>NZ_MIGY01000001.1 GCF_002940665.1 Xanthomonas arboricola
AAGCGATCAGCATCGCAGTTGCTGGCTCACACGTTGGCCGATGATTGCTTCGTCGCGACTGGTATTTCAGCAGCCTGCTAGGTTCAGCCAGTCAGGTAGTGCATTGCTCCAAGGCCTTGGTTTTCCAGGGCCTCTTTATCTGTTTGCGGGGGCAGAGTGGGCCTTGAAGAAGATATCAACCACCCAAAATCATCCGCGCCGCATTATGCCCAGGCGCCCCGGTCACCCCGCCGCCCGGATGCGTGCCGGACCCACACAGATACAGCCCGGCAATCGCGTCGCGATATGCGCCCTGCCCCAGCATCGGGCGTGCGCTGAAAAGTTGATTGAGGCTGAGGGCGCCGTGGAAAATGTCGCCACCGATCAACCCGAAGATACGTTCCAGATCGAGCGGGCTGAGGATCTGCCGGCCTAGCACCGAAGCCGCGAATCCGGGAGCGTAGCGCTCGACCGTCGCGATCATCAGATCGGCGAGCTCACGATGATCGTCCCAATGCCGGCCATCCGGCAGCTGTGGTGCCACGTGCTGGCAAAACAGGCTGGCCACATATTGACCGGGCTGTGCCAGCGTGTCGTCCAGCGTGCTGGGAATCAGCAACTCGACCACCGGTTCGCATGACCATCCCGAAGCGCGCGCGTCCTGCCCGGCACGATCCATGTAATCCAGGCTCGGCGCCAGGATGATGCCGGCAGTCAGATGATCGCCCGTGCCCGGCAAGGCGGTGAAATCCGGCAGCCGTGAGAGCGCGACATTCATGCGGAACGTGCCCGATCCGCAGCGGTAATGCGCCATGCGTTCTCGTGTCGCCGCGCGGACAGCGTCCGGCTGCATCAAACGCTGATACAGCAGCTTCGGATTGACGTTGGCCACCACTGCACGCGCACGTAGCGTCTCTCCTTGGACGGTGATGACACCGACCGCACGACCCTGCTCCACCAGCACGCGCTCCATCGCGCAGCCGGTGCGAATAGTCACGCCAGAGTCGCGCGCACTGGCGGCCATCGCCTGGGTGATCGCGCCCATGCCGCCGATGGCGTGTTCCCAGGCGCCTTTGACGCCATTGCTTTGCCCGAACACGTGATGCAGCAACACGTAGGCGGTGCCCGGCGTGTAGGGGCTGGCGTAATTGCCGACGATCCCGTCGAAGTCGAATAGCGCCTTGATCGGAGCTTTCGAACCAGCGATCCAGCTACTCGGCGGCCGAAATCGTGAACAGGTCGAGCAGCTCCTGCCGCAACGCGAGCGGTAGTCCCTGCAGCTACAGCCCCAGCTTGCCCGCGGCCATAGCTGCGGCAACGCGCGCAGCCATCCACCATCGCTGACACCCGGCGGTGGCTGCAATGCCAGCGCACGCAAGACATCGGCCAGTTGCTCCAGGCGCGCTTCATAGGCAGGCAATGCAGCGGCATCGCGCGCGGAGAACTTGCCGACTTCCATAGCCGTGCGCCCCGCACCGGCCAGCAGGTACTCGCCAGTCGGCAATGGCAGAAAGTTGTTGATGCGGCGCGCCACCACGCGCAGGCCATGTCGCTCCAGGTCAAGATCGGCGATGACCTTGGGTTGCAGCAACGACACCGTGTACGCCGCCACCGAGTTGCGAAACCCCGGATGGAATTCTTCGGTGACCGCTGCGCCGCCGACGACGTCGCGCGCTTCCAGCACCGCTACCAGCTTGCCGGCTTTGGCCAGGTAGGCGGCGCAGACCAGGCCATTATGGCCAGCGCCGATGATCAGGGCATCCAACGGTTCGGAGGCGGTAGGCATGCGCTTGTATATAGCAGTGCTTGCATAGCCGGACCATTGGGCTTTCGCGGCCATCAAGATGGCTGTCCGGCCACCGAAATCGACGGTCAGGCCGGGAGAGCAAGAACGGGATCCGAAGCCACAGCGCGCAGGACTCGCAAACATCGGATTGCCACTGCGCTTGGCGCCCTGCGCAGGACTGCCACGCACCCGGACACCGTGGGCCGTCCCACCTACACACGCCGCACCCATGACCTTCGACACCATGCCTATCGGCTGGGCAGGCGTAGAGTGCCGGCCACAGCCCCGGCGACGGGGCTTCCCACATCTGCTCCCGGAGCCCTTTGTGATTCGTACACCTCATTTGTTGACCCTGTCCCTGGCCGTGGCCGCCGCGCTGAGCGGCTGCAAGAAATCCGAAGACGCCACGCCGGCCGCGCCCGCGGCCAATACCGCCGCAACCACTCCGGCGGCTTCCAAGGCGCTGACCCTGGACCAGAGCAAGCTGCCGGCCGTGAACCAGTTCACCGCCGCCGACCTGGATACCAACGGCAACGCCTGCACGGATTTGAATGCGTACGCCAACGCCAAGTTCCTGGCCGCCAACCCGGTGCCGAGCGATCGCACCAGCTGGGGCGCGTTCGAGATGCTCGACGAGCGTTCCAATGCGATCCAGCAGCAACTGGTCGAACAGGCGGCGGCCGACACCGGCGCCACCGGCGTGGAAAAGATCGTCGGCGACCTCTGGTCCACCGGCATGGACGAGGCCAAGATCAATGCCCAGGGCATCGAGCCACTGAAGCCCGAACTGGCCGCGATCGACGCCATCAGCGACCAGACCAAGCTGGTCGACTATCTGCGCAGCAGCGCGGCCAAAGGCAACAACGAGCTCTTCAGCTTCGGCGCCGAGGCGGACTTCAAGAAGTCCAGCCAGAACATCGCCTATGCCATGCAGGGCGGTCTGGGCCTGCCGGATCCGGAGTACTACACCAGCGCCGCCAACAAGGCCAAGCTGGAGGCCTACCAGGCGCACGTGGCCAAGGTGCTGGAACTGTCGGGCGTGACCGCGGCCGATGCCGCCGCGCAGGCCAAGCAGGTGGTCACGTTCGAAACCCGTCTGGCCAAGGTCTCCAAGACCAGCACCCAGATGTCACGCGATGCCTCGCTGGCCTACAACCCGATCTCGCCGGCCGATGCCGACAAGCTGACGCCCAACTGGTCGTGGACCGAGTTCTTCAAGTCGCAGGGCGTGACCACGCCGGAGATGTTCTCGCTGGCGATCCCGGCCTTCCACCAGGAAGTGAGCAAGATGATCGCCGACACCGATCCGGCGAACTGGCGCGCCTACCTGCGCTTCCATACCGTCGATGGCGCCTCGCCGTTCCTCAGCCAGCCGTTCGTCGATGAGAACTTCGCGTTCTACAACCAGACCCTGCGCGGGCAGAAGCAGATCAAGCCGCGCTGGAAGCGTGTGCTGGCGACCATCAATGGCCAGACCGGCGAAGCGCTGGGCCAGATGTACGTCAAGGTCGCCTTCCCGGCCGATTCCAAGGCCAAGATGGAAACCCTGGTGACCAATCTGCGCACCGCGCTGAAGGCCCGCATCGAAAAGCTGGACTGGATGAGCCCGGAGACCAAGACCAAGGCGATCGCCAAGTGGGAAAGCTTCACGCCCAAGATCGGCTACCCGGAAAAGTGGCGCGAGTGGAACGGCTTGAGCACCAGCCGCGACAGCTACCTGGGCAACGTGATGGCCGCGTCCGAGTACAACTACAAATGGAACCTGTCCAAGATCGGCAAGCCGGTGGACAAGACCGAATGGGGCATGAGCCCGCAGACCGTCAACGCCTACTACAACCCGTTGCAGAACGAGATCGTGTTCCCGGCCGCCATCCTGCAGCCGCCGTTCTTCGACCCGAATGCGCCGGAGGAAATGAACTACGGCGGCATCGGTGCGGTGATCGGGCATGAGATGACCCACGGCTACGACGACCAGGGCAGCCGCTTCGGTGCCGATGGCAACTTCATCGCCGATCCGGGTTGGTGGACGCAGAAGGATCTGGACGCGTTCAAGGCGCGCACCGGCAAGCTGGTCGCGCAGTTCGATGGCTATCGCACCCCGGCCGGCGACAAGGTCAAGGGCGACCTCACGCTGGGCGAGAACATCGCCGACCTGGGCGGCCTCAACACCGCCTATGACGCGATGAAGACCGCCACCGCCGGCAAGGACGACCCCAAGACCGACGGCATCACCCGTGACCAGCGCTTCTTCCTCAACTGGGCCACGGTGTGGCGCCGCAACTTCACTCCGGAAGAACTGGTGGTGCGCCTGAAGACCGACCCGCATGCACCGGCCAACTTCCGCGCCAGCGGTGCGCCGTCGAACATGCCGGCGTTTGCCGCAGCGTTCTCGTGCAAGGCTGGCGATGCGATGGTGCGTCAGGGCGATCAGCAGGTCGTGATCTGGTAACTGCGTAATCGCGATCAATCACGCGGGCGGCGATCGAAAGATCGTCGCCCGTTTTTTTTTGTTTTCGATTTTTGCTGCGTGGCAGGTGAATTACGCTGGCCGGCGACAGTCGCTTCTTGCAGCCAATCGCTTCAAGCATTCAAACGTTGCCATCGCGGCACCGCACGCGTCTTGGCCTGCATCCACACTGCGCAGGTCACCGGCTGCAAGCGCTTCCAGCTCGATGGCACCACACGCTGGCGCGCACGCGCGGGCCTGATGCGTTCATGCAAGCGGCCGGCACCGGGAACCAACGGCGGCTCGCGCCCGCCTGCACGAGGCGCAGCCTTGCTAAACTCCGCCGACTTCAATCTGGCCACCTTTCTTCTCGATGCCCACCATTCGTCCGCTTGCCCTCGCTCTTGGCTTCAGCCTGATCACGCTGCTGTCCGCCCCCGACGCCGACGCCGCTCGCAAGAAGAAGGCCGCCCCCAAGGCCCCGGCCGTATCGGCGGCCTGCACCGACTTCTACGATTACGCCAATGCCGGCTGGCTCAAGGCCAACCCGGTGCCGCAGGCCGGTGCCGTCACCGCGCTGGGCCAGCTGTCCGAGCGCGCGCTGCAGCAGCAACGCGAGTTGCTGGATGCATCGATGAAAGCGCCGCAGGGCAATGTGCAGAAACTGCTTGGCGACTTCTGGGCCAGCGGCCTGGACGAAGCGTCGGTCGAAAAGGATGGCTCCAACCCCATCGCCCCCTTGCTGTCGCGCATCGACGCGATCAAGAAGGCCAAGGATGTGCCCGCTTCCATCGCAGCATTGCATCAGGTCGGCATTCCGGTCGGTTTCAATTTCGGCCCAGATGTGGACCTGAAGGCGCTCGATCGCCATATCGGCTATTTCATGCAGGGCGGCATGGGCCTGCCGGACCCGGCGTTCTACACCCGCACCGACGCCGACACCCAGGCGCTGATGGGCCGCTACCGCGCCTACGTCAAGCAGATCCTGGCGCTGACCGGCACCCCGGCCGACAAGCTCGACGCCGATGCCGCCTCGGTGCTGCAGATCGAGACCGCGCTGGCGCGCAGCGCGCAGTCGGTGCAGGGCATCAACAACCCGTTCAACAACTACGCACCGATCGCCATCAAGGACCTGACAAAGCAGTACAAGAATCTGCGTCTGGCCGACTTCCTGGAAGCGCAGGGCGTCAAGGACGACCTGGTGTCGATGGCAGACCCGGCCATGTTCAAGCAGCTCGACAGCATGATCGTCAGCATCAAGCCGGAACAGTGGAAGGCCTATCTGCGCTGGCGCGTGGGCGATGCGATGGCGCCGTACCTGTCCAAGAGCTTCCACGATGCCGAATACCAGTTCCGCGGCCGTCTGCTGCGTGGCGATGCCCTGCCGCCGCAGCGCTGGCAGCAGGTGCTGGACGCGATCAATATCGCTGCCGGCCCGATGCTCGGCCGCGAATACGTGGCGCGCTACCTGAGCAGTGACACGCGCCGCCAGGCCGAGGCCATCGCCGACCAGGTACGCGACGCGCAGCTGGCCGCGCTGGAGCGTACCGGCTGGGGCAACGGTGAAGTGATCGCCGAAGCCAAGTCCAAGCTGTCGGCGATGAAGATCGAGGTCGGCGCGCCGCGTCGCGATCTGGATTACACCGTGCAGCCGATGGGCCGCGGCAGCTTCGGTGGCAACATGCTGATCGCTTCGACCTGGCGTCACCGCGAGGAGATGAAGCGCATTGGCAAGGGCAACGCCGACCGCCGCTGGGACGTGCTGCCGCAGCAGCCGGCAGTGGCCTACGACATCGCACAGAACCGCCTGATCATCACCGCTGCCGTGCTGCAGCCGCCGGTGCTCACTGCGGGCAGCACGCCGGCCGCGCAGTACGGCGCTTACGGCGCGCTGGTTGCCCACGAAATCACCCGTGCCATCGACGCCAAGGGCTCGCTGGTGGATGCCAAGGGCGAGTTGCGCAGCTGGTGGACGCCGGCCGAGAAGACCAGCTGGACCCTGCTGGCCGGCAAGGTGGCCAGCCAGTTTGGTGCCTACGCCTACCCGGGCGTGCCCAACGTCAAGGTCAACGGTGCACAGACCGCCGAAGAAAACCTGGCCGACCTGGCCGGCATCGAACTGGCCTGGCAGGCCTTCAGCAAGGCACAGCCAGCGGCCACCGAGGCCGACAAGCAGGCATTCTTCACTGCCTGGGCCGGCTTGTGGGCCCAGCAGCTGTCGCCGAACGAAGCGGTGCAGCGCGCCAGCGCCGACATCCGGGCGCCGGGCCAGTGGCGCACCAACGGCCCGCTGTCCAACCTGCCGGAATTCGGTGCGGCGTTCAGCTGCAAGGCCGGCCAGCCGATGCAGCGCGTGGATGCCGAGCAGTTGAAGATCTGGCGCTGATTCAAGCGCCAGGAAGTCACTGGCAATCGACATGCAGTGGCTGGAAATGAAAAAAGAGCGCGGACTCCGCGCTCTTTTTTTGTGCCTGGCATTCCATCCATGACAACGCACGCTTGGCAGGATCGGCACCGGCCGCGATGAAGACCTACCGGTAACGCCCATCGCGGCCAGGGCCGCTCCTACGGATCAGCGTGGATCTGCCACGCCACGACTATCTCAACGCACCACGCGCAGCGGCGGCTTGCGCCCCTTGCCACCGCCCTTCTTGCCGCCACTGCCGCCAAACGGCGACTGCCCGCGCCAGTAACGGATCATCAGCCAGCCGAACAGCATGCCGCCCAGATGCGCGAAGTGGGCCACGCCCGGCTGCCAGCCGGTTGCACCCAGGAATAGTTCGATTGCACCGAACACGATCACGAAGGTACGCGCCTTCATCGGGATCGGCGGAAACAGCAGCATCACCCGCTGATTGGGGAACAGCATGCCGTAGGCCAGCAACAAGCCGAACACCCCGCCCGACGCCCCCACCACCGGCGCCCCGCCCTGGGTGAACCAAGCCAGCAGCAGCTGGCACACGCCGGCGCCGGCCACGCACACCAGGTAATAGGTCAGAAAGCGCTTCTGGCCCCAGGTCTGTTCCAGCGCCGCGCCGAACATGAAAAGCGCCAGCATGTTGAAGAACAGATGATTGAAGCCGCCATGCAGGAACGCGTAGGTCAGTAGCTGCCACGGCATGAAGCTGGCACCGGGCGAGAAGGCATCGAAGCCGTTGGAAATCGGCCACAACATCAACGACGACAGCGCCGCATCGGAGGGCAGCACGCCAGCGCCCAGATCGCCCAACGCCCACTGCAGCAGGAACAAGCCAATATTGGCGATCAACAACGCTTTGGTGACGGGCGGCAGTTGGGGCATGACGGCATCCTTCGGAATGCCAACCATCATAACGGCAGGCTTATGAAGGTCCCCACACGGCCGCGTCCAGACGCTGTGCGGCACTGGCACGACGCACCCGGCCCTGCTCGACCGCCACGCCTTCGGCGCGCAGTCGCCGACATTGCTCACGGTAGCCGGACGAGCCTTCCGGCAACGCGATCCGGCCGTCGCTGCGCAGCACCCGGTGCCAGGGCAGCTGCGGATCGTCATTGCCGCTGAGCACGCGGGCCACCAGCCGCGCCCGCCCTGGCAGGCCGGCGCGCAGCGCGACGTCGCCATAACCGGCAACCTGCCCGGAAGGGATTGCGCGAATCGCGGCGAGAATGCGCAGTCGTGCCTGGTCGCCGCAGAGCGCCTCAGCGCTTGATGCGGCATGCGCAGGCAGGTCGGCAGGTCGACGCGTCGTCGGGTTGCGGGGCTTGGACATCACGCAAGGATGCCAGTTACTGGATCAAAAACCCCTCTTCGCTCGGGCGAAAGGGGCACTGGCTGCGCGCCGTCGACGCGTTCGCCCCGAAGCACCCGCGCCGACTGCAGGTTGTCGAACTCCCGACCGATGTCGGTCCCTGCATCAAGCCAGGGACTGATGCCTCGCCCGCCCGGCCACAACTGGCACCTCAATGCATCAACACGATCTCTTCCGAGGAGGTCGGATGGATCGCCACGGTCTCGTCGAAGTCGCGCTTGGTCGCGCCCATCTTCACTGCCACCGCAAAGCCCTGCAGCATTTCGTCGGCGCTCTCGCCCAGCAGATGCACGCCGACCACGCGCTCCTCTTCGCCCACGCACACCAGCTTGAACAGGCTGCGCTGCGGCGCGTCGGCCAGCGCGTGCAACATCGGGCGGAAGTTGCTGCGATAGATGCGTACCGCGCTGCCATGCCGCGCGCGCGCCTGCTCCTCGGTCAGGCCGACCTGCCCGAGCGGCGGATGCGAGAACACCACGCTCGGCACGCCCTCGTAGTCCACGCGCGCATCCGGTTGCTTGCCGAACAGGCGATCCATCAGCTTGCGTCCTGCCGTGATCGCCACCGGCGTCAGTCCGACCTTGCCGCCGACATCGCCGATGGCATGGATGTTGGGCACGCTGGTGGTCTGGCCATCGTCCACCACCACCTCGCCTTTTTCGCCCAGGCGCACCCCGGCCTCTTCCAGACCCAGCCCCGCCGTATTGGCGCGTCGGCCGGTGGCGAAAAACACCTTGTCGAACACGTCGTTGCCCTGCTCGCTGGTGTGTGCGGGATGGCCATGCACATGCAACTTGGCGTCCGCATCGCGTTCCAGAGCGGTGGTCGAGAAACCGAAATGCAGGCGCACGCCCAGATGCCGCAGGTTGTCGGCCAGTTGCAGGGTCAGCTCGGCGTCGAAGCGCTCCAGCAGCCGCTCGCCCTGGACGAACAAATGCACGCGACTGCCCAGCGCCTGCAGCAAGCCGGCGATTTCCACCGCGATATAGCCGCCGCCGACGATGGCCACCTGCTCGGGCGCATGACAGAGATTGAAGAAATCGTCGGACACTTCACCGTGTTCGGCACCCTGCACGTCGGGGCGCAACGGGTGCGCACCGGTTGCGATCACGATGTGCTCGGCGGTGACCGGCACGCCATCGCCGCCCATGATGGTATGGCGATCCTGCAGCACACCGCGCTGCGGGATCATCACCACGCCATCTTCGTTGAGGCGACGCCGATAACTTGCGTGGATGTTGCCGATGTAGCCCTGCCGGTGCGTGACCAGTTCCTGCCATGCCAATGTCGGTCGCGGCACATCGAAACCCAGCGCCCCGGCAAGCGCGATCTTGCCGGCCAGATCGGCCGCCAGCCACATCGCCTTCTTGGGTACACAGCCGAGATTGACGCAGGTGCCGCCCAACGCATTCGGTTCCATCATCGCCACGCGTGCGCCGTGCTTGGCCGCGCGAAAGGCCGCTGCCAATCCACCGGAGCCGCCTCCCAGTATCACCACGTCGTAGTCGTAACGGACACTCATGCGAATTGCTCCGCCCGGTAAGGATGCAGGTCCAGCGCAGGTGCGCGGCCCGTGATCAGGTCGGCCATCAGTTGTTCGCTTGTGGTGCTCATGCTGATGGCGAGCATGCCATGTCCGGCTGCGAGCCAGACGTGAGGACGGCCCTGCCCGCGGCCAGCACCGGCACCTTGTCCCAGTTCGTCGGCCGCCATCCATCCCAGCGCTCGATCACGGCAGGAGCAGCCGGCGCATGCAGATGGTCGGCCGCGCGCTCCAGTGTGAGCGAACAGCCCTTGCCGGCTTGCACCGGCAAACACCCCCCGGCGGCGGCGCCTGTAGTGGCGACCACGGACCGGTGCGATGACCGCCACCGGGCACTCGTGCGCGCACTACCCCACTTGCCCGCTGCTGCGACGCATCGGCGGCACGCGCAGATAGGTCACGCTGCGCCATAGCCATTCCATCGGCCCGAAGCGGAACAAGCGCAGCCACAACCGGCTCAGCACCACCTGCAGCGCAAACAGCGCCAGCGCGAACGGCAGCTGCCATACGCGCGGCAGTTGCTCGAAGTAGCCCAGCCCGTAACCATAGAAGATCCACGTGCACAGCAACGACTGCATCAGGTAGTTGGTCAGCGCCATGCGTCCGGCAGGCGCAAGCCATGCCAGGCGCGGTGCCAGGCGCACCACCCACGCCGCATAGCCCAGGCTCATCAGCGGGCCGGCAATCAGTGACAACGCGAATGCACCCGACAAACGCAGATCCAGGCGCGCCGGATCGATCCACGGCTCCAGCGCGTAACTCACCCCCATCACGCCCAGCCCGAGCGGCAGCACGCCGTAGCGCAGGGCCCGAAACAGGCGCGGGAAGCGCTCGGGCGCGGCGATCGCGCCACTGCGCACAAACCAGCTGCCCAGCAGGAACATGCCGAGCATCGCCGGGCCATTGATGCTCAGCCCGGTCATCGCCTGCCGCAGGTCGTGCCAGCGCTGAAGCGTCGCTTGCGCATAGCTGCCGCTGCCGAAGGCGGCGCGCTGTGCCTGCACGTTCGCTGCCGCCTGTTGCGCCGCATCGGCCATCGCGGCCTTCCATTCCACGGCAGCCGCCGGATCGAGCTGCATCAAGGTGCCAGCGACGCCATACAGCAGCATCAACGCGGGCGCGCAACAGTAGACCAGCGCGGCAAGCCACGGCAGCGTCACCGTCGGCACCGAGCGTGTAGCGAGCAGCAACAAGGCCAGCAACGCGTAGGTCACCAGAATATCGCCAGACCACAGCAGCAGCGCATGTGCCAGCCCGATCGCCAGCAGCCCGACGGTGCGACGCAGATAGATGCCGAAAAACCCGCGCCCGGCCTGCGCGGCGCGCTGCGCCATCACCGCAAACCCCATGCCGAACAGCAACGAGAACAGCGTGTAGAACTTGCCCTGCACCAACAGGTACACCAGCGCATCGGCGACCCGGTCGGCACCGTGCCAATGCGGCTCGACGCCGGTGATCGCCAGATCGAGCGGACCGACGAAGGCTTCGATGTTCATCAGGAGGATGCCCAGCAGCGCAAAACCGCGCAGCACATCCAGCACCGCGATGCGCTCGCTCATTGCAATGGGCAGCAAAGGATCGCGCGGGGTCATCTCGGTCCGGACAGCGCGGCGCGGCAATCGCGGCGGGCAACATGCAAACGGCCCGCCGGGATGGCGGGCCGCAGAAACGCATCCGGCGAACGCTGGTCAGACCGGCACGATCGGCACCTGCAACCCGGCATCACCGCGCGGTGCATGCCCATCTTGCAGATTACCTGCATCGGTCTGCACACCACACCGACAGCGCGACGGCTGCGCTCAGTGGTGATGGCCGCCTTCGCCATGCACATGTCCATGGTCGCGCTCTTCCTGGGTGGCTTCACGCACCTCGATGATCTCCACATCGAAATGCAGGTCCTTACCGGCCATCGGGTGGTTGAGATCGACGTCGACCACGCTCATGCCGACCTTCTGCACCGTCACTGCGCGCGGGCCGAAGTTGGTCTGCAGCACCACCTGGGTGCCCGGTACCAGCTTGGTGGCACCGAAGTGCTTCTTGGGCACGCGCTGGCTCAGGCCTTCGCGATATTCGCCGTACGCTTCAGTGGCCTTGACGTCCACACCGAAGCTGTCGCCGGCCTGCTTGTCCATCATGGCCGCTTCCAGGCCCGGAATGATGTTGCCGTGGCCGATCATGATCGCCAACGGGTCACGCTCCTTGGAGCTCTCGATCGGTTCCTGGCCGAGCTCGGAAACGGTGTAGTGGAAGCGGACGACGCTGTCTTTTTCGATCTTCATGCCTGGCTCTGAATAGGCTGCCCGGTGGCAGACGGTGGAGGACGGCTTGTCGGCCGCCGGGTGCGCCGCCATCATGGCGACCTTTCGAACCGCCCATTATCCCGGCTCCATGCATATCACGCCAGTTTTCGCCGTCAGCGCCCGCCGCGCCGCGGCCAGTTCGTTGCTGGGACTGGTCGTGCTGCTGGGCGGTTGCGCACAGGCGCCGGTCCGTCGACCGGCAGCTGCCCCGCCACCGGCACCGCGCGTCTGGCCGCAGGTGCCGCCGTCCAACCCGGCCGCCGCCAACAATATCCTGATGCGAGCGCTGGGCTTGGTCGGCACGCCGTACCGCTTCGGCGGCAACACACCGGAGACCGGCTTCGACTGCAGCGGGCTGGTCACCTATGTCTACAAGGATGTGCTGGCGCTGGCGCTGCCACGCACCTCGCGTGAACTGGCCGCGGTGCAGGGCCCGCGCATCCCGCCGGAGACGTTGACCACTGGCGATCTGGTGTTCTTCGGCTCCAGCGGCAACGTGACCCATGTCGGCATTTATGTCGGTGAGGGCCGCTTCGTGCATGCGCCCAACACCGGCGGTACCGTCCGGTTGGATTTCCTGGACGGCGCCTACTGGCGCGACCATTATTCAGGCTCAAAGCGGGTTTTGCCCTGATATGCGATACACGTCACGTTTCATAAAACGGAAATTTAACCTTTTTTGAACGTAACGATTCTTTCACCAGGGCATCATCCCGCATCGACAGCAGAATTGTGATTCCCGCGTGACGAACGACGAACAGATCAACACTGGCGCCGCACCGCTTCCGCCCCGGAAACCGCTCCGCCTGCTATGCGCCACTGCCCTTTGGCTCGCAGCCTTACCCGCCCTGGCCCAGACCGCCAACGGCACGCCATCCGCTCCGCAGACGACCACGCCAGACAGCGCCGTCGCCGCCGAGAAAGCCGCAACCCGCAGCCGCGCCGACGCCGCTGCCACCGCAACACTGGCCGCCCTGCTTCCGCACCTGGCCGCCAACGACGCCATTCCGCTGATGGACCGCTCGGCAATGTTCGCCGGTGACCTCAGCCGCCTGCTGGCCAATTACGACGTTTCCCAGAGCGCGGCCAACGCTGCCCAGAACGCCGTCGCCGACAGCCGTGTCCAGGTGATCCTGCAACGCGCCATGGCCCTGCTCGGCACCCCGTACGTCTGGGGCGGCGAGTCCACCGAAGGTTTCGACTGCAGCGGCCTGGTCGGCTATGTGTTCAAGACCGCCCTGGGCATCGACCTGCCGCGTGTGTCGCGCGACATCGCACGCGACGAGTCTGCAGAACTGATCAAGGACCCCAACGCGCTCAAGGCAGGCGACCTGGTGTTCTTCGGCAGGCGTGGCCGCATCGACCATGTGGGTCTGGTAGTCGGCGATGGCAAGTTCCTGCACGCTCCCAGCCGCGGCAAGGACGTGCGGGTGGATTCGCTGGCCAGCGGCTACTGGAGCGAGAAGTTCATCCAGGCGCGTCGGGTGCTTTGACCTGAGCATCTGACCCACTGCATGACAGAAAGGCCGCGGAGATTCCGCGGCCTTTTGCGTTGTGGGCAGTCTTTGCGCCGAAGCTCCCTGCCGCCGCCGCGCACGCCTCTGGATCGCGTACGCATGCCGCGCGCGTTGCCCCACGGTCAGCGTGCAGCAGCGGCCTGGTAATGCGCCATGGTGTCCTCGATGCCCTTGCTCAGTTCCATCACCTTGAGCGCGTATTCGGCCAGGCGCTGGTCTTCCGGCGTGTCCGGCTGCCAGGAGGGCACTGCCACCGGGGTGATGCCGTCCGGGTCCATCGCCACGAACACGATGATGCAATGCGTGCATAACCGCGAGTCGCCGCCCATCGGGCTGCGCGCCCGCACATCGATGGCAAAGTGCATGCTGGTGCGGCCGGTATAGACCAGCTTGGCGGACACTGCGACCAGATCGCCGATCCGTACCGGCGCCACGAAGCGAATGCCGCCCACCGCCACGGTGACGCAGTAATGCCCGCTCCAGCCGCTTGCCGCGGCAAAGCCGACCTGATCGATCCACTTCATCACTACCCCGCCGTGCACCTTGCCGCCGAAGTTGACGTCGCTGGGCTCGGCCAGAAAACGAAACGTCAGATCACGCTGTTTGCCAATCACCGCCCGCCCTCGTCAATAGATGGGCGGGCAGTGTGCCATGCGGGTGGACTACCAGTGCGCACAACGGCAATGCCTTGGCGCATCGTCCATCAGCGCCGATGCGTCAAGCGGGGACCTGGCGCCTCCAGGGTTTCCCGCCTGCGTAGACACAACATGGGAAAGTGCGGTTGCCGCACTTCAGCATCCGCCGCAGGCGCGCTCCCGGCGTTGCTGGTCGACCAGTCGCTGCACCGCAGAGCGGTCTGCTCGAACGGGTCGTCGGCCAACGACCGCCGCACCAACATGCCCTCGACGCTGTGCAACTCAGGCAGCTACTGCAGGCGATTGCACAGCGTTGGAAATCCAACGCGCATCGGTGGCGGTCAGCGCTGCGTCGGCGCGCGATCGGTCAGCGGATCTTCCAGCCCCACATTGGTCGATGCCGACTCGTAGACCGCCTTGTCGAGCAGGCCGGTTTCCTTGGCCACCAGCACCGGCACCAGCATCTGCCCGGTCACGTTGGTCATGGTGCGCATCATGTCGAGGATGCGGTCGATCGCATACAGATAACCGATCACTTCCAGCGGCAGGTTGGCCGCACTCAGCACCACCGTGGCCATGATCACCGCAGTGCCGGGCACGCCGGCCGTGCCGAAACTACCCAGCACCGAGGCGATCAACACCACGAAGTACTGGTTGGCGGTCAGCGGTACGCCGGTGTATTGGGCGATGAACACCGCGCACAGGGCCGGGAAGATCGCACCGCAGCCATCCATCTTGATGCTGGCACCCAGCGGCACCGCAAACGCGGCGTAGTCCTTGCTGACGCCCAGGTTATGCGTGATCGAACGCATCGCCACCGGCATCGCGGCAAAGCTCGATGAACTGACGAAGGCCACCTGCATACCCGGCGCCGCGCCGCGGAAGAACTTCCACGGATTCAATCCATGCAGCAACAACAGGCTGCTGTAGACCACCACGATATGGATCGTGCAGGCCACATACAGCGCCAGCACGAAGTTGCCGAACGGCAGCAGCTTCTCGAAACCATAGCTGCCGACCAGGCTGGCGATCAGCCCGAAGGTGCCGAGCGGGGTCATCTCCAGCACGAAGCGGGTGACCTGGATCATGATGTCGCTCAACTGCGCGGTGAGCTTGCGTGCTTCGGCCACGCGCTCGCCGAGCTTGACCATCGCAAAGCCCAGCAGCGCGGCGAAGAAGATCACCGGCAGGATCGATCCGCGCCCGGCAGCCAGCACCGTTTCGCCGGCCGCATTGGTCTTGGTGCCGATACCGGTCAGTGCGTAGAACGGATTGGAGGGCACCACGTCCAGCAGCACCTTGATCGGGCTGGGCACATCGCGCGGTTTCCAGGCCGAATCCACGCTCAGGCTGAAATGCCCGGCGCCGGGTTGCATCAAGGTGCCCACCGCCAGGCCTACGCCCACCGCCAGCGCGGCGGTGATGACGAACCACAGGAAGGTGCGCCCACCGAGCGCGGCGACGGATTTTTGCCCGTGCAGCGAGGAGATCGCATTGATCACCGCAAAGAACACCAGCGGGATCGCGATCATCTTGATCAGGGTGACGTACAGATCGCCGAGTGGGCCGAACCACACATCGGCCGCCGGGCCCATGGCCCAGCCGGCCAGCGCGCCGAGCACGAAGCCGGCCACCACGCGTTGCCAGAACGGAATGCGCAACCAGGCCGAGACCAATGTCATGCGTCGAATCATCCGGGGGGAGAGTGCATGCACCATAGCCCAGGCCCGCGCCGCCGGCGAGGTCACGACTGGAACAGCGGCGTGTCATCCGTGTGACACCAGGCATCCCGGCATAATGCGCACTGATTCAGTCACGAGTTCGATGCCGATGCGTTACCGCCTGCCTGCCCTCGCCGCCCTGACCACCCTGTGTATCGCCGCCTGCGCGTCCAGCGCCGGCACCGGCGCATCCGCGCCCGCCGCCGTGCGCGTGGAGGTGCCGCAGGTGACGCATCCCGCCGGCGAGACGCCGCAATGGTGGTACCGCTCTGGTGCAGCGCGCGCAGCCGGCAACGGCGCAATGGCCGGGCGCGCGCGCAACGTGATCCTGTTCCTGGGCGACGGCATGAGCCTGACCACGGTCGCGGCAGCGCGCATCCTGGATGGCCAGCGCAAGGGCGGGCCGGGCGAAGAGAACCTGCTGTCGTGGGAGCAGTTCCCCGCCACCGCTTTCAGCAAGACCTACAACACCGATTCGCAGACGCCGGATTCGGCCGGCACCATGACCGCGATCACCACCGGGGTGAAGTCGCATATGGGCGCGATCGGCGTCAGCAGCGGCAACCGCAGCGACTGCGCCGACAGCCTGGGCAAGGGCCTGCTGAGCTGGCTGCAGCTGGCCGACAGTGCCGGCATGGCCACCGGCATCGTCACCACCACTCGCCTGACCCACGCCACCCCGGCGGCGACCTATGCGCATTCGCCTGACCGCAACTGGGAAAACGATACCGACCTGCCCGAGTCCGCCCGCACTGCCGGCTGCCAGGACATCGCCCAGCAACTGCTGTCCAGCGCGCGCTTCGGGCGTGGCCCGCAGGTGGTGCTGGGCGGCGGACGCAGCCAGTTCCAGACCGTGCAGGAGCGCGATCCGGAATACGACGACAAGGTCGGCCTGCGCCTGGACGGCCGCGATCTGGTCGCCGAGTGGAAGCAGGCGCACCCGCAGGGCGCCTATGTCTGGAACGAACAACAGCTGAAAGCGGCCGCCGGCGCGCCCGCGCTGCTGGGCCTGTTCGAGCCGGATCACATGCAGTTCGATCACGACCGCAATCGCACTCCGCAAGGCGAGCCCAGCCTGACCGAGATGACCCGCACCGCGATCCAGTCGCTGTCGCGCGACCCGAACGGCTTCGTGCTGATGGTCGAAGGCGGCCGTATCGATCACGCCAACCACGCCGGCAATGCCTACCGTGCGCTCGACGAAACCGTGTCGCTGTCCAACGCGGTGCGCACTGCGGTGCAGACCGCGCCGGCGGACACGCTGATCATCGTCACCGCCGACCATTCGCATACGCTCAACTTCGTCGGCTACCCGGTGCGCGGCAACCCGATCCTGGGCAAGGTGCGCGGTACCGGCGGCGAGGAAGGCGACCGCAGCCAACTGGCCACTGACCTGGCCGGCCAGCCCTACACCACGCTGAGCTACGCCAACGGCCCCGGCTACACCGGCGCCAGCAACGCGCAGCCGGCCGGCCCCAAGAAGTACCCGCACGAGCCCAGCAGCAACGAGCCGGCCGCCGGGCGCCCGGACCTGACCCACGTCGACACCGAGGCGCCCAGCTACATGCAGGAATCGCTGGTGCCGACCAAGTCCGAAAGCCATGGCGGCGAAGACGTCGGCATCTGGGCCACCGGCCCGGGCAGCGCGGCCTTCCGCGGCACGCTGGAAGAGAACGTGATCTACCACGTCATCGTCCAGGCCACCCCGCGCCTGCGCGAGCGCCTGTGCAAGGCCGGCACCTGCGACAGCGCCGGCGTACCGGTGGAGTTGCCGCAGTCGGCAACGTTCGAGACTGCGGCCAAGCGCTGATGGGCCGGCTGCGCGGAGCGCGAGTGGCGGCACCGGCGAGTCATACCTCGCCGCCCGCGT
Source organism: Xanthomonas arboricola (assembly GCF_002940665.1). Classification (GTDB taxonomy): domain Bacteria; phylum Pseudomonadota; class Gammaproteobacteria; order Xanthomonadales; family Xanthomonadaceae; genus Xanthomonas; species Xanthomonas arboricola_B. Next base: position 17,586 of record NZ_MIGY01000001.1, read on the forward strand.
CCGGATGCAGCGTCGCAGCAAGCTCGCTGCGGCGATGACCGGATTGCCGCAACCCGCACCGCCGCCCGCCCCGGTGCTGGTCGCCTACAGCGGCGGCGTGGATTCGAGCGTCTTGCTGCATCTGCTGGCAGCGACACCGCGTTACCGCGACACGGGGCTGCGTGCGGTGCATGTGCATCATGGCCTGCATGCCGATGCCGACGCCTGGGCCGCGCATTGCCAGCGCCAGTGCGATGCCTTGCGAGTTCCATTGCAGGTCGCGCACGTGCAGGTCGCGCGCGACAGCGGCCTGGGGCTGGAAGCAGCGGCACGCCACGCACGCCACGCCGCATTTGCCGCCGCGCTGGCGCCGGGCGAATGGCTGGCGCTGGCGCACCATCGCGACGATCAGGCCGAAACCTTCCTGCTGCGCGCACTGCGCGCTTCCGGCCCGGACGGCTTGGCCGCGATGCGCGCGCAGCGTCCTTTCGCCGCCGGCATGCTGTGGCGTCCCTTGCTGCATCACGCGCGCGCCGAGGTGCAGGCGTATGCGCAGGCACATCGCCTGCAGTGGATCGAAGACCCCAGCAATGCCGACGCCCGCCACGACCGCAACTTCCTGCGTACCCGGCTGATGCCCGTACTGCAGCAGCGTTGGCCACAGGCCGCCGAGGCACTGGCGCGCAGCGCGCAGCTGAGCGCCGATGCCAGCGACCTGCTGCTGCAAGAAGACTGCGCACTACTGCCTGATCTGCTGACCTCCGCCGGCGCACTGGATCTGCAAGTGTTGCGTGCGCAGCCGGCAACACGTTGGCCGCGGCTGCTGCGCGCCTGGGTGGCTGCAGCGCAGGCGCCACCGCTGCCTGCGCACGGCGTGGCCGCACTGGAGCGGGAAATCGACGACGACGCGCCGGATCGGCAGGCCTGCTTTGCCTGGCAACAGGTGCAGGTGCGGCGCTGGCGCCAGTGCCTGTACCTGCTGCGTTCGCATACCGCGTGGCCGGCGTCATGGCAGACCAGCTGGGATGGCGCCACCCCGCTGCCGCTGCCGGACGGCGCATGCCTGCAGTTGCAGGGCGCACCCGGCCTGCGCTTCGCGCAACCGCTGCTGGTGCGCGCACGCCGGGGTGGCGAACGCATCGTGTTGCCGCAACGCGCGCATGCGCATCGGCTCAAGCACCTGCTGCAGGCGCTGGATCTACCGCCCTGGCAACGCGCGCGCCTGCCGGTGCTGTGGGCCGGCGACCAGGTGCTGGCAGCCGGCGACCACATCGTCTCGGCGGCATTGAGCGACTGGCTGCGCGCACATGGCGCGTCCTTGCAGTGGCGCGACCACGCCAATGCGAATTGACCCGCCTGCCTGCGCGCCGCACACTTTGACGATGGTCAAAAAATCCTTGAACGAAACCTCCCCGGTCGCCCGCTTCGAACAGTCGCTGGAAGAACTCGAGCAACTGGTGCAGAAGATGGAAGTCGGCGACCAGAGCCTGGAGCAATCGCTCACCGCCTACGAGCGCGGCATCGGCCTGTACCGCGACTGCCAGCAGGCACTGGAACAGGCCGAACTGCGCGTGCGCATGCTGACCGACCCCGCGCGCCCCGATCTGGCCGAAGACTTCCAGGCGCCGTCGCAGGACGGCGGCTGAGGTGAGTTCGGCGTTGTTCGAACACTGGATCGGCCGCACCGAACGCAGCCTGGAGGCCTGTCTGCCAAGCCCCTTGTTGGCGCCGCAGCGACTGCACGCCGCGATGCGGCACGCGGTGCTGGGCGGCGGCAAGCGCATGCGTCCGCTGCTGGTGTATGCGGCCGGCGCGCTGTTCGGCGCCGACGAGGACAGCCTGGACACGCCCGCGGTGGCGGTGGAGCTGATCCACGCCTATTCGCTGGTGCACGACGACTTGCCGGCAATGGACGACGATGCCTTGCGTCGCGGCCAGCCCACCGTGCATATCGCCTTCGACGAAGCCACCGCGATCCTGGCCGGCGACGCGCTGCAGACGCGCGCCTTCGAGCTGCTGGCTGCGGCCCCGGTCAGTGCGGAGCTGCGGGTCGGCTGGCTGCAGAGTCTGGCCACCGCCGCAGGCGCTGCCGGCATGTGCGGCGGCCAGGCGCTGGATATCGACGCCACCGGCCGGTTGCAATCGCTGCCCGATCTCGAGCGCATGCACGCCCTCAAGACCGGCGCGCTGATCCGTGCCGCAGTGCGCATGGGCGCGCTCGCCGGCGCAGCCGCAGCCGACGATCAGCAGCGCCTGGATGCGTTTGCCGATGCGCTGGGCTTGGCGTTCCAGGTCCGCGACGACATCCTGGATGTGGAGTCGAGCTCGGCGCAGCTGGGCAAGACCGCCGGCAAGGACGCCGCACAAGCCAAATCCACCTATCCCGCCCTGCTCGGAATGGACGGCGCCAAAGCCAAACTGGCCGAGCTGGCCACACGCATGCACGACATCCTGCAGCCCTACGGCCCGCCCGGCGACACGCTGGCGACACTGGGCCGGTTTGCGGTGGACCGCGCGCACTAGGGCGCCGCGTTCGTTCGAGCTACCGTGCCGCCGCGCCGTGCCCCTCGTGCCGATGCCTGGTGCCAGATTAGGTGAAGACATCGCCGCACGGGCAGTCACCGGCCGGCATGAGCAGCGCCGTCCGCGCGTGGTCGATCAGCGCGACGGCCAGCCGACCAACAGGTGACCGACGCGAAGGCAGCGCCCTGCCCGCGCAAGCACCACAGACCGGCCGACGATTCGCCAGCGGCCTGCGGCCACGACGACGACCAGGGTTTTCAGGCAATCGATGGCCTGGCCACCGCATCTCCCGCGCTCGCGGCGGACTCGCACCGCATTCTGTCGCGCACTTCGACACCTGCATCGATCAGACGATCGCGCCGCTTTTTGCGCACACCGTGCGCCAGCGCACGGTGCGGTGATGGCGCACCGCCCTGCAAGCACTGCGCTATGTCACAGAACGTAAATTTTCTTCCCAAACATTTTTCACAGGAAGATTTTCATAGATTGATCAAAAAGCGTGGAAGAATTCACATTTTTCTGCCGATTTGTCTCCATCGGTGTCCGCATTTGTCATTGAGTGGCCACCGGCAGGCCAAAAACAGCATCAATCGATTCTCTTGTTGCGTCTGCTCGCTCTGCCTAGGTTGACCTGCCCGCGTCCGCGGACATCCCCCGACCACATGGAGAGTCACTGGTGAAGAACGTTTTTCTCGCATCGTTTGCAGCAGGCACGCTGGCCGTTGTTGGCGTGCTCGGTTCGGCGCAGGCACAGTCCGTGCGCGGCCCGGTCCCGTTGACCATCGAACTGGCGCCGGTCGCCGATCAGGCCGGGCGACACCAGGGCAAGATCGCGGTGACCGTCACCAACAACGGCAGCCAGATCGCCCGCGTGCCGACCTATCAGCTGCCGCTGCAGACGCTGGATAACGGCATCCTGGAAGTGAGCCGCGATGGCGTGCCGGTGACCTACACCGGACGCCTGGTCAAGCGCGGCCTGCCCAAGGCGGCAGACTTCACCATCCTCAAGCCCGGCCAGAGCGTCAAGGGAGAGGTCGATCTGGCCGGCGCCTACGATCTGTCGACCAGTGGCAACTACACCATCCAGGTCCGTTCGTCGCTGCAATACGCCTCGCTGTCAGACGGCAGTCTGATGAAGGCGGCCAACGGCCAGCCGGCCGTGGCCACCAGCACGCCGCTCACCGTCTGGCTGGACGGCGCGCGTCGCGGCGTGCAGCGCCAGCTCGCAATCGGTCCGACCGCGGTGGTTAATGGCATCAACTACCTCAACTGCAGCACCACCCGCACCAATCAGGCCGCCAGTGCCGTCACCGCCGCGCGTAATTACTCGCAGAACGCGCGCAACTACCTCAATGCCGGCAGCACCGGAGCGCGTTACACCACCTGGTTCGGCGCCTACAACGCCTCGCGCTACAGCCGGGTCAGCTCGAACTTCGTCAACATCGACAACGCACTGGACCAGAACAACGGCCAGCTGACGATCAACTGCAGCTGCGAAGCGGATCTGGCGGACTCCTTCGCCTACGTCTATCCAAACCAGCCGTACGAGATCCATGTCTGCAATGCGTTCTGGAGTGCGTCGACAACCGGCACCGACTCCAAGGCCGGAACGCTGGTGCACGAGACCAGCCACTTCACGGTCGTCGCCGGCACCCAGGACCGTGTCTACGGCCAGTCCGGCGCGCGCAGCCTGGCGATCAGCAACCCGGCCCAGGCGATCACCAATGCCGACAGCCACGAGTACTTCGCCGAGAACACCCCGGCGCAAAACTGATCGCATCATCGTCTGAAACGACGAAGGCCCGGCATCGCTGCCGGGCCTTTGTCATTTGCACCGCGCCGGATTACTTGATCAGGCGCAGCGTGAACGGATAGCGGTAGTGCTCGCCGTTATTGGCCTTGACCGCGGCCAGGATGCACAGCACCAAGTTGGCGATCCACACCAGCGTCGGCACGAAGAACAGGATGCCGAACGACACGATGGTCAGGATCACCGCAGCCACATAGGCAATGATCACGGTGATCTGGAAATTCAACGCTTCCTTGGCCTGATCGGTGGCGAACGGCTTGGACGGGCTGGCGTCCTTGCTGATCAGCCAGATCACCAGCGCGCCGATGAAGGACGTGAGGATGCCGAGCAGGTGCGCGGCCAGCGCCAGGGTGCGCTCCTCCGACGGCGTACTGGTCCCGATCGGCGGCGGTGGCGGTACGGCGTGTGACTCGAGTTCGCTCATCATCTCTCCCCATGCATGGTTGTGGTGCGGCGGACTATAGCAACGATTCAGCCAGCCACCAGTGCGGGAAGACATGGTCTCGGCGGCGCACGGCCACTGCCGCCAGGCAGAGCGGCAAGATGCGCGCGCGCCGGGTGGCGGGCGCAGCAGCCCGGCCAGCTGCGCTCAGCTGTCGCCTGCCACCGTCATGCGGTTGAGCAGCACCGAGCCGATCTTGACGTGCGAGCGCGGATCGACATCGTTGCCGACCGCCTCGATGCCGGCGAACATCTCGCGCAGATTGCCGGCGATGGTCAGCCCGTCGACCGGATAGGCGATCATGCCGTTCTCGATCCAGAAGCCACCGGCGCCACGCGAATAATCGCCGGTCACCGGATTGACGCCGTTGCCCATCAGCTCGGTGACCAGCAGGCCGCGCGACATGCCGGCAACCAGCGAAGCCAGGTCGCCGGCATTTGCGCTGACCTGCAGGTTGTGCACGCCGCCGGCGTTGGCGGTGGTCTGCAGGCCCAGCTTGCGCGCCGAGTAGCTGCCCAACACGTAACGCTGCAGCACGCCGTCGCTGATCAATGCCGAATGCCGCGTCGCCACGCCTTCGCCGTCGAACGCGGCCGAACGCAGTCCGCGCCGCAGATGCGGCAGTTCTTCGATATTGAACCAGTCCGGGAACAGTTTGCTGCCGACACTGTCGAGCAGAAAACTGGCGCGGCGATACAGCGCACCGCCGGAGACCGCGCCGAGCAGATGCCCGACCAGCGAGCGCGCCACCTCCGGCGCGAACAGCACCGGCAGCTGACCGGTCGGCAGCGAGCGTGGCTGCAGCCGCGCCAGGGTGCGTTCGGCAGCGTGGCGGCCGATCGCTTCCGGGGCCTCCAGGTCTTCGCGTGCGAGGGCACTGCTGTACCAGCCATCGCGCTGCATGCCGTCGCCCTGGCCGGCGATCAGCGCGCAGCTGATCGAATGATGGGTGCCGCGCTCGCGACCGATGAAACCGTGCGAGTTGGCATACACCGACAGGCTGAGCCCGGTGCTGGCCGAGGCGCCGTCGGAGTTGCTGATGCGCGCATCGGCATCGCGCCCGGCGCTCTCGCAGGCCAGCGCCAGATCCACTGCGGTGTCGGCGTCCAACGCCCACGGGTGCCAGCTGTCCAGCTCGGGGAAGTCGCGCGCCATCAGCTCCGGGTCGGCCAGGCCGGCAGCGACGTCGTCCTCGGTGTAACGGGCGATGGCGCAGGCCTGGGCGACGGTCGATTCCAGACTGGAATCCTGCAGATCGGCGGTGCTGGCGCTGCCCTTGCGCTTGCCGAAGTACACGGTGACCGCAATGCCGCGGTCGCGGGTGGATTCCACCGTCTCCACATCGCCCAGGCGCACGTTGACGTCCAGGCCGCGCTCCTCGCTGCAGCTCACTTCGGCCTGGGTGGCGCCGGCCGCACGGGCGCGCTCGAGCAGGCGCTGCGCGATGTCGGTAAGCGCGTCCAGGCGCTGCAGGCTGTCGTCGTGGACACGTGTTTCGGAGGAGAGTGCGTTCAATGCTTTATCCTAGTCTCATGGTGCGAGTGACCTGATAGCGGGTCCCTGCGCAAGAGCTGGCCGGCATGGCCAGAATTTTTAATCAGTCTGTTTTGGGATGTATTGGCAATGCGCGGACGCGACGAAGATACCGGTGAATTTCGCGGCGCCAGCCGCAGCCAGCAGCGGCGCGAGGCGCTGGAAATTTTCGACCTGGGCGAAAAGCTGGTGGCGCTCACCCCCGCGCAGCTGGCCAAGTTGCCGGTGCCAGAATCGCTGATCCCGCATATCGAAGAGAGCAAGCGCATCACCTCGCATATCGCGCACAAGCGCCAGCTGGCGTTTCTGGCCAAGCACATGCGCCGCGAGGACGATCAAACGCTGGCCGCGATCCGCGATGCGCTGGATGCCAACAGCGACACCGCGCGCCGCGAAGTGGCCGCGATCCACCGCGTCGAGCGCTGGCGCGAACGCCTGCTCGCCGAAGGCGACGTGGCGCTGGCCGAGCTGCTGGAAGCCTACCCGGCGGCCGACCGCCAGCAACTGCGTCAACTGGTGCGCAACGCCATTCACGAGCGGGCCAAGAACAAGCCGCCGCGCGCCTACCGCGAGCTGTTCCAGGTATTGAGGGAATTGTCTCAGGAGCAGGGATTGGAGAGTGGGGAATCGGCATCGGAAGACGACGAATCGGCGTCGGAAGGCGACGAATAAGGCTCCGCCCGATCCATCCAGCCCCGCAACGGCCATCCCGGCCGTTGCCAACCCCGAATCCCGCTTCCTGAGTTCCCGCAGAAACGGACAATCACCCAAGCGGAACCCACCACACCCCGCAGTCCCCGCTGTTGCGATTCCCGATTCCCGATTCCCGAATCCCCGCATCTCAGGCCTGCGTTCCGCCAACGGTGATGCCGTCGATCAGCAGCGACGGCTGGCCGACGCCGACCGGCACGCTCTGCCCGTCCTTGCCGCACACGCCCACGCCTTCATCCAGCGCCAGGTCGTTGCCGATCATGCGCACCTTCTGCATGGTCTCCGGGCCGTTGCCGATCAACGTGGCACCCTTGACCGGCGCGGTGACCTTGCCGTCTTCGATCAGGTAGGCCTCGGTGGCCGAGAACACGTACTTGCCGCTGGTGATGTCGACCTGGCCGCCGCCGAAGTTGACCGCGTAGATGCCCTTTTTCACCGAGCGGATCATTTCCTGCGGATCGTGCTGGCCGGCGCGCATGTAGGTGTTGGTCATGCGCGGCATGGTCAGGTGCGCGAACGATTCGCGCCGGCCGTTGCCGGTCGGCGCCACGCCCATCAGGCGCGCGTTGTGGGTGTCCTGCATGTAGCCGACCAGTACGCCGTCGTCGATCAGCGTGGTGCACTGGGTGGGTGTGCCCTCGTCGTCGATATTGAGCGAGCCGCGACGGCCATCCAGGGTGCCGTCATCGACGATGGTCACGCCCTTTGATGCCACGCGCTCGCCGATGCGGCCGGCGTAGACGCTGGTGCCCTTGCGGTTGAAGTCGCCTTCCAGGCCATGCCCTACCGCCTCGTGCAGCAGCACCCCGGGCCAGCCCGGGCCGAGCACCACCGGCATCACGCCGGCTGGTGCCGGAATCGCATCCAGGTTGACCAGCGCCTGACGCAGCGCTTCGCGGGCGAAGCCTTCCGGGCGACCATCGGCGAACAGTTCGGCATAGCCGTAACGGCCGCCGCCGCCGGAGTAACCGGACTCGCGCCGCCCGCCCTGCTCGACGATCACCTGCACGTTCAGGCGCACCAGCGGGCGCACGTCGGCGGCGAGCACGCCGTCGCTGCGCGCGATCAGTACCGTGTCCACACCGCCGGACAGGCTCACCATCACCTGCTTGACGCGCGGGTCGGCAGCGCGCACGTACTGATCGATACGGCGCAACAACTCGACCTTGGTCGCGCTGTCCATGTCGTCGATCGGGTCGGTCGCCGGATACAGCGCGCGGCCGTTGCCGCGCACCAGCGAACGGGTGGATTGCGCGCCGCCCTCGCGCGAGATCGCGCGCGCGGACTGCGCCGCCTCCAGCAAGGCGTCGCGCTGGATGTCGTCGGAATAGGCGAAGCCGGTCTTCTCGCCGGCAATCGCGCGCACGCCCACGCCTTGTTCGATGGAATGCGCACCGTCCTTGACGATGCCGTCTTCCACGCTCCAGCTCTCGCGCCGCGAATGCTGGAAATACAGGTCGCCGAAGTCGATGCCCGGGCCCAGCAGGGCGCCGAAGGTGCGGTCGAGATGGCCGGTGTCCAGGCCGGAAGGAAGCAGCAGCCGGGTTTCGGCCAGAGTGAGAGCGTTATCGGTCATGCGGTCAGGATGGGGCCCGCGCGCCGGGGAGACAAGTCGTTCGGCTGAACATGCGGCACGGCTATCATCGCAGGCCCATCGCCACGCCGACGCCCGCGCATGAAGCTCACTGCCCACGTCCTGGATGGCCATACGCTGGACATCCGCCCCGCCCCGCACGAGCGCGACTGGATGGACGCCACCGACCAGCGTTATGCGTACCGCTGCCTGCCGCTGGCGATCGCCAATGCGCATGGCTGGGAGCTGTTGTGCCAGGCCGGTTTCGAGGCCAGCTGGGACGGGCGCGAGGGTCTGGATGCGATCCGGATCAGCGTCGATGCCGGCGCCGCGTCACCGGCGATCAGCCACTTCGGCTACGGCGTGCTGACCTTCCACGTGCCCTGCCTGTTTCGCACCGATACCGGCATGGATCTGTTCGTCACCGGGCCCTTGAACCGGCCCAAGGACGGCATCGGCGCGCTGAGCGGCATGGTCGAAACCGACTGGAGCCCGTACACCTTCACCATGAACTGGAAGTTCACCCGGCCCGGGAAGGTGCGCTTCGCGGCCGGCGAGCCGTTCTGCCATCTGTTCCCGCTGCCGCGACACCTGATCGAACAGGTGCAGCCGCAGTGGAAGCCCTTGTCCGAGGCGCCGCAACTGGCGCAACAGCATGCCGACTGGACGCGCAGCCGCACGCAGTTTCTGCAGGAACTGCCGGATGCGCAATCGGCCGCCGCGCGCGAGAAATGGCAACGCGGCTATTTCCGTGGCGTCGCCGGTGCCGATCAGGCGCCGGTGCAGGGCCACCGCTCGCGCCTGCGTCTGCCGATGTTCGTACGCGCCGACAGCGACGGCGACAGTTCAGTCGACTGAGTGCATCAGTGCGCGCAGCTTGCCGGCTGGCGCGCGTGCCGCGTTCGATCGACTTGCGGTAAGACCTGAGCGCCCGCGACGACCAGCACCGACGCTCGCCAGCGCGCCCGCAATCGGGCGCGTCAGCGTGGCGACCGACCGGGCGTGCCTGGAGTTGCCGTTGGCGTGTCTGCTGCAGGCGGCTTGCCCGGCGCGCGCTCGCGCACTTCGCGTTCCACCACGTCCACCTGCGGATCCTTCCACGGCCCGGTGACGTGATAGGTCTTGGCGCCGATCGCCCCCAGCGGCTTGCCGAGCACCGCATTGGCGGCCGCGCCTACCGCCGCACCGACCGGGCCGCCGGCCACGGCGCCGACCACCGTGAGCAGATTGCCGGCCTTGGGGTTGACGTCCACGGTCTGGTCGAAGGTCTGCGCACGTAGGTCGGTCTGCCCCCGGATGGCGATGTCGGCGGCCGGGCCTTCGATGCGGATCGCATCGGTGCGCGCGAAGCCGTCGCCGAAGCGCACCTGGCCGTCCAGCTTGTTGAAGGCCAGCCCCTTGGAGAAGAAATCGCGGAAGTCGAACATCAACCGGCGCGGCAACTGCGCCACGCTGAGCAGGCCGAGCACGCGACCGGCGCCCGGGTCCACTTCCAGCAGCTGGCCGTTGCGCACGTCGATCTTCAGATCGCCGTCCAGCGAACCGAGCGCAAACCCGGTCGGCGAGCCCTGCCAGCCGGCATTGAGTTCCAGCTGCCCTTCGCCGCCGCGCAGCTGGCCGCCCAGGGTGAGGTTCTGCAGCAGGTTGCCGAGATTGCGGCTGTCCACCCGCGCCGACAGCCGGGTGCTGGCGGAATCGCCCTTGCCGCGCCAGGCGCCGGTCAGGCCGATATTCTGGTCGTTGGAGCGCAGCTGCAGCTGGTCCACCTGCATGCCGTCGGTCAGCCGGCTGCTGCGCAGGGTGGCCGCGCCCAGGGTCATCTTGCCGACCTGCAGGTCGTCGATATCCAGCGACAGCGGCGGGATCGAGACCGGGTCGAACTCGGCCACCGCGCGGCGCGCCGGTTCCGGCAAGGCACCAGCCAGCGGATCGCCCGGCTCGGGCGCGGCCGGCTCGGCCGCTGCGGCCACCGGCTGCCAGTGCACCGTGCTCAGCTTGCCCTGCACGGCGGCGCCATCGGCATTGGGCACGCTGAGCTGGCCGGCCAGCGATGGGCCGTCCAGGGTCACCGCGACCGCGTCGCGGGTCGGCCGCAGGCGCAGGCGCGTCTGCGGGAACACCCCGCCGATCATCAGCAACCGGTCGGCCTGCACATCCACCTGCTGCAATGGCACGGCGTCCTGCTTGGGTGCTGCTGGCTGGCCCGGCAGCGGCGGCATGTCCGGCTCGCTGCTGCCGCGCGCCAGGCTGATCCAGTCGATCGCATCCAGCGAGGCGGTGCGGCCGGTGACCACCAGGCCGTTGGCGGGCGGACGCTCGGTGACCGTGTCGGTGCCCATCACCACGCGCACGCCGGTCTGGTTGCCGTGGCTGCTGGCCTTGAGCGCGACCAGCTTGCCGAAGGCCACGTCGATGTCGCCATCGCCCACCGGCAAGGCCACCTTGACCTGCGTGTCCAGCGGCTGCGTGGCCGCCTTGTCCAACGGTGCGGGCAGATCCAGGGTGGTGCCGACCAGCTGCGAGCGCAGCGTCAGCAATGCCTGCGCGTCCGCCCGCCCCGGCGACGGCAGCGGCACGTCCACGCCCACCTGCCACGGTGCGCTGCCATGCACGTAGGGGCGCAACCATTCCATCTGCGGCGCGCGATCGAACAATTCCTTGGCATCCAGGGTGGCGCCGAAGCGCGCCTCGAAGGCCTGTTCGGGGTCCTGCACGAAGCCACCGGCGCGCAACGACAACTCGCCGCTGCGGCCCTGGTGCTGCACGCTCAGGCGTTCGGCGGCAAAGCCGGTGTCGCGGTACTGGGCCTGCCCGTTCACCTGATCGAAGGCTAGGTTCCAGCGCGCATCGGCCAGCCTGGCGCCCTGCAATGCGACCGTGCCTTGCAGATGGCCGCCCACGCCCTTGCTGCGTAACGGGCGCAGCAGATCGAAGCTCACCGCTGCCGGGCCGGACACGGTGAGATTGCGTAAGGTGTCGCCGTAGCGCTGCTCCAGCGGGCTCTTGCGCAGCATGCCCAGCAGCTGCGCGGCGTCGGCCCGGGTGGAGGCGCGCACGTAGAGCTCGGAGGCGGCGAAGCTGGGAATGCCGGCCTCCAGGGACGCGATCGGCGCGCCGGCCAGCTCGCCCTTGCCCTGCAGGGAAAATCCGTTGCCGATGAAGCGCAGATCGGCCTGCACCTGCTCCATTGCCGGCCAGTCCGGATTGAACGGGATCACGCCGTCGCGGATCTGGCCGAAGGCCTCGAACCGGCCGTCGTTGTTGTCGAACGGCCAGTCGTCCAGATCGCCGCTGACCAGGCCGGTGCCGCCGGTGATCACGCCACCGGCAACCGCCGTGTCCAGCCAGTCGATGGCCGCTTTGCTCATCTTGGAGCGGATCCAGAACTTGCGTGCCACCGGCAAGGCGACATCGTCCAGTTGCGTGGCCAGCTGGATGCGCGGGCGGCTGCCATCGTTCTGGAACCACAGCCCGCCGCGCACGCTGGCGCCATAGTCCTTGGCCTGCACGCGCAACGCCGGCGTGGCGACCTGCCAGCCGGCACCGTCGCGCCAGCCCACGATGCTGCCGGCCAGCTGCAACTCGTGTACCACCCCAAAGCCGGTCGGCCAGTCGAAGCGCAGCGTGGCATCCGGTGCGGGGTCGAGCTGAATCGCCTGCGCATCGCCATCGATCCGGCCACGCAGACCGCTGATGCCAGGCGCGTTGCCCACCGGCAGGAAGCCCAGCTCCTCGATCCGGCCCTGCGCCCGCACCGCCCCACCCTGCTCGCCAGCGATCTGCAGATCGGCCAGGCGCACCTGCGGCCGGGACAGGCTCAGCCAGCGCCGCAGGCCGGGCGATAGTTGCTCGCTCAAGGCGGCCGCCGCGATCAGGCCCGAGACATCGAGGTGTTTGCCCACCACCGCATAACGGCGCCCGCCGGCAACGCTCAGCCCGTCCAGCCGCTGCAGCCTGGCCGCCTGGCCCAACCGCAACAGCGGCGCATCCATCCGCCAGCCGCCGTCGATGGCCTGCCAGCGCGCGCGCGCCTGCAGCCGCTCCCACGCCAGCGTGCGGCGTGCGGTCTGCTCGGGCAATGCCGCGCCGGACAATCGCAGTTGCCGCAGATCGGCATCCACGACGACTGCAGTGATCCGGCGCGCGCGCAGTTGCGCCCAGGCCTGCAGGCGTCCGCGACCGCCGTCCACGCGTATGCCGCCGAACTGCAGCAACGGCGCCCAGGCGGCCAGATCGGCCGGGTCGGCTTGCGCATAGGCGCTGCCGTCGCCGCTGTCGCGATCGAACGCGATCACCGTGGTCAACGGCGCGCGCTGCAGGTCGCTCCAAGCGCGGCTGCCGACCTTCACGGTCGAGCCGTTGACGCGCAGGCGCAGGTCGATGCGCGGCAGTGTGGTGTCCACGCCGAGCGACGGCGCGGCCACCCGCAGGCGCGCCTCGGCCACCTGGATCTCGCCGAGCCGGCGCAGCGCTTCCAACGGGTCCGAACGCCGCCCGGCCGGCAGGCCCTGCACCGACCACACGCCATCGTCGCTACGTTGCAGCGTCAGCGCCAGGCCACGCAGACGCACCTCGGTCAGCGAGTGGCCGGGCAACAGGCCGGCATACATCGCCAGCAGGATTTCGGCCTGGCCCACGCGCACCTCGCCATGCGGGCCGATCCGCAGGCCATCCAGCCGCAGCAACGGGCCGCGCCGGGTCCATTCGGTCTGCAGGCGATCGAAGGCGATCGGCTGGCCGGCGCGCTGGCTCAGCCACGCGGCGATCTGCTGCGGCCGCTGCTCGGCCAACGGCAACGCCTGGCTGGCCGCACCCACCAGCAACGCGATCGCCACCAGCGCAAGCGCAGTGGCGGTGATCGCATAGCGGCGAAACAGACGGAGACGGCGGCGCAGCGGGGTGGGCATCAGGGGTGGGGATTGGGCATTGGAGATTGGGGATTGGTCAAAGCAAGGCCGCGCACTGTGCCTTCAAGCGCCATTATCGGACCAAGCCACGCTACCTGGGCCGGCGTTGACCAATCCCGAATCCCGACTCCCCAATCCCGAACTCACAACAGCACCACATCGAACTGCTCCTGCAGATACTGGTCGTCGGACTGGAAGCGGATGCTCTTGCCGAGGAATTCCTCCAGCTCGGCCACCGCGGCCGACTCCTCGTCGGTGATGCGGGCGACGACCTTCGACGAGGCGATCACCAGCAGCCGCGCGGCATCGAACTGGCGCACCGCGCGGGTGATCTCGCGGAAGATCTCGTAGGTCACCGTCTCGGCGGTCTTGATGGTGCCGCGCCCGCTGCACTGGCCGCAGGTCTCCGACAGCTGCCGCTCCAGGCTTTCGACGGTGCGCTTGCGGGTCATCTCGACCAGGCCCAGCGGCGAGAATTCGTAGACGGTGGTCTTGGCATGGTCGCGCGCCAGCGCCTTTTCCAGCGTGCGCAGCACCTGGCGGCGATGCTCCGCGTCGTCCATGTCGATAAAGTCGATGATGATGATGCCGCCCAGGTTGCGCAGCCGCAGCTGCCGCGCCACCGCCTGCGCGGCCTCCAGGTTGGTGCGGAACACGGTTTCCTCGAGGTTGCGCTGGCCGACGAACGAACCGGTGTTGACGTCGATGGTGGTCATCGCCTCGGTCTGGTCGATCACCAGGTAGCCGCCGGACTTGAGCGGCACCTGCTTGTTCAACGCGCGCCCGATCTCGTCCTCGACCCCATACAGGTCGAAGATCGGCCGGTCGCCGGTATACGGCTCCAGCCGCTCGGCCAGCACCGGCATGTACTTGGCCACGAACGCCTGCAGCTGCACGAAGGTCTCGTTGGAGTCGACCTTGACCTTTTCCACGTCGCGGCGGATCAGATCGCGCACCGCACGCAACGGCAGGCTCAGGTCCTCGTAGATGATGCTGCACGGCGGCGCCTCGCGGCCGCGTCGCTCGACCACGTTCCAGACCCGCGACAGGTAGGCGATGTCCTCGGCCAGCGCCTCGGCCGGCTGGCCTTCGGCGTTGGTGCGGATGATGTAGCCGAAGCCGCCGTGCTGGGCCGAGACCTCGCTGACGATGGTCTTCAGGCGCAGCCGCTCGGCCTCGTCCTCGATCCGCGCCGACACCCCGACGATCTTGGATTGCGGCAGCAGCACCAGGTAGCGCGAAGGGATGCTGATCTGCGTGGTCAGCCGCGCGCCCTTGGTGCCGATCGGGTCCTTGACCACCTGCACCACGATCTCCTGGCCGTCGCGCAGCAGCTCCACGATCGGCACCGCCGCCGCCGGCGGCGGCGGGATCGGGGTCTCCTCGGTATCGACCACGCTGGCCGGTGCCGGCACCGGGCGCACCACGTCGTTGGCGTGCAGGAACGCCGCGCGCTCCAGACCCAGCTCGACAAATGCCGCCTGCATGCCCGGCATCACCCGCTGCACCTTCCCCTTGTAGATATTGCCGACCACGCCCCGGCGCCAGCCGCGCTCGATATGCAGCTCCTGCAGCATGCCGTTCTCGATCACCGCGACGCGGGTTTCGCGCGGGGTGACGTTGACCAAGATCTCTTCCGACATCAATGCGCTCCGAAGGCTGTGAGCAACTGCGAGGTGTGAAACAGCGGCAATCCCATCACACCGGAATAGCTGCCGGACAGATGGCTGATAAAACGTTCGGCGCGGCCTTGAATCGCATACGCGCCGGCCTTGCCCATGGGCTCGCCGCACGCCACGTACGCGGCAATCTGCGCAGCATCGAGCGTCGCGAAGGTCACCTCCGACACCACCAGGGCCTGCACCGGCGCGCGTTGTGCGCAGACTAGAACCACTGCCGTGAGCACCTGGTGGGTACGCCCGGACAGCAGGCTCAGCATGGCGATCGCATCGTCCGCATCGGCCGGCTTGCCGAACACCCGCTCGCCCAGCACCACCTCGGTATCGGAGCCGAGCACGATCGCATCGGGGTCGCTGGCCTGCACCTGCGCCAGGCCGGCACGCGCCTTGTCCAGCGCAACGCGCTGCACGTATTGCGCAGGCGATTCGTCGGGCGCGCGCAGTTCGGGCACGTCCAGTTGCAGGGTCTGGAAAGGCACATCCAAGCGTTGCAGCAGTTCTTGCCGGCGCGGCGACCGGGAGGCGAGATAGAGCATCCGTCCAGCATACCTGTTGCCCCTCCCCGCCCGCTTGCCGATCCGGGCGGCAGTGGTCGCGTTCGACTCACAACATGTTCATCGAACCGGCAACACGCTTCCCCTACAGACAAGGAGATCTCATGCGTACCACCCTCAAACCGTTGTTGCTGGCCCTGTCCATCGCTGCCGGAACCGCCATGACCGCCCACGCCCAGACCGCTCCGAGCTACACCATTCCCAACGACGGCACCCTGCTCAACGTGTCGGCCGAAGCGGACGCCAAGCGCATACCGGACATCGCCACGCTGTCTGCCGGCGTGGTTACCCAGGCCGCCGACGGCAACGCCGCCATGCGCCAGAACGCTGAACAGATGAGCAAGGTCATGGCCGCGATCAAGGCCGCCGGCATCGCCGACAAGGACGTGCAGACCACCGGCATCAACCTCAGCCCGCAGTACACCTACAAGGAAAACGAGGCGCCCAAGATCAACGGCTACCAGGCCAGCAACACCGTCAGCCTCAAGGTCCGCGACATCTCGCGCCTGGGCAAGGTGCTGGACGCGCTGGTCGCCCAGGGCGCCAACGACATCAACGGCCCCAGCTTCTCGGTCGACCAGCCCGAACCGGCCTACGACGAGGCCCGCGTGGCCGCGCTGAAGAAGGCCCAGGCCCGCGCCGACACCTATGCCAAGTCACTGGGCCTGAAGGTGCGCCGCATCGTCAGCATCTCCGAAGGCCGCAGCGGCGGCGGCGTGCGTCCGATGATGATGGCCGCCTCCATGCGCTCGGCCAAGGCCGAGATGGACACCCAGGTCGCCCCGGGCGAGAGCACTTTGTCGATCAACCTGGATGTGACGTTCGAGTTGGGTCGCTGACCTGACCGCAACCGCGTTCGGTTTGCTTTCCAGACTGCCCTCCTCGAGGGCAATTTTTTTATTTCACGATGACTCCAGCCTGGCACTTCGCTGGACTGCGCTGAAGCTGGATACAGCAGGTTTATCAATAACTTACGCGCGTCCATCATATGCCGGTGCTTTCTGAAACCTGACCCTGCTTCCACTCTCATGGCTCCCATGTGGCTCTTGGAAACGGGTCTTTCCGAGGAGTCATCATGGCCAAGATCAAACTCACCAAGACCGCTGTGGAGTCGGCGCAGCCCCAGGCGCAGGCGGTCGAACTGCGGGATACCGTGGTGCCTGGCTTCCTGTGCAAGATCACCCCGGCGGGTCGCCGGGTGTTCATGCTCCAGTACCGCACGAATGCCGGGGAGCGCCGCAAACCCGCCTTGGGCCTGTTTGGGGAGCTGACCGTCGAGCAAGCCCGCGTTATGGCCCAGGACTGGCTGGCCGAGGTTCGCCGGGGTGGCGATCCCGGCGGTGCCAAGACCGAGGCGCGCAAGGCCCCCACCATCGCGGAGTTGTGCAAGAAGTTCATGGAGGACTACTCCAAGAAGCGCAACAAGCCCAGCACGCAGGAAGGCTATCAGGGCGTCATCGACCGCTGCATCATCCCATTGCTGGGCCGCAAGAAGGTGCTTGATGTGAAGCGCCCCGACATTGCCGGGCTGATGGAAAAGCTCTCGTACAAGCCGACCGAGGCAAATAAGGCATTCGGCGTACTGCGCAAGATGTTCAATCTGGCCGAGGTGTGGGGCTACCGCCCGGACGGCACCAACCCGTGCCGCCATGTCCCGATGTTTCCGCCGGGCAAGGAAACCCGGCTCATCGTGGACGGCGAACTGGCGCTGATCTACCGCCACCTGGACAAGCTGGAGGCCGAAGGATTGGAGAACTACGTCATCCCGCTGGCGATCCGGCTGCAATTTGAGTTTGCCGCGCGTCGCTCCGAAGTCTGCCCGCTCGAATGGACTTGGCTGGACTTCGAGAACCGCCGCGTGGTTTGGCCCGACAGCAAGACCGGCGGCATGTCCAAGCCCATGAGTGCGGAAGCCTATCGGCTGCTTTCGACAGCTCCGCGTCGGGAAGGCTGCCCCTATGTCCTGCCTTCGCCCCACAACCCCGACAAGCACCTGACTTTTGGCGAGCACTATGGCGGCTGGTGCCGGGTGCTCAAGGCCGCCGGCGTGCCACACGTCGGCACGCACGGCATCCGCCACCGCTCGACGACCGACATTGCCAATTCGGGCGTACCCACCAAAGTAGGCATGAAGCTAACGGGCCACAAGACCGTGGCGATGTTCATGCACTACGTCCACACCGAGGACAAGCCGGTGCGCGATGCGGCCGAACTGGTGGCCAGCCGACGCCAAGCCATCACTGGCGCGAGGCGAACTGATCCGGTGGAAACAGCAGCTACTTAAGCCAACTTCTTGCGATTCATACCCGAACGGATATAATCATGGTTCAGAAACGCAAGCTGCTGTACTGGGAAGGCTCCTCGAAGAAGGACTTCAAGGAGTTTCCCGTCGATGTACAGAAGGACATGGGTGTGGCGTTGTTCATCGTTCAGTTGGGCAGCACACCACATTCGGCCAAGCCCTGGAGGGGGTTGGGCTCCGGTGTGTACGAATTGGTGGAAGACCATCGGAGCGATACTTTCCGGGCGGTCTATACAGTGAAGATGGGCGATGCGGTACATGTACTACATGCGTTCCAGAAGAAGTCCAAGTCCGGCATCGCCACGCCGCAGCCGGACGTGGAACTGATCGAGAAGCGGTTGAAGGCCGTGCTGGCCCGTCACAAGACGAGCGGGAGATAAACGATGAAGCGTAGTGACCATTCGCAAGGCACTGACAACGTGCTGCGAGATTTGGGCTTTGACGATGCTGAAGAGCTTTCGGCAAAGGCAGCGCTCGCGCTCAAGCTCAATGAATTGATTGACCATCGCGGCCTGAGCCAGACGGAGGCTGCGGCGATCACGGGCATGACTCAACCGAAAGTGTCCCAAGTCCGCCGCTACAAGCTCCAGAACATTTCACTGGAACGGCTGATGCAGGCACTGGTGTCACTGGACCAGCGTGTGGAGATTGTGGTGCAGCCTGCGCGGCGTACTCATTCGGCGTGCATTACGGTTGCTGCATGAGTCGATGGGGCCTGCATAGAGGGGGATGGGGAGAATGAAGTTTGCTTATGAAGATTTGAGCGACGATCAGTTCGAGGTGCTGATCGTGCTCTTGTGCCAACGCTTGCTCGGTATCGCCGTTCAGGGATTCGCAAAAGGGCCGGATGGCGGGCGTGACGCAAAATTCGTCGGCACGGCCGAGCTGCATCCTAGCAAGACAGCCCCGTGGGTAGGCACAGTCATCGTTCAGGCCAAGCATACCAACGGGTACAACCGCAGTTTTTCGGAACTGGACTTCTACAGCACGTCTAGCAGCAATACGGTGGTCGGCAAAGAAGTACCACGCATCAAGAAGCTGCGCGAGGCCAAGCAACTCGACCACTACATGCTGTTTGCGAATCGCCGCCTGACCGGCAATTCCGAGACGGAAATCCGTGACCACATCGCCGCCGAATGCGGCGTCCCTGCTTCGTCTATCTATCTTTGCGGCCTGGAACAACTGGAACTTTGGCTGAAACGCTTTCCAGAGGTGGCCCAGGAGGCGAATTTGGATGCGGTGGACTCGCCGTTGATTGTTAGTCCAGATGATCTTGCAGAGGTTGTCCAGGCGCTAGCACGGCAGAAGGATGGTTTGACGGCGTTACTCGACGACCCACCCACCGTACGTGTGACGTATGAGGAAAAGAACACGCTGAACAATATGACGGCAGCGTACGCAAAGGAGCAGAGGCGAAAATACCTGAAGGAAACGGCGCAAATTCGCACGTTTCTTGCTGCGCCAGAGAATATCGAATTGCTGCGCATGTACGAATCTGTGGTCGATGAGTTTCAGCTCAAGATTCTTGCGAAGCGCAAGGACTACCAGACCTTCGACGAGGTCATGGAGTATCTGGTAGATCTGCTGTTCAATCGTGACCCGGTTCTTCGGCAGCACGCGCACAAGCGACTGACGCGAGCCATTCTTTTCTACATGTATTGGAATTGTGACATTGGGGAGGTGGATGATGCTGCGGCCAACCAAACACTCACATCCTGATCGCACAGTTATTAATGTTTCTCTGCTGCTCCTGTCACGACTGAAAGATCGTCGTGTCGATGAATACGATGTGCTGCGCAAATTTGCGAAGAAGCACGTCGTGGGTGGCGATGTACTTTTCCTGCCCGCGCTCAACTTTCTCTATTTGATGGGCTTAGTTGAATATCGCCCCAAGACTGACGCAGTGGAATATGTGGGGCCAAATGAAGCTATCTAAACTCTATTCAAACAAGCCGGATGTGTTCGAGCCCGTGGACTTTGCTCCTGGGCTGAACGTCGTCATGGCTGAAATTCGTCTGCCGGAGAATCGAAACAAGGACACCCATAATCTTGGGAAGACCACGCTGGGGCGTCTTTTGGATTTTTGCTTCCTGGCAGGCAAAGACCCTAAGTTCTTCCTCTTCAAGCATTTTGACTTGTTCAAGGATTTCGTTTTTTTCCTTGAAATTGAACTGGAAGACGGCTCTTTCATCACGATCCGACGCAGCGTAGAAGACGCAACCAAGATTGCCTTCAAGCAGCATGAAGCAGGCCACCAGGACTTGTCGGCTTTGGCGCTCGCGGAATGGGGACATCGGGACGTTCCTTTTGAACGCGCACGCGAACTGCTTGACGGCCTGCTCGACTGGCGTGCTCTCAAGCCGTGGTCGTACCGGAAAGCGCTTGGTTACCTGCTGCGTTCGCAAGAGGATTTTCGTGAAGTTTTCCAACTTCGCAAGTTCGCCTCTAAACACGCCGACTGGAAGCCATTCCTTGCACATCTTCTGGGCTTCGATGCCAAGCTGATCGCTGACCACTATGCGAAAGAGCACGAACTCGCCAAAAAGCAGGAGACAGCGCAAACCATCAAAAATGAACTAGGAGGCTCGGTCGAGGACATCAGCAAAATTGAAGGCATTCTTCTGCTCAAGCAAAAAGACGCAGAGAAGAAGCAAGTGCTGTTGGATGCTTTCGATTTTCGCGCCCAAGACAAAGATCGCACCAAAAAGGTGGTTGATGAAGTCGATGAGCGAATTGCCGCGCTGAATTCGGAACGTTATTCCTTGAGTCAAAACAGGAAGAAGGTGCAAGCATCGTTGCAGGAAGATCAAATCCTTTTCAGTCCCGATGAGGCGCAGAGGTTGTTTGGCGAAGCCGGCGTGTTGTTCCAGGGGCAGATCAAGAAAGATTTCCAGCAGTTGATTGCTTTCAATCGGGCCATCACGGATGAGCGCCGTGGCTATCTCCAAGAGGAGTTCGCGGAAATCGAAGGTGAGCTGAAGCGGGTGAATGCAGAATTGAATGCGCTAGGAAAAAAGCGCTCGGAAATGCTCTCCTTCCTGAGCGGAACGGATGTTTTCACCAAGTACAAACAGCTCTCGGATGAGATGGTGACGTTGCGCGCGGACATCACATCGTTGGAGCACCAGAAAGGCCACTTGCATCGCCTCCAGGAGTTGCGCGCTGAGATTCGATCCTTGACGGAAGAGCGCGACCATTTGCAAGCGCGGATCGAAGCCGACGTGGATAAGCAGAACTCGGATCAGGCAAGCCCGTTCTCCACGATCCGCGTTTTCTTCAGCGAAATTGTTGAGGAAGTCATTGATCGCAAGGCACTGTTGAGCGTGGCGATCAACCAGGTAGGTCACCTGGACTTCAAAGCGGAAATTCTTGATGGATCGGGCAACGCCACCAGTGCTGACCTGGGGCACACATACCGCAAGCTGCTGTGTGTCGCTTTCGATATGGCCGTGCTGCGAGCACACCTGAGCGAGAAGTTCCCACGCTTTGTGTATCACGACGGAGTGTTGGAGTCGCTGGATGACCGCAAGAAAGAGAATTTGCTGACGGTTGTACGTCGCTATGCAGATTTGGGATTGCAGCCGGTCATCACGCTGATCGACTCAGATTTGCCTGTACGTGCAGAAGATGATGCCCCTGTTTTTACAGCAGGCGAAATCGTCGTCACGCTGCACGATGAGGGCGATCGCGGCCGAATTTTCAAGATGAGAGGGTGGTAATTCAATCATCCATGCGTCCCGGCGTGCTGCCGTCGGGCTCGCGGGCTGCGCCCCGCGCTTCGTGCCGAATCGCGGCCATCCGGCTTTGATCCCTGACGCCTCCGGCCCTCTCGGGCCTGCGCGCTGCGCTTGCCCAAAGCCGAGTGTGTGCAGTGGGCGGGATGTGGGCGGTCTTGCTGTTCCCTTCACCGTATCACGGCGTTCTCGCCGTCAAGGGCGGCGCGCGCTGGTGCGCGCTTGCGTCCTGGCGGCCGTCTGCGACCCCTGACTGCTTGCGCTGCGCCGTGTTTCCCACGGTTCCGGGCAATTCCGCCCGAGTAACCGGAGCACGATCATGTCGCAACTTTCCCTCTCTCTCGATACTCCGCTGATGGTGCGCGATGGCCGTGGCCGCTATCGGCCGGCGGACGCCGACCAGATTCTGGAAGCTGCGCGTCAGGTCATCGAACAGAAGATGCAGCGCGGCGAGACGTTCACGTCGCCGGAGGCGGTGAAGGACTACCTGCGCGCCAAGCTGGCCGGCTACGAGCACGAAGTC
Organism: Xanthomonas arboricola; assembly: GCF_002940665.1. Classification (GTDB taxonomy): domain Bacteria; phylum Pseudomonadota; class Gammaproteobacteria; order Xanthomonadales; family Xanthomonadaceae; genus Xanthomonas; species Xanthomonas arboricola_B. Next base: position 39,856 of record NZ_MIGY01000001.1, read on the forward strand.
TTTGCGATGCTGTTCCTCGACACGCGCCATCGGCTGATCGACTACGTGGAGATGTTCCACGGCACGATCGACTCGGCCGAGGTGCATCCGCGCGAAGTAGTGAAACAGGCGCTGCGGCTCAATGCGGCGGCGGTCATCATTTCGCACAATCACCCCAGCGGGAACCCCGAGCCGAGCGCGGCTGACAAAGCTCTGACCGCGCAGCTTCGGCAGGCGCTAGCGCTGGTGGAGGTTCGCACGCTGGATCACATCATCGTCGCGGGCAGCAGCACCACGTCATTCGCCGAATGCGGCCTGCTTTGACCCTCGGGGGCTTCGGCCCCCTTTTTTTGCTGCGCCCGGTGGCGCAGCTCCGGCCCTTGCGGGCCTGCGCGTGCTGCGCACTTGCCGAAAACCGGGGTGCGTGGAGGTGCGAGGGAGGCGGTCTTGCTGTTCCCTTCATCGTGCCACGGCGTCGGGTAGCAGCGGCGCATTGCTGCGCCGCCGCCCCCTAAGAACCGGACGTGCGAGTCGCCCCGCATCCGGCTCAAGCCATTCCTCAGCACCATAGGCTGGCACCGAACAGTTTGACGGAACGCTTCGTGGCTCGACGGCGGTCCAGGTTTTGGGTCCATGCCGGATCGAACGGATTGGCGGAGGCAGGGACTTTGATGTGCCGAGTGATCGCCACCGTCATCGCGCGGAAGAGTCGAAGGCCGACAGTTTTGCCGTCGGCAGAGCCCTTCGTGGCGAAGTCCCCGTTCCGGTTCCCGATCGTTCGGAAGTACCGCTTCTTGATCCACCGTGCTCCTTTGGCGGGATGCCTGCGCTTTGCCCACCTCCAGAGCATGTGCCAGATGAAGTCATCGACTCGGTTAAAGGTTGTTTTCGCCGCAGAGTGGCGATGGTAGACAGCCCAGCCACGGATTACCGGGTTGAGCAGCCTTATCAACGCAGCCTGCGTGGCGGTCGCATTGCCTTTGATGATTTCCCTGACTTTGTCCAGCAACGACTTGATGCTCTTCTTCGCTGGTTTGGTCAGGCACTGGCGACCGTACTTGCGCACGGTCTGGCCCAGGAAATCGAATCCTTCCGCAATGTGCGTGATCCGGGTTTTTTCCTCCGACAGTTCCAGCCCGCGTGCCGCCATGAAGCGGCGGACAGCAGGCAGGACGACGGATTCGAGCACGTCCTTCGACGCACCTGTCACCACGAAGTCATCGGCATAGCGGATGACGTTGAGCTTGGCCCTGCGGTGTGCTCGCTCCGATCCTCCGGTGCTCGCAAGAACCGCTGCTTCCAGACCATCCAACGCCATGTTCGCGAGTACGGGCGAGATGACCCCACCCTGGGGTGTACCAGCACGGCTCTCGAACAAGGTTCCCTCATCGACGTAGCCAGCCTCCAGCCATCGGCGCAGGATCGTCTTGTCCATCGGTATGTGCTCCAGGAGCCAGGCATGGCTGAAGTTGTCGAAACAACCTCGAATGTCGCCTTCCAGCCCCCACTCTGCCGACGTACGATGCGACAGGCAGTTGAAACACTGTTCGATGGCGTCGGCGGTCGAACGCTCCGGCCGGAAGCCGTAGGAATTCGGGTCTGCCAAGGTCTCCGCGATAGGTTCCAGGGCGAGCTTCCACAAAGCCTGCATCGCCCGGCACCGCATGCAGGGGATTCCCAGCGGACGCCTCTTTCCATTGCTCTTGGGAATGTAGACCCGCCTCAGCGGCATCGTGCGATAGTCGTGATGCCGCAGCGACAGCATTCCCTTCCATCTGGACGCCGAGGTCAGCCAGACTTTCCCGTCTACCCCCGGCGTTCTCTTGCCTCTGTTTTCCGTCACTCGCTTCACGGCCAACATCTTGCCGCTGTGCGAGCGGGTCAGCAGGCGTTGCAAGGCTTTCGCCTTGCCCCACCTGCCTTCCCGTACTGCTTTGGCGATACGCATCTGGAGCCGCTTCACCTCCGCTTCGATCTGGGGCCAGTCTGCCTGTTCCCACATCCGAGCATCGGGCGAGGACGCACCAACGCCCGATGCTTGCGCATCGTTCGTCGTCATCTGCTTTTCCTCGTACAACGGTTAATCATCTTCTCTCGCCATGAATGACCTTGCGGAAGTCTGCCCGCTTTCGCGTCGGGCGATGTCGCAGCCCGTATCCCGGCCATTACAGCCAGGCATTCGCTTTCTCCGCATTCCTTTACCCACCACGCCAACAGCGTCCCTTGCGGTTCGCCTGCCGTTGCCGGCAGCGTGATGGGCTTACCCTGTTCCGCATGAATTTCTGGATGGTGCGGACCCGTCCTGTGCGCCGGCAGCATTCGTGTCCATGATGATCCAGAGAACGAAGACCATGCCTTGCCGCGTACCTTTTGGTTCGAGCCTGTCAGCACATTTGGCTCGATAGACGTTACGACGCGTTCGCGGACGTTCACATGTGTTGGTCGTACCCATCCATCCCTCGCGCCTCTCCGCCTTCGTGCTGGCAGATTCCGCTTCGCCTCGCGGCTCGGCGTACCGGATAACCCGGCGGCTACGTTGTCCCCGAAGCTTCACACCGAACCGTTGCCAGCTCCGCATGTCCGGGTAGGGAACGGCTGATGGAACAGCCGGTTTCATCAGGTCATATCTACCTCCGTGAAACAGAAATTCAAGCGACTTGCAGGTCGCACGTTCTCGCCGTCAAGGGCTGCGCGTGCTTGCACGCTTGCGTCCTGGCGGCCGTCGTTGACCCCTGACTGCTTGCGCTGCGCCGTGCCCCGGAAGGGTCGGGCAATTCCGCCCGGCATCCTTTCAGGAGTTCACCATGAACAACGCACTCATCACTGACGAGCAGCGCATCGTGCTACTGGCCAACGGCCGCGAATCCTTGGAGAACCCGGACTTCGATCCGGCCCCCGTGGTCAAGCTGTTCACGCCGGACGCCGGCGCGACCTGGCTGCTGACCGAGATTGATCCCGATGACCACGACCACGCCTTTGGCCTTTGCGACCTGGGCCTGGGGATGCCGGAAATCGGCTGGGTCAGTTTGGGCGAGCTGGCAACGGTGCGTGGCGGGCTGGGCCTGCCGATCGAGCGTGACCTGTCGTTCCGCGCCGAGAAGCGCTTGAGCGCTTATGCGCGCGATGCGCGGCTGGCCGGGCGGATCGTTGTCTAACCCGGCCCTGGGCGAATGGCCCAGCAGCGCATCCCATATCGGGATGCGCTTTACTACATCGTCAGCGAGGCCAGTCGTCGCTGCGAACACCTTCAAAGAAGCCAGGGCCGACTTCGATACGCAGTGAGGAGTGGCGGCGCAAGATCTTCTGCGCTATCTCGGGCGATGCGTAGTCCGTGAAGTCGAGGAGGTAGCCATAGACCATTTCACCGCTACTGCCGTCCAGCTCCATTGCTTCTACATCGGCGAGATTGCCAACCTCATGCAGTTCGAGGCCCAGCAGTTCGGCATAGGCTTGCGATACGCTGCGCGGCGGTGGCTCGCCATCGTAGTCGTCATCTCCCCAGTTCGTATCGAGTTCCGCTTTGGTGACTTGGCAGTCCACTGACCCAAAGCACTGGCTACCCAATCGATCCACTGTCAGGAAGCCTTCCACGTTCACTTTGTGGCCCGCGTAGGGGCGCTCAGTGTCGATTCCCAGGCCAACATGGCCATCCAGGTTGATTTCCAGCGAGCCGCCAACGGGTACGTTTTCAGACTCGACCTCGAAATCGAAATAGACCTCATCAATGCCATCGTAATTGGCGTTGACCATCTCGCTGTTCACGTCATCGTCTTCGATGACCACCTGATCCACATGCTCACGCAAGTAGTTGTCGAAGTCCGCATGAGAGGCGTGAATGTGTGTACGAGGCGCCCGCTCTTTGAAGGCTGCGTCGATCAACTCGTGCAGTTGGCTTGGCGTGGGGGCCGCGCCAAGTTCGCTGGCGCGCTGATCGAGCTGGTCGTAGTCGACTACAACGTGGTGGACGTTGCCCAAATCCTGGGGTTCGAGCGCGGCTACCTGCGCAGCCTGGTAGGCGGCAAGGCTCTTGTAGCCAAGTGCAGCAACGATGAGTTGCTGCGCGTGGCCAAGCTGCACAGGTGCGGCCACGGAAGCGCTGTTCTTGCGAACAGAATGGGCAAGGTCGGAAATGCCGATGGGCATACGATTCTCCTGATTTCAGCGCAGACCAATCGAGCGATTACTTGGCCTACGCCCAGGCGATATCGCATGGTGGTGGCAAGAAATACGGGGGAAAGCAGAACGCAGTCTTGATTGAGCCGCTCGAAGCTCAGGCGGACAGGGCCTTACCCACATTGTCCGCGAAAAATCGACCAAAGACAAATTCCGCGATGCCCAAACTGCTGGGCGTCCCCGGCCACCTGGGAGATGGCCGGTCGCGCTGTCGTGCGCGTAGCGCATCGAGCCGCCTGCGGCGTCTCGCCCCTTCCGGGCTTCCATCGTTCCCTCGCTCCGCTCGGCTGACGCCTCCGGCCCGGCTTCCCGCTTCGGGCCTGCGCGCTTCGCTTGCCGTGCGGTCGGCGTGTGGGGAGGCCGTTGCCATGTCCAGCCGTCTTCCCTGACTTCATCACCTTGTCCGCGACTGTAGCCCGCGGCCTGGTGCCGTCAAGGCGCGCAGGGCCGTGTCCTCGGCTGCGCCTGCGGGCCGCACCCACCCTGCGCTGGTTTCCTTGACGGCTCCCGTCCACGCGCTCCCTTTCGTCGCGGGCGATGAACTCAGGAAAGACGGTGGCAACAGGGCCAACCGGGTTCCTCGTGCCGACCGCACCGAACAGCCGAAAGGCTGGGCTCCGAATCTAGGAATCCGGTGTGTGGTGTGAACAGCAAACCTCTTTTTGTCAGGAGAAAGACCATGCAACTCGCATCCCGTTTCGCTTCCCGTTCCCCCTCGCTGCGCAGCGATTACCCGCTGTCCGATGACCAGATTCGCAGGGTGGCCCCGTCCATCTTCGCCGATGCACCGCATGAGAGCCGTTCCGAACGGTACAGCTACATCCCGACCGCTGCCGTCCTGACTGAGCTTCGCAAAGAAGGCTTCCAGCCTTTCATGGTGACGCAAACCCGCGTGCGCGATGAAGGCAAGCGCGAGCACGCCAAACACATGATTCGCCTGCGCCACGCCAGCCAGATCAACGGCGCGGAAGCCAACGAAATCGTGCTGCTGAACTCGCACGACGGCACGAGCAGCTATCAGATGCTGGCCGGGATGTTCCGTTTCGTGTGCAGCAATGGCCTTGTGTGCGGCGACACCGTGGCAGACGTGCGCGTACCTCATAAGGGCGACGTGGCTGGTTCCGTCATCGAAGGCGCTTTCGAGGTGTTGAGCGGCTTCGAGCGCGTGAAGGAATCCCGCGACCTGATGCGCGGCATCACGCTGGACGAGGGCGAGGCCGAAGTGTTCGCCCGCGCTGCGTTATCCCTCAAGTACGACGACCCGGACAAGCCCGCGCCCATCACTGAATCGCAAATCCTGATGCCGCGCCGGTTCGATGACCGCCGCCCCGACCTGTGGAGCGTATTCAACCGCACGCAGGAGAACCTGACCAAAGGCGGATTGCATGGCCGCAGCGCCAACGGACGCCGCCAGCAGACCCGCCCTGTGCAGGGCATTGATTCCGATGTGCGCCTCAATCGCGCCCTCTGGATGCTGGCCGATGGCCTGCGCCAGTTGAAAGCCTGAACCGTTCCCCCGCCGGAGGGGCGGTTCCCCTCCATTCCCTTGTTTCACTCGATTGGAGATTCACCATGAACGCCACTACGCAAACCGAAGCCCGCGCCGTCAATACCGCCGCAGCTATCCCGCTGGAAGCCGCCGACCCGACCAAGAATCTGATTCTGGTTCCGCTGTCGCGGCTGGTGCTGCGCCCCACGGGCCGCAACGTGCGCAAGACCCCGCGCATGTCCATCCCCGAACTGGCCGCGAGCATCCAGCGCGTGGGCCTGCTGCAAAACCTGATCGTGATCGCATCCGCCGATGGCGAGCATTACGAGGTGGTCGCCGGTGGCCGTCGCCTCGCCGCGTTGAAGCTGCTGGCGAAGAAGCACCGCATCAGCAAGGAATGGGAGGTGCCCTGCCTGCTGGTGGCCGATGGCACGGCCCGCACCGCCAGTCTGACCGAGAACGTGCAGCGCGAAGCCATGCACCCCGCAGACCAGTTTGAAGCCTTCGCGGCACTGGTGGCCGAAGGCCGACCCATTGAGGACATTGCGGCGGACTTCTCCGTCACGCCGCTGGTGGTGCAGCGCCGCTTGAAGCTCGCCAACGTGTCGCCGCGCTTGATGGCCGACTATCGCGCCGATGCCGTGAGCCTTGACCAGTTGATGGCACTGTCCATCACCGACGATCACGCCGCGCAGGAAAGCGCGTTCTACGATGCGCCGCAGTGGCAGCGCCAACCGTCCGCGCTGCGCGAGCGTCTGACCGAGCGCGAGATTGACGCCTACCGCCATCCGCTGGTGCGATTCGTCGGGCTGGACACTTACGAAGCCGCAGGCGGTGGCGTGCGCCGTGACCTGTTCGCGGAAGGTGACGCGGGCGTGTATCTGACCGATGCCGCGCTGTTGGACAGGCTGGCGCAAGACCGGCTGGCGGGCATCGCCGCCACCGTCCGCGCCGAGGGCTGGGCGTGGGTGGATGCCACGCCGGGCGTGACCCATGCCGACCTGCACGCCTTCCAGCGTGCGCCGAGAGAACGGCGCGAGCCAAACAAGCGGGAAGCGCAACGCATCGAGAAGCTGCAAGCCCGGATGCACCAACTGGCCGAAGCCGTGGACGCCGCGATGGACGCCGATGACGAGGACAAGGCCGACGCCCTGCAGGAGGAAGGCGAAACCGTGGGCGAGCAGTTGCAGGCGTTGGAAGATGGCTTGCAGGACTACGGCCAGACCGTGAAGGCCGCAGCCGGGGCCATCGTCACCATCGACCGCAACGGCGAAGCCGTCATTCATCGCGGCCTGATGCGCGAGGCCGAGGCCAAGGCGCTGCGCACGCTGGAAAAGCTGCGCCAAGGTTTCGGCAGCGTGGAAGACGAAACCGAGAGCGACGACGAGGGCGAGAGCGAAGAAGCGCCCAAGGCCACGATCTCTGACCGGCTGGCCCAGCGCCTGAGTGCCCACCGCACCGCCGCGCTGCAAATCGAAGTCGCCCGGCATCCGCAAGCTGCGCTGGCCGCTGTGGTGCATGGCATGGTGCAGACCATCTTGCAGGAACGCCGCTACGGCCACGATCTGCCGCTGGGCGTGAGCCTCAAAGTGCAAGACCGGCTGGAAGGCATGGCCCCGGACTGGCCCGAGTCGCCCGCTGCCGTAGCGCTGCGCGAATTGCAGCAGGCATGGCGCGGCAAGCTGCCCGAGGACAGCACCGCACTGTTCGCCGCGCTGCTGGCGATGGAGCAAGCCGAACTGGTCAAGCTGCTGGCCGTGTGCGTGGCTACGACCGTGGACGTGGTGACGCCGCGCACCACGCCACACCAGCCCGGCGCGGAACTGGCGCAGGCCGTGGGCCTCGACATGGCCGCATGGTGGAAGCCGACCGCAGAAAGCTACTTCAAGCACGTTTCCAAGGCCGTGATTCTGGATGCCGTGGGCGAGTTCGCCCCGGCCCACGTCACCCGACTGGCGAAGTTGAAGAAGGCCGACATTGCCAGCGAAGCCGAGCGGCTGGCCGATGGTACGGGCTGGATGCCCGCCATCTTCAAGGCCGAAGGCCCGCAGCAGGCAGTGAAGGAAAGCGCGCAGCAGGCAGGCCCGGAGCAGGACGCCCCGGACGATGCCGAGGCAATGGCGGATGAACCCGCCGAGGCGCTGGCCGCTTGAGCCACGCCGAAGGCAAGCGCCCCGGCCTCGACCGGGGCGCTTCGCTGGAAGGAGAAGTCCCCATGACCCGCACCACCACCAGCCGCCCGTGCATGGCGGCGATCTACGCGCCCGGCACGGTGCGCGCCCGCCGCTGGCACGGCGATGGCGACGTGCGCGGCTACCGCCCGCCCTCGGGCTGGTCGGCCCGCGCCGATCTCACCGACATTCATCCCATCACGGGCCGCGCCTTGCCGCGTGCCATGTGGTGGATCATCGAGACGAAGGAATAGCCACGTTCAGCACCGCGCCCAGGCCGTTCCGTCCTGGGCGCGGTGAACTTCAAAAATCCGGGCGCGGCGGTGGCCGCGCCCGGTGTCGAAGGCGAACAGCCGGAACACCACGCCGCCGCCTTCGCTTGTGCTCAGGCGGCGGCGTTGAAGGCATCGCAATACCGCGAGATGCCTTCTTTCATTGCCCCCATAAATGACAAGAGCAATTAAAGTGAAGTGATATTGGGGGGCAATATCTAATGAACAAAGAACATCGTCCGCATGGCAAGGCTCCTACCGCATGGGAAGCCGACATTCTCAAAATCCGGGCCTTTGAGATGGTGCTGATCCTTTTCTACATGGAAGATTTGCGGCGCTTCATCATGGGCTCCATCGAGGCGACCGACAAACTGCATGGGCTGAATCGGCTGAGTGATGGCAAACCCAAGACCAGGGAAGGCAAGAAGCTGGAGCTGGCCCGCGCCGTGCTGGTTTCCGAAGGGGTCATTGACCAGGCGGAGAGCGATGAACTCAAGGAATTGGTGGACTACCGCAACATCATTGGGCACACGATCCATGACCTGACCGTGGATGTGGGAGCCTATTCTGATCTGACCAGACAGCGAGACCCCAAGACCTTCAAACCGATGCCTTTGTATGACTACACGGCAGCCAAACGGGCCAAGGCGCTGCGGCAGAAGGTGAGCAAAGGCATGATGAAGAAGTTCATGATGATGGCGTCGCTCGACTTCCTGACCTTTGAAGCGGCGGAGAAGACCTACGTTGCGGAGATCGAGCGGCTGAAGAAGCGGGTCAACCGAGGCATCGTGAAGGCCAACAAGGTGATTGCGGAAACGAATCGCATCATGAAGGCCATCCCGGAGTCGGTCATGGAATCGGCCCAGCCCGGCCACCCGAGGAACGTCAAGGAAAACGGAACCTTGAGCAAGCGCGGCGTGGAGTGCGTTTTCCAGCTCTTTGAAGCCCAAGCAACCCCGTTGGCTGCGGCTTACCTGATGAGGATTTCGCAGCGCTCGGCCACGCATTGGTTTGCCAAGTGGAAGGCCAGCAAGGCGTAGCGCTTTCCGTCTGCGCTGTTCGGTTGGATACCTCGGGCGTGTCGGCGCGATGCGCCGCCGGGCTTTCGGGCTGCGCCCCATGCTTCGTGCCGAATCACGGCCATTCGGCTTCAATCCCTCACGCCTTCGCGCCTGCGGCGCTGCGCGCTTCGCTTGCCTCCGGGGGAAAACCCTGCGGGCTATCCCCGCCGCGCGATGCTTGGCGCCCCTCGGGCACTGCCGAACCGGCTGCGCCGGATCGGCCCGGCCAGCGCCCCACCGCATGGGCAGGGCTGGGGCGGTACGCCGGGGCTTGCTGCGGCAGGTTGTACGAATGCGTGCCGTCCTCAACGCTGGCGGTTCTCGCCCATCACGTCACGAAGGACGGTTCACAGACATCCCGCCCGGCATCGCTATGGAGCTTCCATGTCACGCCTCAAGGCTGGCGCCCCTAAATGCGGCAGGGGCGTTCTCGCCTGTCGTTGGGGTATTGACCTGGCCCGCGTCAGGGCGCAAGCCGGTGCAGCCTGTGTGCGGGGATGCCGAGCCGGCCCTGTCTCCTTTCGGTGCGGTTCGGCCCAAGGCGTCCTTGTCTCGTTGTGAATCCTGGCGGTGGCGCGGCTGCGCCTCGGGCTTCATGGCTGCAACCGTCCGGCTCTCCACTGCGTTGCGACCGCAAGCGGTGCAGCCAGCCCGTCCCCCGCCGGCCGGATCACAACAAGGACGCGATGGGCGCGAACCTTGTTCCACCAAAAGGAGATCCATCATGGCCAACATCGGCACCTTCACCGCAGACAAAGACGGCTTCACCGGCACGCTTCGCACCCTGACGCTCAACGTCAAGGTCAAGCTGGTGCCCAACGACAAGGGAGACAACGAGAAGGCCCCGGACTTCCGCCTGCAGGCCGCCAGTCACGACATAGGCGCGGCGTGGAAGAAGACCAGCGAGGCCGGGCGCGAGTACATCTCCGTGACCCTCGACGATCCTTCGTTCCCGGCCACGGTCTACGCCCGCCTGATCGAAGGCGAGGACGGCACGCACGACCTGATCTGGTCGCGCAGCAAGCCCCAGACGGCCTGACGGCCTGACGGCCGCCAGCGCCCCGCCCACGCGGCGGGGCGCAGTGCTGCTTTTGCGGCGCTGCGTGGAGGCAGCACCATCGCCTGGTCTGCGCCGTGTCGAGTTGCTTGAGTATGCGTTGAGTCTGCGGTTGCAAGAACAGTCGGGCGTGCGGTGCCTTGCACCGCCGGGCTTTTCGGGCTGCGCCCCGTGCCGACTTCACCGTCACGGCCATCCGGCTCCAATCCCTCACGCCTACGCGCCTGCGGCGCTGCGCGCTTCGCTTGCCCTCCGGGGATCGGCGCAAGGCCCATCCCCGCCGCGTTGCACTTGACGCCCCTTGAACGCCGCCGAACCGGCTTTCGCCGGATCGGCCGGGCCGTCGCCTACGGCTGGGCCGCTGCTGCGAGCTGGCTTTCAGCCTCGCTCATCAGCACGGCCGTGCTGCATTCGAGCGCGCCGGCGATCTTGAAGATGATCGCCAGCGTGGGCATGTGCTCGCCGCGTTCGATCTTGCCCATGTGGGAGCGCTCGATACCGGCCTGGTGCGCCAGCGATTCCTGCGCGATGCCGCGCTCCATCCGCAGCGCACGCACCGCCGCGCCGAAGGCGTGAGCCAGCTCGGCGTCGTGGGTGGTGGAGCCGGCCGGTCGGCCGCGCTGGACGGTTCGCTTCTGCATAGACAGAAGCGTCAATTCGCAGCACAATTAAAACCACGTTATCTTTAACTCAATCACTCGATTCGATCCTTTTTCGTGCTTCTACGTTTTTACGGAAATCCGCCTCTGAGGCTTTCTGCAAAAGCGCACAGTCTCATCCGTGCATTTCTTCCAATCCGCCGATACGGCTTTACGCTTTCACGTTTGGGTGGATTTGTTCCAAGAAGGGGCCGCCCATGAACCGACTCATCACCGAGGACGAGCGCAGGCAGTTGCTGGCCCACGGCCAGGCTCGCGCCCGTGGCGAGGCCATCGACCCGCTGCCCGTGGCGCGGCTATTCACTCCGGACGCGCATCTCATCTGGCTGCTGGCCGCGCTCGATCCTGTCGATGGCGATACGGCCTGGGGACTGATCGACCTGGGGCTGGGGATGCCCGAACTGGGCTCCGTGAAGCTGTCCGATCTGGCATCCATCGTCGGGCCGCGCCAGCAGCCCGTGATGCGGGATCGGTATTTCCAGGCAGCGCGCCCGCTGTCGGAATATCTGCGGCTGGCCCAGGAGAACGGTTCCATCCTCGATTGAACCGTTCGCGCTCCAGCCAGACCGGGCGCATTGAGACTATTTCAGTCTTATTCCTGACCTGTCCGGTCTGAATCCGCACTCTTGCATCAAACCATTGCTGGTGTGACTCAATCAGTCAGGCTCTTTTGTGCGGAGTCGGGCACGGTGTTTTATGCCGCATGACGTTTTCAGGTCGAGCGGCCGTCGCATTCGGACGGGATTCGCAATACACCGGAGCCAATCTGGCTTGATACCGCATGTTACAGCTTGAATTGACACAGAGGACGGTTTTGACCTGGATGCGGTAGCTCCGTTTTGATCTGCCCGTGGCGGCGTTCCTGCGGTTCGACAGGAGCTTTCGTCATGGTCAACCCTCATCACGTTGCCCACTGGTATCCCACCGCCGCCTATCTGTACATCCTGGGATTGGACATGCTGGCGCTGGCCTGGGAGTATCTGCGCAGGCATCCCGATTACCGGCTCGACTGGATGCGCCACCGTCGCCGGTCACAGGCCGCACAACATGCGGCGCTGCGCTGGGGCTTGCGCCTGCTGGAAGACCCTGCCCTGGATGCGCGCGACGCGCACCCGGCCTGGCTGCCCGGCAATGCCGCCGTGGTGCAGCTCCATCCCGATCCCGATCCGCCGCCGGATGCGGCCGTGTTCGCGTTCTGGCGCATCCCTGGCCACAAGCAACTGCTGCACGACGGCAAGGGACTGGCGCTGATCGTGCGCAGTCCCGGCCATTATTCGCGCTTCGCGCTCGCTCCGGGTCTGGAGGACGGCATGGCGGTCGTCCATGCTCATCGCGGAAGTGGTGACGGCGGCGCTGCCGCGCCTGCCCGCTGCCATGCGCTCGTGCCGGACGCCGCGCTGGCCCATGCCATGCCCAGGCCACCTCCTGCCGCACTGTTGGAGCTGCACACCTTGCAGGCGCTCGACGCGACCCTGGCGGGTGCGTCCTTGCGCGAAGTGGGCGAAGGGCTGTTCGGTGCCGACGCCGTGGCCGACTGGTACAGCGACGGCGGCCTGCGCTCCAAGGTACGCCGCCTTGTGCGGCGCGGCGATGCGCTAATGCGCGGCGGCTATCGCCGCCTAGCACAATTGCCGCCGCTTGAGAAGGGTCGTTTTGATAAGGACGCAAAACGACCCTGAGCAAGAGGGCTTCGTTTTCTGAGACTGCCTCCATCCGGTTGCGCTGTGTGGCCGGAGCTTTGAAAGCTATGGAGGTTCTCACCATGCGTCCCGCTCCCTTGCGGCCTGCCGCCGCTCCTGCCACTACCACTGCGCAACCGCAGCGTTACCTCACCAACGACGAAGCCGCTGACTATCTGCGCCTGTCGCCGCGCACGCTGGAAAAGCAGCGCGTGCTGGGTGGCGGCCCCAAGTTCCGCAAGTTCGGCCGGCGCGTCATGTACGCCGTGGCCGACCTCGATGCCTGGGCCGCCGAGCGCAGCTTCGAGAGCACATCCGATCCCGAATACGCCGAGCAGCATTCGGCGGACAGCCGTGCGCGCTGATCGCTTGCACGCGGATGGCCTTCGCCATGTCCAGCCCTGCGCTGCCATCCCGGCAGCGGCCGTTGCAGGAGCGCGAACAGCTCGACCTGTTCCGCGCCTTGCCGGGCGACATGGCGCCGCGCGACAACCAGGACTTGATGGCCTATCCGTTCTTCTCGCTCGGCAAGTCCAAGCGGGTCAAGCCCATCGACTTCCGAGCGGGCAACGTGACGATCCGCGTGGAAGGCACGCAGGAGCATGGCATCGCCACGATTTGGGATGCGGACGTGCTGATATGGGCGGCCTCGCAGATCGTGGAAGCGAAGGACGCGGGCCTGCGGCCGTCGCGGCTGATGCACGCCACGCCTTACGAGATCCTGCGCTTCATCGGGCGCGGCAAGTCGCTGCGCGACTACCAGCGCCTCAAGGCTGCGCTCGACCGGCTGCAATCGACCACGGTGGCCACGTCCATCCGCGAGACGACCGGGCGGCGCCTGCACCGTTTCTCGTGGATCAACGAATGGAAGGAGCTGGCCGATGCCAGCGGTACGCCGCTGGGCATCGAGCTGATTCTGCCGGACTGGTTCTACGCGGGCGTGCTCGACGCGGCCCTGGTGCTGACCATCGACCCGGCATATTTCCGGCTGACTGGCGGCATCGAGCGGTGGCTGTACCGGCTGGTGCGCAAGCACGGCGGCAAGCAGGCATACGGCTGGCAGTTCGACTTTCGCTACCTGCACCAGAAATCGGGCAGCACCGCCAAGCCCTACGACTTCGCTTGCGACCTGCGCGCGCTGGTCGCGCGGCAGTCGCTGCCCGGCTACGTCCTGGGCATCGAGCGGATGCCGGACAACGGCATGGAGCTGCTGACCTTCCGGCCCGTGCCACAGACGGCACGGGGATAACTTCGGAAAAGCCTGTGGATGGTGTCGTGCTATCAGGCGTGCGGGGTATCGTGCTATCAGGCGTGAGACTATCGTGCTATCAGGCGTGCCGATCGGCCGCAAACCCGCGCCAGCACTGGGTTTGCGCGTCCTCTAACTTCCCTAACTTAATTTCTCTAACTTTTAGTAGAGAAACGCCGCTGCGGTGGACAACCACCACGCGGCCACCAACGCAGCAGCAACAGCCTGGCTTTCCAGCATGGAGGGCCAGGCCATGATCGTCGCTCTGCTCAACCAGAAAGGCGGCGTGGGCAAGACCACGCTCGCCACGCACATCGCCGGCGAACTGGCGATGCGGGGGCAATCGGTCATCCTGCTGGACGCCGACCCGCAGGGTTCATCGCTGGACTGGACGCAGCGCAGAAGCCAGCAAGGCTTGCCACGGCTGTTTAGCGCCGTGGGCCTCGCACGCGAAACGCTGCATCAGGAGGCGCCAGAACTCGCCAGGCGGGCCGATCACATCGTCATCGACGGGCCGCCGCGCATCGCGGCGCTGGCGCGCTCCGCGCTGCTGGCGGCCGAGCGCGTGCTGATCCCCGTGCAGCCCAGCCCTTACGACCTGTGGGCCAGCGCCGAGATGGTGGCGCTGATCCGCGAGGCGCAGGTGTTTCGGCCTGTGCTGCGCGCGGCCTTTGTCATCAACCGGCGCGTGGGCACCACGGTGATCGGGCGCGAAGCGCGCCAGGCGCTCGCCGACCAGCCGCTTCCTGCGCTGCGCGCGGAAGTGCATCAGCGCATCGTGTTCGCCGATAGCGTGGCCGCTGGCCGGCTTGCACGCGAGACGGCACCCGACAGCGCCGCCGCGCGTGAGATCACTGCGCTGGTCGATGAACTGCTGCGGTGGCCGTCATGACAGCGAAGTCGCCACCGGACAGCAAACGCGCGGCAAAGCGCGTCGGCATCGGCGCGCGCCCACCCGCGAATCCGCACGCAGAAGCGTGGATTCGCCAGGGCGACGCCGATGCGCTGGGCAAGGGCGACCTCTACACGGCCCGCCTGACCCTCGACGTCACGCCCGCGATGCGCTCGCGCATCAAGGTATCGGCCTTCACGCAAGGCGTGACCGTCGCCGACCTGCTGCGCGGCTTGCTGGAGCGCGAGTTTCCAGAACACCGCAGGGAGAACACCCCATGACCGCATCCGCTTCGCCTGCCTCCACACCTGTTGCCGTCGCGGCCACGGCCGCGCTCGCAGCGCCTTCCGGCCAACTTGCCAGCGCGCCGCTGACGCGCGTGGCGCTGGCCTACATCGAACCGCGCTTCAAGCTCTACCTGCGCTTCGGCGAACCTGCGCGCATGCACCAGCTCGACCGCTGGCGGCGCTGCGCGGTATTCCTGCCGGGCGCCATGTTCTGCCGCATCCGCTGGCAGGCCAACGACTACGGCACGATCCGCTGGCAGCTCATGGTGATGCAGGCTTGCACGCCGCTGGACGTGGTGCAGCGCATTCCCGGCGTGCAGCCGGGCGCGCGCCTGCTGCTGCACGCGGAGGGCGAGAACCAGGTGCGCGCCGTGTTGGAGCGCATCGACGCCATCGAGGCGCTGGGCATCGCGCCCGTCGCCGTCTCGCCCGCGTACTGGCGCACGCTCGCCAACCGGCTCGCTGCGCGCCTGCCGCTGCCCGAATACACCGCCGAGCGGCTCGCCGCTTGGCTCATCGGGAGGGGGTTGCCATGACCGCCGTTTCGACTGCCGGCACCGCGCCGCGTCCTCGCTCGCCCCGCGCACGTTTGCGCGCTCGCCTCGTGCTGGCGGGCCTGTCCGCCTGCGGCCTCGCTGCGCTGGCCTGGGCGTCCTTCGTGCAACCGATGCCGCGCCTGATCTACAACCCATCCGACAGCGTGGCGGTCGGCTGGTATCACGTGGAGCCGCTCCACCAGCACACCGGCTCGCTGCTCCGGCCTTTGTCCGTTGGCAGCATCGTCCTGACCACGTTGCCGGCGGACACCGCCGCGCTGGCTGCGCAGCGCCGCTACCTGCCTGCGCGCGTGCCGTTGCTCAAGCGCGTGGGCGCGGTCGCGCCGCAATCGGTGTGCGTGTTCGATGCGCTGGTCTGGATCGACGGCGTGCCGGTGGCCGCCGTCCTACCCACCGACCGGCTGGGCCGTCCGCTGCCCTCATGGAGGCAGTGCCGCCAGCTTCGGCCTGGCGAACTGTTCCTCTTGAGCGTGACCAACCCGGCGTCGTTCGATAGCCGGTATTTCGGGCCGGTCAGCGCATCCGCCGTGATCGGCGTTGCGCGCCCGGTCTGGCTGGAGTCGCGCCCATGATGGCCGCCGATTCGCTGCACGTTGACGTGCATCTCACCGTGCTATCGGGCGTGTCGTTCCGGCTGTTGTCGCCGTGTCGCCGCGCGCGCCGTGCGGGTGCCGATCCTGCGTATCCGGCACAGCACTTCGCGCTGCCTCCGGCGCAGCCGTCCAACGTGCAGGCGTCTTGCCTCGAACGCGCCCGGCCTGTGGCCGTGTCTGCGTTTGCCGGCGCGCTGGCTGCTCGCGCAGCAGCGCCGCCGGGCCGCCGCTGCCCGGAGCGCCAGCGAGGGGCAAAGGCGGAAGGCAAGACAAAAGGACGCGGCACCGGGTCGCGTCGAAAGCCTGTCTGCACATGGCGGTGGCGCGGCACGCAGCGGCTTCGCCACCGTGCCGCGTGGGGCGCGAGGTTCGCGCCAATGCAGGCATGTCCGCGTGCTTCGCACGACAGGGCACGCCAGAGCTGGCAGGGAGCGCGCCCATGACCGACCGCCGCGACGACGATTTCCGGGTGCGCCCCAGTGCCCCGAAGAACCGGGGCAAGGGCCAGGGCCAGAGCTTCGTTTCCAAGGTGCTCAAACAAGCTGGCAAGGCCAGCGGCGGCAAGTCCTCGATGCGCCATTCCGCCGCGTCCGGCGGCCAGGGCCAGCGCGTAGGCCAGCGGCCCGGCTCGCGCCTGGGGCGCGGCCATACGGCGGCGCGTTTCGCCGGGGCGAAGCTGACGCCCATGTCGCGGCGCGTGACCATCAAGACCCTGCTGGTCAATCAGCGCAGCGCCAGCCCGCAGTCGCTCGCCAAGCACCTGCGCTACATCGAGCGCGACGGCGCAGGCCGCGATGGCGAACCTGGGCGGGCCTACGGGCCACAGACAGACGAAGCCGACCTCGATGCCTTCAAGGAGCGGGCCGCCGACGACCGGCACCATTTCCGCTTCATCGTCTCCCCGGAGGACGGCGCCGAGCTGGACGACCTGCGCACCTATACCCGGCACCTGGTGAACCGCATGGAAGCCGACCTGGGCACGCGGCTGGATTGGGTGGCGGTGGATCACTGGAACACCGACAACCCGCACACCCACCTGATCGTGCGCGGACGCGACGACACCGGCAAAGACCTCATCATCGCCAGCGACTACATCGCCCACGGCTTCCGCCACCGGGCCGCCGAGCTGGCGACGGAATGGCTGGGGCCGCGCACCGAACTGGAGATCCAGCAGACCTTGCAGCGCGAGGTGGAGCAAGAGCGGTGGACCAGCCTCGACCGCACGTTGCAGCGCGAGGCCGGCGAGGATGGCCGGGTGCAGACCGAACGCTTCAACGAACCCCGGTTGCAACGCCAGCGCCTGCTGCTGATCGGCCGCCTGCAACGCTTGCAGAGGCTTGGCCTGGCCGACGAGATGCAGCCCGGCACCTGGGCCGTCCATGCGGACGCGGAGAAGACCTTGCGCGCCCTGGGCGAGCGTGGCGACATCATCCGAACGATGCAGCGGGCCATGAGCGGCCAGCCGCGCGAGCTGGTGGTGTTCGAGCCGGGCGAGGATGCCGACGGAAGCGGCCGCACCATCATCGGCCGCGTGGCCGGCAAGGGGCTGGCCGACGAGCTGCACGACCGCGGCTATCTGGTCATCGACGGCGTGGACGGCAAGGCCCACTACGTCGCGCTGAACGCCCGCGACGAGCTGGCGAACTATCCCGCCGGCGCGGTGGTGGAGGTACGCGGTTCCGCCGAGGTGCGGGCAGCCGACAAGAATATCGCCGCGCTGGCGAGCGATGGCCTGTACCGCACCGACCACCACCTCGCCATCGCGCAGGGCCAGGCCGTGCCGGGCCGCGATCCGCAGGAAGTCGTTGCGGCCCACGTCCGACGGCTGGAAGCCCTGCGCCGTGCCGGCATCGTGGAGCGCGTGGCCGAGAGACTGTGGAAGGTGCCGGACGACCTAGCCGAGCGCGGCCGCCAGTACGACGCACAACGGCTGGGCGGCGTAGCCGTGGAGCTGAAATCGCACCTGCCAATCGAGCGGCAGGCACGGGTGATCGGTGCAACCTGGCTGGATCAGCAGTTGATCGGCGGCGGCAAAGGGCTGGGCGACCTGGGTTTTGGCGGCGACACTAAGCAAGCTTTGCAGCAGCGCGCTGACTTCCTCGAAGAACAGGGGCTGGCCCAGCGGCGGGGACAGCGCGTGATCCTCGCCCGGAACCTGCTGGGCACGCTGCGCAATCGGGAACTGGCGCAGGCTGCAAAGGACATTGCCGCCGATACCGGTTTGGAACATCGACCCGTGGCAGACGGCCAGCGCGTGACCGGCATCTACCGGCGCTCGGTCATGCTGGCGAGTGGGCGTTACGCCATGCTGGACGATGGCATGGGCTTCAGCCTGGTGCCGTGGCGGCCAGTGATCGAACAGCGGTTGGGACAGCAACTCGCCGCCATGGTGCGCGGTAACGGGGTTTCATGGGAAGTCGGAAGGCAGCGCGGCCCCGGCGTTGCCTAGTCCTCGTCCCGCCTTGACGCAGCCGTCGTTGCACCAAATGCGCCGAGGAAGGTCGTGACCGCCAACTGCACCCAATGATCCTTCTGTGCGGCGGACGGGTGGGTGCCCGGATGCGTCAGGCACTCCATCTGCGGCTGGGCGCGAAGCATGCTCAGAAACAATGTCGCGGCGGCTTCGACGCCCAGCGCATGGACGTCGATCTCGCCGGCCTGCGCCGCCACGCCCAGCCGTTCGACCAGGATCGAGGTGACGACCTTCGGGCCGGCCAGGAAGAACCGTCGGCCCAGCTCCGGGAACCTCGGCGCTTCCGCCATGACCACCCGATGCAGTGCTAGTGCCGTGGGCGAGAGGACGATGTCGAGATAGGACATGCCGAGGTCGCTCAGGGTCTTGGCGATGTCGTCCGGCGACGAGTCCATCGCCCTGAAAGTGGCGGCCATCGCTCCGCATTCGTGCTCGATCACGGCGGCGAACAGGACTTCCTTGTTGGGAAAATAGACGTACATCGTCGCCTTCGAGACTCCCGACTCGCGCTGGATCATGTCCGTGGTCGCGGCGCTGAAACCGTGCGCCAGGAACACCGATGTGGCCGCCTTCAGGATGGCAACTTCCTTGTCGTTGCGTTCTGCAGCAGGGGTGGCGGACATCGGGCTACTCAAGTGAAAGGTCATGTCTGGGACTATACCGAACGGTTTGAATATGGCCAGTTCGATTTCGGAAAAACTGTGCTTCGCATTGATAAATGCGCATCAAATTGACGACTTGACAGCTTGGGATTAGAGTACCATACCAAGTTGAACCGATCGGTTTAGTCGTGGGCCACCAACGTCCGCGATCTTGCCGCCTGCATCGTCAAAGGACTTCTATGAATCGCGTTTTTCGAGGCAAGACGCTGGGCCGCGCGTCGTGCGTGGCGCCAGCGCTGGCCTTGGTTCTGGCCGGTTGCGTGACGGCTCCCGATGTCCGCGAGCCGTCACTTGCCTCGCCCGACGCAGCCTTGCGCGCACGCGCGGCGGCGATGGCGACCCAGCCCGCGCTGGTCGAGGCGCCGGCGCCGTCCGAATGGTGGCAACTGTTCGGCGATGCGACGCTGACCGCGTTGCAGGCCGAAGCCTCCGCATCCAACCTGGATCTGCTGGCCGCCACCGCGCGCATCGAGGAAAGCCGTTCACAGCTTGGCTTGGTCAACGCGGCGCGCAGGCCTCAACTGTCCACAGACGCCAGTTACGCACGCTCGGCCCTCAGCGAGCACTCACCGATGGTGTTGCTCGGCGCGCCGACCGAACCCAGCAGCACTTGGTCGCTGGGCCTGCAAGCGGGCTGGGAACTGGATCTGTGGGGGTATCTGCGCCACCTCAGCGATTCGGCCGAGGCCAAACTGCAAGCCAGTGGCTTCGGCATGGAGGCGGTCAAGGTCTCCGTCTCCGGCGACGTGGCGCGCACGTACCTGTTGCTGCGTGGCGTGCAGGCGCAGGAGGCCATCGTCGAGGAAAACCGGCGGATTGCCGAAGACCTGTTGCGCATGGCCGAAAGCCGCGAGCGCAACGGCGTCGCCACACGTTTCGATGCGGCGGCGGCGCGCGCCGATGTGGCCGGCATCGAGGCCCGCCTGTCACAACTGCGGCAGCAGCGCGATGCACTGATGAACGCACTGGCCCTGCTGTTGGGCAAGCCACCTTGGGAACTGGACGGCCGCCTTGCCACGGCCGGCCTGCCGCCGATGCCGGAGCGCCTGCCCGTGGGCATCCCGTCCGAACTGGCGCGGCAGCGGCCGGACATCCTGCAGGCGGAAGCGCGGCTTCGCGCCGCCGTCGCCGACATCGGCGCGGCGACCGCCGACTTCTACCCACGCATCAGCCTGACCGGGAGCCTGGGGGTGCAGGCGTTCGACCTGTCCGACCTGGGCAGTTGGGATTCCCGGCGCTTCTCGATCGGGCCGACGCTGCACCTGCCGATCTTCCAGGGCGGCCGGCTCAAGAGCAATCTGGCGTTGAGCGAGGCCCGCCACCGCCTGGCGGGCATTGCCTACCAGCAGACCGTCCTGCGCGCCTGGCACGAAGTCGATGATGCGCTGAACGCCTACAGCACCGAGTTGAAGCGGCACGAGCAGTTACAGCTCGCTCTGTCGCAGAACCAGACCGCGTTGAATGTGGCGCAACGCGCCTACCAGCAAGGCACTGCCGATTTCACCGCTGTTCTGGTCGCCCGGCGTTCGCTGCTGGCAAGCCAGACCGAGTTGAGCGATTGCGCGACCGCCTCCGCGCTTTCCGTCGTTGCGCTCTATCGCGCGCTCGGCGGCGGCTGGTCGTCCGCACTGCGCCCCGAAACCGCATCGGTGGGCGACAGGTCATGAGCACGCCAGCGGCCAGCGCCGCCCCGCCATCCAGCCCACCGTCGCCGCCAGTCTTCAATGCACGCTTGGCTGTGGGCCTGCTCGGCGCGCTGCTGGCGGCCATGGTCGCCGGTTTGAACGGCCGTATTCCCGGCCTGGTGCTGGCCGACCTGCGCGGCGCGCTGGGTTTCGGTTTGGATGATGCCTCCTGGCTGAGCACGGCCTATTCGGCCGGAGAACTGGCCGCCATGCCGTTCGCGACCTGGCTGGCCATCACGTTCTCCTTGCGCCGCTTCCATCTGGCGATGTTGTCGGCCGCGCTGCTGTTGTCGGCCGTCTTGCCCTTCGTGCGGGATCTGCACCTGTTGCTGGCCTTGCGCGTGCTGCACGGTTTTTTTGGCGGCGCGCTGATTCCCTTGCTGATGATGTCCTGCCTGCGTTTCATGCCGCCGGCCATCCGCCTGCATGGCTTGGCGGTGTTCGCGCTGGTCGCCACCTTCTCGCCCAATGTCGCGCTCTGGCTGGCCGCCCTGTGGGTGGATCGTCTGGAGGACTGGCGCCTGGTCTACTGGCACGTGATTCCCCTGGGCCTGCTCGCCGTCGCGCTGGTGGCGTGGGGCATCCCGAAGCTGCCGCTGGCACTGCCGCGGCTGAAACAGGCCAACTGGTTCGGCATGGCCCTGGGTGTGCCCGGCCTGATGCTACTGGTAGTCGGCGTGGATCAGGGCGTGCGGCTGGATTGGTTCCGTTCGCCACTGATCGTCGCCGCACTGCTGATCGGCACCGTGTTCACCGTGCTGTTCCTGGCGAGCGAATGGCGTCACCCGGCCCCGTTCAACCGGCTGCAACTGCTGGGGCGCCGCAACGT
This sequence comes from Xanthomonas arboricola, assembly GCF_002940665.1. Lineage (GTDB taxonomy): Bacteria > Pseudomonadota > Gammaproteobacteria > Xanthomonadales > Xanthomonadaceae > Xanthomonas > Xanthomonas arboricola_B. Next base: position 61,623 of record NZ_MIGY01000001.1, read on the forward strand.
CTGGCTCGGCTTCTTCAGCCTCGCGGTTTTGCTGATGGTAATGGCGACGGCCGTCACCTTGCCCGCCAGTGTGCTGGGCCAGCTCCAGGGATTCCGCATGCAGCAGAGCGCGGCCATCGGCCTGATGGTCGGGCTGCCGCAACTGGTGCTTGGGCCATGCGTGGCGCTGCTGCTGTACCGGCGCTGGGTCGATGCGCGCCATGTCTTCGCAGCGGGACTCGCTTGCATGGCGGCGGCTTGCTGGCTGGCGTCCGGTATCACCAGCGAATGGATGGTGCATCAGTTTCTGTGGGCCGAAATCCTGCAGGCCGTCGGCCAGCCCATGGCGATGGTCGCACTGCTGTTCCTGGTGACCAGCGTGGTTCAACCCATGGAAGGCCCCTTTCTCGCCGGCATGGTCAACATCGTGCGCGTGTTCAGCGCGACCGTCGGCGGTGCCGTCATCGGTCAGCTCACAGCGGTGCGTACCCGCTTCCATACCGACATGCTGCTCGACAGCGCGGCCCAGGCCATGCCTCGGCTGCCGCTATCCGATCCTTCCCTGGCCACGCTGTCGTCCACGGTCGCGCAGCAGGCCGGCGTACTGGCTACGGCGGACGTCTATCGGGTGTTTGCGGTGCTGGCGCTGCTGCTGATTCCGGCGGTGCTGAAGCTGCAATACATCCCCGCGCCGGTCGTGAATCGAATGCCCCAGGCGGTGCCGCCCAGCGCACCGGCCGGTGCAGCCTCCTGATCTTCTCTTGGTGAAACAGTTTCCTATGGCCACTAACCTTCGCTTTCGCATCACGGTCGGCACGATTGCCGCCGTCGCCCTCGTAGGCGGGTTCTTCTTCCTGAACCGCTCGGAATCCAGTGCGTCCCGGCAAAGTACCGACGACGCCTATGTGCAAGCCGACTTCACGGTGATCGTCCCCCAGGTGGGGGGCGTCATCACTGAGGTCGCAGTCGCCGACCATCAGGACGTCCAGGCCGGCGCCCCGCTGGTCAGCATTGACGAACGCGACCTGCGCATCGCGGTGGACAACGCGAGTGCGCACGTCGCCAGCGCACAGGCCGCCATCGGCAGCCTGCAGGCGCAGATCGCGCGCCAGCAAAGCATCATCGAGCAGGCACGTGCCGCGGTGGTCGCCGCCAGCGCCAATCTCAAGCTCGCGGAGGCCAATCGCAGCCGCTTCACCAACCTGGCCCGCGATGGTTCCGGCACGGTACAGGCCCAGCAGCAGGCCGAGGCGCAGTGGGAAATCCAGCGCGCCGCGCATGAGCGGGATCGCGCCGGCCTGCATTCGGCCGAGCAGCAGACCGCCATCCTGCGCGCCGATCTGGACAAGGCGCAGGCTGCCTTGCTGGCAGCGCAGGCGGAAAAAGCGGCCGCCGACTTGAACCTGTCCTATGCCCGCGTGACCGCGCCTGTCGGCGGGGTCGTCGCCCAACGCCGCGCCCGGGTCGGTGGCTATGCCCGTGTGGGCGAGCCGCTGCTGACCCTGGTGCCGCTGGATGCGGTCTATGTGGAAGCCAACTTCCGCGAAACGCAACTGGCCCGTGTGCAGGTCGGCCAGCCGGTGGAGGTCACCGTGGATGCCTTGCCGGGCCTGCGCCTCAAGGGCCGCGTCGAAAGCTTGGGGCCGGCCAGCGGCGTGAGCTTCTCGGCGGTGCCGCCGCACAACGCCACCGGCAACTTCACCAAGATCGTGCAACGCCTGCCGGTACGTATCCAGTTGGAGCCGGGCCAGGAGGATGTCCGTCGCTTGCGCGTCGGCATGTCGGTGCGTCCGGTCATCGACGTTGATGCCAAGGTCGCCGAGGCGGCAGAAGCCGGACAAGGCGCGGCACGCCCATAGTTTCACCGTAACGGAGAGTCCCCATGTCCATTCCCTTGGTTTCCTCATTCAGATCCGCTTTCGTTCGCACTTTGTTGGTCGGTCTGCTGCCTCTGTGCAGCGCGGCACAGGCTGGGCCGGCACGGGCCGATATCGTCATCGAACGTCCAAGCATCGCCCTGGCGGCCGCACGCAGCATCGTCGCTGCGGCGAATGCCGAGGCCGGCCGCAACGGCTGGGCGATCAGCGTGGCCGTCGTCGATATCGCGGGTGAACTGGTGGCTTTCGAGAAGAGCGATGCGGCGATCGGCATCAGCCCTGCGGTGGCCATCGGCAAGGCACGCACGGCGGCCTTGTTGCAGGCACCGTCCAAGCAGTTCGAGGACTTCATCAACGCCGGGCGGCCCAGCTTTCTGTCCACGCCGGGCGTTACCGCGCTGGAAGGCGGGGTGCCCATCGTCGTCGAGGGCCGGGTGGTTGGCGCCGTGGGTGTCAGCGGCGCCCACGGCGCCAACGACTCGCAGGTCGCAACCGTCGCCGCTGCTGCCATCGAACATCCACGGAAATGAGGGCGCCGTCATGAACACCTTGAGAGACAAGACCGTGGTCGTTGTCGGCGGCAGTTCCGGCATCGGCCTGCGTGTTGCCCAACTCGCGGCTGACGAAGGGGCGCAGCTGCTGATCGTCGGCCGCGATAGCGGCCGCCTGCAGGCCGCGCAAGCCGACCTCCAGGCACGTGGGGCCACCGTCGGCACTTACCAGGTGGACGCCCATGACCACACGGCGCTGGCAGCGCTGTTCGATGAATTGCCCGCGTTCGACCACCTGGTCTCGATGATCGGCGACGTGATGGGCGGTGGCTTCATCGGTGCCGACATCGCGGTGATTCGTCATGTGATCGAATCCAAGTTCTTCACCAACCTGCGCATCGGCCAACTGGCCGCGGCCAAGGTGCGCGAAGGCGGCAGCCTGGTGTTCACGTCCGGCACCGGCGGTCGGGCTCAGGATGCCTGCGCCAGCTATGTCGGCAATCTCGGCATCAACGCACTGGCCGAGGGGCTGGCGGTGGAGCTGGCCCCAAAAGCGCGGGTCAACGCGGTCTCGCCGACCTGGACGGTCACGCCCTTCTGGCGCGACGTGCCGCCGGCACAGGTCGAGGCCACGCGCGCCCACTTCGAACAGGTCATCCCGCTCAAGCGCACCGCGCGGATCGACGAGCTGGCCTCGACCTACCTGTTCCTGATGACCAACGGTTTCATCACCGGACAGCACATCGCCGTGGACGGCGGCATCATGCTTGGCGCCTGACGCCGGCACATCCCTACTTTTCTCGGAATTCGCCATGCACGGCTACCAAGTCACCTTTTATACCCAGCAGGATCGTATGCACGGTTCCACGCCCCTCGCACAATGGTTGCTCGACGAAGCGAAGAAGCTGGGCATTCGCGGCGCGACGCTGGATGGTGCGCTCCAGGGTCTTGGGCATGACGGCACCGTCCATGCGATCAACATGTTCGACTTCTCCGACCAGCCGGTGCAGGTCACGATGGTGCTCACCACCAAGGAAGTCGAGCGCCTGTTCTCTCAACTCGATGATGCGCAAGTGCGGGTTTTCTACACGAAGATTCCCGCAGAGTTCGGCACCCTGGGAAAGCCCGATTGAACCGCCGCAACGGCGGTGCCTGTGCCGCCGTGTAGGGGATACCCGCTCAAGTCCGAGCCAGGCGCTCGCGCAGAAATTCGATGAAGCGCTGCGTTTTCGCCGGCAGCAGACGTGTCTCGGTAATGGCGTAAACCGGGGTGGGACTGCCTTGCCATTGCGGCAACAGGCGACGCAAGCGGTCGTGGGCAAGGTCGTCCGCGGCGATTTCCTCGGGCATCAGCACGATGCCCATGCCCATGGTCGCCAGGCGCCGGATCATGCCGACATTGTTGACCGCGAACCGGCTGCCCACCGAAATCGTGGTCGTTCGTGTGCCGTCGTGCAGCGTCCACATGTTGGTTTTCGCCATGCCAAGGCACTCGTGCTGCGCTAGGTCAGCGGGCTCGCCGGGTTCCCCCGAGCGTTCGAGATAGTCCGGGGAGGCGTAGAGGCAGGTCGAGAGCCGGGCTAGCGGACGTGCGATCAACTGCGAATTCTCCGACTCACCCATGCGGATCGCCACGTCGAAGGGCTCGCTAACCAGATCGACCCGCCGCGGCGTCAGGTCGAAGTCGAACGTGATGCCGGGATAGTGCCGGGCAAACTCGGCGATCAACGGCGCTAGGTAGGTGACCGCGAAATCGACCGGCAAGGATACGCGCAGCATGCCGCTGGGCTGCGCCAGCATTTCCCCCAGTTGTTCGTGCGCGAGCCGGGCTTCATCGACGATGCGCTTGCAGCGCTCGAAGTAGATCTGGCCGGCTTCGGTCAGCTCGACCTTGCGGGTCGTGCGGTGCAGCAAGCGCAGGCCGATGGCCTTCTCCAGCATGCTGATCCGCCGCGACAGCGTGGAGTTCGGCATCCCGATCGCCTCGGCGGCCCCGCGGAATCCCTTGGCTTTGACGACCTCGACGAACAAGGCCATGTCATTCAAAAGCTGTTCCATAACATTGCTCCATTGATGGAGCAATGTTATCCAATTCACCCCATTTATTCCAAATCAAATGAGGCCGATGATGGCTCCATTGTCAACCCGAGGACATCATCATGAGTCAGCTTTTCACCCCCGTCCGTGTTGGACGCTACACTCTCCCGAACCGCTTGGTCATGGCCCCCATGACCCGCTCGCGTGCCGATGACGCGACCGGCGTGCCGACCGACCTCGTCACAACCTACTACGCACAGCGTGCCGGCGCCGGCCTGATCATCAGCGAGGGCGTCTACCCCTCGCCGACCGGCAAGGGCTACGTGCGCACGCCGGGCATCATCGACGACGCACAGGTCGCAGCCTGGAAGAACGTCGCCGATGCCGTGCACGCCAAGGGCGGCCGCATCTTCATGCAGTTGATGCACGCCGGGCGCGTATCGCATCCGTCGATGCAGCCGGGCGGCGGGTTGCCCGTGGCGCCGTCGGCGATCAAGCCGGAAGGCCAGTCCTGGACTGCCAGCGGCCCGCAGGACTACGTCGTGCCGCATGCACTGAGCGTGGCCGAGATCGCCGGTGTCGTCGAGGACTACCGCACCGCCACCCGCCGGGCGCTGGAAGCCGGTTTCGATGGCGTCGAGCTGCATGGCGCGTCGGGCTACCTGCCCGAGCAGTTCCTGTCCTCGGGCAGCAACCAGCGCACGGACGAATACGGCGGTTCCGTCGCCAACCGCGCCCGCTTCGTGCTGGACGTGCTCAAGGCCATGGTCGAGGAGGCCGGCGGTGATCGCGTTGGCCTGAAGATCTCGCCGGAGATGAACTTCAACAGCATCTCCGACGCCACGCCGCAGGAGACCTACACTTATCTGGTCGATCAATTGGACGGCCTCGACCTGGCCTACCTGCACGTGGCCCTGTTCGGCCCGACCAGTGTCGATTACCACGCGCTGCTGCGCCCGCGTTTCAAGGGTGCCTACCTGATCGGCAGCGGTCTGGATCAGGCCAAGGCCGAAGCCATCCTGAGCGAGGACAAGGCCGACGCCACGGTGTTCGGCGGTGCCTTCCTGGCCAACCCGGATCTGCCCGAGCGCTTCCGCCAAGGTGCCGCGCTGAATGCGCCCGACAAGGACACGTTCTACTCGCCGGGCGCCAAGGGCTACATCGACTATCCCGCCTTGAGCGATAGCACCACTGCCTGAGACCGCCACCATGTCCATTGTCATCGCCCAGCTTCATCGCGCCAACCACGCCGGCCATTTCCGCGCCTTCGGTCTGCGTGGCGAGGCCGGGTTGCTGTCCCCGTTCCTCGGGGTCGATCACTATTGGATGAACGGGCCGACCTTTCCGCCGCACCGCCATGCGGGCATGTCGGCCGTGTCCTACCTGCTGCTCGATTCCGAGACGGGCATGGCCAACCGCGACTCCATCGGCACCGACAACCTGATCCGGCCGGGCGGTCTGCACTGGACGACCGCCGGGCAGGGAGTGGTGCACGAGGAAGTCCCGGCCGAACCCGGCAAGACGGTTCATGGACTGCAGATATTCGTCGGACTGGCACCGGCGCGCCGCGACATTGCGCCGTTCCCGCTGACGATCGAACCGCAGGACGTGCCGGTCATCCAACGGCCCGGCGCCAAGATCCGCGTCCCGGTGGGACGCTATGGCGACACGCACTCCCCGTTGACGCCGCCGACCGAGGTAACGCTGCTCGATGTCTCGCTGGAGGCGGGCGCCGAGCTGACTGTGCCGGTGGCCGCAGGCCACACCCTGTTCGCCATGCCGATCTTCGGCACGGTGGAGGTGGCGGATCAGCGCTTCGACAGCGAACACCTCAGAGTGCCGGTGTTCCCCGCGCAGGATGCGCCGCGCGACATTTCATTCAGAGTCCCCCAGGGCAGCGTCAAGGTCGTGCTGTTCAGCGGCCCACCGCTTCCGCTTGTCTAAACCCCAAACGAAGGACTTCCATCATGGCAAGAGACCAATTCACCGCCGAAAACTCCGCGCTGCTGCTGATCGACCACCAGGTCGGCACCATGCAACTGATCAAGAACATCGACTCCGGGTTCGCCGGCAAGCAGGCAATCGCGCTGGCCAAGCTGGCGAAGATCCTGAACCTGCCGACCGTGATCACTTCCAGCCAGGAAGATCGCGCCCAGGGGCCGATCATGCCGGAAATCGCCGAAATCCTGCCCGCAGCGCACGCCGCGCGCATCAAGCGTCCCGGCGTGGTCAATGCCTGGGCCTACCCGGAGTTCCGCGACGCGGTGCTCGCCACCGGGCGCAAGCACCTGATCATGGCCGGCGTGACCACCGATGTCTGCCTGATCTTCCCGGCCATTGACGCCGCGCTCGAAGGCTTCTCCGTGCAGGCGGTGATGGATGCCTCGGGCTCGCCCAGCGACCTGTCCGAGGAGTTCTCCCGTCAGCGCATGCACGATGCCGGCGTGGTGCTCACCGCCACCAACACGCTGATGGCCGAGATCGCCCAGGATTGGTCTACGCCCGATGGCCAGCAACTGATCGGCCTGCTGTTCAGCGACGTGTTCCCGGCACTGGGCGCCAGCATCTCCTGAGCCACGCTCCCGACTCGCTGGCCGAAGCGCAAAACGCTTCGACCAGCGACCTGTTTCCATCAAGGAGAAGACAATGAGCTATATCGACGTTTCGGAGCGCTCGCTTAGCAACCTGATTTCGTTGCGCGGTCGCACCGCGGTCGTCACCGGAGGTGCGGCCGGCATTGGCCGTGCGATCAGCAAGCGCCTCGCGGAGGCTGGAGCCACGCTGGTTATCGGCGACCTCGACGAGGCCAAGGCGAAGGAAACGGCCGCCGAGTTCGCGTCCTTCGGCGGCAAGCACCTCGGGGCGAGCCTCGATGTCAACGACCATGCCTCGATCTCCGCGCTTGCCGACCTGGCCGTGTCATCGACCGGGCGGCTCGACATCTGGGTCAACAATGCCGGCATCTACCCCTCCCGTGCGGTGCTGGACATCACCGATACCGAATGGGATCGCGTCATCGACCTCAATCTGCGCGGCACCTTCTTCGGTGCCCGCGAGGCGGCGCTGCGCATGCAGCCCAATACCGGCGTCATCGTCAACATCGTCTCGACCGCCGCCTACAACGCCAGCAATGGCGCCAACTCCGCCCACTACGTCGCCTCAAAGCACGCGGTGGCGGGCCTGACCAAGAGCCTCGCGGTCGAACTGGGCCCCAAGGGCATTCGCGCCGTGGGCGTCGCTCCGACACTGACCGAAACGCCCGGCGTGGCGAGCAAGCGAACCGAAGGCGAGGCCGTCAACGAGGCGCTGGTGCGCTACGCGCAGGCGCTGCCTCTGGGCCGGCTCGGTGTTCCCGACGACATCGCCCGCGTCGTCCTGTTCGCAGCGTCCGATCTTGGTGCATTCGTTTCCGGCAGCGTGATCCCCGTGGACGGCGGCGATCTGGCCCGTTGAGACGGCGGGCATGGCTGGAGGCCCGCCGTTCGCGCGGGCCGCTGCACCGTTCCAAACGTGAGAAAGCATCCAAGACCAGATCACTGGTACTGCCCTTGGCCACCACGCTGTCGGCCATCTGCCTTGTCGCAGCCTGCGGCACGTCCGGCACGCAACAGCACACCTCGGCGGCGGAAGGCTCCACCAGCCTGGACTTCGACGCAGCCCGGTACGAACGCCAATCCCTGATCGTCGATGGCCGTACCATCGCCGTGCGCGCCTACGAGAATATCGTCTACGTCGCCCGGCCGGTGGACACCACCTACCAGGTAATGAACATCTACGTGCCCGAGGTGTACTTCCAGGGCCAGGGCATCGGCGCGTTCACCGCGCAGACCGCGCCGATCTTCTTCCCCAACCAGGTCGGTGGCTACATGCCCGGCAAGCCCGGCACGCCGGCCGGACGTGGCCGCCCCCCCGCCGACGGCGGCCCGCGCGGTGCCGGAACTCCGCCTCCCGAAGGTGTGCCTGCGGGCAGAGGTGGCCCCCCGAGAGACAGCGGCCAGCCCAGCACGATCGCCGTGGCGCTGTCCAAGGGTTACGTGGTCGCCTCGCCCGGCGCCCGCGGCAGAACCACGCGCGATACTGACGGCCGCTACACCGGCAAGGCGCCTGCGGCCATCGTCGACCTCAAGGCGGCGGTGCGCTACCTGCGCCACAACGATGCACGCATGCCCGGCGACGCCGAGAAGATCATCTCCAACGGCACCAGCGCCGGCGGCGCGTTGTCGGCCCTGCTGGGCGCCAGCGGCAACAGCGCCGACTACGCGCCCCATCTGGAGGAACTGGGCGCCGCGCCGGCGCGCGACGACATCTTTGCCGTGTCCGCCTACTGCCCGATCACCAACCTCGAACATGCCGACAGCGCCTACGAGTGGCTGTTCAACGGCGTCAACGATTACAAGAAGATCGAGATGGCGATGCTGGACTACAACGTGCAGCGCAAGGAAGTCGCGGGCACGTTGACGCAGGCGCAGATCGCGCTATCCGGCGCGTTGAAGGCGCAGTTCCCCGGCTATCTCGACAGCCTCGGCCTGCGCGACGCGCAAGGTCGGCCGCTGCGCCTGGACAGCGCCGGCAACGGCACCTTCAAGGACTACGTGAAGTCGCTGCTCATCGCCTCGGCGCAGACGGCGCTGGACGAGGGCAGAGACCTATCGGGCCTGTCCTGGCTCAGTGTGCAGGGCGGCAAGGTGCGCGATCTGGATTTCGACCAGTACGTGCGTTATGCGGGGCGCATGAAGCTGCCCCCCGCGTTCGACGCCCTCGACCTGGGCAGCGGCGAGAACCAACTGTTCGGCACACAGGCGATCGACAAGCGCCACTTCACGGCGTTCGCCCAGGAGCACAGCACCGCCGCCGACGCCTCCCTGGCCGATGCCGAAAAGGTCAAGATGATGAACGCCATGCGCTACATCGGTGCGACCGGCACGGCCACGTCGAGACACTGGCGCATCCGCCACGGCACGAAAGACCGCGACACTTCGCTGGCCGTACCCACGATCCTGGCCGCGACGTTGCAGAACAAGGGCTACGCCGTCGATTTCGCCTTGCCCTGGGATCGCCCGCACAGCGGCGACTACGACCTGGACGCCCTGTTCGCCTGGATGGAGCGGGTCAGCCTCGCGGAGTGAGGTTCGCAGCACTGCCGATCCCGGTATGCCACGCAGCGACACATGAGGACAAGAGATGCTTAACGTACTTCGATCCAGCGCCGGGCGATCCTTCGCCCGAGGCCCATTCAAGATCCGCCGGATACGCCCCGGCGCCATCCTCGGCACCGATGCCGATCCGGCCTTCGGGCAGTTCAGTGTCGTCGATCATGCCCATCTCGATGTGGGCACCGTGGTCGCAATGCACGAGCACGTCAACGACGAGATCCTTAGCTACCTGTGGCGCGGGACGATGGTTCATGAAGATTCGGCAGGCCACAGGGTTTCGATCCACCCAGGCAAGCTGATGATGATGAACGCCGGCAAGAGCTTCTGGCACGAGGAATCGACGCCAGACGAGCCGGTGGAGATGCTGCAGATATTCTTCCGCCCGCGCGAGGCCGATCTATCCGGGCAGGTGCAGTTCTTCGAGCGCCCGGCAGACTTCGCCGAGCAGGGCTGGAACCTGATCGCTGCGCCCGAGGGAAGCCCTGCGCTGCTCTCGGTGCGGCAGAGCGTCACGGTCTACGACGCCCATCTCAAGGCCGGCGAGGCGATCGAGATCCCGCATGCAGAAGGCTTGTCGCCATGGCTGTATGTCATGGATGGACGGGTCAGCATCGGCGGCGAGCGCCTCGGCAAGGGCGACGCGGCCACCGACTTGCAGATCGCCTTGCCGGCCGTGCGCGCCGAAGTGGCGACGACGCTGGTGCTGTTCCTCGTCGATCGTGGGGCGTCCGGCTCGCATGCCGGCACGATCAGCGGCCAATAGCGGCCCGCGCCGACTGTCCAGGCGCCGACTGCTCCCATTGCTGGCGCGATGTTTTCCAACCTAGAGCAACGAGGTGTGACCATGAGACTGCAGGATAAAGTCGTTGTCATCACGGGTGCGGCCAGCGGCATCGGCGCAAGTACGGCGAAGCTGTTCGCTCGCGAGGGCGGGCTGGTGGTGGCCACCGACATCCAACTGTCCGGCGTGGAAGCCGTGGTCGCGGACATCGCCGCCGCGGGCGGCCGGGCGATCGCCGTCGGCCACAACGTCGCTTCGGCCGCCGATTGGAAGACCGTCGTGGAGCGCGCGATCGCTGAGTTCGGCCGGGTCGATGTCCTCATCAACAACGCCGGGGCCGCCGACAGGAAGCCAATCCAGGAGAGCACTCCGGAGACGACCGACGAGGACGACTGGAACCGCGTCATCGACATCGACCTCAAGAGCGTCTTCCTGGGCATGAAGTACGCGATCCCGGCGATGAAAAATGCCGGCCGCGGCTCGATCATCAACGTATCGTCGATCGCCGCCATGGCGGGCAGCGGCGGCCCCTTCGCCTATACCGCGGCCAAGGGCGGCGTGCGCTCGATGACCAAGCACGTGGCCTACCACTACGGCAGGTTCAACATCCGCGTGAACTCGATCCACCCGGGCGGAGTCAGGACGCCGATGATCGAGGCAGACCTCGCCAACCACGCTGAACTCGCCAAGATGATCATGGGCAGCATCCCGCTCGGCCGGCTTGCGGAGCCCTTGGAAATCGCCAACCTGGCCTTGTTCCTGGCCTCGGACGAGTCGAGCTACCTGACCGGAGCCGAGCTGGTGGCCGATGGCGGGGTGACAGCCGCCTGAAGACGGCGGCCGCCTCGGATCGCAACGGGCGGCGATGCCATCGCCGTCCATGGAGGGGCGCGCCGGTCACTTCGCCGCCGCATAGCGGCGATACTCGGCGCTGATCCGGCTCGAATGGGCGACCAGCCCGCGCACGAACGGCAATCGCGCCGCCCCGTAGCGGGCCAGCGCGGCGGCAATGGGTTCCTCTGCCGGCCGGTCGGCCAGCGTCCCGGCCAGCAACGTGGCATCTTCCACGCCGGTCAGGTAGCCGCGCCCGGTCATCGGCGAGACGACGTGGGCCGCATCGCCGACGATGGCCAATGCGCCATGCGCCAGGCGAGGCGGCATGTACTCGGCGATCGGCGCGCCGCTCAGCACTTCGGTCGAGCGCACCCCGGCCATCACCGCCTCCGCCCATTCCGCTGGCCAGAATCGCGGCGCCAGCGTCGCCAGTTCTTCCCTGACCGCTTCGTCGATCGTTCCACGCCCCAGCGTTCCCACGATCTCGCCATCGGCGGTCAGGCAGCCGCTGCGGCGCAGCAGTTCGTCCCGATGCACGTCGAACCAGGCGAAGGTGACTTGGCGCCGCCCAGGTTCCACCGAGCCATCACGGCCAGGGAGCGTTGCGGCGACCAGTCTGTAGCCACCCATGAATTCGATCCACAGTCCGCCATCCGACGGCCAGGGGACTGGGCGCGCCAGCGTGCGTTCCTCGACCAGCCCGCGCCACACCAGGTAGCCGGCGTAACGGGCGAATGGGGCTTCCGGGGCGATCGCCCGGCGCACGGTGCTGCGATAACCGTCCGCGCCGATCACTGCTGCGGCGACCCGTTCGCTGCCGTCGGCAAAGGTGATGCGCGCTCGATCGCCCAAATCGGTGATAGAGGCGACGGTCTTGCCTTCTTCGAGGACAATGCCTGGTGTGGCGATCGCCCGCTCTCGCAGCCAGGCGTACAGCGCCGGCCAGGTGGTCAGTTCGCGATAGGCAGGCACCACGGGCAGCACGGGCGGCTGACGCGGATCGTGCCCCGTGGCCGCTGCCACGAGGGCCAGGTCGATGCTCAGGCTGTCGCCGCCGTGCACGTGCCCGGCGGAGCGCTCGACGACATGCACCGGCACGCCTCTCGCCACGCAGGCGAGCGCCAGGGTGAGGCCGGCGAGCGACGCGCCGACGATGGTGATTTCCGGGTGCGGAGCGCTCATAGCGTGCGAATGTCCATGAAGTTCACCTTTTGGATCTGGTCAGCAAGCGCGAAGCCCCTTCGTCACGATCAAGACCGCATCGTCAATGCTCCGGCTTGCCTGGAGGTTGTTCGTGAACAGGTGCAGCCAAGACATGCCGGTCAACATCGCCACGGCTGCTTCGACCAACGCAGAATCCTCGATCTCTCCCCGCTCGACGGCACGGGCGAAGATGTTGCGCAAGGTTCGTTCGCGACGAGGAAGGAAGGTTTCGCGGAATTCCTGCAGGGACTCCGGGTTCAACTGGATTTCGGTGATGAAGCTGCGCAGCGCTTCACCGGAACGGGTGGTGGCCCACCAGCGCCATAGAGAGCCTAGATGCGCCTTGAGATCCTGTTCCAGGCTCCCAGTATCGGGAACGACGAGCGATGCTTCACCGGAGCGCTCATAAACCTCCCGGATCAGCGCCGCCTTGCTGCCCCACCAGCGGTAGATGGTGGGTTTGCTCGCCCCGGCACGGGCGACCACCGCATCCAGGGTGAATGCCTTGTAGCCGTTTTCTTCCAGGATGTCTTCCGCGGCCGTCAGGATCGCCTCGGTGCTTTCGGGGCTGCGGACAGCGCCGATAGAAAGGCGGCTTCGGCCTTTGGGCTTGGCATTTTTTGCCGGCGTACCGGTCTTCTTTCCAGGTTTCATTTGTCTGTTCTGGCTATCGACTTTGCATCCGAGGACACTCTTTGAAGGTGTCTAACCGCCGGCCGAGGCGGGCGTAGGGATGGACGAGAACATGCCCGGCGCCATCGACTGACCGGACATGAAGATGCGAAGTGGATCTGGCTCCATCAGTGCTGGCTCAGGTGACGGGAATCGCCCTTGACCCCGGCGGAGAAGGGCTGTTCCGATCAAATAGACACTGTGAGTATTTATAGGCTAGGATTATTACATCGTCAATCTCGATGGTGATGCCCGAAAGAGGAGTTAATAAAGGAGAACGAATAAATGGAGCTACGACATCTCCGCTACTTCTTGGCTGTAGCCGAAGAACTTCACTTCGCGCGGGCCGCTGAGCGGCTGCACATCGAGCAATCGCCCTTGTCGAGGGCCATCAAAGAACTCGAAGAAGAACTGGGGACGCAACTGTTCGTGCGTACCACGCGCAGCACGCGGCTGACCCGCGCGGGCACGTTGTTTCTGGAACATGTGCGTCGCGTGTTCGCCGCCCTGCAGCAGGCCCGCGACAGCGTGAAGGCTGCCGCCAATGGTTTCCACCGACAACTGCGCATCGCCTTGTCGGACGGCATTACGCCCTCGCGCCTGCCGGCGCTGCTCGCGCTATGTCGGGAGGAAGAACCCGAGGTCGAGATCCGCTTCTTCGAGGTTCCGCTGTCGCAGCAGATCAAGGGCTTGAACGATGATCTGTACGATTTGGGATTCGCGCAGTCCGAGGAGGTCGGTGACGGTATTACCGCCTTACCTGTTTGGAGCGACCCGCTGATGGTGGCCGTGCCAGCGCGCCATTCGCTGCTGATCCATAAGCGTATTCCGTTGGAAGAACTCATGCGCTTTCCGCTGGTGGTATGCGACGCACCGGCGTGCGAGGGCCATGCGCGCCAAGTCGAGCGGGTGTTGCGCCGGTCGAGCATGGAGCCACTGATTGCCGAACGGGTGGCATCATCCGACCTGATGATGGCGCTGGTGTCGGCTGGCCTCGCCGTGGGACTGAGCGGTGCCTCGCACATTGCGACCAGTCGGGAACCCGGCGTTGTCGCACGGCCGCTGGCCGGCCGGTCGCCGGTACTCACGACGTACCTGCTGTACCCGGCAGGCGAGCCATCGCAAGTGCTGGCTCGCTTCATCGAGCGCGTGCAGGCCATCGAGTCCCCCAAGGCCGTCAGGCCCGCGCCGGGCAATGATCCTTACCTCTCGGAGGAAACAGAGCCATGAACAAGACCATACTGCTCCTGCTGGCCGCGTTTTTGACTGCCTGCGGCCAATCAGAAACGCCCAAGCAGGCCGACATCCCGACCGTGGAGGAACTGGCTGCCGATCCGACACGGTTGAAGGAGTTGCGCCAACAGTGCAAGACCGATCGCCCCAAGTTGGGCGATGTGCTGTGCAATCGGGTAGCCGAGGCAACGCGCAAGCGCTTCTACGGTGACGGTACAACGCCCTACACACCGCCAGAGAATCCGCCCAAGTTCTGATCGCTGGCGATTCGCTACGAATCCTTCATTCTTCGCTAGACACGCCGCAATGCGCCATCGCTTGCGGCGTTTTTCTTTGGCCCGACCCTGCGCGAATTCTTTCTTTTTGCTCGACTTTTCTGCCGATAACGGTCTTTGACCGGCACTGACCCGGCACCGATCCTGACGCCTGCGGCACGTCCTAGTGCCGTTTCTTCCATGAGGAATCAGCGCAGGAGAGATCGGAGGCCAGGTCATGCAAGGGACGAACGTGCTGTTTGGTCAGATCGCCGTAGTGTTCGGCATCGTGATCGCCGGCGTGTGGGGCGCCACACAATGGACAGCAGCGGCCCTTGGCTATCAAGTACGCCTCGGCTCGCCATGGTTCGATCTTCTTGGCACACCCATCTACCACCCGTGGAAGCTGTTCGAGTGGTGGTTCGTCTTCGATGCATATGCGCCGCGCGTGTTCGATACCGGCGGCGCCATCGCGGGCGGCAGTGGCCTGCTGGCAGTAGTGGTCGCAATCGGCATGTCGATCTGGCGCTCGCGGCAGTCGCGCTTGGTCACGACTTACGGCTCGGCCCGCTGGGCGAACGCGGATGACATTCGCAGGGCGGGCCTGACGCAACCGGCCGGCGTGCTCCTCGGCCAGTACGACCATCAATACCTGCGTCACGAAGGCCCGGAACACGTCCTGACCTTCGCGCCCACACGTTCGGGCAAAGGCGTGGGCCTGGTAGTGCCGACGCTGCTGTCCTGGCCAGCCTCGGCCGTCATCCACGACATCAAGGGCGAGAACTGGCAGATCACTGCCGGCTGGCGTAGCCGGTTCAGCCACTGCCTGCTGTTCAACCCGACCGATGCGAAGTCGGCGGCCTACAACCCGCTGCTGGAAGTTCGGCGCGGCGCGCATGAAGTGCGCGACGTGCAGAACATCGCGGATATCCTGGTCGATCCCGAAGGTGCGCTGGAGAAGCGCAATCATTGGGAAAAGACCAGCCACGCGCTGCTGGTCGGGGCCATCCTGCATGTGCTCTACGCAGGCGAAGACAAGACGCTGCGCGGCGTCGCCAACTTCCTCAGCGACCCAGCCAGCCCGTTCGAGCTGACGCTGCACCGGATGATGACGACAAAGCACCTGGGCGATGCACCGCACCCGGTTGTCGCATCCGCTGCGCGGGAAGTGCTCAACAAGTCGGACAACGAGCGGTCGGGCGTGCTCTCCACGGCCATGTCCTTCCTTGGCCTGTACCGCGATCCCACGGTGGCCGAAGTCACGTCGCGCTGCGACTGGCGCATCGCCGACTTGATCGCCGCAGCGCATCCGGTATCGCTGTACCTGGTGGTGCCGCCTTCGGACATCAGCCGCACCAAGCCGCTGATCCGCCTGATCCTCAACCAGATCGGGCGGCGCCTTACCGAATCGCTCGATGGCTCCGATGGCATCGAGCGTCGCCACAAGCTGCTGCTGATGCTCGATGAGTTTCCGGCGCTGGGGCGCCTGGACTTTTTCGAGACTGCCTTGGCCTTCATGGCCGGCTACGGCATCCGCAGCTTCCTCATCGCCCAAAGCCTGAACCAGATCGACAAGGCGTATGGGCAGAACCATTCCATCCTCGACAACTGCCACGTTCGCGTGACGTTTGCGACGAATGACGAAAGGACGGCGAAAAGGATTTCGGAAACCCTTGGCACCGCCACCGAGCTGCGCGCGCAGCGAAATTACGCCGGCCACAGATTGGCCCCGTGGCTCGGCCACTTGATGGTGTCGCGGCAGGAAACCGCACGGCCGCTACTCACTCCAGGCGAGGTGATGCAGCTTCCGCCCGATGAAGCCGTGGTGATGGTGTCCAGCGTCGCGCCGATCAAAGCCAAGAAGCTTCGCTACTACTCGGACGCTAATTTCAGCCGCCGCGTGCTGCCACCGCCTGTACTTGCAGACGGGCACTACGACGATGCGCCGCCATTGCGCTCCGACGACTGGAGCGGGCTGGCGATCCCTGCCGTACCCGCTGCACTGGCCACAGCATCCGCGGATGGCCTGGGCGGCACCGACGACGGCGGCCCACGCCGTCAGCCCGAACTCACCGAAGCCGTCGCCTACGACCCCGAACCGGACGCACACGCTTCCGACCTAGGGCTGCTCGACGACGACTTGCCGCTGCCACTTCCTGCCCAGCTCGACCCGGCCATGCAACGCACGGCCCGGCTGGCGTCCCTCGACCCCAATGACGGAATCGACCTATGAGCCAATACCGCCTCAATCTATTCATTCAGCCCGAGCACGCTCAGCGCCTGGACGAACTCGCCGCCAAGAAAGGCGTGTCCAAGTCGTCCATCGTCGCGGCAGCGCTGGCATCCTGGCTATCGCCGGACGCGGGCGACCAGCGCGAGGCGGCCATCGCCAAGCGGCTGGATCGGCTGTCGCGCCAGACCGAGCGCCTGGAGCGCGACCAGAACATCCAGATCGAAACGCTGGCCCTGTTCATCCGCTACTTCCTGACCGTCAGCACGCCGATTCCCGAAGCCCATCAGGACGCGGCACGCGCCCAGGGCAAGGCGCGTTTCGAGCAGTTCGTGGAACAGCTTGGCCGCCACCTGCTGCGCGGCCGCAGCCTAGTACGCGATGTTGTGGAGGAGCTGCATCCCGATCCGATGCGGATGGATGACGCGGCGGCGCTGGCCGAAGCGCGGGAGAGGGCCTCATGAGCGCCGTTCCGCACACCCCGCCTGAACCACGGTCATCGACCGCGACATCGCTGGATCGCCGCATCCAGATGCTGCGCACAGCCATGGGGCCGCTGATCGCCGCCGCGCTGGAAGACCCGGACGTGGTGGAAATCATGCTCAACCCCGACCGTACCCTGTGGGTCGATCGGCTGTCGTCGGGCCGTTCGCCGCTGGGTATGGAACTGCCCGAGGCCGATGGCGAACGCATCATCCGCCTGGTCGCCGCCCACGTCGGCGCGGAAGTGCATCGCGGCCAGCCGCTGCTGACCGCCGAGCTGCCCGAGACGGGCGAACGCTTCGAGGGCATCTTGCCGCCGGCCGCACCGGGGCCGGCGTTCGCGCTGCGCAAGCGTGCCGTGAACATCATCGGCCTGGATCGCTACGTCGGCGACGGCATCCTGACTGGCGGCCAAGCGGACTTCCTGCGCCGCGCAATACGCGAGCGGCAGAACATCCTGATTGCCGGTGGCACCAGTACCGGCAAGACCACCCTCGCCAACGCCTTGCTGGCCGAGATCGCCGCCACTGGCGACCGCGTGCTGGTGCTCGAAGACACCATCGAACTGCAATGCGCAGCCCGCGACCATGTGCCGCTCCGCACGCGCGCGGGCGTGGTGTCGATGCAGGAGCTGGTGCGCGCCACGATGCGCCTGCGCCCCGACCGCGTGATCGTCGGCGAAGTGCGCGGCGGCGAGGCGCTGGATCTCATCAAGGTGTGGGGCACCGGCCATCCCGGTGGTATTGCCACGATCCACGCCGGTTCCGCGCTGGGCGCACTGCTGCGGCTGGAGCAACTGATTCTCGAAGTGGCCGTGAACCCGCCGCGTGCGCTGATCGCCGAGGCGGTCAATGTCGTCATCCACATCGCCGGTCGTGGCCGCAAGCGCCACGTCGAAAGCATCGCCCGCGTCGTCGGCTTCGACGGCGCGGGCTACCGGCTGGCGGACGCGCTGGAAACGCCGTTTCCCGTGCTGACGCCGGTTCCTCTCGCAGCCGATGCCGCTGCGCCGTCCCCGTCCCCTGACCAACCTGGAGAATTGCCATGACACACGTTGATTCTTTCCGCTTTTCCGTAAATCCGCTTCCCCGCCAGTCCAGCCTTGCGAGGCTGCGCAGCCTCGTCCGCCCTGCGGGGCAGGGGCTGCTGCTGGCCGCGCTGCTGCTGCTCCTGGCCGGTACGGCGCAGGCCGCCGGTTCCTCGATGCCGTGGGAGGGGCCGTTGCAGTCGATCTTAGAGTCGATCCAGGGGCCGGTGGCGCGCATCGTCGCGGTCATCATCATCATCGCCACGGGCCTGGCGCTGGCCTTTGGCGACACCAGCGGCGGCTTTCGCAAGCTGATCCAAATCGTGTTCGGGTTGAGCATCGCGTTCGCCGCGTCCTCGTTCTTCCTGTCGTTCTTCAGCTTCTCCGGCGGGGCCGTCGTATGAGTACGGCCAACGATCTTCCAGGCTTCGAGGTGCCGCTGCATCGCTCGCTGACGGAGCCGATCCTCATGGGCGGTGCGCCGCGCACCGTGGCGATCGCCAACGGCACGCTGGCCGCCGCCGTCGGGCTGGGCCTGCAACTGTGGATTCCCGGCGTGGTGCTCTGGATCGTCGGCCACTCGCTGGCCGTATGGGGTGCGCGCGTCGATCCGCAGTTCATGCAGGTCTTCGCGCGCCACATCAAGCACAAGCCGCTGCTGGACGTGTGAGGGGGATACCATGTTGAACCTTGCCGAATACCGCCAGCGGCCCGCCTTGCTCGCCGACTGGCTGCCCTGGGCCGGACTGATCGCGCCGGGCGTGGTGCTGAACAAGGATGGTTCGTTCCAGCGCACGGCGCGCTTTCGCGGGCCTGATCTGGACAGCGCCACGCAAGGCGAGCTGATCGCCACGTCGGCGCGGCTCAACAACGCGCTGCGCCGCTTGGGTTCGGGCTGGGCGCTGTTTATCGAGGCCGAGCGCTGCGCAGCGGCGGGCTATCCAAGTTCCGACTTCCCCGAGCCGCTGTCCTGGCTCGTCGATGAAGAACGCCGAGCCGCGTTCGAGGAATCGGGCCATCACTTCGAGAGCACCTATCACCTGACGTTGACGTTCCTGCCGCCCGAGGAATCCCGCGCCCGCGCCGCCAAGCTGCTCTACGAGAACTCGCCCGGCGATGGCGTGGATTGGGACGGCCGCCTCGATGCCTTCGTGGCGGAAACCGATCGCGTGTTCGACCTGCTCGACGGCGTGATGCCAGAAATCGCCTGGCTGGACGACAGCCAGACGCTGACCTACCTGCACGCGACCGTCTCGACGCGGCGCTATCGCATCGGCGTCCCCGAAGTGCCTTTCCATCTGGACGCGCTGCTGGCCGACTCCGCGCTCGTCGGTGGCCTGGCGCCCACGCTGGGCGACCAGCACCTGCGTGTGGTGTCAGTGCGCGGCTTTCCGACCTCAACCTGGCCGGGCCTGCTGGACGACCTCAACCGCCTGGGCTTTGGCTATCGCTGGAGCACGCGCTTCATCTGCATGGACAAGGCCGAGGCAGAAAAAGAACTCGGTCGCCTGCGCCGCCAGTGGTTTGCGAAACGGAAGAACGTCGTCGCGCTGCTGCGCGAAACGATCTTCCAGCAGGAAAGCCCGCTGGTCGATACCGACGCCAGCAACAAGGCGGCCGACGCCGATGCCGCCTTACAGGAGCTGGGCAGCGATCAGGTCGCCTTCGGCTACCTCACCGCCACGGTGACGGTGCTCGACGCCGACCCGGCCGGGGCTGACGAGAAGCTGCGCATGGTGGAGCGCGTCATACAGGGCCGGGGCTTCGTCACCATCCCCGAAACCCTCAATGCCGTCGATGCGTGGCTGTCGTCCATTCCCGGCAATGCCTACGCGAACGTGCGCCAGCCCATCGTCTCGACGCTGAACCTGGCGCACATGATGCCGCTGTCGGCGGTGTGGGCCGGGCCGGAGAAGAACGACCACCTCGACGGCCCGCCGCTGATCGTCACCCGCACCGATGGCGCGACGCCTTTTCGCTTGGTCACTCACATCGGCGACGTGGGGCATACGCTGGTCGCTGGGCCGACTGGCATGGGCAAGTCGGTACTGCTCGCCATCCTAGCAATGCAGTTCCGCCGCTACTTTGGCTCGCGGATCTTCGCCTTCGACATGGGGCGCTCGATGCGCGCCACCATTCTCGGCCTGGGCGGTGAGCACTACGACCTTGGAGCCGATGGCGGCATTGCCTTTCAGCCGCTCGCCCGTATCGACGGCGAGGGCTACCGCACCTGGGCGGCCGAATGGGTGGAAGGCCGCCTGCTGCACGAAGGCGTGACCGTCGGCCCCGACGAGAAGGCGGCGATCTGGTCGGCGCTCGGCAGTCTCGCCGGTGCACCGGTCGAACAGCGCACGATGACCGGGCTTTCCGTGCTGCTGCAATCGAACGCGCTGCGCCAGGCACTCGCGCCTTATGTTCTGGGCGGCGCGCACGGAAAGCTGCTGGATGCGGACGCCGACCGCCTCGGATTCGGCAATGTGCAAGGCTTCGAGATGGAAGAACTGATGCACAGCCCCGCCGCCGTGCAAGCCGTGCTGCGCTATCTGTTCGCCCGCTTCGATGAGCGCTTCGACGGTGCGCCCACGCTGCTGATTCTCGATGAGGCGTGGCTGTTCCTCGATGAGCCGTCTTTCGCGGCGCGCATCCGGCAATGGCTCAAGACGCTCAGGAAAAAGAACGTCAGTGTCATCTTCGCCACGCAGTCGCTGGCCGACATCAAGGATTCGCCCATCGCGCCCGCGATCATCGAAAGCTGCGCCAGTCGGATTTTCTTACCTAACCCGCAGGCCACCGAGCCGCAGATTCGCGCGATCTACGAGGGCTTCGGCCTCAACAGCCGGCAAATCGAGATCGTCGCCACCGCGCAGCCCAAGCGCGACTACTACTACCAATCGCGCCTCGGAAATCGCCTGTTCGACCTCGACCTGGGGCCGGCCGCGCTCGCGTTCGCGGGCGCATCCACACCGCAAGACCAACGCGACATCGACCGCGTGCTGACACAGGCCGGCGCACCCGGCTTCGCCGGCGCGTGGCTGCGCCATCGCGGCCTCGATTGGGCCGCCGATCTGCTGCCGTCCGCACCGGCGGCGGCTTCCTTCCTTTCACAGTCACAGGAGAACTTGCCATGAAGACCAAGCCCCGTCTGCTGTCCGTCTCGCTCGCAGCCGTGCTGTCGGTGTCTCTGCTGGCCGTACAGCCCGCGTCCGCGCTGACGGTGTTCGACCCGTCGAACTTCGTGCAGAACACGCTGACCGCCATCCGCACGCTGGAGCAGATCAACAACCAGATCAACCAGCTTCAGAACGAAGCGCAGATGCTGATGAACCAGGCGCGCAATCTAGCGAATCTCGACTTCAACATCGTCAACCGGCTGCGCTCCACCCTCGCCACCACCGAACGCCTGATCGCCGAGGCGCGCGGCTTGGCCTACGACGTGCAGAGCATGGATGCCACCTTCGCCCGCCTGTACCCGGAGCAATATGCCGCCACCATCAGCGGTGACCGCATGGCGCAGGACGCCCGCGAACGCTGGCAGAACACCTTGAACGGCCTGCACACCGCGATGCGGATGCAGGCGCAGGTGTCGCAGAACCTCGCCCAGGACGAAAGCGCGCTGGCAGACCTCGTGAGCCAGAGCCAGTCGGCCACAGGGGCGTTGCAAGCGATGCAGGCGACGAACCAGCTTCTCGCGCTCCAGGCCAAGCAGTCCATCCAGGCCCAGCAGCTCCAGATCACGCAAGACCGGGCCGCTTCGCTGGAACTCGCGCGGCAGGCGGCGGCGACCGAGCGCGCCCGCGAAGTGCGGCGGCGCTTCCTCGGCACCGGCACGCCGTACACGCCGCAGTCCGTCAACTTCTACAACAACTGACGGGAGGCGGCCATGCGATGCGCTCCCGTCCTGCTGGCCATGCTGCTGACCGCTTGCGGACAGCAGCCGGCCGAGAACCTGGCCGACGCCTTGGCCGCCGATCACGTGCGGCTCAAGGCGTTGCGCGCGCAATGCGCGGCTGACCGGCAAGCCGAGGGCGAGGACGCCTGCCGTGCCGCCGCCGAAGCCTTCCGGCGACGATTCTTCGCCGGCCACACCGGGCCGGACGAATACGGCTCGCTGACCGACTTGCCGCCGATTCCGCCGAGCTTCGATACGCCCGCCGACGACGTACACGAAGGCGACGCGCCACCCGCCTCGCCGGAGGACACGCCATGAACGACGTGACCATCATCGACCGCTTTCTCGACACCTTCTCGCGCTACATCGACTCGGGTTTCGGGCTACTGCAAGGCGAAGTCGCGTTCCTGACCGCCACGCTCATCGTCATCGACATGACCATCGCCGGCCTGTATTGGGCCATGAGCCACGCGACCGGCCAGGGCGAGGACGTGATCGCCAAGCTGCTGCGCAAGGTGCTGTACGTCGGCGCCTTCGCCTACATCATCGGCAACTTCAACTGGCTGGCGAGCATCGTGTTCCGCTCGTTCGCCGGCCTGGGGATCACGGCCACCGGCTCGGCCATCACGATGGAGAACTTTCTCCAACCGGGGCGACTGGCGAAGACCGGCATCGACGCGGGCGCGCCGATTCTGGAACAGATCGGCGATATGGCCGGTTTCCCCGAAGTATTCGTGAACCTCGACCCCATCGTGGTGATGTTCCTCGCCTGGCTGGTGGTGATCCTGTGCTTCTTCGTGCTGGCGGTGCAGCTTTTCATCACGCTGATCGAGTTCAAGCTGACCACGCTCGCCGGCTTCGTGCTGGTGCCATTCGCGCTATGGAACAAGACGAGCTTCCTGGCCGAAAAGGTGCTCGGCAACGTGGTGTCGTCGGGCATCAAGGTCTTGGTGCTGGCCGTCATTGTCGGCATCGGTTCGGGCCTGTTCGCGGAGTTCCAAGTGCATCCCGACGAGCCATCCATCGACCATGCCCTTGTCGTGATGCTGGCCTCACTCGCGCTGCTGGCGCTGGGCATCTTCGGCCCAGGCATCGCCACCGGCCTGGTATCCGGGGCGCCGCAGCTTGGCGCGGGTGCAATGGCCGGTGCCGCTGTCGGCGCTGTTGGCACGGGTGTTGCCATTGGCGCCGCCGCGACTGGTGTGGGCGGTGCGGTCATGGCCGGGGCGCGCATGGCGCCGGCCGCCGCCAAGCTGGCCGGCAGCGGTGCGCGTGCCGCTGCCTCGACGGCCGGTAGCGCCCGGTCGGCGTTCCAGGCCGGTTCCGCCGCAGCCGGTGGCGGGGCCAAAGGCGCGATGGCGGGCCTGGGCAATGTCGCCAAGACCGGCGCACAGGCGGCGGGCCGTCGCGCTGCTTCCGGCGCTTCCGCTGCCGGGCAGAAGATGGCCGGCCCTTTCCGTGCCGGCTGGAACGGATCTTCGGGCGATTCCGGCACAGGGGCCGCATCCGGCGGTGCTGCCGCCGGTGCAGCCACGGCCGGCCCATCCGCCGCAGACGGCGCCGCCAGTTCGCAGAAGCAAGAACAACCCGCCTGGGCCAAGCGGATGCACCGCCGCCAACAAGCCACCCATGCCGCCACCACCGCCGCCCACACGCTGCGGGGTGGCGACGGCGGCGGCTCCGGGCAAGGCCCGAGCCTGCGCGATTCCGATACCTGACCTTGAAGGAGAACACCCATGCGATTCAAACGACCGCAGGTGCGCTACGCCGATACGCCGCAGCCTGCCACTCCGTACCAAGCAGCCGCCCAGGTGTGGGACGACCGTATCGGCTCGGCCCGCGTGCAGGCCAAGAACTGGCGGCTGATGGCCTTCGGCTGCCTAGTGCTCGCGCTGCTGATGGCTGGCGGCCTGGTCTGGCGCTCGGCGCAGTCCATCGTGACCCCTTACGTCATCGAGGTCGATCAGGCCGGACAGGTGCGTGCCGTGGGCGAGGCCGCCACGCCTTACAAGCCGGCTGACGTGCAAGTCGCCTATCACCTGGCGCGCTTCGTGACGCTGGTGCGCTCGCTGTCCATCGACCCCATCGTCGTGCGGCAGAACTGGCTCGATGCCTACGACTACACCACCGACCGCGGCGCGGCCGTGCTGAACGATTACGCCAGCAAGAACGATCCGTTCGCCCGCGTTGGCCGGGAGTCGGTGACGGTGCAGATCACCAGTGTGACCCGTGCCAGCGACACGTCTTTCAACGTGCGTTGGACGGAGCAGCGCTACGTCAACGGCGCGCCCGCCGGCACCGAGCGCTGGAACGCCGTGCTGTCCACCGTCTTGCAAACCCCGCGCACCGAACAGCGCCTGCGCAAGAACCCGTTGGGGATCTACGTCAACGGTCTGTCGTGGAGCCGCGAACTGGATTCTTCTGAAGGAGCCAAGCCATGAACCTACCTTTCCGCTTTTACGCTTTGCCGTCGATCCTGCTGGCCCTTGCGGGCTGCGCCTCGCAGGGCAAGCCGCCGACCATCTCGCTCGACGAGCCGGTGCAGGCCCAGCCGCTGCCCGAACCGCCAGCGCCGGTGGAGGTCGTCGCCGTCCCTGAGCCGCTGGCGTTGCCTGCGCAGTTGAAGCCGCTGCCGGCGGCCGATGCGGCCCCGGCTGCGCCGGAGCCGGCCGATGAGAAGGTGCGCGTTTCGCGTGCCAACGCGGAGGCGCGCATCGCACCCACGCGCGAGGGCTACGTCAATGCGATCCAGGTCTGGCCCTTCACCGATGGCGCGCTCTATCAGGTCTATGCCGCGCCGGGGCGCGTGACCGTGGTGTCACTCCAGCCGGGCGAGGAACTGGTGACGGTCGCCGCTGGCGATACGGTACGCTGGATCGTCGGCGACACGTCCAGCGGCAGCGGCGATGCGCTGCGCGTGAACGTGCTGGTGAAGCCCATCCGCTCGGGCCTGAAAACTAATCTGGTCATCACCACCAGCCGACGCACCTACCTGCTGGAGCTGACCTCGACGGAAAAGGCGTGGATGGCGTCGGCATCTTGGGACTACCCGAAAGACCGGATGCTGGCCTTGCAGCGCCAGTCGCAGGCGGCCAGCGCCGCCGCGCCGGTCGATACCGGCCTGTCGCTGGAGAAGATCCGTTTCCGCTACGCGGTGTCGGGCAGCAACCCACCGTGGAAGCCGCTACGCGCCTTCGACGACGGCGAGAAGGTTTATATCCAGTTCCCGGCAGGTATCGCCCAGGGCGAGCTGCCGCCGCTGTTCGTGATCGGCGCGCAGGGCGACGGGCAACTGGTGAACTACCGTTTTCGCTCGCCGTACTACATCGTGGATCGGCTGTTCGGCGCGGCCGAACTGCGCCTGGGCGGCGATGGTGGCGACGTGGTGCGGATCGAGCGCACCGACGGCGTGGCGCGGAGGAACTGACCATGAGCCAGGACGATACCCCTGACCTTGCAGCCCCGCAGGTGGCCAAGGTGGCGCCCGAGGCGGTGGCGCTGCGCGCCCAGCCGCGCCCGGTCACGCGCCTGAACCGGCGCACGCTGGCCATCCTCGCCGGCGTCCTGTCGGTCGCCGTGTTCGGCGCGCTGATGTGGTCACTGCAACCGCAGCGGCGCGGCGCGGGCGAACAGACCGAGCTTTACAACGTCGATCGCGTGTCGAAGTCGGAAGGACTGGACGGGTTGCCAGCGGACTACTCCAAGCTGCCGCCGGCCTTGTCGCCTGCCGTGCCAGAACTGGGGCCGCCACTGCCGGGCGATCTTGGCCCGGCCATCGTGAAGTCGCAGCAACCGGTGACTGCCGCCTATGCGGCCCCAGGCCACGATCCGAACGACGCGCTGCGCAAGGAAGCCGAAGCGGCCGCGGCCTCGTCGGTGTTCTTCCGCTCGGGTGGGCAGAATGCGGCGCCGGTAGCGCAGACACAGGTGGCTGCTGCGCCGGGCTTCGCTGCCAACGCGGCGTTCGATCCGATGGCGGCTGGCCCGGCCTCGACGGCGGCCCAGCCTGCCGATCCGACCGCCGTGCAGAACCGGCAAGACCAGAAAGAGGCTTTCCTGAAAGGCGGTTCCACGGAAACCCGTAATTCCGGCAACCTGACCCTGCCGGCTTCGCCGTACCAGGTCATGGCCGGAACGGTGGTGGCCGGTGCCTTGGTGACGGGCATCAAGTCGGACTTGCCGGGCGACGTGATCGCCACGGTGACAGAGCCGGTCTATGACACGGCCACCGGGCGTTTCCTGCTGATCCCGCAGGGTTCGCGCATCCTGGGGCGCTACAACAGCTCGGTCAGCTATGGGCAGAGCCGCGTGCAGGTGGTGTGGAACCGGATCATCCTGCCCGACACGTCATCGCTCACGCTCGACAACCTCGTCGGCACCGATCCGGCCGGGTATGCCGGGCTGGAAGACGATGTGGACTGGCATTGGGATCGCATCTTTGCCGGTGCGGCGCTGACCACGCTGCTGGGCATCGGCGCCGAGCTGGCCGCGCCGGAGAACCGCCAGGACGGCGATCGCGTCATCATCGCCGGGCGCGACAGCTTGCAGGACACGGTGAATCAGGTCGGCCAGGAAGTGACCCGTCGCAACCTCAACATCCAGCCCACCTTGACCGAACGGCCGGGCCTGCCGGTACGGATCATCGTCAACCGCGACTTGGTGTTGCGCCCGTACCAGCCGCTGTTCTTCAATCGAGGGACTTCACGATGAGCACGACCAAGAAGCTGCGGCTCGGGCCGCTGCCCAAGACCGAAAGCGTCAAACTGACCTTTGCCTGCCCGGCCAGCCTCAAAGCCGACCTCGACCGCTACGCCGCGCTGCACGCGCAGGCGTATGGCGAGGCGGTGGATGCGGTGACGCTGATCCCGCACATGCTGGAAGCGTTCATGGCGGGGGATCGGGGATTCAGAAAAGGAGGGACGGGCAAGGCCGCCCCGCCGAAACCTAGTTGACGATGCGGACGCCTCTACCATCCGCCCACAATGAAAGCGCAGCCCAAGGGCTGCGCTTTCGCTTTGAGCGGTAGCTTGCGACAGGCCGGACTATGATGATGGTGTGACCTTGCCCGCTCCTCCGCTCCTGGGCTTGCTACCGCGAAACGCCTATGCGACACCTAGCTCAAAACGCGGCGAGAGCACACCGAGGCCGAAATTTGGCCTAACCTATTACCCCACAAGACATTTCGTACCGTTGCGTGTCTGCACTAATGACTTGACAGCGGACATTTTTTATTGGGCAAGCCAAAAGTTCTGCCGCCTCGCCTTGCGATGACACCTGCCCCGCTTCCGGCACGAGTCAGATGTGCCAAATGTGTGCGGATCGATGCGACCGGGGCGAATCGACCAGCCGACCTCCGGCGCGTCGAAATCGCTTGTGCCCGCGCAAGGCTCGCGGTAAACCTACGCTACCGGATGGTGTAGTGCGTCCGGCTCGCGCTGGTCCTTTCCGCAGTTCCGTTGAGGAGGTGGATGATGGTTCGCACGCAATCGCAGGTTTCTTCCCGATCCACTGGCATCGACACGTCGCGCGTCCTGGCGATGAGCACGGCGGTGGCCTTGCACTTGCTGGCCGGCGGGCTGTTGTTGATACCGCTCTCGTACCGGGCAATTCCGCAGCAGCCCGCACCGAAAGAACGCTGGGTCATGCCCATCACCATCGAGACGCCGCCGCCACCGGTGTTTCCGATCGAGGTGAAGTTCAAGCCGAAGGCAACGCATACATCGCCGACCACGGTGCCGGTGCAGGTGCAGACCCAGGTGATCAGTGAGCCCGCGGTGGTCGACAACGCAACGTTCGCCTTACCTGCGGTCTCGGAGGCGGCGTCTGACAGCGCGCCGGCGATTGCCGCGCCCAGCGGTCCGATCGAGGCAGGCCAGCTGCAGTATCTGAGCTCACCGGCGCCGA
This sequence comes from Xanthomonas arboricola, assembly GCF_002940665.1. Taxonomy (GTDB): domain Bacteria; phylum Pseudomonadota; class Gammaproteobacteria; order Xanthomonadales; family Xanthomonadaceae; genus Xanthomonas; species Xanthomonas arboricola_B. The sequence goes on from NZ_MIGY01000001.1 coordinate 89,670, forward strand.
GTTACCCGGCGGCAGCGCTGCGTGCCGGGCAGCAAGGCACGGTGCTGCTGCGCGTGTTGGTCGGCACCGATGGGCGCCCGGCCGAGGTGAGCGTGCAGACCAGCAGCGGTCATCGCGCGCTCGATCTGGCCGCACGTAGCCAGGTGCTGCGCAACTGGCGCTTCCAGCCGGCGATGCAGAACGGCCAGGCCGTGCAGGCCTACGGCCTGGTGCCGGTGAGTTTTTCGTTGAACTGATGCGTCATCACCTGCGGCGACCCGGATGCCCGGTCGCCGCATGGTCTGGCGTTGCGCAGCCGGCCACTGCGAGGCCACGGTTTCAGCTGTTGCATGCGCAGCATTGCATCGCGCCTTGCGTGCACGCGACGACGTGCGGTCTCGCGGATCGGATTAAGGGTGCGCGCTGCTACTCGCCCGCACACCCATCTGGAAAGCGCAGCGGCGAGACGCGGCATACTGCCCTCGCGCATGCCGCTTAGGCGCGGTGATACGGATGGTTGGCCAGCATCGCTGCAGCGCGGTACAGCTGCTCGGCGACGATCAGGCGCACCAGCATGTGCGGCAGGGTCAGCGGGCCGATCGACCAGCTTTCGCTGGCGGTTTTCAGCACCTCGGCGGCGTGACCTTCGGGGCCGCCGATCAGGAACGCCAGATCGCGGCCCTGCCCGCGCCAGTGCTCCATGCGCTGGGCCAGCTGTTCCGAACTGAGCGGGCGGCCCGGGATATCCAGCGCAACCACGTAGGCGTTCTTGGGCAACGCGGTAAGCACGCGGCGGCCTTCGTCGTCGATCGCACGTTGCGCGTCGCGCCCTTTGCCGCGCAGGCCGGGCTCGATCTCGACCAGCTCCAGCGGCATCCAGTGGGAGAGACGTTTCTGATATTCGGCAAAGCCCTGCGCCACCCAGGCCGGTGCGCGCTCGCCGGTAGCGATAAGTCGGCATTTCATGACCACATGATATCCGCGTCACAGCTTGGGCATCGGAACCGGGTCGATCGCGCCGGTGTCATGGTGCGGTTACAGCGGGCTTCTAGGGTCGGCGCACTACCCAGCCCGCAGGAGTCGTTCGATGCCGATTTTCGATCCCGCCCGCCGCCAGGTGCTCAAGGGCAGCGCCGCCGTGATGGCCGCCGGTGCGCTTGGCAGTTTGAGCGCGCTGCAAGCGCGCCAGGCCCGGGCCGCCAACAGCGCCTCGCCGCCGCTGCAGCTTGCCCCGGTGCCCAGCCGGTATGGTCCGCTCGCGCCGGTCGCCGACCAGAGCACCGGGCTGCCGTTGCTACAGTTGCCGCGCGGTTTCAGCTACCGCTCGTTCGGCTGGAGCGGCGACCGCATGGACGATGGCCAGCCCTGCCCCGACCGCCATGACGGCATGGCCGTGGTCGGCCTGCGTCGGCCCGACTGGCGTCCGGGCAGCGACCCGTTGCGCGGCCTGGAATATGTGCTGATCCGCAACCACGAACGCGGTGCGACCACCCCGTTCCGCGCACCGGCGATGTACGACACCGGCATCGTCAGCGGCACCCAACTGGCCGGCGGCGGCACCACCACGCTGAGTTACGGCCGCCGCGGCTGGGGCAGTCTGGAGCCCAGCCTGGGCGGCACCCTGGTCAACTGCGCCGGCGGCCCGACCCCGTGGGGCACCTGGCTGAGCTGCGAGGAGATCAAGACCAATGCGGTATCCAGCACCGGCCGCAAGCATGGCTACGTGTTCGAAGTGGACCCGGACAGCAAGCGCACCACCGGCCGGCCGCTGGTCGGGCTGGGCCGCTTCAGCCACGAGGCAGTGGCGATCGATCCGCGTACCGGCATCGTCTATCTCACCGAGGACGATCGCAACAAGGCCGGTCTGTACCGCTTCATTCCCAACGACCGCCGTGGGCGCAATGGCTCGCTGGAAAACGGCGGCCGGCTGCAGGCCGCCCGCGTGCGCGGGCGGCGCAATGCCGATCTCACCGTCGCCAGCATCGGCCAGCAGTTCCAGCTGGAATGGGTGGACATCGAAGAGCCGGATCTGGACAGCATCGCCGCGCCGACCGGCTTTGCCGACATCGGCGCCAACGACACCCTGAGCGGGCCGTTCGCGCAGGCCTGGGCAAACGGCGCGCTGCGCATGAGCCGTGGCGAAGGCATCTGGTACAGCTACGGCAAGCTCTTCATCGTCGACACCAGCACCGGCGTGGATGCGCAGGGCCGGCGCGGTTACGGCAACGGCGCGGTATGGGTGCTGGACCTGTTCACCCAGCGCCTGAGCGCTCTGTTCGTCAGCGGCAATCAGCTGGCCGCGCACAACCCGGACAACGTCACCGTCAGCGCGCGCGGCGGCGTGGTGCTGTGCGAAGACGGCGGCGAAAGCCCGGACGAATACGGCCCCGGCGCGCGGCTGCTCGGGCTGACCCGCGGCGGCGAATCGTTCTATCTGGCCAAGAACAATGTGCAGCTCACCTCGCAGCAGATCGCCGATGCCGGCAAGACCATTGCCGAGGGCGACTACCGCGATACCGAGTTCTGCGGCGCCTGCTGGGATCCGCTGGCGCGCACCCTGTTCGTCAACATCCAGACCCCGGGCATCACTCTGGCGATCACCGGGCCGTGGGAGCGCGGGCCGTTGTGAACCTGTGGCCCTGAGCTGGCTGTCTTAGGCATAGGGCAACGGCCAGCGCTGCCGAACGGACCGGCCTCCGTTCGGCAGCGTCGCTCCGGCCGCCGGCACAACGCCACGCATGCACGCGCCCCGATTGCAGGGCTGGCAGTGTGTCCAGCCAAGGCTGCGCGCCGCGCGCGCGCGATGGCGGGTGTGCAAGCCGACAACCACCATAAAGACCGGGATCAGAACCAGGGCGCGTCGGGCGCGCCCGCCATGGCGCGCTGCCGCTTCAACCAGCGCTTGAACGATTGCGGGTCTTCCAGCTCGCGCAGGCCACGGCGCGCGTCCAGCAGGTCGTCTTCGACTTCGCGCTTGAGTTGGGCCATCAAACGGCCCAGTCGCTCCGGCTTGGGGCGCGACGGCAGCTCCAGCCCGTATTCGGCGCAAAAGTCGTCCGACTGCTGCTGCACCTGCTGCTGCAGCTGCCTGCACTGCCGATCCAGCTCGCGGTTGTAGTCCTGCAAGCGCGCGGCGCTCATCGCATCCACGCCTTGCGCGTCCATCAGCCCGATCTCGGCCTGTAGTTCGAGCAGACCCAGCAGATCACCGGCCTTGTAGGCCGCGTTGAGCCGCTGCATCAGGATGGTGCGCGCGGCGTGGTCGTCGGCGCCCTTGGCGCGGTCCGGATGCAGATTGCCGGCCAGCTTGCGATAGAGCTCGCGCAACGGAGGCGGCTCGGCATTCTCCACCACTGCCTTGTGCTCGGCACGCTTGCGCCGTTGTGTGTGGCGTTGCTGTTGCTGCGCACGCTCCTGCTGCAGGCGCTCGCTGACGCGCTCGTAGAGCTGCTCGGGCGAATCGATGCCATCAAGCTCGTCGGCATCCAGCCCGTAGGCCTGGCCGAGGATCTGCTTCATCAGCGCATCGGATTCGGCGACTTCCTGATCGTAACCGGCTGCGCTGTGGCGGTCGTAGATTGGGCGCAGTGACTCATGGCCGGCCTCGATCAGCGGGGCGGCGATATCGCACAGCAATTCGGACAGGAAGGCGCGGTCGGCCTTACCCAGCTTGACCGTGGCATACGCATGGTCGAGCTCTTCGACCAGGGCGATGTCGGCCGCGCGGCGGTGGTCGAGCAAGGGCTGCAATTCGGCGTGGTAACGCTCGCGCCACTGCGACAGTGCAAGCTGCCAGGCCTGCAGGTCGGCACGATGCCGTTCCAGGTCGCGCAGCAATCGGTCGAAGCGCTTGCGTGCCGGCGACAGCGGCGCGCCGGAGGCGTGCGCGCCCTGGCTGCGCAGCTGTTGCAGCGCCTGCGAGGCAGGCGCGTCGGTCGGGGGTCGGGCATTGCGTGGCATGCCCGGCTCACTCACTCTTCGGGATCGGCTTCCGCGTCGTCCGGACGCTGGTCGCCCACCGTCCACAGACGCTCCAGAGCGTAGAACTCGCGCACGCGCGGCAGCATCACATGCACCACCACGTCGCCCAGGTCCACCAGCACCCACTCGGCCTCGCGCTCGCCTTCCACGCCCAGCGGCATCACGTCCAGCCGCTTGGCGAACTTGACCACTTCTTCGGCGATCGACTTCACATGGCGGGTCGAGGTACCCGAAGCGACCACCATGTAATCGCAGACGCTGGACTTGCCGCGCACATCGATCTCGACCACGTCCTTGGCTTTCAGCTCCTCCACGGCCTCGCGCACGGTGGCCAGCAGGGCCGGCACGGACGGCGGCGGATTCGGGATGGAGGTCTTGATGACTTGGGCTTGGGTGGTCAAAGCGGGCAACTCGATGGAATTGGCGTGAATTATAGGCCGGTCCGGCCGGCTGCGTGTTCAGCTAGTCGGCGGGGCGCAGCCATAGAGGCCTTCGTGCGCGATAAATGCCGCCACCGACGCCGGCACCAGCGCCTGCCAGTCACCGCCGCCGGCGATGCCCGAGCGCACCGCGCTGGCCGATTCGCCGCGCAACGGCTGCTGCAGCGACCACAGGCGGCCGGCCGGCGAGATGCCCAGCTCGCCCGCCCTGGCCGCCCAGCGGCCCTGCACTGCCGCGGCGAGCTGCGGCGCATCGGCAAGGTCCAGCGGCGTGCCCGGACGCGCGGCAATGACGAAATGCGCCAGTTCGAACAAGTCTTCCCACTGATGCCAGCTGCTCAGCCCCATGAAGGCATCGGCACCGAGCAGCCAGGCGATCGGTGTCGTGGGGCCGAGTTCGGCGCGCAGCGCGCGCAAGGTGTCGACGGTGTAGGACGGCGCACGGTCGCGGCTGGCGCGCTGCAGCTCGCGGGTGTCCAGCGCCAGCCCGGCGGTGTCGGCCAGCGCCAGCTCCAGCATGCGGGCGCGCTGCGCTGCGGTGGCGCCGGGTGCGGGACGGTGCGGCGGATCGGCGGCCGGTACCAGGTGCACCAGCGCGCCCAGTTCGTCGCGCGCGGCGCAGGCGATGGCGAGGTGGCCCAGGTGGACCGGATCGAAGGTGCCGCCGTAGTACAGGTGGAGCGGGGATTCGGGAATCGGGATTGGGGAATCGGAAGAGCGCGGAGCCGGTGCTGCCGGGCGGGAGTCGGTGGGCAGAGAGGTGGGGGCCGCAGCTGCGGCCTGGTCGGGGGTTGCGCTGCTTGGGGAGGCGGGTCGCGCGTCGCCGTTGGCGGCATCGCCGGCTTTCACGCCAGCAATCTCACCGCGCGGGATTCGGCCATGGCCACCAGCAGGCGTTCCAGGCCGACCCAGGGGTCGCCATCGGCGCGGCCCTTGGCCATGCGATCAACCCGCGAGGCTTCGGCGACGAAGCGCTCCCAGCGGCGTGGTTCGGGGTGCCGTTGCAGCGCGCGCTTGAACGGCGCCTGGCGTGATTCCCACAGGCCCTGCGCCTTCATTTCGGCAGCGAGGTTGCCGCCATTGGCCTGCACCTTGGCCAAGGACGCGGTGCGCAGCAGTTCCTTGATCAGGATCGGCATCAGCGCGGCCACCGCTTCGCCTTCGGCGCGCAAGCCGGCAAGCATGCGAATCGCTGCGGCCGGCTGCCCGGAGAACGTGGTTTCGGCCAGGCGGAACACGTCGTAGCGCGCAGCATCGGCGACCAGCGACTCCATCGCCTCCAGGTCCAGCACCTTGCCATCGGCCAGCAGCACCAGCTTGTCGATTTCCTGCGCGGCGGCCAGCAGGTTGCCTTCCACCCGCTCGCTCAGGCGCTGCACCGCCGCGGCGTCGGCACGCAGGCCGTGGCTGCGCAGGCGGCGCTCGATCCAGTCCGACAGCTCGTGCGGCTTGATCGCCCAGGCCACCGAAATGGTGCCGATGCGGCCGACCGCATCGGCCCATTTGCCCTGGTGCGCCTTGCTCCAGTCGTTGGCGGTGATCAACAGCACCACGTCCGGCGGCGGGTTGGCGCAAAAGCGGGTGATGACCTCGGCGCCGTCCTTGCCCGGCTTGCCGCTGGGCAGGCGCACTTCCACCAGCCGGCGCGGACTGAACAGGCTGGGCGCGTTGAAGGTCGCATCCAGCTGGTTCCAGTCGAACTCCCGGCCATCGGCGTCAAAGACCTCGCGCTCGCTGATGCCTTCGGCGCGCGCGCGTGCGCGTACCGCATCGGCCGCCTCCAGCACGCGCAAGGTCTCCGGACCGGCGATCAGGTAGACCGGCTGCAGCGGCTGATTGGACTGACCGGCGAGCTGCTCGGGACGAAGTTCCATGGGGCGAGAAGCGCGCGCTGGCTCAGCGGTTGTTCGATGACGGTTGTGGCGTCGTCGACGGTTGCGTCGAACCAGGTGTCGTCGATGAGGGCGTTGTCGATGGCTGTTGCACCGGCGGTGTGGTGGCCGGCTGCAGCGGTGCGCTGGGCGTGCTTTCCAGCGTCTCGCCCCGCTCCACGCGCGCGCGCACAACGCTGTCGATGCGCCGCAGGATCGAGGCCGACATGTCCTTGCGCAATTCGTTGGCCAGGATCTCGCGCTCGGTGGCGGTACCGGTGGCGTCCACCGGTGGCGACACGTAGTCGCGCGACAGCTCGATCACCTGCTGCGGCACCAGCACCGAACCGCTGGCAGTGGTGACGGTGAAGATGGCCGCATAGCGCAGGCTGTACTCCTGCGCGCGGCCCTGGCTGTCGATGGCGATCGGCAGATCGCCCCAACGTTCGGACAACACCTGCACCTGAGCAAAGCCGGTCTTGGCATCTTCGTCGGCCAGCGTGGCGCCGGCGGCCTTGAGGCCACGCCGCAGCAACTTGGCCAATTCGCTGTACTGCACCGCGGACTGCACCTTCACCGCAGGCGTATCCGGCGGCAGCGCCAGCGAGTTGCGCAGATGGAAGCCGCAGGCGGTGAGGCTCGAGACAAGCACGAGGGACGCAGCGAAGGCAGTAGGAAATCGAATCATGGGCACAGTCTGGATGAGCGCCCCGGCGGCGGCAACAGGCGGCTAGCCTGCCCGACGCTGCGTGAACGGGGCTTGAGAGGGCGCCGCGAAAAAAGCGGCGCCCAGGTGATGACAAACGCGTCGCCACGCGCCAGTGAAGTGAATGACCAAAAGCCACCCCGGCAATCTCACCTGCGCATCGCCATGCGCCATTGCAATGAACTGCCAGGAACCATCGCGGAAACCTCACCCGCGCGTCGCGCTGCGCCGATGTGGTGATTTGCCAAACACCACTGCGGCAACCCTACCCGCAGCGCCACGCGCCAATGCAACACATTGCCAAAATCGCCGCAGCAGCCTTGCAACCGCGTCGCCAAGACGACCCGGCGAACGACCCGGTTCGGCAATGGCAACCCGACCACTCGGCAACGATCAGCCCGCCACGATATTCACGATCTTGCCGGGCACGATGATGATCTTGCGCACGCTCAGCCCGTCCAGGAACTTGGCCGCGTTCGGCTCGGCCTGGGCCAGCGCTTCGATCTGCTCGCGCCCGACATCGGCAGCGACCTCGATGGTGCCACGCAACTTGCCGTTGATCTGGACTGCCAGGGTCAGCGCGTCGCGCACCAGCGCGGCGGCATCGACCTGCGGAAACGCGACATCTTCCAGCAGCGTCTCGCCGCGGCCCAGCACCTGCCACAGGGCGTGGCTGGCGTGCGGGGTGATCGGGTTGAGCAGCAGCACCATCGCTTCCAGGGCTTCCTGGCGCACCGCACGGCCCTGCGCGCCGGCATCGTCGAACTTGGCCAGCGCGTTGGACAGCTCCATCACTGCGGCGATCGCGGTATTGAAGCTGTGGCGGCGGCCGTAGTCGTCGCTGACCTTGCCGATGGTCTCGTGGGTCTTGCGGCGGATCGCCTTGTGCTCGGCGCTCAGCGCGGCGGCATCCAGTGCGGCGGCAGCGCCCTCGCCCACGTGCTTGTGCACCTGCACCCACAACCGGCGCATGAAGCGCGCCATGCCATCGACACCGGCCTCGTTCCACTCCAGCGACTGCTCCGGCGGGGCGGCGAACATCGAGAACAGCCGCACCGTGTCGGCGCCGTACTTGGCCACCATCGACTGCGGGTCCACGCCGTTGTTCTTGGACTTGGACATCTTCTCGGTGCCGCCGATGTGCACCGGCTGGCCGTCGGCGATCAGCACCGCGCCGGTGACGCGGCCGCGCTCGTCGCGCTGGATCTCCACGTCGGCCGGATTGATCCAGTCCTTGCCGCCGTTGTCGGCATCGCGATAGAAGGTGTCGGCGATGACCATGCCCTGGGTGAGCAGGTTGGTCACCGGCTCGTCGCTGTCCACCAGCCGCGCGTCGCGCATGAGCTTGTGGTAGAAGCGGAAGTACATCAGGTGCAGGATCGCGTGCTCGATGCCGCCCACGTACAGGTCGGCCGGCATCCAGTAGTTGGCGCGGCGGTCGACCATGTCGCGCGCGTTGGGGCTGGTGTAGCGCGCCACGTACCAGCTCGACTCCATGAAGGTATCGAAGGTGTCGGTCTCGCGCTCGGCCGGGCCGCCGCAGTCCGGGCAGGTGGTCTGCCGCCAGGTCGGGTCGGTCTTGATCGGCGAACCGGTACCGGCAAATTCCACGTTCTCGGGCAGCACCACCGGCAACTGGTCTTCCGGCACCGGCACCGCGCCGCACTTGGCGCAATAAATCACCGGGATCGGGCAGCCCCAATAGCGCTGGCGGCTCACGCCCCAGTCGCGCAGGCGGTAATTGACCCGGCGCTGGCCCTGGCCCTTGCGCTCGAAGCGCTCGGCCAACGCCTCGAAGGCGCCGCCGAAATCCAGGCCATCGAACTCGGCCGAATTGATCAACTCCAGCGGGCGGCTCTTGTCGGTGTACCAGTCGCGCCACTGGGTGGCGTCCCAGCTTTGCTCCTCGTCGTTGCGCGGCTCGCGCAGCTTGACCACCTGCACGATCGGCAGCTCGTACTTGTTGGCGAACTCGAAATCGCGCTGGTCGTGGCCGGGCACCGCCATCACCGCGCCGGTGCCGTAGCCCATCAGCACGAAGTTGGCCACCCACACCGGCACCTGCTCGCCGCTGATCGGATGCACCGCGGTCAGGCCGGTGGCCATGCCGCGTTTTTCCTGGGTTTCCAGCTCGGCTTCGGAGACGCCGCCGTGCTTGAGCGTTTCCAGCAGCGCGGCCAGCTCCGGGTTGGATCTGGCCGCATGCAACGCCAGCGGATGCTCGGCGGCGATCGACACGAAGGTCACGCCCATCAGCGTATCCGGGCGGGTGGTGAACACCCGCAGCGGGTCCAGTGCAGCGCCGTCGGTGTCGCGCACGTCGAACTGGATCTCCAGCCCTTCCGAGCGGCCGATCCAGTTGCGCTGCATGGTCTTGACCGAGTCCGGCCAGCCGTCCAGCTGGTCCAGGCCGTCGAGCAGTTCCTGCGCGTAGTCGGTGATGCGCAGGAACCACTGCGGGATCTCGCGTTTTTCCACCAGCGCGCCGGAGCGCCAGCCACGGCCGTCGATGACCTGCTCGTTGGCCAGCACGGTCTGATCGATCGGGTCCCAGTTCACCACTGCGTTGCGGCGATAGGCCAGGCCCTTGCGCATCAGCCGGGTGAACATGCGCTGCTCGTGCACGTAGTACTCGGGCGTGCAGGTGGCGAACTCGCGCGACCAGTCGATCGCATAGCCCAGCGATTTGAGCTGGCCGCGCATGTGCTCGATGTTGGCGTAGGTCCACTTGGCCGGCGCGGTCTTGTTCTTGATCGCCGCGTTTTCCGCCGGCAATCCGAACGCGTCCCAGCCCATCGGCTGCATCACGTTGTGGCCGGTCATGCGCTTGTAGCGGCTGACCACATCGGAGATGGTGTAGTTGCGCACATGGCCCATGTGCAGCGCACCGGACGGGTACGGCAGCATCGACAGGCAATAGAACTTCGGCTTGTCCGAAGTTTCGTCGACCTGGAAGGCGCGGGTGGCATCCCAGAACTGCTGGGCGGAGGTTTCGACCTGCTGCGGGTCGTAGGCGTTCGGTTCGACGGTGGACATTGGGAGCGGATGCTCGGGCGGTGCAAAGCGGCACAGGGTACCGCAGTGCAGCAGGTGCTCCAAACGCTCGCCTCAGGTGGCGGGTCTGGCCGGCCAGCGCCAGGCCGCCACGGCGAGCCAGCCGACCCAGGCCAAGAACGCCAGGCGCTGGGCGATCGCCTGCCGCAGCAGGCCCGGCGGGCCGAACGCCAACACCGCCACCAGCAGCCCCGCTGCCAGGCTCAGCCACGCCAGTGCGCGGGTGCCGGGCCGGTTGATCAGCGCGGCGGCCAGCAACACCATGCCCGGCACGAAGGCCACCGCCCACAACAGCCAGGCGGTGGCATGGGCCTGGCTGGCGCGCCCGTCCAGATCGGTGGGATCCAGGGGCAAGGCGCCCATGCCGAGAAAGGCCAACCCCGCCAGCACGACCAGCTGCCCGCCCACGCGCAGGCTCCAGCTGGACCTGGCCGGCATGCGTGCCAGCAGGCTGACCCCGGTGGCCATGCCGAGCGCACCGACCAGTACGAACGCCAGCAGGTTGAAGCCCAGCGCATGCGGCACCCCGTCGGCACCGAGCAATGCCACCGGATGGCTGGCCTGCAGGTAGCCGGGCAGTGCCACGCCGAAACCGGCCACCGCCAGCACGAACACGGTTGCGGCGACCAGACCCAGGTAGCGCTGGGTGCCATCGATGCTTGTCATTGCCTTGCTCCAACGCCGGGCGCAGGCTGCGCCACCAGGACGCGGCATTGTCGTGCCGGGCGCGCGTGGCGTGAACCCCTGCCGGCGTGACGGCCGGCCGCGCGCCATGCGCCCGGGCCGGCCAGCCTTGTGTCGGCCCGGTTTGCCACCATTACCTCCCACTGTTGCCGCAATCACTCCTGGAAGCCCATGTCCGACAAGCCGCACGTATTCGATGCCACCACCGACACCTTCGAGACCGAGGTCCTGCAGAAATCGTTGACGACGCCGGTACTGGTGGACTTCTGGGCCACCTGGTGCGGCCCCTGCAAGTCGCTGACGCCGATCCTGGAAAAGCTCGCCGCCGACTACAACGGCGCCTTCGAGCTGGCCAAGGTCGATGTGGATAAGGAGCAGCAGATCGCCGCCGCGTTCCAGATCCGCTCGGTGCCGACGGTGTTCCTGGTCAAGGGCGGCGAACTGGTCGACGGTTTCCCGGGTGCGATGCCGGAAGGCCAGGTGCGCGAATTCCTGACCCAGCACGGCGTGCTGCCGGCCGAGCCGCAGGTTGCCGAAGAACTGCCGCCGGCCCCGCTCGAGCCGCAGGACCAGGTGGCCGCGCTGCGCGAGGCGATCGCCGCCGAGCCGGACAAGGACGAGCTCAAGCTGGACCTGGCGCTGGCGCTGCTCAAGACCGGCGACACCGCCGAGGCCGAGCAATTGATCGACGCCCTGCCCGCCAACCTGGCCACCGACGACCGCGCGGTGCGCGCCAAGGCGCGGCTGAGCTTTGCCAATGTGCTCAAGGACGCGCCGGATGCCGACGCCCTGCAGGCCGCCGTTGCGGCCAACGGCACCGACCTGCGTGCGCGCCATCTGCTCGGCGTGCGCCACCTGCTTGACGGCCACGACGAAGCCGCGCTGCAGCAGTTCCTGGAAATGCTGCGGCAGGACCGCGCCTTCGACGACAACCTGCCGCGGCGTAGCCTGATCGATGCGTTCCGGGTGATCGAAGACGAAGACCTGGTCGGCCGCTACCGCCGCAAGATGTCGTCGCTGGTGTTCTAAGCGCAACCGGCACATTGGCGCCCGGTGCAGGCCGGCCGGGCGTTGCCGTCACCGCCACAACTTCCATACGCATGCGAATGGTATGCTGCGGGCCCGCCCCCGCCATGGACCCTGGCCGCATGCGTGCTTCACTGTTCAAGCTCGGTATCAACCTGTGGCCGCCGTACCTGTTCGCCGGGATCCACGTCACCGCGTTGTCGCCCGACTACCGCCACGCACGCGTGGAACTGCGCCAGCGGCCGTGGAATCGCAATTACGTCGGCACCCACTTTGGCGGCAGCCTGTTCGCGATGACCGACCCGTTCTGGATGCTGCTGACCATGCAGAACCTGGGGCGCGACTACTACGTGTGGGACAAGGCCGGCAGCATCGAGTTCGTCAAACCCGGGCGCGGCACGGTGAGTGCGGAGTTCGTCATCGACGACAGCGTGCTGGCCGAGTTGCGCGCGGCCACCGCCAGTGGCGAAAAACACCTGCGCTGGTTCGAAAACGTGGTGCACAACCGCCAGGGCGAGGTGGTGGCGCGGGTGCGCAAGCAGTTGTACGTCAAGCGCAAACCGGCACGCTGACATTGCGCCGCCGGTGCATTGCCGGATGGCCAACACATTGCATCGGTTCCACGCGCGTCGTCCGGAGGTGATCGTGGCGTGCGCAAGCCCGTCATGCCCTCGCGCACGCTCACGAGGTGTTGCGCGCGGCATGCGGACTCTGGGGTCTCCCAACCCACACGGACTGTCTTCATGAAAACGCTCGACGTCATCACCCTGGTGCTTCTTATCGTCGGCGGCTTGAACTGGGGCCTGGTTGGCCTGTTCAAGTTCGATCTGGTCGCCACGCTGTTCGGCGGCCAGGATGCCCTGCTGTCGCGTGTGGTCTACACGCTGGTCGGCCTTTGCGCGTTGTGGCAGCTGGTCCCGCTGTTCGGCAACGACCATGGCGCCAACGTTCACCACACCAGCCCGCACGTGCGCAACAACCCGTAAGCGCACAGCTGCGGCAGGCATGCACGCACAGCACGACGCCGGCGCATTCCGCCGGCGTCGTGCTGTGCGTGCATGCGCTTTGCGTCCGGGCGCGTGGTCGGCAAGAATCGGGCATCCCTCCCGCTGGCTGCCTTCATGCTTCTGCGCACTGCTGCTTCCGCCTGCCTGCTTGCCCTGGTGTTACCGACTGCCGCCAACGCCGCCTATCGCAGCCCGCAACAGATCCTGGATGCCTCGCCGGCCAGCGCATGGCGCGTGCTCGACCCAGAGCGCACGCTGTACCTGGAACTGGATGGCGGACGGGTGATCATCGAGCTGGCGCCGCAGTTTGCGCCCGCGCACGTGGGCAACATCCGCACCCTGGCGCACGAACGCTTCTGGGACGGGCTCAGCATCTACCGGTCGCAGGACAACTTCGTGGTGCAGTTCGGCGACCCGGATGGCGAGACGCCGGCCAAGGCCAGGTCGCTGGGCTCGGCGAAGACGCACCTGCCGGCCGAATTCGAACGTCCATCGCAGGGTCTGGATTTCCAGCGCCTGCCCGACAGCGATGGCTGGGCAGCGCAGGTAGGCTTTGTCGACGGCTTCCCGGTCGGGCGCGACAGCGCCAGCGGCAAGACCTGGCTGGCACATTGCTACGGTGCCCTGGGCGCCGGCCGCAACAACGACGAAGACAGCAGCATCGGCGCCGAGCTGTATGTGGTCACCGGGCAATCGCCGCGCCAGCTGGACCGTAACATCACCGTGGTCGGTCGCGTGGTCAAGGGCATGGAGTTGCTCAGCGTGATCCCGCGCGGCCCGGACCCGATGGGGTTTTACGAAGACGCAACGCAGCGCTCGCCGATCCGCGCCATTCGCCTGGCCAGCGAGGTGCCCTTGCCCGAACGCACGCCACTGCAATTGCTGCGCACCGACAGCCAGACCTTCCGCGATGTGGCCGAAGCGCGCCGCAACCGCAAGGACGATTTCTACAAGCGCCCGGCCGGGCATATCGATCTGTGCAATGTGCCGTTGCCGGTGCGGACGCCGCCGGCTGGCTGAGTCGGGAATCGGGAATCGCAAAAGCGGGGCGCGCTTGCCTAGCGGGCGCGTTGGCTGAAGGCGACGCTGCCCAGGATCAGCACCGCGGCGACCAGCATGGTCCAGGTCAACGGCTCGCCCAGCAGCGACCATGCCAGCAGTGCGCCGAACACCGGCACCAGGTAGGTCACCGTGGAGGCGCGTGCCGGGCCGATGCGCTGGATCAGGCGGTAATACATCAGGAACGCCAGCCCGGTGCAGACCACGCCCAGCGCGGTGGCGCAGGCCCAGGCCACTGCCGGCACCGGCGTGGTCGGCCACTGCCACCAGGCCAGCGGTGCCAGCAGCAGCGCGCTGCAACCCAGCGTGGATGCCGCCGACGCGGCCGGTGGCAAATCGCCCATGTGGCGCTTCACCAGGTTGTAGCCGATGCCGTACAGCAGCGACGCGCTGGCGCCCGCCAGTGCCGCCGGCCCCACGCTCAATCCGGCCGACTTGCCGGTGGCCAGCACCAGCACACCGATGAAGCCGATCAGCAAGGCCAGCGCGCGACGCGTGCCGATCTTCTCGCCGAAGAACAGGAAGGCGATCAGTGCGGTAAACAACACCGTCATCGCATTGCAGATCGCACCGATCGCAGCCGGCGCGTGTTGCGCGCCCCAGGCGAACAGCAGGAACGGCAACGCGGAGTTGAGCACGCCGATCGCCGCCAGCATCGGCCAGCGATGCAGGGGGAACCGCTCGCGCGCCAGCCACAGGAACGGCAACAGCACCAACGCCCCGAGCGCCAGGCGGATTTCCACCAGCACCACGGTGCCGAACCTGGGTGCGGCCACGCGCATGAACAGGAACGAGCAGCCCCAGACGATGCCAAGAAACCCCAGCTCCAGCGGGGTGCGCCATTCGCGTGGCGCGGCCGCCGGCCGCGTTGCCGGTTGCGCGCTCATCGACCCGCCTGCGCAAGCTGCGGTGAAGTGCTGAAACCGCAAAGGACAACGTCAGGCAGGCAGATGGACATGGCACGATCATCGCGATGGGGTAATGCAGCATCGGCTGCCACCGAAGGCGCGACAAGCGCGTAGTATCGAGGCGAGCCACAAATCTCATTCATGCCTCGATGAACCTGCGCCCTACCCTGTTACCCGCGCTGGGCGTGTTCGCCGCCGCCGCGCGCCACCAGAACTTCGCGCATGCCGCCGAAGAACTGCATCTGACCGCCAGTGCGGTCAGCCACCACGTGCGCAAGCTCGAGGCGCTGCTGGGCGTGACCCTGTTCCAGCGCTTGCCGCGTGGGGTCAAACTCACCGCGGAAGGGCGCCAGCTGGCCGATGCCGCCACCGCAGCGTTGGCCGAGATCGCCTCCGTGGCCGGCAACCTGCATCCGCGCGAAGATGCCATCCCGCTGCGCGTGACCACCTTGCGCTCGCTGTCGTACTGCTGGCTGTTGCCGCGGCTGCCGCGCTTCTGTCGCGCGCATCCGCATATCCGCATGGATCTGCAATCGGACGCGGCGTTTTCGCGCTTCGAAGAAGGCGGCCCGGATCTCGGCATCCGCTATGGCCAGGGCGCCTGGCCCGGGTTGACCTCGCATCATCTGATGGACGACGAACTGTTTCCGGTGGCCTCGCCGTCACTGCCGGAGGTCGCTGCGCTACGCACGCCGGCGCAGATCGCGCAATTGCCGCTGCTGACCGACATGTCGCCGCAGGGCTGGCGCGACTGGTTCCGTGCCGCCCAGGTGCGCGGCACCACGCTGCCGCCGATGCACACCTTCAACGACAGTACCGACGCGATGCGCGCGGCAGTCTATGGCCTGGGCGCGGTCCTGGCGCGCAAGCACATCGCCCAACCGTATCTACAGCGTTACGAGCTGGTGCGCCTGCCCGGGCCCACCCTCAAGGCACGCTACGCCTACTACATCGTGCACCCCAGCCACCGTGTCCCCGGCCCTGCGGCAATGGCATTTATCGACTGGCTCAAGCGCGAGGCCCTGGACGAACGCACCCCGATGCCGGCACTGCCGGCAGAGCTGGTGGCGTTGCCGGCGAGCGAGGCGTCGGGTGCATCGCGCGCGCAGCGGCGATCGCGCAAAGCATCGGCTACGGAATGAGGTTGCGCAGGAATCTTCCCTTGCCCCCTCTGCGCGAGCGTTACCTCTGCGTTTCTGCCTCCGGGACATCGCCCCCTTCACGGAGAGAAGGTGTCCGAAGAGGTAGCAGCGAGGCCTTGAGCGGCTGTTGCTTCTTCCTCTGGGAGACGTGCCCCCGATGCCGCTGATGAGGGTACGAGCGAAACCGGGCAGAGTTTGAGTGCACGTGTGGCTTCGCCTCGTACCCTCACCCCACCCCCTCTCCCGCAGGAGAGAGGCTTTTTGTTGCGCCGGGGGGCTTTGAAGACGCGCGCGTCAGTGGCGCGCAAGCGTTGCCTTAAGTCACCCCGCAGGAAAGGGGCTTTATCGCGAGCGGCAAAAGCGCTCGATGGGTGACATGCTCGATGGAGCAGCCGACGCCCACCATCACCTCGTTTTGTCCTGCCGGTGCCTAGGCTTTGGCTCCCCAATCCCCAGGACACTCCCATGCCTACTCTTCGCATGCGTATCACCGGCACCGACGACGACGCGCGTGCCATCGCCAACCTGCTGCAGAGCATCGAAGGCATCGAGCATGTGGAAGAAGTCGACGATCTGATGCCGCACCTGGACGACGACGACTCCAGTTCGGCCGGCCTGTCCGACGACGAAGGTCCGGGCAGCCACGAGTTCGAGGTGGAAGCCGGCAACGACGCCACTGCGCAGAAGGTGCGCGACGCCGTGCAGGAACTGGCCCTGCAGCTGGACGTGTTTGTCGAGTACGAACTCGACGAAGGCTGAGCGGGCCAGAGACGACTGCGCTGCCCATGCAGGCGCAGTCGGTACCCGGAAGCTGGCGCACACGACGCGCTGCGCCGCTACCGCGTGCAGACAGCGCAATTGAGAGCACTGTGCAACCCTCAACGCTTCGAGTAACTCTCTGAAGTAAGCCCCCGTCAGGGACACGCGCAGCCGGCGCGGCATCGCCGGCCGGCTGCGTGGTGGTCAGGACATCCGGCGCCGCCGCGCACGCCAGCGCCATGCCTGCAGCAGCAGCCAGCCGGCAATCAGCCCTACCACCGCAACCGGCAGCAACGCCGCCACCGCGCGGATCACCCAGGCCACGCTGGACGCGAAGACCTGGCCGAACTCGGCTGCCGCCCCGGCAACTTCGCCCCTGCCCTGCTCGCCACCGGTCCCGCGAAAATTGAGCGTCAACAACTGCGTGCGTACGCGCCGTTGTTGCTGCGCAGCGTCCTGCTGGGCCTGTTGCGCTTCGGCCTCAATCTCGGCCAACCGCTTGGACAGCGCCAGCAGATCGGTCACGGCCAGATCGCGGCGTTGCTGCAGTTCGAGCAGGCGGGCATGTTCTTTCTGCAGGCGTGCCTGCGCCAGCCCGGTGTCGGCGATCTGCTGCGCCAGATCCTCGGCACGCGTGCTGCGCGCGGCGACATCGCCATGCTGGCCGGCCAGTTGCACCAGCGGCTCGATGGCGTCCGGCACCACCCGCACGCTGACGCCGCCGCTGGGGTCGCGCCCACCGGTTTGCTCCACCGCCAGCAGCGTGCAGTCGCCGAACTGCGCGGACTGGCAGGCGGTGCGTACCGCCGCGATGCGTTGGCCAATCTGATCGGCCGGCAGCTCGATCCGTACATCATGCTCATATGCCAGGGCGTTGCCTTGCGCGGTAGGCGGTGCCGGCGCCGGCGCGCCGCCGTCTGCCGCCATCTCCGCAGACTGCCTGGCACATCCGCTCAGCGCCCAGCCCAGCAGCAACCCGACCGCGTAACGCTGCACGCCGCGCCTCATCGGCTTGCTCCATCGACCGCGTGCACGCTCAGCGCGGCCAGATCCAGTTCCGGCAGGCAACGCAGGTTGACCGCCACACCGGCCTCGCCGGTTTTGGGATTCACGCCCTCGCTGAAGGGCGCGATGCCGCACTGCGGACAATGGTGGTGATCGATATGCTGCTGGTTGAAGCGATAGGTTCCCAGCGCCTCGGGCTCACCCTGCAGACGCAACTGCGCGCGCGTGCCGAACCACAACAGGCCGCCGCGGCGACGGCACAGCGAGCAGTTGCAGTCGTATGCCTCGGTGATCGGCGCATCGGTCTCCAGGTCGAACGCGATGCGTCCGCAATGACAGCTACCGGCGTAATGCATGGTGATCCTCCTTGGAAGGGGCCACTCTAAACCAATGGCGGATGCGGACAAGCGCGCACATGCCTATGCTGGCGGACTGTTTCCATCGGGATCCACCATGCGTCAACGTTTGCTTGTCCTCGCCCTGCTCGCCGGCCTCGGCGCCTGCCAGCAACAGCCCGAATCGCCGCGCGCCGGCGCCCCTGATGCCACGACGCAGGATGCGCAGACGCCGGATGCGCGCTTTGCGGCGCTGTCCAAGCGCGCGCTCGACACCTGGATGCAGCTGTCGCCGGTCACCGCCACCCAGACCGGCGATCACCGCTTCGACACGCAGATCGACGATCTGAGCAGCGCCGGCCGCCAGCGCAGCCTGGATGCCGGCAAGGCTTTGCTGGCCGAGCTGGATGCCATCGAGGTCGCCAAGCTGTCGCGCGAAAACCAGGTCGATGCGGCCATTCTGCGCAACCAGCTGCAATCGGAAATCTGGAACACCGAGGTGCTGCAGAGCTGGGCCTGGGACCCGCAGGTCTACAACGGCCTGGCCGGCAGCGCGCTGTATGGCCTGATGGCGCGCGAATTCGCGCCGCTGTCCGAGCGCCTGACCTCCGCCACGCAGCGCATGGAAAAGATTCCCGGCATCTTTGCGCAGGCGCGCCAAAACCTGGACCCGGCCCGCGTGCCGAAGATCCATGCAGAGACGGTGGCCAAGCAGAACAAGGGCATCCTCAGCATCGTCGATACCTTCATCGCGCCCAACATCGGCCAACTCGGCCCGATCGAGGCGGCCCGCGCGCAGGCCGCCATCGACCGTCTGCGCAAGGCCGTGGCCGAGCAGCAGACCTGGCTGGATACCGTGCTGGTACCCAATGCCAAGGGCGATTTCCGCGTCGGTGCGCAACTCTACGACCAGAAGCTGAAATTCGCGCTGCTGTCGTCGCTGTCGCGCGCCGAGATCAAGCAGCGCGCCGAGTCCGAGCTCAAGCGCGTCCGTAGCCAGATGTACGGCATTGCCCGCACGGTGCTCAAGGACAAGCCCGGCGCACCCAAACTGCCCGAGACGCCCAACGACGACCAGCAGCAGGCCGCGATCGAGGCGGCGCTGGAACTGGCCTATGCCGACAAGCCGGCCCGCGACAAGGTGGTGGACGACGCCAAGGCCGCACTGGCGCAGTCCACCGAGTTCGTGCGCCAGAAGGATCTGATGACGCTGCCCGATTCGCCGGTGGACATCATCCTGATGCCGGAATTCCAGCGCGGCGTGGCGGTGGCGTACTGCGATTCGCCCGGCCCGCTCGACAAGAATCTCAAGACCTTCTATGCGGTCTCGCCGATTCCCGACGACTGGAACGACCAGCAGGTCGATTCGTTCCTGCGCGAATACAACAGCCGCATGATCCACCTGCTCAGCATCCACGAAGGCACCCCGGGCCATTACCTGGAAGGCTGGCATTCGGCCAAGTTCCACTCCACGCTGCGCGCGGTGCTGCGCTCGGGCATGTTCGCCGAAGGTTGGGCGGTGTACACCGAACGCATGATGCAGGAACAGGGTTATCTGGATAACGACCCGCTGTTCCACCTGGTGCAGCTCAAGTTCTACCTGCGCACCATCGCCAACGCCATCCTCGACCAGGGCGTACATGTGGACGGCTGGGAGCGCGACAAGGCAATGCACCTGATGACCCACGACACCTTCCAGCAGGAAAGCGAAGCGGCGGGCAAGTGGGTGCGTGCGCAGCTGTCGTCCGCGCAGCTACCGACTTACTTCGTTGGCGTGCAGGAACATCTGGACACGCGCAAGGCGGTGCAGGACAAGCTGGGCAAGGATTTCAACCTGAAGGCGTACCACGACAAGATGCTGTCCTACGGCGCCCCGCCGGTACGCTTTGCACGCGAGTTGATGCTGGACCAGCCGATCGAGTGACTGATCCTTCTCCTACCGGGAGAACGAGTGACCCTTCTCCCTCGGGAGAAGGTGCCCTGCAGGGGCGGATGGGGGTACGGGCAAGCCTGGCGTGGCCGGGACTAGCGAGTGGCTTCGCCCCGTACCCTCACCCCGACCCCCGCTCCGCGCCCCTGCCCGCGCTTGCGGCGCGGGCGCTCCAAGGCACGCGCGCCAGTGGCGCGCAAGCCGTGCCTTGGCGCCCCGGCAGGAGCGGGGCTTGTTGCTGCGGTGGTTGCACGTCTGCAACCCACTAAAGCCCTCTCACCGATCCGCCGCAACGAACCCTCCGGTCTGCCGCGCCCACAGACGCGCGTACAGGCCACCCTGCGCAATCAGTTGCGCATGCGTGCCGGTCTCGACGATGCGTCCGGCATCCATCACCACCAGCCGGTCCATGCGCGCGATGGTCGAAAGACGGTGCGCGATCGCGATGACGGTCTTGTTGCCCATCAGCGCGTCCAGGCTGTCCTGGATCGCCGCTTCCACTTCCGAGTCCAGCGCCGAGGTGGCCTCGTCCAGGATCAGGATCGGCGCGTCCTTCAGCAGCACACGCGCAATGGCGATGCGCTGCCGTTGACCGCCCGACAGCTTGACCCCGCGTTCGCCCACATAGGCATCGAATCCGCGACGGCCTTCGCCATCGACCAGCGTGTCGATGAAGCCTTCCGCGCGCGCCTTGCGCACCGCCTCCAGCATCTGCGCGTCGCTGGCCTGCGGCCTGCCATACAGCAGGTTGTCGCGGATCGAACGATGCAAGAGCGAGGTGTCCTGGGTGACCAGGCCGATCTGCCCGCGCAGGCTTTCCTGGGTGACCTGGGCGATGTCCTGCCCGTCGATGAGGATGCGCCCCTGCTCCAGGTCGTACAGCCGCAGCAGCACGTTGACCAGGGTCGACTTGCCCGCACCCGATGGCCCGACCAGGCCGATCTTCTCGCCCGCGCGCACCTGCAGATCCAGCCCGGCAATCACCCCGCCGCGCTTGCCGTAGTGGAAATGGATGTGCTCGAACTGCACCTGGCCTTGCGTCACCTGCAGCGGCACGGCGTCGGGCGCGTCCTGCACCAGCACCGGCTGCGAGATGGTCTGCATGCCGTCCTGCACGCTGCCGATGTCTTCGAAGATGCCGTTGACCGTCCACATGATCCAGCCGGACATGTTGTGGATGCGGATCACCAGACCGGTGGCCAGCGTGATCGCGCCCACGCTGATCTGGCCGCGGCTCCACAGCCACAACGCCAGCCCGCAGGTGCCGACGATCAAAAAGCCATTGGCCACCGCGATGGCGGTATCCATCGTGGTGGTCACGCGCGTCTGCCCGCGATGTTTCACCGCCAGTTCGTCGATCGCATCGCGCACATAGGCCTGCTCGCGGCCGGCGTGGGCGAACAGCTTGAGCGTGGAGATATTGGTGTAACCGTCGACGATGCGCCCGGTGGCCTTGGAGCGCGCATCCGATGCGACCCATGCGCGCGCCTTCATGCGCGGCACGAAGAACGCCATCAGCGCGACATACACCACCAGCCAGATCAGCAGCGGCAGCATCAACCAGGGGTCGGCCTGCGCAAACAACCACAGCGCGCTGCCGGTATAGACCACGATGTACCAGAGCGCATCGACCATCTGCACCGCCGATTCGCGCAGCGAGGTCCCGGTCTGCATCACCCGGTTGGCGATACGGCCGGCGAAATCGTTGTTGAAGAAGCCCAGGCTTTGCCGCACCACGTAGTTGTGCATCAACCAGCGCGAGCGGTTGCTCAGGCCCGGCACGATCGCCTGGTTGACCAACAGATTGTGCAGCCCGGTGAACAGCGGCCGCGCCACCAGCGTGATCGCCGCCATCCAGATCAATTCGCCGGCATGACGACGGAAGAAGTCCGCGCCCGGTCGCTCGGCCAGCATGTCGACGATGCGCCCGAGGAAGTCGAACATCGCCACTTCCACCAAGGCAAGCAGCAGTCCGGCGACCAGCGTGGCCAGCAGGATCGGCCACAACGGCCGCAGATAATGCAGATAGAACCGCCACACGCTACGCGGCGGCATGTCCCGCTCGATTGGCGGAAAGACATCGATCAGGGATTCGAACCAGCGGAACATCGCAGACACTTTCGGGAAAAACCGGGAGATCAGGCTAGCCGATCGCGCGTCAAGCTGCAGTGGCGCCGGCGTCGGGTTCCAACGCCATCACAGACGTGGCAGGCTGCGACGCACGCGACAGGCCACCGGATCCGTCGCATCGATTCCGGTCGCGTGCGCCGTGCATGGCCGGTGCATCGCTGCGGATCATAAAGCGCCGGCCGCGCTCATTCGCGGATACGTGCGAGCAGGCGATTGACCTCGGCAAGATCGAAATGGCCCGGATCCAAGCGCCCACCCAAGGTGGCCAGCTCCTGCACGTGTTGCGCATGCTCCGGGTCGGCGATGATCTGCAGCAATGCCTGGTAGGCATCGATTCCTGCGCTGTTTTCCGGCGGGCAAGCGTTGGCGCCCGCCACGCAACGAGCCACGCGCAGGCTCGCATCCGGCGGCAGGATCGCTTCGACCTCGATACGGTGCTGCCAGCCGGCGCCGGTGCCGTAGAAATAGTCGAACCGCTCCAGCTCGCCCACGCCGCTGTCCACGGTGACCCGGGCGGCATGCTTGAGCCGTGGCCGGTCCGGCACATCCAGCCCGGACTCGCCGTAGCGACCGCCGCCCAGGTCGAACTCGTACGGATGCCCGCCGTTCCAGCCCATCACCGGTTGCAACACGCGATGCAGCGTGGCCAGGCGCAGCGAGCCCGCCACCAGCGCGCGACGCCAGATCAACGGCGCGCTATCCACCAGCGAAACATGCAGCTGATACACCGGCGCAGGCGCGGGTATCCCGTGCTGTGCAGCTTTCTTCTTGGCCTTGCTCATCGTGTCTGGCTACCTGTTTGCGCTGCCAGTATGCAGCGACGCGGCACCGGCTGCATCGCTGCTCACCCGACGCCGCAAAATTGCGCTCTGCCGATATCGGTCCTGCATGCGAGCGCACGCACGCACGCACGCACGCACGCACGCACGCAAGTGCAACAGATCGGCAACATCTGCAGAGATGGCCCGTGGCACATCGACGGCACGATGCACCGGTGCCCGCAAGCAGCGCGACGCCGCGCACGCCAACGTGCCGTCGGTGCCTCGTCGCAGGAAGCGTCCAGGTCTCGATGCGACCGACTTCGCGGCATAGTCATGACGCGACCGCTGCGCGTGCCTGCGGTTCTCTGGAATCGAAGAAAACGCCTCAGCGCTGCTGCAGACTCGGCACCGCATCGGTCACGTTGGAATGGCGACGCATGATCCAGTTGAACAGCGGGGTAGCCATCAAGGTGGAGAGGATCGCCATCAGCACCAGCACCGAGAACAGGCCCTGTTGGATCACCCCGGCCTGCAGGCCGATATTGATGATGATCAGCTCCATCAATCCACGTGCATTCATCAGCGAGCCGATCGCCAGCGCATCGCGGTTGTTCTCGCCGGTGGCACGCGCCGCGGCCCAGCAGGCAACGCCTTTGCCGATGAACGATGCAGCCAGAATCGCCACGCCCGCAAGCATGATCTGCGGCTGCAGCAGCACGCTGAGCTGGGTCTTGAGGCCGGAATAGGTGAAGAACAGAGGCAGCAGCAACACCACCACGAACGGCTGCAGCATCTCGCGCAGTTTTTCGGTCAACGTTCCCCTGGGCAGGCAGACGCCCAGCAGGAAACCGCCAAACACGGCATGGATGCCGATCGCGTCCATCGCCCACGCGCTGAGGCAGAACAGCATCAACACCACCGCCAGCACACCATTCCCCAGCGGCTGGTTCGGTACCACGTAGGCGTCCAGACGGCGCAGCAGATGACGGCCGACAAGGATCATGAACACTGCATAGGCCACGCCGCCGCCGATGGCCAGATAGGCACTGCCCCAACTCCCGCCAAAGCTCGCCAGCACCACGGCAAGAATGCACCAGGCCGCCGCATCGTCGAACGCACCTGCGGTGAGTGCCAACGTGCCCAGCGGGCTATTGGTCAGACCACGCTCATGGATGATGCGCGCCAGCATCGGGAACGCGGTGATCGCGATGGCCGCACCCAGAAACAGCGAGGCCTCCATCAACTTGGCCTTTTCCGAGAACAGGCCGTCCACGTGAATCAACCACGGACACATGGCAAAGGCCAATGCAAACGGCACCGCGATACCGGCCATCGACACGCTCATCGCACTGCGATAGCGCGCGCGGAAGTGATCTCCACGGAAATCGGTACCGACCAGGAACATGTACAGCCCCACGCCGAACTGCGCGAACACGTACAGCACATCCATGGTCTGCTTGGGGAACAGCGCGGCCTGCAAGCCGGGCAACACCGCGCCGAACAAGGACGGGCCCAGCATCACCCCGGCGATCATCTCGCCAACCACCTGTGGCTGACCGATCCGTTTGGCCAGCAACCCCACCAGACGACATACCAGCAAAATCGCTGCGGCCTGCAGAAAAAAGTACACCGACATCTGCGGAGTGGTCATGCGTTCGGCAACATCCCTGAGAAGTGCGCGGATCATAACGAGCCGCGCCGATGGGCGATAGCCATCGTGCATCTTGCACGCGGGCCCTCGCGGGTTGGCGGCGGGTTGGACCGAGACCTCAATACCAGCCTCCGTGCGCACGGTGCCGGCGATGCGCCGCGGGCCATCAGCCACTGCATGCTCGGTGCCGTGGCGATGGCCTGCGGCAACGATCGGCGCAGCCTCACTTCTGCGTCGGCTGCGCTGCCGCCACCGGCGTCAACACCAGATCCTGGAAATCGAAGCTGAAATCGGTCAACGGCGAGATCGCCTCCATCCGCATCTCACGTACCGTGCCATCCGGGGTCAGCGCAAAATTGACGAAGGCATCGGCATTCAGGGAGCGGTCGTCCCAGCGCACGATGAAGCCGTCGTGCTGCCAATGCTCCAGCGTGCCGACCAACTGCGCGGTCTTGGCGAACTGCATGCGCAGGCGCTTGCCGTCCTGACGGATCACCACATCGCCGTACCACGGGTCGCGATAGGTCGCCGCATAACCGCGCAGCGGCAGCGACGGCGTGGAGCGCGCTGCGCGTGCGTCCAGATGCTTCTTCCAGCTGGTGTCCGCATCGCCCTCGGCCTTGCTCACGGCCTTGGAATAGGCAGCGGTCCAATCGGTGGCCGGCACCTGCAAGAACGCATCCAGCACCTGCAGGGTCACCGCATTGAAGGCCGCGCCGATCTCCTGATTGGTCAATACCACCACACCCAACTGTTGCTCGGGCACCAGCGTCAGCCGCGACACCATGCCCGGCCAGCCGCCGGTGTGCCACACCAGCCGATGGCCGCGGTAATCGCTCAGGCTCCAGCCCTCTCCGTAGCCGGAAAACTGGGGGCGGGCTGCCGCCAGCTCCGGCACGGCCGGGTCGGCAATCGCGATCGGCGTGATCATCGACCACATCTCCCGCTGCCGTTCGGCACTGAACAGCGGCGTGCCATCGGGCAGGACGCCCCCGGCCAGTTGCACGGTCATCCACAACGCCATGTCGTGCGCGCTGGAATAGATGCCGCCGGCACCGGAGTTGTTGGACCAGGTCAGCGGCGCGACCGTGCGCAGCTCGACGAAGTCGTACTTGGCATGGCCCACGGCCGCGTTGTCGCCCGGCTGCAGATGATCGGCATTGAAGCGCGTGCCGCGCATGCCCACCGGGGCGAAGATGCGTTGTTGCAGAAACGCCGCATAGGTCTGCCCGGAGACCTGCTCGATCACCTTCTGCGCCACTGCGTACAGGATGTTGTCGTAGGCATAGCGATCGCGGAAACCGCCCTTCAACGGTACCTTGGACAGGCGCTGCACCACCTCGTCGGTGCTGTAGCTGGTGGTCGGCCAGAACAACAGATCGCCCGCACCCAGGCTCAAGCCGCTGCGGTGCGCGAGCAGATCGCGCAGACGCATCTCGCCGCTGACGTACGGGTCGGCCATGCGGAACCACGGCAGGTGGTCGATGACCTTGTCGTCGAGCGAGAGCTTGCCCTCGTCGGCCAGGATCGACAGCGATGCGGCAGTGAAGGCCTTGGTGTTGGAGGCGATCGCGAACAGCGTGTCGGCCTGCACCGGCGCAGGCTTGCCGATCTCGCGCACGCCGTAGCCGCGCTCCAGCACCACCTGCCCATCCTTGACGATGGCCACCGCAATGCCGGGTACATCGAACTGCTTGCGCACGCGTTCCATCTGCGCGTCGAACTGCTGCATGCCGGCCGGAAGCTCGGCCGCCTGCGTCGTCGCCACCAAGCTTGCCAGCATCAGCACGCCTCCACTCAGCCATCGGTTCACGGTCACTGTCCCACGTCCTCTGATTCGCTCAGGTCGATCCGCCGGCACTGTCCAGCGACAGCGGCAGCGGTGCCACCAACACGCCGTTGCCATCGGCATACAGCCAATGGCCCGGCACGAAGGCCACGCCGGCAAAATTCACCGGCACATCCACATCGCCCAGATCGCGGCGCTCGGTGCGGCGTGGGCAGGCGCCCAACGCCAGCACGCCCAGCGGCAGCGTGGCGAGGATCTCCACATCGCGCACGCAGCCGTGGATCAACACGCCGGCCCAGCCGTTGGCGACCGCCTGCATCGCGATCTGGTCGCCCAGCAGCGCGTGCTTCAACGAGCCCTGCCCGTCCACCACCAGCACGCGGCCGTCGCCAGGCGTGGAGGCCAGCCGGCGCACCCGCGAGTTGTCCTCGAAACAGCGCACGGTGACGATCGGCCCTGAGAACGCCGCACGTCCGCCATAGGAGCGGAACAACGGCTCGGCGATGCTCACCTCGGGGAAACGGTCACACAGATCGGGCGTGGTCCAGGTCATCGCTGCGGTCCGGAAGAGGCGATCTGCGATGGTAGCGACATGGCCGCGTCCGTGTAAGCCGCCGATCGCCGGCTGGCCGGGCTGCGCCTGCATCGGTGTGCACAATGCCTACATGCCGCCCCGCGCCAACAGCCGCGCCTGCCTGGCAGTGTGCGCGAGCGTCTTGGCAGCTGCCCCACTTCGCTGCGCAGCTGCGGGGCTATCATCTGGGCGGCCTGCCACATGTGCGCGTATCCGACATGCCGGGGGGCGCTCACGCCAACGTGGAATCGCTCATGACCGATCTGTTCGCTGCCACCCCGCCCGCGCTCGATGGCATCCACGTCGGTATCGGCGGCTGGGTGTATGCGCCTTGGCGGGCGGGGATGTTCTATCCGCAAGGGCTGGTGCAGCGCCGCGAGCTGGAATACGCAAGCCGCCACGTCACCGCCATCGAGATCAACGGCACGTATTACGGAACGCAGAAACCGGCGACCTACGCGAAGTGGCGCGACCAGGTACCGCCCGGGTTCGTCTTCTCGGCCAAGGCACCGCGCCGCATTACCCAGTCGCGCAAACTGGCCGGCACGCAGCCGCAGGTGGACGACTTCATCGGCGGTATTGTCGAGCTCGGCGACACGCTGGGGCCGCTGGTGTGGCAGTTCGAACAAGGGCATCGGCTGCAGGCCGACGACCTGGACGCCTTTTTGTCGTTGCTGCCCAAACGCGCCGGCAAGCGCGTGCTGCGCCATGTGCTGGAAATCCGCGACCACGACGCGGTGGATGCGTCGCTGCTGGCACTGGTGCGCCGGCATGGAGTGGCCACGGTATTCACCGATTCGGACGAGCATCCGTCCTTTGCCGATCTGTCCACCGACTTCGTCTATGCACGCCTGATGCGCAGCCAGGCGCGCCTGGCTGCCGGTTACCCGGCGCCGGCACTGGGGCAGTGGGCCGAGCGCATCCAGGCCTGGCAGCGCGGCGACGATCCGGCGGATCTGCCGCATATCGACGCGTCGACGCACGTCGCGGCCATGCCGCGCGAGGTGTTCGTGTTTTTCATCAGTGCCGCCAAGGAGCGCAATCCGGCTGCGGCAATGGCGTTGTTGCAGCAATTGGGTTCGCGCTAGCACAGGCGTTGCGTCGCGTCTTCGGCGACAATGGCGCATGCCCACGACCGACCTGCGCAAGGCGCAACTGCAAATCCATTTCTGCGTCCTGCTCTGGGGCATCACCGCGATCCTGGGCAAGCTGATCACGCTGCCTGCGCTGCCACTGGTGTGGTGGCGCATGTTGATCGTGGTGGTGGCGCTGGCGCTGTTGCCGCGCGTGTGGCGTGGACTGCGCGGCTTGTCCGGGCGCGTGGTGCTGGGTTATTGCGGCATCGGCGCGTTGGTGGCCCTGCACTGGCTGACCTTCTACGGCGCGATCAAGCTGGCCAATGCCTCGGTGGCCGCGACCTGCATTGCGCTGGCCCCGGTGTTCACCGCAGTGATCGAGCCATGGGTGACGCAGCGCCCTTTCCGCCCGCGCGAATTGCTGTTCGGCCTGGCGGTGCTGCCCGGCGTGGCCCTGGTGGTCGGCGGGGTGCCCGATGGCATGCGTGCCGGGGTGGTGGTCGGCGCGATTTCGGCGGTGTTCGTCGGCCTGTTCGGCTCGCTCAACAAGCGCATGGTGGCGCATGCCGACCCGCTCACCGTCACCGCGCTGGAACTGGGCGCCGGCACGCTGACCCTGACCGTGCTGGCGCCGGCCATGCCATTGGTGCTGCCGTCGCTGCACGGCGCGCTGCTGATCGTTCCCAGCCTGCACGACGGCGTCCTGCTGCTGGTGCTTTCGCTGGTTTGCACCTTGCTGCCGTTTGCGCTGGCGCTGGTGGCACTGCGCCATCTCAGCGCCTACTCGGTGCAACTGGTGACCAATCTCGAACCGGTCTACGCCATCTTGCTGGCAATCGTCCTGCTCGGCGAGCAACGTGAGCTGACCCTACAGTTCTATCTCGGCGTGGCGATCATTCTCGGCGCGGTGTTCCTGCATCCGGTGCTGGAACGCCGACGCAGGATCGTGCATCCGGAACTGCTCGGCACTGCCGAGGCGAAGAACATCGTCGACTGACCGCACGGCACAACCAACAACCGTCGTCGTAGGAGCGGCCCAGGCCGCGACCGGCCCTATCGATGACGCACCCGCGTGCGCACGCCACCTACCCCAACGCCACCACCTGGTCGCGCCCGCCACGCTTGGCCGCATACAGGGCCTGATCGGCACGCTTGATCACCGCCTCCACGCTTTCCTGCGGATGCAGCGTGGCCACGCCGATGCTCACCGTCACCGGCAGCGCGATCGTCATCACCGCCACGCTCTGGCGCAGGTATTCGCACTGCACCCGTGCCTGCAGCAAATCCACATTGGGCAGCAGCAGCACGAATTCCTCGCCACCGTAACGCGCAATGGTGCCGGCACCGGCCACATGCGCGCGCAACAATGCCGACAGTTCGCGCAGCACCACATCGCCCTGGTCGTGCCCATGCACGTCGTTGACGGTCTTGAAGTGATCCACGTCCAGCAACGCCACCGACAACGGCTGGCCTGCCGCACGTGTCTGGTCCATGGCCGCAGCCAAGGCCACTGCAAACGCGCGTCGATTGGGCAAGCCGGTCAGCGGATCGGTACGGGGCTGCTCGACCAGATCGGCATTCAACGCATCCATTTGCGCGTAGTAACCGGCCAGTTGCTGCTCGTACCATTCGCGCTCATGCAGTTGCTGCCGCAGGCGCTTGCCGGCCAGACGCAGTTCCAGCAGATGCGCGGCCTGGCGCGACAATGCCTGCAAGGCGGCGCGCTGCTCGTCGCGCAGATGCGCCGGCGTCTGGTCGAAGACGCATAACGAGCCCAGCGCCATGCCCGCGCTGGTCACCAACGGCGCGCCGGCGTAGAAGCGCACCGCAGAACTGCCGGTCACCATCGGGTTGTCGTGGAAGCGCGGGTCGAGCAAGGTGTCGTCGACCATCATCACTTCGTCCGGGCGCAGGATCGCATGCGCGCAGAACGAGATGTCGCGCGATGCTTCGCCGCGCGGTGCGCCATGTGCGGACTTGAACCATTGCCGCTGTTCGTCCACCAGCACCACCGCCGCCATCTGCGTCTCGCACAGCGTGGACGCAATCATGGTGAGGTCGTCGAAGGCACGTTCGGGCGGCGAATCCAGCACCTCGTACTGACGCAGCGCTGCGAGCCGGCTTCGTTGTCCGGCAATGTCGGTTTGATCACTCTGCCCGCTCCCCAGCTGGCTGTCAGCGTCGGAAAGTATGACCGAGCCGGCCATGCGCGGCCATCGGCTTGCGCATGCAGCCGACGCACCGTGCCGCTGGTTCAGCCCAGTGTGCCCGAACAGCTCACCAGTCGGCGCGCTGCGGTAGCAATCCGCGCAATTCCGCATCGCTGAGATTGCGCCACTGCCCGGGCTTGAGCGCGGCCAGCTTGATGTTGTCGATGCGCACCCGGCGCAGCTGGGTCACGCGGTAGCCGAATTCGGCGGACATCAGGCGGATCTGCCGATTCAAACCCTGCTCCAGCACGATGCGGAAGCCGAACTTGGCGATGCGCGCGGTGCGGCACGGCAACGTGGTCTCGTTGTGGATGCGCACGCCGCGCGCCATGCCACGCAGGAATTCGTCGGTAACCGGCTTGTTGACCGCCACCAGATATTCCTTCTGGTGGCGATTTTCCGCGCGCAGGATCTCGTTGACGATGTTGCCGTTGCTGGTCATCAGGATCAGCCCCTCGGACTCCTTGTCGAGCCGGCCGACCGGGAAGATGCGCTGCTCGTGGCCGACGAACTCGACGATATTGCCCTTGACCGAACTCTCGGTGGTGCAGGTGATGCCCACCGGCTTGTTGAGCGCGATGTAGACATGCTTGCGGCCACCGGGCTTGCCGGCGGCGCGCGTGCGCAGCGGCTGGCCGTCCACCAGCACGGTGTCTTCCTCGCCCACCACCGCACCGGTGCCGGCAGCCACGCCATTGACGGTGACCCGGCGTTCGCCGATCAGGCGATCGGCCTCGCGGCGGGAGCAGAAGCCGGTTTCGGCGATGTATTTGTTGAGTCGGGTCGTCATCGGCCGATTATCGGCGATTTGGAGCGGCGCGCGTGCACCAATCTGCGATCAGGACAGCGCCAACAGCGGTTGCCCGGCATGCAGCAGCTCGTCCAGCGGGCATGGCCGATGCAGGCTGAAACCCTGCACCTGGCCGACACCGGCCTCGCGCAGACCGGGAATGTCCGCCTCCGACTCCACGCCCTCGGCCACCACTTCGATCCCCAGCGCCAGGCCTACCTGCGCGATCGAATGCACTGCCGCACGGTCCACCGCGTCATGCGCGTAATTGCGCACGAAGCCGCAATCGATCTTGAGAACATCCACGGTGAATTGCTTGAGATAGCCGAACGAGGCCAGGCCGCTGCCGAAATCGTCCAGCGCCACATGGCAGCCGCGCGCGCGCACGCTCTGCACGAAGCGCTGCGCATGCTCCAGATCGCCGATGACGGCGGTCTCGGTGATCTCCATGCACAGCTTGGGCACCAGGCCGGGGTAGCGTTCGAACAAGGACCACACGAAATCGAGAAAGTCCGGCTGCGCGATCGACTGTGCAGACAGATTGACGTGGCACAGGTCCAGCATGGCCACATGCATCGGATTGGCCGCCAGCTGCGCGCACAGCGTTTCCAGCACATGCACATCGACCATGCGTCCCAGGCCGTAGCGCTCCACCGCAGGCAGAAATTCGCCCGGACTCAGCACCCGCCCGTCGCGCGCGCGCATGCGCACCAGCACTTCGTACTGCAGGCGTTGCGGATCGCTCAACACCTGGATCTTCTGCGCATACAACAGCAGGCGGTCTTCGGCGAGCGCCTGCTGCACCGCGCTGATCCAGCCGCCGTCGTGGCGGCGCCGTGCCAGGGCCAGATCGCTTTCGCCGAAACAGCGGATCCGGTTGCGCCCCTCTTCCTTGGCCGCATAGCAGGCCAGATCGGCGGCGGTCATCAAGGCATTGACGTCGCTGGCGCCCTGGCGGATTTCCACCACGCCGAAGCTGCAACTCGGCGTCAGCGGCCGTCCACCCCGATGGCTCCACGGCTGGCCCAGCACCGCATGCATGCGCTCGAGCAGGGTCCGCGCCTGCACCAGATCGGTATTGGCCAGCAGGATCGCAAATTCGTCGCCACCCAGCCGCCCCAGCCAGTCGCCGGAGCGCAACTGCATGGTGATCACGTCGGCGAAGTGGCACAGGAATTTATCGCCCACCGCATGCCCGAAGGTGTCGTTGACCAGCTTGAAGTGATCCAGGTCGACGAAACACAGCGCGTGGCACAGCTGCGGCGATTGCGGCGGCTCGATCAGGCGAAATAGCCGGCGTTCGATCTCACGGCGGTTGATCAGGCCGGTCAAGGCATCGTGACGCGCGTGGAAGGCGACTTCGTCGGCCAGCTCGTGCGCATGCGAGACGTCTTCGATCACCGCCAGTACCAGGGTCGGCTCCTCCGGGCCGGGCTCCACCAGCGACGCGCTCCAGCGCCCCCACATCACCCCGCCATCGGCGCGCAGAAAGCGTCGCTCGCCGGTCTGCAGCAGCGTCGGCCAGTCGACCAGGCCGCGGCTGTCCAGCGCGATGTCGTCCGGATGCATCACCTCGGCCAGCGTGCAGGTCTGCAGTTCCTCCGGCCGGTAGCGCAGGATGTTGGCCATCGCGGCATTGGCGTCGAGCACTCGGCCGCGCAGGTCGAACTTGACCATGCCCAGCGCCGCCTGCTCGAACGCGGTGCGAAAGCGTCCCTCGTGCGAGAGCAGATAATTGCGGATGCGGCGCATCGCCAGCACGCAGGTGGTCAGCACCAGCAACAAGGTCGCCAGGCTGCAGGTCACCATCACGTCGTGCAGCAGCCGCGCGCAACCGACCAGCAGCGCCTGGAACTGCGCCGCATCGCTGCGCATGCGGCCGTCGAGCAGATGCAGCTCGTCGCGCAAGGCCTGCAACGCGCGCGGATCCGGCCGGCTGGTGGCCTGCACGGATGCGGCCCGGTCGGCCAGGGCGCTCAGCTGCGACAGGTCGGCATCGGTGTGTTTCCATATCGCGATGGCATCGCCCAGATACGGAAGGACATGGCCGTAGCGATACAGCCGCACCATTTGCGGCATGTCCTCACGGGCATTGCGGCCGGCGGCCAGCCCGGCATATACCGCAGTCCGGTCGATCACCGGCTGCTCGACCGCCTCGCGTGCCGCGCGGTCGCCGAGCGGCACGTCCAGTGCGCGGCAGGCGGCCTGCAGGTCGGCCGGATCGCCGCTACCCAGATAGCGCTCCAGCCAGTATGCCGACTCCTGCTGGGCATTGGACCAGTGGCTCTGGCCGACGATCCAGGCCATTGCCCCGGACTGGATCTCGATCACCAGCGCCGAGAGCGCCGCCATGCTGACGGCCATGCCGATCAACAAGGCCAAGGGAAGCGTCAGCCAGCCGCGCATCAGGTGCATGGTCCGCCTATTGCTCTTGCCGCCCGCCTTCTGCGCCATCGTCTTCCTCGACCCCTGCCGCCGCCCAATGCGATTGATGCGCCCGGTGGGCGCCTGAAGGCAGTAACGGCCGCAACGGCGCAGGCTGTATGGCAGCGCCCGCTTGGACGCGATCGAGGCAGGAACTTAGCTCGGCTAACGCGATGCCACCGGCAATCTCCGCCATGTCGGCACGTGACGCCTGCATGCCGATATGCACCAACTGGCATAACGACTGCAGCGACCGGCCGCGTGGGCCGGACGACCGCACGCAACCGGATTGTCAGCGGCGCTTACTCGCCGCGGGGCTTGGGCGGGCCCTTGCGATGCGGCGCGCCGGCGCGGTCCATCAGACGGTTCGGGCCATTCGGGCGGCCGGACGGCCTGCCCCCCCGCGGGAAGCGCGGCTTGGACGGCGATGCGGCCGCCTCGCCTTCTTCCAGCTTGCGCATGTTGAGCTGCTGGCCGGACACCCAGACCTTCTTCAGGTGCGTCAGCAGCTCGCGCGGCATGTCGGCCGGCAGGTCCAGGATCGAATAGTCGTCCTGGATGTCGATACGGCCGATGTAGCGGCTTTCCAGGCCGGCTTCGTTGGCGATCGCGCCGACGATGTTGGCCGGTTTCACGCCGTGGGTGTGGCCCACTTCGATGCGGTAGCTCTCCATGCCGAACTCCGGCTCGCCACGCGGGGCAACCGGATCGCGACGCGGACGCTCGGCGCCCGCGCCGTCATCGCCAAACGCCGGACGTTCCGCACGCGGCGGGCGTGCAGCGCGCTCGCCATCGGCACGCGGGCCACGTTCGAACTTCGGCTCGAAGCGCGGACGCTCTCCACGATCGCTGCGGTCGCCGCGCTCGTTGCGCTCGCGCGGTGCTAATTCCTCGCGCGCGCCACGCACCGGCGGGGTCAGCAAAAACGGCGCATCGCCCTGCAGCAACTTGGCCATCGCCGCGGCGATATCGATCGCCGGCACGTTGTTCTCGCCCTCGTAGCGCTGCAGCAGATCGCGATACATGTCGATCTGGCCACCGGCCAGGGTCTCGGTGATGCGGGTCATGAAACGTGCCACGCGGGTATCGTTGACCGCATCCACGCTCGGCAGCTGCATTTCTTCGATCGGCTGACGGGTGGCGCGCTCGATCGAGCGCAGCATGCCCTTTTCGCGCGGGGTGACGAACAGGATCGCGTCGCCGTTGCGGCCGGCACGGCCGGTACGGCCGATGCGGTGCACGTAGCTTTCGGTGTCGTACGGGATGTCGTAGTTCAGCACATGGCTGACCCGCTCCACGTCCAGGCCGCGCGCGGCCACGTCGGTGGCGACCAGGATGTCGAGCTTGCCGTCCTTGAGCTGGGCGATGGTCTTCTCGCGGGCGGCCTGCTGCATGTCGCCATTGATGGCCGCCGCGGCCATGCCGCGTGCCTGCAGCTTCTGCGCCAGCTCTTCGGTGGCGGCCTTGGTGCGCGCGAAGATGATCATGCCGTCGAACGGCTCGACCTCCAGGATGCGGGTCAGCGCGTCCAGCTTGTGCAGGCCGCTCACCCACCAGTAGCGCTGGCGGATATTGGCCGAGGTGGTGGTCTTGGCCGCTATGGTGACTTCGGCCGGGTCCTTGAGATAGGTCTGTGCGATGCGACGGATCGCCGGCGGCATGGTCGCCGAGAACAGCGCCACCTGGCGCTTCTCCGGCAACTTCTTCAGCACCGCTTCGACGTCGTCGATGAAGCCCATGCGCAGCATTTCGTCGGCTTCGTCCAGCACCAGCGTCTTGAGCTGGGACAGGTCGAGCGTGCCGCGGTCCAGGTGATCGATCACGCGGCCTGGAGTGCCGACCACCACATGCACGCCGCGCTTGAGCGCGCTCAGCTGCTGTGCGTAGGGCTGGCCGCCGTAGACCGGCAGCACGCGGAAGCCGGGAATGGCCTCGGCATATTTCTGGAACGCCTCGGCGACCTGGATGGCCAGCTCGCGGGTCGGGGCCAGCACCAGCGCCTGCGGCTTGAGCTGGTTGAGGTCGGCATTGGACAGCACCGGCAGCGCGAACGCGGCGGTCTTGCCGGTGCCGGTCTGCGCCTGGCCGAGCACGTCGCGACCGGACAGCAGCGCAGGAATGGTGGCGGCCTGGATCGGCGACGGCGACTCGTAACCGACGGCGGCAACCGCCTTCATCACAGCGTCTGAGAGGCCGAGGTCTGCAAACAGCAGCGGCGCGGGAGATTCTTGGGTCATTGGGTAACTCCGGAGGCGCCGCACGGAGCCGGCAGGCGCAAAGCAGCATAGTGTGCGCCCTGAGGCCCCCTGCTGTCGAAATTTCCGTGACAGTCCATTCAGGTTGTAAGGATCCGCCCGCTGCGGCAAACCATCTCCTGACCCTTGTCATCCCCCCATCCGGCCGGAGCCATGTCCCTGGAAACAGACCTGCACACCCGCTTCAACGCCTTGCTGCAGCGGCACCGCGGCATCGTCCTGAAGGTCGCGGCCAGCTATTGCTGGAATCCGGACGACCGCGCCGAGCTGGCGCAAGACATCACCGTGCAGTTATGGCGCGCGTTCCCAGGCTACGACGCCGGCCGGCGGCTCGGCTATCGACGGCTGCAGCGCAGGCGCCATCCGTGGCTGGAGCGCATCGACAACGCGCATGCCGGGCCCGGCGTCGTGCGTGCCGAAAGCATGCTGGACGAGATTGCACGTTTTCGACGCGAATGACCGGGCCGACGCCGCGCGACGACTCCCGAGTAATGGATGCCGGCCGTGCGCCGGCATAGCGGTGCTGTAACGACTCCAACTGCCGGCGCTGCATCTGGCACGGTGGTGTTGTCGGCTGCGACGGGCGGATAATCGCGGTCTTCCTGTTACCGAGCGCACCATGCAATTTCTGGAATTCGACCTGGACGGCGAGTACATCGAACTCAACCAGTTGCTCAAGCTGGCAGGTATTGCCGACAGCGGCGGCCAGGGCAAGGCGATCGTCGCCAGCGGCGCGGTCAGCGTCGATGGCGTGCAGGAACTGCGCAAGACCGCCAAGATCCGCCCCGGCCAGCGCGTGCAACTGGACGATGTGGAAATCCGCGTGCTGGCGCTGGACCCCGATGCGGAGCCGGCAGAATGAGCGTGGTGGAAGTCAGCTGGCGCAACAACGCGCCCTCGGCTGAAGACCCGGACCACGATGTCTATATTTTCTCGATCGACGCCGATTCACCCAAGCCGTTCTGGTTCGAGCAGTCGATCCGTGGCGGTCACGCCGAGCGCGGCGGTTGCAGCATGCTTGCCTTGCACGAGCTGGAAGGCTGGCGCGGCGATTGGCGCGCAGACGTGACCAAGGCTGGCTGCGCCTGGGTGATTCCACTGCTGGAACAGGCCCTGCGCAGCGGCGATGCGCGCACCGCGATCGATGCGATTCTTGCGCGGATAAACGCGCCGGCCTGATGGCCGCGTGCCCGACTGCGGCGCGCCTGATGACAGCCGAGCCGACCGAGCCCACCCGATTGCCGCACGAGCACCTGCGAACGGGCCGCTGACCGCCTTGCCCGCCCACGCGTCGAACAGCGTTGCAGGCCAGTGCGCATGAGGAACACAGCGCAGCGCTGCACGCACTGCGCCTCCCCGCTCCCACGTCGATAGGTCAAACGCTGCGCTGGGTCAGATGCGCCGCGATCGCCTGCTTGAACGGGGCCACCGCCTGCGCCGCGCGCAAGGCACCACGTCGCAGCAGGCGGGCCGGCGCACGGTCGTCGGTGTACAGCGCGGCCAGTGCATTGGTCGCTTCGTAGAGCGGTCGCGTCGCCAGCCGGTGCGCCCGCTCGTACCCCTGCAGCAACGCCGCAGCACCGATGTCGCGCCCGGCGGCGGCAGCGGCGCACACACGCTCGGCCAGGCGCGCCTGGCTCTGCAATCCAAAATTGAAGCCATGCGCAGTGACCGGGTGCATACCCACCGCGGCATCGCCGATCAGCGCGGCACGCTCGGCGATAAAGCGTTGCGCATAGGCCGCCACCAGCGGATAGGCATGCCGGCTGCCGTCCTGCTGCATCGGCCCGAGCCGATGCTCGAACGCCTCGGTCACCGCCGCACTGAAGTCCGCCGCCTCCATCGCCAGCAACGCCTCCACCTGTCGCGGCGGCAGGGTCAGCACCGCACCGGCACGATTGCCCTGCAGCGGCAGCAACGCCAGCGTCTTCCCATAGCCAAACCACTCCCATGCGGCATGCCGGTGCGGCAGCGCATGCCGCATCCGGCACACCAGCATGGTCTTGCCGAAATCCCGCAGCTGCGCGCCGATACCGAGCAGGCGCCGGGTGCTGGAAAAGCGGCTGTCGGCCGCCACCAGCAGGCGCGCCGACACGGTTTCCCCATCGGATAACTGCAGCACCACGCGGCCGTGCTCCTGCTGCACGGCCTGCAGCGTGCAGGCGCAACGGATCTCCAACGCAGCTTGCGCCTGCACCGCCTGCCAGGCCGCGCGACGGATCAGATGATTGGGCACCAGCCAGCCCAGATCGCCGGCACCACGCGCCGAGGCGGCGAAGGTCAGTGCGAAGTGCGAATGCCCGTCCATGACGCGTGCGTCGCGCAGCGGCGAGATCGCATCGGCGGGAAACTGCTGCCAGATGCCCAGTTGCTCCAGCAATGCACGCGAGGCATGGGTCAGCGCGATTTCGCGTCCGTCGAAGGCCGGCTCGGCCAGTTGCGTGCGCGGCTGCTGGTCGACCACCAGCACCGACAAGCCACTGCCGGCCAACGACCGCGCAAAACACAGGCCGACCGGCCCGGCACCAATGACTGCGATATCCACCGATTGCATGCCGCTCTCCTTCACCGCCGATACCTAGAGAAGCTAACAAAACGCGGCGTGCAGCGGTCAGGTGGATACGATCGGCGCGGAGAAACCGGACTATACGCCTGGCCCGTGCCGCACCGAGCACGCCCGCCTGGCGCTGAGCGCGGCAGTCTTGATAGTGGTCGTGAGTCTAGCGGCAGTGGTGTCGGCCGGACTTGATCAGGATCAAGCAGCGACCGGAACAGTGGCCCACCGCAGTCGCGGGCGCGCAACTTATCGCTGCGTTTTCTCAGTCATGACACCACCGGCTGCGCGCACGCAGTCTGGCGCACGTCACCAGCCCAGCAACGCCCGCACCAGTTTGACGATGCCCCACAACGACACCACCCAGATTGCGCTACGCAGATAGGGAATGCCTGCCGCATACGCCGGCACGTAAGCCACGCGCGCCCATAGATACAGCTGCACGCCCAGGGCAGTGTCTGCACTGGTACGGCCGGCGATGCTCACCGCCAGTACCGCAGCGGCGAAGATCGGGAACGTCTCCTGATAATTGCGGAAGGCACGATCCAGCCGCGCGGCGACGCCGGTCAACGGCTTGGGCTCGCCATCGCGCGCGCTGGCGTTCCACTTGGTCCCGCGCTGGGCGGTCATGCTGGCCGAGGCCGCCAGCAGTTGCACCAGACCGAGCACCATGGCCCAGCCCAGCATCTGCAGTTCGATCGTCAGTTCCACGTTGGTCTCCCGATGAGCCGCAGCATCACTTGACCGACGCGCGCAGGCTGTAACCGGCGAGCCGCCAGGTCTTGTCTTCGTCCAGACGGAACGACACCAGCTCGCGCACCGGCTGCTGCGCCTTGGCAAAACGGGTCGGGAAGCTGACGTTGATGTACAGGCCTTCGGGCACCTGCGCGCCGGCGGCGTATTTGACCCGCGTCACCGAGCCCTGCCCGCGCCCGACCACCGGCCCCAGGCGCGCGCGCTCTGCGCCGATCTGGGTCACGAAGACATCGCGTTTGACCGCGGTCTTGGCGACGCTGGATGCGCCATCCCACAGCGAGGCCACCTGGTTGGCATCGACCATCTGCGCCACCCGCAATGCCGCCTGGGTCATCTCGGTATTCTGTTTGACCAGTTGCGCCTGCTGCGCCGGGCTGGCCGCGGGTGCCGCCTGGGGAGTTGCGGCCGGACGTGCAGCGGTCTGCGGCTGTTGTGCCAGGACCAGCGAGGGAGCCAACAGCAGCGCGGCAAGCAGACGAGGACGGAACATGGGGCAGATGACCTTGTGCGTAGCAAACGGATGGGAACCACCGCAGGGTTCGCGGCGGGTGCGGCAGTTTAAGACCTGCGCTGCATATTGAGGTGAGTGTGCAGCGACGCGCGAGCCGGGTGCCGGAAACGCACGCCTGTCACTCGAAAATCAGATGTCGCCGCCGGGCGGAACCGCCGCGACACCGCGCGGTCGCCATAGTCGCCAGCTGATCCACAGCGCGCGGACGACGGCCACGATCAAAGCCACCAGGCTCAGCCATACCGCCAGCGTCGCCGGCCACTGCACCTGCCTGGCCGCA
Organism: Xanthomonas arboricola; assembly: GCF_002940665.1. Lineage (GTDB taxonomy): Bacteria > Pseudomonadota > Gammaproteobacteria > Xanthomonadales > Xanthomonadaceae > Xanthomonas > Xanthomonas arboricola_B. The sequence goes on from NZ_MIGY01000001.1 coordinate 129,317, forward strand.
GCGATCATCTGCAGCAGTTCGGCCACGCCAAATCCGGCCAGCACCAGCAGCGCCGATGGCAGATATGCCAGCGCTACGCCTTTCGTCTTCCCAAGCATGCCGCCCCCCGGCTCCGTGATATGCCGCGACCATAGGCAGCCGGCAGTGCGGTGCGTGTGAAGCTCAGCCCTCGCCCTGGGCCGGCTCCGACGCGGGCTCGGCAGCCGACTCTGCCGCCGGTGCCGCGGTTGGCGCTGCGGCGGACATTCCCGGCGCTGCCTCGGTCGCCGCCGCGGCCTGCGGCGCGGCGCTGGCCGGCAGCGCGGCGGCATCGGTTTCGGCCAGCGGGCTTTCTTCCGGGCAGGCCGCATCCGGGAAGCCGAAGCGCTGCTTCAAGGCCAGGCCGCAGGCGTTGACCGCCTCCAGATCGGCGCCCTCGCCCTTGCAGCGCTGATCGAAGGCGACCAGAAACGCGTCCTTGCGGCGCACGAAGGCATCGCCGCACTTGCGCATCTGGCGGATGCGCTCCAGGTCGTCCTGCACCGCGTTGGTGCCATCCAGCCCGTACTCGCGCAGCTCGTCCATCGTCAGCAGGCGCAGGCTGCGGTTGGGCACGGTCATCATCAGGTCGGCCACCGCCACGGCCACGCCGTTGCGCTCCAGATAATCCTTGACGTTGCCATAGACCTCGCGCAACTCGCGATTGAGTTCCGCGCGCGAGGTGGCCTTGGAACTGATCCGCATCATGCGGTGGATGCCGACCTTGCCGGCCACCAGCCGGTTGTCGCCTGCGGCCAGCACGAACACGCAGGCGCTGTGGCAGATCGAGCCTTCGCGCACCCAGATCGTCCAGTTGGATTCGCCGATGACATCGCCGGCGCGAATCGCCGCTTCCACCTGCCCGCCGCTGGAATCCAGATCCAGGATGCGATGCGGCAACTGCAGCTGCTCGGCCACTGCGGCCAGCCGCCACACCAATGCGGCGAAGCCGGCGTTGATCTTGCCGGCATAGCGCACCCGCAGCAGGCCGGTGTCGCGGCACGGCGCCAGCGCCGCCTCCACGCTGGCCCGGTCCAGCGCCGGCAGCAACGTGCCGTCGCCGGCTTCGCTGCTGTAATCGGTGGCGCAACTGATCCAGGCCTTGCCCGCGTCCAGCTCCGCCTGCGGCCAGCCGGCTTCGCCAGCCTGTGCACGCGGCCGCGGCGGCGGCGCCGGCTCGGGCGTATCCACCGACACCATATGGTCGCCATCGCCCTGCCCCGCGCCACTCTGCTGCGTCGCGGCGGCATCGGCCGAGGTACCGGTGCGGTCGCAGGCCGCCAGCGCCAGCACGCATGAAAGGGACAGGCAGAGCAGTTTCAGCATGATGTCAGGCAACGGACCGCGACGGGGATCACCCTCAGTCTATGGCTGAATGGGCGAAGCGTTTGACCCTGCCATGAACGCACAGGCCCGGCGCAGCCCTGTCCGAAAACGGCCAGCCGACGCCGGGGCGAGCGCATAGACTGGCGCCATGCAGACCGCCACGCCCGACCGACTCCAATGCGACCGCGCCCGTCTGGCGCGCGACGCACGCTTCGACGGGCTGTTCTTCACCGCGGTGCGCAGCACCGGCATCTACTGCCGCCCGGTCTGTCCGGCGCCCCCGCCCAAGCCGGGCAACATCAGCTATTACCCCAGCGCGGCGGCAGCCAGTGCCGCCGGCTACCGCCCCTGCCTGCGCTGCCGCCCCGAGCTGTCGCCGCAGGCGCAGCAGCACCTGGGCGAGGAGAGCGTGCAGCGCGCACTGGCGATGATTGCCGACGGCGCCCTGCTGGAGCAGCCGGTGCAGACCCTGGCCGACGCGGTGGGCCTGAGCGCGCGCCAGTTGCAGCGGCAGTTCGTACAGCAGCTCGGTGCCACCCCGATCCAGGTGCACGGCACGCGCCGGCTGCTGCTGGCCAAGCAGTTGCTGACCGAGACCGCATTGCCGGTTACCGAGGTCGCGCTGGCGGCCGGCTTCAACAGCCTGCGCCGCTTCAATGCCGCGTTCCTGGAAGGCTGCGGGATGCCGCCGTCGGCGCTGCGCAAGCAGCGTGCCGAGGTGCCCGGTGGCGAGTTGACCCTGCGCCTGGGCTATCGCCCGCCGCTGGATCTGCCGGCGATGCTGGCATTTCTGCAGCGCCGCGCGATTCCCGGCATCGAGCAGGTCGACGCCAGCGGCTACCGGCGCGTGATCGGCACACCGGGCAACGCGACGCTGATCGAGGTCAGCGCGGCACCGCAGCGTGCGGAGTTGTTGCTGCGCATCGGCGCGACCGACCCGCGGCAGATTCCGCAGATCGTGCGGCGGGTACGCCGGCTGTTCGACCTGGATGCGGATCTGCAGGCGGTGCACGCCACGCTGGCGGCCGAGCCGCTGCTGGCCGAGGCGATCGCGCGCCGCCCCGGCCTGCGCGTGCCGGGCGGCTGGGACGGCTTTGAAGTGGCCGTGCGCGCCGTGCTGGGCCAGCAGATCAGCGTGGCCGGCGCGGCGACGCTGGCGGCGCGGCTGGTCGATCGGCATGGCGGCCATCATGGGGAGATGCCGCCCGGCCTGGACCGCATCTTTCCGACCCCGGTACAGCTGGCCGAGGCGCCGCTGGAACAACTGGGGCTACCGCGGGCGCGCGCCGCCACGCTGCGTGCGCTGGCCTCGGCGTGCGCGCAAGGGCGGCTGCATTTCGGCGCCGGCCAGCGCCTGCCCGAGTTCGTCGCCGCCTGCACCGCGTTGCCCGGCATCGGGCCGTGGACCGCGCACTACGTCGCCATGCGTGCGCTGTCGCATCCGGACGCGTTTCCGGCCGGCGACCTGATCCTGCAGCAGGTGCTCGGCACGCCCGGGCGCCTGAGCGCGCGTGCCACCGAGGCGCGCTCGCAGGCCTGGCGGCCGTGGCGCGCCTACGCCGTATTGCACCTGTGGCATCTCGCTGTCGATCGCAAGGACACCCGCTCATGAGCACGTTGTATTACGACACCTTCCCTTCGCCGATCGGCGCGCTCAGCGTGGCCGCCGATGCTGCCGGCGTGCACCACATCCTGTTTGCGCAGAACCGCTACGACGCGATCGGCCGCGCGCGTTGGCAGCACGACCCCGATGCGCCGCTGGTGCGCGAGGCACGCGAGCAATTGCTCGACTATCTGCACGGCGGGCGGCGCAGCTTCGATCTGCCATTGGCCCCGACCGGCACGCCGTTTCAGCTGCAGGTCTGGCATACGCTGGCGCAGATTCCGTTCGGGCAGACCTGGAGCTATGCGCAACTCGCGCATGCGGTGGGACGCCCGGCCGCCAGCCGCGCGGTTGGCGCTGCCAATGGACGCAATCCGTTGCCGATCGTGCTGCCCTGCCACCGTGTGATCGGCGCCAATGGCGCGCTGACCGGCTTCGGCGGCGGCCTGCCGACCAAGCAGGCCTTGTTGCAGCTGGAAGGCTGGTCGCCGCGCCAGAGCGCAACTGCCGACGATCTGTTCGCCGCATCTTCCGCAGCCGGCGGGCGCTGACTTCGCGGCGTCATTGTGAGGCCGTAAACTGGGGCGATGATCGATCGACATTTTCTGTTCGCCGCAACCGCGCTCGCGTTGCTCGCGGCCTGTACTTCTCGCCCCCCTTCGCACAGTACGCCACCGCCCGCCCCTGCGGCGCCCGCGCCGGCAGACGCACCGCACAGCGATTTGCCGCACAGCGTGCTGCTGATCTCCATCGACGGGCTGCGCGCGGACATGCTCGATCGCGGCATTACACCGAATCTGTCGCAGCTGGCGCACGACGGCGTACGTGCGCGCTGGATGACGCCGTCGTACCCGTCACTGACCTTCCCCAATCACTACACCCTGGTCACCGGCCTGCGCCCGGATCACCACGGCATCGTGCACAACAGCATGCGCGATGCGACGCTGGGCGGCTTCTGGCTGAGCAAGCAGGACGCGGTCGGCGATGCGCGCTGGTGGGGCGGCGAGCCGCTGTGGGTGGGTGCGGAAACGCACGGCCTGCATGCCGCGACCTGGTCGTGGCCCGGCAGCGAGGCGGCGATCGGTGGCGTGCGCCCCACGCGTTGGCGCCACTACGAAAAAGGCAGCGGTCTGGACGCGCGCGTGGACGAAGTGCGGGGCTGGCTGGCCGCGTCCGGCGCCGCCAGCAACCGCCTGGTCACGCTGTACTTCGAACACGTGGACGAAGCCGGCCACGACCACGGCCCAGAGTCGCGCGAATACGCCGACAACGTGCGTGCGGTGGATGGCGCGATCGGCCGGCTGCTGGCCGGCATGCAGCGCGACGGCACGCGCGCGCGCACCAATATCGTTGTGGTCTCCGACCACGGCATGGCCGAGGTGGCGCCCGGGCATGCGATCAGCGTGGAAGACATGGCGCGGCCGGACATCGCCACTGCCGTGACCGACGGGCAGGTGATCGGCTTTTCGCCATTGCCGGGACAGCAGGCCCGCGCCGAAGCTGGCCTGCTCGGTGCGCATGCGCAGTACGACTGCTGGCGCAAGCCGGAGCTGCCGGCACGCTGGCACTACGGCACGCATCCGCGCATTCCGCCGATCGTGTGCCAGATGCACGAAGGCTGGGATGCACTGTTCCCGGACAAACTGGCCAAGCGCCCGCGCGATCAGATGCGCGGTTCGCACGGCTTCGATCCGGCGCTGCCCTCGATGCGTGCAGTGTTCCTGGCGCAGGGCCCGGACCTGGCGCAGGGCAAGACATTGCCGGGTTTCGACAATGTCGATGTGTATGCGCTGATGACCCGGCTGTTGGGCATTCCCGCCGCCCCCAACGATGGCAATCCCGCCACGTTGCTGCCGGCCTTGCGCGCGCCGCCGGCTGCCACACACTGAGTGACGCGTCGCGGCCGCGCTGCGTCGATGCGACAATCGCGCCATGCCTGCTCCTGCCCCCTCGCCGCGCCGGCTCCGGCTGCGGCCGTTGTTGTCCAGCGAAGGCTGGCGTCGTCGCGCCGCACTCTGGGGTGGCGCGATTGCAGTGGCGCTGGTGGCGATCGTGTTCGCCAAGGCCAGCGACGCCGCCTTCCAGTTGTTTCAGCGCATCACCGCGCATTCGATCTGGTGGGCGCTGCTGCTGACGCCGGGCATCTTCGCCCTGCTGGCCTGGCTCACCTCCGGCGCAATGCGGCCCACGCGTGGCAGCGGCATCCCGCAGGTCATCGCGGCACTGGAACATGACGACGCGGCATTCCGCCAGACCAATCTGTCGCTGCGCGTGTCGCTCGGCAAGCTCGCCCTGACCACCTTGTCGCTGCTCGGTGGCGCCTCGGTGGGACGCGAAGGCCCCACCGTGCATGTCGGCGCCAGCCTGATGCATGTGTTCGGGCGCTGGTTCGGGTTTCACGATCCGCGCGAGCTCTCGCATTTTCTGCTTGCCGGCGGCGCTGCCGGTATCGCCGCGGCGTTCAACACGCCGCTGGCCGGGGTAGTGTTTGCGATCGAGGAATTGAGCGGGCGCTTCGAGCACCGCTTCTCCGGCACCTTGCTGACCGCGGTGATCGTCGGCGGCGTGGTGTCGCTGGGTCTGTTGGGTAACTACACCTACTTCGGCAAGGTGGCGGTGGCCTTGCCGCTGGGCCAGGCGTGGCTGGCGATCGCGCTATGCGGCAGCGTGGCTGGCCTGCTCGGCGGCATCTTCGCGCGCCTGGTGCTGGCCAGTGCCGGCGGCAAGCCGCGCTGGCTGGCGACGCTGCGCCGGCGCCATCCGGTGCTGCTGGCCGCGCTGTGCGGGGTGCTGCTGGTCGGCCTGGCACTGCTGTTCGGGCAAGGCGCGTTCGGCACCGGGTACGAGCAGGCGCGCAGCCTGGTGCAGGGCCAGGCGGTGGTCGGCCACGAATTCGGACTGGTGAAGCTGGTGGCCAATCTGGTCTCGTACCTGGCCGGCATTCCGGGCGGGCTGTTCTCGCCAGCGCTGGCGGTGGGCGCCGGCATCGGCCACAACCTGTCGGTGCTGATGCCGGGCGTGGACCCGCGTACCTTCGTGCTGCTGGGCATGTGCGCATACCTGACCGGCGTGACCCAGGCGCCGTTGACCTCGGCGGTGATCTCGCTGGAACTGACCGACACCCGCCAGATGCTGTTGCCGATCCTGGCCACCGTGCTGATCGCGCGCGCCATGTCTGCGCTGGTGTGCAAGACGCCGCTCTATCGTGGCCTGGCCGAACAGTTGCTGGCGCCGACGCCGACACACCCACCGACCACTGCGGCGACGCACTGACCACCCCACGCGGGAAAGCGGCGCAGGGCCGGTGGACCGCACGGTGCAGATGCCGGCCATGCCACCGCACACTCCGGATGGCGCTGTGACGCCCTGCGCCAACGGGACGCCAGCGGCGCGCGCGCCTTGCCGGTTAGACGCCAGCCGGTGGCGACCCGGCTGGTGGGGCAAGCACTGCATTACGCGTCTGCGCCGATGCCAGGCATAAAAAAACGCGGCGCAAGCGCCGCGTTCTGCTGTCGCGAAGCGGGCGAAGGATCAGCCGGCCTTGGCAACGGTCTTCTTGGCGACAGCCTTCTTGGCCGGGGCCTTGACCACGCCCTTCTTGGCGACCGGGGCAGCTGCACCCACGACAACCTTGCTCACCGCGTGCGAACGCGAATTGCCGTAGCTGGAATTGTAGCGCTTGCCCTTGGCGGTCTTGCGGTCACCCTTACCCATGTTCGTCGACTCCTGAATGTGAATGCTGAATACAAAATCCCCGTGCTGAACACGGGTCTGGCGAGGTTTACGCCGGCGGCGCCCTCGCGCAAGGCCGGCAAGCCTACCACGTAGGCCCCGGCCCGCGCAGCCCGGGCTAGTGTGCGCAGCTGGCGTCGTGGACGTGGGCGTGCCCGTGGTTCAGACGCAGATTGACCAGGTGGGCGATGCCGACCAGCGCACCACCGAGCGTCATCACCACCGCATGCGGCACCACCGCGTGGTGCAAGGGGTCGTAGAGCAAGCCGGCCCACAGCAGCAGCAAGCCCGGCAGCAACAGCGCCAGCGCATGCAGCGCCTTGTGGCGGCGATACCCCAATACCAGGCTAAACAAGCCCAGCAGCGTCACGAACACCACGACGGCCAATTCGACCCCATCGCCCAGCCAGAACGACAAGCCCAACGAGGGGGCCAGGGCCAGTACCAGCGGCAGCACCGCGCAATGCACGGCGCACAGCAGCGAACCGGTCGCACCGAAGCGGTCGAGCACATGGCGAAGGGACGGTAGAGGCATGACTTCCAGCAGGGCTCGCGGCGACGTGGAATAATATAACATCTTCCTTGTTCCAGACCCGCACCGCTACATCGCACATGCGAGCGGGTCCTGCCGTCGGCACAGTCGCCAAGCTGCGCCTTATCATTGATATACAGTAACAATCACAGAGTCCGGCCTGCCATGCATCCTCGCCCCGCTTTCTCGTTCCGTCGCTCCACGCTCTCGCTGGCGTTGACCAGCCTGCTGACTCCCGCCCTGGCCATGGCCGAGGACGCGCCGACAGCTGCCGACCCGCAGACCCCGCCCAGCTCGGACACGCGCCACGACGCCACCGCCTCCAGTGGCCGCCATATCAAGGACCTGGACAAGGTCGTGGTCACCGCCAGCCCGCTGCGCGATGCGGCCGGGGAATTGAGCCGCCCGGTCGAGGTGCTGGCCGGCGAGCGTCTGGACGAGGTGCGCAGCGCCAGCCTGGGCGAAACCGTGGCCAGCCTGCCCGGTGTGCAGAGTTCCAATTTCGGCCCCGGCGTCGGCCGGCCGATCATCCGCGGCCTGGACGGCCCGCGCGTGGCGGTGCTGCGCGATGGCCTGTCCAGCCAGGACGTGTCCACGGTCAGCCAGGACCACTCGCCGGCGATCGAGCCGTTCCTGGCCAACCAGATCGAAGTGCTCAAGGGCCCCTCCACGCTGCTGTACGGCTCCGGCGCGATCGGCGGCGTGGTCAACGTGGTCGACGGGCGCATTGCCGAAACCCCGGTAGACGGCTTCAGCGGCCGCGCCGAAGTGCGCTTGGACGGTGGCGACAAGGACGGCAACACCGACATGTTCCGCGTCGATGCCGGCAATGGCAGCGGCCTGTCGATCCACGCCGACGGCGTGTACCGCAACCAGAACGATTACGACACCCCGCAGGGGCGCCAGCTCAACAGCTGGATCGACTCCAAGGTCGGCTCGGTCGGCGCCTCGCTGTCCGGCGACTGGGGTTTCGTCGGCCTGTCGGCCTCGCGTTTCCGCGACAACTACGGCAACCCCGGCGAGCCGGGCGATCCGACGATCGGCGAGCGTGGGGTGTCGTTGAAGCTGCAGCAGGACCGCTACGACCTCAAGGGCGGGCTGACCGATCCCTGGGGCGACGGCAGCGCGCTGCGCTACAGCTTCGGCCACACCGATTACGCGCACACCGAGTTCGAAGGCGAAGAAGTCGGCACCGTGTTCACCAAGCGCGCCAACGAAGGCCGCGTGGAAGCATCGTTCACCTTCGGCGGCGGCTGGCAGACCGCGTTCGGCCTGCAGGGCAGCGACACCACCTTCCAGGCGATCGGCGAGGAATCCTTCGTGCCCAAGACCGACACCCGCTCGCTCGGCGTGTTCGGCGTTGCGCGCAACAGCTGGGAGCGCGTCACCGCCGAAGTCGGCGCGCGCGTGGACAAGGTCAAGTACCGCACCGACATCGGCGTGGACCGCGACTTCACCCCGACCAGCTTCTCGGCCAGCGGCGGTTTCCGCTTCAACGAGCAGTGGCGCCTGACCGCCAACCTCGACCATGCCGAACGCGCGCCGGCCGAGGAAGAGCTGTTCGCCGACGGCCCGCACATCGCCACCCTCGCCTACGAGATCGGCGATGCGGATCTGAAGACCGAGAAGGCCAACCAGGCCGAGCTGGGGTTGAACTTCCAGAACGCATGGGTGGATGCCAAGATCGCCGCCTACTACAACCGCTACAACGACTTCGTCTATATCGTCGATACCGGCGGCCAATGGTTCAACGAAGAAGACAACGACTTCCTGCCGATCCGCCAGTGGACGCAGAACGACGCGGTCTTCCACGGCTTCGAGGGCGAAGCCACCTTCCATCTGGCCGATAACGACACCGGCGCGTGGGACCTGCGCGTGTTCGGCGACACCGTGCGTGCGCGCCTGAAGGATGGCGGCAACCTGCCGCGTATCGCACCGGGCCGGGTCGGCGCGCAGATGCGCTGGAACACCGATGCATGGCGCGCCTCGCTCGGCGCCACCCGCACCATGAAGCAGGACAAGGTGGCGGTGAACGAGACCCCGACCGACGGCTATACATTCGTCGATGCGCATCTGGCCTACCACGTGGACCGCGGCAGCAACGCGTGGGAAGTGTTCCTGGACGGCAACAACCTGACCAACCAGGACGCACGCGTGCACACCTCCTTCCTCAAGGACGATGTGATGCTTCCCGGCCGCAGCGCCTCGTTCGGCGTGCGCCTGTTCTTCTGACGGTAGCTCTCTCCCGCCGTCATAAGCGAGGCCGCCTTCGGGCGGCCTCGTCATGTCCGGCATCGGGACCGCTGGTCTCGGTGCGCTGCAATGCCGCACGTACCGGCATGCAGATGGCAGTCCTGCGCCGCATCGGCCGCAGCAACGAGTCGAGGTGCTGCGTTGCACGGGCCGGCTCGAGACGCCGCTGACGTTCTACTTGTTCGCCGCGGCACTGGGCTTCACCTGGCTGGGCACGGTGCCGCCGACAGCAGGCTTGATCGGCAAGCTGTTCAGCCCGCGCTACCTCGGCACCCTGTTCGGCCTGGCCTTGTTGTCGCACCAGACCGGTGGCTTCTTCGGGGCGTGGCTGGGCGGGCTGGCGCTGGAACGCTTCGGCGATTTCAGCTGGATGTGGTACGCCGACATGCTGCTGGCAGTCATCGCCGCACTGATCAACCTGCCGATCCGCGAAACGGCGCCAGGACGCGCAGCAGCGTAAAGCGGACGCAAGCGCGTGCCCGCCTGGCATAAGGTAAAGCACCGTGCGTGGTGTCTCGCATGACATGCGTAAAGGCCATCGTGCTGCCGCGATGGATCGCATCGCCTGCGCTGTGGCGCGCATTGAAACAGCGCCACACGCAGCCCGATGTCGACGCAGCTGCCATGCGCACATGCCGCTAGCGCCGTGCTGCAGTGAACGATGGCGAGCCCGTTGGCTGCAGCTTGCCGCGGCGCACAACAGCTTTTGCCGGCAACTCCGTTAGAACAACACCGCGACGTGTGTCGCCGCGTTGCGTAACCGGCCTCTATCACGTGCTGCCGGCCACCCTTTGACGACGCATGCACGATGCGCGCATTGCCGCCAGCTGCGACGCCATCTCAGGAGAGCTTTCATGACCTCATCGATGCCCCGCTATGCACTGTCCCTTGCCATCGGCACATTGCTTGCGCCCGTTGCGCATGCGCAATCCTCAACCGCGGAGCCTCGCAGCGAGGCCACCACGTTGGATGCAGTGATCGTCAGCGGCACCGCGCGCTTCAAGGGCCTGGCCAAGCGCGATGCCAGCTTCTCGATCACCACTGCCAGCCCGGAGCAGATCCAGCAGGCCGTGCCGCAGAGCACTGCAGACCTGCTGAAGATCGTGCCCGGCGTATGGGCCGAGCCCAGCGGCGGCGGCACCGGTGCCAATATCTTTGTGCGCGGCATGCCGTCCGAGGGCGATGCGCCGTTCGTGACCATGCAACTGGATGGCTCGCCGCTGTTTCCGCCGCCGACCCTGTCGTTCCTGGAGAATTCCACGCTGCTGCGCGTCGACGACACGGTCGAGCGCATGGAGGTGTTGCGTGGCGGCTCCAGCCCGATCTTCTCCAACGGCCAGCCGGGCCTGACGGTCAATTTCATCCAGAAAAAAGGCCAGGACGAGCCCGAAGGCAGCGTGCGCCTGACCGGCGGCAACAACGCGCTGCGCCGCATCGATGTGTTCAACAGCGGGCCGATGGGCAATGGCTGGTACTACAGCGTGGGCGGTTTCTTTCGCCAAACCGATGGCGTCCGCGACCCGCAGTTCTCCGCCGACAAGGGTGGCCAGTTCAGCGCCACCTTGAGCAAGCGTTGGGACAGTGGCGAGCTGTCGTTCTACGCGCGGCATACCGACGACAACAATGCCTTCTACACCGCCATTCCGCTGCTGTCGCGCAACAACGGCAACGACCTGTCCAGTTTTCCCGGCTTGAATGCGCAGACCGGCACCCTGCTCGGCCGCGACTTCCGCAATGTCGACCTGCTGGTCGGGCCGGATGGACAGACCATCCGCCGCGACCTGGCCGACGGACGCGGCGTCAACATCGATGTGTTCGGCGGCGAATTGAACTGGGAAACCGGCGGCTGGACCATCGCCGACCGCTTCAACGTGATGAGCGGCAGCGCGCCGACCTATGCGTTGTTCACCGGCGATGCGCCGCAGCGCCTGGGCGATTTCATCGCCGGCTACGGCAGCAGCGGCACCGCGACGTACACCAATGGCGGCGGCGTGGTCGATCCGAATCAGCAGGTGCTCGAAGCCGGCTGGTGGTCGGTGGACAAGCGCCTGAATTCGCTCACCAACGACCTGCGCCTGAGCCGCGAATTGTTTACTGGCAATACGCTTACCGTGGGTGCGTATTACGCCAGGTACTCCTCGGCCGACACCTGGTACCTGGGCAACACCATGCTGCTCACCGCGCAGAACAACGCACGCCGTATCGATCTGGCGCTGGACAACGGCCAGCAGGCCACGCGCCAGGGCTTCACCAGCACCGCGTTCTTCAACCTGCGCGCCAACTACGATGGCGAGAACATCGCCGCCTTCGTCGCCGACGAATGGGAGCTCAACGCGCGGCTGCGTCTGGACCTGGGCGCCCGCTACGAGCGCCAGAGCGTCACCGGCGATGTGCACGACACCGCCACCGTCGATCTGGACGGCAACCCGGACACGCTGTACGACAACGCCACCTCGCTGGCGCTGGCCAGCACGCGCCGCATCGACCAGGACGATGAGGCGTTTTCCTGGACGGCGGGCCTGAACTTCACGCTCGATACGCGCAACAGCCTGTTCGCACGCGTCAACTCGGGCGTGAAGTTTCCCGGCTTCGACAATCTGCGCGATGGCCAGAATCGCGTGCAGGAAGTGGATCAGTACGAACTCGGGCTCAAGTCCGGTGCCGGCAGCTACGACCTGTACCTGACCGCGTTCTACAACACCTTCAAGAACTCGCCGTTCCAGGCGTTTTTGGCCAATGGCGAAAACTTCACCACCGTGGGCGACGCGCGTGCGCGCGGGCTGGAAGTGGAAGGCGCAATTCGCCCGTTCGGCGGCTTCGAGCTGGCCGGCACCGGGGTGTGGCTGGATGCGAAGTACCGCAACTACCGCGAGTTCACCGGCAACCAGGTGATGCGCCAGCCCAAGCGCCAGTTCCGCATCACGCCCAGTTATTACTGGATGCTGCCGTTCGGCGACCTGAAGGTGTTTGCCACCTATTCCTACATCGGCGATCGCTTTGCGGACCTGGCCAACAGCCAGCGGCTGCCGTCCTACGACATGCTCGACATTGGCGCCAATCTGCATGTGGGCGAACACTGGGAAGTGACCGCCAGCGGCAGCAACGTCACCGACACGCTGGGCCTGACCGAAGGCAATGTGCGCGTGCCGGGTGCTGCGACCGGCGGCGTGTTCATGGGCCGGCCGATCGCTGGACGGCAGTATCAGATGTCGGTGGCGTATCGCTGGTAAGCAAGCCAAGGCGTCGTTCCGCGCGGCAGTCCAGGGCCGTCGCGCGGTCTACGTGTGGGCGCACTGCCACGTCCTCGAACGCGCAACGTGGAAACACAGACACACTGCATGCCTGCCTCTGGCAGCCGGTCAGCCGTTACCCCGTCGCAGCCATTCGACTGCTGTGCTTTCTCATCGCCAGCATCGGCCGCGCAACCGCGCACAGCGGGGCCGATCGACGACCTGTCGCATCCGCCGTTCAACCCGGGTGCGCTCTTTCGGCTCTTTCGAGGCATAAGGGTGCCCTATCCCGAGGTAATTCCGCGCGCGGCACGGCCGTTGTGATGCGGCCCTTGTGATGCCGCTCTCGTGATGCCGCACTACACCGGCAGCGGGCTGCGTTCGGCAAAGTGCCCGCGCCAGTACGGGTAATACGGATACGGCGGCTCCACCGCGCTCACCGCATCCAGGCGCGCACGTTGCTCGTCCGTCAGCGACCACCCCACCGCGCCCAGGTTCTGGCGCAGCTGCGCTTCGTCGCGTGCGCCGATCAGCACCGTGCTCACGGTGGGCCGTTGCAGCAGCCAGTTGATGGGGATCTGCGGCACGCTGCGGCCGGTCTCTTCGGCAATCGCGTCGAGCACATCGACGATGTCGAACAGGCGCTCGTCGCTGATCGCCGGCCCGGCGGCAGCGGTGGCGTGCAGGCGACTGTGTTCGGGCAACGCCTGGCCGCGGCGCAGCTTGCCGGTCAGACGCCCCCAGCCCAGCGGACTCCACACCACCGCGCCCACGCCCTGGTCGATGCCCAACGGCATCAGCTCCCATTCGTAATCGCGCCCGGCCAGCGAGTAGTAGGTCTGGTTGGCGACAAAGCGGCTCCAGCCCTGCGCGTCGGCCACCGCCAACGACTTCATCAGCTGCCAACCGGCGTAGTTGGACGCGCCCAGGTAGCGCACCTTGCCGGCGCGGACCAGCGCATCGAGCGTGGACAGGGTTTCTTCCACCGGGGTCATCGCGTCGAAGGCATGCAGCTGCAGCAGATCGATATAGTCGGTACGCAAGCGTCGCAACGAGGCATCCACCGCACGCAACAGGCGGAAGCGCGAGGCGCCGGCGTCGTTGGGACCATCGCCCAGACGCAGACCGGTCTTGGTCGAGAGGATCACCTGATCGCGGCGGCCCTGCAGCGCCTGGCCGAGAATCTCTTCAGAGGCGCCGTCCGAATACACATCGGCGGTGTCGAACAGGTTCAGGCCCGCCTCCAGGCACAGATCGATCATGCGCCGCGCCTGCGCCACATCGGTATCGCCCCATGCGGAAAACAGCGGCCCCTTGCCGCCAAAGGTGCCGGCCCCCAGACCCAGCACCGGCACCTTGAAACCGGAACGGCCGAGAAAACGTGTGTCCATCGCAATGCTCCTTGAAACCGAAAGAAAATCCGCGCGCCGTGCCGGCCGATCCGGCAACGCGCGACACCGGGCGCGACGATCCGCTCGCCGACCACCTGCGCGATCGCGCAGGTAGCCGGCTGCGCGGCCACTGCGCTCATGCCTAAGAACGAATCAACCGGCCTGCGCGCACACGCCCGGTGCGGCGGCACGCCGGCGTTGCAGCTGCACGCTCCACAACGCAATCCCCAGGCCGAGCGCGCTCAACAGCGTGGCGACCCACGGGGTGGCGACCAGCCCGGCGCGCGTGGCGATCACCACACCGCCCAGCCAGGCGCCCAGCGCATTGCCCAGATTGAACGCGGCGATATTGAGACTGGAGGCCAGGTTCTGGCCGGCACCGCGTGCATGCTCGAGCACGCGCAACTGCAGCGGCGCCACGGTGGCGAAGGCGGCCACGCCCAGCAGCCCGACGAACACCACCATCGCGGTCTTGATGTGCAGCACCAGGCCCATCGCGGCGAGCACCAGCACCAACGCCGCCAGGCTGCCCAGCAAGGCGGCGGTGGGGCGCCGGTCGGCCAGACGCCCGCCCAGCAGATTGCCCGCGATCATGCCGACGCCGAAGACCAGCAACACCGGCGACACCGCCGTCTGCGCGAAACCGCTCACGTCCACCAGCAACGGCTGGATATAGGTGAACACCGCGAACACACCGGCATAGCCCACCACCGTGATTGCCAGCGCCAGCAGCACCTGCCCGCGCCCCAGCACCGCCACTTCCTGGCGCCACGACACCGGCGCGGCCGCGCCTGCGTTCGCCGGCACCCACAACGCCACTGCGGCCGTGGCCAGCACGCCGACGATCGCAACCGCCCAGAACGTCGCCCGCCAGCCCAGCTGCAGGCCCAGCCAGGCGCCGGCCGGCACGCCCAGTAGCGTGGCCACGGTCAGCCCGGCAAACATCAGCGAGATCGCCGACGCACGGCGCTCGGCCGGGACCAGCGAGGTCGCCACCACCGCGCCCACGCCGAAGAAGGTGCCGTGCGCCAGCGAGGTCAGCACGCGCGCAACCATCAGGCCGGTGTAATCCGGCGCCAGCGCGCAGGCCACGTTGCCCAGGGTGAAGATCGCCATCAGCCCGACCAGCACCGCCTTGCGCGGCAGCCGTGCACTGGCCAGCGTCAGCACCGGTGCCCCGACGAACACGCCCAGTGCATAGCCGCTGATCAGCAGGCCGGCGGCGCTGAGCGACACGCCCAGGTCGGTGGCCACCTGCTGCAGCAGGCCCATGATCACGAACTCGGTGGTGCCGATGCCGAAGGCACCGATGGTCAGCGCCAGCAGCGCTGGGGGAAAACGCGGACAACGCGCGGAAGCGGACGTGGACATGGACATGGACCAGGGAAGACAACCCACAGCCTGCGCTCCGGCGTCCTAAGCAAAAACCCCTGCTATCCTGATTCACTATCAACCAATCGTTGAGAATCGTAATGGACCGCATCGGCGATATCGCCCTGTTCCTGCGCGTGCTCGATTCCGGCTCGATCACCGCCGGTGCGCGCAGCCTGGACCTGTCGGTAGCGGTCGCCAGCCAGCGCCTGAAGCGGCTGGAACGCGACCTGGGCGTGCGCCTGCTGCACCGGACCACGCGCCGGCTGCACCCGACCCCCGAAGGCCAGCGCCTGGCCGAGCGCGGCCGCGTGCTGGTGCAGGATCTGGGTGCGCTGGCCGACGATCTGCGCGAGAGCGCACATGCGGTCGGCGGCATCCTGCGCATGACCATGTCGGCCTCGTTCGGGCGGCAGTACGTGTCGCCGTTGCTGCCGGAATTCCAGGCCCGCCATCCGCGCGTGCACATCAGTGCGCACCTGAGCGACGACCTGGTGGACCTAGTCAAGCAAGGCTTCGACCTGGCGATCCGCATCGGCCCGCTGGACGACTCCGGGCTGGTGGCGCGGCGCATCGCCGACAACCGCCGCACCCTCGCCGCCTCGCCCGATTACCTGCAGCGCCATGGCACCCCGCGCACGCCGGACGACCTGGCCGGGCATGCCGGGGTGCTGCTGATGGGCCGCGACGGCCGCCAGGACGTGTGGCCGTTGCAAACGCCGGAGGGCGGCCTGGTACGCGTCCGCATGCAAAGCCGCTTCGAGAGCAATTTCGGTGAGTTGATCCGCGATGCAGCCGTCGCCGGCCAAGGCATCGCGTTGCATTCGTACTGGCATATCGCCGAGGAACTGCGCAACGGCCGATTGGTCGAAGTGCTCCCCGATTACCCGCCGCCAACCTCGCAGATCAACGCGGTGATGCCGGCGCGCCAGCTGCAGCCGCCGCGTGTGCGTGCATTCGTGGATTTTCTGCAGGAACGCCTGGGCGAAGTGCCGCCGTGGGAGCTTGGCGGTTGAACGCGAGCGCGCTGGTCGCTTCGGCCGATCCTTGCTGGACGCAGCCCGATGCGTGGCTGCTAATCAACATCTTGGTTGGTTGGTGGCTGGATGGCACGTTGCAAGACGGAGAGCCGATATGGGTTTGCGGATAGATCAGCTGTAAGGCAGCGATCTGCAGCTTGGCGGCAGGGCCCCTGCCCGCCCACCATCGCAGGACACGCCGCAAGTACGTCCTTGTAGGCTCTTACGCGGCATCCATGCCGCGTAAGGTTCCGCGACGGTGAGCGGGCAAGGATCTGTCTGGATGGTCGGTGTGCACAATTAAGAGCAGTGCCTGCTGCGCGTTGTTTGATGCCGGTGCGCCAGCTCAACGCCCGATGCATCTCTAGCGACAACCAGGCGGGATGGTCGGTGCGCATGGGCAAGCGCAGGACGTACTATGCATTTTGGATAGCGATGTACCTGCGCGGCCCAACAGTCAACGACCAATGCACGTCGCGCGACAGGCAGCTCTTATGCGAGCGCCGACCACCTTTCAGGTGCGGTGTCCTCGCCGGTTGCGGGACCCTTGGCGGCATGGATGCCGCCAAGGAGCCTCAGCGGACGGATTCACGGCGTGTCCCGCAAGTGGTGAGGGCACCGCGCACTCGACTGACCGATCAACGCGGCGCCTGTGGTCATACGTTGCGGCCATCGCTACAACGTCAGAGGGTTTTGGTTGGCGCTCTTAGCGCCCCGCACGCAGCAAGCGCCTGTGCAACCCACGCCGCTGCGCTTCGCTGAGCAGATGCCCATGCGTGTTCAACAATCCCAGAATCTGCTGATGCGCTTGTGCCGTGCGGCGCGCAAGTTCGGCCGTGGCGGCAGTCTCGAGCGCCTTCCAGTCGGCCGGGTTTGCCGGTGCGGGGATGGTCGAACGTTTTGCGGGCATGGGACGGGATGGTCACGGAAACAGACACCCATGATACGGCGCGTATGTGATCGCAAGATCGTGGCTGGCCTGCCGTTTTGAGGCGCCGGGCGCGTGGGCCTGCCCACCTGTGCCGGCACCAACCGGCACTACCTTTGCCCGCCGCTGCTGCGGACATGCGGGCTCCATGACAGTGGGTCTTGTACGATCGACGGCATCGCGGCCAAGCCGCCTGGTACCGCTGCCGAGTCCTGCATGTCCGCATTGACCGAGATGACCGACATCCTGCTGCGCCACGCCCCGGGCGACGGCATGCATGCCACCCGGATTGCCGGATTGCAGATCATGCGCAGCGCCTCGCCGACCGTGTCGGTGCCCACTGTGTATACGCCGATGCTGTGCCTGGTGACGCAAGGCCGCAAGCAGGCGATGCTGGGCGCGGCGGCGTACATCTATCACCCGCAGATGTATCTGGTGGCCTCGGTGGATCTGCCGATCGTCGGTTCGGTGGTGGAGGCCAGCGCCGCGCAGCCGTATCTGTGTTTCTGCCTGGATCTGGACACCGCGGTGCTGAGCGACCTGGCCGTCAGCCACCCGGAGCTGGTCGAGTCGCAGCGCGATGCGGCGCAGGCCGGCTTGTTGCTCAACCACAGCACGGCGCCATTGCAGGACGCTGCAGTGCGGCTGGCGCGTCTGCTCGACCAGCCGCAGGAGATCGCCGCGCTGGCGCCGCTGGTCCTGCGCGAAGTGCTCTATCGCCTGATGGCCGATCCGGCCAATGCGGTGGTGCGCCAGATGGCCATCGCCGACAGCCGGCTCAACCAGATTTCCAAAGCCATCGTGTGGCTGCGCGAGTATTACGCGCAGCGCTTTCGCATCGAGCAGATCGCCGATCTGTCGGCAATGAGCCGCTCCACCTTTCATGCGCATTTCAAGGCGGTCACCTCGATGACGCCGCTGGAATATCGCTCACAGCTACGCGTGCACGAAGCGCGCCGGCTGATGCTGGCCGAGGCGCTGAACGCCGCCGATGCCGGCTTCCGCGTCGGCTACGAGAGCGCCTCGCAATTCAGCCGCGACTACGCGCGCATTCTCGGCGCACCGCCCGCACGTGACGCACAACGGTTGCGCGCCGGTGCACAGGCTGCGACACAAGCGGCATAAGCCTGTCCGTGCGCAGTTACGCAGTGGAGCGCAGTCACGCGCCCAGCACTAAGCAACATGCATCACCAACGGTGACGCGGCAGCCCCCACGTCATCGTTGAGTGCCGTTTCACTCGGCCGCGTACTGCGCCTCGCTGACCTGCTCCAGCCAGGTCACCGGCGAGCCATCCTGCGCTTCGGCAATGGCGATATGCGCCATCGCCACGGTGGCGTTGGCGCCGTGCCAGTGCTTGACGCCCGGCGGGATCCACACGATGTCGCCCGGGCGGATCTGCTGCGCCGGCTTGCCCCATTCCTGCACACGCCCGGCACCGGCGGTGACGATCAGTGTCTGCCCCAACGGGTGGGTGTGCCAGGCGGTGCGCGCACCTGGCTCGAAGGTCACTGTGGCCCCGCCTACCCGCGCCGGCGCGTCGGCCTGGAATGGCGCATCGATGCGCACCTTGCCGGTGAAATAGTCGGCCGGGCCGGCTGCGGATGCGGCGCCGCCGGCCTTGCTCACCCTGATCGCTTGGGGCTCTTCACCACCGGGCGTGACGGCGGCCATCATCGACAGCGACATCGCGGTTGCGAACGGATTCATGGCAGTGCTCCTCGATCCAAGTGCCTGCACTGTAGCGCGCATGGGCGCAGGCACTACCCGGGCAGCAGCGCATGCACCTAGAAACACAGCGCATCAATGCGGCAATGACACCTCGGATTTGAAGCCGTCACGTACCATCGCGCATGATGCAGCGGCATGAATGGCATGCGCTGGAGTCGGCCGTCGCAAGCAATGACGCGGGAAAATCTCAACGATCTGCAGGTGTTCGTCACCGTGGCGCGCGAGGGCAGCTTCACCCGTGCCGCGGCGCAGCTGGGCGTCTCGCAATCGGCGCTGAGCCATACCGTGCGCGCACTGGAAACACGCCTGGGCATCCGTCTATTGACCCGCACCACGCGCAGCGTGGCGATGACCGAAGCCGGCGCTCGCCTGTTCGACACCGTGGCACCGCGGCTGGAAGAGATCGACGACAAACTGTCCGCGCTCACCGACTTCCGCGACAAGCCGGCCGGCACCATCCGTATCACCACCGCCGGCCACGCCGCCGATGCCTACATCTGGCCGGCGTTGTCGAAAATGCTGCCCGACTACCCCGACCTCAAGATCGAGGTCACTGTCGATTACGGGCTGGCCGATATCGTTGCCGAGCGCTACGACATCGGCATCCGGCTGGGCGACCAGGTCGCCAAGGACATGATCGCGGTGCCGATCAGCCCGATGCAGCGCATGGCAGTGGTGGCGGTGCCGGGCTACTTCGTGCACCACACCATACCCGCCGTGCCGGCCGAGCTGGCACGGCACAACTGCATCGGCCTACGCCTGCCCACGCATGGCGGCTTGCTGCGCTGGGATTTCGAGAAGGACGGCCGCGAGGTCAAGGTGCGCGTGGGCGGGCAATGGACCTTCAACGGCAGCAGCGCCATCCTGCGTGCCGCGTTGGCCGGCGGCGGACTCGCATTCTTGCCGGAAACCATGGTGCTGGAGCACATCGCCGCAGGCCGGCTACGCCGCGTGCTGGAAGACTGGTGCGACCCGTTCGACGGCTATTACGCCTATTACCCGAGCCGCCGCCAATCCTCGCGCGCACTCAAGGTGGTAATCGACGCATTGCGGCACGATCCGGCGCGTTGACATGTTCGTGTAGGCGCGTGCCTGCGCGCGACCAGGCGTTATCGGTAACGCTCCATCGCGCGCGGGCACGCTCCTACGACAGCGTCGGTTTGCGGCTTGATCGCTGGAGTTACTTACCGACCAGCTTCTGTCGCTCCGGGCTATAACGCTCGCCGACAATCGCCACCGCATCCAGCGCCTGCTGGATGCGCGCAAGATCCTCGTCGCTCAATGTCAATGCGGCGCCGCCCAGGTTTTCTTCCAGGCGCTGCAGCTTGGTAGTGCCGGGAATCGGCACGATCCACGGCTTGCGCGACAGCAACCACGCCAGCGCGACCTGCGCCGGCGTGGCGCCCTTGTCGGCGGCGATGGCCTGGATGCGTTCGACCAGCGCCTGGTTGGCCTGACGCGCCTGGGCAGCGAAGCGCGGCACCTGATTGCGGAAATCGTCAGCGGAAAATTGCGTGTCGGCCCGGATGGCGCCGGTCAAAAAGCCCTTGCCGAGCGGGCTGAACGGCACGAAGCCGATCCCGAGTTCTTCCAGCGTCGGCAACACGCCGGTCTCCGGCTCGCGCCACCACAGCGAGTATTCGCTCTGCACTGCCGCCACCGGCTGCACCGCATGCGCGCGCCGGATGGTGTCGGCACCGGCTTCGGACAGGCCGAAGTGCGTGACCTTGCCTTCGGCGATCAAGTCCTTGACCGTGCCGGCCACTTCTTCGATCGGCACCGCCGGGTCCACGCGATGTTGATAGAACAGGTCGATGTGGTCGGTCTTCAGGCGCGCCAGGCTGGCCTCGGCCACCGCACGGATCCGCTCGGGACGGCTGTCGAGCCCGGCATCGGCATGTCCGTCCTTGAAGCCGAACTTGGTCGCAATCACCAGCTGGCCGCGGTGCGCCGCCAGCGCCTCGCCCAGCAATACCTCGTTGGCGAACGGCCCGTAGGCCTCGGCCGTATCGAAGAAGGTGACGCCGCGCTCCACTGCCGCATGCAGCAAGGCGACCGCCTCCCTGCGCTCGGTCGCCGGCCCGTAGCCATAACTCAGGCCCATGCAGCCCAGGCCCAGCGCGGACACCTGCAGCCCGCTGTTTCCCAACTGTCGTGTTTGCATCGTGTGCTCCCGCGGCAACGGCCGCATCCAATGAGTCGGCCGCAGGCGTCAATACCGCTGCAGCACCGATGCATCACGATAGCCGCGTGCCGCAGGCAGATTGCACAGCAGGCGGTGCTAACGCTTATGAGCGCCCCTCATCAACGCGCGCGGTGCCGGCAACGCGCCACCGACCACCCATCCATCGTGCTGCCCTGCCGCCGCCGCTAGAACCCGTGCGGTACTTCGCGCCTGCCTGTCGTCACCGCCGACGGTTGCGGCCGATACGCGCGCAGGAACAGCGCCACCGCACTGGCGACAGACGCGTGCTGCGCGGCGGCCGGTGGCTGCGACCTGTCGCCACGCATCGCCGCATTGGCCGGCATCCCGGTCATCAATCCGAAGAAATGCACCGAGGCATCCGGCAGACTGTCGATGACCAGGCTGCCCTGCTCCACTTCGCGCGCCAACACCGCACGCATCGTGGTGTCGTAGCGTTCGAAGCCCAGCGTCCACATCTCCTCGCGCACCTGGCTGGGCAGCGCCGGCGGCCGCACCAGGCCATAGGCAGCATCGCCCAGTGCGTTGCTGGCCGCCATACGCACGACCGCCTCGGCGATGGCGAGCAGACGCACAGGCAACGGCCCGCGCATGTTCAACAATGTCTCCCATGGATTGGGCGACTGGTGCGCCAGCGCCTCCAGAGTGGTACGCAACAGCACCTCCTTGGAAGCGAAGTGCACATACACCGTGGCCTTGGACACCATTGCGCGCTCGGCGATGCTGTCCATGCTGGTCCTGTCGAAGCCCTGGCGCGGAAACAGCTCGGCTGCCGCGCGCAGGATTGCGCCACGCTTGTCGTGCGGTGCGCGCCTGGGCGTTGCGGCCTCGGCAGCGGCGTCATCCACGTGGCTGCCCCGTCGCGGTCGTGGCCACCGCCGGGTCGGCCGATTGCAGCCAACCGCCGCCCATCGCCTTGTAGAACGTCGCCAGATTGGTGAAGCGCGACAGCTGCGTGGTGATCAAGGTCTGCTGCGCGCCGTACAGCGCGCGCTGCGCATCCAGCGCCTGCAGGTAGCTGTCCACGCCGCGTTCGAAGCGCGCCTGCGACAGCCGGTAACTGTCGGCAGTGGCATCGACCAGGGCCTGTTGCGCCTGCAACTGCCGGCCCAGGGTCTCGCGTTGGGCGAGCGCATCGGAAACCTCGCGGAACGCGCTCTGGATCGCCTTTTCGTATTGCGCCACCTGGATATCGCGGTTGGCCTTGGCCATGTCCAGGTTGGCGCGGTTACGCCCGGCGTTGAAGATCGGCAACGTCAGCGTGGGCACGAAGCTCCAGGCGCGGGTACCGGAATCGAACAGGTTGGACAAGCTGCTGCTGGACGAGCCGGTCGATGCGGTCAGGCTGATGCTCGGGAAGAACGCCGCACGCGCCGCGCCGATGTTGGCATTGGCCGCACGCAGGTTGCGCTCGGCCTCCAGGATGTCCGGGCGGCGCTGCAGCAACTGCGACGGCAACCCGGCCGGCACGCTGGCCAGCACGTTGCCGTCCACGCTGGCGCCATCGGGCAAGGCCTGCGGCAACAACGCCGCCGGCACCTGCGTGCCGACCAGCAGCACCAGGGCATTGCGGTCCTGCGCCACCTGCGCGGTGTAGCGCTCCACATCCACGCGCGCGGTTTCCACCGTGGTCTGCGCCTGGCGCAGGCTGAGCTGCGAAGCCACACCCAGCTCGAAGCTGCGTTGCTGCAGGCGATAACTGTCGCTCTGGCTGCTCAAGGTGGACTGCGCCAGTTGCAGCAACTGCTGATCGGCCGCCAGCGTCAGATAGGCGGTGGCCACCTCGGCCACCAGGCTGATGTGGGCGCTGCGGCGTGCCTCGGCGGTGGACAGGAACTGTTGCAGCGCCTGTTCCTTGAGGCTGCGCACACGTCCGAACAGATCCAGCTCGTAGGCGCTGATGCCGATGTTGGCGCTGTAGGTGCGGAACACCTGCGGCTGGCCCGGAATGGCCAGCTCCGACGGCGTGCGTGCGTTGTTGGCGGTGCCGGTGGCCTGGACGGCAGGCAGCAGCGCAGCACGCTCCACCCGGTACTGCGCACGCGCCACTTCGATATTGAGCGCGGCCACGCGCAGGTCGCGGTTGTTCTCCAGTGCCAGGGCGATCACCTGCTGTAGCGCGGGATCGGTGAACACCTGCCGCCAGCCGATGTTGGCGATATCGATCGCCTGCTCGGGGCTCGCCGTATCGGTGGTAGTGGATGCCGTCGCGAGCTCGGTGCCGGCAAAGCGCTCGGGCACCGGTGCGTCGGGCCGTGCATAGCGCGACATCAGCGTGCACCCGGACAGCACGCTGGCCACCGCGATCGCGGTCAATGTCATGCGGATCGGTGTCATCTCAGTGTCCTGCCGGTTGCGGTGCGGGCGGAGTGGGCTGTGCGCGGCGCTTGAACAAGCCGCTGACCAGCACGAAGAACAACGGCACGAAGAAGATCGCCAGGATCGTGCCGGACAACATGCCGCCGATCACGGCGGTGCCCAAGGCGTGCTGGGCGCCTGCACCGGCCCCACTGCCAAGCACCAGCGGCACCACGCCCAGGATGAAGGCCAGCGATGTCATCAGGATCGGCCGCAGGCGCATGCGCGCCGCTTCCAGTGCCGATGCGACCAGGCTCTTGCCGCCTTCATGCAGTTCCTTGGCAAATTCCACGATCAGGATCGCGTTCTTCGATGCCAGGCCAATGGTGGTGAGCAGGCCCACCTGGAAGTACACATCGTTCATTTTCCAGGTCAGCATCGCGCCCAGCAATGTGCCGAACACGCCCAGCGGCACCACCAGGATGACCGAGAACGGAATCGCCCAGCTTTCATACAACGCGGCCAGACACAGGAACACGATCAGGATCGACAAGCCGTACAACAGGCCGGTCTGGCCGGTTGAGGATTTCTCCTGCCGCGACAGCCCGGTCCACTCGAAACCGATGCCCGGCGGCAACTTGGCTGCCGCCGCTTCGACGATCTGCATCGCCTCACCGCTGGAAGCCACACCCGGCATCGCCATGCCCAGGATCTCCACCGACGGCACGCTGTTGTAACGCTCCAGACGCGGCGAGCCCGAACCCCAGCGTGCGGTGGCGAAGGCGTTGAACGGCACCATCGTGCCGGCGCTGTTGCGCACGAACCAACGATCGATGTCCTGCGGATTCATGCGGTACGCCGCATCGGCCTGCAGCATCACCTTCTTGACGCGGCCCTTGTCGATGAAGTCGTTGACGTAGGTACTGCCCCACGCGCTGGAGAAGGTGTTGTTGATATCGGCGATCGACACGCCCATGGCCTGCGCCTTGTGCGAGTCGATCTCCAGCTTGAACTCGGGCGTGTCCTCCTGCCCGTTCGGGCGCACCGCCACCAGCCGCTTGTCCTGCGACAGCTCGGCCAGCAGCTGGTTACGCGCCTGCATCAGGGCCTCGTGGCCGAGGTTGGCGCGATCCTGCAGCATCAGGTCGAAACCGGTCGCATTGCCCAGCTCGGACACCGCCGGCGGTGCGAACGCGAACACCGTGGCATCGCGGATGCCGGCGAAGAACGCAGCGGCCTTGCCGGCCACGTCGGTGACGCTCTGGCCCTTGCCGGTGCGCTCGTCCCACGGCCGCAACTTGACGAAGGCAAAGCCCACGTTCTGGCCGGTACCGGCAAAGCTGAAACCGGAGACCGCAAAAATGCCGGCGACCGAGTCCTTCTGATCGACCAGGAAGTGATGCTCCACCTGCTTGAGCACCTCGCCGGTGCGCGCATCGGTGGCGCCGGGCGGCAACTGCACCAGCACGAACAGCGTGCCCTGGTCCTCGTCGGGCAGGAAGCCCACCGGCAGCTTCATGAAGCCGACCACCACCAGCGCCAGCGACACCGCGTAGGCCAGCATGTAGCGCCAGCCCTTGCCCAGCATGTGCCGCACCACGCCCTGGTAGCCGTTGTTGCCGCGATCGAACACGCGGTTGAACCAGCCGAAGAACCCGGTGGTCGCCAAGCCATGGCCTTTTTCCACCGGCTTGAGCAAGGTGGCGCACAAGGCCGGGGTCAGGATCATCGCCACCAGCACCGACAAAGTCATGGCGGAAACAATCGTGATCGAGAACTGCCGGTAGATCACTCCGGTCGAGCCGCCGAAGAACGCCATCGGCACGAACACCGCGGCCAGCACCAGGGCCACGCCGACCAGCGCGCCGGAGATCTGGTCCATCGACTTGCGTGTGGCGTCCTTGGGCGATAGATGCTCCTCGCCCATCACGCGTTCGACGTTTTCCACCACCACGATGGCATCGTCCACCAGCAGGCCGATCGCCAGCACCATCGCGAACATGGTCAGCGTGTTGATGGTGAAACCGAACGCCGCCAGCACACCGAAGGTGCCCAGCAACACCACCGGCACCGCGATGGTCGGTATCAAGGTCGCGCGGAAATTCTGCAGAAACAGGTACATCACCAGAAACACCAGCACCACCGCTTCGATCAGGGTATTCACCACCTGCTCGATGGAGATGCGCACGAACGGCGTGGTGTCGTACGGCTTTTGTACCTTCATGCCGGGCGGGAAGAATTTCTCCTGCTCCTCCAGGCTCTTGTCGATCGCGCGCACGGTGTCCAGCGCATTGGCACCGGTGGCCAGCTTGATCGCCAGCCCGGCCGCCGGCTTGCCGTTGTAGCGGCCCACCGTGTTGTAGCTCTCGCTACCCAGTTCGATGCGTGCCACATCGCGCAGGCGCACCTGCGAGCCATCGGACTGCGTGCGCAGCAGGATGTTCTCGAACTCCTCGGCGGTCTTCAGCCGGGTCTGCGCGGTGATGGTGGCATTGAGTTGCTGGTTGGGCACCGCCGGCAACGCGCCCAACTGACCGGCCGAAACCTGCGCGTTCTGCGCCTGGATCGCGGTGCGCACATCCACCGGGGTCAGGCTGAAATTGTTCAACTTGTTGGGGTCCATCCATACCCGCATCGCGTACTGCGAGCCGAACAGGGTGGTGTCGCCCACGCCTTCGACGCGGCTGATGGTTTCCTGCACGTTGGCAGCCACGTAATCGGAGAGGTCCGAATCGCTCATGCTGCCGTCTTCGGAAGTAAAGGCCAGCACGTTGAGGAAGTTGGCGGCCGATTTGGTCACCGTCACGCCCTGCTGCTGCACTTCCTGCGGCAACAACGGCGTGGCCAGCGACAACTTGTTCTGCACCTGCACTTGCGCGGTGTCCGGGTCGGTGCCGTTGTCGAAGGTCAGCGTGATGGTCACCGCACCGCTGGATTCGCTGGTGGAAGCCATGTAGCTGAGGTGGTCCAGCCCCTTCATCTTCTGCTCGATGACCTGGGTGACGGTGTCTTCCAGCGTCTGCGCCGAAGCGCCCGGATAGTTGGCGGTGATGGCGACGGCCGGTGGCGCGATGCTGGGGTATTGCGCAATCGGCAAGGTGGCGATGGACAGGATGCCGGCCAGCATCACGATGATGGCCAATACCCAGGCGAAGATCGGACGATCGATAAAGAAGCGTGCCATGACGTGTGATCCCGCCTCAGTTGGCCGCACGCGGTGCGGTCGGGGCGGGAGGAGTGCCAGCGGCGGCATTGCCGGCACCGGTGGCCTGCTTGCCCTTGGGCTGCCAGGGCACGGTCTTGACCTCGATGCCGTCGCGGGCGCGCGAGACGCCTTCGACCACCAGCTGTTCGCCGGCCTTCAGACCGCTGCGCACCAGCCACTGGTCGCCGACTTCGCGGTCGGTTTCCAGCACGCGCAGTTGCAGCTTGTGATCGGCGCCGACCACGAAGGCGGTCGGCTTGCCGGCGCCATTGCGCGAGACCGCCTGCTGCGGCACCAGCACGCCCTGCTCCTTGATGCCCTCCTGCAGCACCGCGCGCACGTACATGCCCGGCAACAACTCCGCATTCGGGTTCGGGAACACCGCGCGCAAGGTGATCGAGCCGGTGTTCTGGTCGACGGTGACATCGGAGAACGCCAGGTGACCCTGCAACGGATAGGTGCTGCCGTCTTCCAGCAGCAGCGACACCTTGGCCGCATCGTCGCCGGCCTTCTCCAGATCGCCGCGCGCCATCGCCTGCTTCAGGCGGAGCAAGGCCGCGCTGGGCTGGGTGACGTCGATGTAGATCGGGTCCAGTTGCTGGATGGTCGTCAGTGCGGTGGCCTGGTTGGCGGTCACCAATGCTCCCGGGGTGACGCTGGAGCGGCCGATACGACCGGAGATCGGCGCGTCCAGACGCGCGAAGGCCAGGTTGATGCGCGCGGTTTCCACGCTGGCCTTGCCGGCCGCCACGTCGGCCTCGGCCTGGCCCAGTGCGGCGGCGGTGTCGTCGCCGTCCTGTTGGCTGATGGCCTTGATCTGCACCAGTTCGGTGTAGCGCTCGGCCTTGAGCCTGGCGGTGCGCAGGTTGGCCTGCGCCTTGGCCAGGGTGGCCTGGGCGCTGGCGTAGCTGGCGCGATAGGTCGCCGGATCGATCTGGTACAGCGTCTGCCCGGCCTTGACGTCGCCGCCTTCGGTGAACTGGCGCGATTGCACGATCCCGCCCACCTGCGGGCGAACTTCGGCAATCAGGTAGGGAACCGTGCGTCCGGGCAGCTCGGTGGTCAGGGTCACCGAATGCGACTTGACGGTCAGCACGCCCATTTCGGGTATGCCCTCCTCCGGCGGCGGACCGCCCGGCGGGCTGCCGCAGGCACTGAGCAGGACGGTGGCAGCAACGGCGGCAGCGAGCAGGGGCAGGCGAAACGAAGCATGAGGACGCACGGGGAGGTCTCCGACGGGACGCAGGATGATTAAATCTAAACGGTACGGTTCGGTATCCTAATAAGCGAATCCGCAGCCGTCAAGCATTCCTGCCCAGTCGGTATACTTAAGCACCCAAGGGAGCCAGTTGATGCGGGTCAGAACCGAAGAAAAACGCCACGCCATCGTGCAGGCGGCCAGCGAGGTATTCCTCGAACTAGGCTTCGAAGGCGCCTCGATGTCGCAGATCGCCGCCCGCGTCGGCGGCTCCAAGCGCACGCTCTACGGCTACTTCCCGTCCAAGGAGGAGTTGTTCGTGGCGTTTGCCAAGGACATGTCCGACCGCTATATCGACCCGGTGCTGGACGCGCTTTCGCAAAGCAACGGCCCCGTCGCCGAGACCCTGCAGCGCTTCGGCGAGGACATCCTCAGCTTCCTGTGCGCGCCCAGCTCGATCACCATCTGGCAGACCATCATCGGCGTGTCTGGGCGGTCGGACGTGGGGGCGCTGTTCTTCACTGCAGGCCCCGAGGAAGGCCTGCAACGCATGGCCGGCTATCTGCAGACGCAGATGGATCGCGGCGTGATCCGCTGCGCCGACGTCCTGATCGCGTCAAGGCAGTTCGGCGGGCTACTGGAGGCGGAAACCCTGATGCCCTGCCTGTTCGGCGCACTGAAAGACCCCTCGCCCGAGTATTTGCGCGAGGCGACGCAGCGCGCGGTCGCCCTGTTTCTGGCGGGCTATGGATGCAAGAGCGCTGCCGCGGCGTGATGTGCGGTGGTGTTTGATACCTGGGGTAAGCGATGAGTCGCTAGCGACCCCAGTGATGCGCGTGTATGGCACTGGTGCACGCGCGTACTGTTCGAGGCTTTGTCGGTGTGACAACAACAGCGCATCCGTCTGCAGCAGATTGCTGCGTCTGCGCACTGCCGGCAACTTGAGAGCCGCTAACAAAACTACGTCACGCCAGCTGATCTGCTGCATCGCTGCAGGCCCTTGCCCGCCTACTGTTGCGGGACACGCTGCAGGTACGTCCTTGTAAGCCCTTGCGCAGCATCCATGCCGCGTAAGGTCCCGCGACGGTTTGTTCGCCGCTCCAAGTGAACCGCCCTGCGTTGCCTGGCGATCCTTACTCGGCCACCGCGCACTTGGCGCACAGGCCATGCACTTCCAGCGTCTGCGCCTGCGGCTGGAAACCCAGCGCCTTGGCGCGCGCTTCCAGTTGCGCCACCACGTCGCGGTCTTCCAGCTCCACCGCGCTGTGGCAGCGGTCGCAGATCAGGAACGGCACCGAGTGCTGGGCACTGTTGGGGTGGTGGCAGGCGACGAAGGCGTTGACCGACTCGAGCTTGTGCACGAAGCCGTTGGCCATCAGGAAATCCAGCGCGCGGTACACCGTGGGCGGGGCGTCGGCACCGACGCCCTTGCCTTCGCGCACCCAGTCCAGCAGTTCGTAGGCCTTGACCGGCTTGCCGGCGTCGGCGATCAGCCGCAGCACATTGGCGCGGATCGGCGTCAGCCGCAGGCCGCGCTCGCTGCAGGCCCGCTCCACCGCGCGCACGAAGCCGTTGGCGTCGTCGACGTGGTGATGCGGTGCAGTGCAGGCGTGTTCGTTGGTCTTCATCACAGGCTCCGGCGGTCAGCCCGCCCCTATCTTGATGAGTGCCGCATCGATGCGTTTCAAGGCGCCCTCGCGTCCGGCCAGGTACACCGTCTGCGAAATGTCCGGGCTGACCTGGGTGCCGGTGATGGCCACGCGCAGCGGCTGGGCCACCTTGCCCATGCCCAGCTCCAGCGCGGCGGCCGCGTCGTGCAGCGCGGCCGAGACGGTTTCCACGCTCCATTCGCCCTGCGCCGCCAGCAGCTCGCGCGCCTTGCCCAGCGGCACCTCTGCGCCCAGCTTGAGGTGCTTCATCACTGCCGCTTCGTCGTAGGTTTCCAGCGGCTGGTACCAGACCACGGCCTTTTCGGCCATTTCCTTCAAGGTCTGCACGCGCTCGCGCAGCGCCACCACCACATCGGCGGCGGCCGGGCCGGCGGCGACGTCGATACCCAGCCTGGCCAGCTGGTATTCCAGCTGTGGGGCGATGCTGGCCGGGTCGTCGGTCTTCAGATAATGCTGGTTGACCCAGCCCAGCTTGGCCATGTCCAGCCGCGCGGCCTTGGAATTGACGTCCTTGACGTCGAACAGGTCGAGCAACTCCTGCCGACTGAACAACTCCTGGTCGCCGTGCGACCAGCCCAGACGGGCCAGGTAGTTGATCAGCGCATGCGGCAGATAGCCGGCGTCCTTGTACTGCATCACGTCGGCCGCGCCGGTGCGCTTGGACAGCTTGGCGCCCTGCTCGTCCAGGATCATCGGCATGTGCGCGAACTTCGGCACCGGCGCGCCCAGCGCCTGGTAGATGTTGATCTGGCGCGGGGTGTTGTTGATGTGGTCGTCGCCGCGGATCACCTCGGTGATGCCCATGTCCCAGTCGTCCACCACCACCGCGAAGTTGTAGGTGGGGAAGCCGTCCGGGCGGAAGATCACCATGTCGTCGAGCTCGCTGTTGGCGATCTCAATGACGCCCTTGATCAGGTCGTCGAACACCACCGTGCCGCCGACAGGATTCTTGAAGCGGATGACCCGGTTGGGGTCGTCGCGGTACGGCAGGTTCTGCTCACGGGCGGCACCGTTGTAGCGCGGCTTCTCCTGCCTGGCCATCGCGGCCTCGCGCATGGCGTCGAGTTCTTCGCGGGTTTCGTAGGCGTAATAGGCCTTGCCCTGGGCCAGCAGCTGCTCGGCGACCTCCTGGTAGCGGGCGACGCGCTGGGTCTGGTAGATCGGGCCCTCGTCGTAACCCAGGCCCAGCCATTCCATCGCCTCGAGGATGGCGTCGATCGCCTCCTGGGTGCTGCGCTCACGGTCGGTGTCCTCGATGCGCAGCACGAACTGCCCGCCGCGGCGGCGCGCCTCCAGCCAGCAATACAGCGCAGTGCGGGCGCCGCCGATGTGCAGGTAACCGGTGGGGCTGGGGGCAAAACGGGTGCGGCAGGTCATGGAGCGCTCGGCAAAACGGGAGTCGGCCGATTTTACCTTGACCAGCGCAGAGCTGCCCGCGCGCGGCTCAGCGGTTGCGCAACAGGTCGCCGTAGACCACGTCATCGCCGCCGCTGCGCGCCGGGCCGGGCGCGTCGTACAGCACCAGCCAGCTGGGCGTGTCGCCGGCCAGGTGGCTGGGAAGGTTGCAGATCGCCTCGGCGCGGTCGCTGTCGGTGCCGTGCGGCAACACCGCCGATTCCAGCAGCTCGTGCTGAAAGCGCGCCGGCGCCTGGTTGGCGGCCAGCACCGCACGCGCGCCAGGCCATTTGAACAGGCGGATTTCGCCGTTCAGCACCATGGTCGGGCCGGCCAGCAGGTACAGGTCGTCGCCGGAATAATGCAGGTCGCGGATGCCCAGCCCGCCCAATTGCAGGAAGTGCTTGCGCAGCAGCGCGCCGTCTTCGTCCAGCGGCACCAGCCGCAGATGGTCGCCATGCGCCTGGACCCGGATCTCCAGCAGCGCCGACCAGCCGCGTAGCACCGGCCCGCGCAGGCCCAGCAGCAGGCGCTCGCCATCCACCACGATGCCTTCGATGTCGAAGCCGTTGTCCTTGCCGGGGATCTCCAGGAACGGGCCGAAGTGCGGGTCGTCGGCCAGCAGGTCGGTGAGCTGATTGTGTCTGGCATCGCCCTTGAGCCGCAGTGCGCGACGGCCGTCGGCGGCTTCGCGTACCAGGCGCGGGGTGCCGTCGGCATCGCGCTCGATCGGCAGGCAGGCCAGCAGGCGACGGTTGGCGTCGAGCTTGAGCTTGGTCAGGCGCTTGGCGTTTTCGGCATCGTCGCGACTGCGCTTGGCGTTCTTGCGCTTGAGCCCATGCGAGCCGATCACCCACAGCAATCCATCCGACAGCGCCATTCCTTCCAGATCCGCCTCCTCGGCCGCCTCGCCGGGCAGATCCAGCAACTCGGCCAATGCAAAGCTCTGCCCGTGGCCGAAGCGCAACGTCTCGTGCTGCACGGGGTCGAGCCTGCGCAGGCGATCCACGGCGCAGGCCTCGTCGCCGGCCACCCACAGCCAGTCATCGGTGAAGGCCGCGCCGGACAGATTGCTGTGCACCCGCGCACCGGGCGCGAACTCGAGACGGACGCTGTGCGGAATCAGGGTTTTCTTGGCCATGGGAACCTGGTGGTTGGTGCAAGGGATGCGAGTGATGGCCGGCGCAGAACGGTCGGGGCGTACGCGTGGCGCGATGGGTCGCGGGCACCGACTGCGCTCGCCTGATGCTGCGCGCAGTGGCTGGCCGCGCGCCCGGTCAGTCGAACGTGGCCAGCCTGGCACGCACGAGCTGAGCGCCCAGTTGACCGACCCAATCGCGATCGTTGGCGACCTGGGCCTGCGCGCGGCTGGCCTCGAAGGCGGCAAAATCCAGCTCCGCATACGCCCACACGGCAGTGCCCTGGGTCTGTACCAGCACGCCATCGGCCGGGAAGCCGACATCCATCGGTGCGAACACCGCCGCTTCGCCGGTATTGACGTCCAGCGCCGGGCTCCACGGCGCTTGCCCGGCCGTGACCGATTGCGCGACGAACACGCGGTTTTCCAGCGCGCGCGCCAGGCAGCCGACGCGCACCCGCATCGCCCCGGCAGCGGTGTCGGTGCAACTGGGCACGATCAACAGCCGCGCGCCGGCCTCATATTGCGCGCGCACCGGCAGCGGAAACTCGCTGTCGTAGCAGATCGCGATCGCCGCACGCACGCCGTCCAGGTCGAACACCTTCAGCGCATCGCCCGGCTCGATCAGCCCGGTGGCCTTTTCGAAGCCGGTCAGCTGCAGCTTGTCCTGCCAGCCGTGCCGGCCATCGGGCGTGAACCAGTCGCTGCGGTTGCGGTAACGGCCCTGGCCCAGGTCCAGCAGAAAGCTGCCGGCAACCAGATGCAGCCGATGCTGGCGCGCCAGGCCGGCAAACAGCTCCAGCCACGGCGCACGCAGCGCCTGGATCGCCGCCAGCGACTCCGGCAATCCGGCAGAAATCTGCGTATCGAAGGTCGCGCCCAGTTCCAGCGCCAGATACTCCGGCAGCACCAGCAGGCGTGCGCCGGCGGCGGCAGCCTCGCCCACCAGCGCGGACTGGCGTGCGGCGAACGCGGCGAAGTCGGCAGGTTTGCCGATCGGGTACTTGGCGACGGCAATTTTCATCTGCTGGCCTGATTGCGATTGATCGATGGCGGAAGAAGTGACTCGGTCACGGCGGCAGTGGCCGCGTCCACACCCGCAGACTGTGGTCGATCTCGCCGTGTTGCAACTCCGCCCACGCCAATTGCACGCGCATGTCCGGTTGCGGTGCATAGCCACGCTTGCGCCAGAACACATCGTTGGGTCGGTGATCGGCCGGCCTGCGCGGATCGTCCTGCGCGCGTTCCACCGAACAGAACGCGGTGAGCGCGAAGCGGCCCAGTGCGCGCGCATGCGCCTCGCGCTGGTCGAAAAATGCGTGGCCGATCCCCTGCCCGCGATATTCCGGCAGCAGCACCGATTCGCCGAAATAGAACACGCTGGCCGGCTCGATGCCGGCCGCACGAAACGGCGCATGGAAGGCCTCGCTGTCGTCGAGCAGCGGCAGCCCGGTGGAGGCGCCGATCACCGCATCGCCATCGCGTGCCAGCACGAACACGCTGTCCGGCGAGGCCGCGTAGGCGGCCAGATAGCCGCGCTCGTAATCGGCGTCGCCTTCGTACAGGTATGGCCAGGCGCGGAACACCGCGATGCGCAGTTGCGCCACCGCAGCCAGATGCGGCAGTACCTGCGCGCCGCGCACCGTTTCGACAATCAGGGAGGAGCCGCTCATGCCGGCCATGGTAAGCCAGCCTGGCGCAGCTGCGCCGCCGTGGGTCAGAGCAGCCAGCCGCCATTGCCCGGAGCCGCCGCAGCCGGCTGCTGCCACAGCAACCACACCGCCGCCTCCTCGCTGGCCAGCAGCACGCCGAACAGTGCATCGGTGCTGCGCGCCCAGTAGCTGCCGTTGCTCAACCGCTGCCACGGCCCGTAGCGCCGCGGACGCATGCTGTCTGTCTCCACATCTTGCCGCTGCGCCGCCTGCAGGAATCCGCTGCCGCCCAGGCGCAGTGCCTGCGCGGTGCCCGCATGCAGGCGCAGGCCGATCACCCCCCGGCGTCCATCGCGGCGCAGGGGCAAGGCCGACAATGGCGAAGCTTCCCAACACTGCGGCAGCGCTGCGGGAAGCAGCGCCACCGTGTCGATCCCGGCGGGCAGCAAGCGCTGCGCCCGCCGGTGCAACTGTGCGTGAGCGCGCATGCCGGCCTCAGCGCAGGCTGTTGCCAAGCTCGTACCAATCGAGCTTGCGGGTGACCCACATGATGCTGGCCAGAATGCCGAACAGCAGCAGCGATCCCATCAGCAGTGCGTTGTCTTCGGAGATCAACAGGCTGTAGAGCACCCCGTACAACGCGGTGAGCATCGCCGAGAACCCGGCTGCACGCACCCAGCTGCGCAACACCCCGGACAGATAGAAGAACTGCAGGCCGATACACGCCGCGGCCGAGACCAGATACGCCTGCCAGAACGCGATGTGCTCGGAAAGGCTCAACAGCAGCAGGAAGAAGATCGCCAGCGCCAGACCCACCAGCAGGTATTGCAGGGGATGGATCGGCAAACGCTTGATC
The DNA here is from genome assembly GCF_002940665.1 of Xanthomonas arboricola. Classification (GTDB taxonomy): domain Bacteria; phylum Pseudomonadota; class Gammaproteobacteria; order Xanthomonadales; family Xanthomonadaceae; genus Xanthomonas; species Xanthomonas arboricola_B. The sequence goes on from NZ_MIGY01000001.1 coordinate 164,064, forward strand.
AACTCGAACAACACGAATGCCACGAAGGTCAACACCACGAACAGGATGCCGTACTTGCTGGCCCGGTCGGCCTGGGTGTACACGTCCACCGGATCGACCAGCCGCACTTCCAGCGTATCCAGCGCCGACTGGCTGGACTGCAGCTGCGTCTGCGCACCGGTGGCCAGCGACGACAACGACCAACTCGCATCGAAACCGCGCTGGCCGATCGTCGGCGCATTCGGCAAGAAGCGCCCGCCAAACAGCGGATGCGGCCAGGCCGAGCGCAGGGCGATGTCGTTGTTGTCGGCAATCGGTGCGATCGCCAGGCTGCGGGTGCCATCCAGCACGAAGGACATCTCCACCAGGTTGCCATCGCCCAGCGTGCCGGCCAGCGCATCGCTCAACGGCTGCAGATCGGCATGGATACCGGCCGAGCGCCCCGCCAGGCCGCCGGCCCCGCTCTCCAGCGGCAAGCTGCGGCCGTCCACCCGCAGGCTCGGCGTGCCGACCAGGCCGCGCACATCGGAAATACCCACCGCCAGATGCGGCCGACCATAGCTGCGACCGGCCACGGCCGGATAGGCGAACGGGTCGAACTCGGCCTTGAGCCCGGCCTTCCACGAATACACCTGCACGCGGAACAGGCCGATCTTGCGCTCGGACGGGGTGAGCTCGCCGCTCAGGGTGAGCGTGCGCGGGGTCTGCAGCAGCTGGCCCTCGCGCTTGCGCCAGACCTTGCGCGGGTTGCCCTGTTCGTCGGGCTCGGTGACCTGCACGTCCTCGGTAAACGGCAGCACCCGCACCGGCGCGATGAACTGCTGCTCGCCGGCCTTGCTCTGCGCCACCCGCTCCACCGCCTCGTCGCGGTAACGCGCACGGTCCTGCACCGTGCCGCGGATCAACAGCAATGGAATCAGCAGCAACAGGATCAATCCGCCAATGGTGGCGAAGCGCAACAACAGTTTCAGGGATTTCATCGACCTTCCTCAGTCTGGGAGGTCGCCAGGGTGCGGTGCGCCGGTGTCGGGGATTTGAGGCGAATTTGAAGCCAATGTGAAGTGGATCATCGGACGGCGACTCGGTCGTGCCGGGCCGAAGCCTTGCATCAGCCAGCCGGCAGCCGCAGCGTCGCCAACGCGCCGCCGCCCTCGCGGTTGCCCAGCGTGGCCTCGCCGCCATGCAGGCGCGCGACTTCGCGTACGAACGGCAGGCCAAGGCCGGAGCTGCGTTGTCCGGTCTGCGGGCGGGCCAGCGAATAGAAACGCTCGAACACCCGTTCCAGTGCGTAGTCCGGCACGCCGCTGCCGCGGTCCTGCACTACCAGCTGCACCTGCCCCTTGAGTACCTGCGCACGCAGCTGGACGGTGCTGCCCTGCGGCGAGAACGCGATGGCATTTTCCAGCAGGTTGATCAGCGCCTGGCGCAGCAGGAATCCATCGCCCAGCACGGACTGCTCGCGCGCCGTAGCGGATGCGGCATCGCTTTCCAGCAGCACGCCGGCCGCTCTCGCACGCGGCAGCACCGCATCCAGGACGGCCTGCAGCAAGCCAGCCACCGCGATACGCTCGCGCGTCTGCAGCCAGCCGTGCTGTTCCACCTCGGCCAGTGCGAGCAGCTTGTCGATGGTCTCGGTCAGGCGCAGCTCCTGCGCGCGGATGCTGGCGACAAAGTGCTGGCGATCGGCTTCCGGCAGTGGCTCGCTCAACAATTCGGACGCACCCCGGATTGCCGCCAGCGGGCTCTTCATCTCGTGCGTCAGCGACTGCACGTACTGCTCCACGTAGGCCTTGCCTTCCAGCTTGCGCCGCATGCTTTCCAGCGCCTGGCCCAGGTCGCCGATTTCATCGCCGCGCGGTTTGGGCGGCGGCACCGGTACGCCCGCGCTCACCGCCTGCGCGTAGCGATTGAGCCGGCCGATGCCGCGCATCAGCCACCAGGTCATCCAGATGCCGATCAGCGCGGAAATGCCGATCAGCCAGGCACCGCGCTGCAGGATGTTGCGCTGGCTGGCCTCGATGAACGGGTCGATGCTGCGATTGGGCTGCGCCAGCGTCAGTACGCCGATCAACCTGGCCGGGTCATTCGGCGCGTAGATCGGCGCGGCCACATGCATCACCGTGGCGGTCGGGTCGCCATCGACCTCGGGGCTGGAGCGGGCGCCATATTCGCCGCGCAAGGTGCGATAGACATCGTTCCAGCGCGAGTTGTCGCGGCCCACATCGCGCCCCAGCGAATCGAACACCACCACGCCGCGTGCGTCGGTCACGGTGACGCGGTAGGCCACGTTGTTCTTGCGGAACCGCCACACCCAGGCCTTGGGATCGCGCCGCTGCGCCTGCGCCAGGTTGCGCGCGAAACTGCCGTTGGCGATGGTGCCGGCAGCCAGCTCGCCGCCGGCCATTTCCGCCAGTACATTGGCCGCATCCACCAGCGTGGATTCCATCGCCTGGCGCACGCCCGGCTTGACCTCGTTGACGAACACCCGCATCACGAAGAACGCGGCCAATCCGACGATCAGAAAGAAGCCCAGAAACAGCTTGAGACCGAGCCGCATCTCAGGCCCCGGCCGGGAGAACAACGTGACGCCTGCGCTCGGCCACGTCTATAGCTCCAGCGCGTAGCCGAGGCCACGATGGGTGCGGATCGGGTCGGCCGGCACGCCGGCCTGGCGCAACTTGCCGCGCAGCGTCTTGATATGGGTGTCCACGGTGCGGTCTGCGCTGTCGGCAGCAGCGTCCCAGCCGCGGTCCATCAGCTGCGCGCGGCTCAGGATCGCGCCGGGGCGCTGCAACAGGGCCGACAGCAGCGCGTATTCGTAGCGGGTCAGCGGCAGCAACGCATCGCCGTAACGGATGCGGCTGCCCTCGCGATCGATCGCAAACGCGCCATGCGGCTGCCAGCCAGTGTCCGGTACGGCGGCCACATTGCGACGCCGCAGCCGCGCGCGCACCCGCGCCACCAGTTCGCGCGGGGAGAACGGCTTGGCCATGTAGTCGTCGGCGCCCAGTTCCAGGCCGAGCACGCGGTCGATCTCATCGTTGCGCGCGGTCAGGAAGATCACCGGCACATCGCTGAAACCGCGCAGCGCGCGGCACACCTCGAAGCCGTTGATGTCCGGCAGGCCCACGTCCAGCACCACCACATCGGCCGGGTCGGCACGCAGCCGCGCCAATGCGTCGCGGCCCAGCAGGCAATGCTCGGGCGCATAGCCTTCGCTGCGCAGCGCGTACAGCACCGTATCGGCAATGGCGGCTTCGTCTTCGACGACAAGCACGCGGGCGGGGGACTCGGACATGGCGCGCAGCATAGCCGCATGCTGGCGCGGCCCGTACACTGCCGCGATGAACTATCGCCACGCCTTCCATGCCGGCAACCATGCCGACGTGCTCAAGCACATCGCCTTGCTGGCGCTGATCGACACCCTCAAACGCAAGGACACCCCGTTCTTCGTGCTCGACACCCACGCCGGGCGCGGGCGCTACCAGCTCGGCGGCGAGGAAAGCCGCAAGACCAACGAGGCCGATGCCGGGGTGATGCGGCTGATGGCCGAATCGACCCTGCCCGAGGTGGTCGAACGCTATCTGCGCGCGGTGCAGGCCGACAACCAGGGCGTCGCCCGCCCGGCCACGCCCGGCCAGAAGCCGGCACGCCCCACCGCCGGCATCCAGATCAACCATTACCCCGGCTCGCCGCTGCTGGCAGCGCAGGCGTTGCGCGAACAGGACCGCATGGCGTTCTGCGAGTTGCAGCCGGAAGAGGCCGAGGCGCTCAAGCGCCTGTTCGCCAGGGACAACCGCGTGCGCGTGCATGCCGGCGATGGCTACGAGGCGATTCGCGCATTCGTGCCGCCGCGCGCGGGCGAAACCAGGATCGGCCGCGGGCTGGTGCTGATCGACCCGCCGTACGAGGCGCAGGAGGCCGAGTACCCGCAGGTCATCCACAGCGTGCGCGAGACTCTGGCGCGCTGGCCGCAGGCGATCTGCATGGTGTGGTACCCGATCAAGCTGCGCCGCAGCCTGCAGCCGTTCATGCGCAAGGCCGCCACGCTGCCGGCCAAGTCGGTGCTGGTGGCCGAGCTGCAGGTGCGCGCGGACGACTCACCGCTGCGCCTGACCGGCAGCGGGTTGCTGATCGTCAATGCACCGTGGCAGTTCGACCAGGTGCTGGCGCCCGCGCTGCCGGTGCTGAAGCAGCATCTCGGCGAGGCCGGCGCCTCGACCCGGCTGGAGTGGCTGCGCCAGGACGCCTGAGTCATCGGTGGCGGCGCTTCCTCGCGCTGACAAACGCGGCGCCACACTCACGGCTGGATCACAGTATCGCTCGGTACAGTGGCGAGGGAAGCAATGCCACCCCCTGACGGCCCCAGCGGCGCACCGGATTCGTTCACGGTCGTGCCCTGGGCGGGTGCCAGAATCTTCCGATCTTTAAGGAACACCGGTCATGGCCATTCGTAATCGCATGCCTCCCTGGCATGAAAATTTCTGCCTGCCCAATGGCCGCACCCTTCTGCTCCGCCCGATCCGCCCCGAGGACGGTCCGCCGCTGCAGGGCGCTTTCAGCCTGTTGGGACCGGAGGAAATCCGCGCGCGCTTTGTGCGTTCCTCCGCCGAAATCACCCCGGAGATGGTGCAGCGCCTGACCCATCCCAACCCCAAGAGCGAAATCGTGCTGGTGGCCGCCGAACAGCTGCCGCCGGGCGAAGCGCTGGTGGGCGCGGTGGCGCGCGCGGCGCTGGTGCCAGGCACCCGCCAAGCCGAGTACACCATCCTGGTCAGCAGCTTCGTCGCCGGCCAAGGGCTAGGACGGCAGCTGATGCGCAAGCTGGTCAAGTGGGCACGGCGCAAGTACCTGGATTGCCTGTTCGGCGACGTGCTGCAAAGCAATATGCCGATGCTGCAGCTGGCCGAATCGCTGGGCTTCAAGCCGCAGCCGCATCCGGATTCGCCGGAGCTGGTGCGGATGGTGCTCGAACTGGATGCCTGAGGGCTGGGATTCGGGATTCGGGAACCGGTTAGAGCAGGATCTGCGGCTTGGCTGCAGGGTCCTTGCCCGCCCACCATCGCGGGACACGCCGCAAGTACGTCCCTGTAGGCTCTGGCGCGGCATCCATGCCGCTCAAGGTCCCGCGACGGTGAGCGGGCAAGGACCTGTCGGGATGGTCGGTAGGCATAGTGCGAACAGGCACGGTGTCCTGCTCGGGCAAGGACGCGTCCGCTCGTTCCGCAACAAAGCCAGGGCAGCGGACCAGCTTTTCAAACAACCGACCAACCGTCTGGTGCGGCGCCCTCGCCGATTGCGGGACCGTGTGGCGGCATGGATGCCGCCACCGAGCCCCCAGGGACGGGTTCACGGCGTGTCCCGCGAGCGGTGAGGACGCCGCGCGCCCGACTTACCCAGCTTTGATTGTTGATCTGTCGCTTGGCTGCAGGCCCTTACCCGCCCACCATCGCAGGACACGCCGCAAGGACGTCCCTGTAGGCTCTGGCGCGGCATCGATGCCGCTCAAGGTCCCGCGACGGTGAGCGGGCAAGGACCTGTCGGGATGGTCGGTATGTATCTGGCGGGAGCGCCGCATATCCGACCAACGTGGCGCAGGTAGCTCGACGCCGGCTTTCACGCCGGATGGACCGGCCGCGGTGGGTGCTCTGATAAAATTACCGGCTGATGCCGTCGCCAACCACCTTCCCCTCCCCGCCGCTGCCCAAGTCCGGCCAGCTCCGCGCCTATTGGCGCGCTCCGTCTTCGCCGACCGCACTGGCCTGGTCGATCGCACGCGCCGCCGAGGCGCATGCGGGGCCGTTGCTGGTGATCGCCCGCGACAACCAGAGCGCGCATCAGATCGAGGCGGATCTGCATGCCTTGCTCGGCGAGCAGACCACGCTGCCGGTGGTGCCGTTTCCCGATTGGGAAACCCTGCCCTACGACCAGTTCAGCCCGCACCCGGAAATCATCAGCCAGCGTCTGGCAGCGCTGCATCGGTTGCCTGCACTGACCCGTGGCGTGGTCATCGTGCCGGTGCAGACGTTGATGCAGCAGCTGGCGCCGTTGAGCTACATCGTCGGTGGCAGTTTCGATCTCAAGGTCGGGCAGCGGCTGGATCTGGATGCGGAAAAACGCCGTCTGGAAAGCGCCGGTTACCGCAACGTCCCGCAGGTGATGGACCCGGGCGATTTCGCGGTGCGCGGCGGCCTGCTCGACGTGTTTCCGATGGGCGAAGCCACGCCGCTACGGATCGAGTTGCTGGACGAGGATATCGACTCGATCCGCGCATTCGACCCGGAATCGCAACGCTCGCTGGACAAGGTCGAGGCCGTCAAGCTGCTGCCCGGCCGCGAAGTGCCGATGGACGATGCGAGCGTGGAGCGCGTGCTGGCCTGCCTGCGCGAGCGTTTCGACGTGGATACCCGGCGCAGCGCGCTGTATCAGGATCTGAAATCGGGCCTGGCGCCGTCGGGGGTCGAGTACTACCTGCCGATGTTCTTCAGCAAGACCGCCACCTTGTTCGATTATCTGGACAAGCGCGTGCTGCCGCTGGTCGCCACCGGCGTCTCCAACGCGGCGGACACGTTCTGGGCGCAGACACAGGACCGCTACGAGCAGCGCCGCCACGATGTGGAACGCCCGCTGCTGACGCCGGACGAGTTGTATCAATCGCCGGACGCATTGCGCGAGCGGCTCAACAAGCTGGCGCGTATCGAAGTCTGGGCCAGCGATCATCCGCGTATCGACGAGGCCGCCGCACTCGGCGACCAGCCGTTACCGCCGCTGCCGGTGGCGGCAAAAGACGCACCGGCCGGTCAGGCGCTGGCCTCGTTCCTGGGCCATTACCCTGGCCGCGTGCTGGTGGCCGCAGATACTGCCGGTCGTCGCGAAGCCTTGATGGAAGTGCTGGCCGCCGCGCAGTTGAAGCCGGAGGTGGTCGCCGACCTGCCCGCCTTCCTGGCTGCGCCCGGGCTGCGCTTCGGCATCACCGTGGCGCCGCTGGAAGACGGCTTTGCGCTGGACGCCCCGCAGATTGCGGTACTGACCGAGCGCCAGCTGTTTCCCGAGCGCGCCAACCAGCCACGCCGCAGCCGCCGGGTCGGACGCGAGCCGGAAGCGATCATCCGCGATCTGGGCGAACTGTCCGAAGGCGCGCCGATCGTGCACGAGGATCACGGTGTCGGCCGCTACCGCGGGCTGATCGTGCTCGATGCCGGCGGCATGCCCGGCGAGTTCCTGGAAATCGAGTACGCCAAGGGCGACCGGTTGTATGTGCCGGTGGCGCAGCTGCATTTGATCAGCCGTTATTCCGGCGCCTCGGCCGAGACCGCGCCGCTGCATTCGCTGGGCGGCGAGCAATGGACCAAGGCCAAGCGCAAGGCGGCCGAAAAGGTCCGCGACGTGGCGGCCGAATTGCTGGAAATCCAGGCTCGCCGACGTGCGCGTGCCGGTCTGGCCTTGCAGGTGGACCGAGCGATGTACGAGCCGTTCGCGGCCGGTTTTCCATTCGAGGAAACCGCCGACCAGCTGGCGGCCATCGATGCGACGCTGCGCGATCTAGGCAGCAGCCAGCCGATGGACCGCGTGGTCTGCGGCGACGTCGGCTTCGGCAAGACCGAAGTGGCCGTGCGTGCCGCATTTGCCGCGGCAAGCGCCGGTAAGCAGGTCGCCGTGCTGGTGCCGACCACGCTGCTGGCCGAGCAGCATTACCGCAATTTCCGCGACCGCTTCGCCGATTACCCGATGAAGGTGGAAGTGCTGTCGCGCTTCAAAAGCACCAAGGAAATCAAGGCCGAGCTGGAGAAGGTCGCCAGCGGCGAGATCGACGTGATCATCGGCACGCACCGGCTGCTGCAGCCGGACGTCAAGTTCAGGGACCTGGGCCTGGTCGTGGTCGACGAAGAGCAGCGCTTCGGTGTACGGCAGAAGGAGGCGCTCAAGGCGATGCGCGCCAACGTGCATCTGCTCACGCTCACCGCCACGCCGATCCCGCGCACGCTCAACATGGCCATGGCCGGCCTGCGCGACCTGTCGATCATCGCCACCCCGCCGCCGAACCGGCTCGCGGTGCAGACCTTCATCACCGCCTGGGACAACACGCTGCTGCGCGAGGCCTTCCAGCGCGAGCTCAGTCGCGGCGGGCAGCTGTACTTCCTGCACAACGATGTGGAAAGCATCGTGCGCATGCAACGCGAGTTGTCCGAACTGGTGCCGGAAGCGCGCATCGGCATCGCCCACGGGCAGATGCCCGAGCGCGAGCTGGAACGGGTGATGCTGGATTTCCAGAAGCAGCGCTTCAACGTGTTGCTGTCGACCACCATCATCGAGTCGGGCATCGACATCCCCAATGCCAACACCATCATCATCAACCGCGCCGACCGCTTCGGCCTGGCCCAGTTGCACCAGCTGCGCGGCCGCGTCGGCCGCTCGCATCACCGCGCCTACGCGTACCTGGTGGTGCCGGATCGTCGCTCGATGACCTCCGATGCGGAGAAGCGTCTGGAAGCGATCGCCTCCATGGACGAGCTCGGCGCCGGCTTCACCCTGGCCACGCACGATCTGGAAATCCGTGGCGCCGGCGAGCTGCTGGGCGAAGACCAGAGCGGGCAGATGGCCGAGGTCGGTTTCAGCCTCTATACCGAGTTGCTGGAACGCGCGGTGCGCAGCATCCGCCAGGGCAAGCTGCCGGACCTGGATGCCGGCGAGGAGGTTCGTGGCGCCGAGGTCGAGCTGCACGTGGCCTCGCTGATTCCCGAGGCCTATCTGCCCGATGTGCATACGCGCCTGACGCTGTACAAGCGCATCTCCAGCGCACGCGATGCCGATGCGCTGCGCGAACTGCAGGTGGAGATGATCGACCGCTTCGGCCTGCTGCCGGACCCGGTCAAGCACCTGTTTGCGATTGCCGAGCTCAAGCTGCAGGCCAATGCGCTGGGTGTGCGCAAGCTGGACCTGGGCGAGAACGGCGGCCGGCTGGTCTTCGAGGCAAAACCGGCGATCGACCCGGTCGCGGTGATCCAGCTGATCCAGAAGCAGCCCAAGATCTACACCATGGACGGCCCGGACAAGCTGCGCATCAAGCTGCCGCTGCCGGAAGGCGCCGACCGTTTCAACGCCGCACGCGGCCTGCTGACGATGCTGGCGCCGAGATAACGGAGCTGCCGGGGCGGTTGCGCCTGCTTTGCGCACCGCTCTCGGTCATGGAAGACGCAAGGACGGGTCGATCGCCTTGCAATTGCGGGGCGGAGTGAACCCGGTCCAGTGCGGCATTTCACTACGCGCAGCACCTTGCGATGCCGGTGCGTGACCCCTGCTGCCTGTTTCGTGTGCATTCCCGGCAGCGGCGGCGCACCCATCCAGGCCGCACGCAGGAAAAGCAGGCCACCATCCGGTTGGCTGTCCTGCGGGGCTGTCCAGGACATTGGTTCCTGAGTCTGCTTGCGACAAAGCTGAGCAATTAATGTCCGGGAAGTGATGGGTTTCGCAAATCCGTCACCGCAGTGAATTTGGCCTCAATATTCCTGCCGCGCGCCGATACCTGCATGGACCGGCGTGATCCCCGTGTGCAGAGATGCCCGCGAGCCCACGTCGGAGCGACCGTCTTCCGCGTCCAGGCACGCACCCGTGCGCCATCGCATCGTTGAGGCATCAATGAACACGCTCCTGTCCGATCTACCCGCGCCGCTGACGCTCGCCCTCGAAGGCGAGATGACCATCCGTCGCGCTGCAGAACTCAAGCCGCTGCTGCAGCCGGCATTGCTGCATCCGGGTGGATTGCATCTGGACCTGGGGGCCGTCAGCGAAATCGATACCACCGGTCTGCAGCTGCTGCTGGCGACCAAGCAGGCGATCCAGGCCGACGGACGGCCGTTTTCGCTGACCGATTCCAGCCGCGCGGTGGTCGATGTGATCGAACTGCTCGGCCTGCTCGAAGCGCTGTACCCGCATGCGGTTGCAGGTATCGGCGAACGCATTCACTAACGGACTGGCAACGCGCATGGACATGAATCAGCTGATGCAGACCTTCCTGGCCGAGAGCCGGGATCTGCTCGAAGACATGGAACGTCATCTGCTCGAAGCCGAGCGTGGCGAATCCTCGCCGGACGCGGTCAATGCGATCTTCCGTGCGGCGCACACCATTAAGGGCTCGGGCGGACTGTTCGATCTGCCGCAACTGGTCGGCTTCACCCATGTGGTGGAAAGCGTGCTGGACCTGGTGCGCGATGACGCGCTGACGCTGAGCTCGGAACTGATCGCGCTGCTGCTGGTGTGCTGCGACCACATCCATGCGCTGGTGGAAACTGCGGCCGACCCCGGTCACGCCGATGCCGCCGCATTGGCTGCAGAGGCCGAGCCCCTGCTGGCACAATTGCAGACCTACCTGCAGGTCAGCGCATGCGGTGTCACTGCCACGGCCCTCCAGCACAGCATTCCGGAAAAACAGAGCGGTTACTGGCGCATCACGCTGAAACTGTTCGCCGACGCGCTGCGCTACGGCAACTCGCCGCTCAAGCTGATTCGCAATCTGCGTGGGCTGGGTTCGGTCGAGTCGATCAGCACCGACGTCAGCCAGCTGCCGAGCTTTGAGGCACTCGATCCGGAAGCCAATTATCTCGGTTTCCAGATCCTGCTACGCAGCGATGCCGACCGTGCCGCCATCGAGGACGTGTTCGAGTTCGTACGCGAAGACTGCGATCTGGAAATCATCTCGGTGCCGGCGCCGTCAAACGCCACCGCCGTGCTTGCAAGCGAGCCGGCCGTGGCTGCCGCAGCGCCGATCGTCGGCTTGCTGGCTGCCGCCCCGGCCACAGCGCCGGTGCGTGCGGCGCAGGACACCGGCGCACGCAACACCGACGCGCGCTCGATCCGCGTCGATGCCGACAAGCTCGATCGCATGATCGACCTGGTCGGCGAACTCATCATCGCCGTGGCCGGCACCAATGCCAACGCACAACGCACCGGCGACACGCAGTTGCTGGAATCGGCCTCGATCCTGGCCGGCCTGGTGGAAGAGGTGCGCGAAAGCGCCCTGCAACTGCGCATGGTCAAGATCGGTGGTACCTTCAGCCGCTTCCAGCGCGTGGTCCACGATGTGGCACGCGAACTCGGCAAGGACATCGCGCTGGTGGTGGCCGGCGAAGACACCGAGCTGGACAAGTCGGTGGTGGAGAAGATCGGCGACCCGCTCACCCATCTGGTGCGCAACGCGATGGACCACGGCATCGAGCCGGCGGAGGTGCGCGTGGCGCGCGGCAAGCCCGCACGCGGCACGGTGGGCCTCAACGCATATCACGACTCCGGCAGCATCGTCATCCAGATCACCGACGACGGCGGCGGCCTGAACCGCGACCGCATCCTGGCCAAGGCGCTGGAACGCGGCCTGATCGAGCCGGGCCGCCAGCTCAGCGACCGCGAGGTGTTCGCGATGATCTTCGAGCCGGGGTTTTCCACCGCCGAAAAGGTCACCAACCTGTCCGGGCGCGGCGTCGGCATGGACGTGGTCAAGCGCAACATCACCGCGCTGCGCGGCACCGTGGAGATCGACAGCACGGCAGGCGCTGGCACCACCATCTCGGTACGGCTGCCGCTGACGCTGGCCATCATCAACGGCTTCCAGGTCAGTGTCGGCAAGTCGGTGTTCGTGGTGCCGCTAGACGTGGTGGAGGAATGCGTAGAGTTCACGCCCGACTACAGCAGCGACTACATCGACCTGCGTGGCAGCGTGCTGCCGTATGTGCGCCTGCGCGAACTGTTCGCGCTCGGCGGCAGGACGCCGGCGCGCGAAAGCATCGTGGTGATCCGCCAGGGCGCCCAGCGTTTCGGCCTGGTCGTGGACACCTTGCTGGGCGAATGGCAGACCGTGATCAAGCCGTTGTCCAAGGTCTTCGCACAGGTCAAGGGCATCAGTGGCTCGAGCATCCTGGGCAGCGGCGATGTCGCGCTGATTCTCGATATGCCCAGCCTGCTCCAGCAATTGCATCCAAATCAGGACGCCCTGGCGGCCTGAGCACATACACCAGCACTCTCCACATCACCGCGTCATTCGTTGTTACCTGACCCCAGGAAGCTGCCGCCATGCCACACCGTTCTCCGATCGCCACGCAGTTGTGGTTCACCACCGCCCTCGCCCTTGCCTTGCCCGTCGTGGTGGTGGTTGCGGGCGTTGCGCTGACGTTGTCGCGCGGCGCCCTGATCGCCACCAGCGTACTCGCCGCACTCCTCAGCGGTGCGTTGCTGCTCCGCGCGATCCGTACGGCTACCGGCTCGCTGGAGCTTGCCACCACGACGCTGGATGCCTTTGCGCGCGGCAACTTCGCCATCGCCATGCCGCAGTTGCCCGACGAGCAGGCCTGCGAGGTGCTGCGTTCGCTGCGCAAGGTGCAAAGCACCATCGCCCACGTAAACGAGGAGATCAACCGCGTCTCGCAGGAACACGACGCCGGCGACATCGACGTACGCATCGACGTGGCACGCTTCGACGGCGACTTCCGCACGATGGGCGAAGGCATCAACCGCATGGTGGCCAGCCATATCGCGGTCAAGAAGCAAGCCATGGACTGCGTGGCCGAGTTCGGGCGCGGCAACTTTTCCGCCGAGCTGGAACGCCTGCCGGGCAAGAAGGCCTTCATCAACGAGATCGTCGACCAGATCCGCGGCAACCTCACCGGCATGGTCGCCGAGGTCAACCGCATGGCGACCGAGCACGATGCCGGCGATATCGACGTGGTCATCGACACCCAGCGTTTCACCGGCGATTTCCGCCGCATGGCCGAAGGCATCAATACGATGGTGGCCAGCCATATCGCGGTCAAGAAACAGGCCATCGCCTGCGTGGCCGAATTCGGCCGCGGCAACTTCACCGCGCAGCTGCCGCTGCTGCCGGGCAAGAAGCGCTTCATCAACGAGACCCTGGAACAGGTGCGCGGCAGCCTCACCGGCCTGATCCGCGAGATCAACCACATGTCGGCCGAGCACGAAGCCGGCGACATCGACGTTGTCATCGACAGCAGCAGTTTCGACGGCGATTTCCGCAGCATGGCCACCGGCATCAACCAGATGGTGGGCGCCCACATCGCGGTCAAGAAACTGGCCATGGGCGTGGTGGCCGAATTCGGGCGCGGCAACTTCGACGCACCGCTGGCGCAGCTGCCGGGCAAGAAGGCCTTCATCAACGATACCGTGGAGCGTGCGCGTGGCAACCTGCGCAGCATTTCCGAAGTGATCCAGGTGATGGGCGCGATGGCCGGCGGCGATCTCACCCACACCGTGGAAGGCCACTACGAAGGCGCCTTCGCCGACATGCAGCGCTACGTCAACACCACCATGGGCCGGCTGACCGAGATCGTCGATGAGGTCAACCGCAACGCCGAGAATCTGGCCAGCGCCGCCGAACAGGTCAGCGCCACCGCGCAGGTGCTGGCGCAGGCCGCCAGCGAACAGGCGGCCGGCGTGGAAGAGACCAGCGCCTCGCTGGAACAGATGACTGCCTCCATCGCACAGAACACCGAGAACGCGCGCATCACCGACAGCATGGCCGCCAAGGCCGCGAGCGAGGCCGCCGACGGCGGCGACACCGTGCGCGCCACCGTGGTGGCGATGAAGGACATCGCCAAGAAGATCGGCATCATCGACGACATCGCCTACCAGACCAATCTGCTGGCGCTCAATGCCGCAATCGAAGCGGCGCGCGCCGGCGAGCATGGCAAGGGCTTTGCGGTGGTCGCAGCGGAAGTGCGCAAGCTGGCCGAGCGCAGCCAGATCGCCGCGCAGGAAATCGGCGAGGTGGCCGGCTCCAGCGTGGACCTGGCCGAAAGCGCCGGCCGCGTGCTCGGCGAGATGGTGCCCTCGATCCGCCGCACCTCCGACCTGGTGCAGGAAATCGCCGCCGCCTCCGAAGAGCAGACCGCCGGCGTCAGCCAGATCAATACCGCCGTCGGCCAGTTGAACCAGACCACGCAGTCGGCTGCGGCCAATGCCGAAGAACTGGCCGCCACCTCGGAGGAAATGAGCGCGCAGGCCGAACAACTGCAGCAGTTGATGGGCTTCTTCCGGCTGGGCAATGGCTCGCGCGCCGTAGCCTCGAACGCCAACAAGCCTGGCCCGCGCCGGATCGCTACGCACAGCAACAACGCGATCAGCGCGCCGCCGCGCCGTACCAACGTGCGCCAGATCAGCGCGGTGGCGGCCGCCGCCGATACGATCGACGAATCGCAGTTCGCCAGCTTCTGAGGAAACGACGATGCAACCGCACAGCGCAGCCAGCACCACGACAGCGCCGTCATCGACGGCACCGCAGCAATACCTGACCTTTCTGCTGGGCACGGAAATGTTCGGCCTGGGGATCCTCGGCATCAAGGAAATCATCGAATACCGGGCGCCCACCGACGTGCCGATGATGCCGCCGGCCCTGCGCGGAGTGATCAACCTGCGCGGCGCGGTGGTGCCGGTGGTGGATCTGCAGCAACGCTTCGGCCGCAACGCCAGCGCGATCACCAAGCGCAGTTGCATCGTGATCGTGGAGATCGCCCATGGCGAGGCGCATCAGGTGCTTGGCCTGTTGGTGGATGCGGTGAGCGAAGTGCTGGAGATCGCGCCAGACGCTATCGCCGGCGCCCCCAGTTTTGGCGCCGGCATCGCACGCGAGTGCATCCATGCGATGGCCAGGATCGGCGAACGCTTCGTGATCCTGCTCGACGCCGACGCCGTGCTGGGCAACGGCGCACTCGTACACCTGCCTGTCGCCGACCTGGCAGCCTGACATGTTCTGCATGCACGCAAGGACTCCCATGCGCCCCACCCTTCTCTCCTGCAGCTGCGCGCTGGACGGCCCGGTACTGGTCGTTGACGACAGCGTGGTTCAGCGCGAACACGCGATGGCGCTGTGCCGCCAGCTCGGCGCCGTGGCGGTCGACGGCGCGGTCGACGGCCACGCCGCGCTGGCCTGGCTGGGCAGTGCGATTGCGCCGTCGCTGCTGCTGATCGACCTGGAAATGCCGGGCATGGACGGCGTACAGCTGCTTGATGCGCTTGCGCGCGGCAAGTACGCCGTGCCGGTGGTCGTGGTCTCTCAACGCGGTGGCGCCTTGATCGATGCGGTGACGCAGCTCAGCCGCAGCGCCGGCGTGCACGTGCTCGGCGGCATCGAAAAGCCGATGCAGCTACAGGATCTGGCCAACGTGCTGGAATGCGAACCGGAACCGGCCACAAACGCGCCTACGTTTGCACAGGCGGCGATTTCGCCGCTGATGTCCAGCGGTGGCGCGGCGGCATCGCGGCTTGACCGGGCCATGCGCCGCGGTGAAATCCGCGTGGCCTACCAACCCAAACTCGATCTCAGGGATGGCCGTCTGCGCGGTGTGGAAGCGCTTGCCCGCTGGCGTCGTCCGCAAGGCGACATGATCGGACCGGACCGCTTCATTCCGCTGGCAGAACGCGAAGGCCTGATCCATGCATTGACCCAGCAGGTGATCGACCTGGCGGTCGCGCAACTGGTGGACTGGCGTGCAGAAGGCTTCGAGCTGAGCCTGGCGTTGAACCTGTCGCCCAATTTGCTTGGGGAGCAGGGCTTTCTTGAACAACTGTGCGGCAAGCTGAGCGACAACGGCCTGAGCCCTGCCGATCTGGTGCTGGAACTCACCGAAAGCGCCATCGTGGAGCCGACCAATGCCTTGAGCATGCTGGCGCGTCTGCGTCTGCATGGGTTCGGCCTGTCGATCGACGACTACGGCACGGGCTTTTCCTCGCTGCAGCGCCTGGCCAGCATTCCCTTCACCGAACTCAAGCTGGATCGCAGCTTTGTGCATGCCGCCCATCGCAGCCGCAGTCAACGCACCGTGCTCGAATCCACGCTGGAACTGGCGCACCGGCTCGAACTCACCGCCGTGGCCGAGGGCGTGGAAACGCCGGACGACTGGCGCATGCTGCGCGAGCTGGGCTGCGATCTGGCGCAAGGCTATCTGATGGGTTCGCCGATGCCCGGGCCGATGCTATCGGAATGGTGGCGCGAACACGCCGTGCGCATCGCACGCCTGTGCGGCGACGTGCTGCCCAGCGATGCGGATGTTGCCTGACATGAGCACGGCCACCGCCATCACCGAACAGGAATTCGGCCGCTTCCAGCGCTTCATCTTCGAAGCGGCCGGCATCAGCATTTCTCCCGGCAAGAAGGCCATGTTATGCGGCCGCCTGGGCAAGCGCCTGCGCGAACATCAGTTCAGCAACTACACGCAATATCTGCAGTTGCTGGAAGGCCGGCAGGACCGCGCCGAGATCCAGACCGCGATCGATCTGCTGACCACCAACGAAACCTACTTCTTCCGCGAGCCCAAGCACTTCGAGCTGCTGCGCAGGCTGGCCGGCGAACATCGCGGCGGCCTGCCGTTCCGCTGCTGGAGCGCGGCCAGTTCCAGCGGCGAAGAAGCCTACAGCATGGCGATGGTGCTGGACGACACCTTGCAGGGGCGTCCGTTCGACGTGGTGGGCACCGACATCAGCACCCGCGTACTGGCCAAGGCGCGTACCGGACATTACGCGCTGCAACGCATCGACGGCATTCCGCAGGCGTATCTCAAGCGCTATTGCCTACGTGGTCAGGGCGAGTACGACGGCACACTGCTGGTGGAACGCCGCCTGCGCGACCGGGTCAAGTTCGTGCATGCCAACCTCAATACGGCATTGCCGATACTGGGTAGCTTCGATGCAATCTTCCTGCGCAATGTGATGATCTATTTCAACGGTCAGACCAAGCGCGAGGTCATCCTACGTGTGCTGTCCAACCTCAAATCAGGTGGATACTTCTGCATCGGTCATTCGGAAAGCCTGAGCGAACTCGACATCGGCCTGGTGCAGGTGGCACCCTCGATCTTCCGCAAGGCCTGAGCCAAGGATCCGACGTGTCGACAGCCTTCAATCGCCCTGCCGCCAGCCCCAATCCCATCAAGGCCATGGTCGTCGACGACTCGGCGGTGGTGCGCCAGGTGTTGGTCAGCGTGCTTAACGACGCACCCGACATCGAGGTCATCTCTACTGCGGCCGACCCGTTGCTGGCCATCGAAAAGATGCGCAAGCAATGGCCGGACGTGATCGTGCTGGATGTGGAAATGCCGCATATGGATGGCATCACCTTCCTGCGCAAGATCATGAGCGAGCGCCCCACACCGGTGGTGATCTGTTCGACGCTCACCGAGAAAGGCGCACGCGTCACCATGGATGCCCTGGCTGCCGGTGCGGTGGCAGTGGTGACCAAGCCACGGTTGGGACTCAAGCAATTCCTCACCGACTCGGCCGAGGAACTTGTCAATACGGTGCGCAGCGCCGCACGCGCCAACGTCAAACGGCTGGCCTCCCGCGTTGCCGCAGCGCCACTGGAAGCCGAGGTCAAGCACACCGCCGATGTGATCTTGCCCGCGCAAAGCGGCCGCGCGCTGGCGCAGACCACCGAGCGCATCGTTGCCATCGGCACCTCCACCGGCGGCACCCAGGCACTGGAAGAAGTGCTGACTGCACTGCCACGCGTCTGCCCCGGCATCGTGATCGTGCAGCACATGCCGGAGAAATTCACCGCCGCCTTCGCCGCGCGCCTCAACGGCCTGTGTCAGATCGCGGTGAAAGAGGCCGCCAACAACGACCGGGTGATGCCGGGCCGCGCACTGATCGCGCCGGGCGGCAAGCATCTGCTGCTGCGCCGCAGTGGCGCGCAATATTTTGTCGAAGTGATGGAAGGGCCGCCGGTCAACCGGCATCGTCCGTCGGTGGATGTGCTGTTCCGCTCGGCCGCGCGTGCGGCCGGCAGCAATGCGTTGGGCATCATCATGACGGGCATGGGCGACGACGGTGCCGCTGGCCTGCTGGAAATGCGCCAGGCCGGCGCGCGTACCGTGGCGCAGGACGAACACACCAGCATCGTGTTCGGCATGCCCAAGGAGGCGATCAAACGCGGCGGCGCCGACCGCATCCTGCCGCTGGGCGCGATGGCACGCGAGATCGTGACACAGTTGCAGTGACGCGCGGCACGCGAAAAAACAGCAGAACTATAGCTGCGACTCCAGCGGCAACCAGCCCATCACCGTCACCGCACCACGTCGCCACACGCTCGCTGCCGGCTCCTGCGACCATACCTCGGGCGGTTGTGCCGCATCGTCGTGCCAGCGCAGCTCGCCCTGATCCAGGGTCACGCGGTAACTCAACGGCGCACTGATCTTGCGGTTGTAGACCTGCTCCAGTTGCGCCGCCACTGCGCGATCGTTGAACAGCAGGCCCATCTCGGTATTGAGGTTCATCGAGCGCGGATCCAGATTGAACGAGCCGATAAAGCCGCTGCTGTCGTCCACCACGAATGCCTTGGTGTGCAGGCTGGCACCGCTTGAGCCGAACAGGCTGCCGTCCGGCTTGCCCATCGGCTTGAGCTCGTGCAGACGCACGCCTTGCGTCAGCAAGGGCACGCGGTAATCGGCATAGCCGCTGTGTACGGCAACCACATCGTTTGCAGCCAGCGAGTTGGTCAACACGCTGACGCGCACATTGCGCCGACGCAACTGGTCGATCCAGCGCATGCCTTCCTCGCCCGGCACGAAGTACGGCGAGATCACCTTCAGTTCGTGCTGCGCACGCGCCATCTCGCCGATCAAGACCGGCGTCATCCAGTCCGCCTGCGGCGATGCGCCATCGGCCTTTTCCGGCGGGTCGGAGACGATCCGCGCCTGATCCAGCCAATGCACCTGGCGCTGGCCCTGCGTCAAGGCCTGCACGCTCGGCGATTGACGCAGCCGCTCCACATAGGGATGCGCGCGTGCCGATTCCAGGCCGGCGTCCAGACTGCCGCGCAACGCATCCAGCGCCTGCGGCTGTGCGGTCACCAGCGCGGCCAGCGGCAACGCGTTGGGGCTGTTCCAGTACGCATCGAAGACCTGTTCGGCGTGGCCGACGGCCGGCCCCATC
Source organism: Xanthomonas arboricola (assembly GCF_002940665.1). GTDB lineage: Bacteria > Pseudomonadota > Gammaproteobacteria > Xanthomonadales > Xanthomonadaceae > Xanthomonas > Xanthomonas arboricola_B. The sequence continues at coordinate 182,964 of NZ_MIGY01000001.1, forward strand.
AAGGCCGCATCCATGTCCATGAAGTTGGTGTCGCGCGCCGCATCGAAGTACTCGTCGCCCACGTTGCGGCCGCCCACCACCGCCATCCGGCCATCGGCAATCCAGGCCTTGTTGTGCATGCGTCGATTGATGCTGAACATGCGCAGCACCATCTCCACGCCGCGCATCAGCGTGCCTTCGCGCGCACGGGTGGGGTTGAACAGACGGATTTCGATCATCGGGTGGCTGTCCAGCGCCGCCAGTATCGAATCGCTGCCATGGATATTCATGTCGTCCAGCAGCAGGCGCACGCGCACGCCGCGATCGGCCGCATGCAGCAGTTCGTTGTGCAGCAGGTTGCCGGTGAAGTCCGCATGCCAGATGTAGTACTGCAGATCCAGGCTGCGGCCGGCCGCACGCGCGGTGAGCGCACGCACCGCGAATGCATCGACGTTGTCGGGCAGGATCACCATGCCGGTCTGATCGGCATGTGCCTGCTGCAGCGGCGCGACGACCTGATCGATCGGCGTTGCGATCGCCGTGGCAGGCAGCGCATGGCTCACTGCGCCACGCTGACGATCGGCAAAGCGTCCATAGCCGTACAACGACAGCACGCTGCCCGGCACCAGGACCAGCACACCGATCCCGATCGCTTTGAAGATCTTTCGTCTTGTCACTGCAGCCCCCCCTGCCATTCGGAGCGCGGCAGTCTAGACGCTGCGCAGGCAGCCCGATGTGCAGATGCAGCAAGAATCATGCGCTACAAAGCCGTTGAAACGCGCGGTTGCTGCCGCACGCGCGGCAGCAACCGCGCGTGCGGCAGGCGCGCCGATCACCAGATCGCAACGCGATCCTTGTCCGCACGGACCATCGCATCGCCAGGCCTGCACTGGAATGCCTGCGCAAATGCCGGCATGTTCGAGGGCGCAGCATTGGCGCGGAAATTGGCCGGCGCATGCGGGTCGGTGTTCAGGCGCACGCGCAATTCACCGTCGGTGAAGTTGCGGCGCCACACCGTGGCCCAGTTCATGAAGAAGCGCTGGTCCTGGGTATAACCGTCGATGTCCTTGCCGGCGTCGGGTTGTTCCTTCAACGCCACCTGCAGCGCGTCGTAGGCCACGGTGAGGCCACCCAGGTCGCCGATGTTCTCGCCCAGGGTCAGCTTGCCTTTGACGCGTACGCCGGGAATCGCCTCATAGCCGTCGAACTGCGCCACCAGCTGGTCGGTGCGCTGGGTGAACAGCTTGCGGTCCGCGTCGGTCCACCAGGTATCGAAATTGCCCTTGGCATCGAACTGGCTGCCCGAGTCGTCGTAGCCATGCATCATCTCGTGCCCGATCACCGCACCGATACCGCCGTAATTCAACGCTGCATCGGCCTTGGGGTCGAAGAACGGCGGCTGCAGGATCGCCGCCGGAAACACGATCTCGTTGCGCGTGGCGTTGTAGTAGGCGTTGACCGTCTGCGGGGTCATATGCCACTCGCGCTTGTCGACCGGTTTGCCGATCTTGTCCAGCATGTAGCGATAGTTGAATGCCTGCGCCGCCTGCATGTTGGCCAGGAAACCATCGCCACGGGTTTCCAGGCCCGACCAGTCGCGCCATTGATCCGGGTAACCGATCTTGGGCGTGAAGCTGGCCCACTTTTCCAGCGCGCGCTGCTTGGTGTCCGCGCTCATCCAGTCGAGCTTTTCCAGCCGTGCCTTGAGCGCCACCGAGAGGTTCTGCACCAGCTGCTGCATCTGCTGCTTGGACTCGGCCGGGAATGCGGACTGCACGTACAACTGGCCCAGGGCCTCGCCCATCGCCTCGTTGACCGCGTTCAAGGTGCGCTTCCAGCGCGGCAGCATGTCCTGCTGGCCACGCAGCGTCTTGGCATAGAAATCGAAGTTGGCCTGCTCGAACGGTTTGGCCAGGTACGGCGCTGCCCCATCCACGCTGTGGAAACGCAGGTACGCCTTCCAGGTCTCCACCGGCGTGTCGGCCAGCATCGCATCGAACTCGGCGAAGTAACCCGGCTGGCTCAGCGAGAAAGTCCCTGCCGGAACCTTCAGGGCGCTGAAGAATGCCTGCCAATCGAAGTGCGGTGTGATGGCATTGGCGCCGGCCACATCGACCGGGTTGTAGCGCTTGGCCGGATCGCGCAGTTCGATGCGCGACAGCGAGGCATTGGCCAGGCGCGTTTCGAACGCCATCACCGCCTTGGCCTGGGTTGCCGCCTGCGCTGCTGCAATGCCGGACAGTTCCAGCACGCGCGCGATGTAGGCCACGTACTGCTCACGGATCCTGGCCTGCGCCGGATCGGTGTAATAGCCCTTTTCCGGCAGCCCCAGACCGCCCTGGCCTGCGTAGGCGATCATCTGCTCGGAATTCTTGTAGTCGGCGTTGGCGCCGAACGAGAACATGAACCCCTGGCCCTTTGCATAGCTGTCGCGCAACCATGCGGCGATGGCCGGCACATCGGTCAGCGCATCGATCGCCTTCAGCTGCGGCTGCAGCGGCGTGATGCCGGCCTTGTCGATCGCCGCTTCGTCCGAGCCGGTGCGCCACAGGTCGGCGATCTTGGCATCCACCGAGCCGGCCGACAGGTTGCCGCGCGCCAGTTGCTCCACCAGCGCGTGCTGGATGGTCAGCGAACGCTCGGCCAGCACTTCGAAACTGCCCCAGCTGGTGCGGTCCGATGGCACCGGATTGGCCTTGAGCCACTTGGCGTTGACGAAGCCGTTGAGGTCCTGGCACGCGTTGATGGCCGGATCCAGGTCGTTGATGCCGAAGGCCACGATCGGTGCATCGAGCTTGGACACATCCACCCTGGTTGGCACTGCCGGCGTTGCGGCCGGTGCCGGCCTGGCAGTGTCGTCGGAACCGCCACACGCCGCGAGCGTCACCGCGATGGCCACCGCAAGCGACAGCGTCGCGAATTTGCTCAACATCGTTCCATTCTCCAAGGCATGCGACCGCATCAGACGCAGTCAAAAAAGTGGGCTATCAACGCAGACACACCAACCACACCATCATCGCAGCGGCACCGCAAGATCCTGACGTCCGGTGCCACGCCTTGGCGAAGAACACGCAACGCCCAACCGCGCACTCCGCGGTGCCTGTGCACGCGCGTGCCGGCGCTCTCTACTTCCGCGGAAAACCACCCAGCAGCCCGGCGCAGCAGCGCGCCATCGACTGCGGTCATTTGCGCGCGTACACCGGTGCCATCAGCAGATACACCGGATACGCCAGCACCATCAGCACCAGCGCGGCCTCATGCCCGGACGCCGCTTCCGCCCAGGATTCCATCTGTCGCGACGGCCCGAAAAAACCAAACGCCAGCAGCACGACACCCATGACACAGATCAGCAGCGTCAGGCCCATCGCCGAAGCGGATACGCTGCCCCGGGCCAGCAACGCGAACGCAGCGCTGCCACCTGCCAACAGCAACCCCAACGTCACCAGATACGCGCGGCAGTAGGTGGCACTCATCTGTTGCCTGTTACGCTTGCTGGACATCATGTCTCCCCTGCAAGAACACACGCTCGCGTGTCAGATGCGGAGCGCGCACTCGAGCGCGCGCTGCGAACCCCACGCCACGCTGCGCGCGTCATGCATGCAGCGCAGCCAGCGGATGCGACGATTATTTTGCCTTGCCCTGATTGGCCACCGCTTCGGCGGCGCGCTTGGCCGCTTCCTGGTCGCCCAGATAGCGGTAGCTCTGTACCTGCAGGTTGTCGTCCAGCTCGAACAGCAACGGGATGCCGGTCGGGATGTTGAGCTCCAGGATCTGCTCGTTGGAGACAGCGTTGAGGTATTTATACAGCGCACGCAGCGAGTTGCCGTGCGCAGTCACCAGCACGGTCTGCCCGGCCTTCAACTGCGGCGCGATCGCGTCGTGCCAGTAGGGCAACACGCGCACCAGCGTGGTCGCCAGCGACTCGGTGCCCGGCAAGGCATTGCGGTCCAGCGTGGCGTAACGACGGTCGTGACACGGATGGCCCGGGTCGTCAACGTCCATCGCCGGCGGCGGGATGTCGTAGGAACGGCGCCAGATCTTGACCTGCTCTTCGCCGTGCTTGGCGGCCGTCTCGGCCTTGTCCAGCCCCTGCAGGCCACCGTAGTGGCGCTCGTTGAGGCGCCAGCTCTTGGACACCGGCAACCAGTCCTGGTCGAGTTCCTTCAATGCGCCCTGCAACGTATGGATGGCGCGCTTGAGCACCGAGGTGTGCGCCACATCGAACTGCAGGCCTTCGTCCTTCATCAGCTTGCCGGCCGCAGCGGCTTCCTGGCGACCTTGCTCGGTGAGCTCCACATCCACCCAGCCGGTGAAACGGTTGTCCAGGTTCCATTGGCTCTGGCCATGGCGCAGCAGTACGAGTTTACGGGTCACTACGGTTCTCCGATTGGGGGCCGATCAGCCTGCGATTGTAACGGCAGCCAGCGCATCGCAGGCGTGCACGACACCGCCACGGCCGGCGCGCGATGCTGCGGCCATGCAAACGATCGATCCCGTCTTTGCCGGTTGGGATGGCAGCGTCACCCAGGCGCGACAGTTGCAACAGCAACTGGCACACCGCGTGGTGCTGCAGGACCAGCCCGGCGCAACACCGCAGCTGCTCGCCGGCTTCGACGTCGGCTTCGAAGACGACGGCCAGACCACGCGCGCGGCCGCGGTGCTGCTGGATGCAGACACGCTGATGCCGCTGGAAACCCATGTCGCGCGCGTGCCCACCTCGATGCCGTACGTACCGGGGCTGCTCAGTTTTCGCGAGCTGCCGGCCTTGCTGCAGGCGCTGGCACTGCTCTCGCGCCCGCCTGATCTGGTCTTCATCGACGGCCAGGGCATCGCGCATCCGCGCAAGCTCGGCATCGCTGCACACTTTGGCGTGGTGACCGGCTTGCCCAGCATCGGCGTGGCCAAGCAACGCCTGGCAGGCAGCTTCGTCGAGCCAGGACCCGGGCGCGGCGACCATAGCCCGATCCTGTTGGGCGGCACGCAGATCGGCTGGGCGCTGCGCAGCAAGCTGCGCTGCAATCCGCTGATCGTCTCGCCTGGCCATCGCGTCTCGATGCAGGGTGCGCTCGACTGGACGCTACGTACCTTGCGCGCCTATCGCCTGCCCGAGCCCACGCGCCTGGCCGATCGGCTGGCCTCGCGGCGCGGCGAGATCGCCCTGGACGCCACGGCGCCCGGACAACTGTTCTAGCGCGCGGCAGTCGATCGCGATCGACATGCTGCGTGCCTGCCGCTGTCGTCCGCGCTGGACCATCTCGGCGCGCTCGTGCTGGCCGCCAGCGTACCCCCGCAGTGCCTTTCCAGAGCGCGGCATCCAGGCGCATCGCATGTCAACGGTGCCGACACCGACACGAGCTGTCGCGCGGTCGATGGATGATTCTTCCTGCGATGAGTTACGTCATCTTCGCGCGAGCGTTCATGACTGGGGTCACTGCAGCACATCGCTACGCGCCGCTCGACTGCAATCGCGCGGCATGCGCCGTTGGACATGGGAAAGACACCCCCCGCCTTCGCGCGCGACACAGCCGGAGCGATCCGCCTTGGTTGAGCGCCTTCCCCGCCTGCACGCATGCAACGCTGGCGACCGAACGTGCGCTCTACATCCTCGACGGCGAGGCGCAGCTGGATGGCGCCGATGTGGTAGTCAGCAGCGGGCGGGCGCCGTGTACCCACCCAGGTCTCGAAACGGGAGTGCCCGTGCGCACGGCCGATTGCAGCCCGGCCTGCGAATTGCGCTTGAGCTTGCAGCCAAACCTGTGGTAGTGATGTCTCCATAGGTTGGGACAGGTTGCGTGCGAGGCACAGCCGGGCGGGGAGCGCACAGGCTGATGCGGCGACACGCGCGACGACGCTGTCTCTGCGCAGACATCCAACGCCGGGGAATACTTGAATGAAGTCCGCATCCTGCCTTGTCGGCCTGAGCCTGCTGTGGGCCGCCGCCGCCGTTCACGCCCAAACCTCACCGGTCTGCCCGCCGCTACCGCCAGCCTCCGGGCTGCAGTGGAACGAGCTTGCGGGCGCGGACTATCTGGTCTGCAAGGCCATGACCGCAGACGGTCGCCAGGTGGTCGGTGTGATGCTGACCATCCGCGACCCGGCGATGACGCTGGCGCGCGACCGACGCGCGGAGAAAGGCCAGATCCAGCAGGAGGACTTCTATTGGTACAAGCTCGACCTGGGCGGCCGTGACCTGCCGGGCATGGAATCGCGCCGCGTCACCGTGGTCGAGCTGGGCAAGAAGCGCTACGCACAGCTATGGATCGACGGCGCCAACACCGAGGAACTGGCCTCGATGCAGTCGCTGGTGCAGAACATGGATCTGCAGCCCGCCAGCCTGGCCTTGCAGCGCTGACGCAGGCGGCAGTGAAGCGCCAGGGCATGCCCACCTGGCGCGGTGCTTGAGGCGGGCCGGCTGAGCAAATGCTGCCGCACAACCGGCACGCCTGCTTTCTAGCGCCCGCCGCACCCGCCGACGCGTCGCCGCCTCCTTGCAGTGCCGTGGCGATCCTTACCTTGCCCTTGAGCAGGCGATGAATCGGCCATTCGTCGCCCACGTCCACGCTACGCACCGTCCAGCGCGCCTTCCAGTTCGATCTGCCGCGTGATCACCGTGCCCGCAGCGCCGCGCTGGGTGTGATGCAGACGCACATGCACCGCCGTCGAAGACCCCTGCTTGCGCGCGGCCATCATCGGCACCGCTGCCCCACGGCGGCTGCAGCGCGCCGGCTCAGAACCGCCCCTCCTGGAAATCGACGAAGGCCTGCATCAATTCCTGCTTGGTGTTCATCACGAACGGGCCGTGCCGCATCACCGGCTCGTTGAGCGGGCGGCCCGCCACCAGGATCAGCTGCGCACCGTCCGCACCTGCACGTAGCGTCAAGCGCTCGCCACCGCCCAGCACCGCCAGTTCCTGCGCCGGCAGCGCACGCGCGGCATCGCCCTCGCCCACCGTCACCGTACCTTCGAACGCGTAGGCAAATGCGTTGTGGCCGCTGGGCAGCACATAGTCCCAGGCCGCATCCGGCGCCAGTGCGATATCCAGGTACACCGGCGCGGTGGCCGGTTGCACGATCGGGCCGCGCACCTCGCCCACCGCGCCGGCGATCACCTTGACCGTGACGCCGGGCGCAGGCTGGGCGACCGGAATGCTCTCCGGCGCGTACTCCTGATACCTGGGGTCGGTCATCTTGTCGCGCGCCGGCAGGTTCACCCACAGCTGAAAGCCGCGCATGCGCCCGGATTCCTGCTCGGGCATTTCCGAATGGATCAGCCCGCGCCCGGCGGTCATCCACTGCACGCTGCCCGGGGTCAGCAGACCCTCGTTGCCATGGTTGTCCTTGTGGCGCATGCGCCCGTCCAGCATGTAGGTCACCGTCTCGAAGCCGCGGTGCGGATGGCTGGGAAACCCGGCCAGATAGTCTTCTGCCTTGTCGGTGCCGAACTCGTCCAGCATCAGGAACGGGTCCAGGTCCGGCAGCTGCTGAGTGCCGATCACGCGGGTCAGCTTGACCCCGGCGCCGTCGGAGGTGGGCATGCCACGGATGGTGCGCAGCACGCGTGCCGCTGCGGTGGTGGTGACGCTCATCGACCTCTCCTTAGCGTGAATGACTGGCCCGAATAATGGATGCAGCCGGCACGCGGCCCAACCGCGACCGGCGCAACCGATCGTTCCAAAAACCCGCCGGCGCCGCCGCGTGATCCGGCAGGCGGCGACCAGACGCTCTACAACTAAAGTTTTACCCCGGCCCCGAACGACGCCATTGACCCCGGGCGGGCAGAGGGTGACCCTTGGGTGAATCGTTCCTGAGGGGCATGCATGAAAGGGTTCTCGAAGCTGGCCTGGGGCGCGCTGGCGCTGCTGGCCGCGTTCTGTCTGGGCACCGTGGCACTACGGCGCGGCGAACACATCAACGCGCTGTGGATCGTGGTGGCGGCGGTGTCGATCTACCTGATCGCCTACCGTTTCTACAGCCTGTTCATCGCCGACAAGGTGATGCAGCTGGACGTCACCCGCGCTACCCCGGCGGTGGCCAACAACGACGGTCTGGACTACGTGCCCACCAACAAGCACGTACTGTTCGGCCATCACTTCGCCGCGATCGCCGGTGCCGGGCCATTGGTTGGCCCGGTGCTTGCCGCACAGATGGGCTACCTGCCCGGCCTGCTGTGGCTGGTGGTCGGCGTGGTGTTTGCCGGCGCGGTGCAGGACTTCGTGGTGCTGTTCCTGTCCAGCCGCCGCAACGGCCGCTCGCTGGGCGATCTGGTGCGCGAGGAAATGGGCCAGGTGCCCGGCACCATCGCCTTGTTCGGCGCCTTCCTGATCATGATCATCATCCTGGCGGTGCTGGCGATGGTGGTGGTCAAGGCACTGGCGGAAAGCCCCTGGGGCATGTTCACCGTCATCGCCACGATGCCGATCGCGCTGATGATGGGCGTGTACATGCGCTACATCCGGGTCGGCAAGATCGGCGAGATCTCGGTGGTCGGCCTGATCCTGCTGCTGGGCGCGATCTGGCTGGGCGGCAAGGTCGCGGCAGATCCAACTTGGGGCCCGGCATTCACCTTCACCGCCAAGCAGATCACCTGGATGCTGATCGGCTACGGCTTTGTCGCCTCGGTGTTGCCGGTGTGGCTGTTGCTGGCGCCGCGCGATTACCTGTCCACCTTCCTCAAGATCGGCACGATCCTGGCGCTGGCGATCGGCATCCTGGTGGTCATGCCGGATCTGAAGATGCCGGCACTGACCCAGTTCGCTTCCACCGGCGATGGCCCGGTCTGGAAGGGCGGCATCTTCCCGTTCCTGTTCATCACCATCGCCTGCGGCGCGGTCTCCGGTTTCCATGCGTTGATCGCCTCGGGCACCACGCCCAAGCTGCTCGCCAACGAAGGCCACATGCGCTACATCGGCTACGGCGGCATGCTGATGGAGTCGTTCGTGGCGGTGATGGCGCTGGTGGCCGCATCGATCATCGAGCCGGGCATCTACTTCGCCATGAACAGCCCGGCTTCTCTGGTCGGCAGCGACACGGTGGCCGTTGCGGCCAAGGTGTCCGAATGGGGCTTTGCAATCACTCCCGAGGTGCTGGAGGCCACGGCACGCGACATCGGCGAGCACAGCATCCTGGCACGCGCCGGTGGTGCGCCCACCCTGGCGGTGGGCATCGCGCAGATCCTGCACCAGCTGCTGCCGGGCGAAGACACCATGGCATTCTGGTACCACTTCGCGATCCTGTTCGAAGCCCTGTTCATCCTGACCGCCGTGGATGCCGGTACGCGTGCGGGCCGCTTCATGCTGCAGGACCTGCTGGGCAACTTCATCCCGGCGCTGAAGAAAACCGAATCGTGGGCCGCCAACATCATCGCCACCGCCGGTTGCGTGGCGTTGTGGGGCTACCTGCTCTACACCGGCGTGATCGACCCGTTCGGCGGCATCCAGACCTTGTGGCCGTTGTTCGGCATCTCCAACCAGATGCTAGCCGGAATCGCGCTGATGCTGGGCACGGTGGTGCTGTTCAAGCTGAAACGTGACCGCTACGCCTGGGTCACCCTGGTGCCGGCGTTGTGGCTGCTGATCTGCACCACCTATGCGGGGCTGATCAAGATCTTCGACAGCAACCCGGCGCAGGGCTTCCTGGCGCAGGCGCACAAATACCAGGACGCCATCGCCAGCAACACCATCACCGCGCCGGCCAAGACGGTGGCGCAGATGCAGCAGATCGTCACCAACGCCTACGTCAACACCGGGCTGACGGTGCTGTTCCTGTTCGTGGTGGGTTCGATCCTAATCTACGCGATCAAGACGATCGTGATTGCGCGCCGCAATCCGCAGCGCAGCGACCGTGAAACCCCGTACGTGGCCTTGCAGCCACACCAGATGGCGGATCTGTAATGGGCACCCAACTCGTTCTGGCCAGCCAGTACCAGGTGCATCGTCGCATCTGGCGGCGCCTGATCCAGACCGCACGCCTGTGCTGCGGCATTCCCGATTACGACAACTACGTGCGCCACATGCTGGAAAAACACCCCGACAAGCCGGTGATGGACTACCCCACCTTCTTCCGCGAGCGCCAGGATGCGCGGTACGGCGGCAAGAGCGGGTTTCGCTGCTGCTGACCGGATGACCGGATAGGTGGCGAGTCGGAACGCAGCAGGGCGCGATGCGAATCGCGCCCTGTTGCGTTGATGGCTTGGGATTGGCTGCAGGGCCCTTTGCCTGCTCACCATCGCGGGACACGCCGCAAGGTAGGTCAGCGCTCCCATGCAGGCCTGGCAAATCAGCGGGTTTTCAACCGACCACCGAGCAACTTTCTGGTGCGGTGTCCTCGCCGGTTGCGGGACCCTTTGGCGGCATGGATGCCGGCAACGAGCCTCAACGGAAGGATTCACGGCGTGTCCCGCAAGTGGTGAGGGCACCGCGCACTCGACTCGCCGCGCTGTTGACTGCACTCAACCGCCGCTGCTGCTGCGCGAAGTCTTGGTTGCTATTGTGGCTTTTGTCTCGAACAGAATGATCTAGTGCGGATGGATCAGTTGCGGAGCGGTTGATCTGCGGCTTCGCTGCAGGGCCCTTGCCCGCCCACCATCGCAGGACACGCCGCAAGTACGTCCGTGTAGGCTCTTACGCGGCATCCATGCCGCGTAAGGTCCCGCGACGGTGAGCGGGCAAGGACCTGTCGAGATGGCAGATGTGCATGGTTGCAAGCGGTGCATGACGTGCGTTGGTCGGATCATTGGGTGTCGACCAGCTTCTCACCACCCCATCGCGAGCCGAGCGGTGGACGGGCTTTCAGCACGCAACCCACAAACGTCTCGTCTGCCACCCAAAGCCGAGCAACAATCTCTCGAGAAAGCCACCGACCAACTTTCTGGTGCGGTTCCCTCGCCGGTTGCGGGACCGTGTGGCGGCATGGATGCCGCCACCGAGCCTACACGGACGTCCTTGCGGCGTGTCCCGCAAGTGGTGAGGGCACCGCGCGCTCGACAGACCAAGCTTTTGACTGTCTCCAAACGACTCCACGACTCAATAGCTCTGTCATTGCAAATCGACTATACGATCTGGCCCAGTCAGCCGCAAAACCAGAGGGCTGCGACTTCGCCGCCATCGACACCGCATTCAATAGGCCCTGCCGGCAGCTCTCAGCCAGCGCGTTTTTGCGCCAGCTGCCCGAACAACGCAGGCAGATTGCGCATATCGTCGAACACCGCCAGCACACCGATGCGACGCAAGGTGTCGGCATGTCCGTGCGGGATATGGCTGGCACCGATGAACCCCAGTACCTGCATGCCGGCCGCCAGTGCGGCAGTCGCACCGGTGGGGCTGTCTTCGATCACCAGGCAGCGCTCCGGCGCAACGCCCAAGGTCCGTGCAGCCAACAGGTAGACATCCGGCGCCGGTTTGGGCCGCTCCACCATATCGGCACTGAAGATGTGCCCCGCCGCGCGCACGGTGAGCCCCACCCGTTCGACCGAGGCAATGACATTGTGGCGGCGGCTGTTGGAGGCGACCGCCAGCGGCAACGGAATCTGTTCCAATGCATCGCGCGCGCCGGCGATTGGCTGCACCTCGGCCTTGATCAAGGCTTCGCCACGCGTCTGGATCTGTGCCAGCAAGGTCTCCGGCAGCCGGACCGCGAAATGTTCCTGCACGCGCAGCAACACCTCACGCGTGGTCTGCCCGAACGTTGTCCCGAGCAGATGCTCCAACGCCTCGGCAGGCACGAAGGCCGCCAGCGCCTCGCGCATCACCCGGTCGGCCAGTATCTCGCTGTCGACAAGCACGCCATCGCAATCGCTGATCAGTAATTCGTAGACCATTGCACCCATCTGCTCGCAAAGCGCCATTATGCCGGCCGCCCCGTGACCGTCGGCTGTGGCGGAGTGCAGGCGCGTATGAGGCCCATCGTGATGCATCGGCGACAGGCCGACACCACGACGGCAAGCGGACTCAACAACTGAAACCCGTGGCGGCGGCATGTCACAAAATCTTACCGCGCATCGTTTGTGCAGCTGGTAGGATCGGCCCGGCTGCGGAAGGACACACCGCAGTGCCACCAGGAATGCGATCAGGAGAAGGAGATTTCGATGCAGACGCGATTCCCCACCCTGCTCGTTCTTGCGACCTCGTTTTTTGCGGTCTCATGCACCGCCTCGCCCGGTGCCAAGGAGCAAACCACCATGTCAGCTACGCTGCAGGACCACACCGTCGCCTTCCGCGACCCCGGCCTGACCGACATCGCCAACGCCATTGCCCATGGTGATGTCGCTCGAATCCGTGCACTTGCACCGACGGTCGATCTCGCCGCACACGGCGATCAGAACGTCACCCTGCTCGAGTGGGCGATCTGGAACGAACAACCCCGCGCCCTGGCCGCATTGCTCGATGCCGGCGCAGATCCGTCGTTGCCCGGCATGGACCAGGAAACGGTCGTGCATATGGCCGCCATGGCGAAGGATGCGCAATATCTGAACATCTTGCTGCAGCACCATGCGCCGATCGATGTGGTCAGCGCGCGCGCAGGCTGGACGCCGCTGTTCCGCGCCGTGCAGAGCAAGCGCGACGCGCAGATCGCGTTGTTGATCGAAGCGGGCGCCGACGTGCAGCGCGTCGACAACACCGGCAACAGCGTGCTGCATCTGGCCGCACAGAGCGGCGCGGCAAGCCCGGCAGTGCTGCAATTGCTCAAAGCCGGTGTGGACCCCACGCTGCGCAACGCGCAACACCAGACCTTCCAGGCGTATTTCTTCACCACCCCCGACCGCCTGCTCAATGCCGCCGGCCAGCAGGCCAGGTCGGACGTGCGCGCATGGTTGAGCGCCCACAACATTCCCGTGGAAAGCAGCCGCTAGGCGGGCTTTTCGCACGACGAACGCAAGGAGCCGCGCATGAGCCCGTCAAATTCCTCGTCCACCCCATTCGCAGATTCGATGCGTGGACAGCAACCGCAGCCGGAAGACCGCCAGTTCCCGGCGGTGCTGCAAGACCTCTACGCCACTGCCTCGCAGCGACGCGAAGGCAGCGCCGAAACCTTTGCGCCACTGCCCAACGGCTGGACGCGCATGGACGACAGCACGCTGCAACGGGCCGGCATCGACCCCGGCCTGCTGCACGATGCCAAGAGCGGTTTCGATGCCGCGTTCTACCGCAACGAGCAGGGCCAGGTGGTGCTCGGCTTCTGCGGCACCGACGAAGGCAAGGACTGGAAGCACAACCTTGGCCAGGGCCTGGGCTTCGACGACGCGCAATACGCGTCTGCCATCCAGCTCGGCAGCCAGGCCAGGCAGGCGTTCGGCGACCAGGTGGTGATCTCGGGGCATTCGCTCGGCGGCGGCCTGGCGGCCGCGTCGGCGATGGTCAACGACATTCCAGCCGTGACCTACAACGCCGCCGGCGTCAACGACCGCACGCTGGAGCGCCAGGGCCTGGATGCCTCGGCGGCCAAGGACTACGCCAGCAGCGAGTTGATCCGCGGCTACCACGTCAAGAACGAGATCCTCACCCATCTGCAGGAAGACAGCATCCCGCTGAAGTGGGCGATGCCCAATGCGGCCGGCCATCAGATCGAGCTGCCGGAACCGGACCCGCTGTCGTTCGGGCAACGTCTGGTGCCGGGCATGATGTTGAAGCACCGCCTGGATCTGCACGGCATGGACTCGGTGATGAAGGCGCAGGACATGCAAGCGCCTGGGCAGGCGCAAGGTGCAGGCAGCCAGTTGTTCAACGACGCGGTGGTGCGCCTGGACGGCCAGCGAGAACGCCTGGGCCTGCGCGACGACACCGCGTTTCTCAACACCGCCGCCAGCGTGGCCGCACGTGCGAGCAGCGACGGCCTGCAGCGGATCGATCACCTGGTGCCCAACCGCGACGGCGACAGCCTGATTGCGGTGCAAGGCCGGATGGACGACCCGGCGCATCTGCGCAGCCATGTGCAGACTGCCTCGGCGGCCAACGAGCCGGCGCACGGCAATGTCGATCAGTTGCAGCAGCACAACCAGCAACAGTCGCAACAGGGCACGCAGCAGGAAGCGCAGCGGCGCGGCCTGCAGCAATGATCGCGACCGGGCACTGGCGCTGGCCAGTGCCCGCTTCGAGGTGGCTGACAACACCTCGCAAGCGCTCGCCGACGGGATGCAGCCAGTGCATCCGGCACTGCGGCAATGCGTGATACCGCGAGGTAACCCCCGGCACGTCCTGTCACACCTTCCCGACGATGCTCCCCGACCGTGCGACGGTCCGGTCAGCCGGCTCCCGCCATCGCGCGCAACGTGATGCCCACCAGATAGGCCAGATAGGTGCCGGTGGCGTAGCCCATCGTGCCCAGCAGCACACCGACCGGGGCCAGGGCCGGATGGAACGCAGCGGCCACCACCGGTGCCGAGGCCGGTCCACCGATATTGGACTGCGAGCCGATCGCGAAATAGAAGAACGGCACCCGCAGCAGGCGGCCCAGGCCCCACAGCAACCCGATATGCACCGCGATCCAGATCAACCCGAGCAGGAACAGCCACGGCCGGTCCAGCAGCGCCAGCAGATCCATCTGCATGCCGATACAGGCGATCAGGAAATACAGCAGTAGCGAGCCGATCCTGGAAGCGCCAGCGCCTTCCAGCGAACGCGCGCGGGTGAAGCTCAGCAGCAAGCCGATACTGGTCGCCAGCACTACGACCCACACGAACGGCGTGTCCAGGCTGAACTGGCTGGACCAGCCCAGGTGAGCCTTGCACCACGCGGCCAGCGGATTGGCCAATGCGTGCGCCAGCCCGACCCCGCCGAACGCCACCGCCACGATCACCATCAGATCGGCCAGGCTGGGAATGCGCGCGTGCTCGGCCTGGAAACGCGCCATGCGCTCCTGCAGGGAATCCAGCGCGCGGGTATCGGCGCCGCTGCGCGCATCGATGCTGCGTGCGCGACCGGCCAGGACGATCAGAACCGCCATCCATACATAACCGACGCCCACATCCACCACCGCAAACTGCCCGAACGTGGTGGCGTCCACATCGAATACCTCGCGCATCGCCAGCATGTTGGCCCCACCGCCGATCCAACTGCCCGCCAACGCGGCCATGCCGGCCCAGGTATCGCCCGCCACCGTGGCCGGATGCACCCAGCCCATTACCCAGAACGCCGCCACCGCCCCCAGCATGATGCTCAGCGACGCGCCCAGATACATGACGACCAGCTTAGGGCCCAGTTTCAGGATGGCGCCCAGATCGATGCTCAGCGTGAGCAGGATCAACGCGGCCGGCAGCAGCACGTCGCGTGCGATGGGGTTGTACAGGCGGGTATTGGCACCGTCGATCAGGCCAACGGTGTTGTAGATGCCGGGCAGCAGGTAACACAGCAGCAGCGCCGGCACCACGGCATAGACGCGTCGCCACAGCCCCTGCTCGCGCGACGAGGTCCAGAACACCGCCCCCAATGTCGCGGCGATCAGGCCGAACACGACGATATCGTTTTGGATCAGTGCAGAACCGGCGACGTTCACTAGGGCGGCATTCTCGACAAAGGACCGCCAAGGTGCGGATCGCAGCAAGGATGGCCGATCGGCTGCATCCAGTCGACTGGATACCCGGGCAGGGAAGTGCGGCGTGACTACAAGGCCGCCGGCTTGGCGCATCCGCACACGTTGCCGGGCACACGCAGTTCCCCGCCTCGCCCGGGCGGATCGTCATCGCTTGCCGCACGATCCCCGCAAGGGGCTGGCTCGCTCAGCCGTAGCGACGTACCACGCGGTCGCCTGCGGCGGTCTTCAACACCACGTCGCTGGGCTGACCGGTGGTCAGACAATGCAGCTTGGCCATCAATTCGGCATTTTCCAGCGCGCCCTGCTCGCGTAGATAACGCAGCGGCGACCACTGCGGCCGGGTCACCCACCAACCGCCCTGTTCCGGGTGAATACGGACAACATAGCGTGACTCGTCCATCAGAGCCTCCGGCCGGCGCATGCAGCGATGGAACGACGGAAACGGGCAGCGTGTGAAGGCGCAGCGCACCGACGGCGGGAGGGCCATGGCCCGGTCAGGGATGCCGGCGTGCCCTTACTCAAGGGGCCGCGGGAGAGTGGCCAAAGGCCCCGCGTCCGGCATAGCCAGAATGTCTTTTCGCTCATACAAACGCCGTCGGGCGGACACTGGCACAAAGGTAGGAAAATTCTTACATGACACCGATCAGAGCTGGCGCTAAATTCGCGTTCGAGCGGCACGTACACGTCGCAGATGGCCGTCGACGGGCGCAGACGGCGCGGGGACATTCGTCGCTCTTGAAGATGCCTTGGGGGAGACGTCGCATGCATCTGCTCAGGAAGTTCCAGTTTCCGGTCAAGACCGCAATGGTGGTGGGCTATGTCCTGGTGATCAGGGAAGCGATCGTGCTGTGGTCCTGATACCGCTCTGTCTCCAGGCTGCCGTATAGCGATTAGCGGCACCCGTCACGGTGTCTCAATCCGCATCCACCCAGCCACGCTGTTGCGCTGCGACCAGGTCGGCGGGCGTGTCCACGTCCAATGCGAGCGCCGGGGCGCTGATGCAGCCCAATGTCTGCACGTCCAGGCTGGCGAACAAGCCACGCAGGCCGCTGTCGCCCTGGAGCGGCACATCGGCCCAGGCCGTGTGGGACACCACCGCGGGGATGCCGCGCACACCGGCATACCCGCTGGTGGCACATCCGGATGCGGCACGGTCAGCCTCTTCCAGCAAGGCGCGCAGATGCGGCGTGTCCAGCGCGGGCTGATCGCACCCCAGGATCAGGCTGCGCCTCAGCGACGTATCGTCCTGCACATGCTGGCGCAGCGCAGCCAGACTGGAGCCCATGCCGGCGGCCCACTCGGAATGACGTAGCACTTCCACGTCCAGACCTTGCAGGACATCGGTCAACGCGTCGGCATCGGCGCCCAGCACCACCACGCAGCGACGTGGCGCCGTCTGCAGCGCGATGCGCGCGAAACGCCGCAACAACGGTTCGCCCTCGCGCAGCAGCAATTGTTTGGAGCGCCCCAGCCGGCGTCCTGCACCCGCGGCGAGCAGCAGCGCAACGTGATCGCTACTCATGCGTCGGATGCCATCGCGCGAAGCGCACACCGGCGCGCGGTCGGCAGCATCGGACCCGAATCGAAAAGTGCATTGCACGGGGTTGCGTCTGGACGAACGATAATGGCTGACGACGGCAATCGAGCTGCGTCGCAGGAGACGTCGGCATAGTGATCAAGTAATTCGGTCATGGCGACGTGGCGTGCATATTGGAGATGCGCCAGCCTAAAGATGTAACTGTGCGCGCAGAGTGACTAAATGCAATGCACTTACCGGACGCGAGTAACGCTCACGCTACAGCAGGGATTTCATCGGCTGATTGCCGGCGCTGGATGGCGCAGTTATTGTCATCCGGGAGGCGCAGCAGGTAAATGCATGCCTTATAAGACATATCAAAAATTACTTTTTTACAAATCAATCGCTTCAGTGCAGAAACTTATCCGGCAACCACGCACCAACAGTGTTGGCGACTGAATATTGAAATTCACATTGAAGTGAATGCAAACGCGACTGAGGCTTCCCTGCCCGCTCGCAGGGCAGCAACAGACTCAGCCAGCCACTGCAGCTGCCTGCCCATCGGCAACCGCCTGAGTGGCTTCGGCAATGATGCCCAGCGCAATCGTATGCGGTGAGGAGCGCCCCATGCGCCAGCCCGCCGGCAGCCGCAATCTGGCCAGGGCGACATCGTCATGCCCGAGCGCACGCAGTGCCTGCAGGCGTGCCTTACGTTTCTGGCGGCTGCCCAGAATGCCGATGCAGGCAGCCCTGGAGGCAAGCCCCCGACAGGCGACCTGCAGATCGCTGTCGCCGTCGTGCGCGAGGCTGTACAGCGCAGTGTCCGCATCCAGATGCAGATCCTGCAGCGCTTCGCCCAACGTACGGCGATCGTAATGGTCCGCGGCCAGTCCCGGCGGTGGTTCGCTGGGTCCATGCGGACGCAGCACACGTACCTCGATGCCCATCTGGCTGGCAAGCGACACCAGTACCAGCAGCGCAGGATCGGCACCGACCAGCACCAGCCGTAACGGGGGCCGATGCGTGCGCAGGAATTCGTCGGGACGCAGGTCCTGCATATTGACCGGATAACGGACTGCGCCAGTGATCCGATCCAGCGCGACATGAAACGGGCGACGATGCTGGCGCGCATTGCGCCAGCGTGCCAGATGCTCGCCCAGGTCCTGCACCGGCCAGACCAGCACGCCGATACGGCCGCCACAGCTGAGCTGGATATCCAGCACCTGACTGCCTTCGCCGTAGTCCAGCCAGCGTGGAGTACCGTCGCGCAGGGCAGCGATGGCCTCGTGCGCCACTGCGGCCTCCACGCACCCGCCCGAAACGTAGCCGGCCACCCGGCCGTCGGCGCTGATGGCCATCTCGCTCCCCAACGGTCGCGGCGAGGAGCCTTGCACCTCGATCAGCGTGGCAATGGCCACACGCTGCCCCGCTCGGTGCCAGGCGCTCAGCGTGGGCAGCAGGTCATCGTGCAGGGCATAGCTCGGCCATGCCGGCCACGCCGGCTCGGCCGGCGCCGCATGCGTGACTGGGGCCACCACTGCGCTCACGCGCGCAGCAACTCGGGCAGATGCGGGAGCAGCTTGTCCAGCGTGACCGGGTAATCGCGGACGCGCACGCCGGTGGCGTTGTAGACCGCATTGGCGATCGCCGCCGCCACCCCGCAGATGCCCAGCTCGCCGACGCCCTTGGCCTTCATCGGCGACGACATCGGGTCGCTTTCTTCCAGGAAGATCACGTCCTGATGCGGGATGTCCGCATGCACCGGCACTTCATAACCGGCCAGGTCGTGATTGACGAAAAAGCCCAGCCGCTTGTCGACCGCCAGCTCTTCCATCAGGGCCGCACCCGCGCCCATGGTCATGCCACCGATGACCTGGCTGCGCGCAGACTTGGGGTTGAGGATGCGCCCGGCCGCGCACACCGCCAGCATGCGGCGGATGCGCACCTCGGCAGTGGCGATATCCACGCCGACTTCAACAAAGTGCGCGCCGAAGGTCGACAGCTGATGCGTCTTGGAAAGTTCGCCGAACTCGATCTTGTCCTCCACCACCAAGGCGCCATTGGCCGCGGCATCACCGAGCGGGATGCGCTTGCCGCCGGCACGCACGTGGCTGTCGGCGAATTCAGCCTTGGCCGGGTCCAGCCCCAACTGCTTGGCGACGGCTTCGCGCAGTTTCACTGCCGCGGCATACACGCCGGCAGTGGAACTGTTCGCACCCCACTGGCCGCCGGAACCGGCCGAAGCAGGGAAGCTGGAATCGCCCAGCCGCACGTCCACCCAATCCAGCGGCACGCCCATCATCTCTGCGGCGGTCTGCGCAATGATGGTGTAGGAGCCGGTGCCGATATCGGTCATGTCGGTTTCCACCACCACCCGGCCGCCCTGCTCCAGCCGCATGCGCGCGCCGGAGGTCATCACCGGCGCATTGCGGAATGCGGCCGCCACGCCCATGCCCACCAACCAGCGCCCATCGCGGTTGCTGGCCGGCTTGGCCTTGCGCTTGGACCACGCGAAACGCGTTGCGCCATCTTCCAGGCACCTGACCAACTGACGCTGCGAGAACGGACGCTGCGGGCTTTCCGGATCCACCTGGGTGTCGTTGACGATACGGAACTTGACCGGGTCCATGTCCAGCTTCTCGGCCATCTCGTCCATGGCCACTTCCAGTGCCATCAGGCCCGGCGCTTCGCCGGGCGCACGCATCGCATTGCCTTCTGGCAGATCGAGCACGGCCAGGCGTGTGGAAATCAGGCGATTGGCACCGGCGTACAGCAACTGGGTCTGCGCGGCCGCGATTTCCGGTCCGCCCTCGGGCAGGTCGCCGGACCAGCTCTCGTGCGCGATCGCGGTGATCTTGCCATCGCGCTGTGCACCGATACGGATGCGCTGCACGGTGGCCGGGCGATGCGTGGTGTTGTTGAAGATCAGCGGCCGCGGCAGCATCACCTTGACCGGGCGTCCGACCTGGCGCGCGGCCAGCGAGGCGAGCACCGCATCGGCACGCAGGAACAATTTACCGCCGAAGCCGCCACCGATATACGGCGACATCAGACGCACGTTTTCGCGCGGGATCCCCAGCGTCGTGGCCAGATCGCCCGCGCTCCAGTCGATCATCTGATTGGAGGTCCACACGCTCAGCTTGTCGCCTTCCCACATGGCGATCGATGCGTGCGGCTCCATCATCGCGTGCGAATGATCGGGCGTGGTGTATTCGGCATCTAGCTGCACCGGCGCTGCCACGAAGGCGCTATCGAAATTGCCGACTGCACTGTTCGGCGCCCCGCCCTCCTTGGTGACCTTGGCGCCATCGCGTGCCTTTTCCAGATCGTAGGCGCCGACATGGCGAGCGTAGTCGACCTTGATCAGCTGGCCTGCGGCACGCGCCTGCTCGAAGGTTTCGGCAACCACCACCG
The DNA here is from genome assembly GCF_002940665.1 of Xanthomonas arboricola. Lineage (GTDB taxonomy): Bacteria > Pseudomonadota > Gammaproteobacteria > Xanthomonadales > Xanthomonadaceae > Xanthomonas > Xanthomonas arboricola_B. Next base: position 203,397 of record NZ_MIGY01000001.1, read on the forward strand.
CAATGGCCTGGTGGTAATGCTGGATCTCCGGACCGCCCAGCAACCTGGCCGTGTTGTATTTGCCTTTCTGCAACTTGCCCGCATTCTGCGCGGTGACAATGCCAAGCACGCCGGGCGCATTGCGCGCCGCGCTCAGATCGATGCTGCGAATGCTGCCCTTGGAGATGCCGGCGCCCACGATATGGCCGTAGGCGGCACGTCCAGGCAGATCGTGATGCTCGTACGCATACGGCGCCAGCCCGGTGGTCTTGAGCGGACCGTCGATACGATCGACCGGCTTGCCGACGACCTTGAGCCGGTCGATGGGATTGGTACTGGCGGGAGTGTCGAATTTCATATCAGGCCCTCGTCTCGGCCAGGACCGCGGTCAAGGCGCGCTCGACCAGCGGCAGCTTGAAGGCGTTGTGTTCGGTAGGTCGTGCGCCGTCGAGCAGCACGGAGGCAATTGCACGCGCGCCCTGGCGCGACTGCGCTTCGGCCGCCTCGCTGCGCCACGGCTTGTGGGCGACACCGCCTACGCCGACACGCAGGCTGCCATCGCGCTGCACGACCGCTGCAACCGACACCAGGGCGAATGCGTAGGAAGCGCGATCGCGCACCTTGCGATAGACATGCGTGCCGCCGAGCGGCTTGGGCAGGCTCACCGCCGTGATCAGTTCGCCGCGTTCCAGCACGGTTTCCAGGTGCGGCGTCTTGCCGGGCGCACGATAGAACTCGGACAACGGCACCGCTCGTATCTGTCCATCCGGACGCACCGTCTCGACCACCGCGTCCAGGACGCGCATGGCAACGGCCATGTCGCTGGGGTGGGTGGCGATGCACTCTTCGCTTGCGCCGATCACCGCCAGCTGCCGGTTGAAGCCACCGATCGCCGCGCAACCGCTGCCCGGCAGGCGCTTGTTGCACGGCTGATTGGTATCGTAGAAATACGGGCAACGTGTGCGTTGCAGCAAGTTGCCTGCGGTGGTGGCGCGATTACGCAGCTGCCCCGACGCACCTGCCAGCAATGCGCGCGATAGCACGGCGTAATCGCGACGCACACGGGCATCGGCTGCCAGATCGGTATTGCGCACCAGGGCGCCGATGCGCAGGCCGCCGTCCGGCGGTTCCTCGATGGTATCCAGACTCAGTCCGTTGACATCGATCAGATGCGAAGGCGTCTCGATCTGCAGTTTCATCAGATCGAGCAGGTTTGTGCCGCCTGCGATGAACTTGGCATCCGGCTGGCGCGCAGCCTTGGCCGCGGCGTCGGAGGGCGAGGCGGCGCGTTCGTAGCTAAACGCCTTCATGCGTACTCTCCCGCAACATCGTTGATCGCATCGACGATGTTGGAGTACGCGCCGCAACGGCAGATGTTGCCGCTCATCCGCTCCTGCAATTCCGGCGTGGTGAGCCTGGTCTTGCCGGTCAGATCCTCGGTGACATGGCTGGGGATGCCGCGCTTGACTTCGTCCAGTACCGCCACCGCCGAACAGATCTGCCCAGGCGTGCAGTAGCCGCACTGATATCCATCGTGCTTGACGAAGGCCGCCTGCATCGGATGCAGCTTGTCCGGCGTGCCCAGGCCTTCGATGGTGGTGATCTTGCCGCCCTGATGCATCACCGCCAACGACAGGCAGGAGTTCATCCGCTGTCCATCGACGATCACGGTACAGGCACCGCATTGGCCATGGTCGCAGCCTTTCTTGGTGCCGGTCAGATGCAGGTGTTCGCGCAGGGCATCGAGCAGCGTGGTGCGATTGTCCAGCGTCAGGGTCACTGGCTTTCCGTTGACCTCGAACGCGACCTGGCTCGATGCATTGGCAGGCTCGACCGCCTGCCGGTGCGACATCGCCTTGCCTGCAGTCACGGCCATCGACTGGTTTGCGGCAACGCTGGCTGCTGATGCCGTGCCAGCGATCAGTATCTCGCGACGGGTCATCTTGATCTCTCTCATGGCTGGCATCTCCAACAATGCTGGCTTATACATTCCTTAAACAATGTGCAGCGCGGTCGGTCACAATCACGTGAGCATGCAGCGGATGCACGCGGGCGCGAAGCGGGGGTATGGCCCGATTCTAGAGCCGCGTTCGGCGGGTATTGGCGGCATGGAGTGCATGCGCCTATGAAGCGCGCTCACCATTGCTGAAATGCATGGCCTACTCGCTACGCAACGATCATGCGGGCTGGCAGCCCGCGTTTTGCGGGCTTCGCGGCGTATGAAGTGATTCAAGATCTTCCACATGCTGCCAGGAAACACGTGCTGAGCGGGAAGACGTCGTCCCCGTCCGCGCGCTTGCCTCCGTCTCCACTGCGCGGTGCTCGTCTGCCGTATCCGGATGCACTGCATCGAGGACATCCGGACGCCAACGACCGACTTGGAGCGACCACCAATGCGTGACCGGCAGCCGTCAGGCGGGGCATGGATGGTGTGGAAGTGTGGTTCAGTGCCACATGCCGATTCCACGCAGCGCCCGCGCCCGCCTGACGGTAAGCGCAGGAGTTTGTCAGCCGCTCCTAGAATTCCAGCACGATCTTGCCCAGATGGCCGCCGGCCTGCTGCAACGCGAAGGCGTCGGCGATAGCGTCGAGCGCGAAGGCGCGATCGATCACCGGACGCAGCGGCAAGGCATCCAGTGCACGCACCAGTTGCCGTTGATGCATGCGGCTACCGACCACCAGCCCCTGCAGGCGCTGCTGTCGGCCCATCATTTCGGCGGTCGGCACCGGACCCGCGGCACCGGTCAACACACCGATCAAGGCGATATGCCCACCCACCCGCGTAGCGCGGATCGATTGCGCCAGCGTGCCCGGCCCACCGACCTCGACCACATGATCCACGCCACGCCCGTTGGTGATTTCCAGCACCTGCGCCGACCACTCGGCATGCTGACGATAATTGATGATGTGGTCGGCGCCCAGCGCGCGCGCCCTGGCCAGTTTCTCGTCGGACGATGATGTCGCAATGACGGTGGCGCCCATAGCCTTGGCGAACTGCAATGCAAAGATCGACACGCCGCCGGTACCGAGCACCAGCACGCTGTCGCCGGCCTTGAGTCCGCCATTGACCACCAGGGCGCGCCATGCCGTGACGCCGGCCGTGGTCAAGGTCGCCGCTTCGGCATGGCTGTAGCCGGTCGGAGCGTGCGTGAACGCATGCGCGGCGGCCACGACCGCAGAGCGTGCATAGCCATCGACGCCATCGCCGGGCGTGGTGGCAAAGCCGGCCTGCTGCGGCTCGCCATCCAGCCACCCGGGGAAGAAGGTGGACACCACATGGTCGCCGACGGCGAATTCGTCCACTTCAGGCCCGACGGCTTCGACCAAACCGGCACCGTCGGACATGGGGATGCGGCCGTCAGCCGTCGGCATCTGCCCGGCCACCACGCCAAGGTCATGGAAATTCAACGAGCTTGCATGCAGCCGCACCCTGATCTGACCGCGTGCCGGTTGCCCAGGGTCGGGCAGCGCAACGACGTGTAATGCATTCAGGCCTGCAGGATGAGCTAAACGAATCGCGCGCATGAGGCGCTCCTTGCTGTGATCGACGTTCGGGATAACACCCCGGGCGTTATCCGCATGCAGTCGAGCTGGCTTTCGGTCCTGTTGTCGGTAGCCGTGCGTGATCGCATCGTCGAGCGCGTGACGAGAGCAGGCTGGACAGCAGCGCGGTCGCACGCCACGCGAACTGCCGCGCAACGCATGAGGCATCAATCACAGATCGGCATTGCGCCACGCGATGCAAGCGATTCCACGCGACGCCAACGGCTAAGCTGGCACGGCAGTTGCAATGTCCTGATGTCCAGACAGGTAACTCCCGTGACATCGTCCACAAAGCGGCGACGGCAACGAGCACAACGTATCGCGTTGCACTTTGTGCTGAGCATTTCGTGCTTGCTGCTGCTGGGTTCGGAATACTGGTCCATCCACGAAGAGCGCGGAAGTGCGCTGCGCACCGCCGAAGCGCAATCGTTGAATCTTGCCAATTCGCTGGCGCAGCATGCCAGCGACACCATGACGATCGCCGATGCCGTGCTGTCCGGGTTGGTGTCGCGGGTGGAGCACGACCAAAGATCGGCCAGTGCGCGACTGGTCATGCATGATTTTCTCGTGCATGAAGCGCGTCGCTCGGACCGGCTGCATGGCATCTTCATCTATGCGCCCGACGGCAGCTGGGTGAGTTCGTCACTGGATAGCACGCCCAGAACGCACAACAACGCCGATCGCGCCTATTTCAAATATCACCGCAACCATCGCGACGCCTTGTCGCTGGTCGGACCGCCGGTACAGAGCCGATCCGATGGCAGTTGGGTGCTCACGTTGAGCCGGCGCCTGAATACCCCGAGCGGCGAGTTTGCAGGCGTAGTCCTGGTCACGCTGCAACTGAAGTATTTCCAGAATTACTACAGCACTTTCGAGGTCGGCCCGAACGGCACCATCGGCATGACCAATGACGATGGCATCGTGCTGGTGCGCCTGCCCGACAAACCGGGCGTGATCGGCACCTCGATCGCAGGCACCTCGATCTACGCCACCATGCGCGCCCGCAGGCACGGCACTGCCACCTATCGTTCGCCGATCGACGGCGTGGAGCGCATTTCCAGTTTCACGCCAGCGCGGGCGTATCCATTGACCGTGTTGACCGGTGTCTCGGTCGATGACGCATTGGCCAACTGGCGGCAATCGGCGCACCAGCGCATCGTGGTCGCCACCCTGGGGTGCGCGTTGCTGTTGGGCGTCGGCATCTGGCTGGATCTGCAACTGCGCCGCATGCATCGCAACGAGGACAAACTCAGCACCGAAGCCTGGATAGATGCACTCACCGGCATCGCCAACCGCCGTGCGTTCGACCACCGGCTCTCCCGTGCCTTGCAGCAGGCTGTTCATCGACAAGCGCCACTCTCGGTGCTGATGATCGATGTCGATCATTTCAAGCTTTACAACGACACCTACGGCCACGTCAATGGCGACGCCTGCCTGCGTCTGATCGCGCGCGCGATTGCCGGCTGCTCGCGGCGCAGCGAAGACATTGCCGCGCGCTACGGCGGCGAAGAGTTCGGCATGATCCTGCCGCAGACTGATGCCGCCGGCGCACTGCGGCTGGCCGACGCGATCCGCAGCGCCGTCGCCGGGCTCGGCCTGATGCACCTGTCCAGCCCGACCAGCGCGCACGTCACCGTCAGCGTCGGCGCAGCGACGTTCGAACCGGGCCAAGCGCCACGCACTCCGGATGCCTTTGTGCACGACGCCGACTCGGCGTTGTACCGCGCCAAGCAGAACGGCCGCGACCGGACGTCGGCGTAGCGCGACAGACAGCGGAACTGCGCTCAACACCAGGCGGGCGCGGCCCGTGCCCGGAGTCGGCATGTGCCAAGCGACAGGCCAGTTCCCGCGCGACCTGCACGTCAAACAATGGTTGAACGGGCCTGGCTTGCGTCGATGCAATCAGTGGCCAGCACGCAGAAGGCCCGCGCGATGCGGGCCCTCCTGAATGACAGACAGGCTGACTGCCGATCAGAACGGAATATCGTCGTCGGCAAAGTCGTCCATCGGCGGTGCCGACTGCTGCTGGGCCGGCTGCTGACGACGCGGGGCGTAATCCTGTCCGCCACCCTGACCACCACCGCCACCGCCTTGCTGCTGGCGCGGAGCCTGGCTGCGCTGCGGGCGATCACCACCCATGCCGCCACCACCGCCGCCTTCGCCACGGCCGCCGAGCATCTGCATCTCGTTGGCGACGATGTCGGTGCTGTACTTCTCCACGCCGTCCTGGCCGGTGTACTTGTCGTAACGCAGCTCGCCTTCGACGTACACCTGCGAGCCCTTGCGCAGGTACTCGCCGGCGATCTCGCCCAGCTTGCCGAAGAACACCACCCGATGCCACTCGGTGCGCTCCTGGTTGTTGCCATCGCGGTCCTTGCGCATGCTGGTGGTGGCCAGACTCACGCGCGTGATCGCCATGCCGGCCTGGGTGTACTTGGTGTCGGGATCGTTGCCGAGGTTGCCGACGAGGATGACTTTGTTGATGCCGCGGGCCATAGATGCTTCCGAGATGGTGCGCCGGCGCCAGTGGGCACGGCGGTGAATGTCTTGGTGCCAATGTTACCGCACCTGCCGGCCACGGTACCGGCGGATCGCCGCAGCGCCGGGCCGGGGAATGCCGCGCCGGCAGGTCGGAATCCGGGCGCTCGCGGACAGGCCCGACGCCGGCGCCGCAAGGGTTTGCGGCCACGCCGGAGGCCCTCGCACACGGCCAGCGGGACGGATCTGGCCCAGACACCTATAATCGGCGCACATCACGAACGCCTGCGCATGACCATCGCCGAAGACCTCCCCACCGTCCTGGGCTTGCCCCAGATCCAGTCCCTCGCCGCGCCCGACATGGCCGCGGTCGACGCGCTGATCCGCCGCCGTCTGGCCTCGGACGTCGTGCTGATCAACCAGATCGCCGATCACATCATCTCCGCCGGCGGCAAACGCCTGCGTCCGATGCTGGTGATGCTGGCCGGCCACGCCGCTGGCGGCTCCGGCCCGGAGCACCATCAGCTGGCGGCGATCATCGAGTTCATCCACACCTCCACCCTGTTGCACGACGACGTGGTGGACGAGTCGGACCTGCGCCGCGGGCGCAGCACCGCCAATGCGCTGTGGGGCAATGCGCCGAGCGTGCTGGTCGGCGATTTCCTGTATTCGCGCAGCTTCCAGCTGATGGTGGAGCTGGACCGCATGGAAGTGATGCAGATCCTGGCCGACACCACCAACCGCATCGCCGAGGGCGAGGTGCTGCAGCTGCTGCACGTGCACAACCCCGACACCGACGAAGCCGCCTACCTGCGCGTGATCGAGCGCAAGACCGCGGTACTGTTCGCCGCCGGCACCCGCCTGGGCGCGCTGGCCTCGGGCGCGGATGCGCAGGTGCAGCAGCGCCTGTACGACTACGGCATGCAGTTGGGCTTTGCCTTCCAGATTGCCGACGACGTGCTCGACTACGCCGCCGATGCCGCGGACCTGGGCAAGAACCTGGGCGACGACCTGGCCGAAGGCAAGGCGACCCTGCCGCTGATCCACGCCATGGCGCACTCGGATGCGAGCACCCGGGAGCGGCTGCGCCAGATCGTCGAACAGGGCGATGCGAGCGCAATGCCCGAGGTGCTGGCGGCGATTCACGCCACCGGCGGCCTGAATTACAGCCGCCAGCGTGCCGCCGAATACGCTGCCGCTGCGGAACAGGCGCTGGACGGCTTGCCGCCCAGCCCTGCGGTTGCAGCGTTGCGTGGTCTGGCACGTTATGCGGTGGAACGCACGCATTGATCCGGGCGGCAGGTTTCGCCTGCCGCGCTCACTGAACGGGCTGTCAGGCGGCGGTCAGCCGCGCCTGGCCACCTCATCAATCGCCAAAGCGTTCGTCGAAGAAATCGCCGAGCATGCGGTAGGCACGTTTCGCCGCACGTGGGTTGTACAGGCAGCCTGGCGGGCTGTTGGCATCGGCTTCGGCAAAGCAATGCACCGCACCGCTGAAATTGACGAACTGCCAGTCCGCGCCGGCCGCATTCATCTCGGTTTCGAAGGCCGCGATGTCCGCCTTGCTCACGCTCTTGTCGTCGGCGCCATTGAGTACCAGCACCGGCGTCCTGGCCGAGCCGGCCGCCGCCGGGCTGGGTGTGGCGATGCCGCCGTGCAGGCTGACCACACCGGCCAGCTGCGCACCTGCGCGCACCAGCTCCAGCACCGTGGTGCCGCCGAAGCAGAACCCCACCGCACCGATGCGTGATGCATCCAGCGGCGCCTTGCCGGCCTGCGCCTTGAGCACATCCACCGCTTTCAGCGCGCGGGCGCGCAGCGTCGGCGGGTCCTTCTTCAGGGCACCGGCAAACTGCCCGGCCTCGCTGTCGTTGGCCGGACGTTTGCCCTTGCCGTAGACGTCGGCAACCAGCACCACGTAGTCGTCGCCGGCCAGTTGCTTGGCCTTGGTGACCGCCGAATCGTTGACGCCGCGCCAGTTCGGCACCATCACCAGGCCTGGGCGCTTGGCGGCACCGGCATCGTCGTAGACCAGCACGCCGCCGAAGGTGTCCTTGCCGATCGTCCATTCCAGCGGTTTGGCCTGCATCGCTGCGGCGGCGGGCAACGCCAGCGACGCCAAGACACCGAACAACCCAACGCCACGCCATCTCCATTGCTTGTGCATGTGCCTGCTCTCGGGAAGGTCCGGCGAGTGTAGACGCTGCCGCCGTGCAGGCCGGGTCAGCGTGGACGCCGACGGACCGACCGCGGCAGCGTTCTGCCACGGCCGTCGAAAAACCCAGGCAAATGCCGCCGTCGACTGGCGTACAGCAATGCAGCGCTACTGCACGCCCAAGCCGGGAATCGCGCTGATCGCCGCCGGATCGAACCCGGCCAGCTGGGCGAAATGGCGGCCGCGCGCAACATAGTCGCTATACGCGCCGAAGCTGGGTGCGCCCGGCGACAGCAGCACCACGCCGCCCTGCTCGCCCAGCGCCTCGCGCGCCAGCTGCATTGCGCGTTCCAGGTCGTCGGCGGCATGCAGACCGAAGCGACCGCGCTCGGCCAGCGGAGCCAGCAACGCGTGGATACGCGGCCCGTTCGCGCCCATGGTGACGATTTCCAGCGGCGCCTGCTGCGCCATCTGCGCGGCAAAATCCTGCCAGTCCAGCCCGCGATCGTGGCCACCGACCAGCAAGGCCACGCGGCGTTGCGCAAAGCAGGCCAGCGCCGCCAGTGAGGCGTGCGGGGTGGTGCTGATGGAGTCGTTGACGTAGCTGATGCCGTCCACGCTGCCGAGCAGCTGCAGGCGGTTCGGCAACGGGCGGAAGCTCGCTGCGGCCGGCGCCAGCGCCGCAGCGTCCAGCCCCAGGGCTTCCAGCGCTGCCAGCACCGCGCACAGGTTGCGCCGATTGTGTTCGCCGGGCAGCGGCACGTTGGCGGTGTCGAACACCGGCTGCTCGCCGCGATACACCACATCGCCGCGCAGATGCCAGCCATCGGGATGGTTGAACCAACGCACCTCGCTGTCCGGCAACTGCAACTGGGTCAGATGCGGATCGGCGGCATTGAGCAAGGCGATGCGCGGGCGGCCTTCGGTGACCAGCGCCAGCTTGTCGCGCACGTAGCGCGCCTGGTCGCCATGCCAGTCCAGATGCTCGGGAAACAGGTTCAGCACCAGCGCCAATTGCGGACGTGCGCCGCTGCGCCCCACTTCACCGGTCTGATAACTGGACAGCTCGATCGCCCAATAGCTCGGCGGCGGTTGCGGCGCCAGCACTTCCAGCAAGGGTTGGCCGATATTGCCGACCAGGGCGGTGCGATGGCCGGCCGCACGCAACAGATGCGCCAGCAGCGCGGTGGTGGTGCTCTTGCCCTTGGTGCCGGTGACGCAGATGGCGCCAGGCACAGAGCCGTCAGGCTGCGCCTGCTCGGCAAACCACAACGCGGTGCCGCCGATGAATTGCGTGCCGTGCTCGGTTGCAGCGGTGTGCGTCTCGGGACGATACGGGCTGATGCCGGGCGATTTCACCACCACCTCGAACCGGCCCAGCGCCTGCGCGCTGGCATCGGTTTCCACATGCAATGCAGCATCGGCCAGCGTCTCGAGCTCGCGTGCTTCCTCGGCGTTGCAGAACACCGTCAGCGATTGGCTAGGCAACCGGGCACGCAACGCGCGATACGCCGCGCGCCCTTCGCGCCCCCAGCCCCATAACGCGACCGCCTTGCCCTCAAGCTGCGAAATTCGCACGCACGCGCTCCCACAGCGCCGACGGAATCCGGTGCTCGCCGTCGATCGCCAGCAACGGCTCCAGCTGCAGCGCCTGCTGGTCCAGCTGCGGCTGGATCTCGCGGATGAAACGCAGCACCAGCGCGTCTTCCTTCCATTCGGCACGGCTGGCCAGCACCGCCATCGCCGCGCGCGATTCGCGGCCTTCGCCGACGCATTCGAACGGCTTGTGGTCCTGGAATTCCAGCAGCGCATCGTAGCCGCCGGCCTGGGTTGCATCGTCGAGCAGATTGCGCCCGAAGATCTTGACCAGCCGCGTCTTGGGCATGAACGGCGCCAATGCCAGGAACACGAAATGGCACTTCGGGCACACGCCACACCAGCGATGCACCGGGCGCTCGCCCATGATGTGGAAGTTGCGGTTGCAGCTGGAAAAATGCGCGTCGTAGTGATCGGTCTTGGCGAACTGGCGCGCCACCGCCAGCTCCGACAATGGCCGCAGCAACGAGTAGTACCGCAGGTCGCCCGCCACATGCCGCTGCACGTAATCGCCGAACGCCTGCTCGAACGCCCAGCCCTTGGACCACTGGTGATTGACCTCGCCGGTGCCGGGAATCTGGCTGCCGTAACTGGCCGAACGCTCGTTGGAAAACACTACCTGGTCCACACCATTGAGCAAGGCCGACAACACCAGGATGGCCGAGTTCACCGCAGTGACCGGGATATGCCCGTTCCAGGCGCCCTGGCGATTGAGCTCGAACAATTCCGGCGCCAGCACGCGGCCGATATTGAGCACCGGCAAACCGGTGCGCTCGGCGCAGGCCCGGATCAGCTGCGAGCCGCCGATCCAGCTGACGGTCTGGTCGATGCCGGCATGCCGCAGCGCTTCGATACTGACCAGCGAATCCTTGCCGCCACCGATCGCAACCAAGGCGTGCTCGCGCAGGCCCAGCGCGGGCGCAGCGCCAGCAGCCGGTGCAGCCACCGGGAAGTGGATCTTGCCGTGCAGGTTCAAGCCATTGCGATAGGCGAACTCGCCCAGGCCGTGCAGGTAGACGTTTTCCACCAGCGCAGCGGTATCGGCATCGATGCTGTAGCTGTCGATGGCGATGGTCGGCGGCACTGCGGCCTTGTAGTAACTCACGCCCGCGATGAGATGCAGCAACTGCAAGGCCTGTTGCACGGCAGCGGCCTGCGCGCCGTCCAGCGCGAACGGTGCGCCCGGCACCGCGACGGTCTCGACCAGCTCCGGCCCTTGATCGAAGGCATACACCAGCGTCGCCACGCCGGTGTGCGCGTCCAGTGCGCAACGCACGAAACGGAAGGTGGAGATCTGGTGTTTGTCGAAAGCGCTCATGGACTACCTGCAGGAACACGTACGCGACGCAGATAACGCCGGCACAGGACATATTCAATCATGGAAAACGGCACCGCAGCCCACAGCAGCGGCAGGCAACCGAACAGCACCGCCAGCAACAGCACATCCAGACGTGCAGCCGTGGTATCGCCAGACACCGCAAAGGCGACGGCGAGATACAGCGCCACCACCGGCACATAACTCAGCGCGCTCAACAGCACCGTGCGCACCGCCATCCCGCCACTGCGACGCGACGGACCCCGCGCATCGCGCCCACGTTGCCAACGCCCGGCCAACCATGCGCCGATACCGGCAGCGACCAGTGCGGGCAGCAGCCATTTGAAGGTGTCGCTCCACGGCATGCCCAGGCTCAGTTGCTGCAGCGCGGTGGCGAACACGATCGCAGCACCACCGGCCAGCATACTGAGTGCAATGAACTCAGCCTGCGGGCGCATCGATCACCTCTTCGCGCGGCAATTCGCGCTGGTTGTAAGTGCTGGCCATCGAGTAACCGTAGGCACCGGCATCGGCCAGCAGCATCACATCGCCCGGCGCGGTGGCGGCAGGCAGACGACGGCGCTTGCCGAACACGTCGGACGATTCGCAGATCGGCCCGACGATATCGAAGCTGCCATCGGCCGGCGCGCCGAGCTGGCTGAGATTTTCGATGTCGTGCCAGGCGTCGTACAACGCGGGCCGGATCAGCGTGTTCATGCCCGCATCCAGGCCTACGCGCTGCACGCCGTCCTTCTCGATCACCTGGGTCACCTGCGCCAGCAGCACGCCGGCTTCGGCCACCAGGTAACGGCCCGGCTCGATTGCCAGTCGATAGCCCGGATGCACCGCCTTGACCTCGGCCAGGCCCTTGGCCCACAGCTCCAGATCGAACGGCTCGTCCTCGGCACTGTAGGGAATCGGCAGGCCGCCACCGATATCGATGGTCTCCACCGTGCCGATGCGGCGCGCGAAGCCTGCCAGTTCGTCGTACATCATCCGCCAGTGTTCGCCGGTCTCCACGCCGCTGCCCAGGTGCGCATGCACGCCGGTGATGGTGACCTCCAGCGTGCGCGCCACGTCCACGAACTCGTCCACGCGCGTGGACGACAAGCCGAACTTGGACGCCTTGCCGCCGGTGTTGACCTTCTCGTGATGCCCGTCGCCATGCCCCAGGTCGATGCGCAGCCACACGTTGCGGCCGCGGAACACCTCTGGCCAGCGCCGCAATGCTTCGACGTTGTCCACGGTGACGGTCACGCCCAGCGCAAATCCCGCTTCGTACTCGGCCCTGGGCGCAAAACTCGGGGTGAACAGCACGCGCCGCGGCGACAGCTCGGGCAAGGTATCGAACACGCGGCGCAGCTCGCCGTGCGAGACGCATTCCAGGCCAAAACCGGCCTGTTCCAGCGCCATCAGGATCGCCGGATGCGCATTGGCCTTGATCGCGTAATAGCGCTGATCCACCGCCGCGATCTGCGCCAGCGCCTGCGCACGCGCACGCACCGTGGGCAGGTGATAGACGTAACGCGGCGTACCGGCCTTGGACAGTGTCAGCAGATGGGTGCGCTCGGCGTGCCACCACGGCGTGGGCCGCGGGCGCACCGAGCCGATGATCTGCCGCCAGCGCGGCCCGAACACCTCGCCCTCGCTCACCGGCATCGCACCGCTGTCGATCAGTTCTGCATGCAGGATCGGCAGCAGGCCATCGGCATCGGCTTCGTCGATGACGAAGGTCAGATTCAGGTCGTTGGACGACTGCGAGATCATGTGCACGCGTTCCTGCCCGAACGTGGCCCACACGTCGGAGAGCTTGTGCAGCAGCGAGCGCATGCCGCGCCCCACCAGGGTGATCGCCGCACACGGCACGATGATCTTGACCTTGCAGATCTGCGACAGATCGGCCGACAACGCCGCCAGCACATCGGTGTTGACCAGGTTCTCGGACGGGTCCAGCGACACGGTGACATTGGTCTCGGCCGAACCGATCAGGTCCACCGACAGGCCATGCTTCTTGAACAGGGTAAACACATCGGCCAGGAAGCCCACCTGCTGCCACATGCCGATGCCTTCCATCGATACCAGCACGATGCCGTTGCGCCGGCTGATTGCCTTGACGCCCGGCACCGGCTCGGCATTGCCGTCGATGCTGGTGCCCGGCAGATCGGGGCGCTCGGTATCCAGGATCGCCATCGGCACGCCGGAATCGCGGCATGGCTTGATCGAGCGCGGATGCAGCACCTTGGCACCGGTGGTGGCGATTTCCTGCGCCTCGTAATAGTCCAGGCGGGTCAGCAGCCGTGCGTCCGGTACCTCCTTGGGATTGGCGCTGAACATGCCGGGCACATCGGTCCAGATTTCCACCCGGCTGGCGCCGAGCAGCGCACCGAAATACGCCGCCGAGGTATCCGAACCGCCACGCCCCAGGATCGCGGTGCCGCCATCGGCGTGCCGCGAAATGAAGCCCTGGGTGATCAACAGGCGCGTGGGCTGCGTATCGAAACGCGCGCGCCAGTCGGCATCGGACTGCCACTGGCAGGACACCGACAAGCGCTTGGACCACTCGCTCTGATTGGGCTGCGGCGGCAGCGCCGACAGCCACTGGCGCGCATCCAGCCAGCCCATGTCCAGGCCGCTGGCATGCAGATACGCCGCACCGATGGTGGAAGACAGCAATTCGCCCTGCCCCAGCACCTCGGCCTGCCAGTCCAGCGTGCGCGTTGCCGCGCGCGTATCGCCGATCAATGCATGCAGGGCGGCCAGGCGCTCGCCCAGCACCGCATCGGCATCCAGTTCCAGCTCGGCCAGGAACTGGCGATGACGCTGCTCCAGCGCCGCAACGCGCTGCGCGCTGTCGGCAGCGCCATCGGCGATCGCGGTGAGTTCGTTGGTCACGCCCGACAGCGCGGACACCACCACCAGCACGCGGCCGCCGGTCTCGTTGGCCCGTTTGCTCGCCAGTTTTCCAATCGTGTCCCAGCGATGACGACGCGACACCGAGGTGCCGCCGAACTTGAGGACGATCCAACGATCGGTAGAGTGGGGAGCTGACATTGAGATAGGCGTTTAGGATGAGGGGGAAGACGCCCGGTACGCCGGGCGGAACCTCCGATTCTACTGCCAATGTCGCCTGCATGACCCCGTGTGCGGTCGCAGCCTGCCGGCGGCCACTGCCATCACCGCAACGGTTTGCGCTGCAACCATCGACGCGCCTTCCATCGACCGAGATCCATGCCCCATGAGCAAGCACCGCTACCTGCAACTGGATGTGTTCGGCGGCCAGCATGGCCGCGGCAATCCGCTGGGCGTGGTCCTCAACGCGCAGACGTTGTCGTCGGAGCAGATGCAGCAGATTGCCGCCTGGCTGAACCTGTCGGAGACGATCTTTTTCCTGCCGGTCAGCGCACCCGATGCGGACTACCACATCCGTATCTTCACGCCACGCGCCGAGCTGCCGTTTGCAGGCCATCCCAGCGTCGGCGCTGCGTGGGCGGCGGCGACGCACGGGCTGGTTGCGTTCAAGCCGGACGGCCGGATGCGCCAGCAATGCGCGGCGGGCGTATTGCCGGTGCAGGTGCTCGACCGACATGGCGCCTCGCTGGTGCGGCTGCGGGCACCGCATGCGCGCGCGATCGAGACCGGTCAGACGCATGCTGCGGCGTTGCACGATGCCTGCGCTGGCCTGCGCCTGGCCGCACGCCCGGCCGCACTATGGAACAACGGCCCCGGTTGGTGGCTGCTGGAACTGGCCGACGCGCAGGCGGTACGCCAGGCGGCGCCCGATCTGGCTGCGATCAGCCGCCTGACCCAGGCCAGCGCGGCCACCGGCCTGGCCATCTACGCGCCGCAGGCCAGTAGCGACGCGGACCTGGTGGTGCGCGCCTTCTGCCCCGGCGACGGCATCCCGGAAGATCCGGTCACCGGCAGTGCCAACGCCTGCATTGCCGCGCGCCTGCACGGCGAAGGCCGCGTGCCGGGCGAGGCGTTGCGCTACGTCGCCAGCCAGGGCCGCGAGGTCGGCCGCGACGGCCGTGTGCACGTGGAGGTGGATCACGAAGGCGAAGTCTGGATCGGCGGAACGACCAGGCAAGTGATCGAAGGCCGTATCGATTGGTAAGCTGCCGCGCCCTGTTCGCGGAGCCGCCGCCATGACCACCCGCCGTTTCCTGCAACTGGATGTGTTCTCCGCCCGCCCCGGCAGCGGCAACCCGCTGGCGGTGGTGCTCGATGCCGAAGGCCTGGACGATGCGGCGATGCAGGCCATCGCACGCTGGACCAAGCTGCCGGAAACCACCTTCGTGTTTGCGGCGCCGGATGCGCACTGCAGCTATCGGCTGCGGATGTTTTCGCCGCAAAAGGAAGTGCCGTTTGCCGGCCACCCCAGCGTCGGCACCGCACACGCGGTACTGGAAGCCGGCCTGGCCGCACCCGACGACGGCGTGTTGATCCAGGACGGTATCGCCGGCCAGCTGCCGCTGCGCGTGGAGCAGACCGCAGGCCACCGCAGCATCGCCATCCGCACCCCGCGCGCGCGCGTGGCCGAGCAGGTGGAGGCCGACGACCCGCGCCTGCGCGATGCGGTGCGCGGCTGGCCACTCGGCAGCTTGCCGCCCGCCTTGATGGACGGCGGCCGCACCTGGTGGGTGGTGGAGCTGGCAAGCGAAGCGGCGCTGCGCGGCCTGCAGCCGGACTGGGACGCGATCGCCGCGCTGGCCGAATCCACCGGCAGCATGGGCGTGTTCGCCTATGCGCGCGCCGCAGCGCCCGGCGCCTACGATCTGGCGGTGCGCGCCTTCGTCGGCAATGGCCGGCGCTTCGAAGATGCCGCCTCCGGCGCGGCCAATGCGGTGCTCGCCGCCTGGCTGGACAGCCGCCAGGCATTGCCGGGCAAGGAACGTCGCTACGTGGTCAGCCAGGGCCGCGAGATCGGCTTTGACGCCTTGCTGGAATTGCGCATCGACGCCAATGGCGATGTGTGGTCTGGCGGCCAGGTGCAGACGGTGATCCGCGGCACGCTGGATTGGGCGTGATCGCGCCTGATCCGGCAGGCTGAAAAGCGCGTGCGTCGGAACAAAAAACGCTGCGATCACCCGCAGCGTTTTCGTCATTCAATGGGCCGATATCGATCGCCTGACCGCGGCACACGACACCGCACCGGTCAGTCGGGACGCACGTCCACGCGTACCCGGATACGGTCGCCCGGGTTGTAGTCGCTACGCGTATGATAGGTGCGGCCCGCGTATTCGTACGTCACGTCGTAGCCGTCGACACGGTCGCGTTCGCGGCGGTAGGACACCGGCTCGCAGACGCTGACATTGCCCTGGTAGTTGCGATTATTGGCTTCGTAGATCGAGCGACCTGCCGCGACGCCGGCCATGGTGCCGACTGCCGTGCCGACCAGACGGCCATTGCCGCCACCGACCTGGCTACCAAGCACCGCACCGGCGATACCACCGATCACGCTGGCCACACCACGATTGGACACGCCGGCCTGGCCATAGCTGCCGCCGTCGCGGTAATAGCCGTCGTTACTGGTGTAGTAACCGTCGGCCGGGCGGTTGTAGCAGCGTTCGCTGCTGCGCTCGCCATACGAATCGGTCACGATGATCGGGTCCACGCGCACCACTCGCGCATATTCGTAACGACCGTCCTCATAGCTGCCACGTCCGTCGTAGCCGCTGTCATAGCGCTGCGCCGTTGCATTGCCTGCAACTGCCACACCCATCACCAGAGCACCAAGCACAAGAGTTTTCATTGCGGCAGCTTCTACAGGGGAGGACACGCTGCCGATGCTCGACCTGCGCCAGTGAAACCGCCCTGAACCGAACCGACCTCGCAAAGCCCTATTCAGGTCGCCGCCAGCTGCGTGCGCCGGTAGTTATCGCCAACGCACGCAAGTGGGATCACGCCTGGCTGGAAAACTCGGTTTCCAGACTGATCGGCACGGCGCTCAGCGCCTTGGACACCGGGCAGTTCTTCTTCGCGATGTCGGCCAGTTCGCGGAACTTGGCTTCTTCGATACCCGGCACCACGGCCTTGAGCTTGAGGCGGATCTGCGACAGCTGCGGGCCGCCTTCCATCGACAGATCCACGTCTGCACGGGTATCCAGCGAGGTCGGCGGAAAACCGGCTTCGCTCAGCTGCGCCGACAGCGCCATGGTGAAGCAGCCAGCGTGCGCGGCGGCGATCAGTTCTTCCGGGTTGGTGCCCTTCTCGTCGCCGAAGCGGCTATTGAAGGCATAGCGGGTCTTGTCCATCAAGCCGCTTTGCGGCGTGCTGAGCTGGCCTTTGCCGGTCTTGAGGTCGCCTTCCCAGTGAGCGGTGGCGTGACGTGAAATACCCATTGCGATCTCCTGCGATGAAAGGAGGCGTCACGATAGGCGACTGGATGTTACGGCGTGGTGCCTGGATCGGGAATCGGGAATCGGGAATCGGGAATCGGGAATCGTAGGAGCAGGCCGCGCGCGGGTTCTGATGGCAAGGCGTTGGGATGTGCGCGCGAAGACGCGCACCTGGCGCGACCGCGACCGCATTGCGGGTGCGCGGCCGCGTTGCTGGGTTCGCTCAACCCAGCAGGGTTTCCAGTACGGCCATGCGCACCGCCACGCCGTTGGCGACCTGGCGCAGCACGCATGATTGCGCGCCGTCGGCGACTTCGTCGGTGATTTCCACGCCACGGTTGATCGGGCCAGGATGCAGCACGGCGGCGTCGCGGCCGGCACGTGCCAGGCGCTCGCGGGTGAGTCCGTAGTCGCTGTGGTACTGCTCCAGCGACGGCACCAGGCCTTCTTCCATGCGCTCGCGCTGCAGGCGCAGCATCATCAAGGCATCGGCCCCTTCCAGCATGGCGTCGAAGTCCTGGCCGACCACGCAGCCATTCAGCATGTCGTCGTCGGGCAGCAGGCTGGCCGGGCCGCAGACGCGGATCTCGCCGGCGCCCAGCGTGCGCAGTGCATGCAGGTCCGAGCGCGCAACGCGCGAATGCTTCACGTCACCGACAATCACCACCTTGAGCTTGGAAAAATCGGTGCCCTTGGCCTGGCGCAGGGTGAGCATGTCGAGCAGGCCCTGGGTGGGATGCGCGCTGCGTCCGTCACCGGCGTTGATCAAGGCGGTGCCCTCGCCTGCAGCCGCGGCCAGCGCTTCCACCGCACCATCGTCGGGATGGCGCACCACAAAGCCGCGTACGCCCATCGCCTCGAGATTTTTCAACGTGTCGCGCGCAGTTTCGCCCTTGCGGGTGGACGAGGTGGAGGCATCGAAATTGAGCACGTCCGCGCCGAGTCGCTGTGCAGCCAGATGAAACGAGCTGCGCGTGCGCGTGGACGGTTCGAAGAACAGCGTGCACACCGCCGTGCCGGCAAGCACGCTGCGCTTGCCCACGCGCCCCACCGCCGCGTCGCGGATCTGGCCGGCACGATCGAGCAGCTGCAGCAGCGTGGCGCGCGGCAGTCCTTCCAGGGTGAGCAGGTGGCGCAGGCGTCCGTCCGAATCGAGTTGCATGGTGGTCATCGCAGGTCGGGAGTGTTAGGGAAGAAGAGTGGCTTGGTCGGGCGCGGCCAACCAGCGTTCGACGATCACCGCGGCCGCCATCGCGTCCAGCGCCTCGGCATCGCGGCGGCGCTTGCGCCCGTCGGCGCGCTCGCGCGCGAAACGCTGCGCGGCTTCGACCGAACTGGAGCGCTCGTCGATCAGCACCACCGGCAGCGCGTAGCGCTCGCGCAGTTGGCGGGCGAAGGCATGCGCGCGCTTGCGTGCGGGTTGGTCCTTGTCGTCCAGGGTCAGCGGGTCGCCGACCACCAGACCGTCGGGACGCCATTGCTTATGCACACGATCCAGCGCGACCCAGTCCGGGCCGTTGGTATGTACATGGATGACGGCCACCGCACGCGCGCCGGCACCGAGCGCGGTGCCGACGGCCACGCCGATGCGGCGCGATCCCACGTCGAAGCCCAGCACCGTGCCATCCGGGCGGAAAGCGCCCGCCTCAGGCATGCCCGGAATAGTCCGTGAGCCGGAACAGATCCACACCGATGCGCCCGGCGGCGGTCTGCCAGCGATCTTCCAGCGCGGTGGCGAACAACACATTGGCATCCGACGGCGCGGTCAGCCAGCTGTTCTCGCCCAGTTCGAATTCCAGTTGACCCGCGCCCCAACCGGCACAGCCCAGCGCCACCAGCGCATTGCGCGGGCCTTCGCCAGCCGCCATGGCTTCGAGAATGTCGCGCGAGGTGGTCAGGTAGACGCCCTGCCCCACTTCCAGGCTGGAATCCCAGTCGCGCGCATCGTCGTGGATGACGAAACCGCGTTCCGGGTGCACCGGCCCGCCGCTGAGCACGACCTGCTCGCGCAGGTGCTCGTCGACGGTGTCGATGCCCATTTGCGACAGGACCTCGCCCAGTGTGTATTCGGAGGGCCGGTTGACCAGCACGCCCATGGCGCCGTTCTCGTCGTGCTGGCAGATCAGCGCGACACTGCGCGAAAAGGTGGGGTCGGACAGCGCCGGAAGCGCGATCAGCAGTTGGTTGGCCAGAGGCGTGGGCAAAACAGACATGGCCGCATTCTAGCCGTTCGCTTCGCCGCGCGCAGAGCCGCTGCCATACTTGCTGCATGCGGGCGGCACCGGACCGGCGATGCTGCCGATGGACAGCGACCTCCCAGAGGCCACCGATGGCACCCGGCAGGCAAGGCCGGCCCATTCAGATTGCCGGCGGCTGCGCAGCGCGAACATGCAGGCTGCGCTGTGCCGCGATCGATCTGTTTCCGTGAATGCAGTCGATCCGTGCACCCACGCGTCGCTGTTCGGTCGCTATCGTTGGGCATTGGATTCCCTGCCATCGCGCACGGGTCCACCGACACCTGCTCCACCCACAACAGGCATCTCATGAGCGGCTACTGCAGCATCGCCCCGGGCCACCCGGTCCACGGGCACTATCACGACCACGAATACGGCTTTCCACAGCGTGAGGAGCGCGAGCTGTTCGAGCGCCTGGTGCTGGAGATCAATCAGGCCGGCCTGAGCTGGGAAACCATCCTGCGCAAGCGCAGCAACTTCCAGCGCGCCTATGACGGCTTCGATGTGGACACGGTGGCGGCCTATGGCGAGAGCGACATTGCACGGCTGCTCGGCGACGCCGGCATCATCCGCAACCGGCTGAAGGTGCTGGCGGCCATCCACAATGCGCAGGTCGTCCGGCAGCTGCGCGCCTCGCACGGCAGTTTCGCGCAATGGCTGGACGCACAGCATCCGCTCGACAAAGCGGCCTGGGTCAAGCTGTTCAAGAAGACCTTCCGCTTCACCGGCGGCGAAATCACCGGCGAATTCCTGATGAGCCTGGGCTACCTGCCCGGTGCGCACCATGCCGATTGCCCGGTATTTGCACGCATCCAGGCGTTGTCGCCGCCGTGGGTGCAAGACGGCAATCAGACACCCATGTAACGATGCGGCCGGTGATTGAACATCAGCACCAGGCTGAGCATCAGCGCACCCAGCGCCGAGTACAGCACCTTGTCCGGGGTGAGGATGCTGAAGGCGACCAGCATCAGCATCGCATCGAAACTCATCTGCACCTTGCCGGCGCTCCAGCCGCGCTCGCGCTGCAGGTACACCGCCAGGATGCCGATGCCGCCCAGGCTGCCGCGGTGGCGGATGAAGAACAGGATGCCCAGGCCCGCCAGCGCGCCGCCGACGATTGCCGAAAACAGCGTGCTGATGTGCGCGTAGTCGGCCCAGCGCGGTAGCAGGTCGGTGAGCGCACCGCAGGCGCCCACTGCGGCAAAGGTCTTCAAGGTGAATTCCCAGCCCATGCGGCGCACGCTCAGCCAATAGAACGGCAGGTTGACCAGCACGAACACCAGGCCGAAATTCCAGTGCAATGCGTAATGCAGCAGGAACGCCACGCCGGCCATGCCGCCGATCATCAGGCCGCCCTTGGCGAAGATCGCCAGGCCCAGCGACGCCACCAGCGTCGCCAGCACCATGCCCTGCACGTCCTCGGCCACCGAGTGGTGAAACGCATGATCGTCGGCCGCAGTGCCGGCCGAATCCGGTGGCGGCGTCAACGGACCGGAAGTCATCACTGTGCCGTCGTCGGGCAACGGCTGCTGCTCCGGACGGAGATCGGAATCGGGAAGGCTCACGGACTGGGCACTGCGGTGGGGTGCGGATATTAGACACTATCGGCGCACCTGGTTACATCTGAAACATCACGCCATTCGCGCGTTGCGACGCCGCGCGTTCATCGAGCGCAGCGGCGTCCACCGCCGCATCGCGCAGGACACAGCTGCACGCAGGGCGCTGCATTGAATCCGGCGCAGGCCGTCCCGTTCGCATGCACCCCCGGCCATCCGTCACCGCGTGCCACGCGCCTGCAGGCGCTCAGCGAACCTCGGCGATCTCCACGCCATCCAGGCCCTGCGCCAGGGTCTTGGCGTCGCCGCCCTGCGAGAGCTTGATGCGCAGGCGCACCTCGTTCTGCGAGTCGGCGTAGCGCAGCGCGTCTTCGTAGCTGATCTCGCCGGCCTGGTACAGCTCGAACAGGCTCTGGTCGAAGGTGCGCATGCCCAGGTTGGTGGACTCCTTCATGATCTCCTTGAGCTTGTGGATCTCGCCGTCGCGGATGTAATCCTGCACCAGCGGTGTACCCAGCATGATCTCCATCGCCACGCGACGGCCGCGGCCATCCGGGGTGGGGATCAACTGCTGCGCGACCACGCCCTTGAGATTGAGCGACAGATCCATCAACAGCTGGTTGCGCCGGTCTTCCGGGAAGAAGTTGATGATGCGGTCCATCGCCTGGTTGGCGTTGTTGGCGTGCAGGGTGCACAGCACCAGATGGCCGGTTTCGGCGAAGGCCACGGCGTGTTCCATGCCTTCTCGGGTGCGCACCTCGCCGATCATGATCACGTCCGGCGCCTGGCGCAGTGTGTTTTTCAGCGCGTTTTCCCAGCTATCGGTATCGATGCCGACTTCGCGCTGGGTGATGATGCAGCCCTCGTGCTTGTGCACGAATTCGATCGGGTCTTCGATGGTGATGATGTGCCCGGTGGAATTCTGGTTGCGGTAACCGATCATCGCCGCCAGCGAGGTGGACTTGCCGGTCCCGGTGGCGCCGACAAAGATGATGATGCCGCGCTTGGTCATCGCCAGCGTCTTGATCACCGGCGGCAGGCTCAATTCTTCCACCGTGGGAATGCGCGTTTCGATCCGGCGCAGCACCATGCCGACTTGGTTGCGCTGGTAGAAGCAGCTCACGCGAAAGCGCCCGACCCCGGACACGCCGATGGCGAAATTGCACTCGTGGGTCTTTTCGAACTCTTCGCGCTGCGACGGCGTCATCACGTTCAGCACCAGGTCGCGACTCTGTTGCGCGGTCAGCGGCGTCTGGGTGATCGGACTGATCTTGCCATGCACCTTGATCGCCGGCGGCATCCCCGAGGTGATGAACAGATCCGACGCCTTCTGGTGCGCCATCAGCTTGAGGAAGGAGGTGAAGTCGATGGTGCTCATGGCGTGCTCCTCGGGAGCAGGGATTCGGGATGGGAGATTCGGGATTCGCAAGAGCGGGGTCCGGTCCGGGAAATCGCCGTTGCGAATCCCCAATCCCGAACCCCGAATCCCGGCTACTCGAATATCCGCTTGTCCTTGGCGTACTCGCGGGCCTGGTTGCGCGTGATCAGGCTGCGCTTGACCAGGTCCTGCAGATGCTGGTCGAGCGTCTGCATGCCGTACTGCTGACCGGTCTGGATCGAGGAATACATCTGCGCCACCTTGTCCTCGCGGATCAGGTTACGGATGGCCGGGGTGCCGACCATGATTTCCCAGGCCGCGGTGCGTCCGCCGCCGACCTTCTTCAGCAGCGCCTGCGAAATCACCGCACGCAAAGATTCGGACAGCATCGAGCGCACCATCGGCTTTTCGCCGGCCGGGAACACGTCGATGATGCGGTCGATGGTCTTGGCGGCCGAGCTGGTGTGCAGGGTGCCGAACACCAGGTGGCCGGTTTCCGCAGCGGTCAACGCCAGGCGGATGGTTTCCAGATCGCGCAATTCGCCGACCAGGATGATGTCCGGGTCTTCGCGCAGCGCCGAGCGCAGTGCCTCGTTGAAGCCGTGCGTATCGCGGTGCACTTCGCGCTGATTGATCAGGCACTTCTGCGAGGTATGCACGAATTCGATCGGATCCTCGACAGTGAGGATGTGGCCGTATTCGTTCTTGTTGATGTAGTCGATCATGCCGGCGAGCGTGGTCGACTTTCCCGAGCCGGTCGGGCCGGTCACCAGGATCAAGCCCTGCGGCTGGTCGATCAACTGGCGAAAGATCGGCGGGCAGCCCAGGTCTTCCAGCGTCAGCACTTCGGAAGGAATGGTACGGAACACCGCACCGGCGCCGCGGTTCTGGTTGAACGCATTGACGCGGAAGCGCGCCAGCGACGGAATCTCGAACGAGAAGTCGACCTCGAGAAATTCCTCGTAATCGCGACGCTGCTTGTCCGACATGATGTCGTAGACCAGCGCGTGTACCTGCTTGTGGTCCAGGGCCGGAATATTGATCCGACGGACATCGCCATCGACACGGATCATCGGCGGCAAGCCGGCCGACAGATGCAGGTCCGATGCCTTGTTCTTGACAGAAAACGCCAATAGTTCAGCGATATCCATGCGCTGCTTTTCCCCTAGGCTGCGATTGGAAGGTACTCCCCAAGCGGCAGTATAGCGTTCTGGCTGCTGGCGGGAAGCGGCGCGCGGCCGGTTCAGGCCGGCATCGTCGCGCGGGCCTGAAGGCGTTGGTCTGGAGCCGCGGCGCGGGCACGGCCGATGCCTGGGCAGCTCCGGCATCGGCCGCCAGCTCGCCTCGC
This sequence comes from Xanthomonas arboricola, assembly GCF_002940665.1. Classification (GTDB taxonomy): domain Bacteria; phylum Pseudomonadota; class Gammaproteobacteria; order Xanthomonadales; family Xanthomonadaceae; genus Xanthomonas; species Xanthomonas arboricola_B. The sequence goes on from NZ_MIGY01000001.1 coordinate 227,317, forward strand.
TGTGGGCCGGCCCGGCGCGTCCATGGGCCATGGCCGCGTCATTGGCCGGCCCGGTTCGGCGACCCGGCTGGAAGGACGCAGCCGGGGGCGGCACTATAGCGTTCCTTCCCACCTGGATTGCCACGTGCCGGCTTCGTCGCTGCAGCAGATTCTCGATGCCATCCACGCCGCCGCGACTCCACACGCGCGCACCGATGTGCGCCTGCTGGCGGTGTCCAAGACCCGACCGGCGGACGCGGTTGCCGCGCTGGCGGCGCAGGGCCAGCGCGCATTCGGCGAAAACTACGTGCAGGAAGCGCAAACAAAGATCGCCCAACTGCAGATGCTGGGACTGGAGTGGCATCTGATCGGCCACCTGCAATCCAACAAGGCCGAACTGGCCAGCCAGTGGTTCGACTGGGTGCAGACCGTGGACCGCGCCAAGCTGATCGCGCCGCTGGTCAACCACCGCCCGGCCGATCGCACCCCGTTGAATGTGCTGATCCAGGTCAATATCGACGACGAGGACAGCAAGCACGGTTGCGCGCCGGAAGCGGTCGACGGGCTGGCCGCGGCCATCGCGCTACAGCCGCGGCTGCAATTGCGCGGCCTGATGGCGATTCCCGCGCCATTCCCCGAGCAGGCGCGCCGCATGGCGGCGTTCACCCGCATGCAGGCACTGTTCGAAGAGCTCAAGCGCCGCTACCCGCAGGTGGATACCTTGTCGATGGGCATGAGCTCGGATTTTGCCGAAGCGATTGCGGCCGGCGCGACCATGGTGCGGGTCGGGACTGCGTTGTTCGGCGAACGCGGCTCGTCGGCTACTGCAGCGTCCTGACCGTTTTTCCCGATCAGCCTCGCCCAGCACGCTGTGTCCTCTTACTTAAGGTGTCGCAATGACTCTGCCCTCCTCGCCCTCGCCTTCTGCCGCTGCGCTTACCGCATTCGTCGGCGGCGGCAACATGGCGCGCAGCCTGATTGCCGGGCTGATCCGGCAAGGCGTGCCCGCGGCCAGCATCCGCGTCGCCGAGCCGGTGGCCGACCTGCGCGATGCGCTGTCGCGCGACTTCGGCGTACATGTTGTGGAGCAGGCGCGCAGCGCCGTGGACGGCGCAGCCCTCTGGGTGCTGGCGGTCAAGCCGCAGGTGCTGCCAGGGGTATGCGCGCAGCTGGCCGATCTTGCGCAGGCGCAGCAGCCGCTGCTGCTGTCCATTGCCGCCGGCATCACCGCTCCGCAGCTGGATCGCTGGTCCGGCGGCGACCTTGCGGTGGTGCGCGCAATGCCCAATACGCCCGCCCTGCTCGGCGCCGGCGTGACCGGGTTGTACGCCAATCCACGCGTGTCCGAGGCGCAACGCGCGCAGGCGGCCGGCTTGCTGGAGAGCGCCGGTGTCACCGTCTGGATCGACGACGAGGCGCAGATGGACGCGGTGACCGCGGTGTCCGGCAGTGGGCCGGCCTATCTCTTTCTGCTGGCCGAAGCGATGGAGGCCGCCGCGCAGGCACAAGGCCTGCCGGCCGAGACCGCACGCACGCTGGTGCTGCAGACCCTGCTCGGCGCCTCGCGCATGCTGACCGAATCGGGAGAAGCACCGGCACTGCTCCGCCGCCGGGTGACTTCGCCCAACGGCACCACGCAGGCGGCAATCGAGACATTTCAGGCCGGCCAGTTCGAAGCGCTCACCGCCAGGGCGATTGCCGCAGCGACCGAGCGCGGCCGCAGCCTCTCGGCGGCCAATGACTAGGCCGCCTGTGACCGGGCATCATCCGGATTAGGAATGTTCCGCAGCGGCCGGCCGGGTCGCGCGCAGGACAGCCACGGCAATTGCGCAGTGGAACCGTCACGCAACGCAGCGCACCGGCCCTTGTCGGGTGTGGAAAAATCCGGCGCACGCTGCCGGCGCCCACGGCAGCAGCGGCGCGAACGCAGCGGATTGGCTGATCAGAACAAGGCCTCAGGAACGTGCGCCAGCAGTTGGCGACGCAAACCTGTCCTGCACCGCACGGCCACGCGACGCTTGATCGCGGCAGCGAACGCCACCGGCGGCAGCACACTTTGGCCAACGCTCGGCGCCCAGCACGCGGCGAAAACGCCCAGATGCCTGCGCGCAAACGATCTGCTGCTATGCGTCAGACACCGCGTCTGCCTGCGCATCGCAGCCGCGTCGACAGCGCTTTCGCCGAGGTTTTCTGCCACCGGTGAACGAATCCCCGTCAAAAGACGCTTTTTTTCCGTCGTTTCATCGTTTCCCTATTGGCGGCGCGCAGCAGTTGCCCTACATTTCGCGTTGCCGACTGGGTCGGCAGACCCAACACCACCAACGATCACGGAACACATAACTCATGGCAAAAACCGCCGCTAAGAAGGCTGCCCCCAAGAAGGCAGTGAAAAAGGTCGCCGCGACCAAGACCGCAAAGCCGGCCAAGGCCGCTGCTGCCAAGTCCGCTGCGCCGAAGCCGATCAAGGAAGCGCTGAGCAAGACCGGCCTGGTCGCGCACATTGCCGAATCCACCCAGCTGGCTCCGAAGGACGTCCGCGCCGTTCTGGCTACGCTGGAATCGGCCGCACATTCGTCGCTGAGCAAGAAGGGCGCCGGTTCGTTCACCCTGCCGGGCATGCTGAAGCTGACCAGCGTCCATGTGCCGGCCAAGCCGAAGCGCAAGGGCATCAACCCGTTCACCAAGGAAGAGCAGACCTTCGCGGCCAAGCCGGCCAGCTTCAAGGTCAAGGCTCGCCTGCTGAAGAAACTGAAGGACGCCGCGCTCTAATCGAGCACGCCTCCGGTGTCACGAAGGCGGCCTGCGGGCCGTCTTTTTTTTGAGCGTGCAGGACCGCCCGCGGCACTCCCCACATGCCGCTCATCGCCGCTTGCCTACCCTGCACGCTGATTTGCAACGCAGCAGGTGCATGTGACCGGCCCATCGTCTCCTGGCCCATCCACACCGCCGTCATCGGCAACCCGTAGCCCTGCACGCCGCGTGCGCCGGCTGCTGGTGTCGATCGCGCTGCTGTGCGCCCTGGGTGTCGCCGCGCCTTGGGCATGGCAGTTGCCGGTTGCCGAACAACTGCGCACCAGCTGGGAGCTGTCGCGCATGTCGCCACCGGTGCAGTTGTTGGTCCCGGTTCAAGGCGTGCAGGCGCGCCGCATTGCCGACACCTTCGGCGCACCGCGCGGCCGCGACCGACGTCATGCCGGCGTGGATATCTTCGCCCCGCGTGGCACAACGGTGCTGTCCGCGACGCGCGGAGTGGTCAGCGCCATCCGCGATCAAGGCCTGGGCGGCAAACAGGTCTGGGTGCTCGGGCCGGCAATGGAACGCCATTACTACGCGCACCTGGACGATTGGGCCGCGGGCCTGGCTGTTGGCGATATCGTCGAGCCCGGCACACCGCTTGGCATGGTCGGCACCACCGGCAACGCGCGCGGCACCCCGCCGCATCTGCACTATGGTGTCTACGGGCGCAACGGTGCGTACGATCCGCTGCCGTTGCTACGCAAACCCGTGCCACAGCCGGCACAGTGAGCATGCTGGAACACTGCGTCATGGCCTGAGCTATCGAGGCCGTTGCCGGCTACGCCTATGGTGGAGGCAGCCCAAGGAACGCCCCCCTCCATGTCCCGAAGACGCTATCGCATTACGGTCACGCCCATCGAGAGCGATGGCCGCCCCTGCAGCGATCGCTGCACCATCGAATTCGAACAGCGCTCGCGGGCCGACTGGATGCGGCTGCTCGAGGAGCTGCACCTGCGACGCGATCTGAGCAGCGACGAATGCGCGGCGCTGACGGTCGGCTCGCAGCTGCTGGAAGACCTGGCCGCCCGCCCGCGCGCGCAGCCAAGCGATGCACTGGAGGCCTTGCGGCCAAAACTGCAGTTGCTGCTGGAGCGCCTGCAACGTGTGCAGCCGGCCGCCGGCACCTGAGACCGGCATCGCAGCGATCGCTACACTGCGTGCATCTGGGGACGAGAGATGCGCCATGCGAGGGTTGGGGATCGTCATGCTTGCAGCGGCAATCGCAGGTTGCAGTTGTCATCGCAGCGCAGACCAAGAAACCGACAACGCGGCAGCGTCCTCGCACGTTGTCGCGGCGACGCAAACGCCGGGCGTCGGCTCGGGGGGCAATGCGCGCCCAACACCGCCAGGCGACGCCAGGCCCGACGATGCCGTCGCGCGCGCCAACTTCGCTAAAGCAAGCGCAACCGTGCGCCGGTACCTGGGGGCGTTGCCAGGTACGGCGCGTGGCGATGCCGACGCCCTGTGGAGCGGCGGTCGCCCTGCGCCGGTGCCTGACGATGCAGCGCTGCGCGGCATCGGCAATATCCAGTCGATGCGCATCAACAACGACCCGCCGGTCGCACTGGATCAGGAACGGCCCTCGCGCCGGATCGAAGTGCCGGTGCAGCTGATCGTGCGTACCGACACCGGCACCCAACGTCTGGTCGGCGCCTATCGGCTGCAGCCGCGCAACGGCAGCGACGACTGGGAGATCTACTCGGCCACCCTGCACCCGGTATTGCGCTAACCCACGGTTCACCGGCACTGACTAAGGTGATGTCACCTGTTGCCGGAGTCACCCGATGAAACTGCGTTCGCTTGCCGGATCCATGCTTGCCCTCGCTCTGGCGATACCGACGACCGGCGCGTGGGCGACGCCGCAGATCCAGGGACACCAGATCAGCGTACAGGGCAGCGACCTGCAGCAATTCCTGGGCGGTCGCTTCCCGCAGACACACGATGCGCTGGGCGGCCTGGTCGAGATGACGGTCAGCAATCCGGCGCTGTCGCTTCCGCCGGGCGACCGGCTCAAGATGGCATTCGACCTGGCGCTCGCCACCGCCGGCGGCGCGCCCGCGCCGGTCGGCAATGTGACCTTGACCAGCGCACTGCGCTACGACACGGCCAAGCAGGGCTTTTATCTCGATCAACCCACCATCGACGATTTCCGCCCGGCCAACGCTGGCGCAAAACTCGACCACAGCACCCGCGAGTTGCTCAATGCCTGGCTGGCCGATTACGCGCGCAAGGAGCCGATCTATCGCATCGATCCGGCCATCGCGGCGGTGATGGGGAATGTGCAGGTGGAGTCGGTGGGTATCCACGACGGCCGCGTCGCGGTGAATTTCAACCAGAACATCGAGCAACTGGTGCCGGCCGCTGCATTGTCCGGGAAATAGGCTGACGCGCTAGTTGCAATGCAGGACCGAAGCGCGCCGTCATGCCGTTGCGCCAACCTGCGCGAACGGCCATTCGGTCAATACAAAGGCCCGGCGTCATGACGTCAGGCCTTTGTCTTGATACTTCCAACATTGCAACGAACCGGTCAGGCCACCAGGGCCTTGGCCACTGCAGCGGTGAAGGCCGGGATGTCGTCGGGCTTGCGACTGGTGATCAGCGCCCCGTCGACAACCACCTCCGCATCCTGCCAGCGTGCGCCGGCATTGCGCAGATCGGTCTTGACCGACGACCACGAGGTCACATCGCGGTCGCGAACCAGATCGCTTTCCACCAGCAGCCACGGGCCGTGGCAGATCGCGGCAACCAGCTTGTCGGCACTGGCAAAGGACTGGATGAACGCAATCGCCTTGGCGTCGCCGCGCAAGGTGTCGGGGTTGAGCACGCCGCCGGGCAGCACCAGCGCATCGTAGGTGTCGACCTTGGCCTGATCCAGGCTCTGGTCCACCGGCACCGAATCGCCCCAGTCGGTCTTGTTCCAGGCGCGAATCTGCGCAGCGTCGCCGGGCGCAATCACATCGACCTTGGCGCCCCAGGATTCCAGCAGGCGCTTGGGCTCAATGAGTTCGGATTGTTCGAAGCCATCGGTGGCCAGCACTGCGATGGTCTTGCCGGAGAGCGAATACGACATGCGGGAATTTCTCATTGAAAAGAAGCCCGCACGCTAGGCATGCACCTGTTGCGCATGAGTGAATCGATGTGTGCGCCGCGTCAGTGCGGCAGCCGGATGCGGATGCTCAGCGCTTGGGCTGCAGCATCGTGCCGGTGCAGTTCTTCGACCCGCAGCGGCACGCCCAGATCTTCTTCAAGCGCGGCGTATGCCGCTCGGCCAGGGTGATGCCGTAATTGTAGGTGAGTTCCTCGCCGGCCTTGATCGCGCGCTTGGCCTCGATGAAGATCTTGTCCTTGCTGCGGTCCTCGCCTTCGGCCTCTTCGATCACCGCTTCGCAGTTGGGATTGCAGCTGTGGTTGATCCAGCGCGCGACGTTGCCTTCGTAATTGGCATCCAGCACGTAGTCGTCGCTGAGCGTGAACAGGAAGGTGTGGCCGCTCTCCACATCGCCGGTGTCATCGGCATCCACTTCCGCGTGCGTGCGCAGGCGCCCCTTGTACTGGATGATGCGCTCGCCTTTGCGGAGCGCGGCGAGGGCGAACATGCCATTGCCGTGGATACGTGACTTGCGGGCGGCAACTTTGCGCGACATGAAGGGGTCCAGTGATGGGGCCGCTCATTGTGACTGCAGCGCGACGATGCGCCAAGCACAAGCGCACCAGAAACCGCAACGGCTACTGCTTGCCGGCGGCTGAACCGGGCAGGTGGCCCTGCTCCGGCTGAAAGCGTACAATTTCGGTCCGCTTTAGGATTTATCGCCTTCCTCATGTTGCGCGTCACCAAACTCACCGATTACGCCACTGTCGTGTTGACCGTCTTGGCAGCGCGCTGCGGTCAGGTGCTCAGCGCCAGCGAACTTGCCGAGCAGGCCGGCCTGGAAGCGCCGACCGTGAGCAAGATCCTCAAGCCGCTGTCGCAAGCGGGCCTGGTCGAAGGGCTGCGCGGCGTGCACGGTGGCTACCGGCTGGCGCGCGCGGCCAGCGAGATCACGCTGGTGGAAATCGTCGAGGCGATGGAAGGCCCGCTGGCGATCACCGAATGCAGCCAGGACCACAGCCAGTGCGGCATCGCGCAGACATGCGGCGTGCGCTCCAACTGGCGCCTGATCAACGACGTGGTCGGCGATGCATTGCGTCGTGTCACGCTCGCACAGATGTTGCAGCCCCTCTCTCTCCCTGGCGACGGCCGTCGGCGTTCCATCGCCGCACGCGTCGCGACCACCTGACCCTGTAGGCAGCCCGATGGCCACCGAACTTGCACCCCCGCAGAATGCCGAAATTATCGAACGGCTGGGCCGACGCTATGACGCCGGCTTCATCACCGAGATCGAATCGGACTCGCTTCCGCCCGGCCTGGACGAGGACGTCATCCGTGCGTTGTCGGCCAAGAAGGACGAGCCGCAATGGATGACCGACTGGCGTCTTGAGGCGTACCGGCACTGGCTGAAGATGCCGATGCCGGAATGGGCGAAGTTGAAGGTCTCGCCGATCGATTTCCAGGCGTTGAGCTATTACTCCGCGCCCAAGGGCCCGAAGTACGCCTCGCTGGACGATGTGCCCAAGGAATTGCTCGACACCTACGACAAACTCGGCGTGCCGCTGCACGAGCGTGCCCGGCTGGCCGGCGTGGCGGTGGATGCGGTGTTCGATTCGGTCTCTGTCGGCACCACCTTCCGCAAGGAACTGGCCGAAAAGGGCGTGATCTTCTGCTCGATGTCCGAGGCGATCAAGGAACATCCGGAAATCGTCAAACAGTATCTGGGCAGTGTGGTGCCGGTCGGCGACAATTATTTCGCCGCGCTCAACTCGGCGGTCTTCTCCGATGGCAGCTTCGTGTTCATTCCTGCGGGCGTGCGTTGCCCGATGGAACTGAGCACCTATTTCCGCATCAACGCCGGCCATACCGGGCAGTTCGAGCGCACCCTGATCGTGTGCGAAGACAAGGCCTATGTGTCGTACCTGGAAGGCTGCACCGCGCCGATGCGCGACGAGAACCAGTTGCACGCGGCGGTGGTCGAGCTGGTGACGCTGGAAGATGCCGAGATCAAGTATTCGACCGTGCAGAACTGGTACCCGGGCGACGAGGAAGGCCGTGGCGGCATCTACAACTTTGTCACCAAGCGTGCCGAATGCCGTGGCGCGCGCAGCAAGGTCACCTGGACCCAGGTCGAAACCGGCTCGGCGATCACCTGGAAGTATCCCTCGTGCGTGCTGCTCGGCGACGACTCGGTGGGCGAGTTCCACTCGGTCGCGCTGACCCACCATCGCCAGCAGGCCGACACCGGCACCAAGATGATCCACATCGGCAAACGCACCAAGAGCAAGATCGTCAGCAAGGGCATCAGCGCCGGGCGCGGGCAGAACACCTATCGCGGCCTGGTCAAGGTCGACCGCAACGCCGACGGCGCGCGCAACTACACCCAGTGCGATTCGCTGCTGATCGGCAAGCAGTGCGGCGCGCATACCTTCCCCTACATCGAGGTGAAGAATCCCGGCGCCACCGTCGAGCACGAGGCCACCACCTCCAAGATCAGCGACGACCAGCTGTTCTATTGCCGCGCGCGCGGCATCAGCCAGGAAGACGCGGTGTCGCTGATCGTCGACGGCTTCTGCAAGCAGGTGTTCCGCGAACTGCCGATGGAGTTCGCGGTGGAAGCCAAGAAGCTGCTGGAAGTCTCGCTGGAGGGATCGGTCGGATGATCAGGCCTTTGCTTCTGCTGCTGGCCTCGGCGCTGCCGACGCTGGCCCTGGCGGCCGCGCCGGCGCCCGCCCCCAGTTGCTACGACGCCCCCAGCCAGGGCGCGCTGAATCAGTGCGCCGCGAACGAGTTCAAGGACGCCGACGCCCGCCTCAACCGGACCTGGAAGGCGATCCAGGCCAAGTACGCCGACAGCCCGTTGTTCCTGGCCAAGCTCAAGCTCGCCCAGCAGCGCTGGCTCGCGTTCCGCGACGCCGAGCTGGAGGCCCGGATGCCGCTCACCGCGCACGCCGATCCCACCGCCGAATACGGCTCGGTCTATCCGATGTGCGTCGGCCAGATCGAGGCCGAGCTGACCCTGCAGCGCGTGAAGCAGCTGCAGGCCTGGCTTGACGGCGTCGAGGAAGGCGAGATGTGCGCCGGTTCCATTAAAAATTCTGCGGAAGTGAAGTGACATGCTGACCATCGAAAACCTCCACGCCAGCATTGCCGGCAAAGATATCCTCAAGGGCTTGTCGCTGGACATCCAGCCGGGTCAGGTGCACGCCATCATGGGGCCCAATGGCGCAGGCAAATCCACGCTGGGCAATGTGCTGGCCGGGCGCGACGGTTATGACGTCAGCGCCGGCACCGTGCAGTTCGAAGGCAAGGACCTGCTCGACCTGTCGCCGGAAGAACGCGCGGCAGCCGGCCTGTTCCTGGCCTTCCAGTACCCGGTGGAAATCCCCGGTGTCAACAACACCTACTTCCTGCGCGCCGCCCTCAATGCGCAGCGCAAGGCGCGTGGCGAGGACGAGCTGGACTCGATGCAGTTCCTCAAGCTGGTGCGGCAGAAGCTGGCCGTGCTGCATCTGAAGGACGAGCTGCTGCATCGCGGCGTCAACGAAGGGTTCTCCGGTGGCGAAAAGAAGCGCAACGAGATCTTCCAGCTGGCCGTGCTCGAACCCAAGCTCGCCATCCTGGACGAGACCGATTCGGGCCTGGACATCGATGCGCTCAAGAGCGTGGCCGACGGCGTCAACGCGCTGCGCTCGCCGGAGCGTTCGTTCCTGGTGATCACCCACTATCAGCGCCTGCTCGACTACATCACCCCGGATGTGGTGCATGTGCTGGCCGAGGGGCGCATCGTGCAGAGCGGCGGCCCGGAACTGGCGCTGGAGCTGGAAAAGCACGGCTACCACTTCCTCAAGGACCGCGTGGTACCCGAGGCGGCTGCCTGATGAGCGCCCTGCTGGATTCCCTCGCCCGCGGCTTCAAGGGCAACGACGCGCGTCGGGTCGAACTCGATGCCGCGCTGCAGACCGGCCTGCCCGGTCCGCGCGCCGAAGCCTGGAAGTACACCTCGCTGCGGCAACTGGAGCGGCGCAGTTTCCAGCCCGCGCCGCTGGTGCCGACGTTGATCGATGCGGCGCTGCTGGACGAGATCCCATCGCCGCGGCTGGTGTTCGTCAACGGCCGCCCGTCCGACGCATTGAGCGAGCTGTCGACGCTGCCGGACGGCGTGCGGCTGGACACCTTGTCCGCGTCGCTTGCCGCAGGCGACGGTGCCCAGCAATTGCTTGGTCGCCGTTTCGAAGGCAGCGATGAAATCTTTGCGCGCCTCAATGCCGCGCTTGCCGACGAAGGCGTGCTGGTGCACGTGCAGGAAGGCGCGCAGATCGAGGCGCCGCTGCACCTGGTCTTTATCGGCGCGGCCGCCGAGCACGACCTGTCCTGGCATCACCGCCACCTGATCGAACTGCGCGCCGGCGCTGCGCTGAATGTGGTCGAGCATCACCTGCATGTCGGCGATGCCGCGCATCTGCACAACAGCCTGATGCATGTCCATCTGGCCCAGGATGCGGTGCTGTCGCATGCCCGCGTGCAGGCCGGCAGTGCGCACGCAACGGCGCTGCTGCGGACCGATGCGGTGCTGGCGCGCAATGCGCGCTACCAGCGCGTGGATCTGGAACTGGGTGCCCACCTGTCGCGCCACGAGCTCAACGTGCGCCTGGAAGGCAACAACGCCCAACTGATCGCCAATGGCGTGCTGCTCGGCAACGGCCGCCGCCATGTCGATACACGTCTGGGCATCGCGCACATCGCACGCGACACCACCTGCGAGCTGGTCTGGCGCGGCGTGGGCGCCGATCGCAGCCGAGTGGTCTTCCACGGCGGCATCAACATCCGTCCCGGTGCAGACGGCACCGATGCGCGACTGTCGAACAAGAATCTGCTGCTGTCGGCCAATGCCGAGATCGATACCCAGCCGGTGCTGGTGATCGATGCCGAGGAAGTACAGGCCGCGCATGGCGCAACCGTCGGTCAGCTCGACGACAACGCCTTGTTCTATCTGCGCTCGCGCGGTCTGCCGCAGGCCCAGGCGCAGCGCTTGTTGAGCGCCGCGTTCTGCCACGAGCCGCTGCGCGTACTGCCCGCAGCGCTGAGTGCGGTACTGGCGCTGCAGCTGGACCGCGCACTGACCTCGGCAGGCGTGGCATGAGCGCACCCGCCGTCACGCACCTCGCCGCGCCGGATTGGGAACGCGTGCGCTCGGATTTCCCGTTGTTGATGCGGCAGGTGCACGGCAAGCCGCTGATCTATTTCGACAACGCCAACACCGGGCAGAAGCCGCTGCAGGTCATCGCCGCGACCGACGAGTTCTATCGTCGTCAGAACGCCAATGTGAGCCGCGCGGTGCATGCGCTGGGCACCGAAGCCACCGACGCATTCGAGGGCGCGCGCAGCAAGCTTGCACGGTTTCTCAACGTACGCACCGACGAGCTGGTGCTGTGCAGCGGTACGACCTTTGCGATCAATCTGGTCGCCTATTCCTGGGCGCTGCCGCGCCTGGGTAGCGGCGATGTGATCCTGATCTCGCGCATGGAGCACCACGCCAACATCGTGCCGTGGCAGTTGGTGGCGCAACGCACCGGCGCCACCATTCGCGTGGCGGAAATCACGCCGGACGGCGCGCTGGATCTGGACGCCTTGCGCACGGCGATGACGCCGGAGGTCAAGCTGCTGGCGATCACGCATGTGTCCAACGTGCTGGGTACGGTCAATCCGGTGCGCGAGATCTGCCGCGAGGCGCGCAAGCGCGGCATCGTCACCGTGGTGGACGGTTCGCAGGCCGCGCCGCATCGGCGTATCGACGTGGCCGGCATCGGCTGCGATTTCTACGCCATCACCGGCCACAAGATGTGTGGGCCCACCGGTACCGGCGCGCTGTGGGCACGGCGCGAGCACCTGCAGGCGATGCCACCGTTTCTGGGCGGCGGCGAGATGATCAAGGAAGTCAGTTTCGAGGGCACCGTGTTCAACGATGCCCCGCACAAGTTCGAAGCCGGCACGCCCAACATCGCCGGTTTCATCGGCCTGGGCTCCGCAGTCGACTACCTGGAATCGATCGGGTTGGCGCATGTGGAAGCGCGCGAGGCCGAGCTGCTGGCGCATTTCACCGAGGAGCTGCAGCGCATCGACGGCCTGCGCATCTTCGGCACCACACCGGACAAGGCCGCCGTGGTGTCGTTCCTGATCGAAGGCGCGCATGCTCATGACTTGGCCACCCTGCTCGACCTGGAAGGGATCGCGATCCGCTCGGGTCAGCACTGCGCGCATCCGCTGCTGCAGTACTACGGCGTCGCCGCCACCTGCCGCGCCTCGCTGGCGTTCTACAACACGCATGACGAGATCGAGCGCTTTGTTGCTGCGTTGGTGAAGGTGCGTCGGTTGCTGGGTTGACGGCGGGGGATTGGAGATTCGGCATTGGGGATTCGGAAGACCCCTTCGCTACCCTGCAGCGCGTGCGCCAGACCTCCTTGCGTTGGCGCACGTGCCCATGGCAAGACTCAGCGCAACACCCCAATCCGGGCACCCGACACGGCGCAAGAAACAGCGTTCTTGCGCTTTTACGAATCCCAATCCCGACTCCCGCTAAACTGCACCCCATGCAGACCACCACCTTCCGAACCGCCACCGTCGACGACATCGACGCCCTTGTCTCGCTGGTGACCTCGGCCTATCGCGGTGATGTCAGTCGCGTTGGCTGGACCACCGAGGCCGACTTTCTGGACGGCGCGCGGATCGATCCTGCGGTGCTGCGCGAGGACCTGTTGCGCGATCGCAGCCTGGTGCTGCTGGTCGAGCAGGACGGGCGCCTGCTGGCCTGTGCGCATATCGCCGACGACCACGGTGCCGGCTACTTCGGCATGTTTGCGGTGGACCCCTCGCTACAGGGCGGCGGGCTGGGCAAGACGCTGCTGGCCGAGGCCGAGCGTATCGCCTACAGCGAGTGGCAGCTGCCGGTGATGCGGATGACGGTGATCGACATCCGCGACGAGCTGATTGCGTTTTACCAGCGGCGCGGCTATCGCCGCACCGGCATCACCAAACCGTTCCCGTATGGCGACGAGCGGTTCGGTGTGCCGCTGCGCCAGGACCTGCGCTTCGAGGTACTGGAAAAACCGCTCGGCGGCGCAGCGCTGTGAACCAGGCCTGGACCTTCGTCTGCGCCAGCGAGGCGCTGCTGCCCGGCGAGCTGCAGACCGTCTGGGACGAGGTGACCGATACCCCGATCGTGATCTTCAACCTCGACGGCGAGTTGTATGCGCTGGAAGACCGCTGTAGCCACGAAGACTATGAATTGTCGCCGGGCGCGTTCGACACCGCAGAAGGCAGCATCGAGTGCCTGCTGCACAGCGCGCGCTTCGACATCCGCGACGGCCGCCCGCTCTGTGCGCCGGCCTACACCGCGGTGCCCAAATTCCCGGTCAAGCGCGAACACGGCGGCATCTGGACCCGCGACGACCGCTGACAACCGCCGGATCCGTGCGTGACACGACACCCTTGAGCGGAGACCACCCGAGGCTCTGATCCGAAGTCTCGGCCCCGGCCGCACGCCCCCCCCTGGCATCTGCGGATCTGCAGCCTGCCTGAGAAGAGGCGCTGCGCCATCAACGAGCTCGACCAGCCCGATGGCGGCACGTGGGCATCTTGCCAGGGCGCATACATGCCAAGGTCCCTGCGACCTCAGATCGATGGCGCAAGGCCTGACGCTCCGGGCAGCGTGGTTGCCTCGATGTGTGGCGCCAGACGACAATCATTGCAAAGAAGAATGATTTTCATTTAAGATCTCAGCCCTTCAGGCCTTCTTAACAACTGGCCTGCCCTGCGATCCCATGCGCCCAATTCTGCTCGGCACTTCCTTCCTGACCTTGCCTCGTTTGCGCCCCGCTGCGCAGCGCCGGTGCGTGGCCGGAAACTGGTCGGGTCAATTGGCCGCCTCGGGCTAGCGGGCGCGCATTTTCCGATCTGCCTTCCCATCCGCATCCGCCGAGCCATCGCCAGGCAGGAGCCTCGCTTTCCTCTTCGAGACGCCTCATGACTCCCAGGATTTCCCCGCTCACCTCGGCCGTGCTGCTGACGCTGTCCGCTCCTGCCTTCGCCCAGCCTGGCGATGCGCCGGCACCTCCGGGCGCGGTCGATCTGGACGCCATCCGGGTGCAACAGGAACGCGCGCAGAAGCCATCCTCGCCCAAGTACACCGAGGTGCTGCGCGACACGCCGCAGACGATCACCGTGGTCACCAAGCAGACCATGGACCAGCAGAACCTGCTGTCGCTGCGCGACGTGCTCAGCACCCTGCCCGGCATCACCTTTGGCGCGGGCGAAGGCGGCGGCGGCTACGGCGACAGCATCAACCTGCGCGGCTTCACCGCCAGCAGCGACATCACCACCGATGGCGTGCGTGACAGCGCGCAATACAGCCGCAGCGACATCTTCAACCTGGAAGCGGTGGAACTGATCAACGGCGCCAATTCGGCGATGTCCGGCGCCGGCTCGGTCGGCGGCAACATCAATCTGGTCACCAAGACCGCCGGCCAGGGCGACTTCACCAATGTGGTGGTCGGCGGCGGCAGCGATCGCTATGGACGGCTGACCGCCGACAGCAATCACGACTTCGAGAACGGCACCGCCGTGCGCCTGAACGCGATGGGCCACACCCAGGACGTGCCGGGGCGTAACGAGGAATTCCGTCACCGCTGGGGCTTTGCGCCGTCGGTGGCGTTCGGCCTGGGCTCGGATACCCGCTTCACCCTGAGCTACCTGCACCAGCACGACAACAACCTGCCGCAGTACGGCGTGCCGTTCGCGCTCAGTCCGTTCAACGACGGCCCGCTGCCGGGCGTGGACCCGGAAACCTTCTTCGGTTACCGCAACACCTCGCGTCAGGAAATCGACGTGGACATGCTGACCGGCGTGCTGGAAATGGATTTCGACGACAACGTCAAACTGCGCAGTCTGGCGCGCGTGCAGCGCGTCGACCAGACCACCAACGCCACCGCACTGCAGGGCACCTGGTGCCTGCCCAACGGCACCGACCCGTACACCGGCCGCGCCTGCGTCGGCCAGCCAGCGGCGAGCTGGAATCCCAACAGCGGCCCGCGTGGCCTGGTCCGCGAGACGGAGAACTTCATCGCGCACAGCCAGACCGACCTGACCGCCACCCTGCACACCGGCGCCATCGAGCATCGCGTGGTCGCAGGCGTAGCCTTCAGCAAGGAAGACTTCGAACTCGATAGCGGCACCACCTTCCGCAATGCCGACGGCTCCGCCACCGGCATCACCTATCCGCTGCAGTCCTTCGACAATCCGTACAACATCTGGACCGGCCCGCAGAATTACGTCCGCACCGGGCGCAGCAAGGGCAGCCTGACCAATCAGGCGGTGTACCTGTTCGACACGCTGCAGTTCAACGAACACTGGATGCTCAACCTGGGCGGCCGCTACGAACACAACGAAGGCGACAGCACCACCTACACCGTCAACGCCGCCGGCAACGTCACCGGCGTGAGCGCGGGCTTCCCGGCCGGCAGCGAGGAGGACCTGTTCTCGTATCGCGCCGGCCTGGTATTCAAGCCGGTGGAGAACGCCAGCCTGTATCTGTCCTACGCCAACAGCAAGACGCCGTCCAAGGCCTCGGTCAACGGCTCGTGCACGCCGATCGCCACGGCCACCGCCGGCGCCAACTGCAATGTCGAGCCCGAAACGGCGGTCAACATCGAACTGGGCGGCAAGTGGGACGTGCTGGACCAGCGTCTGGCACTGACCGCTGCGCTGTTCCGCAACGAGCGCGAAAACTACAAGGTCAACAGCGGCGATCCGCTGATCCCCGAGCAGGTGCTGGACGGCAAGGCCCGCGTGGACGGCATCGCGCTTGGCGCCGCCGGTTACCTGACCGACCGCTGGTCGATCTTCGCCAACTACACCTTCCTGGACAGCGAAGTGCTGCAGAGCGTGTCCAACCGCACCGAGAGCCTCACCGGAGACCCGGTGGCCGGACGCGCGCTGGTGCAGACCCCGCGCAATGCCGGCAATATCTGGACCACCTATACGCTCAACCAGTGGACCTTCGGCTACGGCGTCACCTACCAGGGCGGTTTCTATCCCAACAACGCCTCGGCTGCGGCCTATCTCAAGACCGACGACTACTGGGTGCACCGCGCAATGGTCGGCCTGCGCGTCAACGACTGGCTCAGCCTGCAGTTGAACGTCAACAACCTGTTCGACGAGGAGTACTACACCAGCGTGCGCAACAACCTCACCGTCAATGCGGCCGGCACGGTCACTGCCGGCAATGGCTGGGCGCTTCCGGGCGAAGGCCGCTCGGCGGTGTTGAGCGCCACCTTCAGTTTCTGACCCACTGGCACGCCGTCCGCACAACGCGGGCGGCGTGGAGACCACCGCATGTTGCTGCCCATTCCCGATGTTCTCAGTCCCGCCCAGCTCGCCGAGCTGCGCGCGCGGCTGGACGCGGCCGACTGGGCGGACGGCCGCATCACCGCCGGCCATCAGTCGGCGCAGGCCAAGGACAACGCACAGCTGTCCGAAGCCAGCGCCACCGCACGCGAGGCCGGCGCGCTGGTGCTGGACGCGCTCTCGCGAAGCAGCACGTTCTTTTCGGCGGTATTGCCGCGGCGCATCTATCCGCCGCTGTTCAATCGCTATAGCGGCGGGCAATCGTTCGGCTATCACGTCGACAACGCGATCCGCTATGACCGCAGTCGCGGCGGCGCAGATCCCGTGCGTACCGATGTTTCGGCCACCTTGTTTCTCAGCGACCCGGACAGCTACGACGGCGGCGAGCTGGTGATCGAGGACACCTACGGTACGCAGTCGGTGAAGCTGCCGGCCGGGCACCTGGTGATCTATCCCGGCACCAGCCTGCATCGGGTGATGCCGGTAACCCGCGGCGCCCGTGTCGCCTGTTTCTTCTGGACCCAAAGCATGCTGCGCGACGATGCGCAGCGTCGCTTGCTGTTCGAACTGGATGTGTCGATCCGGCGGCTCACCCAGGACACCCCCGGCCATCCGTCGCTGATCCAGCTCACCGGCGTCTATCACAACCTGTTGCGGCAATGGGCCGATGTCTGAGCCCGCACTGGACCCGCCGCAGCTGATCGAGCTGCTGCACACGCAACCCGATCGCGCGGTCGCGCTGCTGCGCAGGGCCGCCGAGCGCCAGGATCTGGCAGCGCAACTGCTGCTCGCCCAGCTCTACGCCGAGGGCCGCGGCATCCCCGCCGATCCAGCCATGGCGATGCTGTGGTACGAGGTCGCCGCCAATGCCGGGCATCCGGAAGCGATGAACCAGCTGGGGCGCTGCCACGAACTGGGCTTCGGCACCGCGTGCAACGAGGTGCTGGCGGCGCTGTGGTACCGCCGCGCCGCCGAGCATGGGCTGGATTGGGGCATGTACAACCTCGCCCATCTGTATGGCTCGGGCCGGGGCGTGGCGCAGGACCACGCGCAGGCGTTGGCGCTGTATCGCACCGCCGCCGAGCGCGGGCATGCCAAATCGATGAACTTCGTGGCGCGCTATCTCGACCAGGGCCTCGCCTGCACTGCCGATCCGGTCGCCGCGCGCCACTGGTACCGCCGCTCTGCCGAGGCAGGCGATTTTCGCGGCCAGGCCGGTTACGCCACCTTGCTCGCAGACGCCGGCGACATCGACCAGGCCGAGCGATGGATGCGCCGTGCGATCGCCGGCGGGCATGCCGGCTTCCTGCAACAGCTCACCCCGTTGCTGGCGGGTGCAACGCAGCCACGTCTGCGCGGGTTGCTGAGCGAAGTGGCCGCGCGGCAATCGCACCTGCGGCCGTCGCCCGCAGCGGATGTGGCCTGAGCGCGCCATGGCGACCTCCAACGACACTCTTGCCACCACCCAGCAACGCCGCGGCTTCTGGCTGCGCATGCTGCATCAATGGCATTGGATCAGTTCGGCGCTGTGCCTGATCGGCATGCTGCTGTTCACCATCACCGGGCTGACCTTGAACCATGCCGGGCGCATCGAAGCCAGCCCCTCGACCGAACACCGCACGCTCACGCTGCCGCCGGCATTGCTCAAGTCCCTGGGCACCCGCGACGACGGCGATGCCCCGTTGCCGCCACGCGTGGCGCAGTGGCTGGGGCGTGAGCTGGATATCAGCATCGGTAACCGTGCTGGCGAATGGTCGGCCGACGAGGTGTATCTGGCGCTGCCGCGTCCTGGCGGCGATGCCTGGCTGAGCCTGGACCGCAGCACCGGCGCGATCGAATACGAGCGTACCGGGCGCGGTGCCATCGCCTATCTCAACGATCTGCACAAGGGACGCAATGCCGGGCCGGCCTGGGGCTGGTTCATCGACGTGTTCGCTATCGCCTGCCTGGTGTTCTGCATCACCGGGCTGTTCCTGCTGCATCTGCATGCGCGCCAGCGCCGCATGACCTGGCCACTGGTCGGCCTGGGTCTGCTGATTCCGTTGCTGCTCGCCCTGCTGTTGATCCACTGACTTTTTTCCTACCGGAGACGATCATGCGCGCCACCCTGACCATCGCCCTGAGCGGCCTGCTCGCCATGCCGGCGTACGCCGCCACGCTCGACATCAACGTCGAGATCCCCAAGCTCAACGTCGCCGAATATCACCGCCCGTACGTAGCGATCTGGCTGGAAGGTGCCGACCAGAAGGTCGCCGCCAATCTGGCGGTCTGGTATCAATCCAAGGACACCGCCGAAGGCCACGGTACCAAGTGGCTGCCGGATCTGCGCCAGTGGTGGCGCAAGAGCGGCCGCACGCTGGACGTGCCGGTCGACGGCGTCACCGGCCCCACCCGGCCTGCCGGCGCGCACGCGTTGTCGTTCACCGATACCAAGGGCGCGCTGAAGTCGCTGCCGGCCGGCCAGTACACGCTGGTGGTGGAAGCCGCGCGCGAAGTCGGTGGGCGCGAACTGGTCAAGGTGCCTTTCACCTGGCCGGCGACGTCTGCGCAGACCGCCAAGGCCAGCGGCAGCAGCGAGCTCGGCGCCGTCAGCCTGGTCGCAAAACCCTGAGCATTGCCTGCTGGTGGCGGCCGCGCGCAGCGTACGCGGCCGGCCGCGGCACAGGTGCGCAGTGCATCGCGTTGCCAGACACATATCGCTTCCCACGCATCCACCCAGCGCCATACCTGCGCGCTGATCAGACACGTGACCTACCGTCCTCATCGTCCTTCAAGGAGTTGTCATGAAACGTTCGCTCGTCCTGATCGCCATGCTCGCCGCATTGCCGGTCAGCGCACTCGCCCACAAGGCCTGGTTGCTGCCGTCGCAGACCGTCATCGCCGGTGAGGCGCCGTGGATCACCGTGGATGCAGCGGTGTCCAACGACCTGTTCTACTTCAACCACGTGCCGCTGCGCCTGGACAACCTCAGCATCACCGCGCCCGATGGCAGCGCGCTCAAGCCGGAAAATCTGGCCACCGGCAAGTACCGCAGCGTGTTCGATCTGCAGCTCACCCAGCCCGGCACCTACAGGCTGAGCATCGTCAACGCCGGCCTGTTCGCCAGCTGGAAGGAAGACGGCAAGCCAAAGCGCTGGCGCGGCGACGAAGCCCGCTTCGCCACCGAAGTGCCGAAGAACGCGCAGGACCTGCAGGTCTCGCAGTCCTTCAATCGGGTGGAAACCTTCGTCACCCGCGGTGCGCCGACCACCACGGTCTTCAAGCCCGCCGGCAAGGGCATCGAGTTGATTCCGATGACCCATCCCAACGATCTGGTTGCCGGCGAAGCGGCGCAGTTCACGCTGCAACTGGATGGCAAACCGGCGGCCGGGCTGGAGATCGAGATCGTGCGCGGCGGCACCCGCTATCGCGATGCGCAGAACGAGATCAAGCTCAAAACCGATGCCAAGGGCGGCTTCAGCGTGACCTGGCCGGAGCCGGGCATGTATTGGCTGGAAACCACCACCGAAGACACCAAGACCTCGCTGCCGCAGGCCAAGCAGCGCCGCCTGGGCTATGTCGTCACGCTGGAAGTGTTACCGCAGTAATCTGCCGGTGCGCGGCAGGAGCGCACGCAGCGTGCATCCTGCCGCCCCATCTTCATAAGATCCGTCCATGTCCGCATCGTCTTCCGCCGACCACGCCATCGCCACGCTCGGCGGCCGCAGCATGGGCACCACCTGGAGCGTGAAGCTGGTGGCGCCGCGCCGGCGCGATCTGCACCCCTTGCATGCGTGCATCCAGGCCGCGCTGGATCGCGTGGTCGCGCAGATGAGTACTTGGGAGGCCGATTCGGATATCAGCCGTTACAACCGTGCACCGGCAGGCAGCTGGCACCGTCTGCCCGACGAATTCCACACAGTGCTGACTGCAGCATTGGAGATTGCGCAGGCCAGCGAGGGGGCCTTCGACCCCACTGTCGGCCCGATGGTCGAGCTGTGGGGCTTCGGTGCTGCCGGCGCGCGCCAGCGCGTGCCGGCAGCGGACGCGATCGCGTTGGCGAGCCTGCGTTGTGGTTGGCAACGCCTGCGCCTGGATGGCATGCGGGTGCTGCAGCCGGGCGCGGTGGCACTGGATCTGTCCGGCATCGCCAAGGGCTTCGGTGTGGATTGCGTGCATCGGGCGTTACTGCACTCGGGTATCGACAGTGCATTGATCGAGATCGGCGGCGAATTGTTCGGTTACGGACGCAAGCCCGACGCCAGCGCGTGGCGCGTGCTGGTCGAATCCACCCCCGACGAAGACGCCGGCACCGCGCTGCCGGCACGTGTGCTGGCATTGGACGGCCTGGCGGTCGCCACCTCCGGCGATCGCTGGCACCGCTTCGATGCCGATGGCGCACGCTATACGCACACCTTCGACCCACGCACCGGCGCGCCCGTTCCGCATGCCCCCGCGGCGGTCACCGTCCTCGCATCCGATGCAATGCAGGCCGATGCCTGGGCCACCGCGATGACTGTGCTTGGCATTGATGCCGGTCTTGCCCATGCCCGCAGCGCAGAACTGGCCGTGCGATTTCTGGTGCGCAGGGACGGCATTCTGTTCGAATCCATGAGCCCTGCATTCGAACGCCACCTGTCCGCGTCATGATCACCGCCAACTCACGCGTGTGGCTCGGCAACGGGCTGGTACTGCTGGCGCTTGCCGCCATCGTCGGCTGGCTGGCCGGCCTGCATGACGGCACCTGGTGGAGCGTACCCACGCCGCATCGCTGGCAGCTGGCAGCGCTCGGCCTGGCACTGTATCTGGCCCTGTGCGCGGCCGTGCTGCTGCGGGCACGCAAACGCGGTGGCGCACACCATGCACACGCCAGCGGTGTGTTGATCGTCTGGGCAAGC
Organism: Xanthomonas arboricola; assembly: GCF_002940665.1. Taxonomy (GTDB): domain Bacteria; phylum Pseudomonadota; class Gammaproteobacteria; order Xanthomonadales; family Xanthomonadaceae; genus Xanthomonas; species Xanthomonas arboricola_B. The sequence goes on from NZ_MIGY01000001.1 coordinate 248,458, forward strand.
CAGACCGGATTTGCGCGTGAGCTGGCGCAACGCAGCGTTGCCGCGCTGCAATCGGCAGGGGTCGCCGCACATGCGCTGCCGATCGAAGCCGTCGATAGCGATCAACTCGCACGCGTACCGCGGCTGCTGTGCATCGCCAGCACCACCGGCGAAGGCGATGCACCCGATCATGCGCAGGCGGCCGAGCGCGCCTGGCTGGCCGACGACGCGCATGATCTGGCTGCCGTGCGCTATGCCCTGCTGGCACTCGGCGATCGTGGTTATGCGCACTTCTGCGCGTTCGGACGGCGCCTTGACGATCGCCTGCAGGCGCGCGGCGCCACTCGCCTGTTCGAGCGCATCGAGGTCGATAACGCTGACCCGAACGCGCTGCAGCAATGGCAGCGTCTGCTGGCGGAACTGGCGCCCGCGCTCGCGACGCAACCCGACTGGGGCCTGCCGACCTATATCGCCTGGCAGCTACGCGAGCGTGTCCACGTCAATCCCGGTAGCGCGGGTGCGCCGGTCTACCGACTGCGCCTGACGCCATGCGATGGCGCCTTGCCGCACTGGAGCGCAGGCGATATCGCGGAGATCGCACCGCATAATGCGCCGGACGCGGTGGAGTCCTGGCTGCAGCGCAACCAACGCGATGGCGCGCAGCGAATCGACGGCCGCACCCTGCGCGACTGGCTCGGCGGTGCACAACTTCCCGTCGATGCCGATGCCGCTCTGGGTAGCGATGTGGGTGCCGGCGCCAGTCCTGTTTCCGCTTTTGGTTCCGATGCCGATGCCGGAGTCAAAATCGGCCAAGGTACGGATACGAGTACAGACACAGCCACAGCAACTACAGGTGGAAATTCAGCACTGGACGCAGAAGCACTGGTGCGCCGCCTGGCCGCCTTGCCCCATCGCGACTACTCGCTTGCCTCCATTCCCGAGGAAGGCCACGCCGAACTGCTGGTACGCGAGCATCGGCACGCCGACGGCAGCCTGGGGCTGGGTAGCGGCTGGCTCTGCGTCCACGCACCGATCGGCGCGGCCATAGCGCTGCGCCTGCGCAGCAACCCCGGCTTCCACCCGCCCGCACCCGACCAGCCGATGCTGCTAATCGGCAACGGCACCGGCATCGCCGGTCTGCGCGCGCATCTGCGTGCACGCATCGCAGCCGGTGCACGTCGCAACTGGCTGCTGTTCGGCGAACGCAATGCCGCGCACGACGCACTGTATGCCGACGAACTGCAGCAGTGGCTGCAGGACGGATGGATCGAGCGCCTGGATCTTGTCTACTCGCGCGACCAACCACAGCCGCCGCATTACGTTCAACACGCACTGGCGGCTGCCGCCGATCGCTTGCGTCGTTGGATCGATCAGGGCGCCTGCATCTACGTCTGCGGCAGCCTGCGCGGCATGGCGCCCGAGCTCGACCTTGCGCTGGATTCCATCCTCGGTGCCGGTGTCAGACAGGAACTGCTACGCAACGGGCGCTATCGTCGCGACGTGTACTGAACCATCTTGTGCGGCTGCCAGAGGGACCACAACGCGATTGCACAGACGCCAGCCGAGCGCGCCTGTTGCTGAAATCCGCAGCTTCCATGCATCAGGTAGCAGCGCGCCAACCGTAACGGCTGATCAGCCGTCACGGTTAGCGCGCAGCCACCTGCCCTTCCCGATGGTCCCAACCGTTGCCAGCTGCCGACAACCGCATGTGGCGTTGTGTCAGCCGCCGACGGCGAGGGAGAAAGCACATTGCCCCGAAGTGCATCGGAAAGCGTCCCCGTTATCGCCCAACCACCCCAGTTACGCTGCCAGATCGACCAGAGTGCTGGTTGCCGCGCTGCCGCCAATGCTGCGGTACTGCCCTACAGCCATCTGTACCAACGCTGCATACGCCTGCTGCGTGCCATCACTGCTGGATGCATCGGCGGACGACGGCGGGCGCGGCGGCGGATCGCGCGGCTGCATCGCCTCTTGCAGTTCCTGCAGACTCAGCGCTCGGCTCTTGTCGCTGTCAAGCAGGTCAAGCAGTTGCGTGCTCGATGCGCTGTCGCCATTGACAAGCGTGCTCAATTCACCGCTGCTGACACTCTCGTCGCCATCGCTGTCCAGGCCCGCGAACAACGACTGCACGTCCTGTCCTTGCTGACCCGGCGGAGGCGGCGGCGGCGGTAACGCCTGTGCCAGTTCGCTCTCGCTGACGGTGCCGCCACCATCTTGATCTAGCATGCTCAGCAGCCCATCGATGTCGATCTTGCCGTCCTCATTGCTACTGGACGACAACGCGGTCGACAGTTCCGACGCGGTCAGGCTGCCATCGCTATCGCTATCGATGGACTTGAACAATTGCGTCAGCGGATTGGCTTTTTCCGACTGCGCCGTGGATGCGGTGTTGCCGGTGGCCGCACTGCGGTTTGCATAGGACGTGTAGGCGGCATAGCCGGACCCGACCGAGCTGATGGTACTCATGGATTTCCCCCTGGAATTGCCGGAACCACTCCCGACGCTCGCACTGTTCCCGAGCCAGGTGGCACAGCGATGCCATCGTTTGTCTGCATTGACACGAATGCATCCGGGCACGTGCTGAGGGGCGCGACCTGCCGCGGATAAAGATGCAACGTCCTAGACCGGCCTTACCCGGATCGCCAGTAACTCGCCGCCGCCATCGAGCACGTAACGGGTACGCGAGGAGGCGCTCAGCCACGCGGTATCGCCCGCAGCCAACGGCGGCAAGCCACTATCGCGTCCAAAGCTGGCCTGGCCTGCAAGCAGATGGATTGCCCAGGCGCTGCCCGGATCGGCGAAGAACAGCATGGTGCCGACCAGCGGCCGATGCAGCAGTTCGGTCTGCACCAGGTCACGCCGCCACATCAGGTTGAAATCCCGAGTCGGCCCGTCGAGCAGCGTCGCATGTACCGTTTCTTCGCCTGCGAATCGGGCTCGCTGATACGGCGGCAGCAATTCGCAGCTGCGATGACTGCTGCCGGAAGCATCGGTACCGCCATCGGCGCCGGCGTCATTGCCGCCATGGTCAGCGCTACCGCCCTCATTGCCGCTATCGCTTTTGCTGCCACCGCCACCGCCACCGCCACCGCTAACAGCAGTGCCACCACCAATACCGGTCGCGGTGCCAGTACCGCTGGCGGCATCGCCAAACTGCAACCGCATGCCATTGCCGTGCAATAGCACTAGCTCGCGATCGATGCCCGGGAATGCGGAAAATGCGGCGTCCTGCTCGATCTCGGCGATCGACAGCCGCAGCGCCCAAGCGTCGACATGGCCGAGGCGCAGGATCTCGCGCGTCCAGCCCAGTCGATTGCGCCATCGCTCGCGCCGGTAGTCGGTGGCCGGAATCACCCGGCTGCTCAGGTCTGTCAGCTGCATTGGCGCATTGTGCCGCAAGCGTGGCGCCCAGGCCGTCTCGTATTGTGCATCGCGCCTGACGCTGAGCCTCAGGCGTGACGCCGAGCCTCGAACTTGATGGTGTGGCCAACACCTCACAAAGCGGCCGGTGCCTTGCGATATGACTGGCGCTTCCTGCTGAGACCGCCCTTCCTGCGGTCACCGCCGGTTGGGTGCGCGTAACCCAAGTGGCCCCAAAACGAAAAACGCCCGGCTGCACATCCAAGTGCAACACCGGGCGATTCCACGTCCTTGTCGGCTTCCAGCCATCCCCCGGACATCCTGTCCAGTTAGGTTGCGGCCACGCATCCTCGCGTCGAACCGTATCTCGGATCCCTTCCCCTCAACGCCGTCCCACCGGTTTCACCGCCGCCCCCTTGGCAGCCTTCTTGGCGGGAGCCATCGTGGCTCCTACTTCGATCAGGTCTCGATTCCGTTCGACCGTCTTGAGTCCGATGCCCTTGACCAGTGCCAGTTCCTCGGCACTTTTGAAGGGACCGTTCGCCTGACGGTGCTCGACGATTGCCTCGGCTTTTGATCGCCCGACGTTCGTCAGCACCTTGTCCAATTCCTCAGCAGACGCGGTGTTGATATCGACCTTGTCGAACGCATACGCATTCGAGGACAACAGCAACGCCAGTAGCAGGGACTTCAGGGCTACGGTAAATGACTTCATTGCAACGCTCCTTGTGGCTTGGGTGATGGTCCTAGCCAGCATTCCTGCCGGCGGAGCCAGTGTCCCGCGCCACATGCAGCAATCCTATCGCCAACGAACTTTTCACACAGCCGGTGAACTGCGCGCCGCCTTGTAGGGAAATACCTACCCCAAGGCGCGGAGGTAGAATGTGCCGTTACGTCACGTATTCGGAGTCTCCATGGACAGCGCCAAGATCGACCAATTCATCAGCGACACCTGGGACCGCGAAATCGTCCCGCAGTTGGTCGATTACATCCGTATTCCCAACAAATCGCCGATGTTCGATGCCGATTGGGTCGCGAATGGCTATATGGAACAGGCGGTCACCCTGATGGAAACCTGGGCGCGCGTGCAGGCGATCGAAGGCATGCAGGTCGAGGTGGTGCGCCTGGAGGGCCGCACGCCGTTGATCTTCATCGAGATCCCGGCAACCGGCGCCGAATCGGGCGACGACACCGTGCTGCTGTACGGCCACCTGGACAAGCAGCCGGAAATGACCGGCTGGGACGCCGACCTCGGCCCATGGGAGCCGGTGCTGCGCGACGACAAGCTGTACGGGCGCGGTGGCGCAGACGATGGCTATGCGATCTTCGGTTCGCTGGCGGCGGTACTGGCGCTGCGCACCCAGGGCCTGCCGCATGCGCGCTGCGTGGTGCTGATCGAGGCCTGCGAGGAATCCGGCAGCTACGACCTGCCGGCCTATGTCGACCATCTGGCCGCACGCATCGGCAAGCCATCGCTGGTGGTGTGCCTGGATTCGGGCTGCGGCAACTATGAGCAGTTGTGGTGCACCACCTCGCTGCGCGGGCTGACCGGCGGCAATCTGAGCGTGAAGGTACTGGAGGAAGGCGTGCACTCTGGCGACGCCTCCGGCGTGGTGCCGTCCAGCTTCCGCTTGCTGCGCCAGTTGCTGTCGCGGATCGAGGACGAAGTCAGCGGCCGCATCCTGCTGGACGGACTGCATGTGGAGGTGCCGGCCGAGCGTCTGACGCAGGCCAGGGCCGCGGCGGCGACGCTGGATACCGCCATCTTCGACAAGTTCCCGATGGTCGATGGCCTGGCGCCGATGCATGACGATCTCACCGAGCTGGTATTGAACCGCACCTGGCGCCCGGCGCTGTCGATCACCGGCGTGGCTGGCATGCCGCCGCTGGCTTCGGCCGGCAACGTACTGCGCACGCAGACCGCAGTGAAGCTGTCGCTGCGCCTGCCGCCGACCGCCGACGGCAAGGCCTGTGGCGAACTGCTCAAGGAAGCGCTGCTGCGCGATCCGCCCAACGGCGCCCAGGTAACGCTGGAGCTGGAGAAGGCATCGTCCGGCTGGAATGCGCCGGCGATGGCGCCGTGGCTGGAAAAGGCCATCGACGAGGCCAGCCTGGCGTTCTTCGACAAACCGGCGATGTACATGGGCGAAGGCGGCTCGATCCCGTTCATGGGCATGCTGGGCGAGAAGTTCCCGGGTGCGCAGTTCATGATCACCGGCGTGCTCGGCCCGCACTCCAATGCGCATGGCCCCAACGAGTTCCTGCACATCCCGATGGGCAAGCGGGTGACGGCCTGCGTGTCCAAGGTGATCGCCGAGCATCACGCCGCCTGCCTGCGCGGCGAGACCAGCGGCTCGCCGGTGGCGGCTGACAGTGGCACCCGTCATGGCGGGCATGGCTGCTGCTGATTGATCCCTGACCGCCCCGCGCATCATGGGGTGGTCAGGTGCTTTGTCATGCGCGGCGGCGCGCATGGATATGGTCCCAACGCCGTCGCGGCAGTCGGCACTGCACACGTGGTTGCCGCGGCGGCGAATGCTAGTCTGCCGATCCCTCTTCCCTCAGTGCCTGCGATGAACAATCTCTTCGGTAGCGACAGCTGGCTTTACATCATCCTGGTTGGCTTCGTGGTCGGGCTATTGGCCCGTTTCATCACGCCCGGCACCCAGCGGCTGGGTTGCCTGCTGACCATCGTGCTGGGCATCGCCGGTGCAGTGGTGGCCAGCTGGTTCGGCCGCTACATGGGCTGGTACCACGCCGGCGAACCGGCCGGTTTCCTCGGCGCATTGTTGGGTGCGATCGCGATCCTGGCACTGCTGCGCCTGTTCAGCGGCAGCAAGCGTTGATCGAACCGGCGTCGCTTTCGACCTGGCTACGCCTCACTCCCCGAGACAGCGCTCACCCATGACGTCATCGTTGCTTACCGATACCGCGCGCGATGCGCTCCGTCTGCAGTGGGCGCGGCATGTGTTAGATGACCTTGAGGTCACGCTGCAACGTGCCTCTGTCGATGCGGGATTTCGCAGTTACTGGCGTACGCAAGGACGCGGCGCGGATCGCATCCTGATGGATGCGCCACCTGCACTGGAAAACGTGGCGCCCTGGTTACGCATGCACGCCCTGCTCGGCACCCACGGCGTGCGCGTGCCACAGGTGCTTGCGCAGGATCTTGAAACGGGCTTCCTGCTGCTGGAAGACCTGGGCGTGCCGACCCTGGCGCAGATACTGACCGACGCCAATGCCGACGCGTTGCTGGATGCTGCGATCAGTCAGTTGCTATTGCTGCAACGCATTGCCCCGCCTCCCGACAGCGGCGTGTTCGGCGAGGCGCTGCTGCAACGCGATGCCGGCCTGTTCGAAGAATGGTTTCTCGGCCGCCACCTGGGCCTGCAGCTGGACTGCGGGCATGCCGAGCAGTTGCAGTTGGTGCAGCGCCGTTTGATGGACAACGCGCTGGCGCAGCCGCGCGTGTTCGCCCATCGCGATTTCATGCCGCGCAATCTGATGCCGGTCAGTGACGGGCTGGCAGTGCTGGATTTCCAGGATTGCGTGATCGGGCCGATCGCCTACGACCCGATCAGTCTGTTCAAGGACACCTCGGTGAGTTGGCCGCTTGCGCGCGTGGATGGCTGGCTGGAGCGCTACCACGCACGTGCCGCAGCAGCCGGTTTGCCGGTGCCGCCGCTGGCGCAATTCCTGCGCGATGCGGACTGGATGGGCGTGCAGCGGCACCTGAAGAATCTCGGCATCTTCTCGCGCCTGAACCATCGCGACGGCAAGCATTGGTATCTGGATAACGTGCCGCGTTTCATCGCCTATCTGGACGAGGTGTTGCCGCGTCATCCCGAGCTTGCGCCGCTGATCGGCCTGCTGGAAGACCTGGTCAAACCCGCCTTGGCGGCACGCTCCGCGCAGGCCGGGGCATGAAGGCGCTGATCTTCGCAGCCGGCTTCGGCGAACGCATGCGTCCGTTGACCGAGCGCACGCCCAAGCCGCTGTTGTCGGTCGGCGGCACGCCGCTGATTGTCTGGCATCTACGTAAGCTGGCCGCGCTGGGCGTGGACGAGGTGGTGATCAATACTTCATGGTTGGCCGACCAATTTCCTCATGTACTGGGCGATGGCGGCGCATTCGGGCTGCGGCTGACGTACTCCTTCGAGGGCGACAGCCCGCTGGAAACCGGCGGCGGCATGCTGCACGCGTTGCCGTTGCTGGGCGATGCCCCGTTCCTGCTGGTTAACGGCGATATCTGGACCGATTTCGATTTTGCGCGGCTGTCGGGTGCGCCGGCGGGACTGGCGCAGCTGGTGCTGGTCGATCAACCAGCCTATGCAGCACGCGCAGACTTTGCGTTGGATGCCGATGGCAAGGTGCGCGCAGATCTGCCCGCGACGCTGACCTACGCCGGCATCGGCATGTATCGACCGGCGTTGCTGGCCGATTGGCAATCGGTCATCGGCCAGCTCCCGGAGCCCGCCGGCACGGCGCCGCGCTTTGCGCTGGCGCCGATCCTGCGCGCGCAGATGGCCGCAGGCCTGATCGACGGCATCCACCATGCCGGGCGCTGGACCGATGTCGGCACGCCGCAGCGATTGGCGGAGCTGGATGCCCGGTTGCTGCGCGACGACGGCTGATCGCAGCCACGCCACTGCAAACGCCCGGCCCCATGTCATGCATTGCTCGAACCACGAACACCGACCATCTCGACGGGCCTTGCATCCAACCCGGTGCCCACCGCTCCTGCTGTAATCCATGCGCACCGCCATCCCGACAGGTCCTTGCCTGCCCACCGTCGCGGGACCTTACGCGGCATGGATGCCGCGTAAGAGCCTACATGGACGTACTTGCGGCGTGTCCTGCGATGGTGGGCGGGCAAGGGCCTTGCAGACAACCCACAGATCTGGAGCTCTGCAGTTCTGCAGCCGATCTATCGCACTGTCTGGGCCACTCGAGACAAACGTGGAGACGTGGACCGTGGCGGTGCTTAGTTGCGGTCCGACATTTGAACCAACGGTTTGGTTGGTCGAGGGCGCGATGCCCTCACCACTTCCGGGACACGCCGTGAATCCGTCCGTGGAGGCTCCTTGGCGGCATCCATGCCGCCAAGGGTCCCGCAACCGGTGAGGACATCACGCCTGCCAGGTTGGTCGTGCGCTGTTGGAACTGCACAAGCGAGATGACTTACAGTAAGCCAGATGACTTAACGTAGCGGCATAGTCGCTTGCATGCATGGATGCACGGCTATGTAACGACATGGGCAATCCCGATTGCCTCTCTGCGCGCATTCGGCGGAAAGCGTCGCTGCAATCAGATCACGTCAGTCAGATCACACAAAGTCCATGGAACTACCGCTGACCTAACTCGCCGACCGCCGCTCCTGCTGTGATCCATGCACACCGACCATCCCGACGGGTCCTTGCCCGCCCACCGTCGCGGGACCTTACGCGGCATGGACGCCGCGTAAGAGCCTACATGGACGTACTTGCGGCGTGTCCTGCGATGGTGGGCGGGCAAGGGCCTTGCAGCAGCGCCACAGACCATCTGCTCTAAAAGCTTTAGGCGTTGTGCCTCGAGTGCCTGGACACTGCGATAGATGCAGATGGGAAGCGCAAAGCAGCCCGTGCCTGTCTAGCGGTGAGCGGGGTAATTCCGTCAGCTGCTCGACGAGCCGCGATCCTCCAGCACCCGCCGCAGAAACGGCACGGTGATGCGGCGCTTGGCAGCGAGCGACTCGCGATCCAGCCGGTCCAGCAATGCCACCAGTCCGGCCAGTTCACGCTCGCTGTGGGTCAGCAGCCAGTCGATTGCCGCTTCGTCCAATGCCAGCCCGCGCCGTTGCGCACGATCGCGCAATACCGCCGCGCGCCCCGCGTCGTCGAGCACGGGCAGGCTGACGCGGATGCACTGCGACAGCCGCGAGCGCAGATCCGGCAACACCAATGCCAGGCCATCGGGCATGTGTCGTGCGGTGTACAGCAAGGTGGTGCCGGCAGCACGCGCGCGGTTGTGGAAATCGAACAGCGCCACCTCGTCGTCGCGCTGTCCGGCGACAATCTCCACGCCATCCAGTGCGACCAGGCTGCGCCCTTCCAGCGCCTCGAGCGCATCGCGCAACCGGCCAGTGGCGGCATGCAGAGGCAGGTACGCCGGGGCACGCCCGGCCTGCTCGGCGGCCGCGCACAACGACAACGCCAGATGCGTCTTGCCGGTGCCGGCGGGGCCGGCCAGATACAGCCAGTCGTTCACCTGCCCGATCGCCAACGCCTGCAGTTGCGACAGCAGGCCGTCAGGCGGGGCGATGTAACTATCGAATCGCTGATCGGGCGGCGCGCGTAGCGCCAGTGGCAACTGCGGAACGCTCACAACCGATCCGTGTCCTTGCTCGGGTCGATGACCACGCTGCGCTCGTTGGTGGACTGCAGCACGATACCGGCGCGTTCGCCCGCATACAGATCGCTGCGCGTGTACTGCTCATGCGCATAGCGCAGCAGCACATTGGCCACCGCCGCCACCGGCAACGCCAGCAGCATGCCCAGGAAGCCGAACAACTGGCCGCCCGCCATCACCGCGAAGATCACCGCCACCGGATGCAGGCCGATCTTGTCGCCGACGATGCGCGGCGTCAGTACATAGCTTTCCAGCAACTGGCCGACGGTGAACACCACCCCGACGCCGATCAGCAGCTTCAGGTCGAAACCCTGCGCCTGCACCACCGCCGCCAGCAGGGCGAGCACGATGCCGGTGGTGGCGCCCAGATACGGAATGAAGCTGATCAGGCCGGCGATGATGCCGATCAACAGGCCCAGATTGAGCCCGATGATGGACAGCCCGGCGGCGTAGATCGCCCCCAGCGCCAGCATCACCAGGAACTGGCCGCGGATGAAGCCACCCAGCACGTCGTTGGATTCCTGTGCCAGCCGGCTCACGGTGCCGATGTAGGCGCGCGGAATGACTGCAGCCACACGCTCGACCAGGCGGTCCCAGTCGCGCAGGAAGTAGAACGCCAGGATCGGCAGCAACGCCAGGTTGATCACCCAGGTCACCATCGCAAAGCCCGACCGCTGCACATAGCCGAAGAAGGTCTTGGCGGCGCCGCCGGCCTGTTCCCAGTGGCTGCGGATCCAGTCGATCAGACGCTCCGGGTCCAGCCAGCCCATCAGCTCCACGCCGGTCTTGGCTTCCAGCCACGGGATGGCGGTACTGATCGCCCAGGCACGCATCTGCGGCAGCGCATCGATCAGCGTCATGATCTGGCGCTCGATCATCGGCACCAGAATCATCAGCGCCAGCACGAACAGCAGCAGCGCCAGCACGAACACCAGCACCACCGCGATGTTGCGCGAGCGGCCGGCGCGCTCGATGCGGTCCACCAACGGGTCGCCCAGCCAGGCCAGCAACAGCGCCAGCACGAACGGCGTCAGGATCGGCGACAGCAGCGATACCACCCACAACACGCCGACAGTCAGCGCCACCCATTTCAGGCGACGCAGAAACAGGGCGATTTCGGCTTCGGGAGTCAAAGTCATTTCAGGCGGTACTCGGCGTGCTCGTTTTCGAGAATGATCGGGCCCTCGGTCGGCACCGAAACGGGTACCAATGGGCTGTTGTCGCCGAGCATACGGTTGAGACCGGAAATACCCGTGAGCAATTCCAGATCCACTTCCATGCGGTCGCCGTTGGCGCTGATTGGGCGGATGCTGCGCACCACCGAGACACCCTGCAGCGCGGCAGAGACGCGCAGGTAATCGTCGGCGCTGCCGATGCCGGTGATCACCGCGCGGTAGACCCCGGGCACACCCGAATCCACGCGCTTGGCGTAACGCTTGACCAGCGCATCGGCCGCGCCGTCGGCACCGGCAGCCATCGCGCGACGCGCGTCGCCGTCGCTGCTGGTCCAGCTGGACAGCACGTTGCCGTTGTCGACGAACACCCAATCGGCGGTCCAGCCGGCGTCATTGCGGTAGAGCTTGCCGATCAACTGCATCGGCGGGCTGTACTTGGCTGAGGCGCGCGCCACTGCGGCGGTGTCCTTGCGCCAGATCGCGCCGGCCAGCACCTGCTCGGCGGCGGCACCGCCGGGCAGGCCGAGCCGGTAGCCGCGCTCGATTGCCCGGTCCAGCACGCTGCGCGCGGCATTGGCCTGCGCCACACCGACCAGGCGCGGGCCGCTGCCGTCGTCGATGGCCAGCCACAGCACCGGCTTGGGCCGCGGCAGCGGCCACACCGGCAGGCCCAGCGCGGCGATCAGGCCATCCACGTCCGATTGCCGGAAGCGTGCCACCAGCACGGTGCGGAAGGTCGGCGCTCCGGTGCGCGAGGTGCCCTGGTCCTGACGGTAATCGTAGTTTTCGACATAGCCCGGCGCGCCGCGCAAGGCCTGCGAGACGCCGGGGCGGCTCATCACGCCGCGGTCGCCGGAGACCTTGCCCAGCACCGCGCCAAGCGCGCGCGCCAACGCACCGGGGCGATCGGACTCGCTCTGGCTGTTGACCGGCACATCGGCCTCGTAGGCACTTTGCGCCTTGGCGACGTCGCCTTCGGTGCGTAGATCGGCCTGCGCAAAGGCCGGCGCGAGGGGCATGGCGACCACGAGGGCGAGAAAGAAAGCGAGACTGCGGCGCATCGACGGTTCCATGACTTAAGCGTATCCGGGTGAATTGTTGCCCGAATGGGGCGCCAGCGCCAACGTGGCTGCTAAAATCGCCGCCTTTACAGCCGAGCCCTCCCCGCCCGTGACCAGCCCAACGCCTTCCAATCCCTCGCCCATGACCTACCGTGAGGCAGGCGTCGACATCGATGCCGGCAATGCATTGGTCGAACGCATCAAGCCGCTGGTCAAGCGCAGCTTCCGGCCGGAGGTGATGGGTGGCCTGGGCGGTTTTGGCGCCTTGTTCGACCTGTCCGGCAAGTACAAGGAGCCGGTGCTGGTGTCCGGTACCGACGGCGTCGGCACCAAGCTCAAGCTGGCGCACCAGCTGGGCCGGCACGGCACCATCGGCATCGACCTGGTCGGCATGTGCGTCAACGACGTGCTGGTGCAGGGCGCCGAGCCATTGTTCTTCCTGGATTATTTCGCCACCGGCAAGCTGGACGTGGACACCGCCGCGGCGGTGGTCGGAGGCATCGCGCGCGGCTGCGAGCTGTCCGGCTGCGCCCTGATCGGCGGCGAAACCGCCGAGATGCCCGACATGTATCCGCCGGGCGAGTACGACCTGGCCGGCTTCACCGTCGGCGCGGTGGAAAAATCGCAGCTGCTGGACGGCGCGCAGGTCCGCGCAGGCGACGTGCTGATCGGCATCGCCTCGTCCGGCCCGCATTCCAATGGCTACTCGCTGATCCGCAAGATCTACGAACGTGCCGGCTCACCCGCCGAGCTGGTGCTGGACGACGGCGTCAAGCTGATCGATGCGCTGATGGCGCCGACCGCGCTGTACGTCAAGCCGATCCTGGCGCTGCTCAAGTCGCATCGCGACAGCATCCACGCCATGGCGCACATCACCGGCGGCGGGCTGACCGAAAACATCATCCGGGTGATCCCCGACGGCCTGGGCCTGGACATCGCCGCCAAGGCCTGGACGCTGCCGCCGGTGTTCGCCTGGCTGCAGCGCGAAGGCGTGGTGGCCGATGCCGAAATGTGGCGCACCTTCAACTGCGGCATCGGCTTCGTGCTGATCGCCGCACCCGAGCAGGCTGCCGCGCTGGAACAGGCACTGGATGCGCAGTCGCTGGCGCATTGGCGCATCGGCCAGGTGGTCCCGGCACAGGGCGACGAGCGCGTGCGGATCGGTTGATCGAGGAGAGCTGCATGGACGCTTCCCCACGCGCACTGCCGGCATCGGCCAGCGCTGACGATCTCCAGCATCTGAAACTGCTGTCGGTCTTTCACTATGTGCTGGCCGCCATCACTGCGCTGTTTTCGCTTTTCCCGTTGATCCATCTATTCATGGGCATTGCAATCATCACCGGGCACCTGCTCATGACAAATGCCAATGCGGACGCACCATCGATGGATCCGCGATTGTTCGGCTGGTTCTTCGTGGCGTTCGCGGCTGTGTCCATTGGCTGCGGCCTGACGCTGGCGGCGTTCATGGCCTACGCGGGCCGCTGCATCGCCCAGCGCAGACGGCATCTGCTGTGCCTGATCGTGGCCGGCATTTCCTGCTCCTTCATGCCGTTCGGCACCTTCGTCGGCGTGTTTACGCTGGTGGTGCTGCTGCGCCCGCAGGTCAAGGCCTTGTTCGCTCCGACCGCCACCGCAGCGTGACGCGCACTGCCCCATGACTTCAGCGAACCCGACCCCATGAGCCTGCGTCTGGCCGTCCTGGCCTCCGGCCGTGGCAGCAACCTGCAGGCCATCCTCGATGCCATCGCCAGCGGCCGGCTGCGGGCCAAGGTCGTCGGCGTGTTTTCCGATCGCCCGCAGGCGCCGGCACTGCACAAGGTCGATGCGGCATTGCGCTGGAGCGCCAGCCCGCGCGACTTCGCCGACCGCGCGGCCTTCGACGCTGCGCTGGGCGATGCGATCGCCGCCGCGCAGCCGGACTGGGTGATCTGCGCCGGCTACATGCGCATCCTCGGCGAGCCGCTGGTGCGTCGCTTCGCCGGGCGCATGCTCAACATTCATCCCTCCCTGCTGCCCAAATACCGCGGCCTGCATACCCATGCCCGCGCACTGGAGGCCGGCGATGCCGAACATGGCGCCAGCGTGCATCTGGTGGTGCCGGAACTGGATGCCGGCACGGTGATCGCGCAGGCGCGCGTGCCGGTGCTGCCCGACGACAGCGCCGAGCAACTGGCCGCACGCGTGTTGGCGCGCGAACACCCGCTGCTGCTGGCCACGCTGGACCTGCTCGCCAGCGGGCGTGTGCAGGTGCGTGGCGATGGCGTCCATATCGACGGTCAGTGCCTGTTTACGCCACTGCGACTAGAGTCCGCTGACACCGCATTCGCCTGAATGCGGATACGCCCTCCTCATCCTGTCTCGGACATCCTGGCGGTCCCGTGCCCCGCTCTCAGCGCATGAAATTCCTCCCGATCGCCACCGCGCTGTTGACCACCACCCTGCTCGCCCCGGCCGGCGCCGGCCGTGCGCAACAGGTGCGTGCGGTGCCTGCGCCGGCGGCCCCTGCTCCAGGCGCGGCGCCACCAGCGGCGCCGGCCTCTGCGGCTTCCCTGCCTGGCAGCACCTGGACGCCGCCGCCGCTGCAACCCTTCGTGGCGACGTACCAGGCGTTCTACCGCGGCAAGGAGGCCGGCGATGCCACCATGCAGGTCAGCAACAGTGAAGGCAGCCAGTGGCGTATCGACATGTCGGTGCGTGGCCGCAAGGGTTTTGCCAGCATCCTGGGTTTGAACCTGGAACAGAGCACGGTGTTCCGCGTCGATGGCGACACCTACGTGCCGTTGAGTCAGAGCACCGTGCGCAAGGCGATGTTCTTCGGCAAGAAGGTCACCGGCGTCTACAACTGGCAGACCGCCAGCGCCCAGTGGGACGGCGATCTGAAGAAGGAGCGCCAGCAGCCGATTCCGCTGCAGCGCGGCGATCAGAGCGCGCTGTCGCTGAACCTGTCGCTGATGCGCGATGCACAACCCGGGCGCAGCCTGAGCTATCGCTACGTCGATGTCGGCCGGGTGCGCAAGTACGACTACAAGGCCGCCGATGCCACCGAAGTGGTGCAGGTCGGCGACCTGAGCTACGACGCGTTGCGCGTGTACCGCGTCAACAGCGGCGACAACGAAACCATCCTCTGGATCGCCAACGGAGTTCCTACCCCGGTGCGCATCCTGCAACGTGACAAAGGTGAGGATCAGGTCGATCTACGCCTGGTCGAATATCAAGGAGCCTGACCCATGCACACCGTTTCCCGCACCTGTTCGCTGATCGCCGCTGCCGCACTGGCGGTGGCCAGCCTGCCCGCGTTCGCCCTGCAGCCGTTCCAGGCCGATTATTCGGCCAACTACATGGGCATGCAGGCCAACGGCACCATGACCCTGGCCGCCGCCGGTGCCAATCAGTGGCGCTACACGCTCACCATCCAGAACCAGCTGGCCAACCTGACCCAGAGCACGGTGTTCGAAGAGAGCAGCGGCCAATTGCGCCCGGTCAGCAGCAACGACACCTCGTCGATGATGGTCAAGCGCCGCAACGTCACCGCCAATTACGATTGGAAGACCAGCCAAGCGACCTGGGGCGGCGACATCAAGCCGGACCGCCGTGGCCCGGTGAAATTGCAGCCCGGCGACATGGATGCGCTGCTGATCAACCTGGCGATCACCCGCGACCTGGCCGCCGGCAAGCCGCTGAACTACCGCATGGTTGATGAAGGCCGCATCAAGCCGATGAGCTACAAGGTGGTCGGCAAGGAAACCATCACCGTCAACGGCAAGCAGGAACAGGCGACCAAGGTGTCGCGCGTGGACGGGGACAAGGAATTGATCGCCTGGGTGGTCAAGGACCTGCCGGTGCCGGCGCGCCTGCTGCAGAAGGAAAAAGGCCAGGACGCGCTGGATCTGACCATCAAGGGCCTGCGCTAAGCAAGATGTAACTGACATTTTAAGAGCGCGCCAAGGCGCAAGGCTTTAGGAGCCAGTGGGTCGAGGGCGCGGTGCCCTCACCGCTCGCGGGACACGCCGTGAACCCGTCCCTGGGGCTCGGTGGCGGCATCCATGCCGCCACACGGTCCCGCAATCGGCGAGGACACCGCACCAGAGAGTTAGTCGGTTGTCTTATTGAAAACATGCGCACCGACCATTTCGACGGGTCCTTGCCCGCCCACCGTCGCGGGACCTTACGCGGCATGGATGCCGCGTAAGAGCCTACATGGACGTACTTGCGGCGTGTCCCGCGATGGCGGGCGGGCAAGGACCCTGCAACCAAGCCGCAGATCAGCCACTCTACGACTGATCTATATCCGCACCGACCTATCACTCCTCAGGGCTTGGCCGCCGCCTTGTCGTCCCCGTTGGAAAACACCGTGCGGCAGTCCACGCGGATCTGCTCGCCGTTGCTGCGCCAATAGAACAGATCGCAATGGCGCTTGCCGTCGACGGTCTTCTTGACCGCCACCGCATAGAACGACTGCGCAATCTCGTCGCGGCTGGCGGTGCCGTCGTTGTTCCAGTCCATGTCCTTGAACTCGACGCCCTGGGTGATCGCCATGCCCACCGACCAGGCATACGCCAGCCACGCCAGGATCAGCACGATCACGCCGAGCAGGATCTTGCGCCGGGTGGTGAACCGCCCGCGCAGGATCATGCGATGCGCCGGATGGTCGCACCCAGCGCCCCCAGCTTCTCCTCGATGTTTTCGTAGCCACGGTCCAGGTGGTAGATGCGATCGATGGTGGTGTCGCCGTCGGCCACCAGGCCGGCCAGGATCAGCGACGCCGAGGCGCGCAGGTCGGTCGCCATCACCGGCGCGCCACTGAGGCGCTCGGCGCCGCGCACGATCGCGGCATGGCCCTCGACCTGGATGTCCGCGCCCAGGCGCAGCAGTTCGTTGACGTGCATGAAACGGTTTTCGAAGATGGTCTCGTTGATCACGCCCACGCCATCGGCCACGCAGTTGAGCGCCATGAATTGCGCCTGCATGTCGGTGGGGAACGCCGGGTATGGCGCCGTGGTCAGGTTGACCGCGCGTGGGCGCTTGCCGTGCATGTCCAGCGTGATGCTGTCAGCGGTGGTGGTGATGCTGGCGCCTGCTTCGGTGAGCTTGTCCAGCACCGCGTCCAGGGTGTCCGGACGGGCACGACGCACGGTGACGCTGCCGCCGGTCATCGCCGCAGCGACCAGGAAGGTGCCGGTCTCGATGCGATCCGGCAGCACCGCATGATGCCCGCCGCCCAGGCGCTCGACGCCCTGCACCACGATACGCGGCGTGCCGGCGCCTTCGATCTGCGCACCGAGCGCGATCAGGCAGTCGGCCAGGTCGGTGACTTCCGGCTCCATTGCCGCATTTTCCAGCACGGTGGTGCCTTCGGCGAGCACGGCGGCCATCAGCACGTTCTCGGTACCGGTGACGCTGACCATGTCGAACACGTAGCGGCCGCCCTTCAGGCGCCCGTTGCTGGTGGCCTTGATGTAGCCGTTCTCGACGCTGATCTCCGCACCCAGCGCCTGCAGGCCCTTGATGTGCTGGTCGACCGGGCGCGAGCCGATCGCGCAGCCGCCTGGCAGCGACACCTCGGCGCTGCCGTAGCGCGCCAGCAGCGGGCCGAGCACCAGGATCGAGGCGCGCATGGTCTTGACCAGCTCGTAGGGCGCGACCTGGTGGGTGACCGAGCGCGGGTCGACCAGGATCGAGCGCCCCTTGGCCAGCGTGCCTTCGTCGATGGTGACCTCCGCGCCCAGTTCGCCGAGCAGCTTCACGGTGGTGATCACATCGTGCAGATGCGGCACGTTGCTGATCTCCACCGGCGCATCGGCCAGCAGGGTCGCGCACAGGATCGGCAGCACCGCGTTCTTGGCGCCGGAAATATTGACCTCACCGTGCAGCGCTTGGCCGCCGGTCACTACGATTTTTGCCATGGGAGCTTGGGGAATCCGGTAAAGGGATGTCGGGGGAATGGGAAGCGTCGCCAGGAGTCGGCCGGGCAGCTGGCAGTCGGGGCGCAGGCGCAGCCCGACCGGCCAGGACCCGACTGACGCTCAGCCTTCGTCGGGCGTCAGCGTCTTGAGCTGCAGCGCATGGATCGCCCCGCCCATCAGCTCGCCCAGGGTTGCGTACACCATGCGATGGCGCGCCAGCGGGGCCTTGCCGGCAAATGCGGGGCTGATCACGGTCGCCTCGAAGTGCACGCCGTCGTCGCCGTGCACGTCGACGCGGGCTTCGGGCAAGCCGGATTCGATGAGTTTACGGATGGTTTCGGCGTCCAAAGGGCGTTTCCTCATAAAATGAGCGCACATTCTACTCTTCACCCGAGCCCCCGCATGGCCGTCTCGCACCTGCCCTCCACCACCGTCAGCGACGCCAGCCTGGTCGCCAGCGGCCAGCGCGTGCTGGAGATCGAACGCGAGGCGCTGGCCAGCGTGGGCGCACGGATCGGCAGCGACTTCGCCGCGGCCTGCCGGCTGGTGCTGGCTTCGCGCGGGCGCGTGGTGGCCACCGGCATGGGCAAATCCGGGCATATCGCGCGCAAGATCGCCGCCACCCTGGCCTCCACCGGCACGCCGGCGTTCTTCGTGCATCCGGGCGAAGCCGGGCACGGCGATCTGGGCATGATCACCGAGGCCGACATCGTGCTGGCGCTGTCCTACTCCGGCGAATCGGACGAGGTGCGCATGCTGCTGCCGGTGCTCAAGCGCCAGGGCAACCCGATCATCGCCATGACCGGGCGCCCGAGCTCCTCGCTGGCCCAGGCCGCCGACGTGCATCTGGATGTGAGCGTGTCCACCGAAGCCTGCCCGCTGCATCTGGCGCCCACCTCCAGCACCACTGCCTCGCTGGCGATGGGCGACGCGCTGGCCGTGGCGCTGCTGGACGCGCGCGGCTTCACCGCCGACGACTTTGCGCGCTCGCATCCGGCCGGCAGCCTGGGCCGGCGCCTGCTGCTGCATATCACCGACGTGATGCACAGCGGCGATGACCTGCCGCGCGTGCGCGAGGACGCCAGCCTGAGCGAGGCGCTGATGGAGATGAGCCGCAAGCGGCTGGGCATGACCGCGGTGGTCGATCACGACGGGCACCTGATCGGTCTGTTCACCGACGGCGATTTGCGCCGCGCGCTGGACAGCGACATCGACGTGCGCAGCGCCGGCATTGCCCAGGTGATGACGCACAACCCACGCACCATCGGTGCCGACCAGCTGGCCGCCGAAGCCGCACGGCTGATGGAGGATTACAAGATCAACGGTCTGATCGTGGTCGACGCGCAACAGCGCGCGGTGGGCGCATTGAACATTCACGACCTGTTGCGCGCCAAAGTGGTTTAACAGGTTCAGTTTTCTACCGTTGGAACCCCGTTCTCACCGATTCGTACCGATGCCCTATTCCCCATTGCAGCACCTGCCCGCCGACATCACCGACCGCGCCGCGCGTATCCGCCTGGCCTGTTTCGACGTCGACGGCACCCTGACCGACGGCCGGTTGTATTACGACCATGCCGGCAACGAGAGCAAGTCCTTCAATGTGCTCGACGGCCAGGGGCTCAAGCAGCTCGACCATGCCGGCATCCATGTCGCGCTGATCACCGCGCGCGCCAGCCTGTCGGCGGAAAAGCGCGGCCAGGATCTTGGCCTGCATGTGCAGATCGGGGTCAAGAACAAGCGCCTGGCCGTGCTGGCCCTGTGCCAGGAGCACGGTCTGTCGTTGGACCAGGTGTTGTTCATGGGCGACGACCTGCCCGACCTGCCGGCCCTGTTGGCGGTCGGCCTGCCGGTGGCGCCCGCCGGCGCGCACCCGTTGATCGCCGAGCGCGTGCAGTGGCATACCCGGGCACGTGGGGGCGAAGGTGCCGCGCGCGAGGTCTGCGACGTGGTGCTTGCCGCGCAAGGCCAGATCGAGGGCATCATCGAAAGGTTTTCCGCATGAGCTGGAACTGGCGCAGCACCCTGGGCGTGGCGCTGTTTGCCGCCGCAGTGATTTCCGGCTGGTCGGCCTGGCAGCAGCGCGCGCGCCCGGTTGCCGAGGCGGTGGACGATTCGCGTGCCGACTATGTGCTACGCGACTTCGAACTGATTGCGCTGGACAAGGAAACCGGCAAGGAATCGATGACGCTGCGTGCGCCGGAAATGCATCGCAACCGCGCCGATCGCACCTCCGAGGTCACCACCCCGGTGTTCCTGTTGCCCGACAACGCCAATCAACCCTGGACACTGCGCTCCAAGACCGGCTGGATCAGCCCCAAAGGCGATGAGCTGCGCCTGCGCGGCGATGTCGAGGGCGACAGCCCCACCGGCGGCGCAACCCCACCGACCACGTTCCGCACCCAGAGCCTGGACGTGTTCCCGCAGCAGAATCTCGCCAAGACCGCTGCTCCGGTGAGCATGAGCCGACCGGGTATCATGCAAAGCGGGGTCGGCTTCGAGGCCGATCTCAAATCACGCCAGTACAAGCTCCTTTCCCAGGTCAAGACCCGTTATGAACCGAATGCTGCCCGCTAAACTGGCGTTTGCCGCGCTGCTGCTGCCCGCCCTTGCGTTGGCCAAGACCAGCGATCGCAATCAGCCGATGGCGATCGATTCCAATGCCAACGACTGCAACATGCTCGACGACAGCGGCAAGTGCCGCTTCAGCGGCAATGTGGTGATCACCCAGGGCACGCTGGAAATCCACGCCGACACCGCCGACATCTTCCAGAAGAACGGCCAGACCGACCGCGTCGTGCTGACCGGCAAGCAGGCCACGCTGAAGCAGCAGATGGACGACGGCGCGATGATGAACGGCCAGGCCGACAACATCGAGTACCAGGTCGCCAACGAAGTCATCGTGCTGACCGGCAACTACAAGGTCGACTCGCCCAAGGGCACCAATGCAGGTCAGCGCATGGTCTACAACACCAAGACCGGCAACATGCAGAGCGGCGGCGACGGCAGCCGCGTGCGCACCATCATCCAGCCCAAGACCGCGGCGCCGGCAGCAGCAACGCCTGCGGCAACGCCGGCCGCCAAACCCGCTGCCAAGCCGCAGGGGAAGAAGTAATGCTGGTCGCCACCGGTCTGCGCAAGAAATACAAGCAGCGCGAAGTGGTCAAGGAATTCGGCCTTACGCTCGAGGCCGGCGAAGTGGTCGGCCTGCTCGGCCCCAACGGTGCCGGCAAGACCACCTGCTTCTACATGATCGTCGGTCTGGTCGAGGCCGATGCCGGGCGTATCGAGCTGGATGGCCGCGATCTCACCGCCGAGCCGATGTACGCACGCGCCAAGCTCGGTGTCGGCTACCTGCCGCAGGAGCCGTCGATCTTCCGCAAGCTCACCGTGGCCGACAACATCCGCCTGGTGCTGGAGCTGCGCGAGGAACTGGATGGCGACGGCCGCGAGAAGGAACTGGTCTCGCTGCTGGAAGAACTGCAGATCACCCACGTGGCCGACCAGCTCGGCGCCAGCCTGTCCGGCGGCGAGCGGCGGCGTTGCGAGATCGCGCGCGCGCTGGCGGCCAAGCCGCGCATGATGCTGCTCGACGAACCCTTCGCCGGCGTCGATCCGATTTCGGTCGGCGAGATCCAGCGCATCATCATTCACCTCAAGGAACGCGGCATCGGCGTGCTGATCACCGATCACAACGTGCGCGAAACCTTGGGAATCTGCGACCGCGCGTATATTCTCGCCGAGGGGGGCGTGCTGGCGCAGGGGGCACCAGATGCGCTGCTAGCCAATCCCGACGTCCGTCGCGTGTATCTGGGGGAAACTTTCCGCCTTTGAGCGCGTCGCCGCGCCATCGATTCTTCCAGTCAGTGCCCGCATGAAAGCCCGGCTCCAGACATCGCTAGGACAGCAGTTGGTCATGACGCCTCAGTTGCGTCAGGCGATCAAGCTATTGCAGATGTCCACCACCGAGCTGGAACTGGAAATCGCCGAAGCGGTGGAGACCAATCCGCTGCTGGAGTGGGCCGACGAGGCCGCGCATGCGGCCAACGAGCTGCCAGTGGAGTTGTCGTCGTCGGCTTCCACCGACAACACCCCGCGCGAAGAACCGGCGCCGGCAGAGCGCGACGACGACTGGTCGCAGGACGAGTTGCAGTGGACCGGGTCGGGCAGCGGCGGCAGCTTCGACGACGACGAGTCCGGCGATGCCGCCGAGCGCGTGGCCGAATCCGAGACGCTGGCCGACCATCTGTTGTGGCAGCTGCACCTGTCGCCGCTGTCGCCGCGCGACCGCCAGATCGGCGCGCTGCTGATCGATGCGCTGGACGAAGACGGCTACCTGCGCGAGCCGCTGTCGGCCATTCTGGAAACGCTGGCGCTCGGTGCGGCGGTGGACGAGGCCGAAGTGTTCACCGTGCTGCACCAGATCCAGCGTTTCGACCCGGTCGGCGTGGGTGCACGCAATCTTGGCGAATGCCTGGCACTGCAGCTGGCCGTGCTCGATCCGGCCACGCCGGGGCGAGAATTGGCGCTGCAGATCGTGGCCGGCCCGCTGGAGCGCCTGCCACGCAGCGGCGTGGCCGGTCTGGCGCACGAACTCAAGCGCTCCACCGCCGATGTCGACCAGGCGGTCCAGCTGGTGCGCTCGCTGGACCCGCGCCCGGGCAAGCAGATCGGCGGCCTCACCCAGGACACCTACGTGGTGCCGGACTGCGTGATCTGGCGCCAGCGCGGCGTGTGGCGGGCCTCGCTGGCCGGCCGCGCCCAGCCCAAGGTCACCATCCACCGCGGCTACGAGAATCTGATCCGCAGTTGCGGCGAGTCCGACGCCGGCTATCTGCGCGGCCAGCTGCAGGAGGCGCGCTGGCTGCTCAAGAGCCTGGAGGCGCGCGGCGAAACCCTGCTGCGGGTGGTGCGCTGCCTGCTGCAGCACCAGGCCGGATTCCTGGAGTTCGGCGCGCAGGCGCTGCGGCCGCTGACCCTGCGCGAGATCGCCGGCGAGCTCGGCCTGCACGAATCGACCATTTCCCGCGCGATCGCCCGCAAATACGTGCGTACCCCGCGCGGCACCATCGCGCTACGCTCGTTCTTCGCCTCCGGCATCGACACCGACAGCGGTGGCGAGGCCTCCAGCACCGCCATTCAGGCCATGATCCGGCGCCTGATCGAGGCGGAAAACCCACGTAAACCGCTATCCGACGCCAAGTTGGCCGATCTGTTGAAAACGTCCGGCGTACCAGTGGCGCGGCGTACCGTTGCGAAGTATCGTGAGGCCATGAACATTTCCGCCTCCCACGAACGCGTCCGTATCGCCTGACGTTGCACCCACTGCAACGCCGGCCTGCGCCGGGTGAGTCGGATCACCGGAAAGGTTCATTGGCCCACCGACCAATGGAGGTATCCGATGCGTATCGAGACGTATGGCCACCAGCTTGAAGTGACCCCCGCGCTGCGGGAGTACGTGGCAAGCAAGCTGCAGCGACTGCAGCGCCATTTCGACCAGCACTGCGAAGTCCGGACCCAGCTGGCCGTTCGCAAGCCAGACCATCACGTGGTCGCCACCGTCAACCTTCCCGGTCGCACCCTGCACGCAGATGCCAGCGGCGCCACCATGTATGCCGCCATCGACCTGCTGGTCGACAAGCTCGACCGCCTGGTGCTCAAGCACAAGGAAAAGAAATGTAACCACCATGCACGCGAGGTGCGCGACAATCCCGCATGACGCTTCCCGCTTGATGCCCTCATGCCTTTAACCGATCTGATGGCGGCCGTGCGCACCGTGGTGTCGCCGGCCGCCGATCGCGACACCGTCCTGCATGCCGCCGCCGACTTGCTGTCCTGCCGTCAGGCCGGCGCCGACGAGCTGTATGCCAACCTGTGCGAACGCGAGGCCCTGGGCAGCACCGCCATCGGCCACGGCATCGCCATCCCGCATGGGCGTTGCCCCAATCTCACCGAACCCCGTGGCGCATTGCTGCGGCTGGACACCCCGGTGGCCTTCGGTGGCGATGAGCCGGTGGACCTGATCTTCGCGATGGCGGTGCCTGCGCACTACACCCACCAGCATCTGATGCTGTTGTCGGAACTGGCCGAGCGGTTTTCCGATGCGGACTTCCGTCAGCAGTTGCGCGCCGCCCCCAATGCGGACGCCTTGATGGCGCTGCTCACCGACGCACCGCCAGCACAGGCCAGCGCCGCATGAATACCAGCATCACCGCACGCGAACTGTTTGACCAGCAGCGCGACAAGCTGGCATTGCGCTGGGTGGCCGGCCACAAAGGCGAGCATCGCGAGATCGAGGCCGGCAGCAACATTGCGCGCCGCCCGTCGCTGGCCGGCTATCTCAACGTGATCTACCCCAACAAGGTGCAGATCCTGGGCACAGAGGAGCTGGCCTGGCTGGACTCGCTGGATGCGCGGCAACGCTGGGAAACCATCGAGAAGATCATCCAGGTGCAGCCGTTGGCGCTGGCGATCAGCAAGAACCAGTCCTGCCCGGAAGACCTGCGCGCGGCCGCCGACGAATCCAACACGCCGCTGTGGATCTCGCCCAAGCGCGGCCACGAGCTGCTCAATCACCTCTCCTATCACCTGGCACGCACGCTGGCGCCACGGGTCACCCTGCACGGCGTGTTCATGGAGATCTATTCGATCGGCGTGCTGATCACCGGCGAGGCCGGCTCGGGCAAGAGCGAGCTGGCGCTGGAGCTGCTCAGCCGCGGTCATCGGCTGGTGGCCGACGACGCGCCCGAGTTCACCCAGATCGCCCCCGACGTGCTCGACGGCACCTGCCCGGAATTGCTGCAGGACCTGCTGGAAGTACGCGGCCTGGGCGTGTTGAACGTGCGCGACATGTTCGGCGACACCGCGGTGAAGAAGAACAAGTACCTGCGCCTGATCGTGCACCTGACCCGCCCGATGACCGAGCCCACCCCGTCCGGCTACGAACGCCTGACCGGCGATTCCGGCAGCCGGCATGTGCTGGATCTGGACGTGCCGCTGATCACCCTGCCGGTGATGCCCGGCCGCAACCTGGCGGTGCTGACCGAGGCCGCCACGCGCCTGCATATCCTGCGCACCAAGGGCATCGACCCGGCGGCGATGTTCATCGCCCGCCACAGCAACCTGCTGGAGCGACGCACGCCATGAGTGCCGCGCCCTCCACGTTGATGATCGTGAGCGGGCTGTCCGGCTCGGGCAAATCGGTCGCGTTGAAGACCTTCGAGGATCTGGACTACTACTGTTCGGACAACCTGCCGGTGGAGCTGCTGCCGGATTTCGTGCGCAGCCGCCTGCGTGGCAACCCGCTCGGCGATCAGCGCCTGGCGGTGGGCATCGATGTGCGCAGCCGCAGCGATCTGACCCAGCTGGCGCAGTGGCGCCAGGCTGCGCAGGAATACGGGATCGAGGCGCGACTGCTGTTTTTCGAAGCCAGCGACGAGGCGCTGATCAAGCGCTACGCCGATACCCGCCGCCGCCATCCGCTCAGCCATCTGGGTCTGGCGTTGCCGGAAGCGATCACCCGCGAACGGCAGCTGACCGAGCCGCTGCGTACGCAGGCCGATGCCATCATCGACACCAGTACGCTCAACGTGCACCAGCTGCGTCGCCGCGTGGTCACCGAGTTTGCGCTCGGCACCAGCGACCGGCTGTCGCTGCTGTTCGAATCGTTCGCCTACAAACGGGGCGTGCCGGCCGAAGCCGACTTCGTGTTCGATGCGCGCGTCCTGCCCAATCCGCATTGGGACCCGGAACTGCGCCCGCTGACCGGCCGCGATGCCGGCGTGCGCGACTATCTGGACGAGCAACCGGATGTGGTGCGCTACAGCGCGCAGATCGTGGACCTGCTCGATACCTGGCTACCGCGGCTGCGCAACGATACCCGCAGCTACGTGACCATCGCCTTCGGCTGCACCGGCGGCAAGCACCGCTCGGTGTATCTAGCCGAACGCATGGCGCGGCATGCGCGCGAACAGGGCTGGCCGGAGGTGGCGACGTTTCATCGCGAGCAGGATTGAGGGGCTGTGATTGGGGAATCGGGATTCGGGAATCAGGAATCGTCAAAGCGGTGTAACGCGGCGTGGAATGTGCGAACGACCACCACATCCGTGCGTCGAAGCATTGTCGCGTGAGTTCTGGCTCTGGCGTCGGGTCCCTGCCCCGGGTTTGCTGTCGATGCTTTGGTGTTGATGGCCGTTTGGAAGCTACGGGCCACCTTTTGTCGCTGCTGCTTCCCTTGTCTTGCCGCGGGCGCAGATCGATCGGGCAGGCGCAGGCATTGGGCCTGCAAGAAAAAAACTTTTTTGATCGGTGCATTTCGTCGGCGCGTTCTGGTCGCGCGCTGCAGCG
This sequence comes from Xanthomonas arboricola, assembly GCF_002940665.1. GTDB lineage: Bacteria > Pseudomonadota > Gammaproteobacteria > Xanthomonadales > Xanthomonadaceae > Xanthomonas > Xanthomonas arboricola_B. Next base: position 274,666 of record NZ_MIGY01000001.1, read on the forward strand.
TTCGCTTGTGATGCGGTTCGCATCGGGAGACTGCGCACGTCACGATCACCGCCACGCCGGCAGCAACGCGCTTGCTGCGTGCATTGCACGCGACACACCGCAGCGGTCTTAAACGGCTATTCATTTCGCAACACATCGGTGCCGGCAAACGCTATCGCGCGGTCATGCCGACCTGTTAACGTTTCGGCATGGCCTGTGGCATTCTCCTCATTACTCATCCCGGCATCGGCGCGGCGTTGTTGCACGTGGCGACGGGGCTGTTGCGGCAGTTGCCGCTGAAGACCGAAGCGTTCGATGTGCCGCTCGATGCAGACCTGGACGCATTGCTGCCCCAGGCTTCGTCGGCGATGCGACGGGTCGACAGCGGCGACGGCGTGCTGGTCATGACCGACCTGTACGGCGCCAGCCCCAGCAATCTCGCCAGCCGGTTGGCAAAGCTCGGCACGCCGGTCCGCCGGGTGTCCGCACTCAGCCTGCCGATGCTGTTGCGGGTGATGAACTACCCCGAACAAGGATTGCAGGAGCTACCCGCCACCGCGGCGGCAGGCACCCGCAACGGAGCGATCATCGACGATGCTTGAACGCGAACTCATAGTTTCCAATCGACTCGGACTGCATGCGCGGGCAACCGCCAAGCTGGTGCAGACGCTGTCGTCCTATCGCAGCAACGCCACCCTGGCGGCCAAGGGCCGCGAGGTGAATGCCAAGAGCATCATGGGCGTGATGCTGCTGGCCGCCGGCCAGGGCACCAGCGTGGTGGTGCGGCTGGATGGCGAGGACGAGGCGCAGGCCCTGCAGGCGCTGGTGGATCTGTTCGAGCGTCGTTTCGACGAGGACAGCTGAGCATGTGCTGCGTCGGTGCGGGGCTGACCGACAGGGCGCGGCCGCGCCCGGGCCGCGCATGAGCATGCGTTTGCGTGGACACGCCGCCTCGCGCGGCAACGCGCTCGGACGCGCGCGCGTGCGCCAGAGCCACACGCTGGAAGTGGCCGAACAGCGCGTGCCCGCCAGCCAGGTGGAAACGCAGCTGCAGCGTCTGCATGTGGCAATCGAGGCGGCACGCACCGAGATGCAGCAGCTGCGCGATCGCCTGCATGGTGCGCTTGCGCGCGAGGTCGGCGAATTCCTCGAACTGCATGCGCTGCTGCTCGACGACCCGGAGCTGTTGCAAGGCCTGGACGAGTTGATCCGTACCCACCGTTACAGCGCCGACTACGCCCTGCGCGTGCAGCGCGACCGGCTGGCGGCGGTGTTCGACGGCATGGAGGACGCCTACCTCAAGAGCCGCATGGACGACCTGGATCACGTCATCGGTCGCATCCATGCGTTCTTGCACAAGCGCGCGCCCGACCTCAAGGGCGTGGCCGGAGAAATCCTGGTCTGCGACAACGTGGCACCGTCGGAGCTGGCGCAACTGCAGGCGCAAGGGGTGGTCGGCATCGTCACCACTGCCGGCAGCGCGCTGTCGCATAGCGCGATCCTGGCGCGCAGCCTGCACCTGCCGTTGGTGGTGGGTGTGAGCGATGCGGTACAGCGGATCGACGATGGCGATGTGTTGATCGTCGATGCCGGTTCCGGCCAGGTGATCGTCGATCCCAAGCCCGAGCATCTGCGCGACTACCGCGAGCGCCTGCGCGCGCTGGCCAAGGAACAGCGCGAACTCGGCCGGCTGCGCTCCAAACCCACGCGCACGCGCGACAACGTCGATATCACGTTGCTGGCCAATGCCGAATCGCTGGAGGACGTGGCGAAGGCGCACGCGCTCGGTGCCAGCGGCCTTGGCTTGTACCGCACCGAATTCCTGTTCCTGCAGCGCAACGAGCTGCCGGGCGAGGAGGAACAGTTCCACACTTATCGCGACACCGTACTGGGCATGAGCGGCCGCCCGGTCACTATCCGCACCCTGGATCTGGGCGCCGACAAGGCCGACCGCACCGGTCTGACACTGAGCGATGAGGACAATCCGGCGCTGGGTCTGCGTGGCGTGCGGTTGTCGCTGGCCCGCCCTGCGGTGGCGCAGGCGCAGTTGCGCGCGATCCTGCGCGCCTCCGGCTACGGGCCGGTGCGCATCCTGGTGCCGATGGTCAGCGGCCGCGAGGAAGTCCAGCTGCTGCGCCGGCAGATCAAGAAACTGGCCGCGCAATTGCGCGAGCAAGGCCACGAGATCGCAGAGCACATTCCGCTCGGCGCGATGATCGAAGTGCCGGCTGCGGCCCTGGCGCTGGACTGCTTTATCGACGACATCGATTTCCTGTCGATCGGCACCAACGATCTGGTGCAGTACCTGCTGGCGGTGGATCGCAATAACGAGGCATTGGGCGAGTTGTATTCGCCGTTGCATCCTGCGGTGCTGCGCCTGATCGCACAGGTGATCGCCACCGGGCGCGCGTATGCCAAGCCGGTGGCGGTGTGCGGCGAGATCGCGGGCGACCCGCGCTTCGTGCCGATGTTGCTGGCCTTGGGGCTCACCGAGTTCAGCCTGCATCCGGCCACGTTGCTGGAAGTGCGCCGTGCGGTGCGCGACATCCACCTGGGCGAGTTGCGCGTGCAGGGCGACAAGCTGCTGCGCGCGCGCGACCGCAAGGGCATCGAGAAGTGGCTGGCCACTGTCGCGCAGGGCCTGGCGCGCTGAGCGATCGCGTCATCGCGCGGGCGATGTTCGAGCGCGTTGCGAGCGGCACTGTAGGTTTCGTCACCATGCGCAAGCGATAATGCCGTGCTGATTCAGCAGCGCGTCTTCCATCGGGACGTGTCCACTCTTCCAGGGAGCCGCGCATGGCCGAAGCCGTCCGCCACGACAAGACCGCGCGCCAGCTGCGATTGCTGTCCGATGCGCTCGACAGCGGACGCCTGGGCCCGGTACGACGGCTGGTCAATACGCTGGCGCCGGCGGAGATCGGCAACCTGCTGGAATCGCTGCCGCCCGGCAAGCGCGAGGTGGTGTGGGGGCTGGTCGACCCGGAAGACGACGGCGAAGTGCTGCTGCATGTCGGCGATGAAGTGCGCGAAAGCCTGCTGGCCGACATGGACACCGACGAGATCGTCGCAGCGGTCGAAGACCTCGACATCGACGATCTGGCCAATCTGGTCGAAGACCTGCCCGACACCGTCATCGACGAAGTGCTCAAGTCGATGGACCGCGAGAACCGCGAGCGGCTCGAGCAGGTGCTGTCGTATCCGGAAGACACTGCCGGCCGCCTGATGAATCCGGACGTGGTGACGGTGCGCGCCGACGTCAATGTCGATGTGGTGCTGCGCTATCTGCGCCTGCGCGGCGAACTGCCCGACCACACCGACCACCTGTACGTGGTGAGCCGGCGCCATCAGTACCTGGGCCGGGTGTCGCTGGCCGCGCTGGTCACCCATGAAGACAGCACGCCGGTCAATCGCCTGATCGACGACGAACAACCGGCGATCGATGTCGGCGATGGCTCCGACGAGGTCGCGCGGCGCTTCTCGGACCACGACTGGATCTCCGCCCCGGTGGTGGACGACAACAACATCCTGCTCGGCCGCATCACCATCGACGACGTGGTCGACATCATCCGCGAACAGGCCGAACACCAGGCCATGAGCGCGGCCGGTCTGGACGAGGACGAGGACATGTTCAGCCCGGCGCGGCGCGCCTTCCGCCGCCGCCTGATCTGGCTGGGCATCAACCTGTGCACCGCGTTCCTTGCCTCCAGCGTGGTCAGCCGGTTCGAAGGCACGATCGAGAAGCTGGTGGCGCTGGCGGCGCTGATGCCGATCGTCGCCGGCATGGGCGGCAATGCCGGCACCCAGGTGCTGGCCCTGATGGTGCGCGGCCTGGCGCTGGGCCAGATCGGCTCTTCCAACGTGATGACCCTGCTCAAGAAGGAGCTCACCGTTGCGCTGATCAACGGCCTGGTGCTGGGCGTGGGCCTGGGGCTGATCGTGCTGGCCTGGTTCCAGCAGCCGATGCTGTCGCTGGTGATCGGCACCGCGCTGACCTTGAACATGCTCACCGCCGCATTCGGCGGGGTACTGGTCCCGGTGACGCTGAAACGGCTGGGCTTCGACCCGGCGTTGGCCGGTGGCGTGATCCTGACCACGCTGACCGACGTGATGGGCTTCCTGAGCTTCCTCGGCCTGGCGACGCTGATCCTGTTGCCGTAGTCGTGGTCTGTAGCCATTGCGCCGAACTTTCGTGCCGCGCACACCGCGGCGGCAAGCAAATGAATATTCCGCAGAAAATCGCCGCAGCGCGACATGCCAGCACACCTGCATGCGGTGATACTGCGGGTCTGTCATCGGTCAGGAGGTATGCGTGATCCGTCGTTGTCTTGTTCTTGCGATTCTTGCGCTGGTGCTGGCCGGCTGTTCCAGCATGGCTGAGCGCCACCACGACGGACGCCGCGGCCATTTCGTCACCCGCACGCTGCAGCTGGAGGGGCGGCTCTACCGCTATCAGGTATTCGTGCCGACCTCCAGGGCGCCGCAACCGCGCCCCATCGTGCTGTTCCTGCATGGCTCGGGCGAACGCGGCGACAACGGACGCGATCAGGCCGAAGTGGGCGTTGGCCCTTACCTGAGCGAACACACTGCCGCATTCCCTGCCCTGGTGGTGCTGCCGCAGGTGCCCGACGACGAGGAGTGGCTGGGCATCAACGCACGCATGGCCATCGCCGCATTGGACGCGGCCAGTGCCGAATTCGATGCCGACCCGCAGCGTACCTACCTCACCGGCATCTCGATGGGCGGCTATGGCGCGTGGGAAATCGGGCTGATGCAGCCGCAGCGCTTCGCCGCGATCGTGCCGATCTGCGGTGCACTCAAGGCCCCGCGCGATGAACGTCGCACGCTCTACGTCAGCCTGGTGGCCAACGAGGCCGACCCGTATACCGCTGCGGTCACCCGGCTCAGGCATGTGCCGATCTGGATGTTCCACGGGGCCAAGGACGACTCGGTGCCGCCGCACGACGACCGTGCGCTGTACCGCGCCGCAAAAGGCGTCGGCGCCAATGTGCGCTACAGCGAATATCCGGACGGCAACCACAACGCCTGGGACGCGACCTACGCAGACCCGGCGATGTGGGAGTGGATGTTCAGGCAGCGCCTGCACTGAGCGGGGGCCCATTGCGCGGATGCGGTCTGCGCCCGCTCAGTGGTGATAGCCGGTATCGGCGGTGATCTTGCCGCGGAACACGCGATACGACCATACCGTGTAGCCCAGGATCAGCGGCAGCAGCACCACCAGGCCGATCAGTGCGAACAACTGCGACGACGGCGGCGCGGCGGCCTGCCAGACGGTGTAGACCGGCGGCACCAGATACGGCCACATGCCCAGCACCAGGCCGAGAAAACCGAGCACGAACAGGCCCATCGCCAACAGGAACGGCGGCGTATCCGGCCGCCCCGCTTCGGTGCAACGCCAGAGCGCGAACCCGACGATGGCGACCAGCACCGGCACCGGCATCAGCCACAGGTAATGCGCACCGCTGAACCAGCGGTCCATCACATGCGATTGCAGCGACGGCAACCACGCGCTGACCAGGCCGATGAAGATCAACACGCTGATGGTCAGCGGCCGGCTCAACTGCCGCGCGAGCTGTTGCACATGGCCTTCGGTCTTGAGGATCAGCCAGGTGCTGCCGAGCAAGGCGTAGCCGAACACCAGCGACGCGCCGGTCAGCATCGCGAAAGGACTGAACCAGCCCCAGATGCCGCCGACATAGCGGTCGTTTTCGATCGGCAGGCCCTGCACCAGCGCGCCGAGGATCACGCCCTGCGCAAACGTGGCCAGGATCGAGCCGGCAGCGAAGGCATTGCTCCACAGCCGCCGCGAGCGATGCGCCTTGAAACGGAACTCGAACGCCACCCCGCGGAACACCAGCGCCATCACCATCAACAACACCGGCAGATACAGCGCCGACAGGATCACCGCATACGCCTTGGGAAACGCCGCCAGCAGCCCTGCCCCGCCCAGCACCAGCCAGGTCTCGTTACCGTCCCAGATCGGGGCGGCGGTGTTCATCATCAGATCCAGCTGCGCTTCGTCCTTGCGGAACGGCGCCAGGATGCCGATGCCGAGCACGAAGCCGTCCAGCACCACGTACATCAGCACCCCGAAGCCGATCACCGCGAACCACGCCACCGGCAATACGCTGCTCATGTCCATCATGCGGCTCCGTCGATCGGTTCATCGGCCGCCGACAGCGGCCGTGCCGGGGTGTGTTCGCCGTGGTCCAGCTGCGGCGCGTCATGCGGGGTCGGGCCGATCTTGCCGATCTTGACCAGGTACCAGATGCCCCAGCCGAACACGAACGCATAGCCGGCCACGTACACCGCCAGCGAGATTGCGGTCATCAGCGTCGATTGCGGGCCGACGGCGTCGGCGGTGCGCAACAGCCCGTAGACCACATACGGTTGCCGCCCCATCTCGGTGACGAACCAGCCCGAGACCAGCGCGATGAAGCCGCTCGGCAACATCCAGCGCCAAGTCGCCAGCAACCAGCGCCACTGCAGCAACTTGCCGCGCCACCAGGCGAACGCCGAGACCCAGGCCACCAGCAGCATCAACGAGCCCAGCCCGGCCATGATGCGGAAGGCGAAGAACACCGGCGTCACCGGCGGGCGATCGGCCGCCGGCACCGAGGTCAGCGGCGCAATGCTGCCTTCCAGACGGTGGGTCAGGATCAGGCTGCCCAGGCGCGGGATCGCCACCTCGTAATCGTTGCGCTCGGCCTGCGCATTGGGCAGGGCGAACAGCACCAGCGGAAACCCCTGGCCCTGGCCTTCGTCATGCCAGTGCGCTTCCATCGCCGCGATCTTCATCGGCTGGTGCTTGAGCGTGTTCAAGCCATGCATGTCGCCAACGAAGATCTGCAGCGGCACGGTGATCGCCGCGAACGCCACCGCCAGCTTGAGCATGCGCAGCCCGGCCTCGCGGTGCACGCCGCGATGCAGATACCACGCCCCCACCGCACCGACCACAAAACAGGTGGTGATGAACGAGCCCAACGCCATGTGCGCAAGCCGGTACGGGAACGAGGGGTTGAAGATGATCGTCAGCCACGCCACCGGATGCACGATGCCGTCGACCACTTCATAGCCGGCCGGAGTCTGCAGCCAGCTGTTGGACGACAGGATCCAGAACGTGGAAAACAGCGTGCCCAGCGCCACCATGCAGGTCGCCAGGAAATGCAGGCGCTCGGAAATGCGCCCCCAGCCGAACATCATCACGCCCAGGAAACCGGCTTCGAGGAAGAACGCGGTCAGCACTTCGTAGCTCAGCAACGGGCCGATCACGCTGCCGGCGATCCGGCTCAACTCCGGCCAGTTGGCCCCGAACTGGAAGGCCATCACGATGCCGCTGACCACGCCCATGCCGAACGACACGGCGAAGATCTTCTGCCAGAAGAAATACAGCTCGCGCCACACCGGCAGCCGGGTGCGCAGCCAGCGCCATTCGAGAAATGCCAGCAGGCTGGACAGCCCGATGGTGAATGCGGGAAACAGCACGTGGAATGCGATGACGAATCCGAACTGGATCCGCGATAACAGCAAGGCATCCATGGAGAATCCTCCAGGAAATAGGTCAGCATCAGCGCACGGAGTCCAGGTCGATTGCCAAGACGACAGGCCAGTCGATCGCGACGTCTGCACGAAAGGATCATCATAACGACGGTCGTGCGCGTTCCCGATGCGACACGGCGTCGCATCTGCGGCAAATGGCCGCGCTTGTGCAGCCAGGCGCGGCCAACGAAACGTAGCCAGCGGTCGTCAGGCAGATGCGGACGGCGCGCTCAGAACCGGAGCGCACGAGCGGTTCGTGCCCATTCCGAGCAGCGACCGTGCCGGCCTGACGGCAGCGCAGTGGTTCTGCTGGTTGCAGCGCGCGATGCTGCACCCGGTGTGCAATGCAGCGCGCATTCCTTGCACCCAGATGTGTTGCGCGCACACCGGTCACCGCGATGCACCCGGCTCTAGCGAGTGCACGCCGGCACGCGATGGAAGGTCCACCGCCCCACCCCAAACCGACCCAGGCCGCCGGGAAGCGCTATCTCCCAGGCCCGCAGCAAATGGCTGCTTACGCATCCCCGATGCCTCGCGCGGACCCGCCGGCACCATGTTCGGCTTGCCATCGGCCAGATGGCAATGTTGCAGACACATGGATCAGCAGATCCGGCGACCCGCCCGCCTGATGGCAAGGAAAACACCGCAAGACTGCTTGCGTGTTCTGGCTCCGGCGGTGTGCAGGAACTCACTGCAGGCTTGTCCTCGCTGCCGGACGGTCACGCACTCAGTCACGTGAACCCGCACGTTTAGGTCCGACCACGGGCGCGTCGTGCCACTCCGCTGACCATTGCAATGAAGGCGGTCAAGCCGACCATCGACAGGAACTGCGCACGGGTGTCCACCGACGATGCCAACAGCACGAAGATCACCGCCAGGATCGCCAAGGCCAGCAAGGTCAGAAACGGGTAACCCCGCATGCGGAACGGCAACGCGATGCCGGCGCGGTCGGCGCGTGCGCGCAGGATCAGCTGCGACAGCAGCGAGATCGCCCACACCAGCAGACAGGTGGCGCCGACGATGTTGAGCAGCATCGGCAGCACCTTGTTGGGATACAGCAGTTCCAGTGCTGCCGCGGCAAAACCGAACAGCACGCTGGCGATCACCGCCGCCAGCGGCACCTGCTCGCCGCTGGTCCTGCCGAGCAACCGCGGCGCTTCGCCGCGCTGGGCCAGCGAGAAGATCATCCGCGAGGCGCCATACAGATTGGCGTTGAGTGCCGACAGCAAGGCCACCACGGCGACCAGTGTGATGGCGGTGGCCGCGCCGGGAATGCGCGCCACCTCCAGCACGGCAGCGAACGGCGAGCTGAGCGCCGTGCTGGTCCACGGCACCACTGCCACGATCACGCTGATCGAGCCGATGTAGAACACCAGGATGCGCCAGGCCACGGTGCGAATCGTGCGTGCCAGACTGCGGCCCGGGTCGGCGGTTTCCGCAGCGGCCACTGCCACGATTTCGGTGCCGCCGAAGGCGAACACCACCACCAGCAACGCCGATCCGATGCCGGCCAGCCCCTTGGGCGCGAATCCGCCGTTGCGGGTGAAGTTGGACAGCCCCGGCGACACCACGCCGGGCAGCCACCCGGCCAGCAGGGCCACGCCGATGAGCAGGAACACCACGATCGCAACGATCTTGAGGATGGCGAACCAGAATTCGAACTCGCCAAAATTGCGCACGCCGAGCAGATTGATCGCGGTGAAGGTGGCCATGAACACCACCGCCAGCAACGGCACCGACAACGCCGGCCATACCGAAGCGAGCAGGCCGGCCGCGCCGACCGCTTCGGCCGCGATCACCACCACGATCTGCAGCCACCACAACCAGCCCACCGTCGCCCCGGCGGTCGGCCCCATCGCGTCGGCTGCGTACACCGAAAACGCACCGCTGGCCGGCTTGGAAGCGGCCATTTCGCCCAGCGCGTTCATCACGATGATCACCAGCGCCCCGGCGATCAGGTACGACACCAGCACGGCCGGCCCCGCCGCGTGGATCCCCACGCCCGAGCCAAGAAACAGCCCGGCGCCGATCGCCGTGCCCAGGCCCATCATCATCAATTGCCGCGGTTTCAGCGCATGGCGCAATGCGGGCGCGGCGGACGGAGCGTGCTCAGCAACGGGATCGGTCGGAAGCGGCATGGACGGGCTTGGATGGATGGAATCGCAACACGATACCGCGTCGCGTCGCCCGCCGCGCCTCTTGACGCAGACCAGGAAGCGAGGGTGGATCAGCCCGGGCGGGCTCTTGCCCGTCTCCACCGCCGGCAGCTTCACCGCCACGTACGCAGCAACCGGTGACCACGTGCCCGGCTTCAAACCACCGGTGCACGAACCAGCTGCACACCACAGACAAGAATCCCCGGACAGGCCGGGGATCCACGTGACCGCGCCCCGTCGCCGTTTACTCGGCCAGGTTGGTGGCTGCGCCGGCGGTGGCGATCACCTTGGCCTTGACCTGTGCGGCCGGAGTGATGCTGTAGGTGTAGCCCAGCGGTTCGGGGAACACCTTGCTGGTGATCCAGTTGGTGGCGTTGGCGTAGGGCTTGCTGCCATCCGGGGTGCCCCAGGTGATGCCGCTGCCGACGTAGTTGTTGATCAGGTCCCAGTAGCCGATCTCGCTGCTGTCGCGCGAGGTCACCGGGTTCTTGATGTTCTCGAAGTAGTTGGACTCGATCTTGGCCACCCCGCCCATGCGCACGTTGATGCCCGAGGTGGTGACGTTGTTGAAGTAGTTGTTGTAGATGTGGCTCAGCCCAAAACGTTGCAACGGCACGCGCGATTCGACGTTCTCGAAGCGGTTGTGGTGATAGGTGGTGCGAGCGGCCGAATTCTTGGTGTCGCTGTCGCTGAATCCGTTGAGCGCGACCTTCTGATAGTTGTAGACGTAGTTGTAGGACACGGTGACGTGATGGGTGCCCTTCTTCATGTCGATGCCGCCATCGAAGGACGCATCGCCGGCACCGGAGCACTTGGTCAACGAGGCGAACACGGTGTTGTGGTCGACCCAGATCCTGGACGGCGAACCGCTGGAAGTGCCTTCCAGGGAAATCGAATCGGCATCTTCGCCGCCCTGCAGCAGGCCGATGGTCATGTTCTGGATGATGACGTTGCTGGAGTTGCCCACCACCCACAGCCCGAAGTTGGCCGACGAGCCGTTGGCACCCTTGATGGTGATGTCGCTCTTGTTCTTGATCTGCACGGTCTTGGCCGGCAATTTCCACTGTGCGCAGACGTCCTTGATGGTGCTGAAATCGAACTTGCCGGTGTAGTTGAGCACCAACCCGCCGCTGCCGGAATAACTGTCGATCGCGGCCTGCATCGCCGCGAAGGTAGCCACAGTCACCGGTGTCTTGTTGCCGCCGCCGGTGGTGCCGGCACCGTATCCGACCGGGCCGGCGATGGCGCCCGCAGTGCAGGCAGACAGTGCAAGCGCAAGTGTGCCCTGGAGTGTCTTGATCATCATGCAGCCTCTCCCAAAGAAGTGAACGAGCGATGCATGCTGTCTGCGCCGGAGCGACGACAACAGCAAAGCGATGCGTGGGGGCCGCATTTTTTGCGCGATTTAAGACATAAAACAATTATCCATCACTGAAACTTTGACGCACCACGGTGTTCTTCTTGCAGGACATGCGAAAGAGACAGCGGGAGACACCCGGGACAGGACACTGCTGCGCCGCGCGCAATGTACATTTTGTATGCACATGTGTTTTCTATCCATGCAAACGCCGGCCGATGCTGCGTTTGCGCACGCGCGCTTTCGACTGCCATTGGTAGCGGCAAATGCGCCTGTGGCATCCGCGTGCATCACCAGGTACTGCGCACTGGTAGCTGCGCACGACCGCGTGCCGTGGGCAGTCGGACGTATGAGGCGCAGCTGCGTGCATCAATACGACTGCTCTTCACGATCACTGTTGCAACCTTGCTCCCACGATGCGCAGGCAAGGCAGTTCATGCTCAATTGCGACCCGTCGCAGCAGCGCCCGCAGGCCGCGCACGCGCAGGTTCGCGTGCGCACTCACGTGTCCCACACTGCATCGGCTCAGACCGCGCGACTGGCCTGCATGGACGCATGCACCAGCTGCTCGCCGGGCCACGGCGTGTGGTCGTCGAGGAAGTTGCCGACCAGGCGCATGCACGCCGGGCGTTCTTCCACATGCGGCATATGGCTGGAATTGGCGAACACATGCCACCGCACGTCCGGGATCAGGCGCGCGTACGGCTCCACCGTTTCCGGTGTGGCCTCGTCGTATTTGCCCGACAGCACCAGCGTGGGCGCATTGATGCGATGCAGGCGCTCGATGATGCTCCAGTTGCGCAGGCTGCCCACCACATGAAATTCGGTCGGGCCATTCATGGCGTGATACACGGTCGGGTCGGCATCGATGGCGGCGAAGGTACGCGCCACTTCCGCAGGCCAGGGCAACACGCGGCAGACGTGCTGGGCGTAGAACACCTGACTTGCGACGCGATAGGCCGGGTCGTCCAGGGTGCCGGCCGCTTCGTGCGCGTCCAGCGCCGCCTGGATGTGTTCGGGCAGGTGCGCGCGCAGCCGCAGCGCAGCAGCGCGCCACAGGCCCATCGATGCCGGCGAGTTGGCAATCACCAACGCACGCAGGCCGGCCGGCCGCCGCACCGCATGCTCGGCCGCCAGCATCCCGCCCCAGGACTGCCCCAGTAACGCGTACTGCGACAGCCCCAACTGCGTGATCAAGGCCTGCAACTCGTCCAGAAACAGTCCCACCGTCCAGAAACCGGGGTCTGCATCGGGAAGATGGGTGGACTTGCCGTTGCCGAGCTGGTCGTAATGGATCACCGCGCGGCCATTGGCCGCCAGGTCCTTGAAGCTGTCCACATAGTCATGGGTGCAGCCGGGGCCGCCGTGCAGCACGATCAGCGGGCAGGCATCGTTGCGCAGATCGCCGGTGATGCGGTACCAGGTACGGTACCCACGGAATTCGACGTAACCCTCGGTGGACTGCATGACCTGCGCCTGCTGACGGCAAGAATGAGCACCGAGCCTAGCCAGCGAAACGCCGCGCCATAACTGGCAAAACTCCCAGGTTCGCGCCGCTTTGGAAGGTCAGTGCCCGACAGGCGAGCGGTGCGATCCAGCCGAGCGCGTAGCTGGTCGCCAGGACGGGCATCGACCAGTGCAGCGATTGCGCTTGCCGATCGCCAAATTTCACTACTGGGGAAATCGTCTATCGCGGCCTGGAGTCGCAGGCGCCGACCGCGACGCGCCTACGGCTCCAGCAATCGATAATGCATGCCGCGTACGACGGCCTCGACGCGATTGCGCGCGCCCAGCTTGCGTGCTGCCGAGTTCAGATGCAGGTTCACCGTGGCGGTGGAGCGGTTGAGCGCAGCGGCGATGCTCTTGGCTGTCAGCCCCTTGGCCGAGTATTGCAGGCATTCGCGCTCGCGGCGGGTCAACGCGATGTGGTGGCAGCGGCGTTCCTGCGGATCGAGCAGCTCCTGCGCGCGTGCCTGGAAGGTATGCGCGAGCAGCAGGAATGGCGACAGCTGGGTTTCGGCCAGCCGCAGCGCCTCGGCCGCGACCGCGTCGACCGCAGCGCTGAATGTCGCGAACGCGCCGCCCGGCAGGTGCAGGGGCACGGTGACACCGGTTCCCATGCCGCTATCGCACAAATAGCGTGTGACTTGCCGATGCTGGCTGCCGACGTATTCCACGCCTTCCATCTCGCCGTCGCTGCGGTATGACCACACGAATGGCGTGGTGCGGCGCGTCGCACGCTGCTGCACCGGGTCGTGCTGGTAATAGCCGTGCTCGCACCAGATGTGCTGCATGTCGCCCGGCGCATTGCGCTGCATGAACACCGACGGGGTGATCAATGCCCCTTCCAGGCTCAGCGGGACCGGTGCGTAGTCGTAGACCAGCGACTGGAAGCCCAGCCCACAGACATCGGCAAACGCCCGATCCAGGCAGGCATTGAGCGTGTGCAGCGCCTGCAGATCGCGGCCCAGGCTGGCCAAAGTGTCGAACATGGGGGTCCTTCGGTACCGACGTGCGCCGCTGGATGACATCCAGCAGGGAAAACCTAGCATTTTTACCAATGGATGGGTTTGGCGGCCACATTATCGTCACAATGCCAGCCAGGCAGCTGCACAGAAGCATCGACGTCCAGACGCTCCCACCGCGCCTGCGTCGCGACCCGGCATTCCTTTCAGCGGACACCTGCATGACCGACACACCCTGCCGCGACGCCGCGGCCGCGCTGGAACGCTTTGGCTACGCCCAGGAGCTGAAGCGGCAGCTCACGCTCAAGGATCTGCTGATCTACGGGCTGGTATTCATGGTGCCGACCGCGCCATTCTCCATTTTCGGCGGCGTGTTCGACATCAGTGCCGGGATGGTGCCGCTGACCTACCTGGTCGGCTTCGTGGCAATGCTGTTCACCGCGTTGAGCTACCAGCAGATGTCGCAGGCGTTTCCGGTCGCCGGCTCGGTGTATGCGTACGTGGGGCGGGGCGTGAGCAGCGGCGTGGGCTTTCTGGCCGGTTGGGCGATCCTGCTCGATTACCTGCTGGTGCCGACCCTGCTCTACGTGGTCGGCGCCAACGCCATGCACAACGTGTTGCCGGCGGTGCCGCAGCCGGCGTGGATCGCCTTCTTCGTGGTGCTCAACACGCTGGTCAACCTGCGCGGCATCGAAACCACCGCGCGTGCCAATCGCTTCTTTCTCTACGCGCAGCTGGTGGTGCTGGCGGTGTTTGTGGTGCTGGCCAGCATGGCGATCCAGCGTGGCGTCAATGGTGCGCACTGGAACCTGCGTCCGTTCTACAACCCGCAGGCATTTTCGCCGCAGTTGATCTTCAGCGCCCTGTCGGTGGCGGCGGTGTCGTTCCTGGGCTTCGATGCAATCTCCACGCTGTCGGAAGAGGCCCGTGGCGGCAACCGCGTGGTCGGGCGGGCAACCCTGCTGTCGCTGTTGCTGGTGGCCGGCTTATTCGTGCTGCAGACCTGGCTGGCGGCGCTGCTGCAGCCCACCCTGCAACGCTATCCCAGCGCGCAGGCCTCCAACGATGCCTTCTTCGAGATCGGGCGTTTGATCGCCGGGCCGTGGTTGCAGATCGTCATTGCGCTCACGGTTGCGATCAGTGCGGCCGTCGCCAATTCGTTGGTGGCGCAGGCCGCCACATCGCGCCTGTTGTTCGCCATGGCGCGCGATCGCCAGCTGCCTGCCTTTCTGCGCTACATCCATCCACGCTCCGGTGTACCGCAGCGCGCCATCCTGCTGGTGGCAGGCTTGAGCATGGTGCTGGGCGAAGTCTTCGTCGGACAGATCGCGCTACTGTCCTCGTTGTGCAATGTCGGCGCGCTGACCGCCTTCATTCTGTTGCATGCGGCAGTGCTGTGGCATTTTCGCGGACAGGGCCACAGCACGCTGTTGCATGTGGCGACACCGTTGATCGGCATCGTGATCCTGGCGTATGTGCTGATCAATGCCGACCAGCATGCGCAACTGGGCGGCGCAGCCTGGATGATGGTCGGGTTTGCCGTCCTGGCGTTTCTGAAAGTCAGCGGTCGCTCGACCGACTTCCGCGCCAGCGACGCGTTGGAATAGTGCGTCGCGGCTCAGTGTGCGGCCCTGCAGCGGTCTGCTGGCGCGCATCGACATTGCAGGTACGTCGAGCACGCAGGGCAACGCCCGCAACGGCGATGCGCGCTGGCCCTCCCGCATGCAGCGTATCCGCCTGAAGCGTCCGACAGGTTGGTCGAAGCGTCGTTGCCGGCGGCGTGCGCGATCGTGTTGCCGCAGGTGGAGCGGCACGCGTGTCGCAGACGATTCCCAGCATGCCGCATTGCGGCGCCTTGCGTCTGCGCAAGCGAGTGCCGAGGCGTGCACACGTCGACCGCCGCACGCAAAATACGCTTGTGTTTTTGTCGACTGCTAACCTCTGAACGAGATTTTCAGCACATATTCAGCCGTCAACATTCGCTAGTCTCATTCGGCGCCAACGATGGCGCCCGCAGGATGTGGCCCCCGCCGCAACCTGTCGTTCCCTGACGAGAAGGACTACCCATGAATCGCAAGAATGCGTTGTACCTGGCGCTGTTTTCCGCCGTTTCCGGCTCTGCACTGGCAACGCCGCCGACCGAAATGGACGCCGCGCCAGTGAGTACCGCGCCGCAAGCAGCCAAACTCGGCGCGGCGACGTTGCAGTCGGCAAGTCTGCGTGGAGGCATCCTGCCCACGCGTGTGGTGCAACTGACTGCGCCCACCAGCACCGAGATCAGTCGCGTGCGTGAGCGTCGCATCGCACAGGTCAAACATGGGCAGCCCCTGCAGATCGGGTTCTCGCGCGCGGTTGCCAAGCCCCTGGTGAATCTGGCCACACTCGATTGGAAGATGGCCAAAGACGGCTCGCGCGTGGCGACCTTGAACGTCGGCTCCGCGCAGGCGGCCTCGCTGCGTGCGTCGCTGATCCTGCGTGGCGCCGGCGCCACGCCGGGCGATCCGTCCAAGGTGACGCTGCGCTTTGCCGGCGACGACGGCAGGGTGTTCGAACAATCCGGTGCCAGCTTCACCGCCGGCGGCGACGCCATCGGCTGGTCGCCCACCGTAAACGGTGAGAATCTGCTGGTGGAGCTGTCGCTGCCGGCCGGCCAGTATCCGGAGAACTTCAGCCTGAGCATCCCGCAGCTGTCGCATCTGGACATCAGCCCCACCGCCAGCACGCGCGACATGATGACCATTGCCATCGGCGAGAGCGATTCCTGCCAGAACGATATCGTCTGCCGCGCCAATCCTACCGCCGGCTTCACCAACGCTGCAAAGGCGGTTGCGCGCATGGTGTTCACCACCAGTCAGGGCTCGTTCCTGTGCACCGGCACGCTGCTCAACAATACCAACTCGCCCAAGCGCAATCTGTTCTGGACTGCGGCGCATTGCATCAGCACGCAGACGGTGGCCAATACGCTGCAGACCTACTGGTTCTACGACGCGGCCAGCTGCAACGGCAACACTGCCAGCGCGCAGGCCACCACGTTGACCGGTGGCGCGTTCCTGCGCCACGCCAACACCACGCGCGACACCGCGTTGCTGGAGCTGAAGACCGCACCGCCAAGCGGCGCGTTCTATGCGGCCTGGAACAGCGCGGCGATCGGCGCGACCGGCACGTCGATCGTCGGCATCCACCACCCGTCCGGCGACGTCAAGAAGTACTCGCTGGGCACCGTCAACGGGCTGAGCACCACCATCGACGGCAAGAGCCCGCTGTACCGTGTGGTCTGGAACGATGGCGTCACCGAAGGCGGCTCGTCCGGCTCGGGCCTGTTCACCGTCGCCAGCGGCGGGGCCTACCAGCTGCGCGGCGGCCTGTACGGCGGCTACTCGTTCTGCACCGCGCAGACCGACCCGGACTACTACTCGCGCTTCTCGGACGTGTATTCCAGCATTTCCACCTACTTCGGCCCGTAAGCGGGTGATGCGCGTGGCAGGCGGGTAGCGCCTGCCACGTGCGACTGCGCACTGTACTGCGCGGAGCGCGGCCGGTTGTTTGAGGTGCTTCGTGGATCGATGGAAGTGCATCGATCTTAGGTGAGTCGATCTGGGGATCGTTGTCGACCGCATACGTCGGTCAGCGTGCAGTCCTTCATCTGCAGTGCCCGGATGATGCAGACTTGGCAGCTCGTCCTTCACCTGGATCGGCATGCCCGTTCAACGCACTCCTCATGTAATCGCCGCAGCTGCACTCCTGGCCTTGTCGCTACAGGTCACCGCCCATGCAGCCGGCAAGCCCGCCAATCGCGACGACGTCAAGGCCTACGCGCTGCAGCTGTGCCTGGACAATAACTATCAGCGCAGCGGCAAATACACCGCCGACCAGCTGCGCGATCGCTCGTATCTGCTGACCACCTATGCGCTCGACAATGCCAAGACCGGTGCCACCGACCGCCTGCATCGCTTCGTGGCCGAGCGGACGGCAGACTTCCATCGCGCCGAAGTGCCGATGAAGGACGAAGCCCGCCGCGGCCCGTTCAACCGGATCTTCGCGCAATGCATGGCGTTTTATCGTTCGCCTGCGTTGAACGAGTTCATCGCACGGGAGCTCTGAAGGCACTCGATGCAAGCTCACCGTTGGAAGGCGACGGATGGATCGAACGTGGCCGATTCGGAGAGGGTCATCGGACCGAGCGCTGCACGCACCGCATGCGTCGCAGTTGCGGCTCTCCTGCATCGGGCGCGGGCATGCCGGTGCCGAGGTTTGCGTGGCGCCGTCGCAAACCCGGCCGCCCCACGATAGTCTGACGCAGTGCCACGCCCCGCCTGGCACATTCTCTCCCCCGCTTCGACAGGAGCCGTCATGTCCGCCTCTTCGCCACGCCCTTCCCGTCGCCAGGTGCTGCGCATCGCGCTGGCAGCGGCCACGCTGAGCGTGACGAGCCAGCTCGGTGCCGCGTTACGGCGCGAGCCGAAGGAAGACATCGCGTCATCCGACCCAACGCCGCCGGCGTCCTTCCCGGCCAAGGGCAGCGTACTGGTGCTGCTCGGCACCAAGGGCGGCCCCACGCCATCACCGCTGCGCGCCGCGGCCGCCAACGCGCTGGTCATCGACGGGCAGCCCTACCTGATCGACTGCGGCAATGGCGTTGCACAGCAACTGGCCAAAGCCGGCATCCGCCTGCCTGCGCTGCGCGACATCTTCCTCACCCACCACCACTCCGACCACAATGCCGACCTGCTCAACGTGGTGTGGCTGGCCTGGGCCAGCGGGCTGCAGACGCCGGTGCATCTCTATGGCCCGCCCGGCATCGCCAGGATGGTGAATGCGTTTGTCGAGATGAATGCCATCGACATCGAGGCGCGCATCCGCGAAGAAGGCCGCCCGCCACTCAAACAGCTGATCCATGTGCACGAGTTCGACCACCCCGGCACGGTGCTGCAAAACGACCAGGTCACCGTCACCGCCACGCTGGTGGATCACTACACGCTCAAGCCGGCGTTCGCCTACCGCTTCGCCGCGCGCGACCGCACGGTGGTGTTCTCCGGCGATACGCGCTACCTGCCTACACTGGCCGAATTCGCCAAGGACACCGACATCCTGGTGCACGAGGTGATGTACCTGCCCGCGCTGGAGAAGATGCTCAAGACCAACGACAACGCGCCGACCTTGCTCGACCATCTGCTCAAGAGTCACTCCACCGGCGAGGAAGTCGGCAGGATCGCTGCAGCGGCCAACGCAAGGATGCTGGTGCTGAACCACTTTGTCCCTGGCGGCGACCCGACGATCACCGATGCGATGTGGAGCGAGGGCGCGCGCAAGCACTATGCTGGGCCAATTGTGGTCGGCAAGGATTTGATGCGGTTGTAGTGGAGCAGTTGGGCACTGCAGCGACCGGTCGTCAGCGCATTCGATCTGCGTCCGGCCGCGATGTCGCGAACCGCCCTTAACCAGCCAAAGATCAAAATGCACAGTGCGGACCGGGCATCAAACAGTACGCGGCACTGCATCTCCGGTTTCGTGTGCCCAAGAGCGGCTAACACGTAGCACGCAGCCGTCAGGTGGGGCGTGGACGGCGCGCCCGGAACCGCAGTGTGCGAGCAGCCCATGCCGATTCCGCGCGCCGGCTATGCAGCCTTTTGCCAGCGGCCCTAAGTCCCCACCGGACTGCGCAGGCCCCATACGCTCGCGCCTGCCTTGCAATACGCGTCGATAAACGCCTGCTGTGCCGGCATCTGATCCACCGCGTGGCGGATCGGCTGGGCGATGCCGTCGAGCAGGCGGCGCAGGTCGCGATCGGACACCGCGCGCGCCAGCGGGTGATGCTGTTCGGGCACGATGCCCTGCCCCATCAGCACATGGGTCCAGGAGTCGACGCGGAACAGTTCATCGGCCGCTTGCCAGGCATGTGCGCGTTCGCGCCAGGCGCGCAGGCGCAGGGTAAGCGAGTCGGGCAGCTCCATCGCGCGGCATTGGCGCCATAGCGGTTCGTCGCGCTGGGTGGCGTGGTAGTGCAGGATGATGAAGTCGCGCACATGTTCCATCTCGGCGCGGCTGATGTCGTTGAACAGCTCCACCTGCGAGGGCGCGATGCCCTCTGCCGGGAACAAGGTGATCAGACGCACCACTGCGGCAATGGTGAGATGAATGCTGGTGGATTCCAACGGTTCGATAAAGCCGCTGGCCAGGCCCAGCGACACCACGTTCCGGTTCCAGGCCTTGCGCCGGCGGCCGGTACGGAACGGCACCAGCCAGGGGTCCTTCAGTGCAGGCGCGGCCACATCGCGCAGCAACCTGGCATGCGCCTCGTCGTCGGACAGGTGCCTGCTGGAAAAGACCAGACCATTCCCGACGCGATGCTGCAGCGGGATATGCCAGCGCCATCCGGCTTCGTGCGCGATGGCGCGGGTGTACGGCACCGGCGGGCCAAGCGCCTCGGTCTGCACCGCAACGGCGCGATCGCACGGCAACCAGTGGCTCCAGTCTTCGTAACCGGTGTGCAGTGCCTGTTCGATCAGCAGGCCGCGAAAGCCGCTGCAATCGATGAACAGATCGCCCTCGAGTAGCTGCCCGTCTTCCAGCAGCAGGCTGGCAACATCGCCGCTGTCTGGCTGCAGCGTCACCTGCTGGATCCTGCCCTCGATGCGCTTGACGCCACAGGCTTCGCTGCGTGCGCGCAGGAATCTGGCATACAACGCGGCATCCAGGTGATAGGCGTAATTGACCGCAGGCTCGCGCAGCAACGCGAAACGATCCACGCGCGAGGCAACGGTTTCCAGGCAGTAATCGCCAAAGCTGCCCGGCATGCCGCGGCGCTGGCTCTCCAGCCATAGATGATGGAAGGCGCACACCAGCGTGCTTTGCCCGGTGATACCGAACGGATGGAGATAGCGCTCGCCCTGGCGGCGCCAATGCTCGAAGGAGATCGACAACTTGAAGGTGCCGGCCACCGCGCGCAAGAACTCCTGCTCGTCGATCTGCAGGAAACGATGGAAGGTGCGGATCGGCGGCACCGTGGATTCGCCCACGCCCACGGTACCGATCTGCTCGGATTCGACCAGGGTGATCTCCAGCAGCTCGCGGAACTGATGCGACAGCGCGCAGGCGGCGATCCAGCCCGCGGTACCGCCACCGGCGATGACGACCCTGCGAATCGGGGCTTGGCTCACTGCGCGCTCCTGTGTGATGGATTGGGGGTGAGGTCTTGATTGATCGTCTGGACAACGCGGAAGGCCTGCGGGGGAGCGGAACGCGTGAGTGGCGCATGCGAATACCGCACATCGGCCCTGACCGTCCGGCAGCTGCGTAGTTGTCCGGTCGCTGGCCCTGAAACCAATCTGGCGCATCAGCGGTTGAGCTTGCCGATCAACATCGCGCGCAGCTGTCGCGCGAGCGTGGGGTCGATCGGGCCCAGCGCATGCCGTGCCTGCTCGGGCAGGTGCTCGCCCGCGCGCTCGGCAGGACCGAACACGTAGTAGTCGAACAGGGCGCGCCAGGCCTCCTTCTCCGCCGCCGGGCGGTCGCGGATGGCCCACAGCGCGTGATACAGCGCGGGCATCGGCGCCGGCAGGTGCGCGGGCACGCTGCTCCACCAGTAGTTGATCAACACGTTGAACAGCTGCAGCGACTGCACGTGGTGCCACCACATACCGGGAATGAATACCGCATCGCCCGGCTCCAGCACGGCGGTGCGCGCCTGCGCCAGCGCCTGGGCGAAGCGTGGATACCGCAGCAGGTCCGGGGCGGCGATATCCACCATACTCACGACCTGCCCGCCCGGCGTGGGGTCCAGCGGGCCGGGATACAGGTTGGCCACCTGCTCGGGCGGAAACAGCGTAAAGCGACGTTGTCCCACCGCGCAGCAGGCCAAGTTGTTGGGCGCATCGTAATGGCAGGAGGCGATGACGCGATTGCCGATCCAGATACTCGGCTGCACCGCGATGCCGCTGGCGGCAAAATCCAGATCGTTGCCTGCACGCAGACCCGGCAGGTTGTCGTCGACCGGCAACGAGGCCAGGTAGTAGGTAGGCGGCTGCGGATCGTCGCGATGTGTGACGATGGATTCCAGCAAGCTGCTCAAGCTGCCACGCTGCACCTCGAAATTCAGCGCACTGCAATCGTCGGTATAGAACGGCCGGCCGGCGATCTCCGGGCCGCCGCGGGAATACTGCAGGGGGCGTCCACTGTCGTGCGCGCGCAGCAGCGCCATCGCCTCCTCGGGGCTGCGCAGTCCGGCCTGCACCAGCGACCAGTCGCGTGCGATGCCACGCAGCACCACCGGCTCGGCGGCATCGCACAGCGCGGCGAGCGGCAGCGCGTCGGGGTGGCAATCGCTGCGCTCGGCGACGGGCGCAAGGGAGGAGAAGGCTGCGCCGGTCGTCATGCGCTCAGGCAAACGCAGCAGTCGCAGACGCACTGTGCGCCTGCTGCAGGCGGCGCTGCTTCTCGGCCATCAGCCGACGCACGTTGTGCAGCGAGGCCAGCATCAGGAACGCAGCCTCCAGATAGCCGGCCCGATGCAGTTGCTGCAACGAGGACGCTTCGAGTGCGGCAAGCCGCTCGCGGTCGATGGCGAACAGGCCTTCCAGCTTGGTGGCGTGGGTGGCATCCAGCGCCACATCCAGCTGCACCGGCTGGATCAGCCCCAGCGCATCCAGGGCGGCTGCCATCGCCTGGCCGGCATCCACACCGTCGCGGATGCCGCGCAGCACACCGATGATGTGCTCCAGATACGGGCTGTGGCCGCCCTGCGGCAGAAACACCGCCTCGCCTTGGTGGCGGCTGATGCGTGGGTGCTCCAGATCGACGTGGATCACCGGCTCCTGCACCAGGGCGCCATCGATACGCTGCTCCTGGAAACCGATCAAGAATGGCCCCTTGGCGACGATGCCGGGCAGATAGCTGGCAGTCCAACGGCCGTCCTGTAGGAACAGATTCTCGTCCTGTGCAAAGCCCAGCAACGCCACCGACTGGTAGCCGCCGGTGGCCGGATCCGTGCGAAAGAACAGCGGGTACTCGCGTTGCAACTCGGCGTATTCGGTGACGAACGCCGGCACCAGGCCGAGCGCATCGCCGAACTCGGCACCGAAGCGCAGCACGACGCGTAGATCATGATGCGCCACATTGTTGAGCACTGCGTATCGCGTCATCTGGAACTCCCACGGTGCACCGTGACGGAGCACCGCATCACGTGGAATGCGTCGATCGCGCGGCCAGGTGCAGCGCCCGCTGTTGGCGAGCATTGCCAAAAAGCGACAGGCCGGCAAGCGGCACAGCAGCATGGGAACAAGCCTGCGCCACTCGGCGTCGCTGCGCTGCCATAGCGGCCATCAGCAGGTGGGCGTTTGCTTGCAGGCAACCGCAATGCGTGCCGGCTGCACCGACGAATGCGTCGCGGCACCGAGCTCGAGCCTGCAGTTGCGGTCGCCAGACCAGCGCCACGCAGGCTGACAACTCGACCCCGGCCACTCGGCGCAGCCAGCGAACGATTGCCCGGCTGCCTCAAAAAACGCGCACCACAGGCCCGCAGCAGGCTGCACGTCGGCATCTGCCACACCAGGCACCGGCTGCGCTCACCGGGAGGGAAGTGAGCGCAGCCGGTGGGTCAGAACGCGTAACGCACACCCAGCGTGTAGCGCGGCTGCTGGTCGATCAGGCGGATGATCTGCTTGTCCGAGCGCCCATGCCAACGCACGTCCTCGCCGGTGAGGTTGATCGCCTCAAAGCCCACGGAGAGCTGCTTGCTGAAGCTGTAGCTGACGCTGAGATCCCACTGCTGATAGGCCTCGACGTAGTACGGATTGCGGTTGGCATTGTCCTGGTTGGCGGCGATCAGGTACTGGTCGCGCCAGTTCCAGGCCAGCCGCGCGCTCCAGCCGTATTTTTCGTACATCAACATCACATTGGCGGTGTCGCTGAGGCCGAGCAGCGCGAACTGGTCGCGGTCGATCACCGTGTTGTCGAAGCCCACATCGCCTTCGACGATGGTGTAGTTGGCGTAGATACCGAAGCCGGTGCTGTCGAAGAAGTACTGCCCGCCCAGCTCCCAGCCGTGGATGTTGGCCTTGTTCTGGTTGACCGGGCGCGACACGTCGAACTGATACAGCGGATCGGAGGCATTGCCGACGATATCGTAGGCGTTCTCCAGTGCCAGGCTCTGTGCGGAGCTGCCGTTGTAGGCGGCCAGTCCGCCGGTGGCCGCGGCGTTGCGCAGCAGCGCCATTGCCGCAAACAGCGAGGTGTCGTTGGCCGAACACGCAGCCGCGACGTCGTTGCCCGAAGCACCCACCTGCGCCGCGCAGGCGCCGCTCTGCAGGAATGCCAGCGCGGACTGGGCATCCGGGCCGGAGGTGGGATCGCGCAGCCCGAACAGGGACTCGCGCGACACCGTGTTGCCGATGAAGTTGCTGACGCGCTTGTTCCAGAACGTGGCCGACACGTAGCTGGCATCGGCGAAGTACCACTCCAGCGCCAGATCGAGGTTGTCCGATTCCAGCGGATCCAGTTGCGGGTTCTGCGAGCTGCCGCCGGCACGGTTGGAGGGATTGATCAGGATCGAGCCATTGGGCGTATTCGGCGTCGGGCCGGCGATCAGGTTGTTGTAGGGCGCACGTGCGATGGTCTGGCCGAACGAAGCGCGTGCTTTCAGCTGATCGGAGATGTCGATGCTGAAGTCGAGATTGGGCAGGATGTAGTTGTAGCTGGTCTTTTCGCTGAAGGGCTGCTGCTCGGTGGAGCGCAACAGCTGGAAGTCGTTGTTGGCCTGCCACAACAATGCCGTGGGCGTAGCCACCTGCGAGGTGGATTCCACGTCGGTACGCTCGTAGCGCAAGCCCAGCCGCGTATTGGTGGTCATGCCGGAGATATCGCCCTTCAGTTCCAGCTGCACGTAGGCGGCGCGGGTCTTCTCTTCCACCTGGTTGTCGGCGCTGTATTGCGGGTTGTAGCGGGTCGTGGCGCCATACTGGCTGCCACCCCACAGCGCCAGCTGATCGGCATCGCCGCGCCATGCACTGGGTGCCGCGCCGTTGGCGTTGAAGTCCTCGAACATGCCGGTGATGCTCACCGGTCGCAGCAGCGCCTGCATGCCCGGCTCGTTGCCGGCATTGGCCACACCCCAGTCGCCCAGGGTCGAATAGGTGTCGCTGGTAAGCCGGTTCATGGTGGTGTCGGCCGTGCTCACGCCGAACTGGAAGCGTCCGTCCTCGAAGTCGAAGGTGCCGTCCATGCGGCCTTCCTTGATCTCGGTGACCTGCGATTGATAGAAGATGCGCAAGACCTGCGAGCCGAGCTCGGCGGGGGTGAAGTCCGGGTTGAGCACGCCGTTGGTACCGGCCAGGGAATCGGCCGCGGTGGGATACCAGGTGCGTGCGCCGATCGGCAGGCCGTTGTTGAAGCGCAGCTCCTGCCCCCATTGACCGCCGCAGGAGGGTCCGTTGCTGCAGTTGTTGGTGCCGGCAAAACTGAAATACGTGGCGCTGCCACCGGTGACCGGGTCGTTGGGCAGGCTCTTGGTCCTGGAGTTGTGCGCATCGAAGGACAGCTGGAAGCGATCGCTCACCTGCCAATCGGCATTGAAGCCGAGCGAACCGAGCGTGTACTTCTGCTCGTTGCGCTGCTGCTCCATGCCGAAGTCCTTGGCACCGTTGGGCACATCGCGCAGATACACCGGCGTGGCCACCGCCTGGCCGGTATCGAAGGTCAGATCGGTGAAGCTGTTGGCGCGCTGCAGCCAGATGCCCTGTTCGCCGCGCTCTTCGCGGATCTCGTTGGACGAATAGGTGTAATCCAGGGTCAGGGTGAGGCTGTCGCTGGGTGCGAACTGCAGCACCGCCTGGCCGTTGGTGCGCTCGCGCTGGAAGTCGGCAAACGCATAGCGCAGATCGTTGGGCATGCCGTACAGCTGGCCGATCGCCGGTGCATTGGTCACCACCGCATCCGGACGCAAGGCCGGATCGGTGCCGGTCCAGCGCTGGATGTTCCAGGTGTTTTCGGTGGCCTGCACCGAGCCGCCGTGACGCTTCTGATAGCTGCCGCTCAAGCCGATGCCGAAGGTCTTGTCGGCATTGGTATAGCTGAAGATGCCGGAGACTTCAGGGGTGAGCGAATCGCCGAACGGCTGCGAACGATCCGACACCATCTTGGCGCCGGCATTGGCCACCACGCCCTCGTGATTGAACGGCTTGTCGGTCTGGATGTTGATGGTGGCGCCGATGCCGCCGCTGGGCGCAGTGGCACGGCTGGTCTTGAATACCTCGATCCCGGTGATGGCTTCGGAAGCCAGCTGGGCGAAATTGAACGCGCGCGTGCCCACCTCCACCCCGCCGATCGGGGTCTGGCCCGGCGCGCCGAACGCATCGGCGCCGGGAATCAGGCGGCCGTTGAGCGTGACCGTATTGAACTGCGGGCCAAAGCCGCGTGCGGTGACCTGCGCGCCTTCGCCATCGCGGCGCTCGATCGAGATCCCGGTGATGCGTTGCAGCGACTCGGCCAGATTGGTATCGGGAAATTTGCCGATGTCTTCGGCACTGATCGCATCCACCACGCCGGCAGCATCGCGCTTGATGCCCATCGACTGATCCAGGCTGCTGCGGATGCCGGTGACATTGACCGCATCCAGGGTGGTGGCGGTTTGTGCGCCGGACTGCGGCGGCGACAGCTGCTGCGCGGCAACGTCCTGCGCAAAGGCGGGGTTGATCACCAGGATGCCACCGACGAAGGTAAACATGGCCTTCGACTTGAACTTGCTCAACGTACGACGCATCGATCTATCCTCGGGTCTGGAGTCCAACACCCACGGCCGTGGTCGCGGAATGCGACGCGGCGCTTTGCCTGGCCACGCGCTTGGACGGCACGCGGCATACATCCCTGCACAGCACTTGCCCTGATGCGCCGCCTCGACCGCCGGCGCCCCCCCCCCCTGATGCCAGCCGTGCGCGTGCCACGTCCCTGACGGACGCGACCTGCTGCCGGACCTGTACAGCACCTGCGACTGCCTTCCCAACCAGTACGCCTGCAAGACATGCACTGCCGTGCGCCTCTGCTCTCAACCCGGTGTCAGCAGGCGATGCAGAAAACTGATAGCGCTAACACGCGGCGCAGCCTAGTCATGCGTGTCGGGGCTTGTCACCGTGCGTTGCAGCAAACACACCAGGCCACACGCAGGCACACAACACCGCGCGCGCTTGAGTCCGCAGCACGAATGCAGACGCAGCGTGGCTGGAAGCGTTACCAGCCTGTGACCTCGGCAAATGCGCTGCAGCGGCGTTGTCGCAGGTCGTCGCGTAGCGGCGAGAACACCGCATGGAACAGTTGCGCAAAGCGTCACTAGGATCGCAACGCAGCAGTCGTCGATGGCTGCGCGCCGAGCGACACACCTGCATGACAATTGACGCCGATGCGAGCACATCGTCGCGCGATTGTGCTCGACATCGGACTGCACGGCGCAACGAGAAACGGCGCAATCGCTGCAATCGATTGCGCCGTTGCCGACGGTAAGCCGCGTGCGCTGAAAGCCCGAAGCATCTGCGCCATTGCAGCGCAGATGCCTGCACCGTCACCCACTAGCCGATCATCTCCACCTGGTTATCGCCACGCTGGGCATCGGGCAATACATGGTCCGGATCCAGCGTCACATGCAGCACTTTCTGCGTGGTCGGCAACGTCAGCTTGGGCGCGGTGTTCTGCAGCCAGGTTTCCACCGGCACGCGGCGGTCCAGATGGCTGCCGTCGGCCAGGTCCACCCGCACGGTGACCGGCATCACCAGTTTCTGGCTGCTGCGCAGAGTGAGTTGCAGGCCCTTGGCAGGATCGTGATCGACGTAATGGGCCTCGCTGATGCCCATATCCAGCTGCCAGTTGTTGAGATACCAACCGCGCCACCACCAGGCCAGATTCTCTCCACTCTCGCTTTCCATCAGCCGGAAGAAGTCCGATGGCGTGGGGTGCTTGTAGGCCCAGCTCGCGATGTATTTGCGGAAGGCCGGATCGAAGCGTTCCGGCCCCAGGATCTGCTCGCGCAACAGCACCAACCCCAATGCGCCCTTGAAATAGGTCAACGAATGACGGTAGGTCTCGCTGGTGGAATCGGCGTTGTCGATCAATGTCGGCGCGCCGGCATCGGCCAGCAGCGGCAGGATTTCGTCGACCGGGTTGCCACCCTTCGGCGCATATTCCGAGTCGCGCTTGGGCGCGTACTCGCCCTTGTTGAAGGCATCGGACGCATAGACGTCGATGAAGGTGTTGAAGCCTTCGTCCATGAACGCGTGGCGGCGCTCGTTGGAGCCGACGATCATCGGGAACCAGGTGTGGCCGATCTCGTGCGCGGTGATCCAGAACAACTCCTTGCCGCTGTCCTCGAAACCGTCGAAGACGATGCCCGGATACTCCATGCCTGCACCGTATCCGCCCAGGTTGATCGCGGCCGGCCACGGATAGGGGTACCACTGCGAGAAATGTTCGATCGCGCCTTTGACGTATTCGGTGGAGCGGTTCCACTTGTCCGCGCCCACACCTTCCAGCGGATACACCGACATCGCCAGCGAGGTCTTGCCGCCTGGCAACTTGATGCGCGCGGCATCCCACACAAATGCTGGCGAGGCGGCAAACGCCACATCGCGGGTGTTGTCCATATGGAAGCGCCAGGTGCGCGTGGTGGCTCCCGCGGGTTTGGCCGCGCGCGCGGTCACTTCCTCGGGCGTGCGGATCAGCACCGTGCGATCGCTGCTGCGTGCCTGTTGCAGGCGTTGCTGCTCGGTGCGGCCGAGCACCTCGGCCGGATTGGTCAACGCGCCGGAACCGGCGACCAGGAAGCCCTCCGGTACGGTCACCGCGTAGTCGAAGTCGCCGTACTCCAGATAGAACTCCGAGCCCAGGTACGGCTGCGTATCCCAGCCGCGCAGATCGTCGTAGACGGCCATGCGCGGATACCACTGCGCGATCTCGTAGATCTCGCCCTGCTTGCTGGCACTGACTGCGGTGCGCCCGCCCCAGGTGCCCGGAATCGTGTAGCGGTAGCGGATATGCATGGTCAACGCCTTGCCCTGCCCCGCCAACGGCTGCGGCAGGTCCACCCGCATGCGGGTGTCGTCGACGACGAAGTGCGCGGGCTGGCGACGCCCGCCGTCGTCGATCTCGACACTGGCGATCTGCATGCCATCGGTGAACTGGGTGCGGCGTGAGGGCCGGCTGGCGGCAGCGCGCGCATCGGCGCGGTAGATGTTCTGGTCCAGTTGCAGCCACAGCACATCCAGCGTGTCCGGGCTGCGGTTGGTGTAGTGGATCGCCGCCTCGCCGGTGAGCGTGTGGGTCGCCGGGTCGATGCTGGCGTTGAGGGTGTAGTCGGCACGGTTCTGCCAGAACAACGGGCCGGGGACGCCGCTGCCGCTGCGGTAGGCATTGGGCGCATCGGGCAGTTGCAGCGGTGCGAACAGGGCCAGCGGATCGAAAGCACTCGCTGGCGCGGTGGCGCTGGCTGCGGGCGCGGCGTGCGCGTACGAGGTGATGCACGCCAGCGACAGCGCAACGGCGAGCGATCGGCGCAAGGTGGGGAACATGCGTGAAGTCCTGCGGCGGAGGGGAACCCCCATCCTACGGTCGTCTTTGCCCGTCACGGTACTGCCATTGGTCCCGGTGGCGACATTGCAGCCTCGAGGGTGACGGGCCGTCCGGCATGCAGTAGCGGCGCAGCCGCCACGGTCCGCGTGCGCGCTGCAGATGTCGATCGTGCCACGGCGGCGCAGCCGGCGCACGTCACTTCAGTCGGCTGCAGGCCGCGACAGTCGCAATGCGCCATCCCCGCCCTCGGCCAGCGTATCGCCCGGATTGCTCAACCGGCAGCGGCGCAGCGACAGACAGCCGCAACCGATGCAGTCGGTGAGCTGGTCGCGCAAGGCCTGCAGTTCGGCGATGCGCGCATCCAGTTGCCCGCGCCAGCGAGCCGACATGCGTGCCCATTCCGCACGCGTGGGCGTGCGCTGGTCCGGCAGCACCGAGAACGCATCCAGCACCTGCTGCAACGGCACGCCGAGCCGTTGCGCCACGCGAATCACGGCGATGCGCCGCAACACATCGCGCGCATAGCGGCGTTGATTTCCCGCAGTACGCAGACTGCAGATCAAGCCCTTGCGCTCGTAGAAATGCAATGCCGACACCGCCACGCCGCTACGCTTGGCCACCTCGCCCACGGACAACTCACGCTGCATTGCCTTGACCTCAACCTTGGTTGAGGCAGGATGCTGCGCGGCCATGACCGGTGCAAGCACCGGCGTCATGGCTCTACACCCTGCCGTCCTGGATGCTCGATGCCCACCGATACCGCCCTGCCCGCCAGCTCACCTGGCGACACCTCACCCAGCTCCATCCTGGCCGCTCCGTATCGCGCCGCAACGCTGGGCATGGTGGCGCTGGTGTCGCTCAATGCCTTCGAATCGCTGGCGGTGGCCGCCGCCATGCCGACCGTCGCGCGCGAATTGAATGGCTTGCCGCTGTACGCGCTGGCGTTCGGCGGCACCCTGGCGACCAGCGTGGTCGGCATGACCGCCGCCGGGCGCTGGAGCGACCGGCGTGGCCCCGGCGGGGCGCTGGCTTACGGCCTGCTGTGCTTCGTGATCGGCCTGCTGGTGGCAGGACTGGCGCCGAGCATGCCGGTGCTGATTGCCGGCCGTCTGCTGCAGGGCCTGGGGGCCGGCGCGTATTCGGTGGCGCTGTACGTGATCGTCGGGCGCTTGTATCCGGACGCCTTGCGGCCCCGCGTGTTTGCCGCGTTTTCGGCCGGCTGGGTGGTGCCGTCGTTGATCGGGCCGGGCATCAGTGGATGGATCGTGCAGCACGTCGGCTGGCGCTGGGTGTTCCTGTCTGTGCCGCTGCTGGCGATTCCGGCCGGGCTGATGCTGTGGCCGGCGATCCGCGGGCGCACCTGGTCGCCCGACACGGCCGGTGCATCGAATGCCGCGTTGCGCTGGGCGGTGGGAGCGGCAGTGGGCGTACTCGGCGTGTATCTGGGCGGGCAATTGCACGGCACGAGCGCGTTGCTGGCGATGCTGCCGGCATTGCTGCTCACCGTGTGCTGCGCCTGGCAACTGTTGCCGGCCGGCACCCTGCGGCTTGCGCGCGGGCTGCCCAGCGTGATCGCGCTGCGCGGGATCGCCGCGGCGGCCTTCTTCGGCTTCGAAGCGTTCCTGCCGTTGCTGCTGTCGCGCGAGCGCGGCCTGTCGCCACTGCTGGCCGGCGTGGCGCTGAGCGTCGGCGCGCTGGGCTGGTTCAGTGGCTCCTGGTACCAGGGCCATAGCCGCGCCGGCTGGTCGCGCCCACGCCTGCTCACGACCGGTGCGTGCTTCATGTCGCTGGGCATCGTGATCAGCGCGGGGGCGGTGTGGCCGGTCATCCCGGTGCCGGTGGCGATTGCCGGCTGGGCGCTGACCGGCCTGGGCATGGGCCTGCTGTATCCGAGCCTGTCGGTGTTGATGTTGTCGCTGTCGCCGCCGGCGCAGCAAGGCGCCAACAGTTCGGCACTGCAGTTGAGCGAGGCGATTGCGGTGGCCGGCATGCTGGCGCTGGCCGGCGCCTTGTTCGCCGCGCTGCTGGCCTCCGCGACTGCGGGCGCCTACCTGAGCGTGTTCGCCCTGGCGTGGCTGCTGGCGGTGGCGGGCTTGTTCGTGGCGCGGCGGGTGTGATGGGTGTGCGATGTGCGATGTGCGATGTGCGATGTGGGCAAAGTGTCGAAGTAAGGAAGCACTGATCGCCAGCGCCGATGCGTTGCGCTCGGTCGCTGTGTATCGCCTGCATCGCATGCAGCGCGCGCTCTGCACGACTTGCATGATCTGGACGCTCGGCACGGCGCCATGGCATGGCGCAAGGCAGACCGGGACGCCGCACCGCTCACGGCGCGACCGACTTTGCCGATCCTGTCGAGATCGCTGCGATCGAGGCCGGAAAAACGCATCCGCGAGCGGCTGGTCATTTTTTCGCCCCCCCATCTTGACAGCATTGCAGGCCGGGGCCTGCGCCCACTTGTCCACAGCCTTGTGCAAGTTCCATCCACAGGCGATGTGGAAAACCTGCGCTGCGCGGCAGGCAGCGCAGGGCTTGCGCGCCACTGCAGCGTGTGTCGGGCGATGCGGCATGGCAGCCGCGTCACGCGGCGCGGGCCATGGCGTACGGCCCGGCCATGCGGAGCAAGCGCTTCACTCACGCGCATATGCAAGGGCGATCGCAATACACGGCACCGCCGCGCCACGGCGGCGATGCGCACTCCTGCAGCATCAGTCCAGAATCACGTGCGGCACGAAGCGCGAGGTGTCGCGGGTGATCGGGCCGTCGTCGTCGCGCATGCCCAGCCCGGCCGGACGATCGGCCACCACCCAGCTGCCCACCAGCGCATGCCGGCCATCGAACACCGGCAACGGATGATGCGCCTGCAGGATCGCCGGCCCGTCCACATATGGGCCGTCGGTCTGCGCAGCGTCGCCCTGTGCGCTGACCAGGGAAATATTGGCGCCCTCGCGCGACAGCAGCGGCTTGCGTACCCAGCCTGCCGTGGGCGCTTCGCCCGCTTGCGCAAAGTGCGCCGGCAGCAGGTTGGGATGGCCCTGATGCCGCTCCCACAGCAGCGGCAGGATGCCCTTGTTGCTCAGCACCGATTTCCACGCCGGCTCGATCAGGCGCACGCGGTTGGCGCACAGCGCCGGGCCGAAGCGTTCTTCCATCATGAATTCCAGCGGGTAGAGCTTGAACAACGTGTGGATCACCCGGTCCTGCTCGTCGGTGAACCAGCCATCGGCGCTCAGGCCGATGTCTTCGATGGCCACTTCCTCGGTACTGATGCCCACCTGATGCGCGCAGTCGCGCAGGTAGCGCACCGTGGCGCGGTCTTCCAGCGACTCGCGCACCGCAGAGAAATGCATCTGCGCACCGAGCGCGCCATCCACCGCCAGCGCGCCCAGGGTTTCGCACAGCAGGTCCTGGATCAGGTTGTACTGATCGGTGCCCTTGGGCAGCGCACCGGCGGCGATCTGCTGTTCCAGCCACAGCCACTGGAAATACGCCGATTCGTACAGCGAGGTCGGCGTGTCGTAGTTGAGCTCATACAGCTTGGCCGGGCCATTTCCGGCATAGGCCAGGTCCATGCGGCCGTACAGATGCGGGTCGCGGTTCTTCCACGAGGTGGCGATCCAGTCCCAGTAGAACGGCGGGATCGCCAGCTGCGTCATCAGCTGTTCCGAGCCCACCACCTCGTCCACCAACTGCATCGCCATGTCGTGCAGTTCTTGCGTGGGCGCTTCGATGTCGTGTTCGATCTGCTGCAGCGTAAACGCGTAGTACGCGCTTTCGTCCCAGTACCGCTCGCCGTCGATGGTGTGGAAATGGAAGCCGAGCGCCTCGGCCTGCTCGCGCCAGTCCGGGCGCTCGGCAATTGCGATCCGTCGCATGTCAGCCGCCGTATCCGGAGCTGCGCCCGCCGCTACCGAACGAACTGCGCGCCGCCGCACTGGAGCCGAAACCCGAGCGCGACACGGTGATCGCCCGCGACGGCATGTCGATGGCGCCGCTGCGCCCGCGGACGGTGCCGACGCGGTTGCTGGCCAGATCGCCATTGGGCTTGTAGTACCCACCGCTGCGGTAATCGCGGTACAGCGGCACCGCGCCGCCATAGCGATAGCCGCCACCACCGGTCATGTTGCCCAACGCGTAGCCCAGCAAAAACCCGCCCATCGGCGGGATCCAGCTCTGCTGGCCCTGCGCCGTCTGCACCGCCGTGCAACTGCCGAACTGCTCGTCGCACTCGTAGCGCGTACTGAAGCGCGGCGCGGCCTGCTGGTGCTTGGCCACCGCCTCGTCGTAGGCCTTGAGGCATTGCTGGATGTCGGTCTGTTCCTGCTTGATCTGGTAGCAGTCGGAGGCCGACTGCAGCACCACGCCGGTTTCCGGTTCAGAACCGCAGCCGGTGACGAAGGCGGCCGGCAATGCGGCCATCAGGGTGAGCTTGAGATTGCGTGATCGCTTCATGCCTGCGCTCCGTTACGGCGTGATCGCCGCGGCATTGATCAGCCCGACCGCGATCGACACGCCGGCCGAAAAGATGCCGGCGGCGGTGACGTTGTCGGTGATCTGCCGCGAGATGCGCCCGGCCACCAGGTTGGCCAGCAGATACGCCACGACCTGGATGCCGCAGGCGACCGCACCCCAGATCAGCGCATCGACCAGGCTCACCGAATGGGTGATGGCCGAATGTAGCGGCAATGCCACACCGATCAGGTTGCCGGCCAAGGCGGTGGCCGCAGCCACGTTGCCTTGCCGCAGCAGGGTGAAATCCTTGTGCGGGGTGACCAGGGTCACCAGCACCACCGCGACGATCAACACGCCCAGGCCGGTGCCGAAGTAGGAAAGAAACGCGAGAAAACTCTGCAGGTTGATCGGGTTCATGACAGGACCAGTGTAGGTGGAAGACGAGCGCGCACGCTCAGGTGATATCCAGATCGGCGACGGTGACATCGATGCCGACTGCATAGGTGACGCAGAATTCATTGGGGCCGGAATCCTCGCCGGTGACCAGCAGGAATTCCTCGCGCTGCAGCTCCGGCACATCACGGCTGTAGAGCATGGCGTAGTGGGTCAGATCGCCATCGCGGCGTGGCGGCTGATAGCGGTACAGCACCTCGTCGTAGGCGATCGGCGGAATCCGCGCGGCATCGTCGGTGGACTGCGTGGCGCGCTGCCAGCGCTTGCCGGCGTACTCGATCTGCGCCGCACCCAGATGCGGATGCTGCATCACGAACTCCTGAAACGCCTGCTTGCTGGGCGGATTGACCGTCTCGCAATACACGAACGCCTTCATCGCTTCCAGATCGCCGCCGACCGTGGTGACCTGCAGGAACGCATCGTCGTCCAGATAGAAACGGTGCAGGGCATAGCCGTCGCCCAGATTGACATGGCCGTAGCACGGAATGCCTTGATGCCCGCCCGGCAGCTCGGCGGTCATGGCCTCCGGTGCCATGCGGTACAACGTGGTATCGATCTCCAGCTGCCCCCCCACGCGCAAGCCCAGCGGCAGCGCGTGACCGATGGCGCCAGTGCCGGATGCGGGCAACGGCGGCGGTTGTGGTTGACCGAACAACTTGCTGAAAAAACTCATCGTCATGCACCTTGTGGCGATGGGGAACGGGACACGGTGGCAGCGCGCAGCGCCTGCCATGCGATGGCATGCGCGGGCACGCGCTGTTCGGCCAGGTAGTACAGCATGGCACCGGCCGGCACCGCGGTGTGTGCGGGCGGGTTCAAGCGCAGCGCGCCATCGGGCGCGCGCAACCCCAGCAGCAGGGCGCCACGCTGACCAAAATCGGCGGCCAGCAGGCGGTAGTCCAGCGGGTCGACATCGGCAGGAACCGCCAGGCTGAACTGGGTCGGGCCATCGTCCACCGACAGCAGTTCGGCCGTGATCGCCGCGCTGCCCGGATCCTGCGCAGCGCGGGCCAGGATCTCGGCGGTCATCGGCCGCGTGCATTCGATCGCCGGATAGTGGCAATTGACCAGCCGCGCGGCGCTGCCCGAGTCGAAGTGCGCCACGATGTGCGCACGCGGCGCTTGCGCCATCAGCGCGAACACCGCCGCCAGGGTCTGGTCGTCCGAGGGCGGGTTGACGATCACCCGCGCCGCGCCGGCGATGCCGGCACGCAGGTAGACCTCGGTATGCGTATACGACTCGGCGGCAATGAAGCGCATATGGTCGGGCATCGGGTTCTCGGCCACGCCCTCGGCGATCAGCACCACGCCTTCGTCGTCGGTGGCGGTGTCGGACAGCAACAGCTCCACCAGGCGCATGGACGCGGCGCCCTGCCAGCCGATCAGGATGGTGTGCCCGCGCAGATCGGCGTAAGCCATCTTGCCCATGTGGTGGCGCCTCCAGAAGGTAATGAGCACGCCGCTGGTCTTGGCCAGCACCGTGGCGAACAGCGCCACCGCGCCCGGCATCAGCACGAACGCGGCGATATAGCGCCCGGCCACCGAACCCGGCGACAGGTCGCCGTAGCCGATGGTGGTGGCGGTGGTCATGTAGTAATACGGAAACGCGTCCAGGCCAACGAGCCTGTGCTCGCCGGCCAGCAGCAGCAATACCCAGCTCAGCGCCATGTGCGCCAGCAATGCCAGCGCCACCATGCCCCAGCTGACGCGGCGCACGTGGCGCCGCAGTACCCGCAACAGCTTTCCGACGATGATCATGGCGCGTCCTGTGCCGTGCGGCGGATCAGCTGTCGCTGCGCGGAACCTGCTGCACGTCGCGCACCTGGCCGATCAGCGGCGCACTGCCGCCGGCGGTGTCGTGGCCGAGCTGGGCCGGCTTCTTGAAGCGTGCCAGCACGGCGGCGGCGTTGGACTCGCCTTCCATCAGGCCGGCCGCAGCCAGACGCCGATTCAGATCGCCGTCGCCGCTGGACGCTTCCAGCTCTTCGGCCGATTCGATGCGTGCGGAGGTTTCGGCCTGACGCGCCTTGATCCGCTCCAGCGATTCCAGTGCCGAGCCCATCTTGCTGCTGGCGCCGGAATGCCGCGCGGCAATCGCCGCCTGCGCCTTCTGCACCGCGTCGGTGGCCTTGACCGTATCGATCTGCTGGCGCATGCCGCGCAGCTGGTTCTCGGTCTTCTGGATGGTGGCCTTGAGCGTCACCACCGACTGGTCCAACGCCGTCTTGGAGGCCTTGTCGCCGGTGTCCTCGCTTTCCAGCGCAGCGAGTTTGCTCGCCACGTCGTGGGCCAGCGATTCGTCGCCCTTGGCCAGCGCACCTTCGATGTAGCGCGTGTATTCGGCCATCTTGCCGGCGCGCGCGTCGATCTTCTGCTGGGCAAGCTTGCTCTGCGCCATCAGCTTGGTCAGCTCTTCACGCGAGCGCGTGAGCTGGGCACCGGCATCGCGCATTTCCTGGTCCAGGATGCGCAGCGCGTTGGCGTCGACCGCCTTCTGGCCGGTTTCGTGTGCAGTGCCACGCAGCAGCGTGATCAGCTTTGAAAAGATACTCATGACAACACGCCTTTAGGAAAAGAACGGCTTGAGAGATTCGGCGGCATCCAGCGTATTGGCCGCCAGGGTCTGGATTTCCTCGTCGATCTGGTCGAGCGTGGACGACGCCGACAGTTCGCCGAAGACCACATAGCTGTCCTTGCCGTCGACCTGCACCAGGCCCAGGTTGGACAACGGGTTGAGCGGGTTGAGCCGCAGGCAGGCATCGTTGAACGCCGCGCGGTCGCTGACCTGGTCGGCATTGGCCAGCAGCGTGGAGACGAACACCTGCGAGCCGGAGGCGGCGACCTGGATCTGCATGTCGCCATGCTCGGCCAGGGTGAGGTTGATGGCCGGTTCCAGGCCGTCGATCAGCTCGACCTCGATCGGCTGGTCGCGGTAGCGCTCGGCCAGCAGGCCGTGCAATTCGACAGTGGTGTACTGCGTCATACGATGTCCTGTCCTTTGGTCATGCAAGCGGTGGTGATGCAGATGCAGTGATGCGGCAACGGTCGTGCAATGGGCGGACATACTACAGACTGTCCGCGACCGGCAGAAAGGGCCGGACGTCGGCCGGTCAGGCCAGCGGCAGGCGGTAGTAGACCACCCGTTCAGTCGGCTCGAAGCCACATGCCGCATGCGCCGCCTGGGCGCCGCTGTCTTCCAGCCGCGCATCGGAGGCCAGCTCCGCGCAGCCCTGCTGCCGCGTCCACTCCACTGCCGCGGCCACCAGCGCGCGACCCAGCCCGCGGCCGCGCCAGGCTGGACTCACATACCAGCCTTCCAGAAAGCCCACCGGCGTACTGTCGGTGCCGTTGACGTAGTCTTGGCGCACCGAGACCTCGGCAAACCCCAGCGCCGCCTCCGCGTCGTCCACCACCAGCAGGTGGCTGGCGTCTGCCTGCGCCAGCGCGGCCTGCAGCTCGGCGACGCTGTCGTCGGCGACGCCATCGTCGGCATCCGGCCACAAGGCCAGGCGCAAGGCCTGCAAGGCCTGCGCATCGGCGCCGACCGCCGCACGCACCCGCCACCCGGCCTGCGCGCTCACGGATACAGCATCCGCTTGCTCCAGTGGCTGGCCGCATCGGCCTCGTAACGCCAGCGCTCGTGCAGGCGGAACGTGGCGCCGTACCAGAACTCGAATGCCTGCGGCACCACCCGGAACCCGCCCCAGCCATCCGGACGCGGCACCTCGCGGCCTTCGAAGGTGGCTTCGACCTTGGCGATGGCCGCGTCGAATTCCTCGCGCGAGCCCAACGTCTGCGACTGCAGCGAGGCCCAGGCACCGATCTGGCTCATGCGCGGGCGCGAGGCGAAGTAGGCATCGGATTCCTCCGCGCCGACCAGTTGCACGCCGCCTTCGATGCGCACCTGGATGCCGGCCTCGCGCAGGCTGCGCCACAGGAACAGCAGGGCGGCCTGCGGATGGGTCTGCAGGTCGCGGCCCTTGGCGCTGTCCAGATGGGTGTAGAACACGAACCCGCGCGCATCGAAGGCCTTGAGCAGCACGGTGCGCGCGCTCGGCCGGCCGTCCACGTTGGCGGTGGCGACGGTCATTGCGCTGGCTTCGAGTTCGGCGCCGGCATGCGCTTCGGCATACAGCGCGGTAAAGGTGGCAAGGGCTTCTGCGTACAGATCGGTCATGGCGGTGCGAGGGCAGCAAGATTGACGCCTATTGTGGGCGCATCGCGCCTGCTTCGCCTATGCGCGGCGGCTGACAGGTCCGCGCGCGCTGCCAGGACCTGCGGCTGGCGCCCGGAAAGCGTGCTGCGCAATCGCGCCCGCCCCCCTGACGGCACGCCGCGCGACACCGTGGTGTTCTCCCACGTTGCGCGCGTGCTCCTGGGCGTCCTTGCGTCGCCGACGCCTGGCTGCCAAGCGCTCGCCACGTTCGCTTGCAGCCGTTCTCCACGCCGCGGCGGGTGTCGGTGCTGCTGCGTGCAGCCGACGGGCGCCGCGCAGGAATGGTTTCAGTCCATGCGGATCGGCCCGATGCGCGGGCCCGAATGCTACGATCCCTGCGCATGAACCCCGCTCCCAATCTCGTGATGGTCGGCCCGATGGGCGCCGGAAAAAGCTGCATCGGCCGCCGCCTGGCCGAGCGCTTCGGGCTGGAGTTCGTCGATGTGGACCAGGCCATCGTCGAGCAGGTCGGCAGCAGCATTCCGGCCATTTTCGAGCAGCATGGCGAAGCGCGGTTCCGGCAGCACGAGGGCCAGACCCTGCAGACGCTGCTGGAGCAGGACAACAAGCTGATTTCCACCGGCGGTGGCGCGGTGCTGGATCCGCTCAACCGCCAGCGCATCCGCGAGCGCGGCTTCGTTGTGTACCTGCACGTCAGCGTGCCGGCACAGCTCACCCGGCTGGCGCGCGACCGCAACCGGCCGCTGTTGCAGCGCGCCGACCGCGAGCAGGTGCTGCACGCGATGGCCGCGCAGCGCACCCCGCTGTACCAGGAGGTCGCCGACCTCAGCCTGGAAACCGATCACTTCTCCCCCGCCGAGGCCACCGCGCAGCTGGTGCTGCGCCTGGCCGCGCAATGGCGTATGTCGAGTACCCCCGCATGACACTTTCCCGTTCCTCGCGCAGCGTCGATGTCGACGGTGCGCAGCCGTACACCATTACCATTGCGCCCGGCCTGCTGGCCGACGGCGCGCGCCTGGCCAGCCATGTGCGTGGCCGCCACGCATTGCTGCTCAGCGACTCGCAGGTGGCCCCGCATTACGCCGCTGGCCTGCGCAAGGCGCTGCTGCAGGCGCGCCCGGACCTGCAGCTGGGCGAGCTGGTGATCGCCGCCGGCGAGGCTTCCAAGACGCTGGACAATTTCGGCGCCGCGATCGCGGCATTGGCCGAGCTGGGCGCCACCCGCGATGCCTGCGTATTCGCGCTCGGCGGTGGCGTGGTCGGCGATCTGGCCGGGTTCGCGGCGGCCTGCTGGATGCGCGGGGTGGACTGCGTGCAACTGCCCACCAGCCTGCTGGCGATGGTGGATTCCTCGGTCGGCGGCAAGACCGCGGTGGACATCCCGCAGGGCAAGAACCTGGTCGGCGCGTTCCATCCGCCACGCGCGGTGATCGCCGATACCGACACCTTGCACACCCTGCCCGCGCGCGAGCTGCGCGCCGGGCTGGCCGAGGTGATCAAGTACGGCGCCATCCGCGACCCGCTGTTCTTCCAGTGGCTGCATGCCGAACGCCGCGCGCTGCTGGAGGGCGATGCCGACGCGCTGGCACAGGCGATCGCGCGCAGCTGCGAGCACAAGGCCGACATCGTGGCGCGCGACCCGCTGGAAAAGGGCGAGCGTGCCCTGCTCAACCTGGGCCACACCTTCGGCCATGCGATCGAGACCGAACAGGGCTACGGCGCACCCGGCAACGACAACCTCAACCATGGCGAAGCGGTCGCGGTGGGCATGGTGCTGGCCGCCCGGCTGTCGGCCGCGCTGGGCATGAGCGATGTGCAGGACACCGAGGCGCTGCGTACCCTGCTGCACGAGTTCGACCTGCCGACCGCCATTCCGCCCGGCCTGTCGCCGCAAGCCTTGCTGGGGCGCATGCGGCTGGACAAGAAGAACATCGCCGGCCGCCTGCGGCTGGTGTTGTGGCGCGGCATCGGCAAGGCCGAGGTGGTACCCGATGTCGACGAGGCGGCAGTGCTGGAAATCCTGGCGGGCTGAGCAACGCCATCACTCACTTGTCTCCGGCGCATTCGTAGGAGCGCCCCCGGGCGCGACAGGGCCTTGCCGGTAAATCCCCATCGCGCCCAGGTGCGCTCCTACGCATTGCCTGCCAATGCCCCCTTCGCAACCGGAGCAACCCGGCGCGCCCACTGCTCCCAGCCTTCAGCACCGCCCGGCTACAATCGGCGTCATGCGCATCCACTTGCAACACGATCCTGGCGGCAACGCGCCGCTCCGCTACGTCCAGCTGACCCTGCAACCGGATCTGTTCGGCGGCTGGGAGCTGCTGCGCGAGAGCGGCGAGATCGGTGGACGCTCGCAGTTGCGACGCGACCAATACCTGCTGCAGGACGAAGCGGACCGGGCCTTCGACAAGGCGCGCGACACCCACCTCAAACGCGGCTTCCAACTCATCACCGGCGGCGCCGACGCGCCGCGCTGAGGAACACCATGCTCAAGAACGATCGCCTGTTGCGTGCCCTGAATCGCCAGCCCGTCGACCGCACCCCCGTGTGGCTGATGCGCCAGGCCGGCCGCTACCTGCCGGAATACCGCGCCACCCGGGCGCGCGCGGGCAGCTTCCTGGGCATGGCCAAGAACCCCGAGATCGCCTGCGAAGTGACGCTGCAGCCGCTGCAACGCTTTCCGCTGGACGCGGCGATCCTGTTCTCCGACATCCTGACCATTCCCGATGCGATGGGCCTGGAGCTGTATTTCGTCGAAGGCGAAGGCCCCAAATTCCGCCACCCGGTGCGCGATGCCGCCGCGATCCATCGGCTGGGCGTGCCGGACATGGAAACCGAGCTGCGTTACGTGATGGATGCGGTGCGTTTGATCCGCCGCGAGCTGGACGGCGCGGTGCCGTTGATCGGCTTCTCCGGCAGCCCGTGGACGCTGGCCTGCTACATGATCGAAGGCGGCGGCAGCAAGGAATACGCGCGCATCAAGGCCATGGCCTTCAACGCGCCGGACGTGCTGCATCACCTGCTCGGCACCGTCACCGATGCGGTGATCGCCTACCTGTCGGCGCAGCGCGCGGCCGGTGCACAGGCGCTGCAGGTGTTCGACACCTGGGGCGGCGTGTTGTCGCCGGCGATGTACCGCGAATTCTCGCTGCCCTACCTCACCCGCATCGCGCGCGAGCTGGAACGCGGCGACGGCGCCGAGCGCACCCCGCTGGTGTTGTTCGGCAAGGGCAACGGCGCCTATGTGAGCGAGCTGGCGGCCAGCGGCGCCGAAGCGGTAGGCGTGGACTGGACCATCTCCCTGGCCGACGCCGCCCAGCGCGCCGGCGGCCGCGTCGCCCTGCAAGGCAACCTGGACCCGGCCACCCTGTACGGCTCGCCCGAGGCGATCCGCGCCGAGGTCGGCAAGACCCTGGACAGCTACGCACAAGGCAACGGCGGCTCGCGCGAAGGCCATGTCTTCAACCTCGGCCACGGCATGTCGCCGGATATGAATCCCGAACATGTGGGTGTGCTGGTGGAAGCGGTGCAGACGCTGAGCAAGCGGTAAGGCCAAGGCACGGGTGGACAGCGCACCGGTGTGCTGTCCACCGCCGCTCAACGCGCGCACCCGAGTAGCGCGCGCTGAGCGTGATGACGGGCGGTGGCTGCATCAGCAATAGATCGGCAGCACCGCCGGGACGTCTCTGCTGCTGCCAGGCCACCCCAGGCACGCGGCACAGCGACGAAGGCAGTCTTCAGCGATCGCAAGGCCAGCCTCCATGCCTTCACCCGCATCGCGTCTGCATCCGCTCCAAACACGGCCTGCCCGCCTCGTTCCGTTGAACGTTATTCCGCCACCCCAGTGATGTGCGGCAGTGAGCACCCTGCCGACGTCACTGCGAGGTGATGCGCGCCGCGCTCAACCGCACTGCGGTCAATCATCGATGCGCCTGGGCTCCGGTTTCGCAAGGCTCCGACAGCGTGTCGGCTGGCCATTGACTTGCCGCAAAGAATCGCCAAGCGGACGCGAGCTTTCCTGCCTTGCGTCAAGAGCAGCCTGTGCCCGCCTGTTCCGCATGGTCTTTGTGTAACTCCCTTCGCGATTCCCCGCGACATTCCCCGCACGCCGTTCCAAAACGCGTCATTACCTCGCATACCGCTCTAAAGCGGATCGGCTTCACGTCGATAAGCCCGGCATTGCCGTCGTTTAAACCAATTTTTCCGGAGCAAGGAGATCTACTGTTTCTCCACGGTGATGCGGTGCCACTGCAACACATCTCCGGACAGGCAGGCCGCCTGCCGAACCTCGACATCGTCACGTTTGTTCAAACGCTTCACTCATTCGAGAACAAGGAGAAACGCATGGCATTTCCAACCGCCGTCAACGACCAGATCACCGACTCCGTCACACAAGCCAATACCAAGGTGCTGGGCGATGCCCCCGCCATCGCCATGGGCAATCTGTACCAGGCAACCGCGCAGGCGCTGGCCAATGCCGCCCATAACGCGACCAATGCGCAGCAGCAGAGTTATGTCACCGCGCAGTCGGCCACCACCATGGGCGTGGCCACGCTCTACTCCATCGACACCGCCACCACCGGGGTTGCAACCAAGCAGGTTCTGAGCACCGGCGTGCCTGGGCTCGTCTCGCGCTAACTCGAATCTTTAGGAGAAGAAAATGGCATTTCCGACTGCAGTCAATAATCAGATCACCGATTCCGTCACCCAGGTCAATACCAAGGTCCTGGGCGATGCACCGGCAATTGCAATGGGCAATCTGTATCAGGCAACCGCACAAGCGTTGGCCAATGCTGCCCATAACGCGACCAACGCGCAGCAGCAGAGCTATGTCACTGCGCAGTCGGCCACCACCATGGGTGTGGCCACCCTGTACTCCATCGACACCGCCACCAGCGGCGTCGTTACCAAGCAGATCCTGGGCGTCTGACGGCCCGGCTAACGCCAAGGACATCCGCCAATGGCATTTCCCACCGCCGTCAACGACCAGATCACCGACTCGGTTACCCAGGCCAATCTGCAGGTATTGGGAAGCGCTCCAGCCGCAGCCATGGGCAATCTGTACCAGGCCACCGCGCAGGCGCTGGCGAACGCGGCACACAACGCAACACTCGCGCAACAACAGATGTATGTCACCGCACAGGCAGCAACCACGATGGGCGTTTCGCTGCTGTATTCGCTCGATACCGGCGCCACGGGTGCCGCCACCAAGAAGATTCTCGGCTAACCGCTAACGCCGCAGCGTCTTCGTTCTTTCACTATCTCAAGGAGCTATCACCATGGCCTTTCCGACCGCCGTCAACAGCCAGATCACCGATTCCGTTTCCCAGGTCAATACCAAGGTCCTCGGCGATGCGCCGGCGATTGCAATGGGCAACCTGTTCGTTGCCACCAGCCAGGCGCTGTCCAACGCCGCGCACAACGCCACCAACAACCAGCAGCAGTCCTACGTGACGATGCAGGCATCGACCACGCAGGGCGTGTCCACCCTGTATTCGGTCGA
Organism: Xanthomonas arboricola; assembly: GCF_002940665.1. Taxonomy (GTDB): domain Bacteria; phylum Pseudomonadota; class Gammaproteobacteria; order Xanthomonadales; family Xanthomonadaceae; genus Xanthomonas; species Xanthomonas arboricola_B. The sequence goes on from NZ_MIGY01000001.1 coordinate 318,305, forward strand.
TACCGCATCCGAAGGCGTCGCCACCAGGCAAATCCTCGGTCTGACCTGATCGGCCACCGGGCGCCGCTGCTGCCGCACGAGCGGCGCCCGGTTGACTAAGCGATGTGATGCCAACCCCACGCGGTTTCGTTGATCGAATCGAGAAAGGACGCCTCATGCTGCAACTACGTCATATCCCGACGTCCAACACCCTGGACGTCGTCGTCAGACTGATCCGGGGCCGCACCATTGTGGCGACGTTCGCGCCGCACCAAAAGGCAGTGATCAACGTCGAGTTCGACGGCATCCTGCCGGTGATTCCCGGCGCGCAGCCGTTGGTCTATCGCCAGAAGCTGGATAGCGTTATCAACCTGCCGCAAGGCAACTTTGCATTCCTGGAACGCGTGCCCGATGGCGTGGCCTTGCAGTACGCGTGCAGACACGAACCACAGAACACCGTGCTGTTCTCGGCGTCGGCTGGCGTTGAACAGCGCAGGCCGTCGTTGGCCTAGAACGCCGACGCCAGTGCCCCGTCATGGAGCCAAGCGCGCAGGCCGCAAGCGTCGCCAGCCTGGTCGGCACTGCCGCTACAGGCGCGGCGATGGCCATCGGGCAGGCGCCGGCCTTCGCGATGGCGGCGACCTATCTGGCGCTGTCGGACTCCATCGCCCTGGCAATGGAAAACGCGGTTGCCAATCAGCAGCGCGGGCAGGTGCTTGCCGATGCAGCTCTCACCCAGATCCTTGCCTTAATCATCCAGAAGGGAGCGACTTCGTCATGATCGACGACAGTAGCGTGAACAGCCAGATCGTCGATGCGGTGAGCAGCATCGTCACGCTGACCACCGGTCAGGCACCCGCACAGGCGCTCGGCATGCTCGATGCCGTGATGCTGGAGACGCTGGGCATGGCGATGCACAACGCCGTCAACCGGCAGCAAGGCGCCGGCATGATCAATGCAGCAGCGATCACCGCCGCCTGCGCCAAGATGATCTCGGCACCGTTCCCGGTTCTGCCACCACTACCACCGCCTGCGCCACCCGGACCACCACCTACGGTTGCGCCGTTGCCTGGCCCTCCCCCTGTACCGCCCCCGCCGGCAGCGCTCATCGCCGCCGCCGCGGCGGAAGCCAAGGTGGCCGTCGACGTGCTGAAGACGCAAGCACAAGGCGCCTCGGCAGATGCTGCGACCGCCACCGCCGACCTCATGGAAGTGCATGCGCTGAGCGTCCCGCCGCCCCTGCCCGCCACTCCCCCCGCCCCCGGCGCCGGCCCCGATCATGCTGCCACTCCTGATGCTCCTGCTGCTGCACCGGCAACTTCACCCGCAGCTGCAGCTGCTGGCACACCCCCTGTTGTTGCTGCATCTGCACCTGCTGCTCCTGCTGCACCTGCATCTGCATCTAGCTCTGCACCTGCACCTGCGCCGCCTGCTCAGTCGTAGGCCGTCTGCAGAGATGAGGTCAGCCACCCCTACCACCAGGCCTCATTGAAAGGCGGCCGATCATTCCATAGGAACCAAGATGGAACCGACAAAGGTCAATGCGCAGGTCATCGATGTCATCAACCAGGTGCAGCTGGCGACCATGAGCCCGCAGGTCGTGCTGACCAGCGGAGCCGGCAAAGCCTACCAATCGGTGGCGCAGTCCACCGCCATTGCGGTGCAGGACGCCACCGACGCGTTGCGCAATGTCTCCACGATCGCAACCACGGCCGTTGGTGTGGCGATGGCGCAGTACCTGGCCACCGGCGATGACAAGTACGTCACCGCACTCACCCAGGCGCAGGCGCTGATGCAGGGCGCCACCGACGACTTCGCCAGGATCGGTTCGGCGGCCGGGCTGGTGCTGAAGAATTTCCCCGCTGGTTGACCTCACAAGGAGTCATGCAATGTCCGTTTCGATCGCAGGCCGCCTGATCTCGATGCCGACGATGCTCTCGACGCTGGGCAGGCAGTGCCTGGCCTTCATCGATGGAGGCACGCAGTGGCTGGCATGGGCGATCCAGTCGCCCGGTGTGCGCTATGACTTTCCCGACGAGAGCAGCTTGCTCGACGAGGTGCAGCAAGGCCTGCACGGCTCGCGCCTGGCCTTGTTGCCGCAGCTGGAACTGAAGGTCAGCCCGGTCAAGCTGATGACCTTTAGCCCGACCGACCTGGCCACGCTGGCGCAGGCAGAGGCCGGCGACACCGGCTCGGTGGTCAAGGCGCAGCTGCAGCGCATCTTCCGTGACAACGCCCTGTACACCGCAAGCGACCTGGCCGCAGGCCGCAGCCTGCTGACACAGCTGAAGATCGATGGCGCCGGCGTGTTCCAGTCGCTGGACCTGGAAGAAAGCCTGGCGCTACGCCAACTGGCCGCAGACGCGCCGCCGGCCAACGTGACGCCGGCACTGCAACAGGAGGCAGCGGCTTTCGCGGTCGAGCAGGCGCGCACGCCGCTGGAATTCTGCGATTACTACCGCTTCTACCTGGCCTGCAGCGCCACCATCGCAGCTGCGGACGAGCGCGCGCATGCGGCGGCTTCGGCGCTGCAGACGCTGTTGCCGCAGCTGTTCACTACCCTGGACTGCCCACAGGTCCAGGGGCTGCCTTCGCCCAACGAGGTCGAGCGCAGCGTGGCCGAATGGCTGGCACGCGGTCGCCAGATCGGCTTCGCGCGGCTATCGCTAGCGGCCCAGCAGATCGTCCAGCACACCCGCTACCGAGGCGAAGGCGACGACCAGGCAGCGAGCGACGCGATCCGCCTCTACCTGCAGTCGGCGCAGGCATTCCTGGCGGCCAACCGGCCCAGCCGTGGGGTGCTGGGCCAGGACGGCAGCAGCTGCATGTTCTCCATGCACAACGACACCCTGGCTGCGCTGCTGCAGGTCAACAACGGCGTCATCTCGCTGCGCGACTTCGGTGCCGCACCTGCATCACCCACCACCTCGCAAGACACGGATGCGGAGGCCACGCAGTGAGCGCACCGCCGCCGCCTGCTGCGGCCGGCGACCAGGCCCCGCTTGCGACCAGCGCCGCCGACGCGGCGCGCGAAGCGGTGCATGCAGGTCGCGCCGCTGCCCTAGCGGCCGCACGCCAGGGCATGGCGCAGGCCGAAAACGCACTGGGTGAGAGGCTGCGCGCGCTTGCAGCGCAGCGCCCAACCGAAACCGCACCACTCGCCGCGCCGATGCGACCATCGCGTGCCGATGCCGTCACCCCGCTCCATTCCGCGTCCACTTCAGGAGATACCAGCATGTCCGACGATACTCAGCCCACGCCCCCGGACCAGACACCAGCCTCCACTGCGCAATCGTCAGGATCCTCGCAGATCGAAGCGGCGCTGAAAGCGGCGCAAGCCCAGATCGATCAGGCGATGGCGGCCAGCGATAGGGCAGTACGGGCGGCCATGCAGGCCGCAACCGCCGCGACCGCCGCAGCTGGCAATGACCAGGCGATCGATAGCGCAAACCAGGCACTGCAGCAGGCCGAACAGGCCGCCGCTGCGGCGGTGACCGCCGCGCAGCAGCAGACCGAGCAGGCAATGGCGGCGACGTCGCCGGCCACTCCGAACGCCGACGACGGAATAGCCAGCTGACGGAGCGATGCGTTTCGGCGTTGCGATGAAGCCGGTCTCGCGATGAACCCGTCCGGTCTCATTGGCGCCGGTCTGCCGGCTCCCCGCCGCCACGTTGATCCAGCAGCGCAGCTCCACTTGCCGCGGCCATCTAGCCCCGGCCCAGCCAACGCCCGATCCGAAGGAATTCCGACATGACCTTCTACACAGGCTTCGACACCGATCAATTCCCCGGATTGCCCGCCCTTGACTGGCTCAAGACCCAGGCCGAGCTGGCGTGGTGCGGCTACTACCTGGCACCGGCGCCAAGCCATGCCGACACCGGCTGGATGGGCCAACGCGCTGCGTTGATCGCACAAGGCTGGGGCCTGGCGCCCGTCTACCTTGGTCAGCAGACGGTCGGCCCCGGTTCGCACGACGTCACCGCCCGGCAGGGCAGCCTCGATGGTGCACAGGCCGCAGCGCTGGCACGCGCCGAAGGCTTTCCCGATGGCGCGGTGGTCTATCTCGACTGGGAAGATGGCGGCAGCCCGCCACAGGCAGCCATCGACTACATCCGTATGTGGATCGCCGCGCTGTTGGGCAATGGTTTTTCGCCCGGCCTGTACTGCTCGCACGCGCGCGCAGTGGAACTGCTGTCGCGGATCGGCCCCCGCCCCTCCCCGCGCGTCTGGGCCTGGCGGGTCTCCACGGCAGGGCGTCACCTCTACGCCGGCGACATCCGGCACGTCCAGCCCTCCGATCCGGCCGACTGCGGCTATTCCCAGGCCATGCTCTGGCAATACGAACAGGATGCGGTGCTGTCGCTTCCTGGTACGCCGTGCGATGGGCTGGAAGTTGACCTCAGTTATTCGAGTTTAGCCGATCCGAGCTCGGCGTGATTGCGCGTATTTCCTGCATCGGGAAAAAGCAGAAACCCATAAACTCCAGCAATGCATGAAGATCCCTTGCAACCAACCCGACACTCCCTGCATCGATAGACGACACCACGCATCACCCCACTTTCCCCCGCACTGATTCAATGCATTAAACGACCGGATAAGCGCATCACCTGCGTCATCAATCCGCCAACGCACTCGTCGAAACCAGGCCAAAGCCGAATCCGGATCAACGCCTGGTGCGGACCTACCTCCATGGAATCACATCAATATTCCATAGCAACCCTCGCCCAAAGGGCCCTGCAACGATTGGCTAGCGCCCTCGGAAAGAATAATAACTGTGACTTTCCCCAATAAAGTATAGAGAAATCGGCGGTATTACTAAACGCTCCGACACCCCTGTCCAAGAGCCCACGTCTGTATCGAGCGTGCATACGCGTATCCCCGCAGACCGGGATCATGCCGATCTAACCGCATAAAACCTAGCGCCTGCAGCAGCCAGCCCACGAGTACGCATTACCGCAGCGGCAAGAGAACTCCGCCATCAGGTCGCTCGATCTCGGTACGACATATGCCGGCCTGCACCTTCCGCCCCGAAAGGAGATGTGAAATGACAGTAATAGTTGATTTGATGTCAGAACAAACCAATTCCGTCGGCATCGCAGGCATCTCACGACACCAAGGACGTTGGAGGCACCGGCCAGACATGCGCTATGAAGTCGACCCCGACCCGACCTTGATCGCTTGGACCGAGCAAAACATGGGAATCGGATCCTCAAGATTATCGCGCTCCCCCCTGTTACAGCAATTTACAGGTCATACGGCCGTTCTGTCTCGTCTTCGCGGGCGGGTCCAGTTCGTCAGGGGACTGGTACCGAATGTGTCGGGTTATCCATGGGCGTTCTTTGGCCAAGGCGGTGGAGGCCACTGGCAAGATGATAGCGCCATGCTTGACGACCCGACCTGCGTCAGTTTCGAGATACCTGTAACAGAGGAGGATGCCGGAAATTTCCCGCGATGGTTCCGTGCTGTGGCTCCGGAAATAAATGTCTTCGCACTGAAGAATGGTGACGGATTCAATAGCTTCAATTGCGTCCTAGCTTCTCTCACGCTGCTCATCAACTACCTTCTCGAGTCGGAGAACGACTATTCATCCTATGTCATCCAACTGACAAAAGTACGTGACTCGCTTCAAGGCCATTTGATGCAAAACATCATGGGTGGATTTATATAAATCCACCACATGACACGCCCGCCGCAATCACAACCCCGGTCAACAGCAGTGCATTGAATAATCACGCAACTCGACTACAGCGAAAGTTTAGCAGAAAAAGCCACATTTCACTCCATGAATGCATCAAGAGTTCACCCTCATACCACCGTAGTGCACGAGCCCCGTAATCCACACATAGATTAATACAACGACCCAACCACCCGAGATTATGGAGACATCAAGAATGTCAACATTCACAGTATTTTTTTGCGGGACAGGATCGAACAGCCTGGATTACGACAGTGCAAACTACAGCGAAGGACAGCTTATCTCCACATTGGCACGCAACCATCTCGGGGTGGAGTTCGATGATTGGCTCATAGCGGATGGACCGGGCAGCGGGAATCAACAAGAAAACGATAAATGGACACTCCCGGGGAACTACACTGATGCTCGGGGCACCACTTTTGGCTCGGGCTGGGAGGAGAACGTCAAGCACGCGATTGCGGTGATCAAGAAGGACCCCAGCCATATGAGGACCTTAATGACAGATGCGGAAATACGCATCCTACAAAGGGAAAAGGCAGCTGCCGAAGCAGCTGGACTTGAGCCGCAGAACACTTTTGGTGGCTGGACCCCTGCCAATAGGCACCGAAAAATCGTTCCCCAAGCTTTACAAAAGGCGCGAGCAAAAGTCCTGCGAACACCACTGCCTGACCGCGTCAACCTCATTGGCTGGAGCCGTGGCGCAGTTACCTGCCACATGATGGCCAATGCAATGTATGCCGACCCGCAGCTCCGCCACATCTGCGTCAACATTTTTGCGATAGACCCGGTACCCGGTCCTTTGAATTTCCAGTTAAACAGGACAACACTGAATACCAACGTGCTGGAATACCGCGCCGTATACGCACGCGATGAGAGGGCGCGCGGCTTTACTCCGATCATCCCGGACGTAAAAGTAAAGAAGGAACTAATCCTCATGCCTGGTGCCCATGCGACCCTTGTCGGAAACGCATCCAAGAATGGCAAGGGCGGCGGCAACCAGATCTTTCCGGAACCAGGACAAATGGTGCGGCATCTTGCGGAGACATTCCTGCGGGATAATGGGACGCAGCTCGGCTCATGCCTGAATCTGAAGGATACCGGCTTATTGGAACTCTACGAACAAATTCTCAAGGACGATAGAAGCTACATCGCAATGCGGCAACTGGGCTACGGCATGGGATGTGTGGAAACGGAAAGCGGAGACCGATGGGCAGCCGTGGGTTCCGGTGCGGTTGTTGCGGGCCTGACATCGCTACCGATGCTGCACCCCGATCCGATCTTTGTAAATTGGCACCATCGCAGTGTTTACATCAAGCACTATGCCGATCTGACAGGAAGGCCGGAGGCCATTGAAAGGGACTTGCTGGCTCAGTGGTTCCCGGTAACCACAGGGCGGTTCATTAGTCGTCCCTGAAAGACGTCACTCGCCCGACCGCCCCAATGCGTTACAGGCAGCCCAACCGTGCCACAACTGCGCTTTTTCGCTACGCTGGACCTGATCGCTAGCAATCCGGGACCATCCTTGCACTGCCGTACCCGTGGCCGAATGATGCCAGCTCGTTGTCGGCAGCGCAGGAGTGAAGCGGGATTGGACGGATTGCTGACGCACGCGATCGATGCCGCGCATGTAGTAGAGGTAGAGACAGCCGATGGGCACGACCCGGCGCGGGCGATCTTTTCGGGCGCCGCAAGTCGCCACCCCAACCAATCGGTGCTTGAATAGAATTTTTTCTGAGAGGCGGCGCATTTGTAAGCAACCGCATGCTGGGCCCAGCCGATGAACCCAGCACGAAGTTGGGGCCTCATATCTGACGGTCAATCCTGGCCATAGACCCTACGGAACTCACGCGGGCTTACCCCAACCAGCCGCCGGAAGCTCTTTTCGAAATGGCTCAGGTCGCCGAAGCCGACCTTCAGCGCCACTTCGGTGATGCGCAGCTTGCGTTGCCGCTGCAGAAGCTCCTTGGCCTTTTCGATGCGTAGCTGCTGCAGCATCGGTTTGAACGGGGTACCGAGTTCGTCGCGGAACAGAAAGCCCAGATGCGACTGGCTAACGTGCGCCTGCCGGGCCAGATCGCCCAGGGTCAGCGGCTCGGCGTAGTGCTCGCCCAGATGCACCAGGGCGCGCCGCAGCGCGTCGTGCAGGCTGGCGAGACGTTGCCCGGGGCGATGCGGAAGGCCGTCGATCCAGTCGACCGGCGTTTCCGGCGGCGTGGGCTCTGCCGGAGGATCGGCCTGTCGCGACACCGTGGCGCGCGCATCGTGCTGCGCTCCTTGCGCCCGGCCTTCCAGCAGACGCGGTGCGTGGCGCTGGATGTCGGCGCTGCCGACCGGCCTGCCTGCAGTCATGACCGCCAGGCGCAGCACCACCCGCTCCAGCTCCTGGAGGTTTTCCGGCCATGGGTAGTGCGTCAGGGCGTCCATCAACACCTCGGTGACCACCTGACCGTGATCCAGGCCATGCCGATCCAGCACATGCTCGACGTGAAAGCCGATATCTGTCCGCCGGGTGCGCAACGGCGCGAGCTCGATTGCCAGGACATCCAGTTGCGACAGCAGCGCGCGTGAGAAGCGTCCGGCATGTACGCGGCGCGACAGATCAGCGGTCGTGGAGGCGATCACCCGCGGCAAGGCCCCGCCGCCCGAGATAGCCCACGGTGTGGACCTGCCCCGAAGATGCACTGCAAGTTGATGCTGTGGCGCGTCGTCGAGCTCATCCACGCCCTGCAGGAACAGCGTTCCTCCCATTGCGCGCTCGAACCATGTTGCCGGCATGTCGTCGGGAGCGGCGCAATCGACCGCAACGAACGGACCCTCTCGCCAGGGTGCAGCTGCATGCAGCAAAACGGCCACCTCCTCTTTCTCGGTGCCGAACTCGCCGCGCACGATGACTGGCAAACGACTGTCTGCGGCCTGCTCGACGAACGCATCGATCATCCAGACTTCTTCGCAGACCCCCGTCATCATCAAAGATCGAGCGAGCCGGTCTTCCGCCAACCTCCGCGCTGCATCGCGCTTGATCAGGTACGCACAACATTTTGCGATCTGCCGACACAGCGTCATCGCCTGCGCGGCCATGCCGCCGTGGGCCGGGGTCACGTGCAGCGTACCGAGCACTTGCCTGGCGTGCTGGACCGGAAAACACCGCACAATCGTTGCCTGATCGTTCGCCTGATCCGGAGCAAGCGGATCGCTTTGCGCTACCCCGACGAACGCGCATGTCGCACCGTTCAAGATCTCGCTCTGCGATAGTTCCGCAGCGATCTTGCCGAGCATTGCCGCCAAGGGATCGCCCGGGAGATAGGCGCGCTGCAATACGTCTAAGACCTGCTTTTCCATTATTAGTCCGACCTGATCAACGGCGCGCTCAGAAGGCGGCCATACCCAAGTCGCGCCATCCCTGACCAGACCGTCGGCAAAGCTCCAAGAAATGAATTCCGCTTTTAGGTTCAACGCTCCCCCACCTCCCGCTCGATCGATCCATCGCAACGTGGAATGACCCTCGCCTGCCTTGTCTGGACCCGTCGGAGGAGCGAAGGATTCGCCAGCGAATCAAACGCTTGTTGCAAGCCATGGCGGGCATTAGCACGCCACCATTCCCCTTTCCCGACGATTCGTGGCAGGTGGCCGACCTTGAATGCGATTGGTTGAAGCGCGTCTCATTCGTTACCGGCACATCGGTGCGTTGCTGCGACGGACTCAAGCAACGACGTGCCGCATGCCGTTGCGACCTCCTGCACAGCGGCGCAGGGATAATGCGCTGTCTTCCCTATGGCGATGCTCATGCCTCAGCCCGTTTCCGCCTTGCGTGCCTACGACACCATCAAGCCCCTGCTATGGCTGGTGTCGCTGGCGATCTTCATGCAGATGCTGGATGCGACCATCGTCAATACGGCGCTGCCGTCGATGGCGCGCAGCCTGCACGAAAGTCCGCTGCAGATGCAGTCGGTGGTCTTCAGTTATGCCTTGGCGGTGGCGATGTTCATCCCTGCGTCGGGCTGGATTGCGGACCGCTTCGGCACCCGGCGCACCTTCCTTGCGGCGATCATCGTGTTCACGCTGGGCTCGCTGCTGTGCGCAGCCGCCCAGCAGCTGCCGCAGCTGGTGGCCGCGCGCGTGGTGCAGGGCATTGGCGGGGCGATGCTGCTGCCGGTGGGCAGGCTGGCAGTGCTCAAGACCGTGGCACGCGCCGATTTCCTGCGCGCGATGAGTTTCATCGCGATTCCCGCACTGATCGGCCCACTCATCGGTCCCACGCTGGGCGGCTACCTGGTGGAAGTCGCCTCGTGGCACTGGGTGTTCCTGATCAATCTGCCGATCGGCGTGATCGGTTTCATCGCTGCGTTGAAGATCATGCCCGACCACTATGGCGATGCGCGCCAGCGCTTCGATCTGATCGGCTATCTGATGCTGGCGTTCGGCATGGTGGCGCTGTCGCTGGCGCTGGATGGCATCTCCGAGCTCGGCTTGCGCCATGCCTTTGTCATGCTGCTGGCCATCGGCGGGCTGGCCGCATTGGCCGGTTACTGGCTGCATGCGGCCAGCATGCCGGCGGCGTTGTTTCCGCTGGCCTTGTTCAAGGTGGCCAGCTATCGCATCGGCATCCTGGGCAACCTGTTCGCGCGGGTGGGCAGCGGCTCGATGCCGTTCTTGATTCCGCTGTTGTTGCAGGTCGGCCTGGGCATGAGCCCGATGAACGCCGGACTGATGATGGTGCCGGTGGCGTTGGCCGGCATGGCGGCCAAACGTGCCGCGGTGAAGCTGGTCGGTCGCTTCGGCTATCGCCGCGTGTTGATGCTCAACACCGTGCTGGTAGGCCTGGCGATGGCCAGCTTTGCCTTGATCGATGTCGGCCAGCCGCTATGGCTGCGGCTGGTGCAGCTGGCCTGCTTTGGCGCGGTGAACTCGCTGCAGTTCACCGTCATGAACACCGTGACCTTGCGCGACCTGGATCGCGAGCAGGCCAGCCCCGGCAACAGCTTGTTGTCGATGGTGATGATGCTGGCCACCGGCTTCGGCGCGGCGGCGGCGGGCAGTCTATTGGCTGCCTTCAACACGCATCTGGGCGACAGCCACGGCGCCACAGCCGCATTGCATGCAACCTTTTTGTGCGTCGGTGGCATCACCTTGTCGTCGACGCTGATCTTCTGGCAGCTGGCCGAGACGCGGCCGCATCCCAGGCAGGTGGAAGAAGTCGCCGAATGACGCGACCTTTGCGGCATCGACCGGCGCCGTACGCAAACGCAGGGCCGTGCGCGATTTCAACGCAGCGTACTGCTCTAGATCTCGTCGCGCGGGCGTTCACGTTGCAGTGCCTCGGCGATGGTGTCGGCCAGCATGTCTCCTGTGAGCGGCTTGCGCAGGAAGCTGTCGAACCCGGCTTCCTGCGCGGTAGGCTCGGCCTCTTCGTCCGAGCGTGCGGTCACTGCAATCAGCGGCATGTCGTAACCGAATACGCGCAGCTGCCGCGCCAGAGCGAAACCATCCAACCCCGGAAGATCCAGATCCAGCAAGGCCAGATCGAAGGCGTTGTCGGCCGCTTCGGTCAGCGCGGCCAGCCCGTGCGGCGCGTGCACCACCGAGTGCCCTTGCGAACGCAGCAGGCCAACGATGACCTCGGCGATAGTGGGGTCGTCTTCCACCAGCAGGATGCGCTGCGGGGCGACCGCGCGTCCCGCGCGCGCCACCTCGCTGCCTAGCGTGGCGTTGGAGGCGACCCAGCGCAGCGGCAGGTCGACCACGAAGCGCGTGCCGGCGCCCAACCGGCTGATCACCTCGATATGCCCGCCCATCGCCATCGCCAGTTCCTGACAGATGGCCAGACCCAGGCCGCTGCCGCCGTAACGCGAGGTGGTCTTGGCGCCATCGCCCTGTTCGAAGCGCTGGAACAGGCGCGCTTTCTGGTCGGCGTTGATGCCCGGGCCGGTATCGGCCACCTCGAAACGCAGCCCCTGATACGAGCCCAGCGTGGTCAGCTTGAGCCCGACCACGCCGCGCTCGGTGAACTTGATCGCATTGCTGAGCAGGTTGAGCAGAATCTGGCGAATGCGGGTGACATCGCCGCTGGCGGTGATGTCGCCAAGCAGCCCTACTTCCAGGCTGAAACGCAGGCCGCGCTCCTGCGCCAGGGGCGCCATCAAGCCCTCCACCTCGGCCACGAGCTGGCGTACCGAGAACGGCTCCAGATCCAGTTCCAGGCGCCCGGATTCGATCCGCGCCAGGTCCAGCGCATCGTTGACCAGCCGCAGCAGATGTGCGCCGGCACGACGGATCGATTCGGTATAGCTGCGTTGTTTGTTGTCCAGCGAGGTCTTGAGCAACAGCTCGCTCATGCCCAGCACACCGGTCATCGGGGTACGCACCTCGTGGCCAAGCGTGGCCAGAAAGCGCGTCTTGGCCAACGACGCCTGCTCGGCCAGCTCCTGCTTGTGCACCGCCAGTTGCCAGGCATTCAAACGCCGCAGGCGGCGGCGATACAACAGCACCGCCGCGGCGATGACGCATAGCGCGAGCAGGCCCAAAAAAACCAGTCCCCACGGCGACAACCACCAGGGCGGCAGCACCTGGAAACGTAACGTCTGGCTGGCCGACCAGATCCCGTCGGCGGTGCGCCCCTGCACTTCCAACGTGTAATGCCCCGCGGGCAGCCGCGAAAACTGCCGCTCGCCGCTGGGACCGACATCGATCCAGTCCGGATCGTAGCCACTCAAACGAAATCGGTAACTGTTGGATTCGGAATCGGCCAGGCTGAGCAGGCGCGCGACGATATGCAGATCGCGGTCGCCGTCCTGCATCGTGAGCGGCTCCTGTCCGGTGATATCCAGACCACGCTCCCCGCGCCGCAAGCCCACGCGTTCGATGATCAACGGCGGCCTGCGCGTGCTGGGGCGCATCGTGGCCGGATCGAATACCACCACGCCGTCGGGCGATGCGGCGACGATCCGCCCGCTGCCGGCCTGCACCAATGTATTGATCTGCAACTGCTGGTTGGGGAGCCCATCGTGCACCCCATATACACGCACCAGTCTGCTGCCCGGATCGATCCGGATCAGGCCGCGTTGACTGGACACCCAGGCGACTCCCCGGGCGTCGACCACCAGCCCGTTGGGCGCCACCAGCGGAAACTCCTGCTCCTTTCCGACGGTATCCAGGTGCTTGAGCCGCGTTCCGTCCCACAGATACCGCCGGATCTCGCCGGCCAACCCGATCCAGACCACGCCCTCCTCTCCCAGCCGGAACAGATACGTCGGCAGGGCCGGCGCACCGTCGACGGGGACAAATCGGTCGGCCACGGGGTCCCAGCGCCGCAGACCGGCGTTGTTGCTCAGCCATATCTGGCCATCCGGGCCAAGGCGTATGTCCAGGATGGTCAACACCTCCAGTCCATGACTGCCATTGACGATGGTCCGCAGCAATCGCCCCTCCTGGTTGCGGATTTGCAGACCGTATTCCAGTACCGTCACCCACAGTCGGCCCTGCGCGTCCTCTGCCATCCAGCCCGGTCGGTCCGCAGCGCCGTCTGGATCGGGTTCGATATCCTCACGCAACGGCCAACGCCTGACTTGCCGGGTCTGCGGGTCATACCGCATCAATTTTCCTTCGACGCCGATCCAGACCAAGCCGCGCCGGCTTTCGAGCATGGAGTCGGGCGGACGCGCGTCGATCTGAGCCAGATGCGTCTGCAGTTGGCCGGTTGCCGCATCGAGATACTCCAGTACATGCCGCGAGCCAGCCAGCCAGACACCGCCCGCAGCCGAAGACGCCGTTGCCAGCACGGACGGATTGGTCAGCGACTGTGGATCACCGCCGTGGTGGGCCAGTACCGCAAAGGTGTCCCAATGCGGGGGCAGGTGCCACAGGCCGCCTTCGAGCGCCGCAAACCACAGCCCGCCCTCCCGATCTTCGTAGGCTGTAATCCAGTTGCGTCTGACCAGGCCGTGCGCCGACAGGCTGTAGACCGGCACGCTGCCGATCTCGGTTCCTGCAGTGGACAGGCCCAGGCCGCTGTCGGTGTCCAGCCAATAGCGCCCGCTGCGATCGTGCAGCAACACCCCCATGACCCGCCGTTTGCTCACGGCTTTCTGCCATGGCTGGGGCCGCGCCTGGCCGTCGGCGCCCACACGAAACGCGTCGCCGGCCACATCCGACACCCATAAGGTGTCGCCACTGTGCTCCATGTGCAGCCGATTGATCGCCTGCGTAGTTCCTGGCAGCGCAACCCGTTGAAAATGCGCACCGTCCCAGCGAGCAAGCCCGCCATGGGTCCCGATCCACAATGTTCCGTCGGGCGCGACCTCGAACCCGATCACGCTGTCGGACGGCAGGCTGGTGGGGTCGTCGGGCACGTTGGAAAATCGCTGCATGCTGCCGTCGGGACGTCGCCGGTACAGCCCGTGGGCCGCGGTACCAAGCCAGACATCGCCGTTCGGGGTGTTTGCCAGCGCCCACACCGTGATTTCGCGCAACTCCGGAAACTGCGGGTTCTCCAGCCGCCTGAACGTGCGTGTCTTGGGCTCCAGAAAACCGGCCCCGCCGTTTTCGAACCCCATCCACACCCGATTGTCGCGATCGACGCAGAGCGTCCAGATCGCGTTGCTGGTCAACCCGTCTTCCATCCGCCAGACGCGGTAATTGCGGCCATCGAATCTGGCCAAGCCGTCATCGCTGGCGATCCAGAGATAGCCCTGCTGGTCTTCGGCCAGCTCACTGACGGTGTCCGAGGGCAACCCGTCGGCGACCGTGACCTGACTGGGCACCGGCGTGAGCAGCGCGCGCGTGGTCGCCCCTGTAGGTGGCACCGCGACGCACAGACACAGCGACACTGCTGCGATCAACCAATAGGAAAAACACAAAAAAAGGCGCACTGGACAGGTTTCACGACGAGTCGCCGCATAGTGCGGGCCGCACGCGGTGCGAGCAAGCCCGAGCGAGCTTGCCGCGCGGCGCATCCGTTCCCGCGTCACGTGGCTTCTCCACCGTCACTGCCCGAGCCGCGCGCGCCTGCCGTGCAGCCACGATCGCTTCGGCCGGCATCTCGGCCGTGACCGGCTTGCGCACGCATCCCTGTCCCATCGGCACCTGCGCGGTCGCGCGCGCCCTGACGGGACTACACGTGACCCGCTTCATGGCAGCCGGGCTCAGAGCGGCCAACAAAACTACGGCGCAGCCGTCAGGCGGCACTACGTTTTTGTCGGCCGCTCCTAGTCGGCGGCCGGCACGTCGTGCGCATCGACGGCGTCGGCCAGCACACGTGCCAGTGCCTGCGCCAGCAGCTCGCCGGTGACCGGCTTGCGCAGGAAGCCATTGCAGCCGGCGGCCATGGCCTGCGGTTCTGCGTCGGCATCGGCACGTGCGGTAACCGCGACGATCGGAAAGCGCACGCCGCGCGCGCGCAACTGCGCCACCAACGACGCACCGTCGATGCCCGGCAGATCCAGATCGCACAGACCCGCGTCGAAGCTGCGCGTACTTATCTCGGCCAACGCCGCCAGGCCATGCAGGACATGGGTGACCTGATGGCCACGCGTCTGCAACAGGCCAACGATCACCTGCGCCACGGTCGGGTCGTCTTCGACCAGCAGCAGCTGCAAGGGTGCCTGTGCCTGCGGCGAGGTTGCGCGTGCAGGCGCAGGCACCGCGGGGAGCACACTCACCCAGCGCAGCGGCAGCTCGACCGCAAAACATGCCCCTTGCCCCAGTTCGCTGCTGACCGTCACCGTACCGCCCATCGCCGCCGCCAGTTCGCGGCAGATCGCCAGGCCCAGGCCACTGCCGCCATGCCGGGCAAGCGTCACGGCGCCTTCGGCCTGCTCGAAGCGCTGGAACAGGCGCCCGCGCTGTTCTGCACTCATGCCCGGGCCGGTATCGCACACGTCGATCCGGATGCCGTGCCTGTGGCTTTGCGGCACCACCGCAACACGCAGGCTGACGCTGCCGTGCTCGGTGAACTTGACCGCATTGAACAACAGGTTGAGCAGGATCTGTTGCACCCGGCTGGCATCGCCATGCAATGCCGGCGGCAGCGCGTCGTCCAGCTCGCACGCAAAGGCCAACTGCTTGTGCTCGGCGCTCGGGCGCACCAGCTCGGCCACCTGCCCGATCAGCTGACGCAGATCGAAGTCGCGGTAATCCAACGGCAGCTTGCCGGCCTCGATCCGCGCCAGATCCAACGCATCGTTGACCAGCCGCAGCAGATGCTTGCCTGCCAGCTGGATCGCACTGGCATAACCCTGCTGACGTCCATCCAGCGGCGTCTGCAGCAGCAACTCGCTCATGCCCAGCACACCGGTCATCGGCGTGCGCACTTCATGCCCGAGCGTCGCAAGAAAGCGCGTCTTGGCCAACGATGCCTGTTCGGCCAGCTCGCGTTTGTGCTGGGCCAGCTGCCACTGCGCGCGCATGCGCACACGGCGACGATAGGCGGCCGCGAGGAATGCGCTCAGCAGCAACCCAAGCAGGCAGATGAGCGCGATGCCTGCGTCACTGCGCCACCATGGTGGATTGACCGAGAACCGCAGCGAGCGCATCTGTGAGCGATTGCCCAGCGGATCCACGCCTTGCAGCGCGAGTTCGTAGCTACCGGCAGGCAAACTGGCAAATTCTCGGATTCCCGCATTGCCCGACGTCTGCCAGTCGGTGTCGAAGCCTTTCAGGAAACTGCGATAACGATTGGAAAGCGGATCACTGTACGACAGCAGACGGCTGACGATCTGCAACTGGCGATCTCCAGGACCCAGCTGAAACGGGCGATCCATGGGTAACGCGATGCGTGCGCCATTGCGTAGCACGCTGACATGCTCCAGCTGCAATGCAGGTACGAACGGTGCGATATCGGGCATTGCTGTATCCAGCAGCACGGTAGAGCCATCGCTGGTCGCACCGATCAGGATATCGCCTGCCATCAGCAGGCAATGCTGGGTGAACTCCTGGCTGGTCAATCCATCGCGCGTGCCGATATTGCGCAGCCGTGCCGGCGTTACCGAAGGGTCGATCCGCCATAGCCCGCGCAAGCTGGAAATCCAGACCCTGCCACGCGCGTCGATCCGCATTGCGGACGCGTCGAACCCGGTCAGGCCATCAGCCTGGCCCACTTGGCGCACGCGCACCCAACGTGTCGCGGTTTTTTTCCATTGTTCTGCACCGATGGCCCGATACACCCAGACCATGTCCGGCGATTGGCTGGCAAATGCCTGGATCTGCGTTCCTTCCAGGCCTGCGACCGGCACGAACCGGCGTGACGCGTCGTCCCAGGCAAACATGCCGCCCTCGCCTGCAACCCAGACACGCCCGTCCGGGCCCTGTTCCAGCTGCTGTACGGCGATATCGCGCAGGCCGTGCAAGTCTTGCTGCGTAATGCGCTGCAGGACACGACCGCTACGCAAATCGCGCTGCTGCAGCATGTCGATGAAGGCCATCCATACCGTGTCACCATGCTCGATGATCCAGTCAGGCGCCGATAGCGCCGACGCCGGTTCAGGGCCATGGGACGGCCAGTGGATGAATTCACCCGTACGCAGATCCATGCGAGAAAGACCAAAGCTCAAGTTGCCCAGCCACACACGTTGCAGGCGATCCTCCAGCGCCGATACCAACTCCATGTCCTTGAGATGCGGCGACTGCAGACCTGTCTGAAACGTGTCGCCGGTGCCTGGATCAACACGCAACAAGCGCCCTTCTGCATCGACTTGCCACAGGCCACCAGAACGGGTGGCAGGGGCCAGGTTGCAATAGATGGCATCGCCCGTCGGCACCGGTGGTTTGAGCACGGCGGTGCGCTTCCAGTCTGCCGGCAAATACCCAAGGCCGGTACCATGCATCGGAACCCAAAGCCCTCCATCGGCTGCTCCCAGCAGGCCAATGACATTACGGCGTGACAACGGCCCTTCACCGCTGAAGGCAGGGACCGGTGGACGCTCGCCACGGGTCCGCCACAGACCGCGTCCGCTTCCCAGCCAGAATTCGCCGTCCGGGGCAGCCACTGCACCCCAGAATTCGTTGCCGGTGCCGAACATCGTCCCCCAGGGAAGCGGCAGCCATTGATCGTCGGTTCCCATGACATGCAATCCCGACTCGCTGCCCAGCCACAGACGGTCCCCCGCCCATTGCAGACCGAAGATGGCGGACTGCCGGTTCGGTTCGTCCGGGACATGTACGCGATGCAGACGTTTTCCGTCGTAATAGGCCAGGCCGCTACTGGTTCCGATCCACAGCCGCCGCCGGTTGTCCGCCGCAAGATTCATGACCATGGCCTGGTCAAGGTTGCCATCGACCATCCCCAGATCCACCGACGACATCGCGCCGGAAGTATCGATGCGAACCAGCGCGCCGGTCGTGGTTCCGGCCCAGATATCGCCGTCGAACGCAGCGACGCTGTAAATCTCGCCATCCTTCATCGACGGATAGTCAACCGCGCGGTAGTGCCGAAAGTGGCTTCGTCCGGCATCCATGACGCTCAGCGTCTTGCCGCAGCCGATCCATATCCTGTCCAGCGCGTCGATGTGCAGCGCCTGGATCGCGTTGCAGGGCAACGATGCCGGGTCGGAAGGATCGTGTCGCCAAGTCCTGAATCCTGCGCCGTCGTATCGCACCAAACCATCCAGGGTGCCAAGCCACAGATAGCCGGCACGATCCTGGTGGATCGCAACCACCATGGTCGATGGGAGTCCGTCGCTGGGACCGACGATCCGGAAACGCGGGATCTCCGGAATCTTCGCCGCACAGGGCAATGCGCCCAGCAGCAAGACGAGCAAAACGGCAAACGCACGCATGTGGGCATCCTTTCCACGTCCAGCCCGCATGCTCGCAACGGATCGTTGCGAGCGCAAGCCAAGCGCGGTGCAGCGGGATATGTCTAGAATCCGCCCATGACAACCCTCGCCCGCCTGTTGCTGCTTCCCGCCCTGGTCGTGACCAGCCTCGCCGCAACCGCTGCGCCGGCGCGGTACGCGCTGGATCCGGTGCACACGCGGGTCCTGTTCGCAGTCGAACATGCCGGCTTTTCCAAGGCGTTGGGCACCGTTTCCGGAACCAGCGGCACGCTGGTGTTCGACCCGGACGACTGGGCCTCGGCTAGGCTGGACGTCACCGTGCCGCTGCACCGCGCCGACCTGGGCGATGCCAAGTGGAACCAGGCCACCCTGGCACGCAACCTACTGAACGCCGAGCGGTTTCCCGACGCGCATTTCGTCTCCACGCAGGTGGAAGCCAGCGGCGAGAACCACGCCAAGGTCACCGGCAATCTGACCCTGCACGGGGTCACCCGCCCGGTCACCCTGGACGTCACCCTCAATGCGCTCAAGCGCCATCCACTGCCGCCGTTCCGCCGCACTGCCGGGTTTTCCGCCACGGCCACGCTGAGCCGTGCGGAGTTCGGCGTCGACGCGTGGAAATCGATGATCGGCGATACGGTGGAACTGCGTATCGAAGCCGAAGCCGTGCGCGAAGGCCGCGCCGACGACGACACGCCGCAACCGCAACCTCAAAACGCACCCGCCGCCCCCGTCGCTGCCCCCAACCCGGAATCCTGAGCATGACCCTGAAGAACGTCGAACGCTGGGGCGGTGTCAGCCAGACCCTGCACTGGCTGATCGCACTGCTGATCCTGGTGCTGGGCATCGTCGGCCTGACCATGGGCGAATTGCCCAAGACGCCGAAATATTTCTGGGTCTACACCGCGCACAAATCGGTGGGCCTGAGCGTGTTGGCACTGGTGATCGTACGGCTGGGCTGGCGCCTGTATGCGGGCGCGCCGCCGCCGGTGTCCGGCACCCCGCGCTGGCAGGAACGCATCGCCGGGCTGACCCACTGGCTGCTGTACGCGATGATCTTGGCGATGCCGCTGTCGGGCTGGTTGTACGACTCCACCAGCGGCCTGCGCCCGTTCCGCTGGTTTGGCCTGTTTGCCGTGCCCAAGCTCAGCCCGCCGGACGAACAATTGCGTGCGGTTGCGCACTTCGTCCACGAGTGGGGCTTCTGGTTGTTGATAGCCGTGGTGCTGGCGCATGCCGGCGCTGCGCTCTACCACCACCTGTTCCAGCGTGACGCCACCTTGGTGCGGATGTTGCCGCGCGGTTGGCTCTCTTCCAAACCCTGAAGGATTTCCCCATGTCGTCCAGATTGCTCGCCTCTCCCCTGCTGGTCGCCGCCGCCCTGGTGGCCACATTCGCTGCCGCCCCGCTTCTCGCTGCCGATTACGTGCAGGCGCCCGGCTCGTCGCTGGTATTTGCCAGCAAGTACGACGGCGAAGTGTTTACCGGCAAGTTTCCCGGTTTCGACACCACACTGAGTTTCGACCCGGCCAATCTTGCCGGCGCCAAGCTCGATGTGCGCATTCCCCTGGCCAGTGCCATCAGCGGAAACAACGATCGTGATTCGACCCTGCAAGGGCCGGACTTCTTCAACGTGGCCAAGTTCGCCACCGCGCGCTACCGCGCCGACAAGGTCCGCGCACTCGGCGGCAATCAGTACGCGGCCGACGGCACGCTGGAATTGCGCGGCGTCAGCAAGCCGGTCACGCTGACCTTCACCTGGACACCCGGCGCGCAGCCGGTGCTGGCCGGCAAGGCGCTGGTCAAGCGCCTGGACTTCGGCGTCGGCGGCGGCGACTGGGCCGATACCAAGACCATTCCCAACGAGACCGCGATCAGCACCAAGGTGGTATTCAAGGCGAAGTAACGCCACCGGCCGCAACCGGACGCGGCCATTGAACGGCGGCCTACCTCGTCGGGCCGCCGTCCTTTACGCCTGTGCCAAACGCATCGCCGCCGCACAGTTGTCGCCTGTTGCATCAGCGCACGCCGGCATCCAGCCACTCGCGCAGACGCCGGCGATCGAACGGCCAACCCAACTCACGCCCATCCGCATCGCACACCACCGGCACGCGCTCACCATAAACGGACTCAAGCGCCGCATCGCCGTCGATGAAGACGCTACTGAACTCGCCTGCGCGTGCCTGCGCCAGTACTTCCACGGCCTGGTCGCACAGGTGGCAATCGTCGCGCTGGTACAGGATCAAGGCCATCCAGAACTCTCATGCTGCGCTGCAGCCGTGCCGCAAGCGCCGACCGACTAGAATAGCCGCCTTTACGCTCACCTCTCCGGCAAGCATGGCTGTCAGCACGTTCGACCTGTTCAAGATCGGCATCGGTCCGAGTTCCTCCCACACCGTGGGGCCGATGCGCGCGGCCGAGCGCTTCGTGCATCGCTGGCTGCTCGACGCCGGCCGCCTGCAGGATGTGGTGCGCATCCGCGCCGAAGTCTTCGGCTCGCTGGCCCTGACCGGCCGTGGCCATGGCACCGACAAGGCCGTGCTGCTCGGCCTGGAAGGCCACCGCCCCAACCTGATCGACCCGGACATCATCCCGGCCACGCTGGAGCGCATCCGCGCCAGCAAGCGCATCAGCCTGATGGGCCAGCACGTCATCGCCTTCGACGAAAAGCGCGACCTGCCGATGAACAAGCGGCAGAAGCTGCCCTACCACACCAATGGCATGCGCTTCACCGCTTACGATGCCGATGAAGCGGTGATCGCCACGCGCGATTACTACTCGGTCGGCGGCGGTTTCGTGGTCAATCAGGACGATGCCGCCGACGACCGCATCGTGGCCGACGAAACGCCACTGCCCTATCCCTTCCTCAGCGGCGACGAACTGCTCGCGCAATGCGCGCGCAGCGGCCTGAGCATCGCCGCGCTGATGTTCGAAAACGAAAAGAGCTGGCGCAGCGAGGACGCCATCCGCGCCGGCCTGCGCGAGCTGTGGGCGGCAATGCAGTCCTGCGTGGAGCGCGGTATCCGCCAGGAAGGCACGCTGCCAGGGGGGCTGAACGTCTCGCGGCGCGCGCCGGCGTTGTATCGCGAACTGTCGTCCAAACCGGAAGCGGCGATGCGCGATCCGCTGACCACACTGGACTGGGTCAATCTCTACGCACTGGCCGTCAACGAGGAAAACGCGGCCGGTGGCCGCGTGGTCACCGCGCCCACCAACGGCGCGGCCGGCATCATCCCGGCGGTGCTGCATTACTTCGACCGCTTCTGCCCCGGCGCATCCGAGCAGCGCATCTTCGACTTCCTGCTCACCGCTGCGGCCATCGGCATTCTCTACAAGGAAAATGCCTCCATTTCCGGCGCCGAGGTCGGCTGCCAGGGCGAAGTGGGCGTGGCCTGTTCGATGGCCGCCGGCGGTCTGGTCGCCGCGCTGGGCGGCAATCCCGGGCAGATCGAAAATGCCGCGGAAATCGGCATGGAACACAACCTGGGCCTGACCTGCGACCCGATCGGCGGCCTGGTGCAGATCCCCTGCATCGAACGCAATGCAATGGGCGCGGTGAAGGCGATCAATGCCAGCCGCATGGCCATGCGCGGCGACGGCAAGCACAAGGTGTCGCTGGACAAGGTCATCAAGACCATGCGCGACACCGGCCGCGACATGCAGGACAAGTACAAGGAAACCAGCCGCGGTGGCCTGGCGGTCAACGTCATCGAATGCTGAGCCGGGCGCGGCCCCGGGCCGCGCCCTGTATCGCCACCGAGCGCGGCAGCGCGCTGCGCACCCGTCGCGCACGCGGAAGAAGACGCCCCACCCCTCCCCTCTGGCAGGCGCAGAAAGCGGCACAGATCGAGCAGGCCGCGAACGTCCTGCCCTGCAACACGTGCCCCCGCAGACACCCTTCTGCCGCCTGCGGAGCAAGGGCTCCGAAGTGCGGATGGGGCCATCGCGATCGTTATCGCTCGCCGGAAGCCGGCGCGCGGCGCAGCCATGCAAGATGCCCTGCCATGGTGTGATTGCAGTCACTGCCCGCAGATCGCCAAACAGGGCGATACGTCCAACGGCCGCGCCCGCCGATGCAGTCGCATGACAGCGCTGTACGTCCCCACCACATGCCGCCATGTACCGTCTGACGCTGGATTCCGACGGAGATCGCGATGCGACAGCTTGCCTGCACTCTCGCCCTGGCCCTGGCCTGCGGCCCCCTGCTGGCGCAGGAAACCAGCTACGGCCCGCGCCTGGAAGGCTTCGACTACCCGTATCCGGTCAAGACCTTTGCGTTCACCTCGCAACGGCAGCCGCTGGAAATGGCTTACCTGGATGTCGCGCCCACCGGCAAACCCAACGGGCACACTGCCGTGCTGCTGCATGGCAAGAACTTCTGCGCTGCCACCTGGGAGCAGACCATCGCCGCGTTGAGCACCGCCGGCTATCGCGTCATCGCGCCTGACCAGGTGGGCTTCTGCAAGTCCAGCAAGCCGGCCGCCTATCAGTTTTCCTTCGCGCAGCTGGCCGACAATACGCAGGCACTGCTGAAAAAATTGGGCATCGAACGTGCGGTGGTGGTCGGCCATTCGATGGGGGGCATGCTCGCCATCCGTTACGCGCTGATGTATCCGCAGGCCACCGAGCACCTGGCCTTGGTGGACCCGATCGGCCTGGAAGACTGGAAGGCCGAAGGCATCCCTTGGCGTAGCGTCGACGCCTGGTACGACAATGAACTGAAGATCAATTTTGAGCGCATCAAGAAGTATCAGATGGAGGTCTACTACGCCGGCCAATGGAAGCCCGAGTTCGAACGCTGGGCGCGCATGCAGGCCGGCATGTCGCTGGGCAGAGGTAGGCAGGCAGTTGCCTGGAACCAGGCGCTGACCTACGACATGGTGTTCAACCAGCCAGTGGTCTACGAACTGCACAAACTCAACGTGCCGACCACATTGTTCATCGGCCTCAAGGACCGCACCGCGATCGGCAAGGACACCGCACCGCCCGAGGTCAAGGCACGTGTCGGCGATTACACCACGCTGGGCAAGCGTGCGGCCGAAGCGATTCCGAACGCCAAGCTCGTCGAGTTCGCCGATCTCGGACATTCGCCGCAGGTGCAGGACCCGACACGTTTCAATGCCGCGTTGTTGAAGGCGCTTGCGCAGTAAGCAGAGCCGGTCCTCTCCACTTCCCCAACCCGCTACCCAGCCACAATCCGCAACACGTCATCCAGCAACGCCGCCGCCGTCACCTCGGCACCCGCGCCCGGTCCCTGTATCAGCAATGGCTGCTGGCGATAGCGATCGCTGCTGATGGCGACACGGTTATCGGTGCCGGCGCCGCCGGCCAGCGGGTGATCCAGCGCCAACTCGCGCAAGCCGACGCTGGCACCATGCGCATCCACGCGGCCGACAAAGCGCAGGCAACGCCCTGCGGCACGTGCCTGCTGCCAGCGCGCGCCGACCACCGCATCCAGCGCGCCCAGCTGCGCATCCAGGGTATCGAGCGGCACCCGCGCAATGCTCGCGGGCACCAGCGATTCCACATGCACCTGTTCGGCTTCCAGTTGCCACCCAGCCGTACGCGCCAGGATCAGCAGTTTGCGCCGCACGTCCTCGCCCGACAGATCGATACGCGGATCCGGCTCGGTATAGCCGGCCGCCATCGCCTCACGCACGCAATCTGAAAACGCGCCATTGCCGTCGTAGCGATGAAACAGCCATGCCAGCGATCCGGACAACACGCCTTCGATCGAATGGATATGGTCGCCGCCTGCCACCAGCGCGCGCACGCTGCTCAGTACCGGCAGCCCCGCCCCGACGGTGGCGCTATCGCCGTAATGCGCACCGCTGGCGTGACGCGCCGCGTGCAAGGCCTGCGCCCGCGACAACGCGGTGCCCTGGCCCAGCTTGTTGGCAGTCACCACATGCACGCCGCGCAGTAGCCATTCCACATGCCAATCGGCGACGACATCGCTGGCGGTCGCATCCACCAGCACATCCCCGGCACGCAAGGCGGTGGTCTCCGCCCAGGGTTGCAGCACGGTCTGGCCGCGCGGCGCAGCATTCGCCTGTTGCAGGGCCTGGGCGGCGCTGGTGCCGCAATCGTGGGCAATGCGCGAATTGGCCAACCAGTCGAAGCGCGGCAACTGCAGCTGGCGCTCCTGCAGCGCGGTGTAGCGCGCCACGAACGCGCGCCCCACCGTTCCGGTGCCCAGCAAGGCCAGCCGCGGTGTCGGCGCCACCGCTGCCGCCGAAGCGCGGCGCGAAACAGGCAGCACAGTGCTCACGCGTCGACCTGTTTGCGGCTTGCGCTGGTCAGTGTCGCCTCCGCACGCGCCAGACCGGCGCGCAGATCGATCAACAGATCCTCTGCCGATTCGATACCGATCGACAGCCGCAGCAAGCCATCGGAAATGCCGGCGGCAGCGCGTGCTTCGGCAGTCATCGCCGCATGCGTCATCGAGGCCGGATGCGCGATCAGGCTTTCCACACCACCCAGCGACTCGGCCAGGGTGAAGTAACGCAGACCATCGACAAAGGCGCGCACTGCGGCTTCGCCACCATCGAGCTCGAAACTCATCATCGCGCCGAAACCCTTCTGCTGGCGCGCCGCCAGCGCATGACCCGGATGCGCGGCCAGGCCCGGGAAATACACTTGATTGACCACCGCATGCCCGTCCAGCAATTCGGCGATCGCATCGGCGTTTTCCTGATGCACGCGCAGGCGCGCATCCAGCGTGCGCAGACCACGCAAGGTGAGGAAGGCATCGAACGGCGAACCGGTCAGGCCCAGTGCGTTGGCCCACCACACCAGCTGTTGATGCAGTTCGGCATCGCGCGCGACCACCGCACCGCCCACCACATCGCTGTGGCCGTTGATGTACTTGGTGGTGGAATGCAGCACCAGATCCGCACCGAACTCCAGCGGCTTCTGCAGCGCCGGCGACAGGAAGGTGTTGTCCACCACGGTCAACGCGCCGACCTTCTTCGCCGCCTCGATGACGAAGCGCAGATCGGTGATGCGCAGCAACGGGTTGGACGGGGTTTCGATCAGCACCAGCTTGGGCGACTGTGCCAACGCATCGGCCAGCGAACGCGGGTCGGTGAGGTCGGCGGTGATCAACGCGAAGTGGCCTTTCTTGGCCAGCGCGTTGAACAGGCGCCAGCTGCCGCCGTAGGCATCGTGTGGCACCACCAGGGTGTCGCCCGGCTGCAGCAGCGCATTGAGCACCAGGTTGATCGCGCCCATGCCGGTGGAGGTGATCACCCCGCCGGCGCCGCCTTCCAGCTCGGCCAGCGCTTCACCAAGCAGATCGCGGGTCGGGTTGCCGCTGCGGGTGTAGTCGTACTGGCGCTTGTTGCCGAAACCATCGAAGGAGAAGTTCGACGACAGCACGATCGGCGGCGTCACCGCGCCATAGGCAGTGTCGCGATCGATGCCGGCGCGGACGGCGGCGGTGGCGGCAGTACAGGGGGCGTCGGCAGGGTCACGAAAGCTCATGCGGTTTCTCCGGTGATGCGAAGGGCAGTGGCGAGGATCGCGTCGATGCGATCGATTTCTTTCAGGAAGGCGTCGTGGCCATAGGGCGAGCGCAGCACGCGCAGACTGCCGCGCGGCCCCAGGCCTTCGACCAGGCTGACCAGGTCGGCCAGCGGCACCAGGCGGTCGCCCTCCACCGCAACGACGACGGTGGGCACGCGTACCTGCGCCGGGTCGATGCGGTGCAGGTCGATGGATTCGGACAGCCGCAAGTAGGCGGTCACCGGGGTGCGCGCGACATACTGCGCGCCCGCGGCATCCAGATAGTCTTCGGCGGCCACGCGCACGCGGCCATTGATCACTTCCGGCGGCGCGTCGAAGCGCTCGCTGAATTCTTCCGGGGTGCGGTAGCTGAGCATGGCGAACTGTCGTGCCAGCGCCAGCCCATGGTTTTCGGCGCATTGCAGCTGACCCAGCGCCACCGCGCGGCGCTGCAGTGCACGCCAGGCGGCGGCATACGGATGCGCGCGATGCGCGCCGCTGACCGCAATCAAGGTGCCGACGCGGGTGGCATGGCGGGTCGCGAACTGCAAGCCGACCAGCGCACCGTACGAGTAGCCGACAAAGCCGTGCAGACGCGCGATCCCCAGCGCATCCAGCAATGCGGCAATCGCATCGGCCTGGTCGGCGGTATCGATCGGCGCATCCAGCGTGCCGTCGGCGCCGAGGAAATCGAATGCCAACAGACGACGCGATGCCGGATCCAGCGCGCGGCCGGCACCGACCAGACCATCCACCCAGCCCTTCTCGGGGAACAGGTCGCTGGCGGCCAGATGGCGATGTGCGGAAATCCCGCCGGCCACGAACACCACCGGCGCATTGGCGGCGCCGATCAGTTCATAGCGCAGCCGCAGCTCGCGCATGCCGGCATGGCGCATCGGCAGGGCAATGACAAGCTCACCGCGCACGGCGATCAAGCCGTCGTCGGTGGCGGCGGGCGTATCGGCGTATTCGGTCGGTGATGGCGATGCTGTATTCACGAGGCTCATGGCGATATCCGGGGTGGATCGGCCATCGAGCTTCGCGGGAGCTCGCGTTCGACGTGCGCAAGGCACGATTCGAACCATCTTTCGGCGGACACGACGTCCCCGCAGGATTTGGCACCAAACGCGGGCGCTTGCGCGCTCCGCTGGCTGCCCCGGCATCAAAGGGCCTGTCCCTCCGCCGGTCTCGATGGTGAGGCTAAGATGCCACCGCTTTTCTGCGATGTCAATCTCTTCATGCGGATGGAAAGATATATTTTCATCCGATACCACCCCTGCCTGCGATGGACCGCATACTTGATGTCCCTCCGTTCGAGCCGATCGCGTGCCCCACCACGTGTCTCGCGGCGCCCTGCCCGCCCTCGCCTGGCATTTTTTCATTGCGTTCCTGGCGTGCATCGCACCCGCCAACGCGCAGCAACGCTGGCATTGGCCAGGTGCCGCAGACACGCCTGCGCGCTCGCCAGCAGGCGCAGTTGCGCAGACGGCGCCCGCATCGCCCGGCACCGGCCCGGCGCTGCAGCTGGAGTGGCAGGCCCCGGCCTATCTGGCATGGGTGAACAACCCGCTAGCCGGACCCGCACAGGTGCAGCTGAGCGCACCGCCCAGCGAGGATTACCGCGCCGTGCCGCAGTTGCCGCTGACGGTGCAACTGGCTGCGCACCAGCGCCGCCTGCTCGCCCGGCTGTATCCGGCCAGCAACCAGCGCAGCCTGGGCGGGCTTGGACTCAAGCTCGACGTGGTGCCCGGCGATCCGCAGGCCCGCCCGCAGCAGCAAGTGCGCTACCAGCTCCCGTTTCGCGATGCGCCGATACAAGTGGACCAGGGTTTTGGCGGGGCCTTCAGCCATACCGATGCGCCCAACTGGTACGCGGTGGACTTCGCGCTGCCGCAAGGCACCCCGGTGCTGGCGGCGCGCGAGGGCGTGGTGATGGAGGTACGGCGCGACGTCATCGAAGGCGGCCCGCACGACCAGGCGGCCGGCGGCGGCAACCTGGTGCGGGTGCTGCACGCCGACGGGAGCATGGCCATTTATGCCCACCTGGCGCCCGATGGCGTGGCGGTACGCCCCGGCCAGGTGATGCGCATCGGCGAGCGCCTGGGTGCTTCGGGCAGCACCGGCTTCAGCACCGCCCCGCACCTGCATTTTTCGCTCCAGCGCAATGCGGACATGCGCCTGATCTCGTTGCCGTTCCGGATGCTGGGCCCGCAGGGCGAGTTGCAGTTCCCCTCGCCGGCACCGTAAGTGACGGCGCCCGGAAGCACCCAGCTGCCGACATCGGGCCACCCGGCCAGCGCCACAAAGGCCCGCCGCGGCGAAGCCGCTATAATCGCCGGCTTCCTCAGTTTCCGCGGGCGCCCGACCGGGCGCGCTCAACCCATGTCCGACGTCTCCAACGAAGCCGCGCGCCGCCGCACCTTCGCCATCATTTCCCACCCCGATGCGGGCAAGACCACGCTGACCGAAAAGCTGCTGCTGTTCGGCGGTGCGATCCAGATGGCCGGCTCGGTGAAGGGCCGCAAGGCCGCCCGTCACGCCACCTCGGACTGGATGGCGCTGGAAAAGGAACGCGGCATCTCGGTCACCTCCTCGGTGATGCAGTTCCCGTACGAGGGCAAGATCGTCAATCTGCTCGACACCCCCGGCCACGCCGACTTCGGCGAGGACACCTATCGGGTGCTGACCGCGGTGGACTCGGCGCTGATGGTCATCGACGTCGCCAAGGGCGTGGAAGAACGCACCATCAAGCTGATGGAAGTCTGCCGCCTGCGCGACACCCCCATCATGACCTTCATCAACAAGCTCGATCGCGAGGGCAAGAACCCGATCGATCTGCTGGATGAAGTCGAAACCGTGCTGGGCATCCAGTGCGCGCCGGTGACCTGGCCCATCGGCATGGGCCAGCGCCTGAAGGGCGTGGTGCACCTGATCACCGGCGAGGTGCATCTGTACGAACAGGGGCGTAACTTCACCCGTCAGGATTCGACCATCTTCCCGTCGCTGGATGCGCCTGGACTGGCCGAAAAGATCGGCGCGCAGATGCTGGCCGAGCTGCGCGACGAGCTGGAACTAGTGCAAGGCGCCAGCAATCCGTTCGACCTGCAGGCCTACCGCGCCGGCCAGCAGACCCCGGTGTTCTTTGGCTCTGGCGTCAACAACTTCGGCGTGCAACCGCTGCTGGATTTCTTCATCGAGCAAGCACCGCCGCCGCAGGCACGCGACACCACCGGCCGCCGGGTCGAGGCGACCGAAGCCAAGCTCAGCGGCTTCGTCTTCAAGATCCAGGCCAACATGGACCCGCAGCATCGTGACCGCGTGGCCTTCATGCGCGTGTGCTCGGGCAAGTTCACTGCCGGCATGAAGGCACTGCACGTGCGCAGCGGCAAGGACGTCAAGCTGGCCAACGCGCTGACCTTCATGGCCTCCGACCGCGAGATCGCCGCCGAAGCCTGGCCGGGCGACGTGATCGGTATCCACAACCACGGCACCATCTCCATCGGCGACACCTTCACCGAAGGCGAATCGCTGTCGTTCACCGGCATTCCCAATTTCGCGCCGGAGTTGTTCCGTCGTGCGCGCCTGCGCGACCCGCTCAAGCTCAAGCAGCTGCAAAAGGGCCTGGCACAGCTCTCCGAAGAAGGCGCCACGCAGTTCTTCCGCCCGTTGATGAGCAACGATCTCATTTTGGGTGCGGTGGGCGTGCTGCAGTTCGACGTGGTGGCTTACCGGCTCAAGGACGAATACGGCGTGGACGCGATCTTCGAGCCGGTCAGCGTCACCACCGCACGCTGGGTGCATTGCGACAACGCCAAGAAGCTGGAGGAGTTCCGCGAGAAGAACGCCGGCAATCTGGGCATCGACGCGGCCGGCCAGCTGGTCTATCTCGCTCCGACACGCGTGAATCTGCAGCTGGCGCAGGAACGCGCGCCGGACGTGCGCTTCTCGGCAACGCGCGAACACGCGCATGCCAAGGCGATCGATTGACCGCGGCTTGAACCGATGCATGCAACCGCACCCGCCGGCAATGCGAATTGCTCGCAATTGCGGTACCTTTTTGGCATGAACGCAGACGCCTCTCCCTCGACCGACCTGCGCGACGAGATAGCCAGCGCCGTCACCCATGGCCTGGGTGCCATCGCTGCATTGGCCGGTGGCTCGGTGCTGATCACGCTGGCCGCCGTCTATGGCGACGGCTGGCAACTGGCCACCTCCATCGTCTTCAGCGCCACCCTGGTCTTGCTGTACGTCGCCTCCACGCTGTTTCATGCCATCCCGCATCCCGGCGCCAAGGCGCGCCTGCAGGTACTCGATCACTGCGCGATCTATCTGTTGATCGCCGGTACCTATACCCCGTTTACGCTGGTCAATCTGCGCGACTCCTGGGGCTGGGGCCTGTTTGCCGCCATCTGGACGATCGCCGCTGCCGGCGTGGTCTTCAAGTTGTTCTTCACCGGTCGTTTCCGGCTGCTGTCGACAGTGCTGTATCTGGCGATGGGCTGGCTGATCGTCGTAGCGATCCAGCCGTTGCTGCGCTCGGTCGATACCTGGTCTCTGTGCTGGCTGTTGGCCGGCGGACTCTTCTATACGCTGGGCACGTACTTCTACCAGCGCGACACCCAGCGCTATTTCCACGCGATCTGGCATTTGTTCGTGCTGGCCGGTAGCGCTTGCCACTTCGTTGCGGTGATTGCGCAAGTGATGTGAAGCGCGATCTGCAGCGCGTTCGCGCGCCGTGCACGAGCCATCGCCAACCATGGCCGGCGTGAACATCGTGACCGACACCCCAGCTGCACCACCTTCCCCCACGCCACGTCGCCGACGCTGGCTGGTCGGGCTTGCCATCGTCGCCGCCATCGTGGTGATCTTCGTGCTGCTATTCCAGTGGAACTGGCTACGCGGCCCGGTCGAGCGCGTGGTCAGCGCCAAGACCGGCCGCGAATTCCATCTCGGTTATCTGGATGTGAAGCTGGGCCGCACGACCACCGTGCGCGGCAATCGGCTGAGCCTGGCGAATGCAGCATGGTCCAAGCGCGGGCCGATGGCCGAGCTCAACTCGGCGGAGATCGATGTCGAGTTGTGGCCGCTGCTGCGCGGCAAGGTGCGTCTGCCGGAAATCCGCCTGGATCACCCGACCGTCCTGCTGGAAGCCGGCGACGATACCCATCCGGGAAACTGGGTATTCGACCAGGACGATGGCGATGGCACGATGCCCCGCCTCGGCCGCCTGCTGGTGAACGACGGGCGCCTGCAATACATCGATGCAGCCAATCGCTCGGACGTGGATGTGGCGATCAACAGCCTCGCGCCACCGAGCAGCGACCAGCGTGCAGCGCCGATCGGCATCGACGGCAAGGGCCGGTGGAAGGGCTATCCCTTCATGCTCAAGGGCAACACCGCCTCGCCGCTGGAGCTGAGTCAGAGCGAGCACCCGTTCCGCATCGATCTTCACGGCAGCGCCGGCGCCACGCGCACCCACGTACGCGGCACCTTGACCAACCCGTTCCAGTTTCAGGTGTTCGAGCTGCAAATGGCGCTCAGTGGCCAGGATATGCAGGACCTGTACCCGCTGACCGGTGTGGCCATGCCGTCGACACCGCCCTACAAGCTCGATGGTCACCTGCGCCGCAACGGCCAGCTCTGGCGCTACGAGAAGTTCACCGGTACCGCCGGCGACAGCGATCTGTCTGGCACTGCAGAAGTGGACCTGCGCAACAAGCGTCCGTTCCTGCGTGCCGATCTGGCGTCCAAACGCCTGGATTTCGACGATCTGGCAGGATTCGTCGGCGCGCCACCGAAAACCGGCGCGAACGAGTCGGCAAACGCCGAACAGAAAAAACAGGCGGCGCAGCTCGCAGCCAGTGCGCGCGTACTGCCACACACCCCTTACGACTTGTCGAAGCTGCGCGCGATGGATGCGCAGGTACGCTGGCGTGCGCAACGCATCAATGCGCCATCGTGGCCGCTGGATGACATGGACGCCTCGCTGACATTGAAGGACGGCCTGCTGCGGCTGGACCCGCTGAACTTCGGCGTTGCCGGTGGCGATATTCGCTCCACCATCCGCATGGACGCGCGCAAGGAGGTGATCACCACGCAGCTCAAGGCAGGCCTTCGCGGCATTCGGCTGGATCAGCTCTTCCCCGATACCGCGCTCGCAAAGCAGGCCTCGGGCGCCATTGGTGGCGAATTCGACCTGCGTGGCCGCGGCAACTCGATCGGCGCGATGCTCGGCACCGCCGACGGCACGATCGGCGTCGGCATGGGTCGCGGTCATGTGGGCAATCTGATCATGGAGCTGGCCGGGCTGGACATCGCCGAGTCGCTGAAATATCTGTTCACCAAGGACCGTCAGATTCCGGTGCGCTGCATCTTCGGCGACTTCGGTGTGCAGGACGGGCTGATGCAATCGCGCGCGTTGGCCTTCGACAGCACCGACACCATCATCATTGGCGAAGGCAGCATCAGCCTGAAGGACGAAACGCTGGACCTGCTGCTGCGCCCACGTCCGAAAGACCGCAGCATCCTGAGCCTGCGCTCGCCGTTGCGGATTGGCGGCAGCTTCAAGGACCCGACCTTCCGTCCCGACTTCAAGGCATTGGGCCTGCGCGGCGCGCTTGCGGTTGGCCTGGGCATGATCGCCCCACCTGCCGCCTTGCTCGCAACCTTCGAACCGGGTCCCGGCAAGGACAGCGACTGCGGCGGCAAGTTCGCGAAGTAAGTGCACCACATCACTTTGGGCGGCCGGCAAACCTGTCGAACGCTGTAGCGATAATGGCAAGGCGGTAACCGCATGCACTTTCTCTGACTGGTGCAGTGATCCCGAGACCTGCAGTGATGGCCCGGATCGAAAGCTGCTGATCAGACTGCAGTCCTCCGAAGACCGCACGGCATGCACTGCTTGCACCATGCAAACCGACCCTTTCGACTGGTCCTTGGCCGTCCACCGTCGTGGGACCTTACGCGGCATGGATGCCGCGTAAGAGCCTACAAGGATGTACTTGCGGCATGTCCCGCGATGGTGGGCGGGCAAGGGCCGTGCGACCAGGCCGCAGATCAAACGCTTCAAAAATGATCTATCTGCCCGCCAGACTCCTCAAGTTATTCCGACCAGGAGCGCGGTTCAAAACAAGATACACGGAAATTGGCCAGCGCTGCTCTAGCTGGCGATGTACCGCTGCAGCTGATCGATATCGCGCTGCTGGTTCTCGATCACCGCCTTGACCAGATCGCCGATGGACACCACGCCCTGCACGCGGCCGCTGTCGACCACCGGCAGATGCCGGAAGCGTCCGTCGGTCATCAACTGCATGCAACGCTCCAGCGTGTCCGACGGCGACACGGTCACTACCTGGGCACTCATGATTTCGGCAACGCTGGTGGTCGATGAGGCGCGATCGCGCAGCACCACCTTGCGCGCGTAATCGCGCTCGGACACGATGCCGACCAGGCGTGGCCCGTCCATCACCAACACCGCGCCGATGCCTTTCTCGGCCATCAGGCGGATCGCCTCGATCACTGCGGCATCTGCCGCGACCGCGAATACCTCAACCTGTTTGGTCCCCAACAGCTGTCGTACGGTCTGCATGGCCCGCTCCGCGCTTGGTCTGGTGGTCGCAGACTACTCCCACCGCGCCACGGTGGGTATCGACCAGGTACAGCGGACGCTGCTTGGCTTCGTCATACAAGCGGCCCAGGTACTCGCCAATCAGGCCCAGGGCGATCAGCTGGATGCCGCCCAGGAACAGGATCACCGACATCATGGTCGGCCAGCCGGCCACCGGGTCGCCCATCAGCGCCGCCTTGACTACCACCCAGCCACCGAACAGGAATGCCACCAGCGCGGTGAGCAAGCCCAGATAGGTCGCCACGCGCAGCGGCACGGTGGAAAAACTGGTGATGCCATCCAGCGCGAAGTTCCACAGCCGCCACACCGTGAATTTGCTGCGCCCCGACAAACGCGGCGCACGCCGGTACGGCAGCGCTACCTGACGAAACCCGACCCAGCCGAACAGCCCCTTCATGAAACGGTGGCGCTCGCGCAGCTGCTGCAAGGCTTCCACCACCCGCGGCGACAACAGCCTGAAATCCCCGGTATCGGCCGGAATCGGCGTACGCGACAACTGCCGGATGACCCGATAGAACGCATGCGCCGCACTGCGCTTCAACCAGCTCTCGCCCTCGCGAAAAATCCGCGTGCCGAAGACGTTGTCGTAACCGGCACGCCACAGCGCGACGAACTCGGGGATCAACTCCGGCGGGTCCTGTCCATCGGCATCGAGCAGCACCACCGCACCGGACAGCACATGGTCCAGGCCGGCAGAAATGGCCACTTCCTTGCCGAAGTTACGCGACAGCCGCACCGCACTCACCTGCGCATCGGCATCGGCAAGTGCCTGCAACACGCTCCAGGTGCCATCGCTGCTGCCATCGTCGACATACAGCACATGCGTCTGCACTCCACTCAGGCCCGCCAGCACTGCGCACAGGCGCGGATGCAGCAGCGGAATGCTGGTCTCCTCGTTATAGGCTGCAATCACCACCGTCAGGCGGTCTGCGACCACCGGCAGCTGCGCGGGGCCGGACGTGCGCATGCTCACGGCGCCTGCAGATACGCAGGGCCGCCTAGCTGGCGCGCCTGCCGCTGGATCCATGCCGTCCGCCGTTGCACAAAGGCGCCGGGGCGACGGGCGTCATAACGGCGTGGCGAGGGCAGCACCGCCGCCAGACGCGCCGCCTCGGTCGGCGACAACCCGGCCGCGTCCTTGCTCCAGAACTGCCGGGCGGCGGCCTGCGCGCCGTACACCCCGTCGCCGAACTCGGCCACGTTGAGATACATCTCCAGAATGCGCTGCTTCGGCCACAGCAGCTCGATCAACACCGTGTACCAGGCCTCCAGGCCCTTGCGCACCCAACTGCGGCCTTGCCACAGGAACACGTTCTTGGCGACCTGCTGACTGATCGTGCTGGCCCCGCGCACGCGCCCACCGCGCGCATTGTGATCGCGCGCCTTTTCGATCGCCTGCAGGTCGAAGCCGTGATGCACCGGAAACTGCTGATCCTCCGCAGCCACCACCGAAATCGGCAGGCTGGCGGCGATCCTGTCGTAGTCGCGCCATTGCTGGTGCAGCGAAAAATGCCAATCGCGCTCGCCCCAGGCTTCCAGATAGCGCCCGACCATCATGCTGCTGATCGGCGGATCGATCACCCGCAGCACCAGCACCTGCAGCACACTCGCAGCGGCAAACAGCAGCGGTGCTGCCAACAGCCAACGTAGCCAGCGCCGCGCGCGCCGCGGTGGCGCCACCTGCTTGCCATCCAATGCATCCGTCCCCATTGTTCGCTACGACCTTTCATCCCGATGCTTGTTGCATTATCCGGCAACCGGCGTCCCTTACGTTCGATGTACCCATGACCGATCACGATCAGCTTTCCCGTTTCCTGCTGCCTGCTGCCGGCGTGCGCGGCGTCCATGTCTGCCTGACCCAGGCCTGGCACGACATCCAGGGCGCCGCCGACTACCCGCCCGCCGCCCGCCAGTTGCTTGGCGAGGCCGCCGTGGCCGCCGCCTTGTTCACCGGACACACCAAGGTCGATGGGCGTTTGTCGGTGCAACTGCGCGGCAATCAGACGCTACGCACCCTGTTTGCCGAATGCACCGCGGCCGGCACCTTGCGCGGCATCGTGCAGCTGGCCGACGGCGCCGATGCCCCCACCGACCTGCGCGAACTGGGCGAGGCCGCGCTGCTGGCGATCACCATCGAAAACCCCGGCCTGGACCCACGCGAACCGCAGCGCTACCAGAGCCTGGTCGGCATGCAGGCGCCGGATCTGGCCGAAGCCTTCGAAACCTATTTCCAGCAGTCCGAGCAGTTGCCAACCCGGCTGCTGCTGGCCGCGGGTCCGGACCAGGCCGCCGGCCTGCTGTTGCAAAAGCTGCCCGGCGACGAAGGCGACAACGATGGCTGGACCCGCATCGGCGCGCTGTTCGACACCCTGGGCGCCCCGGAATTGCTCTCGGTCGCCAGCGAGGACCTGCTGCACCGGTTGTTCCACGAGGAAGACACCCAATTGCTGGGCAGCAAGCCGCTCAGCTTCGGTTGTTCCTGCTCGCGCGAGCGGGTCGCCTCGATGCTGCACTCCCTGGGCGAAGACGAGGCGCGCGCCGCTGCCGAGGCGACCGGCGAGGTTGAGGTTCGCTGCGAGTTCTGCGGGCGTGAGTATCACTTTCCGTTGACCGCGCTGGACGTACTTTTCAACGAGGCGCCGCTGTCGCTGGACGCGCCGGAAAGGTTGCAATAGATAGCGTCCGCGCCGCATTCCGGGGAACGCGGCTACTTGTTAAATAATCATAAACGCCCTAGCATTCTCGTTGCCCGCTCTCGGGAACTTAACAACTGCCCCTGGGTCTGAACTCTGGTATGCGCCACCTTCTTCGCCTCCCGCTCGCTTTGCTGGTTGCTCTCGCGGCAACGACGGGCTTGCACGCGCAGTCGGCATCCCAGCAGTCGCGTGAGAGCACCATCCTGCCGGTTTGGAACAAGGGCAGCGGCAAGGTGGAAGCCTTTCTCTACCTGGAACCCACCGGCGAGCAGAAGGCTGGCGCACGCTGGCACTTCGGCCGCAACTCGCTGGATGCAGCCTTCGGCCTGACCTCTGGCGATTCGCTGGGGCTGATCTGCAACAGCAGCCGCGGGACCAACATCAACGGGCTCGCCAGCCACTGTCTGCTCGCAGGCATCGGCGATGACGAAGAGGACAGCGCCACTGCATCGCGCCGTGTCTCGGCGACCCTGGGCTTCAACCGCGCTGGCGCCCGCGCCGGCGTCACCGCTGGCACCGGCCGCGACGCCCTGCCGGCCTGGTTAATCGGCGCCGGCAAGGCGCCGCTGACCCGCGTCGAACAGAACGACCTGACCGTGTTCGGGCAGAAGAACATCGGTCGCGAAGGCTTCGTCTCGATCGGCGGTACCTATGCGCGCGCGCGCTTGGTGCCGCTGGCCGACGTCTCGCCGGCGATCGCCGACCAGTGGGACAGCAAGACCTTGAGCGTCGGCGGCGGCTACGGCGCCTTCAGCGCCAACGTCATCGGCCGCGTCGTCGACGTCCCAGGTCAACCGGAAAAGTGGGAAGGCCTGGGCCTGGGTCTGACCTGGCGCACCCCCTGGAGCGGCCAGTTGACGGTCGGGGCAGAGAACGTCATTTCCCGTGGCAAGAACCCGTTTGCGCCGAGCAACGAGAGCAACAGCGACGGTACGATCCCGTACGTCCGATACGAGCAAGACCTCTAAATCATTGGTTTTAAATGATTTTATCTGACGCCATCGGTTCGTAGCCGGTGGCGTTTCGCGTTTGGGGCCTATGCCTGTGGCCGCCTTTCACGGCTTTCTTCTTTTTTGTTAACGGGACTTTAATTTCTCGCATAACGCATATACCATCGGTTCACCCTGACGTTTTGGATCCGCTCTTTTCGGACCCCCCGACAGGCAAACAACCCTTGGCAGTACCCAAGATCACTTGGAGAGAGAGCTAATGAATTGCAAGTCCAACAAGCTGCGCGATGCAGTCGTCCTCGCGCTTGTCGTGGGCGTCGGCGGTACCGGTACCGCCATCGCTCAGGAAGCCGGCACCACCAACCTCGACAAGATCGAAGTGACCGGTTCGCGCATCAAGCGCGCGGACGTTGAAACGTCGCAGCCGGTTTTCAGCATGAGCCGTCAGCAGATCGAATCGCAGGGCCTGACCTCGATTGGCGACGTGATCCAGAACATCAGCTCCGGCGGTTCGGCGCTCAATAGCAATGTCAACAACGGCGGCAACGGCGAAACCCGCGTCAACCTGCGCAACCTCGGCTCCAACCGCACTCTGGTGCTGGTCAATGGTCGTCGTTGGGTCGGCGGCACCGGCCTGGGCGGCGCAGTCGACCTCAACACGATTCCGACTGCTGCCGTCGAGCGCATCGAAGTCCTGAAGGATGGCGCCTCCACGATCTACGGCTCCGACGCCATCTCCGGCGTGGTCAACATCATTTTGCGTCAGAACTTCGATGGCGCCGAAGCGAATGCGTATTTCGGCCAGTACGACAAGGGCGACGGCAGCCGTGAGTCTTACGACTTCACGATCGGCTCCACTGGCGATCGTTGGCACGCCACGTTGGGCGTCGGCTATGTCAAGGAAGAGCCAGTCTGGGCAGGCGATCGCGAAATCTCGTCGGTCCCGGTGTTCGGCGCCGTCGCCGGTACCGGCAACAGCACAACGATTCCTGGCGGTCGCTTCGGCATCTTCGGACCGACCGGCACCAGCGCCACCGGCACACCCACCTTTGGCGCAACGCGCTTCAATGGAACGCCTGGGTTCTCCATCACCAACGACGGCGGTACGACCTCGCGCAACTACACTGCAGCCGACAGCTACAACTTTGCGCCGGCCAACTATCTGGTGACCCCGCAGGAGCGCAAGTCGGTATTCGCCGACGCTGGCCTGTCGATCACGGACAATGTGCGCTTCAAGACCACGGTGACCTACAACGAGCGCGAGTCGAGCCAGATCCTGGCACCGATGCCGGTCGTTCTTGGTCGCTCCGCGCCCGGCACCAACGGCGCAGATATCGTTATTTCGGCAAATAACATCTACAACAATACCGGCCGCGATATCGACTACATCCAGTACCGTGCCGAAGAGACCGGCGGTCGCATCTTCACCCAGAACGTCAAGACGTTCGGGTTCAGCGGTGCATTCGAGGGTGATTTCGAAGTCGGCCAGCGCTTCTTCAACTGGGAAGCCGGTATGTTCTACGGCAAGAATGACCAGACAGATCGCACCACCGGCCTGTTCAATATTTCCGCACTGCGCAACGCGCTTGGCCCGTCGTTCGTCGATGCTGGCGGCGTGGCACGCTGCGGTACCGCAGCCAGCACGATCGACGGCTGCGTGCCGATGAATATGTTGAGCGGCCCGGGCTCGTTGACCCCGGAAATGCTCGGTTACGCTGGCTTCAATGCACATGACCTCTATGGGTACGAGCAGAAGACCTATTTCGGCAACATCGGCGGCGAGCTGTTTGACCTGCAGGGAGGTGCATTTGCATTCCCCTTTGGTGCTGAACACCGCGAAGAGTCGGGCTTTGACGATCCGGACGCGCTGATCAACTCCGGTGACACCACTGGCAACGCACGTACTGCGACAAACGGCGGCTACAAGCTGGACGAAGCCTACCTCGAACTCGCCGTGCCGCTGCTGGCTGACCTGCCGGGCGCACAGTTGCTGGACTTCAGCCTGGCCACGCGGTATTCGGACTACAGCAACTTCGGCGACACCACCAACAGCAAGTTTGGTTTCCGCTGGAAGCCGATCACCGACTTGATGATCCGTGGTAACTGGTCGCAGGGTTTTCGCGCACCGTCGATCAACGAGCTGTTCCAGGGCGTAAGCGATACCTTCGAAGACGTGCGTGATCCGTGCGCAGGCTCCTTCAGCGATGGCTCTGTCAACGGAACGCGTCCGGGTTCGTGCGGCGCAGTGCCGGCCTACGCTCAGGCCAACCCGCAGGTGCGTACCGCCACTGGCGGCAACCCGAACCTGCAGCCGGAAACGTCGACGTCCAAGACTTTGGGCTTTGTGTTCAGCCCGAGCTGGGTCACTGGCCTGGATATCTCGCTGGACTGGTGGAACATCGAGATCGAAGATGCAATCGACACGCAGACCGTGCAGGAGACTCTAGACAGCTGCTATTTGGCAGGTATCGCCAATGCTTGCTCGCTGATTCAGCGCGAACCTACTGGCGAAGTTTCGAATCTGCTGGCAGTGCCGAACAACATTGCGAAAATCGAGGCTGAAGGTTACGACCTGACCGTGGGCTATCGCCTGCCGGACACCGCATGGGGCAGCTTCAGCGTGGTGTGGGACTCGACCTACATGAGCAAGTTCGTGGTCGAGAAGCCGCTGCAGGACCCGGAAACCCGCGTTGGCTTGTACCGTGGCGGCTCGGCCCGTGACAACAACTGGCGCATCCGCTCCAACCTGATGCTCAATTGGGAATTGGGCGACGTCGGTGGCTCGGCATCCATGCGCTACTACAGCTCGCAGGTCGAAAACTGCACGGGCGCCAATGTGGCGACTCCGGCAAACGTGGCACTGCTGTGCTCGGATCCGGATCGTGTGACTGCTGCTGGTGCAGCGCCGCGCAACCACGTTCCCAGCGTGACCTACACCGATCTGGCGGCGTACTGGAAGGCGCCGTGGAACGCACGGGTTACCGTTGGCGTGAACAATGCGTTTGACCGTGATCCGCCGCAGGCAGCGACTGCCTTTGCGAACAGCTTTGACTCGCAGTACGAAATTCCGGGTCGCTTCTACTACATGCGTTACACCCAGAAGTTCTGATATCGGCTGCTCATGTAATACGTAACCAAAAAACCGCGACTCGAAGGAGTCGCGGTTTTTCTTTACCTGACGATCAGGAATCAATCCATGCCGGGCGCCTGAGACCCTACCCCGGAATCAAGGTCTGGATCACATGCTCGACGTAGGCTTCGAAATCTTCGCGGGCTTGCTTGGGTTGCTGCAGTTGCAGCGAGAGCTGCAGGAAGCCGACGTAGGCGGCATAGGCCAGGCGCGCGCGGTGCTGGGCGTCGGTGCGGCTCAGGCCGGCCTGGCGGAACGAAGCGATCAGGTAGTCGAGACGGCGCTGCGAGACACGGTCGATGACCGGGCGCACGGCCGGGTGGTCCAGTGCCTTGAGCAATTCGCTGTAGATCACATGCGGTTTGACTTCGTGCGCGACCAGTTGGAACAGCGCGCGCAAGCGTGCGCTAGGGTCCGGGACGTCTTCCAGGCTGCCGAACACTTCCTTCTGTTCGAAGATCTCCCAACGTTCGAGGGCTGCCTGCAGCAACGCATCGCGCGAGGGGAAATGCCAGTAGAAGCTGCCCTTGGTCACGCCGAGACGGCGTGCCAGCGGCTCGACCGCGACGGCGCCCACCCCTTGTTCTGCGATCAGGTCCAGTGCGGCCTGTGCCCAATCATCCGCGCTGAGGCGATTGCCGCGACCGGACGTGGCGCGGGGTGTGGTGAGGCTTGGGTCGGTAATGTCATTCATTGACGCGATTTAACCATACGCTTGAGTCAGTTGCAGTATGCATCACAAAAAGGACATACAAATGCCACGATTCAATGGCTTAACCGTCCATACCAGGCAGTATTGACAGCAGCCAGGGCAGGTCCATACCATGAGGTATGGTCACGTCCTCTCCTAGCCTCGCCCACAGTGCGTCTGCCAGTCGCATCGACGCTGGCGAGACATCGCTTGCCGTGTCGGTGCGAGGTGCTGACCACGCGGCGACGGTGCTGCTGGCACACGGGTTCGGACAGAATCGGCATGCGTGGGGAAGCACCGCGGCTCGATTGGCCGATGCCGGCTACCGAGCGTTGGCCTACGATGCGCGCGGTCATGGCGATTCCGGTTTCAACGACCCAGGCCTGCCCTACTCGTCCACCCAATTCACTGATGACTTGATTGTGCTGGCAGGCGAGCAGGCCGAGCCGCCGGTGCTGGTCGCCGCGTCGATGGGCGGCTTGTTCGGCCTGCTTGCGGAGGCGCGCTGGCCAGGTCTGTTTCGCGCGATCGTGCTGGTCGACATCACGCCCCGCTGGGATACTGCCGGCGTGGAACGCATCCTGCGTTTCATGACCGCGCATCCGGATGGCTTTGCATCGCTGGATGCCGCTGCCGACGCAATTGCCGCGTATATGCCGCAGCGCCCACGCAAGACGGCCGAGCAGTTGCAGGCCTTGTTGAGGCGGCGCGCGGACGGTCGCTGGCACTGGCATTGGGATCCGCGGCTGGTCGACGAACTGGCGGGACAGGATCCGCACGCACAGCAGCAGACCTTGCTGCACGCCGCCGCGCAGGTGCGTTGCCCGATGCTGCTGATCAGCGGCGGGCGCAGTGATCTGGTCACGCCGGACAATATCAACGAATTCCTGTCGATCGCGCCGCATGCGCAGCACGTGCATTTGCCCGATGCCACACACATGCTGGCCGGCGACGACAACACCACGTTTACCGCAACCGTGTTGCATTATCTGGACGCACTGCCCCCGGTTGGCACCATCGTAGCGTCCAACATTACCGAGCATGTCACTGGAGCAAGACCATGAGCATCGTTGCACCGTTCCTCCTCGTCATCCTGGCGGCGGGCATCGCTGCCTATCACCGCATGCGTCTTGCCACCTGGGTTGCGCTGAGCGCCTGTGTGCTGGTGGCCTGCTGGTTGCTGGGTGCCAATCTCACCGCAACCATCGCCGCTGCCGTGCTGGTGGTACTGGTCTCCGCGCCGGTGCTGTTGCCGTTCCTGCGCAAGCCACTGCTGACCACGCCGCTGATGGGCTTCTTCCGCAAGGTGCTGCCGCCGCTGTCGCAGACCGAACGCATCGCGCTGGAAACCGGTTCGGTGGGCTTTGAAGGCGAGCTGTTCACCGGCGACCCGGATTGGCAGAAGTTGCTCAACTACCCCAAGCCCCAACTGAGCGCCGAAGAGCAGGCCTTTCTCGACGGCCCGGTCGAAGAGCTGTGCAAGATGGTCAACGATTGGGAGATCACGCACGTCCACGCCGACCTGCCACCGGAGCTGTGGGAGTACATCAAGAAGAACAAGTTCTTCGGCATGATCATTCCCAAGCAGTACGGCGGCCTGGGCTTCAGTGCGCTGGCGCATCACAAGGTGATCCAGAAGCTGTCCTCGATCTCCAGCGTGGTCAGCTCCACCGTCGGCGTGCCCAACTCGCTCGGGCCGGGTGAGCTGCTGCTGCATTACGGCACGCCGGAACAGAAAGACTATTACCTGCCGCGTCTGGCGGTCGGCGCCGAGGTGCCGTGTTTCGGTCTGACCGGCCCGTTCGCCGGCTCCGATGCGACCTCGATCCCCGACTACGGCATCGTCTGCAAGGGCGAGTGGAATGGCGCCAACGTCCTCGGCGTCAAGCTCACCTTCGACAAACGCTACATCACCCTGGCGCCGGTGGCCTCGTTGATCGGCCTGGCGTTCCGCGCCTACGACCCGGATGGCCTGATCGGCGACAAGAAGGACATCGGCATCACCCTGGCGCTGCTGCCGCGCGAGACCCCCGGCGTGGAAATCGGCCGTCGCCATTTCCCGCTCAATTCGCCGTTCCAGAACGGCCCGATCCACGGCGAGGAAGTGTTCATCCCGCTGAGCCAGCTGATCGGCGGCGTGGAGATGGTCGGCAAGGGCTGGAACATGCTCAACGAGTGCCTGGCGGTGGGCCGCTCGATCACCCTGCCCTCCACGGCCAGCGGCGGCGGCAAGTACGCCGCAGTGGTGACCGGCGCGTATGCGCGCATCCGCAAGCAGTTCGGCCTGTCGATCGGCCGCTTCGAGGGCGTGGAAGAAGCGCTCGCGCGGATCGGCGGCAAGGCGTATGCGATCAGCGCGTTGTCGCAGGCCACCGCTGCGGCGGTGGACCGTGGCGACGTGCCGTCGGTGCCATCGGCGATCGCCAAGTATCACTGCACCACCATGGGCCGCGAAGTGGTTAGCGACATGATGGATGTGATCGGCGGCAAGGGCATCATCCTGGGGCCGCGCAACTTTGCCGGCCGCGCCTGGCAGGCGGCGCCGATCGGCGTGACCGTGGAAGGCGCCAACATCATGACCCGCAGCCTGCTGATCTTCGGCCAGGGCGCGATCCTGTGCCATCCGTGGGTGATGAAGGAGATGCAGGCGGCGCAGGATCCGGATACGCGGCGTGGCCTGGAAGAGTTCGACCAGAGCCTGTTCGGGCATATCCGCTTCGGTATCTCCAACGCAGTGCGTTCGTTCTGGTTCGGGCTGACCGGTGCGCGCATCGGTGCAGCGCCGGGCGACGTGTACACGCGGCGTTTCTTCCGCAAGCTGGACCGTTATTCCGCCAACCTGGCGCTGATGGCCGACGTATCGATGCTGATGCTTGGCGGCAAGCTCAAGTTCAAGGAATCGCTGTCCGGCCGTCTGGGCGACGTACTGAGCCATATCTACTTGACCAGCGCGATGCTCAAGCGCTATCACGACGAGGGCGCGCCGGCGACCGATCAGCCGCTGCT
Organism: Xanthomonas arboricola; assembly: GCF_002940665.1. Classification (GTDB taxonomy): domain Bacteria; phylum Pseudomonadota; class Gammaproteobacteria; order Xanthomonadales; family Xanthomonadaceae; genus Xanthomonas; species Xanthomonas arboricola_B. Next base: position 362,352 of record NZ_MIGY01000001.1, read on the forward strand.
GGCCTGGGCTTTCCATGACAGCGTGCACAAGATCGAAACCGCGCTGTCCGCGGCGTTGCGCAACTTCCCGATCCGTCCGGTGGGTTGGTTGATGTGGGTGCTGATCTTCCCGCTGGGCCGTCGTGCCGAAGCACCGGGTGACCGCCTGGGACATCGCGTGGCATCGATCCTGATGACGCCGAACGAAGCGCGCGACCGTCTGGGCCAGGGTGTGTTCCTGACCCCGTGCGCCAACAATCCGGGCGGACGTATCGCCAGCTATCTGGCCAAGGCCGTGCTGGCCGAGCCGGTGGAGCGCAAGTTCCTCAAGGCGCTCAAGACCAAGGGCATCGAAGCGCTGGGCTTTACCGCGCAATTGGACGAGGCCGTGGCCGAAGGCGTGATCACCGGCGACGAGCGCAGGCAGCTGGAGGAGTTGCGCGAGATGATGATGGACACCATCACCGTTGACGACTTCGATCCGCACGAGCTGCGCGCGGCCAGCTACTACGACAAGCCGCAGGCCCAGCAACCGCGCGAAGCGGCGTAAGGCTCAGGGCAGGGTAACAGCAGATAACGGCGGGCTTCGGCCCGCCGTTGTCGTTTGTGGAGACTGGCTGTGGTGGAGGCCGAGCATTTCGCAACTGCACTGCCTGCCGTCAGCGTCTTCGACCAGTCCCCAGCAACTGCAATCCCGGTGGACTGTCTGGTAAGAGCGGGCTTGCCCGCGATGAAGCTCCACCGGTAACGCCTCATCGCGGGCAGGCCCGCTCCTACAGACAGCGAGCAAGCCGCCTCAGCGCGGCAACCACAGCAACGCCAGGGCAATCAGCGCGGGCAAGGCCTGCACGAAAAAGATGCGGCGGTTGACGCTGTAGGCGCCGTAGCAGCCTGCCACGACGACACAGCCCAGAAAGAAGCTGAGCACATCGGTGCGGGCCTGGAGCGCGCCCCAGAACAGGCCCGCGGCCAGGAAACCGTTGTACAGACCCTGGTTGGCCGCCAGCACGCGTGTGGCCTGCGCCTTCTCGAGGGTATTGCGGAAGGTCTTCAAGCCCAGCCGCCGCGTCCACAGCACCATCTCCAACACGAGGATGTAGACGTGCAGCAGAGCGACGCACAGACCGGCGACGATGGCAAACAGGGACATGGCGGATCGGCGTGGTGGATGTAACGGTCAGCATAGCTGCGATTGCGGTCCTGTTGTTCAGAGCAGGCGATGGAACCCATCGCGCCAGCGGTGCATGGCGATGTACGGGACCTGCACGATCGGAGCGTCGCGATTGCCGGAATCGGCGGCGTCTCCCGCGGACGTGTCCCGCGGTGGTTGGTGGGCGGGCACAGGTGCTGCAGCCGAGTTGCAGATCAAGCGCTCTACAACTGATCTATTTGCTCGCCACGCTCGCCCGAAGGCAAACGCGGCTAGTTCAAACAGCGGCATCGTTTAGGTGCAGCCCAATGCCGCGGTCAAGAGCTCAGTGAATCGAGCGCGCGGTGCCATAGGTTGCTTCATTGAAAGCCTGCTTGCTGCTCGGCTTGTCTTGGCAACTGATTGGGCATGCTGCAAACAATGCCTGTCATGCCCTGCTTGCCTGTGCACACCGACCATCTCGACTGGTCCTTGCCCGCTCACCGTCGCGGGACCTTACGCGGCATGGATGCCGCGTAAGAGCCTACAGGGACGTACTTGCGGCGTGTCCTGCGATGGTGGGCGGGCAAGGACCCTGCAACCAGGCCGCAGATCATCCGCTGTAAAACCGATCTATCTGCACTGGCCCAGCACCCCGAATAAGGCGACCAAGAATCCGAGGCCAAGCGTCATTCAGCGGATCCAGTCAAGAACTGGTCAATAGAATGCGCGGCGCCCTCGCCGCATCAGGAAGTTTGCAGATGGCGTTGTCGAAAGCCATCCACACGGGCTGGTACCCCCACAGTATGTCGCTCCAAGCAATGGTCGCGCCCGCCTGATACCCACGAAGTCGTCTTGCTGGCTGCTTCTAGTCGGAGGTGTGCTTGCTCGTTTCCGCATCGCGTTCTGCGGGCAGTTTGCGCGCCTCGCGCAGCAGGCCGAACGCGCCCAGGGTCATGCCCGATGCCACCAGCAGACCGACGCCGAACACTGCGCTGGAGCCGAATGCGGATACCAGCTTGTGCACCCACACAAAGGTGAGATCGCCACCGCGGTAGATCACGGTGTCGATCGCCACACCGGCCTTGTAGCGCCATTCCCGCTCCACCCGCGTGTACAAGGTCTCGCGCGCCGGCTTGGCCAGCGCGAACTCGCTGGAGCGGGTGATCACCTGCACGATCGCAAGCATCATCGGCAACGGCGAGGCCGTCAGCACGGCATAGCCCAGCGTGATCGCCACGCCCGGGATCAGCAGCGCCGGTGCGATGCCGAAGCGGGACAACAGCGCGCGCGTCACCAGCAGCTGCAAGACCAGGGTAAGCGCGTTGATCGCCAGGTCGATACTCGCGTAATAGGCAGTGGCGGCCGCTGCGTCCGTGTAGAGCCGCCGTACCAGCGCTGCCTGCTCGTTATAGAGCAAGGTGCCGACGCCCACACCGAACAACACCACAAAGGCCAGCCAGCGCAGCAACGGCTCGCGCACGATCAGCTTGAGCCCGCCCAGCACATCGCCGCCCATCGGCACCTCGCCGGAGCTCAGCTGTCGCTCCTGCTCGCGCGCAACCGCCCACAAGCGCAGACGCAGCACGCAGACCACGCACACCGTCAGGAACCCGGCCGACACCAGCATCAGATGTGCGATGCCGATGCGCTCGACCAGCGTGCGGGTGAGGATCGGCCCGAGAAACGCGCCCAGCGTACCGGCCGCGCCGATGTAACCGTAGTAATTGCGCGCTTCGGCATTGCTGAAGACGTCGGCCATGAAGCTCCAGAACACCGCCACCGCAAACAGGTTGAAGACCGTCACCCACAAGAAGAACGCCATGCCGCGCCCGGGCACGCCGCTGTCGAACAACACGTAGAACAGCAACAGGGTCGCGATGAAGAAGCCATATACCACCGGCAGGAACACCCGGCGCGGATGGCGGCTGACCAGCGCGCCGTAGACCGGCTGCAGCAACACCATGATCAGGAAGGTGCAGGTGAACAGCACCTGCAGGGTGAAGTCCTTGAGCGGCATGCCGCGCGCAGCGAAGAAGGCGATCATGCCGGTGGGAAAGATCGCTTCAACATCCGCCGACGCGCTCATCGCCTCGCGCACCGGACGCAGCACGTAGTAGCCGCTGAGCAGGCAGAAGAAGTACAGGAACGACCACGCCAGCGGCGGCGAGCTGCGCAATGCCGCACTCAGACGGCCAGCCGCCGAGCGCGGCGGAGATGGGCTGGTCATCGGGTAAGGCTCGCTCGCATCAACGGGCGCGACAGCAGGGACATGGCAGCGGCAACACCCGCGATACAAGCGCGCAAGTTAGCCGATGCCGCGCTGCATCACCAGCGGCAGCGGGCGGCACGGACCATATCGATCGCGTGCGAGTACGGCACGCAGCTTGCAGCTGTCTCCGTACGGGCCCCGCGCTGCGCTGCAAAGGCGCCGAGCAAGTCGATTTATGAACCTAAAATCATCAATAGGATCAATATGATGCCCATTCATCTTCTGGCAGTTTGTGCTATTGCGAAGCGCGGCGCTAGAATCGCCGGAGGCAGTGGAACAGGCGGGATGATCATGACTCAAATGCGCAGGCGCCGACGGTTCCGACCGTTGGCCATCGGGCTGCTCGGGGCGTTATTGCCTTTGGCCCTCTCTTCCACCGCGCAGACACCCGCGCCGACTGCTTCTGCGCTGCAGCCGGCCACCGTCGTGCAGTCGCCTACCGCTCCGCTGCAATATCGTGCGTCGCTCCCGGCCAGCCAGGTGCTTGCCCCGGCTGCCGGGTTCGATGTGGCCGCGTTCGAATCGATGGCCAATCAGTTGACCTACGGCAATCGCCTGCCCGGCATGGCGATGGCGATCGTGCAGGGCGGCAAGGTCCTGAGCGCGCGCGGCTACGGCGTCACCGACGTCAATCACCCGCAGCCGGTCGATGCCCACACCGTGTTCCGTCTTGCATCGCTGTCCAAGGCTTTTGCCGGCACCATGGCCGGGTTGCTGGTCAACGACGGCGTGCTGCGTTGGGACAGCAAGGTGGTGGACTACGTGCCCGGCTTCCAGCTCAGCAATAACGTCGCCACCCGGCAACTCACCGTTGCCGAGGTGCTCAGCCACCGCGTCGGGCTGACCCGCAATGCCTACGACAACGATATCGAGTCCAACGTCGACTACTACTCGCTCAGCCACAAGCTTGCCGCCGCGCCGCTGCGCTGCGCGCCCGGCGATTGCTATGCGTACCAGAACGTTGCCTTCAGCCTGGTCGGCGATGTGGTGTTCGCTGCGTCAGGCAGCTTCTACGAGCAGTCGGTGGAACGCCGCATCTTCAAGCCGCTGGGCATGAACGATGCGAGCATGGGTCTGGCCGGTATCCAGGCCAGTCCACGCTGGGCGCGCCCGCACGTGCGCAGCCGCAATGGCTGGGTGTCGCTGACGCCCAAGCCGACTTACTACCGCCTCGCCCCCGCTGCCGGCGTCAATGCCAGCGCCAGCGACATGGCGCAGTGGTTGCTCGCGCACACCGGCCACCGCACCGACGTGCTGCCTGCGCCGCTGCTGGCGACGTTGCACGCGCCGCTGATCTCCACACCAGGGGAAATGCGTTCGGGTTGGCGCCACGAGCGCGTGGACGCTGCCAGCTACGCGCTGGGCTGGCGCGTGTTCGACTACGCCGGCCATCAAGTCGTCTTCCATGCCGGCGCAGTGCAAGGCTACCGCGGCTTGGTCGCACTGCTGCCCGAGCGCGATCTCGGCATCGCAATCATGTGGAACGGCGAGAGCGGTTTGCCCTCCGGCATGCTGCCGACCATTCTGGATCGTGCGCTGGGCCTGCCCGCCAAGCGTTGGCTGGATATCGATGTGGATGGCGACTTCGGCAGCGAGAACATGCTGGCCGAGCGTCCCGACCCTGCCGGCAAAGGCGCTTCGTCCGGCAAGTCGGTGGCATCGCCGCGCTAAGTGGAGCTTGCTGCGACCTCGCACACAGGCGGCTTCGGCCGCCTGTGTCGTTTCTGGCCAGCAGGATCGAATCGGGCGTGTCGACATCGGTGGCCGGAAGCCGGGCATCGCTCCATGGCCCTGCGATGACGGTCATGGCAGGCGCAGGTCTGATTCACCTTTTCGACTAAGCGCGTCAGGCCTAACTGAAAAAGCGGGCGGTGGTTCGTCGCCACATGATGCTGCCCAATGCATCTCCCTCGCTTGGCACGACCAACCCATCGCACCGCTACGCCAATCGATGGCGGCACTGCCGATCAGGACAGACGATGGTCAGCTGGGCGGACGGCGCAGCGGTCCAGCCCACCAGAAGGGATGGACCGGAGCAAGCGGTGGCGAATCGCAAGTGGCGAATAGGGCGGCGATAGCCACAACGCTTCGGCCTGACATTCCGTCACGCAGAGCGCGGCGCATCCGGCAGCCATAGCTTTGGCTGCCTGCGTGCGACCGGCACGTCCTCGATCATGGACGTTCTGGACCAATAAAAAAGCTCCCTCCCCGCTGGGCGTCGGGGAGAGAGCTCGATGTTTACGGCGATCGGGTAGTGCGGATCAGATCAGCGGCGCCGGGGTTGCGGGCAGCGCGACCGGAGCGGCCTTCTTCTTGCGAACGGCCGGCTTCTTCTTGGCGACCTTCTTCACAGCAGGCTTCTTGGCGGCAGTCTTCTTGGTGGTGGACTTCTTGGTCGCCTTCTTGGCGACTGCCTTCTTGGCGGTCTTCTTGACTGCCTTCTTGGCGGTCTTCTTGACTGCCTTCTTGGCGGCGGTCTTCTTGGTCGCCTTCTTCGCAGTCTTCTTCACTGCCTTCTTGGCGGCAGTCTTCTTGGTTGCCTTCTTTGCAGTCTTCTTCACTGCCTTCTTGGCGGTTGCCTTCTTTGCAGTCTTCTTGACGGCCTTCTTGGCAGCAGTCTTCTTCACTGCCTTCTTGGCGGTCGCCTTCTTGGCGACCTTCTTGACGGCCTTCTTGGCGGCAGTCTTCTTCACTGCCTTTTTGGCAGTGGGTTTCTTTTTCGCAGCTTTTGCAGTGGCCATGTAATTGGCTCCTCGTCAGTGAACTATGGAGGTGAAACGCCCAGTTGAAGCAAACCCCGCAACGGCACGCCGTCGTCGGGAACCATCCGCAGGTAATGCGCGACGGGACGGATACAGAAACACCCGCATCGAACTGCGACGCGGGTGCGTGATCGGAGCGACTGCTGCTTTTTTGGAGAGAAGCGGACCCAGCTCCACCGTGGATAGCGCTTCGGTGGACATCTGAAACAAGCGTGTCGGCTTGATGTTGATCCTGCTCACTCTCTTTCGCAGCAACGTCTGCTGGGCGAAACCTAATCACGCTTTTTTTTACTGTCAACAGTCTTTTGCATTTTTTTTTCAACACCTCGTCGCCATGCGCCCCGTCGAGATGCCCCAAAGACGCTGCGCGATGCCGCGCGCAGCTGCCCTTCGCATGCGGTCGTGCAACGGCGTTTTCAAAAAAGCACTTCTTTTGTGCTGTTTTTTTTTTGCGATGCAGACAAGCGTGCCGTTGTCCGCTGCACCGATGGAGCGGCGCACACCTTCTCGCCGCAGTGCGCACCGCCTGTCCGCCAGCTGAAAATTTTTTATCCGCCAAGCTTGCCTGAGGCGCCGCACAAGCAAAAATGCGCAAACTTATTGCGCGGTTCTCGACCCATGCGTGCATCCGCATGCGTTGCCAACGGCATGCACTGCACACCGTGTCCGATGTTGGACGCACGCGATGCTGCAGACATTCTTCACCGGCTGCACGCCATCTCCTCACGATTAGCTCACGTCAGAAATCCGGCACCGCGATGGTGGCATCGTGTTGGACGATGTGGCGCGCGAAGACCGCTGGCAAGTGCGATTTGTCGAACATCGGCAACGGCATGGGCCGCGATCGACAGCCGGCACTGATCGGTCGCGTGCAGATCGGCAAGATGCACGCCGTCGTCGGGCAGGATCGGCGCGCGGCCACCGCCGCGCAGGCAAAAAAAATGGCCGCTCCAACGAGCGGCCATCCGGGTCTGCGACGGGCCAGGCGAAGTCAGTGCGCGTCGTCTTCCAGCAGCTCGGCGTAGTCGTCCGGCGTCAGCAGGTCGTTGAGCTCTTCCTTGTCGTCGAGTTCGACCACGAAGATCCAGCCTTCGCCGTAGGCGTCTTCGTTGATGGTTTCCGGCTTGTCGCTGAGTGCGCTGTTGACCTCAACGACGGTGCCGCTGACCGGGCTGTAGACGTCGGAGGCGGCCTTGACTGACTCCACCACCGCCGCGCCGTTGCCAACCTGCACGGTGTCGCCGACGCCGGGCAGTTCGACATAGACCAAGTCGCCCAGCAAGCCCTGCGCATGGTCGGAGATGCCGACAGTCACGCGGCCGCTGCTTTCGACGCGGGCCCACTCGTGGGACTTTAGGAACTTGAGGTCGCCAGGGATCTCGCTCATGGGTGTGCTCCGGGGAAACTGAGGGGTTGGGGACAGGTGGCTAGTTTAGACCGCACGACAAGACAGGTGCACGCGTGTCGGCAGATGGCGGGTGGCGACGGATGTTGCACGCCGCCGGATGTTTGCATGTCCGGCAGCATTTGACTCATTCGCCAAGGACGCCGGGCTGCGCCTGGCCGTCGCGCACGAACGGAAACTTCACCGCGCGCAACGGCACCTGCTTGCCACGGATGTCCACGCGCAGCGCATCGATGCTGCCGGCCGGCACACGCGCGAACGCGATCGCCTTGCCGAGCGTGGGCGAAAAGGTGCCGGACAGGATCTCACCTTCGCCGCTGGCGCTGAGCACGGTCTGGCCATGCCGCAGCACGCCCTTCTCATCCATCACCACACCGATCAGTTGACGCGGTGCGCCCTGCGCTTTCTGCGACTCGAGTACGGCGCGACCGATGAAGTCGCGGCCGTCGTCCAGGGCGATCGTCCAGGCCAGCGCAGCCTCGTACGGACTGACCGTGTCGTCCATGTCCTGGCCGTAGAGATTCATGCCGGCCTCCAGACGCAGGGTGTCGCGGGCGCCCAGACCGGCCGGCTTGACGCCTTGCGCGAGAAGTGCGTTCCAGAACGCCACCGCTGCCTCCTGCGGCAACACGATTTCAAAACCGTCTTCGCCGGTGTAACCGGTACGCGCAAGGAACAGCTCCACCCCATCGCGCGAGCGCGTCTGCAGCGCAGCGAAACGGCCGAGCTTGCTCGCCGCTGCGGTATCGGCCGGATCCACCAGTTCAATGACCTTGGCGCGCGCGTTGGGGCCTTGCACGGCGATCATCGCAAAGTCGCCGCGCTCTTCCACGCGCACCTGGAAAGCTGCGGCCTGTTCGCCGATCCACTGCAGGTCCTTTTTGCGGGTGGCGGCGTTGACCACCAGGCGGAAGAAGTCCTCGCGCAGGAAGTAGACGATCAAATCGTCGATCACCCCGCCCTGCGGATTGAGCATGCAGGTGTACAACGCCTTGCCGGAGACCTTGAGCTTGTCCACCGAGTTGGCGAGCAGGTAGCGCAGGAACTCGCGCACGCGTGGACCGTGCAGGTCGACCACGGTCATGTGGCTGACATCGAACATGCCGGCGTCGCGACGCACCTGATGGTGCTCGTCCAGCTGCGAGCCGTAATGGATCGGCATGTCCCAACCGCCGAAGTCGACCATCTTGGCGCCAAGCGCACGATGGGTGTCGTTGAGGATGGTCTTCTGGGTCATGCGCGCCGGTCCAAGGGAAAGAGGACCATTATCGCCGCCCGGCCGCGCTTGGGGGAACGGCGCAGGCCACGCAGCAGCGCGCTGCGCCAGCCGGACCTGGCCGCGCCATATCGCGCCGCACTGCAGCATCGCTGCCTCGGCGCGACCCGCGTGCCTGGCCCGATCAACCGGACGCCTGCACCTGCAAGGTGTCGGCGTTGCGCATCTCGCCGCAACGGAGCAGGCAACCGCGCGTTGCGAAACGCCGACGTTGCTGCGAAGGCGCGCTCAGACGCCGCGCGGCGAGAACATGATGATCGCCATGCCGAGCAGGCAGCACGCTGCGCCAAGCAGATCCCAACGCGTCGGCGTCACCCCGTCCACCCACCACAGCCACACCAGTGCACTGGCGATGTAGACCCCGCCATAGGCGGCATACACGCGCCCGCTGGCATCGGGATGCAGGCTCAACAACCATACGAAGATGGCCAGGCTCAACGCCGTCGGCAGCAGCAACCAGATGCTGCCGCCTTTACGTAGCCACAGATAAGGCAGGTAGCAACCGACCAGCTCGGCGATGGCGGTGGCCGCGAACAACAACAGCGTGGTCGGTGCGACATTCATGCACGGCCTGGCTTGCCGACGCCCTGCTTGCCGGCATCAGCTTGCTGCAGCTCGGAGGTGTCGCGCGCCTGATCGCCGACCGCCGGCGCGTCAGTGACAGGCGTTGCGGCAGCCAGGTGACCGAAAGCAGACGGATCACCGCCGCGTTCGCCGCGCTTGACCTGTTGCCACAGCGCCTCCTGTTGCTGCAGCGAGAGTGCGACCAAGGAGGTGCCGTTCGCCTGCGCCTGCGCTTCCATTGCGCGAAAGCGACGCTCGAACTTGAGGTTGGCGTGGCGCAGCGCCGCACCCACGTCGACCCTGGCATGGCGCGCCAGGTTGGCGCAGACAAACAACACATCGCCGAGCTCGTCCTCCAGCCGGGCCTGGTTGTCGGCGACCGGGCCACGGCCGAACTCCACGCGCAGCTCCTCGATTTCTTCCTGCAGCTTTTCCAGCACCGGGGCCGGGCCGGGCCAATCGAAACCGACCCGCGCCGCACGCGCCTGCAGTTTGGTGGAGCGCTGCCATTCCGGCAGGCCGCGTGCGATGCCGGCGAGCGCGGAGTCGTCCTGATGGCCCGCCGCGCGACGTTCGTCGCGCTTGATCTGCTCCCAGTTGGCGCTCACCGCCTGCGCATCGTCGGCGCGTTGCTCGGCGAAGACATGCGGGTGGCGGCGCACCAGCTTGTCGCTGAGCGTGGCGACCACGTCGGCGAATCCGAACGCGCCCCGCTCGGCGGCCATCTGCGCATGGAAGACCACTTGCAAGAGAAGGTCCCCCAGCTCGTCGCGCAGAGCCGGCAGGTCGTTGCGATCGATGGCGTCGGCGACTTCGTAGGCTTCTTCGATGGTGTACGGCGCGATGCTGGCGAAGGTCTGCTCCACATCCCACGGACAACCGTGCTCACGGTCGCGCAGGCGCGCCATCAGCTGCAGCAGGCGCTGGAGGTCGCCGGTCGGCGGGGACTGAGACATAGTGGGTTCCTGGCAGATGTGGTGCAGTTGAGCGGCGTGGCCAAGCGATGCCGTGGGCAAGTACCGCGTCACCTGGCGGCAGGCGATGCGTAAGGACCGCATTGGACATGACTGCATCGGGATTGCGCGCAGCCGTCGGAGCCTTCCGGCGGGCGCGCAGGCAGCTGTCGGCGATGCTCACACCAGCCAGCTGCGCCATGGCAGATTGGGATCGCCCAGCGCGATGAAATCGCCATTGAGCAAGGTGTCGCGGCGGTTGTAACGGAACGGTTTGCCGGTGCCGCCGGCCAGCAGCACACCACCGGCGGCGTGCAGCACGCACTGGCCGGCCGCGGTGTCCCACTCGGAGGTAGGGCCGAAGCGCGGATACACGTCCAGGTCGCCCTCGGCAATGCGGCAGAACTTCAACGACGACCCTTGCGCGACCACATCGATCTCGCCCATGCGCTCCAGCGCGGCAGCGGTGCGGGCGTCGCGGTGCGAGCGACTGGCGGCAACCCGCAGCGGCGTGGCCGCCGGCGTACGCGTGTGCAGCATCTCGTCGCGGTCGCCATCGCGGCGGTAGGCGTTCTCGCCGCGCGCGGCATACCAGACCCGGCCATCGACCGGCGCCTGCACCACGCCGAGCACCGGTGCACCCATATGGATCAGTGCGATGTTGACGCTGAACTCGCCGTTGCGCTTGACGAACTCGCGGGTGCCGTCGAGCGGGTCGACCAGCCAGTAGCTGGTCCAGAACTGACGGTCTTCCCAGGCCACGTGCGCGGATTCTTCCGACAGCACCGGCACGTCCGGGGTGACCCGGCGCAAGCCTTCGACGATGACACGATTGGCGGCAAGGTCGGCCTGCGTCAGCGGGCTGGCGTCGTCCTTGATCTGCACTGCGAAATCCTGCGCGTAGACATCCATGATCGCCGCCCCCGCCTCGCGGGCGATGGCGATCACGGTTTCGCGCAGTTCCATCGGGATGCGGATCATGGGTTGCGCTCCAGCCACTCGCGCGCGATGAACAAGGCGGCCAGCGAGCGGCCTTCGGAAAAATCTTCGCGCAGCATCAGGTCGTCCAGACGGGCGATCGGCCAGGGCACCACTTCCATCTCCTCCGGCTCGTCGCCGACCAGGCGCTCGGGATAGAGATCGCGTGCCAGCACCAACCAGGATTGGTGACTCATATAAGTAGGAGCGAGCGTCATCCCACGCAGCACCTGCACCTGGCGCGCGCCGTAACCGGCTTCTTCCTTGAGTTCGCGGTCGGCGGCCTGCTCCGGCGTTTCGCCGGCATCGATGCGGCCCTTGACCAGACCCAGCTCGTAGCGATGCACGCCGGCGGCGTACTCGCGCACCAGCAGCACGGTCTGCGCGTCGAGCATCGGCACCACCACCACCGCGCCATGACCCTGGCTGAGCTGGCGTTCGTAAAGGCGACGCTCGCCATTGGAAAATTCCAGATCCAGCTGCTGGCGACGGAACGGCCCGTCGCCCAGATCGGTGATCTTGTGGATGGTCGGCAGGCGCGGGCTCATACGCAGCACGCAGCGGCGAAGCCGACCGATAGAATAGGCGTATGCATCGACATGTTCATGAGCCCGAAATCCTAGCAGACCCGGCAGCCTCTCAAGCTGACGAACATTGGCGGCAACGCGATCTTGAGGTGCTGTGGCACCCCTGCACGCAGATGCGCGAGCACCCGCACACACTTCCGCTGGTGCCGATCGCCCGTGGCGATGGCGCGTGGCTGATCGGCCACGACGGCCGCCACTATCTGGACGCGGTCAGCAGTTGGTGGACCAACCTGTTCGGCCATAGCGAACCGCGCATCGGCGCGGCCATCGCGCGCCAGGCTGGCGAACTGGAGCAGGTGATGCTGGCCGGCTTCACCCATGCGCCCGCCGTGCAGCTGGCCGAGCGTCTGCTGGCGATCGCGCCGCGCCAGGCCGGCCGCGCGCCGTTGTCCAAGGTGTTCTATGCCGACAATGGCTCGGCCGGCGTAGAAGTGGCCTTGAAGATGGCCTTCCATTATTTCCACAACCGCGGCGAGCACCGCCGCACGCGTTTCGTGGCGCTGGAGAACGGCTACCACGGCGAGACCATCGGCGCACTGTCGGTCGGCGACATTCCGTTGTATCGGCGCGTATATGCGCCGTTGCTGCTGGAGTCGATCTTTGCGCCCTCGCCCGATGCCTACCTGGCCGAGCCTGGACAGAGCGCGGAAGACTACGCACTGCAGGCGGCCGATGCGCTACAGGCGGTGTTCGAACACTCGCCTGGCGAAATCTGCGCACTGATCCTGGAGCCGCGCGTGCAGTGCGCAGGCGGCATGCGCATGTATCACCCGGCCTATCTGCGCCGCGCACGCGAACTGTGCGACGCGCATGGCGTGTTCCTGATCGCCGACGAGATCGCCACCGGCTTCGGTCGCACCGGTAGCCTGTTCGCCTGCGAGCAGGCCGGGATCATGCCCGACCTGTTGTGCCTGTCCAAGGGGCTGACCGGCGGATTCCTGCCGCTGTCGGCGGTGCTGGCCACGCAGCAGTTGTACGAGGCGTTCCTGGACGACGCTCGCGAACGTGCGTTCCTGCATTCGCATAGCTATACCGGCAACCCGCTGGCATGCGCCGCCGCGCTGGCGACCCTGCAGATCTTTGCGGACGACGATGTCATTGCGCGCAACCAGCGCACCGCCGCGCACATGACCAGGCTGGCTGCGCAGATCGGCGAACACCCCGCGGTGGCGGACGTGCGCCAGGCCGGCATGATCGTGGCGTTCGAACTCACGCAGGGCGGCGACAAGCGCACGCCATTCCCGGCTGCGGCGCGGGTGGGCCTGAAGGCCTATCGCGCCGCACTGGACAAGGGCGTGGTGCTGCGCCCGCTCGGCGACGTGCTGTACTGGATGCCGCCGTATTGCGTGGACGATGCGCAACTTGCGCTGCTGGCTGCGACCACCCGCCACGCCATCGGGGAGGCCGTCGCATGCGCCTGACCCGCTCCCATGTCGCACTGCCGCTGCACTGCGACCAGGAGGTGACGCTGCCGGAAGAATCGGCCAATCACCTGCTGCGTGTGCTGCGACTGCGCGAGGGCGATGCCTGCGTGCTGTTCAATGGCGACGGCAGCGACTACCACGCGCGCATCACCCTGGCCGGCAAGCGCGAGGCACGCGCACTGGTGGAACGTGCCGAGCCGCTGGGCAACGAATCGCCGTTGTCGATCACCTTGATCCAGGGCATCGCGCGCGGCGAGAAGATGGATCTGATCCTGCAGAAGGCCACCGAGCTGGGGGTGACGGCGGTCGTGCCGGTCAACGCCGAGCGCACCGAGGTCAAGCTGGATCCGGCGCGCATGGAAAAACGCCTGGCGCATTGGCGCAGCGTGGTGGTGTCGGCCTGCGAGCAGTCCGGGCGTGCGCGCATTCCCACGGTCGCTGCGCCACACGGCCTGCAGGACGCAGCGCAGGCCAGCGACCGGCAGGCGCTACGGCTGACGTTGGACCCGCACGGCGAGCATCGCCTGGGCACCCTGGCGCTGGGCGCACAACCGCATGTGGTCGTGGCGATCGGCCCGGAAGGCGGCTGGTCGCCACGCGATCGCGCCACCCTCGCCGAGGCCGGCTTCAGCGGCCTGCAACTGGGGCCGCGCATTTTGCGCACCGAAACCGCGGGGCTGGCCGCGATTGCGGCGCTGCAGTCGCGGCTCGGGGATCTATAGCCCCATGTCGTCGTAGGAGCGCACCTGGGCGCGACCGGGCGTTTATCGGTAACGCTTCGTCGCGCCCGGGTGCGCTCCTACGGGGATGTGGAGTTGCCCGACGTTGCGTCGTCCGCTGCGTGTTGATGGCTCCGTCCACTGCGTCCCGGCCCTAAACCCGCGCCGACTCGTAGGAGCGCACCAGGGCGCGATTGGGCATTATCGGTAACGCCTCGTCGCGCCCTGGTGCGCTCCTACGGGGATGCGGAGTTGATCGGTGGGTGCAGACAGCTGCACCGGGCGATGCGCACGCACTCAGCGGCCGTGCTGCAGGAACCAGCTGGCCGCGCCGATCACACCGAGCTGGCCGTGCTCGACGATACTGACCGGCACCTGTTCCAGCGCCGGACGCAATGCGCCCTTGTCGAGCAGACGTGCGACGAAATCACTTGCGGCCACGAATGCGGCAATCTGCGGCAGGAACCCACCCGCCAGATAGACACCGCTGCGCACGCCGTAGAGCAGCATCATGTCGCCGACCACGCTACCCATGAAGCCGCAGAACGCCTGTAGCGCATCGCGCGCCAGTCCGTCATCCCCAGCCAGTGCGGCAGTAGTGACATCGGCCGGGCTGGCGTGCAGCACCGGCGCGCCACGCAGCGCGGCCAGCGCGGTGTAGAGATTCAACAGGCCCGGGCCGGAGAGCAGGTGCTCGGTGGCCACGTGCGTGCGCGTGCGGCGTAGCTCCTGCAGCAAGGCCACCTCCAGATCGCTGGCTGCGGCAAGCGCGGCGTGGCCGGCCTCGGTCGGCAACACCACCGGGCTGGCACCGTTGGGAATCCACAACGCCGCGCCCAGGCCGGTGCCGGGACCCAGTATCAGCGCCGGGCCCGGTGTGCCCTGCGGCGGGCCGGACAACTGCATGACCTGATTGCCGGCCATGTAATTGGCCGCATGCGCCACCGCTTCGAAATCGTTGACCAGATGCAGCGCCTGCATGCCGAGCTGGCGGCGGATCTGCTCGGGCGCCAGTACCCACGGCAGGTTGGCGGTGATCACGCTGCCGTCCTCCAGCGCATACCCGGCGCTGGCGATGACGCCGCGATGCACCGGTGCGCAGCCCAGCTCCGCAAAGAACGCGGCCATGATCTCGGCCAGACCCGGGTAATCGGCGCACCGGTACTTGCGATAGTCCAGCACTACGACCGGTTGGCGTGGATCGACGCTTTCGCACACCAGCGCCAGACGCACATGCGTCCCTCCTACGTCTGCGGCAACGAAGGTGTCGGGGCGCGGAAAGGCCACCGCTTCCATTGGACTGCTTGCGCTCACGCATTCTCCTGATAAGTGGCCGCGGGCCGACGTCACGCCTGTCGTCAGACGAACGGTGACGGCAGACAACGTTGTCAGCAATTGCCTTGCAACGCAACCGTGGCGGTCACGATTTGAACAGGATGCCGCAAATTTCATCATCCACTGAAAATCCGCACCTGCGGCAACGATTTCAGCACAGACCATGGTCTCTCATCCGAACATACGCGATTCCCCATAGAAGCGGCCGATCACAACACAGACGCGCTATTGGCACGCTGCACGACAGTCATGACGAGGTGCATGGCGTCAACCGGAAATGCTGCAATGCAGCGCAATCGCAGTCGCTTCAGAGATCTGTGACGATGTGTTGACAACGCTGTCAACGCTACGCGAGACTCGATCCAAATCGGAGTTATGGCAGGCGGGGCCATGGACTGTTCGCCACTCAGGAACGGGCCCTCCCTCGCCGGCGCATTCCAGGTTCGTGAGCGGGACATCGCCTGATGTCCGACTCGCTGAAGTCGCAGTCGCTCTATCGCTTCACCACACGGGGGACACCTCCTCTACCACGCGAATCACCTGGACCCGCCGCTTGCGACGCGTGCCAGTGCGATCACCGCGATCGGTCAGGGCGTGTTGTTTTGCCGGCCACGCCGAGCGCGTGACGCCTTTCCGAGGCGGCGCGCTCACAGCACTAACCAACGAGGTTTAGCCATGCACAGCCGCACCACGACGTTAGCACTCTGTATCACCGCCGCTCTGTACTGCTCCGGCTCTGCAATGGCTGCCGGACAAGAACAACAGGCTGCTGCCGCCACACCGTCGACGACCACCGAGCTGGATACCGTCACCGTCACCGGTTATCGCGCGTCGCTGGAGAAGAGCCAGGCGGTCAAGCGCTCGGCCAACTCGATCGTCGATGCGATCAGCGCCGAAGACATCGGCAAGTTCCCGGACGTCAACGCCGCCGAATCGCTGTCGCACCTGCCGGGCATCAGCGTCGATCGCCAGTTCGGCGAAGGCGAAAAGGTCAGCATCAACGGCACCGACCCGGCCTTGAACCGCGTGCTGCTCAACGGCCAGACCATCGCCTCGGGCGACTGGGGCGGCAACCCGACCGACACCAGCGGCCGTACCTTCAACTACACCCTGCTGTCGCCGGAAATCATCGGCCTGATGGAGGTCTACAAGACCCCGGAAGCGCGCATCGACGAAGGCTCGATCGGCGGCACGGTGATCGTGCACACCCGCAAGCCATTGGACCTGCCCAAGAACACCATCCGCGGCTCGGTCGGTTACAACTACAACGACCGTTCGGAAGAAGGCAATCCGCGCGGCTCGGCGCTGTGGAGCTGGAAGAACGACGACGAGACCTTCGGCGCGTTGATCTCCGCCACGCATGACAAGCAGGATATTGCACGTGCTGGTATCGAATTCTTCGGTTACAACACCGGCGCCGGCATTGCGCCGACTGCCGCGATCTCGGGCGACGGCGGCGACGTTGCCACTGCCCGCATTCCGGTAGGTATCAACAGCGCCTTTTTCCAGCAGACCCGCCAGCGCGATGGCCTGCAGGGTGCATTGCAATGGAAGCCGAACGAGCAGAACGAATTCAATCTGACCGGCGTCTACATCAAGGGCAAGTACAACAACTTCAGTGAATCGCGCTACGTCTGCCCCGGCTGCGGCGATCAGGACAAGATCACCAGCGCAACCGTCCAGAACGGCTACATCACCCAGGCAACCGTGACCGACGGTGCCGGTAACGGCAACCAGCCCTACGCGCAGCTGGACACCAACTATCGCGAGAGCGAAGTCACCACCAAGAGCTTGAACCTGCGCCATGACTGGCTAGGCGAGAAGTGGGTTTTCACCACGCAGATTGGCGATACCAAGGCTACCGGCGGCAAGAATCCCGAATACCTGATGAAGTTTCTGCTGCAGGACGGCGGCTATAACTTCAACTATGACGGCACCAGCACAGGCGTCACGTATGGCAACAATGGCGCATCGAACTGGGGCCTCAAATCCGGGCAGCAGGCTGGCGGCATTGAATACACCACCAGCAAGGATCAGGAAAAGTATTTTCAGTTCGATGCGGCACGTGACCTCGACTGGGGTCCGCTCAACAAGCTGCAGCTGGGCTACAAGTACATCAACCACCAGAATGGCCAAGACTCGCGTGGCAATGCGATCTTCGCCAATCAGGATGTGCTGCTGACGTCATTTAATCCAGGAACTACCCCTAGCGGCCTTTACGATGGATTAAATGCCAGCTCCGATCTGGTCAACTGGCCCACTGCAAATCTCAACTCTGTACTTTCGTATCTAAAGTCGTTGCCACAGGGCGCACTGGAGAACAAGTATGGCCAGATGTTCGATGTCAAAGAGATCACCAGCAATCTCTATGCCCAACTCAACTTCGAGTCCGGCAACTGGCGCGGCAACCTGGGTGTGCGTTACGTCGACACCATGGACAAGTCGCTGTACTGGCTTAGTTCCAATGGGGGTACGTTCACGCAGGTTCAGTCCAAAACGAACTACTACAAGCCTTTGCCGAGCTTCAACATCGCCTACGACATCGACGACGACAAGGTATTGCGCTTTTCGGCAGCAAAGGTCATCGCCCGCCCCCGCTATCAGGATCTGGCAGGCTCGGTCTCTCTCAACAGCACCAGTAGCGATGGCACCGTCTGTACCGATGCGAACTCCTGCAACCTGACGGGCAGCGGCGGCAACCCCAACCTAAAGCCATATGAATCAACCAATTACGACCTGGCGGCCGAGTGGTATTTTGCTCCGTCGAGCATGCTGTCTGCTGAAGTGTTTTATCGTGACATCGGCTCTTACATTGTCACCGTCACCAATGCGCAACAGTTGACCGATCCGATCAATGGAGTCAGCGGCACCTATCAGATCAGCTCTCCAGTCAATGCAACCGGCGCGAAGGTGACCGGTGCCTCGCTGAACTATCAACAGGCCTTCGGTTATGGTTTCGGACTCCAGGCAAACTATACGTACGCCGAAGCAGATTCCGATGGCGGGCTCAATCTTCCATACCTGTCGCGCAACACTTACAACGTGATCCCGTACTGGGAACAAGGCGACTGGATGGTACGTGTGAATTACAGCTATCGCTCTAAGTACTTCACTCAGATCGGCCGCTTGAACTCGAACGTCTTTACCGACGAATACAAGCAGCTAGACCTGACCGCTTCCTATCAGATCAACGACTGGATGGGCATCAGCGTGAGCGCAACCAATCTGCTGGATTCGACCTACTACTGGTACAACGAGGTCAAGTACGCGCCGATCGGCATGTACAAGAACGGCCGCGGTTATCAGGCCCAGTTGAACTTCAAGTTCTGATGTAGTCCCGGCGCGCCACCGACCCTCCACGGTGGCGCGCTTTTTTTTGAGCTGTGCGTTGCATGCAGCGCACCGCTCGATGTTGTACCAAGGAGTGGTACTGGCCACGCCCCTTCGCGGTTGAGGGCGCATGGCCAGGCCCGCTTTTGCCATCCACGTGCCGGCTGCGCTGCAACCGCCATGTCTCGCTTGAAGGAGTGCAGTTCCCATGACGACCGATAGCCGCCCTGCGGCTCCATCCCGCCGCCACGCCGGAGCTGCACCCAGAACGCGAATGCTCGCGCTCGGTCTGCTGCTCGCGTTGCCTGCTGCCACGCTCAGCGCGCAATCGCCCACCGCGCCCACCGCCACCACGCTCAGCCCGGCACAGATCGACCAGCAGTGGCTCAGCGCCACCGCCAAGTACGCACCCGAGCGCGAGCGCCTGGTGCGCGAAGCCGAACAAGGCGCGCGCAAGGGGCCGTTCCGCCCCGATTGGGCTGCGCTCAAGGCTTATCAATCACCGGCGTGGTACGACAACGCCAAGTTCGGCATCTTCATCCACTGGGGCGTGTTCTCGGTGCCGGCGTTCGGCAGCGAGTGGTACTCGCGCAACATGTACCTGGAAGGCTCCAAGGAATTTGCCCATCACGTGGCGACCTACGGGCCGCAGGCGCGCTCCGGCTACAAGGATCTGATCCCCAAATTTACCGCACCCAAGTTCGACCCCAATGGCTGGGCCAAGCTGTTCCGGCAATCCGGCGCACGCTATGTGGTGCCGGTGGCCGAGCACCATGACGGCTTTGCGCTGTACGACTCCAGGTTGTCGGACTGGACCGCGGTCAAGATGGGTCCCAAACGCGATCTGCTGGGCGAATTGTCCAAGTCGATCCGCGCGCAGGGATTGCACTTCGGGCTGTCTTCGCACCGCGCCGAGCACAACTGGTTCTTCGATGGTGGACGCACCTTCGATTCGGACGTCAACGACCCGCGCTATGCCGCGCTGTACGGCCCGGCGCAGGTGCGCCTGCCGGGCAAGGACGATGCCGATGTGGCCAACGACTGGACGCCGGTGTCGCAGGCGTGGCTGGACGACTGGTTGGCGCGTACCACCGAGCTGATCGACACCTATCAGCCGGACCTGATCTATTTCGACTGGTGGATTGCCCACCCCACCTTCCGCAGCAGTCTGCCGACCATGCTGGCCTACTACTACAACCAGGGCGCGGCGCGCACCGAAGCCGATCGCGGCGTGGTGGTGAACTACAAGCTGGGCGCGTTTCCGGAAGGTGCCGGCACGCTGGACATCGAGCGCGGCCAGCTCACCGGCATCCATCCCACCCATTGGCAGACCGATACCTCGGTCAGCAATGCCTCGTGGGGCTACATCGAAAACGACACCTACAAGTCGCCGACCTTCATCATCCACATGCTGGCCGACGTGGTGGCCAAGAACGGCAACCTGATGCTCAACATCGGCCCGCGGGCCGATGGCTCGATCCCGGATACCGAGCGCGGCATCCTGCTGGCGATCGGCAAGTGGCTCAAGACCAACGGCGGCGCGATCTACGACAGCAAGCCGTGGCGCGTGTATGGCGAAGGCCCGACCGAAGTGGTGGGCGGCACCTTCCAGGACGTCAAGACCAAGCCGTACACCGCCGAGGATTTTCGCTTCACCACGCGCGATGGCACGCTGTATGCGATCGAACTCGGCTGGCCGGCCGGTGGCAAGGCGGTGATCCGTTCGCTCACGCCGGCCGACGGCGTGCGCGCGGTGACGCTGCTGGCCAACGGCAGGAAGGTGCCGTTCGAGCTGCAGGCCGACGGCCTGCATCTGAGCCTGCCTGCCAAGCCAGTGGGCGAGCACGCCTACGTGCTGCGCATCGATCTTTCTTCTTCCACTCCCTGACGGATGCTGTTTTCATGAGCAAGCGATTGACCTGGATGTTGCTTGCGCTGGCGTTTGCCTGCGCCCCGGCCCTGGCCAAGAACCCCACCGCGTTGTTCTATCTGATGAACACGCAGAAATCGACCAACGCGTTCCTGGCCAATGTCGACAAGATCGACGTGGTGGTGCCGACCTGGTACGGCGTCGACCAGAACGGCCTGGTCAACGGCACACCCAACACGTACCTGTACGACATCGCCAAGCAGAAGAACCTGCGGGTGATGCCGATCCTGTCGATGACCACCGGGCGCGACGGCTTCCACAAGCTGATGCACGACGAAGCCGCCAAGAAGCGCATGATCGAATCGCTGCTGATCCACGGCAAGCAGCACAAGTACTATGGCTTCCAGTTCGATTTCGAGAACATCGCCTGGACCGACCGCGATGCCTACACGCTGATGGTCAAGCAGACCGCCGATGCGCTGCACAAGGCCGGCTTCAAGATGTCGGTGGCGGTGGTGCCCAATGCGCCGGGCCATGCCGAAGGCGGCCAGTTCTCCAAGTGGATGTGGGAGTACTGGCGCGGTGCATACGACCTCAAGGCGCTGGGCCAGGCCGCGGATCTGGTCAGCATCATGACCTACGACCAGCACACCCGCTGGACCACGCCAGGCCCGGTCGACGGCATGGTGTGGATGAAAAAGCACCTGGACTACGCGATCACCCAGGTGCCGAAGGACAAGCTCTCGCTCGGCATCGCCACTTACGGCTACCGCTGGTACACCGGCAATCCGGTCAAGGAAGACGGCACCGAAGCGTCGAACATCTCCGCCACGTACATCGATGCCGACGAATCGTTCCCGCTGGCGATCGAGCAGAACGCCACCGTGCAATGGGATCCGGTCGAGCAGGAATCGTGGTTCTACTTCTACCGCGACGACATGCGCGAGTGGGTGTTCCGCCCGGATGCGCGCAGCTTCAAGGCACGCTACGACCTGGTGAAGCAGTACGGCCTGGAAGGTTTCAGCTGCTGGGTGCTGGGCGCCGAAGACCCGAAGGTGTGGGACGAGTTGCCGACCGCGCAGCGCTGAACGCGTCATCGCACTGCTGCACGACATGACGGGCGCGGTCGGTGTTCGCATCGGAATGCATCCACTGCAATCCGATGCGCGCACTGCCCGCGCCCGTTCTGCAACAACGATGCGGAGCGCGGTTGCTGCGCGACACCACACGCCGCGCCCCCCGACGAAGCGTGCGCCAGTCCCTGCGCCATGCGGCAAGGCTTTGCTACTGTGCGTGGCTGCCGTGTTTCCCCCGCCATACCGGGATGTGATTGCATGATGTCCAACTCCGCACCGAGCCTGCGCTCACCGCTATCCAGGCAGCCGTTGCCGCGCAGCCTGTCGTCGCGCCTGCTGTCATCGCACGGACGTTCCTCGCGCCTGCTTGCAATGGCGTTTGCGACGATGGTGCTGGCTGGCTGCGGCCAACGCGGTGCAGCGACCGCACCTGCGGCCAATCCCGGCAACACCGCAACACTGCCTGCGACCACCGCACCGCTGCCCCTGATTCCCGCCCCGGCCGAAGCCAGGCGCGGCACCGGCAGTTTCCGCGTCGGCACCGGCACGGTGATCTCCATCCCCACCGGCAACGCCGAGGTGCGCCGCAGCGCCGAGTCGCTGGCCAGCCTGTTGCAACGCACCCGCGGCCTGGCCCTGGAAGTGCGCACCGAAGCCAGCGCCTCGCCGCGCAGCATCCGCCTGGAGCGCACACCGCAGGCGCCGGTGGCACACAAGGAAGGCTATAGCCTGGATGTGGATGGCAACGGCATCCGCATTGCCGCGCGCGATGGCGCCGGCCTGTTCTATGGTGCGATCAGCGCCTGGCAACTGATGACGCCGGACGCGCGCAAGGGCGACGTCGCCGTGCCGGCGGTGGCGATCCGCGACTGGCCGCGCTTTGGCTGGCGCGGCCAGCATCTGGATGTGGCCCGCCACTTCCACGACGTGGCCACGGTCAAGCATGTGCTCGATGCGATGGCCGCGCACAAGCTCAATGTGCTGCATTGGCATCTCACCGACGACCAGGGCTGGCGCATCGAGATCAAGCGTTACCCCAAACTCACCGAGGTCGGTGCCTGGCGCACCCCGCCCGGCGCCGGCCAGCACGGCACGCCCGAGCGCTATGGCGGTTTCTACACGCAGCAGCAGATCAGCGAGATCGTCGCCTATGCGGCGCGCCTGCACATCACGGTGCTGCCCGAGCTGGACATGCCCGGGCATGCGCAGGCCGCGGTGGCGGCATATCCGGAAGAAGTCGGCGTGCCCGGCCAGCGCACGCAGGTGGGTGTGGACTGGGGCGTCAACCCGTACCTGTTCAACACTAGCGAACGCAGCCTGAGCTTCATCACCAACGTGCTGGACGAGGTGCTGACCTTGTTCCCGTCGGCGTATATCCATATCGGTGGCGATGAGGCGGTCAAGGATCAATGGGAAGCCTCGCCCGCGGTGCGCGCGCAGATGCGCAAGCTCGGGGTCAAGGACGCGCATGCGATGCAGGGCTGGTTCAACGCGCAGCTGGCGACCTATCTCACCAATCACGGCCGGCGCATGATCGGCTGGGACGAAATCCTCGAAGGCGGCGTGCCTGCAAGTGCCTCGGTGATGTCGTGGCGCGGCATCGACGGTGCGGTGACCGCAGCCCGGCAAGGCCACGATGTGGTGCTTGCGCCAGGCGAATGGCTGTACCTGGACAACCTGCAGACCACGCGCAGCGACGAACCCAACGGCCGCCTGACCGTACTGCCGTTGTCCAAGGTCTACGCCTTCGACCCGGTACCTGGTGAACTCAGCGCCGAGCAGTCCACGCATGTACTCGGCGCGCAAGGCGCGTTGTGGTCCGAATACATTCCCTCGCGCTGGCATGTAGATCACGCGCTGTTCCCGCGTCTGTCCGCCATCGCCGAAGTGACCTGGTCGCCGATGGCTGCACGCAGCTGGAAGGATTTCCTGGCGCGCCTGCCGGCGCAGCTGCAGCGCTACAAGGCGCTGGGCATCGACTCCAGCGACGGCGCCTTCGCTGCCGATATCGCACTGGAAAGCGGCCCCAACCCGGTGCTGGCCGGTGGCCCGGCCAAGGTGGCACTCGGCACCCAGGCCGGTACAGGCACCCTGCACTACACCACCGACGGCAGCGATCCCACGCCGGCATCGCCACGCTATGCGGCGCCGTTCACGATCCAGCTGCCGACCACCGTCAAGGCCACCGCCTTCGATGCCGGTGGCACCGCGTTGGCGGCCCCGCGCAGCCGCACCTTCGATCGTGCCGGTCTGCTGCGCGTGGACACCCAGGGCCTGCGCGATTGCGTGGACACCGGTGCGCTCGGCCTGCGTCTGCCGTTGCTGCCGGAGCTGACCGGCGCCGACACGCCGGTCTACAACGTCGACCTGTTCCATGCCTGCCGCCTCTATCCGCAGGCGCGCCTGGACGGCGTCGGCGCGATCCGGATCGAGGCCGCACGCCTGCCGAACAACTTCGGCCTGGCCCACGAACAATCCAAGGTGGTGCAGTACCCCGCCAGGACGCGTCGCGGCGAGCTGGAAGTGCGCCTGGGCTGCGAGGGCGAACTGATCGCCAGCGTGCAGCTGCCCGACAGCGCCATCGTGGGCGAACAATTCACGCTGGAAACCGTACTGCCTGCACGCACCGGCATCCACGATCTGTGCCTGCGCTTCACCGCGCCGATTCGCGGCCCGTTGTATGCCATCGGCGCCGTCCAGTTGATTGAAACCACCGCGCAGGCGCCCCCCGCCGCCACGCGCTGATCCATCCAAGGAGAGTCATCCATGCCCCTGCCCCGTCATCGTTGCGTTCCCGCCCCCGCCCGCCTCGGGCTTGCCCTGGCCGTTGCCATCTCGCAGGCCTGGGCCGCGCCGCCCACGGCAACGCCCCTGGACAGCGGCTGGCAGGTGCGGCTGGTGCCGGGCCAGGAACAGGCCAGGACCTATCCGAAGGCGGCGGCCTGGTTGCCGGCGCAGGTACCGGGCGCGGTGCAGACCGATCTGATCGCCGCCAAGATCGTGCCGGACCCGTTCTATCGCGACAACGAAGGCAAGATCCAGTGGGCGGGCCTGAGCGACTGGCAGTACCAGACCCGCTTCAACGTGGACGCAGCCACGCTCAAGCGCGAGCATGTCGAGCTGGTGTTCGACGGCCTGGATACGTTTGCCGAGGTCACCCTCAATGGCAAGCCGCTGCTCAGCGCCGACAACATGTTCCGGCAGTGGCGCGTGGATGCCAAACCCCTGCTCAAGCGCGACGACAACGTACTCGAGGTCAAGCTGTTCTCGCCGATCAAGAAGATCCAGCCCTGGCTGGCCAAGCAGCCGTACGCGCTGCCGGGCGCCTACGATTCCGCCTTCGGCGACGAGCCCGAGTCGCGCCACAGCTCCACCTATGTGCGCAAGGCGCCGTACAACTTCGGTTGGGACTGGGGCCCGCGCATGGTCAATGCCGGCATCTGGAAAGACGTGCGCGTGGAAGCCTGGGATGCGGTGCGCGTGGACGGGCTGCATATCGCCCAGCAACGCGTGGATGCCGACAGCGCGCAGTTGCAGGCGCAGCTGGAACTGCAGGCCGGCCGCAGCGGGCCGGTGCAGGTGACGCTGGACGTGCTCGGCCCGGATGGGCAGTCGGTTGGGCAATTCACCCAGCAGGCGGTGGTCGACCCGGGGCAGAACCGTATCGATGTGCCGGTGCGCATCGCCAAGCCCAAGCGCTGGTTCCCGGCCGGCTACGGCGCGCAGGACCGCTACACCTTCGTGGCCAGCGTGCGCGACGCCGATGGCGACAACCAGCAGATCAAGCGGGTGACCGGCCTGCGCTCGGTGGAGCTGCGGCGCGAGAAGGATAAGTACGGCAAGAGCATGGAGATCGTGATCAACGGCATCCCGATCTTCGCCAAGGGGGCCAACCTGATTCCGCTGGATGCGTTTCCCGCGCGCGTGAGTCCCGAGCGCATGCGCAGCACCTTGCAGGATGCGCGCGATGCCAACATGAACATGCTGCGCATGTGGGGCGGCGGACATTATCAGGACGATCGCTTCTACGAGGTGGCCGACGAGCTGGGCATCATGATCTGGCAGGACTTCATGTTCGGCGGCGCGGTGCCGCCGTACGACGTGGAATTCCGCGAGAACACCCGACAGGAAGCGATCGACCAGGTCAAGCGCCTGCGCGACCATCCCAGCATCGTGCTGTGGTGCGGCAACAACGAAGTGCAGACCGGCTGGGAAAACTGGGGCGACCGGGTCAAGTTCAAGCAGTCGGTGGACCCGGAAGAACGCAGCCGCATCGAGCGCGGCATGACCACCTTGTTCGGCACCGTGTTCCGCGAAGTGGTGGCCACCTACGACAGCGACGTGCCGTACTGGTCCACCTCGCCGGGCACCAACTTCGACGGCGCCGCCGACCAGGCCAACGATGGCGACTTGCACTACTGGAAGGTCTGGGGCGGCCCTGCGCTGCCGGTGACCGAATACCTCAACGTCACTCCGCGCTTCATGTCCGAGTACGGCCTGCAGTCGTTCCCGGACATGCGTACCGTGCGTGCCTTCGCCGAACCCGGCGACATGGACCCGGAATCGCCGGTGATGCGTGTGCATCAGAAGTTCGACAAGGGCAACGGCAACAAGCGGCTGATGCTGTACATCCGGCGCGAGTTCGGCGAGCCCAAGGATTTCGAGAGCTTCGTCTACCTGAGCCAGCTGATGCAGGCCGAGGGCATCAACCTGGCCGCCTCGCATCTGCGCGCCTCGCGCCCGCAATCGATGGGCTCGTTGTACTGGCAGCTCAACGATGTGTGGCCGGGTGCGTCGTGGTCCAGCGTGGACTACTACGGCCGCTGGAAGGCGCTGCATTACCACGCCCGCCGGTTCTACGCGCCGGAGCTGATCGCCGCACTGCGTAACGACAAGGGCCAGACCGAGGTGTCGCTGGTGTCCGACCGCACCACTGCGCTGGCGGCCCGCTGGCGCATGCGGGTGATGAACATGGACGGCAAGCTGCTGAGCAAGCGCGAGGAAAAGGCCACCGTCAAACCGCTTGGCAGCCTGCAGGTGGGCAACTTCAGCGACAAGCAATTGCTGGGCAGCG
The DNA here is from genome assembly GCF_002940665.1 of Xanthomonas arboricola. GTDB lineage: Bacteria > Pseudomonadota > Gammaproteobacteria > Xanthomonadales > Xanthomonadaceae > Xanthomonas > Xanthomonas arboricola_B. The sequence continues at coordinate 389,085 of NZ_MIGY01000001.1, forward strand.
CCGATCCCAAGCGCAGCTATGCGGTGTTCGAGTTGTTCGACGGCGAGAAGCTGCTGTCGCGCGAGGTGGTGTTCTTTGCGCCGGCCAAGCAGCTGGCGTTGCCGGCCGTGAAGATCGACAGCCAGTGGCGCGCCGATGGCGATGGCTACGCGCTGACGCTGTCCAGCAACACGCTGGCACGCGAGGTCTGGCTATCGTTCGGCGATGTGGATGCCACGCTGTCGGACAACGCGTTCGATCTGCTGCCGGGCGAGCCGTTGACCGTGCACGTGAGCAGCAAGGCCGCGCTGGCGCAGTTGCAGTCCACGCTGCAGGTCCGCAATCTGGCCGGCACGCTGGCCGGCGCGCCGCCGGAGCCGGCGGAGCCGAAGTAAGCCGCGCCGGGAACACGCGTCGGACGATGGCGCAGCGCTCGCATCAGGGCGCTGCGCCGTCAGCCAAGACGGCGCGTGGCGCAGCGGCTGCAGTGGCAGGCGCAGGTCGCGCCCGATCCGGTGCCTGATCGGCAACCACCACCGCCCCGCGTGTCATCAACCGCCGCCCGCGGTGTCGCTGCGGGCAATCCAAGAACAACGCGTGACGGCCCGTCGCCGCCCCGCAGGAGTGAGCAGATGTCGTTGTCCGTGTTTCCATGCCGCCTGGCGGTCGCGCTGAGTCTGGGCGTGGGCCTGCCGCTGATCTGCGCGCCGGCATTGGCCGCAACAAGACCCGATGCGACGCCGGAGCAACGCGCCGCCGCCCTGGTCGCGCAGATGAGCCGGGAGGAAAAAGTCGCGCAGGCGATGAACGATGCGCCGGCGATTCCGCGCCTGGGCGTCCCCGCCTACGAATGGTGGAGCGAAGGCCTGCACGGCATCGCACGCAATGGCTACGCCACGGTGTTTCCGCAATCGATCGGACTGGCGGCCAGCTGGAATACTGCGTTGATGCAGCAGGTGGGCACGGTGGTGTCGACCGAGGCGCGCGCCAAGTTCAATCAGGCCGGCGGCCCGGGCAAGGATCACAAGCGCTACGCGGGCCTGACCATCTGGTCGCCCAACATCAATATCTTCCGCGACCCGCGCTGGGGCCGTGGCATGGAAACCTACGGCGAGGATCCCTTCCTCACCGGGCAATTGGCGGTGGGCTTCATTCGCGGCTTGCAGGGCGACGATCTGGATCACCCGCGCACCATCGCCACGCCCAAGCACATCGCCGTCCATAGCGGACCGGAGCCGGGCCGGCACGGCTTCGATGTGGACGTGTCGCCGCGCGACGTGGAGGCGACCTATACGCCCGCCTTCCGCGCCGCCCTGATCGACGGCCAGGCCGGCTCGGTGATGTGTGCGTACAACGCGCTGCACGGCACCCCGGCCTGCGCGGCCGACTGGTTGCTCAACGGCCGCGTGCGTGGCGACTGGGGCTTCAAGGGTTTTGTGGTGTCCGACTGCGATGCGGTGGACGACATGACCCAGTTCCATTATTTCCGCCCAGACAACGCCGGCTCCTCGGCCGCCGCGCTCAAAGCCGGGCACGATCTCAACTGCGGTTACGCGTACCGCGCCCTGGGCACTGCCATCGAACGCGGCGAAGTGGACGAAGCCCTGCTCGACCAGTCGCTGGTGCGCCTGTTCGCCGCGCGCTATCGCCTGGGCGAACTGGAAGCGCCGCGCAAGGATCCGTATGCCAGGCTCGGCGCCAAGGACATCGACAACGCCGCCAATCGTGCCTTGGCACTGACAGCGGCCGCCGAGTCGATCGTGTTGCTCAAGAACCAGGCCAATACCTTGCCGCTGAAGGCCGGCACGCGGCTGGCGGTGATCGGCCCCAATGCCGATGCCCTGGCGGCGCTGGAAGCCAATTATCAAGGCACCTCGTCCGACCCGGTGACGCCCCTGCTCGGCCTGCGCCAGCGCTTCGGCGCGCAGCAGGTCAGCTATGCGCAAGGCGCGCCGCTGGCCGCAGGCGTGCCCGGCATGATTCCGGAAACCGCGCTGCGCAGCGACGGCAAGCCGGGCTTGCGTGGCGAGTATTTCGACACTGTCGATCTGGACGGCGCGCCGCGTGTGGTGCGGCAGGATCGCACGGTGAGTTTCAACTGGGACCAGGTCGCCCCCGCAAAGGGCGTGCCGGCCGACCGCTACGCGGTGCGCTGGAGCGGCGAGCTGCTGCCGCCGAGCGCGGGCGACTACACGCTGGCGGTGCGGGTGGCGCGCTGCTTCGATTGCGCCGGCCATGACCCGGTGCGGCTGTACGTCGACGACAAGCTGGTGGTCGCCGGCAATGCCGAAGACAAGCACGTGCCGGCCGGCATGCACAACGCCGACGGCCGCAGCGTGGAGACCGTGCTGCACTTCGACGACACCCGCCCGCGCAGGATCCGCCTGGAGATGGAACACCGCGGCCAGGACCAGGGCGTGCGCCTGGAGTGGCTGCCACCGGCAGCCGCGCAACTGGCCGAGGCCGAGCAGGCGGTGGCGCAGGCCGATGCGGTGGTGGCCTTCGTCGGCCTGTCGCCGGATGTGGAAGGCGAGGAGCTGCGCATCGACGTGCCCGGCTTCGACGGCGGCGACCGCACCGACATCGCCCTGCCCGCCCCGCAGCAAGCGCTGCTCGAACGCGCCAAGGCCTCCGGCAAGCCGCTGGTGGTGGTGCTGATGAGCGGCAGCGCGGTGGCCTTGAACTGGGCCAGCACGCACGCCGATGCGATCGTGGCGGCGTGGTATCCGGGCCAGTCCGGCGGCACCGCGATCGCGCGCATGCTGGCCGGCGACGACAACCCCGGCGGGCGCCTGCCGGTGACGTTCTATCGCTCCACCAAGGACCTGCCGCCCTACGTCAGCTACGACATGAAGGGCCGCACCTATCGCTACTTCAAGGGCGAGCCGCTGTTTCCGTTCGGCTACGGCTTGAGCTACACCCGCTTTGCCTACGGCGCGCCGCAGCTGTCCACTGCAACCCTGCAAGCCGGCAGCACCCTGCAGGTGACCGCCACCGTGCGCAATACCGGCACGCGTGCCGGCGACGAAGTGGCGCAGGTGTATCTGCAGTATCCGCAGCGCCCGCAGTCTCCGTTGCGCAGCCTGGTCGGCTTTCAGCGCGTGCATCTGCAACCGGGTGAGCAGCGCACGCTGCGCTTCACCCTGGATGCGCGCGCCCTGAGCGATGTAGATCGCACCGGGCAGCGTGCGGTGGAAGCCGGCGATTACACGCTGTTTGTCGGCGGTGGCCAGCCTGACTCCGGCGCGGCTGGCGAGGCCGCAGCGTTCTCGATCTCGGGGCGTTCGCCGTTGCCGAAATAAGCGGGGCATCTGCGCGACATGCAACAGGCGTCGGCTGTCATGGCCGGCGCTCGGCGGCAGCCACATGGACGCCTGCAAGGCGTTGCTGATCCATCCGGCGATCGGCACGTAGCCCGTCGCGGCGCATGCTGGCAGAAGGTTGTCCGGGCGGCATGCGCAGGACGATGGCCACTGCGCAGTGCCGGTCTAGCGGCGCGGACATGCGCTCGAGCGAAGGACGGTGCTGCGCGAGCGCGGGTGAGGCCGACCAGCCGCCGCGGGCACGGCTGCAGGCCACGCGTACGGCGCCGAATTGTGCGGGTGCACTATGCACATTCGGCGCACACGTTGTATGGTCATCGGGAATTGGTCATGCATAGGTCTGATCCTCGGGCCGGCACGTGATGCCGCCGCTGCAAGGAAGTCCACTGCGTCGACCGTTTGCTGAAATCCCAGGGAGCTCCAGGTCATGCACACCCGCCGCGACATCCTCCAGTTGCTGGGCGCCAGCGCGGGCGCCGGCCTGCTCGCCGGCGCACTGCCCGCCTTCGCCGCCCCCGTTGCCGGCACCTCCACCGCTGCCGGCAACTTCGTCAGCAAGCGCCCGCCCAAGGCGCAGCGCCGCTTCGTCAGCAAGGCGGTCGAGCAGCAGATCGTGCAGATCAAGTCGCGCATCGCCGACCCCGAGCTGGCCTGGCTGTTCGAGAACTGCTACCCCAACACGCTGGACACCACGGTGGAAACCGGCACCCGCAACGGCAAGCCGGACACCTTCGTCATCACCGGCGACATCCATGCGATGTGGCTGCGCGACTCCTCCGCCCAGGTGCACCCGTATGTGCCACTGGCCAGGCGCGACCCCGCCTTGCGGCGCATGTTCCATGGCCTGATCCAGCGCCAGGCCGCCTGTATCCGGCTGGATCCCTACGCCAACGCCTTCCTGCCCGATGGCCAGACCCAGCGCCTGAAGTGGTCGCTCAACGACATCACCGAGATGAAGCCCGGCGTGGGCGAGCGCAAGTGGGAGATCGATTCGCTGTGCTACCCGATCCGCATCGCGCACGCATACTGGCGCGCCACCGGCGATGCCGCCCCGTTCGACGACGACTGGCGCGCGGCGATGCACGTGGTGGTCAAGACCTTTCGCGAACAGCAGCGCAAGGACGACCGCGGCCCGTACGTGTTCCAGCGCCCCTCGCCGCTGGCGACCGAGACCCTGGTGCTGGAAGGCTACGGCCAGCCGACCCGGCCCAACGGCATGATCCACTCGATGTTCCGCCCCTCCGACGATGCCTGCGTGTATCCGTTGTTCGTGCCGGCCAACCTGTTCGCGGTGGCTTCGCTGCGCCAGCTGGCAACGATGAGCACGGCCCTGCATCGCGATGCCGCGTTCGCCGCCGACTGCACCGCGCTGGCCGACGAAGTGGAAGCCGCCACGCGCAAGTTTGGCCAGCAACGCGACGCCGATGGGCAGTCGTACTGGGCATTCGAAGTGGACGGTTACGGCAACCAGTTGTTCATCGACGACGCCAACGCCCCCGGCCTGCTCAGCCTGGCCTACCTGGGCTGCTGCGACCGCGCCGACCCGGTGTTCCTGCGCACGCGCCAGCTGGCCTGGAGCGAACGCAACCCGTATTTCTCGCGCGGCAGTGCCGCCGAAGGCGTCGGCAGCCCGCACAGCGGCATGGGCACGATCTGGCCGATGTCGATCATCCAGTACGCCCTGGTCAGCGACGACGACGCACACCTGCGCCAATGCCTGCAGTGGCTCAAGACCACCCATGCCGGCACCGGCTTCATGCACGAGGCCTTCGACAAGGACAACCCGAGCACCTTCACCCGCGACTGGTTCGCCTGGGCCAACACCTTGTTCGGCGAACTGATCATCGACCTGCACCAACGCAAACCCCAGCTGCTGCGCAGCGCCTGATTTTGCGAAGGGCCCGCCCTTCCAACGCGGAACTGCAGAGCGCTTGATCTTCCCTTCTCCCGCCGGGAGAAGGTGCCCGAAGGGCGGATGAGGGTACGGCCCGCCCCATTTCGTGACATCCAAGAGCACATCACCATGGCAACACGACGCGGTTTTCTCCAAGGCGCCATCGCAGCGGCACTGTTCGGCGGCGCAGGCCTCTCCGGGCGCGCGCGCGCGCGCGCCGGCAACTACGCACTGCCGGCCGATGCGCGCACCCGCGCCGAGCTCACCCGCCATGTCGATGTGTTCATCGGCACCGGCGGCCATGGCCACACCTTCCCCGGTGCGACCCTGCCGTTCGGCATGGTGCAGCTGAGCCCGGACACCTACAACGCGGTGTGGGATGCGTGCTCCGGCTATCACGCGTCCAACGGCTCGATCATGGGCTTCTCGCATACGCACCTGTCCGGGACCGGCATCGGCGACATGCTGGACTTCCTGCTGGTGCCCGCCACCGGCGAAGTGAAGCTGGTGCCCGGCGCACTCGACGCACCGGACAGCGGTTACCGCTCGCGCTACGACCATGCCGACGAAGCCGCCTCGCCCGGCTACTACCGCGTGCGGCTCAAGGACAGCGGCGTGCATGCCGAACTCACCGCCACCGCGCGCGCCGGCCTGCACCGCTACCACTTCCCCAAGGGCAGGCCGGCGCATGTGCTGCTGGACCTGTGCCACGGCATGCAGGACAAACCCGGCATCCCCACCCGCATCACCGACGCGCAACTGCGCGTGGTCGACGACCGCACCCTCACCGGCGGCCGGCGCGTCCATCAATGGGCGCAGGGGCGCTACATCTATTTCGCCATGCGGCTGTCGCGACCGTTCAAACAGGTGCAGCTGTACAACGAAGACCAACCGCTGGCCGCAGGCACGCGCAGCGTGGACGGCGTGCACCTCAAGGCCGCACTGCACTACCCCGACGCAGCCGACGCACCGCTGCTGATCAAGGTCGGCATCTCGGCGGTCAGCGCCGACAATGCGCTGGCCAACCTGGATGCGGAACTGCCCGACTTCGACTTCGCCCGCGTGCATGCGCAAGCCGTGGCCGCCTGGGAAAAGGAACTGGCGCGCGTACGCATCGACAGCGACGACGACGCGCAACGCCGCATCTTCTACACCGGCCTGTATCACAGCCTGCTCGCGCCCACCCTCTTCAGCGACGTGGATGGCCGTTACCGCGGCATGGACCTGCAGATCCACACCGCCCCCAAGGGCTATCACAACTACAGCACCTACTCGCTGTGGGACACCTACCGCGCCGCGCATCCGCTGCTCACCCTGGTGCAGCCCGAGCGCGTGCCGGACCTGGTGCAATGCCTGGTGCGCGGCGCCAACGAATGCCCGGATGGCGTGGGCATCTGGCCGCTGCAAGGCGTGGAGACCGGCTGCATGATCGGCTACCACTCGGCCGTGGTGCTGGCCGAAGCGCATGCCAAGGGCTTCACCGGCATCGACTACAAGGCCGCCTGGCCGGCCTACCGCAAGCGCGCCATGGACGACACCACCCATGGCCTGGCGGACTACCGCACGCTCGGCTACATCCCCGCCGACAAGGTCGACGAAGCGGTCAGCCGCACGCTGGAATACGCCTACGACGACTGGGCCTGCGCGCATCTGGCGCAGGCCGCCGGTGCCACCGACGATGCACGCGCACTGCGCGAACGCTCGCGCAACTACCGCAACGTGTTCAATCGCGACAGCGGCTTCGTGCAGGCGCGCCTGGAAGACGGCAGCTGGGCTAAACCGTTCGATCCGCGCGGCATGGGCCACATCGGCAAGTGGCGCGACTTCACCGAATCCAACGCCTGGCAGGCCAGCTTCCTCAACCAGCACGACCTGTACGGCTACATGGACCTGTACGGCGGCCGCGACGGCTTCGTCGCCAAGCTCGACGAGCTGTTTTCCACCAGCTCCGAACTGCCCGCCGATGCGCCACCGGATATCGACGGCCTGGTCGGCCAGTACGCGCACGGCAACGAGCCCAGCCATCACGTGGCCTATCTGTTTGCCTACGCCGGCCAGCCGTACAAGACCCAGGCGATGGTGCGCCGGCTGCTGCGCGAGCAGTACCACGATGCGCGCAACGGCCTGTCCGGCAACGAGGATTGCGGGCAGATGAGTGCCTGGTTCGTGCTCAGCGCGCTGGGGCTGTATGCGGTGGACCCGGTCAGCGGCAACTACGTCCTTGGCAGCCCGCTGTTCAAGCGCGCAGAACTCGATGTCGGCAACGGCCGTACGCTGCGCATCGTCGCGCACAACAGCGGCGCGCAGAACGTGTATGTGCAGTCGCTGAGCTGGAACGGCAAACCGACCAACCGCAGCTGGATGCGGCATGCCGACCTGGCCGCTGGCGGCACGCTGGAATTCACCATGGGCGCCAAACCGAATCCGGCCTTCGGCGCGAACAAGGAGGATCTGCCGCCTTCGTTTGCTTGATGTTTGTTCTTGCTCGTCACTCGTCACTCGTTACCGCCGGGAATCGCCCATGTTGCGCAGCACCCTCAGCCCCCTCGTCCTGGCCCTCGCGCTGGCGCTTCCCGTCGCCGCCCGTGCCGCCGACACCGACACCTGGCCCAGCTTCGGCACCCAGGGCACGCAGTTCGTGCGCGACGGCAAGCCGTATCAACTGCTCTCCGGCGCCATCCATTTCCAGCGCATTCCGCGTGACTACTGGAAAGACCGCCTGCAGAAGGCGCGCGCACTGGGCCTGAACACGGTGGAGACCTACGTGTTCTGGAACCTGGTCGAACCGCAGCAGGGCCGGTTCGACTTCACCGGCAACAACGATGTGGCCGCATTCGTACGCGAAGCCGCCGCGCAAGGCCTCAACGTGATCCTGCGGCCGGGCCCCTACACCTGCGCCGAGTGGGAAGCCGGCGGCTACCCCGCCTGGTTGTTCGGCAAGGACAACATCCGCGTGCGCAGCCGCGACCCACGCTTTCTCGCCGCCAGCCAGGCCTATCTGGATGCCGTGTCCCGACAGGTGCGTCCGCTGCTCAACCACAACGGCGGGCCGATCATCGCCGTGCAGGTCGAGAACGAATACGGCTCCTACGACGACGACCACGCCTACATGGCCGACAACCGCGCCATGTACGTCAAGGCCGGCTTCGACGACGCCTTGCTGTTCACCTCCGACGGCGCCGACATGCTCGCCAACGGCACCTTGCCGGACACCCTGGCGGTGGTGAACTTCGCTCCCGGCGAGGCCAAGAGCGCGTTCGACAAACTGATCAAGTTCCGCCCCGGGCAACCGCGCATGGTCGGCGAGTACTGGGCCGGCTGGTTCGACCACTGGGGCAAGCCGCACGCCAGCACCGACGCCAAACAACAGACCGAAGAACTGGAGTGGATCCTGCGCCAGGGGCATTCGGCCAACCTCTACATGTTCATCGGCGGCACCAGTTTCGGCTTCATGAATGGTGCCAATTTCCAGGGCAATCCCAGCGACCATTACGCCCCGCAGACCACCAGCTACGACTACGACGCCATCCTGGACGAAGCCGGCCGCCCCACCCCCAAGTTTGCGCTGATGCGCGACGCCATCGCCCGCGTCACCGGCGTGCAGCCGCCCGCGCTGCCGAAGCCGATCGCGATCGCGGCACTGCCGGACACCCAACTGCGCGAATCCGCCTCGCTGTGGGACAACCTGCCCGCCCCGATCGCCATCGACACGCCGCAGCCGATGGAACATTTTGGCCAGGACTACGGCTACATCCTCTACCGCACCACCGTCACCGGCCCGCGCAAGGGGCCGCTGTATCTGGGCGAGGTGCGCGATGCGGCGCGGGTGTATGTCGACCAGAAGCCGGTCGGCAGCGTCGAGCGCCGGCTGCAGCAGGTTTCCACCGATGTGGATATTCCGGCTGGCCAGCACACACTGGATGTCTTGGTCGAAAACAGCGGCCGCATCAACTACGGCCCACGCATGGCCGACGGCCGCGCCGGGCTGGTCGACCCGGTGCTGCTGGACAACCAGCAGCTCACCGGCTGGCAGGCCTTCCCGCTGCCGATGCGCTCGCCCGACAGCATCCGCGGCTGGACCCGCACTCCCGTCGCAGGCCCGGCCTTCCACCGCGGCACGCTGCGCATCGGCACACCGACCGACACCTATCTGGACATGCGCGCCTTCGGCAAGGGCGTGACCTGGGCCAATGGCGTCAACCTGGGCCGCCACTGGGCCATCGGCCCGCAGCGGGCGTTGTATTTCCCGGCGCCGTTCCAGCGCAAGGGCGACAACGCCGTGGTGGTGTTCGACCTGGACAGCACCGCCAAGCCCGGCGTGCGCGGCCTGCAGCAGCAGGTATGGATCACGCCGAAGGAGTAACGGGCACGCGGATGGCGGGCCGGTGACGATCACGCACCGGTCCGGGATGGCGATCGCAAGCCGCATACCCATGCCCGCCGACGCCCAAACCAACCGCGCGGCAACCCGCCGGGCGCTCCCGGACTGGCGCCCCTTCAGACTGCCGCGTGCGTGCCGCTATCTGGAGGTCCGCTGCCCGCGCAGCGTCTGCTACCTGTGCGGTATCGGACCGATCGCATTCCAGGCAAGATCACCGGCTCACGCCGTTGTGCAAAGGCAGTGGCGCATTCCCGTCGTCCCCTCGGGCGACGGTCAGATCGTGAGTTCCAGGAGCGTTTCATGTCCTCGTCCACCGTTACGCAAGACCCTGTCTCCGCGGTTCCGGAGCAGACCCAGCACGCCTTCGCCGAACACGTCCACAGCAAGCCCGCGCCCAGCCAGCCGATCGGCAGCACCGAAGCGGCGCACCTGATGACCTTCCTGTGCCAGACCCACTCGGCCAAGCAGCCGCAGATCCTGCTGCCACCGCAGGCGCGCGACGACGACGCGGCCTGAGTGCACCGACGCACTCGCGTCAGCAACATTGGCGACAGCACTGCCGCTGTCGCCAGCCGCCATTATTTGCCGGTGTTGAACGCATTGAGCACGGTGAGCAGACTGGTCAGATTGTCGGCGACACCTGCTTGCGCGACCTTCTCGACATCCGCCGCCGAGGCGGTCGTATCAAGGCTGTAGATCTGCATCACGCCCTGATTGGCGGCGGCCTGCGACAGCGTGTTTTGCTGCTGTTGCGCCGATACCGCGTTCTGAAACAGGATGTCGGTCGAATGCGCCATGCTCTGGTAGATCGTGCCCATCGCCATTGCAGGCGCCTCGCCAATGACCTTGACGTTGGCCTGCGTGACGGTATCGGTGATCTGGTCGTTGACTGCGGTGGGAAACGCCATGTGCGTGCTCCTGGGTGGATGGATACACGGCACTACGCGCTCAGCCCGGTTGCGCCGAAGGCCAGCCGCAGCCACTGATCGCTTCGCAGTCCACCGGGCAAGCGCCAGCCCCAACTGCATACCGTGTCATCTCGATAACGGCCTGCGCGTGTACGACTGAACCCTTGCAGCACACCGACGCAATCTGCGTCGCAGGCACATCGTGGCCGCGCGCAACCGCTGTGCGATAACACTTGTCACCACATGGCTGACCGGCTCCCGATCGGAGCCGGCCTGGCAATCGGCATGTTCGCTACGTGCCAACACACCGCTCAACCACGCTCAGCGCGCAGCCGCACCCTTGCCGGTATTGAACAACTGGAACTCGCGGATATGCACCGCATCGGCACCGGACTGGATGTTCAGGCGCACCCGCGACGCGGTCACCGGCGCGAAGTGATCGATCTTCATCCGGCCAATCGCCTGCGCCTTGGCCAGCGGCACCCACTTGCCGTCCTGCCAGGCTTCCACCGCATACTTCTGCACCAGCTGGCCGTCGTTGATCCACTCCATGCTCAGCGCGCTGTCGAAGGTCACCGGCTGCTTGAACTGCAGCTCCAGCACCGCGCTATGCGAACCGGCCGGCGCACTCCAGAATGTTTCTCGATCGCCGTCCACTGCCGCGTCGATGCCGTCGGTTTTCTTGATATTGCCGGCCACCAGATTCTTGTCCGCGCCGTAGCGCGCCTGGAGCGCCTGGCCGAGTTCCTGCAAGCGTGCAACGTCGGCTTCCGGCAACAGTCCGCGCTTGTCCGGTGCAAGACCCAGCACCAGCTGACCGCCCAGGCCGACGCTCTTTTCCCAGATGTCCACCAGTTCATCCACGCTCTTGAGCGTCTGATCGCTATTGGGGTGCCAGAACCACTGCAGCTTGTGCAACGGCGTATCCACCTCCACCGGGCGCCAGCGCAGGTAGCCATGGCGGTCGATCACGTTCCAGTTTTCGCCTTCGATGAAGCCGGCCTCGTTGCCCACCCAACGCACGTCGCCGTACTCGAACAACGCGGTGTCGGCGAACACCATCGCATTGGCCTGATAGGTGCGCAGCTCTTCCATGTACTTGTCGAAGTTGTACACGTGGCCGGCGCTGCCGGCGCCGTCCAGCCACCACTCGGTGATCGGGCCGTAGTGCGAGGCCAGCTCCACCAACTGCGCGGCGTAGAACTTGTCGTATGCCTTGGAATCGGCATATTTGGGCTCGTGGCGATCCCACGGCGACAGGTACACGCCAAAGCCCATGCCCTCCTTGCGCACCGCATCGCTGGTGAGCCTGACCAGGTCGCCCTTGCCGCCCATCCACGGGCTGCTCTTGACCGAATAATTGCTCTCGGCGGTCGGCCACAGCGCAAATCCGTCGTGATGCTTGGCCACCAGGATCACGTACTTCGCACCGGCCGACTTGGCCGCGCGCGCCCACTGGCCCGGGTCCACATTGGTCGGGTTGAAGGTCTTGGCGCTGGCGGTCCCGTCGCCCCACTCCTGGTCCAGCCAGGTATTGGGATTGAAGTGCACGATCACGCCGAATTCCAGGTCCTGCCACGCCACCTGCTGCGGCGAGGGCTTCACCTCGGCAAAGTTCTGCGCAATGGCGGTGGGCAGGGTCAGCGCGGTCAGGCCGAGCGCGGCCAGCCAGCGCAACGGGGAGAGCGGGTGTGATGACATCGCGGGTCCTCGCAGTGGTGGGCGACCACGGCCGCCTGGATGGCCAGAGCATATGGTATTTAATAGATGATAAATAGGTATCTTTAAAATCTGCACAGGACTGGACCACGATGCATCCGTCACGCCTGCTGAGCTGCCTTGCCGCAAGCCTTGCCGTCTTCGCAGTCCAGGCCGAATCGCGCACGCCGCCGTGCTCGCCCATCGTGCTCAGCGAGTTCATCGCCGACCCTGCACCGACGCCGCAGGCGCACGCCTCCACCCTGCTGGAAACCCGCGACGGCACGCTGCTGGCGGCCTGGTTCGGCGGCGCGCAGGAGGGAGCGGCCGATGTCGGTATCTGGCTCGCGCAGCGCGGCGCGCAGCAATGGCAGCCGCCGCGACGCATCGCCGACGGCGCGCATGCCGGCACGGATGGCGCGGCGCTGCCGGCCTGGAATCCGGTGCTGTTCCAATCCGGCACCGGCCCGGCGCAGCTGTACTACAAGCTCGGCCCCAATCCGCGACAGTGGTGGGGCCTGCGTATCACCTCGGATGATGACGGTGCGCATTGGTCGCCACCGCAGCGCCTGCCCGACGGCATTCTCGGCCCGATCAAGAACAAGCCGGTGCAGTTGCCGAATGGGCGCATCCTCGCGCCCAGCAGCAGCGAAGACCGCGGCTGGCGCGCGCATCTGGAATGGAGCGACGACGACGGCGCGCATTGGCAACGCGGCATGCCGCTCAACGACCCGGCGGTGATCGGCGCGATCCAGCCCAGCGTCCTGCTGCATGCGGACGGGCGCGTGCAGCTACTCGGGCGCAGCCAGCAGAACAGGTTGTTCAGTACGTTCTCGCAGGATGGCGGCCTGCATTGGCACCCCATGCAGTTGCTGGACGTGGAGAACCCCAACTCCGGCACCGACGCGGTGATGCTGCGCGACGGCCGCGCCCTGCTGGTCTACAACCCCGGTATCGCCGGCAAGGACTGGTGGGACGGTCGCGGCACGCTTGCGGTGGCGCTCTCGAGCGACGGCGTGCATTGGCAACGCGCCATCACGCTGGAAAACAGCGCAAAAGACGAGTTCTCCTATCCGGCGGTGATCCAGACCCGCGATGGCCTGGTCCATATCAGCTACACCTGGAAGCGCCAACGTATCAGGCATGTCGTCCTGGATCCGACACGTCTCGGCAGCGAGGCAGAGGACACGAGATCGCCCCAATCACTGCCCGGAAGTGCGCAATAGATCGAGAGATTGAGGGCGCGGTGCCCTCACCACTTCTGGGACACGCCGTGACCCCGTCCGTGGAGGCCCTTGGCGGCATCCATCATGCTCTGCTTGCAAACACGCACACCGACCATTCCGACTGGTCCTTGCCCGCCCACCATCGCGGGACCTTACGCGGCATGGACGCCGCGTAAGAGCCTACAAGGACGTACTTGCGGCGTGTCCTGCGATGGTGGGCGGGCAAGGGCCCTGCAACGAAGCACAAGATCAGATGCTTTGCGCTCGCTTCTTCCACAGTGCCCCTGCTTTTGTCCACGCATACCGACCATCTCGACAGGTCCTTGTCCGTCCACCGTCGCGGGACCTTGAGCGGCATGGATGCCACGCCAGAGCCTACAAGGACGTACTTGCGGCGTGTCCCAAGATGGTGGGCGGGCAAGGGCCCTGCAACGAAGCACAAGATCAGATGCTTTGCGCTCGCTTCACCTGGATTGCCCAGCCCCAGCATGCAAAAAGGTCCCAGCTCACCTGCTCCACAATCGGCACGCAGCGCCTCACAGCTCTTGCAACAGCCCCACGATCCGCCGCACCCGCGCCACATCGGTACGCTGGTAATCGCCGCCCAGGTCGGAGATGTGCGCATGCGGCGCATGCACCTGCGCCGCAACCGGCCCACGTGAGGAGGCATGGAACTCGCGCGCACCGGTGTTGGCACGCAGCGCACGTACATTGCTTTCGGACACGCCTGCACCGGGCATGATGCTGATGCGATCACCCGCCTGCCGCACCAATGCGGCAATGGTGTCGATACCGTCAAGCGCGCTCGCACGTGCACCGGAGGTCAGCACGCGCTCGCACCCCAGCGTCACCGCATCTTCCAGCGCGCGCGACGGATCGGCACTGACATCGATCGCACGATGAAAGGTCACACCCAGCGAACCGGCTGCGGCGATCAACACCCGCATCGTGTCCATGTCGACCTGCCCATGCGGATCCAGCGCGCCCAGCACCACGCCATCGCAGCCCAACTGCACGCATTGCTCCACATCGCGCCGCATCACCTCGACCTCCGCCGCATCGAAGACGAAATCGCCCGCGCGCGGACGGATCAGTACGTACAGCGGAATCTGCAATCGCTCACGCACCACCGCCAGCGTGCCGAATGATGGCGTCAGCCCGCCGCCATCCAGGCCCCCGCAGAGCTCGACACGCATCGCACCGCCTTCCTGCGCCGCCAATGCCGACCCCACCGAATCGGCGGCCACTTCCAGCCCCAACGCACTCATGCTGCAGGCGCAGCGGTGTAGTGGCTTTCGCCGGGCACCAGCAGATCCTGCCGCTGCGCATCGCAGACCGCGTAACTGAAACCCTTCTGGATCGCGAACGCCCCCACCTCGCCGCGCTTGTTCATTGCCAGAAACCCCACCTGCAAGGTGCGGGTGAGTTCGGGCTTGCGGCGAATCAGCCGCATCACCACCTCGCGGCAGGCATCGGCAGGCGACTTGCCCTGGCGCATCATTTCCACCACCGCAAAACTGCCGACACTGCGGATCACCTCTTCGCCGACGCCGGTCGAGGTCGCACCGCCGACCTCGTTGTCCACATACAGGCCCGCCCCGATGATCGGGCTGTCGCCGACCCGCCCGTGCATCTTCCACGCCATGCCGCTGGTGGTGCACGCGCCGGACAGGTTGCCGTGCGCATCCAGCGCCAGCATGCCGATGGTGTCGTGATTGTCCTTGCCGCCCGGCAGCTTCGCATCGCGCCAGGCACGGTTTTCGATATTGGCTTCCGGCGAGTACTTCGAGGTCTTCAGCCACTCTTTCCACGCCGCTTCCGAGCTGGGCGTGAGCAGCCTGGTCTGCGCAAATCCCTGTTCCAGCGCGAACTGTCGCGCGCCGTCGCCGACCAGCATCACATGCGGGGTTTTTTCCATCACCGCGCGCGCCACCGAAATCGCATGCACCACATCTTCCAGCGCCGCCACCGAGCCGCAATTGCCCAGGTGATCCATGATGCAGGCGTCCAGCGTCACCCGGCCGTCGCGGTCCGGGTAGCCGCCCAGCCCCACGGTGGGATTGCTCGGGTCCGCTTCGGGCACCCGCACGCCGGCTTCCACCGCATCCAGTGCGCTACCGCCGCTGCCGAGGATTTTCCAGGCCGCCTGATTGGCGGCAATGCCGAAATCCCAGGTGGAAATCACCCGCGCCGCGCCGTGTGGCAGCGCGGTAACGCGTCCGGCCGTGCCGGCACCGACGGCCGCCTGCGCGCGTGCGCCCCACCCGGCCAGGCCGGAAGCGATCGCACCAAGCGTGGCGCTCTTGAGGAAGTGACGACGTTGGATCATCCGGGCGAACTCCATGCGGGAAGAAGACAGCCAGCCGCACTGCGCGGCGACAGTCTTCCATCATGCGGCAGCGCCGCGCGCGGATAAACCGCCTTGCGGCGCTGTCGGCCGCGGATCCGCGCACAACGACCGCTGCATCCGGCCCATTGCGCGCGCGGTAGCCTGCCCGCCCCACGACGAGGGCAGACAGACTCACCCGCCACAGGTGTCAGCGTCGTCGCGCAATTTGCTGGTCAACACATGGTCGCGCCAGACGCCGTTCAATTGCAGATACCGGCGCGCATAGCCTTCGATCTGAAAGCCCAGCCGCTGCAGGACACGCGCACTGCGCAGGTTGTCGGGGACGTATTGCGCCATCACCCGATGCAGGCCAAGCGGGCCGAACGCAAACGCGATGCCCTGCATGGCGGCCCACTGCATCAAACCGCGTCCCTGCTGCTGCGCATCCAGGCCGTAACCCAGATGACAGCCCTGGAAGGCACCGCGCTGGATCTGGGTGAAGCCGACCGTGCCGATCACCTGCGCATCGCGCAGCAATACCAGTTGCAACTCGCGTTCGCCGGGCACTGCGGTGCGATAGGCGATGCTCAGGCGGCGCCAGCCGTCGGTGCTGTAGAACGCCGGCGGCCGCAGCGGCATCGCAGCGGCCAGATGCGCGCGATTACGGCTGTGGTAGTCGGCCATCGCCGCCGGATCGACGATGGCCAGATCACACAGCACCACACCCTCGGCGTGCTCGACGCGGGCAAAGACGGGCAGACTCATGACAACCACGATCGCGCCTTGCGCGCGTCGTGCGTGTTGCGTGGATCAGGCTGATGCATACAGATCACGCCCCCGCAAACGGTTGCCCAACGGCAGCAAGAAGGCTCGGGCATCTGCCGTGTCATCATGGACTGCACGCAGCAGGGGCACGCCCGACTGGCCGGTGCAGCTCTGTCCCGATCCCCATCCCGACACTACCCGCACGTCGGCAGCGGCGGCGTCCAGCAGCGGCGCTTTAGGCGGCGACCGCCGCAAGCGCCTGCGCAACCTGCGCTTCGATCGCATCCAGGTTCGGCAGCAATGCGCTCTGCTCGCCCAGCAGCACGCGCATGTGCACGCCGTCGGGCAGCGCATCTTCGGACGCGTCGGCCAGCAGGCCATCGCGCGGCACCGAGATCAGCTGCGGGAACGAAGCGGTGAGCAAGGCGAAATACGGCAGCGCCGGATTGCCGCCCAGCGCCTTGAGCACGATCACCTTGTTGTTGACCGCCGTCGGCTCCTCGCCCATCCCGCTCAAGCGCGCGAACGACAGCAGCGGCACCTTCCAGCCGTACCAGTCGATGCGCCCGACCACCCAGCGCGGCATTTCGGCCATCGGCTCGACCGCCACCCGCGACATCACCTCGGCCACCGTGGCGTTCGGCAGCAGCACGCGCTCGTGGCCGGCCTGGATCAAAACGCCGCGGATTTCGTCATTGTTGGCGTAGCTCATCGCACCTGTTCCGATCTTGAGAGGAAGCGCCCGGCTTATGCCGGCCAGCGCTGTGCCAACGCCTGCGCCAACTGCACGGGGTCGCCGGTCAGGATGCCTTGGCGTGCCAGACGCGCCGCCGCGGCCGGGTCGTAGCAACCGTCGGCGGATTGACCCGCCAGCCAGCCGCCCTGCTCGGCCAGCGCCAGCGCTGACTCGACCAGCGCCTCATTGGCGCCGCTGAGCATCAGCACCGCGCTGTCGGTCGGCGGCAACGCGGCCACCAGCCCGGCAGGATCGGCCTGCGCGACAAACGCCAACGCGCCGGCATGCTGCTGCACGCCGATGTCGTCGGACAGCACGTAAACCTTGCCCGACGTAATCACCTGGCCGGCCTCGCCCAGTTCGACCGGCAACGCCGACACGCGTCCCATCTGCCGCACCAGGTTGCCGTACTGGCCGCCATCCAGGGTCATGCGCACCAGCACAGCGCGCGGAAACTCCGGCGGTAGCGCGGACAGTAGGCGACGGATCGCATCCGGGCCGCCGATGCCGGCCAGCACCAGCACTGCACCGGTGGTCGCACCGGCCTGATCCAGCTCGACCAGCGACAGCCCGCCGGTCGACAACGTATCCATGTTCACTTCGGCACGCGGGCGCACCACCACGGCCACCTCGTCGACCAGGCCCCAGGTACTGGAATCGCCCAGCGTCAGGGCCGGCGCCTCTGCCGCCGCTGCGGTCTCGGACGCGTCGGCGCCACGTGCGAACAAGGTGTCGCTGGGCACGCTGTCGAACGCATGCGCGGCTGCCTGCAGATGCTGGTCCAGCTGCAGATCCGAATGCTGCCGCGGTGCCAACTCCAGGCCCGGCTCGGGCTGCAGCGACGGCTCGCTCTCGGTGCCTGGCGGCAACACGTCGGCATGGCCATGCAGCTTGGCCGCCAGATGGCGCACCCAGCGCTGCGCTTCCCAGCCCTCGCGGCGCACGGTCAGCTCGGCTTCGTCGAAGATCACCGTGACGCCGGGCATGTTGAAGGCCGGCTCCAGCGCTTCGAGCGCGTCTTCGATCGACGGCTCCAGCGCAACCAGCACTGCCACCGGTTCGGCATCGCGCAGCATCTGCACGTCCACCGCCGCCGGTTCGTCTTCCAGCACCACGTGCGCGCCGGCCAGGCCGAGCGCTTCACGCAGGCGCTCGCGCGCCTGCCCGGGCCGGCCCAGCAGGGCGACCGGAGTTCCCATTGCGCCATTATTCTCGGACACGGGCGATCCCCAGCAGGTCATACACGTTTCGCATCAGATCCAACTCTTGGTAGGGCTTGCCCAGGTAACGCTGCACGCCGATCTCGAAGGCGCGCTGGCGATGCTTCTCGCCGCTGCGCGAGGTGATCATCACGATCGGCACCGCCTTGAAGCGTGGGTCGGCACGCATCGCGGTCGCCAGCTCGTAGCCGTCCATGCGCGGCATTTCGATGTCCAGCAGCATCAGGTCGGGCACGCGCTCCTGCAGCAGTTCCAATGCCTCGACACCATCGCGTGCGGTGGTGACGTCCAGGTTGTGGCGTTCCAGCACGCGGCTGGTGACCTTGCGCATCGTCAGCGAATCGTCCACCACCATCACCAACGGCACCTGACGCTGCGATTCGGCCGGGGTTTCCAGCGCCGGACGCGCCGGCTGGCTCAGATAGCGACGCACCAGCGGGGCCACGTCCAGGATCACCACCACACGGCCATCGCCGGTGATGGTGGCGCCGTAGATGCCCGGGACCGAGGCGATCTGCAGGCCCACCGGCTTGACCACGATTTCGCGGTTGCCCAGCACCTGGTCGATCGCCACCGCCGCGCGCAGGTCGCCCGCACGCACCAGCAGCAACGGCACCTGCGCCTGACCATCGGCACGCGCGGCGGCCTGGCCGACCAGCGAGCCGAGATCGTGCAGGACGTACTCTTCGCCAGCGTAGTGGTAGCCGCCCTCGCCAGACGCGTAGCGGCTGCGCGAGATGCGGCCGATACCGCTGACCGACGCCACCGGCACCGCGAAGGTGGTGTCGCCGATGCGCACGAACACCGCCTGGGTGACCGCCAGCGTCTGCGGCAGGCGCAGGGTGAAGGTGACACCCTGGCCGCGCACCGAGTGGATGTCCACCGAGCCGCCCAGCTGGCGCACTTCGTTGCGGACCACGTCCATGCCCACGCCACGGCCGGCCAGCTGGCTGACCTGCTCGGAGGTACTGAAACCGGAGGCGAAGATCAGCCCATCCAGCTCGGCCTCGCTGAGCTCCTGGCCAGGTTCGATCAGGCCGCGCTGCTCGCCACGGCGACGGATCGCCTCGCGGTCCAGCCCGGCGCCGTCGTCGGCCACTTCCAGCACGATTTCCGAACCTTCGCGGCGCAGACGGATCGCGATGCTGCCCTCTTCCGGCTTGCCCGCGTCGCGCCGTTGCTCCGGCGTCTCCAGGCCGTGCGCCACCGAGTTGCGCAGCATGTGTTCCAGCGGCGCGACCATGCGATCGAGCACGTTGCGGTCGAGTTCGCCCTGGGTGCCCTCCAACAGCAGATGCACCTGCTTGCCGGTGTCGCTGGCCGCCTGGCGGACCACCCGGCGCAGACGCGGCACCAGGCCGTCGAACGGCACCATGCGCGCGCGCATCAGGCCGTCCTGCAACTCGGAGCTGACGCGCGACTGCTGTTGCAGCAGACCATCGTATTGACGCGACAGGTCCTCCAATACCCCTTGCAGACCGCCCAAGTCGGCGGCCGATTCGTTCAGCGCGCGGCTGAGCTGCTGCAGGGTGGAGAAGCGGTCCAGTTCCAGCGGATCGAAGGTGCGATCGCCCTGGTCCTGCTCGCGCTGATACCGCGCCACGATCTGCGCTTCGGTTTCCAGATCCAGACGCCGCAACTGGTCGCGAAGACGGGCGTTGGTGCGATCCAGTTCGCCCATGGCACCGCGGAAGGCGCCCATCTGCTGTTCCAGGCGCGAGCGGTAGATCGCCACTTCGCCGGCGTGATTGACCAGGCGATCGAGCAGGTCGGCACGCACGCGCACCTGTTCCTGCTGCGCGCGCGGCATCAGTTCTTCCTCGACTTGGCCCTCGACCGGCACCGGCGCCGACAGCGGTGCCGGTTCCACCGACGCCTTGGCGATCGCACGCACATCGGCGTCGCTGGGCTCTGCGGCATTGCGGCCACGGGTACGGGTTTCGAAGGCTTCCACCAGGTCGGTCGGCATCGCCACGGCGCGGTGCATGCCGGTGCGGGTCAGCAGCTGATGCAGGCGGTCGAAGCCGCGCTCGAACAGGCGCACGTCGTCGCGGTCGATGTCGGTACGGTTGGCCGCCACCGCTTCGAGCAGCGATTCGATCGCATGGCCGAGATCGCCAATGGCGTTGATGCCGGCCATGCGCGCGCCGCCCTTGAGCGTGTGCAGGTCGCGCTGCAGTCCGTTGAGGACCTCGCGGTCTTCCGGCACCTCGCGCATGCGGGCGATCAGACCATCGCAATGATCCAGCAGGTCGCGGCCTTCCTCGACGAAGATGTCGACCAACTCGCCATCGAGCTGGTCGAAGTTGAGCGGGCCGGCATCGGAGTCTGCGCCCACATCGTTGGCGGTGCCATCGGCCGCTGCGGCGTCTTCCACCGGCGCACTGAAGGGCACGGCTGCGGCGTCTTCGTGTTCGCTTGCGGGTTCGGTGTGTCCGACTTGTTCGGAATGCTCGACAGGATCCGTTGCGTTGGTAGCCTCGCGCGTCTCGTCTGCGTCTGGATGCTGCGCGTAGACCCCGGCATCGGCACGAGAATCCACCTCGGCGTCGGCAACGACGTCCGACTGCAGCTCCGGCGCAATTTCCGACTGCGGATCGCCGGCCTCTTCGACCCGATCGGCCACCTGCGCCATCTCGAAGGCTTGCACCGACTCGATAGTGCGTTCGGGTAGCGCTTCGGCAGCCTGCTGTGCTTCGTCAGTCTGCTGCGCTTGTGCAGCGTGCTCTGCCTCTGCAATGTGCTCGACTTGGTCGGCATGCGCGTGCGCGTCCGCGCGTTCCTGCTCGCTCGACTCGACGTGCGCGTCCGATTGCGCAGGCTCGTCCGCATGCGCAGGTTGCTGCGGGTGCACCTGCTCGCCCGACAGACCATGCTCTTCGGAAGCCGGCTGCTCGCCAAACTGCGCCGTGTCTTCCATGTGCAACCGGTCGCCAACCTGCGCGTCGGCATCGTGCGGCAACGCGGCATCGCCGTGCTGGGCTGCTTCGTCGGCAGGCAGCTGCGCGTGCTGTGCCTGCCCGGCGGTCGTCCCTTCGTGCGGCGTGGGGACGTGGTCGCCCTGCTCAGTCGCACCACTGTCCAGCGCCGCGGTGCCCGGCGTCCAGTCTTCGCTGGTCGCCGCGTAGGTCTGGTCGGCAAGCAGGGCCTGCGCGTGCACCGCTTCCAATGCCTCGATGGTCTCGACAGGCGCATCGTCCGTGGACGCGGCGCCATCGCTCGACGCCGCGTCGGCATCCTGCGCGATCGCGGCGCCATCGTGTTGGTCGTGCACGGCCGCGTGCTCGCCCAGCGACTGCTGCTCGGGGTCTGCACGGTCGGCATCGACATCCCCGGCTTCCGGCGCGGCGAGCGTCTGCGCGTCGCCCAACGTAGCTTCCGCGTCGGACAACTCGTCCACCGCCACGTGCTCGCCAGCGTCCGGCACCTGGCTTGATTGCTCATGCGAGGCCGCATCGCCACTGCCGGCCTGCTGCAATCCGGTCGCGTCCCATGCAGCGGCGTCGACCACCGGCTCATCGGCCGGCGTGTCGTGCGCACCGACGCCAAGCGACTCGGCGTCGGCTTCGGCTGCGTGCTGGTGCTGGTGCTGGACAGCATCGCCATGCACCGCGTCGGCGACCTGCTCCGTACCGGCCTCGGATGCGAGTGCATCCCCAGGTGCTGCCTGCGCGGTCTCGACCGATTCGACACCCGGCTCTAGCTCCTGTGCAGCAATGTCAGCTGCCTGTGCCTGTTCGTGCGGTGCCGGCGCTTCCAGCGCAAGCGCCGACGTGTCGTCGGCCTCGGCCTCGGCCAGCTCGTCCACCGCGATCGGGGCGTCGGCGTGCGCATCGGCATCCGGCGCGGCGTCATCGGCGACATGCGCGGGCGCGCGGTGATCGGCCGCATCCGGCGGCAGCACGTTGGCGTCCAGATACTGTGACAGATCCTGCGCGCCGGTCAGCTCGACCGCCGACTCGCTGTCGACCCCCGACTCGCTCGGCGCATCCAGGTCGTCCAGTTCGTCCAGGAACGCATGCGGTGGCCATTGCACTTCCGGCAGGGTCTCCACCAGCGCGCGCAGGCGCTCGGTCAATGGCGCAAACGAGGGGATCAACGGCGCATCGGCGCGCAAGGCGGTCACGGTGACGGCGATTGCGGCGGCCGTTGCGGCGATGGCGTCGATGCCCTCCTGCGATGGGACCAGCGACGCGGCGAGCAGCCGCTTGACGTAGCTTTCGGCCGGCGTGGTCACCAACGTGATTTCCGGCACATCGGTCATCGCGAATGCGCCGCTCATGGTGTGCACGGCGCGCAGCAATTCCTCGCTCGCCAACTGCGGCTCGGCCTGGCTGGCGTGCAGCCATGCGTTGACGGTTTCCAGATGGGTGGCGACTTCGGCTTCCAGGATCTCGCGCAGCACGCTGTCCACCGACGCCGGTGTGCCACCGGTCGCCGCGAACACACCTGCAGCTGCCGGAATGAAACCGACATCCGCAGCCGCCGGCGTCGCCGGCGCGGCCACGTAATAGACTTCTTCGCCTGCGGCCACACGCTCGGCAACTGCCTGGATGTCCGGCAGGTCGGCACTGATGCGGCCCTGGTCGCGCAGTGCGGCGTTGAACTGCGGCAGCACCTGGTAGGCCAGCTCGACCATCGCCACCACCGCCGGGCTGGCCGGCCGTGAATTGTCGAGCACGCGATTGAGCATGCTCTCGATCTTCCAGCTGAACTCGCCGAGCACCTGCGCGCCGACCAGACGACCGCTGCCCTTCAAGGTGTGGAAGACGCGGCGGATCGGGCGCAGGTTGTCCTGGCTATGCGGCGCGGCACGCCATACCGGCAGCAGCTGGCCCAGATTGACCAGTTCCTCGTCGAATTCCTCCAGGAACACGTCGCGGATATCGTCGTCGATATCGCTGTCGCCAAAGCCGCCGAAGATGCCAACATCCGCACTCGCCTGGACCGGCTCGCTCACTGCTGGCTCGGGCGCTGCCTTCGCTGCCTGGGCATGGGCATCGGTCGTCTGCGGATGCTGCACATCGAACTGCGCGGCGGCCGCGTCGAGCTGGGCCAGGAACGCCGTCGATGCGGCGTCCAGTTCGAATTCGCTGACCACCGCCTGCTGCACGCGCGGCGCGCTCTGCCCGGAGGCTTCATCGGCCGGGGCTGGCTGCGGTTCGGGCACGGATTCGACGAACGGGTCGTCCAGCTCCTGCGGCGCGACAGGCGGCAACGGCGGCGGCGAGAACGCATCGTCGATGCTGGTCTGCGCGCGGTTGGTTTCGGCCTGCGCGATGAAGTCCAGCGGTGCCTCGGTCTGGTCGGCATCGCCCGGCAACTCGATCTGCTCAATCTGCAGCGGCGCCGGTTCGGCAACCGCGGGCGTGGCGCTGTCGTCCTGCTCCAGCGCACTCAGATCCACGGTGTAGCTGACCTGCGCGGCATCGGCAGACACGCTGCCGTCCTGCTCGGCCGACACCGGGTCGAACACGGAGGTGGCGATCGGTGCGGCGTGCTCGCTGGTTTCCAGCTGCCAGTCGCCTGGCGCCTGCGCGCCATCGTCGGACAGGTCCAGCGGCGCGACCGTGAACGGCACGTGCGCCTGGCCGGAGACGGTTTCTTCGGCGGCGACCGGGTCGAAGGAGAACGCCGTATCGGTGGCGGCAGCGCCGGTGTCGTGCACCACGCTGGCGGCGAACGGCGCCTCGACCACGGTTTCGTTGGCCCATTCCAGCGACGGCGTCGGCGCAGCGTCGTTGGCCGCCAGCGCCGGGGCACCGGTTTGCCGAGCGAGCGATGCGGCGGACGGCTGCGGCTCGGCCACGCTGCCCGGCTGGTCGGCACCGACCGGCAGGTCGGACGGCTGGCCCGAGGGCAGCGGCCAGTAGCGCAGGGTCTCCAGGCTGTTGCGGGTGATGTCCAGGATCTCCTCGCGGCCGGGGCGGCGCTCGCGCAGGGCTTCCAGGTAGTACTCCAGGCTGGCCATCGCGTCGGCCAGGGTGTCCAGCTGGCGACCGCTGGGCACGCGCTGCTTGCCGATCAGTTCCAGATCGACGTAGCGGCGCACGCCTTCCAGATAATCGGCTGCCTGCGGCAGCTCGAGGATACGCAAGGCACCGCCCACTTCGCCGAGCAGATGCGGAACATCGGTCAGACGGGCGTGGTCCCAGTTGGTCTCGATGAAGGCGACGAAATGCTCGCGCGCCGCACCGAAATTGGCGATCGCTTCCTGCGCCAGCACGTCCACCGTGCGCCGCACTTCCGAGGAGGTGGCGCTGTTGCTGGCTTCGTTGCCGTCGCCGACATCGGCGCCCAGGCTGGCGACCTGATCATCCAGCGAGGCATCGACATAGAGCAGCGCGCCGGCGATATCCAGCAGCACGCCTTCGTCCATCTGCACCTGGCCGTCGACCACGCGCGCCAGCGCATCGCGCTGCTGCACGACCACGTTGCGCGCCACGCCCAGGCCCATCATGCCCAGGGTGTCGGCAACGCTGCCGAGATCATTGACCTGGCTCTGCAGGTCGGCGATCTCGCCGCCGGTGCGCAGGTGCAGGTCCAGCGCATCCTTGACGCGCAGCAATTCTTCCTTGACCGCGTTGCCGACGGTGTCGAGCAACTCGCGATTGCGCCCGCTCAGACTGCCGCGGGCATGATCCAGCTCGGCCTCGGTGGCGGCACCGGCCTGCGGATCGAACGCGAACAGCACGCTTTCGTTCAGACCCGGCTGACCACGCGTGGCACGGATTTCATTGAGCAGCGGCAGCAGCACGATCGGAATGTCGCGGTGACCGTTCTGCAGGCGCTCCAGGTAATCGGGCAACAGCACGGTGCCACGCATCAGCATGGCGCAGGCTTCGTCGCGGTCGGCCACGTCGCCGGCCTGCACCGCCTGGGCCAGCAGTTCGAGTTCTTCGGCCACCATCGCCGGGGCGTATAGCTCGACCATGCGCAAGGTGCCCTGCACCTGGTGCAGATAGCCGGCGCAGAAACGCATCCGACTGGTGTCGGACGGTTCTTCGGCAAAATACTCGATCTCGTTGCGCGCCTGGCGCAACGTCTCGTCCAGCTCCGGCTTGACCCAGCCCAGCGCGGCGTGACTCATCGCATCGCGAAGCGCACTCATTGCAGCCCCCTGCCTACGGCCGGCGTACCGCCAGGGCGGCCACCGGTCTGTTCCTGCATCGACGTAACGCTACTACGCGCCATCTGCTGATCCTTTCCCGTTCCGCGTCGTGCTCACGCCGGCAGCTTGAAGTCGGCGACCGAACGGCGCAGATCGGCCGCGAGCTGAGCCAGGTTGCCGATCGACTCGGCCGTCTGCTCCGCACCCTGCGATGTCTGGCTGGTGATCTGACGGATCACGCCCATGGTCTGTGTGATGTCCGTCGCTGCGGCCGACTGCTGGTGCGCGGCGATGGAGATGTTCTTGATCAGGTTGTTCAAGGCGTTGGACACGCGCTCGATTTCGGTCAGCGCGGTACCGGCGTCTTCGGCCAGGCGTGCACCGGACACCACTTCGGAGGTGGTCTGCTCCATCGAGCTGACCGCTTCGTTGGTATCGGCCTGAATGGTCTGCACCAGGCCTTCGATACGCCGGGTCGCACTGGAGGTGCGTTCGGCCAGGCGCTGCACTTCGTCGGCCACCACCGCGAAACCGCGACCGGCCTCGCCCGCCGAGGCGGCCTGCACCGCAGCGTTGAGCGCCAGGATGTTGGTCTGCTCGGAAATGTCGTTGATCAGTTCCACGATCGAGCCGATCTCCTGCGAGGACTCGCCCAGGCGTTTGATGCGCTTGGAGGTTTCCTGGATCTGGTCGCGGATCTGGTCCATGCCCTGGATCGTCTCGCGCACCACGCCGGCACCTTCGGCGGCGATCACCACCGAGCGCTGTGCCACCTCGGCCGATTCGGTGGAATTGCGCGACACCTGTTCGATGCTGGCAGCGATTTCGCTGATGCGCTCGGAAGCGGTGGTGATCTGGTTGGCCTGCTGCCCGGCTGCGTCGGCCAGCTGCATCGCGGTGGCCTGGGTTTCCTGGGTCGACACGGCGACCTTGGCCGAGGTGTCGTTGATCGTGGTCACCAGGTGGCGCAACTCGTCCACCGCGTAGTTGATGGCGTCTGCAATCGCGCCGGTCATGTCCTCGGTCACCGAGGCCTTGACGGTCAGGTCGCCCTCGCCGAGCGAGCTGATTTCGTCCAGCAAGCGCATGATCGCCTGCTGGTTGCGGCTGTTGAATTCCACCTGCGCCTGATAACGCACGTCCTGCTCGCGCGAGCGCATCCGCACCGAGCTCCAGACGAAACCAATGATCGCCAGCAGCGCCAGCAGGCCGGACACCACGCCCAGCCAGAAGTTCGGAAACAGGCGCGTGTCGCGCACCGAGCCGAACGCCGAGAACGCATCGAACAGCTTCTTGCTGTCGTCCAGCATCTTGTTCGAACCGGCGGTCAGTGCGGCGGCCGAGGATTGCGCGGCGAACAGGTTGCGCGAGCTGGCCAGGATGGCGTCGACGTCCTTCTTCATCGTCACCCACTGGGCCTGCGACTGCTCCAGCGCCGACAACGCCGCCGGATTGCGCACCGCGGCGATCCCGAGTTCGTCATTGCCTGCGCGCAGGCCCTCGAGCATCTGCGTGAACACCACCGAGTCGCGCGCCAGCGCATCGCCGGAGGCGGCGGCATTGGCGCCACCGGCGCGCATTTCGGTCACCCGGCGCGCCATGGTGCCGGCAACCACGACCTGCTGCAGCGTGTTGTAGATCTGCGACGCGGGCGCGCCGCTGACCGTCATCGCGCGCACCACTTCGTTCAACTGCGCCTGCAACTGCGGCACGCTGCCGGAGAAGCGTTCGGCATTGCCGGCCAGCCCGAGCACCGCCGGTTCGCTGGCAATGACCTGATCGGCGTTCTTGCTCAGCGGCACCCAGGTCGCCTTGAGCTGGGCCATCGCACCGGCGACCGAACCTTCCTGGCCGTAGCGGCCATCCAGTTCGCTGACCGTGCTGTCGATGCGGCCCTTGGTCTCCTTGAACGCGGCGAACGCCTTGGGGTCACCGGAGACCGCTTCGCGGCCCTGGTTGGCCAGCTGCTGCGACAGCACCTGCAGATCGGCCGCGCCGGTGCCGGCACCGGCCAGGCGACTGCCCTGCCAGGTGGCGACGCCGGTATTGGCGCCGAACACGATCATCGACAACACCAGCAAACCAAGCCAGAAGCTGGTGCTGACGCTGCCGAGCTTGTTGGTCTTGCGGGCGTCCGGGGCGGTACTCATGGTTCGACCTCGATCTGTATGACGTGGCGGGGTCGCGGCTTAGGCCGCGGCCTGCCGGAATTCAGGAGTGCGCGACAGCAACGCCAGGGAGAACACACCCCAGTCCTGCGTCTCGTTGCGGAAGGCACGGTCGATGAAGTGGGCGTAGCGGCCTTGCGCCAACTCGCCGGGTTCGACCGCCTGGACCTGCTCGAAGCTGCGCTGGCCGTACAGCTCATCGATGGTCAGCGCGACGTCGCCGCCGCTCTGGCGCATGATCAGCACGCGCTGGCCTTCCTGCAGCACCGTCCGTCGGCCCTCCAGGAACTGCTTCAGATCGATCACCGGGAACAGGTTGCCGCGCAGGTTGCCCACGCCCAACAGCCAGGGCTGTGCGCCCGGCACCGGCGTGACCGGCGGCATCGGCACGATTTCCGCGACTTCGCGGAAATCCGAGACCAGGCGCCGGGTACCGACGCGATAACCGACGCCGCGCCAGATGTCGGCCGAGAACTGGCGTTCCGGCAGCGGCGTGGCGTGCGCAAGACTACGACGCTCGTAGTCTTCGAGAATGTCGAATGGAGAACGCATCAACGCACCAGTTGTTCGATGCGGGCGATCAGATCGTCTTCGCGCGGCGGCTTGACGATGTAGTCGCTGGCACCCTGTCGCAGACCCCAGGCCTTGTCGGTCTCCATGCCCTTGGTGCTGACCAGCAGCACGGGGATGTCCTTGGTGGCCTGGTCGCGCGCCAATGCGCGCGTTGCCTGGAAGCCGCTCATGCCGGGCAGCACCACGTCCATCAGCACCAGATCGGGCGCCTGGCTGCGAATCAGCGCAAGTCCCTCCTCGGCATTGTCGGTGGCGACGACCGTATGGCCTGCTTTTTCCAGCCATTGACTGAAGACTGCCCTATCGGTGGGCGAGTCCTCGATCAATATAATTCGAGCCATGTTGCCTTTCCCCCTGGTCAGGCGTGGACGTACGTGCGAATCGCGCTCAGTAGTTCTTCACGTGTGAACGGCTTGGTCAGATATTGCTCGGAGCCGACGATGCGGCCGCGTGCCTTGTCGAACAGGCCGTCCTTGGACGACAGCATGATCACCGGCGTCGACTTGAAGAGCTGGTTGCCCTTGATCAACGCGCACGTCTGGTACCCATCCAGACGCGGCATCATGATGTCGACGAAAATGATCTGAGGTTGCTGGTCGGCAATCTTGGCCAGTGCCTCGAAACCATCGGTCGCTGTCACTACTTCACAGCCTTCCCGCTTCAGCAGCGTTTCGGCGGTGCGGCGAATGGTCTTCGAATCATCGATCACCATCACCTTCAGTCCTGCGAGTTCCCCACCCGCAGCAATGTTTTCAGTCATGCAAATATCCCCGGACGCGCGACGCTTCTTCCCTTCCGGCGTCGCTACGAAACTACATGTATATCCCAAGACCCGCATCGACTGTCAAGGGTACGTTGCCGGGGGCCCGCCAGGCGGACGTTCCGACCGTGTGCAGCTGCGGGGGCGACCGGCAAGTCGCGCACTCACGACCGGCCGGGCGCGCCATCGCCCACCGCTTGAAGTTACCATCGGCAGCCTGTTCTAGAGGTTTAGCTCCCCATGTCGCTCGACGTCGTTGTGGTGATGGATCCCATCGCCTCCATCAAGATCGCCAAAGACACCACCTTCGCCATGTTGCTGGAAGCGCAGCGGCGCGGTCACCGCCTGCAGTATGTGCGTCCGGGCGGACTCAGCCTGCGCGAGGGACGCGCGGTGGCACAGGTCGCGCCCTTGAGCGTGTGCGAGGACAAGACCGGCTGGTTCACCCTGGGCGAGTTCGCCGAACTGGCATTCGGCCCCGGCCAGGTGGTGCTGATGCGCAAGGACCCGCCGGTGGATGCGGAGTTCGTCTACGACACCCAGGTGCTGAGCGTGGCCCAGCGCGCCGGCGCGCAGGTGGTCAACGACCCGCAGGGCCTGCGCGACTACAACGAAAAACTGGCCGCGCTGCTGTTTCCGCAATGCTGCCCGCCGACCCTGGTCAGCCGCGATGCGGCGGCGCTGAAGGCCTTCGTGCTCGAACATGGCCAGGCTGTGCTCAAGCCGCTGGACGGCATGGGCGGGCGTTCGATCTTCCGCAGCGGCACCGGCGACCCCAACCTCAACGTGATCCTGGAAACGCTGACCGACGGCAATCGCAAGCTGACCCTGGCGCAGCGCTTCATCCCCGACATCACCGCCGGCGACAAGCGCATCCTGCTGGTCGATGGCCAGCCGGTGGACTACTGCCTGGCACGGATTCCGCAGGGCGACGAATTCCGCGGCAACCTGGCCGCCGGCGGGCGTGGCGAAGGCCGGCCGCTGTCAGAGCGCGACCGCTGGATCGCCGCGCAGGTAGGCCCGGAAATGCGCCGCCGCGGCATGCGCTTCGTCGGCCTGGACGTGATCGGCGATTACCTGACCGAGGTCAACGTCACCAGCCCCACCTGCGTGCGCGAGCTGGATGCGCAGTTCGGCCTCAACATCGCCGGGCTGCTGTTCGACGCGATCGAGGCCGGCGCGGCGCAATGAGCGCGGCCGCGGCACCGGCTCCCATGGACGAGCGGCGACGGTTGACCGCGACGCTGGTGATCTCGCTGCTGCTGCACGGCGCGCTGATCCTGGGCGTGGGGTTTGCGGTCAGCGAGGACGCTCCGCTGGTGCCGACGCTGGATGTGATCTTCAGCCAGACCAGCACCCCGCTGACGCCCAGGCAGGCCGATTTCCTGGCCCAGGCCAACCAGCAGGGCGGCGGCGATCACGCCACCGCGCAACGTCCGCGCGACAGCCAACCCGGGGTGGTGCCGCAGGACCGCAGCGGGCTGGCACCGCAGGCGCAGCGGGCAACCACGGTGCAGGTGCCGGAACCGACCCAGACCCGAGTGGTGGCCAGTCGCCGCGGCGAGCAGACCGTGCCCACACCGCAGCCGAACCCGCAGACCGACCCGCTCTCGCCCACCGATGCGCAACGCGTGCAGCGCGACGCGGAAATGGCGCGACTCGCTGCCGAGGTGCATCTGCGCTCGGAACAATATGCCAAGCGTCCCAATCGCAAGTTCGTCTCGGCCAGCACCCGCGAGTACGCCTACGCCAACTACCTGCGTGCCTGGGTGGACCGCGCCGAGCGCGTCGGCAATCTCAATTACCCGGACGAAGCGCGCCGGCGCCGACTCGGCGGCAAAGTGGTGATCAGCGTGGGCGTGCGCCGCGACGGCAGCGTCGAAAGCAGCCGCGTGCTGGTCTCCAGCGGCACCCCGACCCTGGATGCGGCAGCGCTACGGGTGGTGCAGCTGGCGCAGCCGTTCCCGCCGCTGCCCAGGACCAAGGACGACGTGGATATCCTGCAGGTCACACGCACCTGGCTGTTCCTGCCCGGCGGCGAACTGCACGACGACCGTTGAGCCGTCGCGCGTGCCGACAAGGACGCGTCTTTCTGCGGCATGCCTTTCCGGCAGACTGTATTGGCCGATGCGCGACGCGGCGTTATGCGAGCTGCGCAGCTGCGTATAGCCGATCGGCCAGCTCGACGATCGCATCCGCATCCTGCACGCGCGCGCGCCAGGCGGCAGGAATCCCGTCGATGCCATGGAACGCACCGGCCAGCTGACCGCAGATGGCCGCGGTGGTGTCGGCATCGTCGCCCAGGTTGGCCGCACGCAGCACCGCATCGGCGAACGTGTCGGTGGTGGCGAAGCACCAGAGCGCCGCCGACAACGCATCCACCACGTAGCCGGTGCCGCGGATCCGTGCGGCGGGAACCGCACGATGGTCGCGCGCCGACAACGCACGCAGCGCCGCTGTCGACAGCCCTTCGCAGCGGGTCTGCAACACCTGCTGGCGCTGGCCGCCGAGCAACGCGGCACGCAACTGGAAGGCGAACAGCCGGCAGGCATCCAGCGCTTCGTCGGCGGCATGCGTGGTGCGCGAGCTGTCGGCGGCGCGCTCGCCCAGCTGGTCGGGGCGGTGCGCGTAATACATCGCCACCGGCGCCAGCCGCATCAGCGAGCCATTGCCGGCCGAGCGTGGATCGGTGCTGCCGCTGAAGGCCGGGCCGCCATCCAGATAGCGCTCCAGTGCCTGCCGCACGGTCGCGCCGATGTCGAAGCAGGTGCCGGTGCTGCTGAGGTAGCCGTGCTGGTACCAGTTGCAATAGCGGTTCATCTGGTCGGCGGCGTCGAAGCCCTGCCGATGCAGCAGGCTGTGCGCCAGGCACAAGGCCATCGAGGTGTCGTCGGTCCACTGCCCGGCGCGCAGCGCGAACGGGCCGCCGCCGCGCATGTCGTCGATCGGCGTGAAGCTGCCCGGCGCGCAGAATTCCAGCGTGGTGCCCAGCGCATCGCCCACCGCCAGGCCCAGCAGGCAGCCGCGAAAACGCGCGCGCTGCAGGTCGTCGGTCATGGCGCGGCGCCAGCGGCCTTGGCTGCGCGTGCGGCCTGTTGCTCGAGCAGGGTCAGCGCCACGTTGTCGCGCAGATACGCCGGCTCCACCCGCTCCGGCGCCACGCCTTCGCCGCGCAGCAGCGCCGGCACGGCCAGCGTGAGCAGATCGGCGGCATGCGGCAGTGCGGCGGCATCGATGCTGCTCAGCCGGGTCGCAAAGCGCTGTTGCAGCAACGCCTCGGCAGCGGCGAATCCGCTGCCGACACCGGCAAAGCGGTGCAGCGTGTCCGGCACGACGCATTGCTGCGGTGCGCAGACCACTTCCGACATCAGCTCCCGCAGCGTGTCGCCGTCGCGCGCGAAGACGCCGGCATACACCTCGCCCATGCGCGCATCGATGCAGGCCAGCACCTGCGCCGCCTCGGCGGGCGCGCGCAGCGCCAGCACCTGCAGTGTGGACACCGCCAGCACCGGCACGTCCAGACCCAGCGCGATGCCCTGCGCGATGCCGATCGCCAGACGCACGCCGGTGAAGGCGCCCGGGCCACGACCGACTGCAATCGCATCGAGCTGGCGGCGCGCGATGCCGGCGTCGGCCAGCAGTTGCTCGGCCCATGGCAGCGCCAGTTCGGCATGGCGACGCGGCGCCAGTTCGAAGCGCTCCAGCACGCGGCCATCCACGTGCAGCGCGACGGAACAGGCTTCGGTGGAGGTCTCGAACGCAAGCACTTTCATGGCAGGACCGCAGGCAGGAAGGGGACGCTCACGCGTCGCCGAACGGCAACGCGAGCACGCCATTGTCGCCCACCGGCTCGGCGACGCCAAAGAACGCGCGCACGTCGCCGATCTCGCGGGTGCGCGCAAACGGCGGCAGCGAATTCATGAAGGTGCGGCC
Source organism: Xanthomonas arboricola (assembly GCF_002940665.1). GTDB lineage: Bacteria > Pseudomonadota > Gammaproteobacteria > Xanthomonadales > Xanthomonadaceae > Xanthomonas > Xanthomonas arboricola_B. Next base: position 422,089 of record NZ_MIGY01000001.1, read on the forward strand.
GTAGCCCTTGTTCACCAGCCGCGGGTCGCACAGCACCAGCACGCCGCGATCGGTTTCGCTGCGGATCAGCCGGCCCACGCCCTGCTTGAGCGCGATCACCGCCTGCGGCAACTGCTCGTCGCGGAATGGGTTGCCGCCGTCGCGGCGGATCGCATCCAGGCGCGCTTCGAACACCGGGTCGTCGGGCGCGGCGAACGGCAGCTTGTCGATCACCACCACGCTCAAGGCATCGCCCACCACATCCACGCCCTCGCGGAAGCTGGCCGACCCCAGCAGCACGCCGTTGCCGGAAGTGCGGAACCGCTGCAGCAAGGTGGCACGCGGCGCCTCGCCCTGCACGAACAAGGGCCACGGTGCGCCGCGCAATGCGTCGGCCGCCTCGCGCAGCGCGCGGTGCGAAGCGAACAACAGGAATGCGCGGCCGTTGGAGGCGTCCAGCACCGGTGTCAGCGCCGCGATCAGCGCCGTGCCGAACCCGCGCGCTGCGGGATCGGGCAGATGCGGCGGTAGATAGCACAGCGCCTGGCGCGCCCAGTCGAAGGGACTGGGCTGCAGCAAGGTCACCGGATCGCTCAGGCCCAGGCGCTGCGCGATATGGTCGAACTCGCCGCCCACCGCCAGCGTGGCCGAGGTGAACACCCAGGCCGCATGCGATTTTTCGCGATGCTCGCGCAGCGGGCCGGACACATCCAGCGGCGTGCGCTGGCAGCGGAATCCGCGCGGGCTGAGCTCGTACCACAGCACATCGTTGTCGACGGTCTTCGGCAGCTCCTGGTCGAAATCCGGCACCGGCGCGTCCTCGCCCAGCCACCGCGACAGCCGCGCCAGCGCTTCCTGCGCACGTGCACAACAGCCGTCGAACCCGGGCGAGGCCTCGCGCAACGGCAGCAAGGCCTCGCCCAGCCGCGCCAGCGACGACAGCACCGCATCGAATCCTTCGCGCACCTGCGGCCTGGCCAGCGCGCGCCATTGGGTGCCGCGTGACGGCAGGCCTTCCATGCCGGCACGCAGGCCGCGCAGGGCCTGGTCCAGGGCCAGGATCGGTTCCTGCAGGCTGGCCTGCGCACCGGCGACCAGGCGCGCTTCGACCATGCAGTCGCGCGCCAGTTCCTGCCACGGCCGCATGCCGAAACTCTCGCCGAAGAAGTTCGCCGCCAGTTCCGGCAGCTGATGCGCCTCGTCGATGACGAAGGCCTGCGCGCCGGGCAGGATCTCGCCGAAGCCTTCCTGCTTGAGCGCCAGATCGGCCAGCAGCAGATGGTGGTTGACCACCACCAGGTCGGCCGCCTGCGCGCGCTGGCGCGCCTGCACCACGAAGCATTCGCTGTAGAACGGGCATTCGGTGCCCAGGCAGTTGTCGACGGTGGAGGTCACCAGCGGCAGTAGCGGCGAATCGTCCGGCAGCGCTTCCAGCTCGGCCATGTCGCCGAACTGGGTGCGCCCGCTCCAGGCCACGATGCGCTGAAACTGCGAGACCTGCTCGGGCGTGGCAAGGCGCGGCTCGCCGCGCGCCTGCTGGGTGCGGTACTTGCACAGATAGTTCGCGCGGCCCTTCAGCAGTGCGCTGCGCAGGCCGATGCCGAGCGCGGCGCGCACGCGCGGCAGGTCGCGATGGAACAACTGGTCCTGCAGCGCGCGCGTACCGGTCGAGACGATGGTCTTCAGCCCCGACAGCAGTGCCGGCACCAGATAGGCGTAGGTCTTGCCGGTGCCGGTGCCGGCTTCGGCCAGCAGCACCTCGCGTGCCTCGAACGCCTCGGCGATGGCGCCGGTCAGGCGCAACTGCGCAGCACGCGGCGCGAACGCATCGAGCTGACGCGCAAGCGCCCCGCCCTCGCTGAGCGCCTCGATGCTGGCAGTGGCAAGTTGAGACATGGGACCGGATGCTGGGGCAGGAAGCGCGACAGCCTAGCGCGTGCGCGGTGATGCTGTGTGGGTTGCGCGGCGGAGGTGGCAATGGCCGCGTAACCGGCCCTTACGCCTCACGGAGGACCGCGAGGCAACGCTGGCAGTCGTGCGCGGGCAGCAACGGCGCGCGCCGAGCAAGTGCTTGCGGGCGATACAGACCGCACCGCACGCCGGCTGCGCCTGCCTTGTTGCAGGCGCAGCCGGCGGCGTCGCCGTGCTCAGTAGCGCTTCACGCCGGGCACCGTGCACCCGGCAATCTGCGACTTGGCCGAAGCGGCGTTTTCCTTCTCGCCGCGCGCCAGACGCGATTGTTCGATGGTGGCCCAATGCCGACGGCACAGCGGCCCGGTCTTGGAGCCCAGCTCGATGGCCTGCCTGGCGAAACGCTCGGCGGCAGGCCAGTCGGCCTGCAGCACCGCCACTTCGGCACGCTCCTGCAGGATGGCGGGATCGCCGGAGACCAGACCCACGGCCTGATCCAGCGCCGCCGCCGCGCCGGCCAGATCGCCGGCCTGTCGCTTGCTCTTGGCGGCCTCGCGCAGGTCGTCCACCTGCGGGTCGCGCAATGGCTGCACCGACAGCTCGGTGTCGTCGACGCCGGCCTCGCGTTCGATCAGCAGCAGCCGCTGTGTCGGCGTCGTCGGGTCCACCGGGGTCGGCGGCGGCACGGGTGGCGCGCTGACGCAGGCGGTGAGTGCGGCAGACACGCCAGCGAGGGCAAGCAAACGGTGCAGTCGGTTCATCAGGTCACTCCAGTCAACGTGCAGGTGCAGCCGCGGCGGGTGCCGGCGCAGGGTCTTCCGGCTTCTTTTCCAGACCGAAGAAGCGACGCCAGCCACCACCGCTGGATTGCTCGGCCGGCGCGGATGCATCGCCGGGCACGCCTTCGATCGACGGTGCATTGCCGGCACAGGGGGCGTAGGCCGGCGTGAAACCGACCACGAACGGGAACTGACGCGCGCCAGGGCAACCGGCATCGGTCACGCCGGTACCGGCCGCGTCCACCCACTGCCAGTCCAGGCCCTTGCCGCTGACCTTCAACGGCGCACTCGGCAGCCGCGCGAAGATGCTCGACCACACCCGCATCGCGCCGGTGGCGCCGTATAGGCCGGTCTGCGCGTTCTGGTCGTTGCCCATCCAGATCACCGCCAGATGGTCGCCCGTGTAGCCGGCGTACCAGCTGTCGCGGCCGTCGTTGGAGGTGCCGGTCTTGCCGGCCGGCGACAGCCGGCCCAGGCCATCGCCCAGCAACTGCCGCGCGGTACCGCCGCTGACCACCTGCTGCAGGGCGATGCTGATCAGGTTGGCCGCCACCGAATCGCCCTCCTGCGCCGGTGCCGGGGTCTTGTCGTAGCGCTTGAGCAGCTTGCCCTGCGGATCGAGCACGCCGCGCACCGCATGCAGCGGCTGGATCTCGCCACCGGCGGCCAGGAACTGGTACAGCTGCGCCATGCCGTACGGGCTCTGATCGGTGGCACCGAGGATCAGCGAGGGATTGGTGTCGGCCTTGATGCCGGCCAGTACCTGGATCAGCTGCGCGATGCGCTCCGCGCCAACCTGCATGCCCACGCGCACCGTGGCCTGGTTGTAGGAATGCGCCAGCGCATCGATCAGCCGCACCGTGCCGTGACTGCGGTTGTCGGAATTGCCCGGCGACCAGGTCTTGCCGCGGCTGAGCTGCACCGTCACCGGTGCATCGTCGACCCAGCTGGACAGCGCCCAGCGGTCCGGCGAGGCCAGCGCCAGCAGGTACACGAACGGCTTGAGCAACGAGCCGACCTGCCGCTGCGCTTCGACCGCGCGGTTGAAGCCCGGCTTGGCCACGTCGCGGCTGCCGACCACCGCCAGCACGTCGCCGTTATGCACGTCGGTCAGCACCAGGCCGGCCTGCAGCGGGGGGCGCTTCTTGTTATCCAGCCGCTTGATGGTGCCGGTGACCGCGCCTTCGGCATAGGCCTGCGCGGACGGCGACATGCCGGTGAGCACGCTCATGCCGGCGCCCTGCAGCACGCCTTCCGGGTAGTCGTGCGCCAGCTGGCGCCGCACCAGATCCACATAGGCCGGGAAGCGGTTGGCCGCGACCAGGCCCGGCTCGGCGGGCACGCCCAGCGGTGCGGCCAGCGCGCGCTTGTATTCGGCCGCGTCGATCAGGTCGTTTTCGTGCAGCTTGCCCAGCACGAAATTGCGCCGATCCAGCGCGCGCTCCGGGTTGCGTCGCGGGTCGTAGTAGGACGGCCCCTTGACCAGGCCGATCAGCAAGGCGATCTGCTCGGTAGTCATCGAATTGAGCTCGCGACCGAACCACAGCTCCGCGCCCGAGGACACGCCGTGGATCGCCTGCCCGCCACGCTGGCCCAGGTAGACCTGGTTGAGATAGGCCTCCAGGATGGTGCGCTTGTCGTAACGCGCCTCCATGATCACCGCGTAGAGAATTTCGTTGAACTTGCGGGTGAGGGTCTGTTCCTTGCCGATGCCGAGCAGGCCGCTACGGGCCAGCTGCTGGGTCAGGGTGCTGGCGCCCTGGCGGACCTGGCCGCCGGAGCGCGCCATGATCCAGGCCGCGCGCACCATGCCGCTGAGATCGATGCCGTGGTGGCTGTTGAAGTCGCGGTCCTCGACCGCCTGCAGGCCGGTGACCAGCAGCTCGGGCACTTCCTCCATGCGCACCAGACGCCGTTCTTCCTGCTTCTGCCCATACAGCGTGGCGATGCGCGCCGGGTCCAGCCGCGCACCCTTCAGCGCCTTGCGGTCGCCGGCGTCGCGCAGGCTGGCAATCCGCCCGCCGGAGAGGCCGACCTCCACCCGCCGCGCGGGCACGCGCCCATCCACATCGATATAGCCGCGGCTGGCGATGGTGAAGCGGCTGCCGTCCTGCTGGTAGGTGCCGGCCAGCTTGGCTTGTCCGTCGTCACGGTACGAGGCGGCGTCCAGCTCGGTCTTCAACGTCGCCGCATCCAGCGCATTGCCCGGCGCCAGCACCAACGGCCGCCCGTACACCCGGGTCGGGATCTGCCAACGCAGCTCGCCGAAACGCTGGGTGACCTGCTTGTTCAGATACACCGTGTAGGGAATCAGAAAACCGAGCGCCAGCGCGAATGCCGCAAAGGCCCAGACAATCAGCCTGCGTTGCCAGCGGGAGCCTTGCTCGGTGGAGTCGTCCTCGAAATCGTCGGGAGCGTCGTTGTCGTGGCGTCGGGGCACAGGGATGCGAGAATGTAGAGTCCGGCGAGTCTAGCGCAGCGCTGTCGTGGTTGTGGTCGGCCGGCCCCGCTGACTTAAGAGCGGCTAACAAAGCGGCAACGCTCGCCGTCAGCGGGCACGGACCGTCTTCGGCATCTGCGGGTACCCTGCGTACCCTGCGGTTGCCTTGTGCCGTCCTCGCCGCCTGTCGACTGCTCGCCGGGTGTTCTTCGCCACGCCACATCTGGAGGTCCAACGGAATGTCGATGTCCCTGGCCGATGCACGCTATCTGTTCAATCGCGTGCTTGGGCTGATTCACCGCAGCGTGGCAAGCATGCGCACACGCGGCTGGCGCGCCACCTGGCAGCGCATTCGCGTACATACGCAGGCACCGCCGGTGGCGCTCGGCACGCCGCTGTGGTTGCCGGAGGCGGCGCCGTTTGCCGCGTTCGCGGTTCCGTACAGCGACACCCCGCGCGTGACGGTGGTGATTCCGGTCTACAACCACATCGCGCGCACGTTGGCGTGCCTGCGCTCACTGGCCGCACATCCGCCGCTGCTGGAGGTGAAGATCATCGTCGTGGACGACGGCAGCAGCGACGCCACGCAGGCGCAGCTGCCGCAGGTGCAGGGGCTGCACTACCACCGGCGCGCCAGCAATGGCGGCTTCATCGCCGCCTGCAACGACGGCATCGCACTGGCGCGCGGCGACTACGTGGTGCTGCTCAACAACGACACCATCCCGCAGCCCGGCTGGCTGGATCGGCTGATCGACACGTTTGCCCAGCACCCCAGTGCCGGGCTGGTCGGCGCGCAACTGGTGTACCCGGACGGACGCCTGCAGGAATCCGGCGGCGTGGTGTTCGCCGATGGCAGCGCCTGGAGTTACGGTCGCTTCGAATCGGCCGACGACCCGCGCCATGCCTATGTGCGCGCGATGGACTATTGCTCCGGCGCGGCCATCGCGCTGCCACGCGCGTTGTTGCAGACGCTGGGCGGGCTGGATCGCCGCTACATGCCGGCGTACTACGAAGACACCGATCTGGCGTTTGCGGTACGTGCGGCCGGCTACCGGGTGCTGGTGCAGCCGACCAGCGTGGTGGTGCACGACGAGGGCACCAGCAATGGCACCGACACCCGCACCGGGGTGAAGGCGTATCAGGTGCGCAACCAAGGCGTGTTCGCCGACAAGTGGCAGCAGGCCCTGGCAACGCAGCTACCGGCCGGCACGGTCCCCGGACCTGCGCTGCTGCATCGCGGCCAACGCCAGGTGCTGATCCTGGACGAATGCGTGCCGCAACCGGATCGCGACTCGGGTTCGTTGCGGCAGTTCAATCTGATCCGCCTGCTATGCGAAGAAGGCGCGCACGTGGTGTTCGTGCCGACCCGTCGCGAACACGCCGGACGGCACACGCAGGCGCTGCAGCAACTGGGCGTGGAAGTCTGGTACGCGCCGTTCCTGGACGGCATCGGCAGCTGGCTGCGCACGCACGGCCCGCGGTTTGCCGTGGTGCTGCTGGTGCGTCACCACGTTGCGCATGCCTGCCTGCCGCTGCTCAGACGATACGCCCCGCAGGCCCGCACCCTGTTCGACACCGTCGATCTGCATTACCTGCGCGAGCGCCGCGGCGCCGAGCTGGCCGGCGATGCCAACCTGTTGCGCGCGGCCGAACGCACCCGCCTGCGCGAACTGGAGATCATGGCCGCCACCGACGTCACGCTGCTGGTCTCGGCGGCCGAACAGGCGCAGCTGCAGGCGGACGCACCGCAGATCCGCACCGCGCTGCTTTCCAACCTGCATGAGGTGGCCGGCAGCGGTCGCCGCTTCGAGCAACGCCGCGACCTGGTGTTCGTCGGCGGCTTCCGGCATCCACCCAATGTGGATGCGGTGCAGTGGTTCATCAGCGCGATCTTTCCGCAGGTGCGCGCGCAATTGCCGGAGGTGATCTTCCACTGCATCGGCGCGGACATGCCGGAGGCGCTGACACTGCTGGCCGACGAATGCCCCGGCGTGCGATTGCACGGGCATGTGCCGGATCTGCTGCCATTCATGGAAAACGCACGCATCGCGGTGGCGCCGCTGCGCTTCGGCGCCGGCGTCAAAGGCAAGATCAACCTGAGCATGGCGCATGGGCAGCCGGTGGTCGGCACCACCTGCGCGGTGGAAGGCATGCATCTGCGCGACGGCGAGGACGTCTGCGTGGCCGATGATGCCGCTGACTTCGCCGAGGCGATCGTGCGCCTGTATCGCGATGCGGCGCTGTGGCAGCGTCTGGCCGATAACGGGTTGCAGAACGTGGCCCGGCATTTTTCGCTGGATGCGGCGCGTGGCACGGTGCGCGCGCTATTTATCGCGGAGTGAGTGCGCGCCGGGCGCTCGGGGATGGCGCTGCGGGTAGCGCCGTCGAAGACAGCCGCTGCGTCAACGCTGCTCGGTCACGGCCTTGACCCGGCGCGTGAACTCGGCCAATTCCGGCAGCCCCGGATCCAGCTGGTGCGCCTCGTCCTGCGCGCGTCGTGCAAAGGCGGCGTCTTCCTGTCCCAGGCGTTCGCTGCCCACCGCAACCCAGCGTTGCGCCAGCCGTCGACGCGCGCCGGCCAGTGCATCGCCGTTGGGCGTCAGCGCCTGCCAGGCATCCAGACAGCCGCGCGCGGCACGCAGGCGGTTGTTGCGCAGCTCGTCCTCGAAGCAGCGCTGACTGGCCGGCACCACACGTGCGGCGGCCTGCAGCACGCGTGGATCGCCCGGCGCCAGCGCCTGCGCGGCACGCACCGCGTCGTAGGCACTGGCGCCGGGCGGCGTCATCCACTGCTGCTGCGCTTCGGCAGCTGCCACCCGTTGCAGCAGCGCACGCAGGCGACGCTCGCGCGCACTGCGCGACAGCCCGGTCTCGGGGCTGCGTTGGGCATCGCGGGCACGCGCAATCGCCTGCTCGGCCTGCGCAATCGCGGCGGCGCCGGGCAGCAAGGTCTTGGCTTCCTGCAGCGACTGCAGCGCGGCGTCGAACTGGAAATCTGCCGCCTGCCTGCCGGCTTGCGCGGCATATTCGCCTGCCACCTGCTCCAGCCCACGCTGGGCGGCCACATCCGCCGGCTCGGCTGCCAGCACGGCGGTGAAATCGCGTGCGGCCGGTGCCAGCCGGCCACGCCGCAACAGGCCCTGCGCGCGCTGACGGCGCTGCTCCAGCGCACGGTGATAGTGGCCTTCGGTCAGCGGCACATCGGCATGCCCGGCGTCGTAGTGCCTGGCAGCGGCCAGCAGCATCGCCGCATCGGCCAGCGCATCGCGCGCCAGGGCCTGGCGCGCCTGCGCCAGCAGATCGGTCAGGGCGTCCTCGCGCCCTTCCAGCGCATCGGTGCGCTCAGGTGCCAGGGTCAGGATGCGCTGATACAACGGCAGCGCGCTGTCCGGGCTGCCATCCAGGCGCCCTTGCTGTTGCGCGGACACCGCCTGTGCGAACAAGGCGTCCAGGCCGGCCCGACGCGCCTGCAACTGGCGCAGGCGCAGTGCCACCGGTGCGATCTGCGCCTGCGGCACCTCCAGCGCGCTCGCCAGCGTCAGCGCGCGCTGTGCAGCAGCGGCATCCCCGGCCGCAATCGCCGCGCGCGCCTGCACCACGGCGGCGGCGCCGGTGCGCGCCAGGCCGGCACGGGCCTCATCACGATCGCTGTCCAGGGCAAGCGCGGCAGCGAACAGTTCGCGCGCGCCGTTGCCATCGGCCGCACTGAGGTGACCGCGCGACAGCGCCGCATCGCCCCGTTGCAGCAGTTGCTGGATACGCGTGTCCGGCCACAGCCAATCGGCCAGCGGCTTGCGCAGCACGACCGTGGCCAGCAAGAGACAGGCACACAACGCCAGCACCACGCGCCATAGCGCGCGGCTGCGCAATGGTGCCCAGAGGCGAGGCGATCTTGCCCAGCGCGGAAGCGGGAGCATGCGGTGGCGTCCGTCCTTGGCGCGACCTGACGGGGACGCGTTCACCCCGTCATGGTAGCGGTCTGCCGCGAAGACGATGTGGGCTTGGGGGAATCGGGAATCGGGATTCGGGATTCGGGATTCGGGAAGCGTCAGGCGGGCACACCTTGTTTGCTTTGGGTGCCGCCTGTTTCAAGGCGATTGGCGCCGGCGGGCTGCGGCGCACTCAACCGAGTCGCCGCACCTCGTTTACGCCGGGCAAGGCATCCAGTTTGCCAAGCAGGCTGGACAGCTGGTCGTAGTCGCTGACCTTCAGGCGCAGGCGCAGTTGCGCCCTGCCGGTGTCGCGTACGTTGTCGCTGTTGATCTCCAGCACATGCGCGTCCTCCTGCGCGATCAGGTTGGTGATGTCCTTGAGCAGCCAGCGGCGGTCGACCGCGCGCACCTGCACATCCACCTCGTAGCCGCTGCCGGCCTGGCCCCACTCCACCGGCAATACCCGCTGCGGATGCGTCGCGGCCAGACGCGCCAGTGCCGCGCAATCGGTGCGATGCACGGTGATGCCGCGGCCGCGGGTCAGATAGCCGGCGATCGGCTCGCCCGCCACCGGTTGGCAGCAGCGCGCCAGCTGCACCAGCAGGTTGCCCACGCCCTGCACGGTGAACTTGGACTTGCCCAGCCCCTCGCGGCGCGCGGTGGGCCGTGGCGGCGCCGGCACCGCCGGCTGCGAGGCGGCCCGCTCGGCCTCCAGCAGTGCACGGCTGACCTGGTTGGGCCCGGTATCGCCCAACGCCACCTGGATATACAGATCGTCGACATTCTCGGCGTGGAACTTGCGCGTGGCCACGCTCAGATCGGCGTGCTGCAGGCCCAGCCGCTTGAGTTCGCGATCGAGCAGGTCCTTGCCGGCCTGTACGTTGCGCGCGCGATCGAGCTTGTGGAACCACGCGCGCACCTTGTCGCGCGATCGCCCGCTGGCCAGGAACCCGTTGGACGCCAGCAGCCAGTCGCGGCGCGGGTCGGCCTCCTTGGCGGTCATGATCTCCACCCGGTCGCCGCTGCGCAGCCGGTAGGTCAGCGGCACGATGCGGTCGTTGACGCGCGCGCCGCGGCAGCGATGCCCGACCATGGTGTGCACGTGATAGGCGAAATCCAGCGGCGTGGCGCCTTGCGGCAGATCGATGACCTCGCCCTTGGGGGTCAGCGCATACACGCGGTCCTCGATCAGCTCGGCATCCAGCGCGCCGGCCAGTTCGCCGTGGTCGCCTTCCTGCACCTGCTCCAGCAACTGGCGCATCCACAGGATCTTGCGGTCGAAGGCCTTCTCGCCGCCCTTGCCGCCTTCCTTGTATTTCCAGTGCGCGGCCACGCCGAGCTCGGCCTGCGCGTGCATCTCGTGGGTGCGGATCTGGATTTCGATCGTGCGCCCTTCCGGGCCGACCACGGCGGTATGCAGCGAGCGGTAGTCGTTGGCCTTGGGCCGGGCGATGTAGTCGTCGAACTCGCTCGGCACCGGCGCCCATAGCGAGTGCACCGCCCCCAGGGCGGCGTAGCAGGCGGCCACGTCGTCGACCATCACCCGCACCGCGCGGATGTCGTACAACTGGTCGAAGGACAGGCGCTTTTTCTGCATCTTCCGCCAGATGCTGTAGATGTGCTTGGGCCGCCCGCTGACCTCCGCGCGCAGGCCCTGCTGGGCCAGCGTCGCCGACAGGGTGCGCTTGACCGCGTCCAGATAGCGCTCGCGCGCCACGCGGGTTTCGTCCACCTCGCGGGCGATGCGGCGGTAGGTGTCCGGCTCCAGATGCCGGAACGCCAGGTCCTCCAGTTCCCACTTCACTTGCCAGATGCCCAGCCGGTTGGCCAGCGGCGCATGGATGTCGCGGGTGAGCTGGGCCAGTGCACGGCGCTGCTCTTCGCTCAGGCGGTCGGCCACGCGCATGCGCGCCAACTGGCGCGCCAGCAGGATCGGCACCACCCGCAGGTCGTGGATGATGGACAGCAACAGCCGCCGCAGGCCTTCGCTGTTGCGCCCGGCCTCGCGCCCGGCATGCAGGGCCCAGACCTGGTCGGCCGCATCCAGTCCGTCCAGCAGGCCTTCCACCGCCACTCGCCGCTCGGCCGGCTGCCACGGCAGGCCGGCGATCTTGGCGCGCAGCGCCGGCAGGTCGAACAGCAAGGCCGCAATCAAGGTGGCCTCGTCGGCCGCCAGCAGCGCCAACGCGTCCAGCGTGTCGGCGATCAGCGCCCAGGCCACGTCCTCGCTCTGCGCCGGCAGCTGCTGCCAGGCCTGCGCCAGGGCGTCACGCAGATCTGGCGCGATCGACGCGATGGCGGGACGCTGCAGCAAGGCATGCAGACGCTCGAAGGAGGAACTGGTCACAGCGGTGGACACGGCGATCGGCAACGACACGGGGATGACAGCTACGGTAACGTGCGCGTCACCTTCTCCACAACGCGCAATTACGCTGTCGCTGGCGCAATGCCGCACGCTTGCGCTTATGGTCGGTTCACCCGCCAACGTCTTGATTCGCAACCGCTGTGCGCCGCAAATGCGGCAATGCTGCAGGCCAATCGACACGCTCAATCGGCTTTTTACGTGCTTTTTACAACTCGCCCAAACCGCCTGCCTATCCTCCAGTGGCGTTGTCGCTGCGTCCTGCCGCGGCGACGTCATTCCAACCAACTGCGAGGTAGCCGATGAAGACCTGGAAGAAGCCTGTCGTTCGTGAAGTCAACTGTGGCGCCGAGATCAACTGCTACGTCTCCGGCGAATTCTGAGCTCACCTGCCGCCCTTCCTCCCGATGCATGACCGGCAATCGCCGGCAGACAGGTAACAGTTCTCCATGCGCATCATCGTTCTGGGATCGGCGGCCGGCGGTGGGCACCCGCAGTGGAATTGCCACACACCCGCCAGTCGGCGGGCATGGCAACAAGCCGATGGTGCCCAACGTCGTACCCAGGCCAGCATCGCCGTCAGTGCCGATGGCCAGCGCTGGGCCCTGATCAACGCCTCACCCGACTTCCGTCAACAAATTCTTGCAACGCCCGCACTCTGGCCGCAGCGCGACTTGCGGCATTCGCCGATCGAAGCGGTGCTGCTGACCAGCGGCGAGATCGACCATATCGCCGGATTGCTGTCGATGCGCGAGAGCCAGGTATTCTCGCTGCATGCCAGCAGCCGCGTGCTGGATCTGCTGTCGCAAAACCCCATCTTCGACGCGGTCAATCCCGCCTACGTGGAGCGCCAGCCGTTTGCGCTGGACACGCCGGTGTCGCTGCTGGGCCTGCAACTCACGCCGTTCTCGGTGCCCGGCAAGGTGCCGCTGTTCATGGAGTCGCGCAGTGGCGGCGACCTGGCCGGCTCCAACGAAGAAACCCTCGGGCTGACCATCGACGATGGCCGGCACCGCGTGCATTACATTCCCGGCTGCGCGGCGATGACCGACGCCTTGCGCGCGCGCCTGCAAGGCGCCGAACTGGTGTTCTTCGACGGCACGCTGTGGCGCGACGACGAAATGGTGCAACTAGGCATCAGCCAGAAGACCGGCCAGCGCATGGGCCACATGAGCATCGACGGCCCCGACGGCACGATTGCCGCGTTCGCCCCGCTGGAGGTGGCGCGCAAGATCTTCATCCATCTCAACACCACCAATCCCGTGCTCGACACCCACTCGCCGGAGTACGCCAGCGCGCGTGCCAGCGGCTGGGACGTCGCGCACGACGGCCTGGAGATCACCTTGTGACCACCCTGCTCACCCCGGACCAGCTGGAAGCGGACCTGCGTGCCATCGGTGCCCGCCTGTATCACGACCAGCATCCCTTCCACGCGCTTCTGCACGAGGGCAAGCTCGATCGCGGCCAGGTCCAGGCCTGGGCGCTGAACCGCTTCGAATACCAGCGCTGCATTCCATTGAAAGACGCCGCGATCCTGGCGCGCATGGAAGACCCGGCGTTGCGGCGGATCTGGCGGCAACGCATTCTCGATCACGACGGCAACAGCCCCAGCGACGGCGGCATCGCGCGTTGGCTGCACCTGACCGATGCGCTCGGCCTGGATCGCACGCTGGTGGAATCCGGCCGTGCGCTACTGCCCGGCACCCGTTTCGCGGTGCAGGCCTATCTGCAGTTCGTGCGCGAAAAAAGCCTGCTCGAGGCGATCGCCTCCTCGCTGACCGAGCTGTTCGCCCCCAACATCATCGGCCGGCGGGTGGCCGGCATGCTCAAGCATTACGACTTCGTCTCGCCCGAAGCGCTGGCCTATTTCGAGCATCGCCTGACCGAGGCGCCACGCGATTCGGATTTTGCGCTGGACTACGTCAAGCAGCACGCCGATACCGTCGAAAAACAGGCCCTGGTCAAGGCCGCGCTGCACTTCAAGTGCTCGGTGCTGTGGGCGCAGCTGGATGCATTGCACGTGGCTTACGTCGCCCCCGGCATCGTGTGGCCGGATGCGTTCGTGCCCGACCGCGACGCCAGCCGGGCCGCGGCGTGAGCAGCATTACCCGCGACAGCCAGCCGGCCCTGCGCGCAGGCGTGCGCCTGCAGCACGACCGCGCGCGCGACCAATGGGTGCTGCTGGCGCCGGAACGGGTGGTGGAGCTGGACGAGATCGCACTGGTGGTGGCGCAGCGCTACGACGGCACGCGCTCGCTGGCGCAGATCGCGCAGGAACTGGCGGGCGAATTCGCTGCCGACGCGGCCGATATCGAGATTGATGTGATCGAACTCACCAATACGCTGCATCAGAAGCGCCTGCTGCGGCTATGACCATCGCCCCGCCGCCACTGTCGGTGTTGCTGGAACTGACCCATCGCTGCCCGTTGGCCTGCCCGTATTGCTCCAACCCGATCGCGTTGGCGGCGCTGCGCGAGGAAATGGACACCGCCGGCTGGCGCTCGCTGCTGCAGCAGGCCGCCGACATGGGCGTGCTGCAGGCACATTTTTCCGGCGGCGAACCGATGCTGCGCAAGGACCTGCCCGAGTTGGTGGCGCATGCACGCGCGCTCGGGCTGTACAGCAACCTGATCACCTCCGGCGTGGCCGGGGGCGAGCCGATGCTGGACCAGTTGCAGGCAGCCGGACTGGAGCATGTGCAGCTGAGCGTGCAGGACGTCGACCCGGCCGGTGCCGACCGTATTGCCGGCTATCGCAACAGCCTGGCGAAGAAGCGCGAGTTCGCCGCGGCCGCGCGTGCGCGCGGCCTGCCGCTGACGCTCAATGCGGTGCTGCATCGCCATAACGCCGGGCGCGTGCCCGGCATGATCGCGCTGGCGCTGGAATGGCAGGCCGAACGCATTGAAGTGGCGCATACCCAGTACTACGGCTGGGGCCTGCGCAATCGCGCCGCGCTGATGCCCAGCCGCGAGCAGCTGATGGCCACGATTGATGCGGTGGAAACCGCCCGCCGCGAGCTCGGCGACCGCCTGGCGATCGACTTCGTCACCCCCGATTACTACGCCCGCCAGCCCAAGCCGTGCATGGGCGGCTGGGGCCAGCGCTTCGTCAACATCTCCCCGCGCGGCGATGTGTTGCCCTGCCACGCGGCAGAGACTATCGACGGCATGCGCTTTGACAACCTGCGCGAGCGGTCGCTGGCCGACATCTGGAACAACGGCGAGGCCTTCGTGCGCTTCCGCGGCACCGCATGGATGCCGGAGGTCTGCCAGGGTTGCCCCAAGCGCGAGATCGACTGGGGCGGTTGCCGCTGCCAGGCGCTGGCGCTCAGTGGCGATGCCGCCACGTTGGACCCGGTCTGCGAACGCTCGCCGCGGCATGCCCAGGTGCGCGCCACCGCCGAACGCGAGGCCGCCACACCGCCGCCGGAATTCGTCTACCGCCGCCCCGGCCGCCCCGAACGCGCGGCATCGGCCAGCGCAGACGCACGCACCGCCGACGCGCCGTAGCCGGCTGCGGCAGGCGCGGGCTAGCGTCTACACTAGCCGCCTCCTCTGATCGGATGGTCTCCATGTCGCTCGCGCGCCGCATTCCCCTGCTGGTCTGCCTGACCCTCGCCCTGAACGCCAGCCCGGCCCTCGCGCAGCGCGCGGTGCAGGGCGACCTGCAGTCGCAGATGAGCGCCGAGCAGTTCAAGGCCGCCGGTCTGGACAAGCTCGATGCCGGCGAACTGGCCGCGCTCAACGACTGGCTGCAGGGCAAGGTCGCCAAGGAAGCTGCGGTCGTGGTCGAACAAGCCAAGGAGGCCGGCCGCCAGGAAGTGATCGTCAAGAACCGCGGCTTCTTCGATTTCGGCAGCAACGAGCCGATCCAGAGCAACATCGTCGGCGAGTTCAAGGGTTTTTCGAAGGGGCGCGTGTACACGCTCGCCAATGGCCAGGACTGGGAGCAGACCGACGCTGCGACGTTGTCGGGCGTGCGCAATGAGGCGCCCAAGGTCAAGATCAAGCCGGGTCTGGTCGGCGTGTGGTATCTGCAGATCGAGGGTTACAACACGCAGGCCAAGGTGCGCCGGGTCAAGTAAGCGCGCCGGAACACTGCCGGCCCGTCACCGCAGACTGCGGCAGGCCACCCGGAGAACACGCATGCGTTGGATGACACGTTGCAGCCTGGCGTTGCTGGCGTCACTGGCCTGGTTCGCAGGCATTGCGCCTGCAGATGCGGCCACGGCGCCCCCGCTGTCAGCGCAGCAGTGCGCCGCAGCGCCCGAGGTCGGCATCGACCAGGCGCTGGTGTGCTATCGCGACGCCATCGAGCGCCAACCGCTGGTCTACCGGCGTGTGGCCACCAGCACGGTGGACGGTGTCGAGCGGCGCGATTACCTGCTGACCTCGCAGCAGTGGTCGCCGGAGGACCTGGTGCAGCCGGCCAGCTGGCAGCACGATGTGGCCATCTACGTGCCGGCGGATGCGTTGCCGACGCGTGCGCTGCTGATCTCCACCAATGGCACCCGCCAACCGGCCGATGGCGGCGCGCCGCAACCGTCCAGCGAATTGCCGCCCGAGGCCCTGGCCGCACTGGCGCAACGCAGCCGCACCGTGGTGATCGCGCTCGGCGATCTGCCCAGCCAGGCACTGACCTACCGCAACGATGGCAGGCCGCGCCGCGAAGACGACAGCGTCGCCTACAGCTGGTCGCTGTTTCTGGCATCGCCGCAACGACGCAAGACCATGCCGCTGCATGTGCCGATGGCCGCGGCGATCGCGCGCACCATGAGCCTGGCCGAACGCGAATTGGCGCCGTTGCAGATTCATCGCTTCATCCTCGCCGGCGCCTCCAAGCGCGGCTGGGCCAGCTGGCACGCCACCATTGCCGATGCGCGCGTGGAGGCCGTGGTGCCGTTCGTGATCGACATCCTCAATATGCCGGCCGTGCTCGAGCACATGTCTCGGGCCTATGGCGGCAACTGGCCGATCGCATTCGGCGCCTATGCCAGGCAGGGAATCACCGCGCAGCTGCACACGCCGGCATTTGCGCAACTGGTGCAACTGCAGGACCCGCTGAGTTATCTGCACACGCCGCAGCGCAAACGCCTGGCCGTGCCCAAGTACATCGTCAATGCCAGCGGCGACGATTTCTTCCTGCCGGACAACACGCAGTTCTTCTACAACGCGCTGCCCGGCAGCAAGGCGCTGCGCATGGTGCCCAACAGCGCGCACAGCGGCATCCGCGCCTCGATCGTCGACAGCCTGGTGCCTTTCGTGAACCGGCTGCAGCAGCAGCGTGCATTGCCGACGGTGCGCGATTCCCTACACGCAGGCGAACATTCGCAGATCCGCTTCCGCTCCTCAGAGCGCCCTGCGCAATTGCGTCTGTGGCAGGCGAACAACCCGGCGGCACGCGATTTTCGCTATGCCTGCGGCATTCGTTACAGCGCCACGCCGATCGCGCCTACGCGCGGCAACACGGTGTCGGTACCGGTGCAGACTCCCGATGCCGGCTGGAGCGCGTACTTCGTCGAGGCCACCTACGCGGACGGCTTCGTCGCCACCAGTCAGACCTACGTGCTCGGCAAGCAGCAGTACCCGACGCAGGCGCCACCCACCGACGGCGCGGCCTGCAGCACCTTGCCGGGCACTGCCGCTGCGGCGCCTGCACGCTGAGTCGGCGGCTCCGCGGATCGCTCACCCAATCAGGCCGGCCGTCTCGATATCGAGGGTCGATGTCGACGCTGCGCCAGCGTCCTGGGACCGACAACGGTGCCAGCGGTCAGAATGGGCCATGACTTGAGTGGACACTTTCGCCCGCCTTGCGCAATCAAGTCCGCATAAACGATGTCGAACCGAGCCATTTTGCACTTGAGTCCGCCGACAAGATCGATCCAACCCGACTGAACCATTGACATCGTTGTCACCAACTTCTACACAGGCCGCTACTCGCCGATCGCATTGGCCGGTCGGACGAATCCAAAGGACTGCACGTGGCTGCGACTTCGCGTTCTGCTCTCGCTTCTGACCTGCCCACCGCACCGGTCGCCACCGGCTTTATCGCGGCCGACGTAGGTGGCACGCATGTGCGGGTCGGCCACATCGCGCGGGCAGGCACTGCTGCGAGCGAGCTGTCGCATTACCGCACCTATCGCTGCGCCGAACACGCCAGTCTGGAGGCCATCCTTGCCGACGTCCTGCAGCAACGGCGCGACGTCGAGGCCGTGGTGATCGCCAGTGCCGGGGTCGCGCTGGATGACGGCAGCTTCATCAGCAACAACCTGCCATGGACGATTTCGCCGGGCCGCATTCGCGCCACGCTCGCCGTGCCCAGCGTGCGCCTGGTCAACGATTTCGAAGCGGTGGCCTACGCCGCACCGCTGATGGAACAACGCGCCGTGCTGCAACTGAGCGGACCGACACCCCGGCATGCGCGCGCTACCGGCCCGATCCTGGTGGTCGGCCCCGGCACCGGGCTGGGTGCGGCGGTCTGGATCGATGCCAAGCCGCGGCCGATCGTGCTCGCCACCGAAGCCGGCCAGGTCGCCCTGGCCAGCAACGACGGGATGGAGCTGCAGCTGCTGCGGATCCTGCTGCGTGGCGAGCGCTATCTACCGCTCGAACATGTGCTGTCCGGACCCGGCCTGCTGCATCTCTACAACGCCCTGTGCGAATTGCACGGCGCCACGCCACGCCACCGGCTGCCGGCCGCGATCACGCATGCCGCGCTGCGCGACGACGATGCGCTGGCACGCGACTGCCTGCAGATCTTCTGCGCGGTGCTGGGCAGCGCGGTCGGCGACATGGCGCTGGCCTACGGCGCGGCCGGCGGCATCTATCTGGCCGGCGGCTTTTTGCCGGCGATCGGCCCGTTTCTGCAGAGCAGCCGCTTTCGCGAGCGTTTTCTGGACAAGGGACGCATGCGCGCGGTGCTCGAACGCATTCCGGTCAAGTTGGTCGAGCACGGGCAACTGGGCGTGCTCGGCGCGGCCAATTGGTATCTGCAACACCCCGCTGACCTGTCGTAAGCGATCCACCACGCGCTCGGCCCCGAGCGCGCGTCTGCAAGACCCGCATCCGGCGTGCAGCAGCCCGCCGTCCATCCCTGTGCGTGATGAGGAGAGACATCATGAAATACAGCACCACCCTGCTGTCCAGCGCGATCGCGTTGTCGCTGGCATTCGCTGCGCAAGCCCAGGACGCGGTCGACCGACAGGCCACCGATCTGGATGCCGTGCAGGTGGTCGGCATCCGTGCCAGCCTGGAAAGATCGCTCGACACCAAACGCAACAACGCCGGCATTTCCGAAGCGATCACCGCCGAAGATATCGGCAAGTTTCCAAGCACCAACGTAGCCGAGGCGCTGTCGCAGATTCCCGGCGTCACCCTGGACCGGCGCTTCGGCCAGGGCGAGCGCGTCAGCATCGACGGCACCGACCCCAGCCTCAACCTGTCGTTCCTGGACGGCCACCCGGTGGCCCAGGCGATCTGGCTCTATGGCGAGCAACCCAGCCGCGGATTCGATTACACCTTGCTGGCGCCGCAAATACTGGGCCGTGCGGAAATCCTCAAATCCTCCGAAGCGCGCCTGACCGAAGGCAGCCTGGGCGGCACCGTGTTGATGCACACCCGGCAGCCGCTGGACCTGAACGTCAACGAGGTGGCCGCCTCCATCGGCTACAGCTACAGCGAGCAGGCCAGCGAAGGCAAACCGAACGCGGCGCTGCTGTATAGCTGGAAGAACGCGGCCGACACCTTCGGCGTCGCCGTGTCGGCGCAGCATTACGAAGAACGCGTCGATCGCCGCGGCATGGAAGTGTTCGGCTACGCGCCGGCCGGCACGTTCGCCAATGCCGCAGGCGGCGTGCCCGCCGATGCGGACGTGCCCAATTCGATCAACGCAGCCTGGTTCCAGCAGGATCGCGAGCGCAACAGCGCCGTGGTCAACCTGCAACTCAAGCCCAGCCAGGCGCTGGAATTCAACCTCAGCGGCCTGTACATCAACGAAAACTTCGACAACTACAACCAGTCGATGTACAGCTTCCTGACCTGGAATGCCGGCACGGTCGCGGCAGTGGATCAACTCGGCGGCCTGCGCAATGGCGTGGTGACCAGCGGGCATTCCGCTGCCAATGCCGACCCGCTCGGCGGCACCGTGATCTACGACAACAACGTGCGTGAATCGGAAGTGACCACCAAGGGCCTGGACCTGCGCGGTGCATTTCGCGGCGACGGCTGGGGATTGAATGGGCAGGTGGGCCAAAGCAGATCCGAGAACAAGGATCTATCGCAGTATTTCATCGAGCCGTTCTACAACGGCGGCTTCAGCTGGGATACGCGGCGCGGCATCCGTTTCGACGATCCGGCGCGTGCGCGCGATCCGGCCAGCTGGGGGTCTGCCGGCGGCTGGTTCGGCAATAACGGCATCTTTTCCACCGAAAGCAAGCACACCTACGGACAACTCGATCTGAATCTGCAGTTCGACAGCGTGTTCAACCAACTGCTGCTGGGCGTACGTCATGGCAAGCATGAGGAACGCTTCGAACTCAACGTCTATGGCGGCGTGACGCCGGGCACGCTGGCCGACGTGGGCACGATCGGGCTGACCGATCTGCAGGATTTCTATCCGGATCACGGCCGGCATGTGCAGGCAGGCCGCAACAACGTGCTGAACTGGATTCGCAACAGCCCGGTCGATTACGCCGCGCCGGATCCGGCCAGCTATCTCAACAACACCTGGGCGCTGCAGCAGACCAATAACGCCGCCTACGCCCAGTTGAATTTCTCCGGCGGCGGTTTGCGCGGCAATCTCGGGCTGCGGTATGTCGATTCGAAAACCGAGGGCAGCGGCTTCGTCTACAGCGGCACGCCCACACTGCAGAACGCCGGGGACCTGTGGCAGACCCGCACGCGCAAGGAGGATTTCCTGCTGCCCTCGCTCACGTTGTCCTACGAGGCCGCCGACGATTGGGTGTTCCGTCTTGCCGCAGCCAAGGTGATCGCCTGGGCGCCGTACAACCAGATGGTCAACAACACCTTCCTCAACGACACCACACTGACCGGCAGCGGCGGCAATGCCGAGCTGTCGCCGTACGAATCCTGGAACTTCAACCTATCGGCCGAGTATTACTTTGCGCAGCAGTCGGTGGTGGCGTGGTCGCTGTTCTACAAGAAGATCGACAACTACATCGACACCAGCGCCAGCGTGGAGCGCCAGTACAACGCGCTGCGCGATACCGCGCCGCAGAGCTGGGCGCAGTTGCTCGGCAGCAACGGCTGCACCGCCGATGGCTATTGTGATTACAGCATCCAGCGGCCACGCAATGCCGGCGATGGCAAGGTCAAGGGCTTCAACATCGCGTTCCAGCAGCCATTCGGCGACAGCGGTTTCGGCCTGACCGCCAACTACACCTACGCCAATGGCGAAAACAACACCGGCGATGCCCTGCCCTACCAGTCGCGCAACAGCGTGGCAGTCAGCCCGTACTACGAAAAAGGCCCGCTCAATGCACGGCTGACCTACAACTGGCGCGACAGCTATCTGGCCGGCGGTTACGTGGCCGGTGCCGCGCCGGCAAGCGTGGATGACTACGCCGAACTCGGCGCAAGCATCGGCTATGCGTTCAGCCCGAACTGGTCGCTGCAGATCGACGCGCAGAACCTGCTGGACGAGCAATACCTGCAGTACCTCGGCGACACCGACCATCTGGCCGGTCGCTACAGGAGCGGGCGCCGCTACATGGCGAGCCTGCACATGAAGTTCTAAGCGCGGCTGGCAAAAAGCACGGCGCTCACCGCCAGGCGGGCGCGGCCGGCACTCGGAATCGGCATGCACCACCCGCAGATGCCGGTTCAGAGCGCGCCTTCCACGCCCTGCTGACGACTGCTCGCTGAGTTTCGTTGGCCGTTCCAAGCGCAGCGCTCGGCCTGGGCCGCCAGTCGATGGCAGAACCTGCGCGGACACAGCGCGCTGGCGATGACGGCAAGCCGTCATCGCCAGCGCATCGATCACCATTCAGTTGCGCAACGCAGCCACCCGCTGCGACAGCTTCTTCGCCGACACGCCCGACCTGGCACCCAGCTCCTGCGCGAACACCGACACGCGCAATTCCTCCAGGTCCCAGCGTAGCGACTGCCATTCATCACGTTGCTGCAGACCACGCGCAGCCGCCTGGTCCAATGCATCCACGAACGGCTTGAGTTCGAGCATGCGTGCCTGGTCGCGGGCCGGATCGCGTTTGGCGCGCTCGGTCCGCAGGATCATCGCCTTGAGATAGCGCGGGTAATTGGCCAGCGCCTCGGCCGGCGTTTCGCGCAGGAAGCCGGCGTGCACCAGCGCGCGCAGCTGCTGCTCCATATCGTCCAGGTTGCCGCGCGCCCAGCCCATCAACGGCGCTTCCAGCAGGGGCTTGAGCTCGGCCACCGCGGCGAGAATGCTTTCGGCCAGCTTCAGCCGTTCCATCGCCTCGCCGAACAGGCGCTTGATCGCCTCGTCGCGGCGCTGCGCAAAGGCACCGGGATCGCGGATCGCGCCCAGACCATCGGCCAGCACCGCGTTGAGCGCGGCATCGACCAGATCGCCGCGCAGGCGTTCCTGCGATTCGATCGCCGCGTACAGCAGGCCGGTCTTGGGCGACACCGGCAACTGCTTGCGCGCCTGCTTGATCTTGTCGGCCAGCGCGATTTCCAGCAGCCGGCGCACGCCGCGCGGATGCGCCTGCGCCGCCTCGTTGCGGTCGGCAAAGATGCGTAGCGCCGCGTCGTCGCCCCGATCCACCAGCGCCGGATAGGCCGGCACGCCGGCTTCGCCGGCAACCTGTTCGGGAATCGGCGTGGACGGAAAATCGCGCAAGCCCTCGGCAGCCAGCGCGCGCCCTGCACGCGCGGCAAAGGCCTGGCCGGCACGCTCGCCAAAGCGTGCGCGCAATCCATCCAGATCGCGCGACTCGGCCAGCACCTTGCCGCCGTCATCGCGCAGGCGCAGGTTCATCAGCAGATGCGTGTCCAGCGACTCTTCGTCGAAATCCAGCGCCGCCACCTGGGTGCCGGTGGCCTTGGTCAGGAAGCGCGCCAGCTCGCCGCGGATGTCGTCGGCCGAGGCGATGCTGTAGGCCTCGTAGAACGCGCGTCCGAAATCCGGCGCCGGCACATAATTGCGCCGCTGCACCTTGGGCAGGCTGCGAATCAGGGCCGATGCCTTGTCGGCAACGAAGCCCGGCGCCAGCCACGACAGCCGCGCCGGATCCAGCGCGTTGAGCAGGTGCAACGGCACATCCAGCGTCACGCCGTCATCGATGGCGCCCGGCTCGAAGCGGTAATGCAGCGGCAGCCGCGCATCGCCCAGCGGGAAATACTTCGGAAAACGATCGGCCTCGCTGCCTTCGCCCGGCAGCAGGTCGTTCAATGTCCAGTGCAGGCTGCGGCGCTTGTCCGGCGGCAGGCCTTTCCACCATGCATCCAGCCCGCTGGCCGAATGCAGTTCGGCCGGAATGCGGTCCAGATACCAGCGCGCCTGCCAGTCTTCGTCGGCAACGATGCCGGCGCGACGCAGCTTGGCTTCTTCTTCGCGCGCCTGCTCCAGCACCTTGAGGTTGTCGGCGATAAACGCCGCACGCGTATTGATTTCGCCCGTGACCAGGCCCTGGCGCACGAACAGGTCATGCGCGCCGGCGGGGTCGATCTTGCCGAAATGGACCGGCTTCTTCGGCGCCAGCACCAGGCCGAACAGGCTGATCTGTTCGGACGCTACCACCTGCCCCTGCGCACGCGACCAATGCGGGTCGAAATGCTTGCGCGCCAGCAGATGTCCCAGCTCGGCGATCGCCCAGTCCGGCTCGATCGCGGCATTAGTCATGCCCCAGACCTTTTGCGTATCCAGCAGCGTGGCCGCCAGAATCCACGGCGGCGGCTTGCGTGCCAATGCCGAGCCAGGAAACGGCACGAACCGGCGTTGCCGCGCGGCGAGAAAGTCGCCTTTTTCGGTGCGATGGCCGATCTGCGTCGGCAGGCCCGCCAACAGCGCGCGATGCAAGGCCTGATACGCCGCCGCACGTTCGCGCTCGCTGGTGCGTGCCGCCGCTTCGGCCGCTTCGGCCTGTTTGGCGGCAGCAGCAGAGACGTGTTGTGCAGGTGGCGCGTTCGGATCCGGCTTGCCTTCGCGTGCCAGCCGCGCAGCGCGATGCAGCTGCCCGCGCGTGGGCCGGTTGGCGTTGTGCCCATCCTCGCGCGCAGGCGCGCTGGCACCGGCCAGCAATGGCGCCAGCATCGCGGTGGCGGGCTCTTCGCTCCAACCCAGCTCTTCGCACAACAGGCGCAGCTGCCGATGCAGCTCGCGCCACTCGCGCATGCGCAGGAAGCCGAGAAAATGCCGGTTGCACCAGTCGCGCAGCTTGGACTGGGTGAGATCTTCGTGCACCTGTCGGTACGCCTCCCACAGCCGCAGGATGCCGACGAATTCCGAGCGTGCATCGGCAAACAGCGCATGCGCGTTGTCGGCCGCTTCGCGTGCTTCGGGCGGGCGCTCGCGCGGATCCTGGATGCCCAGGAAGGCGGCGATGATGATCATCTCGCGCAGGCAGCCGTGCTGTTGCGCAGCCACCAGCATGCGCGCCAGCTTGACGTCCACCGGCAGGCGCGCCATCTGGCGGCCGGTCGCGGTCAAGCGCCGTTCGGCATCGATCGCGCCCAGCTCCAGCAACTGCTGCCAGCCGTCGGCGACCGCACGCTCGTCCGGCGCTTCCAGGAACGGGAAATCCTCGATCCGCCCCAGGCCCAGTTGCAGCATGCGCAGGATCACGCCCGACAACGACGAGCGGCGGATTTCCGGATCGGTGAATGCAGGCCGCGCGGCAAAATCCGCTTCGGCATACAGGCGGTAGCAGATGCCTTCGGCGATGCGCCCGCAGCGGCCCATGCGCTGATTGGCGCTGGCCTGCGAGATCGGTTCGATATGCAGCCGGTCCAGCTTCTGGCGCGGGCTGTAGCGCTTGATCCGCGCAAAACCCGGGTCCACCACGTAACGGATGCGCGGCACCGTCAGCGAAGTTTCGGCCACATTGGTGGCCAGCACCAGGCGCCGACGCGGCCCCGGGTTGAACACCCGGTCCTGGTCGGCCGCCGACAGCCGCGCGTACAGCGGCACCACTTCGGTTTCGCGGTACTTGCGCCGTTCCAGCGACTGGTGCGCATCGCGGATCTCGCGCTCGCCGGGCAGGAACATCAGCACGTCGCCACGCGGATCGAGGCGGGTGATCTCGTCGATCGCCGCCACGATCGCATCGTTGACGGTGCGTTCGCCATCGCGGCCATTGCCACGCTCGCTGTCGCCGCTGTCGCCGCTGTCGCCGGCCTCGCCTTCGAGCGGCCGGTAGCGCACCTCGACCGGAAAGGTACGGCCTTCCACATCGATCACCGGCGCGTTATCGAAATGCTGTGCGAAACGCCCGGTATCGATGGTGGCCGAGGTGACGATCAACTTGAGATCGGAGCGCTTTTGCAGCAACTGCTTGAGATAGCCGAGCAAGAAATCGATGTTGAGGCTGCGTTCGTGCGCTTCGTCCACGATGATGGTGTCGTAGGCCGACAACCAGCGGTCGCTGGCGATCTCGGCCAGCAGGATGCCGTCGGTCATGAACTTGATCCGCGATTGCTCGCCGACCCGGTCGGCGAAGCGCACCTGGAAGCCCACCGTGGTGCCCAACGGCGTCTTCAGCTCCTCGGCCACGCGCGCCGCCACCGCGCGCGCGGCGATCCGGCGTGGCTGGGTGCAGCCGATCATGCCCGCCGCACCGCGCCCGGCCGCCAGACACAGCTTCGGCAGCTGGGTGGTCTTGCCAGAGCCGGTTTCGCCGGCGATGACGACAACCTGATGGTCACGGATCAGCGCGACGATGCGCTCAGCCTCGCGCGCGATCGGCAGTTGCTCGTCCAGCGTGATGGCCGGCTGCTGCTCGGCGCGCGCCTGGCGTTGCGCCTGCGATGCCGCCAGCGCCTGCTCGAACGCCTCCCGCACCTGCGCGTTGCCGGGCTTGCCTTGCCAGCGCGACCATAGACCGAGCAGCCGGCCACGGTCGCGGCTCATCGCGCCATCGACGGCGCGGCGGCGCTCACGCAAGGTGGTGGCAAGGTCGGTGTCGATAGCGCTCATTGATGGAAAAATGTGAAAGATTGAATGACAGAAGATCCTTTAGCCTGTCTATTGTGACCCGATATCAGTTCCCTCAGGAGGATCATTCCCATGTCCAAGAAAAAGAACGCCAACAAGCCCGTCGTCATCAATGAAGCACTGGATGCACTTCCGGTCGCCGCAGCATCGGCACCACACATCGATATCGGGATCAAGGACAGCGATCGCAAGCAGATCTCCGACGGTTTGGCCCGCTACATGGCTGACGCCTTCACCTTGTATCTGAAGACCCACAACTTCCACTGGAATGTCACCGGGTCGATGTTCAACTCGCTGCACACCATGTTCGAGACCCAGTACACCGAACAGTGGGCCGCGCTGGACGAAGTCGCCGAGCGCATCCGTGCCCTGGGCTACAACGCACCGGGCTCCTACAGCGAGTTCGTCGCCCTGACCTCGATCCCGGAAGAACAGGGGCTGAGCGACAGCGCCGACTGGCGTGAAATGGTGCGCCAGCTGGTCAGCGGCAACGAAGCGGTCTGCCGTACCGCGCGCAAGGTGCTGGGTACCGCCGACGACGCCGGCGACGATCCGACCGTGGACCTGCTGACCCAGCGCCTGCAGACCCACGAAAAGTACGCCTGGATGCTGCGTTCGCTGCTGCAGTAACCCCCTGGGCTTCGCCCTGCGGGTTGCCCAAGGTTTCGCTGCGCCGAAACCTTGGACCCCTGCTCCATTAGTTAGACACTGAGCCTTCTCCCCTCGGGGCGAGGAGGCAAAGCTGGCGCGCCATGGGCGCGCGTGCCTTGGAGCGCCCGCGCCGCAAGCGCGGGCCGGGGCGCGGAGCGGGGGCTGGGGTGAGGGTACGGAGCGAAGCTCACGTGCCCCACCCACTGCGCAGCCACTGCCCGTTTGCTGCGCCGTCGGTCCTGCCCCGGCACATGCTTAGGTATGCATTTTCCCGCCACGCCCAACAAATCACGGCAATCCCCGACCCGCCATCGCGCAGCACCGCCGGCATGACACCGGCCAGGGCTTGACCCGCGCGGTATCCTTAGCGGATGTCTTCCCCCGCCCACGAACTGCTCAGCCGCGTCTTCGGTTACGACGACTTCCGCGGCCCACAGCAAGCCATTGTCGAACACGTCGCTGCCGGTAACGATGCCCTGGTGCTGATGCCCACCGGTGGCGGCAAGTCGCTGTGCTATCAAGTGCCGGCGCTGTTGCGCGACGGCATCGGCATTGTGGTCTCGCCGCTGATCGCGCTGATGCAGGATCAGGTCGAGGCCCTGCGCCAGCTTGGCGTGCGCGCCGAATTCCTCAACTCCACGCTGGACGCGGAGAACGCCCAGCGGGTCGAACGCGCCCTGCTGTCGGGCGATCTGGACCTGCTCTACGTCGCGCCGGAACGCCTGCTGACCCAGCGCTTCCTGTCGTTGCTGGAACGTAGCCGCATCGCGCTGTTCGCCATCGACGAGGCGCATTGCGTGTCGCAATGGGGCCATGATTTCCGCCCCGAGTACCGCCAGCTCACCGTGTTGCACGAACGCTGGCCGCAGATCCCGCGCATGGCGCTGACCGCCACCGCCGATCCGCCGACCCAGCGCGAGATCGCCGAACGCCTGGATCTGGTCGACGCGCGCCACTTCGTCAGCTCCTTCGACCGCCCCAACATCCGTTACACCGTGGTGCAGAAGGACAACGCGCGCAAGCAGCTGCAGGAGTTCCTGGGCCGCCACCGCGGCTCGGCCGGGATCGTCTATGCGATGTCGCGGCGCAAGGTCGAAGAGACCGCGCAGCATCTGTGCTCGCAGGGCTTCAATGCCCTGCCCTACCACGCCGGCCTGCCAGCGGAGGTGCGCGCGGAAAACCAGCGCCGCTTCCTGCGCGAGGACGGCATCATCATGGCCGCCACGATCGCCTTCGGCATGGGAATCGACAAGCCGGACGTGCGCTTCGTGGCGCATGTGGATCTGCCCAAATCGCTGGAAGGCTACTACCAGGAAACCGGTCGTGCCGGCCGCGATGGCGACCCGGCCGAGGCCTGGCTCTGCTATGGCCTGGGCGATGTGGTGCTGCTCAAGCAGATGATCGAACAGGGCGAAGCGGCCGAGGAGCGCAAGCGGCTGGAGCGCGCCAAGCTCGATCACCTGCTCGGCTACTGCGAATCGATGCAATGCCGCCGTCAGGTGCTGCTGGCCGGCTTCGGCGAGACCTATCCCAAGCCCTGCGGCAACTGCGACAACTGCCTGACGCCCGCCGCCGCGTGGGACGCCACCGTGGCCTCGCAGAAGGCGCTCAGTTGCGTGTACCGCAGCGGGCAGCGCTTCGGGGTCGGCCATCTGATCGACATCCTGCGCGGCAGCGAGAACGAACGCATCAAACAGCTCGGCCACGACCAGCTGAGCACCTATGGCATCGGCCGCGACCTGGACGAGCGCACCTGGCGCGGGGTGTTCCGCCAGCTGGTGGCCGTCAGCCTGCTGGAGGTGGATAGCGAAGGCCATGGCGGGTTGCGCCTGACCGATGCCAGCCGCCAGGTGCTCAAGGGCGAGCGCCAGGTGATGATGCGGCGCGAGAACCCGGCTGCCGGACGCGAGCGCAGCGCGCAACGGACCGGCCTGCCGGTGCAGCCGCAGGATCTGCTGCTGTTCAATGCCTTGCGCGGCCTGCGCGCGGAACTGGCCAAGGAGCAGAACGTGCCGGCCTTCGTGATCTTCCACGACAGCACGCTGCGCAATATCGCCGAACAGCGGCCGACCAGCATCGACGCACTGTCGCGTGTCGGCGGTATCGGTGGCGGCAAACTGGCCCGCTATGGCGCGCAACTGATCGAGATCGTGCGCGAGCAGGGCTGATGCAACGGCATGTGTCATCGCGGTGGCGGCGCCGGCACAAAAATCCGCAGAATCGACAGCGCGCATTCAATCAGCCATTGCTAGTTTCACCAGGCGATCTGGCACGCGCTGTCAGTCCCTCTTGAGTAGAGTCCACCCATGAAACGCAGCCTGCTTGTCCTGGCCACCCTGTTTGCCGCCGGCAGCGCGCTTGCCCAGGCCGGCGAGAGCAGTGCCGAGCCGGGGTCGGCGCGGTCGCTGGACCTGAGCGTCCCGCAAGCCCCGCTGCAGTACCGCTCCGACCCGGAATACAGCACCGACCCGCCGGGCACCTTCTACGGCGACAAGAGCGGCCCCAAGCCTGCGCTGACCCGCCCCAGCGCGGCCTCGCTCGCTGCCGAACGTGCCGAACAATGCCAGGGCAAGCTGCATGGCGCGGTCGAAACCGGCATGGGCTATTCCAACCGCGGCGGCAACAGCAACTGGCAGGCCGTCAACCTGAATTCCTGCAAGACCTATTACGACGACGACGGCAAGGCGCACCAGATCGGCGTCAGCATCAGCGTCGGACGCGGCGAAGGCGCGCTGTTCGGCCCGCGCTACGGCCCCGGCGGCTACGGCCCCGGCCCGTTCGGCTGGTAACCGTACGGCTCCGTCTGCGTTGACAGAGGGTTCACTGCCGCATCGCTGAGAATGTGGCCTGCCTTACGAGACGTGCTCATGTCACAGAACAAGGAACGGCCAGTTGTATTTGTCGTCGAAGATGGCGATGGCACCCGACAACTCAGCTGCCTTGTGCTGGAAAGCTATGGTTTCACCTGCCGTAGTGCAGGCTCGGTCGAAGAGGCGCTGACCCTAATCGAAAGCGACCCACGCGTGGATGTGCTGTTTTCCGACATCCATTTCCCGGGCGGCCTGACCGGCGTGGACCTGGCGCTCAAGACGGCGCACGCGCCCTACAACCTGCCGGTGCTGCTGACCTCCGGCCTGGCGGTTGAATATGTGGAAGAGATCCTGCCGGACGGCGTGGCCTTCCTCGAAAAGCCCTATACCCCCGAGCAGTTGCTGGGCGCGATCCGTAGTGTGATGGCCAAGCACCGGGTGCCCTCTACGCCGGTCGCATGACACGGGCAGCCGCAGCCGGATGGCCGCCCACGCTCTCGGCATGAAGTGGCACTGATCGCGCGATGCGTGGGCAACGGGGAGGCCACGGCCGGGGACCGCGCAGCTCTCATGGCACAACGAATGTGGGGACTGGCCCGACACGCTGTCGGCGCAGCCCCGATTTACCCGATGCCTTGCTCGTTTAGACTGCAGCCACCGGACGCGAGGCCTGTTGGGCCGCTCAACTCGCGAGGCGCTGAGCACGCCCATGTCGGGACATTGTCGGCATCGGGTGAGACGCACCACGTCGTAGTTGGTTGTTCGTCCACCAGCCTGGTTGCGCGCGCTATCTCAGACGATGAAGTCATTCGCGCGCAAGCGCAGGCGACTTGAGTTTGCAGTCGAACCGCTTGGTACCTGCACGACCACGGTGCCTGCGCTCCAGCGGACGTGACGTGGCTCTCCAACCTGCAGCGCGATCCGTGCCGATGCTCGCAGCGGCTTAGCTCACGCGCCGTCATTGCGTGGGCATCGAATCGATAGCCTCCATAGCCGATGTCCTGACGCTGCTGCTTCTGCCCCTGCGACTGGAGACTTACCGGCTTGCCGTTGCAACACACGCAAGCAGAGCGTCAGTCGTGCCTGTATGGCAACGACAGCGTGGTCAGGCAGATGCCGAACAACCGCGCTCGCAGCCATAGGGTGTTCTTGCGGGATTGGCGATGTATCGCCGCTGCGAGTCACGAATACAGTGTATTTCACGCCATCAAGCAAGCCGCTCGCTAGGCTGATGTCGGTGCAGCACTTGGCTGCGAAGACTTCAGGAAATTCTCATGGGCGACAATTCGTTTCTGTCACCGGCCTTCATCATTCTGGTCGTCGGTGTGATTGCCGTAGTGTTCTGGTTGGTGACGCGCGCCAAGAAGAAACGCAACAAGAAATAAGCGATGAAGCAAGCGGGTCTGGCACCGGCATACGCAACGCAGTTCGCGCTCGATACGCGGTTGCCCTGAAGTGCTGATGCCGGGCGCCGGTTTAAACCAGGACGGCCTTCGCCTGGTGCGGCTTACGCCTGCTTTCCGCAAAAGCGCACCAGTGCTGTAGCGGCCTGAACAGCGATGCACCGTAGCCATATCGCCATGTTGAGGCCGCATGGCGCTTGATGCAGATAACGCATCAGCAGCATCGGTGTGCGACCGCACTGCAATCACGCGTGTTGGACAGCCGGATGCCAATCAAAAACGCTCGCCTGTCGGCAGGTAGCGCCATTGGCCGATGGCCAGCTTGCCCAGCGACACGCGGCCCGCGCGCAGGCGCCGGATGCTGACCACCTCCAGCCCCACCTCACCGCACATGTAGCGCAGCTGGCCGGGTTGCACGTGCTTGATCGCAAACCGCAAGCGTTCCTCGTTTTGCCAGCTGACCTTGCACGGCGACAGACTGCGCTGGTGATACACCAGACCATGCGCAAGACGCGCCATGCCATAGGGACGCAGCTCGCCGCGTACCTCCACCAGGAATTCCTGTTCAATGGACGTCGCGTCGCCGTTGAGCCTGCGCAGGACGCGGCCGTCCTGGCTCAGCACCAGCAAACCGCTCGCCTCGTCCTCCAACGGCAACGGCGCGTGCAGGCGCAGGAAGTGCCGCTTCAGCACACGCATCTCGAGCTGGTCGAGTCCGCTGCGCGTTGCCGGAGTAGCCAATGCCAGCGCCGCTGCAGCGCTCATCCCTGCCGGCTTGTGCAGCAGCAGCGTGGCGGGCTCGGCAGGTTCGAGCACGGCGTTTTCCGCCAGCGTCACCTGCGCTGCAGTCGCCAAGGCTTGCGGCTCTTCGACCACGCCCCCGTCCACGCTGACCCAGCCGCCTTCGATGTATTGCTGCGCCTCTCCACGCGAGCAGCCCAACAGCGCGGCCACGCATTTATCGAGACGGATCGGATCGGACATCGGGCGAGCTCGGCTTCAGGGGACGGCAGTGTACGTGCTGGGTCGACGGATGCGTGAGGCGGCTTCTGCACTGTCCGACGACGTGGGAAACTGGGCGCTCACACAGGAGATCGCAGATGTTCATCAAGTTCGGCACCACCCGGATCCGCCTCAACCATATCTCCGTCATCAACGATCCCTTCAATGCAGGCGAAAGCTTCGGGTCATATTGCCACTCGGTCCGGGTCGGCCTGCTCTCCGGCGAAGAAATCTTTGCACGCTTCAATACCGAAAGCGGCGCCGAGCAGCTCTATGCAGAGTTGCTTGCTGCGCTGGAAGGTTGAGCACAAGGCCCACTATGCCGCCGCGCGCGTGATGTCTCACGTGCGCTGCGCGGTGCCGACAAGAGCAGCCGGCTATTCCGACCTGCAAGATGCAGGTGGCAAGGCCGGTTTGTCGCACCGCATCAGAGCCGATCGAATTGCGGGCCGTTCCACTGCACTGCTGCCGGCGACACATGGCGGATCCTGTCTCAGCATCTGCCGCACGCTCAATGCGGCACGCGCCTGTCCGCAGAACGTCGGAAAACGTTCCGCCGCTGGCATGCTTGAATCCAGCAACACGCAATGAGACGCAGTTCTTGCGCACGTGTCAGGCCGCTGCGGACGGCTGTCGGGAAATCTCTTCCCCACAATGAATTCAATATAAGCAATTTCAAATACGAGCCTTTAGCTCGTCGCAATCCGGCCGCTAGCTGGGGCAAGACGCTTTGGTGGATGACCCATTCATCGAGCCCCTCCGTTGCACTACCTGGATGCGGTAATGAACACATATCTGCAACGCCTCAATGTCGGCCGTCGCCTGGGCTTGGCCTTTGGCATCCTGATCCTATTGTCGGGCCTGCTTGTGGCCACCGGCCTGGTCACCATGTCCAACGCACGTTTCGAGCTGGACACCATCGTCAACAGCAACATGGAGAGGATCCAGCTGTCCTCGGAAATGCTCGACGCCAATACCAACGTGGCAATCGGCCTGCGCGATATCGTCATGGTCGCTGGCGACGCAGCCAATCGCCGTGCGATGGACATGATCGAAAAGAACCGCGCCCGCTACAAGCAGGCACACGACGCCTTGGCCGCACTGCCCAACAGCGCGGCTGAAAAGCAGGCGCTCGACCTGGTGCAGGAAAAGCGCGACGTCTCCGTCAAGCTCAATAACCAGATTCTCGAATACGGCCTTCGCGATCAGAACCAGCAAGCGCAGGTGTTGCTGCAAGGCGACGCCGCAGCGGCCATGGATGCACAGCAGACGGCGATCCGCGAAAACGCTGCACTGGAGCGCCGCCTCAGCAAGGATGCCTATGCGGCCGCAGTTGCATCGATGCATCGAGGGAAAATCACCCTGGCCACCGGCGGCATCGCCGCACTGGTCATCAGCGGCCTGCTCGCATGGCTGATCACACGCAGCCTGACCCAGCCGCTCAGCCAGGCCACACGCACCGCAGAAGCCATCGCGGCCGGCAACCTGCACAACGATGTGCACACCATCGCCACCGACGAAACCGGCCGTCTGCTCAAGGCCATGGACAAGATGCAGCTGCAGCTGCGCAACCTGATCGCCGCGCAAACCGACATGGCCAGGCATCACGACAACGGCCAGATCAGCTTCCGCATCGATGCGGCGGCATTCCCCGGCGACTACGGCCGCATGGCCAACGACACCAATCTGCTGGTCGCCTCGCACGTGGCAGTGCAGACCGATCTGGCACGCATCATGGGCCGGTATGCCGTTGGCGAACTGTCGGAAGACATGCAGCCGCTACCCGGCGAAAAGGCCGTCTTCAGCGACACCATGTCGCAGGTCAAGCTCAACCTGTCGGCGATGAATCACGAGATCAAGCATCTCGCCCAGGCGGCCGCCAACGGCGACTTCAGCGCGCGCGGCGATGCCGAGCGCTTCCAGTTCGATTTCCGCATCATGGTCGAAAGCCTCAACCACCTGATGTCCACGGCCGACGGCAATCTGCAGTCGCTGTCGTCGTTGCTGCAGTCCATCGCCGCTGGCGACTTGACCGCACGCATGAGCGGCGAATTCCGCGGTGTATTCGCACAGATGCGCGATGACGCCAACACCACGGCCAGTCAGCTGGCGCAGATCGTCGGCAACATCCAGGAATCGGCCGTGTCGATCAACTCTGCGGCCAGCGAAATCGCCGCCGGCAACCAGGATCTGTCGCAACGCACAGAGCAGCAGGCGGCCAACCTCGAAGAAACCGCAGCATCGATGGAAGAGCTGACCTCCACCGTCAAGCAGAATGCCGAAAGCGCACGCGAGGCCAATCAGCTGGCGATCGGCGCCGCACGCGTTGCCTCGCAAGGTGGCGAGGTGGTCGGCAAGGTCGTGGACACGATGACCGGTATCGAGGCCTCGTCCAGGAAGATCGCCGACATCATCAGCGTCATCGACGGCATCGCCTTCCAGACCAATATCCTGGCCCTGAACGCGGCAGTGGAAGCGGCACGTGCCGGCGAGCAGGGTCGCGGCTTTGCCGTAGTGGCCTCCGAGGTGCGCACGCTCGCGCAGCGCTCCTCCGGCGCCGCCAAGGAGATCAAGGACCTCATCGACGACTCGGTGCAACGCGTGGCCGAGGGCTCGGTACTGGTGCACAGCGCCGGCAAGACCATGGGCGAGGTGGTGGCGAGCGTGCAACGCGTCACCGACATCATGGGCGAGATTTCCGCTGCCTCGCAGGAGCAGTCGGCCGGCATCGAGCAGGTCAACCAGACCATCACGCATATGGACGAAACCACCCAGCAGAACGCCGCGCTGGTGGAAGAAGCCACTGCCGCCGCACGCGCAATGGAAGAGCAGGCAGTGCAGCTCACCGATGCGGTGGCGATCTTCAAGATCGACGCACGCCAGGCGCGGCAGTCCGCCACGCGCGCAGCGGAGCCAGTGGCACAGCTGCTGAGCAAGGTCCGCAATGCCTGAGCAAGCGGCCGGCACTGCGCCGTCGATCGGATCGTCGGTGCAGGCACGCTGATGCGACGGTGCGGATGTGCCCGCAGCCATTGACGCTATCGCACAAGAAGAAGCGCCCGTCAGGGCGCTTTCTTCGTTTTATCCCGCAAGCTCCACCGGCATCCGACGCAGACATCTCAGACACCCGTAGCGCGCGCTCAGTGCACACAAAACAACCTGGAAACCAGACACTCGAGCCACCCAAAAGCGCTGGTTTCCAGCGCCATGCCTGGCTACGCTGCGCCGGTCGAAAGAGAGCAGGCCGGAGGGTAGCCCGGCCACCGTCTGCAGCGCAGGTGGCACCGCTCGGCACGCCTTCTCAATCGCAGAAGGATCACCCCTGAACACCAGCATCGACAGTCACGATCTGCATCACCCAATCAACGACAAGCACGCCAACCTGCATGCTCGCGCTTTCGCAAGGGACGCAGGCGGTGACCGGCACGACGATGCCTTATCGCACTGGCGACGAGCCCGTCTCAACGCACGCGTGATCTGGCGGCGGCAGCTCACGCTCCAGGACGGCATGCCGGTGCTGTTGGAAGCCTGGCAGATGCCGCACTCGCTGCGCTGGGAGTGGGAGGCCGTCGACCTGCCGCAGGATCGGTAGCTGTCCGGCGGCAACTGCGATTTGTCGCTGGCGGCAATGCGCGCTGCCGATGCCTGGCCGGCGCTGTGCCGTGACGAGGTCACAGTGCTTGCCTAACACCACGCAGCCCGACAGCGCGTTGAACCGTCTTTCTGCCCCGACGCAGCCCCATGCCGGTGCGGCCGCGCAATAGCCTTGCCATCGCGGCTAGCGCGTGTAGAGGCCGGGACGATAGCGTTCCATCAGCGACTGCGGAGACAGCGGTGGTGTGAAGCCGTAGCGCGCATAGAGACCATGCGCATCGCTGGTAGCCAGGCTGAAACGGCGCAGCCCCTGCAGATCGGGGTGCGCCATGACCGCATCCATCATTACCTTGCTATAGCCCTTGCCCTGGTGCTCGGGCAACACGAACACATCGCCCAGATAGGCGACGGTTGCGTAGTCGGAAACCACCCGCGCAAACGCCACCTGCCCGCCCTCCAGAAACCCGCCGAAGCACAGCGAGTTGGCGATGGAGCGCTGTACCAGAGCAAGCGGGATGTCCCTGGCCCAATTGCTGTGCTGCGCCAGGTAGCGATGGATCAGCGCAACATCGAGCTCGGATTGATCGGTGGAAACGCGCAGCGGCGACATGACAACAACTCCGGCAACAGTGGGCCTCAGGTTAGCGCTTGCGAAGGCGGCAGCAACAGTGCGCACAGCACCAGCATGAATTCTGCGATGGCCGCATCCAGCACACGCCATGCGCGCGGATCGCGGGAGGCCGGCTGCAGCAAACGCGCGCCATAGCCCAGACCGGGAAACCAGGCGATGCTGGCCAGGCACGCACCCAATGCGAATACCCAGCGCAGCTGGCCTGAGTAGCGCGCGGCCAGACTGCCCAGCAACAGCATTGTGTCCAGATGGGACATGCGGGTTGAGAAAGGTAAATGCCAGGCACGCCAGCATGGCGCGCTGCCAGCGTTGCGCACCGGCCTGCGACGGCGTCAACCCGCTGGTGCCACGCCAGGCCCTGCGCGCAGCCATCGCTCCATATGCCGCGAGAAATGCAGCTCCCGCATAGCGAAGTCCCTGCAGCAGCTGCGGCCATCGCGTCACCAGTACGCCGATGCCGGCCACGCGCCCAGCACGATCAGCGCGATATCGCCGAACGCGCAGATGGACGACCAGGACCACACCCTGGAGCTGTTGCGCTCCGGGGCGGTGCTCGGTGCCGTCACCGCCGAGCGCAAATCGTTACAGGGCTGCAACGTGCAAGCGCTGGAAGTGATGCGTTACCACGCCATCGCATCGGCCGCATTCGTTGCGACGCATTTCAAGCAGGGCTCAGCGCAACGGCCCTGGCCCACGCGCCGATGCTGGTGTTCAACCGAAAGGACACGCTGCAAACCCGCGTTGTCCGCCGCATCACCCGCACGCAGGTAGCGCCGCCGATCCACTACCTGCCGACCTCGACCAGCTTTGTCAAAGCGGCCGCACGCCGACTCGGATGGTGCCTGGCGCCGGAATCGATGGTCGTGCCTGCCGTGCGCGACAGGCAGGTGGCCATCATCGACCCGACACGCTGGCGCGATGTGCCGCTGTATTGGCAGTGCGCTGCGGTGCGCTCGAACGCCTTGCAGCAGCTTGGCCAGGCCCTGCGCAAAACAGCGGCTGCGAGCCTGCGCTGAGATCAGCCGTGCGCACGCGAAGCGGGCAGGCAACACCGGAGCCTGAGACAACCAACCGCCGGCAGGACGTCGCACCCGATTGACGTGCAGATGCGGTCGCTACCCTGCCCGCGCACGCTTGGCACAGCCGCGTTGCCTGACATCCTGCTACCGCCGCAGCGATTGCCGGGTCGCCGTGCCACGCCGAGCCTGCTAGCCTTTCCGCCTATTCCGTTGTGATTGCCGATCCGTCATGAAAAAAGCCGTTGTTCTGTTGTCCGGGGGCATGGATTCCGCTGCCGTCATCGCGCTTGCGCAGGAGCAGGGCTTTGCCGTGCATGCCTTGAGCGTGCGCTATGGCCAACGCCATACCTCCGAGCTGGACGCCGCCGCGCGCGTGGCGACGGCGCAAGGCGTCATCGCGCACAAGGTGGTGGACGTGGACCTGCGCAGCATCGGCGGCTCGGCGCTCACCGACGACATCGACGTGCCCGATGCCGGTGGCGACGGCATCCCGATCACCTACGTGCCAGCGCGCAACACCATCATGCTGTCGCTGGCACTGGGCTGGGCCGAGGTGATCGGCGCCAACGACCTGTTCTGCGGCGTCAATGCGGTCGATTATTCGGGTTACCCCGACTGCCGGCCCGAATTCGTGCGCGCCTTCGAAGTGCTGGCCAACCTGGCCACCAAGGCCGGCGTGGAAGGCGCCGGCCTGCGCGTGCATGCACCGCTGCAGTTCCTCAGCAAGGCCGACATCGTGCGTGAAGGCGTGCGCCTGGGCGTGGACTTCGGCCTGACCGTGTCCTGCTACCGCGCCGACGCCGACGGGCGCGCCTGCGGCCACTGCGACGCCTGCCGCCTGCGTGCCGCCGGTTTCGCCGACGCCGGCGTCCCGGACCCCACCCACTACGCCATTTCGCCTTGACGCCGGTGTAGGGTAGAATGCGCACCCCGGCGCACTGCCGGGACAGTGGGCCGTTAGCTCAGTCGGTAGAGCAGAAGACTTTTAATCTTTTGGTCGATGGTTCGAATCCATCACGGCCCACCAATCACATCAGCAACTTGAAGAGCGCCGAAGGCGCTTTTTTTGTGCCTTTGAAAAACTCATCGGAATGGTGAGCGGCCGGGGAAGATGCCCCACAGTCACAAGATTGACCAGATGCTTCGCCTGCCGAAGCCGGTCAACGCAAGAAGCACAACGCTGCGACCACGGCTGCGAATAAACACGGCGAAAGCACTGCACGCGGAGCCAGCAAAACCTGAAACTCCCGCACGTCGCGCTGGGCGATCAGCTGGGCCGATGCGTCTGGCCCTCGGGACTAGTGCGACCAACTAACGCAGTGATCGTCAGGCGGGTACGGACGGCATGCCAGCAACCGCAGCGGAATGTGGCACATGCCGATTGCGGGCGACCGGCTGCGCCCGCCTGCGGGGAGCGCAGGCGTTCTATCGGTCGGGTTTAGCGCCCCGGCTCGTCGTTCCACAGCAGCTTGTGCAGCTGCATCTGGAAGCGTACCGGCAGACGATCGGCCACGATCCAGTCGGCCAGCTGCCGCGGCGTCACTTCGCTCTTGCTGGGCGAAAACCACACCGTGCAGCGGCGGTCCAGCGCATGCGCGGCGACAATCTCGCGCGACCAGTCGTAATCGGCGCGGCTGCAGATCACAAACTTGATCTGGTCGCGTGCGGTCAGCAGCGGCAGATTCTCCCAGCGGTTGCGCAGTTCCTCGCCGGATG
Organism: Xanthomonas arboricola; assembly: GCF_002940665.1. GTDB lineage: Bacteria > Pseudomonadota > Gammaproteobacteria > Xanthomonadales > Xanthomonadaceae > Xanthomonas > Xanthomonas arboricola_B. Next base: position 460,469 of record NZ_MIGY01000001.1, read on the forward strand.
CGGGCGTCTTGATGTCGACCACGCGCGCCACGCGCGGATCGACAGCCGACACATCCAGTGCACCGGACGTCTCCAGCGAGACATCGAAACCGGCATCGCAGAGTTTCTGCAGCAGCACCAGACAGCGCTTCTGCGCCAGCGGTTCGCCGCCGGTCACGCAGACATGGCGCACGCGGTGGCTGGCCACCTCGGCGACGATCGCATCGATGTCGTGCCATTCACCGCCGTGGAAGGCGTAGGCGGTGTCGCAGTAGTGGCAGCGCAGCGGGCAACCGGTCAGCCGCACGAACACGGTCGGCCAACCGGCGGCCTCGGCTTCGCCCTGCAGGGACAGAAAGATTTCGGTGATCTTCAATCGCGGCAACGGCGACTGGACGATCTCGCTGGGGACGGCGGCGGCGTTCATGGGCAAAGTATGCGTCACCCCCGAAGGCGCGCACGCGCGGGCTCAGCGCAGTTGCTGGCCCAGACGGATGGACTGCAGACGCTCCTGGGCCACGCGCGCTGCGTCGGAGCCGGGATACTGCGATGCGACCTGCTGCAAGGTCTGCTGGGCCTGGTCGTTCTTGCCTTCGCCATACTGCGACAGGCCAAGCTTCAACAGGCCGCCAGCGGCCTTGTCATGCGTGGGATAGCGGCTGACGAGATCGCGGAACTGCGCCTCGGCAAGCTGGAAATTTCGGGTGGCGTAATAACTCTCGCCCAGCCAGTACAAGGCATTGGGGGTGTAGACGCCATTTGGATACAGCTCCAGAAAACTCAGGAACAACTGCGAGGCATCGTCGTACTTGCCGTTCTTCAAAGCATCGAAGGCGACATTGTAGGCAGTGCGCTCCTCGTTGCTAACGGCCAGGGTGCCTGGATCGCCATGCACGCTGGGCGGCTTCTCGGAAGTTGCCGCCGCTGCAGGCCGCGCGGCCGGAGCCGGGGCGGGTGTGACGCTGCCGGTGGGCGATGGCAATGGCGGGGTTGCGCCACCTGCACCTTCCAGCCGATTCAGGCGTCCGTCCAGATCGAGATACTGATCCTTGGACTGCTGCTTGAGTTGTTCGTTGTCGTGCTGCAGTTGCTCCACGGTCGCTCGCAAGCCCTGCAGGTCAGAACGCGCCTGCTGCAGCTGATTGAGGAGATCGTTGTTGGCCTGGCTGTTGGCCTGCTGCTGCTCGAGAACGGCAACACGATCAGCGAGACTGGCTCGCTGCGCGTGCGCCGGCGCGGCGACCACAAGGGCCGCCGCGACGAACAGGGATGTCACTCGAAAGCGCATCGCTTCTTACTGAGCCGTGTACACGATTTCGACGCGACGGTTCTGCGACCAGCAGCTTTCGCTGGTTTCGGTGCAGACCGGACGCTCTTCGCCGTAGCTGACGACGGTCAGCTGGCTGGCGGAACCGCCGGCAGCCTGCAACGAGGACGACACGGCATTGCCGCGACGCTCGCCCAGACCCATGTTGTACTCACGCGAACCGCGCTCGTCGGCATTGCCCTGCAGGGTGATGCGCGAGGAAGGACGGTCACGCAGGTACTTGGCGTGGCACGCCATGATGGCCTGGAATTCCGGCTTCAGGGAGTCCTGATCCAGATCGAAGTAGACAACGCGCTGGCGCAGGCAGGCATCGGTATCCAGGTCGCCCGGGCCGTACAGGCCAGAGGTGGACGGGCCGGTGGGAACGGAGGAACCAGCGGTGGTGTCAGTCGCGGGAGGCGGAGTTTCCTTCACCTTCTTCGAACAACCGGCCAGCACGGCAACGGACAACAGGGAGACAAGCAAGACGCGGGTGGACTTGTTCATGGGATACCTATGGAGGCTCTGGGCCAATGAGTGGTTTAACGCAGCGAAATATTAACATTAATGCGCGGTTCGGTAAGGCCCCCATGCAGGTTCTCTCACATCTCCATCGGCCAGTACCAGACGCTGGCGGACGCGAGCGTCGGCGGATACCGCATAGAGCACCCCGCGACCACCCTCACGTGCGGCGTACAGCACCATGCTGGCGTTCGGTGCGAAGCTCGGCGACTCGTCCAGCGACCCCGGCGAGAGCGTGCTCCAGCTCGGCGAACCCAGGCTGCGATCCATCATGGCGATGCGGTAGCTATTGCCGCTGCCCTGTGCCACGGCAATCTTCTTGCCGTCGAACGAGACGCTGGCGGTGGCGTTGTAGTTGCCCTGGAAGGTCACGCGGTTGGCGCTGCCGCCACTCGCGGCCACTTGGTAGATCTGCGGGCGACCGCCGCGATCGGAGGTGAAGTAGATGCTGCCGCCGTCCGGCGCCCAGGTCGGCTCGGTGTCGATGCCGAAGTGATTGGTCAGCTGGGTCAACTGCTTGCTGCCCAGATCCATGACGTAGATTTCCGGGTTGCCGCTGCGCGACAGTGCCAGCGCCAGGCGGCGGCCGTCCGGCGAGAACGACGGTGCACCGTTGATGCCGCGGAAGCTGGACACCAGCTCACGCGCACCGGTGGCGATGTCCTGCAGGTAGATCGACGAATTGCCGCGCTCGAAGCTCACGTAGGCCAGCTTCTTGCCGTCCGGGCTCCAGTTCGGCGACAGCAGCGGCTCGGCCGAACGCACGATGGTCTGCGGGTTGTAGCCGTCCGAGTCGGCCACCATCAGCGCATAGCGCATCGCGCCGCCCTTGCCGCTGGCGGTCACATAGGCGATCCGGGTCCAGAACGCGCCACGCACGCCGGTGATCTTTTCGTAGATCGCGTCGGCCATCTGGTGCGAGACATCGCGCATCGCATTGGCACGTGCGGTCATCGCCAGACCGAGCAGGCGCTCGCCCTTGGCCACGTCGAACAGTTCGTACTCGACGCGGTAGGCGCCTTCGCCGGCATCCATGACGCGACCGACCACGATGTAGTTCTGCTTGAGGGTGCGCCAGGTCTGGAACTGCACCTCGGTGCCGCGGGTCGGCTTTTCGACGATCTGCGCGACCGGCAGCGTGCGGAACTGGCCGGAACGGTCCAGGTCGGCGCCGACGACGGCAGATACATCGGTCTGCGGCGCCGTGCCGGAGCCCTGGTACGGCATGGGCACGACGGTGATCGGCGTCGCCGAAGCGCTACCGCCGACGATATCGATGGTGAGCCCTTGCTGCTGCGCGAATGCGCTCAGCGGCAACAACAGGGCGGTCAAGGCAGCTAGCCAACGCAGCGGTTTTTTCATGGACGGCTCGGATCGGGCAGGAAAAGTGTGCAAGGGATACCAATCAGCGAGTGAACATACTCGCAATCGTGAACGAAACAGCGTGAAAGTGGAGCGAGTGGTCAAGCACCGGGCATTCCGTCGGCCAGATGCGTGGGCATGCGTGCGGTGGCGCAGCAATATCCACCCGGCAGAGCGCCACTCAGTCGACCACACCCCGCGAATCTATATCCCAGCCGGGGCGCAGCGCAGGTCATGCGGCCGCGCCCCTGACCTGGGGCTACTAATCCTGCGGGGTGAACACAAACGTCAGGTTGCGCTGGAACACCGATTCGAACCCACGATACGGCAATGGCTGGGCACTCAGCACCGCGGCTTCGATCGAGCGCTGGCCGGCCTCGTCGTAAGGGCAACCCGGCGCCACCTTGGCCTCCATCACCGTGCCACCCGGCAACTGACGGATGTTGATGCTGCACTTCTGGCCCGGCGGCACCGACGGCGGGCGCACCCACTGCGCCAGCACCTTCTGCTGGATCGCCGCGGCGTACTTGGCCGACAGATCGGTATTGGTTCCGCCCTGCCCTGCCGTCGGTTGCGCAGTGGCGGCGGCAGCCGACGAAGCCTGCTGCGCACGCGCGGCGGCGACCTGCCGCAACTTCTGCTCGGCCAGTGCGGCTTCCTTGGTGGCCTGTTCGCGCTGGCGGCGGATGTCTGCGATCTTCTTCTCGCGCTCGGCATCGGCAGCGGCCTGCTGCGCTGCGGCCTGCTTCTTCTTGGCGTCGGCTTCTTCCTGCTGCTTGGCCAGGCGCAGTTTCTGCTCGGCCTCTTCCTGGCGTTTGCGCTCGGTCAGGTCGATCTGCTCCTGACGGCGCTTGGCCTCCTGTTCCTGCTTGGCCTTTTCCGCCGACAGCGCCAGTGCGTCGACGCGGTCCTGGTCGACCTTGTCCGGCTGCGCGACGCGCTCCTGTGCCTGCGCCTGTTGCGGGGTGGGCGCATCCTGCGGACGCGGCTCAGGAATCGGCTGCGGCGGCGGCACGGTATCTTCGGGTGCCGGTTCGGGCAGCGGCGCCGGCGGTGGCGGCGCCTCCACCGGCGTGGCCTTCAGCGCCTGGCGCGCAACCCGCGCTTCGGCCGCGGACACGTCCAGCGAGGCTTCCATGCTGGGGTCGCCCGCTGCCGGCTCGACCGAGCGTTCGGGCGACCACAACCAGCCGGCGATGAACACCAGTGCGACCAGCACGTGCACGACCAGGGCCAGCACGACCGGCCGCAACCAGCCATCCTCGCGCGCCGTCTGAGTGGGGAATGCGTCAGCGTGCATCGCTGCCTGCAGTGCCGCCGGAGTCGGAAATCAGGCCGACCTTCTCGACCTTGGCCTGCTTGAGCACGTCGATGGCGTCCATGATCTTTTGATACGGCGCGGCACGGTCGCCGGCCACGACCACGCGCGCGTCCTTGTCCTGCGCCACGATGGCGGCCAGTTGCGCCTGCAGCGCCGCCACGTCCATCGCCTGCGGCTTGCCCTTGGGCAGCTGCAATGCGAGCTGGCCGTCGGCGGCGACCACCACCACGACCGGATCCTGCTTGCTCTCCAGCGCCTTGGCGCGTGAGCTGGGCAGGTTGACATCGGTGCTCAGGGTCAGCAGCGGCGCGGTCACCATGAAGATGATCAGCAGCACCAGCATCACGTCGATATACGGCACGACGTTGATGTCGGATTTGAGCTTGCGCTTCTTACGGCGGGAAATACCGGAAATCATCGCGGAACGTTCCTATTGATCCCCCGCACATGGATGTGCGGGCTCGTGCGAGGGACTCGCCCATCCAATCCCTCGCATACGTGTGTGCGAGCTGTCGCGAGAGGCTTGCCTGTCCAATCCCTGCGCCGCGCCAGACGCGCGTGTGCGAACGCCCCGCCTGCCACGTCCACGCACCGGAATGTGCGTGCCGTGACGGGGCATTCGCCCGGCTGCCGGCTGGCGCAGGGCATGCGCATTACTCGTCCGCGCCAGCCTGGCGCTGCAGGATCGAGCTGAACTCGTCGGCGAAGGTCTCGTAGCGCACCGACAGCCGTTCCACGCGGGTGGTGAATCGGTTGTAGGCCCACACCGCGGGAATCGCCACGAACAGGCCGATGGCGGTGGCGAACAGCGCTTCGGAAATACCCGGTGCGACCGCGGCGATACCGGCCTGCTCGCCGCTGCTGACCATGTCGTGCATGGTCACCATGATGCCGAACACGGTACCGACCAGGCCGACGTACGGCGCGGTGGAACCGATGTTGGCCAGCAATTCGAGATTGCGCTCGAGCTGGTCGACTTCGCGGGTGAAGGCAGTGCGCATGGCGCGCTGTGCGCCTTCCAGTTGCACCCGCCCGTCCAGCCGGCGGCGGTCGCGCAGGCGAGAGAACTCGCGGAAGCCGCTCTCGAACATCGACTCCAGGCCGCCGACGGTGCGGTTACGGTCGGTGGCCGACGCGTAGAGCTTGGCCAGATCGGCGCCGGACCAGAAGCGGTTTTCGAACTCGTCCGCCTCGCGGTTGGCCTGCTTGAAGGCGCGCGCCTTGCGGAAAATGATCACCCAGCTGATGAACGAGCCGATCAGCAGCAGCAATACGATGATCTTGACCGGGATACTCGCTCGCAGGATCAGATCGACATAGTTGATGCTGCTGTTGTGCGCCACGCTGGCGGTCTGTGCCGCAGCGGCGGCAACGTCCTGCGGTAGTGCTTCCACTACCGTGTCCTGCAGGGCCAGGAGCAATGCAATCGACATCCGTTTGTTCCTCAGTAATCGGATTCTGGGGTTTCTAGAGCTTTCAATACGTCATACAGCGCATCGTCCATCCCGCGCGGGCGGAAGTCGCTGGTACCGAGTGCGGCAATGCGCACCTCGGCGGTCAGCAGCACTTCGCCCTCGCGACGTACCGACTGCGCAAACAGCAGGCTGGCCCGTTTGCATCGCAGCAGTACCGCCGACACTGACAGCGCGTCGTCGAGCCGGGCCGGCTTGAGGAAATCCAGTTGCATCGAGCGGACCGCGAACACCAGGTCGTGCTGCTGGCGCATGCGTTCCTGCCCATAACCGAGTGCGCGCATCCACTCCGTGCGCGCCCGCTCCATGAAAGCAACGTAGCGCGCGTGGTAGACCACGCCCCCGGCGTCGGTATCTTCCCAGTACACGCGTGTCGGCCAACTGAATACAGGCGGGGATTGGGGACTCGGGAGTCGGGAATCGGATGTCATGGGCACGGAATGTTGGTCGAGACGGCCCGGGCGCGCGACGAACGGAGCGTCATTAGAACAAATCTCCCGGCTCGCCGATTGCAGGGGCGCGGTCGCGCGGCGGTTTCAGGCCCAGGTGCAGATAGGCCTTGGTGGTGACCATGCGCCCGCGCGCGGTGCGGATCAAAAAGCCCTGCTGGATCAGGTAGGGTTCGATCACGTCTTCCAGCGTGCCGCGCTCTTCCGACAGCGAGGCGGCCAGCGACTCCACCCCGACCGGGCCGCCGTCGAAGTGGTCGACGATGGTGCGCAGCATGCGGCGGTCAAGCTCGTCGAAGCCTTCCGGGTCGACCTTGAGCATCTGCATCGCCGCCTGCGCCACCGGCAGGTCGATATGCCCTGCCGCCTTGACCTGGGCGAAGTCGCGCACCCGCCGCAGCAGCCGGTTGGCGATACGCGGGGTGCCGCGCGCGCGACGGGCGATCTCGGCCGCGCCCTCGGGCGTGCAGTCGATGCCCAGGATCGCCGCCGAGCGGATCACGATGCGGGTCAGTTCCTGCGGCGAGTAGAACTCCAACCGCTGTACGATGCCGAAGCGGTCGCGCAGGGGTGCGGTCAGCAGGCCGGCACGGGTGGTGGCGCCGATCAGGGTGAACGGCGGCAGGTCGATCTTGATCGAACGCGCGGCCGGGCCGTCGCCGATCATGATGTCGATCTGGAAATCTTCCATCGCCGGATACAGCACTTCTTCCACCACCGGCGAGAGGCGATGGATCTCGTCGATGAACAGCACATCGTGCGGCTGCAGATTGGTCAGCAGCGCGGCCAGATCACCGGCCTTCTCGATCACCGGGCCGGAGGTCGAGCGCAGGTTCACGCCCAGCTCGTTGGCGATGACATGACTGAGCGTGGTCTTGCCCAGACCCGGCGGGCCGAAGATCAGCACGTGATCCATCGCCTCGCCGCGCGCCTTGGCCGCTTCGATGTAGATCTCCATCTGCTCGCGCACCGGCTGCTGGCCCAGGTAATCGGCCAGGCGCTTGGGCCGGATGCTCGCATCGGCGGCATCGTCTTCGCGGGTAGCACTGCTGGCGATGATGCGGTCCATTAGAGCGGGGATTGGGGATTCGTCAACCGGGATTGGCAGCGCACTAGTATGGGCCGCGGGGCGCCTCCGGCGCTACGCTCTTGCCGATCCCGAATGACCAATCCCCAATCCCGGGCCGCCACCGGCGGCCTCAGATCTCCACCTGGGCGCCCAGCTCGACCAGGCGGTTGCCGGGGATGCGGAAGAAGCCTGTGGCCGGGGCGGCGTTGCGATGCATCAGCGCGAACAGCTTGTCGCGCCAGATCGGCATGCCGCGGTTGGCGCTGGCCACGATGGTCTCGCGGCTGGCGAAGAAGGTGGTGTCCATCGGGTCGAAATGGATGCCGCCCTGGTCGCAGGAACGCATCAGCGCCAGCGGCACGTCCGGCGTTTCCATGAAGCCGAAGCGCACATAGACGCGGTAGAACTCGTCGCCGATCGATTCGATCTGCAGCCGCTTGTCCGCCGGCGCATACGGGATCGGCAAGGTGTCGACGTTGAGGAAGATGTTGCGCTCGTGCAGCACCTTGTTGTGCTTGAGGTTGTGCATCAGCGCATGCGGCACGACCATCGGGTCGGCGGTGAGGAACACCGCCATGCCCGGCACGCGCGCCGGCGGGGCCAGCATCAGGCCCGGCAGGAAGCTGTCGATGCGGATGCCGTCCTTGCGGATTTCCTCGCGCAGCAGCGCGCGGCCGCGGCGCCAGGTGCGCATCAGGGTGAACACCACGATGCCCAGCGCCAACGGGAACCAGGCACCCTGCAACAGCTTGGCGCCGTTGGCGATGACGAAGGCCAGCTCGATGAAGAAGAACACCACGCACAGCGGCAGCACCCAGTTGCGCCAGCGCGGCCACAACGAGCGCGCCACCAGCGCCAGCAGCAGGGTGTCGATCAGCATGGTCATCGACACCGAGATGCCGTAGGCCACCGCCAGATTGGTGGAACTGCGGAAGATCAGCACCAGCGCGATCACCATCACCATCAGCAGCCAGTTGATGCCGGGCACGTAGATCTGGCCGATGGTGGTGCGCGAGGTGTGCTTGATCAGCATGCGCGGGATGTAGCCCAGCTGCATCGCCTGGCGGGCCACCGAATAGGCGCCGGTGATGACCGCCTGCGACGCGATCACGGCCGCCAGCGTGGCCAGGATGATCATCGGATACAGCGCCCAACCCGGCACCGCTTCGAAGAACGGGTTCTTCAGTGCGGAGGGGTGATTGAGCACCAGCGCGCCCTGCCCCAGGTAATTGAGCAGCAGCATCGGCAACACGAAGAAATACCAGCCATGCCGGATCGGCCTGGCGCCGAAGTGGCCCATGTCCGCGTATAGCGCCTCGCCGCCGGTCACCGCCAGCACCACCGCGCCAAGAATGAACACCCCGTGCCAGCCGTGCTCCATGAAGAAGCGGATCGCCCACCACGGATTGAAGGCCTTCAGCACCTCCGGCGCATCGACGATGTTCCAGGCGCCGATCGCCCCCAGCGACAGGAACCACAGGCAGGTGATCGGGCCGAACACCTTGCCGACATTTTCGGTGCCGAAGCGCTGCACCATGAACACCACCAGCAGCACGACCACGGTGATCGGCACGATGAAGGGATGCAGGCTGGGCGCGGCGATTTCCAGGCCTTCCACCGCGCCCATCACCGAGATGGCCGGGGTGATCACGCCATCGCCGAAGAACAGCGAGGCGCCGAAGATGCCGAGGATGCCGACTACATACGCCGAGCGCGACCCGCTGCGCAGGGTGCGCTGGGTCAGCGCCATCAAGGCCATGATGCCGCCCTCGCCCTCGTTGTCGGCGCGCATGATGATGGTGACGTACTTGAGCGTCACCGTGACCATCAGCGCCCAGAACGCCAGCGACAGCACACCCAGCACGGTGTCGTGGTCGCTGGTCAGCCCGTAGTGCGGCGAGAACGCCTCCTTGAGGGTGTACAGCGGACTGGTGCCGATATCGCCGAAGACGACGCCAATGGCACCGATGACCAAGGCCATATGGCTATTGGCAGGCGCATGGCCGTGGCCAGCTGCGGAAGTGGGGGTCTGGGACATGAAGTGGGCAGGGTATCGCCAAGTGGCGTGAAGGAGAGGAGGACGGCGCGACCTAACGCAGCGCGGCCTGGAGGGCCTTGCGAATGACCGTGGCGACTTCGTCGCCTTCTGCCCCGGCCTCGCGTGCCATGCGTGCGGCCTCGGCCGGCTTGTAACCCAGTTGCTGCAACGCCACCGTGGCTTCGGACACGGCATCCGGGCCGAGCTGGCCGGTGATCGGCGCGCCACTGCTGAAGTCGGCCGCGCGGTCGCGCAGCTCCACCACCATACGCTCGGCGGTCTTCTTGCCGATGCCGGGGATGCGCGTCAGCGCGGTGATGTCGCCGCTGGTGATCAGGCGGGCGAACTCGTCCACGCTGACCCCGGACAGCACCGCCAGCGCGATCTTGGCGCCGATGCCGGTGACCTTCTGCACGTCGCGGAACAGCCTGCGCTCGCCTTCGCGCAGGAATCCGTACAGCGACACGCTGTCTTCCTTCTGCGCGTAGTGGGTAAACAGGATCACGTCGCGGCCGACATCGGGCAGGTCGTAGAAGGTGCTCATCGGCGCCTCCAGTTCATACCCCACCCCGCCCACATCGATCACCAGCCACGGCGGCTGCTTGTAGGCCAGGAGCCCGCGCAGGCGGCCGATCATTGGGCACCGCCTTGGCGGTGCCGGGAATGGGGAATCGGGAATGGGGAATCGCAACAGCGCGCGCTGCTGTGGACTCTGCGTTTGCAATTCCCGATTCCCGATTCCCGAATCCCGATTCTCATTTCTTGCGGCTCCAGGCCTGTTGGGTAGTGACGCCCAGGCGTTGCGCGGTGGCGCGTACGTGGGCGTGGGTGATGGCGACCGCCAGCGCGTCGGCGGCGTCGGCCTGCAGCTTGCCTTTCAGGTTGAGCATGATGCCGACCATGTGCTGGACCTGCACCTTGTCCGCCCCACCCTTGCCGACCAGTGCCAGCTTGATCTCGGTGGCAGCGTACTCGTGCACCGGCAGATCGCGCAGCACCACCGCGCAGATCGCCGCACCGCGCGCGTGGCCCAGCTTGAGCGCGGAATCGGCGCTCTTGCCCATGAACACCTTCTCGATCGCCACTTCCTGCGGCCGGTAGGTCTCGATCACCTCGCCCAGCCCGTGCAGCAGGCGCTTGAGCCGCTGCGCGAAGTCGCCCTCGCCCAGCAGCACCAGCGGCGCGTGATAGACATGCCGGCTGCGACCGCTCTCGTCGACGTCGATGATGCCGAGCCCGGTGCGTTGGGAGCCGGGATCGATGCCCAGGATGCGGGTCATCGAAGCGCCGGGATTGGGGATTCGGGATTCGGGATTGGTGACGCACCTGCAGTGCGGCGATCGCATTGCCGTTGCGAATCCCGAATTACGAATCCCGCCATCCCGACCTTCATCAGGCGCCGAGCGCCGCTTGATCGACGTTCGAATAGACGTCCTGGACGTCGTCCAGGTCTTCGAGCATGTCGAGCAGCTTGCGGACCTGCACGGCGGTGTCGCCGTCCACGGCGATGTCGTTTTCGGCGCGGAAGGTGATTTCGGCGTGCGCCGGTTCCAGGCCGGCGGCGGTCAGCGCCTGCTTGACCTGGGCGAAGGCGTCCGGGGCGGTCAGCACGTCGATGGCGCCGTCTTCCGGGTAGACCACCACATCGTCGGCGCCGGCTTCGATCGCCGCGTCGGTGAGGGTGTCTTCGTCGGTGCCGGCAGCAAAGCTCAGCACGCCCAGGCGCTTGAACATGAAGGCCACCGAGCCGTCGGTGCCCATGTTGCCGCCGCACTTGCTGAAGGCATGGCGCACGTCGGCCACCGCGCGCACACGGTTGTCGGTCAGGCAGTCCACGATCACCGCCACACCGCCGGGGGCGTAGCCCTCGTAGCGCACTTCTTCGTATTCCACGCCTTCCAGCTCGCCGGTGGCTTTCTTGATGGCGCGCTCGATCACGTCCTTGGACATGTTCGCCGACAGGCCCTTGTCCACCGCCACGCGCAGGCGCGGGTTGTTGGACGGATCGCCACCGCCGCCGCGCGCGGCGACGCTGATCTCACGAATGATCTTGGTGAACATCTTGCCGCGCTTGGCGTCGGAGGCGTTCTTGCGGCCTTCGATGGAGGGGCCTCTACCCATGGGTGGTTCCAGACTGGCTTGGATGACAGGGCGCGGATTTTACCTGATTGCTCGCCCGCACCGGGGCGGCGGCGTTCAGTGGCGGAACCGGCCCTGGCGCAGGAAGCGCAGCACCTGCTGCGCGGCCTCGGGCGAGCGCAACAGACCGCTATGGCTGGCCTGCACCACACAATGGTCGCGCAGCCCGGGCAGGCGGGTTTCGGCCAGCGCCACGGTGCCGTCCGAGCTGCCGTCCAGCGGCGCCAGCCAGTGCCCCACCCCACGCGCGACGGTGCCGGCGATCTGGCCGATTTCCGCCTCGCCCTCCCATTGCACGACACCGTGCTGCAGCAAGGCCGCGCTGCGCCCCAGCGCCCAGCGCCCGCCGCGGCGGGCCAGGCCGCGCGCGGCGGCACTGCCGCACAACGGCGAGCCCAGACAGACCACGCGGCGCACCGGCAATTCGGGCGCGGCGCGCAGCGCCTGCAGCGCGACCAGCCCGCCCAGGCTGTGACAGACCAGCAACTGCGCGCCGGTCGCCTGCAGGCGTTCGATCAGCCGTGGCACCGCCTGCGCGGGTCCGCCGAGGACACTGGCGTAGCCGAACAGCGCCGGCGCCAGGCCCTCGGCACGCAGCCGGCGCGCGAGCGGCAACAGCCAGTGCGCGGTGTTCCAGATGCCGTGCACCAGCAGCACGTCGGCGGTCGCGGCCGTGTCCCGCTCGCGCAGGATGCGTTGGCGGCGACCCGGAAGGATCGAGGATGCGCCGGACGCGGACGTCATGACCGCGACAGGGCGCCGGCTTCGGGTGAGCGCGACGACGTGCCGGAGCTGACGTGGGGCGCTCGCGCGCCAGTCAACGCCACCCGCGCCGGGCCGGCAGGCCGGCAACCGATGGGCGCCGGCGGTCGTGGTCGCACGCCGCATAAGCCGGGCATCGGCGCGCCGTTCAATCGGCCGCAATGCGCGGGGTGCGGCGCAGGATGAATTCGCGGTCGAGGATCTTGCCGACCGGGAAGTCGTACTCGCCGACCTTCTCGAACCCGTAGCGGGCGTAGAAGCGCTGCGCACCGAAATTTTCCGACCACACGCCGATCCACAGCGTGCGCGGGCCGTCTCGTTCCAGCCACTCCAGCGCGGTCTCGAACAGGCGACTGCCCCAGCCGCTGTTCTGGTAGTCCTTCAACAGATACAGCCGCTTGAGCTCACCGTCGCCGGGACGCACGTCCTGGTGCGGCAGCCCGCAGGGGCCGGCGGCGGCGTGGCCGACCAGCAGGTTGTCCATCTCCAGCAGCCAGATCGCATAGTCCGGATGCGCCAGCACGATGCGTGCGCGCTCGACCGCATAGGTCTCCTGCAGAAAGCCGTGCAGTTCCTCCTGCGGATACAGGTGCCCGAAGGTTTCGGTGAAGGTCTGCGCAGCCAGCAACGACAAGGCTTGGGCATCGTCCGGTGTGGCGCGGCGGATGCGGGTCATGCGGACGTCTCGTGCCGGGGGGACGTGGCAGCTTCGCGCATGCGGTGGTGGGGTCGCAAGCGGGGATTCGGGATTCGGGATTCGGGATTCGGGATTCGGGATTCGGGATTCGGGATTCGGGATTCGGGAATCGGGAATCGGGAATCGGGAATCGGGAATCGGAAGAGCATCTGCGATCCGATCCGCGTTTGCGGGTGGGCGCAGGTTTGGACTGCGCGCAGTGCGTTGTTGAGGGCGAGCGCGGGGCGCGGCCCTGCGTCGCGGCTGCGGCAGGCACCGCCGCCGGTGTGGGCATCGATCGTTGGGCCGGGCGCGACGCGCCCGCGGCATCCCTGCATGCGACACGCTGCGCGGCGCAGCGTGTCGGCTGCACGGCCACGCTGGCGTGGCCGTGTGGCTGGCAGGTCAGACCTGCTTGGGACGTACCTGCACGTGCACCTCGGCCAACTGGTCGGCGGCGATCGGCGACGGGGCGTCGGTCATCAGGTCCTGTGCGCCGGTGGTCTTGGGGAACGGAATGACGTCGCGGATGGAGTCGGTGCCTGCCATCAGCGCGGCGATGCGGTCGATGCCGAAGGCGATGCCGCCGTGCGGCGGTGCGCCGTAGTTGAGCGCATCCAGCAGGAAGCCGAACTTGGCGCGCGCCTCCTCGGCACCGATGCCGAGCAGCTCGAACACCGCGCTCTGCATGTCCGGGCGGTGGATACGGATCGAGCCGCCGCCGATTTCGTTGCCGTTGAGCACCATGTCGTAGCCGCGCGACACCGCGGTGCGGGCGTTGGCGCGCAGGTCGGCGATGTCGTCCACCGCCGGCGCGGTGAAGGGGTGATGCAGGGCCACGTAGCGCTGCGCCTCCTCGTCCCACTCGAACATCGGGAAATCGGTGACCCATAGCGGCGCCCAGCCATCGGCCACCAGGTTGAAATCCTTGCCGGCCTTCAGGCGCAGCGCGCCCATGAAGTCGGACACCTTGTTGTAGCCGCCGGCACCGAAGAACACGATGTCGCCGTTGCCGGCCCCGACGTGCCTGAGCAGCGCAGCGAAGGCCTGCTCGCCGAAGAACTTGGCGATCGGCGAGCTGACTTCCCCGGTCTCCGACAGCTTGACGTAGGCCAGGCCCTTGGCGCCGTACTTGGCGGCGTGGGCGGCGTATTCGTCGATCTGCTTGCGCGACAGCGTGGCGCCACCGGGGATGCGCAGCGCGGCCACGCGGCCGTCGGCATCGTTGGCGGCGGCGGTGAACACCGGGAACTCGCTGCTCTTGACCAGTTCGGCCACGTCGACCAGTTCCAGCGCGATGCGCAGGTCCGGCTTGTCCGAGCCATAGCGGCGCATCGCCTCGGCCCAGGTCATGCGCGGGAACTGCGCGGCCAGTTCGACGTCCATCACTTCGGCGAAGATGGCGCGGATCATGTCTTCGACGAAATCCTGCACGTCGCGCTCGCGCACGAAGGCGAATTCCATGTCGAGCTGGGTGAATTCGAGCTGGCGGTCGGCACGCAGCGCTTCGTCGCGGAAGCAGCGCGCGATCTGGTAGTAACGGTCGAAGCCGGCCACCATCAGGATCTGCTTGAACAGCTGCGGGCTCTGCGGCAGGGCGTAGAACTCGCCCGGATGCATGCGCGCCGGCACCAGAAAGTCGCGCGCGCCTTCCGGGGTGGCCTTGGTCAGGATCGGGGTTTCGATGTCCTGGAAATCGCGTGCGTCCAGGTGCCGGCGCAGCGCCTGCACCAGCTTGATGCGGGTGCGCTGCATGCGCTGCATTTCCGGACGGCGCAGGTCCAGATAGCGGTACTTCAGGCGCGTCTCCTCGCCCGGGTTCTCGTGCGCGTGGAACGGCAGCGGCGCGGCCTTGTTGAGGATGCTGATGCGGGTGGCGATCACTTCCACCTTGCCGGTGCGCAGCTTGTCGTTGACCGCGTGCCGCGCACGCACCACGCCTTCGACCTGGAGCACGTCCTCGTAGCCGAGGCTGGCGGCCACCTTGAACAGCTCGGCGCTGGCGTCGTCGCCGGCCACCGGTTCCACCGTCACCTGCACGATGCCTTCGTGGTCGCGCAGGTCGATGAAGCACACCCCGCCCAGGTTGCGGGCCACGTCGGTCCAGCCGGCGAGAGTGACGGTTTGGCCGATCAAGGTCTCGTCGACCAGGCCGCAGAAGTGGGTACGCATCGAAAGCTCCGCTGAAAAACCCGACACAGGACAGCGCCGGAGAGCCGGATATTCTGGGGCCGGCGGGCGGCAGGAGCAAATGCGCGGGCGCTCATGGTCGCTTAAGTCAGTGCCCGGCTGAATAGGCGCCAGACCCTTCCGCACCAAGGACGCCACGATGCTGCGCACCGCCCTGCTGCTCTCCGGCTTCGGCCTGATCACCCTGACCGGCCTGCTGACCAGCGCTGCTGCCGCCGCGCAGGACCGCGGCTGGAACGGCCCCAGCATCACCTGCTCCAGCAACGACAACCGTCGCCGCGAGTGCGATACGCCGTTCCGCGGCCGCGCGGTGCTGGTCGAGAACATCTCCGGCACGCGCTGCATCGAAGGCCGCAACTGGGGCAGCGAGCGTGGCCGCGTCTGGGTCGACAACGGCTGCCGCGCGCGCTTTGTCGATGGCCGCAACGGCGGCGGCGGTTGGGGCGGCGACAGTGGCGCCGGCGCTGGCGGGGTCGCCGGCACGGTGCGCTGCGAGAGCAACGACCAGCGCCAGAAGATCTGCAACACCGGCTGGCGCCGCGCCATGCTGGTGCGCCAGCTGTCCAACACGCCCTGCGTGGAAGGCCGCACCTGGCGCCAGGACGGGGGCCGGATCTGGGTGGACGACGGCTGCCGGGGCGAGTTTGCGCAGGCACGCGGCGGCGGCTGGGACCGGGGTGACGGCGGCTACGGTGGCCGCGACGACCGCCCGCGCAACGATTACGCCATCACCTGCGCCAGCGACGACCGCCGCCTGCGTACCTGCGGCTGGGATGGCCGCTACGGCCGCCCGGTGCTGACCCGCCAGCTGTCCGACACCCGTTGCGAGGAAGGCCGCAGCTGGGGGTACGACGACCGCCGTGCGACGGTATGGGTCAACGATGGCTGCCGGGCACGCTTCGAGGCGCGTTGAGGCGGCGAACGGGCGCGCCGCGCGCGGCTGAGGACGGGGATCACGGCGTCGGCACTGCCAGCGTTGTGGCGCGCCGGTCCGGCTCAGACAGGGTCGGACGCAGGCTTGGCAGCGGGCTTGCTCTCGGCGGCGGGCGCCGGCTTGGCATCGCCACCGGCACTGCTGCTTTCGGTGAGGTTCTTCTTCTTCTCGCCCGCCGACTTGAAGTCGGTTTCGTACCAGCCGCTGCCGGACAGACGGAACGCGGGCGCGGTGATCTGGCGCTTGATCGTGGCCGCCGCACAGGCCGGACAGGTCTGCGGATCGGGGTCGGCCATCTTCTGCAGGCGGTCGAAGGCGTGACCGCAGGTGGTGCACTGGAAACCGTAGATGGGCATGGCAGGATCAGCTGAAGACGATGCAGGGGCGCAGATTCTAGACGGATGCGGGCAGGCAGGTGCAGTGGTCTGTCCGTGCGGTTGACCACGCGTGGACGTGTTGCGGGCGAGAGACATCGATCGATGGTCGCTGCGTTACGACTGCACGCCAGGTGCGCACGTTCAGTACCGCAGTTCTCATCGGCAGATACACGAGGTTGAGCAGATACACGAGGTTGAAGCGTCCGCGCGCATGCCGAAGAACGCCGATCTACGTATCGAGTGGTCATCAGGTCGGCATGACCGCGCGAATTGCGCAGACAGCCGGGGCAGCCATTTGCACGCCAGATACCCACGTTTCGCATCGACCTGACACCACATCAGCCGGCATCGGGAGCCGCAGGCCAGGTCGCTGCAATCAGGCCGCACGACCCGGGCTGCTACACTCGGACACGTGATCGACGTGCCTCTTCCCCCACGAGGACCGCATCCATGTTGCGGCTGACTGCCTTATTGCTGGGCGTTGCCCTGTTGCTGACCGGCAGCGGGCTGCTCGGCACCTTGCTGGCCGTGCGCGGTGGCCAGGCCGGCTTCGATGCGCGTGCGCTGGGCCTGATCATGTCCGGCTATTTCGCCGGCTTCTTTCTCGGCACCTTCTTCGCACCGCCGCTGATCCGGCGCATCGGGCATATCCGCGCATTCGCCTTCTACGCCGCGCTGGCGGCGATCGCGGTGTTGCTGCATCCGATCTGGTTGAACGCCTGGGGCTGGGGCCTGCTGCGCCTGGTCACCGGTGCGGCACTGGTCGGCCTGTATACGGTGATCGAAAGCTGGCTCAACGCCGAGCCGGATGCGCGTCGGCGCAGCCGGGTGTTCTCGGTGTACATGGCGATCAATCTGTCGGCGTTGGCGCTGGGCCAGATATTGCTCACCGCAGGCGATGCGGGCGCATCGGCGATGTTCACGCTGACGGCGATCCTGATCTGCGCGGCGGTGATGCCGGTGATGACCACGCGCCTGATTCCGCCCGAAGTACCGCACGTCTCGCGCCTGCGCCTGAAAACGCTGTACGCGTTGGCGCCGGTGGCGACCATCGGCGCGGGGCTGTCGGGTCTGGCGATGGGGGCGTTCTGGGGCTTGTTGCCGGTGTACGCCAACCGCATCGGACTGGATGCCGATGGCGTGGCCATGTTCATGCTCACCGCCATCATCGGCGGCGCGGTGTTGCAGTGGCCGATCGGGCGCATCAGCGATGGCCATGACCGGCGCATCGGGCTGGTCACGATCAGCGTGCTGGCGGCAGGCATTGCGATCGCCGCCGCGGTGCCGATGGTGCAGGCGCAGACCACCCTGTTGTTTGTGTTGTTCTTCGTGTATGGCGGGTTGGCGTTCTCGCTGTATCCGTTCGCGGTGGCGCATATGCTTGATTACCTGCCGAGCGAGGATCTGCTCTCCGGCTGCAGCAGCCTGCTGCTGGTGCATGGCGTGGGCGCGGCGATCGGACCCGCCCTGGCCGGTGGCGCAATGCAGAAATTCGGACCTGCGGCACTGCCGGTGTATTTCGCGTTGATGCTGCTGGCGCTGTCCGGATTTACGTTGACACGCTTGCTGCGCTTCACGCGCCGCCGCACCCATCCGATCTCGTTCCGCCCGATGCTGCGCACCACACCATCGGCGCTGGAGTTGATGCCGGAAACGCAGCAGTCCGAAGCACCGCCGCACGCCAAGAGCGGCTAGCACACCTGTTTCGCTGTCGTCAGTCGCTGCGCTGCTGATCATGTGATCTGCGGCGTTGCTGTAGGGGCCCTTGCCCGCCCACCGTCGCGGGACACGCCGCAAGGCAGAGCAGATGGTGGGGGACTTTTTGGATGGATCAGCTATGGAGCGGTCTATCTGCCGCTTGGCTGCAAGGCCCTTGCCCACCCACCCTCGCAGGACACGCCGCAAGTACGTCCATGTCGGCTCTTACGCGGCATCCATGCCGCGTAAGGTCCCGCGACGGTGAGCGGACAAGGACCAGTCAAGGTGGTCGGTGTGCATGGTTAAGAGCAGTGCGTGATGCGCGTTGCTCGATACTGGCGTGCCGCTCGAAACCCGACACATGTGCGACAAGCGGCTTTTCACGCGGCCACCGACCAACTGTCTGGTGCGGTGTCCTTACCGGTTGCGGGACCCTTGGCGGCATGGATGCCGCCAAGGAGCCTCCACGGACGGATTCACGGCGTGTCCCGCAAGTGGTGAGGGCACCGCGCACTCGACTCACCAGGCTTTTGACCTGAGCACTGAGTGCATCTACAACAACGCGACGACTCGGAATCGCTTGTCTTGAAGTGGAGACAACGCTGCAACACGAAACTTCGGGTGTCTTGCAATAGCGCGACCCAGAAACATCGAAAAAGCGCTGAATCGCCATCGTCCCGACGTTAGGACTTGCTAAGTCCATCCGGTGATCCCGGCCACACCTTTAGCGCGGTCATGATCACGCAATGCAAGCGCGTCAGTCTCTGCAGACCCTCCCCGCTTGTTGGATTGCAATGGATTCGACGTCTTCCTCGCGCGTGCGCCGTCCTGCCACGCTCGTGTTGTTGCTGGTCCCGCTCACTTTGCCCGCTTACGCACGAGACATCCCGGATGGTGCGGCGTCTGGCGCGGCTGCGGCCGAACCGAGTGCCGCTGGCGAGCAGGTGTCCACGCTGGATCAGGTGCAGGTGGTCGGCCAGGCAATGACGTATTCCAAGACCAATGTCAGCAAGGAAATGCTGGACCGCCAGTTCGTGCTCGGCAGCGTCAACGATGCGCTCAACGAACTGCCAGGCGTGGTGGTCACCGAGGCCGACGCCTTTGGTTCGTCGGATTGGGGCACCCAGATCAGCATGCGCGGCTTCGTCAGCAACCGCGATACCCAGCAGATCGGCACCACCATCGATGGTGTGCCCAACGGCGGCTCGGCGTATGGCGGCGGCTCCAAGGCCAACCGTTTCATCGACATGCCGGACCTGGAAACGGTGGAGGTCAGCCAGGGCACCGCCGACATCGCCTCGCGCTCCAACGAAGCGCTGGGCGGCACCTTGAACTATCTCACCGGCGACCCGCTGGAAGAGCAGCGCGTGCGCGTGATCGGCGGCATCGGCGACAACCAGGCGCGCAAGTATTACGCGCGCTACGACACCGGCCTGCTCGGTGGCCACACACGCGCCTGGGTCAGCGGCTCGTCGGCACGCAACGACGACTGGATCGACGGCAGCGGCCATACCAGCCGCGATCACCTGGCCGGCAAGTTCGTCAGCGTGTTGGACAACTGGACGCTCAGCGGCTATGCGTCCTACGACGATGCCGACGAATCCGAATACACCAGCGTGACGCCCGAACAGTTCGCGCGCGACCCCGAGCACGATCTGTTGACCGGCACGCTCACCGGCATTCCGTACCTGGACCAGAACTACCGCTCCGGCTCGCGTGCGCTGCGCAAGAACACCTTTGGCTACCTGCGTGGCGCCTTCGATGGCGGCAATGGTTTCAAGACCACGCTCACCGGCTATGCTCATCGCATGCAGGGCCGCGGCGACTGGATTCCGCCGTATCTGGTGGATGTCACCAACGATGGCGCCGGCGCGCCGGAATCCGAAGCCCGCGGCGGCAACACCGTGTACGCCGGCAGCGACCTGGGCAAGCTGTATTACCTCACGCCCGGCGGCGCGGCCGCGACCCTGCTGGCCGGTTGCGCCGGCAGCGATGCGGTGCCGGCCGAATCCAACCCGGCCTGCTATCCGGCCGGCTCGGTGCCGGTGCAGTCGTATCGACACAGCCACTACGACAACCACCGCGCCGGCGCGATGGCCGATGTGGAATGGCGCGCCGATCTCGGCGCCATCGACAACACCGTGCGCGCCGGCGCCTGGCTGGAGCGCTACGACCGCAGTGTCACCCGCGACTGGCATCGCCTGCTCAACGTCGGCACCAACATCAGCTTCGATCACCAGCCGTACTGGGTGCAGTTCAAGGACGACTACCAGACCGACGAGCAGATGTATTACGTCGAGGACGTGATGCGCTACGGCGCCTTCGCCTGGCGCGTGGGCGTCAAGCAGTTCTTCGTCGACCAGACCCGCGACCGCCGCATCGGCGATGCGCAGCATGTGGAATCGGATGCGCATTCGGACCCGCTGCTGTCGGCCGGCCTGACCTGGACCACCCCGGTGCAGGGTCTGGAAGCCTTTGCCGGTTACTCGCAGAACTTCGCCGCGATTCCCTCCGGCGTGCTCGGCGAAACCGATCCGGTCGCACTGAGCCGCGTGCAACCGGAAACCGCCGACAACGTCGAACTCGGCCTGCGCCTCAGCCGCTGGCCGCTGACCGGCAGCGTGACCCTGTACGACATCCGCTTCGACAACCGCATCGTCTATGTGCCGGCCAACTTCGTCACCGGCATCGACTACCTGGGCGAAACCGACGGCGTGTACGAGAACTTCGGCGGCGTGCATGCGCGCGGCGTGGAAGCGGCACTGTGCTATGGCTGGGACAACGGCTGGCGCATCAACGGCGCCTATACCTACAACAAGGCCGATTACCTGGGCAGCGGCGATGCCGCACGCGACACCGCGCTGGAGATCACCCCCGGCGCGCAGGTGATCGGCCAACCGCGCAACACCCTGGTGATGTCTGCGGACTGGCGCGGCCAGGCGTGGCGCTTCGGTGTGTCCGGGCGCTATCTGGGCAAGCGCTACCTGGATGCCTCCAACCGCGCCGCACTCGATGGCGTGACCACCTTCGATGCAAACCTGGGGGTGGAGCTGTCGCAGCTGTCGTCGCAGCTCAAGGGACTGCAGCTGGCGCTCAACGTCAGCAACCTCACCGACAAACGCTATCTGGAAGGCGTGGACGGCAGCGACAGCGCCTTTATCGCCGCGCCGCGCACGGTCGGGCTGACGTTGACGCTGGATCTCTAGCGTCGGCGGCGCGTTGCCGAGCTGCATTAGATGGCCATTGCGACGTGCGCGAGCGGATCGGGCGGAAGACACGCCACCCGATCCGCTCCCTGCATCGGCTGCCCGCAGGTGCAAACGGAAAGGGTCGGCGGTGTTGCAAGCACGCAAGAGAACACACGCGCTGACGCGTCGGGTACGCTCGACCCGCTCCAGCGCAGACAGGATGGGAGCGCCAACCAGGTGACACGATGATCGACCTTCCCCGCCGCCGCGTCCTGCAGACCGGGCTTGCCGGTGCCGCCGCCGCGCTGCTGCCCCCCAGCATCGCGCGGGCCGCCGCCATCGCGCCCGACCGCCGTACTGGCACGCTGGAGGATCTGCAGCATGTGGTGATCCTGATGCAGGAAAACCGCGCCTTCGATCATTACTTCGGCAGCCTGCCCGGCGTGCGCGGGTTCGGCGATCGCTTCCCGATTCCCGCACCGCCGCTACCGGGCGCGCCCGCGCGCACGGTGTGGCTGCAGCCCAGCGAAGACGGCCGCCAATGGCTGACGCCGTTTGCGCTGGATACGGCAGCGCAATTCGGCTTCATGCGCGTGCAAGGCACGCCGCATAGCTGGGTGGATGCGCAACGCGCCTGGGATCACGGCCGGCTCGGGCATTGGGCCGCCGCCAAGCACAACCACGCGCTGGGCTACTACCGGCGCGCGGATATTCCGTTCCAGTACGCGCTCGCCGACGCCTTCACCATCTGCGATGCGTACCACGCCTCGATCCAGACCGGCACCAATTCCAATCGCGTGTTCCTGTGGAGCGGCGGCAACGACCCGCAGGCGCGTGCCGGTGGCCCGGTGATCGGCAACTCGCACGACAACTTTGCGGAGCTGGGCGGTTTTGCCGAACCCTACCGCTGGGCGACCTACGTCGAGCAGCTACAGAACGCCGGCGTGTCCTGGCAGATCTATCAGGACATGGCCGACAACTTCACCGACAACCCGCTGGCAGGATTTGCGCCGTTCCGGCAGGCCTTCACTGCTGCGCCCGGACACGATGCGCAACTGCGCGCGCGTGGTGTCAGCACGCGCGGTGTCGAGCAGCTGCGCGCCGATGTGTTGGGCGGACGCCTGCCATCGGTGAGTTTCATCATCGCCGATGCGGCCGGCAGCGAACATCCTGACCCCTCCAGTCCTGCGCAAGGCGCGGCCTACACCGCAGGCGTGCTGGATGCGCTGACCGCCGATCCGCAGGTGTGGAGCCGCACCGCACTGCTGTTGATGTTCGACGAGAACGACGGCTTTTTCGATCACATGCCGCCACCGGCGCCGCCGTCGCCGGACCCACGCGTGGCCGGCGGCTTTGCGGGCGCATCCAGCATCGCCACCGACGACGACTACCATCGCCACCCGGCACCGGGCGAACAGAAGGTGGATCTGCCCGAGCTGCGTGGCCGCCCCTACGGCCTGGGTCCGCGCGTGCCGCTGTACGTGATCTCGCCGTGGAGCCGCGGCGGCTGGGTGGATTCGCAGGTGTACGACCACACATCGGTATTGCGGCTGCTGGAACGCCGCTTCGGCGTGCCCGCACCGGAAATCACGTCGTGGCGGCGTGCGGTCTGTGGCGACCTCACCAGCGCATTCGACTTCCTTCATGCCGATGCGCGCCCGTTCGTCGCGGCGCTGCCCGATGTCAGCGCAACCGCAGCGCGCGCGGCAGCCCTGCGCGAACACGCACTGCCGCCGTTGCCTGCCGCTTTGCAGCCGCCGCAGCAGCCGTTCGGTGCACGCCGTTCGCGGGCGCTGCCGTATCGCCCAATGGTGGAGCTGGCCCATCTGCCAGAGTGTGGCGAGGTGAAGCTGCGCATGTCCAACGCGGGCGCTGCGGTGGTGCTGCATGTCTACGACCGCTTCGATCTTGCGGCGGTTCCGCGCCGTTACACCGTAGGGAACGGCGCAGCAGTGGACGCCACATGGACCACCGACGATGGCCGTTACGATCTGTGGTTGCTCGGCCCCAATGGATTCCATCGCCACTACCGTGGCGACCTGAGCGCACCGGTGCTGGTGACCGAGATCACCCAGGATGCAAACGATCCTGCGGCCGTGTCGTTATCGCTGCGCAATGCCGGCAGCACTGCCGTGCAGGTGGAGCTGCAACCGGCCGCATATTCAGCCGCGCAGCCGCACGAACGCCTGCGCGTTGCACCCGGCACCACCGAACGGCGTGGCTGGAAAGCGGCGGCAACTGGCGGCTGGTACGACCTGTGGGTGCACCACGACGGCGCAGCCCAGCGCCTGGCCGGACGCATCGAAACCGGCACAGACAGCGTCAGCGATCCGGCTATGGGTGGGCCGGCGCGGCTGCAGCAAGACCTGCCTTTGCCGATCGGCGCACCCGGCTGAACCTTGCAGCCAGGCATGCGGTGAAAACGCAGGCGGCTGCGGGATCAGCATGCTTGCGCACGGTCGCGCTCAGTGCGCGTCTGCCGCATCCAGCATGCCGATGGTCCCCAACCAGGTTTCCACCAGATGCGGCCATTGCGCAATCGGCAATGCGTCCGCGCGCAGACCGAACGCATGCCCGCCTTCGGCATAGAGATGCATTTCCACGGGTACGCCGGCTTGCTTGAGCGCCACGTAGTAGGCCAGCGACTGACTCACGCCATCCACCGCATCGTCTTCGGCCTGCAGCAAAAAGGTCGGCGGCGTCCGTGCAGTGACGGCGATGTCCGGCCGCAGCGACAGATGGGCAGGATCGCGTGTGGCGCTGTCTTCGTCCTCGTGCGCCCACAGATGGCCCGGATAGACCGCAATGGCGAAGTCCGGCCGGCAACTCTGCGCATCGGACGCGTCCACCGACGGATACGTGCGCGTTGCAAAATGCGTACTGACCGCCGCCACTAGATGACCGCCAGCAGAAAAACCGAGCACACCGATCTTGTGCGGATCAACGCCCCACTGGCCTGCCTGCGCGCGCACCAACCCTAGCGCGCGCTGCGCGTCCTGCAGGCCCGTTTGCACTCTTGGGTAATAGCGGCGGCCGTTGGTCCAGGTCGGCCCCGAATTCGGTACGCGGTATTTCAACAGCACGCAGGTGATACCGTGCGCGGTCAGCCAGTCGCAGATTTCCGTGCCTTCCAGATCCATGGCCAGCACTTGATAGCCCCCGCCGGGGAACACCAGCACCGCCGCACCGGTGGTGTGCTGTCTGGGCGTGTAAACCGTCATCGTCGGGCGGCTGACATCGCTGACCTTGGTCCATGGGAAGCGCCCCTCGCCGCTGCCCACCGATTCGGGCTTCGGGTGGCGCACCGCATCCGGCACCGCGCGCGGCCAGAGCGGTATCTCTACCTGGCCAGGCGCTGGTTGCCAGGCAGCAGCCGTTGCGAGCCCATGAACCAGCAGCAGCGCAACGGCCACAGACCAATGACCTATCCTGATTCGCACTGTCGGACCTCGAAAAGCTGAAGGGAAACAGCAAGCACCTTGTGGACTCGCACGCGACATAACGCGGGAAACAGCAGGCCGTTGCACTCAACCCACGAAGCTGTCGCGCACCGCGGCCGCCACTGCCTTCAACGTCGCATCGCGCGCATCGCTGTCGACGCTGGCGCCATTCAAGTACGCGGTGAGCAGCAACGGCGCCTTGCCTGCCGGCGGCCAGATGATGGCGATGTCGTTGCGGGTGTCGGTGCCGTTGTTGCCGGTCTTGTCGCCGATCTTCCAGCCGCGCGGCAGGCCGGCGCGCAGGCAGGCATCGCCGGTGCGGTTGTCGATCATCCAGTCGGTCAACTGCTTGCGCGAAGCCGGCTGCAAGGCGTTGCCGAGCAGCAAGGTGCGCAGTGTGGCGGCCATTGCCGCCGGCGTGGTGGTGTCGCGCGGGTCGCCTTCGACATAGCGGTTCATCTCCGGCTCGTGACGGTCGCTGCGGGTGTGCGCATCGCCGATGCCGCGCAGGAACGCGGTCAGGCCGGCCGGCTCGCCGACCAGCGGAAACAGCAGGTTGGCGGCCGGATTGTCGCTGTAGATCATCGTGGCCCGGCAGAGCTCGGCCACGCTCAGCGACCCGCCGACATGGCGCTCGGTGACCGGCGCGTGGGACACCATGTCCGCAGCACGGATCTTCACCTGTTGCGCCAGCGTCAGCCTGCCCTGGTCTACCCGCTGGAATACTGCCGCAGCCAATACAAATTTGAAGGTGCTGCACATCGGAAAGCGCTCGTCCTCGCGCTGGCCGATGCGCTTGCCGGTGGCGCTGTCGAGCAGGCTGATGCCCAGACGGCCGCCGCTGCCGCGTTCGATCTGGGCCCATTGCGCTCGCAACACATCGCCCGGGCGCATTGCGGGAGTCAGCGCCCATGCGGATCTGGACGCTGCAAGCAGCGCACTTGCGCCGCCTGCGTACGAGAACTGTCGACGGTTCAACAATGGAGCAGCCTCCCGGGGAGAGCCCGCAGTATCGGCGCCTGCTGGCCACCGGACTATTGCGATGTTTCGATCCCTGGCATGAATTGAACTAATCTCTGCGCATGCCCCGCCCCCGCCTCCCGCTCAACGCCTTGCGCGCCTTCGAGGCCGCCGCGCGCCACCAGAACCTGACCCGCGCGGCCAGCGAGCTGTGCGTCAGCCAGGCCGCGCTCAGTCACCAGATCAAGGCGCTGGAACAGCAACTGGGAACCAGCTTGTTCCACCGCCTGCCGCGCGGCGTGGCGCTCACCGACGAGGGCGCGGCGCTGGCGCCGGTGCTGGGCGAGGCCTTCGACCGCATCGCTGCCACCCTGGAGCGCTTTGCCGAGGGACGCTATCGCGAGGTGCTCAGCGTTGGCGTGGTCGGCACCTTCGCCACCGGCTGGCTGCTGCCGCGACTGCCGGCGTTTCATGCCGCGCATCCGGATATCGAATTGCGCCTGTCGACCCACAACAACCGCGTCGATCTGGCCGGCGAAGGCCTGGATCTGGCGATCCGTTTCGGCGACGGCGACTGGCAGGGCCAGATCGCGCATGCGCTGATGGAGGCGCCGTTTGCGCCGGTGTGCGCGCCCAGCATGGCGCGGGGCCTGCGCACACCGGCCGATCTGGCCCAGCTGCCGTTATTGCGCTCGTACCGTCTGGACGAATGGCCGCAGTGGTTTCGCGCGGCGGGCGTGGCCGAAGTCGCCGCACGCGGGGCGATGTTCGATTCGTCGTTGACGCTGGCCAGCGCGGCGGCCGCCGGTGCCGGCGTGGCGTTGTTGCCGTTGCCGATGTTTCGCCAGGATCTGGATGCCGGGCGCCTGGTCTGCCCGTTCCCGATCCAGATCGACGCCGGACGCTATTGGCTCACCCGGCTGCGCTCGCGCCCGGAAGGCGATGCCGATGCGCGATTGCGCGACTGGCTGACAACGGAGCAACAGCGCTCCGGTTGAGCGAGCCCGACGCTGCGCTCAGCGGCGCGCGGATGCCGCGATCGCCTGCACCGCCACGCGGCGAAACGCCTCGTAGTGCGCCCTGTCGGCGAACCAGTGCGGGGCGAACAGCTCGAACAAGCGGTCGTTGTGATACAGCAGCAGCACCCGCTCGTTCTCGCGGTAGCGGATGTAATCGGACCAGGGCCGGCGCAGTCGCCCGTCTGCCCAGGTGATCTCCAGCCCGGTCTCGTCCCACGCAAAGGTGTAGGTATGCCGCAGCGCGGCCTGCTGCGCGTGCAGGCGTTTGATCTTCCGCGGCAAGCCCCAGACGTGCAACACCACCAGGCCGATCAAGCCGCCGCCTCCGGCACCGATCAGCATCGGGCCGATGATTTCGCCGGCCCCGATCAGTTGCAGCAACCCCGCCCCGATCAACAACAGGACCACCAGGATCACGATCAACAGCTTGGCCGTCTGTCTGGCATGCAGGCGCTGCGCAGCCAGATGATCTTCCAGACTGATGGTGGCGCTGATCATGTTGCCTACCTCCCTGTGCCCGGCCCCACGCGCATCTTAACGCCTGCGCGTTACGCGCCTTCGATCAACTCCATCCACGCCGCCTCGGCGGCGGCCAACTGCTGCGCCGTGGCCTCACGGTCGCGGCCCAGCACGGCCATCTTGTCGCTGTCGGCATAGTTGCCGGGGTTGGCCAGTTCGCGGTCCAGTGCCGCCAGCGCCGCTTCCAGTTCGCCGACGCGCTTTTCCGCGCTGGCCAGCTTGTGCGGGTTGACGGCTTTCTTCGGCGGCAGCGGCTTGGTCGGCGGCGGCGGGGTGGGCGCCACTTCGGCCATCTTCTGCTTGGTGCCCTGGGCGGCCGGGCGGCTGCGCAGCCAGGCGGCGTATTCGTCCAGATCGCCAGCGAACGGCTCGACCACGCCATCGGCCACGCGCCAGAAACTGTCGCAGACCAGGCCGATCAGATGGCGGTCATGCGAGACCATCACGATGGCGCCTTCGAAGTCGCTCAGCGCTTCGGCCAGGGCCTCGCGCATCTCCAGGTCCAGATGGTTGGTCGGTTCGTCGAGCAGCAGCACGTTCGGCTGCTGCCAGGCGATCAGCGCCAGCGCCAGGCGGGCGCGCTCGCCGCCGGAGAACCCATCCACCACTTCGAATGCGCGGTCGCCGGCAAAATTCCATTTACCCAGGAAATCGCGGAACGCCTGGTTGGAGCCATCCGGCGACAGCTCGCGAAAGTGATCCATCGGCGACTGGCCCTCGTGCAGCGACTCCACCGTGTGCTGGGCGAAGTAACCGATCCGCAGATCCGGATGCGCACTGCGCTCGCCCGACAGCGGCGCCAACTCACCGACCAGGGTCTTGACCAACGTGGACTTGCCCGCACCATTGGGCCCCAGCAACCCGATCCGGTCACCCGCCTCCAATCCGAATCCAACATCGTGCAACACGGTAATCGCATCGCTGGACCCCAGCTTTTGCGATTCCCCATTCCCCATTCCCGAATCCCGCGGCGCAGCCGCATACCCGCAAGCGGCGTGATTCAGCCGGATCAACGAAAACGGCAACCGATTGGGCTGGGCGAACTGGATGCGGAACTCGCGCTCGGCGCGCACCGCCTCGGTGCCGGCCATCTTGGCCAGGCGCTTCATGCGGCTCTGCGCCTGGGTGGCCTTGCTGGCCTGCGCCTTGAAGCGGTCGATGAAGCTCTGCAGATGCGCGCGCTCGGCCTGTTCCTTGTCGTGGGCGATCTGCTGCTGACGCAGGTGCTCGATGCGCTGGCGCTCGAAATCGGTATAGCCGCCGACGTACAGCTTGGCGGTGCCGCCGTGCAGATGCAGCGTATGCGTGGCCACGTTGTCGAGGAACTCGCGGTCATGCGAAATCAGCAGCAAGGTGCCCGGGTACTTGAGCAGCCATTGCTCAAGCCACAGCACCGCGTCCATGTCCAGGTGGTTGGTCGGTTCGTCCAGCAGCAGCAGGTCGCTGGGCATCATCAGCGCGCGCGCCAGATTCAGGCGCACACGCCAGCCGCCGGAGAACGAGGAGACCGCGCGGTGATGGGTGTCGGCCGGGAAGCCCAGGCCGTGCAGCAACTTGCCGGCACGCGCCTCGGCGTCGTAGGCGCCGAGCTCGGCCATCTTCTGGTGCGCGTTGGCGACCGCTTCCCAGTCTTCGCGCGCGGTGGCCGCGGCCTCTTCCTGCAGGATCGCGGAGACCTCGATGTCGCCGCCGAGCACGAACGACAGCGCCGGATCGGGCAGCGACGGGGTTTCCTGCGAGACGCTGGCGGTGCGCACCTTGCCGGGCAGGTCGACATCGCCCTTGTCCGCTTCCAGTTCGCCCTTGACCGCGGCGAACAGGCTCGACTTGCCGGTGCCATTGCGGCCTACAACACCGACGCGGTAGCCGGCATGCATGGTCAGGTCGACGTTGGACAACAGCAGACGCTCGCCGCGTCGCATGGAGAAGTTGCGCAGGGAAATCATTGATGGACAGTCCGATAGAACGAAAAGGAATGAGCAGATGAGCAGCACTCCTGCGACGCCATTCTAGCGTTAACGAATAATTAGCGCCTTCGGGCTGGCCGTCGTTCCCTTCGCGTTACCGCGACCAGATCCCGCCCAGCCTTGCTGGTCCTGCCTGGACCCCCGTTCGGAGTTGTCATGAATTACCCGCTGTCCACGCTCGCAGCCGCCGTCGTTGCGGCGCTGCTCGCCTCCCCCGCCTTCGCCCAGACCGCCACCCCGGCCAGCGCGCCCGCCAATACGCTCGATACCGTCATCGTCACCGGCACCCGGGTGTCCGACCGTACCGTGGCCGAGTCGCAGTCGCCGATCGACATCATCAGCGCCGAGTCGCTGCAGGCCACCGGCACCTCGGAGCTGGCCACCGCGCTGGCCCGCGCGCTGCCGTCGCTGAACTTCCCGCGCCCGGCCCTGAGCGACGGCACCAGCGCGATCCGCCCTGCGCAGCTGCGCGGCTTGTCGCCGGACCAGGTGCTGGTGCTGGTCAACGGCAAGCGCCGCCACACCTCCTCGCTGCTCAACCTCAACGGCACCATCGGCCGTGGCGCCGCAGCGGTGGACCTGAACACCATTCCGGTGGCGGCGATCGCGCGCGTGGAAGTGCTGCGCGACGGCGCCTCGGCGCAATACGGCTCCGATGCCATCGCCGGCGTGGTCAACATCGTGCTCAAAGGCGCGGAGAAGGGCGGCAGCCTGCAGGCCGGCTTCGGCCAGTATTCGGCCGGCGACGGCAGCAACTACGAGTTGTCCGGCGACACCGGCGTGGCCTACGGCAACGAGCGCGGCTGGCTGCATGTAGCCGCCCAGCTCAATCAGCAGGACCCGACTGACCGCGCGCGCGGCTATGCCGGCGCACCCAGCGCCTCGCAGCCGGCCGTCGGCCAGAAGGCGTTCAAGATCGGCGACCCGGACGTCAACGCGCAGGCGGTGTCGGCCAATACCGAGTTCGCCTTCAGCGACAGCATCACCGGCTACGCCTTCGCCACCGCCAGCAACCGCGACATCACCTCGTTCGCGTTCTTCCGCGCACCGGGCAGCACCACCCAGAACATCCTGTCGGTATATCCGCAGGGCTTCCTGCCGGAAATCCAGACCTACGCCAAGGACCGCTCGCTGGTGGCCGGCGTGCGCGGCTCCACTGCCAGTGGCTGGGACTGGGATGCGAGCTACAACTACGGCTACAACCGGATCGATTTCCACACCCGCAACACGCTCAACGTCAGCCTGGGGCCGAGCTCGCCGACCTCCTTCTACGATGGCGCGCTGGAGACCACGCAGAACATCGTCAACCTGGACGTCAAGCGCGGCTTCGACTGGGGCCTGGCGTATCCGGTGACGGTGGCCTTCGGTGCCGAGTACCGCAACGAGAAGTGGAACCAGTCGCCGGGCGAAGTGGGCTCGTATTTCCAGGCCGGCACGCTGGCCGGTGGCGCGCAGGGCTTTGGCGGATTCGCGCCCAGCGTCTCGGGGCGGTACTCGCGTGACAGCTACGCGTTGTATGCCGACCTGGAAGCCGATTTCACCGACAAGTTCTCCGCCGGTCTGGCCGGGCGCTACGAAGACTTCAACGACTTCGGCAGCCAGGCATCGGGCAAGTTGTCCGGGCGCTATGCGTTCACCGACAAGGTCGCGCTGCGCGGCACGGTGGCGTCGGGCTTCCGCGCGCCGTCGCTGGCGCAGCAGTATTTCCAGTCCACCAGCACCACCTTCCTGGCCGGCAATCCGAACCCGTTCGAGATCCGCACCTTCCCGGCCGACAGCAACGTGGCGCGCGCGCTGGGTGCAGAGCCGCTGGATGCCGAGACTTCGCTGTCGTACAGCCTGGGCCTGGTGCTGCAGCCGACCGATGCGCTCTACCTCACCGTGGATGCGTACCAGATCGATGTGGACGACCGCATCGTGCTGTCGTCCAACCTCACCGGCACCGGCGTGCGTAACCTGCTCGAAGCACAGGGCATCTTCGGCATCAACGGTGGGCGCTACTTCACCAATGCGGTGGACACGCGCACGCGCGGCGTGGACGTGGTCGGCAGCTACCGCTGGCAGCTCGCCGCCAGCAGCGTGGACCTGACCGCCGGGTACAACTACTCGGAAACCGAGGTGCGCAGCGTCGCCGCCAACCCGGCCGCGTTGTCGGCCAACGGGCTGAGCCTGGAGCGCATCGATCGCACCGAACGCGGCCGCATCGAAGAAGGTTTCCCGCGCGACAAGTTCCTGGTCAACGGCAGCTGGAACCTGGAGCACTGGACGCTGGCATTGGGTGCCACGCGCTATGGCAAGTACAGCACGCGTCCGGCTGCGGCGATCAACGACCAGACCTTCGGCGCCAAGTGGGTGGTGGATGCCTCGGCCAGCTACAAGATCGATCGCTGGACGCTGACCCTGGGTGCGGACAACCTGCTGGACGAGTACCCGGACGAGAACAACTTCGCCAACTCTACCAGCGGGCAGTTCCCGTACAGCAATCTGTCGCCGTTCGGCTTCAACGGTGCCTACGTGTACGGCCGCATCAACTATCGCTGGTAACACGGCAATCCATCTTGCTGCGGTGTTGCTCGGCGCTTGTTGCTGACGCACGCGGCACCATCGCATCCTGACGCTTGACCACACGCCCCGGCCTGCCCGGGGCGTGTGCGTTTTTGCCCGTTGTACGTGCAGCGTCTTGATGCAGCCATCTAACCGCAGGCATCGGCGCGCCGTGAAGAGCTGCCGGCAGCCGCGGTGGTATCAACACCGCTTCCACCCTGCCGGAGCACCCACCATGGACGCAGCGCAGCTCTCACGCGGCCGCCTGATCGATCACCTGCATCTGGTCGTCCGCGACCTGGCGGCGAGCCGACGTTTCTACCAGGCGGTGCTCGATGCCCTGGGCGTTCCCATCGGTGGCGAAGGTCAGGGATTCTTCTGGACCGACGAGCTGTTCGTGTCCGATCGCGACACGATGGCGCAAGGCGAACTCACCGGCCGCCACCATCTGGCCTTCCAGGCGCATGACGTGGCCATGGTGCATGCGTTCCATCAGGCCGCCCTCGCCCATGGCGGCCGCGACAACGGCGCGCCGGGCGTGCGCCCGTATCACCCGAGCTATTACGCTGCGTTTGTGCTCGACCCCGATGGCAACAACATCGAGGCGGTGTTCCATGGTCCTGCGCAACGCAGTGCCGATGCGGTGCAGATCACGTTCTGATGCAGAAGTTTCATATCTGGCAGCGATGTCCATGATGGTGCAGGCAAGCGACTGATCCCGCAGGTCTGGTGCAAACGACGCATCACTTTGGTGCACGATGACAACGATGGCAGTAACACGTCATGCATGACAGTTACTTGCACAACGTAACCAAAATTTGACATGTGGTTAGACGTGGTTAATGGTTCCGAACGCACCGCAGCTGCCGCAACGGACGCGGCCCGGGAGGGGGCCCCCCTGCGATGCATCCGTTCCCCACTCGGAGTTGTCACCGCATGAATTGCAAGACCAGTCCACTCGCAGTTGCCGTCGTTCTTGCACTGTCGTTTTCCGCGTCAGACGCATCCGCGCAGTCACAGGCTCCCACCCAGAAAACCCTCGACACCTTGATCGTGACCGGCACGCGCGTGGCCGATCGCACCGTGGCCGAATCGGCATCGCCGATCGACATCATCTCGCCGCAGGCACTGGAATCGACCGGCACCACCGAGCTGGCTACCGCGCTGTCACGCGCGATCCCCTCGTTGAATTTCCCCCGCCCGGCCATCTCCGACGGCTCGGACGCAGTGCGCCCGGCGCAGCTGCGCGGCCTGTCGCCCGACCAGGTACTGGTGCTGGTCAACGGCAAGCGCTATCACACCACCGCGTTGATCAATCTCAACGACACCCAGGGGCGTGGTTCGTCGCCGGCCGATCTCAACACCATTCCGATCGCCGCAGTGGAGCGCATCGAAGTGCTGCGCGACGGTGCATCGGCGCAGTACGGCTCGGATGCGATTGCCGGCGTGATCAACATCGTGCTCAAGGGCAGCGGCGAAGGCGGCAGCGTCAATGGCCGCTACGGCAAGTACAGCGCCGGCGACGGCGAGCAGTACCAGCTGTCCGGCGATGCCGGTTTCAGCTTTGCCGGCACCGGCAAGGTGCATCTGGCCGCGCAGGCCGGTCACTCGGACCAGACCAACCGCGCATTGCCGTTCGGCGGCCGCGTGGAGCAGCGCTACGGCGATCCGGACATCGACCAGGGCGCGATCTCGTTCAACGGCGAATACAGCCCCACCGATTACCTGACCTTCTACTCGTTCGGCATGGTTAGCCGCCGCGAAGTGCTCTCCAACGGCTACTTCCGCTTTGCCGGCGACAACCGCAACCGCCCGGAAATCTATCCGGACGGCTTCCTGCCGCAGATCTACAACGTCAGCAAGGACGTGTCGTGGGTGGGCGGCTTGAAGACCTCCACCGAAGGCGGCTTGAACATCGATCTGAGCTACAACTACGGCCAGAACAACCTCACCTTCGATGTACGCAACAGCTTGAACAACAGCCTGGGCCTGACCAGCCCCACCGACTTCCATGCCGGCACGCTGGAAGTGACCCAGAATGTGCTCAATGCCGACTTCACCAAGACGCTCGACTGGGGCCTGGCGTATCCGGTCACGCTGGCCTTCGGTGCGGAATGGCGCGGCGAGAAGTTCAACCAGTCGCCCGGCGATGCGGCGTCCTCGGCCAATGGCGGTATTCCGTCGGCCAACGGCGCGTTGATCCCCGGCGCGCAGGTGTTTCCGGGCTTCAAGCTCTCCGACGCCGGTTACTACAACCGCAATAGCCACTCGGCCTATGTGGATCTGGAAGCCGATCTGACCGACAAGTTCTCCGCCGGGCTGGCCGGACGCTACGAGAAGTACAGCGACTTCGGCGATACCGCCACCGGCAAGCTGTCGCTGCGCTATGCGTTCACCGACAAGATCGCGCTGCGTGCCACCGCCTCGACCGGTTTCCGTGCGCCGTCGTTGCAGCAGCAGAACTTCCAGTCGATCGCCACGCAGTTCCTCAACGTGGCGCAGCCCAACGGCACGGTCACCGCGATCCCGTTCGAGATCGGCACCTTCCGTACCGACAATCCGGCCGCCATCGCACTCGGCGCCGAACCGTTGAAGGCCGAGGAGTCCAAGAACTATGGTCTGGGCGTGGTGCTGCAACCGGTCGAGAACCTGTACATCACCGTCGATGCGTATCGCATCGAGATCGACGACCGCATCGTGCTGTCGGAAAACCTCACGTCCATCGCGGCGCGCAATTATCTGCAGGCCAATGGCTTCCCGGGTATCGGTGGCGGGCGCTACTTTACCAACGCGGTGGACACCAAGACCCAGGGCGTGGATGCGGTCGGCACCTATCGCTGGAACCTGGACGGCGGCAGCGCAGAACTGACTTCCGGCTACAACTACAACAAGACCGAAGTGGAACGGATCGCCGACAACCCGGCAGCGCTGGAAGCGATCGATCCGGGTGCGGTGCGCATCGGCCGCGCCGAACTCGGTCGCATCACCGAAGGCACGCCGCGCGACAAGTTCTTCCTGGGCGGCACCTGGTCGCCGGGCAACTGGTCGTTCACCGGCACCGCCACGCGCTGGGGCGAGTTCAGCACCTTCGGCACCAACGCCGGCAGCGACCAGACCTATGCGGCGAAATGGACATTGGATCTGGCCGCGTCCTACAAGTTGAACGACTGGAACTTCACCATCGGCGGCGACAACGTGCTCAACGAGTATCCCGACCGCCAGGAAGCCGGCCTGGGCACGCGCACCTACCTGCCCTACAGCAGCGCCTCGCCGTTCGGTTTCAACGGCGCGCTGGTATATGCCAACGTGAGCTACAAGTGGTAAATCGCCGCGTGCCGGTCGGCAGCGGCCGGCATGTCGATCGTCTCGTCCCACGTCGCTGAGACCAGGCAACACCCCGCAGCATCGCTCGCCCTTTCCGATTGTGGCCAAAGGGCGAGTTCCCCCCTCTTTCGCAAGGATGCGCCACGCAGCAGACGCTGCGTCGCAGTCTGATGTCTTGCTGTGCACGCCGCCTCGCCAGCGCATACACGCTGCGCGCAGGCAACCCGGATCACGCAGTCCGCCGTCATCTTCCCCCGGCAACACGCGCAGCGCATCGCTGCGTCCACATCCCCTTTGAGTCTCCATTCCCATGCACACCTCCAACGCACTCTCGCTTGCGATCTCGGTCGCACTCACCGTCTGTACGTTCGCTGCCAGTGCGCAATCGCAGCCTGCCCAGCCGCAGAAAACCCTGGACACCCTGATCGTCACCGGCACGCGCGTCAGCGACCGCACGGTGGCCGAATCCGAATCGCCGATCGACATCATCACCGAGCAGTCGCTGCAGGCCACCGGCGCCACCGACATCGCCACCGCGCTGGGCAAGCTGCTGCCGTCGCTGAACTTCCCGCGCCCGGCGATCTCCGACGGCAACGATGCCGCACGCCCGGCCACGCTGCGCGGCCTGTCGCCGGATGCGGTGCTGGTGCTGGTCGACGGCAAGCGCTATCACACCTCCTCCCTGATCAACTACAACCCGTATGTCGGCCGCGGCTCGGCACCGGCCGACCTGAACTCGCTGCCGATGTCGGCGATCGCGCGCATCGAAGTGCTGCGTGACGGCGCCTCGGCCCAGTACGGCTCCGATGCGATCGCCGGCGTGGTCAATATCGTGCTCAAGCATGGCGCCGATACCGGCAGCAACAGCGTGTCGATCAATGGCGGCATCATGGACAAGGGCGACGGCGAGCAGAACGGCATCGACGGCTCGGTCGGCCTGCCGTTCGGCGGCAGCGGCGGCGATGCCGCACCGGGCTGGGTGCGGTTGTCGTGGAATTACCAGAACACCATGAGCACCAACCGCGGCGAGAACACCAACCGCGCCACCACCGTGCCGGGCACGCCCAATCCGGGCGGTGTGCCCTACCAGCGCCACGGCGACCCGGCCTCCACGTTCTATCAGGGGCTGGCCGCATTCGGCTACGCGTTCTCGCCGAACCTGGAGCTGTACGGCCATCTCAGCATGAGCCGTCGCGAGGTCACCTCCAACGGCTATTACCGCGCGGCCGACAACACCGCGCGCAATGTGCAGGCGATCTACCCGAACGGCTTCCTGCCGCAGATCTACAACCCCACCAACGACCGCTCGGCCGTACTGGGTTTGAAGGGCAGCACCGAGAGCGAATGGAACTGGGACGTGTCGGCCACCTACGGCAAGAACGACATGACCTTCAACATCCTCAACAGCATCAACACCAACCTGTACTACACCACCGGCAGCTCGCCGACCAACTTCAATTCCGGCGGCTTCGAAACCGAACAGGGCACGATCAACCTGGACGTCAACAAGTCCTTCGACTGGGGCCTGGCGTATCCGGTCAACGTGGCCTTCGGCGCCGAGCATCGCCAGGACCGCTACCAGATCACCGCCGGCTCGCCGGAGTCGTACTTCTTCGATCCCAATACCATCAATCCCGACGACGGCGCGCCGTATCCGGGCGGCGCACAGGTGTTCTCCGGTCTGGAGCCGACGGTGGCCGGCAAGTTCGGACGCCACAGCAATGCGGTCTACGCCAACCTGGAAGCGGACATCACCGACAAGCTGTCCGGCGGCATCGCCGGGCGCTACGAAAACTACAGCGATGCCGGCTCCACGCGTTCGGGCAAGCTGTCGGCGCGCTACGCCTTCAGCGACACCTTCTCGCTGCGCGGCACCATCTCCAACGGCTTCCGCGCACCGTCGCTGGCCCAGCAGAACTACGCCTCGGTGGTGACGCTGATCCAGAACGGCGAGCTGGTGCAGGTCGGTACCTACCGCACCTCCGACCCGGTCGCGGTGGCGCTGGGCGCCGGCCCGCTGAGCCCGGAGAAATCCACCAACTACGGCCTGGGCGGTGTGTGGCAGCCGACCGCCAGTTTCACCTCCAGCCTGGACGTCTACCAGATCCGCATCTGGGACCAGATCCTGTATTCGGACCAGTTGCAGCTGGCGCAGCCGATCGGCCAGGTGGCCGCGGTGCAGTTCTTCGTCAACGGCGCCACCAGCCGCACCCGTGGCGTGGACTGGATCAACAGCTATCTCGCCGACCTGGGCAGCTACGGCAAGCTCAATCTCAGTGCAAGCGCCAACTACAACAAGACCACGATCCTGGAACTGTCCAACCCCAACTTCGGGCGCGCCAGCCAGGGCCTGCTCACCG
This sequence comes from Xanthomonas arboricola, assembly GCF_002940665.1. GTDB lineage: Bacteria > Pseudomonadota > Gammaproteobacteria > Xanthomonadales > Xanthomonadaceae > Xanthomonas > Xanthomonas arboricola_B. The sequence goes on from NZ_MIGY01000001.1 coordinate 498,084, forward strand.
ACGCCACCCCGCGCACCAAGTACATGGCGGCGGCGGACTGGACGCTGGGCGGCTTTGCGCTCAACTTCAATGCCACCCGCTATGGATCGATCAAGCGCATCAGCGACCCGGCCGATGGCAGCCAGGACCAGACCTACGACGCGCGCTGGCTGTTGAACCTGGCTGCGAGCCAGACCTGGAACGCGTTCACCGTCACCGTGGGCGCGGACAACCTCACCAATCAGTATCCGACCAAGGCGCAGCTGACCACCGCCTACGATGATCGCGCCGGCGGCCTGCAGTATTCGTCGCTGTCGCCGTTCGGCTTCAACGGCCGCTACTGGTACGGGCGGGTCACCTACCGGTTCTGATCGGCGGTTCCGAGCGGACGTGCTGAGCCGCTCCCGCGTACACGCCAACACCGCCGATCACTCGGCGGTGTTTTTCGTTGTGGGCATCTCGATTCGCGTGCATCGGATGCAGCATGCCGCCCGGGGAACCGCCACGCTCTCGATCTCGATCTCGAAATCCCGCAACACCGTGCCCTTGGCCTGGATGAGGCGCGCGATCAGATCGTCGTCGCCATCGCAGCGAGGTTGCGCGCTCACGCCGTGGAAAGACGTGCCAACCGGTCGTACGCAATGCTGGTCGCCTGCAGTTCTTCAACCGTCGTGCGCTGCGTGTCGCATCGCGTTAATCGAGCGCTGTGTAGTATGGACACCCGGCCAACCGGACCAGTACCGCGGTCCTGGTTTCCCCCGCGCCGGACTCCAGCCATGACCACGCAATGCCCACAGGCGACGCCCGGCGCAGTGCCGTCGGCTGGTCGCGCCCGCGACGCTCTCTCGGACACTCTCACAACGGATTGGAATGCATCACGACACCAGCCTCATCGACATCATCGCCGTCGGCCTCGCGGTCGCTTTCGTGCTGGGCACGCTCGCACAGAAAGTGAAACTCTCGCCGCTGGTCGGCTATCTGCTGGCCGGCGTCTGCGTCGGGCCGTTCACGCCCGGCTTCGTGGCCGACCAGACCATGGCCAACCAGCTGTCCGAGCTGGGCGTGATGCTGCTGATGTTCGGCGTGGGCCTGCACTTCTCGCTCGACGATCTGATGGAAGTGAAATGGATCGCCATTCCGGGCGCGTTGGCGCAGATCGTGGTCGCCACGCTACTCGGCTGGGCGCTGGCCTGGAGCATGGGCTGGCCGTTGATGCATGGGCTGGTGTTCGGCCTGGCGCTGTCGGTGGCCAGTACCGTGGTGCTGCTGCGCGCACTGGAAGAGCGCCGCCTGCTGGAAACCCAGCGCGGCCGCATCGCGGTGGGCTGGCTGATCGTCGAAGACCTGGTGATGGTGATCGCGCTGGTGATGTTGCCGGCCCTGGCCGAGGTGCTTGGCACCGCCGCGCCGGCCGTGGCGCACGCGGGCGAGTCCACCTCGCTGCTGGCTGCGCTGGGCCTGACGCTGTTCAAGATGGTGGCGTTCGTGGCGGTGATGCTGGTGGTCGGGCGGCGGGTGATCCCGTGGTCGCTGGAAAAGGTCGCCGCCACCGGCTCGCGCGAGCTGTTCACCCTGGCCGTGCTCGGCATCGCGCTGGGCGTGGCGTTCCTGTCGGCCACGCTGTTCGGGGTGTCGTTCGCGCTGGGCGCGTTCTTCGCCGGCATGTTGCTGAAGGAATCGGAGCTCAGCCACAAGGCCGCCAGCGATTCGCTGCCGTTGCGCGATGCGTTCGCGGTGCTGTTCTTCGTCTCGGTGGGCATGCTGTTCGACCCGATGATCCTGGTCGAGCATCCGTGGCAGGTGCTGGCCACGTTCCTGACCGTGACCCTGGGCAAGTCGCTGGCCGCGTTCGTGATCGTGCGTGCGTTCGGCCACCCCACCGGCACCGCGCTGACCATTTCCACCAGCCTGGCGCAGATCGGCGAGTTCTCCTTCATCCTGGCCGGGCTGGGCGTACAGCTGGCGATCCTGCCAGAAACCGGGCGCGACCTGATCCTGGCCGGCGCGCTGTTGTCGATCATTGCCAACCCGTTCCTGTTCTCGTGGCTGGATCGCTGGCAGGCCCGGCAGGCGCAGGATGCGCCCGCCACGGTGGAACCGGAACTGCCGCCCGGCCCGCCGTTGCAACTGGACGGCCATGCCATCGTGATCGGCTATGGCCGCGTCGGCAGCGCGCTGGCGCAGTTGCTGCGCAGTCGCGGCGTGCCGGTACTGGTGATCGACGACAACGGCGATCACGTGGCCAAGGCACATGCGGCCGGCATTCCCGGCATCCGCGGCAGCGCGGCGGCCGACCGCGTACTGGCCGAAGCCCGCCCGGAACACGCCAAGATCGCGATTCTGGCGATTCCGCAGCCGCTGGAAGCCGGCGAGGCGTTGGCCAAGTTGCGCGCGATCAACCCGTCGTTGACGCTGCTGGCACGCGCGCACAGCGATACCGAGGTCAAGCACCTGCTCGAACACGGCGCCGACGGTGCGGTGCTGGCCGAACGCGAGCTGGCCTATTCGCTGGCCGAGATGGTGATGTCCACGCCGCCATATCGGGCCTTGCGCGTGCCGGCGTCGTAACTGCGAGGCGGGATGAGGCAGCACCGCACGAAACGACAACCCGCAGGCAGCGCCTGCGGGTTGTTTGCTGCCTGCAGATGGTTCAGTGCGGAATGGCTCGCCATCCGCCAATGATCAAACTGCGACCAGGGCACCGAAAACTGCCCACCGAATACACTTGATAATCATTCCCATCCGGAGCAGGATGAGCGCCCGTTCCCCTACGGCCTCAGCCATGACGCTTGCGGTTGGCGTTCTCAATGCAGTGCCAAGCGTGCAGCTGTGCGAGCTGCTGGGCCGCATCGGCTACGGCTTCGTGGTGCTCGATCTGGAACACGTGTTGCGCGCTCCCGACGAACTGGAGCACGCCATCCGTGCCTGCGAGCTGTCCGGCTGCGAGGCCTGGGTGCGCGTGCCGGAAGTGGACGAAAAACTGATCGGTCGCGTGCTGGATGCCGGCGCGCGCGGCATCGTGATTCCACGCGCCGAATCGGCCGCGCAACTGGCCGCTGCCATCTCTGCCGCACGGTTCCCGCCACTGGGCCGGCGCGGCATCACCGGCGGGCGCGTCACCGGCTTCGGCAACGTCGATCTGCCTACCTACATCGCGCAGGCCAATCGCACTATCCGCATCGTGCCGATGATCGAAAGCGCGGCCGGCATCGCGGCATTGCCCGAGCTGCTTGCGCTGCCCGGCGTGGCCTTGGTGATGGAAGGCGCACTGGATCTGGCGCTGGATCTGGGCCTGGGCCCGCAACCGACCCATCCACAGGTGTGGCAGCTGCTGCTGCAACTGCATGCGCAGTGCGCTGCGGCCAACGTGCCGTTCTGCCCCAATCCGCGCACCGATGCGCAACGCGCGCACTGGCTGCAACAGCCGGATTTGCGCTGGCTGCTTGCCGGCGAAGACCGCGCGCTGATTCAACGCGCACTGCGCGGTCACCTGGCCACCTTCGCTGCGCCCACGCCGCCACCCGTCTGCAGGAGCACGCCGTAGATGTCGACGTTCCGTTTCCACACCCTGACCATCGCCATCGCTGCGGCCGCCCTGACCCTGCCGCCGCTGGCATCCGCCGTCGAGTCGCCGGACGCGGCGGCCACCGATACGCAAACACCGATCCGCGTACTGGACGCGATCCAGGTGCAGGGCAGTCTGCTCGGGCGTTCCAAACCCGACGACGTGCAGCGCTATGCCGGCAGCCGCCAGGTGATCGACCGCGAGCAACTGCGCAATGGCGGCAACCGCTCGCTGGACGATGCCTTGCAGCGCGTGCCGGGCATCAAGATCTTCGACGAGACCGGTACCGGCGCGTTGCCGCAGCTGATGCTGCGCGGCCTGTACGAAAGCCGCAGCGGCCGCGTGCAGGTGCTCGAAGACGGCATTCCGCTGGCACTGGCGCCATATGGACAGACCAGCCTGTCGTTGTTTCCGGTGGGGCTGAACCAGATCGACCGCATCGATATCGTGCGCGGTGGCGCGGCCGTGCAGTACGGGCCGAACAACGTCGGCGGGGTGATCAATCTGGTCAGCAAGGAGATCCCAAGCCAATGGAGTACCACGCTGGCGCACAAGGTCACCGCCGGCGGCCAGGGCCAGTTTCTGCAGGACAGCGCGCTCAGCAGCGGCGGCTACCTTACCGACAACCTCGGCCTGCAGGTCGATGCCAATCGCACCTACGGAGAGTACTGGCGCGCGCACAGCGATACCGACATCAGCAATCTGCGCGTGCGTGCGGAGTGGTGGCTGGACGACACCAAGTTGCTCAAGGCCAGCGTGCAACGCTACCTGGTCGACATGGATCTGGCCGGCGCGCTCAGCCCGGACGATTACCGGCGCGACCCGCGCCAGTCCACCCGCCCGCTGGACAGCTTCAATGGCCGTACCACGCGTGCGTCGTTGGGGTATGAGCAGCTGTTCGGAGACTGGGGTCCGTTGAAAGATGTTCGGTTGTCTTGGACCAACTTCAGCGCGCGCAGCAGCCGCAACTTCATCGTCGGCATGCGCCAGGCCGCCACCGAAACCTGGCGTTCGGACCTGCCGCCGCAACTGCGCCAGACCGCACCGCGCGACTTCCGCGTGGTCGGCAGCGAGCCGCGGCTGAGCTGGAGCATGGGCGATGCCGGTGGCGTGCGTCAGCAGTGGACCGCTGGCGTGCGTGCGGTGAACGAGGACATCGACTTTTTGGTCGGCAATCTGCGCCTGCGCGATGGCCTGTTCACCAGCGTGCGTGACTGGCAGTTCGAAGACCGCGCCCTGGCCGCCTACGTCAGCAATGCGATCACCCTGCCCGACGAACGCCTGACCATCACCCCGGGCCTGCGCTACGAGCGGTTGGATTCGCGCTATTTCAATCGCGCCACCGGCCTGCGTACGCGCAACCAGACCCGCGATGTCTTGCCGGGGTTGACGGTCGGCTTCCAGGCCAACGCACACTGGTTCTTCTACGCGGACGGGCAGCGCTCGCTGCGTGCGCCGCAGGTCACCCAGATCATCTTCGGCAACAACCTGGATGCCGAACTGGCGTGGAACTACGAAGCCGGCACGCGCTACCAGCCCAACGACCGCACCCGCATCCAGCTCGGTGCGTATCTGATCGATTTCGATCAGCAGATCCAGCTGGACAACACCACGCGCGTGTTCCGCAACCTCGGCAAGACCCGCCATCAAGGCGGCGAGCTGGAACTGCAATGGAGCCCGGAGAACCTGCGCGCGCTCACCCTCAACGCCGGTTATGCGTATCTGGATGCCAGCCAGGAATCGGGCGCATTCCGCGGGCTGCGCGTGCCGTATACCTCGCGCAACCAGATCACCCTGGGCGGCAACTACACGCTCGGTCACACCACTGTCGCACTGTCGAGCTACTACTTCAGCAAGGCCTACAGTGATGCGGCAAACACCGTGCAGGAGAACGCGGTCGCCTCGGTCGGCGAGTTGCCGTCGTACTGGGTGTGGAACACGCAGGTAAGCCATACCCTGTTCGAACGCGACGGACAAAAGTTCAGCGCGTCGCTGGCGATCAACAACCTGTTCGATCGGCAGTACTGGTTCCGCGGTGTGGATACCAGCCCGTGGGGCCGCCAGGCCGCGCCGTCGCGCACCGTCACCGCCGGGCTGGAGTACACGTTTTAGGGCTTCGGCCCGGCACATGCCGTAACGACCGACGTACAGGGGCGTCGGTCGGCTGACGGCAACGGCGCTCGCATTGGCGAGCACCGCAGACGACACGGCGTGCATGACGCACGTCTCCCTGCCGCAGCATGCGGCATGCGATCACCATATCGCAGGCCACCCAACGCCCCGCGGCGCCAGGCAGCCCGTTTCAGTACCGGTTTTTCCACCGTCCTGTTGAACGAGAGCTGCCATGACTGCGACATCCGCTGCACCGTTGGTGATCCTCACCCATGTCTGCCATCCGGCCATCACCGAAGGGTTTCTTCCGGCCGCGCATGCGCTCGGCCTGCCGGTGTGGCTGCTGACCGACCACCGACTCGATCACCTCGGCCATTTCCGCGAGCATCCGGCGCATGCACCGCAACGGGTGATCGAATGCGATGTGTTCAATCCGCTCGGCGTGCTGGATGTGCTGCACGACGCCGGTGTGTCGCCGCGCGCGGTGTTCAGCAACAGCGATCATCTGCAGACCAGCACTGCGCTGGTCGCGGCGGGTCTTGACCTGCCCGGCAAGGACTGGCAGGTCTGCTACGCGGCCAAGAACAAGGCGGCGATGCGTCAGCGCCTGCGTGCACGTGGGCTGCCGTCGCCGTGGTTCTGCACGCTGGCGCCGGGCGCCGCACTGCCGGCCGACACGCCGTGGCCGGTGGTGGCCAAACCGCGCGAGGGCGTGGCCAGCCTGGACGTGCGCCACTGTGCAGATGCCGCGCAGCTGCAGGCCTATCTGGACGATGTGTGGCAGCGCCATCCGCAGCGCACCGTGCTGCTGGAAGGCATGCTGGGAGGCGCGCTGTTTACGCTGGAAACGCTGGGCGACGGCCATACGTTGCAGGCGCTGGGCGGCTTCAAGGTGCGCTTGTCACCGCCGCCGCACTTCGTGGAATGCGAGGCGCAGTGGGATGCCCGCGTGGACACGCCGGTGATTGCGCAGGCGCTGCAACAGCTGCGCAGCTTCGGGGTCGGCTTCGGGCTGTGCCATAGCGAATTCATCCTCACCAGCGACGGCCCGGTGCTGGTGGAGATCAACTACCGCAGCATCGGCGACCGCCGCGAGTTCCTGCTCGACGACATGTTCGGCAGGCAGTGGTTTACCGCCGCGCTGGCGCCGCATCTGGGCCTGCCGCTGCCGCAGCTGCGCTGCGATCGCGCCCATGCCTTGCTGCGTTACTACGTCGCCGCGCAGGACGGCGAGCTGGTGACCGCCAGCGAAGATCGCCGCCACCACGATGCGCATAGCGATGTGCACTACCGGCGCATGCGCGCACCCGGCGAGCGTATCCGCCTGAGCCATTCCAACAAGGATTACCTGGGTGTGCTGAGCGCGGTGGCCAGCGATGCACAGGCGCTGCAACAGGCGGTGGTGCATGCCGAAGCGGGGCTGCAGTGGCGGATCGATGGCGCGGAGCTGCGCGCATGAGCAGTGCCGCCGACCAACGCTATATCGCCACCCGCATCATCGATGCCTGCCTGCGCGAGGACCTGCGCGGGATCGCCACCCGCGGCAGCGCCGCAACGCCCGAGGCAGGCGTGCTGGCGGCATGGACCGACCCCAGCCCGGTGGAGGGTTGGTGGCGCATCGCGCATCTGCCCGATGGCACGCTGTGGTTGCCGATCCATCGGCAGGGCTATCTGCAGGACATCAGTGCCTGCGGCGACAGCTGGATCGTGCAGGGCGCCGATGGCGCGCATGTCGAACGCGGTGCGCAGGCGTGGCTGCAACGCATGAGCGCGCAACTGGACACGCAGACCCAGCAGCTGCATCGCGCCTACGCCGAAGAAGCCGAATGCGCTGCCGCCCACCTGGGCCTGGCGCGCCAGGCCTACGACGCGCAGGCGCCTGCGCTGCTCAACGCATTGCAGCACGCAGATGCGGCCGAGCGTGCGTACCGCTGCGATCAACTGGCCAGCTATCGCGATCATCCGTTCTATCCCACCGCACGTGCCAAGGCCGGGCTGGATGCCTCGGAACTGCGCGATTACGCGCCGGAATTTGCGCCCACCTTCGCGTTGCGCTGGCTGGCGGTTCCGCGTGCGCAGGTCAGCTGCACCAGCGCCACGCCGGCCGAGTTGTGGCCGGACTTCGCCACGCTGGGCCTGCCGCCTGCGTTGGCCGGCACGCATGTCGCCTGGCCGGTGCATCCGCTGGTGTGGGCGCGGCTGGAGCAGGACGGGTTTGCACTGCCGCCAGGCACACTGCGGGCGCCGCAGGCCTGGCTGGAGGTGCGCCCCACCCTGTCGGTCCGCACGCTGGTGCCGCTGCAGCATCCGCAGCTGCATCTCAAGCTGCCGATTCCGATGCGCACGCTGGGCGCGCTCAATCTGCGCCTGATCAAGCCCTCCACGCTGTACGACGGCCACTGGCTGGAGCGCGCACTGCGGCGCATCGATGCGCTGGATCCGGCCTTGCGCGGCCGTTGCGTGTTCGTGGACGAGTCGCATGGCGGGCATGTGGGACAGACCCGTCATCTGGCCTATCTGCTGCGGCGCTACCCACCGCTGGGCGACGCCACGCTGGTACCGGTGGCCGCGCTGTGCGCGCGCTTGCCCGATGGCCGGCCGATGGCGATCCACCTGGCCGAGCGCTTTGCGCAGGGCGATGTGCTCGGCTGGTGGCGCGCGTACACCGAGCTGATGCTGGCGGTGCATCTGCGCCTGTGGCTGCGCTACGGCATCGCCCTGGAAGCCAATCAGCAGAACAGCGTGCTGGTCTACGCCGATGGCCAGGCGACGCGGCTGCTGATGAAGGACAACGACGCCGCGCGCATCGCAATGCCGCAGTTGCGCGCACAGCTGCCGGATCTGGACGCGTTGGGCCCGCTGCACGATGCGCGCATCGCGGTGGACGCGCCGCAAGCCCTGGCGCAGATGTTCTGCACCATCGTGCTGCAGCTGGACCTGCAGGCAGTGCTGGAAGGCCTGGCCGAATGGCAGCCGGCGTTGCGCGCGCCGCTGTACACGCAGTTGCAGACGCAGTTCGCATTGACGCTGGCGCAACTGGACGTCGAGGGCATCGACACCGGCCCCGCACGCCGCCTGCTGGCCGCACCGCGGCTGCCGGTGAAGTACCTGCTCAGCGCCGGCAGCCTGCTCAGCAAACAGCTCACTGGTGCGAGCGACATCAACAAGTTCTACGGCGATAGCGCGCCCAATCCCTTCGGCGACGCCTTCGCTGGCGTGCAGCGGAGGCCGACCCGGCAGGCCGGTGCCCAGCGATGAAGCGCGTCCTGGGCCCGGTGCTGGCCGCGCATTACCTGGCCGCCTTCACCGCATTGGGCATGCCGTTGTTTCTGCCGCAGGTGCTGGCCGAACTGGCACCGTCTGCGGCGGTTGGCTGGAGCGGCGTGCTGTACGTGTTGCCGACGCTGTGCACCGCGTTGACGGCCGGCACCTGGGGGCGCCTGGCCGACCGCTATGGACGCAAGCGCTCGTTGCTGCGTGCGCAACTGGGGCTGGCGCTGGGCTTTGCGATCGCCGGCTTCGCGCCGTCGCTGACCTGGCTGGTGATCGGCCTAATCGTGCAGGGCACCTGCGGCGGCTCGCTGGCGGCGGCCAATGCGTACCTGGCCAGCCAGCCGCAGGCCGGCCCGCTGGCGCGCGCGCTCGACTGGACGCAGTACTCGGCGCGCCTGGCGATGGTCAGCGCGCCTGCGTTGCTGGGCCTGGCCGTGGCGCTTGGCCCGGCGCAGTCGCTGTATCGCGCGCTTGCGCTGCTGCCGCTGTTGGCGTTCGCGCTGACCTGGCGTCTGCCAGCCGACCGGCCTGCACAGCGGCCGACAGCGTCCGCTGCGCAGCCGACACCCCCCGGGCTTGCAACTGCGTCGGCGCGGTCGGCGTCAGCACCCACCACCACAGCGGCCAGCGCACTGTGGCCTGCGTTGCTGATCGCGCAGTTTCTGTTCTGCTTCGCGATGGTGGTGACCTTCCCCTACTTCATCCCGTATGCGCTGGCGCGCGGCGCCGGCCACGACGCGCTGGCCGGCCTGCTCTACAGCCTGCCGCACCTGGTCTATCTGGTGGTGCTGCCTTGGTGGCGGCGCGGTGATGGCGAGGCCTGGCTGGTGCCCGGCCTGGTGCTGTTCGCGCTGGCCTGCCTGTGGCAGGCGATGCTGCACGACGCCATCGCATTGGCAGCGGCACGGCTGCTGTTCGGGTTCGGCATGTTGTTCGGCCTGCGTGGGCTCAACCGCAGCCTGGCGCTCGTCGCCAGCGGGCATGGCGCCGGGCGTTTGTTCGGCCGCTTCGATGCGTGCGGCAAATGGGCCGGCGTGTTCGCCGGTGCCGCTGCCGGCGCGCTGGCCCAGGCGGCCGGCCCTGCCACCCCCTTCCTGGCTGCCGCGCTGGCTGCGGCGGCCGCTGCGCTCACCGTTCTGGTGCGCTTCCCCTCGAGGAGATCCGCCGATGTCGCCGCACACGATGCATGACCCCTGGTACGACAGCATGGCCGACGCGCAGGCCTGCAGTTGCTGGTTGAACTGCTACCTGCGCGAGTTCGCGATTCCGCAGCGCGCAGTGGACTTCGATTACCGCGGGCTGGACCGCCCCGGCCCGCGCGTGGCCGAGCAGCGCTGGCTGCGGATCGCGCTGGGCGATACCGGCGCGCTGTGCGTGCGCATTGCCTATGCCGATCGCCTGGGCCGCTGCCGCTTTGCCTCCACGCCATTTCTCAAGGGCGCCGGCCAACCGTGGCAGAGCCTGGATGCGCATGCCCTGGCGCGTTGCCTGCTGCAGGCGCTGGGCAGCACGCAGGCGGTCAACCCGGAACTGCTCGCGCAAAGCGCCAACAGTGTGGCGATCACTGCCGCACTGCTGCGCCAGGCACATGGCACCGCCGCGACCGGCGAGGCGATGATCGACGCCGAACAATCGATGCTGTGGGGGCATGCCTTGCATCCCACGCCCAAGAGCCGCGAAGGCGTCGACCTGGCGCAGGTGCTTGCCTGCGCGCCGGAAGCGCGCGCCGCGTTCCAGCTGTTCTGGTTCCGCATCGACCCACGGCTGCTGCGCATGCAGGGCCGCGATGTGCGTGCCAGCCTGCGGCAGCTGTCCGGCAGCGACGCGTTGTATCCCTGTCATCCGTGGGAAGCGCAGCGCCTGCTCGACGACCCGCTGCTGCGCACCCTGCAGGCGCGCGGGCTGATCGAGCCTGTCGGCATGCTGGGCGAGGCACTGCGCCCCACCTCGTCGGTGCGCACGCTGTATCACCCGGAACTGGACTATTTCCTCAAGTGCTCGGTGCACGTGCGGTTGACCAACTGCGTGCGCAAGAACGCCTGGTACGAGCTGGAAAGTGCGGTCGCGCTCACCGAGCTGCTGGCACCGAGCTGGCGTGCGCTGGCGGTGCAGGTGCCGGGCTTCGATGTGATGCTGGAGCCTGCGGCCACCTCGCTGGAGGTCGCCCAGGTCGATCCCGCCTTGCACGACGCCGACCCGCTGGCGGCGCGTGGCCTGTCGGAGAGCTTCGGCATTTTGTACCGGCAGACCGTGCCCGCCGCGCAACGCGCGCGCTGGCAGCCGCAGGTGGCCGCCGCGTTGTTCACCTGCGATGCGCAGGGCAACAGCGTGTGCGCGTCCAGGCTGCAGGCATTGGGCGGCGCGCAGATGGATCGCCACACCGCCACGCTGCTGTGGTTCCGCGCCTATGCCGGCTTGCTGCTGGATGGGGTGTGGAGCGCCCTGTTCCAGCACGGCATCGCGCTGGAACCGCATCTGCAGAACACCGTGATCGGGTGTGCCGATGGCTGGCCGACGCGGGTATGGATCCGCGACCTGGAAGGCACCAAGCTGCTTGCACATCACTGGCCCGCCACGCGCTTGCAGGGCGTGGGCGAACGCGCGCGGCAATCGCTGTATTACACGCCGGAACAGGGCTGGAATCGCGTGGCGTATTGCGCGCTGGTCAACAATCTGGCCGAGGCGATCTTCCATCTGACCGAAGGCGATGCCGCGCTGGACGCGCGCCTGTGGCAATGCGTGGGCGAGCTCGCCGCGCGCTGGCAACAGCGCCATGGCACGCAAGCCGCGCTGCAGGGCCTGCTCGACGGCGCGCCGCTGCCCGGCAAGAACAACCTGGGCACGCGGCTGTGGCAACGCGCCGATCGACACTCCGACTACACACCGCTGCCCAACCCGATCCCACGCATCGCAGCGGCGCGGCGGGTGGCTGCATGAGCCTGCGCATCGACACTGACGCAGTGATGCAGGCGTTGCCGGGCATCCGCGACCAAAGCGATGGCCCGCTGTGCGCCTACGTCTACGACCTGGCCGCGCTGGATGCGCATGCGGCCTGGATGCGCGCGCAACTGCCGCCCGCCTGCGAGCTGTTCTACGCGGCAAAAGCCAATGCGGAGCCGCCGATCCTGCATACGCTCGCCCCGCACGTGGATGGTTTCGAGGCGGCCTCCGGCGGCGAACTGGCCTGGCTGCATCGGCAACAACCCCGGGCCGCGTTGTTGTTCGGCGGCCCGGGCAAGCTCGATAACGAACTGGCCCAGGCCGCCGCGCTGCCCGACTGCACCGTGCATGTGGAAAGCCTGGGCGAACTGGAACGCCTGGCTGCGATCGCCGCGCAGGCCGGCCGCTGCATGCCGGTGTTCCTGCGCATGAACATCGCCGTGCCCGGCGCGCAGAGCACGCGCCTGATGATGGGCGGGCAGCCCTCGCCGTTCGGCCTGGACCCGGACGACCTGGACGCGGCGATGCAACGGCTGCGGGCCAGCCCCTCGCTGCGGCTGGAAGGCTTCCATTTCCACCTGATGTCGCACCAGCGCGATGCCGGCGCGCAACTGCATCTGATCGCCGCCTACCTGCGCACCGTGCAGCAGTGGCGGCAGGCCTACGCGCTCGGCCCGTTGCGGGTGAATGCAGGCGGCGGCTTCGGTGTGGATTATCTGGCGCCGGAATCGTCGTTCGACTGGGCCGGCTTCTGCGCCGGCTTGCCTGCCTTGCTACGCGACCACGGCCAGGCGCTGCGGCTGCGGCTGGAACCCGGGCGCTATGTCAGCGCCAGTTGCGGCTGGTATCTGATGGACGTGCTGGACCTCAAGCGCAGCCACGGCGCGTGGTTTGCGATCGCCCGCGGCGGCACCCACCACTTCCGCACCCCGGCCGCGCAGGGCCACGATCACCCGTTCCGTGTGTTGCGTGGCGGGCGTGCGCCCGTGCTGCGCGACACACCGGTCACCCTGGTCGGGCAGCTGTGCACGCCCAAGGACGTGCTGGCGCGCAACCAACCTATCGCGGCGCTGGCACCGGGCGACTGCCTGGCCTTCCCGCTGGCCGGGGCGTATGCGTGGAATATCTCGCACCAGCAGTTCCTGATGCATCCGCCGCCGCAGATGGTGTTCCTGCCGGTTGCGGCGTAGGTGGCGGCATCGGCGTCCGTCGCAGGCCTGACCGGCACGCGGATGTCGGCACGCAGTTCTGCAGCTGCCTCCGCTTCGGTGGTCGTCCAGGGAGAGATGGCGCATCGCGCAGCACGCGGCGGCTATCGGGTGACCACTGCGCGAGCGCCAGTCGAACGCGTCTTCCAGACCCGCATGCGCGCCCACATGACGCAGCACCGCATGCGCGCCGCCGTCGAGCTGGCGCAGTCGCAGCATCGTACAACGCCGCGCCCGGCCACCGGCCGCGCTTACTGCGCGGCCTGATAACGCAATGTCAGCAGATAATTGCGCCCCGGCTGCGCATACCAACGTGCGGTTTCGTACTGGCGATCGAACACGTTGTTGGCGGTGAGCGCCACCTTCCAATTCGCAGTCACTGCATAGCTCACGCGCAGATCCAGCAACCCGTAACCGGCCAGGCGCTCGGTGTTGGCCAGATCGTCGAAGCGCTTGCCGGACCCGAACAGGCTCGCGCCGACGCCGAATGCACCGAAGTTGCGGTCCGCATCGATGCGCCCGCTCTGCCGCGCACGCCGCGGCAACCAGTTGCCGTTGTTGACCTCGCCATCGGCCTGCGGCTGCAGCCAGGTCAAGGCGCTGCGCACGGTCCAGCCGGCCAGCTCGGTGGCGTAGCCGGCTTCCACGCCGCGGATGCGCGCCTGATCGATATTGTTCGGCTGCCCGAACGGATGCGCCGCATCCACCAACGACGCGTCGTAGGCAATCAGATCGTCGATGCGGGTCTGGAACGCGCTCAGCGTCCAGGTGCCCCAGCCGTAGCTGCCGCGCAGGCCAAGCTCGGCGCTGCTGGAGGTTTCCGGCCCCAGCAACGGGTTGCCGAAGTCGGGGTAATACAACTCGTTGAAGGTCGGCGCCTTGAACGCGGTGCCGTAGCTGGCGGTCAGGCGCAGATGCTCGGCAACATCCCAGCCCCACAGCAGGCTGCCGGTGGTCTTGCCGCCGAACTGGCTGTTGTCGTTGCGACGCAGGCTGGCCTGCAACGACTGCGCACCGAAGCTCTGCTGCCACTGCGCGAATGCGGCGCGGTCGATGCGGCTGTCGGCATCGTAATTGTCGCTGCTGGTGATGGCGTCGCGCTGCCAGTCGAAGCCGACCGTGAACAGGCCCGCGCCGGCAGCGATATCGGCCTGCAACGCGCCCTGCTTGCGGCGGGTGTCGTAGGTGGACAGATACGCACCGTCGTAATACGCATCGCTGAAGTCGGAACTGCTGCCGACGCTGGCAGTGAGCTTGAGCGCATCGGTGGGTGCGTAACGCACACGGCCACCGACCGCCTGCTGCACGCCCTTGGACAGGTTGCCGCCGAAGGCCGAGCCGTCGTATTCGTTGCGGCTTTGCGCGCGCAAGGCATGCACGTCGGCGTCCCACTGGCGATTGAAGCGCCAGCCGCCCTGCACGCTCAGCGAATCGTTGCGGTAGCCATCGCGATCCGCGTCGTAGTCGCTGGAACTGGTGTCCAGATACGCGTTGATGCCATCGGTTTCGTCATGCACCGCATTGGCCGAATACCAGCCACCGCTTTCGCTCAGATCGCCTTCACTGCGCCCGGCCAGGCCCGCGCTATAGCGGCGCGCATTGTCGCTGCCGGCCGCTACGCTGAAGGTGGGCACGACGCGGCCTTGCGGGCGCCGGGTAAAGATCTGGATCACCCCGCCCAGCGCCTCGGAACCGTACAGGCTGGAGAACGGGCCACGCACGATTTCGATGCGCTCGATCTGCTCGATCGGCAGGTCCTGCAACGCCGCGCCGCCCGAGGTGGCCGAGCCGATGCGCACGCCATCGATCAGCACCACCACCTGGTCGGATTCGGTGCCGCGCAGGAACAGCGAGGTCGGCTTGCCCGGGCCGCCGTTGTTGGCCAGCGCCACCCCGGCTTCGCCACGCAGCAGGTCCTGCAGCGAATTCACCTGGCGACGCTCGATCTGCGCGCGGCCGATCACGGTGACCGGCGCCAGCGTCTGGTCCTGGGTCTGCGCAGTACGCGAGGCAGTGACCACGACCTGGTCGAGATCGATGGCGGCCTCGGCATGGGCCAGGGTGGCCACGCACAGCGACAGCCCCACGGCCAGCACCGCACGACGCGGCAAAACGGAAGAAAGGGACATCGACTGCTGCTCCTGGAACCGCGCCTACCCGCGCGGGGGCAA
Source organism: Xanthomonas arboricola (assembly GCF_002940665.1). GTDB lineage: Bacteria > Pseudomonadota > Gammaproteobacteria > Xanthomonadales > Xanthomonadaceae > Xanthomonas > Xanthomonas arboricola_B. The sequence continues at coordinate 513,332 of NZ_MIGY01000001.1, forward strand.
TGGGGGCGGCAGGCAGCAACGGGCCAGGCGTCCAACGCCGCAGCGCCAGACGATCAAGGCCACGCCCACCGCGTGCCGGTTCAATCCCTCAGGCCGGTCTCCGGGCTCGCGAGTGGAAGCCTGCGCCTCCGATGCCGCGCCTTCCCATGCGACTGCACAGTGGCGTGTTGCGGCATCTGACCTCGCCCACCGTTGCGGGGGCAGCTCCGGCATTGCAGCTCGCCAAGGCGATCCGCGCACCGGATTCCCGTTTAAACCACCGCAACTCCGGCAGTCACCTCAGGGGCGCGCATGGTAGCAGGATTGTCCGGCGGCGCCTCGGCGGTCTCCGGCAACCGGCCAAGCGCAGCGCCACACGCCTGGATGGTGAATCCCTACTCCCTTCTCCCACCGGGAGAAGGTGCCCCGAAGGGGCGGATGAGGGTACGGAGCGAAGCCTCATGCCATGCTTGGGGACAGTGCATGCAAGTTTTAGCCAAATGGCAGCGCTGAGCTCGACCTAGCACATGTGAGTGGGCGTCGCCCCCGCCGTACGCTCACCCCAACTCCCGCTCTGCGCCCCGGCCCGCGCTTGCGGCGCGGGCGCTCCAAGGCACGCGCGCCCATGGCGCGCCAGCTTTGCCTCCTCGCCCCGAAGGGAGAGGGACTTCGAGCCGAACTTCATTGGCGTGTTCAAGATTTCCGGGTCATGGAAGTGACGTGCCGAGACGGCAGCGTGGCCGGGGATCGGCGGAGAGCGGCACACGGATGTGCCGCGACGGCGAGTCAGACAGGATCTCTGCCGAGCCGAAAAGCCGATCCCCGGCCGCGCTGACGCCCTGACCGAAGCTAGTACCGACAGGCAGTGTGCTTCGCCGTACCCTCACCCCAAGCCCCACTCCGCGCCACGGCCCGCCCTGCCAGCGCGGGGGCACCACGTCACGCGCCGGTGGCACGCAAGCTTCGCCTTGGCGCCACGTTGGAGAGAGGCCAGCTCGCCCCCTTCGCCTATTCCAACCAGAAAGGGGCTCTAAAACCTCACGCCCCCTGCAGCGCCTGCTCCAGATCCGCCAGCAGGTCGTCGATATGCTCGATGCCGATCGACAGCCGCACCGTGTCTTCGCTGACCCCGGCATGTTCCAGTTCGGCCGGTCCCAGCTGACGGTGCGTGGTCGATGCCGGATGCGTTGCCAGCGACTTCGCATCGCCGATGTTCACCAGCCGCGTGAACAACTGCAGCGCATCCAGAAAACGCGCGCCTGCCGCGCGCCCGCCGGGCAGGCCGAAGGTCAGCACGCCCGAACCATGCCCGCCCAGATACTTCTGCGCCAACGCATGCTCCGGATGCTCCGGCAGCGCGGCGTAATTGGCCCAGGCAACCCGCGCGTGCTGTTGCAGATACCTCGCAATCGCCAGCGTGTTGGCATTGATGCGCTCCATCCGCAGCGGCAGCGTTTCGATGCCTTGCAGGATCAGGAACGCATTGAACGGCGACAGCGCCGCGCCGGTATTGCGCAGCGGCACCACGCGCGCACGGCCGATGTAGGCCGCTTCGCCCAGCGCTTCGGTGTACACCACGCCGTGATAGCTCACGTCCGGCTCGTTGAGGCGTGGAAACCGCTGCCTGTGTGCGGCCCACGGAAAGCGCCCGCTGTCCACGATCGCCCCGCCGATGCTGTTGCCATGGCCGCCCAGGTACTTGGTCAGCGAATGCACCACGATGTCGGCGCCGAAGTCGATCGGCCGCAGCAGCGACGGCGTGGCCACGGTGTTGTCCACGATCAGCGGCACGCCGTGCGCATGCGCCACCGCGGCCACGGCCTCGATATCGGTGATGTTGCCGCGCGGATTGCCGATCGACTCCACGAACACTGCTTTGGTACGCGCATCGATCAAGCCGGCAAACGCCTGCGGATCGCGATAATCGGCAAAGCGCGTGCCGATGCCGAACTGCGGCAAGGTATGCGCGAACAGATTGTAGGTGCCGCCATATAAAGCACTGGAGGAGACGATATTGTCGCCGGCCTCGGCGATGGTCTGGATCGCATAGGTCACCGCGGCCTGCCCGGAGGCCAGCGCCAGCGCACCGATGCCGCCTTCCAGCGCAGCCACGCGCTGCTCCAGCACGGCGTTGGTCGGGTTCATGATGCGGCTGTAGATATTGCCCTGCACCTTGAGGTCGAACAGGTCCGCACCGTGCTGGGTATCGTCAAAGGCGTAGGCGACGGTCTGGTAGATCGGCACCGCCACCGCCCGCGTGGTGGGATCGGGCTGATAGCCGCCGTGCACGGCGATGGTTTCGGGCTTCCACTGCGGATCGGTCATGGCGCGGCTCGCTCGGACAGGAGTGCCGACCATAGCCGGCCCTGCACGCGTGTCTGCAAACCAGCAGTGATGACCTTATGCCGCCGCGTTGTGAGCGCAAACGATGCGCCGCATGCGCCATCCCCCTCATGCAAACGGGCACTGCCTGCGCAGTGCCCGTTGCTTGCTTCAACCACTGCCAGCGATGCGGCGCACACGCCGCGCCGCGTCTCAGCCCTTGCCAAACACCAGCCGCCCACCCTCGGCACGCACACGCACCGTATCGCCGCTGATGTAATGCCCGGACAGGATCTGCTGGGCCAGCGGGTTTTCCACCTGCGACTGGATCGCCCGCTTGAGCGGGCGCGCGCCATACACCGGATCGAAACCGACATTGCCGAGCAATTCCAGCGCGGCATAGTCCAGATCCAGCTTGAGGCCGCGCTCGGACAGGCGTTTTTCCAGCCCGTGCAACTGGATGCGCGCGATCGACTTGATCTGCGCCTTGTCCAGCGGATGGAACACCACGATGTCGTCGAGCCGGTTGATGAACTCCGGGCGGAAATGCGCCTGCACCACGCCCATCACCGCCGCCTTCATCTGCGTATAGGCCTCGGCGCTGCCGTCGCCGGACAGCTCCTGGATCTGATGCGAGCCCAGGTTGGAGGTCATCACGATGACGGTGTTGCGGAAGTCCACGGTGCGGCCCTGGCCATCGGTCAGGCGGCCGTCGTCGAGCACCTGCAGCAGGATGTTGAAGACATCGGCATGCGCCTTTTCCACCTCGTCCAGCAGGATCAGCGAATACGGGCGCCGACGCACCGCCTCGGTGAGATAGCCGCCCTCCTCATAGCCCACATAGCCCGGAGGCGCACCGATCAACCGCGAGACCGAGTGCTTCTCCATGAACTCGCTCATGTCGATGCGGATCATCGCCTCGGTACTGTCGAACAGGAAGTCCGCCAGCGCCTTGCACAACTCGGTCTTGCCCACGCCGGTCGGGCCCAGGAACAGGAACGAGCCGCTCGGACGATTGGGGTCGGACAGGCCGGCGCGCGAGCGCCGCACCGCGTCGGAAACGACCTTGATCGCCTCGTGCTGGCCGACCACGCGCTGGTGCAGCTCGTCTTCCATGCGCAGCAGCTTGTCGCGTTCGCCCTCGAGCATCTTGTTGACCGGGATACCGGTCCAGCGCGACACCACTTCGGCGATTTCCTCGGCGGTCACACGGTCCTGCACCAGCTTGAAGTCGTGATGTTCGACCTCGTTGGCCAGCGCCATCTGCTTTTCCAGCTGCGGCAGCACGCCGTACTGGATCTCGCTCATCTTGGCGTAGTCCTGGCGCCGTTGCGCGGCTTCCAGCTCCAGCTTGGCGTGCTCGATCTGCTCCTTGACCTTGGTGGTGCCCTGCAGCGCGGCCTTTTCCGACGTCCACAACTCGTTGAGGTCGTAGAACTCGCGCTCGAGCTTGTCGATGTCGGTTTCCAGATCGGCCAGGCGCTGACGCGAGGCGTCGTCCTTTTCCTTCTTCAGCATCTCGCGCTGGATCTTGAGCTGGATCAGGCGGCGCTCCAGGCGATCGAGTTCCTCCGGCTTGGAGTCGATCTCCATGCGGATGCGCGATGCCGCCTCGTCCATCAGGTCGATCGCCTTGTCCGGCAGCTGGCGGTCGGTGATGTAGCGGTTGGACAAGGTGGCGGCGGCAACGATCGCCGGGTCGGTGATCTCCACGCCGTGATGCACCGCGTAGCGTTCCTTCAAGCCACGCAGGATGGCGATGGTGTCTTCCACCGTCGGTTCGCCCACGAATACCTTCTGGAAACGCCGCTCCAGCGCCGCGTCCTTTTCGATGTACTTGCGGTATTCGTCCAGGGTCGTGGCGCCGATGCAATGCAACTCGCCGCGTGCCAGCGCCGGCTTGAGCATGTTGCCGGCGTCCATCGCGCCATCGGCCTTGCCGGCGCCGACCATGGTGTGCAGCTCGTCGATGAACAGGATGATCTGGCCTTCGTTCTTGGACAGGTCGCTGAGCACCGCCTTTAGCCGTTCTTCGAACTCGCCGCGGAACTTGGCACCGGCGATCAGCGCGCCCATGTCCAGCGACAGCACGCGCTTGCCGCGCAGGCCTTCGGGCACTTCGCCATTGATGATGCGTTGCGCCAGGCCTTCGACAATGGCGGTCTTGCCCACGCCGGGTTCGCCGATCAGCACCGGGTTGTTCTTGGTGCGCCGCTGCAACACCTGGATGGTGCGGCGGATCTCTTCGTCGCGGCCGATCACCGGATCGAGCTTGCCGCTCTCCGCACGCGCAGTCAGGTCGATGGTGTATTTTTCCAGCGCCTGGCGTTGTTCCTCGGCGTTTTCCGATTGCACGGTCTCGCCGCCGCGCAGCTTGTCGATGGCGGCTTCGATCTTCTTCTTGTCGCCGCCGGCCGCGCGCAGGGCCACGCCCAGCGGGCTGGCATCGTCGGCGGCGGCCAGCACGAACCACTCGCTGGCGATGAAGGCATCGCCATGTTGCTGGGCCAGTTTGTCGGTCTGGTTGAGCAGGCGGTTGAGATCGTTGCCGATCGATAGGTTGCCTTCCTGCCCGGAGACCTTGGGCAGCGTGTCCAGCGCCTCGCCCAGCCGCTCGCGCAGCAGCGGCACGTTGACGCCGGCCTGCGACAGCAGCGGACGCGTGCTGCCGCCACTCTGGTCCAGCAATGCGGCGAGCACGTGCACCGGCTCGATGATGTTGTGGTCACGGCCCACGGCCAGCGACTGTGCATCGGCCAGCGCCTGCTGGAACCGCGAGGTGAGCTTGTCCATCCGCATGGGAAGAATCCTCTGAACTGGTGGCCGGCGACGCCGGCAATACCGTGCAGATGCGGTTGCTGTGCGGGGTTTCAAGGTTTGGCGAGTACGGCAGCGCCGATGCGGGGCAGCAGGACCGGCTCACACGGTGGCATATGGGCTACGCGATATGGGCTCGCCCGTTGGGCTTGGCCGACCCAGGCCGGCGGACAAATCGTTAGACGATCCGCCGCAGCGGCAGCGAGGCAGGCGCCCCCAACGCCCTACTCCGCAGCAAGATTCTCCGCCGCCTCTGGCGTCGCCACTAGCGACGCCCCCAGCAGACGCGACAGCACCTGCGCCTGGATTGCCGCCAGGGCCGGCGCGCCGGGGGCACGCGGATGCGGCACCGGCACCGGCAGGTCCAGGCCGACCTGGCCGTGCTCGATCAGCACGATGCGATCGGCCAGCGCGCTCGCCTCGGCCACATCGTGGGTGACCAGCACCAGGGTGAAACCGAACTGCCGCCATAACTGCACGATCAGCTGCTGCATCTCGATGCGCGTCAACGCATCCAGTGCGCCCAGCGGTTCGTCCAGCAACAGCAGCCGCGGCCGATGCACCAGTGCGCGCGCCAGCGCCACGCGCTGGCGTTGACCACCCGACAACGTCGCCGGCCAGTCGCCGCCGCGTGTGCCCAGCCCCACCGCGTGCAGCGCCGCCTGTGCCTGCGCGCGCCCGGCACGCCCCAGACCCAGCGCCACGTTGTCGATCACGCGCTTCCACGGCAGCAGCCGCGCGTCCTGAAACATCAGCCGCACCGCATCGCGCTGCGCTGCCAGCGCTGCATGACCGCTGTCGACCGCGCCGGTATCGGCCGCCTCCAGCCCGGCGATCACGCGCAGCAAGGTGCTCTTGCCGCAGCCGCTGCGCCCGACCACCGCCACGCTGGCGCCGGGTGCGATCTCCAGGTCGATGCCGCGCAAGACCTCGCTGTCTCCGTAATGCTTGCCGACACCGCGCAGGCTCAGCGGCAGGCCAGGGTCGGTCGCGCTCATCGGCGCAACGCCGCACGCTGTTGCTGCGCCGGATGCCAGCCCAGCCACCAGGCTTCCAGGCCGCGTGCGGCCAGATCGGCCAGCTTGCCGAGCAGCGCGTACAGCACGATGGCCACCACCACGATGTCGGTCTGCAGAAACTCGCGCGCGTTGGTCGCCAGATAGCCGATGCCGGAACTGGCGGAAATGGTTTCGGCCACGATCAGGGTCAGCCACATCAGGCCCAACGCAAAGCGCAGCCCGACCAGAATCGACGGCAACGCGCCGGGCAACAACACATCGACAAACAGCTGCGGGCCGCGCAAGCCGTAATTGCGCGCCATCTCGATCAAGGCCGGGTCCACGCTGCGGATGCCGTGATAGGTATTGAGATAGATCGGGAAGAAGGTGCCCAGCGCCACCAGGAACAGCTTGGCGCCCTCGTCGATCCCGAACCACAGGATCACCAGCGGGATCAGCGCCAGATGCGGCACGTTGCGCAGCATCTGCAAGGTGCTGTCGAGCAGGCGTTCGGCCACGCGCGACACGCCGGTGAGTAGGCCCAGCGCAAATCCGATGCTGCCGCCGATGGCCAGGCCCACCGCCGCGCGCCAGCTGCTGATCGCCAGGTGTTGCCACAACTCGCCGGTTTGTACCAACGTCACTGCGGCACGCAATACCGCATCCGGCGCGGGCAGGATGCGCTGCGGCAACCAGCCGCCGGAGGCCGCAATCTGCCAGGCCACCAGCAAGGCCAGCGGCACTAGCCAGGGCACCAGCATGTTGCCTAAACGCTGCGAGCGGCGACTCATCGCGCGGCCTTGCTGGTGGGGCGCTGCAGCAAGACAACGGCGTGCGCATGGCCGCTCACGGATGCTCGGCACGCGTTCCCGCTTGCGCGTGCGCTCTTGCTTGCCCGTGCGGTCCCGCTTGCGCGTGCGCTCCTGTTTGCGTGTGTACTCCTGCTTCCACGCATCACCTGCCCGCCGCCTGCTTGCCTGCCGCTTGCACCGCGGCAACCGCGGGCGCACGCCATACCGCCGGGGCCACCAGCACGCGCCTGGGCAACAGGCGCTGCGCGTAGAACAGATCGGCAGTGCCCTGTTGCGCCTTGATGACCTCGGCGCTGAGCGGTTGCACGCTGGCCGGCGGGCGATGCGCCAGCGTGCGCTCGACCACCGCAGGCGACAATCCGCTGACCTGCGCCAGCACCTGGATGCTGCCGGCGCGGTCGCGCTCCAGCAAGCCATCGGCCTGGTTGAGCTGTCCCATCACCTGCTGCACGAACGGACCCCACGCGGTGGCGTAACGCCGCGAGGACAGAAAGAACCCGCCGGTCAATCCCAGCCCTTCGCCGTTGGCGAGCAGGCGCGCGCTGCCATCCAGCGTCAATGCCGAATACCACGGGTCCCAGATCGCCCAGGCATCCACCTGCCCGGCCGCGAACGCCGCACGTGCGTTGGCCGGCGACAGATACAACGGCGTGATGTCGCGCATGCTCAGGCCGGACTTGGCCAACAACCGCAGCAGCAGGTTGTGCGCGCTGGAGCCTTTCTGGAAGGCAACCCGCTTGCCCTTGAGGTCGGCCACGCGCCGCAGCGTGCTGCTGGCCGGCACCAGGATGGTCTCGGCCTTGGGCGTGGGCGGCACCCAGCCCACGTACAGCAGATCGGCACCGGCGGCCTGCGCGAACAGCGGCGGAATATCGCCCGCACCGCCCAGGTCGATGCTGCCCACGTTCAAGGCTTCCAGCAGCTGCGGGCCGGCCGGAAACTCGACCCAGCTGATTTTGGTGCGCGGAAAGCGCTGCTCCAGCAACCGATGCTGCTTGGCCAGCACCAGGCTGGATACCGCTTTCTGATAGCCGATACGCAGCTGCGCCGGCTCGGCCGCCAATGCGGGTTGCAGCCACGCGATGCCGGACAACAGCAAGGCAGCAATCAAAAAGCGGTAGCGCATCGGAGCGTTCCTCATTGCCAGTCGGTGGAGGGTTTTTCCCAGAGGTTGACGCCACCTTCGACCGCAAAGCGATCGATCTCGGCCAACTCGTCCGCACTGAACTCGGGCGACTGCAAGGCCGCGACGTTTTCGACCAACTGCTCCGGGCGGCTGGCGCCCAGCAGTGCCGAGCTCACCCGCGCATCGCGCAGCACCCAGGCCAGCGCCAGCTGCGCCAGACTCTGCCCACGCCGCTGTGCGATCGCATCCAGCCCGCGTGCGCGCTGCAGGTTGGCCTCGGACAGATGTTCCGGCCGCAGCGACTCGCCGCCGGGACGATTCACGCGCGCGTCGCCGGGTACGCCATTGAGGTACTTGCCGGTCAACAGCCCCTGCGCCAGCGGCGTGAATGCGATCACCCCCGCGCCGACCTCGTCGGTCGCCTCGAACAGCTCATGCTCGGCCCAGCGATTGAACAGGTTGTAGGCCGGCTGATGGATCAGCAGCGGCACCTTCCACTCGCGCAGCAACGCGGCGATCTCGCGCGTGCGCGCCGCCGAATACGACGACACGCCCACATACAGCGCCTTGCCCTGCTGCACCGCGCTGGCCAATGCGCCGGCGGTCTCTTCCAACGGCGTGTCCGCATCGAAGCGGTGCGAGTAGAAAATATCCACGTAGTCCACGCCCAGCCGCTGCAGGCTCTGATCCAGGCTGGACAGCAGGTATTTGCGCGAACTGCCGCCCTGCCCGTACGGACCCGGCCACATGTCCCAGCCGGCCTTGGTGGAGAGGATCAATTCATCGCGATACGGCTTGAAGTCTTCACGCAGCAGGCGGCCAAAGTTGATTTCCGCACTGCCATACGGCGGGCCGTAGTTGTTGGCCAGATCGAAATGGGTGATGCCCAGGTCGAAGGCGGTCCGCAGCAATGCGCGCTGCGTATCGATCGGCGTGCTGTCGCCGAAGTTGTGCCACAGGCCCAGCGACAGCGCAGGCAGGACAAGCCCGCTGCGGCCGACACGGCGGTAGGCGATACGGTCGTAACGATCGGGATGTGCGAGATAGGTCATCAGGGTATCCGGTGAGTCAGCGTGCGCTGAAGCGATTGACGGGGCGTGCCAGCCCCAGATGATCGCGCAGGGTGCGCCCTGCATATTCACGCCGGAACAGTCCACGCCGCTGCAGCTCGGGCACCACATGCGTGGCCACATCGGCCAGGCCGCCGGGCAGGTGCGGCACCAGCACGTTGAAACCGTCCGCAGCCTCGCCTTCGAACCAGGTCTGCAGCTCGTCGGCAATCTGTTTCGGTGTGCCGATCAGGCTGTAGTGCCCGCGCCCGCCTGCGATGCGCCGACCGAGCTGGGCAATGCTCAGTTGCTCCTGTCCGGCCAGCTCGGTGAACAACTGCTGGCGGCTGCGCTGGCCGGTTTCGGTGAGCGGCAATTCCGGCAACGGGCCATCGGGCGGATAGCCGGACAGATCGAAGTTGCCCAGCATGCGCGACAGCAGCGCGATGCCGACCTCCGGCTCCACCAGCTCCTGGAACTGCGCGAACTTGTCCTGCGCCTCGGCCTGGCTCTGCCCCACCACGATGAACACACCCGGCATCACCTTCAATGTGTCGCGTGCGCGCCCGAACCGTTCCAGCCGGCCCTTGATGTCGGCATAGAACGCCTGCGCCTTGGCCAGCGACGATTGCGCGGTGAACACCACCTCGGCGGTTTCCGCAGCCAGCGCGCGCCCGGGCTCGGACGAGCCGGCCTGCACCAGCACCGGATGCCCCTGCGGCGCACGCGCGATGTTGAGCGGACCGCGAACCTGGAAGTGCGCGCCGCGGTGATCCAGCACATGCAGCCGCGCCGGATCGTAGTGCACGCCCGCAGCGGTGTCGGCGATGAAGGCATCGTCGTCCCAGCTGTCCCACAGCCCCGCGACCACCTGCTGGAATTCGCGCGCCCGCGCATAGCGCTCGGCATGCACGTAGTGCGCGTCGCGGTTGAAGTTCAACGCTTCGTCGGCGGCATCGGAGGTGACCAGATTCCAGCCGGCACGCCCACCGGACAGATGATCCAGCGAGGCGAACTTGCGCGCCACGTGGTACGGCTCGTTGTAGCTGGTGGTCATGGTGGCGATCAGGCCGATGCGCTCGCTCACCACCGCCAACGCGCTCAGCAGCGTGAGCGGTTCGAACAGGCTGGAACGCGCCATCCGCGACGCCACCGGTCCACCGGCCGCAGCCAGGCTGTCGGCGAGAAACACCGCATCGAACTTGGCGGCTTCGGCGATGCGCACCATCTGGCGATAATGGTCGAACACCAGCGGGTCGGCACTGGCCTGCGGGTGCCGCCATGCGGCCACGTGATGGCCGGTGGCCATCAGGAACGCCCCGAGCGAGAGCTGTCGTGCAGCGCTCATCGCAGGCCACCGTGCGTGGTGCCTGCACTGCACGAATCAGCGTCAAAAACCATCACGGACATCGTCAAAAATCCTTGTGCAGTTGCAGCCCGACATAGCGCTGGTCGTCGCGTGGCACCAGCCGGAACACGTTGCCGGTGGCATTGGCCAGCAATGGGGCGTATGAACGGTCGCCCAGATTGCGGCCGAGCACCGCCACCCGCCAGCCATGCACATCGTCGGCCAGCGCGATGCTGGCGTTCCAGATCGCATACGGGCCCTGGATGGTCTGCGGGGTCTGGCTGAGGTCGTACTGCACGCTGTCCTGCCAGCTCACGTCGCCGTTGAATTCCAGCGCCAGGCTGCCGCGCAACGGCACCCGGTAACCAGCACGCAGATTGCCCTTCCAGTCCGGCGAAAACGGCAACGGCCGGCCATCGACATTGCAGTTGGCCGCCGCTGCGGTGGGGCAGGCAAACCGCTGGATGCGCGCCTGCGTGAAGGCCAGCGAGGCGGCCAGGCTGAGCCGCTCGGTGGGCCGGTAGTCCAGATCCAGTTCCAGGCCCTGCGTGCGCACCTGCCCGGCGTTGATCAGGCGCGTCACCACCTGCCCGGCCACGGTGTCGAAGAAGTTGGCCTGGTAGTTGGCGTATTCGGTATGGAACAACGCTATGTTCGCACTGAGGCGATCGTCCAGGGCACGCGCCTTCAGGCCCAGCTCCCAGGCATTGGAGGTCTCCGGCTTCAGCGGCGGCGTATCGCGCGGCTGCATGTTGAAGAACACGTTGTAGGCCGGGCCCTTGTAGCCGCGCGAATAGGTCAGGTAGCCGGTGGTCTGCGCATCGACGTCGTATTGCAGGCCGGCGCGGCCGGACACGCCGTTTTCTGCGGTGCTGCCACGGCTCGCGGTGGACGGCTGGATGCCGGTGACTGCGGTTGCGGAACTGGACACGCGCTGGTGCCGGTAGTCGAGCGTATCGCGGGTAAAGCGCGCACCCAATAGCGCACGCAGATCCGGCCGCCAGTGCCAGGTGGCCTCGCCGAAAACGGCATAGGTTTCCGCGCGGGTGGCGTAATCGGCCACACCCACAGTGCTGGCGGTCGGCGTCGTCACCGTGCGCCGATAGGTTTCGTCGCTGCGCGCATGCAGGTAATACAGCCCGGCGACCGCTTCCAGCGCACGGTCGCGCGGGGTCTGGATGCGCACTTCCTGCGAATACTGCGTGTAGCCCAGGTCGCCACGGTCGTGCGAGGACGGAAACGCCGCGCTGCGCTGCGCGGTGCGGTCGCCATCCTGGAACTGGGTGTTGTCCCATTGCCTCCACGCGCTGATCGAGGTCAGCAGCGCATCGCCGAGTTGCTGGTCCAGCTGCAGCGAGGCACCCTTGTTGATGTCGTCCAGATACGTGCGGTAATCGCTGTTGATCTGCCGGTTGTCGGCACTGGCGACGACCGGTGCCAGCGCCGCGGCGAAATCGGCACGCGTGCTGGCCACCACCACACCGCTGGGCGCGTCGCTGTGCGATTGCAGGTAGTCGGCGAGCAGCGTCGCGTTCAAGTCAGGGTTCGGGCTCAGGTCCAGCCGCAACCGCGCGCCGGCGCGGCGGTAGCCGTTGACGGTCTGGCCGTCGGCCACATTGCGCACGTTGCCGCCGTAGGCGGCCCACAACGCCGACACGCTGGCCTTCAGCAGCTCCGGCACCAGCGTGCCGCCGACGCTGGCACGCACGCGGTCTTCGTCGCCGCCAGCGAAGTGCGAGTAGTCCACAGAGCCGCCGAACAGCTCCGGCGCCGGCTTGCTGACGATATTGAGCACGCCGGCCGAGGCGTTCTTGCCGAACAAGGTGCCCTGCGGCCCGCGCAGGACTTCGATGCGTTCGACGTCGAGCAGGTCCAGCGTGGCCTGGCCCGGGCGCCCCAGCACCACGCCGTCGATCACCGTGGCCACACTGGGCTCGACCCCTGGCGAGGTGGAGATGGTGCCCACGCCACGCAGGAACAACGAGGTGTCCTTGTTGGAGGCACCGCTGCGAAAGGTCAGGCTGGGCACCAGCGCCGGCAGGTCGGCCACGCTGTTGCGATTTTCGCGCTCCAGCGTCTCGCCCTGCACCACCGATACCGCCACCGGCACCTGCTGCAAGGTGGTTTCCCGGCGCGTGGCGGTCACGGTGACCGCGCCCAGGGTCTGCGCACCGCGCTCCGGAGGCGCGGCAGCCTCGCCCACTTCATCGGCCAGCACCGGCGCACATGCCCATGCCAGACTCCACGCCAGCACCTGCGGCCTGGCCAACCATCTCGAAGCAGCGAGGATCCTTGCAGGGGTCCGGTGTCGCGCAGGCATGTACGTCCTTTCGTGGCGTCGGCTGTCTTGCAGCAGCGCGGGGGAGATGTGCGAATCGGCGAGCGCTGTGCATGCACGCCGACCCGGGCGCAGCGCAGGCCGAAGCGGCGCTGCAATGCGGTAGCGCATGCTGTTTGCAGCGGCCGCGAGCGTCAAATAACCAATGTTTAGGTGGTTATTCACTCACGCGTCGCCGCGTACCGGCCACCCGTGCCCAGCGCTCGCCAAGAACATCGCTGCACGACGCCAGGCCAATGGCGATAATGGGTATATGGATGCACCCAAGCCCTGGCACCTCTATCTGCTGCTGTGTCGCAACGGCAGCTATTACACCGGCATCACCAACGATCTGGAGCGGCGTTTCCAGGCGCATCAGCGTGGGACCGGTGCGCGCTACACGCGTGCAAATCCGCCGCTTGAAGTGCTCGCCAGCCATCCGTATGCGGACCGTGCCGCAGCCTCGCGCGCAGAGTGGCAGCTCAAGCAGCAACCGCGCGCGCGCAAGCTGGCCTGGTTACTGGCGCAACCGCACGACGGCACCGGGTCACAGCCCGCTGACGCTTCGATCACGCCCGCCTAGCCGCGCGGTTTCTACGCTGCAGCGTCGTCAATCGCGGAGCAGCGCATGCACTATCAGCTCTATTACTGGACCGGCCTGCAGGGCCGTGGCGAATTCGTCCGGCTCGCACTGGAAGAGGCCGGCGCCGACTACACCGATGTGGCGCGTGTCCAAGGCGATGAAGTGATGAATGCCTTTCTGGAAGGCACCAACGCCGGCGCTCAGCCATTCGCGCCGCCCTTCCTCAAGATAGGTGACGCAGTGGTTGCGCAAGTCGCGGCCATCCTGCATGTCATCGGACCGCAACTGCAGCTGGTGCCGGACTCGGACGCACAGCGCATCGACGCATTGCAGTTGCAGCTGACCATCGCCGATCTGGTGGCCGAGGTGCACGACAGCCATCATCCGATCGCCACCGGCCTGTATTACGAAGACCAGAAAGCCGAAGCCGCCAAACGCGCCAAGGATCTGCGCGACAACCGCCTGCCCAAGTTCCTGGGCTACTTCGAGCAGGTGCTGCAACAGGCCGGCGGAACGCACGTGCTGGGCACGCATTCCTACGTGGATCTGTCGTTGTTCCAGCTGATCAGCGGGCTGGAATACATGTTCCCCAAGCGCATGAAGACGCTGTCAGCCGAGCTGCCAGGCCTGAAAGCCCTGCAACAGCGGGTGGCCGCCCGCCCACGCATTGCGGCCTATCTCGCTTCCGAACGGCGCGTGGCATTCAATACCAAGGGCATCTTCCGCCACTATCCGGAGCTGGACGCGGCATAAGCGATGGCCGGGCGCGTTGCATCGCGTGCTGACCAACCCGCGTTGCTCCCATGCTGGAATGGTGCACGAGGCTGCATCCATGCATGCAAGGCCGCATTCGGGCGGCCTTCTCCTCACCACACGCCGCGTCAACGTCCCTGCAGCAACGCCGTCCGGATGCGCTGCAACTGCGCCTTCACTGCAGCCGCTTGCACCGGTCCCAGCCGCAGCAACGCCTTTTGACCGACCGACAGCGACTCCAGCGCGGGATCGACAAAACGGTACCGGCCACGCTCGTCGCGCTGCACCTTGATCGGCTGTGTCGGCTCGGGTGTGCGCAGCAGATGATCGATCACATCGATCACGCGGTCGTTGAAGTAGCGGTCCGGCGCGCCCAGATCGGCATAGGCCTGCTGGAACAGCGGATAGAAACGCACATAACTGCGCACCAGTGCCTGTGCATCCACCTGGGTGAACGCTGCCACGTAAGGCGCATACCGCGCCGCATTGGCCTGATCGACCACCACATTCCCGCCGGCATCGGACACCGCAAACTCGCCCACCACCGGCTGCAGCACCGAGGCGCGACGGCTGATGCTGGGCTGGGTGAGATTGTCGATCATCACCACCACGCGTTCGATCAGGTGCTTGCGCAGCACGATCGACAACGCGCCATCGTCCTGCACCAACTCCAGCAAGGCCTGCCACGCAGCTGCATCGCTCTGTGCCAGCGCGGGAATCGCGGCGTCCGCGGCATCGGCCGAGGGCTGCTGCACCGGATGCCGCGGCCCCGCCGGTGCCGGCGGCGCCGGGGTCACCGCCGCTGCCACGGCGCTGGCGGTCCGGCTGATCGGCGCAGGCAATGCACCCGGCGCAGTGGGTGACCCTCTGAATAGCCACCAGGCGGCGCCAGCCACCACCGGGGCCGCTAGCAGCCACGGCCAACGCGAAGACTTGGATTGCATCGTGGAACTCCTTACATCGACAACATCCAGGGTGTGACCATGAGATATCGCGGTGGTTCCATCGATGTGCGGCGATGACGCGATCAAGCAGGCATGTGCATCGCGCGTAAGCGATTGGCACGCGAGGATGACTGTCTCTGGCAGCAAACGCTGGCTGCAGCGCTAGAACTCACAGCCGAGTTGGTCAAGCGCACCTCATGCTCTGCTTGCAACCATGCACACCGACCATCTCGACTGGCCCTTGCAGCCAAGCCGCACATCATCTGCTCTACAGTCGGCGCATTCGCACCGCTCAATACCTTCCAAGGCGACCGAGCGCTTGAGCTTCCGCAGCGCCTGGACGTTCCAAAGCCGAGTTGGTCGCCTGCGCGGTGCCCTCACCGCTTGCGGGACACGCCGTGAATCCGTCCATGGAGGCTCCTTGGCGGCATCCATGCCGCCAAGGGTCCCGCAACCGGCGAGGACACCGCACCAGAGAGTTGGTTGGCCGCTTTCTTGAAAGCTTGTCGCTTGGCTTGCGGTAGCAGATGAGACGTTTGTAGGTTGCGTATTGAAAGCCCGTCTGCTGCTCGGGTTGCGATGGAAAAATGCTGAAAGGTTGATCGAACACACGGTGATCCGACCAGCGCATGCCATGTACCGCTTGCAACCATGCACACCGACCATCTCGACTGGTCCTTGTCCGCCCACCGTCGCGGGACCTTACGCGGCATGGATGCCGCGTAAGAGCCTACACGGACGTACTTGCGGCGTGTCCTGCGATGGTGGGCGGGCAAGGGCCCTGCAGCCAGGCCGCAGATCGCATGCTCTAGCTCTGGTTTTGGTTTTGGTTTTGGTTTGGCTTTGGCTTTAGCTTTGGCTTTGACTCTCGCTCACCCACATCGCCAACTCTCGAACCAGAACGACCAGCGTCGCTGCATCAAGCAACAACGCCGCCCGCCCGATGGCCGCGAGTGGCAATGTCCGCCGCTTTCAGCTTGCGAAATCCAGCCGCGCATCCACCCAGGCCGCCACGATGGCGGCGGCGACCTGCTCGGCCTGTTTCGCAGGCAGGCGCTTCTCGCGCACCAGCCATGCGGCAGTGTCGGCGCGCACCTTCGGCAGCAACGCGCGCACGGCCTTGCGCTGCGCCGCCGGCCAGTCGCTGTCTTCCCCGGTCCAGGCCGCAATCGCCTTGTCCGGATCGTCGCCGTAGCGCTTGCGCAATGCCGGTGTCAGGTACAGCAGTGGCGATACCGACGCGCGTAACGCGATGATTTTCCACTCGGCGTAACTGGCGTAGCGAATGGTGCCGGCGTCCTTGCTCAGGGCCTCGATCAACCCGTCGAAACCGGCATCCAGCTGTTTCCAGCTGGCCAATGCAAACAAACCGCCCGGCGGCTCGCAGATCGGCGCAAACCCGTCGCGGGTGGAGCCATACAGCGACCCAAACGCCTCATACGCCGGCTCGCCCACTGCAGCAAAGATGAAGCAATGCACGTAAGGACGATGATCACTGTTGTCGCGTTCGATCCACATCCGCAGCAATGTCAGCACGCGTTCCTGCGCCTGCATGGCGGGCATGCCATCCGCATCGTCGAGCAAGGATGCGGCGAAGTCGTCGACCTTGCGCAGCGCCTTGCGCGCACTTTCAAACCGCGCACTCGCCAGCTTTGCATCCACGCCCGCGGCGGGAACGAACTGATGCAGATACGCCAGCCACGCCGAGGCCAGCGGCGTGTCGTAACCCTGCAACTGGCGCGCCGCCTCGGCAGGCGCGGCGGGAATCTCGGCGATGATGCGGTCCAGCGCCTGTTGCTGCGCAACGAGCGCCTTGGCCAGCACATCGGCCCTGGCCTTCAATGTGCGTTGCAGGCACTCGTCCGGCTTGGCGTCCTGCGCGCAGGCATTGCGCTGCCGCAGCCAGGCGCGTTGCTGATCACGCACGCCTGCGACCGCGTTGCGCGGCGTGGTGTCCACCAGCGCCCGGTAGGATTCGTCCAGCTGATCGTCCAGACTGCCCAGCGCCGGCACCGCACACAGCCGTTTTTCGACTGCGGTGCCTGCCTGCTTGCAATCGAACGACGCCGCCCAGGCACCGCCGGCGCCAAGCAACAGTGCGCCACCGATGAGCACCCGCAACATGCTGGAGCAGGCTGTCATTGCACTGCGTCCTTGCGTGCGGGCAGCAGCGAGAGCAGCAGCAGGGTCACCGCCAACGCAACATAGGCACCGACGAACTGCCAGCTGATCACGCGCGCCAGGCCGTGCAGCGACCACGGAAGATAGATGCCGCCGCGCGGGTCCACCGAATGGATCAGGCCGAACAGCGTCAGCCCGGCGGCCACCAGCAGAAACACCGCACCGCGGCGCAGCCGGCTATCGATCATTGCCACCACTGCGGCGATCCACAGCATCGCGGTGATGATGAAGCCGTTGCCCAGCGCGAAGATCACCGCCAGCTCCGGCAAGCCATGTCCATCGAGTTTGGTGGTCAGTGCGACCAGTTGATCCGGCGGGATCCAGCCGGGCGCCTTGATGGTCAGCAGGTACGCCACCGACGGCAGAAAGCCCAGCACCATCGCACCGGCGTGCTGCCTGGGCGTGGCCTGGAACGCCTGCGTGGTGATGTCGATCGACACGTACACGATGATCGGTGCCAGCACCGCCAGCGGCAGCCATTGCACCAAGCCGGAGATCACACCCAGCATGCCACCGATGCCGACGAACAGGCCGGTCAGCAGCGTATAACCGGAGCGCGCGCCCATGTGCTTGTAGGCCGGCTGGCCGATGTAGGGCGTGGTCTGTGCCACCCCGCCGCAGACGCCTGCAACCAGCGTCGCCAAGGCTTCCACCAGCAGGATGTCGCGGGTGCGGTAGTCATCGCCCGCCGCACGTGCGCTCTCGCTGACATTGATGCCGCCCACCACCATCAGCAGGCCGAACGGCAGCAGCAACGGCAGGTACGCCACCGTGGCCGGCAGGCCGTCGATGAAGCCCAGGTTCGGCAGCGGCAACACGATCTTCGGCGGCGTCCATTCCGGCACCGCGAAGCCCGGTGCGCCCAGGCCCGCCAGTCCCAGCCCGTAATACAGCGCAGTGCCGATCACGAACGCCACCAGCACGCCGGGCAGCTTGGTCGGCAAGCGGCCCTTGGCCAGCAGCACGTACAGCAGCAGACCCAAAGTGACGAAGCCGGCCACCGGCGAACGCAGGGTTTCCAGCAGCGGCAATAGGCCCATCAGCACCAGCGCGATGCCGGCGATGGAACCGAGCAGGGCGGCGCGCGGCAGCGCGCGCGTCACCGCCTCGCCGACGAACGACAGCACCAGCTTGAGCAGGCCCATCACCACCAGCGCGGCCATGCCGAGTTTCCAGGTGGCGATGGCGGCCGCCTGCGGGTCCAGCCCCTGTGCCTTGAAACCGACGAACGCCGGGCCCAGTACCAACAGCGCCATGCCGATGCTGGTCGGCGCATCCAGGCCCAGCGGCATCGCGGTAACGTCGTCGCGGCCGGTGCGTATGGCCAGCCGTCGCGCCATCAAGGTGTAGAGCAGATTGCCCACCAGCACGCCGAACGCGGTGCCGGGAAACATGCGCCCAAACACCACCTCGGCCGGGAACTGGAACATCCCGACCAGCGCCATCGCGATGAAGCCGAGGATGGAGAGATTGTCGACGACTAGGCCGAAGAAGCCATTGAGGTCGCCAGCGACGAACCAGCGCGGCGAGGCCGCGGTACGCGAGGAAGGGGCCGACATGGGAACCAGGAAGCGTGGGGATCGGCCGATGGTAGCCGCTGCCCCGCACGTGCGACAGCGGCGCGGTGGATCAGAGCGTGTCGCCGCGATTGCATCGGTCTGCTCCGTGCCAGGCGGCTGCGTGGCACCAACGGCGCTACTTCATCGCCGCAGCGACCTCGATCCAGCCGACGATGTCGCCACGGCCGGTACTGCGATAGCGTACCTGCATGCGCGTGGCATCGGCGCTGACATCCAGCGCGTCGGCCCGATCGCCTTGCACCAGATAGCGCTTGGTGCTGGTCGCCGTCGGGGTGGCGTATAGCGGCAGACGCGCCACCCGCACGCGCAGTTGCACCGGCATCGGCGCGTCCAGCGTGGTGCCGATCTCGCTTGACACCTTCGCCCCGTGCACGTCGTAACGCGGCCACACCGAGAGGGGCATGTCATCGCCGGTGCCTGGATCCAGCAAGGTCTGGATGTCGGGCGAGGCGATCGGCTGCTGCGTCCTGGCCACATACAAGCGCCCGTCGGCCGCATAGCGATACACATCGGCGTACCACATCGGCCCGCCGCGGCAGGAACTGGTCAAGCTGCGCTGCTGCTTGTCGGGCGTCAGATTGAAGAAGCCTTCGCACTGCACCGCCGGGCGCGTGGGCGCGGTCAGCGCACGAAAGCGGCGCTGCGCCGGATCGAACACGAATACCAGCACCGCTTCGTTGACCTGGCCGAGCATCGCCGACACCGCAAGATCCGGATGTCCGTCGAAGTTGTAGTCGTCGCTGTCCACGCCGGCGCCGCCTTCGCCCTCGTCCACGTTCGCGTCGAACCATTGCTCCTTGCCGCCCGGGCCCAACACCACATGCAGGCGTGTGCCGACCAGTGTGGCGGTCGCCTGCGTGTTTGCGTCGAGCGTCACCTGCACACTGGTTTCGCGTGCAAAGGACGCAAACGACAGCCCGCCCAGTGCGACGAACAGCAGCTTGCGCGCAGCGCTCACGCGCGTTCGGTGCAGATGTTCACGGCGCATGGTCGCCAGGCTCAGAACGACACCTCCACCGCCTGCCGCGACCACAACACCGACTGGTGGCCGGTGGCCTGCTTCCAGGCCAGGCGGATCGCCTCGATGTCGTTGCGCCGCTGCGGGGTGTCCTCGTGCAGGATCACCAGCACCTTGGTGCCCAGCCGGTTCGGCTCCTTGGCGCCGCGGAACAGCCACTGGCCGTAGGCGTCGAACACGGTCAGACCGTCGGGAAAGCGCGGGGTCACTTCCTTGTCCAGAAACGCCCGCCACTGGGTTTGGTCGATGGTGCGGGTCTGTGGGCGGTCGGCCGGGCCGGTTTCCTCGCCCACGCCGAAGTACAGCTCGCTGCGCACCCAGCCGCGCGCGGTCGCCGGCCGCGCCGCATCGCCCTGCAGGCTGGCAGTGGTCGATCCCGGCGCGCCACCGGGGGTGGTGGCGCAGGCGGACAGCGCCAGCATGGCGGCAAGCAGGCAGGACGGCAGCAATTTCATCGACTTCTCCACGAACGGGTACGTTTAAGACGGATCGGGGGCGGGCTCATGCAGGGCCGGCATCAGCTGATGCCGGCGTGCGCGCACTGTGCCATCTCGCACACGCCTGAACAACGCGATAATATCTCTCTATCCGGATGAATGTGGACGATCCGAACCCCTTTGCGCCCCTGCCCGGCCGGATGCCGCCCGCGCGGCGCGTTCGCAATTGCTGTCGCAGGAGAGAGAGATGACCCGCCCCACCCTTTCGGCTATCGGCCTGGCCGTAGCCGCCGTGTTGAGCGCCAACGCCCAGGCCCAGCAGGCCGCCCCCGGCGCCACCACGCTGGACACCGTGATCGTTACCGGCACCCGCGCCAGCGACCGCACCGTGCTGGAATCGACCGTGCCGGTGGACGTGCTCACCGCCGAGGACATTCGCAAGGCCGGCGTGGTCAACGGCGAGCTGGGCAGCGCACTGCAGGCGCTGCTGCCCTCGTTCAACTTCCCGCGCCAGTCCAACTCCGGCGGTGCCGACCACATCCGCGCCGCGCAGCTGCGTGGACTCTCGCCCGATCAGGTGCTGGTGCTGGTCAACGGCAAGCGCCGCCACACCTCGGCGCTGGTCAATACCGACAGCAAGATCGGCAAGGGCACCACGCCGGTGGATTTCAACTCCATCCCGATCAATGCGATCAAGCGCATCGAAGTGCTGCGCGACGGCGCCGGCGCGCAGTACGGCTCGGACGCGATCGCCGGCGTCATCAACGTGATCCTGGACGACAACCCCGAGCGCGGCGAGCTGGAAGCCAGCTTCGGCGCCTACAACACCGAGGTGGAGCCGATCGATCGCCGCGTCACCGACGGCCAGACCAGCTACGCCAGCGCCAAGGTCGGCAGCCTGCTCGGCGATGATGGCGGCTTCTTCAAGGTCGGCCTGGAGCTGAAGAATCGCGAGGCGACCAATCGCGCCGGCTTCGACCAGATCCCGTCGTTCGAGGAACAGACCCCGGCCAATCTGGCGCTGGCCGGCAAGCGCAATTACGTGCTCGGCGATGGCGCCACCAAGGGCCTGAACGCCTGGCTCAACACCAAGGTACCCTTCAGCGCCAACGGCGAGTTCTACGCCTTCGCCACCTACAACCAGCGCGACACCGAAGGCGCCAATTACTTCCGCTACCCGGACGGCAGCGCCAACTGGCGTGAGCTCTATCCCAACGGCTACCGCCCGATTTCCGAGGGCGAAAACCGCGATCTGCAGATCGTCGCCGGCGCACGCGGGCAGCTCGGCAACTGGGACTACGACGCCAGCGTCAACCATGGCCGCAACGACTTCACCTACCGGCTGCGCAACTCGCTCAACGCCTCGCTCGGCCCGGGCAGCACCACGCGCTTCAAGACCGGCGATTTCGGCTTTGCGCAGACCGTGGCCAATCTGGATCTGACCCGCGTGTTCGATGCGGCCGGCGCCACCCATACCTTCGGCACCGGTGCCGAATTCCGCCGCGAGCAGTACCGCACCCATGCCGGCGACCCGGCCAGCTATGCGGCCGGCTCGTTCACCGACCGCCCTACCGGCTCGCAGGCCGGCGGCGGGCTGACCCCGCAGGACGAGGCCGACCTGTCGCGCAACGTGGCCAGCGCCTATGCCAACGTGTCCAGCCAGTTCGGCGACAAGTTCTCCACCGACCTGGCCGGCCGTTACGAGCATTACCAGGATTTCGGCGGCCAGTGGACCGGCAAGCTGGCGGCGCGCTACGCCTTCGCCCCGGCGTTCGCGCTGCGCGGTGCGGTCTCCAACAACGTGCGTGCGCCCTCGCTCAGTCAGATCGGCTACGAAGCCACCTCCACCGGTTACGACGCGGCCGGTCGCCTGACCCAGGGCCGCCTGCTGTCGGTCAACAACCCGATCGCACGCGCGCTCGGCGCCACCGACCTGAAGCCGGAAAAATCGCTCAATTACAGCCTGGGCTTCACCAGCCAGCTGGGCGACCACTTCGACCTGTCGCTGGACTTCTTCCAGATCGATATCGACGACCGCATCGCGCTGTCCGAAGACATCACCGGCACCGCGCTGACCGACTTCGTGCAGCAGAACTTCGCCGTCGCCGGCGTGCAGAGCGCCAGTTATTTCCTCAACGCCGCCGACACCCGCACCCGCGGCGCCGAGCTGGTCGGCAACTGGCGCCAGTACGCCTTCGGCGGCGACCTGCTGCTGACCGGCACCTACAGCTACGCCAAGACCGAGTTGAAGAACGTCATCGGCACCCCGGCGCAGCTGCTGGCGCTGGACCCGGACTATGTGCTGTTCGGTGTCGAGGAGAGCAACACGCTCACCGATGCGGCGCCACGCACCCGCGCTTCCCTGGCCGCCAACTGGAACAACAATCACTGGAACCTGCAGACCCGCGTCAACCGCTACGGCAGCGCCACGCGTGTGTTCGACTTCGGCGGCGGCTTCGTGCCACGCCAGACCTATGGCGCGGAATGGCAGCTGGACCTGGAAGCCGAGTACCACCTGGGCACGCAGTGGACGCTGGCGATCGGCGGCCAGAACATTCTCGACAACTACTCGGACCGCTCCATCGACGACATCGCCTACTTCGGCAACCTGCCCTACGACGTGCTCTCGCCGATCGGCAGCAATGGCGCGTATTGGTATGGGCGGGTGCGCTACTCGTTCTGACGCCGGGATTGGTGGATTGGGGATTCGGGATTGGCAAGGGCGGCTAGTCGCCAATCCCCATTCCGAATCCCCACTCCCCGCTGTTGCATAACCTGAATATCACATCGCCTTGCGCACACTAGCGCGATGGCAGACGTGCACTCCCCCCTTCCGTCGCCGCCATTGCTGGACGATGCCTGCGCATTGTTTCTGGACGTGGACGGTACCCTGATCGACTTTGCCGACAGCCCAGAGGCTGTGCGGCTCCTGCCCGAGGTCCGTGCGGCCATCGGCCAGCTTAGCGACCGCCTGCATGGCGCAGTGGCACTGGTCAGCGGACGACCATTGTCGCAGCTGGACGCCTTGTTCGCGCCGTTGCTGCTTCCGGCCGCCGGCCTGCACGGGCACGAGCTCCGTGGCGATATCGCCGCACGCGTCGCAATGCCGCAGGACACCTCCGGGTGGCTGCATGGCCTGCACGAACGCGCCGCCACACTCGCGCATCGGCATCCTGGCGTGCTGGTCGAAGACAAAGGCGTCAGCGTCGCGCTGCATTGGCGCGCGCAACCGCTTGCCGGCCCCGAGGTTCTCGCCTTTGCGCAGCAGGAAATCGCCCAGCTTTCCGGGTATCGCCTGCAACCGGGCGACCACGTTGTCGAATTCGTGCCCGAAGGCAGCAACAAGGGTCTTGCGGTCGAACAGATGATGCAGCACGGCGCATTCGCCGGCCGCACGCCGGTATTCGTCGGCGACGACCTCACCGACGAATTCGGCTTCGCAGCGGCCAATCGCCTCGGCGGCTGGAGCGTGCTGGTCGGCGATCGCGCCCGGACCAGCGCGCGCTTCCGCGTCGATGGCACTGGCGACGTGCATGCGTGGCTGCAACGCAACGTGCGCCAGTCCTGAACGCGGCGCGCCGTCCCCTCTTTTTCTTCAAAAGGATCGTTCGCACTCCATGACCGAGCCAAACCTGGATCTGGGCGTCATCGGCAACTGCAGTTTTGGCGCATTGGTCGATCGGCAGGCGCGTGTGGTGTGGAGTTGCCTGCCGGCGTTCGACGGCGACCCGGCGTTCTGTTCGCTGCTCTCGCCCAAGCGCGAGGGCGGCGACTTCGCCGTGGAGCTGGAAGACTTCGCCAGCAGCGAGCAGCACTACCTGCCCAATACCGCAGTGCTGCGCACCGTGTTGCGCGACCACCACGGTGGCGAAGTGGAAGTCATCGATTTCGCGCCGCGCTGGCGCAACAACGGGCGTTTCTATCGGCCTGTCAGCATCATCCGGCAGATCCGCCCGCTCGCCGGCAACCCGCGCATCATCGTGCGCGCCCGCCCGCTGGCCGACTGGGGCGGCCGCACTCCGGAAACCACCTGGGGCAGCAATCACATCCGCTGGGTGCTCCCCGAATTCACCCTGCGCCTGACCACCGATGTGCCGGTACGCTTCGTGCGCGACGGCCTGCCGTTCGTGCTCAGCCACCCGGTCAACCTGGTGCTGGGCGTAGACGAATCGCTGACCCGCTCGCTCACCGGCTACGTACAGGAAGCGCAGAAACGCACCGAAGAATACTGGCGCGAATGGGTGCGCTACCTGTCGATTCCGCTCGACTGGCAGGAAGCGGTGATCCGCAGCGCGATCACGCTCAAGCTGTGCCAGTACGAAGACAGCGGCGCCATCATCGCGGCGATGACCACCTCGATCCCGGAGGCACCCAATACCCCGCGCAACTGGGATTACCGCTATTGCTGGCTGCGCGACGCCGCATTCGTGGTGCGTGCACTGAATCGATTGGGCGCCACGCGCACGATGGAGCAGTTCATCGGCTACATCTTCAACATCGCCACCGCCGACGGCACCATGCAGCCGCTGTACGGCATCGGTTTCGAATCGCAGCTGGAAGAGCACGAAGTCGAAACGATGGATGGCTACCGCGGCATGGGTCCGGTGCGCCGGGGCAACCTGGCCTGGATCCAGCAGCAGCACGATGTCTACGGCAGCGTGGTGCTGGCGTCCACCCAGCTGTTCTTCGATCTGCGCCTGAAGGATCAGGGCGATGCGGACACCTTCCGCCGCCTGGAGCCGCTGGGCGAGCGCGCCTTCGCGCTGCACAACGTCCCCGATGCCGGCCTGTGGGAGTTCCGCGGCCGCGCCGAAGTGCATACCTACACCGCCGCGATGTGCTGGGCTGCCTGCGACCGGCTGTCCAAGATCGCCGACCGGCTGGTGCTGCCCGAACGCAGCGTGTACTGGCGCGAGCGCGCCGACACCATCCGCGAGCGCGTGCTGAGCGAGGCATGGAGCGAAGAGCGCGGTCATTTCACCGATACCCTCGGCGGTCACCGCCTGGATGCATCGCTGTTGCTGCTGGCCGATATCGGCATCGTCGCCAACGACGACAGCCGCTTCGTGCGCACGGTCGAAGCGGTTGGCCGCGTACTCAAGCATGGCGATGCGCTGTATCGCTACATCGCACCGGATGACTTCGGTGAGCCGGAAACCAGCTTCACCATCTGCACATTCTGGTACATCGACGCGCTGGCCGCGATCGGTCGCAAGGAGGAGGCGCGTGAACTGTTCGAGCGCATTCTCTCGCGCCGCAATCACCTCGGCTTGCTGTCCGAAGATCTATCGTTCGAAGACGGCGAAGCCTGGGGGAATTTCCCCCAGACCTATTCGCATGTGGGTTTGATCATTGCAGCGATGCGCTTGTCGCGGAGCTGGCAGGAGGCGTCATGAGTCGTTTGGTGGTGGTATCCAACCGCGTTGCGGTGCCCGGCGAAAACCGCGCCGGCGGGCTGGCGGTTGGCCTGTTGGCTGCGCTCAAGGAGCGCGGCGGTGTGTGGTTCGGCTGGAGCGGCAAGACCGTACGCGGCGACAGCGGCGGCATGCACGAGCAGACCGAGGGCGACATCAAGTTCGTCACCATGGACCTCAACAAGCGCGACATCGATTCGTACTACAACGGGTTCGCCAATCGCACGCTGTGGCCGCTGCTGCACTTCCGGCTGGACCTGGTCGATTACGACCGCGCCACCCGCGAAGGCTATATGCGTGTCAATCGGCTGTTCGCCGAGAAGCTGGCGCCGTTGTTGAAAGACAGCGACACGTTGTGGATCCACGATTACCACATGATTCCGCTGGGCGCGATGCTGCGCGAGCTGGGGGTGGGTTGCAAGATGGGCTTCTTCCTGCACGTGCCGATGCCCTCGGCCGATCTGATGCAGGCGATGCCCGATCATGCACGTTTGTTCAGCACGTTCTATGCCTACGATCTGGTCGGTTTCCAGACCCAGCGCGATGCCGAGCGCTTCAAGGCCTATGTGCGCCTGTTCGGTGGTGGCCGCATTCTCGACGGCGACATCGTCGAAGGTCCCGGCGGGCGTCGCTTCAGTGCCGCGGCCTTCCCGATCGGGATCGATACCGACCTGATCGCCCACCAGGCCAAGGCCTCGGTCGGCAAGCAGGCAGTGCGCGATCTGCGCGAAAGCCTGCGCGGCCGTCAGCTGGCGATCGGCGTGGACCGGCTGGATTACTCCAAAGGCCTGCCGGAACGCTTCCAGGGATTTGAGCGCTATCTGGAGCGCTATCCGGACCAATCCGGCAGCCTGACCTATCTGCAGATCGCGCCGGTCTCGCGCGGCGACGTCAATGAGTACCGCCAGCTGCGCGGGCAGCTGGAGCAGATCGCCGGCCATATCAACGGTGGTCATGCCGAACCGGATTGGACGCCACTGCGCTACGTCAACCAGAACTTCAGCCACGCAACCCTGACCGGTTTCTATCGCGCGGCCTCGGTCGGGCTGGTCACGCCGCTGCGCGACGGCATGAATCTGGTCGCCAAGGAATTCGTCGCGGCGCAGGATCCGCAGAATCCAGGCGTACTGGTACTGTCGTTGCTGGCCGGTGCAGCCGACGAGATGAAGGAGGCGCTGCTGGTCAATCCACACGATCTCGACGGCGTGGCCGATGCGATCGCCACCGCGGCAAGCATGCCGCTGGCAACCCGCATCGAACGCTGGCGGGCGATGATGGATCATCTGTGCAAGAACAACATCAATCATTGGCGCCAGCGCTACCTGCAGGCGCTTGCAGATATCTGAATCCGGCTTTCGCGAGCTACCGGCACGCAGACGCGCTGCGCACCGGCAGCGCCCCGCTCCCCTCTGGCACGCCGGTTCTCGTTCCGTCACGGACACGAACGTCGTTGCGGTCTAAAATATTCACATGAGTAGCGCTGAGGACCCTGGGAGGGGCTGCGCGTTCATATCCGGACGTTCTGGTTTAGGACGTTTTTGTTAGATCGAAGGCCGCCCTTTGCCAGCCCGTGATCTTTCTCCCTCCACGACTCGCCACCGCCTGCCGGTGCCTGGGTCCTTCCTGACATCTCAAAATGACTGATCAATCCTCAAAACGTGGACTAGGCACCTGGCTGCTGGTGGTCTATGCCGTGGTGATCGCCGTGCTCGGTGCGGTGCTTGCCTACGAGGGCGGCCGCCTGGTCGCCGTCGGTGGTTCCTGGTATTACCTGCTGGCGGGCATTGGCCTGTTCCTGGCCGGCGTATTGTTGGCGCTGGGCAAGCGTGCCGGCCTGTGGCTGTTTGGCGCCACGCTGGCTGCCACCATCGCCTGGGCGCTGTGGGAAGTGGGCCTGGATGGCTGGGGTCTGGTGCCGCGTCTGGCCTGGATGTCGGTGCTGGGTCTGCTGCTGCTGCCGTTCTGGGGCGTGGCCCGTCGACGCATGCAGCCGTTGTCGGGGCTGGGCTATGTGCTGGTGACCGGCGTACTGCCGATCCTGGGCGCGACTCTGATCCTGTGGCCGTTGCTGCTACCGCGCAATGTCGAGCTGGCCGATGCCTCCACGCTGCCGGCCGGGGACGCTGCGCCGTTCAGCCGCACCAACGTGCCCAGCCCGGACGGCAACGTCGCGGCCAACCACGATGCCAGCAACTGGACCTCGTACGCCGGCTCCAACCTGTCCAACCATTACACCCCCGGTGCGCAGATCACTCCGGAGAACGTCAAGAACCTGAAGGTGGCCTGGGAATTCCATACCGGCGATCTGAAGCCGGCCGGCTCCAAGTTGGGCTACGCCTTCCAGAACACCCCGCTCAAGGTCGGCGACCTGCTCTACATCTGCACCCCGACCCAGAAGGTGATTGCGGTGGAAGCGGCCAACGGCAAGGAGCGCTGGCGCTTCGACCCGCAGACCAACCCGAAGGCGATGGCCGGCGTTGCCGCCACCACCTGCCGCGGCGTGTCTTACTACCAGGCGCCGCAAGGCACCGCCGAGTGCCCGACGCGGATCTTCTGGCCGATGGTCGACGGCCGCCTCGGCGCGCTGGACGCGCAGACCGGCAAGCTGTGCACCAGCTTCGGCACCAACGGCTTTGTCGATCTCAATGCCGGCACCGGCAACACCAAGCCGGGCTTCGTCGGCCCGACTTCGCCACCGGTGGTGATGCGCGGTGTGGTGATCCAGCCCACCGGGCAGGTGCGCGACGGCCAGGAAGGTGATGCACCGTCCGGCGTGGTGCGCGGCTTCGATGCGCTCACCGGCCAGCTGCGGTGGGCCTGGGACCTGGGCAACCCGGCGATCACCGCCGAGCCGCCGGCCGGGCAGACCTATACCCGTTCGACCCCGAACGTATGGTCGCTGATGGCCGCCGACGACGAGCTGGGACTGGTCTATCTGCCGACCGGCAACGCGTCCGGCGATTTCTTCGGCAAGGGCCGCACTCCGCAGGATGAGGAATACACCGCCGCGCTGGTGGCCGTGGATGCGGCCACCGGCAAGGAGCGTTGGCACTTCCGTACCGTCAACCACGACCTGTGGGATTACGACATCGGCCCGCAGCCGAACCTGGTCGACTGGCCGGTGGCTGGCGGCGGTACCCGTCCTGCGGTGATCCAGGCCACCAAGTCCGGCCAGGTATTCGTGCTGGACCGCGCGACCGGTGCACCGATCATGCCGGTCAAGCAGATCGCCGTGCCGCAGGGCACCGATCACGGCGACTGGACCGCGGCCACGCAGCCGATCTCGCCGGGCATGCCCAATACCGTGGGCGCACCGAGCCGCGAGTACGAGACCATCGTCGAGTCCGACGCCTGGGGCATGACCCCGTTTGATCAGCTGGCCTGCCGTATCCAGTTCAAGCAGCTGCGCTATGAGGGCATGTTCACCCCGCCGACCCTGCAGGGCTCGCTGGCCTTCACCGGCAACCACGGCGGCATCAACTGGGGCGGCGTGTCGGTCGATCTGCAGCGCGGCATCATGGTGATGAACAGCAATCGCCTGCCCTACACCCTGCAGGTCTACACCCGCGAAAAGATGGACGAACTGGGCGTGGTGTCGGTGTTCGACGGCAAGAGCAAGACGCCCGGCTACATGGCGCAGAAGGGTCTGGCCTACGGCGCCCGCAAGGAGCCGTGGATGTCGCCGCTCAACACGCCGTGTGTGGCACCGCCGTGGGGCTACATCTCCGGCGTGGACCTGCGCACGCAGCAGGTGATCTGGCGGCGTCCGCTGGGCACCGGTTACGACCAGGGCCCGATGGGTATCCCGTCCAAGACCAAGTTCGAGATCGGCACGCCCAACAACAGCGGCTCGCTGGCCACCGCCGGCGGCGTGACCTTCATCGGCGCGACCCTGGACGACTTCATGCGCGGCTTCGATACCCGCACCGGCAAGCAGGTCTGGGAGACCCGCGTGCCGGCCGGCCCGCAGGCCGCCCCGCTGAGCTACACCATCGACGGCAAGCAGTACATCGTGGCCGCCGTGGGTGGGCACGACCGCATGGAAACCAAGTCGGGTGACAGCGTCATCGCCTGGGCACTGCCCGACGACGCAGGCGCCAAGCCGGCGAAGTAAGCCGACGCGGCATCAGCAAGTTCTGCATCGATAGACCGGTCATCGCGAGATGGCCGGTTTTTTTTTTGGGGATTCGGGATTCGGGATTCGGGATTCGGGATTCGGGATTCGGGAATCGGGAATCGGGAATCGGGAATGGAAAAGCGCTTTTCTGTTGCCGTCCGGGTTGGGCTGGATCTGTGGTGCGCCGGATTCCCGATTCCCCATTCCGCGCTCTTCGATGCGTCGCGCGGATGGCGCTGCTGGTGCGTCTTGGCCGGGTGCGCGCGATCGGATCGCGCGGGGTAGCGGCCTGCGAAGTGCCTGCGGGGATCTGCCGATATTTCACTCAAAATTTACAATTGCAAGGCCGGCGTGCAGGTGTAAAAGACGGTGTCGCGGTGCGCTTAGCTGCTCTGAAGCGGCTTCCAAAACAAACACATCGGCATTTCAGGGATCCGGCCCGACAGATTCCGACGAACGGCGATTTCACGCCGTCATGATTCGGGCTGGAGCGCCGATACCCATGGAACCCCACGCAGTGCAGGACAGCGCTCCCCACTTCGAATCACGCAGTTGGACTCAGCCTATGTCGCCCTCACACGATGCCACCGCCGTCTGCCGCCCGCGCTCCGGCCGCAACCTTGCGCGTGCCGCCACGACCGCATGGCTGCCTGCCGTTGCACAGATCGGGCTACTGGTTCTGCTGACCCTGTACGCCGCCACGCTGCTGCCGGGCGGTCTCTGGGGCGGGTTGGGGCGCTTGCTACCGGCGCTGCTGGTGCTGGGCGCGGCAAGCGCCGGGCTGTGGTGGTGGCCGCGCCGTCGCAACGTCGCGCAACTGGAACAGATCCTCGGCACGGTGACGGCCATCGGTGACGGGCGCTTCCAGCGTCTGGATCTGCGCCATGCCTCCGGCGAGCTCGCGCCGGTGCTGCACGCCCTGCAGGCAACCCAGGACAAGCTGGGCATCCACATCGATGTGATGGAACAGGGCCTGCGCCATGGGCAGTTCGTGATCAAGGCGCTGGACGATCTGGACACCATGATCCGCATCGCCGACGACGACGGCCAAGTGCTATTTGCCAACCGCAAACTGCTCGCGATGCTCAAGCGGATCGAGCCGGATGTGCAGAGCTTTCGCCCCGGCTTCCATGCCGATGGCTTCGTCGGCGGCAGCATCGGCGACATCTATCCTGACAGCCAGGCCGCGATCGACCGCATGCGCGCATTGACCACCTCCGGGGCGGTGCGCGCGCCCTTCTTTGGCCGCCAGATCGACTTCGTCTACAGCCCGATCATCGCCGCCGACGGCACCAAGCTGGGCACCATCGCGCAATGGATGGACGTCACCGCACAGGTCAACGCCGAGCAAGCGCTGATCCAGATCATCGATGCCGCCGCGGCCGGCGATTTCAGCCGGCGCATGCAGATCGACGGCATGGACGGCATGTTGCGGGCGCTGGCCCAGGGCATCAACCGCATCTACGACTCGGTGGAAATCCACCTGGCGGCGCTGGCACGCGTGATCGGCGCCATGGCAGAAGGCGACCTCACCCAGCGGGTGGACGGCGATGCGCACGGCATCTTTGCGCGTCTACGCGACGACACCAACCAGACCGTGACCCGGCTGACCGAGATCATCGGCGGCATCCAGGTCGCGTCGGACACGATCCGCCGCGCGGCGGTGGAAATCGCCGCCGGCAACACCGACCTGTCCGAGCGCACCGAGCAACAGGCGGCCAATCTGGAAGAAACCGCCAGCTCCATGGAAGAACTCACCTCCACCGTGAAGCAGAACGCCGACAGCGCGCTGCAGGCCAATCGGCTGGTGGTGGGCACCGGCGAAGTCGCGCACAACGGCGGCCAGGTGATGGACGATGTGGTGTCCACCATGGGGCAGATCAGCACCGCCTCGCACAAGATCGGCGAGATCATCGGCGTCATCGACGGCATTGCCTTCCAGACCAATATCCTGGCGCTCAATGCTGCGGTGGAAGCCGCCCGCGCCGGCGAACAGGGCCGCGGCTTTGCGGTGGTCGCCTCGGAAGTGCGCGCCCTGGCGCAGCGCTCGGCCGATGCGGCCAGGGAGATCAAGACGCTGATCGCCGACTCCACCGGCAAGGTCGAACGGGGCTCGGGCCTGGTGCATCGCGCCGGCGCGACCATGCGCGAGATCGCCGGCTCGGTCAAACGCGTCACCGACATCATGAGCGAGATCACCGCCGCCAGCGCCGAACAATCCAGCGGCATCGAACAGGTCAACCGCACCGTCGCGCAACTGGACGAAGTCACCCAACGCAATGCCGCGCTGGTGCAGGAAGCCACTGCCGCTGCGCGCAGCCTGGAAGAGCAGGCCGTGGAGCTGGCCGATGCAGTGTCGATCTTCCGCCTGCAGCCTGCGCACAGCGGCGAACAGAAGCTAGCGCGCGCAAGCTTCAAAAACGCGGCCGCGTAAGCCGCCGGCATCCCAAATCACGAAATTACCGTAGGAGCGCACCCGGGCGCGACGACGCTTTCCCGGTAACGCCACATCGCGCCCAGGTGCGCTCCTACACAAAGCAGGCATGCCCGTCCGCCATCTCAGATCCCGCACGCGGCCGACCAACACGCCGATCAGCCAGCCATCGTAGAAATCAGCGCGCTGTCGTAGAAGCGCACCTGGGCGCGACGACGCCTTCCCGGTAACGCCGCATCGCGCCCAGGTGCGCTCCTGCACAAAGCAGGCATGCCCGTCCGCCATCTCAGATCCCGCACGCGGCCGACCAACACGCCGATCAGCCAGCCATCGTAGAAATCAGCGCGCTGTCGTAGAAGCGCACCTGGGCGCGACGAAGCCTTCCCGGTAACGCCGCATCGCGCCAAGGTGCGCTCCTACGTCGGGCGGTGGGCGCTAGCCCAGAAACCGCTCGCGCTGCTCTGGGCTCGGCAGCATGCAATGGTCAGTGCGACCGAACCAGCGGTAGCGATTGCGTGCAATCAGGCGATAGCCGATGTCGCGCACGCTGCGCGGCACAACGCGCAGCACCGTGACCAGCCGCCAGAAGCCGCCCAGGCCGGCCAGCACCCGCACGATCGCATCGCTGTCGGTCCACGCACCGCGGTCATCCACCAGCAGAAACGACAACGGGTCGTCCGGATCCAGGCCATGCTGCTGCAACAGCGCGCGCCCGGCCTGGCCCTGCATTGCGGCAAAGCGATAACGCCCGCGTCGATCGTGACGCAGTAGGAACCTGACCCAGCCATTGCACAGCAGGCACACGCCATCGAACACGATGGTCGCGGGCACCGCGCATGGCTGACGACCAGGCGGCTCCACGCGAGACGGCTTCGAGTGAGCAGGCTCCAACTGAGACGGCTCCAGCCCAGACACGTCAGCGAGCGCTGGATCAGCGCGGTTCAAGCCAGCCCTCGTAGCGAATGAACGGGCCGACCAGCGGCAAGTGCACGTCGACCAGGAATCCGTAACGCCCGGCGTCGGCATGCTCGCGGCACCGCACCTGCTCGAACCAGCGCGCGGGCAACGGGATCCAGCCCAATGCCCACACGCGTGTGGCCTGCCAGTACAGCGATTGCGCATCGGCGCGTAACGCGAATTCGAACCGCACCGCGCCCAACTGTTCGCGCAAGCCAGTGCCATCGCGCCATAGGCGCGAATGCATCGGCAGGCCGCCAAACCGCCGATGCCAGCGCTCGCCGGTCGCGTCGGCAAGAAACTCCACTTCGACCTCCACCTCGCCACTGCGCGGCAACCGGCTCAGCAACGCCAACAACGGGACCAGCGCATGCATGCCGCGTTGAATCTTTGCCCGTCCCACGAAGATCTGCCGCTGCTGCACCGAATGCAGCGCGCGCACCGGCGCAGGCAGCCGCGCAAACGCGTCCTGCCCCAGCACCTGCGCGAACAACGGCATGTTCAGGGCGCGATCCAGGCCAGCGTGGCCATGCGTCCGCTGCGGCGGTCGCGACGATGCGAGAAGAAGCGTTGCGGCTCGGAAATGGTGCACAGCCCGCCGCCGTGGATGGCGCTGGCCGGTACACCCGCATGCTGCAGGCGCTGACGCGCCAAGGCATACAGGTCCACCCGCCAATGCCCCGGGCGGGTCGCAACAAATGCGCGTTGCGCCTGCGCATCGTGCGCGACAAAGGCGTCGAACACGTCTTCACCGATTTCATAAGCCTGTGGTCCAGCTGCCGGCCCCAACCATGCCATCATTTGCTGCGGCGGCGTGCGCATCGCCGCCACGCTGCGCTCCAGCATGCCGTCGGCCAGGCCGCGCCACCCTGCATGCGCGGCGGCCACTTCGCTGCCATCGCCAGCGGCGAGCACGACCGGCAAGCAATCGGCGGTGAGGATCGCCAGCACCACGCCGGGCACGGCGGTCAACGCTGCATCGGCGACCGGTTCCTGCGCACCTGGCGCGCCAGTGCTTGCTGCGTGCTGCTGTTCGCCGGGCGCGAGCACGGGCGCGTCGACACGCAACACCTCCACCCCATGTACCTGACGCAGCCACTGCGGGGTGCCGGGCAGTGCCAGCGCCTCGACCAGCAGCGCCCGGTTGCGTTCCACCTGCTCCGGCGCGTCGCCCTCGGCGCCGTTGCGGTTGCCGAGGTTGAGCGTGTCGAACGGCGCCAGCGAGCCACCCAGCCCATAACGCAACGTGGTCAGCGCATGGACGCGCGGCGGCGCCGGCCAGGCGGCGGGCAGCACGAAGGGGGCGGCGGTGGCCACGTCAGCGGCGTGCCAGCTCGGCGGCGCGTGCGCTGTCTTCGCGCAGCGCGGTCATCAGCCGCTGCAGATCGGCCGGCACCGGCGCGCTGGCGCGCACCGGCTCGCCGCTGACAGGGTGCAGGAATTCCAGGGTTTCGGCATGCAGCGCCTGGCGTTTGAAGGTGCGCAGCTCGTGCACCAGTTCGTCGCTGGCGCCCTTAGGCAGCTTGAGCGCGCCGCCGTACAGCGGGTCGCCGACGATCGGCGACTTCAGATGCGCCATGTGCACGCGGATCTGGTGGGTACGCCCGGTTTCCAGCCGACATTCCAGCGCGGTGTGCGCGCGGAAGCGCTCGCGCAGGCGGTAATGGGTAACCGCATCGCGGCCATCGTCGCGCACCGCCATCTTCAGGCGATCGCGCGGATGGCGGTCGATCGGCGCGTTGGCGGTGCCGCCGGAGACCAGCGCGCCCACCACCACCGCCAGATACTGGCGATGCACATCGCGTGCGGACAGCTGTTCCACCAGCGCCGTCTGCGCCTGCACGGTACGCGCCACCACCATCACGCCGCTGGTGTCCTTGTCCAGCCGGTGCACCACGCCCGCGCGCGGCACCGCTGCCAGCGCCGGGTCGCGGAACAGCAAGGCGTTGACCAGGGTGCCGTCCGGATTGCCCGCGCCCGGGTGCACCACCAGCCCGGCCGGCTTGTCGATCACCAGCACCTGGTCGTCTTCGTACAACACGCTCAGCGGGATGTCCTGCGGCGCGGCGTGGGTCTGGGTTTCCAGCACCACCTGCACCTGCACGCTCTCGCCGCCGCGCAAGGTGTCGCGCGGGCGCGCCATTTCCCCGTTCAGCAGCGCATCGCCGGACTTGATCCACTCCGACAACCGGGAGCGCGAGAATTCGGGGAACAGCTCGGCCAGCACCGCATCGAAACGCCGTCCTGCGGCGTTGTCGGGCACGATGGCCTGGCGGATGGACGGGTCGAGGGGTTCGGCAGATGGGTCGGACATGGACACAGGCACTCAGGCAAAAGCGGGAATTTGGGGGTCCGGGCGACGGGAGTCAGTCGCCGGACAGGCCACTAGGCTATCATCGCGCTCTCGTTTTCCTGATGCGTCCTGCCCAGACCCATGATCCGACGGTCCACGTTTTCCGCGCCTGTGCGCCTTATTGCCCTCATGCTGGTTATGGCGTTCGTCGTCACCGGCTGCCACCGCGGCGCCAAGGACAAGAATCCCGATGAAGGCATGCCGGTCGAGCAGCTCTACGGCAAGGGCCACGGCTTGATGGAGAAAGGCAACTGGGCCGGCGCCGAAGCCAGCTACAAGCGCCTGATCGCCCAGTATCCGTACGGCCCGTACACCGAGCAGGCGATGATCGAAACCGCCTACGCCCAGTACAAGGCCGGCAAGCATGACGACACCGTGTCCAGCGTCGACCGCTTCATCCGGACCTATCCGACCCATCGCAACATCTCGTATCTGTATTACCTGCGCGGGCTGGCCAACAGCAACCGCGACACGGTGTTCCTGCGCCGTGTGTGGTCGCTGGATCCGAGCCGTCGCGATCTGTCCTCGCCGCAGCAGGCCTACAACGACTTCAACACCGTCACCGACCGCTACCCGAACAGCCGCTACGCGCCGGATGCGCGCAAGCGCATGATCGAGCTGCGCGACGTGTTCGCCCAGCACGAGCTGGACAACGCGTTGTACTACCTGCGACGCAACGCCTGGGTCTCGGCGGCCGGTCGTGCCAACTACCTGCTGGAAACCTATCCGCAGAGCGCCTACCAATATGACGCGGTGGCGGTGCTGGCCGAGGCCTATACCCACCTGGGCAACAAGACCCTGGCCGCCGACGCGCGCCGCGTGCTGGAGCTCAACAGCCCGCAGCACCCGTGGCTGACCGGCAACTGGCCGAAGTATCCCTGGGCCATCCGCAAGCTCAACCCGTTCGCCGGCGAGAAGTCCGCCGCCACCGGTCAGCGCAACGCACAGATGAGCCGCGACTGAGATCATCAGGCGCTGGTGTGATGAAAAGGGGCCGCAAGGCCCCTTTTTGTTAGTGCGGCAATGCGGATGCAGCAACACGCCTGCGGCGGTGCCGGCGCGCCGATTGCCGCAGGCGCCTGCGGTGCTCGACGACAGTGACGCCTGATCGACCGAGAGATCGGCCGTCCTGCGTTACTCGTACGTGTCCCGCCCTCCCGCAGCGGGTCACCCCTGTCTGCGGCAGCTGCGGGCATGTCGCCAGACCCGGCACTAGGTCACCGAACCGCACCTGCGCGCTGCCTATACTCGGCCTGGAAGAGGATCCGACGCTCCGCTGGCGCCAACCCAGGAGGCCGCATGTCCCGCTGCATCGTCCCGTTCGTGCTCGTCCTGTTGCTGGCGGCCATGGCCACCACCGCCACCGCAGCACCCATCGTCTACGGCGTCAACGCCCACGACAACCGCCCCGCCTACCCCATGGCCCAGGCCGAGGCCCGCTTCAAGCTGCTGGCCGCGCGCAATCTGCGCAGCTACCGTTTCGATGTAGACCCGCGCGACTACGCAACGCTGGATGTCCTGGTCCCGCTGGCGCGCAAGTACGGCATCACGCTGCGCCCGATGGTCTACCCGATGTCGCGCGGGATCGGCTACCAGCTGGCACGCCGCTATGCCGCCGACATCAAGGTCTGGGAGATCGGCAACGAACAGGATCTGGTACGCGCCGAGGCCGATGCGCGCATCGCGGCAATGACCACGATGTACCTGGGCATGCGTCAGGCCTCCAACGAACTGGGCGCCGGCCTGCGCTTCACCATCAACATCACCGCCTGCAACAGCGACGACCGCAGCGCCGACGCACGCTGCCCCGGCGATCGCAATGGCTCGCTGTGGTTCCTGGCCAAGGCCAAAGCGGCCGGCTTCGACTTCGACCACATCAGCTTCCACTACTACGCCTTCCACCAGGATGCCGGCTACTGGGCCGAGTTGTATCTGGGCCAGCTGCGCACCGCCGCGCAGACCTACCACACGCCGGTATTCTTCAACGAGCTCAACTGTGCGGAGATCTACACCGGCAATACCAGCGGCGGTGCCGAAGGCGACCGCGGCTGCTACGACAGTCTGGCGCAGCTGCTGCGCAACGTGCGCGCCAACTATGCCGACGTGGTGTCCGAAGTGAACGTCTACGAATTGCTGGACCAGACCACCATCCAGGGCGCCGAAGGCCATTTCGGCCTGATGTACGACCTGGCGCGGCCCAAGCCCACCCTGGACCTGCTCGCCCGCTTCGCTCAAGCACCGGCCGCCGCAGCGGTGGCCGGTGCGCCGGGCGACCGACCGCAATAGCCGGTCGGGCTACTGCCCGGAGTAGCCATTGGTGATCGGGTAACGCCGCTCGCGGCCGAACGCACGCCGCGACACCTTCGGCCCAGGCGCGGCCTGGTGGCGCTTCCACTCGTTGAGCCGCACCAGCCGCAGCACGTGTTCCACCGTATCGGCGGCATAGCCGGCCGCGACGATGTCATCGCGCGACTGCTCCTGGTCGACGTAGCGATACAGGATGCCGTCCAGCACATCGTATGGCGGCAGCGAATCCTGATCGGTTTGGTTGTCGCGCAACTCGGCCGAAGGCGGGCGCGAAATCACTGCCGGCGGAATCACCGGCGCCCCACCCACGGTATTGCGCCATTTGGCCAGGCCGAACACCTCGGTCTTGTACAGGTCCTTGAGCGGCGCATAACCGCCGCACATGTCGCCGTAGATGGTGGCGTAACCCACTGCGTATTCGCTCTTGTTGCCGGTGGTCAGCAGCAGCCCGCCGAACTTGTTGGACAACGCCATCAGGATCACGCCGCGGCTGCGCGACTGCAGGTTTTCTTCGGTGATGTCCGGCTGGGTGCCTTCGAACATCGGTCCCAGCGCGGCGAGCAACCCTTCGAACGCCGGCTCGATCGCGATGGTTTCCAGCCTGACGCCCAGCGCGCGGCATTGCTCGTCGGCCAGATCGTTGGACAGATTGGCGGTGTAGCGCGACGGCAACCGCACCGCGGTGACGTTGTCGCCGCCCAGCGCATCGACCGCCATTGCCAGCACCAGCGCCGAATCGATGCCGCCGGACAGGCCCAGCCAGACCTTGCTGAAGCCGTTCTTGCGGCAATAGTCCTGCAACCCACGCACCACGGCGCGCCAGGCCAGCGCGTCCATGCTCTCGTCGCCATCGTCCACCCACACCACCGGGGTGAAGCTGCGCTCGCCGGCGATGTAGTCCACCACCAGCCACTGATCGACGAAGGCGGCAGCGGCCGGATGCACGGTGCCGTCGCCATCGGCCACCACCGATGCGCCGTCGAACACCAGCGCGTCCTGGCCGCCGACCACGTTGAGATAGGCAATTGCCGCCCCGCTCTCGCGGGTGCGCTCGGCCAGCAGGGCATCGCGCTGGGCATGCTTGCCGCGCTCGTAGGGCGAGGCGTTGGGCACCAGCACCAGCTCGGCGCCGGCCTGCACGGTCCTGGCCAGCGGCTCGGCAAACCACAGGTCCTCGCAGATCACCACGCCCACCTGCACGCCCTTGACCGTCACCACGCAGTTGCCGCCATCCGGGTCCACGTCGAAGTAGCGGCGCTCGTCGAACACCGCGTAATTGGGCAGTTCGCGCTTGCGGTACGTTGCTTCGGTACGCCCGTCGCGCAACACGCTGGCGGCGTTGTAGACCACGCTGCCGGCGCTCTGCGGCCAGCCGACCACCGCCACGATCCCTTGCGTGCTGGCGGCGATGCGCGCCAGCGCTTCCTCGCAATGGGCGAGAAAGCCGGGCCGCAGCAGCAGATCCTCCGGCGGATAGCCGCTGATCGCCAGCTCGGGAAACAGCACGATGTCCGCATCGAACTCGTCGCGCGCTGCCGCGATGAAATCGATGATGCGGTCGGTATTGCGCGCCACGGCGCCGACCGGGAAGTCGAACTGCGCCATGGCGATGCGAAGCGTCTGGGACATTGGAAGGCCTATGCGAATGCAGCTGGAGAGGCATGGCGGGGCCGCATCCGGCAAGAGACCGGGATGCAGACCGGCGTCGCCGCCAAGCCTGCATTATTCCAGAAGCACGCCGGCATGCAGGGATCTGCTGCTGCCCCCGTGTTACTGGTCCACTGCGTGCGCGTCGCCTGCGTGGATGATGGCCGGCTGCGTCGTCATCGCTCGTGGATTCGTTGCCGAGCATGCACAACAGCCAAGGGCTCTAAATCGAACCGTGCAAGCCGATCGACCTAGCCGACAAGGCACTACAGACAACGACGATCGACCAAACCGCTGGCACGACGCATCGCTTGGCCACCGGCTCCGGCAATCAGATATCGCCGCCACAAAAAAAGGCCGCCCGAAGGCGGCCTTTCTGACGCTCACACGCTTGCGCGCGCAGCGTGCTTACTTCACCAGCGCAGCGATCGCCGCACCCAGATCGCCCGGCGAACGGACGGTCTTGACGCCGGCGGCTTCCATCGCCGCGAACTTGCCTTCGGCAGTGCCCTTGCCGCCCGATGCGATCGCACCGGCGTGGCCCATGCGCTTGCCGGCCGGAGCCGATGCACCGGCGATGAAGCCAACCACCGGTTTCTTCACAAACTGCTTGATGTACTCGGCACCGGCTTCCTCGGCGTCGCCACCGATTTCGCCAACCATGATGATGCCTTCGGTCTGCGGGTCTTCGTTGAACAGCTTGAGGCAGTCGACGAAGTTCAGGCCGTTGATCGGGTCGCCACCGATACCGATGCAGGTGCTCTGGCCCAGGCCCACTTCGGTGGTCTGCTTGACCGCTTCATAGGTCAGGGTGCCCGAACGCGACACGATGCCGATCTTGCCCGGCTTGTGGATGTGGCCCGGCATGATGCCGATCTTGCACTCGCCCGGGGTGATCACGCCGGGGCAGTTCGGCCCGATCAGCACGGTGTCCGGATGCGAGCGGGTCAGCACGTTCTTGACCCGCAGCATGTCCAGTACAGGAATGCCTTCGGTGATGCAGACGATGACCTTGATGCCGGCCGCAGCCGCTTCCAGGATGGCATCGGCCGCGTACGGCGGCGGCACGTAGATCACCGACGCATCGGCGCCGGTGCTCTGCACGGCATCGGCCACGGTGTTGAACACCGGCAGGTCGATATGCGTGGTGCCGCCCTTGCCCGGCGTCACGCCGCCGACGACCTGGGTGCCGTACTCGATCATCTGAGTGGCGTGGAAGGTGCCCTGCTGGCCGGTGAAGCCCTGCACGATCACCTTGGTGTTCTTGTTAATCAAAACGGACATGGATAGTTCCTTCGGTGTCGTGAATCAGGCGGCGTTCTTGACAGCTTCGACGACCTTCTTGGCACCGTCGTTGATGTTGTCGGCCGGGATGATGGCCATGCCGCTGTCGCGCAGCAGCTGCTTGCCTTCCTCCACATTGGTGCCTTCCAGGCGCACCACGACCGGAACCTTGACGCCCACTTCCTTGACCGCAGCGATGATGCCCTCGGCAATCATGTCGCAGCGGACGATGCCGCCGAAGATGTTGACGAAGATGCCTTCGACCTTGTCCGAGGACAGGATCAGCTTGAACGCTTCGATGACGCGCTGCTTGTTGGCACCGCCGCCCACGTCCAGGAAGTTCGCCGGCTCGCCGCCGTTGAGCTTGATGACGTCCATGGTGGCCATGGCCAGGCCTGCACCGTTGACCATGCAACCGATGTTGCCGTCCATGGTGACGTAGTTGATGTCCAGCTCCGACGCGGTGACTTCGGTCTCGTCTTCCTGCGTCTTGTCGCGCATGGCGATCAGCTGCTTCTGACGGAACGCGGCGTTGTCGTCGCTGTCGAACTTGCCGTCCAGCGCATACAGGTTGCCGTCGTCCAGGATCGCCAGCGGGTTGATTTCAACCAGCGCCAGATCCTTTTCGTTGAACAGCTTGTACAGGTTCACCATGATGCTGGCGAACTGGCCGGCCTGCTTGGCGGTCAAGCCGAGCTTGAAGCCGAAATCGCGACCGTGGTAGCCCTGCACGCCTTCGACGAAATCGACATTGAGCGCGTGGATCAGTTCCGGGGTTTCGGCCGCGACCTGCTCGATTTCCACGCCGCCTTCCGAAGAAGCGATGTAGGTGATGGTCTTGGTGCCACGGTCGACCAGCACCGACAGGTACAGCTCCTTGACGATCTCACCGGCGGTGGTCACCAGCACCAGGTTGATCGGCAGCTCGACGCCGGCGGTCTGATAGGTGGACATCTTGGTGCCGAGCATCTTGGCTGCTGCGGCCTTCACATCGTCGGTGGTCTTGCAGAACTTGACGCCGCCAGCCTTGCCGCGGCCGCCCGCGTGGATCTGCGCTTTCACCATCCAAGGGCCCTTGCCCAGGGAATTAGCGGCTTCGACCGCTTCGTCCGGAGTAGCCGCGACCTTACCGGCCGGGACGGGAATGCCGTACTCGGCAAGCAGCTGTTTTGACTGGTATTCGTGGAAATTCATGCGTCACCGTGGGAAAAGGAAACGACCGCTGCGTGCAACGCAGACCGCCAGGGCGGCACGTCAAGAGACGCGAACGGGCCGCCTATTGTGGCTGACCGCGCCGTGCGGCGCAAAATTCGGCGATATTGCCCGCCCGATCGCAGCGCTTGCATGCAGCCCGGCACTGTGTGCACGCGCGGCACAGATCACGCACTTGCCTATACTCGCGGCTCGTTCCAGCGGGGGAATCGGTTTGCCATCCAGCGCATCGCTTATCGACCGGTTCCAGTCAGCGCCGCAGCGCGAGCTGTACTTCTTCTCGCTGTATCGGGTGCTGGTGGCCGGCTTGATCGCCGCGCTGGTGTTCAGCCCGTTATCCGACGCCATCCCCGAGCCGCGCTACCCGCGCCTGGCCGCCGGTGTGGCGATCGGGTATCTCTGCATGGCCGTGCCGCTGCTGTTCTGGGGCCGCAGCGAGCGCCGCCTGACCACCACCGTGTTCTGCTCGGTGCTGGCCGACATCCTCGCCGCCACCCTGGCCACGCACGCCCTGCCCGGCGCCAGCGCCGGCATCGCGATGATGTTGCTGTTCAATGTCGCCGCCGCCTCGCTGCTGCTGCGCTTGCGCTACGGCATGAGCATCGCGGTGCTCGCCAGCGGCGCCATCGTGCTGGAATACCTGTGGACCCTGCTCGAAGGCGGCGGCGCCGCCCGCCCGGTGGCCGAATTGGCCATGTTCGCCACCAGCTACGTCGCGGTGGCCTTCATCTGCGAACAGATCGGCTCGCGCGCGCGCCGCAACCAGGTGCTGGCGGAAGAACGCGGCGCGCAGGTGGCCAATCTCTACGAAATCAACGAACTGATCATCCGCCGCATGCGCACCGGCGTGCTGGTGGTCGATACGCACAACCACATCACCCTGGCCAACGAAGCGGCACTGGCGCTGCTGGGCGATGGCGACCAGCGCAACGCCCCGGCCGACCTGTCACTGGCCGCACTCACCCCGGAACTGGCGCGCCGCCTGCAACGCTGGCGCAGCGGCTGGCGCGAGGAAGAGGCCCCACTGCAACTGGGCGCGGACCGCCCAGAAGTGCAGCCGCGCTTCGTGCGGCTGCTCGCCGACAGCGACCTGGTACTGGTATTTCTGGACGATGCCAGCGTGGTGTCGCGGCGCGCCGAATCGCTCACCCTGTCGGCGATGGGACGCTTTTCGGCCAGCCTGGCGCACGAGATCCGCAACCCGCTGGCGGCGATCAGCTACGCCTCGCAGCTGCTGGAAGAATCCCCCGACATCGGCGCTGCCGACCGCCGTCTGCTGCAGATCATCCACCAGCAATGCCAGCGCACCAACGGCATCGTCGAGAGCGTGCTCGCGCTGGCCCGCCGCGAGCGCGCAAGCCCGGACAACCTGGATCTGGCCGCCTTCGTGCGCCGCTTCGTGGTCGAGTACCGGCAGACCCTGTCGATGGAAACCGACATCCTGGAGGCCAGCATCCAGGGCAATGCCGTGCATGCCTTGGTCGACCCCAAGCATCTGCACCAGATCCTGACCGCATTGGTGCACA
The DNA here is from genome assembly GCF_002940665.1 of Xanthomonas arboricola. Lineage (GTDB taxonomy): Bacteria > Pseudomonadota > Gammaproteobacteria > Xanthomonadales > Xanthomonadaceae > Xanthomonas > Xanthomonas arboricola_B. The sequence continues at coordinate 556,847 of NZ_MIGY01000001.1, forward strand.
ACGCACTCAAATACGGCCGGGTCATGGACGAGCCGGCGCGGGTGAAGCTGCGTGTGGAGCGCATGGAGCGCATGGCGGTGATCGACGTGGTCGACCGCGGCCCCGGCATCCCGGAGACCGTGGCCGCACAACTGTTCCGCCCGTTCTACACCACCTCCGAACACGGCACCGGGCTGGGCCTGTATATCGCCCAGGAACTGTGCCGCGCCAACCAGGCGCAACTGGACTACGTGTCGGTGCCGGGCGGCGGCGCCTGTTTCCGGATCCTGTTGCAGGGGCCCAATAGCCTGCTCGGGAAGTGAGCCAGAGCGTTGCGACATGCCTGGAGCAAGCCCAGTGCGCATATGCTGCGATCGTGTGCCTGCGGCCAGCCGCTGCGCATCGTGCTTTATCCAACCGGCGCAGCGTTGTTGATCGCGTGAATCGTTCCGCCCGACCCCGCCCGGCAATTGTCGACTGTCATCGCCGTGGGCTATCGTGCGCCACATGAACGAACCGAAAAGTGCACTGGTTGTCGATGACGAGCGTGACATTCGCGAACTGCTTGTTCTCACCCTGGGCCGGATGGGCCTGCGCATCAGCACCGCGGCCAACCTGGCCGAAGCCCGCGAGCTGCTGGCCAACAATCCCTACGACCTGTGCCTGACCGACATGCGGTTGCCCGACGGCAACGGCATCGAACTGGTCACCGAAATCGCCAAGCACCATCCGCAGACCCCGGTGGCGATGATCACCGCGTTCGGCAGCATGGACCTGGCGGTGGAAGCGTTGAAGGCCGGCGCCTTCGACTTCGTCAGCAAGCCGGTGGACATCGGCGTGCTGCGCGGCCTGGTCAAGCACGCGCTGGAACTGAACAACCGCGACCGCCCCGCCCCGCCCGCGCCGCCGCCGGAACAGGCCAGCCGCCTGCTCGGCGACTCCAGTGCGATGGAAAGCCTGCGCGCCACCATCGGCAAGGTCGCGCGCAGCCAGGCGCCGGTCTACATCGTCGGCGAATCGGGCGTGGGCAAGGAGCTGGTCGCACGCACCATCCACGAACAGGGCGCGCGCGCGGCCGGGCCGTTCGTGCCGGTCAACTGCGGCGCCATTCCCGCCGAACTGATGGAAAGCGAATTCTTCGGCCACAAGAAGGGCAGCTTCACCGGCGCGCATGCCGACAAGCCCGGCCTGTTCCAGGCCGCGCATGGCGGCACGCTGTTTCTGGACGAAGTAGCCGAATTGCCGCTGCAGATGCAGGTCAAGCTGCTGCGCGCGATCCAGGAAAAATCGGTGCGCCCGGTGGGCGCCTCCAGCGAGTCGCTGGTGGACGTGCGCATTCTCTCGGCCACCCACAAGAACCTGGGCGACCTGGTCTCCGACGGCCGTTTCCGCCACGACCTGTACTACCGCATCAACGTCATCGAACTGCGCGTGCCGCCGCTGCGCGAACGCGGCGGTGACCTGCCGCAACTGGCCGCGGCCATCATCGCGCGCCTGGCACATAGCCACGGCCGGCCGATTCCGCTGCTGACCCAGTCCGCGCTCGACGCGCTGGACCAATATGGCTTTCCCGGCAACGTGCGCGAGCTGGAAAACATCCTCGAACGCGCCCTGGCCCTGGCCGAAGACGACCAGATCAGCGCCAGCGACCTGCGCCTGCCCGCCCACGGCGGCCATCGCCTCGCCGCCACTCCCGGCAGCGCCGCCGTCGAACCCCGCGAAGCGGTGGTCGACATCGACCCCGCCTCGGCCGCCCTGCCTTCCTACATCGAGCAACTGGAGCGCGCCGCGATCCAGAAGGCGCTGGAGGAGAATCGCTGGAACAAGACCAAGACCGCCGCGCAGCTGGGCATCACGTTTCGGGCGTTGCGTTACAAGTTGAAGAAGTTGGGGATGGAGTAGAAGAGCCGGGATTGGGGATTAGGGATTAGGGATTGGGGGAATCGGGAATCGGGAAACGTTGCCGTTCGATTGCTCTTGTGGGGCCGAAGCGAAGTCGATATCAGCACACGCATGGCTCGCCTTCGATTACCTAATCCCCACTCCGACGCCCCGCCGCTCAGCCCTTTCACGTCGGCGCAAGAAGCTGCACGAGGGCGGCTCAGAGCACCTCCAACCCGCAAGACAAAGCACGCTACATGCCCTTCTCCCGCCTGCGGGAGAAGGTGCCCGAAGGGCGGATGAGGGCGCTCAGTCCTTGGTTACGCGATTGATCTCGGCCAGGCTGGTCACCCCGTGCGCTGCTTTCATCAATGCCGACTGACGCAGATCGCGGATGCCGATCTTCTGCGCCGCTTCGGCGATCTGCATCGCGTTGCCGCCTTCCAGCACGATCGCGCCGATCTCGTCGGTCATCGGCATCACCTGGTAGATACCGGTACGGCCCTTGTAGCCTTCGGTACACTCGTCGCAACCGACCGCCTCATACAGCTCGATCCCGGCAGCGATCTGCGCAGGCGTGAAGCCTTCGGCCAGCAACGCATGCTCGGGCAAGGTCGATTTGCGCTTGCAGTTGTTGCACAGGCGCCGCGCCAGACGCTGCGCGATCACCAGGGTCACCGACGAGGTGATGTTGTACGGCGCGATGCCCATGTTCATCAAACGCGCGATGGTCTGCGGCGCATCGTTGGTGTGCAGCGTGGACAGCACCATGTGACCGGTCTGCGCGGCCTTGATCGCAATCTCGGCCGTCTCCAGGTCGCGGATTTCGCCGACCATGATGATGTCAGGGTCCTGGCGCAGGAACGAGCGCAGCGCCGCGGCGAAAGTCATGCCGCGCTTGTTGTTCTGCTGCACCTGATTGACGCCGGGCAAACGGATTTCCACCGGGTCCTCAGCGGTGGAAATGTTGCGCGTCTCGTCGTTGAGGATGCCCAGCGCCGTATACAGCGACACCGTCTTGCCCGAACCGGTCGGCCCGGTCACCAGCACCATCCCGTACGGTTTGTGGATCGCCTCCAGGAACAGCTTCTGCTGGTCCGCCTCATAGCCCAGCTTCTCGATGCCCAGCTTGGCCGCGCTGCCGTCCAGGATACGCAACACCACCTTTTCGCCGAACAATGTCGGCAAGGTGCTCACACGGAAGTCGATCTGTTTGGTCTTGGACAAATTGAGCTTGATGCGCCCGTCCTGCGGCACCCGCTTCTCGGCGATATCCAGCTGCGACATCACCTTCAGACGCGCGGCGATGCGCTGATTCAGCTTTACCGGTGCCTTGGCCACATTCTTCAGCAGCCCATCGATCCGCAGCCGCACCCGGTAATCGTCTTCATAGGGCTCGAAATGGATGTCGGAGGCTCCCCGCCGGATCGCATCCACCAGCACCTTGTTGACGAACTTCACCACCGGCGTGTCGTCGCCCTTGGCATCGACCCCGGAATCCCCGCCGGCGCCCATGTCCTCATCCCCGGCCGACACGTCCAGATCGCCCATGCCCTCGTCATCGTCCCCGAGCGACGAGCCCAACGACGCGTTGCTGGCCTGCCACTGCTCCAAGGTGCGACGGATCTGGTCCTCGTCGACCAGGATCGGCTCGACCACCAGATTGGTATGGAACTTGATGTCGTCCAGCGCCCGGGTCTGGGTCGGGTTGCTCACCCCCACGAACAACCGGTTGCCGCGCTTGAACAGCGGCAGCACCTGGTACTTCTGGAGCAACTCTTCGCTGACCAGCTTCATGGCGTTCTGGTTGGCATCGAACACCGATACGTCCATCAGCGGCATGCCGAACTCGACTGCGTTGGCGGCGGCCAATTGCGCTGCGGAGACTAGCTTCTTTTCAGAAAACCACTGTGGAAGAGGGATCTTGGCAACCGCAGCTTGGTCCATTGCATTTCGCGCAGCAGCCTCTTCCAGCGCGCCATCCTGAACCAGGCGCCTAGCGATTCCTGTTATACCAACCAGATTGACAGAAGCTCCAGTGCTCATTTTAAACCTCAGATCTTCATTATTCCAATTTCGATCGAAATCTTAGACCAATACCATCAAATTTAACCACACGCCGAATCTTTGTGTTGACAAAAAACAAGGCCCTGAAAAAACAGGGCCTTGTCGACCGAGCCACTGGGCAGATTAGCCAGCGGTACGGCAGCTGGCCGGAACGTGCTTCGATTCGCCGGCGGTATAGCTGCAAGCCCAAGTGATGGGCGAGTCCTTATCGGCTTGAGTAGGCGTCAACTTCAGAATTGGCTCAACCTTTGCGCCGGTGTTCTTGGAAGTGCCGGTGACCACACCATTAGCAATCACAACGCTCGCGACCTTGTCGGTAGTTTGACCAGAATACCCAGCCGCAGCGTTATTGGTCACGGCAGTTGCCAAAATACCTTGAGACTGCGCTGTTTCAGACACCGCCAACTTGGCTGCGGACATCGCAATCATGGTCTCACTGACCTTGCTTCGAATAGTGTAATCCTGATACGCAGGAAGAGCGATAGCAGCCAAAATTGCGATAATCGCGATAACGATCATCAATTCAATGAGAGTGAAACCTTGTTGCTTTTTCATTAGACATCCCCAGAGAGTGGTTTAATTAAATCCCTTAGACTTTTTCAGCTAGAGCTTTGAGTCTCAGGGCCCTGCAGGTATACGACATGCATCTTCCATGCCAGCGTTGCGCATCATTGCACAGCCTTACCGACGCCAGCATGCTCAGACCATTCGGCAATGTAAACAGGCAACTCTCGCAATTGGGACCCAGAAGGCAGTGTGACGTAGTTGGTCACTTTTCGTCTGGAATGTACCCAACTGTGCTCAAAGGCGACATAGGACCATCCCCTAGCCAGGGGATGTCCAAAGCGCTGAAACCCGCTACTATTGCCTCAATTGCGGCCTGGGGTGGCCGAAGGAAAGGGCACATGTCAGTCGCACGTCGCGCTATGAAAAATGAAACGGCAGGCCGGGGCAGCCAGATGCAATCGTTCTTGTGGGAGGGGACCGACAAGCGCGGCGTTAAGATGAAGGGAGAACAAAGCGCCCGCAATGTAAATATGTTACGTGCTGAGCTTCGCCGTCAAGGAATCATGCCGTCTTCAGTAAAAGCGAAGCCCAAGCCGCTTTTCGGAGCAGCCGGAAAGAAGATTACACCAAAAGATATTGCGTTTTTCAGCCGCCAGATGGCGACAATGATGAAGTCCGGAGTGCCAATCGTAGGCTCATTGGAAATCATTGGCGAAGGGCATAAAAACCCGAGAATGAAACAAATGGTTGGCCAAATACGGACGGATATTGAAGGCGGATCATCTCTCCATGAAGCGATCAGCAAGCATCCCGTGCAATTCGATGAGCTGTATCGCAATCTTGTAAGAGCTGGTGAAGGGGCAGGCGTATTGGAAACCGTTCTAGATACAGTTGCCAGCTACAAAGAAAATATCGAGGCCCTAAAGGGAAAAATCAAGAAAGCTTTATTTTACCCTGCAATGGTTGTCGCGGTAGCAATAATAGTTAGTGCGATTCTCCTCATTTTCGTCGTCCCACAGTTCGAAGAGGTATTTAAAGGCTTTGGAGCCGAGCTACCAGTATTTACGCAAATGATCGTTAACGCCTCACGATTCATGGTTAGCTATTGGTGGATAATACTTATAGCAGGGGCGGGCTGCGTTACCGGGCTACTCTTCGCTTACAGACGTTCACCACGCATGCAACACAGCATGGATCGGCTGATTTTGAAATTCCCTATTATCGGCCAAATCATGCACAATAGTTCTATTGCACGTTTTGCTAGAACTACCGCTGTTACATTTAAGGCGGGCGTCCCATTAGTTGAAGCACTCGGCATTGTAGCGGGCGCCACCGGCAATAAAGTATACGAGGAAGCCGTACTGCGCATGCGTGACGATGTGTCAGTGGGCTATCCAGTAAACATGGCCATGAAGCAGGTCAACCTGTTCCCGCACATGGTGATTCAGATGACTGCAATCGGCGAGGAGGCGGGTGCGCTGGATGCGATGCTGTTCAAGGTTGCTGAATACTTCGAACAGGAAGTCAATAACGCCGTTGACGCGCTTAGCAGCCTGCTTGAGCCGCTAATCATGGTGTTCATTGGTACCATCGTAGGCGGCATGGTCATTGGCATGTATCTTCCGATCTTCAAACTCGGCGCAGTGGTTGGATAAGACGTAATGGCATTTCTAGACCAGCATCCCGGTCTCGGCTTTCCCGCCGCGGCCGGACTGGGACTGCTGATCGGCAGCTTCCTGAACGTGGTGATCCTGCGCTTGCCCAAGCGCATGGAGTGGCAGTGGCGGCGGGATGCGCGCGAGATCCTGGAGCTGCCGGACATCTACGAGCCGCCGCCACCGGGCATCGTGGTGGAGCCCTCGCACGACCCCGTCACCGGCGACAAGCTCAAGTGGTGGGAGAACATCCCGCTGTTCAGCTGGCTGATGCTGCGCGGCAAGTCGCGCTATAGCGGCAAGCCGATCTCCCTCCAGTATCCGCTGGTGGAGTTGCTGACCTCGATCCTGTGCGTGGCCAGCGTCTGGCGGTTCGGCTTCGGCTGGCAGGGCTTTGGCGCGATCGTGCTGAGCTGCTTCCTGGTGGCGATGTCGGGCATCGACCTGCGCCACAAGTTGCTGCCGGATCAGCTGACCTTGCCGCTGATGTGGCTGGGCCTGGTCGGCTCGATGGATAACCTCTACATGCCGGCCAAGCCCGCCCTGCTGGGCGCGGCGGTGGGCTATGTCTCGCTGTGGACGGTGTGGTGGCTGTTCAAGCAGCTCACCGGCAAGGAAGGCATGGGCCACGGCGACTTCAAGCTACTGGCCGCGCTCGGTGCTTGGTGCGGGTTGAAGGGCATCCTGCCGATCATCCTGATCTCCTCGCTGGTCGGCGCCATCCTCGGCTCGATCTGGCTGGTGGCCAAGGGCCGCGACCGCGCCACCCCGATCCCGTTCGGCCCCTACCTGGCCATCGCTGGCTGGGTGGTGTTCTTCTGGGGCAACGATCTGGTGGACGGCTACCTGCACTTCGCAGGCCTGCGTTGACCGGGCCGCGACGATGAGCGACTTCATCGTCGGCCTCACTGGCGGCATCGCGTCCGGCAAGAGTGCTCTGGCCGCAGAGTTTGAGAAGCTGGGCGTGCCGGTCATTGATGCCGATATCGTCGCGCGGCAGGTGGTGGCGCCTGGCCCCATTCTCGATGCGATCGTGGAACGATTTGGTCCGGATATCCTACTGCCGGACGGCACACTGTACCGACAAGCACTGCGCCAGATCGTCTTCGCCGATCCAGCCCAACGGAAAGCGCTAGAGGCGATAACCCATCCTGCCATTCGTACAGAACTGCAGCGCACCGCTCAGGAAGCCTTGGGCCCTTATGCGATCGTCGCAATTCCCCTGCTGACCGAAGCGGGCGGCCGTGCTACGTACCCCTGGCTGGATCGCGTCCTGGTCGTCGATGCACCGGTCGAACTACAGCACACCCGACTTATGCAACGCGACGGCAGTACGCCGACACTGGCGGATCAGATAATTGCCGCACAAGCTTCTCGTGAACAGCGGCTGGCATTGGCGCATGACATTGTGAGAAACAACAGCGATCCAGGAGACCTAGTTCGGGATGCTCATAGATTGAACACAAATTACCTCGCACTTGCAGCCTCAAAGCGGATTCAAGTCCGGAAATAGCGCCCCCCCTCCTTCCCCTTAATAATTTCAATACAAAGAAGAGAGTTTGCATGGACGCAAGTCGCCCATTAGGCATAACAATTATTCTTGTCCTCGCTCAAATGTTTAGCGCGCCCGCGAAGGCACAGGACGGATGCGATGACCAGTACGTCCCACTCTGTGCGAGTGAGGCACTTGCGTACGAACGCGCCACCAGGGATGCAGCAGCTTACTTCGCTGCGAACCCAAAAAATGATTACGGCGACGCCAACAAACTGTGTCCCACCATTAAGACAAAATACAACGGCCCTTACGTCTGGGCTGCAGGTGTCCCAACTATCGATCGCCAGTGCACCGAAGAGGGTGATGGGTACAACGTTCCGGTCTTCCGCGCCCAGTTCAAGGTTGAACCGCCACCTGGCCTTGAGAATCCCCCTGTTGACCCGGGGAAAAATAATCAATGCGACGCAACGACGGGCCCAACTCAAGTAGGCAACCCGCTCAACTTGGTAACAGGTTACAAAACGGAGCTTGCCGTCGACTATGTCGACCGTACCGGACATTTGACCCTAAAGCGCCACTACACCAGTGCGCAAGTAGCCCACAATCCGTCAGGAACACTTGGATTAGGTTGGCGGCACGGGTTTCAGAGTGGAGTCATGGCGTATCAATCGACCGAACCTCGCCTTGTCAGGCCGTCGGGTAACAGTTACGCATTTACGCAATTAGGCTCAGAGGGAGTTTTCGATAAAGACGTTAACGAGCGAATCGCCATCTTGACCGCGAATGGCCAGCCATCGGGCTGGCGTGTCGATACGCAAGATGACAGTGCAGAATACTTTGATGCCAGAGGCAAGTTGGTCAGAGTCGAGTACAAGGATGGGGATATCCTGACGCTCGGCTACAATGCGGACAACCAACTGATCGCCGTGCAGGATCGCAAGGCTCGCGCTCTGAGATTCAGTTACACGGGTGGCAAGCTTATTTCTGTACTTCTGCCTGACGGCGCCTCCGTGGAGTATGGCTATCAAGGTTATCGACTAACTTCGGTGGAGCACCGTTCGAATACTCGAGCATTTGCAGGCATGGTTCGCTACACTTACGAAGACGAAACCCACCCGGAATTTCTGACAGGAATAATAGACGAGAATGGTCAACGCTACGCGGCATGGAGTTACGATCAATATGGTCGCGCAGTAACCAGTCGCCATGGAGGAAAAGATTCACCCATCGATCTGGTAACAGTGAGCCGCCAGATCAACAAAACCTCAGTGACAAGCCCTCTCGGCGATGTTGCGGAGTTTGGACATACAGTCCAGTTCTCACGTGCGAAAATCATATCTTCACAGAAATCTTGCGCAACCTGCGGAGGTCAGTCGGTACAGTCCAGAACCTATGATGCAAATGGCTATCCGGATCTGAATGTCGATTTTCTCGGCATTACCAAGGATTTCGACTACGACGCCAGAGGCCTCTTGGTGCAGGAAGTCGAGGCTTCCAATAACGGACAGGGCCATCGGCGTATGCTCCAGACGCAATGGCACCCTTGGTTTCGCGTCCCCGCCGAAAGACGCACCTATGACGCAGCAGGTGCATTGGTTGCCACAACAGCTTGGTCCTACAACAGCCGCGGCCAACCTATGACAATCATTGAGCGCGGCAAAGCAAATGAGCAGCCACGTACATTTGTTATCCATTACTGCGAAGACGCGGACGTGTCTGCAGGCCAGTGCCCACTGCCAGGACTGGTCAAGGAATTGATTCGCCCTGGTCTGTCGGGACCGACCACCTACCTCTACTTTCCCAAGGATGATCCGACCTGTATTAGCTCGACAGCTAACTGCCTGCATCGCAAGGGCGACCCAAGGAAAATCACCAACGCCCTAGGTCAAGTCACCGAATACCTCGCCTACGACGGCGCCGGCCGCCCGCTGTCGATCAAGGACGCCAACGGCATCATCACCGACTACACCTATCACCCGCGCGGTTGGCTGACCGCCAGCAAGGTGCGCGGCGCGGACGCGTCCAGCGAGGCCGATGACCGCGTCACCCGCATCGACTACTGGCCCACCGGCCTGGTCAAGCAGGTCACCCAGCCCGATGGTGCGTTCACCGCCTTCACCTACGATGCGGCGCATCGGCTGACCGATATCGCCGATAACGCGGGCAATACCGTCCACTACACCCTGGACAACGCCGGCAATCGCGTCAAGGAAGACACCAAGGACGCGACCGGTACGTTGAAGCGCACGCTCTCGCGTGTCTATAACCAGCTCGGCCAACTCAAGACGCACGCCACCGCGGCCAGCGACCCCACCGATTTCGAGTACGACGCCAACGGCAACGCCACCAAGGTGACCGATGCGCTGGCAACCGCAACCCAGAGCGAATACGACCCGCTCAACCGGCTCTCGCGCACGCTGCAGGATGTGGCCGGCATCAAAGCCAACACCACCTTCGACTACGACGCGCTGGATAACCTCACCAAGGTCACCGACCCCAAGGGCCTGGATACCAAATACGAGTACAACGGCTTCGGCGATCTGGTGAAGCTCACCAGCCCGGATACCGGCGTCACCAGCTACACCTACGACAGCGCCGGCAACCGCGCCACCCAGACCGATGCGCGCGGCAACACCACTGCCTACGGCTACGACGCGCTCAATCGCCTGACCAAGGTCACCTACCCCACCACCAGCCTCAACGTCACCTATACCTACGACGTGACGCAGACGGTCTGCATGAGCGGGGAGACCTTCTCCATCGGCCGCCTGACCAAGATGCAGGACGGCGGCGCCATCACCCAGTACTGCTACAACCGCTTCGGCGATCTGGTGCGCAAGGTGCAGACCAGCAACGGCAAGGCGCTGGTGCTGCGTTACGACTACACCGTCGGCGGCCAGCTGCGGCGCATGACCTATCCCGATGGGGCGGTGGTCGATTACGTGCGCAACACCCAAGGCCAGACCACCGAGGTCGGCGTGACCCCGACCGGCGGCAGCCGGCAGGTGCTGCTGGGCAACGCCAGCTACTACCCGTTCGGCCCGGCTGCCGGCTGGACCTACGGCAATGGCCGCACCCTCGCCCGCCGCTACGATCTGGACTACCGCCCGCAGGCGATCCAGGACCCCCGCCCAGACGGGCTGGAAGTCGGCTTCGGCTTCGACCCGGCCGGCAACCTCACCGCATTGATGCCCGCTGGCAATCCCACGCCGGAGATCGGCCTGGGCTACGACGCGCTGGGCCGCCTGACCGGCCTCAAGGACGGCCGCACAGGCACGCTGATCGACGGCTATAGCTTTGATGCCACCGGCAACCGCCTCAGCGCCAAGGTCGGCACAGCCACGCAGGCCTACACCTACCCGGCCGACAGCCACCGCCTCAGTTCCGTGGCCGGCGTGGCCCGCAGTTACGACGCCACCGGCAACACCACCGCCATCGGCGGTACCGCGCGCCAGTACACCTACGACACCACCGGCCGCATGACCCAGGCCCGCCGCGCGGGCGCGGTGACGATGAATTACCGCTACAACGGCCGTGGCGAGCAGGTGCGCCGCTTCCTCGGCACCACCAACACCTACACGCTCTACGATGAAGCCGGCCACTGGCTGGGCGACTACGACACCAATGGCGCGCCAAAACAACAGGCGATCTGGCTGGACGATCTAGCAGTCGGCCTGCTGGCAAGTGCAAACAAACTGCACTACATCGAACCGGACCACCTGGGCAGCCCACGCGTGGTGATCGACCCCACCCGCGATGTGGCGGTGTGGACGTGGAGCTTGAAGGGCGAAGCCTTCGGCAACACCGCGCCGAATCAGGATCCTGATGGCGATGGTGCGGCACTGGTGTTGGATATGCGTTTTCCGGGGCAGCGGTACGATGCGGCCTCTGGCCTGAACCAAAACATACACCGCGAGTACGATGCAGGCACTGGACGCTATTCGCAGTCCGATCCAATCGGGTTGGATGGTGGAATCAATGCGTATAGCTATGCAGCAGCAATGCCACTTACATGGATTGATCGATTTGGTCTTGCACCAAACCAAGGATGTGTTGCGGCATGGGTTGGAACGTGCAGCGTTGTGGGTGGTGGCATCGGATACTGGGGCGGTGGGATTATTGGTGGTGCCGGAGGAACCTTTGTAACGCCCGTGGCAGGAACTGCAGGCGGCTTTGTCGCAGGCTCGACACTCGGAGGCCTGGGGGGCGCGTCGGCTGGTGGCCTGATAGGAGGTTTAGTTGGTAGCGCTACTTGCCCTGACGACGACGAGAAAGAGGATTGTGAGAAGCTGCTGCGCGTCGATACTGACACATGCACTGCAATCACTAGGAGGCGCGGCGCCAGAGCCGGTGCTGTTTGTCATGCGTCCGCTTCTCAGCGATACGCCGCTTGTCTAAGGGGCGATCCTATTCCGACACTTAACACCTGGAACAATTGATATGAGCGAGCATAGCCATCTTGTTTGCGTTGACGAAGGGTTACGCAAGCTCTTTGTTTATCGCGTCAGTGCGGAAGGAAAAAAAACCTTGCTGACTGATGTTGCTCTTCCATCTGAGCAGGGCTGGTCAATCGACCTAGAACATATTGCAAAGCAACTAGGCGAGAACTTACTCATGGACTCCCCTGCGGCGCGACGGCTTTTGGAAATCTGAAACTGAGGCTGCACAAGGAAGCGCAGACGAAAACCGCTTGTCGTGCACTTAGTGATCGGGGCCGCCATCTTTGGCCCCGGAGCATAGTTAAGCTAAAGCAAAACTCGCATGGGACCCAACAAGAAAATTTTCCAATCAAGCCGGAATAGATAATCTTTTACACAGCAGTTGCGAAGCAATCATGATTTTTCTCTGGCAACTCGCAGCCGGCTCTTTTATTCCTCAGCCTGACCAGACATCCTTGTCGAAAGACCACAGGGCAGTTGACATCCCACACAACCAGTAGCAACCTCTGCCTCAAGGAGCGTAGAAACTCCTCTCATAGCGGTACCCACCTCCGTCAAACCGGTGGGTTTTTTGTGCCTGCTTGCAGGCGCAAGCCGACGCGATGCCTGCGTCGGGAGGGCGGCTAATACAACACTCCTTCGGGAGGAATACGCCCGCCGGCTATGAGCGGTTTCTAACCTCCCGACATCCCGTCGCCGGCCGGCGACGGTGCCTGTTCTTCGAAGGAGGCGTTGTCATGACAGATGCATCGGTATTGGCTGGTGGGCGTCATCGCCCCGTGGTGCTGGCGGAGGTGAGGCGATGAGCCGGGTGAAGTCTCCAAGCTCCAAACGGCCCAAATTGAATGCCAAGCGCGCCGCTGCCGCCAAGCGGGCAGCCACGCCGGTAAAGGACGCACAGCCCATGCAGCTGGTGCCATCGCCCACGTTCGATGTGGACAACCTCGCCTTCGACCGTCGCCACAAACCTCGCGTGGACGATCTGCCGCCGCGACCACCGCGCAAGGCGCGCACGCCCACGCGCTGCACGGTGGGCTATGCGTTCTACGATGCCGAGCCGGGCCGGCCGCACAGCCAGCGCATTCCGAGCGTGCGCTTGCGCGGGCTGTGGCTGGAGCAGTTGGGGTTTGCGGTTGGGTGCAAGCTGCAGATCACGGCGCGTGCGGGCGAGTTGGTAGTGACGGTGGTGGAGCGCTGAGCTGGGTTTTGGGTGCGGTTGTTGTCTGCAAGCCCCGGCGTGGGGGCGTCATGGGTAAAGCCCTCGCGCCCGGGTGCGCTCCTACGGGAGTGCGGTTGGTGGTTAGCGATGGAAGGCGAGTGTTGCGATGACGCCGCGCTGCTGGCCTGGGCGCACGCTGACGCGCCAGCCGTACAGGTCGCATAGCCGGCTGACGATCGACAGGCCGATGCCGCCGCCTTGCGAGTGGCCGGCGTGAGTGCCGCGGTAGCCGCGCTGAAACAGTTTGGCGGCGTCTTCCTCGCTCAGGCCGGGGCCGGAGTCGATCACTTCCACCGCATCGCCGAGCACGCGCACGCGTACCTGGCCGTCCTGGGTGTACTTGACCGCATTGCCGATCAGGTTGCCCAGCGCCACCGACAAGGCGGCTTCGGGCGCGTCGATGACCAGGTCGCGCTCGCCTTCCAGCAGCAGCTCCAGCGGCTTGCCGCCGAGCTGGGCGCGGTGCGCGTCGACCAGCTGTTCGGCCACCTTGGCGACATTGCTGCTGCCCTGCCCGCGTTCGTTGCGCGAGAGCAGCAGCAGCGAGCCGATCAGGTCGCTACACTGCAGCTCGGCGCGCTGGATGCGCTGCAGGCGCTGCAGCATCTTTTCGTCGAGATTGGGCTTGGTGAGCAGCAGTTCGGTGGCACCGCGGATCACCGCCAGCGGGGTGCGCAGCTCGTGGCTGACGTCGGCGTTGAATTCGCGGTCGCGCTGCACCACTTCGGTGAGGCGGGCAGAGTAATCGTCCAGCGCTTCGGCCAGCTGGCCCACCTCGTCGTCCGGGAAGTGCGCGGCCAGCGGCTTGGGCTCGCTGGTGCCCCCTCGGTAGGCGCGCAGGCGTGCAGCCAGGTCCGATACCGGGCGCATGACCTTGGATGCGGACCACCAGCCGATCAACAGCGAAAAGCCGCTGAACACCAGCACCGACAGCATCAAGGTGCGCTTGAGCTGGATCTCGCCCTTGATGGTCTGGGTCATGTCATAGGCGAGGAAGAACCACTCGCTCGGCGTCTTGCGCACCGCCAGCTTGTACGAATACGCGTTGCCGTTTTCGTCCACGCCGGAGATGGTGTGGATGCCGTCCGGGAACTGGTACCACTCCGGCTGTTCCAGCCGCAGCGCCTCGAACTTGTCGCTCTTGACCACCCGCCCGCGCATCTGCTGCACCGGCAGATCGGGGTTACGCAGCGGGTCGGAATAGAAGCGCTGCGCAAAGGCGTCGATATTGCGGTTCATCACGTCTTCCACCAACTGGTTTTCCACGCGCGAGCGCGCCCAGTTGGTGGCGAAGGCGAACAGCGTGGTCAGGCAGAAACCCAACAACACGAACGACAGAATGATGCGGCTGCGCAGGCGCCGCCGGTAGCGGCCGCGCCTGCGGGCGGGCCGCGCGCCGTTATTGCTTTCAGGCATCGGGCGAGGCGATGCGGTAGCCGATGCCGTGACGGGTCTGGATCATCGGCACATCGAAAGGCTTGTCGACCACCGCACGCAGGCCGTGGATATGCACGCGCAGCGAGTCCGAATCGGGCAGCTCCTCGCCCCAGACGCGGGTTTCCAGTTCCTGGCGGGTGACCACGGCCGGCGAGGCTTCCATCAGCGACTGCAGGATCTTCAAGGCAGTGGGGTTAAGCTGCAGCAGCTTGCCGCGGCGACGCACTTCCAGCGTGTCCAGGTTGTATTCCAGATCGCCGGTTTCCAGCACGCGGGTGTGCACGCCCTTGCCACGACGCGACAGCGCGTTGAGCCGGACCTCCACTTCCTGCAGCGCGAACGGCTTGATCAGGTAGTCGTCCGCGCCGGAGTCGAAACCGGCCAACTTGTTGTCCAGCGAATCGCGTGCGGTGAGCATCAGCACCGGTGTCTGCTTGCGCGCTTCGTTGCGCAGCTTGCGACACACCTCGATGCCATCCATGCCGGGCAGGTTGAGGTCGAGCACGATGGCGTCGAACTCGTGCACCACGGCCAAGTGCAGACCGGTCACGCCGTCGGCGGCAAAGTCCACCGTGTGGCCGCGGTCTTCGAGATAGTCGCCCAGATTGGCGGCGATATCGCTGTTGTCTTCGATTACTAGAATTCGCACTGGAACCTCATTGGTTAAGCTGTTTTTAGCGCTGGCGCCGAGAAATGTCGTCCTGACTCACCGTCGTCTGACGGCAACACTCGGCGGCGGTCATACCCTGTCTGCTACTCGTCTGCGAACCAGATGCACGCGCGCGCCGGCAATTGGCCGACCATCTTCGCCTGCCTTGATCAAAATCTGGGTGACGGGCTCCTGATCACCATGCAACGCTGCGCGCTGGTCCGGCTGCAGCACGACGACGTCCGGCTGCGCCTCCAATGCGGCATGGTTGCGATCGGGTACCGCTGTCACCTTAGCGCGCTCATCCTGACTGATCTCGGAGTGCTTCTCGCTTTTGTGCAGATCGCTACGCACCTGCTCCGCCGGGGGCTTGAGCTGCATGTCGCCACCGACCGCCGCTGCGCAGGCGGAGGTGATCAGCAAACCGATCACGCCGAACAGCATCGCGATGCTGACTTGCCTTGCCATGCCGACGCCTCCTTGTGTGCCTGAGCGATTTAACATCAGCGAATGTAGACGCGAAGCCTGGGGGCAGCAAGCCGCCACATAAAAAGGCCCAAGTGCGACAACGCACCTGGGCCAAAAGTTCATCCCGATCACCGTCACTGCCGAGAGCGGAGCCACGGTCGGATGAGGCTAGCGAGGAAAGGATTAGATTTTTGTTAAATTTTCGATAACAAAGTTGGTGGCCCGATCAGCGGATCGAGTGCTCCAGGTGCTGGATGATCGCCGCCGCCACATCCACTTCGCAGACCCCTTCCACCCCTTCCAGTCCGGGGGTCGAATTGACCTCGAGCACCAACGGCCCGCGCCGGGAACGGATCAGGTCCACACCGGCCACCGCCAGGCCCAGCGCGCGTGCCGAACGTACCGCGACGTCCTGCTCCTGCTCGGTGGCCTGGGCTACCGCGGCACTGCCGCCCAGATGCAGGTTGGAACGAAAGTCGCCCTCGGCCGCCTGCCGGCGCATGGCGGCAACGACCCGGTCGCCGACCACGAAGCAGCGCAGGTCCGCCCCCTCCGCTTCGCCGATGAACTCCTGCACGATGAAGTTGGCGTATAGCCCGCGCAGCGCCTCGACCACGCCGCGCGAGGCGCTTGCTTTCTCGGTCAAGATCACTCCCGCGCCCTGCGCGCCTTCGTTCAACTTCACCACATGCGGCGGCGGGCCGAGCATCGACAGCAGGTCCTGGGTGTCGTCCGGGTTGTCGCCGAACACGGTCACCGGCATGTCGATGCCTTGCGCGGCCAGCAACTGATGCGCGCGCAACTTGTCGCGCGAGCGCAGGATGGCGTCGGACGGGTTGGGCGTGTAGGTGCCCATGAATTCGAGCTGGCGCAACACGGCGGTGGCATAGCGCGTGACCGAGGCGCCGATGCGCGGGATCACCGCGTCGAATCCGGTGATCGGCTTGCCCTTGTAGTGCAGGCTAAAACCGTCGGCGGCGATACGCATGTAGCAGCGCAGCGGGTCGAGGATGCGCACGGTGTGGCCACGCTTGCGCCCGGCCTCGATGAGCCGCCGGGTCGAATACAACTTGCTGTTGCGGGAAAGAATGGCGATCTTCATCGCGGCAGGTGTACGGCGCGGCCTGGACATGGTCGGAGTCTGATGACGGAGTGACCCAAGTCCGTAGGTCTGCCGGTCGATTGCACACGCGGGCAGCGTCACGGCCCTGCACGTTGCGTTCGACGGGTGTGCGACGGCCCCGAGAATGGGAGCTGGAGCGACGCAGCAAGGCAGCTGTCACACTGCATGCGCTGCGCGGCTTCGACGGCCTGGATGCTAGCAGGGCGGCTGCGCAGCACTCAAGCGCGTGCGTACGTCGGCGCAGGTGATGTACGACGCAGGATGTGTGGCGGCGGTCGCGCAGACAACGCAGCAGACGTGCCCGATTCGACGCATCAGATCCGCGTCGGCGCGCTCGTCGCCGGTGTCTGCGCCAGAAAGAATGATTGGCGACCGCGCGCGGCGTCGACCGCCCTCACGCCGCCCCCCTGTCGTCATGACGCAGTTTGCACAGCTGAACCCGCAATGCTTGAGCTCCCTCAATGCCGGCATGCCGGCGCACCCGAGACTCTCAATGCGACGTCCAGCAAGCGCGGCTTACGCCAACCCCTCCCGCATCCGCCAAGGACGCCCGTTTCCGCGCGGCGCCGTCTTCGATGGCCAGGGCACCAATTTTGCGTTGTTTTCCGCGCACGCCACGCGCGTGGAACTGTGCCTGTTCGACGAACAGGGCACCGAAGTGCGGGTGGATCTTCCGGAATACACCAACGAGATCTGGCACGGCTACCTGCCCGACGTCAAACCCGGCCAGCGCTACGGTTACCGTGTGCATGGCCCGTATGAGCCGACCGAAGGCCACCGCTTCAATCACAACAAGCTGTTGATGGACCCCTACGCGCGCGAGATGGATGGCGACCTGATCTGGGCAGACGAACTCTACGGCTACACCGTGGGTCACCCCGATGGCGATCTGAGCTTCGACGAGCGCGACAGCGCGCCGTTCATGCCCAAGTGTGTGGTGGTCGAAGACACCTACGACTGGGAAGACGACGCGCGCCTGCTCACGCCGTGGAACGAGACGGTGATCTACGAGACCCATGTGCGTGGCTACACCATGCGCAACCCGCAGGTACCCGAAGCCGTGCGCGGCACCTTTGCCGGCCTGGCACAGCCGCAGGTGCTGCAATACATCAAGGACCTGGGCATCACTGCGGTGGAGCTGTTGCCGGTGCATGCGTACCTGGACGACCAGCACCTGCTGGACAAGGACCTGCGCAATTACTGGGGCTACAACACCATCGGCTTCTTCGCGCTGAAGTCGCGCTACCTGTCCAGCGGACATCGCGACGAATTCCGCGACATGGTCAAGGCCCTACACAAGCAGGGCCTGGAAGTGATCCTGGACGTTGTCTACAACCATACCGCCGAAGGCAGCGAGCTGGGGCCAACGCTGTCGTTCAAGGGCATCGACAATGCCAGCTATTATCGCCTTGCCGAAGACAAGCGTTACTACATCAACGATACCGGCACCGGCAATACGCTCAACCTGAGCAACTCGCGGGTGATCCAGTTCGTCAACGACTCGCTGCGCTACTGGGCCGGCGAGATGCATGTGGATGGGTTTCGCTTCGATCTGGCAACGATCCTGGGACGCGAGCCGAGCGGTTTCGACCAGCGTGGCGGTTTCCTGGATGCCTGCAACCAGGATCCGTTGCTGTCGGAGGTCAAGTTGATTGCCGAACCCTGGGACTGCGGCCCCGGCGGCTATCAGGTCGGTCACTTTCCGCCAGGTTGGTCGGAATGGAACGACAAGTTCCGCGACAATGCGCGCGAATTCTGGAAGGGCGAGGACGGCAAGCTGGCCGAGTTCGCCACCCGCTTTACCGGCTCGGCCGATCTGTTCGATCGTCGCGGCCGCCGCCCGTGGGCATCGGTCAACTTCATCACCGCGCACGATGGATTCACCCTGCGCGACCTGGTGAGCTACAACGAAAAGCACAACATCGCCAATGGCGAGGACAATCGCGACGGTTCGTCCAACGATGGTTCCTGCAATTACGGCGAAGAAGGCGACACCGATAACGCGGACGTGCTGCAGATCCGCGAGCGGCAGATGAAAAACCTGCTCGCCACGCTGCTGCTCTCGCAGGGTACGCCGATGATGCTTGCCGGTGACGAGCGTGCACAGTCGCAAGGCGGCAACAACAACACCTATTGCCAGGACAACGAAATCACCTGGCTGGACTGGGAAAACGACCCCACCGATGGCCGCCTGACCGACTTCGTCAAGGCGCTGACGCAGTTGCGCAAGCGCTACCCGATCCTGTCGCGCGGCCGCTTCCTCAACGGCCAGTACAACGAAGAAGCGGGCCTGCGCGATCTCACCTGGCTCAATCCGGGCGGCACCGAAATGGACGATGCGCACTGGACCGATGCCGGCGCGCGCTCGGTGGGGCTGCTGCTGGAAGGCAAGGCACAGACCTCCGGCGTCAAGGAACTGGCCAACGACGCCACCTTGTTGATCGTCATCAACGCCTACCACGAAGGCGTGACCTTCACCCTGCCCTCGGCCGACGAACCGGTGCACTGGAAGTTGGCGCTCTCGACCGACGACGCCCTGGAAGTGGACATGATGCCGGCCGGCGCCAGCGAATTCCTGGCCCCGCCGCGCAGCGTGTCGGTGTTCGAGTGCAAGAACGACCAGTCATCCTGACGCGGTGACACGAACTCGCGGCCCGCCGGATTTCCGGCAGGCCGCGAGTTTTTTTATTGCTTCGATATGTGCGCCGGATGCTTCGGCGTGAACAGGATCCACGCCACCGATCCGTGGATGCCGACGCTGCAGGTCGTGTGCGGCGACAGCCTTGCCGGTGATATCCAGACGCTACATCGCGCGCGGGGCGAGCAGAATCGCCGCTGGCGCTGACGCAATCGCAGATGGGCTTCACGCCTTGCCGGCGAAACAGCCCGGAGCTGCAGCTGATATCAGTGATGTGTCAGGCGATGCGGGGCAGCGCACTACGCATCGGGTTGTCATTCAACCCGACCTTGAATACGCGAAAACTCAGCCTGGATAGAGGGGGAATCGCTTATCCGGATGGTTGGCCTTCCATTCCTTGTAAGAGCTGGTGCCTTCCCATGCCTTGAACGCGCGCGGGGTGCGACCACGCCCGGACCAGGTTTCGCCGGAATGCGGAATCCAGTATTTGGCCACCACGTCACCCGTGGACGACAGCGGCCCCTTGGATTTGCCGGTCATCGCCAGTGAGGCGATCTGGGACTTCTGCTTGGCATTGAAGCGGCTGCCGAACTGGGTCAGCACCTCGACCACCTGGTCGAACGCTTCCAGCGTCTGGGCATACTTCAGCTGGGCTTCTTCCTGCTCGAGCTTGCGCAGCTCTTCCAGCAATTGGGCTTTGGCGGCGGCAGAGGGTGAAGCGGGCGGAACCTGGCGCATTGGCAAAACTGAGGTTGAAAGGGTCAGCGAGTATTGCCGTTGCGCCGGCTAGCGTAAAGCGGCAGGGCACGCCCGGGCCTTGCTGCGCTCAGCGATGGCGCAGCAAGGCATGCTCGCGCGCCATGGTCAGCACCGGCCCGATGCGCCCGGCCCGGACCAGTTCGCGGCAGTGCTTGCCGACGAACTCGACCCTCGGCGCCGAAAACCACTGAATCACCCGATCCAGCTCGCCGGCGTTGATGGACCAGGCGTGGCAGACCGCCTCGCCCAGCTCTTCCACGCCCACCAGCCCAAGCTCGCGGATCTGCTCGGAATCCAGCGCAAACATCTCCAGCACCTTGCTTGCATCGTCCGGCGTGCCGTACCCAAAACGCATCTGCTCTGCGCAGCAACCACTTGAGGCTGCACGCGCGGATTCGGCGCGCCGTATGTCCTTGAGAAGTGCGCCGATGAGTTGGGGATGCGTGGTCGTCATGGTACTGGCTCGATGAGGGCTGCCACTATGCCCATCGCCGCGAGCCTGCTCAATCAGGAGGTTCCTGACCATTCGGCAGGAAACAGCGAAGCGAGCAACTTGCGTCATTCTTCCCGGGGCACCTTGCAATCGCTGTCCGGTCCAGACGCTAGGCGTTATGTCCGGCCGCATCGCTCAAGAGAGGGCGACCGGCAACCATCTGCGGTCCGGTTCTTGACGGATAGACGAACTCCCGAGCCCGGTTAACTGTGTGATGAGCCGGCCACACGCTGCATTACTGCATCGCGGAGCGGGCCTGGCCCAGCGACAGGAGACTCCAAGGCCTGCGCAGCTGCGGCCAAACGTTTCAATAGAAAATTCCTATTTGCTAGCAACCCACTTTCACATCACCATCACCTGGCCGGACGTGAGGCCATGAGGCCGCTCCATCTCACGGGGTGTGGAGCACACCCACAGCCGGCATGGCCAATGGCGCTTGTATGCGAGGGAAGCATGCATCTCATCCGGGTTCACCAACGTGCTGTCCATACAGCACTGTTCGTCAGCTACATTGCCCTGCTTTCCTACGCGGGCTGGATTTTCACGCACCTGCCTTAGCGTCGGCGATAGCTGCTACGGCCTCGCGCCCCAATGATGACGCGTCACTGGGCGAGTATGGCGACCGTCGGCATCGTGGACACTGTCCAGCAGCATCCCGACGTATCTTTCGAAGCACTTATTTGAGGTCACTTGGCTCGACCAGGACGCTATTGGTGCGCCTGTCGGTCTGTGCAAACACACGCGCTCAGGCGAGGGACTGCAGTGCCCAGCCAGCGTGCCCGATGGACATCAGGCCCTCGCACCCGACAGCAGGCGACTTTTCTGAAGGGCAGAACTACGGTTTGGTGATCGAAATTCCAGTTTTGAAGAAGATTGCCGCTATTGGGACCAATGACAGCCGGCCACCAGCCACGGCCGTCGCTGCTTACCCTGTGATCTTCTTTAGGACGTCCATGATTGCCTTCCTTCAACGTTACAACGTCGGACACCGCTTGGCTGTCGCTTTCGGAATTCTGATCCTTCTTTCGGGCCTGCTTGTGGCCACGGGGCTAGGCACGATGGCTGAGGCACGGGCACAGCTGGACTTCATCGTTCTCGACCGCACCGCCAAGATCCAGATTGGCAACGGGATGCTCGACGCAAATTCCTCGCTGCTGATCGCACTGGGCACTTATTCGATGGCAACCAGTGAAGAGCTCAGTAAGGAAGCACTCGACACCATCACCACGCAGCGTGAGCGCTACACCGATTTACGCACCAAGTTGGACACGCTCTCAAGCTCGGAGGAAGGTCGAAAAATTCGAGCTGAAATGGACGAGCGCCGGGCGACTTCGGTGAAGTTCAACGACGACGTCATGGCGCTGGCTGGCAAGAATGACAAGACTCAGGCCCAGGTCATCCTGAGCGAGAAGGCGCGCCCCGCCATTCTGGCTTGGCAGGGCAAGATCCGTGAACTCGTCACCCGCCAGGAAGGCCAGAGCCGCCAAGCGTATGCGGACGCCGTCGAGTCGATGGATCGGGGTAAGCTCCTGCTCATCCTGGGTGGCGCGATTGTCGTGTTGGTCAGCAGTCTCCTGGCGTGGCTCATCACCCGCAGCCTGACCCAGCCGCTAGCCCGCGCTACCAGAGTTGCCGAGGCTATCGCCCGTGGTCAGCTAGGCAACGACGTGCGCACGCACGCCAAGGACGAAACCGGGCAATTACTGCGCGCCATGCAGGGAATGCAACACCAGCTTCAGGCCTTGCTGGGCGCTCAGGGCGACATGGCCAAGCGCCACGACGAAGGCCAGACCAGCTTCCGTATGGACGCCACTGCGTTCCCGGGCGACTACGGCCGTATGGCGAAAGACACCAATGACCTGGTCGCTTCCCACCTAAGCGTGCAGTCCGATCTGGCACGGATCATGGGACGCTACGCCATCGGCGACCTGAGTGAACGCATGGAGCAACTGCCAGGCGAAAAAGCCGTGCTGACGCAGACCATGGATGAGGTCAAGACAAACCTGTCCGGTATGAACCATGAGATCAGACAGTTGGCGCAAGCCGCTGCCAACGGCGACTTTAGCGCACGCGGCGACGCCGAGCGGTTCCAGTACGACTTCAGGATCATGGTCGAGAGCTTGAACCTTCTCATGGCCACTGCCGACGGCAACCTGCATTCCCTGTCCTCGCTGCTCCAGTCCATTGCCGCAGGCGACCTCACTGCCCGCATGACGGGTGAGTTCAAGGGAGTCTTTGCTCAGATGCGCGACGATGCAAACACCACCGCCTTGCAGCTGGCAGAGATTGTCGGACGCATCCAGCAATCGGCCGTTTCGATCAACTCGGCCGCACGTGAAATCGCTGCCGGCAACCAGGATCTGTCGCAGCGCACCGAGCAGCAGGCCGCCAATCTCGAGGAAACGGCTGCGTCGATGGAGGAGCTGACCTCCACCGTTCGCCAGAATGCCGAGCACGCACGGCAAGCCAACCAGTTGGCGATCGGCGCGGCAGATGTGGCATCGCAGGGCGGGAAAATCGTTCACAACGTCGTGGGAACCATGGCGGGGATTGAAGCTTCGTCCAAGAAGATTGCGGACATCATCAGCGTGATCGACGGCATCTCATTCCAGACCAACATCCTGGCCCTGAATGCTGCCGTCGAAGCAGCGCGCGCTGGCGAACAGGGGCGCGGGTTTGCCGTGGTCGCCTCGGAGGTGCGGACCCTCGCCCAGCGCTCCAGCGCCGCAGCCAAAGAAATCAAGACGCTGATCGACGACTCGGTCGAACGCGTGGCCGAAGGATCAACCCTGGTCCACACAGCTGGCTCGACCATGGCGGAAATCGTCGCCAGCGTGCAACGCGTCACCGACATCATGGGAGAGATCTCAGCGGCCTCTCAGGAACAGTCCGCTGGCATTGAGCAGGTCAACACCACGGTCACTCAGATGGATGAAGCGACACAGCAGAACGCAGCACTGGTTGAGGAAGCGACCGCTGCGGCCCGTGCCATGGAAGAGCAAGCCACGCAGCTCACCGGGGCAGTGGCGGTGTTCAAGATTGATCAAGAGAACGCTCTTCCGGTCCAAGCAGCTCCTGCTGCAACCGCCATTGCTAGCTCAAGCAGCAGGAAGACGGCAACGCCACTGAAGACGCCTGCAGAAGTCCTCGCACGACGACGGGCACCACACAAACCCCAGCCCGTCGCCAGCTCCACAGATGGCGCAGGCTGGCAGGAGTTCTGATCCAGCCGACATTGGCCAACGAATGCCCAGATCGCCTCAGCTGGCCGATACGGCGATCGATTCTCCCGACGCACAGATTCTTCTTCACCAAGGCCTACCATGCTAGCCACGATCAAGAGCAAATTCCTGTTGGCATTGCTAGGAACACTGGTTCCCAGCATCCTGCTCTGCCTGTTCCTCCTCCACAGCCTGCACAATTCCAAGGACAGCGTCGGCACGCTCTATAACCGTGATTTCAACGGCTCCGTGCTTGCCAGCACTATCGATGGTCAGTTGACCCGAGTCGACATCAACATCCTGCGTATGATCGCGATCGGATCCCCTGATTTGATTGCGCAGTGGAAGCAGGAAAACGAGAACCGCTTCACTCAGGTCGAAGCCAACATCGCTGAGCTCAAACGGCTGTTGAACAACGAGAGCGAACATTTCGCCCAGTTGCAGAAGATCACCACGAGTTATGCACTGATGCATGAAGGCATGCGGCGCCAAGTTGAGTTGATCGAAGCCGGCGATATTGCCGGCGGCGCGGAAGTCAACCGCACCCAGGTCAAGGACAATGCCGACGCCACCTTCGCCGGGCTTGCCACGCTGCGCGAAGAGCTAGGCAATTCGGCCCAACTGCGTTATCGGCAGCAGCAGGCTGCCAACACGCGTGCAATGACGCTCTCGGCAATTGCGCTAGCACTGATCACCTTAGCCGGCATCAGCATTGCCCTGATACTTGGCAATGCGATTTCTCGTTCGATCCGAGGGGCGGTGACGGCTGTTGAACACCTGTCAAACGGAGTGCTCGATGTCGACGTCAAGGTCACGGGTAAAGACGAGACCGCACAACTGGCCAAGGCGGTCTATCGTATACGTGACCGTTTGCAGGGCGTCATCGCGGCGCAGCTGGAAATGGCGCGCCAGCACGAAGTTGGTGCGATCAGCTATCGCATGGATGAAGATACATTTCCAGGAGAGTATGGCCATATGGTGCGAGATGCCAATGCATTGGCCAGCTCGCACATTGCCGTCATGATGCGCCTGGCACAGATTACCGGACGCTATGCCATAGGCGATCTTTCCGAGGATATGGATCGTCTACCCGGCGAGAAAGCCGTGCTCACCGAGACGATGGATCAGGTCAAGCACAATTTGACAGCAATCAACAGGGAAATAAGTCGCTTAGCCTCAGCTGCCGCAGCAGGCGACTTCGCTGTGCGGGGAGACACCGAGCGCTTCCAGCATGACTTCCGTGCAATGGTCGCAAGTCTCAATCAACTGATGTCCACCTCCGACACCAATCTGCAATCGCTATCTTCCTTGCTGCAATCCATTGCACAAGGAGACCTGACTGCGCGGATGACCGGTGAATTCAACGGCGTGTTTTCCCAGATGCGGGACGATGCCAATGCCACTGCAGCGCAACTTGCGGAAATCGTGGGACGGATCCAGCACTCTGCACTGTCGATCACCACCGCAGCAACCGAAATTGCTGCCGGCAATCAGGACTTATCACACCGGACCGAGCAACAGGCCGCCAACCTGGAAGAGACAGCTGCCTCTATGGAGGAACTGACGTCTACGGTGAAGCAAAACGCCGAGCATGCACGCCAGGCCAATCAGTTGGCGATTGGCGCCGCGCATGTGGCGTCCCAGGGGGGCGACGTGGTGAACAAGGTCGTGGACACCATGTCCGGTATCGAAACCTCGTCCAAGAAGATTGCTGACATCATCAGTGTGATTGATGGAATTTCCTTCCAAACCAATATCCTTGCGCTGAATGCTGCAGTGGAAGCTGCCAGAGCCGGCGAGCAAGGACGCGGGTTTGCGGTGGTTGCCTCTGAGGTCCGCACCCTGGCCCAGCGGTCCTCCAGTGCAGCGAAGGAAATAAAAGAACTCATTGATGACTCCGTCCAACGAGTTGCCGAAGGCTCCTCTTTAGTGCATAGCGCCGGCTCTACAATGGCTGAGATCGTTGCTAGCGTGAAGCGCGTCACCGACATCATGGGCAACATCTCGGCAGCCTCGCAGGAGCAGTCGGCTGGCATCGAACAGGTCAATATGACTGTCACTCAAATGGATGAAGCCACTCAACAAAACGCGGCACTGGTTGAGGAAGCGACTGCAGCAGCACGCTCGATGGAGGAGCAGGCAACGCAGCTAAGTGAAGCGGTCTCAGCGTTCAAAATTTCGGCAGGACACAACATCGCTACGGCGGCCACTGGATTCACTAAGAATTCCATGGCGAGTCCACCAGCGCTGCACAAAATAAAGGGAAATCATACAGTCACCTCAAGGCAGGTAACGCCAGCCCCTTCGAGCAGCTTAGCGGCTAGCAGTTGGCAGGAGTTCTAGTTCCCAAATTTGCCCTCGGGGCCCCACTGGCGGGCCCTGTTCTTCTAGCCTCAGTTCCACTTCACTCCTGAGCTGCCAAGCGCGGTAACACCGGCCATCGAATTGAGGGCATTGCTTATGTGAAGCCGCTACGGGAGCTCAGCGAGGCAGGGCTTTTGTCCGTCGCGCGTCGCATCCGATCCTCCTTGAGTGCTCGCGGGTTGAACGCCAAATGGGGAGCCACCTGGTTCAAAGAGATGCGGGAACTCAACCATGTGGGCGAGCGCGCCTAACGCGTGTTTCCCAGGGCAGATCGCAAGAACTCGATGACAGCCGCACCGCTCTCTCGGTCAGCTCGCGCATAGCCCTCGGGGGTGCCACCGACTTGAAGATGAGGTCCTAGGTCATGGCGGTGAGTTGTCGGCTGCCACAGCGGCGAGATCAAATGCCCGGCATCGCTGAAATACATGATCTGATCGTGCGTGCCATGCGCATGCCGAGCCAAATAGCGTTGCGCCACCGCCGCCATTTCACCAGACAGACCCAGCCGATCGTCTCCTGCAGCGACGAGCATGAGCGGGCCGTTGATCTTTTCAATCGGCAACAACGCGGCTTTCAGCGTCGACTGGATCTCGGCTTCCTTTTCATCCAGCCAAGAAGCGTCTTCACGATAGGGCAGGAAAGGCAGATCCTTTCCCTTGAATGTCAGACCAGGCTTGTTGACTGCGCGGAAATCGGCCGGCGCTACATCCCGCTGTATTCCGCGGAATGGTGCCGGACTTCCCACGAACGAAACCACCGCGCGGAGCCGTGGGTCGTGTGAGGCAGCGGCCATCGCGATGGTTCCGCCCCATGAGCCACCCAATACACCAATCCCGGAAGGATCCACATAGCTCTGGTCTTGTAGCCAAGTCACGCCCATCGAGACAGGGTCAATCGGCACCCGCACGAGATCCTTGGGCAATCCAGGCATGCGGTAATAAGCCACAGACATCGCCACAAACCCATGAGAGGCAAGCCAGGCCGCATACATGTTGGCACTCTCGATCCCGCCCTCGGAGCCCCCGAGAGTGATGACGGTCGGATGGCGACGTCCATCTACCAGCGCGCCTTGGGGCGCGTAGACGTTGGCCACAAGTCCATCGGATGTTACCGGAAACGCGCAGACGTCCTTGCCATCGATCCATCGTCGCAGCTTCACTGTGTCGACCACTCTTCCGCCCGACACCACGTCAAGAGTGAACTCGGCTGGTGAAAACCGCAGATCCCCGGGTCTTCTCTGAATGGGAAAAGGCAAAGGTCGTGGCGGACCCTCAGGCTGCATCGACCAAAACAGACCGGTTTGATCAATTCCCATGTAGCTCCCCGCCTCAGCCGCGGTGATTGCCGGGTCGACCATGCCGTCTAGATCCGCGCGATACACCGCGCTAGAGCGCCAGATGATGCCTTTGGCATCCTTCATCGCAAGCCTGAGCTCCACGAGCTCCGTAGGGCGCATTCCTGACACGTGCACACCCAAGGGCGCATCGGCCTGGCTATCCAGCGAAGAAACGTGAAGCGTTGCGGCATTGGCGTGGGCGCAGGCGAGTAGAAGTAAGAGAAGGGCGAGTCGGCGCATGTCAGGACGGCCTGAGAAAGGGCAAACGAGCATGTCTGCCAGGCGCTTCTTGCAACGGCTATTTGGCACGAGTCGTGTGCCCAGGGGCCTCAATCGTGCAACAGCCGCTAAAACAGGCGAGGTAGGCGCGCTTCCAGCTGTGGTCGGAATTGCCGGCTGACCCGAAGTGTTGTGCCATCTAGAAGTTCGAGTTGGGCATCCTGGTTTCGCGCCGAACGGATCGCCACGACACGCTTCACATTCACCAATGACGATCTATGGATACGAACGAACCCATGCGACTCAAGACTGTCTGCCAGGCTTGCCAGGCTATCGCGGCGCAAGTACGTGTCCTTTCCGGCATGGATACAGACGTAATGGCCCGCCACCTCGACATAGTCGATCTCCGCCGGTGACAAGTAGACAGTCCGATCACCCACCTCAACAGCCAGGCGGGCAATCTCCGCACCCCTACCGTCTATGCGCTGACGCACGCGCCGCATCGCAAGCTGTAGACGCTTGGGATCTACTGGCTTGAGAAGGTAATCCAATGCACCAGCGTCGAAAGCGCACACCGCGTGCGTACTGTAGGCAGTGATAAAGATGATATGCGGCACAACTGATTCGAGATGCTTCACGAGGTCCAGGCCACTCCCATCGGGCAGACCGATGTCCAACAGCAGTAGGTCGACATCTCCGAGCTGTGCGCGCTCAAGCGCCAGTTCGAGGGTGGCCGCTTCACCCACCACGACCACATCAGACTCAGACGCGAGGAAACGAACAAGCCGGTCTCGCGCAAGCGCTACATCGTCCACAACTAGAGTGCGAATCACGACGCCTCTGCCTCCCTCAGGGGGAGACAGATCGTTGCGACAAAGCATGTCTCCTGACGTTCAATCGACAACGATGCCGTGGCACCGTGGGTGAGAGCCAATCGCCGCCCCAGGTGATCCAACCCTATGCCTAGCCCACCGGGTTGCTTGCCGCAGACGGGGTTCACAACCGTGATGATGAGTTCCGCGTTTTCGACAATAGCCTTCACTTTGATCCGAACCAGCCCACCAATACGCGCTCCATGCTGGATGGCGTTTTCTAGCAATGGTTGCAGTGCCATGGACGTAACGGCGGCGTTCCAAGCTCGAGGCTCTATGTCGATGTCGAATGTGATGGTGCCGGACAGCACCTGGTGCAGCTCGATGAACTCGGCGCTCGCGCCTATTTCCTCCCTTAGCGACACCACAGGTGCGCTTTCCAGCATCGCGCGAAGGATATTCGCTACATGGCCAAGCGCACGGTCTGCCCGGGTGGCGTCACGATGCCCAAGCTCCCCGATCGCATTGAGCGCATTGAAGATGAAGTGCTGGTGCAGCCTAGACCGCAGCGCTTCTTCGTCCAGTCGGGCCAGCACGACCTCTCGCTCACTTCTCAAAATCAGGTGTGTCCAAAGCTGCCCTACCCCCATGACGACCAGATAGAGCGGAATGGCGAACAGCGTCGTGGCAGCGAGTGCGCGCTGACCGCTGCGAAGATCAAGCCCTCCCGCGCCCACGAACCCTGCTAGTTGCAGGAGACCATGCCCAAGCACCCAGCCCAGCGCCGTCAGCACCGGTATGGCAAACAGTCCAGTCAAGGCGATCAATGCCAGATGGCGAATGCTGTCCCCTGTTCCAACGATCCATCGCCTGGCGAGTCCAAGAAGCGTTGGGGTGGCCACTGCCCAGGGCACGTAGCTGCCGACTAGAAACAGGAAAGCCTTCAACAGGCCGGGAGCGCCTTGCGGGTCCTCGGCCAGCGATGTCATGGCTACTGCAGGGGTATAAGCGAGCGCAAGCATGAGCCAAGGCACCGCTACGCCCGCGTAGCGGAAGCGCGCCGAAACCGATGAAGGGTTGGAAATGGAAGAAGTGCGCGCCCGCATGGACAGTAATGCTCGGAGCCGATAAGTGTCCGGGGCAAAGTGCCGGCCACTCATTCTCGCCTGCCCTGCTCCGCCTTGGTAGTGGGACTGCCGAGCGCCTCTTTGGGGAGGATCGGTCCTGTCGCCGTGGGCGCCGCTGTAAGGCAGCTCGCACACCACCGTTGGTTCCCTCGGACTGGTGGATCTAGCCGGCAGCACGGCTATCGCACGCGCCGGGATACGTCAGATCCTGAAACGCGCCGAGGTCCGCTGGACGCCCAGCGCGTTGAGCCAGGTCACTGGTGGCCACAGTCGCAATCGACGAGAAGAACGCCCTGATTTCGCCGCTCCGCTTCTTAGGACGGCTTGCGTTATCGCTGCTCACACCTGTTTTCTGCAGAGCTCTTCGCTGCATCCACCATCTACCGGGAAGCCCCCAGGCCCAACCGATCGATGCTATTTGGAGACGGCGCGACTTCGACCAGGATGCGCGGTTCTTCACTCCGCCTTCTGCGGTCTGCATCTGTTTGCACTAGCAGGGCCCCTGGCCTAAGATGTGAATGATTCTCATTTATGGCGATAGGATGATGCGTGATTCCGCCCTTGTATTGACAGGTGAGGCTCGCCTTCAGCTCCAGAACATCTATGTTGATCATCACAGCTGGCTTAAATCCTGGTTGATCAGGAAGCTCGGCAACGACGCCTTGGCACTGGATCTGGCGCAAGACGCCTTCATGCGCTTGATCTGCTCGCGCATACCGACCGACGCCATTCGCATGCCTCGCGCTTACCTCACCACCGTTGCACATGGCTTGGTCGTCAATCATTGGCGTCGCCAGTCCATCGAGAGGGCTTACCTAGATGCGCTGGCTGCCCGGGGCGAGATGGCATCCCCTTCTCCTGAAGAGGCAAAGCTTGCTCTAGAGGCGTTGGAGGAGATCGATGCCTTGCTCGATGGGCTTCCTGCACGATCCCGGCAGGCGTTTTTGCTCTCTCAACTCGATGGCTGGCCCTACGCCAAGATTGCCAGGCATCTCGGGATCACCGTCAACATGGTCCAGAAAGCCATGATCCGCGCGCTTCAAGGCTGTTACCGCGCCAGCTATGGGTAACGCTCGCGCACGCGTCCTGCCACCAGAGGTCATCGACAAAGCGATCCATTGGTATGTGCGCTTGGCCTCCGGCCAGCCTGACCATCAACAGCAGGACGCTTTTGCACAGTGGCAACGGGCCGATCCCGATCATGCCGAGGCCTGGCGACGGATCGAGGCGCTCGGTGGAAGCATGACGGACCGCCTCGCGTCCATTCCAAGCAACGTCTCGCGTGAGGTGCTCGGCAGCGCGAATGCCTCGCCGCAGCGACGCCACGCGTTGAAAGTCCTGCTCTGGGGTAGCACAGGGCTGGCGGGCAGCTGTCTATTGTCAGGACCTCTCGGCCTTTCGCGACAGTGGCATATCGCCACCGCTGATCTTCGAACCCAGGTCGGCGAACAGAAGCGTCTCACGCTACCCGACGGCACCGTGCTTCGCCTGAATACCGCAAGCGCGGTGGATGTGCGCTTTGACCAAGCGACCAGACGCATCATCCTTCACGAAGGCGAAGTGGACATCGTCACCGCACCAGACGCGTTGGGCCGGCGCTTCGTCGTAGAAATGCCGTCGGCAACGCTAGTGCCCATTGGCACGCGATTCGGGGTCCGCCTGAGCGACGGCGGCGTGCTTTTGACGGTACAAGAAGGCGCTGTCGACCTAACGAGAGAGACAACATCCTCCCTGCGGGTTCCCGCCGGATACCAGGTGTTTTTTGATCATCAGCGCTCGGGACGCCTGACGCCCCTTGATGAAAGCGCGGTGGCTTGGACGGCTGGCCTGATCCGAGCCAATCGCATGACTCTTCACGACTTCTTGGCCGAGTTGTCGCGCTACCGACGCGGCTGGATCCGCTGCGAGGCATCGGTCGCGCAGCTTCGTCTCACTGCGCTCTACACCTTGGTCGGGGCCGACCCGGTCAATGCCATCCTGGACACCCTGCCTCAAGTCCTTCAGGTCTCCATCCGACGTGTGTCGCCTTGGCTGATCCTGGTTGGCCCGGCAAAGCACTGAGCCATTTTCGTGAGATAGCGAATAATTTTCGCTGCATGGTGGCAGATTTGGCGATCTCGATTGGCAAACCTCATGAACACCCGCTTTGATCAGCAAAGCGGGCAAGCCTTCACTTCTGAGGATTGCCTTCGCCATGGCGGCACAACGCCCCTTTCCCGCCTCCACCACCCGGCGCGCTCGACGCCACCCACTTGCCCTTGCCGTTCTGCTGGCTCAACTTGCCACTGGCACGACGGCCCTGACTGCCCTTGCGCCGCCCGCGCACGCCCAGCAGGCCACCATTGCCTTTGATGTCTCGGAAGGACCGCTCGATCAAGCCCTGCTGAGCTTCGGCCGCCAGGCAGGACTTGGGGTCGTCGTAAATGCATCGCTGACCAAAGGCCTGAGGAGCAATGGCCTCAAGGGCAACTTCACCGCCCATGACGGCGCGGCGCGGATTCTGAGCGGAACAGGCCTGGAGGCCAGTCAGCAGGGCCAAAGGCTGATCGTGCGCGCAGTCCGCTCGTCAGCACGCACCACCGATATGCTGCGGGTCGGCGGAAACTTGGGGGCGAGCCAGGGCAAGGAACGGGACCGCCGGAGTGCCGACGACGTCTACGACCTCGACATTTCCACCGCTTATATCGATCGTGCCACGATTGAACGCTTCAAGGGCAAGACACCGTCAGATCTTGTCAACGGAATCCCGGGGGTTTTCAGCGGTGATGCGCGCAACAGCGGCGCGCTGGACCTCAACATTCGCGGCATCCAAGGGCCAGGACGCGTGCCTGTCACCATTGATGGCACCGAGCAGGCGCTTACTGTCTGGCGTGGCTATAACGGCGCGAGCAACCGCAACTACATCGACCCGTTTCTGATTGGCGGCATCCAAATCCTCAAAGGTCCGTCGCTGACCCGTCATGTCACCACAGGCATCGGTGGCGCGATGGTGGTGAACACGCTAGATGTCGAAGACATCCTGGACGAAGGTCAAACCATTGGGGCGGAATTTCGCCTGGAAGGCAGCAGCAATGCGGTGAGGCCACGCCTGCCGACGCTCCACACGGGCGAAGACTATCGAACGGTGGACGGCTTCCCACAGCAAACGCCCAACATCCCTTACACCGACCGCACCTTGATGTTCCAACCGCGAAGTGGCGGAGGTGGCGCCAATGTCCTCGGTGGCGAGGATTACGCCTATCGTTTGGCATTGGGATGGAGGGCCACGGAGGATCTCGATCTGCTGGCAGCGTACAGCTATCGCGAGCGTGGCAACTATTTTGCCGGTAAGCGTGGCGCAGGCTACTACTCACACCCGCGCAGCAGCAACGCCGACGACTACATCTTGTCCATGGCCAACTACTGGCTGCCGGGCAATGAGGTAGCCAATACGTCGAGCCAAATGGAATCTTGGCTCTTTAAGTCCACTTGGCGCATCACGCCCGATCAAGTGCTGCAGTTAGGCTACCGAAGCAGCTCGTCGCATTACGGCGAGGTGATGCCGTCACGCATCATCGAGTCAGAAGATCGCAGCGCCGTCCAATGGCCACTGAGTCGGGTGGATACCCAGGCCTGGAACGCCGAATACAAATGGCAACCTCAAGACAGCCGCGTCATCGACTTCTATGCCAATTTCTGGCGAACCGACACCCAGAGTGACACCTACACCGCAGGTGGCTTCCCCAACTATGCGCAAGGCCCGGGATTTCCCCTCCTGAGGAACACGGCGCTTGCCAACGCCCAAAATGCCCGCAATGGTGTGACACTGAGCAACACGCTGCATTTGACTGATCAGCTGGACTTGACTGTGGGAGGAAGCTTTCAGCACGAAAGCCTCACCTCCACGGATGCGTATTTTGGCGTAAGCGATGGCTGGCGTATGTATCCGCGTGCGGGCCGACGCGAAGAGCGACAAGGCAACTTCCAATTCGAGTGGCGTCCATTTGAAGCACTCGCGCTCAGTGCCGGCGCACGCTACTCGTCTTACTGGGCCTTTGACGATTTCCTCGACAGCCACCAGGATGACATTCGCCAAGCAGTCACCACGGGCTACACCACCCGCTACACCACCGTGGGTACCTACACCCAGGCTGAGCGCGAAGCGCTGATCGAAGACCAACTTGCGTCCAATCGCGAACTGCTCGAACTGGAGATCATTACGCAAGAAGAGTTCGACGAGATTGCCGCACTGCTTCTGACCGATGTGCCGACCACTTACAGCGTGGATCACCAAGGCGTGTGGCAAGCCGATGCAGACGGCCGGTTCACCAAAGCCGGCAATGTCTGCCTGAATGGCTCGCTCGAGACAGATCCGGCAGCGGTGGGTCAGCTTTGCCAGACCTCCGCTGTTTCTGAAATCAGGCCGGCATCGGCGACAAAGCGCAAAGACCACGGCTGGACGCCGTTTTACGCTGCCACGCTCTACCTGGATGATTACAGCCGCATCTATGTTCGCTACGGTGAGACGCTTCGCTATCCGAGCATGTTCGAAAGCACGATCGCTTTCTCGGCCTCATTGGACGCCGAAGGTGTCAAACCGGAGCATGCGCATAACGTGGAGGTGAGCTATGTCTACGACCTGGCACAGCTGCTGTCGCCAGAATCAGTGGCAGACATCAAATTTGCCTACTACAAGAACAAGACGCGTGATGTGATCGAACGCGACCCCAGTTTCAAGTTCCGCAACATCGACAAGCAAATCATCGAAGGCGTGGAGTTCCAGGGCCGATATGACTCAGGGCGCGTGTTTGCGGATCTTGCAATCAACTACAACTTCAAAAACGAAGTCTGCGACGAACAGACGGCAGCGTTGCTATCGAGCACGAATGGCTATGTCGTCGGCAGCGGCGTCATCGTGCCCAGTTGTGTCGACTATGGCTTTGTGGGCGGCTACTTGCTGACGCAGAGCGCTCCACAGTTCTCATCCAGCGTTTCATTGGGCGGACGCTTCATGGACAAGCGCCTGGAGCTCGGCACACGTCTGAGCTACTACAAGCAGTACGAAAATGCCGATCTCGACTGGTTTAGGCGGAACTCGATTCAAAGCGGGGACGGCCGACTGGTCTATACCTTCAATGTCCCCTTCTCCTGGGCCAGCACGATGCTCGTCGACGCCTATGCCACCTACAAGCTCAGCCCCAGGCTGACGATGGAACTTACGGGCACCAATCTCACAGATCGCTACTACGTCGATCCGGCGACGCGATCACTCATGGCAGCACCTGGCCGGACTATCAAGCTGAGCCTAACGGGCCGCTTCTGAGCTCACGATCATGGACAGTAACCGGGGCAAGGATGTCCACTTCCTTCCAACAAGAGACCGAAGAAATGAAAATTCAGAAACCAATGCTAACCGTTGCCGTAGGCGTCACCGTCTTGCTGCTGGGCGGTGTTGCGCAAGCGGCGAATTTTGTCGGCAGCTCGACCAACGAAGGCTATGTCAAGGTAGGCGTTTCCACGGTCAGTGGCGGTCCGCATCAAGCGGGCTTTGCGGGCGTTGCGGTCAACTCCACGGGCCTGGACAAGCCGGTCGATTTCAAGGGCCTGGCGTCCTATGGCGGCACCGGGTCGGTCAAGGTGTTGAATTTCCCGTACAGCGGTGCCCCGAGCAGTCACGACAGCCTGGGCGTTTTTGCCTTCGCGCAGGTCGGGACGCAGGACGTCTGGTTCGGAGAGTGGTATTCGCGCAAGGACAACGCAGAAGGGCTGAACACCCATACCGTTTACTTCATGGGCGACAACGCCGATACCGCCATTCCAGCCTCTGGTACGGCCAGCTACAACGTCGTTGGCATCAATAACTACAGCTCCGGCAATCAACTGACCGGCACCTTTGATGCAAACTTCGGCACGCGTCGCCTGACCGGCTCGATCCAGAATGGCGCCGGCTTTGCCGTCAATGTGGGCACCGCCACCATCAACACCAACGCCAGTATCTCAGGCACCAATGCCACAGCACGCCAGTCCGGAACGCTAGTCAGTTCCAATGGTGTGGTGTCGGGCCAGTTCTACGCCGGGCAAACCGCACTGGCAGGCACTGCCAACTTCACCGGTGTGCAATACGACACCGCCTTTGGCGGCTCGAAGAAGTGAGTTGATCGGCTGATCGCTTGATATTGCAACCACAGGACAAGCCAGGCCAAGCCAGTCCTGTTCCTCTTTTTTTGGCCGATTCCCTATGCATGCAATCAAGACATCCCCCACCTGGGGTGTCCTACTCACGCTTGTCATCATGACATTCCCCGGGCGGGCGCTTGCGCAGCAGCAACAAGACGACATGCGCCGCCTCCTGGAACAGCGCAACCAAGCGCAGTCCGACGCACGCGAGCGAGAAATCATGAAGGAGGAGACAGACAAGGCCAGACCAACGATGGTCGTAGAGGGGCATGAATACACCGTTGAGCACAATGCCAACGACGTGGGGCGCGCGCTTTATATCGCGCTCCAGAACAAGCAATGGTCGGCAGCTCAATCTTTGCTGGATGAATATCTCACACTTGCCAACCGCGATCCGCTGCTGGTCCACTATGCCCAGGGCGCGATCGCAAGACTCCATGGCGACTACGCCCGAGCCCAAGCGGAATACGCCGCCCTTCTGGACCTGAAAGCCGATTTCCTGCCGGGGCGACTTGAACTGGCCCGCGTGTTCTTCGAGGATCAACAGAACGCTGAAGCGAGGGCGCTGTTTGACGCCATCGAGCAGTCGATCGACCGCAGTGACCCCAAAACCGTGGGCGTGCTCGGCAGTATCGACAACTTCCAGCAGGCCCTTGTCGAGCGCGACCGCTGGCAAGGCACTGCGGCGCTCGGCCCGGCGTGGAGTGACAATGTCAATCGCACTTCGGCCAGTTCCAACTGCCTGATTTCGCTTGATGGACAGTGCTACTTCAATCGCAGCACCCCCGATGCGGCGAAGTCATTTGGCTTCGAATACGACGCGGCCATCGAGAAGCGTTGGAGTATGAAGGGTCATCACGGCGTCTATGCCCGCACGACCCTGTTTGGCCAAGGCTATCGAGACAATAGCCAGTTCAACGAAGTCACCGCCGTGATGCAGTCCGGATACAGCTTCAAGTCCGGCCGAAACGCGTTCGTGCTTGCGCCTTCTTTCGAGTACTACGGCTTAGGCAACCACACCTTGTATGGCGCGCCAGGACTCCATGCCGAGTGGTCATGGACCACGTCCCCTACGTCCTTGATAAAACTCGAGGGGGACTGGAAGCGCTTGGGCTACCGAAGACAAGACTACGGCACTTACCTCGATGGCGAGACCACCTCGGTCTTTGCCAACGTCTTCAAGAGCTTCGGCGAGAGATGGATGGGCTTTGCCGGCATTGACGCGGTCAAAAGCCAAACGGAGGAAGAGGCAGATGGATTTTTTCAGCGCGGCGTTCGCCTTGGCGGTTCGTTGCAATGGCCGAAGGGTGTCCAAATGACCCTCTTTGCTTCGTCGCGCTGGCGCAGCTACGGAGCGTATAGCGCCGTGCTGGAAGCACGTCGCAGGGATCACGAACAAGGCTACACCCTCATCCTTCGTGCCCAACATCTATCGTGGGCGGGTTTCAGCCCGGTGCTGACGTTCCGGCGAAACCAGGTCAAAAGCAACATCGACTGGCTTTATAGCTACGACCGCGATGCAGTGAGCCTGAAATTCGAACATGCGCTGTAAACCTATTCCTTCGAGCATCCTCATGACGGCTCCCGACCCAAGCCAAAGCGTCGCCAGACATCTCAAATCCCGGACGCACGACGCCCATGAGGCGCTTGACCAGCGCATCATGGCGAGCGCCCCGTTTTCATCCATCACGCGCTACGTCCAGTTTCTACACGCGCAGCGCCGCTTTCACGCCACCATCGATCCCCTTTTCAAGGATCCAATCCTTCAACATCTAGTCCCGGAACTTACCGGGCGTCGTCGCTTGCATGAGATCGAACAGGATATTGGCGACCTGTCGCTCGGCATCCAAACGCATCGGGGTGCCGTGGCCGTCGATTTCTCCTCTCCGGCCACAGCCTGGGGTTGGCTCTATGTCGCAGAGGGCTCCAAGCTCGGCGCCGCCATCTTGCTCAAACACGCCCGAGGGCTCGGTCTGAGCGAAACCGCTGGCGCACGCCACTTGGCCGCCCACGCCGATGGCAGAGCCCGGCACTGGCGCTCGTTCGTCAATGCGGTGGATCAACTCCCCTGGACGGAACCCGAGCTCCGCCACATGGTCGAGGGCGCACGGCAGGCGTTTTCAACCATGCAGGCGTTGGTTGAACAAGAGATGCATCTGTTCGGGTGCCGCTCCGAAACGGAGTCTGGTGATTGAAACGCCTGGCCTGGCTCTTTTTGGGCTTTGTGCTGGTGGGCCTAGGCATCATCGGCGCCTTGCTGCCTGTCATGCCAACGACCATTTTCTTGATCCTGGCGGCCGGGTGCTTTGCCCGCTCGTCGCCGGCGCTTGAGGCCACACTTCTGAGCCATCCACGCTATGGCTCGGCGCTCCGGGCGTGGTCTGAGGAGAGAGCCATTTCCAGCAGGGCAAAGCGCTACGCCACGCTCGGCATCGCGTTTGGAGCGGTCTGCTTTTGGCTTGCCGCCAGACCGTCCTGGCCGTTGGGCATCGGCGTTGCGCTCGGACTAGGGCTTTGCACGCTCTGGATCCAAACCAGGCCGCTGCCGCGCATAGAGCAGCCCTCGCAGGACAAGGCTGAGCTTACAGCCAAGCTTTTCGCCCACGGTCTGTCCTGGGGCGGCCACGCCCTGGTGCTTTACGTGCTCTTGTGTCACTGGCCCGAACCTGCACGGCCAGCGGCAACGGAGCAGATCCGGGTTCGGCTCACGGTCTTGCCCCCCGCCGCTCCACCTGTCCCCGTGGTCGAGGAAATTGCAGCCGAGCCGCTGAAGGGGACCGAGGCGAGGCCGAAACCAGACACATCATCATCGCCAGAAGTCAAAAAGAGTAGGCAGGCAGCGCCTGTTACTCAGTCGCAATCGGTGAAAGACGTTGTTGAGACGCTTGCCCTCGACGAGGACAGCTCGACTTCGGAAAGCGTTCCGACACCGTCGCCGGCGTCGGCACCGCCGTCTCTATCGTTGCCTCCGAGCGCGCAGACGGGAGGAGAGGTCGATCCCGATTGGGAGGGCGAAGTGCTCACGCGACTTGAGAAATTCAAGCGCTATCCCCGGCCCGCCCGGGTTCGCCGTGAGGAAGGGACAGTGCTCATTCGAGCCTTGATCGATGGCAGCGGACATGTGCTGTCCGCCCAAGTAAAGGAAACCAGTGGCTCGGCTCTACTGGACCGCGAAGCCTTGGCGACGTTTACCAGGGCCGAGCCGCTTCCCCCTCCCCCTAGAGCGACCGTACCGGCAGAACTGAATGTGCCCGTGCACTTTTTTCTCCGCTAGGCAGCGACCAGGGGCCCAGGCATGCGCCATCCAGCTACTGCCGATCAAAGAGCGTCATATGGATCCACCAGGCCCCCGAATGACCACATGTGTGGGACAAGGCCACCTAGGCACTACCTAGAGGCCCGAACCAGGACATGCCTCTCGCGCGAGAAGGCAGCGTTCGATTCGCTCTGCGCATGCTGCGATCTGCTCGAACACCGGCAACGCGTTACGTTGTGAAACGATCGCACCCAATGCTCGATTCGGCCCCTTCTCAAAACGCCAGCAACTGCTGAATGACCTCGGGCTTTTCCCCGAGAGCACCCAGTGCGAGTCGCGTCCGGCTCCAACGCTGCGCGCTGACTTCCAAGATCGAACCTAGCTGCACTTTCCGGCAGGCCATCTGCCATTGCGGAAAATGGCGTGCAGTGATTCGGTCGTTGTACATTTCGGCGATCAGGTCATGGCGGCTCGATCGTTTGATGCGATCGTAGGTATCGAACAGATTTGCTGGCGGCCCCTCGATGTATTGAAAGAACCTAAGGCCGTCATAGAGCAGAACCCCGGTAATGGACAGTTGCGCATTGACTGCACTCGAAGAGACCAACAAACGATCGATTTCAGCAACAGACCACGGGCGGCGGACCTCACTGACGT
The DNA here is from genome assembly GCF_002940665.1 of Xanthomonas arboricola. Classification (GTDB taxonomy): domain Bacteria; phylum Pseudomonadota; class Gammaproteobacteria; order Xanthomonadales; family Xanthomonadaceae; genus Xanthomonas; species Xanthomonas arboricola_B. The sequence continues at coordinate 596,804 of NZ_MIGY01000001.1, forward strand.
AGGCAACAGCGCGCAAAGGAGGATTTGGCAAACGAATGGTCTCAATGACATCCACGTCCATCCATGCACGCAGATCTGAACATGCCGGCAAGTCCTCAAGCCGGATAGGTTGCAAGTATCGCTTCGACCATCGCAGTCGACAAGTACGCCCTTGTTGTGGGCCATCGACCTGGCCCTGCGCACGAAGGGCCGTAGCCTGCCAGCCCAGCCCAGCCGTACGCCACACTACCCCACACCTAAACTGGGCGATTCCCGCCTAAATTTAATCTGCCACGAAAACGCTTTGAAGCAAATCGGGGAAAGGGAAAAGACGGCACTTAGATTTGAGGCATGGCCGGTTGTTCCGTCGGCAAGGGACACCACACGACATCGTACGACGTGGTTCGGCAGGACGCTTTGTGTCTGAACCTCCCCCTCAAACGTCGGCAACACGACGCGCAAGGTGTAAAATAGAATGAATCTCATTTACACCCTTCCCATGCTCCGTGCTGACGGCCCTACACCCCCACCAGATGGTCGCTGGTCAAAGCTTGCGGCGGTCTGCACTACCGCCGTCATCCACGCACTCATCGCGTGGCTCGTGTTGGATCAAAGTCGCTTTGAGGCCAGCATTTCGCCTCAAGAAGAGGTTCGGATGCATCTCACCCTTGTTCCTGCAGCCGCGCCACCCACCCTGATCGCACCGGTCCAGTCACCCGACCACGTTCCACAACAGTCACAAAGCATTTCTTGGTCCCAACCTCGCTTAGAAGCACCCATTGTCGAGCGTCCGACACGGCAGCCCACGCCCGCCTCATTACCCCGCATTGGCCCGATGCCGCTGTCCGATGTTGTCGAACATTCAATGGCAGCGTCACCGGGGCAAGACGATGCTCTGTCTCACGCCACTGCTCCAGACTCGTCCCCAGCCCCGCCAGGGCCTGCCGCCGGAATGACAGACCCAAATTGGGAGGGGCGCGTCCTGGAGCGCTTGCAGCGGTTTCGGCGCTATCCGACTACCGCCAAGGCACATCGGCAAGAGGGTGTCGTCTTCGTGCGTGCTCTGGTCAATCATCAAGGCCGGGTGCTTGCCGCACGGGTACACCTGGGAAGCGGCTACTTGGTGCTCGATGATGAAGCGCTAGGCACCTTTGCTCGAGCGCAGCCGTTTCCTCGCCCGCCCCACACTTTGCCCGACCCGGTGGAACTGGAAGTGCCCGTAGAATTTTTCTTGCAATAGCAGCAGGCCTTCAAAGCGTTTCCAAGAACGCCACGATCGCGTCGCGCTCTTCTTTTTCTAGGCCAAGGGGCCGCAGTAAGGGATCAGGTTTTGGGAAGAGTGGATCATCGACCTGCTCCCCTTTAGGCTTTGGTCTTGGCATGCCTGCGTTGTAGGCGTTGACAACACTGCGCAGATCCGTGAACCCGCCTGTATGCATGTAAGGCCCTGTCTTCCGCACATTGCGCAGTGATGGCGTGCGGAACTTTCCACTGTCGTGAACATCCTGAGTGACCTCATATCGGCCCAGATCCTGGCGCGGGCGCCCATAGAAATGAAGCCCAAGATTGTGGAAGCGGTTGTCCGCAAGCGTGGGCCCGCTATGGCAATTCATGCAGCGCGCTTTGGTTCTGAAAAGATGCAAGCCCCACAGCTGCTGATCGGTCAACAGCTCCCGTTGCCCTTGTAGAAATCGGTCGTAGCGATTGGCGCGAGGCACCAGGCTTCGCTCGAAGGCGGCCAGCGCCTGAGCAATGTCCGTCTCCGTGATGCGTGATGAGCCAAATACATCCCCGAACTCGCCGGGGTAATCTTCGCTTCGATTGAGCCGTTCCACCATGGCAGGAGACGAGAACGCCATTTCCTTCCCGTCCTCGATGGGGTGGCGGATCTGCTCCTCCAACGAGCCGGCACGTCCATCCCAGAAGAGTGACTCGGCGAAACCAGACATGACCACACTTGGCGCGTTGCGGCGTCCTTGTTGCCGATCGTGGCCGAAGGACACACTGCGCCCATCTCCCCATCCAAGCTCTGGATCGTGGCAGCTTGCGCACGCGATCTGTCCTGAGCTCGATAGTCGCGGGTCTTCGAAGAGTTTCCTTCCAAGAGCAATTTTCTGCACGGTTGTTGGGTTGTCAGCAGGTGTCGGCGCTTTCGCAGGTAAGGGAGCGAGTTCTTGCCATACCGCGCCTTCGGAGATACCAGGCTTCGGCCACGACGCTTGCGGCCCTGCGTAAGCCAGGCGCAGACACGCAACGTCCACGCTGTTGGATGACAAGGCGAGCGTTGCCCGGCAGTCCCTAGGAACGAGTTTGTTCGTCCTCTCCGGCACGGCAGGGCCCGGAACACAGCAGGCGGCCAGCATCAGCCACCAACGCCAACATCGCGACTCAGCGCGTGCCACCTCTCAACCACCCAACCGCATTGACTGACCCTCCTTCATTAAAACCGATACCCCGCTTCCAGCCAGTAGCTGCGCCCTTGCTCAAAGTAAGACGATGACGATGTTGTGCCAGCAACCTTGTTGATGCGATTGAGCACATTCATGGCTTCCACACGCACATAGAGCTGCTGCTCGGATGGCAAGCGGAAGCTGTATTCGAGTGTGGTGTCCACGGTGAAGGCACGTGGATAGCTCACATCGCGATAGACGTCATAGACCTCTCCACCAACGTCTTCACTTCCTTGCTGCACGATATCGCGAAACCCATCGCGATATCGCAAAAAATTGCTCCAGAGAAGCTCGCCTGGCCCGATATCCACGCGCGACTGCGTTGACAGGCGTGCTGTCCACTTGCGCGCGAAGTCGGTCGCCGGCAGATCGTAGAGCCAAACCCGGTTGCCTTTATAGAGCACCAACTGGTCGCTCTCATCGCTCCAGCTGGTTTGGTAGTTGCTGTAATTTCGCCGGGTGTCGGTGTAGTCGAAGGCAAACTGCACCTGCGTCCGACTTAGACCCCACACCAGGCTGTTTTCAGGGCTCACGCTCAGCGTGTAGACATCGCTTCGGCTACGCCCGTTGTTCACATACTCGTAAACATTGCTGGTGAATGCGCCCGATGAATCGTTACTTCGAACCGATTGCCGCAGCACCTCATCGCGGTTATCACGACTGACATACTTCAGACTCAGATCCAGTCCTTTCCAACGTTGATCCAGTCCGATGGTCCATTCATTGGTATACGGGATGTCGACATCGCTCAGCCGGTTGGTCGAACCAGCAGATGCGCCCTCGATACTCTCCCATGCCGCGCGCACACTCGTGCGTGTCTTGACCAGGGTCAGGCGCTCACGACCCTCGCGAAGCAGGTAACTGAAGAAGTTGCGTCCGTAGTAGCGGTTGAGCCCACCCGTCAGGATCGTGGTCTTGTCGCCGAATACATCCCAGGACGCGGCTAACCGTGGAGAGAGCGTGGTCTTGCCCCAAATGCTGTCTTGGTCCAGACGCACACCACCACGAAGACTCACGTTTCCAAGGCGCACGTCGTCCTGTAACCACACAGCATAAGCCTGCCCGCTGACCTTGAACTCTCCTGCTTGATAGGTGGCTTGCCGGCGAAAGTATTGACCACGCCCGGCGACAACCGTTCCGGTGACAGAGGTCAGGACCGGTGACAGCGAGCAGCTATCCGTGTCCACTGCGCCATTGCTACTGGTGCAGCTTGTGGTGGCATAGGGTTGCAGGTAGTTGTAGTGGTCATCGAGGCGCTCGTAGTTTGCCTCTCGATGCTGGAAGGACACGCCCAGCTGCATAGTGTGTTCGGTCGCTCCCCAGGCAATGGGCTCCCGATCGAACTGGGCTTGATAGCCCACCTTGCGATCATGCTGATCGACATTGCCCCAGCTTCCTTCCCGGCTACTGTTGTTGACGCCCCAATCGAATTCCCGTGACTTGGCCCAGGACTTCCAGTAGTCGACCTGGCTTCGCCGGGAGCTTTCCAGATCGCTGTAACTCAAGGTATTGCGCATCATCCAGGCCCCGCGCTCGACATTGGCACGCAGCGCGACAACAGGACCACCAGATTTCAGATCGAACCACGAGTTCTTGGCGCTTTGGATGAAGTAGCGATCATCGGTTGGCGCATAGGTGATGCTTGCACCGAGCTCAATGCCACTGTCGCTTTTCCAATCGGCCGACAAGGACGCCGCTGTGTTCTGCCGGGTTTGCGTTTTGCTGTTGGCATCGCTGCTGCTCTCATCCCCCGAGGCATAGCCTCGAAGAGGGATTTCCGAGCGTGTCTGCGTAACGGTTCCAATCAGCCCAATACCGCCCTCGGTCCGCCCTTCCAGTCGCGCCCCGAATTTGAACTTGTCGAACTCGGGCTGGAAATCGCTGGTTGCAGACTGCTCGAAATCCTGCTCTTGCCCCTCGGGGACGATGATGTCATTCCACACCGAACGCGCCATGCGGAACCAGACCTTGCCGTGTAAACGATCGCCTGCCTTACGGGTTTGGGCGTCCACCACCCCGCCGGTGAAGTTGCCGAAGGCCGCCGGCACGTTGCTGTCGTAGACGGTCACGCCTTCGAGCAGATCGGTGTCAACCGCGATGCCCTGCGACTGGCTGGGCACATCGGCATAGTGGTCAGGGTTATCGAAGACCGGGTCGATGTCGTTGTTGAAGCTGATGCCATCGATCAGGAACAGGTTCTGGTAAAACGGCGCACCGTTGATGCTGAAATCTGCCGGGCGGATTTCGCCGGCATTGCGCGAGCTTCTGGCGGTGTCGCTGAACTGAACTGAGGGGTTGATGCGCAACAGCGTGGCGAGATCAGCCTCCCCCCGGGGCGCTGCGTCGATGTAGCCCTGATCCAGTGCAACCCCCTCCGAGTAAGGGAACGTGCGCTGCGCTCCGATGCGCAAAGGCGACAGTGGAATGATCCCGCTGCTCGCAGCAGGCGCGCGAAGCAGTGTGTAGCTTCCATTGGCGCGTGCAAGCAAGCGCAGACCTGAGCCAGATAGCAGGCGCTCCAGGCCTTCACGATCGGTCACATTGCCATCGAGCGATGGCGCCGTGAGCCCCTTGGTCAAGTCGGGATCGAAGGACAGTGCGATCCCGCGCCCGGTGGCAAACGCGGTAAGCGTTGCGCCCAGCGGACCTTCAGGCAATCGAGTGGGTGTTGCCTGGGCAAACGCCGAGCTGGAGACGGTAGCCAGGGCCAGAACTAAAAGACGGATCCGTAGGGGACGGCAAGAACGACGCATGACAGCGCTCAAAATGGGGGTTCCTTCACTTGCCCCGCGAAATTGAAAAAAGGGTCACGGCGACTGCTTTCTTTTATTTTGGGACGACCGTCGTCCACCAGCCGTTGGCTCGGCGCTGAATGGTCAAGCCATGGGTCTGGGCGATCATGTCGAGGCTCTGGTCGATGTGAGCCAGTGGAAACACGCCTGACACCAAGAGATGCGCCACAGACGGATCACAGCGCAGCACGCCATGCCGATAGCGACCAAGCTCTTCAAGCGTCTGCCCGAGTGGCTCTGCATTGACGACCAACAGGCCCTTTGACCACCCTGTCACTTGCTCGGTTGGCTTCGGAGCGACGCCGCAGCGATTGCGGTCAAACCAAACCGCGAAGCCCGCATCCACCCGACAGAACGAGCGCGTGTTCGCTCCAAGCTCAATGCGCACCGCCCCGTCGAACACCGCCACATGGGTTCGATGCTCTCCAACGCGCACATTGAAACGGGTGCCCAATGCCTGCATCCATCCATGGGGTGTGGCAACCCGAAAGGGTCTCGGGGAGGGCGTGGCGTCTGGCGCGGTCGTGATCAGCACCTGACCGTGTTGCAGGCGCAGCAAGCGGTGCTTCGCACCATATGCCACGTCCAGCGAAGTTGCGGTATCGAGCTCTATCTGGCTTCCATCTGAGAGTTGCCGGTGCTGCCGCTCCCCAGTCCCCGTCCTGAAGCGTTGATCCCAGTTCGATTGTTCCCAAAGCTGCAAGGCAAGCCACCCAGTCGGGGCAGCGAGTAGCCAGGCGCCCAGGTGCTTCATGGCCAAGCGACGACTCGGGCGCTTGGGACGATCCAACACGGGCCTTGCAATCGAAGGTGGGACCGCCGTGATGGTCCCTAAGAGTTCTTCAACCCTTCGCCATGCCCGCGCGTTATCGGGGTGCTGCTGCTGCCAATGCACACACGCCGCTTGGTCTTGAGCTCCACCGTGTTCGCCCAATCGCACGACCCATTCGGCGGCTTGTTCAAGCACGCGGGCATCAAGGGGCGTTGGGGACTTGGTGTCGTCAGGGCGCATAGGCCAAACATGCGAGCCAAGCACGCTTCATATGTCGCTTGACGGTGCTCAGCGACAGATCAAGCTTGCAGCCAATCTCGTCATACCCAAGGTCGTCAAACTGTGCCAGCAGAAAGACTTGGCGCACGGGCACAGGTAACCCGTCGAGCATTGCATCAATGAGGCAAAGCGCCTCGCAGACGATCGCTCGCTCCTCTTCAGAGGGCACGATTGCAACGGGAACCGCAGCCAAGCTTTCCAAGTAGGCGCGTTCCAACGATTGGCGACGGAACCAGTTGGCCATGAGGCCCTTGGCCACCGTCGTCAGGAACGCGCGTGGCTCTTTCAGTCTGCAGAGGTCACGCCCACCGAGCAAGCGAGTGAACGCATCCTGCGTCAGGTCTTGCGCAACCTCTCGGGACCCAACCCGGCCACTGACCCAGCGCTGCAGCCAAGGCTGATGATCGCGGTAAAGCGAGGCAAGCAATGAGTGGTCGACAGCCATGAAGAACCCTTGGAAGCAAGGGCGGCTCCAAACCACGTGGCTGACCCGAAGATGAGATTGATTCTCGATTATGACAGACGTGATTGTCGCTGGCTACCTCTACGCTCTAGCACCAGATGACAACTGTGCAGGACTTTGCCAGCGTCGTCAGACTTGGCACGAGGTGAACAGCGCCGACCGCTGATTGTTTCGCATCGCGACGCAAAGCCAAGCTGCGCCGCTCGCAGGCGGTGTCTTTGCAAGGCCTGCGAGCGCAAGCTGCTGGAGAAGCCGCGGTTGTCCGGCTGCGTCAGGAGCCGGTCCATAGACCTGTCTCGTCAGGCCTATGGACTGCCAATTCCTCCACCGCGGAGCCTGCGTGCCACAGAGCGGGCATCCCTGTTCCTCGCTGCTAGCGCACCACAGTGAAGTGCCTGGGGCGACACGGCAACATCAGTCCAGCCGACCAGCCGCCGCGTATAAACAGCGGGCGAGTCGACTGGCGCTCTGCACTGCAGTGCGCATGGTCCCCCTTCTTCATTGGTCATCAACCCGAATTGTGCGATGGTCAAACGACTTTCACTTCTGAGGATCACCATGCGACGTGTCCTTTTCTTTTCCCTGGCAGCCCTATGCGCAAGCTGTGCCCATACAGAGCAGCCCAAACAACGCGCTTATGGTAACGATGCACTGCCGAGCGCCGAGAGCGTAGCGTTTGAGAAGACGGACGCGAGACTACGTTACAGAGATGCGCGTATTGAATGGGATGCAAAGCAATGCGCCGTTTATCAAGGCGTCGCTGCAGATGGACAGATTCGCAGCGAAGCGCTGCACGATGCCGAAGGGCGGCCACTATGTGCCAAGACACCTTGACTGTTGCCACGCGCCGAAGGGCCACACGCGTCCTGTAATCATGACAACAAGCACTGCCCAGTTATAGTCGCGAAGCGACTGACCTCCTCTTGAGCTCGCTACAGCGAGAACATGCCTGAGGCAGCGCCGTGCGCTGCCTCAGGCTAAGCTTAGATAATAGGGATTGAGCCGATCGTTTGTCGGCGCGCATAGGGCCTGCGCTATTACGGCCATTTCTTCAGAGCGTGTGACCTGAAGTTCAGCGCCAATACCAACGACGCGCACGTGGAACACATGGCGCGCGTCGCGAACTGCACATGCGCACTGTGTCTTCAGACCAGTCTCTACCTGCCGCTAAAAGGAGAACCCAAGGAGCAATCCGATGCCCGGTTCCCTCAAAACCCAACTTCCGTTCACTTCGGTAAGCGAAACGTTGGACGAGTTGCTCGTGCGCCTAGCGGAACTCACCCCGCTCAAGACCTGGATCTTTGCAGAGATCAAGAACGATCACTGGATCATCCGTGCCTGCACGGATTCTGCGTTCGGGTTGAAAGTAGATCAGTTCCTTACTTGGTCGGAGTCGGTGTGTCGGCAAATGATCGTAATGGGCGGGCCGCAATGCGCCGAAGATCTAAAAAAGGTCGACCATCTTGCTCAGGCTCCAGCCGCGCTTGGCCTTGGCATTGCAAGCTACCTCGGAGTGCCGGTCAGAATCCCCGGCCAGATGGAAGGAATGCTCTGCGGTATCGACAAGCACATAGCAGACAACGAACTGAGCAAGTTCCTGCCGCTGGCGGAAACCTTTGGCAGAGTGCTTGTCGGCGCATGGGCGCAGCACCTCTCGGAGGATCAGCCAACTACTGACACACCTTCTGCGAAAACGGCGGACCAGCTGACTGGCCTGCATGATTTCAGCGCGTTTAGGGAATTGGTGCATAGCGCAGCAAGGAAAAATCGAAACGAGCCAGGTGGCATCCTGCTTTTCAGCATGAATCCAGGCAGCGCAGGGAATCACGTTGCCGCAAAAAGCGAAATCGAGACGGCTGCAGGCATCCTTCAGGCCGCAACGCGCCCACAAGATGGGCTCGCGCATGTAACGCCCGGAAGTTTCGCCATCTATTTGCCTGGTATCAGTGAAGCGGGATTGCTTTCCGTCGCGCGTCGTATCCGAGTGTCTCTCGCTGCATGTGGGATCAACTCCAAATGGGGCGCGAGTTGGTTCAACGATCTGGACCAATTCGACAAGGCAGACCATGCACTCAAGCGTGCAATCTTGCAGATGAGCGGTTCAGCAGAAGCCATTTCGGCTCAGGACCCAGCCCCTTTCTCCGGACGGGCAGACACCGAGCGAACTGCTTGAGCGTCTCGCCGAGCCGACCCTGCTGAAGACCCGTTGTTTTTGCTCAGGTCGTCTGGCTTGCACGATGCAGAGGGGTGAATGGCGCCCAGAACCAAGCAGCCTTCCGTGACACCCTATGGCAACCACGCATCATCGTCGTAGCACCGAGCGAGGCGACATCTCGCTATTGAGGCGGACACCCGCCTCGGGCGACGCCCCGGTTCAGACGACCGACCTCGGACAGCCTGCCTGAGGCGCCTTCTACCTGGCGGAGGTCCTGGACACTGTGCTTCCCCCGGGGATGGCTAGCGAGGCGCCGCAGGCGTCGGCCCGGGGAGATCGTCTCGATGACGTGCTGACCACCAGGGTCGCGATATGCTCAGGATCGTACGACGCCGCGACGGCGGCGTTTCGCTCAGCACGCCGTTCATGGCATGACCACACATTTCAAGACGACACGAATCTCCATGCCATTGCCCCCTGCTGTTCGCCATGCGGCCATTCTCGACAGTGCCACTGACTTTGCGATCATCGCGACCGATCTGGATGCCCGCATCACCGACTGGAATAGCGGAGCCGAAAACGTCCTGGGCTGGAGCGAGACTGATATGGTGGGTCAGACCATCGACCGCATTTTCACTCCCGAGGACAGAGCCCAGAATCGTCCCGAGGTTGAAATGGCTACGGCGATCGCTCACAGCAGTGCCGAGGATGAGCGCTGGCACATGCGTGCCGATGGGTCGCGCTTTTGGGCGAGCGGCAGATTGACGCCCCTCTACGCGGATGCGCGCCACATCGGCTTCTTGAAGATTCTGCGCGATCAAACAAGCGCCCGGCTGGTCACCGAACAGGTCCACGCCAGCGAAGCCAAGTGGCGTAGCACCTTCGATCGTCTCGTGGAAGCACTGATGATCGGCGAGGTAGTGCGTGACGTCCAAGGCCAGGTAGTTGACTGGCGCTATCTCGAGGTCAATCCGGCGTGGGAACGCATGGTTGGCGCGACGCGTGAGCAGGTCTTCGGTCGAACCGTCCGTGACGTCATCCCGGGTGTCGAAAATGCGTGGATAGACGAGTTCGCCAACGTTGTCGATACGGGCGAACCGGCAGCTTTCGTACGCGAGGTCGGTGTCTGGTCGCGTTGGTTCGAGGGTCGCAGCTTTCCGCTTGGCCACGATCGGTTCGGTTGCCTATGCTTCGAGGTGACCGACCGTCGCAAGGACAATGCGAGACGCGACACCTTGTTGGCGCTGGACGAGCGCATCCGCGACCTGAGCGATCCTGGCGAAATCGCGTTTGCTGCCGCGCAGGTGTTGGGAGAGATGCTTGGCGCGAGCCGCGCCGGCTACGGCGACGTCGATGAGCAAGCTGAAACCATCAAGATCGAGCGTGACTGGAACGCAAAGAATGTCATCTCCCTCGTCGGCACGCACCGCTACCGTGACTTCGGCAGCTTTGTCGACGAACTGAAGAAGGGCAACCTCGTCGCGATCAATGATACGGCCACCGACAGGGCCACCGCCGCAAGCGCAGACGCCTTGAAGGCAGTAGGGGTGGGATCGCTTCTCAACCTGCCGGTCATGGAGCGCGGCCAGTTCGTCGCCATGCTGTTTCTGAACTGCCCAACGCCTCACACCTGGACGCCGCACGAGATCGCGATCGTCCGCGATGTCGCCGAGCGTACTCGGGTCGCAGTGGAACGTCGCCGGGCCGAACAGGCGCTCCATGTGTTGGCAGAGACGTTGCAGCAACAGGTCGAGCAGCGCACTCATGAGCGCGACCGGGTGTGGCAGGTCAGCCGGGACATGCTGGGCGTTGCCGATACGGACGGGGTCTGGCTTAGCGTCAATCCTGCCTGGTGCGACATCCTTGGCTGGCCCGAAAAGGCGTTCGTCGGCAAGACCTCGGAATGGCTGGAGCATCCCGATGATCGTTCGAAAACACGGCAAGAGATCGGCAATATTGCGGATGGCAATCCGACGATGTTCTTCGAGAACCGCTTTCGGACAATCGATGGCGACTACCGGTCGCTGTCCTGGTCTGCCGTCGCGGTCGCCGATCGCCTCTACTGCGTTGCGCGGGACGTGACCGAGCAGAAGCAGCGTGATGCCGCGCTCCTTGAAGCCGAAGACCGACTGCGTCAGAGCCAGAAAGTCGAAGCGGTAGGCCAGCTCACCGGCGGCGTGGCGCACGACTTCAACAACCTGCTGACGGTGATCAGAGGGTCAATCGATCTTCTGCGTCGACCCGGCCTGGCGCCAGAGAAGCGTACCCGCTACCTCGACGCCATCTCCGATACCGCCGATCGGGCCGCCCGGCTGACCAGCCAGTTGCTCTCCTTCGCCCGCCGCCAGGCGTTGAAACCCGAGACATTCGATGCCGGGGCCAGCATCGAAACCCTGCGAGAAATGCTCGGGACATTGACCGGCTCGCGTGTGGCGGTCGAGATCGAGATGGACTCCGGTCCCTCTCTCGTCAGAGTTGATCGAAGCCAGTTCGACACTGCCATCGTCAACATGGCGGTCAACGCGCGCGATGCCATGTCCGGCACAGGCACGCTGACCATCGACGTTCGCGCAGCAAACGCGATACCGCCGCACCGCACGCATCCGGTCGTCCCCGGACAATTCATTGCCGTTTCGATCACCGATACGGGCATTGGCATTGCGGACGACCAGATTGAGCGCATCTTCGAACCGTTCTACACCACCAAGGGCGTGGGGCATGGCACCGGCCTGGGTCTGAGCCAAGTGTTCGGCTTCGCCAAGCAATCCAGCGGCGACATCCTCGTGCGCAGCACGGTAGGACGGGGCACCACCTTCACCCTCTATCTCCCCAAGGCCCATGAGGACGAGTTGCAGTCCACGCTAGTGCCGGAAGCGGTTTCGCCGCTGCCCAAGGGCGCCTTTATCCTCGTTGTTGAGGACAATAGCGAAGTGGGATCCTTCGCGACCCGGGCCCTCGCAGAGCTTGGCTACAGGACGCAGTTGGCGGTCGATGCCGCAAGCGCGCTTGTCGAGCTCGGGAGCGATGGAGCCGGCTTCGACCTGGTGTTTTCAGACGTAGTGATGCCGGGTATGTCCGGTATCGAACTCGGCCAGGAGATCCACCGCCGGATGCCGCACCTCCCTGTCGTGCTGACCAGCGGGTATAGCAACGTCCTTGCCGAACAGGACCGCCACGAGTTCGAGCTTCTGCAAAAACCCTACTCGCTCGAGGAGCTGGCAAGGGTTCTGGCAAAGGTGTCCGCAAGTCGACGCCCGATCAACTAGCTGGCAAGAAATTATCTGCCCGCCGCCGCCCGGCGTCTGAGACAATTTGGGCGGGGAACTGTCGTCTTTCAGACGCAGACAACAGCCATCAAGTCCGGGGTGCAGGTAAGCGTGGCGAGCGAAGATAATCCAACTGATAGCCACGCTTCTCTGGATGCTGTGGCCCTGTTCGCAGGTCCTGGCGAGGTGCGCGCAGTCGCACGTGAACTGGACTGGTCGCAGGGTCCTTTGGGACCGACGACCGACTGGTCGCCAGCGGTCCGCACGATGGTGCGGACGATGTTCGACTCACCATTTCCAATCTGCTTGTGGTCGGGCCCACATTACGCGCTGATCTACAACGATGCCTATCGCAGGATTCTGGCGGCCAAGCACCCTGCAGCGCTTGGTCTTCCGGGGGCCGTGGTTTGGGCAGAAATCTGGGAGGAGCTTCAACCTCAGTTCGATGGCGTGCGGGCGAGAGGGGAACCGGTCTACCACGAGGATGCACCCTTCGTCATGGCACGGTTGGAAGGCGGCGGAACGGAAACCGCCTGGTTCAACTACTCATTGTCTCCTTTGCGCGATGAGGATGGCAGCATCGCTGCGGTCCTCAACATTACCCCCGAAACAAGTAGCCGGGTCCTGCTTCAGCGTCGCCTCGACCAGGAACAGGCCGCGTTGGCCTTGAGCGAGGATCGGCTGCGTTCGCAGGTTGCTGTCGCAAAAACCGACGCTGAGCGCGTGCAACTGACACTTGCGGCCGGAGCGATCATCGGCACGTGGTTCTGGAACTTGTCCACTGACCAATTCACCGTGGACGAGGCTTTTGCCACTGCTTTCGGGCTTGATCCGGCCCTCGGCCGGGAGGGCATTCCGCTCGCCCAGATCGTCGCCACGGTTCACCCGGACGATCAGGCCGGCCTGGCAGCGGCCATCAACCATGCAATCAGCAAAGGGGGGCGTTACGCTCACCAGTACCGTGTCCGTCGCCGCAATGGCCGATATCATTGGCTGGAGGCCAACGGCCACGTCGAGCATAGTCCGGACGGTACCCCGCTGCGCTTTCCTGGCGTTTTGATTGACGTCGAGGAGCGGCGTGCTGTCGAAGCAGAGCGAGAACACGCCATCGCTGCGCTGCGCGAGCTCAATGCAGACCTGGAACGCAAAGTGCTGGAGCGCTCATTTGCACGCGGGCGGACTTGGCAGGTCAGTCCTGACCTTCTGGTCGTCATCGGCGGCAATGGATGCTTCGAATCGGTAAATCCGGCCTGGACAGCCACGCTTGGCTGGTCTGAGAAGGAGCTGACCCAATCGGACTTTCTCAGGTTCGTGCACCCTCAGGATCTGGTCAACACGCAAAAGGCCTGGGCGGATGCCAGCGAACGTCGATTGCCTGTGCTGCACTTTCGAAATCGCTATCGTCACAAAGATGGCGGTTGGCGGTGGCTCGCCTGGGTCGCCGTCCCGGATGAAGGAAAAGTCTACGGTTCGGCGCGTGACGTCACGCTAGAGGTCGAACAAGCGATCATTCTCAAGGAAAGTCAGCAGACCAACAAGCACGTGCAGGCCGCACTCGCTGCTGGTGCCATCATTGGCACTTGGAACTGGAACTTTGAGGATGACTTTTTCACGTTTGACGAGGGGTTCGCGTTTGCGTTCGGTCACGACCTCAGTTCAGCGCAGACGGGGTTGCCGATCGACGCGGTGCTCGTTCACGTGCACCCCGAGGACAGACCTGGGCTGAACGCAGCGATCGCCCAGACGATAGAGCGCGGCGGCGCTTACGCGCGGCAGTATCGGGTCAGGCGTGCGGACGGCAACTACTACTGGATCGAAGCCAACGGCCGTGTCGAATTCGATGCCGCCGGCAAATCCACCAACTTTCCCGGCTTCATCATCGATGTCGATGAACGCGTGAGCCTTGAAGCGGAGCGTGACCGGGCCACGGCTGAGCTGCGCACCCTCAGCAACACGCTTGAAACCCGAATAGCCACACGTACTGCCGAACTGATGCAAGCCGAGGAGTCGCTGCGGCAATCGCAGAAGATGGAGGCGGTGGGCCAGTTGACCGGAGGCCTGGCACATGATTTCAACAATCTTCTGACGGCCGTCACCGGCGGTCTGGAGATCCTCGCGGCGAAGGTTGCCAAGGGCGAATACGGCAAGCTCGACCGCTATATCGCAATGGCGCAGACTGGCGCCAACCGGGCCGCGGCATTGACCCAACGGCTTCTCGCCTTCTCGCGCCGGCAGACCCTGGCCCCAATCCCGACCGATGTCGACAGACTGATCGCGAGCATGGAGGAGATGATCGACCATACGCTCGGACCTGAGTTCGAGGTCAAGGTCGTCTCGATCCCAGGCCTGTGGCCAGTGCTCGTAGATGCTCCGCAGTTGGAGAATGCGCTTCTTAATCTGGGCATCAACGCACGCGACGCCATGCCCGATGGTGGGCTGCTAACGATCGAGACTAGCAACGAGCGGCTTGATGCACGCGCCGCAGCCGACCAGGATCTACCGGAGGGCGAATACGTCTCAATTTGCGTAACCGACACCGGCATCGGCATGCCGCCAGAAGTGATTGCGCGTGTCTTCGATCCGTTCTTCACCACCAAGCCCATCGGTCAGGGCACAGGGCTTGGACTGTCGATGATCTACGGTTTCGTGAGGCAATCCGGCGGACAGGTGCGCATCTACTCCGAAGTGGGCAAGGGCACGACGATGTGCCTCTACCTGCCGCGATACCTGGGAGACGTAGCAGCTACCGAGCAGGAGGCGGGCAATGTTGACGCCGGCAAGGCGCTACCAGGCGAGACGATATTGGTCGTCGAGGATGAAATCGCAATCCGGCAACTCGTCGCCGACGTTCTTAGCGATGCCGGTTATCGCGTATTGGAGGCCCCGAACGGCCCGGCTGGAGTCAAACTACTGCAATCAGAGGAGCGGATCGATCTGCTCATTACCGATGTGGGACTTCCGGGTGGGCTCAACGGCCGGCAGGTTGCCGATGCTGGACGTGTCGTTAGGCCGGCGTTGAAGGTTCTATTCGTCACTGGCTATGCCGCCAACGCAGCCGTGGGCGCCGGGCACTTGGACGAGGGGATGCAAGTGCTGACCAAGCCCTTCAATATCGCTGAGCTGGAGATGCGCATCAGAGAAATGATCGGAAACGAAAGTGCAGCGTTACCGTCCTGACACGGATCCGAATGCGCACTTTGTCATTGCTGAGCCGCCGACGGTCGCTTTTATCATTCGTACCGACTGGCTTATGCAGGGAGGACCAGATCCGGATCACCTACTTGCCATTTGAATAACCGCGCAAAGGCCTCGTCTGCCGACACGGTCAGCCAATCCCGCGGATCCCCGTAAATGCAAAGCGGCCGAACGAGAGGCTCCGACTTTGACAGCGCCGTCAATAACGAAAACTCGAATGTCGACACTCCGCCTATCATCCTACTGGAGACAATGACCGGGCAGAATCTTGGCTTGTCGATCGAGGTATGCCATTGCCCCATGGAGGATTTACCTGACGAGGGAAACAGAGAGGCAAATCCGAACACTTTAATGAAGTATCTCTTGTCATCCCATAGCGCACGGTCATCCGGATTCAAATCCTCAAACGCTTGGTCATAGATGAAAGGTGTCCGTCGAATTTTCTTGCGTCCGAACTTTGCTCGAAACGCGCGTGTCAGCAGCCCATCTCCCGTAACCACATCCGCATGGCGATGTCGCTCCACCAGGGTGGGCTGCTGTGTTTTCTCTAGGATTTGCAGGACTTTGATCAAGAATCCTCCGCTGCATCGTCCGAAAGATGGATGATGTTCTTGAGTAGACAGATCCCCCTGCAGGTATTTAGCAGGCAACGAGCTCAAGAGCCAGAAGCCGCATAAATCGTTAATATTTAATGGCGAGGCCAGGTGCCGGGGTGACAAATGGCCACCGCTCTCGCCTCAGGGCTGCAGATGCTGTGCCGGTCCGTCAACGGGCGCGTCCAACCAATCGGATGTCCAGCTCAAGCTTTCCGCCTTCGCGCACGTGGTCGTCGGCTGGGGGCGACGCAGCAACTCGGCCTGGGTGTTTGCCCTGTAGTCGTCGTCGTGTGGTCGTCATTCGACTGGCCACGGTAGTCATGCTTACCAACCCGGCCAAGGCTGCGTTGTGCCGATACACGCCATGTACTGCTTGAACGGCGCTGTCGTATCAACGACTGACTCGCCGTATTGCCTGCCGCCGTCGCGCCCCAGGCCTCGCACAGATCCCAGAGAGCATGTCCGGTAGAGAGCATGTCCGGTGTTGCGCAAGTACTGACTGCACGAGCATGCGCGCGACCGGAAACAGGCAGATCAAAACCCTGCCGATACACCAGCCCCGCGTGGAACTGTCGCGCTACCAACGAGTACAGTTCGCTCGGTGCCTGCTCGATCCGAGCAAATTCTGCCCGTAACGCAACAGGCTTCTGGCCAACGATTATTTCAGCGGAGCAACGGCTTGCGCATAAGTGCCTACCGTTTCGCCTTTTGCCAGCACATGGCCCGACGCAGCGGCAAGTATCTGGTCTCGTGTCGCGCCGGGCTTGACGTCCAGCATCGTGTCGAGCGCGAAGACCTGGAAGTGATAGTGGTGCGGTTGATCGCCCACCGGCGGGTGGGGTCCGTAGTAGCCAACCGAACCGCGGCTCGTTGTTCCCTGAAGCACACCCTCGGGCTCGGTCAGGCGCATTTGCTCCTGCAGGCCTTCCGGCAACCTGGTGACGTTGGCGGGAATGTTCCAAGCCACCCAATGGACGAACGGCGTGATGGGCTTGGCATCAGGGTCTTCCACGATGACGACGTAAGACTTGGCGTTGGCAACCGCTTTCCAAGACAGTGCGGGCGAGACGCCATCCGCATAGTCGCTAAAACGCTTGTCCATCCTAGCGCCATTGGCGAATGCGGGTACCGTAACGGCCAGTGTCCCCTTGCTGTCGGTTTCGGCACGAGTAAGGGCAAGTGGCACTCCATTACCCTGGTTGACCTGCGCCTGCATCGATGCCGACGGCGCCTCGATGGACTGCCCCGCTGCTGCACCAGCGCGAGCTGGTGCGCCCGTCGCGGAGATACGGTAGATGACGCCATTGACGTCGTCAGAGACCAACAGAGCACCACCGGCCGTTTCAGCAAGACCTACCGGCCGAGCAAAATGTTTCGTGCCGCCCTCGGTCAGGAAGCCGGTAACGAATGGTTCGAAAGCAACGGGCTTGCCGTTCTCGAACTTCACTCGGACCACCTCGTACCCGGATGCCGGCTTCCGGTTCCACGATCCACGGAAGGTGATAAACGCGTCGCCCCTGTAATCGGACGGGAAGGAAGTGCCATGGTAGAAGTGGAACTGCATGGCCGCAGCGTGAGCCGTGTAGCCCATCACCATCGGTTCGCTGATGGCCGCCCACTGCTTTTTCGTCATCTCGCCCTGCGGCGTGCTCTGCGGGTTGACCCCATCCCTGCCCCAGATATGGGGCCAGCCGTATTGCTTGCCCTTGCTGAGGTGGTTGAGCTCCTCAGGCTGGACCTCGTCTCCCAGGAAGTCCATGCCTTGGTCCATGCCCCACAACTCGCCGGTCGCTGGGTCCCAATCGAAGCCGATGGTGTTGCGCAGGCCGCTCGCAAAAATGGTGCGGGACTTCCCGTCGGGCGACACCCGCAGCATCGTCGCGTGCTCGGGATTGGTTTCGTTGCAAGCATTGCAGGTCGAGCCGATGCTCAGATACAGCATGCCGTCAGGGCCGAATGCCATCGTCCGGTTCGGGTGCTGCCCGCCATCCGGCAGATCGCCCGCCAGCAGCGTCAGCGGCCCCAAGGTTCCGTCTTTCAGAATCGGAGCAACGAACAACTCCTTGACCGTGACCAGGTAAAGCTGGCCGTCGCGAATAGCCAGTCCATGCGCGCCCGACCTATTGGCCACTACTTTGGGAGGTGCGTCCAGCCTGCCGTCGTCGTTGGCATCTTTCAGAAGCAAGATATCGCCCTGATCGCGACGGGAAACGTAGATGTTGCCGCCCGGAGCGACCGCGATGATGCGCGCATTCTTGAGTCCGGTTGCAAACGCCTTAATTTGGAAGCCGGCAGGGATCTTCAGGCCAGCGATCTGCTTGGACGTAGCGTCGACCTTGTCGGGCTTGAACGTGTGGACTTGCGCCTGCACGTCAGTGCCATCGCCCTGCTGCGCGTGTGCATGACTTACCAACAAGCCGAGCAGTGTTACGGACAAGATACGGCGCATGTGGCTCTCCCGATGCGTGAATGAAGGGTTCGATGACTGCCTAATGGATTGGCAGCCGATAAGCCCTTCTTGCACGAGCTGCGTGACGGGAACAGCAAGGAAACCCCCACTTCCCTTTGGCCACGGCTATGTCCGCCCATGTGAAATTGGACACTCGCCCCAATCGACGCGAGCCCACCCAGTGGGGGGACTCAATGGCTACGGTTGGCGTTGGATGTGCAACGTCCTGCGCAAGGGATTCCGTGGCCCTACCGAGTCAGATGGTCCTTGATGAGATCGAGCGCTCCCCGTTCGGCGGAGAGCGTGCGGGTCAGCCCGATGTCGACGCCCTCTGAGGTCGATAGACCCGCACCGCGCCGGACCTTGGCCACGATGCTCCCGCTGTCTGAGTAGTGCCCTGATCGGCTGCGGTTCGAACGTGCCGGGACGGTCATGAGCATCAAGACCTGGCGGAGAAGGGGCAGGATGCAACTGAAACGAAGCCTGCTGATCTTCGCAACACGTTGCATCCCCCCACGTCCCCGGCGTGCGCGCCGCCAATTACCACAGGCCTGCTCAATCCGCGAAACTCAAAACCACGCGACCTTCGATGGTGCCTTGGTGCATGCGGATAAACACATCGTTGATGTTCTCAAACCGGTCGGTTTGGACCGTCGCGGCTACCTTTGCCTGCTCTGCGAAGCTGAGCGACTCTTGCAGATCCAAACGACTGCCGACGAGCGATCCCAGCACGGTCACCGGGGCAGCAAATGACATGACCATTGCATCGGCATAAACATTCGTCGCTGCATACACCATGCTTGGCTACTCCCTGTTGCTGGG
Organism: Xanthomonas arboricola; assembly: GCF_002940665.1. Taxonomy (GTDB): domain Bacteria; phylum Pseudomonadota; class Gammaproteobacteria; order Xanthomonadales; family Xanthomonadaceae; genus Xanthomonas; species Xanthomonas arboricola_B. The sequence goes on from NZ_MIGY01000001.1 coordinate 616,022, forward strand.
AGAAGTGCTTTCCACACGCGTGTTGTGTCGCGTTTTCTGATTGGTTGGTGATCTGCAGTAGCGGGACCTGCCATTACCGCGAACCGCGCAGGCGGTGTCCTGATGGAGAACACGTCGTCTGCAATGGCTGTGGGTCTGTGCTTGCGACGCGCGTGGCGACAGATCTGCCACCGTGCGCCGAGAAATGGCTGCCGTAGTCGTATTGGTGCAGGTCCTCCTCAGCAGCAAAAGCGTGGAGTGCAGCCTAACGACTCAGACTCAAAGCTGCTTTGAGTTCAATCAATTTTTTTTGTGCCACGAGCGCGTTCCAGCCAGAGCTAAGCCGATCTTCTTATGCCCAGGACCCGATCTCCAAAAAACGCGCTGCGGTTGGATGTCAGTTCTTCGAATGGCAAGTATTACGTAACTCACATAACTAGATCCGCATCGCTCACGTTCTCTCTTGCAAGCAAGCTCACTTGGTTTTCCCGCACATTCCATCTTCCAAGCTGAGTTGATCGAGATCAAGGCAGAAGTGTATGGTGCACTGCACCATGGAACATGAGATGGACATCGTTGGGCGTTCCCTGCAGTGCCCAGTCGTGCCGCAGCAAGAAAGAAAGGCTGTTGTGAAACAACAGTGCCAGACCGTTCAAGGAGTTTTGAAATGAAGCTTGGTGGAAACCTATCACTCGTTGCAGGTGCTGCCCAGAGCGGCGAAGCCTCTTCGGTTAAGGCCTCAGACGAGTACGACATGCACTCGCACACCTCAGCTCACCCCAGACCCGACTTCATCACCAACGCACAGCAGACGTTCGCGCTGACCGTAGTGAGTCTGACGGGAGCCCAGTGGGAGGGGAACGTTCGGGAGGTCAGTCTTCCAGGGGAACAGGGTCGATTTGGCGTGATGGCAAGACATACGCCAATGCTGAGCACGCTGCGCGAGGGCATGATCCTCATCTATCCGGAAACGAGCGAGCCGCCTTTCCAGCTGTATGTATCAGGGGGCTTCGTCGAGGTCCAACCGACTCACGTCACCGTTCTGGCTGACTTGGCGCTGAGAAGCGAAGACCAGGACAAGGCGAGGGCCGAAGTCGCGAGAAATGCCGCGAACTCTCCCATGGCGACATCTTTCACGGATGACGCTTATGCTCAAACGCATACCGAGCTTATGCATCGCTTCGGGGCAAGCCCACGCGCCAAGCCTTGATGACTGGAGCCACTGCGCATATCGCTTCAAGCGTTCTCCGCTTGTTGGACAGTCAAAAGAGGGCCGGTCATGCCAAGTCGCTTCAAAGCAGCATTTACGTATTTCAATCAGGCGGTTCCGTTCAAGCTTCCTCAGGCCTTGGTGACAACGGCGGTGCTTATCGCATTGCTATTGCTTCCATGTCCTGAAGGACTGACGCCCAAGGCTTGGGGGTTGGTCGCCATTTTTCTGACCACGATCATCGCAATCATCCTCAAGGTAATGCCCATTGGGGTTATGGCGATGATGGCCCTTGTCATCGTCGCACTGTCCCAAGTCACCTCAACCAACTCGAAGGGTGCGATCACTGACGCGCTTTCTAGTTTCTCGAGCCCGCTCATCTGGCTGATCGTGGTTGCGATCTTGATTTCGCGTGGTCTGAAGAAGACGGGCTTGGGAAACCGCATCGGAATGTTGTTCATTGCGTTGCTGGGTAAGCGGACCCTGGGCATCGGATACGGCCTGACGATCTGCGAACTCTTGCTCGCCCCCTTTACACCCAGCAATACCGCGCGTGGCGGGGGCATTGTTCACCCGATCATGAGGTCGATTGCCAACTCGTTCGATTCTGACCCGGCGAAAGGCACGCAGGGCAAGGTCGGAACCTACTTGGCGTTGGTGAATTACCATGCCAATCCCATCACGTCGGCAATGTTCCTCACCGCCACAGCACCCAACCCGCTGGTGGTCGACTATGTCGCCAAAGCGACCAACCAACAGCTGCACCTGTCCTGGACGACTTGGGCCCTCTGCATGTTTCTACCCGGGTTGGCCTGTTTGATCATCATGCCTCTGGCCATTTATCTGCTCTCTCCTCCGGAACTGAAAGTCACTCCCAACGCAGTCGATTTCGCCAAGGGTCAATTAAGGCAGATGGGCGCGCTGACGGCGAAAGAAAAAGTGATGATCGGGACCTTTGGCTTGCTGTTGGTCCTTTGGGCCAACGTGCCCGCGATGATTTTCGGTGCCTGGTGGACCTTGGATCCCACCGTTGTCGCATTCGTCGGCTTGTTTGCGCTGATCATCACCGGCACCTTGGACTGGGACGATGTGCTTTCCGAAAAAAGTGCCTGGGATACGCTGGTGTGGTTTGGCGCACTGGTGATGATGGCCGAGCAGCTCAACAAGCTGGGCGTGGTTGGCTGGTTTACCGAGGCAATGAAGGGCGCCATCATCGCGAGTGGAATGGGATGGAAAGCGATCGCCGGCGTGCTCGTCTTAGCCTTTGTCTTTTCCCATTACCTGTTCGCAAGCACGACCGCCCACATCAGCGCGATGCTGCTTGCGTTCTTAGGCGTGGGGGCACTGCTCATCCCCCCGGACTACGTCATTCCCTTCATGCTCATGATGACTGCGTCTTCGGCGATCATGATGACACTGACTCACTACGCCACCGGCACCTCGCCCATCGTCTTCGGCAGCGGCTACGTCAGCTTGGGCACTTGGTGGAAGATCGGACTCGTCATGTGCCTGCTTGAGCTCCTCATCTTCGGGCTCGTCGGAAGCATGTGGTGGAAAATCCTTGGCTTCTGGTAAATAGGCCCACGGACACGGCGCGTGGCGCTGCGCCTCACAACGGAGTATTTGCCATAGTGGAGTAACACCTTCGCATTCCGCACGAGATGCGGCCAGACAGGCCACTCAACATTTTCAAGGAATCCAACAAAGCACGTATATCGATGTCGTTCCGCCATTGGCTTAGGGCCAGAACGTTGTCCTTGCGGCGAAACCTCTGCGCGTCAACGGCGTTGAACTAACTGTCAGAGTTGTCAAGTGGCCAAACAGCAGCACACATCACTGGCTTGTGTCCTGCAGGAGAATCAGGGCCTTGGTCATTAATCCGACCATCATCTGTCCGCCACCTGGTTACTGCCGAGAGCCCTTCAATTTTCCGCGACTATTAAGTGGAAAGCGAGACCGACAAGTCTGGCGAGAGCGGTTCTACCCGAGCTCGCCTCTTCTACGCAGTCCAAGAACCAGAGGAAAAATCACCCCGCCGGGGCCGACGCAGTGAAGCGCCGGCCGCTCTCGTGATTGACGCTTTGACCCTTTGCACCCTGGCGTACGAAGAAGCCAGGCACCCCACCGATGGTCTCGATGTCCTCCAGTCGGAGCTGGGCGATTGGATTGATGCGAGCGCCCGGATAGAGGCCCAGGATCGGGCCAAACCAGCGATGCGGATATTCGGGCACTTGTTTCGGAAGTTTCACCAGCAGGCCGGCCGGGCGCGACATCATCAGAGGCTTGGGCAAGATTGATACCTCGATTGATACCTCAGGGGGCATCGCTCGGAATCATCAATCGGCCGAAATATCCAACCTAGTCAATCACTTAGAGACCTGGCGGAAGCTCTGGAGCGGGCGATGGGAATCGAACCCACGTCAGTAGCTTGGGAAGCTACAGCTCTACCATTGAGCTACGCCCGCACGGCGTTGCGAGAGTTTAGGCGGGTGCGGGGGCCGGGCGCAATGCACAGATGTGACGAGGGCAGGTTGCCCGGCCCTCGTTTGCAACGCGTGTGGTGCGTGGATCAGAAGTTGCCGCTGAAATTCACGAACAGCGTCGCGTCGCGGGCGCTGCGCTGGGCGGTGGTGGTGCTCAGGCCGATGTTGCTCTGCAGGCCCCACAGGCCGGTGCGGGCGCCCAGCACGACGGTCGCGTAGTTGCGATCGAAGTTCTGGCCCGGGACGGTGTACATGCCCACTTCCGGCATCGACTGCAGCCAGGCGCTGGCTTCGGTGCCGTCCTTGAACTCGTGGTCGTAGGTCGCCTGCAGGTACGGCTTGACCATTGCACCATCCAGGCGCACCTGGAAGCCGATGCGGCCGACCATCGAGTCGATGTCCTGATCGGCGTAGCCCAATGCGGTGGAGCTTTCGTTGCTCTCGGTGTAGCCATCGAGCTTGAGCTTCTGCCAGGTCAGGCCGACCACCGGGCCGTACTTGACGTTGCCTTCGCCCAGCGAATAGCCGGCGTTGACCGCGGCAGTGAGATTGCTGCCGTCCGGCGAGCCGCTGTGCACGCGGGTGGCCGGCCCCAGCTGCACTTCGCGGTCGACGTCGTAGCTCAGCCAGCTGTAGCTGACCTGCGCGTTGACCCAGACCGGGCCGGTGTACCAGCCGAAGAAGCCGCCCAACGTGGTGTCGTCCTGCTTGAAGCTGCCGTTACGGTTGCCGAAGTCGGCGTCCATGCTGCCGAAGCCGGCAAAGCCGCCGAACACCAGGTCGCCCGCAGTCCAGTCCACACCGAACAGGCCGGCCGGGGCCATGCCGTCGTACAGATCGGCGTGGTCGTAACGCTGCATGTCGCCACGCACGCTACCCCACCAACGCAGGCCATCGGCGTCCGGCTTGCCGTCCAGATGCCAGGCCACCTGGTCGGCACGCGCGCGGCCGATCGCCTGCGCCGAATGCGTGAGCACCTGCTGCAGACGCGGCGCTTCCAGCAGCGAGATGGCGTACTCGCCCAGGATCTGGTGGGTGGCGGTGGTCGGGTGGATGCCATCGGCGAACACATAGGTGTTGGGCGCGTTGGCGGCGACCAGGCTGGTCGGGTTGCAGGCCGGCAGCGGCACGGCGGGGTTGCAGGCGGTGCTGGTGACGTTGCTGAAGCCGTAGGTGCCCGGATCGGCGACCACTTCCTGCAGGATGTGGAAGGTGTCGACCGGGATCACGCGCAGGCCGGCCGACCGCAGGCCATTGAACAATGCGGTGTTGTAGGCGGTTGCCGCAGCAGTGCCCTGCGCCATCGCGGCGGCACCGCCGGCACGGAAGCGCGGGGTGATGCCCACGTCCGGAATGGTCGGCACCATCACATAGCGCGCGCCGGCGGCCTGCAAGGCGCCGACCGCACCGACCTGCGCAGTGACCGCGTTGCCGATGATGGCCTGCGCCTGGGCCGGCACAGCTGCAGCGGCGAGCAGATCGTTGGCGCCGCCCCATACGGTGTAGAGCGCATTCGGGTTGGCCTGGCCGCCGTTGGCGCTCAGGTAGGTGTTGATCTGGCTGGTCACCGAAGGCGCGGCACCGAGCACGCTGGTCGAACCGGCCTGGATGCGGGCACCGCCGGCGGCGTAGTTGTCGCCGGTCTGGCCATTGCCGTTGGGCGCGGCATTGGTGCCGTAATGGTCGGCGACGTACTCGGCCCAGACCCAGCCCGGGTTGGTGGTGAACTTGCCGGTGACGGCGCGCGAGGCGGCCGGCAGCAACGGGTTGTAGTAACCGCTGTCGGTGAGGCTGTCACCGAAGAACACGGTCTGGTCGAACTCAGACGCGGCCATGGCCGGGGTGGCCGCAATGGCGATGGCCACGGCCATCAGGGAACGGATCGGGCGAAGGGTTGAAGCCATGGGAGTGCCTGCTCAAGGTAGTGTGGAACTGGACCGGACCTGCTGACGTACGCCGGCGAATGGCGCATGGTTTCACCCTCGCCGCCCGCGCTCACGCTGCATTGCCGCATAACGCAAAAACGCGCGCCCTGACGGCACGCGATGCCACAATGATGACATGAACATTCAACTCAACGGCACCCCGCGAGACATTCCCGACGACCTGCTGCTGGCAACCCTGCTGGAGCAGGAAGGTCTTGCACAACGGCGCGTGGCGGTGGAGATCAATGGCGAAATCGTGTCGCGCGGGCGGCATGCCACGCACCGGTTGCGTGCCGGCGATGTGGTGGAGATCGTGCACGCGCTGGGCGGCGGTTGATGCGACGCGCAGGCCGGCGCAGCTGCGCGCGATCGGTGATAATCGCCCGATGACCAATACCGCCCCCTCTGATGCGCTGATCATCGCCGGCAAGCCCTACCGTTCGCGCCTGCTGACCGGCACCGGCAAGTTCAAGGACCTGGACGAAACCCGCCTGGCCACCGAAGCGGCCGCCGCGCAGATCGTCACCGTTGCGATCCGCCGGGTGAACATCGGCCAGGACCCGAACGCGCCCAGCCTGCTCGATGTGCTGCCGCCGGATCGCTACACGCTGCTGCCCAACACCGCCGGCTGCTACACCGCCGAGGACGCAGTGCGCACCTGCCGGCTGGCGCGCGAGCTGCTGGACGGCCACAACCTGACCAAGCTGGAGGTGCTCGGCGACGAGCGCACGCTGTACCCGGATGTGGTGCAGACGCTCAAGGCCGCCGAACAACTGGTGGCCGACGGCTTTGAGGTCATGGTCTATACCTCCGACGATCCGATCCTGGCCAAGCGCCTGGAAGAGATCGGCTGCGTGGCGGTGATGCCACTGGCCGCGCCGATCGGCTCCGGGCTGGGCATCCAGAACAAGTACAACCTGCTGGAAATCATCGAAAACGCCAAGGTACCGATCATTGTCGATGCCGGCGTAGGCACGGCATCGGATGCGGCGATCGCGATGGAGCTGGGCTGCGACGGCGTGCTGATGAACACCGCCATCGCCGGTGCGCGCGATCCGATCCTGATGGCGAGCGCGATGCGCAAGGCGATCGAGGCCGGACGCGAAGCCTTCCTGGCCGGGCGGATTCCGCGCAAGCGGTATGCCTCGGCGTCGAGTCCGGTGGATGGCGTGATTGGATGAGTGGGTGGGCTGCTTTGACATTGCCGTCGATGCGCACCGCCTGGCCGTGTGACGCGCCGGATGTGGCCGTTGCTGGATCGCGCGTTGCTGCACGTGCTCCCTCACGCCGTACCCTCACCCCAACCCCTCTCCCCAAGGTAGAGGGGCTTTTGTTTTTTGATGTGACTTAACTCATGACTGATCCTTTCACCAGCGACGGCGCCAAGATGCCGCCCAAGCCCTTCACCATCGAAGAGGGCCGCCGGCAGGTGCGCAGCTTCGTGCTGCGCCAGGGCCGCTTCACCCCGGCGCAGCAGCGCGCGTTCGACGAGTTGTGGCCGCGCTTCGGCCTGGACTACAGCGGTGCGCCGCGCGATCTCGATGCGGCCTTCGGCCGTCCCGCACCCAAGGTGCTGGAGATCGGCTTTGGCAATGGCGCGGCACTGCGCTTTGCCGCGCAGCAGGACCCCAGCCGCGACTACATCGGCATCGAGGTGCATGCGCCCGGCGTCGGTCGCCTGCTCAATGCGCTGGACGATGATGGCAGCACGCATGTGCGCCTGTATCACCACGATGCGGTGGAAGTGCTCGAACACGAGATCGCCGATGGCGCGCTTGACGAGGTGCGCATCTACTTCCCCGATCCGTGGCACAAGAAGCGCCACAACAAGCGCCGCCTGATCCAGCCGGCGTTCGCGCAGCTGGTGGTGCGCAAGCTGCGCGATGGCGGCCGCCTGCATGCGGCCACCGACTGGGCCGATTACGCCGAACAGATGTGGGACGTGCTCGACGCCACCCCGGGCCTGGTCAATCGCGCAGGCCCGCGCGGCCACGTCGAACGCCCCGCCTGGCGCCCGCAGACCCACTTCGAAACCCGCGGCCAGAAGCTCGGCCACGGCGTGTGGGATCTGGTTTATGACCGGGATTCGGGAGCGGGGATTGGGGATTCGTAACAGCGCTACCCCGCATACTCGACGCCGCAGTCGCCTGACCAATCCCCACTTCCGAATCCCGAATCCCCGCCCCGATGGACACCGCGCTGACACTGACCAACGATATGAAGCTCGTCCTCGGGCTGGTCGGTTTCACGATGGCGATGTTTTTGTTCGAGCGCATCCGCGCCGACGTGGTGGCCTTGATCGTGCTGGTGGTGCTGGGCGTCACCGGGCTGGTGGCGCCGGAAGAACTGTTCGGTGGTTTTTCCGGTAACGCGGTGATGAGCATCATCGCCACCACCATTCTCGGTGCGGGGCTGGAGCGCACCGGTGCGTTGAATCGGCTGGCGACCTGGTTGCTGCGGCGCTCGCACGGCAGCGAACAACGCTTGATGATGATGACGCTGGCCATCTCCGGCCTGAATTCGTCCTTCATGCAGAACCCGTCGGTGATGGCCTTGTACCTGCCGGTCGCCTCGCGTCTGGCTGCGCGCACCGGGCTGACCTTGCAACGCATGCTGCTGCCGATCGCCGCGGCCATCGTGATGGGTGGCGCGCTGACCATGGTGGGCAATTCGCCGTTGATCCTGCTCAACGATCTATTGGTTTCCGCCAACAACAACCTACCTTCGGGCATGGCCAGCATCGAGCCGTTGACGATGTTCGCGCCGCTGCCGATCGGCGTGGCCCTGCTGATCGCCGCACTGCTGTATTTCCGTTTCTACGGCGACCGCAAGCTGATCGAAGAAGAGCGCCTGATCAACGAAGGCGTCACGCCCTCACGCACCGAGAGCTATTTCGCCAAGACTTATGGCATCGACGGCGATGTATTCGAGCTCACCGTCAGCGCCGAAAGCCCGCTGGTTGGCATGACCCTGGGCGAAGCCGAAGCGCTGCACGACGCGCCGTTGTTGCTGGCCCTGAAGACCGGCAACGACACCCGCCTGGCGCCGCCGGCCGACATGCGCATCTGGGTCGGCAGCGTGCTCGGCGCGATGGGCCCGCGCCAGGAAGTGGCCGACTTTGCGCAGAACCAGTTCCTGCGCATGTCCTCGCGCCTGCGCAACCTGGGCGACCTGTTCAATCCCAGCCTGGCCGGCATTTCCGAAGCGTTGATTCCGCCCAACTCGCGGCTGATCGGCAAGACCGCCGCCGAGTTGCGTCTGCGCAAGCAGAGCGGCATCAGCCTGCTGGCGATCAACCGCGACAAGCAGGTGATCCGCGAGGACGTGCGGAATGTGGCGCTGCGCGGCGGCGACATGCTGGTGTTCCACAGCATCTGGCAGGATCTGGCGCAGGCAGCGGAAAGCCGCGATTTCGTGCCGGTGACCGACTTCCCCAAGGGCGAGCAGCGCCCGCACAAGTTCAAGATCGCCATGGCGATCTTCGCCTTCACCATCCTGATCGCGCTGACCTCGCGGCTGCCGGTGGCGCTGACGTTGATGACTGGCGTGGCCTGCATGCTGGTCAGCGGCGTGCTGCGCATGGACGAGGCATACGCCTCGATCAACTGGAAGACCATCTTCATGATGGCCGGCCTGATTCCACTGGGCTGGGCGATGGACAGCAGCGGCACTGCGGCCTGGGTTGCAGGCCACACCATCGACCGCCTGCCCGAGGGCATTCCGGTGTGGGCACTGGAAATCAGTCTGGCGCTGCTGACCACCGCGTTCTCGCTGGTGATCAGCCATGTCGGCGCCACCATCGTGATGGTGCCGATCGCGGTCAATCTGGCATTGGCAGCCAACGGCAACCCCACCGCGTTCGCACTGATCGTGGCGTTGTCGGCATCCAACAATCTGATGACCGCATCCAACCCCGTGATCTCGATGGTAGCCGGCCCGGCCAACTATCAACCGCGCGAGCTGTGGCGCGTGGGCGCACCGCTGTCGCTGATCTACATCGTGGTGATGGTGTCGATGATCAACCTGATGTTCTGGTGGGCAGCGCGCTGAGCCGCACCACCTTCAGCAGTCACCCAAGCACCACCCGCTCGCCCTCGATGCGCACCGGCACCGCCAGCAGCGACTGACCACGGCACGGGCCGCTGATGCATTCGCCGCCACTTAGCTCGAACGCTGCGCCGTGCGCTGCGCACACCAGATGGCCATCCTTGGTCTTGAGGAACTGGCCAGGCGCCCAATCCAGGCGGCGGCCCGCATGCGGGCAGACGTTCAACCAGGCCCGTACCTGGGCGCCATCGCGATACAGCACCAGCGACTCCGGGCCGCCGTCCCAGACCGCCTCGACTTCCAGAAATCCGGCATCGGGAATCTGCGCCAGTTCGGCAAGCGTGGTAGACGATGACGAGGACATGCGGTCAGCTGTGCGAAAACGGACTGCGATTGTGGCACGCGTCTGCATCGCTCTGACGTGGTGGCTACCGCCCGCGCTGTTGCTGGCCCACGGGCGCTGCTACGGGCCTGTAAGGCGGCGTGCCCCACCACATCGGATGTGATGGATTTAAAAAAACGACCCTGAACTTAACGAAGTTTTCACTCAATGACATGCAACCGCAACGATACTGCCTGCCTGTTTCCTGCCCGGCAGCCCACCGCCATGCCTGCACGTCTCTTCCAATTCGGCAACCTCCACCATCTGTTTGCCCCGCGCAAGCCGCGTCACCCGCTGGTGCGGGTTGCCGCCGGCCTGGCGGGTCTGGTCATCCTTGCGGTGCTGATCTTCTTCAGCGTGTTCGTGGGCGCGGCGATGATCCTGGGCGGCATCGCCTGGAAGCTGTTGAGCAAGTCGAACCGTCGCACGCCGCAGCAGGCACGTGTGGTCGAGGCCGAGTACCGTGTGGTGCGCAAGCCCGCGCTGCCGTTGTCGCACTGAGGCGTCATTCCACCGCCTCCAGCGCGGTGAACATCCAATCCCGAATCAGTCGCGCAGGTATTGACCGGTCTGCGCGAGTTTGCGTGCGCCGATGCAAGCCGTGATAGCAGACCTGCCAGCCAGACGTTGTGCCGCACTGCACGCTGCAGCGCGGCGGTTCCGTCATGCACAGCCAAACGGCTAGACTCACGTGTCCTGTTCCCCAAGGATGCGTGCATGACCCACGATGTGATTCCCGCCGCCGATGTTCCGCGCATTCCGGTGGTTGGTGGCGGCAACTTTCCGGTGCACCGCATCTACTGCGTCGGCCGCAACTTTGCCGATCACGCGCGCGAAATGGGCGCCACTGCGCCAGCCTCCAAGGCAGAGCGTGGCCAGCCGACGTTTTTCATGAAGCCTGCCGATGCGATCGTGGTCGGTCATGGCGACCACATTCCTTATCCGCCCGGCACCAGGGAACTGCACCACGAAGTGGAGCTGGTGGTGGCACTGGGCAGCGATGCGCCGGCCGGTGAATTGCCGGTGGAGCAGGCAGAAGCGCTGATCTACGGCTATGGCGTGGGCCTGGACCTGACCCGACGCGATCTGCAGGCGGCCGCCAAGGCCAAGGGCCTGCCGTGGGACATCGCCAAGGGATTCGACCACTCCGCGCCGATCAGCGAGTTGGTGCATGCCGGCGAAGTAGGCGCGCTGGAAGCCTTGAACCTGTCGCTGGAGGTCAACGGCCAGGTACGTCAGCAGTCGTTGCTGGATCAGATGATCTGGAACGTGCCCGAGATCCTGCATGAGCTCTCCAAGCTCTACGCATTGCGCGCGGGCGACCTGATCTTCATGGGCACGCCGGCCGGTGTCGGCCCGCTGCTGCCGGGCGATCAGTTCAGCGCACGCCTGGAAAACGTCGCCGAGCGCCACGGCATCATCGCGGGCTGACACCCAGCCCGCTACGATCACGCCGCGGCAGTTGGTCCGCGACCGCATCTGGAGTGCGCTATGGGAATGGTCAGCGAATTCAAGCAATTCGCGATGCGTGGCAATGTCATCGACCTGGCGGTCGGTGTCGTCATCGGTGCAGCGTTCGGCAAGATCGTCACTGCGCTGGTGGAAAAGATCATCATGCCGCCGATCGGCTGGGCCGTCGGCAATGTGGATTTTTCGCGCCTGGCATGGGTGCTCAAGCCAGCCGGCGTCGATGCCACCGGCAAGGAAATTCCGGCGGTGGCGATCGGCTACGGCGATTTCATCAACACCGTCGTGCAGTTCGTGATCATCGCCTTCGCGATCTTCATGGTGGTCAAGCTGATCAACCGCCTGACCCACCGCAAGCCTGATGCCCCCAAGGGCCCGAGCGAAGAAGTGCTGCTGTTGCGCGAGATCCGCGATGCGTTGAAGAACGACACGCTCAAGACACCTGGCGTGCCGTAAGCGGACACGTCCGCTGCGCGACTTCGTGCAGGAGGATGACCTTTCGCACGCAGACGGGGGACCTCGCGCTGATAAGCTCGGGGTCCCCTTGTCGTTGGAGCCGCCCTGCATGCGTCGCCTCGCTGTTGCCATCTCTGCCCTCCTCGCCTGCGCGCCCGCACTCGCCGCACAGACCTCCATCGCCGATGACGCACTGCGCACCGCCGCGCAGCTGCGCGAGCAGGCCCTGGCCGACGCCACCGGCTTTGCGGTGGTGGAATCGTTGACCACCGAAGTGGGCCCACGCATTGCCGGCGGCGAGGCCGACCCGCGCGCGGTGGCCTGGGCCAAGGCCAAGTTCCAGTCGCTGGGCTTTGACAAGGTGTGGACCGAGCCGGTGAGCTTTCCGAAGTGGCAGCGGCGCAGCGAACAGGCCGCGGTGATCGGCGCGCATGCGCAGCCCCTGCACATCACCGCACTGGGTGGCAGCCCGGGCGGCACCGTCGAAGGCGAGGTGGTGCGCTTCGAAAACCTGGCCGCACTGCAGGCCGCACCGGCCGGCTCGCTGGCCGGCAAGATCGCATTCGTCGATTACCAGATGACCAAGGCGCGCGACGGCAAGGATTACGGCAATGGCGGCGCAGTGCGCAGCAAAGGCCCGTCGGAAGCGATCCGCAAGGGTGCGATCGGCTTCGTGATGCGCTCGGCCGGCACCGACTCGCACCGTGTGCCGCATACCGGCATCACCCGTTTCGATGAAGGCGTGACGCCGGTGCCGGCAGCAGCGTTGTCGGTACCCGATGCCAACCAGCTTGCGCGCCTGACCGCGCTGGGCAGCACGCGTGTGCGGCTGGCACTGGATTGCGGCTGGGATGGCACGGCGACCTCGTACAACGTCATCGGCGAAATCACCGGGCGCAGCAAGCCGAAGGAAGTGGTGGTGATCGGCGGGCATCTGGATTCGTGGGATCTGGGCACCGGCGCGATCGACGACGGCGCCGGCGTGGCGATCACCATGGCCGCAGGCCACCTGATCGGCCAACTCAAGCAGGCGCCCAAGCGCAGCATCCGCGTGGTGGCCTTCGCCAACGAGGAGCAGGGCCTGTACGGCGGCAAGGCGTATGCGGCCGCGCACGGCAAGGATGCCAAGGACATGGCGCTGCATCAGATCGGCGCGGAGAGCGATTTTGGTGCCGGGCGCATCTATGCGTTCAACACCGGCTCGGCGGCACCGGACGAGTCGCGCGCAGCGACCAGACAGATTGCCGAGGTACTCGCGCCGTTGGGCATCGCGTATGAGCCGAGCAAGGGCGGCCCCGGCCCCGATGTCGGGCCGATTTCCGCCAAGGGAGGTGCCTGGGCGTGGCTGGCGCAGGACGGCACTGACTACTTCGATCTGCACCACACCGCCGACGACACGCTGGACAAGATCGACCCCAAGGCGCTTGCGCAAAATGTCGCGGCCTACACGGTGTTTGCGTACCTGGCGGCCGAAGCCGATGGCGATTTCGGCAGCCGCGCAAAAAGCGTGCAGCCGCCGAGCGAATAACTGCATTTGCAGACGTCGCGGGCGCACCTCGGTTGAGTGCGCGCGGCATAGAGCACGCGCACACCGCGCGTGATCTGTGCCGATACCGACATCGCAGTGCCGATTGCCAGCGCCCAGGCACGTCCTGGTCGCTGCAGGTCTCAAGCACGCCATCCGCCTTTCGCTTCCACTCCAGGACGAGCACACACAATGGCGGCCAAGCGCCAACGCAGTGCGAACAACGCGGCAACCCTGCTGGATGTGGCCAAGCACGCCGGCGTCTCGCCGATGACGGCTTCGCGCGTCATCAACCGCCACCCACATGTCGGCGAGGAGATGCGCGTGCGGGTAGAGGCCTCGGTCCAGGCATTGGGGTATCGCCCTAACCTGGCCGGCCGTTCGTTGCGCACCAGCGGCCTGTTGCGCATCGGCGTGCTGTACAGCAATCCCAGCGCGGCCTATCTCAATCAATTCATGCTCGGCCTGCTCGAACAGAGCAGCCTCAATGGCAGCCAGGTGCTGGTGGAAAAATGCGGCGCCATCCGCAGCCAGCGTGCCGCCACCGAGCGCTTGCTGGCGGCCGGCGTGGACGGCGTGATCCTGCCGCCACCGCTATGCGATTCACGCCAGACCATCGCCGAACTCGATGCACGCGGCATCCCGGTCGTGGCGGTGGCGAGCGGTGCACCGATGGCGCAGATCAGCTCGGTGCGCATCGACGATTACCAGGCTGCGCGCGCCATCGTCGATCACCTGATCGAACTGGGCCATCGCCGCATCGCCTTGATCAAGGGCGACCCCAAGCACACGCCCAGTGCATTACGTGCCAACGGCTATCTCGACAGCCTGCAGGCTGCCGGCCTGCCTGTGGCCGAAGAATTGATGGCAGACGGTCTGTTCACCTATCACTCCGGCCTGCTCGCCGCGCGCAGCCTGCTCTCGCAGGCGCAACCGCCCACCGCCCTGTTCTGCAGCAACGACGATATGGCGGCAGCCGCCGTTGCGGTCGCACACGGACTGGGCTTGCGCGTACCCGAGGATGTATCGGTCGCCGGCTTCGACGACACCCCGGTCGCCACCACCATCTGGCCCGAGCTCACCACCGTGCATCAACCGGTCACCGCGATGGGCCGCGCGGCGGTGTCGCTGCTGGCCGATGCGATCCGCCAGCGACGCAAGGGCGATCCCGCGCAGGGCGTGCATCAGGTGATGAAGTACACCGTGGTCAAGCGCGGCTCGACGGCGGGGCCGCCGGCGCGCTAAGCGCCGCATCGATCGGCATCGGGTAACGCCTGCGCCATCACGTTCAAAAAAACGGCCACATCGCTTCCCGACGATGCGGCCGAATGGGAGGGTGCCTGACGTTGCCGTCAGGCGTACTGCAGCGCCGCAATCAGCGGCGACGGGAAGAAAGCGCAATGACCGCTTGGAGAGCGACAACAGCGAAACATGCGCGACCCAGCGCGGGGGTGCGCTGTGTCGCACAACGGTGCAGCCGGATCAGAAGCGCAGACGCAAGCCCGCGTAGTAACGACGCTCGAAGATGTTCTGGTCGTAGTAGTGGTTGGTCCACTGCGCGTAGCGCCGCTCGCTTTCGCCAGTCAGATTGGTCGCCTGGGCGTACAGGGTCAGGTGATCGTTGACGTCGTAGCTGAAGGACGCATCGAGATAGCCCACGTCGTCGTTCCAGATCGCCAGCTCGTCGCCCCAGGCACCGCTGTTGACCTGATTGAAGCGCTTGCTGCGCCAGTTGTAGGCCACACGCGCCTGCAGCTTGTCCTTCTGGTACCACAGCACCGCGTTGGCCTGGTGCTTGGAGTTGTCGCCGATCGGCAAGGTGTTGCCGTCGATATCGGTGTTGTCAGTGTCGGCGTCGGAGAAGGTGTAGTTGATGTTGGTACCGAAGCCGCTCAACCAGCCAGGCAGGAAGTCGAAGGCTTGCTGATACCCCACTTCAAAGCCCTTGATCTTGCCGCCACCGCCATTGACGATGCGCTCCACCGGGCCACCCAGCCGCGCCACGCCATCGGCGTCGGGCAACAGCTCGATATTGGTCACTGTGGTGGGGAACGACTTCACATCGATCAGGAACGCACCCACGCTGACCAACGACGCATCGGAGAAATACCATTCCCACGAGGCGTTGTAGTTGGTGGCGCGATACGGATCGAGATCCGGATTGCCGGAGCGTCCATTGAGGAACAGCACCGCATCCGAGGGCAACGCGGGATTGCGCGGTGGCGTGCCGTTGACCGCATAGAAGCTCACCAGCCCGCGCCCGAGATCGGGCAGGTCCTGGCGCGCAACAGCCTTGTTGTAGGCAAAGCGCAGCTTCTGCGCATCGGTGATGTCCAGCGACAGGTTGGCGGTGGGCAGCACGTCGGTGTATTGGCGATTCAATCGATTGGTACCGATCGCCGGGCTGACGCCGTTCCATTCGACATTGCCGATGAACACATTGCCGCTGCTCAGGTACTGGTCGATCGCCAGCTTGGTCTGCACGATGCGCGCGCCGATGTTGGCCGTCCACGGGACCGCGCTACCGGTACCGCCTTCCAGATTGGCCAGAAAATACGCTGCGGTGCTCTTTTCGGTGACCTTGTAGGAGTCGGCGGCCTGCTGGTAGGCCACGTTGCCCGGGTACAGGCTGTTGAGATAACCCACCGGGTCCTTCATGACCTGCGGGTTGATCGCGGGCAGGCCCTGGCTGCCCAGGCCGGTGACCTTGAGCGGATCGAAGTCGTTGAAATACGCCCAGTAACCGGGAATCGAATTGAACGGCAGCAGGCGCGCTTCGGAGACGCCGCTGCAGGTGTCCACAATCAGCGGATCCTTGAAATAATACAGCGAACGGTTCGGGTCGGCGCAGCTGGTCGATACTGGCGACAGATAGCGATAGGTATCCAGCTTGACCTCGCGCTCGCCGTAACGGATACCGAACTGGAAGCCGCGCACCACGCCCTCGTCGAACTCGAAGGTGCCATCGGCGCGGAACGCGTCCATCGTCGCTTCGATCTTGTTGCCCTGCGCCCAGGTCGACATCAGCTGCCAGTTGTCCGGGTTGGACACGTCGGTGCCGAGGTTGACCGCCGGATAGGTGCCACGGAAATCCACCGAGGCATCCACTGTCGGCAAGCCGTTGGCGTTTGCCCACTGCGTGACGCCGCCGGCGCGCGTGATCTGGTCGCCACGCGTCACCACCGCATCGGCACGCGCTTCGTCGTAGGTGCGCTGCGCATCGCCATGCACCCAGCGGAACGAGGCACGCAAAGGGCCGCCATCATCGAAGCGCAACTCCAGGTTGGTGTTGAGCGCGTCCGAGTCGGCAACGCCGGCCATCGAGTGGGCCTGGAAGCGGTTGTAGCGGAACTGGCCGTATTCCAGCACGCCGTTGGAATCGACCACCGACCCGGGCTGCAACTGGTTGGTGGCCCAGCCGGTGTGCAGCTGCGCCGCCACCGAGGTGTCCTGGTCTTCGAGCTTGGTGTAGGCGGCATCGGCCAACACCGTCCACGAATCGTTGATGTTGAACTGGAACGAGCCGTTGATGCCGGTGCGCTGGCGATCGGTGCTGCGGTTGTCCAGTTCGGTGGCGACCCAGTTGTAGAAATAGTCGCGCGGCAGATTGCTGGGGTCGGTGTTGCTGCCGATGCGCCCGTCGCCGTTGAAATCGAAGCCCACATTCTGCTCGGTGGATTTCTGCGCGCCATTGGAATACACGCTGGGGTGCTTGTTCTCCAGCGTGGCATCCGAATAAGACACGGCCAGCAACGCACCCCAGCGCTCGGTGCGGAAACTGGCCAGGCCCGAGTACAGCTCGTTGAGTTCCTGCACGCGGTCGCCGTAGGAGCCTTCGGCCTGGCCGCTGAAGGTCCAGCCTTCCGGCAGGTCGAACGGGCGCCGCGTCTTCAGCGAGACGGTACCGCTGATGCCGCCATCCAGATCGGCGGCGGTCGGCGACTTGATCACATCCACGCCACTGAACAGCGTCGGTGGGATATCGACGAAATCCGGCTGCGCGCGGCCGATATTCGGCTGGCCGTATTGATCGCCGCCACCGGCGCTCAGGTACAACTCGCCGTTCATGGTGGTCTGCACCTGCGGCATGCCGCGGATATTGAGCTGCGAGCCCTCGCCGGCCGAACGCCGGATCTGCACGCCGGGCACGCGTTGCAGCGAATCGGTGATGGTGACATCGGGCAACTTGCCGATGTCTTCGGCAGAGATCGAGTCGATGATCTGCGCGGCGGTGCGCTTGTTCTCGATGGCCTCGGCCTGCGCGCCACGCACGCCCTTGACCATGACCTTGTCCAGGTCGGTGACCGCGGCGGCATTGCCGGCATCCTGTGCGCCTGCGCTGCCGGCAAGCAGGGTGAGTGCAGCCGCGAGTGCGGCGGCCAGTGGGGTGTGGCGGGTGTTCGAATGCAGCTTGTTCATGGTCCCCTCCCAGGGATGACGACAATCCACGACCGTTTCGAATGGCATTGCAGCAACGGCAATGCGGTATTGGCTGACGCGCAATCGGCGCGTCAGTGCGAACGCCGTGCGCGGGCACGGCGCGGCAACGCGCTGGCGCCGCTACGGAGGCCCGTTGGCAACGCCTGTTGATGGTTCGACATTCCAGCCGCGCACCTGCAGCGTGGCATTGCGCAAGCTCGCCGCGGACGGGCCACGGATCTCGATCTCGCGCTGCTCGCCCGGCACCAGGCTGAGGTAGTTGTCGCTGTAGTACGCCGGCAGGATGCGCTGGCCTTGCGCATCCACCAGGGTCAGCTTGGTGTTGAGCGCAACCTGCTGCGAGGCATTGCGCACGCTGGCGCGCAGCACCGGTTCGGCGCCCTCCTGCAGCTGCGTGCTGAGCTGCACCGGCACTGCCGCCAGCGCATCCAGACCGCGCATGGCCGCCGCATCGCGCGCCACCCAGTAGAAATTGCGCGAACGCACGACCGCGTCGCGATCGAGCAATTGCAGCCGCACAAAGCCAAGGCCATTGGTGTCCTTGAGCAACGGCGCCAGTTGCAGCACCGGTGCCGACACCGCAACCGCCGCGGCCTCCAGCGCTTGCTCGCGCTGCTGCAGCAACTTTCCGTCGGCGGCATAGACTTCTGCGCGTACGCGCAGGCCGCTCACCGGCTCGGCCGCGTTGTTGACCACCACCACCTCGTGGCCGGGCAGGTTCATCTGCACATGCAGCATCTCTGCCGCGTTGCGCACACCGTAATAGGCCGCGTGGGTGTCGTAGTCGTGGCTGTAGATCTGCCACATGTTGCTGGGCCAGGCCGGATGGCTCATCCATAGCAGCCGCCCGCTGTTCTTGCTCCACAGCTGCGCGTTGAAGCCTTCGAAGATGGCGCGGTGGGTGTCGTAGTTGAGCAACTGCGCCTTGCGTTCGAAGTCGGCCAGGCTGGTCGGCGCGCCGAGCTTGTCGGTCAGCGAGCGCATGAAGCTGGCGGTGTCGCCGTTACCGGACTGGTGCCAGTCGTGATACGCCCAGGCATCGCCGATCGGCCACTGGTCCTGCGCCGCAGGTACCGATGCCTGGAACGACTCCAGGGTGGAGAACGAGGGCGTGCCCACTTCCACCGAAAAGCCCTGCGCCAGCTTGTTGAAGTACGCCACCGGCTCGCGGTAGTTGTACGGGCCGCTGCCCTGCAGATTGATCTCGTTGGAACTGCCGGTATACCAGCGCGTGCCATCGAGTTCGGCCACCAGCTGGTCCAGGCCTTCGTTGAGGATCGGAGCCGGCACGCCTTCGTTGCGTCCGAACCACAGCACGATGGAAGGATGATTGCGGAAGCGCTTGATCACCTCGGCGGCGTTGTCCAGGAACAGCGCTGCGTCGGCCGGCTCCATGTTGTAGTTCTGGGTGGACTGCCAGAAGTCGTTGAGCACCAGCATGCCGTATTCGTCGGCCAGCTCGAAGAAGCTGGCTTCGGTGTTCTGCCCCACCCAGTTGCGCACCACATTGAAATGCGCATCGCGCTGCAGACGGAAGTACGGCTCCAGCCGCTCGCGCGAGACCCGCTTGCGCCAGTCGTCCATGCCCCAGTTGCCGCCCTTCACCGCAATACGCACACCATTGATGCGCAGTGCCAGATGCGGGGCCAGGCTGTTGTCGTCGAGCTGCTGCACCGCCGGCGAGGACAAGGCGCCGGGATACAGGGATTGCGCATTGCCGCCGGGTACCGGACGGATCGCTGCATGCCGCACGTCGACGATGCGCTCGCCGCGTTGCCGGGCCTGATTGAGATCGACCAGGACGCGGCGCAACGCGCCATCGTCGTCGAACAACGACAGTTCGTAGGTCACCTGACGAATGCCAAAGCGCAGCTGCTGCGCGTCCGACGGCGTACCGGCCACCTCGACGCTGGCCTGCAAGGTGTACAGCGCCGGCTCGCCATAGCCGTTGGGCCACCACAGGCGCGGATTGGCGATGACCAGCTGCGGCGTATCGGCGGCGGTGAGCTTGAGCGTGCTGCCACCGGCCGGCACCGTGACCTCGCGCCGGATGCGCACATCGCCGAAGGCCAACTGCAACGTGCCCTGCACTGCTGCGGCAGTGTCGTTGCGCAATGGCAGGTTGATTTCGAGTTCCGCGCGGTGATGATCCGGTGCCAGCTTCGCGGTGATCACTTGCGTATCACCGAGCGCCACTGGACCGGTGGCATGCAGCTGCACGTCCTGCCACAGACCGGCATTGCGATCGCGCACCGCCGGAATCCAGTCCCAGCCTTCGCTGGCGATGAAGGTCGGCCCGTCCAGCGCCTGCATGCCGCCATTTTCGCCGACACCGGCCGTCATCGACTGTTCGTGCGCGATGCCGGGATGTGGCGGCGGCGACACCCGTACCGCGACGACGTTCCTGCCCGGCTTGAGCTGCTTGCTGACATCGAAGCGACCGCGTGCGAATGCGCCGCGGGTGCGCCCGACCTGGGTGCCATTGACCCAGATCTCGCCGGCGTAGTTGATGCCGTTGAACAGCAGCTCCAATCGCTTGCCTTGCAGTGCTGCAGGCACATCGAAACTGCTGCGGTACCACCAATCCTGCCGGCTCAGCGATTCGGGAATCGCCATGTTGTTGAGGCCGATATCCGGATCCGGATACACGCCACGATCGACCAGCGTGGTGAGTACCGTGCCCGGCACGGTCGCGGCGCGCCAGCGGCTCTTGCCGGCGGCGTAATCGCTGCGCGACAGCGTCGCACCGCTGGCCTGACCGAGCTCTGGTGCCGCAGCGAGTTGCCATGCACCGATCCGCCATGCGGTGGCATCCAGCGGCTGCAGCGCAGGCGCCTCCGATACCGGCCTGGCGACCGGCGCCAGGAAGGGCGCGGCACTGCGCGGCAGGGTCGCCGCCGCTTGTGGTGCGAGTTGCCCTGCCATCTGCTTGACCTGCACGCGCCAGCCGGGCGATGCGTCTTCGAAGCGCTGCAGCGCAGGATCCGGTGTCTGTCTGGCAAGCCGTGCGATGGTTGCCGCATCCAGCGCACCGGACTGCACGGTGAAGCCTGCGATCTCGCCGCCAAAGTGCTGCGTATACGCCGCCGGTTGCTGGCGCGGGCCGAACACCAGCGTGGGCGCGACCGCGCTTTGCTGCACGCTGCCGCTGGCCACCTGGCGGCCATTGGCATACAGGCTCAGGCGCGTACCCTGCGCAATCGCGGCAACCTGCGTCCAGACACCGGCGCGCAGCGGCTGCTTGCTGCGCAGCACATGCTCGGCGCCTTGGGCAAAGCCCAGCATGCCGTTGTCGACGACGAAGAAGCGGCCAGCCGCCTGCGGATCACCGAGCCCGGCAATCAAGGCCGGGCCGGTGGTCCCGCTGGAGGGCCGCACCCAGGCGGACACGCTCCAATCCGCATCAGCGGCCAGCAGCGGTGTTCCGGCGGCGAGCTTCTTGCTCAGCCCGAGACCGCCCGCGAGCACGCGCACGTCGTAGGGACCGGGCGGATCGGCATCGGCGGGTGCAGCCTCCACTGCAGTCCAGGCGATGCAAACACACAACAACCACAGCGCTCCACGGCGGAACGCCTTGCGAACCATCAGCATTAGAGGCCTCTCCCAAGCTCTACTGCCAAGCAACGGTGCACACCACCTCGACGCAACCGCCAAGGCGACGCGTCGTCGCCTTGTCATTGCATCTGTCGTGATGCCGCCCGTGGCTGCCGCCCCTGTTTCAGCGGCCATGGTGCGAGGTAACGTTACCCCAGGTGGATATCGACGACAACCGTTCTGCGTTAGGGTTGGCGCTCCCAGGAGGAGGGACCCATGCGAAACCTGATCCAGTCCGCATTACCGGCGGCGTGCGCGCTGCTGTATTCGATCGCGCTGCCTGCAGCTGCGCAGCGTTTGCAGGTGCAGTCGCCCGACGCACGTACGCAGGTGGAATTCACGCTGCGAGCGGGCGGCGTGCCGACCTATCGCGTGCTGTATCGCAACAAAGTCGTGCTCGACGACGCCCCGCTCGGACTGGATCTGGGCCGCGCCGACACGCTCGGCAAGGCGATGACGCTGCAGGGCAGCACCACCGAAACACATGACAGCCGCTTCGCCCTGCCCGTGGGCAAGACGCGTCAGGCACGCGATCACTATCGTCAATTGCGCGTGCAGTTGTCGGACCCCAAACAGCGACGCCTGACGGTGGAATTGCGCGCCTACGACGACGGCGTTGCGCTGCGTTATGTGCTGCCAAATGCCGGCGAGGTGCGGATTCGCAATGAGCTCACCGGCTTTGCATTCCCCGGCGATTACCCATGCTGGACCTTGAACCTGGGCCGCTTCGGCACCAGCCACGAGGGCGAATACGATGCGATTGCCGCATCCAGACTGCGCCCGCACAATCTGCTCGAGTTGCCGCTGGTGTGCCAGACCGATGCCAGCGGCACCACGCTGGCAATTGCCGAGGCGAACCTGCGCGATTATGCCGGCCTGTATCTCACCGGCCGCGAGGATGGCAGCCTGGGCGTGTCGGCGAAATTATCGCCACGCCTGGACGACCCCACGCTGGCCGTCAGCTTTGATGCCAAGGGCCGTGATTTCGCCACGCCTTGGCGGGTGATCATGCTGGGTGACAGCCCGGCCAGCCTGATCGAATCCAATCTGATTTCCGCACTCAACCCGCCGCCAGCCTTCGATGCGAGCTGGGTGCGCGCGGGCAAATCGGCATGGGATTGGTGGTCCGGCTCACTGGCCAGCGGCGTGGCACAGCCGGGCATGAATACCGCCACGATTCAGCGCTACATCGATCACGCGCAGCAATTGAAACTGCAATACATGCTGATCGACGATGGCTGGTATTTCGGCAGCACCGGCGATGGCCAGTACAACGTCGATGCCGATATCCGCCGCCCGGTGGAGCAGCTCGACCTGCCGGGTCTGGTGGCCTACGCACGGCAGCGCGATGTCGGGCTGTGGCTATGGGCGCATTGGCGCGCGCTGGATGCGCACATGGACGAAGCACTCGCCTGGTATCAGCAACTCGGCATCAAGGGCATCAAGGTCGACTTCATGGACCGCGACGACCAGCAGATGGTGGATTTCTACCACCGCCTGTTAGCCAAGGCCGCCGAGCACAAACTGCTGGTGGATCTGCATGGCGCCTATCACCCCACCGGCCTGACCCGCACCTATCCCAATTACCTCACGCAGGAAGGCGTGCTCGGCGCCGAGTACAACAAGTGGACCACTCGCATCACCGCCACCCACAACCTCACGCTGCCGTTTACGCGCATGTTACTCGGGCCGATGGATTACACACCGGGTGGCTTCCGCAATGTGCGCCCGGCCGAGTTCAAGATGCAGCACATCGCACCGCAGGTGATGACCACGCGTGCGCAGCAACTGGCGATGTATGTGGTCTACGAAAGCCCGTTCGCGGTGGTTGCCGACAGCCCGGAACAATACGAAAACGTTCCGGCAGCGCAGTTCCTGCGCGATGTGCCGGCGAGCTGGGATGAGACACGCGCACTCGATGGCGCGATCGGCGAACACATCGCGCTGGCGCGGCGTAGCGGCAAGGACTGGTACGTGGGCGCGATGACCAACGAGCAGGCACGCACGCTGACCTTGCCGCTGGCATTCCTGGGCAAGGGTAGCTGGACCGCCACCATCTACGCCGACGGCGCGGCCCCGACGGAGGTGCGTATCGACACGCGCAAACTCACCTCCAACGACAGCCTGCAGCTGCCATTGGCTGCAAACGGTGGCGCCGCCGTGCGACTGCAAAAAAAGTAAGAACAGCCATGCTTATGGTGGGGTGACCGTGCACACCTTTGCGCATCGGCAACGCGCCGTACGCAAGGGTGTGCATGATCATCGGCACGGCATCCGCTTAGCGCATTGCGCTTGCGGTGTGCCTGATATCACGCAATGCGTGTCTGCCGATCCATTTGTTTTTTAGGCAGTTAGGATGCGCACGCCTTCAACGCAGGCATGCGCCGGCTAGCCAAGCCCGGATGCCACTGCAGACTGAAGGCGCTGTCCTGCAGGGTGCGCCGCGTGCAGGCAGTTCCGTTCCGGCGCCAGGGGAAAACACATGATCTTCCGTTCTTATCGGCCGATGTCGATCGGCCGCGCCGTTGCTGCGCTCTGCGTTTGTGCACTCGCTCCCGCCGTTGGCGCCGCCACGCTGCTACCGCCATCGATCTCGGCCAGTAGCGACCGCAGCATCGACACACTGATGCCACCGCTGCTGCGAACACCTGCCACCGCAAGCATCGCAGCCGTGCGGCGCGATACGCTGCGTACGTCGCTGCAGGCATCGCGTGCATTTCCGCAGGTCACGCGCGACTTCAAGAAGTTCCTGGATGCGCAGGCGCAGCTCGATTACGCCACGCGTGGCGCCACGGCCAAGGTCAGCGGCCCCAGCGCGTTCGCCGAAATGCAGCGCTATGTGTTCAATCGTTACAACGGCCTGACGGTGCTACGCAGCGTGCATCAGGACGGCAAGGTGTTCGACTGCATTCCGCGTGAGCAGCAGCCGGCACTGCGCGATGGCAGCGCGCCGGCGGCGCCGCCCGCCACCCCGGGCAACATCGGCACCGTCACGCCGATCGATGCGGTGCAACGGTGCGACACCGGCAGCGTGCCGCTAGAACGCATCGGCCTGGCCGAGATCAGCAAGCATGCGGATCTGCGCAGCTTTCTGCGTGGCACCACCCCTAGCGTGATTGCGCCCAGGCAGGCAGATGCCGTGCCGGCGGCGCAGGAGGCGGCATCGGTGGTGCATTACTACTCCACCATCTACCTGGACACCGCAGGCTCGCCGGTGACCGGTGCCGGCGCCGATCTCAACACCTGGGTGCCGACCGTCACCGCCAACGATGCGCAATCGATCAGCCAGATCTGGCTGGGCGGTTACACCCGCCAGGGCGTGATCCAGACGCTGGAAGCCGGTTGGCAGACACAGCCCGGGGCCGGTTGGGGCACGCGGCCGATCCTGTTTATCTACTCCACCCAGGATGGCTACATCACCACCGGTTGCCACAATCTGGATTGCGCCGACTTCGTGCAGACCAGCACTGCCAACGTGCTTGGTGCAGCACCGGCCGGTGGCTTCAGCACCGCAGGCGGCAAGCAGGCAATGCTGCATGTGGAGTTCCAGCGCAATGCCGACGGCTACTGGTGGTTCGGTTTGAATGGCGAATGGATCGGCTACTACAAGTCCGAGCTTTACGCGGGCGATATTGCCGAGGGCAGCGCGAACATCTTCATCTCTGCGGGCGGCGAAATTTCCACCTTGGATGGTCGTCCCAGCGCACCGATGGGCAGCGGCCGATTTGCCAACGCAGGCTATCGCCAGGCCGCGTTCCAGGCCAACCACTTCTATCGCGATGCGGCGATGGCCGCCCATCCCGCGCAGCGCCTGTCGAGCTTGAATGTGAAGCAGCCGTCCTGCTACACGCTGGCGATGGCCGGTTACACCTATCCGTACGCACTGGGCGCAGGCGTCAGCCGCACCACACTGTCGCCGGAAATGCAGAACGGCGGCTTCTACTTCGGCGGGCCGGGCTGCGCACGCTGAGTTAATTGAGTTGCATTGAGTCAATCGCGCGTACCGTGTCGGTACGCGCGATCGATTACGGCAAGTCCACGCCTGCGCACACCGCCGGGCGTGCATCCTTGAGCAGGCGCACGCCATTGGCGTCGAACTGCAGTGCCGCATGCTTGGGCGCAAATGCAGGCCAGGCCGGCAAGCCCTTGGTGTTGGGATCGCCACGCTGCACGAACGCGGCCCAATAGCGCTGCAGACTCACCGGCGGCTGGCCGATCGGCAGATCCTTGAACAGGAACGGCAACTCGGCGCTATGCGTGACCTGCCCGCCCGGTGCGGCGGTATCGAACACGTAATGCCACACCGGCACGCCAAGCGCGACCTGATGCTGGGCGACAGTTACTGCCGGGCAACGGAAGGTCAGATCGGTGGACAGCTGCATCGCTGCATCGCCCTGCCGTGCGGCACGCTGCGCCGCATGCGTGCGCTGCGCTTGCAGCACGGCATCGGCCTGCGCCGGATAGTCGCGACGCAGCCGCGCCTGCGCGCCCTGTTTGCCGCCGTATTCCAGCTCCTGCACCACATAGCCGATCAACAGCGGCACCTTGGCCTGCGCGCCCTCGGCCAGCAACGCGGCCGGCGCACGCGGCAGCACGCGCCCATCGACGACCGCCTGCAGCCAGATGTAGCCATCGTCATCCAGTGCCGGCACGTCGACATCCTGCCCAGCCTTGATCAGCTGCTCCACCGGCAGCGCACGCAACTGCGCCAGGCGCGTGGCGGGGTCGTCGATACCTGCACGCTTGGCGATCTCCACGCCCAGCGCGCGATTGTCTTCCAGCGAACGCGCCGGCAATCCGAAACCGGCGGTGCCGCTCTGCTCGATCGCCGCCGAAAACAGGCCGCGTGCCAGCGGGCTGAGCATCAGCAAGCCCACATCCTGGCCACCGGCCGACTGCCCGGCGATGGTGACCCGCGCAGGGTCGCCACCGAACTGCGCAATGTTGTCGCGCACCCACTGCAGCGCGGCGATCTGATCGAGCAAGGCGTAGTTGCCGGCGGCTTGATGGTCGCCATCGCGCAATTCCGGCAGCGACAGGAAGCCGAGCGCACCGAGCCTGTACTGCAGCGTCACCACCAGCATGTCCTGTGCGACCAGGTTGGTCGGCAGATGACCATCGGCGCCACCGGCCACATTGGCGCCGCCGTGGATCCAGACGAACACCGGCAGCGGCTTGGCCGGCTGCAGCGTGGGCGTCTGCACCTCGACGTAAAGACAATCTTCCGTACCGCGCCTGGCCATGGCATCGTTCCAGCCCAGCGCCGGTTGCACGCACGGGGTGGCGGCCTGGGTGGCATCGCGCACGCCCGACCAGGCAGCGGCCGGTTGCGGCGGCTGCCAACGCAGCGCGCCCAGCGGTGGCGCGGCAAACGGAATCGCGCGAAACACCGCACTGCCGTCGTCCTGCCACTGCCCGCGCACCAGGCCATGATCGGTGCGCACCTGCGGCGGTGCGGCAGGCGTGGATGCCGCTGCAGCGTGCGCGCTGACGCTCAACGCACAAGCGGCGGCAAGCAGACCGGCACACAGGCGCATCACGACTCTCCACCCAACGCGCGGGCACGCCAGGCGGCCTGGAACACGGCGGTGGCCGAGGCCACGTTGAGGCTTTCGACCTTGCCGCTGCCGCGGATCGACAACTGCAGGTCGCAATCGCGCGCGAACTGGCGGTCCATGCCCTCGCTTTCCGCGCCCATCACATACACCAGCCGTTGCGGCAGCGCGGCGGCGAACACGTCCTGCCCGCCCTCCACCAGCGTGGCCGCCACTGCGAAACCGGCCTGACGCAGCTGCGCCATCGCCGTTGCGGTGTCGGGCAGTTGCACCAGCGGCACCGCTTCGGCGCCACCTTCGGCCACGCGCGCGGCTGCGCCGGACAGACCCAGCGTGGAGCCGGCAGGCAGCAGCAGGCCGGCCACCCCGAAGTGCGCGGACGAGCGCAAAATCGCGCCGAAGTTGTGCGGGTTGCCCACGCCATCCAGCCACAGCGCCAGCACCGGCCCCTGCGGCAACGCGGCCAGCCAGTCCTGCAACGGCTGCGGGGCGACGCGCAGCACATCGGCCACCACGCCCTCGTGGTGGGTGCTGGCGGCGAGCTTGCTGAGATCGGCTTCCTCGACCACGCGGTAACCGATGCGCTGGGCCACGCACCAGGCCAGCAGGGCCTTGAACTGCGGAATGCGCGCCTCGCTCAGATACAGCTTGCGCACCGCCTCCGGGCGCGCCTTGAACACGGCCTGCACTGCGTTGATGCCGTACAGCCGCAGCTCGCGCGCGTTGCCGCCGGACGACGTCACCGCGGACTGCGCAGCAGCGGGCGCGTAAGCCGTTGGCGCCTGCTGTGCCGGCGGGCGCGCTGCCGGTGTGCGCGGCGCGGCGCGGCCCCAGGGATTGTGCGAGGCGCCGGAGCTGCCGCCATCGCGCGGCGGTCGTCCGCCCCGTCCATCATGCTGTGTCATCGTCGTATCCAGGGTTCGTGTTGCTTGCTGGCTCTGCGGGGACCGTATCGCCCCTTCCGCCACCAGCGGTGTTCGTCATCCTGCAGGCCGGCATAGCCGGCGGTGCAGACGCATTGGCGACGATGGTAAGCCACTGGCGCAACGAGCCGTATACGAGGTAGCCGAAGCGCGGCCTTCGAGGCCCTGCAGCTCGGGTGAATCGTGTTGACGTTGACGCTATGCAGGACACACGGGATTGGTGCCGATGCCGGTGACGGATCTGCACCAACCCGCAGTGCGCAGACGCGCCTGGCCCACGCGTTCGCCAGCGCACGTGGCCGGGATCAGTCCAGATCGGCCGGCAACTCCACCCGCGCGAACACGCGCAAATCGTGCAGCCCATCCGGCCGCATGATCGCGCAGCGGCTGCAGCCTTCTTCG
Source organism: Xanthomonas arboricola (assembly GCF_002940665.1). Taxonomy (GTDB): domain Bacteria; phylum Pseudomonadota; class Gammaproteobacteria; order Xanthomonadales; family Xanthomonadaceae; genus Xanthomonas; species Xanthomonas arboricola_B. The sequence goes on from NZ_MIGY01000001.1 coordinate 644,410, forward strand.
ACGAAGCCATTGCGCAGCAGCACCCTGGCCGATGCCGGATGGTCCCGCCGCGCCCGACTGGCGGAACATGCAGTTGCCTGTAGCCGTTCCTGATGCGATGTGCGCGGTATCGCCACTGCCGATACCGCACACCCGGGCGGCAGGCCGCGGCTCAGCGCTTGGCGGTTTGCGCCTGCTTGAGCGCGGCGCACAGACGGATGGTCTCGCCGGTCTGCGCCATGCCGCGGTCGGCGCCGCTGAGCGTGGCCAGGCGCGGCTTGAAGAACGCATCCAGGCGGTCGGCTTCTTCCACGCTGCAACCGCCGGACGCGCCCAGCGCCGGCAATCCGCCGCCGTCGAACGAACCGCTGCGCTGCACGATACGGTCGAAGTTGGCAGTGAACCACGGCCACATCGACGCATGCGAGACCTCGTAACTGTGACCGCGCATCAGCAGGCTCTTCATCTCGCCCACCTTGATCGCATCGGTCAGCGCGAAATCACGCACCTGCTTGAGCAGCGCCGGGTCCTGCAGCGTGCCCAGGGCGGCGATCATGGCGTTGCGCTGCGCCGGGTCGGCATGCGTGCGCAATGCGTCGATCAGGCTCTGCACCGCCGGTGCGCCGCGCTCCTGCGCGGTCACTGCCAGTGCGGTGCCGAGCAGATCCGGATTGGCTTTGGAGAAGTCCAGCGCACCATTGCCGCCGGCCAGGACCGCATCGCCCTGCGCCAGCAGTGCCTTGCGCACCTCCGCGTTCTGCAGGCGCAGCGCGAACAGCCCGGCCAGCGCCGAGCGCAGGCTGGTGTCGTCGATCGACTCGCCGCCACGCCGCGTGTAACCCAGCTGACGCAGACGCGGCAGATACGCCTGTTCGGCCGCCTTGCGCAGTACGTCGCGCTGGGCCTCGCTGGTGGCCTGGTAACGCCAGATCCACACGAAGCGGTTCAGCAGCGCCGTGGACACATCGGCCGATTCGGACGGCGCCAACTGCTTGAGCGCTGCCAGCACGGCCTCGCCGTCGGTATCGCCGTGGCGGTAGGCCGCATCGATCGCATCGGCATAGGCCAGCTGTTCGTTGTCGTCGAGCTGGCCGACCTGCTTGCCCAGTTCAGCCAGCTGCTTCTTGGGCAGGCTGAAACGGTAGTAGCCGGCGCCACGCGCGTTCGGGAACACCCAGGTGTTCTTGCCGGCACCGTCCAGCACGATGCTACCGCTGCCGTCTGCGAGCATCTGGCAGGCAGTGCCGACCTGGTTCTTGCCCTTGCCGTACTTGACGCACACCGGCACGTCCCATTGCTGCGCGGTGGAGCCGGTGGAACCCAACGGCAGATAGCGTTGCTGCTGCAGCTTGACCACGGTCTTGCCGCCTTCGCGGGCAAGCTGGGTCTGCAGATACGGCACGCCCGGCTGATTGAGGAAGCTGCGGAAGGCGGCCTTGAACTCCTCGCCCTTGCCGGCGGCATCAGCGATCGCATCGACCAGATCGTCGGCGGTGGCGCTGCCGAACTTGTGCTTGGCGATGTAGGCGCGCATGCCTTGGCGGAACACGTCTTCGCCGACGAAAGCCTCGAACATCGCCAGCACCGCCGCACCCTTCTGGTAGGTGATGCCGTCGAAGGCGGTCTCGATATCGCCGTTGCCGGTGATCGGCTGGCGGATCTTGCGCGCGCTGACCAGGCTGTCGTTGTCCATCGCATGCTGCGCGCCGCCGATGCGGTCCAGATTGGCGCGGTATTCCGGGTGCAGCTGCATGGTGATCTTCTGCTGCATCCAGGTGGCGAACGCCTCGTTCAACCACAGGTCGTCCCACCACTCCATGGTGACGGCGTCGCCGGTCCACTGGTGGGCCAGCTCATGCGCATTGGTGTTGAAGGAGCGCTGCACGTTCTCGGCCGGCGAGTCCTTGTCCAGCAACAACAGCCAGTCGCGGAAGGTAACGAACCCAGGGTTTTCCATTGCACCGGCGCTGAAGTCCGGGGCGGCGACCAGATCGAGCTTGTCGAACGGATAGCCGAAGGCGTAATAGTCCTCCAGCGCGGCAATGATCGCCGGGGTCTGGTCCAGCGCCGGGGTGATGCGCGGGCCCTGGCCCTTGGCGGCGATGCCGCGCAGCGGGGTCGGGTTGGGGCGCTGCGGGGTGGCCGGCATGGCCGGCACGTCCACCACATCCCATGGGCCGGCGGCGTAGGCGACCAGATAGGTCGGCAGCGGCACGGTCGGAGCGAAGGTCACCGTCTTCCAGCCCTTGCCGGCCGGCTTGGTCGAGGTGGCGATGGTGTTGGCCAGCGCCTGGTCGTCGGTGGGCACGGTCAGGCTGAGGTCGAACGGGGTCTTGAATGCGGGTTCGTCGAAACCGGGGAACGCGTAGCGCGCGCTGATCGGCTCCATCTGCGTCATCGCATAGGCCTGGCCCTGGTACTTCACCTGATACAGGCCCTGCAGCTGCTGATTGAGCGGCGCGCTGTAGACGATGTCCACGGTGAGCGTCTGCGGCTGCAGCGTGCGGCCGAAATCCAGCCGCACCACACCGGCCTGCGCATCGGCTTGCACATAGCGTGCGGTCAGCGCCTTGCCCTTGACCGGCTTGACCGTGACCTTGCTGACCTTCAGTTCCTTGCCGTGCAGCCAGAGGTGATCGGAGGCCTGCTTGAGCTGCACGCGGATGCTGGTGCGCCCGCTGAACTCGCTCTGGTCCGGATCGATCTTGAACGACAGGCTGTAGCGCTCGGGCACCGCCCAGGTCGGCAGGCGGCCATTGGGCACCGGCTCGCCGGAGGACTGCGCCAGCGCGGTGCCGCAGCACAGCGCAAGGAGAGAGGGTGCAAGCAGGCAGGCGAGACGACGCATTGGCGATTCCGGGCAGGGTAACCGCCGAAGTCGACCACAGCCGGGCATGCCTGTCATGTGACCTTAGTCATTGCGCTGCCGACGCGGTGGGCGCGCCGCCCGCAAGGGCAACCGGCCGCGCTGCGGCGTCGCATCAATCGCGCTGGCCTGGCGCTGCCGCGCCCGCTGGGCACAGCCTGCGCCCCGCTGTTGGATTTTGTTCGCAATGCAGCCGCATGCAAACGCCGCGATCAAGGCCGGCCGCAGCATCCCGCGTCGCCGACAACCGGCAGCAGCGCACCGCTGCCGGTATCACTCAGGCGTGACCGCCTACCGAGGGCGTCTGCGCCTCCAGGGTTTCCAACTCGCGCGCCACCGCCTCGGGCGACTTGGTGAATGGCGCGATCAGGCTGTAGAACGCCGGCACCACGTACAGCGACAGCAGCGTGGACAGCGACACGCCGAAGATCACCACCACGCCGATCGTGGCGCGGCTGGCCGAGCCGGGCCCACCGGCGACCACCAGCGGAATCGCGCCGACCACCGTGGCGATCGAGGTCATCAGGATCGGACGCAGGCGCACCGATGCCGATTCCACGATCGCCTCATGCACGCTGCGGCCTTCGTCGCGCAACTGATTGGCGAACTCCACGATCAGGATGCCGTTCTTGGCCGCCAGGCCCACCAGCATCACGATGCCGATCTGGCTGAACAGGTTGAGCGTGCCGCCGGTGAGCCACAGGCCGACCAGCGCGCCGAGCACCGCCAGCGGCACGGTGAGCATGATCACCAGCGGATGGGCGAAGCTCTCGAACTGCGCGGCCAGCACCAGGTACACCACCAGCAGGGCCATGCCGAAGGTCAGCAATACCGCGCTGCCGGATTGCTGGTACTCGCGCGATTCGCCCTTCCAGTCCACCTGCGCATACTCGGGCAGTTCCTCGCGCGCGGCCTGCTGCGCCCAGGCAATCGCCTCGCCGAGCGGGTAGCCCGGCGCCAGGCCGGCACTGATGGTGATCGCACGCAGGCGGTTGAAGCGATTGAGGGTACCGGCCTCGGCCACTTCGCTGAGCGTGACCAGGTTGGACAGCGGAATCAGCTCGCCACGCGTGGAGCGCACGCGGATGGCGGTGAGGTCTTCCGGCGCCATGCGGCCCTCGCGCCCGGCCTGCAGCATCACGTCGTACTCCTCGCCGTTGTCCACGAACGTGGTGACGCGGCGCGAGCCCATCATCGCTTCCAGCGCGCCACCGATCGCGGTCACCGGCACGCCCAGGTCGGCTGCACGCAGGCGGTCGATGTTCACGCGCATCTGCGGGCGGGTTTCCTTGTAGTCCGAGTCCGGGCCGACCAAGCCGGGATTGGCTTCCATGCGCTGCAGGATGCGGTCGCGCCACTGCGCGATCTCCGCATAATCCGGCCCGCCCAGCACCAGCTGGAACGGCTGCCCGCGGCTGCGCACCAGGCCGCCGCTGACCTGCGTGCGTGCGCGCACGCCGCTGAGCACATTGAGTTTCTGCTGCAGTTCGTCGGCCACTTCGGTGGTCGGGCGCGTGCGTTTTTCCCAGTCCTGCAGGAACACGCTGACCCGGCCGGTGTGCATCTCCTCGCTGCTGCCAAAGCCGCCGGGCACGCGCGGATTGGCGCGCACGATCGGCTTGTCCGGCCCCACGTAGGGGCCGAGGATCGCCTCGACCTGATGCATCTGCCCCACGGTGTAATCGAAGCCCGCGCCCTCGGGCCCGTCGATCATGATCTGGAAGTTGCCGCGATCCTCGGCCGGTGCCAGCTCGGAAGGAATCCTCCCCATCAACCACGCGCTGGCCCCCAGCGCCAACAGCATCAGCAGCGCGAAGATCCAGGTGCGATGCACATGCCGCTCCAGCGAGCGCCCGTACGCGCCGGACACCGCCTGCATGCGGCCATCGAACCAGCGATGGAAGCGATTGGGTTTGGCCTGCCCATGCGAGCGCAACAGCTTGGACGACATCATCGGCGTCAGCGTCAGCGCCACGAAGGCCGAGATCGCCACCGCCGCTGCCAATGCCACCGCCAGCTCGCGGAACAGGCGCCCGGTATTGCCTTCCAGAAAGCCCACCGGCAGGAACACCGCCACCAGCACCGCGGTGGTGGCAATCACCGCGAAGGCAACCTGCCCGGTACCGCGCCTGGCGGCCACCAGCGGCGGCTCGCCCAGGTCGATGCGGCGCTGGATGTTTTCCACCACCACGATCGCATCGTCCACCACCAGGCCGATACACAGCACCAGCGCGAGCAAGGTCAGCAGGTTGATCGAAAAATCGAACGCGTACAGCGCGATGAACGCGGCGATCAGACACACCGGCACCGTCACCGCCGGAATCAGCGCCGCACGTGCGCTGCCGAGGAACACCCAGATCACCACCAGCACCAGCACCACCGCTTCGATCAGCGTGTGGTACACGCGCTCCACCGCCGCGTCGATAAACGTCGTGGTGTCGAAGGCGACAAAGATGTTGGTGCCCTGCGGCAGCGACTTCTGTACCTCGTCGGCCTGCGCGCGTGCCTCGCGTGCAACGTCCAGCGCGTTGGCGGTGGAGTTGCGCACGATGCCCAGGCCCACATTGGGCACGCCGTTGCTCTGGAAGTAGGCGCGGCGCTCGGCCGAGGTCAGCTCCACCCTGGCCACGTCGCCCAGGCGCACCACATAGCCGCCCTCGCCCTTGCCGAGCGGCAGCTTGGCAAAGTCCTCGGGCTTGAGATAACTGCGCTCCACGCGCAGGGTGAAATCGCGCTGCGCCGATTCGATGCTGCCGGCCGGCAGCTCCACGTTCTCGTTCTGCAGCGCCGCTTCCACATCGGCCACGGTGAGTTCGCGCGCGGCCAGTTGATCGCGGTCCAGCCAGATCCGCATCGCATAGCGCTGGCGCCCGCCGATACGCACCTGCGCCACGCCGTCCAGGCTGGAGAAACGGTCCACTACGTAGCGCTCGGCGTAGTCGGACAGCTGCAGCGTGTCCATCGTGCTGGAGCTCATGTTGAGCCACAGGATGGGGTCGGCGTCGGCCTCGACCTTGGAAATCTCCGGCGGGCGCGCCTGGTCGGGCATGCGATCGGAGACGCGGCTGACCGCATCGCGCACGTCGTTGGCGGCGGCTTCCACATCGCGCGACTGCACGAACTCGATACTGATATCGGAAGCGCCATTGCGGCTGCGCGCCTCGATGGTCTCGATGCCTTCGATGCCGGCCAGTGCGTCTTCCAGCACCTGGGTGATGCGGCTTTCCACCACCGCCGCCGAGGCGCCGGTGTATTCCACATCCACCGACACGATCGGCGGATCGATCGCCGGCAACTCGCGCAAGGTCAGCCGGGTGAACGACATCACCCCCAGCACGATCAGCAGCAGGCTCATCACCACCGCCATCACCGGGCGGGTAATGGACAGGTCGGAGAGCTTCATCGTGCTGCCTGCGGGTGCGCCGCTGCAGATGCGGGCGCAGCCTGATCGACCACCTTCAGGCCCGGACGCAGCTTGCCGGTGCCGTCCACCACGATGCGCTCACCGGCCTTGACCCCGTCGAGAATCTCCACCTTGCCGTCGCGGCGCTCGCCCAGGCGCACGTCGGCGCGCTCCACGCTGCTGTCGGGCTTGACCCGGAACACGTAGGACTCGCGCCCCACCTGCACCACCGCAATTTCCGGGATCACCACCGCCTGCCGCGCCGGCTGGAACAGGCGCACATCCAGCAGCATGCCAGGGCGCAGGCGGCGATCGCCGTTGGGGAAATCCGCGCGCACCGTCACCGAGCGGGTGGTCTCGTCGATGCGCGAATCGATCGCCGCCACCACGCCTTCGAACTGCTGGCCCGGATACGCCGCCGCGGTGCCATTGACGGGGTTGCCGAGCTGCACCAGGCCGAACTGCGACTCCGGCACCTGGAAGTCCACGTACATGCGCGCCACATCGTCCAGCGTGGCGATCACCGTGCTGGAGGTGATCAACGAGCCCGGGCTGATCTGACGGATGCCGAGCACGCCGGAGAACGGCGCACGCACCTCGCGGTCGGTGATCTCCGCGCGCATCTGCTGCACGCGTGCCTGCGCCGCATCGCGCAGCGCGCGTTGCGTATCCACGGTGGATTTGGCCACCAGCTGCTGGCCAACCAGACTCAACTGGCGCCGGTACAGCTGATCGGTTTCTTCGAAGGTGGCCTGGGCGGCCGTCAGCGCCGCCTGCTGCGAATTGCCGCGCAGCCGCAGCAGCAACTGCCCGGCCTTGACCTCGTCGCCGCTGTCGAAATTGACCTGCTCCACCACATCGCTCACCGCCGCGGTCAGCGCCACCGATTCGCGCGCACGCACGGTGGCGATCGACTGCACGGTCGAGTTCCAGGGCTGGGTGGTCACCGCCTGCACAGAGACCGGGATGGGTTTTGCGGCGGCCGGCGCCGCGGCCTGACGGCTGCAACCGGCCAGCGCGACGGCCAACAAGAGCGCTGCGCCGAAACGCGCGCTGGGTCGAACAAGCATCGGAACATCCTGGCGGGGTACGTCGAAAGTTTAACGACCTAGCCGCCATGGAGTTGACAGAAAGGGCGTGCTTTGCACCATGACCAAAGACCCTTGCTGTCGTCGGCGCGATGCGCTGGCCAGCGCAGCCACAAACATGGCGGCGTGGTGCCGGATGGGGTGCGGCCGCCGCTCGGGCGCTGCATACACGCATTCATGCGTGGCTTTGCGTTGCCCACACCCACCTGACCCCTGCCGCTATGTCCTGTCAGCCACGCTCAGCGTTCCAGCCCGAGAAACGCGAGCACATGACGCGCCAGCGCCTCTACGTTCTCACCATCGGCGTGAAGATGGACCTCCGGCGCCTCCGGGGCCTCGTAGGGCGAATCGATCCCGGTGAAGTTGGGAATCTGCCCGGCCCGCGCCTTGCGGTACAGCCCCTTCACATCGCGCGCCTCGGCGACCGCCAGCGGCACATCCACGAACACCTCGACGAAGTCTCCGGCGTCGAAGCGCTCGCGCGCCAGCTGCCGCTCGGCGCGGAACGGCGAAATGAAGCTCACCAGCACGATCAGGCCGGCATCGGCCATCAGCCGCGCCACCTCGGCCACGCGGCGGATGTTTTCCACGCGGTCTTCGTCGGTGAAGCCCAGATCGCGGTTGAGCCCATGGCGCACGTTGTCGCCGTCCAGGATGAAGGTGTGATAGCCCAGCGCATGCAACCGCTTGTCGACCAGATTGGCGACAGTGGACTTGCCCGCACCCGACAAGCCGGTGAACCACAGCACGCGCGGGGCCTGGCCCTTGATGCGCGCGCGCGCGGCGCGATCCACGTCCAGATGCTGCCAGTGCACGTTGCCGGCGCGCCTCAACGCAAACTCCAGCGTGCCGGCGGCCACCGTGGCATTGCTCTGCCGGTCGATCAGGATGAAGCCGCCCAACACGCGGTTGCGCGCATACGGCGAGAACGCGATCGGCTCGTCCAGCGCCAGATTGCAGTAGCCCACCTCGTTGAGCTCCAGCCGCTTGGCGGCCAGGCGCTCCTGCGTGTTCACATCGACCTTGTGCTTGATCTCGCTGATGCTCGCGGTGACCGTACGCGTGCCGATCTTGAGCCAGTACGGGCGGCCCGGCAGCAAGGCGGTATCGTCCATCCACAGCAGATGCGCGGCGAACTGGTCGGCCACTTCCGGCGGGTCGTCGACGGCGGCGATGATGTCGCCGCGGCTGATATCGATCTCGTCGCGCAAGGTCAGCGTGACCGCCTGGCCGACACGTGCGCTGTCCACCTCGCCGTCGGCATTCAGCACCGATGCCACCCGTGTGCGCCGCCCGGACGGCACCACCACCACGGCATCGCCCACGCGCACCTGCCCGGCCGCGATGGTGCCGGCGTAGCCACGGAAGTGCTGATGGGGGCGATTGACCCACTGCACCGGCAACCGGAAGCCGCTGCCGGCTTCCGGCGTCTCCACGTGCACGGTGTCGAGATGCTGCAGCAGATGCGGGCCGCGGTACCACGGCATCCGCGGCGATGGGCTGGACAGATTTTCGCCAGCCAGTGCCGACAACGGAATGCACTGCACATCGGCAATGCCCAGCTGCGCGGCCAGCGCGCGATAGCCCTCGGCGATGTCGGCAAAGACCTGTGCGTCGTAGTCCACCAGGTCCATCTTGTTGACCGCCAGCACCACGTGGCCGATGCCCAGCAACGACACGATGTAACTGTGCCGGCGCGTCTGCGCCAGCAACCCCTTGCGCGCATCCACCAGCACCACCGCAACATCGGCAGTGGATGCGCCGGTGGCCATGTTCCGCGTGTACTGCTCATGCCCGGGGCAGTCGGCGACGATGAACTTGCGCCGCTCGGTATCGAAATAGCGGTACGCCACATCGATGGTGATGCCCTGCTCGCGCTCGGCGGCCAGCCCATCCATCAACAACGCATAGTCGATACCCTCGCCCTGCGTGCCATGCCGACGGCTATCGCCCTCCAGCGCGGCAAGCTGATCGTCGAACAGGCGCTTGCTGTCGTACAGCAAGCGCCCGATCAACGTGCTCTTGCCATCGTCCACGCTGCCGCAGGTGATGAAGCGCAGCAGCGGCTTGGCTTCGTGTTGATGCAGGTAAGCGCTGATGGCGCCGGGAATCGGGAGTGGGGAATCGGGAATCGCAAAGGCGACCTCTTCCCTCATCACGTTTGCGGCGAACTGCTGTTTCGATTCTCCATTCCCGATTCCCGATTCCCTGCCCATCAAAAATACCCCTCAAGCTTCTTCTGCTCCATCGACGCACCTGGCGCATGATCGATCATGCGGCCCTGGCGTTCGGAGCTGGTGCTGACCAGCATTTCGGCGATCACCGCTTCCAGCGTGTCTGCGGTCGATTCGATCGCGCCGGTCAGCGGATAGCAGCCCAGCGTGCGGAAGCGCACCGAGCGCAGTTGCGGCGTCTCGCCGTCGTGCAATGGCAGGCGCTCGTCGTCGACCATGATCCAGGCGCCGTCGCGCTGCACCACCGGGCGCGGCGCGGCGAAATACAGCGGCACCACCGGTATCCGCTCGCGGTAGATGTACAGCCAGATATCCAGCTCGGTCCAGTTGGACAGCGGAAACACGCGCACGCTTTCGCCGGGTTTGGTGCGCGCGTTGTAGAGATTCCATAGTTCCGGGCGCTGGTTCTTGGGGTCCCAGCGATGACGCGCGTTGCGGAACGAGAACACGCGCTCCTTGGCGCGCGACTTCTCCTCGTCGCGGCGCGCCCCGCCGATCGCCGCATCGAAGCCGCCCTGCTCCAGCGCCTGCTTCAGGCCCTGGGTCTTCATGATGTCGGTATGCACCGCCGCGCCATGGCTGATCGGGCCGACGTCCTGGGCGATGCCATCGGGGTTGATGTGCACGCGCAGGTCCACGCCGGTTTCGGCCGCGCGGCGGTCGCGGAAGGCGATCATCTCGCCGAACTTCCAGCGCGTGTCCACGTGCAGCAGCGGGATCGGTGGCGGCGACGGCGCGAACGCCTTGAGCAGCAGATGCAGCAGCACCGAGCTGTCCTTGCCCACCGAATACAGCATCACCGGGGCCCGGAATTCGGCGGCGACCTCGCGCAGGATGTGGATGCTTTCGGCCTCGAGCCGATCCAGGTGTGACAGGGGCAGCAGGGTCATCGGGGTTCGTGGGCGTCGGCGGGCAGACCAGCCGATGGTAGGGCAAGGCGCCGCAGTGTGTGGCGCGGGCAACCCGCACCCAAATAAGCGGCCGGCATAACGCGATAACGGCTCATCCTTTCTGGACGCGGCGGCGCTTCCATAACCTCACTGGTCTCATCAACCGCCCTGGATCCGAATGACCGCCGCCAGTTCCGCGCTACCGCCCAGCCCCTTGCCCGACGAGCGCAAGGCGCTGCTGGAACGGTTGGTCGACGGCCTGGATGCCGCGTCACTGTGGTGGCTGTCCGGTTACACCGCCGGCCTGGCACAAGGCCAGCCGCCGCGGCCGCTGGCGGTGTTGCCGGGCGGCCAGCCGCATGTGCAGTCGCAGGAAAGCCGGCGCCTGACCGTGCTGTACGGCAGCCAGACCGGCAACGCACGCCGGGAAGCCGAGCAGCTGGCAGCCGAGGCCGGGGCCGCCGGCCTGAGCGTGCGTCTGCTGCGCGCCGACCAGTACCCCACCCGCGAACTGGCCAGCGAGCGGTTGCTCTACGTGGTCATCAGCACCCAGGGCGAGGGCGACCCGCCGGACGATGCGATCGGGCTGGTGGAATTTCTGGCCAGCCGCCGCGCGCCCAAGCTGCCCGAGCTCAAGTACGCGGTGCTCGGCCTGGGCGATTCCAGTTACGCGGATTTCTGCGGCATCGCACGCCGCATCGACGACCGCCTGGCCGAACTTGGCGGCAGCCGCGTGCAGCCGCGCGGCGAAGCCGACCTGGAGATCGACAGCGTCGCTGCGCCCTGGCGCGCGCAGGCGCTCAAGCACGCACGCGAGCAGCTCAGCAGCGGCCCGCCATCGGCCACCATCACGCCGTTGCGCAGCAGTGCAGCCGCACCGGTGTGGTCGCATCAGCAGCCTTTCCCTGCCGAACTGCTGGCCAACCAGATCGTCAGCGGGCGCGACTTCAAGGGCCCGCAGTTCCGCGTGTACGCATTGCCGAGCAAGCGCGTGCGCCATCTGGAATTTTCGCTGGAAGGCAGCGGGCTGAGCTACGAGCCCGGCGATGCGCTGGGCATCCGCCATCGCAATCCGCCCGCGCTGGTGGATGCGGTGCTGGAGACGCTGCGCCTGGATGGTCGTGCCGCGGTCACCGTCGGCGCAGAGACGCTGGCCCTGCACGAGTGGCTGGCCACCCGGCGCGAACTGACCAAGCTGTCGCGGCCGCTGCTGGCCGCCCATGCGGAGCGTGCGCGCGCCGACGAGCTGCAAGCGCTGCTCGCCCCCACCCAGACCGCCGGCCTGGCGTCGTTGCTCACCGATCACCAGCTGATCGACGTGCTGCGGCGCTGGCCGGCGGATTGGGACCATGCCGGCCTGCTGGCCGCGCTGCGTCCGCTCACCCCACGCCTGTACTCGATCGCCTCCAGCCGCAAGCGCGTAGGCGAGGAAGTGCACCTGGTGGTGCACGAACTCACCTACCAGGCGCACGGGCATGCGCACCTGGGCTCGGCCAGCGGCTTTCTGGCCGCATTGCGCGAAGGCGACACCGCACCGGTCTACATCGAGCCGAACGCGCGCTTCCGGCTGCCGGCCGATACCGATCGCGACATCCTGATGATCGGCCCGGGCACCGGCGTGGCGCCGTTCCGCGGCTTTGTGCAGGAGCGCGCCGAAACCGGCGCCAAGGGCCGCAACTGGCTGTTCTTCGGCGCCCAGCATTTCAATACCGATTTCCTGTATCAGGCCGAGTGGCAGCAGGCCTTGCAGCGCGGCGAACTGCACGCGCTGGAAGTCGCGTTCTCGCGCGACCAGGCCGAAAAGATCTACGTGCAGCATCGCCTGCGCGCGCGCGGCGCCGAGGTCTACGCCTGGCTGCAAGGCGGTGCGCATCTGTACGTGTGCGGGGCGATCGGCATGGGCAAGGACGTGCACGCCGCCCTGCTCGACATCGTCGCCACCCACGGCGCCGTGGATGCAGAAGCCGCCGCGGCGTATCTCACCCAGTTGCAGGTGGAGGGGCGGTATGCGCGTGATGTCTATTAGTGCTGGGAATCGGGATGGGGGAATCGGGAATCGGAACAGCCCGCAACTGACCTTTCCTGGCAGACCAAGCCGCTTTTTTCGATTCCCCATTCCCGACTCCCGATTCCCATGACTCACTCCGTCGAAGACATCAAATCCGAAAGTCGCCGTCTGCGCGGGTCGCTGGAACAGAGCCTGGCCGATGCGGTGACCGGTGCGTTGCGCGAGGACGATCAGACCCTGATCAAGTACCACGGCAGCTATCAGCAGGACGATCGCGACATCCGCGATGAGCGGCGTCGGCAGAAGCTCGAACCGGCGTACCAGTTCATGATCCGCACCCGTACGCCGGGTGGAGTGATCTCGCCCACGCAGTGGCTGGCGCTGGATGGCATCGCCACGCGGTACGCCAATCATTCGCTGCGCATCACCACGCGCCAGGCGTTCCAGTTCCATGGCGTGATCAAGCGCGAACTCAAGGCGACCATGCAGGCGATCAACGCCACCTTGATCGATACGCTGGCCGCCTGTGGCGATGTCAATCGCAATGTGCAGGTCGCGGCCAATCCGCTGCTGTCGCAGGCGCATGCCACGCTGTATGCCGATGCCGCGCGGGTGTCCGAGCATCTGTTGCCCAACACCCGTGCGTATTACGAGATCTGGCTGGACGAAGAGCGCGTGTCAGGCTCCGGCAACGAAGAAGAGCCGATCTACGGCGACCGTTACCTGCCGCGCAAGTTCAAGATCGGTTTCGCCGCACCGCCGCTCAACGATGTGGACGTGTTCGCCAACGACCTGGGCTTCATCGCGATCCTGCACAACGGCGAGTTGCTCGGCTACAACGTCAGCATCGGCGGCGGCATGGGCGCCAGCCATGGCGATGCGGAAACCTGGCCGCGCGTGGCCAATGTCGTCGGGTTTGTCACCCGCGATCAGTTGCTGGAGGTGGCCACCGCCGTGGTCACCACCCAGCGCGACTTCGGCAACCGTGCGGTGCGCAAGCGCGCGCGCTTCAAGTACACCATCGACGATCACGGCCTGGACACCATCGTGGCTGAGATCGAACGTCGTGCTGGCTTTGCGTTGCAACCCGCCAGGCAGTTCGCGTTCGAGCACAACGGCGACCGCTACGGCTGGGTCGAGGGCGACGATGGTCTGTCGCATCTGACCCTGGCCCTGCCTGCCGGGCGCATTGCCGATACCGACACCGCTGCGCACCTGAGCGGCCTGCGGGCGATTGCGCAATTGAACGTCGGCCAGTTCCGCATGACGCCCAACCAGAACCTGGTCATCGCCGGCGTGCTGGCCAGCGAGCGTGCGCGCGTCGATGCCCTGGTCGCGCAATACAGCCTGGATGCCGGCAATCGCGCGCCCACCGCGCTGGCACGCGGCGCAATGGCCTGCGTGTCGCTGCCGACCTGCGGCCTGGCGATGGCCGAGGCCGAACGCTACCTGCCCGATTTCAGCGCGGCCCTGCAGCCGGTGCTGGAGCAACACGGACTGGCCGACACCCCGATCGTGCTGCGCCTGTCCGGCTGCCCGAATGGCTGCTCGCGCCCGTATCTGGCCGAGATCGCGTTGGTGGGCAAGGCACCCGGCCGCTACAACCTGATGCTGGGCGGCGACCGCCGCGGCCAGCGCCTGAACACGCTGTACCGCGAAAACATCACCGAAGCGGACATTCTCGCCGCACTGGAACCGCTGCTGGCGCGCTATGCGGCCGAACGCGATCAGGCCGGAGACGAAGGCTTCGGCGATTTCCTGCATCGCAGCGGCCTGATCGCCCTGCCGCCCTACCCCACACACCGTCACCTCGACCTGGAATTGCTCGCATGACCGCGCTGCCCGCTGCATCGATCACTGCGTCCGCGCTGGACGACCTGGACGCGCTCAACGCGCAACTGGAAGGTCTGCGCGCCGACGAGCGCGTGGCCTGGGCACTGCAACACGGCCCGCAGGAGGCGGCACTGTCGTCCAGCTTCGGCGCGCAGTCGGCGGTCACGCTGCATCTGCTCACCCAACAGCGCCCGGACATTCCGGTGATCCTGATCGATACCGGCTACCTGTTCCCGGAAACCTACCGGTTTGCCGACGCGCTGGCCGACCGGCTCAAGCTCAACCTCAAGGTGTACCGCCCGCTGGTCAGCCGTGCCTGGATGGAAGCGCGCCACGGCCGCCTGTGGGAACAGGGCATGGTCGGCATCGACCAGTACAACAACCTGCGCAAGGTCGAACCGATGCGCCGCGCGTTGGACGAGCTCAACGTAGGCACCTGGTTCACCGGCCTGCGCCGCAGCCAGTCCGGTGGCCGCGCACAGACGTCGATCGTGCAAAAGCGCGGTGAGCGCTACAAGGTCAGCCCGATCGCCGACTGGACCGACCGTGACGTGTGGCAATACCTGCAGGCGCACGACCTGCCCTATCACCCGCTATGGGAACAAGGCTACGTGTCCATCGGCGACTTCCACACCACACGCCGCTGGGAACCGGGCATGCGCGAGGAGGACACGCGCTTCTTCGGGTTGAAGCGCGAATGCGGCATCCACGAGGACATCTGAGCGCGGCGCAGCGCGCGCTCGCTACGAAGCAGGCCTGCACCACTACGCGTCGAGTTTGCCGGTGGGCACACCGCGAAGCGCATCCCTGACTCGGCGCGTCCGCAGCGCATTGAGGTGACGCGCACGTGCTCATGGTGCGGGAACACGTGCCTGATTGCGCTGCATCCAGTAGCGGTCGGACAGCCACATCAGCAATAACGACACCCCGACCAGCGGGAAGATCAGCCCGCAGATCATCAGCAGCACCAGCAGACCGCGCAGCGTGCGCGGATCGGCCGGCAACGGCGGCACGCCCAGGCCGCCGACCGGGCGACGCTTCCACCACATCACCGCCGCGCTCACGCACAGCAGCACGATCGCCGCGCAGGCCAGCAACAGGATCACCTGATTGGCAGTGCCGTATTGCTGGCCCAGATGCACATTGATGCCCCACTCCAGCGCGCGTCCCACTGGCCCGTAATCGCGATAGCGCATGTCCAGCAGCACCGCGCCGCTGTACTGATCCAGATGGATCACGCGCTGGCGCTGCAGGTCGGCCGGATAGACCGAGGCGGTATACACCCCGGTGGCGCCACGCGGTGGCGAGACGCTGTAGCCCGGCACGATGCCGAGCGCATCGAACCGCGCCATCGCCGCATCCAGCCCGATGGCGCCGTGACCGGGCGCAGCGACATTGCCGGTGCCGCCGTGCGCGGCATGTTCCGACTGCATTGCATGTTCTGACGGGCTTGGCTGTTCCGCGTGTTCCGAATGTTCTGAATGTTCCGCACCCGACAGCGTCACACCCACCCGCCCGTCATGCAGACCCTCATCCACCCCCGCGGCTCCACGGCCAGGCACCACAGACTCCGGCACACGCGCCTGCCGCAAAGACCACGCCGGATCGGTCGTCTCGGACAAACGCTGTTGCGACATCGGCTGCTGCACCCGCACACCGGCCGGATACCCGAAATCCTGCCCATTGACCCAGCGATTGACCTGCGCGCCCCACAGCCACGACCACGGCATCCCGGTGAGCGCCAGGAACAGCAATATCGCACCGACGCTGGCACCGGTGACCGCATGCAGATCGCGCCAGAACAGCCGCTGCCCCGGCGTGCCGCGCACGCTGACCACGCCGCCGCGGCGCCCGCGCGGCCACCACAGATACACACCGGTCAGCACCAGCACGATCGCCCAGCCCGCCGCCATTTCGATCAAGCCGCGCGCAAGCGGCCCGATCAACTCGAGACTGTGCAGCCGGCGGATTGTCCAGGCCAGGGTGCCGTGCTCGGGCAGCGCACCGAGCACGCGTGCGCGATACGGGTCGACATACACCACCTGCCGCACCGCGTGCGTGTCCACCAACCCGATCTCGGTACTGGCATCGGCGCGTGCGGGCGTGGTGTAGCGAAACAAGCTGCCGCCATACCTGCGCTGCGCCGCATCGACGAGGCGTTGCGCAGACACCCGCCGCTCGCCCACCGGCACGACCTTCAAGCCATGGTGCACGCTGCGGTCGATCGCATCCTGGTACAGGAATGCCGCACCGGTCAGCGCCAGCCAGACGATGAAGGGCAGCACCAGCAAACCGGCGTAGAAGTGCCAGCGCCACACCGCGCGATAGAAACGCCAGCGGCCATCCCGGGGCGGATCGGTGACGCGGCCATCGCCCATGATTGCGCGCATCAGAAGCTCCAGTCCCAGGACAGCGACAACGCACGTCCATCGCCCGGCGAATAGCCGGAACTACCGGTGTCGTACCACGCATACACGTACGCGCGATCGGTGACATTGCGCAGCTGCAGGCTGAGCGCGTTGCGTGCGTCAAGGTTCCAGCGTGCGCCCAGATTGAGCAGGGCGTAACCACCGGTGCGCCCCAGCGTATTGCTGCGCTCCAGATAATAATCGCCTTGCGCATTGCCCCAGGCGCTCAGCTGCACGGCCGCGGTGAGCTGCCATTCCAGCCCGGCGGTGGCCAGCCAGTGCGGTACGTTCTCGATCTCCTTGCCGCGCGTGGCCGGCGCACTCGGGTCCGGCGTGGCGATGCTGGCCTTTTGCCGCGAATACGCCATCCAGGCCCGCCAGTGTTCGGCCGGCTGCAGATTCAGTTGCGCATCCCAGCCGCGCCGCAGCGTGCGCCCGACATTGGCCACATCGCCGACACCGGCCACGCCATTGACGCCCAGGATGGTGGCAACTTCCCCAGAAGCGCGTTGCTCCCAATACGCCAGGCGGCCGTCCATCACCGCCGATGGCGCGAACTTGAAACCGGCCTCCCAGCCGTCATTGATCGACGGGCCGAGATTTGCCGGCTGGCGCCGGTACGTACCGTCGCCGCTGCCGATCTGGAAGCTGCGCCCCCAGTTCGCGTACACGCTGCTTTGCCCGGCCAGCCGATAGCTGCCACTGAACTTGGGCTGCTTGATGGTGCCGTACTCGTAAGTGGGTGCGTGGATGCCGGCACGCACATCGTGCAGCTGCCCATCGACACGGTCGATGCGATAGCCCGGCACCAGCTGCAGCCGCTCGATCGGGGTCAGCACCGCCTGCACGTAGGCCCCGCGCGTGCGCAGGTCGTAGTCCCAATCGCGCAATTGCGCGCCGCGCACCCGTACCACCGTGCGGTAACGCTGCGACTGATTGTCCTGCCACTGCGCATCCACGCCGGCTTCGAGATTGGCCGCCAGCGCGCCCCAATCCGGCTGCCAGTTGCCGCGCAACAGCAGGCCGCGATGGGTCTCGTCGGTATCGCGTTCCTGCTGCAGGCCGGCTGCGGAAAAGCGCACCCAGCGCCGATTGCGGTAGTCGTTCTGGTAGGCCTTGGCGCTCCACTGCGCAGCGGCGCCCAGCGTGCCGTCCGCATGCAATGCGGTCTGCCGCAACTGGCGTTCGCTGCGATCGTCCTGCGCATAAGCCGGCGAACTGCGTGGCGCCGCGCGTGCGCTCGCCGCATCCAGATAACCGGCTTCCAGTGCGTGATTGTCGTAGTAACGCGTGGTGAGCCCGGCACGCAAGCCGCCATCGGGGTCGGTATAGAACCACTTGCCGGCCACGCTGCGTTTGCGCGCGTCGGCGTGCTCGCGATAGCCATCGGAATCGCGCCAGGCCAGCACATAGTTCTGGCTCCATGCGCCATGTTCGAAGCCCTTGCCCAACTGCACCTCGCGCGCACCGAAACTGCCGGCCGTCACGCTCAGGCGGCCATCGTTGCCGCCGGTGCGGGTCAGCACATCCACGCTGCCGGCGATCGCATGCAGACCGTAGCGCGCATCGTTGGTGCCGCGCACGATCTCGATCGCGCTGATGTCCTGCGCAAACACCGCATCCAGATACGGCATGCCGCCGGCGTTGTCGTTGCTGGGGACGCCGTCGATCAGCAGCTTCACCGCATTGATGCGCCCCTCGCCATTGAAACCACGGAACGAAAACCGCCCCGCGTCGGTGCCCATGCGGAACTGGGTGACCTGCACCCCCGGCGCGCGCATCAGCAGCTCCCAGCTGTAGTCCACGTGTTGATCGTGCAGCAGCTCGCCACCGATCACATCCACCGAACTCAGCACGCGTGCGGTGCTCGGGCTGCGCCGGGGCTGCGCGTTCACCTGCACCTTGCCCAGGGTCAATGCCGCATCCTGCGCCTGTACATTGCAGGCAGGTCCCCACACCAGCGCCAACGATGGCGCGTACCACAGCGTTTTCAATAATCGCAACCGCATGACCAACCCTTCGCCGTGCCGGCACGGCAGCACCGCCGTGCGCCGCGGCAACACAGCGGGCACAGGCATCACTTCAGAAAAACGGGTCGTCCATGCAGCTGCGTGCAGGCGCGCCGGAAGATCGGCACGCAATCGCTACGACGCAGCGGACGCCCGCGATGGGGCCAGACTCACGCGTGCAGCGGCGGCCCACGCGCCCCGAGTGCGGCCCAGCGCACCATCGATGCTGCGCGCACCTGCCTGTGCAGCAGCGCCGGCGCCGGCCGCCCTTGCAGCAGGCACAGCACCAGCAGCGCCAGCCACGGCAGCAGGCGTGCGGCCAGCACGCAGTAGTCGCAGGCCTCGCCATGCGCGCCTGCGTGGTCGCCGGTGTGCGGCTTGAGCGGCAATACAGCGACGTCATGCTGGTGCGCGGCGGTCTGCGTCATGAGGCCCGGGTGGCCCGCATGCAGCGAACCGCCCGCGTCCGGCGCCGGCCCGCTCGTGCACATCGGCTCGACCGCCTGTGCCTGGCTCCAACGACTGATCAGTGGCACCACCAGCATCAACAGCACCGCCAGGCAGGCAAGCAGGTGCAGGCAAGGGTGGCAGCGGAGCGAACGCATCGCGCGAGTGTAAGCCGCCACATGCCGCAGGAGCGACGATGGTGGCCGGTGCGCGACCGCATGTCGCACCCCTCAACATCGGCCCTCGCCAGCAGCGACAACGGGCGGCGGAGTTTGCCGACACGATCCGAACCCCGCCGACGCACAGGTGCCGCCCTGCACGGTCAATGCACCTCACTGCCGAGGTCGGTAGTCACGGTTCCGGCAGTGGGCGTGACGGCGCGCACATGGCGGCCCCTGGCATGCCCTATGCTTATACGTCATCCCATTCACTGCGCGCGCATGAGCACCGTCCTGTCCGATCCAGCGGCCGAGCCCCTTCCCTGCGCTGCCAAGCCGCCGAGCGAGGCATTGCGCCTTCAGGCGTTGCGCAGTTACGGCATTCTCGACACGCCGCGCGAGGCCGCTTTTGAAGACATCACCAGGTTGGCCTCGATCATCTGCCAGACCCCGATCGCGCTGATCAGCCTGGTGGATGCCGATCGTCAGTGGTTCAAGAGCGAACTCGGCATGGGCGAGCGCGAAACGCCGCTGTTCAAGTCGATGTGCGCGCACGCGCTGCTCGACAGCGACGTGCTGGTGGTTCCAGACACACGCAAGGACGTCCGCTTCGCACGCAATCCGCTGGTGACCGGCGAGACGCCGCTGCATTTCTATGCCGGTGCCGTACTCAAGACCAGCGAAGGCCTGCCGCTGGGCACAGTTTGTGTGCTCGACCGCCAGCCGCGCCAGCTCAGCGCCGAACAGGTCGATGCCCTGCGCGCACTTGCGCGCCAGACCATGGCGCAGCTGGAACTGCGCCGCGCACTGCAGGTGGCCGAGGAATCCGACCGCTACCGCAGTCGCCTGATGGCCATCGCCGGGCACGACCTGAAGACCCCGCTGCGCACCGCCGCCTACGCCATCGACAAGATGCGCCGGCATGCCAATGTCGATTCCATCCCGACCCTGGTCACCGCGCGCGATGCGATCAATCTGGTGGCGCGCAACCTCGACGAGCTGGCCACCCTGGCCGCCGCCAGCGAGACCGCCACGCCGGACCTGCAGCCGCTGGCGCTGGAGGACGTGCTGCATGCGGTGCTGGGCGTATGGCGGCAGCCGGCGATCGACAAGTGTCTGGCCTTGCGCCATGTGGCCACCTCGTTACGCGTGCGCAGCCATCCCACGCTGCTGACCACCTTGCTCGGCAATCTGATCGGCAATGCGGTCAAGTACACCGAACGCGGGCGCGTGCTGGTCGGCGTCCGGCGTCGCCCCGGCCATGCGGTGGTGGAAATCATCGACAGCGGCATCGGCCTGAACCTGGATCACCCCGAACAGGTATTCCAGGCCTTCCGTCAGGCCGACCCGCGCAGCGACGGGTTGGGCATCGGTCTGTGGATCGTGCGCCGCACCGCCGAGACCCTGGGCTGCGAAGTGAATGTGCGCCCACGCCCGGGCGGCGGCACCTGCTTTTCGGTACGCATCCCGCTGGCCTGACGATGGCTCTACGGCGCCGCGTCAAGGTGCGGTTGCGCCAAGGATTTACGACAGCGCAGCGTGCCACTGAATGCGGGCGGACCACCCCCCCGCCGCCCCGGCAGCAGCAGGGAGAATCACTGCCAGCGCGCGCTCGGGCCAGCGCGGGCGGCCGCGCAGGCCATTGGTACCCGACGATTTTCGGTAAAGCGGACAATGCAGCACAGCATTTGATAGGCCGTCGCAGACCATCATCGACCGTCTCAGACCTGTGGATCGCCCGCATCCTGGCGGGCGAACCAGTCCGCCGAATGCACCTCTTCCGCCGCAACCTCCAGCAGCTGGTGCAGCACCGCCAGCGGAATCTGCACCTGGGTACCGTCGGCCAGCAGTTCTACCCACAACGATTCGTCCTGGGGATCGGCCAACACCGTCAGCACTGCGTGCTCATGTCCCTCGACACTGGCCGACAATTGCAACGACATGCCTCCGTCCTGGTCGGGCGACCACAGCCGGCTGAGGGGCGGACGCAGTGGCTCGGTCATCGCTTGCAGCACCTCACAGTGGCGAACGGGGGCGCGTGCAGTCAACCGAATCGGTACACCGCGCAGACCGCAGTGTAATCACAGTCGCCATCGGTACGCGGGCAAGCAGCCCTCAGCAGACCGGAGCGCTCTCACAGGCACCGCAGACGTCGTGAGCAGGTGTGGGGCCAGGCGCGCGGCAGGCTTCGACAGGCAGCTCAGCTGGTAATGGTCTGGGTCAGCGATTCCCAGGTCGGCGGCAGTGGCCAGGCCGGGGCCTGGTTGCCGTCCAGCACGCGGCGCAGGTCGCGCTTGTCGATCTGCGGCGCCAGCACGTGCACCAGATCCAGGGCGTAGTCGCGCAGCACGCGGTCGCGCGGCAGCACCGCCCAGGCGATGCACTCGGCGATCGGCGCCGGTGCCGGCCAGGCGCGCAGGTCCTCGTCGCTGGCGCTGACCGCCATCTCCGCCACCAGCCCGACGCCCAGCCCGGCACGCACATAGGTCTTGATCAGGTCCGCATCCAGGGCCGTCAGCGCAATGCTCGGCTCCAGCCCGACCTGGGCGAACGCGCGCTGCAGCGACGAGCCCGGCCGCGTGGAGGATTCGTAGCTGATCAACGGGTGCTGCGACAAGGCCTGCATGTCCGGCGCGGTGCGTGCCTGATCCAGCGGATGGTCGCGCGGCACGATCACCAGCCGGCGCCAGCGATAAAGCGGCACCGCGATGCCGGCGCTCGGTTCGCCACCGGCAGTGCTGACCACCGCAATGTCCGCATCGCCCTGGCTGAGCAGATCCAGCGCCGCACTTTCGGCCGCCTGCTGCAGATGCACGCTGACCTGCGGATAGGCGTGCTTGATCTGCGCCACCGCCGGCGGCAGCACGAAGCGCGCCTGAGTGTGGGTGGTGGTCAGGGTCAGCTGGCCCTGGCTCTCGCGGCGCTGGTTGGCCGCGTAGGTGCGGATGTTGTTGGCTTCCGACAGCACCGAGCGCGCGCGCTCGATCACTTCCACCCCGGCCGGCGTCACCGCATCCAGGCTGCGCCCCTTGCGCACGAACAGCAGAAAGCCCAGTTCGTCCTCCAGCTGCTTGAGCTGTTTGGACAGACCGGGCTGGGTCGCATGCACACGCGCGGCGGCGAGCGTGATGTTGAGCTCGGCATCGGCGATGGCGACCAGATAGCGAAGTTGGGTCAGCGTCATGGGCTTATATCCAAAAAAGCGCGAGGCGCCACGAAGGACTCGACTGTAGAGGAGTTCTGCGTGCGAGCTTATAACCGAACGCTATTTTCAGGGTGTATGAAGTCATTTCCGACGGCTATATGCCGGCGTTACGGTCTGCCCTCCCCTCTCGATGCGCTGGCCGTGCCCTCTGTGTTCCCGCTTCTTGCCGACCTGCGTGGCCGTGCCGTCCTGGTGATCGGCGGCGACGCCGCGGCCGAGCGCGCCACTGCCGCCCTGCTGCAAGCCGGCGCACTGCCATTGTTGGGTGCGCCGGAACTCAGCCCGCAACTGCGCGACTGGGCGCAGACCGGGCAGCTGCGTTGGCTGGTGGGGCAGTTCGAGCCGGCATGGCTGGAACTACCCGATCAACCGGTCTGGCTCACAATCGCCGCCAGCACTGCGCCTGACCTCAACGACGCCCTGCGTGCCGCGGCCAGCGCGCGCCGCCTGCTCACCCACGACGCCACGCCCGCCATTTCGGCGGCGACACCTGCACCGCCCGCGGCGCCCCGCACCACGGTCGGCCGGCTCTCTCCCGGCAGCGTGGCCCTGGTCGGTGCCGGTCCCGGCGATCCCGGTCTGCTCACCCGGCATGCCTTGCGCGCGCTGCGTCAGGCCGATGTGCTGCTCTACGATCGCCTGGTCAGCCCGCAGATCCTGCAACTGGCACGTCGCGACGCGCTGCGCGTGGAAGTCGGCAAGGCCGCCCAGGGCCACAGCACGCGCCAGGAGCAGATCCACGCACTGATGCGCGAGCACGCGCGCGCCGGTCGCCGCGTGGTGCGGCTCAAGGGCGGCGACCCGTTCGTGTTCGGCCGCGGCGGCGAAGAGCTGGAATTCCTGCGCGCGCACGGCATCGGCTTCCAGGTCATTCCCGGCATCACCGCCGCGATCGCCTGCGCCGCCTATGCCGGCATACCGCTGACCCATCGCGACCATGCGCAATCGCTGCGGCTGATCACCGCGCACTGCAAGGATTCATTGGACACGCTGGACTGGCAGGCGCTCGGCCAGGAACGCCAGACCCTGGCGTTCTACATGGGCGTGGCCGGCCTGGACGGCATCCAGCAACGCCTGCTGCAGGCCGGCCGCGCGCCCGCCACCCCGTTCGCGCTGGTGGAAAACGGCTCGCGCCCGCAGCAACGCGTGATCACCGGCTCCCTCGCCAGCCTGGCCGCCACCGCGCAGCGGCATGCCGTGCGCGCCCCGGCCCTGCTGCTCCTGGGCGAGGTCGCCGGGCTGGCCGCCAGCCTGCACTGGTTCGGGGCGGCGCCGTTGACCGGGCAGTCGCCTGCGCGCTCACCCATCGCAACGCCCGACACGCCCACACTCGCCCACGCAGCCTGATTCCGACGGAGACCCCATGGCCCTGTACGACAACATCCTCGACACCATCGGCCGCACTCCGGTGGTCAAACTCCACCGGCTTGCGCCGGATCACGTGACCTTGTATGTCAAGGTCGAGTCGTTCAATCCCGGCGGCTCGGTCAAGGACCGTCTGGCGCTGGCCATCATCCTCGATGCCGAACAGCGCGGCCTGCTCAAGCCCGGCGACACCATTGTCGAAGCCACCTCCGGCAATACCGGCGTGGCGCTGGCGATGGTGGCCGCCGCGCACGGCTACAAGTTCGTCGCCACCATGGTGGAAACCTTCTCCATCGAGCGCCGCAAGCTGATGCGCGCCTATGGCGCCAAGGTCATCCTGACCCCGGCGGCCGAACGCGGCAGCGGCATGGTGCGCAAGGCCAAGGAGCTGGCCGAGCAGCATGGCTGGTTCCTGGCCAGCCAGTTCGCCAACCCGGCCAATCCGGCCTACCACCGCAACACCACTGCAGCCGAAATCCTGCGCGACTTCGCCGGCCACCGGCTGGACCATTTCGTCACCGGCTGGGGCACCGGCGGCACGCTCACCGGCGTGGGCGAAGTGCTGCGCGTGGCCCGCCCGGAAGTACGCATCACCGCCACCGAGCCGGCCGGCGCTGCCCTGTTGCAAGGCCAGGACTGGAAGCCGCACAAGATCCAGGGCTGGACCCCGGACTTCGTGCCGGAGGTGCTCAACCGCGAGGTCGCCCACGAAGTGCTGAGCGTGGAAGACACCGACGCGATCAGCGTGGCGCGCCGTCTGGCCGCCGAAGAAGGCATCTTCACCGGCATCTCCGGCGGCGCCACCGTCGCCACCGCATTGCGCGTGGCCGAAAGCGCGGTGCCCGGCGCGGTGGTGCTGGCGATGCTGCCCGATACCGGCGAGCGCTATTTCTCCACGCCGCTGTTTGCCGACATCAACGAAGGCTCCGACGACGATTGGTTGGCCGGTCTGCCCTGACGCTCGTGCATCGTTTGCTTGCACGCACAGGCCGCGCCCACGGCGCGGCCTGTGTGCCCATGGTCGATCCAGCCATTGCCCCGGCCTCCTCGACGCGTAACTGCCTATTGCCGCACACACGCCCGATGGCAGTTCGCATTTGCAGATTTGCGTATGCAGTGCGGTGCGCACTCCCGCCCATGTCAAGGAAACGTTAAGATAACGGCGGATGCAAGGAGAACCGTCGTGAGCAACCAGCCGTATGGACACAGCGACACCCGCGTTTGGCGGGCGCCATGGCTGGTCAAGATCACCTCGCCTGCGCACTTCGCGTTGGCCATGGGCCTGGGCGCCTGGCTGCAGAGCGCACTGGAGCTGCCATTGCCTGCGCCAACGCCGTTGGCCTGGATCGAACTTGTCGGCGGCGTGATCGCCTGTCTCGGACTGGCGCTGGCGGTGCGCTGCTTCATCCTGTTCGCGCGTCGGCGCACCACCATCATGCCTAGCGGCCATCCCTCGCTGCTGGTGCTGGATGGCCCGTATCGCTTCACCCGCAACCCGATGTACGTGGCGCTGGTGCTCAGCTATGTCGGCCTGTGCCTGCAGCTCGGCCTGCTGTGGGCAGTCGCCTTGTTGCCGCTGCCATGGCTGGCCCTGCAGCTGTACGTGATTCCGTTCGAAGAAGCGCGTCTGCGCAACGAATTCGGCCGCCAATACAGCGCCTACTGCGCGCGCGTGCGACGCTGGTTGTAAGCGCCCGACCTCGGAAGATCGCTGAGCGGCGATTGAGCCGACCGATCGCATCTGCAGGTTAGCGCTTGCCCTATTGCCACCGCTGCAGCCGTTTTTTGGCAATCTCAGCCGATGAGATGAAAGGGCGATAGCGTGCCCATTCCGCGACGCGCGCCCCATCACGCGTTCCTCATGCAAATCCCCTAATTATCGCGCCATGAAGATCGAAGTCTGGCAAGGCGACATCACCGAACTCGACGTGGACGTCATTGTCAACGCCGCCAACGAATCGTTGCTGGGCGGTGGCGGTGTCGATGGCGCCATCCACCGCGCTGCCGGCCCGCGCCTGCTGCAGGCCTGCGAGGCGTTGCCGCAAGTGCGTCCGGGTGTGCGCTGCCCCACCGGCGAAATCCGCATTACCGACGGTTTCGATCTCAAGGCACGCCATGTCTTTCATACCGTCGGCCCGGTCTGGCGCGACGGCAAGCACAACGAGCCGGAACAACTGGCCAACTGCTACTGGCAGTCGTTGAAACTGGCCGAGCGGATGATGCTGCATTCGGTCGCCTTCCCGGCCATCAGCTGTGGCATCTACGGCTATCCGCTGCATCAGGCCGCGCGCATCGCCGTGACCGAAACCCGCGATTGGCAGCGCTCGCACAAGGTGCCCAAGCACATCGTGCTGGTGGCCTACAACGAGGCAACGTACAAGGCCTACCAACAAGCCCTGGCGGCGCAGGAAACCGCCGCCGCCTGACACCCGTGCGAGGTGGAGGTTGAGATGACGAGCGCCGCAAGGCGCTCGTTGCGTTTGGGAAGTCGTTCGGGTGCAGGGCAATCCACACAGACAAAAACGCCGGCATCGCTGCCGGCGTTTTTTTGCTAGGTGTGATGCGGCCCTAGAACGGCCGGCACGCCGATCAACCCTTCCACTTGCCCAGCGCGGCCAGGCCGTTTTCCTTGGCACGCTCATAGATGATCTGCTGCGCCTTGGCGAAGTTGCCGCTCATGTCCTTGGCCCACAGCTTCAGTGCCGCCTGCTGCATCGCGCGGCCATACGAGAAGCTCAGCGGCCACGGCAGATTGCCGAGCTGGTGCATCTCGTTGAGATGCGCGGTGGACTGCTCGTCGGTCTGGCCACCGGACAGGAACACGATGCCCGGCAGAATCGCCGGCACGGTCGACTTCAGGCACATCACGGTGGACTCGGCCACTTCCTCGACGCCGGCCTGTTCATCGCAGCCCTTGCCGGAAATGACCATCGAGGCCTTCAGGATGGTGCCTTCGAGCACGACATTCTGCTCGTACAGCGCACCGAACAGCGAACGCAGCGTGGCTTCGGTGACCTCGTAGCAGGTCTCGATGTCGTGGTTGCCGTCCATGATCACTTCCGGCTCGACCATCGGCACCAGGCCCTGCTCCTGACACAGCGCGGCATAACGCGCCAGCGCATGCGAGTTGGCCTCGATGCAGGTGCCGGACGGGATGTCTTCGCCGATGTTGATGACCGCACGCCACTTGGCGAAGCGGGCGCCCAGCGTGTAGTACTCCTCCAGCCGCGCGCGAAGACCGTCCAGACCTTCGGTCACCAGCTCGCCCGGCATGCCAGCCAGCGGCTGCGCGCCCTTGTCGACCTTGATGCCCGGGATGATGCCGTGGGCAGTCATGTACTCGGCGAACGGCACGCCGTCCTTGGTCTTCTGACGGATGGTCTCGTCGAACAGGATCGCGCCGGAGATGTAGTCGCTCAGCTTGGGCGTGGTCAGCAGCAGTTCGCGGTAAGCGCGGCGGTTTTCTTCGATGTTCTCGATGCCGACGCTGGCAAAACGCTTGGCGATCGTGCTGGTCGATTCGTCGATGGCGATGATGCCCTTGCCCGGGGCGACCATGGCCTGGGCGGTTTCGGCAAGCTGTTCGATGCTCATGTGGTTCCTGTGGCAGCTGCGGGGGAGAACGAAAGTATAGCGACGAAAGTCGCAGACATTCCTTCACGGAATGTCTGCAACCGATTACACCTGTCCTGCATGACAGGATGCGTGGCGCGGCGCGCAGCGTGATGTACACGCTGCGCGCTGCGTGCTCCTGCAGGCGCATTCGCACGACAGACCATCCGCCGCACAGCACAACGGCGACCCGCAGGCCGCCGCTGTGCTTGCACGCAACGATTTGATTCACCGCGTGCGTCGACCGGCGACGCACGGGCTGCTCAGGCCAGGCGTTACAGCTCGCCCAGGCCGCTGGCGCGGCCGTCTTCGCCCACTTCCAGCAGACGCAGCGTGTTGGTGGCGCCATGGGTTTCCATATGCTCGCCGCTGGTGAACACCACGCGGTCGCCCGGTCCCATGCGCTCGTTCTCCACCAGCAGACGGATCGCCGCACGTGCGGCTTCGCGCGGGGTCAGGCCGCGGCTGTCGAAGCTGATCGGGAACACGCCACGCATCATCGCCATGTGGCGGCGTGCGCCATCGTGACGGGTGAAGGCATAGATCGGCATGTTGGAACGGAAGCGCGACAGATACCGCGGCGTGCCGCCAGACTCGGTCAGTGCAACGACACCAGCCAGACCGATGTGCTCGGACAGGAACATAGTCGCCATCGCGATCGCCTGGTCGGCGCGCTGCAGGTTGCGTTGCGCCGCTTCGAAATCGGTGTCGAACTCGAACTGGCGCTCGGCCCCCAGACAGATGCGTGCCATCGCTTCCACCGCCCGCACCGGATAGGCGCCAGCAGCGGTTTCGGCCGACAGCATCACTGCATCGGTGCCATCGATGACCGCATTGGCCACGTCGAGCACTTCGGCGCGGGTCGGGATCGGACTTTCCACCATCGACTGCAGCATCTGCGTGGCGGTGATCACCACTTTGTTCTGCGCCAGCGATTCGCGGATGATCTTCTTCTGCAGGCCCGGCAATTCGGCATCGCCGATTTCCACGCCCAGATCGCCACGCGCCACCATCACCACGTCGGACGCTTCGACGATCTCGACCAGGTTCTCGATCGCTTCGGTGCGCTCGATCTTGGACACCAGCGCGGCATCGCAGCCGTGCTGACGGGCGATACGGCGCGCGTCGTTCATGTCTTCGGCGTTACGGCAGAACGACACCGCGATGAAGTCCACACCGATCTTTGCGACGATGCCGATCAGTTCCTTGTCGCGCTCGGTCAGCGCGCCCAGCGACAGGCCGCCGCCCTGCTTGTTCAGGCCCTTGCGATCGGACAGCACGCCATCGTTGAGCACGGTGGTGACGATGCGTTGACCCTGCACTTCGGTTACCTGCAACTGCACCAGACCATCGTCCAGCAGCAACACGTCGCCGGGGGCTACGTCCTGCGGCAGGCCGAGGTAGCTGACGCCGACCTGGTGCTGGTCGCCCGCAGGCGCGTTGGGGTCGGCCACCAGGTCGAAACGCTCGCCGGTGGTCAGCTTGATCTTGCCTTCGGCAAAGCGCTCGACGCGGATCTTCGGACCCGGCAGGTCGGCCAGGATGCCGACTTCGGCACCGACGCGCACGGCCGCGGCGCGCACTTCGGCAGCGCGCTTGGCCTGGCCGGACGGGTCGCCATGGCTGAAGTTGAGGCGCACCACGTTGACGCCCGCCTTGAACAAGGCTTCCAGCACACCGGGCGGATCCGTCGCCGGTCCGAGCGTGGCGAGGATCTTGGTGCGGCGTTGACGTTCTTTCATGAGGGCCTCCCTGTAAAAGCCGCGAAACTTAACACACGCGTCACCTACCAACGATGGCATTGCGGCATAGCCATCCTCGTATTCCGGCATGTCCTGTAGACAGTGCGGGACAGTACGTACGCCTTCCGCAGCGCGTTGGCACGCGGCGGGATGTGATGGGTGGGCTGCCACCCTAACGCGGCAGCGGTGAAGGTCGCACGGGGCGCAGCGGCGATCGGACGGCGGCGAACGGCCAGCGTGGCGCGGATGCTGCACCCCTCTCGCAACGTGCGCGTAGCGCCATCCACCGACGAGCGCCGGCCGCGCTCGCCTGGCGATGGGCGCAACTGCGTTGTCCGTCAGTCCTATGCATTGATCAAGGCGCGCAACCCGGCGGGCGTCCGTGCGATCGCACCGGCACCTGCGGCACGCAGCTCGGCTTCGTCGCCGAAGCCCCACAATACGCCGATGCTATGAATGCCGTGGTGGTTGGCACCATCGATATCCATCCGACGGTCGCCGATCATCACGCAGCCGGTCTTGGCGATGTCCAGGCGCCGCAGCGCTTCGGCGATCAGGTCCGGCTTGAAGCGGCGCTCGCCGTCTTCGCTGGCCCCGATCACGTCCTCGAAGCACGCACCGAACGGCAGATGCTCGACGATGCGGCGCGCGTAGCGCTCGTTCTTCGAGGTCACCACCGCCAGGCGATGGCCGGCGCGGTGCAGGTCGGTGACGACCTCGCCGATACCGTCGAACACGCTCAGTTCGGTCCAGCCCACCGCGTCGTACCGCCCGCGGTACGCCGCCAGTGCGCGCTGCACCAGCTCCGGATCTTCGGGAAAACAGTCGGTGAAGCTGTCGCGCAGCGGCGGGCCGATCCACGCGCGCAGGGTCTGCGGCGACGGACGCGGCTGGCCGACCTCGTCGAAGGCATGCACGATGCTGGCGACGATGCCCGGCTCCGAATCGACCAGGGTGCCGTCCAGATCGAAGAACAGCGTGGCTGCACTCACTTGCCGCGCGCCTGCAGCGCTGCCACCGCCGGCAAGGTCTTGCCTTCCAGAAATTCCAGGAAGGCGCCGCCGCCGGTGGAGATGTAGGTGACGTCCTTGGCGATGTCGTACTTGTCCACGGCCGCCAGGGTGTCGCCGCCACCGGCGATCGAGAACGCCTTGGAGCCGGCGATCGCACGCGCCAGCGTCTCGGTGCCGTGACTGAAGGGCTCGAACTCGAACACGCCGACCGGCCCGTTCCACACCACGGTGCCGGCGCTGGCGATCAGCTCGGCGTAGCGCGCGGCGGTCTGCGGGCCGATGTCCAGAATCAGGTCGTCGGCCTCCACGGCCTCGAGCGACTTCACCGTCGCCTCCGCATCGGGCAGGAACTGCTTGGCGACGACGACATCGGTCGGCAACGGAATCTCCGCACCGCGCACCTTCGCATCGGCGACGATCTGGTTGGCGGTGGGAATCAGATCCGGCTCGCTCAGGGACTTGCCGACGTCATGCCCGGCCGCAGCAATGAAGGTGTTGGCGATACCACCGCCGACGATCAGCTGGTCGACCTTGTTGACCAGGTTGGACAGCAGCTCCAGCTTGGTGGACACCTTGCTGCCGGCCACGATCGCCAGCAGCGGCTTGGCCGGGTTGTCCAGCGCCTTGGCCAGCGCGTCGAGTTCGGCCATCAACAGCGGACCACCGGCAGCCACTGGCGCGAAGCGGATCACCCCATGCGTGGAGGCCTGCGCGCGATGCGCGGTGCCGAAGGCATCCATGACGAACACATCGCACAGCGCGGCGTACTTGCGCGCCAGCGCCTCGTCGTCCTTGCCCTCGCCGACATTCATGCGGCAGTTCTCCAGCAGCACCACCTGGCCCGGCGCCACCTCCACGCCGTCGACCCAGTCGCGCACCAGCGGCACGTCCACGCCCAGCAGCGCAGTCAGGCGCGCGGCCACCGGCGCCAGCGAATCTTCTTCGGTCCAGCTGCCTTCCTTGGGGCGGCCCAGGTGCGAGGTGACCATGACCGCAGCGCCCTTTTCCAGCGCCAGCTTGATGGTGGGCACCGAGGCGGTGATGCGCTGCTCGGAGGTGATCTGGCCGTTGTCGATCGGCACGTTGAGATCCTGGCGGATCAGCACGCGCTTGCCGGAGAGATCGAGGTCGGTCATGCGGATGATGGACATGGGGTCAGCTCGCTAGGTCTGGGGAATGGAGAATGGGGAATCGAAAAAGCAGCCGGTACACGTGGCGCCAGTGTCTGGGCGCTGCGCGGATGGATGGCTTGGGACAGCCGTGGCACGCTGGCGTTGCGCCCGCATGCAGGTCGCTGAGATTGCAGCTTGCCTGTCGCGCATGTCGCTGGCCGTGCGGCTGGCGATGCGGGAGATGGTCGGTCGAAGACGACGGGCAATGCGGCTGCCTTGGCGACGGGGGGTGCCCATTGTCGGACCTTCGCGCCGCAGCGGCAAACCGCGGTGCGGCGCGCGCGTGCGTCAGGGGCTGCGATCGGTCGCCGAGCTGCGCAGCAGGCTCGCTGCGAAACCACCGACCAGCAGGGCGCCACCGATCAGCAGCGCCCATAGCAACCAGCGCTTCCAGTCGCGCGGCGAAGCGGCCGGCTGCAGTGCGGCGTCGCCGGCCAGCGGCTGTGCCTGCGCAGCGACGCTGGCCTGCGCCGGTTGCCATTGCGCTCCGCGTTCGCGGCGCAGTGCCTGCAGCATCGAGGCCAGCGGCGCGGCGCCACGGTGCAGCCGCGCGCTGCCGGCGACCACCGCATACGGCGGCTGCCCCTGTGCGAGGAACATCATCCGCTCCGGCTGGTAGCCCAGACGCAGCGTCGGCAGCGCAGTGCTGCGCCCCTGTGCGGCGAACAATCGCCACTGGCGATCACGCACCGGGGCCGACAGCTGTTGCGGTGGCGACGCGGCGGCGGTGCCAGTACCCAGGCGATACGCCAACCACGGCCCGGCACGTTGCAGCCACGGCGCGTCATCGGCATCGCGGCTTGCCACGGTCCATTCGACGGCCTCGGCCTGGCCGCCGCTGACATCGACCTGGGTGATCGGAAAGCGCCCAGGAAAGGCATACACCACTGCCTTGTCCTGCGCAGTGCCCGGCAATTCCAGCCACTGCGATTGCAGTGGCGCCGAGACGCCATCCAGTTCCGCATCGACCACGCGCAAGGCCGGCAGTTCGCCGGACACCGGCACGATGCGCAGATAGCGCGCGCCCGCGTCCAACGCGATGCGGCGCTGCTGCAGACGCTGCGCCTGGTTGTCCAGCGCCATCACGGTGGCATCTGCGGCGAGCAGGTGCCAGTCGCGCAGATCGTCGCTGCCTTCCACGCGCAGCCGGGCCTGCACCGGCGTGTTGCCGTCCCAGTCCAGCCAGAGCGCACGCGGACGATCGCGCAACGCGCTGGCATCGATCAGCCAGCTGCCCCCGCCATTTGCAACGGCAGCGGTGCCGGTGGCGAAGCGGCCTTCCAGCCGACGCACCGCGCCACTGGCATCGCGTTCGGCGATCAGTTGCAGATCGCCGTTGGCAGGCGCCGCACCGGCCGGCAGCGCGAACAAGGGCAGGCGTTGCCGGCGCGGCGCGGCGGCCGGCGCGGCATCCACCGGCAAGAGCGCGGCCGGCATTTCCTCGCCACGCGCATCGATCACGGTGACATCGCCCAGCCCCGCGTCATGGGCGCTGCGATAGATCGCCGCGTTCAAGCGCAGCTGATACATGCCGGCGTCCGCGCCGGTTACCTGCAGCGGCCACTGTTGACGATAGTCCTGGCGCACATCGGCTGCCTGCGCCAGCAGCGGCACCAGCAGCAGCCATCCCCATTGCCTCGATTTCATGCCTGATCCTTGTCCACGCCATCGTCTCCGCCAGCCTGCTCTTCGGCCACCGGCTGGCGCGGCGGCGCCGGTGCCAGATAGCCCACCACGGTGCACAACAGGCCATAGGCCACGAACGAGCCGATGCCGAGTAGATCGCCCAGATGCTGGCGGTCGACCAGCACCAGCTTGGCCAGCACCAGGCCCATCAACAACGCACCACCCAGCCACAGTCCACGCTGACCGCGCCGCGAGCCGATCACCCAGCCCAGCACGCCCAGCACGCTCCAGACGATGGTCAGGCTGGTCTGAGACAGAGTCGCGCCGATCAACCCGGCATCCCACGCCACGCCACCCCAGTGATGCACGCTGTGCAAGGTGCTGCCGGTGATCAAGGCCCAGCCCGACACGCCCAGCGCAGTCACCCGCCACCGTTGCACGGCCAACGGCGCCTGCGCAGACCAGGCCCAACGCGCCAGCAAGGCCAGCACCGCCAGCTGCGCCAGCTCGGCCGGGTTGAGCACGGGCAGCCATGGCAATGGCGCCGCACTCACCGGGTCCAGCAGCACGATCAACCAGCCGATGCCCAGCACCGCGAACACACAGCCCAGCAAGGCATTGCGTGCCCGATCGAAACCCGCACCCTGCGGCCACGCCAGCCACGGCCAGCGCAACAGACCCACTGCCGCCACGATCAGCCAGGGCGCGGCCAGCAAGGCGCACCGCCAGCCATTTGCCAGCATGAACGTATCGGCCAGCCAGGCCACGCCCAACGAGGCCACCAGCGGCCACAGCAGCCACCAAATGAACTGTGCGGCCACCGCGCCGGCACCGTGCTGCATGCGCAGGCACCACAGCGCGCGCGTGCCTGCCACGGCGAACGCCAGCCAGGCCAGCGCCCCCCAATGCGCGAACGGTTGCGTATGCGCATGGCTCTGCCACAGCGCCAACGGCGCGGCCAGCGCCAGCCCGAACATCGCCGTCCACACCAGCGCCGTTGCCGGGCGACGGCGGTGCACCTCGGCTGCCAGCCACACGCTGAGCGCGACAAAGCCCAACAGCAGATCCGGCTCGCTGCGCAGATCGCCGGCAAAGCGCAGGATCTCGTGCACACCGCACAGCGCCCACCAGCCCAGCCCCCACAGATACGCCACCAGCGCGCGGCGCGGCTGCCCCGCAGTGCGCAGGAACCAGGCACTGGCCCAGCCGGCCAGCGCAAGCAGCAAGCTGCTCATGCAGGTGGCGTTGGCAACGGCCACCGCGTCGTAGCGCCATGCATCCACGCCGAACGCGACGCCGACCGCCGCCAGCAACTGCAACGCCACCCCGCTGAACTGCGAGATCCGACGCTGCTGCCGCAGCCCCAGCCACAACAAACCGACGCCTTCGAGTGCGAAGACGCTGGCAGTGGCGCGCGCCGACAATGCCAGCGGCACCGCCAATGTCGCAAAACCGACCGCCAGCATCGCATGCGCCTGGCCCAGCAGGCGCGTGGAGGCACGCCGCAGCAACCAGCTGGCCAGGCCTGCGTACAGCGCAGCCACCGCCAGCGCACACAGCGCCAGCGGCAAGCGCTCGCCATCCAGCAGGCGCGCCTGCAATGCGAAGGCCACCAGCGGGGTGCCGAACACCAGGCTACCGTCGATGAGCTTGCCCGCACTGCCATCGCCGCGACGCGCGTGCAGTACCGGAATCGCCACATACATGACGAAGAACAACAGCAGGAAAGGTTCGGTCGTGGCGAATTTCGCCGGGGTGTACTGCAGCGCGCCCCATAGCGTGCCGATGCCGAAGGTGAAGGCGAATCCGAGCAGGTTCAGCACCCGCCACGGACGTGTCCAGGCGATCGCCACGATGCCGGCATTGAGCACTGCGTAGTACGAAAACAGCGCAACATGATTGCCGCTGCCGGTGGACAGCCAGATCGGCGCAAGGAAGCCGGCCAGCACGCCCAGTACCGCCAGCGTGCGCGAATCCTGCATCACCGCCAGCACGCACATGCCGGCAATCAGCACCACGCTGATGCCCATCGCCAGACCCGCGCCGAGCAGCCCGTACAACTTGAACGCGGCAAACACCGTCAGCAGCAAGCCGCCGATGGCCCCGCCCTGCAACGCCAACGCGAAGCCCGGCCGCTGCAGCCGTTGCTTCCAGCCGAAAACCAGGCCGGCGAGCGCCAGCACACTGATGCCGGCCAGCCGCAGTTCGATCGGCATGCGCATCCAGCCCTGGTCGCTGGCGTATTTCAACAACGATGCCACACCGGCCAGCAACACCAGCATGCCGACCTTGACCGGCACATTGCCTTCGGTGAACCAGCGCTTCACTGCGCTGGCCACGCGCGTCAGCGGGCCTGGCCCGGATGGGACGGCGTGCGCTGGCTGTGCGAACTCGGCAGGCGCAGCGGTCAGCGGCGGTGCTTGGGCTGCGCTGCGCGCCGGCGACGATGCGGGAGCTTCTGCCGGCAATGATGGCGGCACTGGCAGTGGTGCGACCGAGGCCGGCGTCGGCGCGGCTTGCAGATCTGCTGCGCGAGGCAGCTCAGGCTCGCCAGACGCAGACATGCCGACGTCGGACGTCGCGTGCGGCTCCCACGCCCCGGCAGGCGGTGGCGTGGGCGCTGACCTGTGCACCGCCGCCGCGTCCGCGCCTCCGGTGTCGCTGGCCTGCCATTGCGCAAGCCGCTGTTCCAGCGCATCCACGCGCCGCCGCAGCCCGGCGATCCACACCAGGGCGATCACCAACCCTACCGGCACCGCAAGCAGCAACAGCACCACCAACACAATCATCGTTTCCAACGCACAACCCCTGGGTCGGCATCCGGCCGAATGCGCGAACCATACAGGCTCAGGACGCATCTGGCAGCCAATCACTGCCTGAAGCGCAGCGACGCGATGCCGTTAGCGGCACCCGCACATGCTGGCCACATGCACGCACATCCACCCAAAAAAAAACGCCCGGAACAACCGGGCGTCTGACACTTATTCGCGGTAGCCGCTGTCGTTCTTGTTATGGATGATCCAGATCAGGTTGCCGCCGGTGTCCATCGACTTGCCGGCAAACACCAGGCGCCCCTGGCCCTTGTAGGCCATCTCATAACGGTAGCGGTCGCCACCGAAGAAGAACGGGATGAACGCCTTGCCGGTCACGTAAGAACCCTGATCGTTCGGTTGACCAATCAGGTCGGTGACCTGCTTCATCGGCATGCCGATCTTCAGCTGGGTGAACTTGCTGTCAGGCGCCGGCTTGCCGGTGATCTCGCCTTCGTAATCGTTGACGCCCTTGACCGTTTCGCCGTAGCCCGCCTCGACGTCGGACGACTTGATCACCTCGCCATCGGCGTTCATCCAGGCCGGCGTACCGGCTTGCTTCTTCGCCGCCCAACTGGTCGACGGAGCCGACACCGCAAACACCACACCGAGCGCCAGTACGCCCGCCAGAAATTTACTCATGAGTTTTGTTCTCTCGATCCATGGAGTTCCCCGATCCTTCGTACACGACACGGGAACGACCGCCGTGCCCGCAAATTAGCGCACGTAGGCCTCCCAAAGTCCACTTCCCGTACTGACGACGACGCGGCGACGGTAGATGCACACATCACATTCCGGCAGACACAAAACAAAAGGCCCCGGCATGCCGGGGCCTCTACGCATCGCCTGAGCGCCAGGTTTACTTCGCGACAACCCGCACCATTTCCAGGCACTTGTTGGAATAGCCCCACTCGTTGTCGTACCAGGACACCAGCTTGACGAAGGTCGAGTCCAGCGCGATGCCGGCGTCGGCGTCGAACACCGAGGTACAGGTTTCGCCGCGGAAGTCGGTGGCCACGACCTTGTCTTCGGTGTAACCCAGCACGCCCTTCAAGGCGCCTTCGCTCTGCGCCTTCACTTCGGCGCAGATCTCGGCGTAGGTGGCCGGCTTTTCCAGTTCGACGGTGAGGTCGACCACCGACACGTCCGAGGTCGGCACGCGGAAGCTCATGCCGGTCAGCTTCTTGTTGAGCTCGGGAATCACCACGCCCACGGCCTTGGCGGCACCGGTGGAGGAGGGAATGATGTTCTCCAGGATGCCGCGCCCACCGCGCCAATCCTTGTTCGACGGGCCGTCCACGGTCTTCTGCGTCGCCGTGGCCGCGTGCACGGTGGTCATCAGGCCGCGCTTGATGCCCCACTTGTCGTTGATCACCTTGGCCAACGGCGCCAGGCAGTTGGTGGTGCACGAGGCGTTGGAGACGATCGCTTCGCCTTTGTAGGTCTTGTCGTTGACGCCGAACACGAACATCGGCGTGTCGTCCTTGGACGGTGCCGACAGGATCACCTTCTTGGCACCCGCGTCGAGGTGCTTCTGCGCGGTTTCCTTGGTCAGGAACAGGCCGGTGGACTCGATCACCACATCGGCGCCGACCGCGTCCCACTTGAGGTTGGCCGGGTCGCGTTCCTGCGTGAGGCGGATCTTGTTGCCGTTGACGATCAACGTGTTGCCGTCGACCGACACATCTGCCTTGAAGCGGCCATGCACCGAGTCGTACTGCAGCATGTAGGCGAGGTAATCGGGCTCGAGCAGGTCATTGATGGCCACGATCTCGATGTCATTGGCGAAGTTCTGCACCGCAGAGCGCAGCACGTTGCGGCCGATGCGACCGAACCCGTTGATGCCAACCTTGATTGCCATGTTCACTAGCTCCTGCGGCCGCGATGGCGCGGCGGATGGAAAGGGACGCCCATTCTAGCAGCGTCGCACTCGCACGGCCGTGCTGCAGCCGGCGTTGCAGCATGTGGCGCGAGGACGTTGTGCCACGGTGCATGCGTGGTGGGAAACCGGAAACTGCACAAACCTGCGTGGCTGTGCCGTCAACCGGCGATGCGATGCGCGCGCGGCAGCGCAGGCGCGGCACTGCGCGCCGATATGTTTTCTGATTCGGCGACCCATGACGATCTGGCCCACCGCATGGAAGCGACGATCGGCACAGCGACTGATTTTCGATATATCCAGTTATTTCAACAACTTGATATTTACGCCGATACGCTGAAAGGCGTATTCATCCATCTGCCGAACCGCGGCATGTCGGCGGGCCGCGAATGTCGCTGCTGGCCCTGCCTGCCGAGGCACCCATCGATCACAACCGAGATTCTCCATGCGGCGCACCCTCACTGTTCCACCGCGCATGCAGGCATCGCGTTACTCCTCGGGTGCCCCTCGCGCCAAGCGCATGGCATGACAGATCCGACGCAATGCACCGGTGCGATCACCGGCACGGCGCGGATTGCTGGTGTCGGTGCCGGCCCCTTGCTCGCATCCACGCTTGCTCGCATCCACGCATGACCTGCAGCGTCGTTGCGCCGACGGATTGATCAGGATCAAGGCATCCATCGGGCAAAGCCCCAAGACTTCCTCCATCCTCTGCACACAACGAGAGTTTCCATGCGCATGCGCTCTACCCTTCTGCTCGCCGGCCTGGCCGCCACCTTCGCCAGCGTTCCCGCACTGGCTCAATCCAAAGGCGACTGGACCGTTGCCGTCGGTGCCCACCAGGTCGCTCCCAAGTCCGATAACGGCCGTCTGGTCGGCGGCACGCTCGAAGCGGACGTCGGCAAGGACATCAAGCCGACCTTCACCGCGGAATACTTCATCGCCGACAACCTGGGCATCGAAGTACTGGCTGCGCTGCCGTTCGAGCACGACATCGCGCTGCGCGGCCTGGGGCGTGTCGGCAGCACCAAGCATCTGCCGCCGGTGATTTCGCTGCAGTACCACTTCAACAGCCAGGGCAGGCTCTCGCCGTTCGTTGGCGCGGGCATCAACTACACCCGTTTCTTCAGTACCGACACGCGCGGCGCGCTGGCCGGCAGCGAGCTGGAACTGGACGATTCCTGGGGCCTGGCGCTGCACGCGGGCCTGGACTACAAGCTCAGCGACCGCGGCGCGCTGCGGGTGAATCTGCGCTGGATCGACATCGACACCGAAGCGCGCCTCGACGGCAACCGCATCGGCACGGTCAACATCGACCCGCTGGTCTACGGCGTGGCCTACGTGCACCGGTTCTGACCCAGCCAGCGTGCGCGATGCATCTCTGGCACACTTGGCGTCCAGGGACGTGAATCCACCGCCGGAGCTGCGGACAGGTTGGTCACGTCGACCGCCTGTCCGACCTATCCGGGGATTCCATGAGCATGCTGATCCGTACCGCCCTCGCCATCGCACTGGCCGCCTCGGCCGCGCCCGCCCTTGCACAATCGGCCGGCCACTGGACCACGGGCTACGGCGCCGGCTATGTCGCGCCCAAGTCCGACAGCGGCAGCTTCGGCGGCACGCGTGCGGAGATCAAGGGCGCACCGACGCTCTCGTTCACCTACGAATACTTCCTGCGCAACAATCTTGGCATCGAGGTGCATGCCGCGGTGTCGGGCAAGCACGATCTGCAGCTTGAAGGCGTCGGCAAGGTGGGCAGCTACTGGTCGGTGCCGCCGAGCGTGCTGTTGCAGTACCACATCAACGGCTACGGCACGGTGTCGCCGTTCGTGGGCGTCGGCATCAACTACACCACGTTTGTCGGTGAAGACGTCGATGACGCCTTCGGCAATGGCGATCTGCGCTTCGACGATTCGGTGGGCGCTACCGCGCATGTCGGTGTGGACTTCATCTTCAACGATCGCAGCGGCCTGCGGGTGGATGCGCGCTGGACCGATTCGCGCAGCAACGTCGACTTCAATGGCAGCCGGCTGGGCAAGGCGCGGATCGATCCATTGACCTACGGCGTGTCGTACCTGGTGTACTTCTGAGCATGCCGCAGACGCCACGCTGAGCCGAGGCTGTGCTTCGACAG
This sequence comes from Xanthomonas arboricola, assembly GCF_002940665.1. GTDB lineage: Bacteria > Pseudomonadota > Gammaproteobacteria > Xanthomonadales > Xanthomonadaceae > Xanthomonas > Xanthomonas arboricola_B. The sequence continues at coordinate 684,291 of NZ_MIGY01000001.1, forward strand.
GAAACGGCCATCAAACCGTCCCGGGCCGATGCGTACAATTGCCGGATGAAGACCTTCTCCCCTCGCATCATCGTTCTTGCCGCGACCGTTGTCGCGGCACTGCAACCCATCAGCGCCGTCGCCTGGGGGCCGCAAGGCCACCGTCTGGTGGCGCGCATTGCCGAGACCGAACTGAGCCCGCAGGCGCAAGCGCAGGTGGCGCAATTGCTCAAGGGCGAAGCCAATCCGACCTTGGCCGGTGTCGCCAGCTGGGCCGACGAGCTGCGCGAACACGACCCCGAGCTGGGCAAGCGCTCCGGGCCCTGGCATTACGTCAATCTTGGCGAACACGACTGTACGTATGCGCCGCCGCGCGACTGCCCGGACGGCAACTGCGTGATCGCCGCCCTCGACCGACAGACCGCGCTGCTTGCCGACCGCAGCCAGCCCCTGGACGTGCGCCGGCAGGCCCTGAAGTTCGTGGTGCATTTTGTCGGCGACATCCATCAGCCGATGCATGCCGGCTACGCGCACGACAAGGGCGGCAATGAATTCCAGCTGCAGGTCGCTGGCAAGGGCAGCAACCTGCATGCGCTGTGGGACAGCGGCATGCTCAACGACCGTCATCTTGGTGACGATGCGTATCTGCAACGCCTGCTGGCGTTGCCGGCGACCGCTGCGACATCGTCGGTGCTGCCACCGCCGGCCGCGGCATGGGCGCAGGCTTCCTGCAAGATCGCAATCACGCCTGGCGTCTATCCAGACAAACATGTGTTGCCGGACGACTATATCGCGACCTATCGTCCGCTCGCCGAGACCCAATTGCGCGAGGCCGGCGACCGACTGGCCGCCGTGCTCAACGCGGCGCTGGCCGCGCCCTGAGATGGAGACGCCGATGCAGCCCGAGGTGCTTGCGTTCTTTCACGCCGACAGCAACACCTTCACCTATGTGGTCGCCGACGCGGCAACCGGGGCGGCAGCGGTGATCGACCCGGCGCTGGACTATGCGGCAGACACCGGCGAGGTCGGCACGCACGCCGCGCAAGCCATCGTCGATGCCATCGCCCAGCATGGCTGGCAGGTGCAGTGGCTGCTGGAAACCCATGCGCATGCCGATCACCTGTCTGCCGCGCAATGGCTGAAACGGCACTGGCCACAGGCGCGCATCGGTATCGGCGACGGCATCCGGGATGTGCAGCAGACGCTCGCGCCACGCTATGCGTTGCCGGATGACTTCTGTGCCGATGGCTCGCAGTTCGATCACCTGTTCGCCGACGACGAGCGCTTGGAACTCGGCAAGCTGCAGGTGCGTGTCATCGCGGTGCCTGGGCATACCAGCGACAGCATCGCGTACCTGATCGGGGATGCGCTGTTCCCCGGTGATTCGTTGTTCATGCCGGACGCCGGCACCGCGCGCTGCGATTTCCCCGGTGGCGATGCACGGCAACTGTTCGCCTCGATACAGCGCATGTACGCGCTCCCCGAGGACACGCGCGTGTTCGTCTGCCACGACTACGGCCCGGGCGGCCGTGAGGTGGCGTACCAGACCAGTATCGGCGAGCAGCGGCGCAGCAATATCCACGTGCGCGACGGGGTGGAGATCGATGCATTCGTGGCGCAGCGTCAGGCACGCGATGCCACGCTGCCCGAGCCCAAGCTGATCCGGCCCGCATTGCAGGCCAATCTGCAGGCCGGCCGCTGTGGCGGAGTATCTGCGTAGCGTTGGTTGTGCTCGCTACGCGGGATGCATGGCACAGCCGCTATGATCGGCGCCTTATCCCGTTGGAGCTTCCCTATGCGCACGATCGGTTTCTGGCAGCGCGCGTTCTGCGTGCTGATGCTTGCCCTGCCCGCCCTGGCCATTGCGCAGACCGCGCCGGTGACGGTGTTTGCTGCAGCCAGCCTGAAGGAATCCATGGACGAGGCCGCGGCCGCTTACGAGAAGGCGACCGGCACGCCCGTGCGCGTCTCCTACGCCGCCAGCTCTGCACTGGCACGCCAGATCGAGCAAGGCGCACCGGCTGACGTATTCTTTTCGGCCGACCTGGAATGGATGGACTACCTGCAGCAGCGTGGCCTGGTCGTACCGGCGCAGCGTCACAACCTGCTCGGCAATACCCTGGTACTGGTCGCTCCGGCCACCAGCAAGCTGCGCGTGGATCCGCGCCAGCCGGGCGCGATCGTCAAGGCGCTCGGCGACAGCGGCCGGCTGGCGGTCGGCCAGACCAACAGCGTGCCGGCCGGAAAGTATGCCGCCGCAGCGCTGCGCAAGCTCGGCCAGTGGGATGGCGTGAGCAATCGCCTGGCCGAGTCGGAAAGCGTGCGTGCCGCATTGATGCTGGTCTCGCGCGGCGAGGCGCCGCTTGGCATCGTGTACGGCTCGGATGCACGGGCCGAACCCAAGGTGCGCGTGGTCGCGACCTTCCCCGACGATAGCCACGATGCCATCGTGTATCCGGTTGCCGCATTGAAGAACAGCAGCAATGCCGGCACGACCGCGTTCGTGCAATGGCTGGGCAGCAAACCGGCCAAGGCGATCTTCGTCCGCCGTGGTTTTTCGCTGAAGGATTGAGGCGCACCGTTGTCGATGTTCACCCCGCAGGAGCTGACCGCGATCGGCCTGAGTCTCAAGGTCGCCATCGTTGCGGCCATCGCCAGCCTGCCACCGGGCATCGCCTGCGGCTGGCTGCTGGCGCGGCGGCGCTTTCCGGGCAAGGCGCTGCTGGATGCCTTGCTGCATTTGCCGCTGGTGATGCCGCCGGTGGTGACCGGCTACGCGCTACTGGTGGTGCTGGGCACGCAGGGGCCGGTCGGTCGCTGGTTGCTGGAACATCTCGGCATCCAGTTCGCGTTCCGCTGGACCGGGGCAGCGCTGGCGTGCGCGGTGATGGGATTTCCGTTGATGGTGCGCGCGATCCGCTTGTCCATCGAAGCGACCGACCGTCGCCTGGAAGCGGCTGCCGCCACGCTTGGTGCGGGTCCGCTGCGGGTGTTCTTCAGCATCACCTTGCCGCTGGCCTGGCCGGGCCTGGTGGCCGGCATGGTGCTGGCGTTTGCCAAGGCCCTGGGCGAATTCGGTGCGACCATTACCTTCGTATCCAATATCCCTGGCGAAACCCAGACCCTGTCGTCGGCCATCTACGGGCTGATGCAGGTGCCGGGCATGGAATCGGGCGTGTGGCGACTGGCCGGCGTTGCGCTGGCGATCTCGCTGGCGGCGCTGCTGCTGTCCGAGTGGCTGGTGCGCAGACCGCATCCGCGCGAGGACAGCTGATGCTCGATATCGATCTGCAGCTGCAGCGCGGCAATTTTCAACGGCATCTCCATATCCAGGACCAGGCGCGCGTGGTGGCCCTGGTCGGGCCTTCCGGCGCGGGCAAGACCACGGTGCTCAACGCGATCGCCGGGCTGGTGCGGCCGCAGGCCGGGCATATCCGCATCGACGGGCGCTGCCTGTACGACGCCCGGCAAGGCGTCAACCTGCCCACGCACAAACGCAGGATCGGCTACGTGTTTCAGGATGCGCGGCTGTTTCCGCATCTGGATGTGCGCCGCAATCTGCGTTACGGCCGGCATGCCGGCGGCACGGCGCCGTTCGGCTTCGACGACGTGGTGACGCTGCTGGGTATCGCGCCGTTGCTGCAACGCCGGCCGCGCAATCTGTCCGGGGGAGAGGCGCAGCGGGTGGCGATCGGCCGCGCCTTGTTGTCGCAACCGGCGATCCTGCTGTTCGACGAGCCCTTGTCGGCACTGGATCAGGCGCGCCGCGAAGAACTGATTCCCTACCTGCAACGCGTGCGCGACGAGATCCGCCTGCCGATGTTGTATGTCAGCCACAATCCCGATGAAGTACAGCGCATCGCAGATAGCGTGCATGTGCTGGAATGAGCGCATCGGCACAGTCCACCACCGCATCCAATCTACTGGTGTGTCCATGAAACAGTACCGAAAGCATGCATTCCCGGTGGAGCAGGCGCGCCGCTTCCTCGAACCCGGGCCGGTGGTACTGGTGAGCTCGGCCCACAAGGGCCAGCGCGACATCATGACCATGGGCTGGCATATGGTGCTGGAGTTTTCGCCCTCGCTGATCGCATGCTGCATCGCTCGCGGCAACCACAGCTTCGAACTGGTCCGGCGCAGCAAGCAATGCGTGATCAACCTGCCGACAGCCGAGCTGCTCGACACCGTGATCGGCATCGGCAACAGCAGCGGTGCACAGATCGACAAGTTCGACCACTTCGGACTGACTGCCGTCCCCGGCCAACGGGTCGCAGCGCCAGCCATCGCCGAGTGCTACGCCAGTTTCGAATGCCGCCTGCACGACGGCCGGCAGATCAACCGCCATGCCCTCTTTGTCTGGGAAGTGGTGAACGCGCAGGTGGCCAGGCGGCCTGCGCTTCCCAGGACGGTGCATTACCGCGGCGATGGCCGCTTCATGCTGTCCGGCGACGAAGTCTCGCGGCGGCGCCTGTTCGCACCCGACATGCTCTGATCGCAGCGATGTGCGCGTTCAATGCGCCGCCTTGCCGGTGCGCACGCTGACCTTGCCCTGCCACACTTCGAAGGTGAACGCGAACGACAGCGTCACCGGTACCGGTACCTGGCTGATGGCGCCGCTGCAATCGTCCAGCGCGGCCGGCTGCGCCACACCTGCGGCAAACGTGCACAGCGCGGCCGGAACGAACTGCCATTGCTGCACCGTGGTACGCACCGACTGCACCAGATCGGCGTTGTCCGGCAGCAGACCGGCCGCGCATTCGTCGCGATCGGACATGGGGTCGACGCGCTGTACCGCACCTTCAGCGGTCAGGATCACATGCGCGCACACAGTGGTCGGCGACAAACTCTGCCGTGGCGAATCGGCCGGCAGCACCGGCGCGTCGCTGCGCAGCGCGCGCGGCATCCGGAAGCGCTGCGCCGGCGCCAGTGTGTAAGGCTGGATGGAGCCGCCGCCGTCGCCGCCCGACTGCGCGCTCAGCATGCGCTGGTCCACCGAATCTTCGCGCTGGCTGCGCTGCTGTTCCTGCACGCCTTGCGTTGCACATGCGCCAAGCGACAGCGCCATGATTGCGGCGCAGATCGAATTAGGAACGGCTGACAACATGTGGCGAGCAGTCGTCAGGTAGGCGTGGCCGGCGCGCAGGAACCGGACTGTAAGAGTGGTATCTGCCGATTCCAGGCACCGGCCGCGCCTACCTGACAGTTGTGCTGCCGTCTTGCCGGTCGCTCTGAATCGCATCACGGCCCCTCCTGTATCGCGCAGCCCACTGAAGCACAACCGGCAAGGCGGCTGGACGCTGCCGGATCCGATAGCGCAGCACCTGCATCCGCAACGGTTGACGTTTGCTCCGGCGCATCCAGTGCGAACTTCACCGGCACGCGTACCGTTGAAGCAATCGCCCTGCCATGTGCATAGGCAGGCTTCAGCCGCCACTGGCGCGCTGCCTCCAGCACGGCTTGATCGAACACGCCGGCCGGCGCGCTCCGCACGACAGCGATGTGCTGCGGTACGCCGCCAGGGTCGACCTCAATCTGCAGTTCGACAAAGCCCTCGATACCGCCGTCGAACGCGGCTGCCGGATACCTCGGCGGTTGCATCGTGGCGAAATCCACCGCATTGCCGGCCGCCAGCGTCGGTTGTGCCGCTAACACAATGCGCGCCGGCTGCAGGGCCCAGGCCGTGGTACTGATCGTCGCCGCGAGCAGCAGTACCATCGCCACGCGCCAGCGCGCCTGTCCGGCAGCTACTGGCGAAGCACGCAGCGCCGCGATCCGTTGCGTCAACGGATGCGATGCAGCCCAATGACAGGCGAGCGGCGTAAAGCCGGCACCAAGCTGGGTCTTGAGCATGGCGGTGGCGTAACTGCGGCGCTTGCCCGGATGTTTCGCCAGCACGGCCGCATCGCAGGCCAGTTCCTGATCCAGCCGGAACGCACGCCAGGCCAGATGCATCAGCGGGTTGAACCAGCCGATGCAGAGCATCAATGCCGCCAACAGATTGGCATGTAGGTCGCCACGGCGCAGATGCAGGCGCTCGTGCGCCAGGATCAGGGCGCGCTCATCGACGTTGTAGCGCTCACCGAAATCCGCCGGCACCACGATGCGCAGACGCCAGAGTCCCAACGATGCAGGAAGACCGACATCGCGCGTGGCCGACCAGAGCCGGTCGTCGAGCCGCTGCAACGGCCCCAGGCTGCGCATGAAACGCCGTTGCCGCATCCACAAACCGATCGCCATCACTACCGCGCCGCCCAGCCACGCTGCTACCAGCCATGTTGCCCACGCCTGACCTTCGCCATGCACGCCGGAGGGCGCTGGCATGGCAATCGGCGCCGGCAGTCCCGGCACTGTGATGCCGAAAGACGGGCCGGGCAACAAGGCCGCCACCAGGGCCAGCGGGACGCAGGGCCAGATCGCATACGCCGCGGCGGCACCCGACAGCTGGCGCAATGGGCGACGCAGGAGCAGGCAGACCAGCAACGCAGCGGTGATGTACAGCGTTGCGCGCGATAACGGGATCCAGGCCTCAGGGTTCATCGTCCAGCTCCTTGATCAGTTGTTTCAGTTCCGCGATATCGGACGCGCTGAGTTTTCCGCGCTCGCTGAAATGCGCCACCAGTGGCGCCACCCGCCCGCCGAACAGGCGCTGCAGCAATCCCTCGCTCTGTTGCTGCACCCACTGCTCGCGCGCCAGCACCGGCGAATAGAGATAACGTCGCCCTTGTTTGACCGCGCGGATTGCGCCCTTGCCGAGCAGGCGGTTGAGCAAGGTCTTGACGGTGGGCTCGGCCCAGTCGCTGTGCCCTGCCAGCGCGGCGACCACGTCGTCTGCGCTGCGCGGCGCCGCATCCCAGAGCACCTGCATCACCACCGCTTCGGCGTCACTGATCGGCATGCGATTACATCCGTAATTTTTATCGATTACGCATGTAAAACTTGCGTCTGTCAAGCCCTTCCCGCTTGCCTTGCAGGAGACGCATGCATCGACCCGGCCTTGTCGGCGATCCAGATACCTGCCCCACCATCGCCTCGGCTACCCTGCACCGATGACTGAACACCTCACCGACCTGCCCAGCGCGGTTGCGCATATCCTGCAACGTCTCGATGGCCCGCTGCGCGTCGGCGCGCCGTTGGGCATCGGCAAGCCGCACCGGTTGTTGAACGCCTTGTATGCGCAGCTTAAGCACACGCCGACGTGGCCGCTGGCGCTGTATACGGCGCTGTCGCTCAATCCGCCCAAGCCCGGCGCGGGACTGCAAGCGCGCTTTGCTGCGCCCTTCCTTGCGCGCCATTTCGGTGCGGATTTCCCGCGTCTTGCCTACGTCGATGACATGTTGCGCGATGCGCTGCCGGCGCATGTGCAGGTGGAAGAGTTCTACATGCAGTCCGGCGGGCTGCTGCACTCCACCCAGGCGCAGGCCGACTACACCAGTCTCAACTACACCCACGCTGCCGCAGCCGTGGCGCAACGCGCGCCGAACCTGATCGTGCAGAAGGTGGCACGCGAGCCCGGCGGCACCCGCTTGTCGTTGTCGTGCAACAACGACATCACCCAGGACACGCTGGATGCGGTGCAGGCACTGGGCCTGCCGCGCCCCATGCTGGTGGCGGAAGTCGACACGCAACTGCCGTGGATCGGCGGAACCGCGGCAGTGGAGGAAACCTTCTTCGACCTGGTGATCGACCTGCCAGGCCAGTCGCCGCGCCTGTTCGGGTTGCCCAGGCAACCGGTGAACACCGTCGACTACGCCATCGGTCTGTATGCCAGCGCGCTGGTCCGCGATGGCGGCACCTTGCAGATCGGCATTGGCACCCTGGCCGATGCGCTGAGCCATGCGCTGGTGTTGCGACATACCGACAACACGACTTATCGACGCGTGCTGCAGGCGCTGGACCCGGAACTGGAACAGCATCCTGCCGTGCGCGCCAGCGGTGGCCTGGCGCCGTTCCAGATTGGCCTGTACGGCTGCAGCGAAATGCTCAACGAAGGGTTCAAGCAGTTGGTGGACAGCGGTGTGATCCGCCGCAAGGTGCACGACGATCTGGCGCTGATGCAGCGCATCGCCGACAGCAGTGCCGACGCGGCCGATCATGCGCGCCTGGCACGCGAAGGCGAGTTTCTGCATGGCGCGTTCTATCTCGGCTCGCCGGACTTCTACCGATGGCTACGCGATCTGGATGCGGGCACGCGCGATGCCATCGGCATGCGCCGCATCAGCGAGATCAACCAGCTGTACGGCGGCAACGAAGCACTGGAGCGCCTGCAACGCCGCGATGCGCGCTTCTTCAACTCCTGCATGATGGCCACTGCACTCGGCGCGGCGGTGTCCGATGGGCTGGAAGACGGCCGTGTGGTTTCTGGTGTCGGCGGCCAATACAACTTCGTGGCGATGGCACATGCCTTGCCGCAGGCCCGCAGCGCGTTGATGCTGCGGGCCACGCGTGACGCCGGTGCACACGCAGCGAGCAATGTGCGCTGGAACTACGGGCACACCACCATCCCGCGCCATCTGCGCGATCTGTACATCACCGAGTACGGCATCGCCGACCTGCGCCACCAGACCGATCAGGACTGCGTACTGGCGATGGCCGGCATCTGCGATGCACGCTTCCAGAACGCATTGCTGGCGGCCGCCAAGGCATCGCGCAAGTTGCGTGGCGACCCTGCACTGCCCGCGCGTGCACAACGCAACACGCCGCAGGCGCTGGAACAGGCGCTGGCGCCGTTCCGTCGCGATGGCAGCCTGCCCGACTACCCACTCGGCAGCGACTTCACCGAGGTCGAGCAACGTGTGCTGCGTGCCCTGACCTGGCTCAAACGCGCGACTGCCGGCAACAGCGCGAAGCTGACGACCGTCTGGCGCGCACTGCTGTCACGCGATACCGGCGATGCAAGCCACGGCGCCTGTCTGCAACGGATGGCATTGGATGCGCCGCGCAGCATCGCCGAACACGTGCAGGCACGGCTGCTGGCGTACGCCTTGCGGAAAACCGGAATGCATTGAAACATCCGTATCGCAAGAAGCGATGCCGTGGTGCGCGAAGCGAACAACCCACGGGGTGCCGCAGTCTTTGGCCCGTTGATGATGACCGGCATGACCGCGCATGCCGCTCCTCGCCTCACCGATCTGCACTGCAAGGGCATGCATGTGCAGGATGGACCAGCGCGGATCGGAGCCGGCAGCAAGCAAGCGCTTGCAAGGGTTGCCGGAGCCGTGAAGCGCCTTTGGCGTTAGACGTTACCGCCAACCTCACGCTCAACACAGCGCAGTGGACAGCACACGCAGCGCAATCGGGCGAAAAAGACCTGGCTGCAGCGCATCTACACCCTGCGCCGCCGCCCGGGTAGAAGCATCAGTAGCAGGCGATCGGCAACTGGGCGGCGACGAGATCGTAGATACCCACTCCCGACTCGTATCGCTACAGCCTCCTCAGTCAGTCTCGGTGCAGCCATTTCACGCAGACCACGCAGGCGGCTCGGGCAAGGTGCGCGCATGTCTCCTCCGGACCTGCTCATGCCATCACGTATTTACGCTCGCGTTTGCTTGCTCTCCCTTGCCCTGGGCACCTCCCTGTCCGCACTGGCGCAAGCGCCGCTGCCCCCTGCGGCACCTTCGCCGACAGCAACCCCGGCTGCGACGGTCGCGCCGACTGGTCCGCGTTCGGATCTGCATGCACAGGTGCTGCTGGATCGCGCGCATTTCTCGCCGGGGCAGATCGACGGCGAGCGTGGTTCCAATCAGAAGCGTGCGGTGTCGGGGTTTCAGGCAGCGCACAAGATCAAGGTCACCGGTGAGCTGGATGACGCCACCTGGCAGGCCTTGCAGGCCGACACCACGCCGGCGCTGGTGCAGTACACGCTCACCGATGCCGATGTGGCCGGACCGTTCCAGCCGATTCCGAAGGGACCGGCCGAACAGGCCAAGCTGACGTCGCTGGGCTATACCTCGGTGGACGAGGCGCTGGGCGAGCGTTTCCATGCCGATCCGGAACTGCTGCGCCAACTCAACCCCGGCGTGGATTTGAGCAAGGCCGGCGGCGTGATCCAGGTACCGAACATCGACGGCGCCTCCCCCTTGGCCAAGCCGGCCAAGCTGGTGGTCGACAAGTCCGAGTCGACGCTGCGCCTGTTCGATGCCGACGGCAAGGTGTATGCGCAGTTCCCGGTCTCTTCCGGCAGCAAGCACGATCCGCTGCCGATCGGCCGCTGGAAGGTGCTGGGCGTCGCGCGCGACCCGGTGTTCAAGTACAACCCCAAGCTGTTCTGGGACGCCAAGAAGGGCGATCAGAAGGCCACCCTGCCCTCCGGCCCGAACAATCCGGTCGGACGCGTGTGGATCGACCTGTCCAAGCCGCATTACGGCCTGCACGGCACGCCGGAGCCGGGCCATGTCGGCAAGACCGAATCGCACGGTTGCGTGCGTCTGACCAACTGGGACGTGGTCAATCTGGCAGGCGTGGTCGGCCCGTCCATGCCGGTGGTGATGCAGGAGTAAGCATGAAACTGCTGATGATGCTGGTGGTCGGTGTGTTGCTCGGTGCGGCCGGCTATTGGTGGCTGGAACGCCAGGCGCCGCAGGCAACGGTGGCGGCAGCGTCCAACGCTGCACCCGCTGTAACAGCGCAACCCGACGCGGCAGGGGCTGGAATGGCGGCCCCTTCTGCCGCTGCGCCACCCGTTGCCGCGTCGGCGCCATCCAGCCCGATGACGCCTGCTGCAGACACGCCAACCGCACCGGCATCCGCACCCTCTCCTGGGGCTGCAATTTCAGGCAGCGGCCTGCTGATTCCGGTACAAGGCATCGGCAGCGGCCAGCTGCAGGACACCTTTACCGACGCACGCAGCGAAGGCCGCGTACACGATGCCATCGACATTCTTGCACCGACCGGCACACCGGTGCTTGCAGTTGCAGATGGCACGGTCGAGAAACTGTTCAACAGCGAGCGCGGTGGCCTGACCGTGTACCAGTTCGACCCGAACGGGACGTACTGCTACTACTACGCCCACCTGGAGCGCTATGCCGACGGCCTGGCAGAAAAGCAGCAGATCACGCGCGGCCAGGTCATCGGCTACATCGGCAGTACCGGCAATGCCGATCCTGCCGCACCGCATCTGCACTTCGAGATCCACCGCCTGGGGCCGGAACAACAATGGTGGAAGGGCGAGGTCTTGAATCCTTACCCGGTATTGCATGGCGATCAAACCCTGCAGTGATGCACCGAGCAGCGATGCACGCACAGGCCTGCGCGTGATGCGCAGGCCTGTGCATTCAGATCAACATCCCGCCCGATACTTCGATGCGCTGCGCATTGATCCACCCCGTCCCCGGCGCGAGTAACGCGGCAACTACCGGCCCGATATCGTCCGGCAGTCCTGGGCGTCCCAGTGCCGTGACCGACGACACCATCGCATTGACCTGTGCGTTATCGCGCACGCTGCCGCCGTTGAAATCCGTTTCGATCGCACCCGGTGCCAGCGTGTTGGCACGAATGCCGCGCGCGCCCAGTTCCTTGGCCAGATAGCGGGTGAACACCTCCACCCCGCCTTTCATCATCGCGTAAGCCGATGCGCCGGGCAGCGCGAAGCGTGCCAGGCCACTGGACACGTTGAGGATGCGTCCGCCGTCTGCGATCAGCGGCAGCAACGCCTGGGTCAGGAAATACGGCCCCTTGAGATGAATGTTGACCAGGGCGTCGAACTGCGCCGGCGTGGTGTCGGCGATGGCCGCATGCAGCCCGCTACCGGCGTTGTTGACCAGCGCATCGACATGCGTGCGGTCCCAACCGGCCAGCACCTGCTTCAACTGCGCGGCGAATGCCGCAAACGACCCGGCGTCGGCGACATCCAGCGGCAGGGCGTGCGCGCGGCGGCCGAGCGCGTGGATCTCAGCGACCACGGAGGCCGCCTCCTCTGCCTGGCTGCGATACGTCAGCACGATGTCGCTGCCATCGGCAGCGAGCGCAAGCGCGGCGTTGCGGCCCAGGCCGCGGCTGCCGCCAGTAATCAGAGTGATCGGTGTGGTGGTCGACATGGATGGACTCCGTTGTGTGGTGGGATGCGATTTGAAGCGATCAACACAGCTGGCGCGTGACCGCTGGGCGGGCGTGACAACGCCCGACGGTGCCAAGACTATTGCGCTTGCCGCGCCGCATAAATCGGTCCAACCTGATAGCACCGTTCAAGAACGTCGACCAATCGATGGACACCCTGCAATCGCTGCGCGCCTTCCTGCGCGTCGCCGAGCTCGGCAGCTTCACCCGTGCCGCCGAAACGCTGGGGCTGCCCAAAGCCAGCGTCTCTACCGCCGTGCAGCGACTCGAGGCTTCGCTGGGTACGCAGCTTTTGCATCGCACGACGCGTCGCGTACAACTCACCGGCGACGGCGCCGCGTTCTATCAGCGCAGCCGCGATCTGCTCGACGACATGGACGAGTTGCAGAGCATGTTTCAACGCGAACGCAGCCAGCTACGCGGGCGCTTGCGGGTGGACATGTCCTCCGGCATCGCGCGCAACTTCGTGATTCCCGCACTGCCCGGGTTCCTGGCACAGCACCCCCAGCTGGAAGTGGAGATCAGCGGCACCGACCGCCGCGTCGATGTGGTGCGCGAAGGTTTCGACTGCGTGTTGCGCGTGGGCACGCTCGAAGACACCAACCTGGTCGCGCGACCGCTCGGCGCGTTTCGCATCATCAATTGCGCCAGTGCCGACTACCTCGCACGACGGGGCACGCTGCAGTGCCTGGACGATCTGGCACACCACGACCTGGTGCATTACGTGCCGACGCTGGGCCAGCGATCGCCCGGCTTCGAGTACCGCGACGGACACGCCTACCAGCTACTGCCGATGCACGGCCTGGTGACGGTCAACAACGGCGATGCCTATCTTGCTGCGGCATTGGCAGGCCTGGGCATCATCCAGGCGCCGGCCAGTCCGTTACGCCAGCACCTGGACAGCGGTGCCTTGATCGAGCTGCTGCCCGCCATCGCGCCGGAACCGATGCCGGTCACGCTGCTCTACGCGCAGCGTCGCCATCTGCCGCAACGCGTGCGAGCGTTCATGGACTGGGTTGCAGAGGTGATGGCGCCGCATCTGGAACCACTGTAGCCCGGGGCCGCCTCGATGCGACTGATGGCACGTCAGCACGCATGCGTACGCAGGAAGTGTCTCTATCGCTTGGCGCCATTGGCGGGAGGCATCTTCCTGCGCGCCACGTCGACACCACTCAAGCAAAGCGATACCAGCACGCAGTTACGGCATTGCGGTAAGCGCAGCAGATCTACGCTCTGCCCCGCGGATGCAGACACAAAAAAACAGGCACCTGTTGCAAGGTGCCTGTGCATGTGGCGGCAACAGACCGGGCGCTGAAATCGCGCCCAGCCCGGTCTGCGATCAGAACGTGTAGTTGAAGGTCAGCATGCCGTTGCGCGATGCGCCCCACGCGCCATAGCCGCCGTTGAACTGCGAGTAGTAGCGCTTGTCGAGCAGGTTGTCGACATTGAGCTGCACCGAGAACTGCGGCGACAACCGATAGCGCGCAAACGCGCTGACCAGTGCGTAAGCGCTCTGCTGAAAGGCGCCGTAGACCGGGTCCACATAGTACGAGCGGTTCTGCCAGTTGACGCCACCACCCACGGTCAGATCGCTCCACGCGCCTTGCGGGGTGTAGCTGTTGAACAGTTTGAGGGTGGTGCGCGGCAGATGCGTATTGATCGAGGAGCCGTTGTCATCGCGGGCGGTGTAATGCGAAGCGCCGAAGGTGGTGCTCCAGCTCTCGGTCACCCGCCCCGACACCTCGAAATCGAAGCCTTCGCTGACCACGCCGCTGGCGGCCTCATACGCCGACTCGGTGCTACCGGGGACGAAGCCGCCGGTAGCCACGCCCAGGTTGTCCTGCTCGATGCGGAACACCGCAAGCGAGGCGTTGAGCCTGTCGTCGAACCAAGCTGCCTTGACGCCGGCTTCGTAGCCCTTGCCGCTCAACGGATCCAGGTAGCCGCCATTGGCATCGCGCAGGGTCTGCGGGTTGAAGATTTCGGTGTAGCTGGCGTATGCCGACCACACGTCGTTGATGTCGTAGACCAGACCGGCGTACGGCGTGACTTCGTTCTGGGTGTCAGAAAACGGCAGCAATTGCTGCGTGGTGAAGTCTAGGTTGCGGCCTTCGATCTGCCAGTCGGTATAGCGTGCGCCCACCAGCAGCGTCAGCGGCTCGGCCAGCGAGAAACGCGCAGCCACATAAGCGGCCTTCTGCTTGATCGTGCCGTCGCTCTGCACCAGCAGCGGACTCCAGTTGGGCTCCGGATACGCGCCGTTCCAGCCGAGGTAGCTATCCAGCGGCGCCGGGAAATCGAAGGTGCCATTATTGACGTACTCGCGGCGGTTGTAGCTGGCGCCGGCAACCAAATGATGCTCGCGGCCAAACAGCTGGAACGGGCCTTCCGCATAGACGTCGGCGCCATCGGCCTTGCGCTCGGTCTGGTAGTTGCCCGAATACGGCACCACGCCACCACCGGTGGTGCGATCGAGTCCGAAGATCGTGTAGTACGGATAGAACAGGTGATTGGCCGCTTCGGTCTTCTCGTGGCTCAGATTGGCCTTGAGATTCCAACCGTTGTCGAAACTCTGCTGCAGGCTGGCGAAGGTGCGCTGCAGGCGCGTGTCCCAGAAGGTCCAGTCGGCCGCCGGATTGAACGAACGGTCATAGTTCGTACGGGTACCATCGCTGAAGAACAGAGGGAAGCCGCCCCAGGTGACGTCGTTCGATTCCTTCTTCTGGTACTCGTAACCCACGCTCAGCAAGGTGCTGTCGGTGAGGTCGGCATCGATGATCGCCGAGCCGATCTTCTTGCGCAGGCCGTAGCGGTCCATGTCCGATTCGCCATCCTGGTAGACGCCGATCACGCGCGCACGGACGGTGCCTTCGGGGCTCAGCGGCACGGTGACATCGGCCACGCTGCGGGTCTTGTTGAAATCGCCACCGCCCACCGACACGGTGCCGGTGAAGTCGCGGCTGAGCGCATGCTTGCGCACCAGGTTGATCGAGGCCGACGGATTGCCCGAGCCGGTCAGCAGGCCGGTGGCGCCACGCACCACTTCGACACGGTCGTACAGCGCCACGTCCAGCGCCGAATCGCCATAGCTCCAGGCCTGTTCCATGTAGGCCGGGATGCCGTCGAACTGGTAGTTGTCGATGTAGAAACCGCGTGCGAAGAATTCCAGCCGCTCGCTGTCGCTCTGCGCCACCGAAATGCCGGTGACGTTGTTGAGCACGTCGGTGATGCTCTGCAGGTTCTGGTCGTCCATGCGGTCGCGGGTGATCACGGTGACCGATTGCGGAATCTCCCGCAACGACAGGTCCATGCGCGTGCCGGCGGTGGTCTTCTCCACCGTATAGCCCTTGGCCTGTTCGCCCTGCACGATCAACCGGTCCAGGGTGGTGACCTGGGCATCGGCGGCGGCCACGGGCGTCTCGGCCAGCACCTGGCCGGCGGCCATGGTGCACAGCGCGGCACACAGCGCACGCGGCAGGACATGGCGACGCGCGCCCACGGAAGCAAGACGCAATTCGGTACTACGGATCATCGGAGACTCCAACGCAGACGGATCAGACCACGCGCTGCGAAGACGCCGCGCCGGCAACAAGGGGAGGAAGCGTGTGCCTTACCACCGGCAGCGCACCATTTTAATGGGAATGATTCACATTTTAAATAGTGGATTGACAAATTTTTAGCATCCGTTCAAGCCAAGCGAACGCTACAGAAATGCCGCCGCATGCTGCCGGCGGGCGCATTGCGTAGCCGGCGTATCGAGAGGATCAGCCCGGTTTAACCGAGCCGCCGCAGGGCTTGGCGCACCACACGGCCACGCCAGTTGCTGACCAGGATCCGTGCATCGGCGCTGGTCGACGACGGGCACCGACACGTGCAATGCCCCGTTGCACGGTGCCGCATCGCGCAGCGCGCACGAGGCCCCACAAAAAAGCCGGCTTTCGCCGGCTTTTTCTTCCAGGCGCCGCGTCAGGCGTTACAGCGCCTTGGCCGCAGCAACCACATGCTCGGCGGTGATCTTGAAGTACGCGTACAGCTGATCGGCCGGTGCCGAGGCGCCGAAGGTATCGATGCCGACCACATCGCCATCCAGACCCACATATTTGCGCCAGAAGCCGGTCACGCCCGCTTCCACCGCCACGCGCTTGCGCACCGCATTCGGCAGCACCGACTCGCGATAGGCCGCATCCTGGCGATCGAACACGTCGGTCGACGGCATCGACACCACGCGTGTCTTCAGCCCGGCCGCGTCCAGGGTCTGCTTGGCTTCCACCGCCAGCCCGACTTCCGAACCGGTGGCGATAAGGATCACGTCGGGCGTACCACCTTCGGCATCGGCCAGCACATAACCGCCGCGCTCGATCAGTTTGAGCTGCTCGTCACTGCGCGGCTGGTGCTGCAGGTTCTGGCGACTGAACACCAGGCAGCTGGGGCCGTCCTTGCGGGTGATGGCGGCCTTCCAGCTCACCGCCGATTCCACCGCATCGCCCGGGCGCCACACATCGTTGTTGGGGATGTAGCGCAGCGAGGCCAGGTGTTCCACCGGCTGATGGGTCGGGCCGTCTTCGCCCAGGCCGATCGAGTCGTGCGTATACACGTGGATGGCGTGGGCCGGATTCAACGCGCTCATGCGCACGCCGTTGCGCGCGTAATCGCTGAACACCAGGAAGGTGGCGTCGAACGGAATGAAGCCGCCATGCAGCGCCAGGCCGTTGGCGATGGCGGTCATGCCGAACTCGCGCACGCCGTAATAGACGTAGTTGGCGTTCGGGTCATCGGTGGCGACCGACTTGCTGGCCTTCCACAAGGTCAGGTTGGAATGCGCCAGGTCGGCCGAACCGCCGATCAGTTCCGGCAGCAGTGGCGCGAACGCTTCGATCGCCAGCTGCGAGGCCTTGCGCGAGGCGATGGTCTGGCCTTCCTGCTGCGCCTTGGCGATGTAGGCATCGGCCTGGGCGATGAAGTCGGCCGGCAGCTCGGCGTGCGAGCGGCGGGTCAGCTCGGCGGCTTCGGCCGAATACTGCTTGCCGTACTTGTCGAACAGCTGCTCCCACTCGGCCTGACGCAAGGTGCCGGTGCCACCTGCGCGCCAGCCGGCGTAGATCTCTTCGGGGATTTCGAACGGGCCGTACGGCCACTCCAGCGCCTTGCGGGCGCCTTCGAGTTCTTCCTTGCCCAGCGGGGCGCCGTGCGAGGATTCCTTGCCGGCCTTGCTGGGCGCGCCGAAGCCGATCTTGGTGCGGCAGCAGATCAGCGTGGGCTTGTCGGTGTTGTCCAGCGCGGTCTCGATGGCGGCCTTGATCTTTTCGGCGTCGTGTCCGTCCACATCACGGATCACATGCCAGCCATAGGCCTCGAAGCGCTCCGGGGTGTTGTCGCTGAACCAGCCGGCGGTGTTGCCGTCGATGGAAATCTGGTTGTTGTCCCAGAACGCGACCAGCTTGCCCAGGCCCCAGGTGCCGGCCAACGAGGCGGCTTCATGGGAAATGCCTTCCATCATGCAGCCATCGCCCATGAACACCCAGGTACGGTGGTCGACGATTTCCAGCTCCGGGCGATTGTAGCGCTGCGCCAGCAGCTTCTCGGCCAGCGCGAACCCGACCGCATTGGCGAAACCCTGCCCAAGCGGGCCGGTGGTGGTCTCCACGCCGGGGGTTTCGCTGCGCTCGGGGTGACCGGCGGTCTTGCTGTGCAGCTGACGGAACTGCTTGAGCTGCTCGATCGGCAGGTCGTAGCCGGACAGGTGCAACAGCGCGTACTGCAGCATCGAGCCGTGGCCGTTGGACAGCACGAAACGGTCGCGGTTGAACCACTGCGGGTTGTTCGGGTTGTGCCGGAAGAAATCGTTCCACAGCACTTCGGCGATATCGGCCATGCCCATCGGCATGCCGGGATGGCCGGATTTGGCGGCTTCGACCGCATCGGCGGCGAGAAAACGGATGGCGTTGGCCAGCTGGCGGCGGGTGGGCTGGGTCATGAGCGTCTATGGAAGCGGAGGGAACACCGCTGGAAGCGGAGCCGCTTATTCTCCCACAGAGCGCGTTAGGGAGCCGGGATTGGGGAGTCGGGAATGGAGAATCGGGAATCGGGTGCAGTGCTGCATTCGTCGCTGACGCCGCTGTCACCAAAGCGACCGCTGCGGGGCAGCAGGACGTTATATCACACGTACCGATCGCTACAGCCCGCTCTTACCCACTCACGATTCCCGAATCCCTATTCCTCGCCCTTGGCAACCAGTGTTGTCAGCGCCAGATCGCCGGTCACATTCAGCGCTGTCCGGCACATGTCCAGGAAGTGATTGACGCCCAGGATCATGCCGATGCCGACCGGGTTGACCCCAACCATCGCGCAGATCAGCGCCACCACCGGCAGCGAGCCGGACGGCACGCCGGCGGTGCCGATACCGCCCAGGATGCAGACCAGCATCACCATGAACTGCTGGCCGATGCTCAGGTCGACGTTGAAGAACTGCGCCAGGAAGATCACCGTCACCCCTTCGAACAAGGCGGTGCCGTTCTGATTGGCGGTGGCGCCCACGGTCAGCACGAAGCGCGACACCCGCGGCGGCAGGCCCATCTCGTCGGCCACGCGCAGGGCGGTCGGCAGGGTGGCGTTACTGGACGCGGTGGAGAACGCCATCATCGTGGCCGCCTGGGTCTGCCGGAAGAAGCCGACCGGCGAGCGCCCGGCGAACTTCACCGCCAGCCCGTAACTCACCACCATGTGCAGGCCCAGCGCCAGCACCACCACGCCCACGTAAGCGCCCAGGCGGATCAACAGATCGAAGCCGAACAGCGCGGCCAGATTGAACATGAAACAGGCCACCGCGTACGGCGCCAGGCGGATCACCAAGCCGATCAGGGTCATCGAGATTTCGAAGATGCCTTCGATGCCGCGCTTGAGCGTGGCCACTTTTTCGTCGGCGGTGAGCACCATGCCCACGCCGAACATCACCGCAAAGAACATCAGCGACAGGATCGCGCCGTTGCTGGACGCCGCAGCGATGACGTTGCTGGGCACGATCGACAGCAGCATGTCCATGCCCTGCGGCTGGGTGCCGGAGCTGGAGATGATCTCGCGGGTGCGCTCGGCGTTCTGCTGGATCAACTGGTTGGCCAGTTGCGGGTCCACGCCGGCACCGGGCTTGAGCACATTCACCAGCACCAGCCCAAGCAACACCGCCACGCCGGACAGCACGACGGTGTAGCCCAGGGTGCGCCACCCCACGCGCCCGAGCGCACGGATGTCGCCCATCTCGGAAATGCCCATCACCAATGCCGAAAACAGCAACGGCACGATCAGCATGAAGATCAGGTTGAGGAAGATCTGCGAGAACGGGGTGGTGACGTACCTGGTGACCACGCGCACCCAGTCGGCATCGCTGCCGGCCAGATAGTAGACAGCCAGACCCAGCAGCAGACCGACGGCGAAGCCAATGCCCATCTTCCAATGCAGGGGCAGGTCCGGGCGGCGTGCGGCGGGGGATGCAGTCATCTGGTCGGGCCTTGATCTGGACACAAGCCCCGGAGCTTAACAAACGCCATCGACGCGGCCACCTACCCGGCCTGCCGCGGTGCGCCTGCCCGAGGGTAGGTGCAGCTCCCCACGTCAGCCGATACGGGCGCTGGAGCGTTCGACAAACCTGGCGCGCCCACCGTGGGGCATGCACAGCCGCCACTTGGAACTGCGTGTACCGGGCCGCGATGCCCAATCGCTTTTGGGACGCGGTGGGATCCGGCCATGAGCTCTTGCTCGCAAGCATGCACGCCGACCATCCCGACGGGTCCTTGCCCG
Source organism: Xanthomonas arboricola (assembly GCF_002940665.1). Taxonomy (GTDB): domain Bacteria; phylum Pseudomonadota; class Gammaproteobacteria; order Xanthomonadales; family Xanthomonadaceae; genus Xanthomonas; species Xanthomonas arboricola_B. The sequence goes on from NZ_MIGY01000001.1 coordinate 704,112, forward strand.
CTCACCGTCGCGGGCGCTTACGCGGCATGGATGCCGCGTAAGCGCCTACATGGACGTACTTGCGGCGTGTCCCGCGAGGGTGGGCGGGCAAGGGCCCTGCAGCCAGGTCGCAGACCCAACGCCTTGTTTTAAGCAGCACAGGTGAAGAACCAGGTGCAACCGGAATCAATGCGTCAGAGCGGGACTGGACATGGTGACCATCTAGACCCAGTCAGCAACTTCCGATGCAGCGAAACCGATCAAGGCGCCGGCGGATACAGCGGCGCCAATACTTCCGGCTCCGCCGCCGTGGCATGCCGCCAACGCGGGCCCTTGGCAAAGGCCTCGCGCAATGCCGAACGTGCACTGGTCACGTCGCCATCGCCGCCCCAGCGGGCACGCTGCATCTGTGCCACCGCTGCCCGCTGCGCCGGGTCGCTCGACGCTGCCAGCACGCTGTCGATATCGGCAACGCCGGCCATGCCGCACAGCACTGCAGCCACGTCGTCCATGCCGCCGGTATCGAGCGCGCGTCGCAGCTCGGCCACACCATGCGTCACACGCCGACCGGGCGCAGCTGCATCGCTGGCGTCGATCACCGACGCGCCGTGCGAACCGCCGCGACGCCGTAACAAGGCCCACACCAGGGTGGCAATCCACAGCAGCGCAAACCCGATCGCCGCGGCGATCCAGCCCCATGGCCGTTGCGTGGCCGCGGGTTGCTGCAGGCTCAGCGTGCCGCCCGCAGCAGTTGTCGCAGCGTTATCCGGTGTCGGATTGGATGCTGGCGCCGGCGCAGGCGCCGCAAACGCGCCGCTGCCTGCCGCCACATCCAGCGTCAGGTCCGGCAATGCCGCGGTCTTGGCCGCCGCCGCGCCCACATCCCACCACGCCACCTGCAAGCCGGGCACCACCAACGGACCGGCGCGGTTGGGCACGATCGAATAGCGGCGGGTCAGCCGCAACTGCGGCGAACCATCCACAAAGCGCTCTTCGTACTGCGCGGGCTCGGCGAACACTTGCGCGTCGGGCACGCTCGGGGTCGGCAATTCCGGGAATTGCGCCTGGGTGGCGCCGCGTGCGCTAGCTTCCACCACCAGTTGCGCCGCTTCACCGGCGGTGGCACGCTGCGGCGTGGTCGTATACCGCAACTGCAGGCTGCGCAACGGTAGCCACGGCTGCGGCGCGTTGGCCGGTTGCGCGCGCACCTGCAGCGGGATGCTGGCGCTACGTGCGCTCAGCTCGCCATTGCCGCGACCGAAGTAGTCGTCGAAGAAGCCACCGACCGAACGGCCATTGAAACGCGCCGACGGCAACACCAGGCGGCCGCTGCGCTCGGGCACCAGCAGATAGCGCCGCTCGACCACGTTGTATTGACGGTTATTGAGTACCTTGACCGAACTGACGTCGTCGCCGATACGCTGCAGCGATGCACCCTCGAGCGCTTCCAGGTCCAACTCGCCGGACGCCAGTTGCGTGGCGAAATACAACCGCACCACCACGCCCACACTTTGCTGCACATAGGGCTGCGGATCGTCCACCTGCGTCTGGACAAAGGCATCCTCGTCGCCCTGCGCCGCCGCTGTTGCGCTGGGCGCGCCGCTGCCGGCATCGTTTGCCGAAGCCCCCACCTGCAGCCGCAACGGCTCGGTGCGCTCGTTGCCCACGCGGATCGCCGGCACGATCAGCTCGCCGCTCCTGCGCGGCGTCAGCACCACACCGAACAACGCGCGCATCGCCACCGACCCATTGCTCACCTGCATCTGCTGGTTGGCACTCTTGGCCCCCAGCGCGAAGTCGTTGCGCAACGGCGTGTAATCAGGATCGACACCACGTTGATCGGTTTCGATATTCAGCATCACCACGTCGCCGGCATTGGCGCTGTCGCGGTCCAGCCACGCGCGCGTGACGGCACCCACCGGTGCACAGGTGAGCAACATCACGCCGGTCAACATGCCGATCGCCGCGCGGCGCAAATGGTGTGTGCCGATCATCGTCCGTCCCGTTGCCTGCGTTCGTGTTCCAACCTGAATTTGGTGCGCAGCAAGCTGCCCGGATCGTCCGGCACCCGCCGCAGCCAGGCATCCACCGCCTGACGCTGCTCGCGTTGCTCCGGCGTTTCGTTCGCCGTCGCCGCGGCGGCCTGCTTGCCGTTTGCATCGGCGCTCCTGTCGCCAGCCTGCGCCATCGCCTGCTGCATCTTTTGCCGCTGCGCGGCATCGGCCTGCTGCTGCGCCTTGGCGTCGGCCGATTGCGGCGCTGCGTCCTGCTTGCTCTGCTCGCCCTGGCCGGCGTTGGACTGCTGGTCCTGCGAGGCTGCGTCCTGCGGCGTCTGCGCAGACGACTGATCCTTGCCGTCCTGTTTGCCCTGTGCATCCTGCTTGCCTTGCCCGTCCTGGCCAGCGTTTGGAGCGCTCTGCTTGTTCTGCCCGGACTGATTCTGGCCGGGGCTGTTCTGCCCGGATCGCTTCTGCTCGTCGGACTGGCCTTTGCCGTCCTGGCCCTTACCGTCTTTGTTGTTCTGCTGCTGACGCTTGCGCGCCGCATCCACTGCCGCACGATTGGCGATGGCGTCGGGCTGATCCGGATGGTGCTTGAGCGCCCGGTCGTAGGCCGCAATCGCTTGATCGTACTGGCCCTGTCTGGCCAGCGCGTTGCCGAGGTTGTACAACCCCTCATCGGTGGGCACATTTTCGAAGGCTTTTTGTGCCGCGGCAAAATCGCCCTTGCGATACGCCTGCACGCCGGCATCCAGGCGTTGCTGCTGCACCTGGTCGGCGCGTTGCCACAAGGTGTCCTCGGCAGCATGCGCAGGCTGGGCCAACGGCAACACGCACACCAGGGCCAATACCGCCACAACCGCACGCCGCCGGAACGCCAGCAGCGCCAACAGCATCACCGGCAGCAGCAGCCAGTAGCCCTCGTCCAGCCAGGTCTTGCCACCGCTGGACTCGGCGGTTTCATCGGCCAGCGGCTGTTGCGCCGGATCGAGCATGCCCAGCGCACGCAGGTCCGCATCGTCGGCGGTGATGCGCGCATAGCGACCACCACCCTGCCCGGCAAGATCGCGCAGGCTGCCTTCATCCAGCCGTGTCTGCGCGATCTCACCGGTCGTGGTGCGATACGCCGCGCCGCGCGCGCTCCCCACGCCGAGCGCGGACACGCTGAATCCACGCGAGCGCGCCAGCCGTGCGGAACTCCCGGCCGCACGATCGGCGCTGTCGCTGACCAGCAGGATGTCGCCTTGCTTGAAACCTGCCTGCAGCAGCAACTGCGTAGCCGCGTCGATCGCTGCATCGGCGCGCTTACCCTCCACCGGCATCACCGATGGCGACAGCGCATCCAGGAACAACGCCACATTGGCGGTGTCTTCGGTCAATGGGGCAACCGTGAAACTCTCGCCCGCATAGACCAGCAGTGCAACTTCGCCACCGGCGCGCTTGCGCAACAACGTGACCAACTTGGCCCGCGCCTGCAGCAGACGCGATGGCGGCAGATCGTTGGCCATGATGCTGGAGGACAGGTCCAGCGCCACCACCAGCGGCATGCTGGAGTGATACACCGGCCGCTCGGTCTGCCGCCAGCTCGGACCGGTCATCGCCACCACCGCCAGCGCATAGGCCAGCGCAGCCAGCACGAATCCCAGCCATCCACGCCGACTGCCGGACACCAGCAAGGTCGGCAACAGATGCGCATCCACGCTTTGCCGCCACACCTCCGCATCGCGTCGACGCAACTGCCACAGCACTGCCGCCGGCACGATCGCCAGCAGGGCCCAGAGCAAACCCGGACGCAGCAGATGCAGCGACTGCAGCCAGCCTGCCAGTTCGGTCAGCGCGTTCATCGCCATCTCCGCGGCAACACACAGGTCAGCAGCGCAATCACGATGGCAGCGCCCAACGGCCAGTAGTAGCGTTCCACGCGCGGCTGCATCGACGGGCCGGGCGCCTTGACCGGCTCCAGTCGATCCAGCTCGGCATAGATGCCGGCCAGTTCTTCCGTATCGCGGGCGCGGAAAAAGCGCCCACCGGTTTGCGCGGCGATCTTGCGCAAGCCGTCTTCGTCGATATCGTCATTGCCCGCGGCAGGAATCGGCACGCCGAACAACGAATAACCGCCATTGCCGCCGAAGGCGATCGTATGCACGCGCACGCCTTCGGACTTGGCAAGTTCGGCGGCCTTGAGCGGATTGAGCACGCCTGCGGTATTGACGCCATCGGTGAGCAACACCACCACGCGCTGGCCCTGCTTCTGCTCGCGCAGCCGTTTGACCGACAACGCGATCGCATCGCCGATCGCCGTTTCTCGCCCGGCCAGTCCCACCACACTGTCGGCCAGCTGGTCGCGCACGGAGGTCAGGTCGGCGGTCAACGGCGTCAATGCGTAGGCGCGCTGACCGAATACCAGCAGGCCGACCCGATCACCGTCGCGACGATCCAGAAAGTCCGACAACACCGCCTTGGCGGCGGTCAGGCGATCCACCACATTGCCGCCGAGCACCATGTCCGGCTCGCTCATGCTGCCGGACAGATCCACCGCCAGCATCATCTGTCGCGCCTCACGCGGCGGCTGGATCACATCGCCCAATTGCTGCGGGCGCGCAAGCGCCGCGCACAGGAAGAACCAACCCAACCAGGCAAGCCAGCGCGGCACCCGCAGTACCGGCGCGCTCTTCGCCTGCGCAACCGCATGCAGTTGGTCGGCGTAGGGCACGCGCAGCGCGGCCGTATCGGCGCGGCGCTGCGGCCAGAACCACATCAGCAACGGCAGCGGCATCAACCACCATGCCCACGGCCATGCGCAGTGCGCCAGCGCATCCTGCCATTGCGACCACTGCAGCCAGTTCATCGCCGGCCTCGCATCAAACTCAGAAACCGCTGCCGCGCCAATGCCTGCACCGCATCCAGGTCGGACACCGCCGGCGCGCGTTGAAAGCCGCCGTCCAGCAGCGCGCGCCCCGGTCCTTGCGAAAAGGCCTGCGTCTTGCTCTTGCGCCCGTCCAGAAACTGCAGCCATGCCTCGCCGTGCAGCCGGTCGGCCTGCGCATCGACGCTGCGCGCTGCGCGCCGCAACAACACCGACAACGCAGCCAGGCGCTGCGCGGGGGTCGTTGCGCGCTGCAACTCGGCATCGAATGCCGCCAGCCAGCGCCGCTGCTGACGACGGCGACGCCACCACACCCATCCTGAGGTGCCCAGCACCAGGACCACTGCCGCGATCACCAGCCACCAGCCCAGCGCCAGCGGCCACCACGACGGCGACGGCGGCAGATGGACATCGCGCAACGGCAGCGTTTGCGGCGACACCGTCACCGGCTCCGCACGGCGGCGCTGCCGCCCAACCAGGCATCGCTGGCATCGTCGGTGGACAGGCGATGCAGGCGCACACCGCGTGCCTGCAGGACCGCGGTCAATTGTTCCAGCGGCGCCACGAATTCGGCCTGCCAACGCGCACGTCCGGCCTGCGTGGTCAGGTCGATCGCAATGCGCTCACCCCGTACATCGAAGCTGAGTGCGCGGGCCGGTGGCGCCAGCTCCAGGGGGTCGACCAGCACGATCACCACCACCTCGTGATGCAAGGCCAGACCCGACCAGCGTGTGGCAGAAATCCTGCTGGCGCTGCGCGCATCGGCCAGCACGGTCAGCCGCGCACCCGGGCGCAACAGCCGTGCGGCATGGTCCAGTGCCACCTCCAGGCCCGCATCGCCGGACGGCGGCTGCGCGTACCAGCGCGCCAACGCATCCAACACCGGCAATACCCCGCGTTGACCCGAGCGCGGCGCAATCGGCGCCTCGCTGGCAGTGCCACGCAGCGCAGCGATCCGGTCGCCCTGCCGCTGCGCCAGCCACGCCGCAACGGCGCCGGCACGTGCGGCCTGCACCGATTTGTAGCGCACCCGCGTGCCGAAGAAGAGCGCTGGCGAGGTATCGGCCACAATCAGACTCAAGCGTTCGCGCTCGGCCTGAAATAATTTGGTGTGCGCACGTCCGGTACGCGCGGTGACGCGCCAGTCGATATGCCGCGCATCGTCGCCGGCCACGTACTCGCGCGACTCGGCGTATTCCATTCCGCGCCCGCGCGTCGCCGCCGGCACCGGCCCGACCAGCCCATGGCGACCACGACCTGACTGCCCGCGGTGGGTCGTGGTGCCGCGCAGCGCGATCAGCTCCGTCAGCGTCGGCCGCAGTCCATCGCCGACGATCGACGCAGGAGCGGTGACAGGAGAAGAAGACGGCATCGAAGACATCGGATTCTGGTCAGAGGACGGCATACCTCAGCAACACGCTACCCGATCAGGGCAGCGGAATCTTTTCCAGCAAGGCGGCGACCAGACGTTCGCCATCCCAGCCTTCGGCAGTGGCTTCGTAGCTGGGCAGCACGCGATGACGCAGCACGTCCGGGGCAATCGCGCGAATATCGTCCGGGGTCACGTAGTCGCGCCCGGCCAGCCATGCACGCGCACGTGCACAGCGCTCCAGCGCGATCGACCCACGCGGGCTCGCGCCCCAGGCAATCCGCCGCGCCAATGCCGGGTCGTAGCGCTGGGCATCGCGCGACGCGAGCACAATCTCGATCAGATAGCGTTCCAGTTGCGGCGCCAGATGCACGTCCAGGACCACCCGACGCGCGGCAAAGACATCTTCCAGCGGAATCTTGTCGGGCACCGTCTCGTGCTTTTCCAGGGTATCGCGTGCGGCGTCACGTGCCAGACGCAGGATCTCCGCCTCGGCGTCGGCCTGCGGATAACCGATGCGCACGTGCATCAGGAAGCGGTCCAGCTGCGCCTCGGGCAACGGGAACGTACCTTCCTGCTCGATCGGGTTCTGCGTGGCCATCACCAGGAACAGCTGCGGCAGCGCATAGGTGTGCCGCCCGACAGTGACCTGGCGCTCGCCCATGGCTTCCAGCAATGCCGACTGCACCTTGGCCGGCGCGCGGTTGATCTCATCGGCCAGCAGGATCGGATGGAAGATCGGCCCGGGCATGAACTCGAACCGGCTGTCCTGCGGCCGCCAGATCTCGGTGCCGGTCAGATCGGAGGGCAACAGGTCAGGGGTGAACTGCACCCGCGCGAAATCCGCTTCCAGGCGCGAGGCCAGTGCGCGGATCGCGGTGGTCTTGGCCAGCCCGGGCGCGCCTTCGACCAACAGATGACCATCGGCCAGCAAGGCGATCAGCAACCGTTCGACCAGCGCAGACTGGCCCACGATGCGCTGCGCCAGTGACTCGCGCAGCAAGGTGAATTGACGGTGCAACCGGTCCTCGGCGGGCGCGGCAGCGGCTTCTGGGGGCAACAGCGGCGGTGCGTTCATAGGCCCAGTGTGACCGATTCGAGCACGATTGGTTCACTCGATGGCTCTAGAGCATTCAGTCAGTGACTCCCGGCATGAAGCGCGTCACACAAGCAGGAACCTTTGTATCCATCGCGTTTTGGCAACCCGATCAGGCTAACCCGATCAAAGCCAAGACGGGCAACGGCTCCGGAAGTTCTAGCAGTCGCTGACAACAAGACACAGACAACTGCTTGCGGTCGCGCCGTAGGGCCAACAGCCGGTCTGCGTTACTCACACGCTTCACCATGAAAGAAAGGCCGCTTTCGCGGCCTCTCTTTGATATGCCTTCTCCTTACGGAGTGGCACTTGCAACGCGTAACACCTTTGGGGTAACGAAGACAAGCAACTCGGCTTTTTCCTTGCTGCGTCCACGTTTCTTGAACAAATTTCCGAGAAAGGGGATGTCGCCTAGGAAGGGAACCTTGGAGACGCTCTCACGGTCCGTAAATTCATAAACGCCACCGATTACCACCGTCTCGCCATCACCCACCAACACAGCGGTATTGACTTCACGACGATTGATTTCCGGCACAGTGCCATAGCCTTCCAGAATGATAAACCGCGCGACTTCGTCTTTCTTAACATTCATGTTCAGAAAAACGCGATTGTCATTCGTAATGGTCGGAGTGACTTTCAGCTCAAGCAGCACTTCCTTGAATTGCACGTTGGCTTGCGCGGCCGAACCTGCAGCACCGCCACCGCTGATGGTCACATAACCAATTTCCCGCCCCTGCTTGATGACACCCTCACGCTGATTGGCAGTGACAATTCTGGGATTTGAAACGACTTCGCCACGCCCTTCCTCCTGCATCGCCGAGAGCTCGATGTCGAGATTGAAATTGGAACCAAGCAGCGTATATGCAAGACCTGCCGCCCTGCTGTTGGTAAACCCGCTTGCACCAAGGTCCACGTTCAACCCAGATGGGAATAGGTGCGAAGGTAACGTTGTGCTTGTGCCTGTGTTAGCAAGTTCATTGGCACGCTGAGCGGAGGTATTCTGGAAATTGACATTACTATCCAATGAGCCACTCAAAATACCGCGACCGGTTGAACCAGTAATGCCAAACCGCGCACCGAGGTCACGCGCAAACGTATCAGTCGCGATCACAATACGGCTTTCGATCAACACCTGATCCACCGGCCGATCGATATGCGAAATCAGCTCGCGCATCTGCGCGACCTTCTTCGGAATATCGCTGATCATCAGGGTGTTGGTGCGTTCGTCGGCGACCAGACGGCCACGCGGCGACAAAAACCCGTTGTCCTGCTGCCCTGCGCCGCCTTGTCCACCTTGACCGCCGCCCTGACCACCGCCACCAATCCCCTTGGCCTCCGTCAGCGCTTTGAAGATCACAGCCGCGTTGTGGTAATTGATCTGCACGTAATCGGTGATCAGATCCTCGCGGTTCTCGATCGCGATGCGGGCGTCTTCCTTGTCCTGCTCGAACTTGGCCAGCTCCGGCTGCGGGGCGACCCACACCACACCGCCGTCGCGGCGCTTGTCCAGGCCCTTGGCGCGCAGCACGATGTCCAGCGCCTGGTCCCACGGCACATTCATCAGTCGCAGCGTGACATTGCCCTGCACGGTGTCGGAGGCGACGATATTGAGGTTGGATTCCTCGGCGATCAGCTGCAGCACGGTGCGTACCGGCACGTCCTGAAAGTTGAACGTCACCGGACGGCCGCTGTACCCGCGCGCAGCGATCTGCGCGGCGGCCTGGGTGACTGCCGCGGCGCTGACGCCGCCGACCGCAGGCTGTCCCTTGCGCGGCGTGATTTCGACCACGTACTCGTTGCCGGTCTGGTAGGCCAGCGAATCGAACGCGCCCTTGGTCGACAGCACCAGCTGCGAACCCGAGCCGGACGGCTTGACCTCGACACGCTGCACCGGCGTTGCGAAGTCGGTGACGTTGAGCGGACGCTGCAGTTCGGCAGGCAACCGTGCGTTGCTGATGTCGACCAGCACGTTATCGCCCTGCGTGCGCAGATCCGGACTGGCACCCTGGCCATCGAACTGCAGGATCAGACGGCCAGCGCCATCCTCGCCACGTTTGAAATCGATCTTGGACACCGCCAGGCTCGCCGGAGCGGTCTTGGCCGGATCCTGCACAGGTTGCTTCAGTGCCGCCGCCGCGAACGCGTCGCCACTCGCCAACGCCAGCGCGAACCCCAACGCGCAGGCCTGGAGTACCGCGTGGCGCCGAACCGGACGCAGCCGCTGGGCATTGGAAAACGTCATCGTGCTATCCCCTATCACTTTATTGATCATCCAATGCGAGCGCGGCCGGCCGTTCAAGCCATCCACCCGCACCGTCCGGCACAAGTTCAATCAGCTCGATGCGGTCTTCGTAGACCCCGGTAACCCGGCCATCGCTCTGTCCCAGATACACGCCCGGCCGCACCCGGTAAGTCACCTTGTCAGGTGCCATGACCAGGGCGATCAGGCCCGAGCCGCCGCCAATGGTCCCCACCATGTCGAGGGCGTCGAGCGGGTAGGCCTCCAACGGCTCCTTGCGCCGGTTCGGATCCGGACGCGTGCCGTTGCCGCCTTCCGCACTGACCCAAGCATCGCTGAACGGGTCGCGCATCGACTGCGCCGCATATTCGAACGTCTCGAACTGCTGCATCACCGGCAATGGCTCCAACGGCGGTGCCGGACGTGCACGCACTTCGGCGACCCAGGCTTCCAGATTCGGCGCATCGCCCGGTGTGCTGGTGACACCGCGTGTACACGCCGGCAATACAGCAATTAGCGCCACGCAGGACAGGATCTTGAGCAGTTTCATGGTCATTGGCCGCCCTTCTTCGCAGCGTCGGCCACAGCCTTCTCCTGCTCGGCCATTTCCTCATCGTCCAGATAACGATAGGTCTTGACCGTGCCGGACAGTTCCAGCGCCCCGCGCGGGGTGATACCGGCCTTGGGATCCTTCGGCTTGAGGTTGATGTCGTGCATGGTCAGGATCACCACGCGCGGCAGCGACGCGACACCGCTGACGAAGGCACCGAACTGGTGGTAGCTGCCCACCATGCGCAAGGCGATCGGCTTCTCGGCGTAGAACTCCTTCGGCGACTCAGGGCCCGGCTGGAACAACTCGTTGGACAGGCCGCTGGACAGCGCAGTCTGCGAGATGTCGATGATCAGATCCGGCATTTCGGTCTTGCTGGGCAGCTGGCGCAGCATCTGCTGCAGCACCTGCTCCATCTGCGCGAGCTGCTGCTTGAGCGGCTCCAGATTCACCGCGCGGCCCTGCTGGGTCTCGAACTCGGTACGCAGCTGCGTTTCGGCGCCTTCCAGGCCTTCGAGTTCATCGCGCTTGCCGCTGATCAACAGGAACCAGGCCAGCACCAGGATGAACAGACCGACCACCACGCAGAACACGATGCGTGCCTGCTGCGGCCAACCGCCGATGTTGTTGAAATCCAGATCGCTGAGTTTGAATGATTTCTTACTCATGACGCCGCCCCCTCCTGCGGCCGAGTGGCTGACGCCGGCGCTGGCTGCACGGGTGCAGGAGCAGCGGCCGGCGACGCGGCAGGCGCAGGTACTGCAGGTGTCGCCGCTGGCGTACCGGCCGGCGCTGCACCCGGCGCTTGCGCATCGGCCGGTGCGGTGCCGTCCTTGTCGGCCTCGTTCGGATTGGCCAGCTTGACCTTGAGTGTGAACACGTACGGCAGCGTCTTGGTGTCCATCGACGATCCCGCAGGCTGCCCGGCCTTGTCCTGGCTCTTGGCCTCGATGATCGACAGGTCCGGGTTGGTCATCCAGCCCGATCCTTCCAGGTTGCGCATATAGGTACTGACGCGCGCGTTGGACTGCGAACGCCCTTCCAGGGTCAGGATGTCGCCGTCCTGCTTGATGTTGGTCAGGGCCACGCCATCGGGAATGGTCCGCACCAGCGAATCGAACAGATGCACCATCTGCGAGCGATTGGCCTGCAGCTCCTCGATCACCTTCTTGCGGGCAAGCAGGCGGTCCTTCTTCTTGTCGAGCTCCTTGATCTCTTCGTTCTGCGCCTTGACCTTGTCGATTTCGGCGGTCAGGAACGCATTGCGCTCGGCCTGGCCGCTGATCTGCGCGTCGTAGTAGAACCAGATCAGGACCGACAGCAGCACGCCGCCCAACGCGGCGAAGCCCAGCATCGAATAGAACTCACGCTCGCGCGCCTTCCGGCGCTCGGCGCGCCAGGGCAAAAGATTGATTCTTGCCATCAGTCAAAGCTCCTCAGGGCCAGGCCGGTGGCGATCATCAATGCAGGTGCATCCAGCGCCAGCGCATGCGCCTGGACCTTCGGGCCCAGCGTCATCTGCGCGAGCGGGTTGGCGACCACGGTGGTCACGCCGAGCTGCTCTTCCACCATCTCCGGCAGGCGCGACAGCGCAGCGCAGCCGCCGGCCAGCACGATGCAGTCGACGCGATTGAATTCGCTGCCCGCGTAGAAGAACTGCAGCAAGCGGCTGATCTGCTGCACCGTCGCCTCCTTGAACGGCTCCAGCACCTCGACCTCGTAGCTCTCCGGCAAACCGCCCTGACGCTTGGCCAGGCCAGCCTCTTCGTAGGTCAGCCCGTAACGGCGCATCACCTCGTCGGTGAGCTGCTTGCCGCCGAAGACCTGCTCGCGGCTATACAGGCTGCGACCGGAGCGCAGCACGCTCAGCGTGGTCATGGTCGCGCCGATGTCCACCAGCGCAACCACCGCATCGGCAGCCACCGGCAACTCGCTGGCGACCAGGGCAAAGGCGTTCTCGACCGCGAAGGCCTCCACGTCCATCACCTTGGCAGTCAGACCGCCGAGTTCCAGCGCGGACTGGCGCAGTTCCACATTCTCCGAACGCGAGGCGGCCAGCAGCACCTGGACCATGTCCGGGCTGTTGGGCATCGGGCCGAGCACCTCGAAGTCGAGATTCACTTCCTCGATCGGGTACGGAATGTAATTGGTGGCTTCCAGCTCGACCTGCGCCTCCAGATCGCTCTCGTCCAGATCGGCCGGCATCGGAATCAGCTTGGTGATCACTGCCGACCCGGCCACTGCAGCCGCCGCGCTCTTGGCCTTGCTGCCGGAACGGTTGATGGCGCGGCGAATGGCTTCGCCCACCGCCTCGACCTCGACGATGTTCTTTTCCACGACCGCATTGGGCGGCAACGGTTCTACCGCGTAATGTTCCACGCGAAAGCGGTTCCCGCTGCGCGACAGCTGCAAGAGCTTGACCGCAGTGGAACTGATATCGACACCAATCAGTGGCGATTGACTCTTGGGTAGAAGCCCCACGGAAACTCCCCTGCCGATGGGCACTTGGACGCTTGTCTGCGCCCTCGTATTAATAATCAAATTTTAACAGTTGACAAGCCCTTCACGAGCGAGGCGATGGCCCACGCGCCGTGACCCCCAGTGCTGTCTTCTGCGATCCCCAGAGTTCGGCCCCAGCCAAACCCGGCGTCATCTATACTCTGTGACCAAGAAATCTGCAATCGGAATCTCTCTCAACATGCCCCGTATTCGCCGTTGGCTGGGCTGGATCCTGGCCGCGTTCGTGGTGCTCGCTTTGCTTGGCGCTATTGCTGCCGGCGGCCTGTATTACGCCATTTCCTCCAAGTTGCCGGATGTGCAGTCACTCAAGCAGGTCCAGTTGCAGGAGCCGATGTACGTCTACTCCAGCGATGGCCGCCTGATGGCCGTCTATGGCGAGACCCGGCGCTACCCCATCCAGATGAAGGACGTGCCGCTGCGCCTGAAGCAGGCCTTCCTGGCGACCGAGGATGCTCGCTTCTACGAGCACGGCGGCGTGGATTACAAGGGCATCGCCCGCGCGGTATGGCTGCTGGCCAGCACCGACGCCAAGCGCGTGCCGGGTGGCTCGACCATCACCCAGCAGGTGGCACGGCAGTTCTTCCTCAGTTCCGAATACAGCTATACCCGCAAGCTCGCCGAGATCCTGCTGGCGCGCAAGATCGAGAGTGAGCTGAGCAAGGACGAGATCTTCGAGCTGTATCTCAACAAGAGCTTCTTCGGCAATCGCGCCTACGGCGTGGGTGCTGCGGCCGAGTACTACTACGGCAAGAAGATGAGCGAGTTGAGCCTGGACGAGATGGCCTCGCTGGCCGGCATCCCCAAGTTCCCGTCCAGCGGCAACCCGATCAGCAACCCGGAGCGCGCGCAGGAACGTCGCGATTACTACGTGTTGCAACGCATGGCCGACCTGGGCTTTGTCAGCCAGGCCGAAGCCGACGCCGCAAAGGCGGTGCCGATGCACGCCAAGCCGCACGAGCCGCCGGTCGAGGTCTACGCCCCGTACGTGGCCGAACTGGTGCGTCAGGAAATGATCGCCAAGTACGGCGGCGATGTGCTCAACAAGGGTTACCACGTCACCACCACCATCGATGCCACGCTGCAGACCGGCGCCGATGCGGCGGTTGCCGAAGGCCTGCGCCTGTACGACCACCGGCATGGCTGGCATGGGGTGGAGCAGCATTTCGATGTCGCTGCCGATGCGGATGCGCCGGCACTGGCCAAGCATCTGTCGGGCGTGTTCACCCAGGGCGGCCTGCGCGCGGTGATCGTGGCACGCACTAATGCCGATGGCGGCGTGACCGTCGTGCAGAGCGACAAGACTGAGCTGACCCTGCCGGCCAGCGCCAGCCGCTGGACCAGCAAGACGCCGGCCAAGCTGCTGACGCGTGGCGACCTGACCCGCATCCGTGCGGGTGAAAAAGACGGCGAATGGATCATCGACCAGCTGCCGCGCGGCCAGGCCGCGCTGGTGTCGCTGGATGCCAACAGCGGTGCGCTGCGTGCGCTGGTCGGCGGTTTCAGCTTCGCCGGCAACAAGTTCAATCGCGCCACCCAGGCGCGCCGCCAGCCCGGCTCCAGCTTCAAGCCATTCGTGTATGCGGCAGCGTTCGAGAAGGGCTTCAACCCGGCCTCGATCGTGCTCGATGCACCGGTGGTGTTCCGCGACCGCCGCGGCAAGACCTGGTCGCCGCAGAACGACGGCGGCGGCTTCCGCGGCCCGATGCGGTTGCGCGAGGCGTTGGTGCAATCGCGCAATCTGGTGTCGGTCCGCTTGCTGGACGCGATCAGCGTCGATTTTGCGCGTAAATACATTAGCCAGTTCGGCTTCCAGGAAGCCGAGCTGCCGCCCAACCTGTCGATGTCGCTGGGCACCGCGTCGCTGACGCCGTTGTCGGTGGCGCGTGGCTATGCGGTGTTCGCCAATGGCGGCTCGCGGGTGGAGACCTGGATCGTGGACGAGGTCAAGGACCGCGACGGCAATGTCGTCTTCAAGGAAGTGCCGGCGGTGGCCTGCCGTACCTGCGCATTGCAGGGCGGCAATGTCGCGCCGGTGAGCCAGGTGGTGGACGGCTTCAACTTCGGGGCCCCCGCGCTGCCCAAGTCGATCGAGCCGACCACGGCGACGCCGGCCACGCCGGCGGAGACCGCCCCGGCTGCCACCACCGAAACCAAGATCGCGCCGCGTGCCATCGACGAGCGTACCGCCTACCAGCTGGTGTCGATGATGCGCGACGTGGTCCAGCGCGGCACCGGCACTGCGGCCAAGGTGCTCGGGCGCGAGGACGTCGGCGGCAAGACCGGCTCGACCAACGATCACCGCGACGCCTGGTTCTCCGGTTTCGGCGGTCCCTATGCCACCACGGTGTGGGTGGGTCGCGACGATTTCCGTTCGCTCGGTTATCGCGAGTACGGCGGCAAGGCGGCACTGCCGATCTGGATCGACTACATGCGCGTGGCGCTGAAGGACAAGCCGATCGCTACCAATGACCCGCCCGATGGCATGACCCAGGCCACAATCAACGGCGCGGTGGAATGGGTGAAGAACGAGGATCTGGATCGTCTGCAGGACTATGACTACGGCCTGCGGGAACAGCAGGACGAGAAGGCGTTCGATATCTTTTGAGGGCTGGGATTGGGGAATCGGGAATCGGGAATCGGGATTGGGGAATCGGAACGGCTTCGTCCGCTCGATTCCCTGATCGGTTTTGCGGCATTGACGGTCTTCAGGTTCAGTAGAAGGCACTGGGCAATCACCGTTGCGTGATTGCCCTTTCGGGGTAAGCGCGACGCGTTCGCCACCTCTTCATGCCGCTGTTGTAGAGTCGAACCAGGTTCATTAGGGGAGCCCGGTCATGCATCACGCGCGCGAACACGCCGATACGCGAACCCGAGAACGGCGCCACCGTCTGGCGCACGAAGCGGCCCGGTTGATGGCCGAAGGCGGCATCCGCGATTTTCATCAGGCCAAGCTCAAGGCGGCCAGCCGGTTGGGCATCCACGACGACGCATCGCTGCCCCGCAATCGCGAGATCGAAGATGCATTGCGCGAGCATCAACGCCTGTTCGCCGGGCCTGGGCACGGGGTGCGGCTGCGCCAACGCCGCGAGGCCGCATTGCGCGCGCTGGAGTTCCTCAGCCCGTTCCAGCCGCGCCTGGCCGGCCCGGTGCTCGATGGCACGGCCGACGCCAATGCGCCGGTACAGCTGCAGCTGCACAGCGACGATGCCGACGCCGTGCAGCGATTTTTGGAAGAACATCGCATTCCGGCCGAACTGCGTACGCGCCGGCTACGGCTGGACCGCGAGCGCACTGCCGAGTTTCCGGTGTGGTTGTTCAGCGCCGAAGAGCTGACCTTCGACCTGACCGTGCTGCCGTATGACGCCCTGCGCCAGGCGCCGTTGTCGCCGCTGGACGAAAAACCGATGCAGCGCGCCTCCGCCGCCCAGCTGCGTCAGCTCTTGGCAGAAGACGACAGCGGCGACGCCCTGCCCCGCGCGCGCTGATCGCAGCGCGTCATCACGCGCGCGCGCCGACCACATCGCTACCCCGTAAAAGCAAACGCCCCGCAATGCGGGGCGTTCGTTCAAGCAGACAACCGCAAGCGCTTAGCGCTGACCGGCGTCGGTGTAGTCGCGCTTGTCGTAGCCGGTGTAGATCTGGCGCGGACGGCCGATCTTCATTTCCGGATCGACCTGCTGCTCCAGCCAATGCGACACCCAGCCGGCGGTGCGTGCGATGGCGAACATCACGGTGAACATTTCCACCGGAATGTTCAGCGCCTTGTAGATCAGGCCCGAGTAGAAGTCGACGTTCGGATACAGCTTGCGCTGCACGAAGTAGTCGTCCTTCAGCGCCGCTTCTTCCAGCTTCAGCGCCACTTCCAGCAGGGGATCGTTGACACCCAACTCGCCCAGCACCTTGTGGGTCATCTCGCGGATGATCTTGGCGCGCGGGTCGAAGTTCTTGTAGACGCGGTGACCGAAGCCCATCAGACGGAACGAGGAGTTCTTGTCCTTGGCCTTGGCCACGGCGGACTCGACGTTGTCGGCGGTGCCGATCTCTTCCAGCATCTTCAACACGGCTTCGTTGGCGCCACCGTGTGCCGGGCCCCACAGCGCGGTGATGCCCGCTGCGACCGAAGCGTACGGATTGGCACCGGTCGAACCGACCAGACGCACGGTCGAGGTCGAGGCATTCTGCTCGTGATCGGCGTGCAGGATGAACAGCAGATCCAGCGCCTTGGCCACCACCGGATTGATCTCCAGCGGCTCGCTCGGCACTTCGAACATCATGTGCAGGAAGCGGTCGACGTAGTTGAGGTTGTTGCGCGGGTAGCGGATCGGCCAGCCGATCGAATAGCGGTACGCGGCAGCAGCCAGGGTCGGCACCTTGGCGATCAGACGGATGGCGGCCTGGCGGCGCTGCTCCGGATCGTTGAGGTCCAGCGTGTCGTGGTAGAACGCCGACAGGGAGGCAACCGAACCGGCCAGCATGGCCATCGGGTGGGCGTCATGACGGAAGCCACCGAGGAAGTTCTTCAGCGACTCGTGCATCATCGTGTGATGCGTGACTTCGTGGTCGAACTTCTTGAATTCGTCCGCGGTCGGCAGCTCGCCGTTCATCAGCAGGTACGAGACTTCGAGGAAGCTGGACTTCTCGGCCAACTGTTCGATCGGGTAGCCGCGATACAGCAACACGCCGTTGTCGCCATCGATATAGGTGATGGCCGACTTGCAGCTGGCGGTGGCGGTAAAGCCCGAGTCGTAGGTAAACAGACCGGTTTCTTTGGTCAGCTTTGAAATATCGACGCAATCATTGCCAAGCGTGGGCTTGAGAACCGGCAGAACGACCGACTTGTCGCCGGCGTTGAGCGTGACCTGATCAAGATCGGACACTGTGTACGCTCCTTCAGTGGAAGGCACCTGTCACCAAGCGGGCAGGCACGTGATGGAAGTCCAGGGCATCGCCCCGGATCACGTCATTATCGCACAGCAACATTTTGGCCGTCGCTTGGACAGAAGTCGTAGACGGCCCCGTCGAAGGCGTGAAAGCGAAGTTGCCAACGCCCCAAAAAACAACGGCCGCGCAATGCGCGGCCGTTGCCGGTACAGCCCGTCCTGCAAGCTCAGCGCGCGTAGCGCTTCTGGAACTTGTCGATCCGGCCGCCGGTGTCGATCACCTTGTGCTTGCCGGTATAGAACGGGTGCGAGGCCGAGGAAATATCCACCTTGATCAGCGGATATTCCTGGCCATCTTCCCACTTCACGGTCTCTTTCGAGCTCATGGTGGAACGGGTCAGAATCTTGAAATCGGACGTCACGTCGTGGAAGACGACGTCGTTGTAGCTGGGATGAACGTTATCTTTCATGGACTTGGCGCCGGGCTGCCTGGATAAGCCGGGCATTATAGCGGCCACCAGGCGCTCGGCGCAAGATCGCCCTAGCTTGCCGCCAGGGCCCCTGCGACCAGGCCGAAGAATCGCTGGCGATCGTAGTCCAGCAACAGGTTGGCGTTGTCGGGGGTGCCATCCCGGCGATCCCAGTCCACCAGGGTCATGCCGCGGGTGTGGGTGCCGGTCAGCTCGATATGCACCGGCCGCTGCTCCAGCCGCTGCGCGCCCTCCGGGTGCAGCGCGAACGCCATCGCCAGCGCGTCGGCGGCGTACCAGTACTCGCCGCGGCTGTCTTCGGACCACAGGCGGGTCTTGCGCGAGATCTCCTCGTAGAAACGCGCCTGCGCGGAGTCGGCCGTCAGCCATTGCTCGACATCGCGATGCAGCAGACCGTGCGCGACGGTGGCTTCCCAGTCGGCCACGTCGAACTGCGGAAAGCCGCGGAACACGATATGCGCCGCTTCCGGGTCGAAGCCGATATTGAATTCGGCTGCGGCGGTGATGTTGCCGTGCCCGGTCAGCGCACCGCCCATCACCACCAGCCGCGCCACGCGCTGCGGCAGGGTCGGATCCAGCGTCAGGGCCAGGGCCAGATTGGTCAGCGGGCCGAGCGCGACCAGCAACAGCTCGCCGGCGTATTCGTGCGACAGGCGCAGGATGGCCAGCGCGGCGTGCTCGGTCTCGGCAGTGCGTTTGGCCGGCACCAAGCCGACATCGCCGAAGCCGTCGATGCCATGCACATGCGCCGCGTCCACCGAGGGGTGCAGCAGCGGCTGCGGGCAGCCCGCATAGACCGGTATATCCTCACGCCCGGCAATCTCGCAGACCTTCAAGGCATTGCGCACGGTGTGCTCCAGGCCCACGTTGCCGGCGGCGATGGTCAGGCCAACGACGTCATGCCGGGTATCGTTGAAGGCCATCAGCAAGGCCAGCGCGTCGTCCACGCCCGGGTCGGTGTCGATCAGCAGCGGTATCTTGTTTGTCATGGGATTGGGAATTGGTCATTCGGGATTCGTTGCCGCATCTTCGCAAGGATCGGCCGGTCACGCGAACCTACAGGCCGCAGCAGCTAGCTCTGACCAATCCCGAATCCCAATCCCCGCCGCTCACGCGGCGGCGTAACGCACCGCGCTGCCGATCCAGCGCGCGACCACGCGGTCGGCAATCTCCGGCGCTTCGGCCAACAGCCGCTCGGCGAGCACCTGCACGCGCGGCAACAGTCCGGCATCGCGGGTGAGATCGGCGATGCGGAAACTGGCCAGGCCGGTCTGCCGCGTACCCAGCAATTCGCCGGGGCCGCGCAGCTCCAGATCCTTTTCCGCAATCACGAAGCCGTCGCTGGTCTGGCGCATGGTTTCCAGGCGTTGCCGCGCCATCATCGACAACGGGGCCTGATACAGCAGCACGCAGCTGGACGCGGCCGCGCCGCGCCCGACCCGGCCGCGCAACTGGTGCAACTGCGCCAGACCCAGGCGCTCGGCATTCTCGATGATCATCAGCGAGGCATTGGGCACGTCCACGCCGACCTCGATCACCGTGGTGGCGACCAGCAGATCGGTATGGCCCTGCTTGAAATCCAGCATGGCCTTCTGTTTTTCCGCCGCTTTCATGCGCCCGTGCACCAGCGCCACGCGCACGCCGGGCAATTGTGCGGACAGGGCTTCGAAGGTGGCCTCCGCCGCCTGGGCTTCAATCCTTGGCGGGCCACTGGGCGCGCCCTTGCCGGGCTCTTCGCTTTCTTCGATCAAGGTGCAGACCCAATACGCCTGGCGCCCCTCGGCGCAGGCGGCGCGGATGCGCTCGACCAGGTCCGGCCGACGCTCGGCACTGAGCACGATGGTCTGCACCGGCGTGCGCCCGGGTGGTAGTTCGTCGATGGCCGAGACATCCAGATCCGCATAGGTGGACATCGCCAGGGTGCGCGGGATCGGCGTGGCGGTCATCACCAATTGATGCGGCACGCTGCCGGCGGCCGCACCCTTGTCGCGCAAGGCCAGGCGCTGGTGCACGCCGAAGCGGTGCTGCTCGTCGATGATGGCCAGCGCCAGATCGTGGAAGACCACCGCCTCCTGCATCAGGGCATGCGTGCCGACCACCACCTGCGCCTGGCCGGAGGCCACCTCGGCCATCGCTGCGGCGCGTGCCTTGCCGGTGACCTTGCCGGCCAGCCAGACGATGCGCACGCCCAGCGGTTCCAGCCAGCCACGCAGGTTGGTGAGGTGCTGCTCGGCCAGCAGCTCGGTCGGCGCGGCCAGTGCGACCTGCTTGCCCTGCTCCACCGCCAGCATCGCCGCCAATGCGGCGACCACGGTCTTGCCGCTGCCGACATCGCCCTGCACCAGCCGCAGCATCGGCGACGGTCTTGCCAGGTCGTGGGCAATCTGCGCGAACACGCGCTGCTGGGCACCGGTGAGCTGGAACGGCAATGCCGCGCGCAGTTGCCGCACCAGGGTGCCGTTGCCAGGCAGCAGCGGTGCGTGGAAGCGCTGCAAGGCGATACGCTGGCGACGCAGGCTGAGTTGATGCGCCAACAGTTCTTCGATCGCCAGACGCTGCTGGGCCGGATGCCCGCCTGCGAGCAGCTGCTGCGGGTCGGTGTTCACCGGCGGGCGATGCATGGTCAGCAGCGCGGCGCGCAGCGAGGGCAGTTGTTCGTCCTGCAGCCAGTGCGGCGGCAGCAGTTCCAGCGCGGCCTCGGCCGGCAACCGCTCCAGTGCCTGGCCGATGAGTTTGCGCAACGTGGCCGGGCCTACACCTTCCAGCACCGGATAGACCGGATCCAGGCTGTCACCCAGCCCGGCATCCTCGCCCGGTGCCAGCACGCGGTAACTGGGGTGCACGATTTCCCAGCCGTTCTGTCCCGGCTTGGGCGTGCCGAACACCCGCAACCGCGTGCCCGGTGCGAACTGCGCGACCTGCGCCGCGCGGAAATGGAAGAAGCGCAGCACCACGCTGCCGTGCGACTCGTCCGAAACCGCCACCCGCAACACCGGCCGGTAACGGAAGCCGCGCTCCACCGCATCCACACGCCCTTCGATCTGCGCAGGCACACCGCTCTGTAACTGCGCGATCGTGGTCAGCCGCGTGCGGTCTTCGTAGCGCAACGGCAGATGCAGCCACAGATCCTGCAGCGTCAAGATGCCGCGCGCAGCGAATTTCTCGGCCACCTTGGGGCCGACGCCGGGCAGACTGGCAAGCGAGGCCTGGCCTGCAGCGGCCAGGCGCGGGGTGGCGGTCGCTGCGCGCGGCACGACAAGGCGCTCGGATCAGCCGCGCTGGATCAGTCGAGCACCATCACCGCATCGACCTCGAAGCCGGCGCCCTTGGGCAGGCCGGAGACCTCGATGGTCGAACGCGCCGGGAACGGCGCCTGGAAGTACTCCTGCATCACTGCGTTGACGGCGGCGAACTGGCCGAGATCGGTGAGGTACAGGCCCAGCCGCACGATCTTGTCGAGCGAGCCGCCGGCCGCTTCGGCCACCGCCTTGAGGTTGTCGAACGCGCGGCGTGCCTGCGCGCCGATGTCGCCCGGCACGATTTCGCCGGTGGCCGGATCCAGCGGGATCTGCCCGGAGAAATACACGGTGTTGCCGGCACGCACGGCCTGCGAATACGGGCCGATGGCGGCAGGCGCCTGGTCGGTATGGATGATCTGGGACATGGAAGCTCCACTGCAAAGGTGTGTGCAGCAGTTTAGGCGTTTGTGCGGATTTGCTCGACTGTTGCGCACGGTCTTGTTGCGACGATGCTTGCGACGATCGCCGGATACCGTCCCGTCGTACCGAACAGATCGCGCTGCAATGGCGGCGTGGAGCTTGACCGCGCACCTGCACGACGACGCATGCTACCTGCCGCCGCACCATGCCTGAGACACGGTGCACGCTGTCGGCAGTGGGCCGCAGCGCTGCCTAACGGCAGGACATGCAATCCTTACTGCCGCCCCACGCTCTGCACCACATGCAGCCGCCGCAGCCGGCGCATCACCTCGGCCAGATGGCGGCGGTCGCGGACCTGAATGTTGAAGCGCAGCACCGCCGCATTGAAATCGCGGTCCAGGTAATCCACGCGTTCGATATTGGACTGGCTCTGCGCGATCGCCGCGGCCAGCTGGGCCAGCACGCCGGTGCGGTTTTCCACCTCGACCACCAGTGCGGTGTCGTAATCGCCGGTCACGCCCGAGTCCCAGTCGATCGGCACCCAGCGTTCGGGCGATTTGCGCAGCTCGGCCAGGTTTGGACAGTCCAGACGGTGCACCACGATGCCCTTGCCGGCGGTGTGGTAACCCATGATTTCGTCGCCGGGAATCGGCTGGCAACAGTTGGCGAAGCTGATCACGCCGCGTTCGCTGCCGTCGATCAGGATCTTTTCGTGCGAATGCTTGGAATGGCCGCCACCGCGCAGTTCGGCGTAGGCCATCAGCGCCTGCGCGGCCTGGGTCGGCATCCAGTTGCCCAGCGCCACATCGGCCAGCAAGGCTTCCAGGCGTGGATAGCGATGCTCGGTGAGGAAAGCGTCCAGGCGGCCCTTGGGCAGCCGCTCCAGCGAGCTGTCCATCGCTTCCAGCGCGCGATCGAGCATGCGGTGGCCGAGCTGCACGGCATCCTCGTGCTCGAGCTGCTTGAGCTGGTGACGGATCGCGGTACGCGCCTTGCTGCTGACCACGAACTCCAGCCACTGCGGCTTGGGCGTGGCCGAGCGCGCGGTGATGATTTCCACCGCCTGGCCGCTGGCCAGCTTGGTGCGCAGCGGCACCAGCTTCTTGTCCACCCGCGAAGCGACCGCGCGGTTGCCCACGTCGGTATGCACCGCATAGGCGAAATCCAGCGCGGTGGAGTTGCGCGGCAGCGCCAGGATCTTGCCCTTGGGCGTGAACAGATAAACCTCGTCCGGGAACAGGTCGACCTTGACGTTGTCCAGGAACTCCAGCGACGAGCCTGCCGCGCGCTGCGAATCGATCAACTCCACGATCCAGTCGTGCGCACGGCTCTGCGCGCTGTTGGGCGAGGCCGAGCCGACCTTGTAGGTCCAGTGCGCGGCGACGCCACGTTCGGCGATCAGGTCCATCTCTTCGGTGCGGATCTGCACTTCGATCGGCGAGCCGTACGGGCCGAACAGCACGGTGTGCAGCGATTGGTAGCCGTTGGCCTTGGGGATGGCGATGAAATCGCGGAAGCGCCCGTCCAGCGGCTTGAAGGTGGCATGCACCGCGCCCAGCGCGTGATAGCAATCGGCGACCGAGCGCACCACCAGGCGGAAGCCGAACACGTCCATCACCTGGTCGAAGGTCTTGTTCTCTTCGTGCATCTTGGAATAGATGCTCCAGGGCGTCTTGATGCGGCTGACCAGACGATGCTCCAGCCCTTCCTTGGCCAGCCGCTGCGACAACTGCACCTCCACCTGCGCCATCGATTCGCGCCGCACGACCGGCTGGCTGCGGATATGTTTCTCGATGATGGCGTGACGCCAGGGATACAGCGCGCGGAACCCCAGGTTCTGCAGCTCGGACTTGATCAGGCTCATGCCCAGGCGCTGGGCGATCGGCGCGTAGATCTCGAGCGTTTCGCGCGCAATGCGGCTGCGCGCCTCGCTGCTCTGCGCGCCCAGGGTGCGCATGTTGTGCAGGCGGTCGGCCAGCTTGATCATGATCACGCGCAGGTCGCGCGACATCGCCAGCAGCATCTTGCGGAAGCTCTCCGCCGCCGCTTCCTGGCGGTCTCGGAACTTGAGCTTGTCCAGCTTGGTGACGCCATCGACCAGCTCGGCCACCGCTTCGCCGAATTCCGACGCCAGCTCTTCGCGGGTCAGCGGGGTGTCTTCGATGGTGTCGTGCAGGATCGCGGCGATCAGCGATTCCATGTCCAGGCCGAGCTCGGCGAGCACACCGGCCACCGCGACCGGATGGGTGATGTAAGGCTCGCCCGACTTGCGGGTCTGGCCGGCATGCGCGGTGGCGCCCACTTCCCAGGCACGCCGCAGGATCGGCAGCTGCTCCTTGGGAAGGTAGCTGGCCGCGCGTTCGAGGTGCAGGACGTAGTCGGGGATGGCCTGGTCGGAAGACGGAGACGTCACGACGGTCGCCTGGGCAGTGGGGCCTGGGTTCATGCCGGAAGACTATGCCAGCAACGCAGTCACGGCAAACGTTTGCACACTGCACACGCCGAAGCGGGCCTGAAACGAAAACAGCCCGCACGTGGCGGGCTGTTCAGATCGATCGCAGCGATGCGAACGATCAATCGTCGTTCTTGGACATGTCTTCGTCGGCGACGACTTCGGCAGCGGCCCATTCCAGCGCTTCGCGCTCGGCGCGCTCGCGCTCGGCCTTCTCGACTTCGTCGATCAGCGCATTGTCGATCCGGCGTGCGGCGATTTCGCGCAGCGCCATCACGGTGGGCTTGTCGCTGGCGTCGGCATTTTCGATCAACGGCTGCACGCCGTTGGCGAGCTGACGGGCGCGCTTGGACGCCATCATGACCAGCTCGAAACGGTTGTTCACGACTTCCAGGCAATCTTCTACGGTAATGCGGGCCATGCGGGCTCCCGGCGACCGGTAACGGCCGCGCATCGAATGAGGGAAAGGGGGCGGAGTGTACGCCCGAGCCGCCGTCACGGCAACCTGGGCCTATTCAGTTTCCTTTGGAATCAGGGATTTGACCCACTCAGTCCAGCAAGGCCTGGATCAACTCCGCGTGCCGCTGCTGTTGCGCCTGCCGGCGCAGCCGGCTGGCGGTGAAGATCGCGCACATCTCCGAGACAGCGGTGTCGAAGGTCTCGTTGATGATCACGTAATCGAACTCCTCGAAATGCAGCATCTCTTCGCGGGCGGCAGCCAGACGCTGCGCCATCACGTCCTCGCTGTCCTGGCCGCGCTTGCGCATGCGCTCGTCCAGCGCCTGGCGCGACGGCGGCAGGATGAACACGCTGACCGCATCGGGCACCTTCTGGCGCACCTGGCGTGCGCCCTGCCAGTCGATCTCCAGCAGCACGTCGTGACCGGCCGCCAGCTGCGGCTCCACCGACTGCCGCGCGGTGCCCTTCCAGTCGCCGTGCACCAGCGCATATTCGAAGAAGTCGCCCGCTTCGATCATGCCCTGGAACTCGTCGGCGGAGACGAAATGGTAGTGCTCGGCATGCCGTTCGCCCGGCCGCGGCGCGCGCGAGGTGAACGAGATCGACAGGGCGATCTTGGGATCGCGCGCCAGGGTGGCGTTGACGATGCTGCTCTTGCCGGCGCCGGAAGGGGCCGCAACGATATAGAGGGTGCCGCGCATTTTAGGGAATAGAGAGTCGGGAATGGGGAATGGGGCACCGCGCCAAGCAAGCAGGCCAAGGGTGAATCGTACCTGCTTTGACGATTCCCCATTCCCGATTGCCTATTCCCGGCTATTCGATGTTCTGCACCTGCTCGCGGATCTGGTCGATCAGCACCTTCAGATCCACCGCGGCGTTGGAGGTGCGGCTGTCCACCGACTTGGAGCCGAGCGTGTTGGCTTCACGGTTGAACTCCTGCAGCAGGAAGTCCAGGCGGCGGCCGACCGGCTCGCGTTGCCTGAGCACGCGGCGGATCTCGGCGATGTGGCTGGACAGGCGGTCGAGCTCTTCGTCCACGTCCAGTTTCTGCAGCCACAGCACCAGTTCCTGCTCGGCGCGCCCCGGGTCCACCGGATGCGGCAGATCGGCCAGGCGGGCGGCCAGCTTGGCGCGCTGACCTTCGCGGATGACGGGAATCAGCGTGCGCACCTCGGCGGCGATGCGTTCGATCGCATCGACCCGCTCGCTGATCGCATCGGCCAGCTTGCCGCCTTCGCGCTCGCGCGCGGCAACGAAACTGTCCACCACCTCGTCCAGCAATGCCAGGGCCTGCGCCTGCAATGCCGGCGCGTCCACGTCCTGCACCTGCAGCACGCCGGGCAGCTGCAGCAGATCGGTGAAGCCGACCTGCAGCCTGGGAAACATGCCGTCCAGGCGCGTGGCCAGTGCACCCAGTTCCTGCAGCAGCGATTCGTTCACCGCCAGGGTCTGCGCGTTGTCCGGCGCGCGCAGGCGCAGCGCCAGATCCAGCTTGCCGCGGCTGTTTTTCGCTGCCACGCGCTCGCGCAGCAGCGGCTCCAGCGCACGCAGTTCTTCGGGCAGGCGCACGCCCACTTCCAGAAACCGATGGTTGACCGAGCGCAGCTCGCAACCGAGCGTGCCCCAGGGCGTGATGCGTTCGCCACCAGCAAACGCGGTCATGCTTCGAATCATCGTCAGTCCCGTGCCTTCAAAGCGCGAATGGTACCCTAGCGGCCCGCGCTGACTGACCGCCCCGCCACGCGCCGACCCAGACCCACCTCCCGACTTCCGGACTCATCGCATGACCTTTTCCCGTCCCAGCGGCCGCACGGCCGACCAGCTGCGCCCGGTGCGCATCGAACGCGCCTTCACCCGTCACGCCGAAGGCTCGGTGCTGGTCAGCTTTGGCGACACCCGCGTGCTGTGCACCGCCAGCGTGGAAAACCGCGTGCCGGGGTTCCTGCGCGGCAAGGGCGAAGGCTGGGTGACCGCCGAATACGGCATGCTGCCGCGCTCCACCCACACCCGTTCCGATCGCGAAGCCGCGCGTGGCAAGCAAGGCGGGCGCACGCTGGAAATCCAGCGCCTGATCGGCCGCGCACTGCGCGCCTGTGTGGATCGCAACGCCCTGGGCGAGCGCACCATCACCCTGGACTGCGACGTGCTGCAGGCCGATGGCGGCACCCGCACCGCCGCGATCACCGGTGCCTACGTGGCGCTGGCCGATGCGGTGAACCTGCTGCTCAAGCGCGGCGACATCAAGAAGCACCCGCTGATCGGCGCCGTGGCCGCGGTGTCGGTGGGCATCTATCGCGGCGAGCCGGTGCTGGACCTGGATTACCCCGAAGACAGCGACTGCGACACCGACATGAATGTGGTGATGAATGATGGCGGTGGCTTCATCGAGCTGCAGGGCACCGCCGAAGGCCACGCCTTCCGTCGTGACGAACTCAACGCGCTGCTCGCACTTGCCGAACAAGGCATGAGCGAATTGTTCGCCCTGCAACGCGCTGCGCTGGCCGGATGAGCCGGCGCATCGCCCTGACCACCCTGCTGGTCGCCGATTACGACGCGGCAGTCGCCTGGTATACCGGCGCGCTGGGTTTCCAGGTGCTGGAGGATCGCGCACTTGGCGACGGCAAGCGTTGGGTCGTGATCGGCCCAGGCGGCGCGCAGGAGGCCGCCTTGCTGCTCGCGCAGCCGGCCGACGACGCCCAGCGCGCGCGCATCGGCGACCAGACCGGTGGGCGGGTGGATCATTTTCTCTACACCGACGACTTCTGGCGCGACCACGCGGCGATGCAGGCGTTCGGCGTGGAATTCCTGGAAACTCCGCGCGAGGAGCCGTACGGCACGGTTGTGGTGTTCCGCGATCTGTACGGCACCAAGTGGGACCTGCTGGAGCCCAAGCAATGAAACAACTGGTCCTGGCCAGCGGCAACGCCGGCAAGCTGGAAGAACTGCGCGCCATGCTCGCCGGCCTGCCGCTGCGCATCGTGGCGCAAGGCGAGCTCGGCGTGGACGATGTGCCGGAAACCGGCCTGACCTTCGTCGAGAACGCCTTGATCAAGGCGCGCCACGCCAGTGCGGTCACCGGCCTGCCGGCACTGGCCGACGACTCCGGCCTGATCGTCGATGCCCTCGGCGGCGCACCCGGCCTGTACAGCGCGCGCTACGCCGGCAGCCCGACCGATGCGAACGCCAACAACGCCAAACTGCTCGATGCCATGCGCGCCGTGCCGGCCGAGCGCCGCAGCGCGCGGTTCTACGCGGTGATCGTGCTGCTGCGTCACCCGGAAGACCCGCAGCCGCTGATCGCCGAAGGCAGCTGGGAAGGGGTGATCGCCACCGAGCCGCGCGGCGATGGCGGCTTCGGCTACAACCCGGTGTTTCTGGACCCGGTGCATGGCCTGACCGCGGCGCAGATGGATAGTGCGTTGAAGAACCGGCTGAGTCACCGTGCGGTGGCGCTGGCCACGCTGCAGCACAAGCTGCACGCCCTGTCGCTGTGACCGATGGCCTGATGCAGTGCCCGACCTGATCCCACCGCCGCTGTCGCTCTACGTGCACCTGCCCTGGTGCGTGCGCAAATGTCCGTACTGCGATTTCAATTCGCATGCGGCCAAGGGCGCACTCCCGTTCGAGGAATACGTGGATGCGTTGATCCGCGACCTTGATGCGGACCTGCCGCTGGTGTGGGGACGCGTGGTGCATTCGGTGTTCTTCGGCGGTGGCACGCCGAGCCTGTTTCCGCCGCAGGCCATCGACCGCTTCCTGCAGGCGGCTGCCGCGCGGCTGCGCTTTGCACCGAATCTGGAGATCACCCTGGAAACCAATCCAGGCACCGCCGAGCATGGCCGCTTCGACGGCTACCGCGCCGCCGGCGTGAACCGGCTGAGCTTCGGTGTGCAGACCTTCGACGATGTGGCGCTGCAGCGGCTCGGTCGCATCCACGACAGTGCCGAGGCCGAGCGTGCGATCAAGCTGGCACAGGATGCCGGCTACGACAATTTCAATATCGACCTGATGTATGCGCTGCCCGAGCAGACCCTGGCGCAGGCCGAACGCGATCTCGAACGCGCCTTTGCGTTGCAGCCCACCCACCTGTCGCATTACCAGCTCACGCTGGAGCCGAACACGGTGTTCTTCGCGCGGCCGCCCAAGGGCATTCCCGACGACGATGCGGCCTGGGACATCCAGGAGCATTGCCAGCGCCTGCTGGCCGAGGCCGGCTACGCGCAGTACGAAGTGAGCGCCTACGCCAGGCCCGGGCGGCAATGCGCCCACAACCTCAATTACTGGCGCTTCGGCGATTACCTGGGCATCGGCGCCGGGGCGCACGGCAAGATCAGCTCCGGCGCCGAACAGCATGTGCTGCGACGCTGGAAGCACAAGCACCCGCAGAGTTACCTGGCCAGCGCCGGCAGTGCGGCGTCGATCGGTGGCGACGAGATCGTGCCGCGCGAACGGCTGCCGTTCGAATACATGCTCAACCTGCTGCGCCTGCACGAGGGCTTCGCGCTGCGCGATTTCGAAGTCTCCACCGGCCTGGCGGCGTCGGTCATCGAGTTGCCTGTGGCCCGTGCGATCGCGCAAGGCTGGATGACCGCACAGGACGGACGCGTGGTGCCGACCGAGCTGGGCCGCCGCTTCACCAATGACGTGGTCGAGCTGTTTCTTGCCTGACCGCGGCGATCGCGTGGCGGCACTACACAGCCATCACGCCGCACCGTGGTCGGTAGCGCACGCGACGGCAGCGGCGCACAGATCCGCCGACTTCGCGCCACGTGCGCCTTCCGCACCAGGGCGGCGACCGCATCTGGCAAGGCGCGTCGTGCGCCCTCGCGGTCGCTGACCAATGGAAAAACATGCTACATAGCTCACGCCTCGCACCGAGCCCGCCTCCCCGGATGTCCACTCCCGCCTCTTCCCTGCAGCACACGCTCAGCGGCCCGATCGCCGATGCGCCGGTTTCCGTGCGCGGGCGGCGCCTGCTCGCCGCGCTGCACGTGCACTGCGTGCAGGCGCTCGACGGGCCGCTGCGGCTGACCATCGTCGAACTGGAACGCGAGCTGCTGCATCAGGCCGAGCATGCACGCAACAGCCAGATCCAGGCCGAAACCTACGCGCAGATGCGCGGCCTGCGTGACCACATCGATCGGTTTCCGCAGGCATTTCTGCAGCAGCTGGCGCAGGACCTGGCCACGCTGCGCGATCGCCCATCGCTGACGCCAGCAGCCGATGCTTCAGCGCATCCGCAGATGCTCACCCTGGTGGAAGACACCGATATCGATCGCGATATCGTGCTCAGCGAGATTGCGCGTCGCGAGACTTCCCGCAGGGCCGCTGCGCTGCAATTGCTGGCGCAGCGAGTGGCGGTGATCGGCGCGGTGGCCGAATTCGAACTGGAAGCATTGCCGCTGGGGCCTTACGCCCTGTGCCGCGTGCTGCGCCAGTGCGGCCAGACGCTGGGACTGAGCCTGGATGGGCAGCTGACGCTCTACCGCGTGTTCGAGCGTCAGGTGATCGAGCGTTTGAACGATCTGTACGAGCGCGCCAACGGCACGCTCGCGCAGGAAGGCATCCTGCCGGGGCTGATCTATCACCCGTACCTGGTCAAACCCACACAGGAGCAGACGCGACGCGCACCGCCTGCACCGGCCACCGCACCGAAGGATGCTGCGGCCGGCCGCGCGCGCGCGCTGCCGCCGCGCAACGGGCGACCTGCAACCGGCTGGAGCGGGCAATCGGCGCCGACACCATGGCAGAGCGCCCTGCTGGATCCGCCGGCTATGCCGATGACACTGGCAGGGGCGACATACGGTGAGCAGGCAGCCCCTGCCCTGAGCGATGCAGTGCAGGCGCTCGGCGGCCTGATGTCGTCGGCGCGTCAGTCGCAGGCGGCCGGCGAGGGAAGCACAGCTGCGCATCACCGTTCTGCAAATCACGGCGCAGCGCCTGCGACAGGCGCGCAGGCAACACCTGAAAGATCACCTCCCCAGCTTGCCTCCACGGCCGTGCCCAAAGCCGCGCTCAGCGACGCGCTGGCCAGCCTGCAGGGCACGCTGGCGGAACAGGTAGCGGCAGCGCAGCCCACCGGCATCGATGCGGTGCAGCGGCAGGTACTGGCGTTGCTGCGGACGCAACACGGCTCCGACGCCACGCTGTCGCCGCAGGACACCGACACCTTCGATCTGCTCGGCCTGCTCTACGCGCAGATGCAGCGCGAAGTGCGCGAGCAGACCCCGGCGCAGGCCCTGCTCGCCAAATTGCAGGTCCCGGTGGTGCGGGCGGCCTTGGCCGATACGCATTTCTTCGTGCGCGACCAGCACCCGGTACGCGAATTGCTCAACACCGTGGCCGAGTCCGGCGCGGTATGGCTGGGCGACGACGACGTCGACCCGCAGCTGCTGCACAAGCTGGGAAGCGCAGTCGACAGGATCCTCAACGACTACCAGGGCGACGAGGCCGTGTTCGCCGCGGCCAACGACGATATCCAGGCGCATCTGCGCGCATTGGCGCGCAAGGCCGACCTCGCCGAGCGGCGCCATGTGGATGCGGCGCGTGGCAAGGAGCGGCTGGAGTCGGCCAAGCAGCAGTCCGAGGCGCGCATCGAGCAGCTGTGCGAGCAGAGCGCCCCGCCGCGTTTCGTGCAGTCGCTGCTGCGTCAGGCGTGGTCGGACGTACTGACGCTGACGCTGCTGCGCCAGGGCGAGCAATCGCCCGAATGGGACGAGCGCCAGGCACTGACCGCGCGCATCGCCGAAGTCACCTGCCTCAGCAAGGAGCAACCTACCGACATCGCGCTCGGCGCCGATATCGAAACCGCGCTGCTGCAGGTCGGCTATCACCAGGATGAAGCCGCAGCGATCGCGCGGCGCCTGTCCACGCCGGGCGGCGAGGACGAGACGACCTCGCGCACCGAGCTCACCGCCAGGCTCAGGGCGCGCACACGGCTGGGCGACCAGGGCGACAGCGCATCGCACCAGGAAACAAACACCCCGCGTTCGCCGGCCGAAGAGGCGTGGTACACGCAGCTGCGCAGCCTGCCGTTCGGCAGCTGGTTCGAGTTCGTGATCAACCAACAGGGCGACCTGCGCCGGCAACGGCTGTCCTGGTACAGCCCGATGACCGGCAACGCGCTGTTCGTCAATCAGCGTGGGCAAAAGGTTGCCGAGCACTCGCTGGATGGATTGTCGCGGCTGATGGCCGGCGGCCAGGCGCGCCTGCTGGTCGAAGAGAAATCGCGCCTGATCGACCGTGCCTGGCATGCCACCGTGCGCACGCTGCGCAGCCTGGCCGGCCAGGCGCCCGCTGCAGAGGTCAACCCATGATCCAGGACACCCGCCGCGCACCGCGCCGCCAGCCTTCGGACCTGGTACCGGTCACCGACATGCTCAGCGAGGCGCAGATCGGCCGGGTCGGCAATATCTCGGAAACCGGCATGCTGCTGCTGGCCTCGGTTCCGCTGCATGAGGATGCCTTGTATCAATTGCGCTTCAACCTGCCCGAGCGCAGCGGCCGTGCCACCGAGATCGATGTCGGCGTGCATCTGTTGTGGACCGAAGCCGCGCACGCACCCGGGCAGGCCTGGGCCGGCTTCCGCTTCCTGACCATGTCCGGGCCGCATCGCCAGCGCCTGCGCGCCTGGATTGCCGAAGAACACATGCTGGGCTGAAGGACAGCATCACCACGATTGCGGCAAAATCACGTCCTGCCTTTGCATTGCCGATCGAGCCCCGCATGCCCCAGCCGTCCTTGAGCCCTTTGTATTCCGATCACCTGCGCACGCTGATCGCGCGCGCAGACGAGGCGCTGCAGCGCGGCGGCTTCGACCACCTGGTGGTGCCCAGCGGCAGCTTGCATTACCAGGTATTCGACGACCGCGACTATCCCTATGCGGTCAATCCGCACTTCAAGGCCTGGGTGCCACTGACGCGGGTGCCCAACAGCTGGCTGGTCTACACCCCCGGCAAGCGCCCGACGGTGATCTTCTGCCAGCCGTTCGACTATTGGCATGTCGTGCCCGACGCACCGAGCGGCTGGTGGGTGGAGCACTGCGACATCCACATCATCCGCACCCCGGACCAGGCCTTGGCGTTGCTGCCCAGGCAGATCGACCGTTGCGCCATCCTGGGCGAGGCGCAGAGCGCGCTCGGTGCGTATGTGCCCAACAATCCGCAGCCGGTGCTCGATTACCTGGACTACCAGCGCGCCTTCAAGACGCCATACGAACTGGCATTGCTGCGCATCGCCCAGCAGTTGGCAGTGCGCGGCCATCGCGCCGCCGAAGCGGCCTTTCGCGCCGGCGAGAGCGAGTTCGGCATCCATATGGCCTATTGCGCCGCTGTCGGTCAGGACGCCAACGAACTGCCCTACGGCAACATCATCGCGCTCAACGAACACGGCGCGGTGCTGCACTACACCGAACTCGGCCAGCGGCCGCCACAACCGCTGCTCAGCTTCCTGATCGATGCCGGCGCTTCGGCCTACGGCTATGCCAGCGACATCACCCGCACCTATGCCGCCGACCCCGGCAGCGAATTCCAGGCCCTGATCGACGCGGTGGATGCCGCACAGATCCGCATGGGCCAGGGCGTGCGCAGCGGCGTGGATTACAAGCAGTTGCATGTGGATGCGCATCTGGCCTTGATGGGCATCCTCAAGGACTTCGGCATCCTCACCGTGTCGCCGGAAGCTGCGCTCGCCACCGGCGTCAGCGCCGCATTCTTCCCGCACGGGCTGGGCCATCTGATCGGCCTGCAGGTGCACGACGTGGCGGGCTTTGCGGCCAGCGACCGCGGCGGCCGCATCGAACGCCCCGCCGGCCACCCCTATCTGCGCCTGACCCGCGTGCTGGAAGCGGGCATGGTTGTCACCATCGAACCGGGGGTGTACTTCATCGACATGTTGCTGGACGACGTGAAGAAGAACGGTTACGCCGCCAGCGTCGACTGGGCGCGCGTTGCGCAGTTCAAACCTTACGGCGGCATCCGCATCGAAGACGAGGTGGTGTGCACCGATGGCGCCCCCGAAAATCTGACCCGCCCGGTGTTTGCCGCCTCTTGAGTCATTCCGCACAGCACGGAGCATCGCCATGAACGATCCACGCCAGTCCTCGCACCCCGACCATCCGATGTATCAACAGATCCAGCGCGGCGTGCATGCAATCGATGCGGCACATGGACGCACACCCGACCAGACCAGCGACCGGCTCAGCGCGGCCCTGTTGCCGCTGGCCAAGGAAGGCGGCCTGTCGCGCGTGGATCATGTGCTGATGAGCGAGGCCAATAATCGCGGCGTGCACGGCGGCGAGAACGTGTTCGTGGTGCAGGGCGACCCGGCCAACCCGGCGCATCTGCGCGCGCACATGAAGACCGAACAGGCATTGAGCACGCCGGAAGCGCAATCGTTCGCGCGTGCGCAGCAACTGGCTGCGCCAGGCGAACAGATCCAGCAGCCCGAGCGCACCCAGGCGCCACAACTCGGTCAGTAGAACGGCTCGCAGCAAAACGGCCGGGCGCTTCTTGCCCGCGAGGCGCCCAGCAGAGCGCAGCCCGAACGATGCCGCCGGCCTCAGCCAGATGCGCCGGGCATCCGGAACCACACCTTCAGCGCGCGGGTTGCTGCTCCGACCTACCTCACGACCGCTCACAACGGCATTACCGCGTTATGCGCGCACTGCGTCGCGGTTGGCCATCTCCGCTTCGATCTCGTCGGCGCTGCGCGCCAAGGCATCGGTCAGCACCCGATGGCCTTCGGCAGTGATCAGCACATTGTCTTCGGTGCGGATGCCGATGCCGCGCCACTTGGCTTCCACCGTGGTGTCGTCGGCAGAGATGTAGAGCCCCGGCTCGATGGTGAACACCATGCCGGGCTCGAGCAGACGCGAGTCGCCCGCCAATCGATAGTCGCCCACATCGTGCACATCCAGCCCCAGCCAATGGCCGGTCTTGTGCCGGTAGAAGCGCTTGTAATGGCCGTCGGCGATATTGCGCTCCAGCTTGCCCTTGAGCAGGCCCAGCTGCAGCAGCCCTTCGGTCAGGGTCTGCACCGCGGCCAGATGGCCGGCTTCGTAGGCCGCGCCGGGGCGCGCCTGCGCCAGCGCGGCGGCCTGCGCAGCGCCGACCAGATCGTGCAGCGCGCGCTGCGCCGGGGTGAAACGGCCGTTGATCGGAAAGGTGCGGGTGATATCGGCCGCATACCCGCGGTACTCGGCGCCGGCATCGATCAGCACCAGCTCGCCATTGCGGCTGCGCGCGTTGTTGGCGCGGTAGTGCAGCACGCAGGCATTGCTGCCGGTGCCGACGATGCTGCCGTACGCCGGCCACGCATCTGCGGCGCGGAACGCGCACTCCACCTCGGCCTGCAGTTCGTACTCGTGCACCCCCGGCCGCGCCAGCCGCATGGCGGCGCGATGCGCGCGGACGCTGATGTCGGCGGCGTGCTGCATCAACGCGACTTCGTCGCGCGACTTGAACAGCCGTTGCTCGTGCAGCAGATGCCCGAGCTCGAGGAATTCGTGCGGCGGCTGCGCGCCGTGGCGCACCTGCTCGCGCACGCGCTTGAGCCAGCCGATCAACTTGAGGTCGAAGTCGACATCGCGCCCGAAGTGATAATAGACGCGGCTGCGCCCTTCCAGCAGGCCCGGCAGGATCTCGTCGACATCGTCGATGGGATACGCATCGTCCATGCCGTAGCGCTCCACCGCCCCATCCTGGCCCTCGCGCGGGCCATCCCAGGCTTCGCGCTCGGCGTCGCGTTCGCGGCAGAACAGGATCGCCTCGCCATGCTTGCGTCCGGGTACCAGCACCAGCACCGCTTCCGGCTCGGGGAAGCCGCTCAGATACCAGACATCCGAATCCTGCCGGTACGGATAGTGGGTGTCGTGACTGCGCACCCGCTCGGGCGCGGCCGGCAGGATCAGGATGGCCTGATCGCCGGCCATCTGCATCAGCTGCCTGCGCCGCCGCGCGTACTCGGCCGCGCCGATCCCGGTGAGCTTTTTCATGGCGGTCGTGCGGTCAGTTCAGACGTTGGCGGAAGCGCGGCCCCATCACGCAGTCGCCATGCAGCAACAGCACCGCCACGCGCACGAACTCCTCGATCTCCGCCAGGGCGGTGTCGTCTTCGTCGGCCGCATCGAAATCGTCGCTGGACGCCTGCGCCAGCCGCGCCAGGTCCTGCAGCGCCTCTTCGCCTTCTTCGGTCAGCGCCGGGCGCTGCTGCGCCGCCAGGCCGAAGCCGCCCAGAAAGGCGCGACACCAGTCGAACAAGGCATCGGTACGCGCCGCCAGCGGTGCGCCGTCGTCGATCAGCAGCAGTTCGAAGGCGAAATCGCGGTCTTCCAGTTGCGCCACCGTGGCCTGACGCATCCGGTCCAGCGCCCCGCCCTGCCTGGGTGCCACCTGCGCGCCGTCGGCCAGAATGCGCGCCAGCCAGTCGCCGCTGTCGGCACCCCCACCGGAGAGCCACCCGCACAGCCCGCCATGCAACTCCGCTGCGGAGGAAGCCAACTCCAGCTGGCGACTTTCGTTTTGCACAGCGGTTACATCGGGCAGGTCCATCGGGTCTTCCAGGCTGGGAACGGGAGATGCCGGCGCATGGGCCGGCGATTCGACTTCCCAGTGTATCAAGGCACCCGGCGTCGGCCGCTAGCGGCGCCTTCCATGCAGCGTTCCACGCGCATGACGCCTGCCGGATCAGGCATCGCGCAAGGCCTTGTCGGAATTGGCCCGACGGCGGGTACGCAGGCTGCGCCGGGGCGCTTGACCGCCGCGCGCACGCGCCCCTATCGTGGAGGGATGGACAATGCTGCTGCCCTCGCCCAGATCCGCGCACTTGCCGCCCGTGTGGAGGCCCTGGTCGAACGCAGCCAGCGGCTGACCGACGAGAACCGCAGCCTGCGTCACCAGCAGGAGCAGTTGATCGGCGAGCGCGCGCAACTGTTGACCAAGAACGAACAGGCGCGCTCGCGCGTGGAAGCGATGATCGTGCGGTTGAAATCCCTGGAGCAGCACACGTGAGTAACAACGAGCCGGTCAGCGTGCGTATTCTGGATCGTGAATATACGGTTGGCGTCACCGCCGACGAACGCGAGAGCCTCACCGCTGCGGCGCGCCTGCTGGATCTGCGCATGCGCGAGATCCGCGGCAGCAATCGCATGGCAGCGGTGGATCGCGTCGCGGTGTTGGCCGCACTCAACTTGGCGCACGAATTGCAGCAGCTGCGCGATCAGCAAGCGCTCTACGACCGTGAATTGGCCAACACGCTGGATAGCTTGAATCGCCGCCTGGACAGCGTGTCCGACACACCGCGTTGAGGTGCAGTTCGCACTGTCGTCGCAAATATGAACTTTCAATTGCGCCGGCCGACGAATGGGCTAGCCATCGCGCAGCAGAGGTCTATACTTCACCTGCGTTCTCTGCTGTAAACGACAGCGTGCAAAACATTCGCCTTGTCCCTTAATTACGACCACGGGGGCACGACGAAGCCGGGAGTGCAAGTCCGCCTTGTAGCGGGAAGCCCGATGGCCTCACAACGTTCCCACTTGAACCCCGGGTTCAAGGTCGTTTCGCCCGCATCGTTCATGGCGGAGAATGCAAATCTGAAACGGCGCCTTCGGGCGCCGTTTTTTTTTGTGTGTCTGCAGCGCACGGCACGCGCACGCACAGCCTGGTCGCGTCCTTGCCGCAACGACTGCGCCAACAAGACCTCATGCATGCGTGCGCAAAGCACAACGTTGCCAGCGCTGCATGCGCATGCGCTCAGCGACCGGCGGGAGAGTTGCCGGAGCGGGCGATCCGTCGGCACACGCGCCGCTAGGCAGGAGCGTCCACGCCATCGACAATAGCCCCCTGCCTATCGCTGCGAGACACCATGACCGACGACCGAGACGCCTTGCGCCAGCAGTTGCGCGCACTGCGCCGTAGCCTGCCGGCAGCGCAGCGACTGGCCGCCGCCGATGCGCTGGCCGAGCGCCTGCTGGCGCTGCCGTTCGCGCCGCAGACCGGTGCGGTGGCCGGGTACTGGGCGATGGATGGCGAAATCGCGCTGCACCGTTGGCAACTGAGCCTGCCGGCCGGCGTACGGTATTGCCTGCCGGTGCTGGACGGGCGCGTCTTGCGCTTTGCGCCGTGGCGGCCGGGCCAGGGGCTGGTCAGCAACCGCTACGGCATCCCCGAGCCGGACGTGGCACGCACCGAATTGCTTGCACCCGAAGAGATGGCGCTGGTGGTCACGCCGTTGACCGGCTTCGATGCGCAGTGCCGGCGGCTGGGCATGGGAGGGGGCTGGTATGATCGCAGCTTCGCGTTCCGGCACCGCCAGACGCCGCCGCCCTGGCTGGTCGGCGTCGGCTTCGCCGCGCAGCAACTGCCCGCCTTGCCCGCCGAGTCGTGGGACGTGGCGGTGGATGCGATCTGCACAGAACACGCCACCTTCCTGAAAGACGACGCCGTTTCCGTATGACTGCCCGCAAGCGCTACTGGTTGATGAAGTCCGAGCCGGACACGTTTTCCATCGATGATCTGGAGCGCGTCGGCACCGAGCCGTGGAACGGCGTGCGCAACTACCAGGCGCGCAACTTCATGCGCGACGGCATGCATGTGGGCGACGGGGTGTTGTTCTACCACTCCAACTGCAAGGTGCCGGGCATTGTCGGCATCGCCAAGGTCGCCAGCGCAGCGTATCCGGACGACACCCAGTTCGATCCCAGATCCGACTACCACGACCCCAAGGCCACCCGCGAAGATCCGCGCTGGATGCTGGTGGACGTGGCCTTCGAGCGCAAACTCAAGCGCACGATCGCACTGGACGAAATCAAGCAGCAGGCCGACGCACTGGGCGAAGGCTTCCCGCTGATCGCGCGCGGCAACCGCCTGTCGATCCTGCCGGTCACCGCCGCGCAATGGAAATTGTTGCTGGCGATGGAGTAGCCGGGAGGAGAGATTCGGGATTTGCGATTTGTAAATCCCGGCTCAGCCCAGCCGCTCTTGCGATTCCCCAATCCCGATTCCCGATTCCCCAATCCCGAGCCCCCAAATGTCCGAAGCAAAACGCCTGGCCGCCGAAAAAGCGATCGATTACGTGGAAGACGGCATGATCGTCGGGGTCGGTACCGGTTCTACGGTGGCCTACTTCATCGATGCCTTGGGCCGCATCAGCCATCGCATCAAGGGGGCGGTGTCCAGCTCCGAGCAGAGCAGCGCGCAGCTCAGGCGCCATGGCATCGAGGTGCTGGATCTCAACCACACCGGCAATCTGTCGCTGTACGTGGATGGCGCCGACGAGTGCGACCCGAACCGTTGCCTGATCAAGGGTGGCGGCGCGGCATTGACGCGCGAGAAGATCATCGCCGAGGCCAGCGAGCGTTTCATCTGCATCGTCGACCCGAGCAAGCAGGTGCCGGTGCTGGGCAAATTTCCGCTGCCGGTGGAAGTGATTCCGATGGCGCGCAGCCTGGTGGCCCGCCAGATCCTGGGGCTCACCGGCGGTCAGCCGGTATGGCGCGATGGTGTGGTCACCGACAACGGCAACGTGGTGCTGGACGTACACAACCTGCAGATCACCGACCCGGTGGCGCTGGAGCGCAGCCTGAACCAGATTCCCGGCGTGGTCTGCGTGGGCCTGTTCGCGCGTCGCCCGGCCGATGTGGTGATCGTCGGTGGCGAGCCGCCGCGGGTGATCTGAGCGACCGCGCGCGTGCACGCGCATGCGCAGTTGCGGCCCGCGTTGCGAAGCGACAGCGGGCCGAACGCCTGTCACATGCGATGACGGGACGACGCACCACAGCAGCTTGACGCACGCAGCCGCTTGGCAGATGGTGCGGCATCCCTGTCCACTGGTATGCCGCATGCGCCGTCTTTGCCTCCTCGCCGTTGCGTTGTTGATCCTGCTCAGCGGCTGCGCCAGCAGCGGCGGCAGCTGGGTGGAACTGGCCGGCACGCGCTACCAGGTGGAGCTGGCGCAGAACGATGCCGACCGCGCCAAAGGCCTGATGTTTCGCGATGCCATGGCGGACGATCACGGCATGCTGTTCGTCCACGACCGCCAGGAACCGCTGGCGTACTGGATGAAGAACACCAAGATCGCGCTGGATATCCTGTATTTCGACAATGAGCGCCGGCTGGTGTCGCAGCAGCGCGACGTGCCGCCGTGTTCGGCCGGCGATGCCTGCCCGCCCTACCCCAGCAAGCGCCCGGCCCGTTACGTGCTGGAACTCAATGCCGGCCAGGCCGCCAGGCTCAACCTGCAGGACGGCGCCAGCCTGACCCTGAGCCCGGATATCCCAAAGCTCAAGTGAATCTCACGCGACAGGCCCTTCCTGTCAGGAAGTACCGGACTTGAACCACGCGCCGCTTGCCGACACTCTTGGCAGCATGGTCGACATGCTCCCACTTCCCCATTGGACCGCGCTCGCCAGCCTGGACGACGACGCAGTGCCGTTGATGTCCACCGCGCTGCTGATTGCGCGCGACGAGTATCCGCAGCTGGACGCCGAGCTGTACGACACGCTGGTGCAAAGCCACGTCGAGCACCTGCGCCGCGAGGTGGAGGCGATCGACCTGTGGCCGCTGAAGATGGCCGCGGTCAATCGCTACCTGTTCGACGAGCTGGGCTATTCGGGCAATCACGACGAGTACTACGACCCGCGCAACAGCTACCTCAACCAGGTCTTCGAACGCCGCCTGGGCAACCCGATCTCGCTGGCGATGGTGCAGATCGAAGTGGCGCGCCGGCTGGGCATTCCGCTGGCGGGCGTGTCGTTTCCCGGGCATTTCCTGGTGCGTTTGCCGGTGGACGACGGCGTGCTGGTCATGGACCCGTTCAACGGCGGCCGCCCGCTGGGCGTGGACGAGCTGCGCGAGCGCGCGCGTCCGCACCTGGGTGGCGAGATCCCCGACGACCGCGCCCTGGCGCAGATCCTCGACCCCGCGCCGCACCGCGCGATCCTGATCCGCATCCTGCGCAATCTGCACGGCGTCTACGCCGATGCCGAGCACTGGGACCGCGCCGCGCGCAGTGCCGACCGCATCCTGAAGCTGGTGCCGGACCAGCCCGAGGCACTACGCGACCGCGGCATGGCCTATCTGCATCTGGGCCACCGCAACGGTGCACGCCACGATCTGTCGCGCTATCTGCAGCTCAACCCCAGTGCGCAGGATGCGACCAATCTGCATGAGCATCTGGTCGAGCTGAACAGTCAGCACGCGCGCGCGCACTGAAAAACACAGCCTGCGAGGCCCTCGCCGGCGCCATGCGACCGTGTGCCGGCGATGTTGTGGCGCGAAAAACGCAGCGACCCAGCTGAGCAGCCAAGGCACTAGAGCGGCTAATAAAACGTAGCGAGCGGTCGTCAGGTTAGTGCAGACAGCGCGCTCAGAACCGGAGTGTACGAGTGGTACATGCCGATCCCGAGCACTGCAGCGCCCGCCCCTGACGGCGGCGCAGTAGTTTTGTTAGCCGCTCTTAGTCGATCTCGACCATCTCGAAGTCGTCCTTGGTCACGCCGCAATCCGGGCAGGTCCAGGTGTCGGGAACGTCTTGCCAGGCGGTGCCCGGGGCGATGCCTTCTTCGGGGATGCCGTCGGCCTCGTGGTAGAGAAACCCGCAGACGACGCACATCCAGGTGCGGTAGGTGGTCGTGGATGTGTCGCTCATCGGATAATCGCGGTTACGCAACGGTGGGGCTGCATTGTCCCATCCCACCCACCGCTTCCGGAAGCGCTGCCATGCCCGACCTGCACAACGCCCGCGGCGTCTACCTCATCACGCCCGACGAACCCGACACCGCGCGTCTGCTCGCGCGCACCATGCCGCTGCTGCCCGCTGTCACCTGGCTGCAGTACCGCAACAAGCAGGCCACCGCCGCGCTGCGCCTGGAACAGGCCAGCGCGCTGCGCCAGGCCTGCGCTGCGCACGCCGTGCCGTTGATCATCAACGACGATGCGCAGCTGGCACGACAGGTGGGCGCGCAGGGCGTGCACCTGGGCGAAGACGATGGCGAGGCGGCCGCCGCGCGCGCACTGTTGGGCGAGCAGGCCATCATCGGGGTGTCGTGCTACGACGAGATCGCGCGCGCGCGCGCAGCGGTCGCGGCCGGTGCCAGCTATGTGGCCTTCGGTGCGTTCTTCCCGACCACCACCAAGGTAACGACACGTCGCGCAACGCCTGCGTTGCTGCAACAAGCTGCAGCGCTGGGAGTGCCGCGCGTGGCGATCGGTGGCATCGCGGCTGCACAGGTGCCCGAGTTGGTGACTGCAGGTGCCGAGTTGATTGCGGTGGTCAGCGGCGTGTACGCCGCGCCGGACCCGCTCGCAGCAGTACAGGCATATCGGGCCGGGTTTGCACGATAGCGTAGCCGGCAGACGACAAACGACAAACGACAAACGACAGAAGTTACCGGCGACACGCGCAAGCGAAGGCACAAGACACTGAGACTCGAGTCGAAGCGTTGTTTGTTAGATGCAGTCAAAAGCTCGGTGGGTCGAGGGCGCAGTGCCCTCACCGCTCGCAGGACACGCCGTGAATCCGTCCGTGGAGGGCCCTTGGCGGCATCCATGCCGCCAAGAGGCTCGCAATCGGCAAGGACACCGCACCAGGAAATTTGCCGGCTGTTTTCTTGAGAGCTTGTTGCTCGGCTTACGGTGGCAGATGAGACGTTTGCAGGTCGCGTGTTGAAAGCCTGTCCACTGCCCGGCTTGCGATAGGAAGGTGACGGGAAGCTGGTTGACGCATAGTGATTCGACCAGCGCACGCCATGCCCTGCTTGCAACCACGCACGCCGACCATCTTGACTGGTCCTTGCCCGGCGACCGTCGCGGGACCTTACGCGGCATGGATGCCGCGTAAGAGCCTACAAGGACGTACTTGCGGCGTGTCCCGCGATGGTGGGCGGGCAAGGACCCCGCAGCAAACTCACAGCGTAGAGGGCGCGGCGAGGACCCCCACCAGAAAGTCAGTCGGTTGCTTTATCCAAAACCATGCACACCCACTATCTCGACTGGTCCTTGCCCGCTCACCGTCGCGGGACCTTACGCGGCATGGATGCTGCGTAAGAGCCTACAAGGACGTACTTGCGGCATGTCCCGCGATGGTGGGCGGGCAAGGGCCCCGCAGCCAAGCTGCAGATCAACCGCTCTAAAACCAATCCATTCGCGCGACCAATCCTCCAACAGCACATACGAAGGGCGGCGTAACGTACACACAACCCGGCAGCGACGCGTGCTATCACGCGTCGCTGCCGGGATCGCCCTTGTTATCTGGCGCGATCAGAAGTCGTAGCTCAATGTCACCCGGCCCGAGCGCGGCGCCTGGTAGGCCACCACCTGATCCCAGAGCGGGTTGGTGGTGTTGTCGGGCAGCTGCGAGAAGGGGTAGATGTTGGTTGCGGTCTGCTCGTTGGTGATGTTGAACACGTCAAAGCGCAGTGCCAGCTTGCCGGCGGCGAATGCCGGCTTGTAGGTCACGCCCATGTCGAGCTGCGCGATCCAGCCCAGCCGCCCCTGCGAGCCGGGAGGCGACGCCACGCCGGTGCCGGTCTCCGGGTTGTAGCAGTAGTGGTAGGGACCGCCGGTGATCGCGCTGCCACCGTAGCCGGCCGGGTCGGTGCCGGTGTAGTTGTCGCCGTAGTAGTTGCCCAGGCAATTGTGCGGCGCGCCCGAGATCAGGCTGAAGTTGGCCGACGCACCCCATTGCGGAGTGAACTGGTAGAAACCGAACAACTTGAGCTGATGGCGGTGATCGTTGGATTGATCGCCGTTGAAGTGTTCCATCAGCGCCGCGTGGTCCCAGCTCTGCGTGGTGGAGACCGAGGCCTGGCCCTGATAGCTGCCCAATGCGCCGCCGGTGCGCCACAGGTCCGAACGCACCTGGCCTTCGGTGGTGCCGTAGCTATGCGACCAGACGTAGTTGACCTTGGCGTACCACTTGCCGTCGAACGGACGTTCCAGATTGAATTCGACCGCCGAGTAATTGCGCTTGAACTTCGGGAAGCCCGCCGCCTCGCGGCTCACCGACACTTCATGGAACTGGCCATCGGTGCCGATCACGCCCCAGGTGTTGGTCTGGCCCGGATTGATCAGCGATGCACCGGCAACCTGCGAGAAATCGATGGTCACGCCCTGGGCGGCCGCAGCGGCAATCAACGCCGTATTGGAAACGTCGTAGTTCTGATCGTCGATCCCCGCATTGAGGCGGCGATGCGTG
The DNA here is from genome assembly GCF_002940665.1 of Xanthomonas arboricola. Taxonomy (GTDB): domain Bacteria; phylum Pseudomonadota; class Gammaproteobacteria; order Xanthomonadales; family Xanthomonadaceae; genus Xanthomonas; species Xanthomonas arboricola_B. The sequence goes on from NZ_MIGY01000001.1 coordinate 747,863, forward strand.
CCGCGCACGCCCAGCACCCAGCCGGTGTCCAGCTGCTTGGTGAAACCGAGGATGACTTCGTCCTGGTTCTCGCCCTCGATGTCCTTGACCACCGCGGTGCGCACGTCGGCGATGCGGCCGAAACGCGAGTTGGCCGACACGGCCGACCCCAGCTGCTGCGCCAGGATCGGCGTGCCATCGGCATTGATGCCGCTGTAGGTGAAGTAGGTATCGGTGGTGGTGGCCGGGGTGAACAGGCTCACTGCCGACAACGGCAGGCCGAGGTAATAACGGCCCACGTTGCCGAACACCTTCAGGCTGGAATCGCCGTTGACGTCCCAGCTGAAGCCCAGCCGCGGCGCCCAGGCGTTATCCACTTCGATGTATGGGTCGCCGAACGGGGTGTAGTTGGTGAACTCGTCCTTGCGCAGGCCGATGCTCAGCAGCAGGTTGTCGGTGACCTGCCATTTGTCTTCGATGTAATAGGCGCGTTGCTTGGCCTCGTAGGAATACAGGCTGGTGTTGATGTTGCGGACCACGTAATAGCCGCTGGACCCGTTGACCGGATCGACCAGGCCCGGGCTAGGTGCGCCGATGCCGCCGGCTTCGTTGGCCGACTGGCTGACCAGCCCGCCCGTCCGCAGGCCATTGGGATCGTTGGTCTGGCCATAGGTCCATGCAAAGCCCGGGCCGGACAGCACCGAGCCCACATCGATACCCTCGGACTTCTGGTTATCGATACCGAAGTTGAGCGTGTGGTGGCCGATGCGCCATTCCAGATTCAGGCGTTGATTGTCTTTCTTGTATTCGCGATCCGGTGAACTGACCGAGGTGACCAGCTGATTGCCGATGCGCGGTGTGCCGCCAGTGTAGGTCGGATTCTGCAGCGCGGCACTGTTGATGACCGGCCCGCCGGCCGCGTTGTAATTGAAGGGCGTCAGCTCATCGGGCGTTTTCATCTTGCCGTACAGCGCGGTCACGGTGAGGTTGTCGCTGAGGTAGCCGGTGTACTTACCGGTGAACAGGGTCGGGCCGGTCTTCCAGGTGGACTCGTCGGTGAAATAGCTGCCACGCTGGCGATTGACGTAGTCGTAGCGGTAGATCGACCCATTGGTCTCTGCCTCGTCGCTGGCGCCGGTCACCTCGATCAGGTGATTGTCGGTGATGTTCCAGTCCACCTTGGCGTACCAGCGCTTCTGCTTGTAGTCGTAATCGGTGAGACCGCCGGTGCGGCCGTTGTCGGTGTCGCGATTGGTGCCGACGCGTACGCCGTCCGAATCCACCTGTTCGGCAGCCAGGAAGAAGAACAGCTTGTCCTGGATGATCGGCCCGCCGACATAGGCGCTGTAGGTGGTCTGGTTGGCTTCGGCCTCGCTCGCCGGCTGATACAGGCCATTGGCCGAGCGCGCGTAGCGGTAGGCGGCGTTGTTGATCGTGCTGCCCTGGCTGTCCGGGCGCCAATAGATGTCGCGCTGATTGGCCTTGAGACCGTTCGGCTCCCAGATCACCGCCGCGCCAAACTTCCACTCATTGGTGCCGCGCTTGCCGATCTGGTTGATCACGCCGCCATTGGCGCGGCCGTACTGCGCGCCGTAGCCGCCGGTGAAGATTTCCTGCTGGTCGATGGCGCCGTACGGCAGGGTCAGGCCGCCCAGGTTGTTGCTGATGGTGGTGGTGTTGAAGCCGTTGAGGTAATAGGCGTTTTCGCTGGCGGCCGAGCCGCCGAAGCTGGGCAGCGAGCCGCCGAGCGGGCCATTGTCGAAACCGCCGCTGTTGACCACCACGCCCGGTGCGAGCAGCGCGATTGCCTCGGCGGTGCGGCCCAGCGGCAGTTGCTGCAGCTGCTCGGCGGTGACCACGGTGCGGGTGTCCACGCTGCTGACGTCGATGGTGGTCAGGCCTGCGGCGGTGACGGTCACGCTGTCCAGGGTCTGCATGCCGCTCCCCGACGCGGCAGCGAACGAGACGTCGGTGTTGGCGCCGACGGTGATCGCGACGTTCTCGCGCGTCTCCACCACCGCGCCGTCGCGCTTGACGGTGACCTTGTAGGTGCCCAGCGGCAGGTTGCCGGCGGTGTAACGGCCGCGCGCATCCACCGGTACTTCGCGGCTGAACCCGCTGTTGTTTTCCACCAGCACGCTGGTGCCGCTGCTCTGCCCCACGCTGCCGACGATGCTGCCGCTGGTGGACTGCGCGTGGACGCTCCCCATGGCCATGACCAGCGCCAACGCCAAGGCACGCTTCTGGATACTACGGTTCATGCTGTCTCCCCCAAGTCTGGAACTGTCGGCAACGCGACAAAAATGAACGGCGCCAATGGCTACCGGAATCACACTCTCTGAACATCCGCCGCAGGAGGCCAATGACCGCGGGTCATCTGCTCATGCCAAACCGTCGATACCGTCCCGTTCGATCATAGGCAGCCGGGTTGCCCTACCCGTCCGCTCCGACGGGTAGGCAGGCACCTGGTGGGTAGGCGGACGGGGGCCGCAAGCCTGACAATGGCGAGTGCGCTGCCCGCGGTCGGGCCGCGCCGCCCCCACTCGGTACCACTCAAGGATCTGCGCGCATGAACCACACCCGCTCCCACGCTCTGTTCGCCCAGGCGCAGACGCTGCTGCCCGGCGGCGTCAACTCACCGGTGCGTGCATTCAAGTCGGTCGGCGGCGAGCCGTTCTTCGTGGCGCGCGCCGATGGCCCGTATCTGTACGACGTGGACGACAACCGCTACATCGACTACGTGGGCTCGTGGGGGCCGATGATTGCCGGCCACAATCACCCGGCGGTGCGCGAAGCGGTGGAGCGCGCGATCCGCGACGGCCTGTCCTTCGGTGCGCCGTGTGCGGCCGAAGTCACCATGGCCGAGACGATCCACCGGCTGGTGCCGTCCTGCGAGATGGTGCGCATGGTCAATTCGGGCACCGAAGCCACGCTGTCGGCGGTGCGCCTGGCGCGCGGCGCCACCGGGCGCAACCGCATCGTCAAGTTCGAAGGCTGCTATCACGGCCATGGCGACTCGTTCCTGGTCAAGGCCGGCAGCGGCATGCTGACCCTGGGCGTGCCGACCTCGCCGGGCGTGCCGTCCGGCCTCAGCGAGTTGACCGCCACCCTCAGCTTCAACGACTTCGAAGGCGCCACCGCCCTGTTCGACGAGATCGGCGCCGACGTGGCGGCAGTGATCATCGAACCGGTGGTCGGCAACGCCAACTGCATTCCGCCGCAGGCCGGCTACCTGCAGCATCTGCGCACGCTGTGCACCCGGCATGGCGCACTGCTGATCTTCGACGAGGTGATGACCGGTTTCCGCGTCGCGCTCGGTGGCGCGCAGGCGCATTACGGGGTCACGCCGGACCTGAGCACCTTCGGCAAGATCATCGGCGGCGGCATGCCGGTGGGTGCGTACGGCGGCCGGCGCGACTTGATGGAGCAGATCGCTCCGGCCGGCCCGATCTACCAGGCCGGCACCCTGTCGGGTAACCCGGTGGCGATGGCGGCCGGCCTGGCGATGCTGGAACTGGTGCAGGAGCCGGGCTTCCACGCCCGCCTGAGCGAGGCCACCAGCGTGTTGTGCGAGGGACTGGAAGATGCCGCGCGCGCGGCCGGCATTGCCGTCACCACCAATCAGGTCGGCGGCATGTTCGGGTTGTTCTTCACCGACGAGATCGTGGAGAACTATGCACAGGCCACTGCCTGCGACATCACCACCTTCAACCGTTTCTTCCACGCGATGCTGCAGCGAGGCGTGTATCTGGCGCCGTCGGCCTACGAGGCCGGCTTCATGTCCAGCGCGCACGACGCGGCAGTGATCGACGCCACGCTGGCCGCCGCGCGCGAGGCATTTGCGGAAGTGGCGCACTGAGGCGTCTTCAGACATCGCGTCGCCTGCAAAGTGGCTCGGGCACGCAGACCTGGTGTTGCGTGAAAGCGAGGCATGCCGCGCGGTGGTCCGCGAGGCACGCGCCATCGGCGATGCCTGACGTGTATTTTCCAGGTCCGCGCCGACGCTGAACAGGCGCGGCGCCGGCGTCGTGTCCGGGCCCATGGCGTCCGGATGGACTCGGCTGTTGCCTGGCGCCGGCGCAAACCCTGCGCCAGCGCTTGCTCCATTCAGGCGGCGGCGCGGCGACACGCTTTGCTTTTGTCTTGTGGCTGTCATACCTTTCTGAAAGGTGTCCACGGATGGGCATGGGTGGGGACCCTCGAAGCAGCCGATCTGCCGTCGTCGCCGGTCACGGTGACGCCATCTGCATCGCCGCTGTTTCATCACGATCTGCAGCGTGTCGAGCCGGCGCGCTGCCGACGCTTGCCAGGGCCGCCCTCGCCTCATGCTCAAGCCTGTTGCGTTGCTCACACCGCGCCCCTCACCGTCGCGCGATTCCGCCCTTCCCGATTGGCTGCTTGCCAGCAAGCTGGAGCCACCGCTGCCGCGTGCCGGGGCTGTGGTGCGCGGCGCCTTGCTGGCTGCGCTGGATCACGCCCAGGCCCGGCCACTCACCCTGCTGCTGGCACCGCCCGGATTCGGCAAGACCACGCTGCTGGCGCAGTGGCATGCGCAGCTGCGCGCGCGCGACCACACCGCCGTGGCCTGGCTGTCGCTGGACGAAGAGGACGCCGATGCTGCGCGTTTCCTCGGCCATCTGGCGCTGGCGATCCAGCACGCAGGTGCAGATCCGGCACTGTGCGCGGCGGTGCTGCACAACCGCGACCAGGATCCGCGCGAAGCGGTGACGGTGCTGATCCGCGCGCTGCGCACGGCGCCCCGGCGCATCAGCGTGATTCTCGACGATTACGACCGGCTCGGCAGCGGCATCGTCGACGAGCTGGTACTGCGCCTGGTCGAACACGGCGGCGGACGCCTGCACCTGCTGCTGGCCACCCGGCGCGTGCCGGCCCTGCCGCTGGCGCGGCTGGACCTGCAGGCGCAGCTCAGCCGTCTCGGCAGTGCGCAACTGGCGCTGGACGAGCAAGAGGCGCAAGCATTGCTGGGGCCCCAGGTCCCGGCGCCGGTGGTGGACGAATTGCTGCGCTACACCGAAGGCTGGCCGGTGGCGCTGCATCTGGCGCGCCTGTGGCTGGAGGGCGGCGTGCAACGTCAACAGGAGGTGGCCGCGCGTTTCTCCGGCCGCAGTGCACAGATTGCCGCGTACCTGGCCGAACAGGTGATCAACGATCTGGATGCCGACACGCGCGATCTGCTGTTGCGGACCAGTCCGTTAGAGCGCGTCAACGCAGCGCTGGCCGATGCGGTGCGCCAGCGCGACGACAGCGGCCGGCTGCTGGCGCGGCTGGAACATTTCCACGGCCTGCTGGTGCCCATGGATGGCGAGCGCGAGTGGTTCCGCTATCACCCCTTGTTTGCCGACTTCCTGCAGCAGCTGCTCGATCGCGAACATCCTGGTCAGGCCACGCAACTGCAGCAACGGGCCGCTCGCTGGTTTGGCGATCATCGGCATCTGGCCGAAGCGGTGCGGCACGCATCGCGTGCCGAGTGCGGCGACTTGGCCGCCAGCTACATCGCGCGCGCCGGCACCTGGCAGTTGGTGCTGACCCACGGCACGCACGAGGTGCGCGCACTGCTCCGGCATTTCGAACACCGCACCATCCGCGACACCCCGGCGCTGAATCTCACCCAGGCACACCTGCACGCAAGGCTCGGCGAGTTCAGCCATGCGCGCCTGCTGCTGGAACGCTTCCGCGACTTCCCGGCTGCGCTGCGCGAGCCCTTGCAGCGCGACTACACGGTGGTGGTGGCGCTGTTGCGCGATCGCCTCGACGAAATCTGCGGCAATCCGCACGGCCTGACCCAGATCGCGGCGCAAGCATCCGCGCTGGACGAGGACGATCATCTGGGCCGCGGCATGCTGCTGTGCATCTGCGCCACCACCGCCATTGCACAGGGCGCCTTTGCATTGGCCGAACGCTACGCCCTGAACGCACGCGATGCGATGCAGCGCGGTGGCAGCGAACCAGGCGCAAGCCAGGCGCTGTTGGCGTTGGGCCAGAGCTTTTTCTATCGTGGACAACTCGGCGACGCCGAAGCCTGTTACCGGCAGGCCCTGAACTGGTGCGCCTGTACCCCACAGCTGGATCGCGTCCTGCAGGCCGCCGGCCAGTGCCTGCTCGCGCAACTGCATTACGAACGCGGCCACCACGACGATGCGGCCGACCTGCTGCATCCGGCGCTGGAATTGCTGGAACAGCACGACGGCGGCATGGACGTGCTGGCCGCCGCCTACGACACCGCGCTGGGGCTGGAGCGTGTACGCGACCGCAGCGGGCGCAGCGCATTGGCACTGCTCGAACACGTCGAACAGATAGCGCACGGGCGCAAGCTCACGCGCCTGTCGGAGCTGGCCGCAGCGTGGCGCCTGATGCTGTTGCTGGAACATCCGGGCAATGCCGCCATCGATGTAGTGATCGCACGTACCGGCGGCGAATCCGGATTGGCGCATACGCTGCGATCGCCCCACCGCTGGCGCGATCGCGCGGCGATGGGTTTTGCGCTGGCACGCTGGCATCGGCTGGCCGGACGCAGCAGCGCCGCGCTGACCATCCTGGGCCAGATCGAACAGGCCTGCCTGGCCAACGACAATCTATGCCATCTCGCGCGCACCCGCGCACGCACCGCCTTGGTGCTGCAGCAACGTGGCGAACTGGTCGCGGCGCTGCCGCATTTGTATAGCGCGCTCGATCATGTCGCACTGACGCAAAGCTGGCAGGCGATCGTCGAACTCGGTCTTCCGGCCAAGGCAATGCTGCGCTCGCTGCGTCAACACGACCCGCATACCGTCGGTGGCACCACCCGCGCACTCACCATCCAGGCCCTGCTCGAACGCCTCAGCGGCGACGAGGACCCGGCCGGCGACATCTTCAGCGAACGCGAGCTGGAAGTGCTCGCGCAACTGGCACGTGGCTATTCCAACAAACAGATCGCACGCTGCCTGCACCTGTCGGAAAATACGGTCAAGTTCCATTTGAAGAACCTCTATCGCAAGCTCGATGCACGCAGCCGCGAAAGCGCGTTGGCGCAGGCCTTGCAACGCGGGTTGTTGCGCGCAACGGCCACGCCAGGCGGGTCGGAGCCGGTGCCGGGTTGACCGCCGGTGCCGGCGCTATGCGCCTGTGATAATGGCCGAAGGCGTTGGCTCGCACACCAGGGAGCTGGCCTTCCACGCAGAGAATCGGCCGTGCTGGATGGAGCCGACGATTGCCGCCTTCAGCATCCCGCAGATCGCCAGCGACCGCGCCTTCGCTCGTCGATAAAACGGGCTTGGCGGCCGGGAGCAGTGGTGAACCCTGCATGCGACAGCAAGCTGGGAGTCTAGCTCGTGATCCAGAAGCTGCCCAGCTACGAGAACAGGTGAGCGTGGCGCGACAGCGCGCCTCCATTCCACCACGTCACTCGCGTAGCCGATAGCACGCCCCTGCGGCACGTGACAGTTCAACCGAAACTCAGCGTGCCCTTCATCATCGCCCAGTGACCGGGGAACGAGCAGAAAAAGGTGTAATCGCCGCCCTTGCTCAACTTGCTGGTGGGAAAGCTGACCGTGGTGCTGTCGCCGCCGCCGATCACCTTGGTGTGCGCGATTACGCGCGCGTCGGCCTTGGGCAGATAGCTGTCGGCAATGGTGGAGCGTATGCCGGCATTGGCCACTGCCTGGAAGTCGGCGGACTTGGTCAGCACCCAGTTGTGCCCCATCACCGTGGCGGCCATCTTGCCGGAGTGCTTGAGCGTGAGGTCCACCTGCGTGCAGTCGGGCGCCAGCTTGATCGCGCTCTGGTCGAACTTCATCTGATCGTTGCCGGTGATGGTGACGGCGCAGGTACGCGCCCATGCCGAAGGCGCCAGCAGCACCAGACCAAGCACGGCAAATGTCGAAAACACTTTCAAGGGAACACTCCTGCGTTAAGGGATGCGCGACGCCCAGCGCGCCTGGCCACACCAGCGCGTTCGCATGCGCCGGTGGTGCCAGAGTAACGCTTCATGCGTACCGGAAAAAAGCATCCATCGGGTCATGCACAGCGGCCGTGGCGTCCGGCAGCGGCAATGGGCCGCGCTTGCCGGCGATCACCTGCACGAAGGCCTGCTTGAAGCGTGCCATCTCCGCGTCGGTTCCGACGGTGATGCGCGACCAGGTCGGCCATACTGGCCAGCTGCGTCCGATGAACACGCCATGGGTGGCCATGTCGTCCTTGAAGCCGGCGGCCGGGCGCTTCACATCGACCATGAAGCAGTTACTCTCCGAGGCGGTGCAGGCGTAGCCCTGTTTGGCGAGAAACTCCATCACGTCCTTGCGTGTGGCCGAGGTGCGCGCGCGTCGCTGCGGCACCAGTGCGGGATCGCGCAGGCTGGCCAGGCCTGCGGCGGCGGCGGTCACTGGCAGGCTGTTGACGCTGTAGAACATCAGCTTGGCCAGCAGGTCCGGGCGCGCGGCCGCATAGCCGAGGCGAATGCCGGCCATGCCGTAGAGCTTGGAGAAGGTGCGCAACACCACCACGTCCTCGCCCGCGGCGACCATGTCGACCACGCTGCTGGTGCTCTGCGCAAAGTGGATATAGGCCTCGTCCACCACCAGCACGCTGCCCTTGGGCTTGTGCGCCAATGCGTAGTCCAGATCCTTGCGTGCGGTGACCGAGCCGGTGGGATTGTTGGGATTGCAGATGTAGATCACGCCGGGGCTGGCGTCGGCGGCGCACATCGCCTGCACATCGTGCGAAAAGTCCTTGCGCAACGGTACCTTGATCAGTTTTGCGCCATTGCGGGTGGCGGCGCGCCAACCGGATTCATAGGTGGGATCGGCAGTGACCAGCGCGGCGCTGGGCGAGGTGAACGCCAGCATCGTGTAGTCCAGCGGCTCGGTGGAGCCGGCGTAGGCCATCAGGTGATCGACCGGCAGCTTGAGCTCGGCGGCCAGGGTGTCCATCAGTTCCCTCTGCACATCGCGCAGGTAGCGTCCGCCTTGCGGTGCGATCTGTGCGATGGCCTTGACCGCGGCCGCCGACGGGCCATCGGGAAACTCGTTGGAGCCGATCATCACCGGCGACAGCGCACTGGCCGGTGTCGGCTCGACGGCGGCGGAACGTTCGGCGGCACTGGCCAGCAGCGGCAGCGCACTCGCACCGGCAGCGCCGGCAAATAGCGCGGAATCGCGCAGAAACATGCGGCGCGAAAGAGCAGTTTTCATGACAACCTCCAGCAGGACGGCACGACGGTTTCAGGGACGAACGGCGACCACTTCGATTTCCACCCGATACAGCGGATTGCCGAGCGCGGCGATCTGGAAGGCCGAGCGTGCCGGCAGGTTGGGCTGCTCCTTGGTGCCGAAGAACTGGCGGTAACCGTCCATGAATCCGTTGAAATCCATCTTGCCGCCCATGGCCGGGTCGCCGACCAGGAATACCTGCATCTTCACCACATCGCCCATCCCCAGGCCAAGCGCTGCGAGCTGCTGCTTGATCTGGTTCAACACGCTCACCGTCTGCGCCTTGGTGTCGCCATAGGCGGCAGCCGAGTCCTTGGGCGCACTGGCATCCACCACCGCCGGCACCTTGCCGCTGACATAGACAGTGGCCTTGCCGGCAGGAATTTCCACGGCGGCAGCGATGGGGAAATCGCTGTTGGGGATCTTGTGGCGGATCACCTCGGCGGCATGCGCGGCGGCGAGACCCGCAGACCACAGCAGGGCGGCGGTGAGAACGGCTGTCACTGGACGGGACATGGCAACTCCTTGCATGAAAGGGAAAGGGAGCATCAGTGGCGTAGCGATTTGACGTCGTCGACGGTGACGCGCTCGGCGTGATCGTTGCCGAAGTGCGTGCGCACATAACTTGCCACTTCGGCCACCTGGCGATCGTTGAGCATCTCGCCGAAACCGGGCATGCCGGCATGGCCGTCGAGCACCATCATGATGACGTAGGGTCCGGCGGCCAACTTGGGATTGCCGGCGAGCGCGGGGTATTCGCCGGCACCTTGCGCGCCGCGCCCGGCCGGCATGTGGCAGCCCTGGCAGATCGCCTGGTAGACATCCTGGCCGGATGCCTTGGCAAAGCCCTGCTGCGGGAACAGCTGGGTGGCATCGGAACTCTGCGCCCGCGCATCGTATGCGCCCGGCGGCACCAGCAAGGCAGCCATCGCAACGACGAAGCTGGCCGCGGCCAATCGTGGCAACAGACTCATGCGCGACCTCCTCCGGCCAGCACTTTGCGATGCAGACGGCCGACGACATCGTGCGCGGACAAGATCGCGCCTTCCTGCCAGGCCGGGATATAGGAGACGTGTTCACCGGCCAGCGCCAGGCGCCCGTCGATCTGGCACAGCGGCGTGTAGTGTTCGGCACGCGCCTGCTCGCTCCACATGCCGAAACAGCCATGCGTGAACGGTACGCGGTGCCAGCCGACCGAAATGCCGTTCTCGAACTCGCGTGGATATTGCGGATGCAACTGCGTGCCGTATTCGACCGCCTTGCGCACGCGCTGCTCCGGGGGCATCGAGGTGAACTGGTAGGCGTCCAGTCCCCAGACGTAGGCACCGAGCAGCACGCCCTTGCCGGGGCTGTGATAGTTCGTGCTGGGGTAGCTGATCAAGGTGATCGGCAGATCGGTGTAGCTGATGCCGCCGTAGATGGCCTCGTCCTCTTCCCAGAAGCGACGCTTGAACTGCAGGCCCACCTTCACCGACGCCGCATACGGCACCTGGCCGATCGCGGTGGTCATCGCGTCGCCGGCGGTGACCGGAATGCGGCTGAGCACCGACAACGGAATCGTGCAGATGCACCAATCGGCGCTGGCGATGCGTTCTTCGCCGCCGTGCGCGGCATCCTGCCAGGAGACGCGCACGCCGTCGCCGTCCTGATCGATCCTGGTGACCTTGGCGTTGTAGGTGATGGCATCGCCGAGCCGCGCCGCGAACGCCTTGCCGATCTGGTCCATACCGCCCACCGGCTGGAACATGGTGGTCTGCATTTCGTAGTTGTTGCCGGCCGCCAGCGTGGTCCACAGACGCGAGCGCAATACGTCCTGCACGCTGAAGGGATCGGAGAACTCCGGCTTGCCCGACAGACCGCCGCCGGGATACCGCGCAAAACCGCGCCGCTCGCTGCTGTCCTTGCCTGTGACGTAGCCGAACTTGTGGTCGAGCGCGCCCCAGGTCCGCAAGGACTCCAACAGGAGTTCCTGGTCTTCGCGGCTCACGCTCTTGTCCAGCGCCTGCTGCTGGGTGCACTTGGCCAGCAACTCGGACACATGGCCCTTGTAATCGGCATCGATGGCGCGAAAGCGCTGCGGTTTGCCGCCAAAGCCTTGCTGGCTATGCAACAGCGCGTTGTAGTTGACCTGGTTGAACGCCTCCAGGGCCACGCCGAATTGCTTGCAGTAACTCAGCACCGCCTTGTGGTGATGCGGAATGCGCCACGGCCCCGGATTGAGGTACAGCCCGTCGTCGAACCGGCAATGCTGGGTCGCCCCGCCAAGTTCGGTGTAACGGTCGCCGCCGCGCAGCGTCCAGTTGCGCCCACCGGGGCGGTCGTTGTATTCCAGCACCTGCACGCGGTACCCCGCCTTGCGCAGTTCGAAGGCCGCAGCCATGCCGGCCAGCCCCGCCCCCAGAATCAGCACCGAGGCGCCCTTCGGGTCGCCATCCAGCTGCAGCGGCCCCTTGAAATCGGACTCGGCCGCCATGCCCAGGCTGCTCATCGCCTGATACATCATCGCGCCGCCAGCGGTCATGCCGATGCGCGCCAGCAGTTGCCGCCGCGTCATCGCCCCAGAATGATTGCCTTGCATCAACGCCTAGTCCTTGCATGTCATGGATCGAGTACGACTGACAAAAACGCATGACGCGGCCGGCAGTGACGCCGGCCGCGTCACCGCCTCAGAACGTGTAGGACAGACTGGCGAACAGCTGGCGCGGTGCGATCAACTGGTACGAGCCGGAACTTTCGTTCGGGAACACCGCACCGATCGCATCGTCCTTGTCGAACAGGTTGTAGACCGACAACTGCAATCGCCCACCGGCCAGAAACCCTGCATCCTCGCCCTGATAGCCGACGCTGCCGTTGACGATGAAGGTGGCGTCCACCTGGTCGGTATTGAGCGTGTCGCCGTAGCGCTTGCCGGTGTATTTGGTGTCGAGGTTGGCGAAGAAATGCTCGCCTTCCCAGCCGCCGTTGAGGCTGAACATCACCTTGGGCGAATCCGGCACGTCGTTGCCTTCCACCTGCACCAGGCTGCCGCTGACCGGGCCGAAATAATTGTCCTGGAATTCGGATTTGTTCCAGGTCAGCGACGCTCCCAGCCGCCAGCCCGGTGCCGGCTTCCACATGCCGGACACTTCCGCGCCGTAGGTCTGCACGTCGCCGACGTTGGCGTAGATGGTGGGCGCGACCACCAATGGGTCCGGGTCGGTCAGCGCGATGATGCGGTTCTCGTAATCGATCCTGTAGGCGGCGACGTAGCCGCTCCACTGGCTGGACTCGGCACGGATGCCGATATCGATGTTGGTGGATTCCTCCGGCGCGATATCCGGATTGAATGCCCCCGAGGTCAACGCCAGCCGCGGCGCCGAACTGAAGTTTTCCGCATAGTTGGCGAACACCTGCACGCCCTCGGAAAGCTGGAAACTGGCGCCGACCTGCGGCTGGAACCAGTCGCTGTTCTTGATGGTGACGTCGCGGCGCACACCGACATTGAAGTCATCGAGATTGGCGATGCCGTTGTAGTCGCGTTTGACATCCAGGCCCTTGGCGCCGAACTCCATGGTGAGCCGGTCATCCAGCAGGCGCAGCGTATCCTTGATGTAGAGCTGCTTCACCTCGGTGGAGAAGTGGTTGTCGTAGTAGATGACGATCGGCAGCGCGCCCTTCAGCAGTGCGCCGGTGGCCGGGTCCAGGTTGTACAGCGGGCGCACCTGGTCGAAGTCGTAGTTCTCGTACCACGCACCGACTTCGAGCTTGTTGTGCTCGGTCTCCCACGACACCGCGGTGGTCACGCCGTAGCGATCGCCGCCCATGATTTCCTCGCGCCGCGTCATCGCACCGACGCGGGTGACATTTCCGTTGGCATCGACGATCTGCGGGTCGTTGATGGCGATATCGGTGCGCCCCGGCGTGCCGGCGATGGCGTCGTTGTACAGGCCGGTGGCCGTACTTGGCGGCGTGCCGCCGACGCCGTAACCGTGCTTGTTCTCGTAGTAGCCGGTGAAGGTGAAACCGATCGCGTCGTTGAACAGGAAATCGCCGTGCAGGCTGAGCAGCGAGTCGCGGCGGCCGTTCTGCCATTCGCTGTAATGCTCGGCATCCACTTCCGGATTGCCGGTGATGCGTTCGTGCAGATCCCACGCCACCGAGCCGTCGGAGTTGTACGACTGCACGTCGTAGTCCTTGCGGTTGTTGTAGATCCAGCCCAGGGTCAGGTGGCCCACGTCCCAGGCCTGGCGGATCTTGGCTTCGAAGTGATCGCTCTTCTGCGTGGCCGGTTCCATGTCCCACACCCCGCCCTGCGTGCGCGAGGCAGACAGATAGGCGCTGGGGCCGCCTTCCCACCAGTCCGGCGTATCCAGCCGCACGAAGCTGCGTACCAGATCGTCCGAGCCGATGGTCTGGGTGAGATTGCCGCTCCAGCTGTCGCCGCCCTTCGGGGGCAGGCTGGTGTAGCGGATCGCACCGCCAAGTGCGTGGTACGAAGGCTGGGTGACATCGCCGGAACCGGCCGACACGGTGACGTCGAGCAGGTTCTCGCTGGACACGTAGCGGGTGATCGGGCCGCCTTCGCGGGTGTCGAAGGTTTCGATCGGAATGCCGTCCAGGGTCACGCCGATCTGGTTGGCGGAAAAGCCGCGGATGGTCATCGAGTCGCCGAACTCGTACAGCCCGAACGGATCGGTGGTCTGCACATTCACGCCGGGCAGGCTCGCCAGCAACTGCTGCGGTGCCACGCCGGGCACCTGGGCCTGGATCTCGGCAACGGAGATGGAAGCCGTGGTGCGCGTGGAGCCGGTACCGACCACGCTGACCGCGTCCAGCGTGCGCGCTTCCTGTGCCAGGACGGGCAGGCTGTGTGCGCCAGCCAGCACCAAGGTCATCGAAGCCAGCGTGCGACCACGCGTGGCAGTGGTGAGAATGGCGGCGACCGACGCCGCCAGTTGATCGGTGTTCAAGCGCTTGCGCATGCAATCGACCCCCTGGATGGTGTGACGTGCTGAGTGACCGGGCCCGCTCCCCAAGACCGGCTGACACCGCGGATGCGGCATGCATCGACCATACCCAGCACAGTTCCACCGCAAGCGCCGCGCGGAGGGTAGGGGCGGCGCGGGTGGGTAGGTTGCTGCCGAATCCAACGATCTGAATGGGTACCATCCCTACCCACCTGCGTGGATCCGGACATACCAGGTCTTGCACGCTTGCCATCCCGTGGTGAATCGACAACGCTGCCCCGCCACATTCCGAGTGCACCCATGCCGCCTGCAGCACCGTCCCTGTTACTGCTCGATTTCGACGGCGTGCTGGCCAGCTACTCGCGGCCGCGCCGTGTGGCGGCGCTTGCCAATGCGGCGGCGCGCACGCCGCAACATGTGCAAAAGGTGTTGTTCGAGCAGGGCCTGGAGCGCGCCTACGACGCCGGGGTGATCGACACGCCCGCCTATCTGGCCCAGCTCAGCGACGGCCTTGGCTGCGCGATCGATCGCGCCACCTGGATCGCCGCACGCGTGGCGGCATGCCGCGCCGACCCGGCAGTGCTGACGCAGGTGCTGGCGGTGGCGGCAACCACCGCGGTGGCGGTGCTCACCAACAACGGGCCATTGATGGCGGAAGCGATTGAGCGGATCGTGCCGCCGCTGTTTCCGCTATTGCAGGGCCGCGTGCTGTGCAGCGGCGCGCTCGGCGGCCGCAAACCGGCGCTGCCGGTGTATCAACGCGCGCTCGCCCAGCTCGATGCGACCGCCTCGCGCACATTGTTTGTCGACGACCTGTTCGTCAACGTGCGCGGCGCGCGTGCCGCCGGCCTGCATGCGGACACGGTACGCGATGCGCGCGGTTTGCGGCGGGTGTTGAAGCGGTATGGGCTGGGGTGAAGGGCCGGGATTGGGGAATCGGGAATCGGGAATCGTTGAGCATCGCGAAACACTGATCACCCGCAAGGGTTACGCAAGACGCTGCTCGCGGCATCGAACGCGGCGGCGTCCACGATCAGGTACAGCGCTGGCGCTTTGAGCCCGTGTCGGTAATGACAAACGCAGAGGCGAGCCCCTCTCCCGTCGGGAGAGGGGTTGGGGTGAGGGTACGGTAGAGCGATACAGATCAAACCTCCATGACCCGCCGTTACCCAATCCCTACTGCAAGAGAGCAGCATCGCGCGATACGCAATCCGCATCAGCTACGCAGCGCTGTCTTCATGCAGATCCCGCAACTGCTGCGCAGGTACGTGCGGCAGCACCAGCACGAGCCTGACATGACTTAGCGCCAATCAAGAAACGCAACGACCCGCGCGTCTTAGCCCACCACGCTCAGCGGCACGGCACCCGCCACGATGGCGCAGAAAGCGCAGGACTCCATCACCTCTGCGCCACGTACTCGGCAATCGCCAGGCGCAAGCGTTCCAACCCATCGGCCAGCTCGGCATCGGTCAGATTGAGTGCCGGCACGAAGCGCAACACATCCGGCCCCGCCTGCAGCAACAGCAAGCCATGGGTGGCGGCGCAGTCCAGAATCGCCCCGGCCTGCCCGGCATGCGCCGGCACCAGCACAGCGCCCAGCATCAGGCCGCGCCCGCGGATCTGGGCGAACAGGCCGAACTCGGTGTTGAGCGCTTCCAGGCCGGCGCGCAGCGCTGCCGACTGACGCTCGACGTTCTCGGCGATCTGCGGCGAGGCCAGCTTGCGCAACGCCACACGCGCCACCGCCGCGGCCAGCGGATTGCCACCGAAGGTGGTGCCGTGCGCGCCGAACTGCATGGTTTCGGCCACCTTGGGGCCGGCCAGCATCGCGCCGATCGGGAAACCGCCACCCAGTGCCTTGGCCAGCGTCACGATGTCCGGCGTCACCTGCTCCTGCCAATGCGCGAACAGCGTGCCGGTCCGGCCCATGCCGCACTGGATCTCGTCCAGCACCAGCAGCGCATCGTGCTGATCGCACAGCGCACGCACGCGGCTCAGGAAACCCGGCGCGGCCGGCATCACCCCACCCTCGCCCTGGATCGGCTCGACCATCACCGCGGCCACATCACCCGAGGCCATGGCTGCTTCCAGCGCCGCCACATCGTTGAAGTCCACATAGCGAAACCCGCCGGGCAGCGGCTCGTAGCCTTCCTGGTACTTGGGCTGCGCGGTCGCGGTGACCGCCGCCAAGGTGCGCCCATGGAAGCTGCCGCGGAAGGTCACGATCACGCGCTTGTCGGCTGGGCGGCCCTGACTGCTGGCCCACTTGCGCACCAGCTTGATCGCCGCTTCGTTGGCCTCGGTCCCCGAGTTGCACAGGAACACCTTGTGCGCGAAGCGCGAGGCGGTGACCAGCTCTTCGGCCAGCTTCAGCGGCGGTGCGCTGAAGAACACATTGCTGGTGTGCCACAGCTTGCCGGCCTGCTCGGTCAGCGCGGCCATCAGATCCGGATCGTTGTGGCCCAGCCCGCTGACCGCGATGCCGGCAGACAGGTCCACATACTCACGGCCCTGATCGTCCCACACGCGACTGCCCTGACCACGCTCCAGCACCACCTGGCGCGGACGGTACACCGGCAGGTAGTAATGCGCGAGGGACAGGGGCGAATCGGCAGCGGTGCTCATGATGGTGGGTCGCAGAAGCGGAGGGAGAACGCGCATTCTCGCGCATTCGCCGGCCTGCGGCACAATGCACGGATGCGCCCCTTCTCCGATCCTCAGCTCACTCCTGCCACCGACCACGGCTGGCGCCGGCAATGGTTCGACATCATCTACCGGCACGACACCCGTCCGTCGCGCAATTTCGACCTGATGCTGGTGGTGGCGATCCTCACCAGCGTGGTGGTGATCATGATCGACAGCGTGCCGCGCATCCATTCGCATTCGGCGCACTGGCTGGTGCCGCTGGAATGGGCGTTCACGGCACTGTTCACCATCGAATACGCGTTGCGCCTGGCGGTGGTGCGGCGCCCGCTGCATTACGCACTCAGCGTATGGGGCGTGATCGACCTGTTCTCGATTCTGCCCAGCTATCTGTCGTTCTTCGTGCCGGGCGCGCAGACGCTGCTGGTGGTGCGCGTACTGCGCATCCTGCGCCTGTTCCGCATCCTCAAGCTCACCCGCTACGTCGAAGAAAGCGGACAACTGGTGGACGCGCTCTGGCGCAGCCGGCGCAAGGTGCTGGTGTTCCTGTTCAGCGTGCTCACCATCACCGTGATCGCCGGCGCCACGATGTATGTGATCGAAGGCCCGCAACACGGGTTCACCAGCATCCCGACCAGCATGTACTGGGCCATCGTGACGATGGCTACGGTGGGCTTCGGCGACCTGGTGCCGCAAACCACGCTGGGCCGCTTCGTCACCTCGGCCTTGATCCTGATCGGCTACAGCATCATCGCCGTGCCAACCGGCATCTACACCGCCGAACTGGCCAGCACGCTGCGCGAAGGTGGCCACACCAGCAAGCGCGATGCCCGCAATTGCCCACGCTGCGGGCTGGAAGGCCACGCGCCCGACGCACGCTACTGCCGGCAGTGTGCCGAGCCGCTGCCGGAGACCTCAAACGGCTGACGCGCCGATCTGCGACTTTGCTGCAGGCCCCTTGCCGGTTGCGGGACCCTTGGCGGCATGGATGCCGCCAAGGCGCCTCTACGGACGGATTCACGGCGTGTCCCGCAAGCGGTGAGGGCATCGCGCCCTCGACCAACTTTGCATGGAAGCATCCAACGGCGCTGAAGTTCTAGATCGCAGCGTGTTTGAAGCTTGCACAATCACCTGCGCGATGTGCTTACACAACGCGACAAAGATGCGTGCACAACATCAATGCGACATCCGGTTGCTCATGTCGATCAGATCGTTGTAGCTGGCCAGCACGGCCTGGCGGGTGCCACCCGGCGGCATCGAACCGCTTTCCAGCAGCATCTGCTCGCTCTTGTTCAATGGTGTCTTGGTGCGGATACGCTCGACCAGGCGCCCCGACTCGCGCGCAAGCTTGTCGGCGGAACGTTCCATGTGGCCCCACATCGCATCGCCCTGGCCGACTTTGGCCTTCTGCGCCTCTTCCAGAATGCTTTGGTAGCGCGTGAGCTGGGCCTGCGCTGCGGCAAGATCCGGCGTGTCGCTGTCGAGCACCTGCACCAGCTGCTTGCCTTCGCCGATGATCTTCAAGTGATACCAGGAGGCGCTGCGGCCTTCTTCTTTTTCGATCGCATCGATCTGCGCCTGGCGACGCGTGTCTTCGTTATGTTCAAGCGCGGTATTCATGGCTTGGCCGGCTTCGAAGAACGCGTGATAGGCCTGCATCAGCGGTGCGTGCAGCGCCTTCATGCCGTTGCCGTCGTCGCGCAGATAATCCTCGCGGTCGTAGTAGCGCACCGCCTCGCCGATACGCTCGTTGAGCGTGGTGAAACGTTCCTGATAGGTCTTTGCCACCGGGTCGAGCTCGGGGCTGGCGGGCGTTTGCGCCAAGGCCGCGGTCATCGGCGCGCCGCATTCGTCCACGTGATGCGACAGTACCGTGCCCGGTGCATGGATACCGCTTTCCTTGCCGGTCGGACCAGCCTCGGGGTCCTGCATCCACTCGATGTATTGCTGATAGCTCTCATGGATCGGCTGCTCGACGCCGTTGAAGCACGTGATGTAGGCATTGATCTTGTCGGCGCCTTCCACTGCGGCGGCGGGCGCGTCTTTCTGGCAGCCGGCAAGCAGCGCGGCGAAAGCCATCGCCGCGGTGAGCGGCGCATAACGAAGTCGATGGGTCATTTCAGGTTCCGTTGATGGGTTGGAGAAGGTGGCGCCGCAACGTGCGGCCCAATGACATCTGGCGCAGCCGGTCACCGGCACGCGCGCGATGGTTGAGGACAGCGGTGATTACTCACGATTGCTTTCGGACACCAGCGCGTTGTAGGTGTTGAGCAGCTTGCGCGACGAGCCTTCGGGCGCCAGCGAAGAGCTATTCAACCAGCCCTGTTCCATCTTGCTATAGGGCGTTTTTTCGATCACGCGTTTCACCCGCGCCTTGGCTTGTCTGCGGAAAGTTTCCGCAGCGGTTTCGAAGCTGTTCCAGGTCAGCCTGCCTGGCTCCTGATCGGCCACCGTGGCATGTGCCTCATCGGAGAGACGGTTGAAGCCGTCCAGCAAAGCGTTGACCCGCGGCACGTCGAACTGATCTTCTTCCAGCGCATCGGCGATCTTCTTGGCGTCGAGCATCATCGCCAGCCGGTAGTACTCGCGCGTGCGGCCCTCGCCCTGCTCCAGCAGCTTGAGTTTTTCGCGTTGCGCCGCGTCGTTTTGCATGTCCAGTTCGGCACTGAAGGCAGTACTGGCATCGGCATAGTTTGCCAGCGCCTCCATCAGCTCCGGGTGCAGCTGTTTACCCTTGGCGAACTGGTCGTCTTCGTAGTCCTGACGCGTGTAGTAATCGGCCACCGCGTGACTGATCGGCTGCAGTGCCTTCAATGCCGCGCGATAGTCGCGTGCCGCCTTGTCCAATGCAGGCAGCGATGGTTTCGCCGCGGCGGCCGCGCTGATCGGCGCATAGCACTGCCTCATGTCGTCGTGGTCGATATCGTACGGACCGGTCATGCCGGACTCGCGACCGGTCGGGCCGGCGAACGGGTCCTGCATCCAGCCGGTGTAGTACCTGGCGCCGGCGTGCACCTTCGCGTTGACGCGGTTGAAGCAGTCGATGTAGGCGCCGAGCTTGGTGTTGAGGCCCTGCAAGGAATCCAGCTGTCCTTCAGTCGTTTTGCTATCGGCACCGGTTGCAGGCTGCAGCGGCTTTCCGCCGCAGCCGGCTGCCAGGACGGACACCGAAGCTGCCATAACAAGCACACGGAACATCGAAAACACGCGCGATACATCCCTGTTGGAAACGTTTTCAGCCGCGTACGATAGCAAACCCTACTGTGAACCTTTTGTGCTTACTGCAGGGCGGGCGTGACGTGGTTGAGCTTCTGGGCCGCGGCCGATGGGCAGCCATCCCCTTACGCCGAAAACGCTGCAACTGCGCACGCTGATCCGGGGTGCCCCTCCTGTCCGGCCGGCGCGCGGTGCGATGTTGGCCACGCTCAGTCGAGAAACAGATCCGGCAACAACGCACGCGACGGGTCGACCGCATAGCCGCTCAGGTCGGTGATGCCGGCCTGGGCCAGCACCTGGTCGTCGATCAGGAACTGGCCATGAAATCCGGCCGCCTGGCGCGTCAGCACCGCATGTGCCGCGTCGGCCATGATCTCCGGCCGGCGACACGCGGCCGCATCCACGCCATCGATCATGTTGATCGCATCGGTGGCGATAATGGTGCGCGGCCACAGCGCATTGATCGCCACGCCCTGCGGGCCGAACTCGGCTGCCAGCCCCAGGGTCACCAGGCTCATGCCCATCTTCGCCAGCGTGTAGCCGGTATGCGCGCCCCACCACGCCGGGTTCAAGGACGGTGGCGGAGCCAGCGTGAGGATGTGTGGATTGGGCGCCTGCAGCAGATGCGGCAGGCACGCTTGTGCGCACAGAAAACTGCCCCGCGCGTTGACTTGCTGCATCAGGTCGAAGCGCTTCATCGGGGTGTCCAACGCACCACGCAACCAGATCGCACTGGCATTGTTGACCAGGATATCGATACCGCCAAATGCATCGATCGTCGCGGCAACGGCCGCACGCACCTGGTCTTCGTCGCGGATATCGCACCTGAGCGCCAGCGCCTGCCCACCGGCTGCGGTCACCGCCGCGGCCGCGCTATGGATGGTGCCGGGCAACTTGGGATTGGCCACTGCCGATTTGGCCGCGATCGCCACATTGGCCCCATCCCGCGCCGCCCGCAACGCAATCGCCAGCCCGATCCCGCGCGAGGCACCGGTGATGAAGAGGGTTTTGCCTTTCAAGGTCATGGGATTGGGGAATCGAGAATGGGGAATCGCAAAAGCTTAGCGCCTTGAATGTTCAGCAGCCTATGAACGATCAGCCGCCGCGATGCGCACTACCGATTCCCTACTCCCGATTCCTGATTCCCCGCCCCTCAAGGCTTCGGCCCCTGCCCCTCGTTGTCTTCCCAATGCAGCACGCGGCGGGTCACGAAGCGGTAGACCGGCTTGCCGGTGGCGAACCACAGCTTGCGGACCCAGGAGGTGCGCTTGAGCACGCGGCGTTCCACCGGGGTGATCGCGGCCGGGCAATACATGCGCTTGTGCTTGAGCAGGTGACGCAGGTCTTCGCGTGCAAGCAGACGCATCCAGGGCGCTCGGGGATGGCCGCGTACCGCCAGCTGGAAATCGATGACCGCCGGGCAGCCGTCGTCCTGCACCAGCCAGTTGGCTTCCTTGGCCAGATCGTTGTGCGCCACCCCGCGGCGGTGCAGCTGCTGCAACAACTTGCGCGCGCTGCGGAAGTAGGCCAGATCGCCGCGCGGCGGGCGCTGATACATCGCATCGCCGGCCAGGTAGCTGCGATCCAGATGGCGTCCGTCCCAGCGCAACAGACGCGGCGTCCGCGCCAGGCCGTCCAGCTGGCGCAGGGCCAATGCCTCGCGCCGCGCCAGCCACCAGGCCACGCCGCGCAGCAGCCACGGCGCCACGCTCAGGTCGCGCCGCACAAACAGGCGGTCGGCGTCGCGAATCAACAGGATGCGCCCGAAGGTATCGGACTTCAGCGGCAGATTGCCGGCAGGATCGTCACTCATCCCCCATTGTAGGCGGGGCGCCTGCATCGCTACAGCACGCGCTGCCAGCACGCCACGCACCGGTGCTGCGTCGTCCGCTCGCAACCTCAGGTGAAGCGGACAGGCCGATGTGAGGACGGCGCAAGTCACCCGTCGCCATGCCCACCTATAATCGCGGGATGAATTCATGGATCGACGCCACGCTGGAGTGGATCGGACACCACCCCACCCTGGCTGGCGTGGCGATCTTTGCCATCGCATTTTGCGATGCGGTGATCGTACTCGGTGCCATCGTGCCGGCGCTGCCGTTGCTGTTCGCCATCGGTGTGCTGATCGGGTTGGGTCAGATCAACGGGCCGTACGCGGTGGCCTGCGCCACCCTGGGCGCCTTCGTCGGCGATGCGCTGAGTTTTTGGGTCGGCCATCGTTGGGGCCACCAGTTGCACACCTATTGGCCGTTTCGCCGCTACCCGCAGCTACTGGAGCGTGGCGAGCTGCTGTTTCGGCGCAATGCGTTCAAGAGCATCCTGATCGCGCGCTACGTGGGCGCGGTGCGGCCGTTCGTGCCGGCCATCGCCGGCATGGCGCACATGCCGTTCAAGCGCTATCTGGTCGCCAGCGGTCTGGCCTGCATCTCGTGGGCGCTGCTGTTCCTGGTACCCGGCTGGGTGCTGGGCACTGCCTACGACGCGGTGGCCGCGGTCGCCGGCCGTCTGTTCGTGGTGGTCACCTTGCTGGCCGCAGTGATCGGCCTGGCCTGGGCGATGGTGCTGTACTCGTACCGCTGGTCGGCCGGCCATCTGGATGCCTTGCTGGCGCGGCTGCTGGAGTGGTCGCATCGACATCCGGTGCTGGGCAACTGGTCGGTGAGCGTGTTCGACCCGCGCCGTCGCGAGTCGGTACCGCTGGCGATGATGGCGCTGATGCTGTTGCTGCTTGGCTGGGGCTGGTTCGTGTTGCTGATGGTGGTGCTGGCGCATGGCGAGCCGCTGCGCGTGGACCTGGCCGTGCACGATCTGATGCTGGCGCTGCGCAATCCGCTGGCCGACTACCCGATGGTGGCGCTGGCGTCGCTGGGCGACTGGCAGGTGCTGCTGCCGGCGATCGCGGCGGCGATGTGCTACCTGGCCTGGCGGCGCCGCTGGATGGCAGTGACGCACTGGGTGATCGCGCTGGCCTTCGGCCTTGCGTTGACACAGTTGCTGGGCGCCACCGTGCAGGTGGTACGCCCGCCGGCAGCCAGCAGCGGCTTCGGGTTTCCGTCGGTGGCGGTCACCATGGCCACGATCGGCTTTGGTTTCTTCGCGCTGCTGATCGCGCGCGAGCTGCCGGGCCGGCGCCGGGTGTGGCCGTATCTGGTCAGTGGTGCGATCGTGTCGCTGATCGGCTTTGCGCGCCTGTATCTGGGCGCGCACTGGCTCAGCGACGTGGTCGGCGGCATGCTGTTCGGCATCTTCTGGCTGCTGGTGCTGGGCATCGCCTACCGCCGTCGTGCCACCCGCGCGTTCTGGGTCAAGCCGGTCTCGTGGATCTTCTACGGCGTGTTCCTGACCTGCGCGGTCGTGTTCGCGCCGCGCGATCTGCATGCCAAGCTGGCCAAGTTCGAACCGCCGCCGCCGTCACTGATGGAATTGCCTGCCAACGACTGGTGGAATGGCCAGTGGCGCCTGCTGCCCGCACGCCGCAACGAATTCGACGACGACCAGCGCTGGCCGCTGGACGTGCAACTGGCCGGCCCGCTGGCACCGCTGCAGCGTCAGCTGGAAGCACGCGGTTGGCGGGTGCAACCGCAGGCTGGCTGGGAACAGGCGTTGCATCTGCTCGATGTCAGCGGCCGCCCGGACGAGGTACCGATCCTGCCGGCCACGCTGGACACGCAGGTGGAAGCCCTGCTGATGGTGCGTCACGCTGCGCCCGGCCATGTGCATGTGTTGCGCCTGTGGCCAGCGGCCGCACGCCTGCAGCCCGGCGCGCAGCCGTTGTGGGTGGGCAGCACGCAGACGCTGCGCTACAGCCGGCACTTCAGCCTGATCGGCCTGTGGTATCCGCTGCGTGGGGTCGACCCGGCACTGAGTGCATTGCGCCAGGCACTGGACCCGTTGCCGTATCGCCTGGAACAGCGTCGACGCTCGCAGGTGCCGGTGATCCTGATCGACAGCACGGCGGGAAATGCGATGCGGCAAGAGGACAAAGACAACGCTGCACCGCAGACGGAAACCACGGCATCCAATCCGGCTGCATCGGGTCCGTCACGACAGCGCCGTTGATCGATCGGGCAACAGCGATCGGTCAATGAACGCGTAGTCCTGTAGATAGGACCTGCTAATAAAACTTCTTGAACGCTGTATCGATGGCGGCAACGTGGTCGCACCACTTGGATGCAGCCGAGTGTTCAGGTCACCAGCCTGGTTAGTCGAGCGCGCGGCGCCCTCACCGCTGGCGGGACACGCCATGCATCCGTGCGTGGAGGCTCGGTGGCAGCATCCCGCGACGGCTCTACAACCGACGCATCCGCACCGTTCGATCACCTCTCAAGGTGATCGAGAGCTTGCGCTTCAGCGCCGTTTGGTTACGCACACAAGTCGCATTGGTGCAGGCGCGAAGCACTCACCACAACACGCCATCCACCGGCTGCATCGGCTCCGGCGCCCGTTCGCCGATCGCCTGCAGCACATCGATTTCCACCGTGCGGCACATGCTGTCCAGCGGCAGGTCGTGGATGGTGTTGGCGAACGGGTCGACCAACTCGTCGCCGATCTTGAGTACCGCCAGGAACATCAGGCCGGCCACGGTCGACCCCACGGGCGTTGCGTACTGCAGCGTTTCCACCAGGCCGATCGGCAGCAAGACGCAGAACAGCCGCGTAAACAGGTTCGGATAGAAGCGGTACTGATATGGCAACGGGGTATTTTTCAGCCGTTCCATGCCGCCCTGTGCGTTGGCGATATCCACCAGGATGCGCTCCACACTGGCTTGCTGGATGCTGTCGATCCAGCCATCGCGACGCGCCTGTTCGATGTTGCGCCCGGTGATGTCGAGCAGGCCATTGGCGACATTGGTGCGCGCGATCACCGTAGCCACTTCGTCGGCATGCAGACGCGGCTCCAGCGCCATCGCCACCGGAAGTCGACGTAGCTGGCACCGCAACGCATTGACGTAGGCGATCTGGCGCAGCGCAATGGTGCGTCCCAGCGCTGCCGCTTCCGGCGCGGACAGGATGCTGACGCTCAGGCGCACCAGATTGCGCGATGCATTGATCATCTGGCCCCACAGCACACGCCCTTCCCACCAGCGTTGGTAGGTCGAGTTGGCGCGAAAGCCCAGGAACAACGCCAAAGCCGAACCGAAGATGGTCAACGGCAACGCGGGCGCGCGGAACGGCAGCACGTAGTAGATGATCGTGATCAATACGTCCCATACGAACAAGACCGCCAGGGTTCGCCAGACCTGACTGAACACATCCGCCACGCGCGGTTTGACATCGATGATCAAGGCACACCCCATGAAGCGATAACGAGTGACGCCGATGCGTACATCCACTGCATGGATGCCATCGTGAGCGCACTCAAGCGTGGCGAGTGTGCCGTTGCGAGGGTGCAAGCGCGGTGATGGGTCGCGCTAGTCTTACCGCGTCACGGCATCCAGGCGAGCAACTGGTCCAGACGCCGATGCGGATCGTCCTGCTGCAACAGCGACAGACGCTGCTGTTCGGTCAACGGCAGCAGCTCGGCCAGCCGCCAGCCTACCCATGCCGCCTGGTCCAGCAGCTGCGGCCCGGCAGAGGCGAATTCGCCGCCGACCTGTTCGAGCATGCGCTCGAGCACGGTTGCCAGCAGACCATGCTCGGGCCGCAGTTCGTCGTCGCTGTCGGGCTCGCACCAACTCACCTCGCCGACCACCAGCCCGTTGTCGCGGATGCGCGAGCGCTGCACACGAAAGCGACGCGTGCCGCGCAGGCGCAACACCAGCACGCCATCGGCACCGACATCGAAATCCTCGATACGCACTTCGGTGCCGAACGCAGCCGGTGTCGCCGGCACGCCGACTTCAGTGCCATCCAGGATCAGGCACACGCCGAAGCTGCTACCGGTGCGGCCGCTCTCGCGCACCAGGTCCAGATAGCGGCGCTCGAACACGCGCAAACCGATTGCCGCACCCGGCAACAACACGCTGTGCAGCGGAAACAGCGGCAAGGCGCTGGTGTCGGCGGTGCTTGTGAGGTCGGTCATGGGGCCAATTGCGCCAGGAAGCGACGCGGCGCGCCATCGAAACCGCCATTGGACATGAACACCACATGGTCGCCCGGCTGCGCGATCTCGCCCAGCGTCTGCAGCAATGCCTCCACGTCATGCGCCACATGCGCTTCACCGCGCACCTGCGCGATGATCGGTGCGGCATCCCAGGCCAACTCGGGCCGATGCAGAAACACCACCGCATCGGCATCACGCAACGACGGCGCCAATGCCTGCGCATGCGCGCCCAGCCGCATCGAATTGCTGCGCGGCTCCATCGCCACCAGTACGCGCGCCGCGCCGACCTTCGCACGCAAGCCCTGCAAGGTGGTCGCAATCGCGGTGGGGTGATGGGCAAAGTCGTCGTACACGGTGATGTCGCGTGCCTGCCCCAACAGCTCCAACCGCCGTTTGACGCTTTGAAAGCGCGCCAGCGCCGGCATTACCGTCGCCGGATCCACGCCCACCGCATGCACGGCCGCCAGGGCCGCCAATCCATTGAGCACGTTGTGCCGACCGACCAGCGGCCACTGCACCTGGCCGATCTCCACCCCATGCCGCAACACCGCGAACGCGCTGCCGTCGGCGGCGATCAAGCGTGCGCTCCAGTCGAGGGAGGCATCGAAACCGAAGCGCTCCACCGGCGTCCAGCAGCCCATCGCCAGCACCTCGGCCAGGCGCGCATCCTCGCCGTTGACGATCAGCCGCCCGCGCGCCGGCACCGTGCGCACCAGATGATGGAACTGGCGCTGGATCGCCGCCACGTCCGGAAAGATATCGGCGTGGTCGTACTCGAGGTTGTTGAGGATCGCCACCAGCGGCCGGTAGTGCACGAACTTGCTGCGCTTGTCGAAGAACGCAGTGTCATATTCGTCGGCTTCCACCACGAATTCGCGTCCCTGGCCCAGCCGCGCCGACGCCCCAAAGTCTTCGGCCACGCCACCGATCAGAAAACCCGGCGCGCGCCCGGCGGCTTCCAGCAGGTAGCTCAGGATGGTGGTGGTGGTGGTCTTGCCATGCGTGCCGGCGACAGCCAGAGTGTCGCGGCCCGGCAGCACCTGCTCGGCCAGCCACTGCGCACCGGAGGTGTAGCGACGGCCGGCATCGAGCACCGCTTCCACCGCCGGGTTGCCGCGCGACAAGGCATTGCCGATGACGACATCGCTGGCATCTGCCGAGATACTGGACGGCGCGTAGCCTTGTGCCAGCGCGATGCCGAGGGTTTCCAGTTGGGTGGACATCGGCGGATAGATGGCCTGGTCGCTGCCCTCTACCTGCCAGCCCAGCTCGCGCGCAAGGGCGGCGACACCGCCCATGAAGGTCCCGGCGATGCCGAGGATGTGGAGTTTGGTCATGGAGCGCATTGTCGCCGATCGCCGGAGGTACGGGCCATTCCGCTCACTGCCGAGCGCGGTATCGGCAAGCCCCTGCCACATCGTCATAAATGTCCCGATGTGCGAACTGCGTCACGTTCATCACCATACTGAACGCCAGTCGCGGCCCTTTAGTCCTACTCCCCCGACAGGCCAAAATTTCCCAGGCAACTCATGCTGTGGAGCGCTGAGCAAGCTCGTTACCGGCGTTGTTCTGCCCCGGTCGTCCCATACGCCAGGGGCGTTTGTTTTTGCAACGTCGCGCGAGCCGCACCAGCTGCCAGCGCGCGGCTCGGCGGACCGGGCACACTGCCCGGCCCCAACCGACTCAGCGACCGAGCGCGGTGCCGATACGCTCCAGCACTTCATCCAGCGAGCCCACGCCGTCCACGCGTGCCAGCTTGCCGCGCTGTTCGTAGAAACCGATTACCGGCGCCGTGGAGTCGGTATAGACCTGCAGGCGCTTGCGTACCGACTCGGGATTGTCGTCCTCGCGGCCCTCGGCCTTGGCGCGGCCGGCGATGCGCTCGACCAGCAGCTCGCTGGCCACGTCCAGCTGCACCACTGCATCCAGCGGCTGGCCGATCTTGCCGAGCAGGTCATCCAGCGCATTGGCCTGCGCCACGTTGCGCGGATAGCCGTCGAGGATGAAACCCTTGGCGACATCGGCCTGACCGAGCCGCGCCTCCAGCATGCCAAGCAGAATCTCGTCGGAGACCAGATCACCGCGTGCCATCACTTCCTTGGCCTTCAGGCCAAGCGGTGAGCCGGCGGCCACTTCGGCGCGCAGCAGATCGCCGGTGGAAATATGCGGGATCTCAAACTTGTCTTTGAGACGTGTCGCCTGGGTGCCCTTGCCCGAACCGGGCGGTCCCAACAGAACCAATCGCATCAGTGGACTCCACTTTCGAATAAAAACGCGTTGCGGTAGGCGGCGTTAGACTCAGGTCTTCGCCAGCGCTGACCGTATGGTCCTGCAGCTTACCGCATCCGGGGAATGTCCCGGCACTGTCCCCTGCGCCATGTCCCGTGTGAGGAGTCCGCCCCCTATGTCTACTGGCAACTTGTTGTATGCCCAATCCGGCGGCGTCACTGCCGTCATCAACGCCACCGCCGCCGGGGTGATCACCGAGGCGCGCGCGCGCAGGATCAAGGTACTGGCCGCACGCAACGGCATCCTGGGCGCATTGCGCGAGGAGCTGATCGATACCTCGAAGGAGTCTGCCGCCGCCATCGCCGCACTGGCGCAGACCCCCGGTGGCGCGTTCGGCTCGTGCCGCTACAAGCTCAAATCGCTGGAGGAAGACAACGCCAAATACGAGCGCCTGCTCGATGTGCTGCGTGCGCACGACGTGCGCTGGTTCCTCTACAACGGCGGCAACGACTCGGCCGACACCGCCTGGAAGGTCTCGCAGCTGGCCAAGGCCTATGGCTACCCGCTGCACTGCATCGGCGTGCCCAAGACCATCGACAATGATCTGGCGGTGACCGATACCTGCCCCGGCTTCGGCTCTGCGGCCAAATACACCGCGGTGTCGGTGCGCGAGGCCGCTCTGGATGTCGCCGCCATGGCCGACACCTCGACCAACGTCTTCATTTACGAGGCGATGGGCCGGCACGCCGGCTGGCTCGCCGCCGCCGCAGGCCTGGCCGGCCAGGGCCCGGACGATGCGCCGCAGATCATCCTGCTGCCCGAGCGCGCCTACGACCAGGCCCGGTTTCTGGCCAAGGTCAAGCAGGTGGTGGAAAAGGTCGGCTGGTGCGTGGTCGTGGCCAGCGAAGGCATCCAGGACGCAGACGGCAGCTTCGTCGCCGATGCCGGCGGCGCGACCGATTCGTTCGGCCATGCGCAACTGGGCGGCGTTGCATCGTTTCTCGCTGCGCAGGTCAAGCAGGAACTCGGCTACAAGGTGCACTGGACGCTGCCCGATTACCTGCAGCGTTCCGCACGCCACCTCGCATCCGGGACCGATTGGGAACAGGCGCAGGCCGTCGGCAAGGCCGCGGTGCAGTACGCACTCAAGGGCATGAACGCGGTGATCCCGGTGATCGAACGCGTCAGCGACGTGCCGTACCGTTGGAAGATCGTGCCGGCCCCGCTGCACAAGGTGGCCAATCACGAAAAGAAGATGCCGCCCAGCTTCCTGCGCAAGGACGGCTTCGGCATCACCGAACGCGCCCGTCGCTATTTCGCCCCGTTGATCAAGGGCCAGGCCCCACTGGCCTACGGCAGAGATGGCCTGCCGAAGTATGTGACGTTGAAGAATGCGGCAGTGGCGAAGAAATTGCCGAAGTGGGAGGGATAAACGTCGGCGTGGGCGGAAGGGGTAGTGGACACTGCAAACCCATACACCCGCTCGCACATCTGTCTCAGTGCTCATGCACCGCGACACGGGATGCGGGCCATCGATACAGCGCTTACCGTCGTGGTCCAGGTGTTTGACGACGCTGATTGACGGATGCGCCGCTGCGACGATGCAGACGGTGCAGACGGTGCACGCGGTTTTGTGAAGCGTCATGCAAACAACCCCGGCCTGGCCGGGGTTTGTTGTCAATAGAGTGACTGACGCGAACGCCCGGGTTACCGACAGGCCTTGCCTTCCACCGTCATCTGCGCAGCGAACATCGACACTTGCGGGATCTTTCCGGCGGCAGCCTGTTGCTTTGCATCTTCCAGGTAGATGCGCGATTGGCCTTGGCCATCGAGCTGCGGCTTGGCATCCACCGGCTTGCGCCAGACGCGCACCACTGCCTGCTGCGCAGGGCAGGCAGCGCTGGGGACGCGGATCACGTCGTTGAAGATCCAGCCCGACGCGACACTGGGGGTGGCCTTGGCGAAATCCACGAAGCGCGCGCGCGGTTGACAGGTGGGACTGCTGCGTACAATCGACAAGGTATACGGCTGCGCAGCATTGCCGGTGAACACGCCTTCCAGGCGCGCACAGGCTTCGGGGATCTGGCGCAGGGTGTGCACGGCGCCGACCGCTTGGGCGGTGCCGGCTGGGCGTTGTTTCAGTTCCGGTGTCGGTTCGGCAGCGAGCGCATGGGCGCTGAGCAGTACTGCAGCGATCGTCACGGCATATTTTGACGCGGCATGGTTCGACATAGTCACTCCTGGATCGGCTCGATCACGTTGGCCGCAGGCTGTCATGCCGCGACTGAACGACGCGCCAAAGCCGCGGTGCTGGCAGCGGCGCCAGCCCCGGCGCATACTCGCCCGCAATCCGGCCACCCGAACATCGCGACGCGCATTACGGCTGCCATGGCCGTCGAGTCCGTATTCGCCACTCCACTCGCTGCGTGCATCGCCCTTGGTTCGTCCCGACCGGACGACATCCATTCTCTGGGAGGGGTCATGCTGGAACACTACGGGTTACCACTTGCGCTGGGATGTGCGGTCCTGGCAATCGTCTATGGCGGTGTGTCGGCACGCTGGGTGGTCGCGCAGCCGAGCGGCAACGCACGCATGCAGGAGATCGCCGCCGCAATCCAGGAAGGCGCACGCGCGTATCTCAACCGGCAATACCTCACCATTTCGATTGCCGGCGGCGTGCTGTTCGTCCTGGTCGGGCTGTTTCTGAGTTGGTACACCGCCATCGGGTTTGCGATCGGTGCGGTGCTGTCCGGGTTGGCCGGCTACATCGGCATGAACGTATCGGTACGCGCCAACGTGCGCACGGCCGAGGCCGCACGCCATGGCATCGGCCGTGCGATGGACGTGGCGTTCCGTGGCGGCGCCATCACCGGCATGCTGGTGGTGGGGCTGGGATTGCTCGGGGTAGCCGGTTACTACGCGGTGCTGCAGGCGATGGGCCTGCCGCTGGAGCGCAACCTGCATGCGCTGGTGGGGCTGGCATTCGGCTCGTCGCTGATTTCGATTTTCGCGCGCCTGGGTGGCGGCATTTTCACCAAGGGTGCGGATGTGGGCGCGGATCTGGTCGGCAAGGTGGAAGCCGGCATCCCCGAGGACGACCCGCGCAATCCGGCGGTGATCGCAGACAATGTCGGCGACAACGTGGGCGACTGCGCAGGCATGGCAGCGGATCTGTTCGAAACCTATGCGGTAACCGTGATCGCCACGATGCTGCTCGGCAGTCTGACGCTGACCGAAACCGGGCCGCATGCGGTGCTTTATCCGTTGGTGCTGGGCGGTGTCTCCATCATCGCTTCGATCGTGGGCCCCTCGTTCGTCAAGGTCAGCGCGGGCGGCTCGATCATGGGCGCGCTCTATCGAGGCGTGATCGTCTCCGGCCTCTTGGCCGCACTCGCCTACTGGCCGATCACCCAGTCGCTGATGCGCGACAACACGCATGGCGCCATGGCCTTGTACGCCTGCGCATTGATCGGCCTGGTGCTCACCGGCCTGATCGTCTGGATCACCGAGTACTACACCGGCACCCAGTACAAGCCGGTACAGCACGTGGCCGCCGCAAGCACCACCGGCCACGGCACCAACATCATTGCCGGGCTGGGCGTCTCGATGAAATCCACCGCGCTGCCGGTCATCGCGGTGTGCGCGGCAATCTGGGGCGCGTTTCATTTCGGCGGTTTGTACGGCATTGCGACCGCAGCCACTGCAATGCTTTCGATGGCCGGTATGATCGTGGCGCTGGATGCGTACGGGCCGATCACCGACAACGCCGGCGGCATCGCCGAAATGGCCGAACTGCCGCCGGAGGTGCGCAACATCACCGATCCACTGGATGCGGTAGGCAACACCACCAAGGCAGTTACCAAGGGCTATGCGATCGGCTCGGCCGCGCTGGCCGCGCTGGTGCTGTTTGCCGACTACACGCACAACCTGCAGGCGGCCAACCCCGGCCAGGTTTTCGCCTTCGACCTGTCCGACCACAGCGTGATCATCGGCTTGTTGATCGGCGGCTTGATCCCGTATCTGTTCGGCGCGATGGCGATGGAGGCGGTTGGGCGAGCGGCAGGCGCGGTGGTCGAAGAAGTGCGTCGCCAGTTCCGTGAGATCCCCGGAATCATGGCCGGCACCGCCAAGCCGCAATACGACCGCGCAGTCGACATGCTGACCCGCTCGGCGATTCGCGAAATGATCCTGCCCTCGCTGCTGCCGGTGGTGGTGCCGGTGGTGGTCGGGCTGCTGCTCGGCCCGCGTGCCCTGGGCGGATTGTTGATCGGCACGATCGTGACCGGCCTGTTCCTGGCGATTTCGATGACCACCGGCGGCGGGGCTTGGGACAACGCCAAGAAGTACATCGAAGACGGCCACTTCGGCGGCAAGGGCAGCGAGGCGCACAAGGCCGCCATCACCGGCGATACGGTAGGCGATCCGTACAAGGACACCGCCGGGCCGGCGATCAACCCATTGATCAAGATCATCAATATCGTGGCCCTGCTACTGGTGCCGCTGCTTTGAGGACCACGTGCCGCAAGCTGCGGGCCGATCGAAGGTGATGGAAGCCGGGACCCGGCACGTGCCAACCCGCGCTCCGGGTCCCAGGCGCCGCGCCAGGTCCTGCGATTGCTTGCAGCGCTTATCGGGCCGCTCAGAGGCAACCGATCAAGCCGTCATAGATCGGCGGCGCGCCACCGGGCAGCGGCTCGAACAGCGGGTTGGTCACCGCCAGGGTGCGGTACATCTCGTCCAGATGCGTCCCAGCCTTCAGGGGTGCCGTGCAGCGCCAGACCCGACTGTCCGAGCGCAGGTACCCGCTGCCGGGATCGACGCTGACTTCGCTGGCACCGAAGGTCCAGATGCAGCTGCGCACCACGCCGCTCACCCGGTGCACCGAGCAGCGGAAGCGTAGCGGCTGGTAGTCGCTGAACTCGCCGCCGCAGAAGGTGTCGCCGCAGATCTGGTCGAAGTCGTGCTCCAGCCGCTGTTCCAGATCAACAAAGGCTTCCCAGCCTTCGCCGTTGGAGGGCCAGTCCACCGCATCGACGAAAGTCAGCAAGGATGCCGGTGTCGCCGCAGTGGCGAGCTGGGCGACACCGGAGAGCAGCAGCACAACGAGCAAACGCACAGGCTTGAACATGGCAGTTCCCGAGCAGTGGATGAGTCTGCAGCGTGCTCCGTGCCCTGGGCTGCGACGATCGGGCAACTCCCTTGGATGAATGCGGGCTATGCCGCACACGGCGGTCAGAACATTGCCCATTCAGTGTCGCTGCACCGCAACAGCCGAACGCGTAGAATCGCGCTCCACACTGGATGACGCCTCGGGAGTTACGCGCATGGGTCTTGAACTGGTCACCTCCGGCAAGAATCTGCCGGAAGAAATCAATGTCGTCATCGAAATTCCGAAGGATTCGGAGCCGGTCAAGTACGAAGTGGACAAGGCCAGCGGCGCGATCTTCGTCGACCGCATCCTGTCCACGCCGATGCGTTACCCCTGCAACTATGGCTATGTGCCCAACACCCTGTGCGGCGACGGCGACCCGGCCGACGTGCTGGTGGTGCTGCCGCTGCCGTTGGTACCCGGCTCGGTGGTGCGTTGCCGTCCGGTCGGCGTGCTGCGCATGAGCGACGAGGCCGGCAGCGACGAGAAGATCCTGGCGGTGCCGATCGAGAAGATCTTCTCCGGCTACGCACATATCGAGGATATCGACCAGGTGTCCAGCCACTGGATGGAGCGCATCGGCCATTTCTTCGAGCATTACAAGGACTTGGAGAAGGGCAAGTGGGTCAAGCTGGATGGCTGGGGTGGCGCGGCCGAGGCCAAGCGCATCCTGGTGGAGTCGGTGGAACGCTATAATTCCGACGCACCCTGATCCAACGACCGTGATGCAGCCCCGTGATCGCGGGGCGATCGGGATCACGCTTTCGGCGTGATCCCGATGACTGCCGGCGGCGGATTGGGTACATTGCCGACAGCGTTTGGCCGGTGTCTGTCACTGGTGACTCTTGGGGAAGTGTCTTGCGTATTCTGTTTGTTGGGGACGAAGCCAGCCTTCCGTCCGAACTGGGCGACTATGTCGCCGATCTGGGTGATCAGTGGCAAGTGCAGCAGGTGGCCGACGGCAACTCGGCGATCGAGGCGGCCGCGTTATCGCCGTTCGATGCGGTCATCGTCGCCCCCGTCCTGCCCGATCTCACGTCCGCCACGTTGCTGGGACAGATTCGTACGCTGCGCCCGGACACCATCCGCATCGCCTTGATCGATGCCCAGGATGGTCAGCGCACGCCGCCGGCGCGCATCATTGGCGTGGCGCACCGCTTCCTGCCGATGCCGCTGGCCCCGGAAGTCCTGCTCGAAGCCATCACCAGCCTGGAAGAACTGCGTGATCTGCTCAGCGATCCGCGCTTGCGCGCCGCGATCGGCCGGATCGAAAAACTGCCGTCGCCGCCGCATCTGTATCTGAGCCTGATGCATGCGCTGGAAGAAGACGAGGGCGCCGACGCGGCCGATATCGCCAAGCTGATTGCCGGCGATCCGGCAATTGCGGCCAAGGTGCTGCAGCTGTGCAATTCCGCGTTCTTCTCCGGCGGACGCAGCATCACCGATCTGCGCACGGCAGTGACCCGCCTGGGCGTGGCCACGCTGCGCGATCTGGTGCTGGCCAGCGAAGTGTTCTCGGTGCAGACCCTGACCCCGGCCGAGCGCAATGCGATGCAGCGCCGCGCCCTGCTCTCCTCGCGGCTGGCAGCCAAGGTGTTGCCGCCCACCAGCGCAGAACTCGGCTCCACCGCCGCACTGCTGGCCGATATCGGCCTGTTGCTCCCTGGCGTGCGC
Organism: Xanthomonas arboricola; assembly: GCF_002940665.1. Taxonomy (GTDB): domain Bacteria; phylum Pseudomonadota; class Gammaproteobacteria; order Xanthomonadales; family Xanthomonadaceae; genus Xanthomonas; species Xanthomonas arboricola_B. Next base: position 782,944 of record NZ_MIGY01000001.1, read on the forward strand.
GACGAGCGCGAACCGCCATTGGAAGGCGGCGACGATCGTCTGGGCCATACCGAAGCCGGCGCGTACCTGCTCGGCTTGTGGGGCCTGCCGATGCCGATCATCGAAGCGGTGGCCTTCCATCGCCACCCGCAGCGCTCCAGCCTGCGCAGTTTCTGGGTGACCGGCGCGGTGCATGTGGCGACTGCATTGGCCAGCGGCGAAACCGTGGACGAGGAGTACCTGTCCAAGGTCGGCGTGCTCACACGTTTGCCGACCTGGCGCGAACAGGCCGATACCTTGCTGGGGCTTGCTGAGGCTTGAGCGCGGCACCAGGTTGATGCAAACAAAAAGGCGCGACTCGGTCGCGCCTTTTTGTTTGGCTGTCTGCGCCTGCGCGAATGCAGAAATTGCGCAATGCTACTTATCTGCGCATGCATCGTTACGCTCGCGATTTGCACAGATATCGCGATATCCCTCGCTTGGTGACGTGCCGGGAACCTCAACATGCAACGCAACGCTTGTCAGACCAACGACATAACGCAAGGTCGGCGAGCATAGACACAACGCACATGGCAGCGATGGCATTGGCAGGACTTGCCTGCCGACTGCACATCCAGAGACAAAAAAACGGGCCTTTCGGCCCGTTTTTTTTATCTTTACGTCACTTCGATGATCAGAAGCGCTGGTTGTACTGCACAAACAGGAAGCGGTCGTAGTCGAGCATCGGATCGATCGCAGCGGTGCTGCTGTTGGTGATCGAGTAGGTGATCGGCGGCTGCTTGTTCCAGATATTGCGGGCACCAACGGTCACGCTACCATCCCACGGCGCCTGCCAGGTGACCGAAACGTCCTGGTAGGAGATCGAACCCTTCTTGTTGGAGCCGGTACCGCCACCCCACGCCGGATTCGGCGTCTGGTAGGTCGGGTCATTGCACTCGATTCCAGCTTGCGCATCCCAGCAATAGTCGCGGAAGCCGCCGTAGTAACGCAGGTTCCAGTTGGCCGACAACGCACCCAGCGACCAGTCCAGACCCAAGGTGGCACGCACGCGCGGGAAGTTCCAGTAGCCAGCCGAGTTTGCCCATTCGGCGCCAGCTTCGGCCTGCGACTTGTAGGTTGCCAGGTAGTTGGTATCCAGGTTGACTGCGAACTTGCCGTAGGCGGTTTCCGGCATGCGGTAACGCACGCCGAAGTTATAGCCTTCGGTTTCCAGACGACCCAGGTTGACGTTGCCGCGGCTCAGCGTCGTAACCTGACCGGTCACTGCATCGCGACCGTAGTCGGCGCAGTAGCTGGCCAGATTGTTGAGGTAGCAGTTGTTCAGCACATCATTGGCCGTCAGCGACGTAATGATGTTGGAGATCGAAATGCGGTACCAATCCAGCGAGAAGTCCAGGCCCTGCACCCAATGCGGGCTGTACACCATGCCCACGGTCCGGGTGATGCTGTATTCCGGCTCGAGCTCTGCGTTGCCCACGCCCGAATTGAAGGGCGCGTTGCCCTGCACGTCGCGGCGGGTCACGGGGTTGCCCGCGGTATCGGTCTGACGGTAACCGGCCGGCAGACCTTCGCCAGCGCAACGTGCTGCCACGCCGGCATTACCCAGCGAACCAAAGGTGGCATCGCACGGGTCGGTGAAGGTATCGAACGTCTGCGAGCCGCCACCGAAGGTGTCGGACAGCGTCGGCGCACGGAAACCGGTGCCGTAGGTGCCGCGCACGAGCAAGTCGTCGATCGGCTTCCAGGTGAAGCTGAACTTGCTGTTGGTGGTGTCGCCGAAGCGGCTGTAGTTGCTGTAACGCGCAGCCACGTCGAACGACAGTTCCTTTGCGCCCGGCAGATCTTTCAGCACCGGAATCAACAGCTCCAGGTAGGCTTCGTTGGTCTGGTAGCGACCTTCGGTTGCCTGTGCGGCCAGGTCGGTGGTGTAACCGGCGCTGGACAGCTGATCCGGATAGTCGTAACCGCTGATTTCGCGATGCTCGACGCCTGCAGCGAAGCCCAGCTCACCGGCCGGCAGATCGAACAGGCCACCGGTGACGTTGGCGGTCCACTGCTTGCTCAGGCTCTGCTGCGTGGCCTGACCCAATGCATTGATGTACTGCAGCGCGTTCGGCGTGGAGGCCGACGGGCCGCCCAGGATGTTGAACGGGGTGCACTGGCCCAGCGCGTTGCTGGTACCCAGCGGCAGCGGGCTGGTCGCGGTACCGCACTGCACCTGACCCTGTGCATTGAGGAACGACGGGCCCAATGCCTTTTGCAGTGCCAGCAAGTTGATGTTACCGCGCGAAACCTGCGTCACATCGTACTTGTTGTAGTTGAAGCCCACATCCCAGTTCCAGCCATGGCTGCCGACGTCGAACACGCCTTCCAACGCCGCATCGAAATGCAGGGTCTTGACGTTGCTTTCGGTAGTGCGCGGCAGTTCAACCGTACGGCGAAACCAGCTGGTGATGTCCTGGCCGACCGGGTTGTAATAGCTGCTGCCGCTGATCGCCACCGGAAACTGCGGCTGCGAAGAAGCCTGCAGCGGATAGCCGGCGATCTGACGGTTCGAGTCGCGCTCAGAGTACATCGCGGTCGACTTGAAGGTCAGGCTGTCGGTCAGGTTATAGCTGCCGGTCGTAAAGATCGACTTGTTGCGGCTGGACTGCTGCAACATCATCTGGTCGACAGAATTGAAATAGTCGTCCGTGGTGATGTCGTTGTGGTAGTTCGCGAGATTGCGTGAATCCGCACCCACGCCACGACCGTCGAACGAACCTGTGTGGTTGAGAATGTAGGTCTCGCCGTTGGAGGTGAAACGACCCCACGGGCCGGTCGCACTCAGGCCATCTTCGATGTGGTTCGGACCCGCCGAGTAACGGGTCAACGCGCGGTCCTTGGCCCACACCGGATCTTCGTTGGTGTAGTTGGCGCCGAATACCAGCGAAGCGCGGTCGGTGGTGGTGCCGGCGGTGAAGGAGTACTGCTCCTTGGAACCATCGCCACGACCGTTCTGACCGAAGTACGCCGAGGCTTCCGCACCGTCGTAGTTCTGACGCAGGATGATGTTGACCACACCTGCCACCGCATCGGAGCCGTAGATCGCCGAAGCGCCGTCTTTCAGCACCTCGATGCGCTCGATCAGCGAGCTGGGGATGGTGGACATGTCGGTCAGGCCGTTCAGGCTGCTGGTCCAACGCTTGCCGTTCACCAACACCAGGGTACGGTTCTCGCCCAGGTTGTAGAGGTTGACGTACTGGCCGCCCTGTTCCGGATCGGAGGTCAGCACTGCAGCCTTGCTGTAGGTCTGCGTACCGGCAATCGACAGGTTCTGGAGGATGTCACCGACGCTGACCAGACCCGACTTCTGAATGTCCTGCTGGGAGACGGTGAACACCGGCTGTGCAGTTTCGACATCGACCGAGCGGATGCGCGAGCCGGTAATTTCGATGCGGTCCAGCGTCGTGGTCGACGGTGCGGACTGCTCTTGTGCATTGGCGGCAAATGCCGGCGTCAACGCGATCGCAATACCGGCGGGCAACAGGCCCAGCCGCACTGCGGAAGTGCGAAGGTTCATCAATCTCTCCAAGGTTCGTTAGTGGCGCGTTAAGCGCCCCTGTGCAAATTACGATTGCGTGAACATCGTCGCTTTGCGCGTCACGTTCCGTGGCTTTGCCGAATCTGGCGGATTTGTCGTTTGGTCGCGGTAATGCGACGCGGAGACACCGAAGCGCGCACGAAACGCACGCGCAAAGCTGCAGCAATTGTCGAAGCCGCTTGCGGCGGCAACCTCACCGATCATCATCGAGGTGTCGCGCAGCAGATCGGAGGCGCGCTCCAGCCGCAGGCGTGCCGACAGGGCCTGCGGGCTTTCTTCGTACAGGCTCTGGAACGTCTTGGAGACATACCAGCTGGAGAAGTTGGTCAGCTGCGCCAGTTCGGCGATGCGCACCACCCGGTCGCTGTTGCCTTCCAGATACAGCCGGGCGCGTTGCATGCGGCCGAAGACCTGACGGCGACGGCTGCGCGAACGACCCGGGCAGCGCTGCTCCTGCGCGATGAAGTCGCGTTGCATCGCAGCCAGGTGCAACAGCAGGGGGCGTGCCGATGCCCCCCCCGCTCTGCGCAGCCGCGTTGCGCCACAAGCGCAGTGCAATGCGCAGATCGCCACGCGACAGCTGGCTGCGTCCAGGATATAGCGTGGCGTCGGTCAACTCGGCCAGGGATTGCAGGCTGTCGCCATCGAGACTGACGCCGACACAGAGCGCGCTGCGATCGGCCTGCACGGTGGGATGCGATTCCTTGTCGAAGGCGATCCAGTCGCCGGCGCGCAGACGGAAGCGCCCTTCCTTGGACTCTACCCAGGCGCGGCCGCGCAACTGCACCCATAGCGTAAAGGTAGCGGCGGCGGTCCGGATGCTGCCCAGGCGCGAGACCGCCAGACAGGTCGTCGACGTCGGCTCGCTGGCACCGTCCAATGAAAGTGCGAGCCCGCGATCTGCGGTGATGACCTGTTGCATGGTGGCAGCCCCCTGTACAAAAGAAGGCGTAGTGTTTTGCCGAATCTGGCGTCAGTCAGGAAGTTCCGACGAAAGTCTGCCGAAATTGCCACGAAGTCTTTCCGAAAAACTTACGAGGCGATGTTTCTTAGAAAGATCAACAGGTTGGGCATCACGCCCAGGGGCGTTGCCAGGCGTTCCGGCAATGGCATGAAGGCGATCGCGCTGCCATCTTCCTCCGCCAGTGCCACATACAGCGCACCGCTGCGCTGATCCACGCTGAAGCCGTTGATGGTGGTGTACTTGGCCACGTCCAGGCATCGCCCGTCACCACCGCGCAGGTCGCTGTCATAGGTGGCACAGATGTCGGTGGACGCCAAGTAATGCAACTGACCACGCGCGCCGGGCGCCCAGCTGCGATAGCGCCAGCGCGATGGCTGCTGTGGATCGACCGGCTGCAAGGTGTCGGCCGCCAGCGACGGGGCGACCTGCCATACCCCACCGCCGGTCAAGCGCGTCAGCAGGACCTGGCCACTGACGCGGTCCAGCCGCAGCTGCGAGACGTCCTGCAGCGACGCCAGCGCGCGCCATGGAGCGCTGCGTCTGTCGTAGAGCGTGGCGAAGGTACGCCCGTCATCGGCGGCGGCCAGCACCAACAACCGATCGGGATCGGGAAGATGGATCGTCTGCAATGGTCGCGGCTGCGGTACCGGTAGCCGCAGCGCCTTGCCGGTGCTCGGGGTCACTTCGAACAGTGCCGCATGCCCTTGCGCGTCGCTGCCGCTGACCAGCACGCGTTGCGAGTCGGCCGACCAGTCAGCGGCCTGACGCGCATCCGGCCGCACGCCCTCGATCAGGCGCACCGAGCCGGGTTTGCCGACATCGCCCCACCACAGGCCGTACGCACCGGAGCGGTTGGAGGCGAAGATCAGCTGGCGCCCGTCCGGCGCGATCATCGGTTGGTCGTCGCGCCCGCTGGAGGGAAACAGCCGGCGGCGGATGTAGCCGCCGTTCATGGGGTCGTAAATGACCTGATACACGCCGAATTGCGGTTTGCGCTGCACGAACACCAGATGCCCATGCGCCACATCCGGTGCCTGCGCATCGTCCACCCCGAGGTCATGCAGGCTGCGATCGACCAGATCGAGCCGGTAGAGCCGCGCTTCGCTGTCCACACGGCGCCCGAAGATCAGGCCGCTGCCGTCGGGCAACCAGCTCCAGCCGCGGATATCGGCGTTGTCGTGGGTCAGTCGTTCGGCGGTTCCGCCGCTTGCCGGAACGCGCCACAGATCGCCAAGCTGCGGATTGCGCACGAACACGATCCAGTGCCCGTCGGGCGAATAGCGCGGCGTGTAGTCGAAGTCGGTCGGCTGCGCGCTATAGCTCAGCGGCTGCCACTGGCCGGTTTCCAGATCCAGCCGACGCATGCGCGACGCTCCGTATGCACCCGTCGTGCTGCCGAACAGCAAGCCGCGGCCGTTCGGCGACCAACTGAAACTGAGCATGTCCGCGCCGTCGCAGCGCGCCACCTCGCGTGCGGACGCCGGGCCGGCGGCGGCGGCAATCATGATGCGGCAGGTGCCATCGGGCGCCTGCCGCGAGAAGGCGATCTCGCGTCCGTCCGGCGACCAGGCCGGCAGCCGATCGGAAACGCCGGCCGCCGGCGTCTCCAGCACGCGCGGATAGGCGTTGTTGGTGGTCTTGACCAGGATCGAGGTGCCCGCACGATCGCTGGTCAGCGAGGCGTACGCCACCATCGCTCCGTCCGGCGACAGGCTGGGCGTAAGGTCGAAACTGCCACCTGCGGTGATGATCTGATAGGGGCGCTTGGGGCTGCCGAGCACTGCCGAGGTCGCCGCCGCGTCGCGGGCTGGCGCGCGCATCCACAGCGTCCGCGCCGCCAGCCCCAGCACCACCAGCAGGGCCACGCCGGACACCGCCAGGGCCATCCAACGGCGCTGCTGCACTGCAGCCGGCGCGGGCCGAACCGATGGTGGAATCTGCGGGGTTGCCGGGCTGCGCTCCAATGCGGCAGTGGCCGTGACGCCGACTGTGCGATCGCGCTCGCCAGGCACGTTATTCGATGCGGTTGCAGCCGTTGCACGCACGGCAGCATCGGCCGAACTGTCGGCCTGCTGTTCCCACGCAACCGGAGCCAGCAGACGATAGCCGGTCTTGGCGATGGTTTCGATATGCGCGAAGCGCTGGCTGTCGTTGCTGGCCAATGCCTTGCGCAGTTGCGTGACCGCCTGGGTCACCACGTCGTTGGTCGGCAGGGTGTCGGGCCAGACCTCGGCCAGTAGCTGATCGCGCGTCACCACCTGGCCCGGCTGCCGCGCCAGCATCAGCAATACTGCCAAGGATTTCGGTGCCAGCCGCGCGGCGCGCCTGGCGCCCGGCGCATGCACTTCGCGTGAGGCGACGTCGACCACACACTGGCCGACACATAACCGGCCAGATGGCATCGCATTAGCGGGAGGAACACTCATCGGCAAAGACACGCATCGGCATGCAAGGACCACAAAGAACGCATCACGCAGTTCGCACGAAACGCCAAATTCAGCAAAGGACCACGACCAACTGTGTCATGCATCCATTTGGTGCAAATTTTACTCTATGCCTCGTTGCTTCCCACGACAGGTGGCGACGTCAGGCTCTCTCTCTCTCGCCGACGAATTCAAATAATTACGATGTCCCCTTCGCGCCTCTGGCGCGATTTTTTTATCTGCGATTCATAAAAATGCCGCGAAATGCTTGCGCGCTGTAACCGCTTGCATTGCAGTCGCAGCACGGCACTTGCGTGCCGCGCCGCGATCTGCCTAAGCCGAAGCTGAATTTTTCCTAAGCAGCCAATCAGTCTGCTGCACGCAACGACGATGCTGCATGTCAGGTGGCGCGATACACCTGCGCGCCTTGCGCCCGAAACTGCGCCGATTTTTCTTCCATTCCCGCCGACAAGGCATGCGACTCGCCCATGCCGTGCTCGGCCGCGTAATCGCGCACGTCCTGGGTGATCTTCATCGAGCAGAAATGCGGCCCGCACATCGAGCAGAAGTGCGCCAGCTTGTGCGCGTTCTTTGGCAGGGTTTCGTCGTGGAACTCCTTGGCCTTTTCCGGATCCAGTCCGAGATGGAACTGGTCGTCCCAACGGAATTCGAAGCGCGCCTTGCTCAAGGCGTTGTCGCGCACCTGCGCACCGGGATGCCCCTTGGCCAGGTCCGCCGCATGCGCGGCGATCTTGTAGGCCATGATGCCGTCGCGTACGTCCTGCCGGTTGGGCAGGCCCAGATGTTCCTTGGGCGTGACATAGCAAAGCATCGCGGTGCCGAACCAGCCGATCATGGCCGCACCGATCGCGCTGGTGATGTGGTCGTAACCGGGCGCAATATCGGTGGTCAGTGGCCCCAAGGTGTAGAACGGCGCCTCGCCGCATTCGCGCAGCTGCTTGTCCATGTTTTCCTTGATCAGCTGCATCGGCACGTGCCCCGGACCTTCGATCATGGTCTGCACATCGTGCTTCCAGGCGATCCTGGTCAATTCGCCCAGCGTTTCCAGCTCGCCGAACTGGGCTGCGTCATTGGCATCGGCAATGCAGCCCGGGCGCAAGCCATCTCCCAGCGAAAACGCGACGTCATAAGCCTTCATGATGTCGCAGATATCCTCAAAGTGCGTGTAGAGGAAATTTTCCTTGTGATGGGCCAGGCACCATTTGGCCAGGATCGAGCCGCCGCGCGAGACGATGCCGGTGACCCGCTTGGCCGTGAGCGGCACGTAGCGCAGCAGCACACCGGCGTGGATGGTGACGTAATCCACGCCCTGCTCTGCCTGTTCGATCAAGGTATCGCGGAAGATGTCCCAGGTGAGCTCTTCCGCACGCCCGTCGACCTTTTCCAGCGCCTGATAGATCGGCACCGTGCCGATCGGCACCGGCGAATTGCGGATGATCCATTCGCGCGTTTCGTGGATATGCCTGCCGGTGGACAGGTCCATGACCGTGTCGCCGCCCCAGCGGATCGCCCACACCAGCTTTTCGACCTCTTCTGCAATACCGGACGACACGGCGCTGTTGCCGATGTTGGCATTGATCTTGGTCAGGAAATTGCGACCGATGATCATCGGTTCGCTTTCAGGGTGATTGATGTTGTTGGGCAGGATCGCGCGACCGCGTGCGATTTCATCACGCACGAATTCCGGCGTGATGCGTTGCTGGATCGCGGCGCCGAAGGCTTCGCCCGGATGCTGCTTGCGCAGGATCGCATCGGTCACCGCTTCCAGGCGCTGGTTTTCGCGAATCGCCACGAATTCCATTTCCGGAGTGATGATGCCGCGCCGTGCGTAATGCATCTGGGTGACGTTGGCGCCGGCGCGCGCCGCGCGTGGCAGACGCCGTGCAGGAAAACGCACCGCATCCAGGCGCGCATCGCGCTCGCGGCCGCGGCCGAAGCTGGAACTCAGGCCTTCCAGGGCCACGGTATCGCCACGCTCGTCGATCCAGCGCGCGCGCAGCGGCGCCAGACCCGCGACAAGATCGATCTGGGCATGCGGGTCTGTATACGGCCCGGAGGTGTCGTAGACGCTGAGCGGGGCATTGTCTTCGCCACCGAACAGGGTCGGTGTGCGGGTCAATGCGATCTCGCGCATCGGCACCTGCAGATCGGCGCGCGAGCCCTGCACGAAAATCTTGCGGGAGCCTGGAATCGGCTGGGTCACAGCCCCGGACAGCGACTGGGCTTGTTGCTGCAAAACGGTAGGCGCGGCATGCATGGGGTTCGTCCTGTGTGCTGGAAGACCAGCACCCACGGCGCTGGCTCTGCGAAGGATTCGCAGGCGGACGAAGCGGCGGCGCTCAATGGCGATGCGCCCGTGCAGGCACGGACCATCGCATCTAACGAAGCTTCCCTACGCCGGTATCAGCCGGATCAGGTTCGAAGGGACTATCTCAACCGCAGCGCACTGCGGTACCCCCACTTCGGCGGCGATTAAACCACATCGCCCCTTGCGCGGCTAAAAAATGTTGCGGGGCGTCGGCAACGCGCTCGGCGCCGAGCTGCGTCAGTGGCCCATTCCGTGCCGGACATTCGCCGCGCCTGCCTGGCTGCAAGCACAGCAGTTGTGGCGCCCGACAGCGACATATGTCGGTGCATGGCATCGCAGGTCAGGAACGCACACGCGCAACGTCGCGCCGGCATTGCATGGCGCGTCCACGCACTGCGCGCGTCACACCGCGACAGGACGCCGTCTGGTGAAAAACGGCGGCGAAATCCGCTCGTTAAATTCCCGCTAAGCCTACGTGTCGTGCCGATGAAATTGCATGCATGCAGGTGCCATCCAACGGGGATCGCGCTGTCGCTCCTCCTCTACCGGGAATCGCCGTACACATGACTATGCTCCCGCTCCACCCGACCCTGCGTCGGGGCTCGCTCGCGATCGCCATCGGCCTGTGCATCACCACCAGTGCTGTCGCTCAGGAACAGACCGACAAGAGTCCGACCAATCTGGACAAGATCGAAGTCACCGGCTCACGCATCCGCTCGGTCGATGTGGAAAATTCGCAACCGGTGCTGGTGCTCACGCGCCAGGACATCGAAAAGCAGGGCCTGACCTCGGTGGCCGATGTGCTCAAGCGCATCCCCTCCAACGGCGCAACGATGAACTCCACCGTCAACAACGGCGGCGACGGCTCGGCCACGGTGAGCCTGCGTAACCTGGGCGCCTCACGCACCCTGGTGCTGGTCAATGGGCGGCGCTGGGTGTCGGGCCTGTCCGGCTCGGTGGATCTCAACACCATTCCGTCGGCCATCGTGGAGCGCGTGGAAGTGCTCAAGGACGGCGCCTCGTCGATCTATGGCTCCGATGCCATTGCCGGTGTGGTCAACATCATCACCCGTTCCGATTTCGATGGTGCCGAGGTCAACGCCTACGTCGGCCAGTACGGCCAGGGCGACGGTCAACGCACCTCGTTCGATGCCACCGTGGGCGCCACCAGCGAACGCGGCAACCTGGTGATCGGGCTGTCCAGCGTCAAGGAAGATGCGGTGATGGCAGGCGACCGCGAGATCTCGGCCGAGCCGGTGTATGGCGCAGGGTCGTCGGCCTACAGCAGCTACTCGGCGAGCGGCCGTCTGCGTGCAAATGGCAACAGCGGTGCCTGGACCGTGTTGCCCGGGAGCGCAACGGCCAGCGGCGACAGCAATTATCCGCGCTACGGCCTGGACCAGTACACCGCCTTCAATACCTCCGAATACGGCTACAACTACGCCAAGGACAATTACCTGGTCACGCCGCAAAAGCGCGATGCCTTGTACGTGCAAGGCAACTACGCACTCACCGACAACGTGCGCTTCAAGTTCGACGGGCTGTACAACCGCCGCCAATCGTCGCAGCAACTGGCCGGCTTTCCACTGGCCTCGGTCAACACCGGCATCCTGATGAGCGGGGACAGCTACTACAACCCGTACAACAGCGCCTACGGCGGCGACGGGCGCGATGTGGGTTGGTCGCATCGGTTGACCGAATTCGCGCGCACCTACCAGCAGGACGTCAAGACCTCGCACGTGTACACCGGGCTGGAAGGCGACTTCCAGTTTGCGGACAGGCAGTTCAGTTGGGATGTGGGCTTTGCGCACCATCAGACCGACCAGACCGAAACCCAGTACGGCGATGTCAACTTGCTCAACCTGGGCAACGCGCTCGGTGCATCCGCCATCGTCAATGGCACCCTGTCGTGCCTGGACAGCGGCGGCGCCGTCATTGCCGGCTGCGTGCCGTTCAATCCTCTGTCGCCGGCCGGTGGCGTGACCCAGGAAATGCTGGACTACATCCTGTTCACCGCGCACAACACCTACCAGTACAAGAACAGCAGTTTCACCGCCAACCTCACCGGCGATCTGTTCGAGCTTCCCGCCGGCTGGATGAGCTTTGCCGCCGGTGTCGAACATCGCGAAGAAAGCGGCTTCTCTTCGCCGGATGCCTTGATTTCGGCCGGTTACACCTCGGGCAATACGTTCACCCCGACCTCCGGCTCGTACACGCTCAACGACTACTACACCGAGGTGGCGATTCCGCTGCTGAAGGATGTGGCCGGTGCGCAGTTGCTGGAATTGAGCGCAGCAGTGCGTTACTCGGACTACAACACCTTCGGCAGCACCACCAACAGCAAGTTCGGCTTCAAGTGGAAGCCGGTCGCCGATCTGTTGATCCGTGGCAACTACGCCACCGGCTTCCGCGCGCCATCGATCGAAGACCTGTACCTGGGCGCATCGGACAGCTTCGATACCTACTCCGACCCCTGCTCGACCAACAGCACCTCCTACACCAGCGCGATTGCCGCGGCATGCGCAGCCGGCGGCGTGCCGGCCAATTACGTGGCCGAGTACAACAGCGCCAGCGGCAACTCCGGCCAGACCATCTATCCGTTCACCTACACCAGCAACGCCAATCTGCAACCGGAAAAATCCAAGAACGCCACGCTCGGTTTCGTTTACAGCCCCGCCTCGGTGCAAGGCCTGGACGTGTCGCTGGACTGGTGGAAGATCAAGATCACCGACGCGATCACCGAATTCAGCGCCAACCAGATCCTGTCGCAGTGTTACCAGTTCAATGTCTCGGCGTTCTGCGACCTGGTCACGCGCGATGCCACCGGCACCATCACCGGCCTGGTGATCCAGCCGGTGAACGTCGGCGAGCAACGCATGCAGGGCTACGATTTCACCGCGCGTTACAAGCTGCCGCAGACCGCGATCGGCCAGTTCATGCTGACGCTGGATTCGACCTACGTGGCCGTCAACGAACAGAAGCAGGACGACAATTCGGCGTGGGAAAGCTACAACGGCATCTACCACACCAATAACCCGAACTGGCGCACGCGCGGCACGTTCACCCTGGACTGGAGCTACGGCAACCTGGCCGCCAACTGGGCCGTGCGTTACTACTCGGGCATGAAGGACTACGACTCGGAGCTGGACGACACCGGCAACTATCGCCACGTCGCGTCGACTGCGTTCAACGATATGCAGGTGTCTTACCAGCTGCCGTGGAAGGCGACCGTGCGCGTGGGTCTGAACAACGTCTTCGACCGCGACCCGCCGGTGGCCCTCAGCGCCTCTGCCAACTCGTTCGATTCGGCCTATGCCATCCCGGGACGCTACAGCTACCTGCAGTACACCCAGCGCTTCTGATCGCGGCCCCTGAATCGCCGGTCCGCTGCCTGGACACGCCGGTTGTCACAACGACCTCCTTCGGGAGGTCGTTGTGCATGTGCCAGGGCTGACACGCCACCGGTCGGCTGGCACGCAGCACGCCAGCGGCGCCATGCGGGGACATTTCCACGGCACATCGCAGCGCTAGCCTGCAGTCACTAAAACAAGAAACCTGCTCTCTCTCCCTGCCGCCGATCTTCGGCGGCTTTTTTTTGGTAAACCCACTTGCCACATCCATTGCCACTTCGTTATCTTTCTGTGAAACAGGGGATGGACGATGCAGATGCAGGGGATGCACCGGTTTGGTTGGACAGCAGTGCTGCTGATGGGGTTGTTTTCAGGGGCCGCACAGGCCGCCTCCACGCCGCCTGCAGAGGCCTTCGTCGAGTCCGGTCCGATCTCCTCGCCGGCGATGTCACCCGATGGAAAGCATCTGGCGGTCAGTGCGGATCTGGGCGATGGCAACTACGCGCTGGTGGTTTACCGCATCGCCGGCATGCAATCCACCACGATGCTGCGGTTGCCGCGCTATGAGTTGCCGGTGCGCATCGCCTGGGTCAGCGACCGCCGGCTGGTGATCGGCAAGGGGCGCAAACTCGGCTCGCTGGAAGAGCCCATGCCGATGGGCGAGATCATCGCCACCGACCTGGATGGCAGCAATCAGCGCTATGTGTATGGCTACCTGCAAAGCACCCGCAATGCGGGGCTGGAGCGCGGATTCGGCTATATCGAGGGCCTGCCGAGTCGCCGCAACGGCCATTTCTACATGCGGCGTCTGTCGCTGGATTCGCGCCACTCGATGCTCTACGACGTCGACGCCAACACCACCACCCATCGCCTGATGGCCGACATCGACGTCCCCGATCTGCGGTTCGTGCTGGACCACGATGGCGTGGCGCAATACGCATACGGCAGCGACGACAACGATAACCCGTTGCTGTTCCGCCGATCGGGCAACGGCTGGTCGCCGATGACCCAGGTCCAGGCCAGCTGGCGACCGATCGCATTTGCACGCCAGCCAGGTCGCCTGTATGGCTGGTACAGCGAGGCGGGTGGCCCTGCAGTTCTGGTGGCCACCGATCCCGACGGCCAGCAGCGCAGCGTGCTCGCGTCCGACCCGTTCTACAGCGTGGACGATCTGCAGTGGGGCCCGGCGCAGCAAACGCCATTTGCTGCGCGACTTGGACCGGGGCGGCCGACACTGCGCTATGTCGAGCAGGACACTGCCGAAGCGCAACTGCACCGGAGCTTGAGCCAGACCCTGGCCGGCCAGTACGTGGACTTCATCAATTTCACCGAGGACGGCAACGGCCTGCTGCTCAGGGCCTACAGCGACCGCGATGCCGGGGCCTGGTACATCTTCGACCGACCGAGCAATACGCTGAAACTTGTCATCAAGGCACGCAGTGTATTGCAGGCGGCGCAGATGAGCGAGCGTCGCATGGTGACCTTTCAGGCCAGCGACGGGTTGATCCTGGACGGTGTGCTCACCGTCCCCGGCACCGCTGCAAACGGGATGCGGTTGCCGATGATTCTGCTGCCGCACGGCGGCCCGCATGCAGGTGGGGATGGCTGGGCCTTCGATACCGACGCCCAATTCCTGGCCAGCCGCGGGTATCTGGTATTGCAGGTCAACTATCGCGGCGGACTGGGTCGTGGCAACCGGTTCGAACGCGCCGGGTATCGCCAGTGGGGCGAGCGTATCCAGGAGGATCTGATCGACGGCGTTCGCTGGGCGGTGGACCAGGGACTCGCCGATCAGACGCGCATCTGCAGCTACGGCGCCTACGCCGCCATGATGGTGCAGGTCAAGGCGCCGGAATTGTTCCGCTGCACGGTCGGCGTAGCCGGCATCTACGATCTGCAGATGATGTACAGCAAGGGCGACATCAATCGCAGCGACTACGGCCTGAATTATCTGGAGCGCGCCATCGGCCGCGATACCGCCGAACTGGCCGCGCATTCCCCGGTGATGTTGGCCGACCGCATCAAGGTGCCGGTGCTGCTCGTGCACGGCGAAGAGGACGAACGAGCCCCGTTTGCCCAGGCCAAGAGTCTGCGTGCGGCATTGACGCGCAGCGGCAACGCGCCGCAGTGGATGGCCGTTCCCAAGGAAGGACACGGCTTCTACAAGGAAGCCAATCAAGTGACGTTCTATCGCACCCTCGAACGCTTTCTTGCCGAGCAGTTGGGGGGCACCACTGCGGCGGCGGCGCCCAGTGCCGTCTCCGCAGCGACGCCGCATTAACGACGCAAGCTACTCCAGCGTATAGCCCACTCGCAAACCGCCCCAGTGCTTGCCGCCGACATAGATCGGGGCCGACAGGTCGAACATGATCTGCCCGGTATCGCGGCGGTAGACCTGCAGGCGATACGGGTCGGTATGCGCGCCCACGCTACGGCCGACGCGGTCGGTAAACTTGCGCTTGGTGCGATTGCCGACCAGATCGCGCTTGGGATCGCCGGTCAGCGGCTGGCTGAAACGCAGGTTATGCGTGGGCACATAGCCGTCGGGATTGGCGCAGATGGCGAACACGATCCACGGATGCGCATCCAGCAGCGGCTCCTGCAAGGCCGGCAACACCTCGTCGCAAAGCGCATCGAAGTCGGTGCTGAACTTGGCAGGCTCCACGCCGGCAATCGGCGTGTAGCTGCGCGCGAACAGCGCCGCTTCGTCGATCTGGCCGCGTGCGATGGCCTGCGCCAGGGCAGTGCCGATGCGAGCGGCGGTCGCCACGGCGAGTTCCTTGACGCGCGCGTGCCTGGGCACTTTCAGCGGGTCGGCCGGCAGACGGAACAGGCCCACGCAATCGCGCAGCGTCTCGGTGCCGCGCTCCAGCGCTTCGCTACGTTCGGCCACATGCGCAGCATGCTGCAGGTTGCTGCGGCCCAGCGCCACCACGCCATCGACGGCACTTTCGATGCCGCGAATCTCGCCGTCCTGCGCCTGGATACGTCCGGCCACCGTGGTCATGGCGCTGCTGGCCTGGCCGAGCACGCGGGTGATGCCATCGAGCACCACCTCGGTGCCGCGCGCGGAGGCCGCGCCCTCGCCCACCGCGGCGCTGGTTTCGGCCAGGATCGTGCGCACGTCGCGCGCTGCCGCGGCCGCCCGTTCGGCCAGGCGGCGGATCTCGGTGGCGACGACCGCAAATCCGCGCCCGGCATCGCCGGCATGCGCAGCTTCGATGCTGGCGTTGATCGACAGGATGTTGGTCTGGAACGCCACCGAGTCGATGACTTCGATGACCTCGCCGGCGCGCGCGGCGCGGCGCTCCACTTCGTGCATGGCCTGGCCCAGCGCATGTGCGGCGGCGACGCCCTGACGTGCGCTTTCGTCGGCACTGGCGGCCAGCGCAATCACCTGAGCCAGGTCGGCATTGACGTCCTGCAAGCTCGAAGAGAGCCGCTCCACCGCCGTGCGGGCGCCATCCAGCGCGTCGGTCTGCGCCTGCGACTGGCGCACCATCTCGTCGTTCTCGGCCACAAGCGGCGGTACTTCGGCGGCGATCTGCACCGACAACGCCACTGCCTGCCGGATCGCCTCGGCCAGGTTGCCGAAGCCCGACTGCAGCCGGCGCCCCATGCCGGTCTCCGCCAGACCGGGCGGCAGCAACAGTTCCAGCTCGCAACCGGCCAGCGCCTGGGCAGTGCGCTCCAGCACGGTGCGGTCCTCGTGTTCGGCCTGCAGGCGCGCCACCAGCGGCTGCAGCAGCGGCGAGATCGGCACCGGCCGGCTGTCTTCGGCCAGACGGGTGGCCTCACGCAGCAGGATCGCGGTTTCCACATGCGGCAGCGACAGCATCCAGCCACCGTGCTCGCGGTCGCGCACATAACGCACGCGCCGGGCCGGGTCGTCCCCCGCGGCGGCCCATACGCCATCTTCGCCGACCAGATCGGCTGCACTCAATCCCCACAACACCGACGCCGACGCGCCTTGCAGCTCGCCGGCGGTCTTGCCCAGGACGTCCAGGCCTGCGCGGTTGCAGGCCACCACGCAGGCCTCGGCCGATAGCCGCAGCAGGGCGACCGGTGCATCGGGGAGCAGCGCCGCATGCGTTTGCGACGGCCGATCGGGCTGTTGCATCGAGTTCATGGCAATTCCTAATCCATCACCATCATTAGCGGCGCGCTGCGACTGCAATTGAGCCGCACCACGCATCCACAAGCGATTGCTCAGTCATCAGTAACCGGCGGCCTGACCGTCCTTGCGGCTTTCCGAAGCGCCGTAATACACCCCGCTGGCCGGGTCGCGCGCGATCGCCTGGTACCCGCCATACGGGCCATCGGCAAAGATCACCCGGTGGCCTTTGCGCATCAGCGCGCGGATGGTGTCGTAGGAGAAGCCGGTTTCCAGGTTGACCTCGCCACCATCACTCATCGCGGTGGCCTGGCCGGTCGGTTCGGTGGATCCTTCATGCTGGATGCGTGGCGCGTCGCCAGCCTCCTGCAGATTCATATGGAAGTCCACCAGGTTCATCAGGATCTGCACGTGCCCCTGCGGCTGCATCGCCCCGCCCATCACCCCGAAGCTCAGCCACGGCTTGCCGTCTTTGGTGACGAAGGCGGGAATGATGGTCTGGAACGGCCGCTTGCCCGGCGCGTAGCCGTTGGGGTGATCCTTTTTCAGCACGAACATCTCGCCGCGGTCCTGCAGGATGAAGCCCAGCCCCGGCGGGGCCATGCCGCTGCCCATGCCGCGGTAATTGGACTGGATCAACGACACCATCATGCCGTCGGCATCGGCCACGGTCATGTAGATGGTGTCGCCTTCTTCCAGTTGCCTGGGCGTACCCGGCTGCACTTCCTTGAGCGCCTTGTCCATGGAGATCAGCGCGCGGCGCTGCGCGGCGTAGTCCTTGGAAATCAGTTTGGCCAGCGGCGCCGGCTGGAACGCCGGGTCGGCATAGAAGCGCGCGCGGTCGGCGAAGGCCAGCTTCTTGGCTTCGGTGAACAGGTGCACGTGCTCGGCCGAGCCATACGGGATCCTGGAGAAATCGTAGCCCTCCAGGATATTGAGCATCTGCAGCGCGGCGATGCCCTGACTGTTGGGCGGCAACTCCCAGACATCAAAGCCACGGTAGTTGGTGGACACCGGCTCCACCCATTCGCCGGTGTGGCTGGCCAGATCCTCGTAACTCAGGTAGCCGCCATTGGCCTTGAAATAGGCGCCGATGGTGCGGGCGATGTCGCCTTTGTAGAACGCATCGCGGCCGCCGTCGGCAATCTGCTGCAGGGTGTTGGCAAGGTTCGGGTTCTTCCACAGCTCGCCCTTGCGCGGGGCATGGCCGTCGATGGTGAACTGCTCCTTGAAGCCGGGGTACTGCGACAGGCGCGGCACCGAGCGGTCCCAGTAATAGGCGATGGTCTCGGCCACCGGATGGCCTTCGCGGGCGTAGCGGATCGCCGGGGCCAGGTTCTGCGCCATCGGCTTGCGCCCGAAGCGCCCGTGCAGCGCGAACCAGCCATCCACCGCGCCCGGCACCGATACCGGCAACGGGCCGGTCGGCGGAATGTCCTTCAACCCACGGCGCTGGAACTCGGCCAGGGTCAGCGACCTGGGCGAGCGACCCGAGCCGTTGTAGCCGTAGAGCTTGCTGGTCTTGGGGTCCCAGACGATAGCGAACAGATCCCCGCCGACGCCATTGCCGGTCGGCTCCATCAGGCCCAGGGCGGCATTGGCGGCAATCGCCGCATCCACTGCCGAGCCGCCGTCCTTCATGACATCCAGCGCGATCTGGGTGGCCAACGGCTGCGAGGTCGCCGCCATCGCATGCGAGGCGATGACTTCCGAGCGGGTGGCGAACGGCTGCCCGGTGATCCGGTCGGCAGCACTGAGGGGCGGCGCGAGCAGCGCCAAGGCAGACACCAACAACACAGGTACGCGACGCATGACAGCAGATCCCCGGACACCACATGTGAGTTGCCAACCATACCAGCGGGTCGGGCGGTGTCGCTCGGTGAGCACTGCGTGTCAGCACAAATGCCGCGCATTTAGTGGCCCATATCGTCAACCACTGGCCCGCGTCGATCCGGTTTCAACAGCAACCATGCTGCTGCCACGCGGTTTCGCGCGACATAGCACCCATTGATGCGGCCGTTTCAGGCGCAAGGGTTGACACCCCACCTGCAGCGATGGTTATCTCAGTCACATGTCGCACCGCCACACCACCTCGAACGCCCCAGTGTCCGCGCCCTTCGGCGCGTCGGCAGCGTCGCTTCTCGTGCTCGTACTTATTACCTCGCCAACCGGTGCGGGACGGGACTTCGTGTAGGCAACAGACACACAAGGCTTCGATCAGACCCCGCACCGGCAACGGCGCGGGGTTTCGCGTTTCAGGGACCACCAAAAGTTTCGAATGACATGAACGACATCACCGACATCGCCACCATCTACCCCACCCGCGCCGACCACTGCGCTGGTGCAATGCCTGCATGGCCGGTCCCGTCGTCCATCCCCGCTTTGCTCGGCCGGCCAGCCTTTGACGCTGCCTGCTGATTCATTTCCCACTGCCAACCCCGCAAGGACTACTCCATGAGCAATGACACCCAACCGAAAATCGCGATCATCGGCTACGGCAGCCAGGGCCGCGCACATGCGCTGAACCTGCGCGATTCCGGCTTCGACGTCACCGTCGGCCTGCGTGCCGGTGGCCCGACCGAGTCCAAGGCCCAGGCCGACGGCTTCACCGTGATGGCGCCGGCCGAGGCGGTCAAGAGTGCCGACCTGGTCGCGATCCTGACCCCGGACATGGTGCAGAAGAAGCTCTACGAAGAGGTCATCGCCCCGAACATGAAGCAAGGCGCCTGCCTGCTGTTCGCGCATGGCCTGAACG
This sequence comes from Xanthomonas arboricola, assembly GCF_002940665.1. Classification (GTDB taxonomy): domain Bacteria; phylum Pseudomonadota; class Gammaproteobacteria; order Xanthomonadales; family Xanthomonadaceae; genus Xanthomonas; species Xanthomonas arboricola_B. The sequence continues at coordinate 802,441 of NZ_MIGY01000001.1, forward strand.
TGCATTTCGACATGATCACCCCGCGTGCCGATCTGGATGTGGTGCTGGTCGCGCCGAAGGGTCCGGGCGCGCTGGTGCGTCGCGAATACGAGATTGGGCGTGGCGTGCCATGCATCTATGCGGTCCACCAGGACACCAGCGGCAAGGCCGAGCAGTTCGCGCTGACCTACGCCGGTGGCCTGGGCGGCGCGCGCGCCAACATCATCAAGACCACCTTCAAGGAAGAGACCGAAACCGATCTGTTCGGCGAGCAGGCCGTGCTGTGCGGTGGCGCCTCGTCGCTGGTGCAGGCCGGGTTCGAAGTCCTGGTGGAAGCCGGCTATCAGCCGGAGATCGCGTACTACGAAGTGCTGCACGAACTGAAGTTGATCGTGGACCTGTTTTACGAAGGCGGCATCACCCGCATGCTGGAATTCGTGTCCGAAACCGCGCAGTACGGCGATTATGTCAGCGGCCCGCGCGTGATCGACGCCAGCACCAAGGCGCGCATGAAGGACGTGCTGACCGATATCCAGAACGGCACCTTCACCAAGAACTGGGTGGCCGAACACGAAGCCGGCCTGCCGAACTACAACAAGTTCAAGCAGGCCGATCTGGAGCACCCGATCGAGGAAGTGGGCAAGAAGCTGCGCGCCAAGATGGTGTGGCTCAACGGTCAGCAGCAAGCCGCCGCCGCACCTGCGAATCAACAAGCGGCGTAATGCCGCCGCACCCCCACCGCTAATACCGAAGGTCCGCAACGCATGAACACCTCCGCACACAGCACGCCCCGCAACGGCGCGCGCTGGCTGACGCAGGCCCTGGAGGCCGAAGGCGTGGAAACGCTGTTCGGTTATCCGGGCGGCACCATCATGCCGTTCTACGACGCCCTGGTGGATTCCAGGCTCAAGCACATCCTGGTCCGTCACGAACAGGGCGCCGCGCTCGCCGCCAACGGCTACGCCCGTGCCAGCGGCCGGGTCGGCGTGTGCGTGGCCACCTCCGGCCCGGGCGCGTCCAATCTGGTCACCGGCATCGCCGATGCGATGCTCGATTCGGTGCCGATGGTGTGCCTGACCGGCCAGGTCGCCACGCCCCTGCTGGGCACCGATGCGTTCCAGGAACTGGACGTGTTCGGCATGACCATGCCGATCGTCAAGCACAGCTTTCTGGTGCGGTGCGTGGAGGAGCTTCCGGAGATGGTGCGCGAGGCGTTCCGCATCGCGCGCGAGGGACGTCCCGGGCCGGTGTTGATCGACCTGCCCAAGGACGTGCAGATCGCCGACGCCTCGCACCTGCCCGATCATGTGCCGGCGGCAGTGCTGCCGCCTCCGGCCCCGGACGATGCGAAATTGGCGCAGGCCCTGGCGGCCATCGCCAGTGCCGAACGCCCGGTCGTGTACGGCGGTGGCGGCATCGCCTTGGCCGGGGCGGTGGAGGCATTCCGGCGCTTTGTCGAAGTCACCGGCATTCCCACCGCGCTGACCTTGCGCGGCCTGGGCGCGTTGCCGCATGCGCATCCGGACTATCTGGGCATGCTGGGCATGCACGGCACCCGTGCGGCCAATATGGCGATCCAGGAATGCGATCTGTTGGTGGTTGTCGGTGCACGCTTCGACGACCGTGCCACCGGCAAGTTGAGCGAATTCGCACCATTCGCGCGCGTCATCCATCTGGATGCCGATGCGTATGAAATCTCCAAGCTGCGCACGGCCGACATCGCAGTGCCCGGCGATGTGGCGGTCAGTCTGAAGGCATTGAGTGCGGCACGCGGCAATTGCCAGGCATGGCGCACGCGCTGCTTTGCCAACCGCGAGAAGTTCGGCGCGCGTTACGATGCGCCCGGTACCGATATCTACGCACCGGCGCTGCTCAAGCGCCTGAGCGAAGTGGCTCCGGCCGACACCATCATCGCCTGCGACGTGGGTCAGCATCAGATGTGGGTCGCCCAGCATTGCCGCTTCAACGATCCGCGCAATCACCTCACCAGCGGCGCGCTCGGCACGATGGGCTTCGGCCTGCCGGCGGCGATGGGCGCGCAGTTCGCCTGCCCCGACCGCACCGTGGTGCTGGTTTCCGGCGACGGCAGTTTCATGATGAACGTGCAGGAGCTGGTGACGATCGCGCGCTGCAAGCTGCCGGTGAAGATCGTGCTGCTGGACAACAGCTCGCTGGGCATGGTGCGGCAGTGGCAGGAGCTGTTCTTCGCCGAGCGTTACAGCGAAATCGATCTGTCCGACAACCCGGATTTTGCGGCCCTGGCGCAGGTCTTCGGCATCCCGGCCAAGCGCATCATCGCGCGCGGCGATGTCGATGCCGCGCTGGCCGAACTGCTGGCACAGCCCGGCCCCGGCCTGCTGCATGTGGCCATCGACGCGCGTGCCAACGTGTGGCCGCTGGTGCCGCCCAACAACGCCAACAGCACCATGCTGGACAGCAATCCCGCACATGCGGCCAAGGAGACATCGCATGCGTTACCGGCTTGATCTGGTGCTGAAGCCGGCCGAAGGCGCATTGGTGCGCGTGCTCGGCATGACCGAGCGACGCGGCTTCCGCCCCTGCGCCATCCAGGGCGCCAGCGCCCCGGACGATGCCGGCCGCTGGCATCTGCAACTGGAGGTGGACAGCGCCCGCCCGCCGGAAACGCTGCGCCTGCAGTTGGAGAAGGTGTACGACTGCGAGTCGGTGGTGATCACTGCGCTGGACTCGGTCGAGGTCGCGGCATGAACGCCCAGACCTCACGCGACCATGAAACCGCTGTCCGGAGGTGTCTTCTCCCGGATCGGCCGTGCGCGTGCCGCAATGCCTGATTCCGACCGCCCCTCCCCGCAGGAGCCAGACGTAGGCGACGTGGCGGTCAGCGTGGCCGACGTGCTGGCTGCGCAGGCACGTCTGCGCAAGTATCTGTCGCCCACGCCGCTGCATTACGCCGAACGCTTCGGTGTGTGGTTGAAGCTGGAAAATCTGCAGCGCACCGGTTCCTACAAGGTGCGCGGTGCCTTGAACGCCTTGCTGGCGGGGCTGGAACGCGGCGACGATCGCCCGGTGATCTGCGCCTCGGCCGGCAACCATGCGCAAGGTGTGGCGTGGTCGGCATACCGGCTGGGCGTGCAGGCCATCACGGTGATGCCCTACGGCGCGCCGCAGACCAAGATCGCCGGCGTCGCACACTGGGGCGCCACCGTCCGCCAGCACGGCAACAGCTACGACGAAGCGTTTGCGTTCGCGCGCGAGCTGGCCGACCAGAATGGCTACCGTTTTCTGTCCGCCTTTGACGACCCGGATGTGATCGCCGGGCAAGGCACGGTCGGCATCGAACTGGCCGCGCATGCGCCGGACGTGGTGATCGTGCCGATCGGCGGCGGCGGGCTGGCCTCCGGGGTGGCGCTGGCGCTGAAATCGCAAGGCGTGCGCATCGTCGGCGCGCAGGTGGAAGGGGTGGATTCGATGGCGCGCGCCGTACGTGGCGATCTGCGCGAAATCACTCCCGTCCCCACGTTGGCCGACGGCGTGAAGGTCAAGATTCCCGGCTTTCTGACCCGCCGCCTGTGCTCGAGCCTGCTCGACGATGTGGTGATCGTGCGCGAGGCCGAATTACGCGAAACGCTGGTGCGCCTGGCACTGGAAGAACACGTCATCGCCGAGGGCGCTGGCGCGCTGGCACTGGCCGCCGGTCGCCGCGTTGCAGGGAAACGCAAGTGCGCGGTGGTCTCTGGCGGTAATATCGACGCAACTGTTCTGGCCACACTCTTGTCCGAGGTACGGCCGCGGCCGCCACGCAAGCCGCGTCGTCGCAATACCGAGCGACTTCGCAACGAACGCAGCGCCAAGTCACTTCCCGAAACACCCGTTCTTTCCCGCCCATCCGCAGTCGCTCCAACGCCTGTCACCGCCATCGCCGTAGAGGAGTCTTCCTGGTGAACACGACCGTATCCAACCAGACCCCGCGTATCCGAATTTTCGACACCACCCTGCGCGACGGCGAGCAATCCCCCGGCTGCAGCATGACGCCCCAGCAGAAGCTGGTGATGGCGCGCGCGCTGGACGAACTCGGCGTGGACATCATCGAAACCGGTTTCCCGGCCAGTTCGCATTCCGACCGCGAGGCCGTCGCGATGATCGGCCGCGAGCTGCGCCGCCCCACGCTGGCGGTGCTGTCGCGCTGCCTGCAGGCCGACATCGAGACCTCCGCGCGTGCACTGGAGGCGGCCGCCAATCCGCGCCTGCATGTCTTCCTGTCCACCAGCCCGCTGCACCGCGAGCACAAGCTGCGCATGAGCCGCGAGCAGGTGCTGGAGTCGGTGCACAAGCATGTGACGCTGGCGCGCGGCTATATCGACGATGTCGAGTTCTCCGCAGAGGACGCCACCCGCACCGAAGAGGATTTCCTGGCCGAGGTGGCGCGCGTGGCGATCGCCGCCGGTGCCACCACGATCAATCTGCCGGACACGGTGGGCTTCACCACGCCGGAAGAAATCCGCGGCATGTTCTCGCGCCTGATCGCCAGCGTGGAAGGTGCCGATACCGTGATCTTCAGCGCGCACTGCCACAACGATCTGGGCCTGGCGGTGGCCAATTCGCTGGCGGCGATCGAAGGCGGCGCACGGCAGGTCGAATGCACCATCAACGGCATCGGCGAGCGCGCCGGCAACTGCGCACTGGAAGAAATCACCATGGCACTGAAGGTGCGCGGTGCGTTCTACAACATCGATACCGACATCAACACCCCACGCATCGTCTCCACCTCGCAGTTGCTGCAGCGCCTGGTCGGCATGCCGGTGCAGCGCAACAAGGCGGTGGTCGGCGGCAACGCGTTCGCGCACGAGTCGGGCATCCACCAGCACGGCATGCTGCGCCATCGCGGCACCTACGAAATCATGCGCCCGGAAGACGTGGGCTGGGAGTCCTCGCAGATGGTGCTGGGCCGCCATAGCGGCCGTGCGGCAGTGGAACAGCGTCTGCGCGCCTTGGGGTACCTGCTGGAGGAGGAAGAGGTCAAACTGGTCTTCGAGCAGTTCAAGGCATTGTGCGAAAAACAGCGCGTGGTCACCGACGCGGACCTGCAGGCATTGATGCAGGACGCCACCGTGCAGGAAGGCTATCGCCTGGCGTCGATGACCATCAGCGATGTCGGCAGCCGTGCCAATGCGCTGGTGGAGTTGTCCGATCCGGACGGCAATCGCGTGGCCGAAACCGCGCAGGGCAATGGCCCGGTGGATGCGCTCTTTGGCGCGCTGGCCTCGGCCACCGGCGTGAAGCTGGAGCTGGACAGCTACCAGGTGCATAGCGTGGGCATCGGCGCGGACGCGCGCGGCGAAGCCAGCCTGAGCGTGCGCCACGATGGAGTGGAATACGAAGGCACCGGCACCAGCAAGGACATCATCGAAGCCAGCGCCCTGGCGTGGCTGGATGTAGCCAACCGCCTGCTGCGTCAGCGCGAGCGCGGCGTGGTCGCCGGCAAGACCGCTGCGGTGGCGTAATACCGGTCATTCGCTGGACGAAGCAAACCTGACGGCCGGCAGAGTGATCTGCCGGCCGTTTTGGTGCTTGGTGTTTCAACTTCTTTGCAAGTGCGTCGGTTTGCTCACCGCGCCTGTGGGAACCGGCACTGAAAACGGTGCTGCGCCGGTGACCGACTTTGCGGGCGACATCTAAGGGTTCTGTACGAATGCGTCGGGTTGCTGCGTGCGATTGCACGCGTACCGACACCGGAAACAGAACGCGGAACACGGAACACGGAACACGGAACAATCTCGCACACGAGGTCTGCCGGCTTTGTGCGAATGCTTCGGTCTGCTGCGGGCGCTTGCACGCGTGTCGGCGTGGGACACGCCGGCGGCATGGATGCCGCCACCGAGCCTCCACGGACGGATTCACGGCGTGTCCCGACACCGGATGCGGCGCCGCGCCGCCGACCGACTCCGCACACCGATCAACCTTGCGCACGACATATGACGTTCCGCGCGAATGCTCCGGTCTGCTGCGGGCGCTTGCACGCGTACCGGCGTGGGACACGCCGCAAGTACGTCCGTGTAGGCTCTGGCGCGGCATCCATGCCGCTCAAGGTCCCACGCCGGCACCCGCGCAAGCACCACCGGTTGTTGTCGGTTGCGGAAAGAAATGCAGGGGACTGCTGGTCAGCAGGTCTTTCGGAGTGTCACCGTCGCTGGTGACATGACAGCAGATGAATGGCGTACCGATCACGTCGACCAAGAAATCCGCAGGCACCAACGCTTGCTTGAAAGCATTGCTTGCCGATCAACGGTGGCAATGTTGGGAGCTTGGTGTCGCGTCCGGGGGCGGGACCGTGTGGCGGCATGGATGCCGCCACCGAGCCTCCATGGATGGATTCACGGCGTGTCCCGACACCGGATGCGGCGCCGCGCCGCCGACCGACTCCGCACACCGATCGATCTTGCGCACGACATCTGGCGTTTTCATGCGAATGCTCCGGTCTGCTGCGGGCGCTTGCACGCGTGCCGGCGTGGGACACGCCGCAAGTACGTCCGTGTAGGCTCTGGCGCGGCATCCATGCCGCTCAAGGTCCCACGCCGGCACCCGCGCAAGCACCATCAGTTGCTGTCGGTGGCTGAAAGAAATGCAGAGGGCCTGGTGGTCAGCAGGTCTTTCGGAGTGTCACCGTCGCTGGTGACATGACAGCAGATGGATAGCGTACCGATCACGTCGACCAAGAAATCCGCAGGCATCAACGCTTGCTTGAAAGCACTGCCTGCCGATCAACGGTAGCAATCTTGGGAGCGTGGTGCCGCATCCGGGGGGCGGGACCGTGTGGCGGCATGGATGCCGCCACCGAGCCTCCACGGACGGATTCACGGCGTGTCCCGACACCGGATGCGGCGCCGCGCCGCCCACCGACTCCGCACACCGATCGATCTTGCGCACGACATCTGGCATTTTTATGCGAATGCTTCGGTCTGCTGCGGGCGCTTGCACGCGTACCGGTGTGGGACACGCCGCAAGTACGTCCGTGTAGGCTCTGGCGCGGCATCCATGCCGCTCAAGGTCCCACGCCGGCACGCGCGCAAGCACCGCCGGTTGTTGTCGGTTGCGGAAAGAAATGCAGGGGACCTGCTGGTTTGCAGGTCTTTCGGAGTGTCACCGTCGCTGGTGACATGACAGCAGAGGAGAAGCGAACGCTGTTACAGTGCGGCCACCACTGCATCACCCATTGCCATGGTGCCAACCTTGGTCGTGCCTTCCGACCAGATGTCGGCGGTGCGCAGGCCTTGGTCGAGTACCTTGCCGACCGCTTGTTCGATCGCATCTGCTGCAGCAGATTGCGCGAACGTGTAGCGCAACATCATTGCCACCGACAGGATGGTGGCCAACGGATTGGCGATGCCCTTGCCTGCGATGTCCGGCGCCGAGCCATGACATGGCTCATACATGCCCTTGCTATTGGCATCCAGCGAGGCCGAAGGCAGCATGCCGATCGAACCGGTGAGCATCGACGCCTGGTCGGACAGGATGTCGCCGAACATGTTGTCGGTCACGATCACGTCGAACTGCTTGGGCGCGCGCACCAGCTGCATCGCCGCGTTGTCCACGTACATGTGCGACAGCGCGATGTCCGGATAATCCTTGGCCACTTCTTCGACGACGGCACGCCACAACTGGCTCGACGCCAACACATTGGCCTTGTCCACCGAGCACAGCTTTTTGCCGCGCAAACGTGCCATCTCGAAGCCGGCCTTGGCGATGCGGCGGATCTCGCCCTCACTGTATGGCAGCGTGTCGTAGGCCTGACGCTCGCCATTTTCCAGCGTGCGCGTGCCACGCGGCTGACCGAAGTAAATGCCGCCGGTGAGCTCGCGCAGGATCAACAGATCCAGCCCGGACACCACCTCCGGCTTGAGCGTGGAGGCGTCGGCCAACTGCGGATACAGCAGTGCCGGACGCAGGTTGGCGAACAACCCAAGCTGCGAGCGGATCTTGAGCAGGCCACGCTCCGGGCGCAACGATGGGTCGATGGTGTCCCATTGCGGCCCACCGACCGCGCCCAGCAGCACTGCGTCGGCAGCGCGTGCGCGCTCCAGCGTTTCGTCGGCCAGCGGGCAGCCGTACTTGTCGTAGGCTGCGCCACCGAGTTCGTCGTACACCAGGCTGAAGCCCAATCCGTGCTGCGCATCGATGCGCGTCAGCACCTTGACCGCTTCGGCCATGATCTCCGGGCCAATGCCGTCGCCAGGAAGAATCAGAATCTGCTTGCTCATGCAATCCTCGTGAGTTGGCGCCGTAGCGCCCAAAAAATCAACGTGCTGCCCATACCACCAGCACATCTGTGCTGAAGGAGCCATCGGCCGCAATCTGAAAGTAGTCGCGCACCTCGTCTACCGCTGCGCCCTGCAATGCGCGAATGGCCGCGCGCAACACCTCCGGCGTGCGCATGCGATCTACCCAGCTCAGATAGTCCAGCTGCAGCCGTTGGCAATGATGCCGCTGCACCTGCAAGCCGGCATCACCGAGCGTCTGCAACCACTGCGCAACACTGTAGTCACGCACATGGCTGGTATCGCGCAGCAACTCGATCGCCTGCAGGTGCGTATCCAGCAGCGGCAGGCCAGGCGCCACTACGTCGATGAAGGCCGCAATCCCGCCCGGACGCAGCACGCGCCGCACTTCGCGCAGTGCCTGCCCCAAGTCGCTCCAATGGTGCGCCGAGTAGCGGCTGACCACTGCATCCATGCTGCCGGTCTCGAACGGCAAGCGTTCGGCGGCACCTTGCACCGTGCACACTTGGGTCAGCCCGCGGTCTGCGGCGGTGGCCGCCACGACCTCGAGCATGTCGGCAGACAGATCGTAGGCCACCACCTCGGCCATCAGCGGCGCCAGCTGGAAACTCACATGCCCGGCACCGCAGCCCAGGTCGAGCAGTCGCCCGTTGCGACGATCCTGCAGACCAGCGCGGAGCTCGGCGAACTCGGCGCCTTGCGCATGCACGTCGCTATGCAGATAAGCCTGCGCCTGCGGCCCGAACTGCGCAGCGACATGCTCGCTCAACGCACCCGCATCGGCGGTGGCGGTGGCAACCGCACTCACTGCAGCGCGCCGAACAGCCACGGTTGACGCGCGCGATGGCCTTGCTCGAAGCGACCGATCGCATCGGCGTCCTGCAGGGTCAGGCCGATGTCGTCCAGGCCATTGAGCAGGCAGTGCTTGCGGAATGCGTCGACGTCGAAGCCGTATTCCACGCCATCGGGGCGGCGCACGCGCTGCGCGGCCAGATCCACGGTGAGTTGGTAGCCTTCGGTGGCAATGCACTGCTCGAACAAGGCATCGACTTCTGCTTCGGCCAGCACGATCGGTAGCAGGCCGTTCTTGAAACTGTTGTTGAAGAAGATGTCGGCGAAACTGGGCGCGATTACCGTGCGGAAGCCGTATTCGTCCAGCGCCCACGGCGCGTGCTCGCGCGAGGAGCCGCAGCCGAAGTTCTCGCGTGCCAACAACACGCTGGCGCCCTGATAGCGCGGGAAATTGAGCACGAACTCCGGATTGAGCGGGCGCTGGCTATTGTCGCGGCCGGGCTCGCCGATATCCAGATACCGCCATTCGTCGAACAGGTTCGGCCCGAAACCGGTGCGCTTGATCGACTTGAGGAATTGCTTGGGAATGATCTGGTCGGTATCGACATTGGCGCGATCCAGCGGCGCCACCAGTCCGGTGTGTTGGGTGAAAGGGGTCATCGGGATGCCGTGATTAGGGATTGGACATTGGGGATTCGAAAAAGCGGGAATGCGCGGACCGGTGTTTACGAATCCCGAATCCCCACTGCCGAATCCCCGAGGTCACGCACATCGACAAAATGCCCGCTGACCGCCGCCGCTGCCGCCATTGCCGGGCTGACCAGATGGGTGCGCCCACCGGCGCCCTGGCGGCCTTCGAAGTTGCGGTTGGAGGTGGAGGCGCAGTGTTCGCCGCTGCCCAGCTTGTCCGGGTTCATCGCCAGACACATCGAGCAGCCCGGCTCGCGCCATTCGAAACCGGCATCCAGAAACACCTTGTCCAGGCCTTCGGCTTCGGCCTGCGCCTTGACCAGACCCGAGCCCGGCACCACCAGCGCCTGCTTGATGGTGGAAGCGACCTTGCGACCCTTGGCCACCGCAGCGGCCGCGCGCAGATCTTCGATGCGCGAGTTGGTGCACGAGCCGATGAACACGCGGTCCAGGCGGATCTCGGTAATCGGCTGATTTGCGCGCAGGCCCATGTACTTCAGCGCGCGCTCGATCGAATCGCGCTTGGTCGGATCCTGTTCGGTTGCCGGGTCCGGTACCTGCCGGTCCACCGCCAGGACCATTTCCGGCGAGGTGCCCCAGCTGACCTGCGGCTTGATGTCTTCGGCGCGCAGCTCCACCACGGTGTCGAAGTGCGCATCCGCATCGGAGACCAGCGTGCGCCACAGCGCGACGGCTGCCTCCCAGTCGGCGCCCTTGGGCGCGAACGGGCGACCTTCGACGTAGGCAATGGTTTGTTCGTCCACCGCCACCATGCCTACGCGCGCGCCGGCTTCGATGGACATGTTGCAGATGGTCATGCGGCCTTCCATCGACAGCGCGCGGATCGCGCTGCCGGCAAATTCCAGCGCGTGGCCGTTGCCGCCGGCGGTGCCGATCCTGCCGATCACCGCCAGCACGATGTCCTTGGCGGTCACGCCGAACGGCAGCGTGCCTTCCACGCGCACCTGCATGTTCTTCATCTTCTTGGCGATCAGGCATTGCGTGGCCAGCACGTGCTCGACTTCGGAGGTGCCGATGCCGTGCGCCAGCGCGCCGAACGCGCCATGCGTGGAGGTATGCGAATCGCCGCAGACCACGGTCATGCCCGGCAAGGTGGCGCCTTGCTCGGGGCCGACCACATGCACGATGCCCTGGCGCGCGTCGTTCATCTTGAACTCGAGGATGCCGAAATCGTCGCAGTTCTCGTCCAGGGTCTGCACCTGCAGGCGCGAGACTTCGTCGGAAATCGACTCCAGCCCGCCCTGGCGCTCGGCGCGCGTGGTCGGCACGTTGTGGTCGGGCGTGGCGATATTGGCGTCGATGCGCCACGGCTTGCGCCCGGCCAGGCGCAGGCCTTCGAACGCCTGCGGCGAGGTCACTTCATGCAGGATGTGGCGGTCGATGTAGATCAGCGACGAGCCATCGTCGCGGCGCGTGACCTCGTGCAGGTCCCACAGCTTGTCGTACAGCGTCTTGGCAGTCATTGCGGCGATCCGGTTGGCGGGTGGTGGGAGAATCCACCTGGCTGAAGTCGATGCTAGGAGCTTGCCTTGGATAACACAAATTCATATTGTCTATTCAACAAATGAAATTCAGGAATGGCAATGGATCTGGCAAGCCTCAGCGCCTTCGTGGCGATCGCCGAGAGCGGCAGCTTTTCGGCAGCCGGCGAGGCCTTGCACCTCACCCAGCCGGCGGTCAGCAAACGGATCGCCTTGCTGGAAGGGCAACTGTCGGCGCGGCTGTTCGACCGACTTGGCCGCCAGGTGGTGCTGACCGAGGCCGGCCAGGCCTTGCTGCCGCGCGCGCAACGCATCCTGGCCGAGCTGCAGGACACCCGCCGCGTGCTGGAGCATCTTGGCGCGGCGGTCGGCGGGCGCCTGAGCCTGGCCACCAGCCATCATGTCGGCCTGCACCGCCTGCCGGCCCTGCTGCGCGGCTTCGCTGCACAGCACCCGCAGGCAGCGCTGGACATCCGGTTTCTGGATTCGGAGCTGGCCTATGCCGCCGTGCTGCGCGGCGAGGTGGAGCTGGCGGTCACCACGCTGGCGCCGGACACGCGTGCGCCGCTACGCGCGCAACCGATCTGGCACGACCGCCTGCAGTTCGTGGTGGCGCCGGACCATCCGTTGGCCGGATTGCGCGCGGTGGCGCTGGAAGATGTCGTGGCGCATCCGGCGGTGCTGCCTGATCCGGGCACGTTCACCCATCGCATCGTCGCCGGCCTGTTCGCCGGGCGCGCACTGGTGCCGCGCCTGCGCATGACCACCAACTATCTGGAAACGATCAAGATGCTGGTGTCGGTGGGCCTTGCGTGGAGCGTGTTGCCGGAGCGCATGATCGATCATCAGATCGTGGCGCTGCCGCTGCGCGATGTGGCGCTGTCACGCGAGCTGGGCTGCGTGACCCATGGCGGGCGCACCCTGTCGCGCGCCGCGCAGGCGTTTGTCGCGTTGTTGCATGCGCAGGCGGACCAGTTGCAGAAGTGAGCCCGGCAGCTCCACGCACCCGGCAACGCGTCAGCCTTATTGATCCACCAATCGATCACGCCCCAGCCGCTTGGCCTGGTACAGACGGCGGTCTGCCAGTGCCAGCAATTCGCGCCGGCTCGGTGCTTCATCGCTCATCGCCATGCCCATGCTGGCAGTGCAGCGCACCGTGGTGCCCTGCGTCTGGACACCGATCGCGGCGAGCCGTTGGCGCATGCGCTCGAACAGCGCGCGCGCCTGTGCCGCATCCACGCCGACTGCCGCGAGCAGAAACTCTTCCCCACCGTGACGTGCAGCAAAGCACTGCGCGTGATCCTGCTCGCTGAGTGCTTCGCCGATCGCACGCAGTACCGCATCGCCGACCTCATGGCCGTACTCGTCATTGATGCGCTTGAAGTGATCGATGTCCATCAGCACCAGCGCCAAGGGGGCACCACCGGCGCGCGCGTCGTCGAACCATTGCTGCAGGACACGCTCGGCCTCACGCCGATTCGGCAAGGCGGTCAGCACGTCGTGGCTGGCGCGGTATTCGAGCTGGCGCATCAGGGCTTCGCGCTCCTGGCTGGCCTGCTGCAGCGCGAGGTTCTTGTCGCTCAGCTCGCGCGTGCGTGCGTCGATCACCGTATTGAGCTGGCGCTGACGACGGCGATAACTGGCGGTGCGCCACAGATAAAACACGTAGATCAGGCTGCCCAGCCCGAGGATGCCCAAGGCGATCACTTCGCCACGCCGCCACCACGGCGGCGCCAGTGCGATCACCAGGCTGGATTCGCCCAACAGCGCGGTCCGCCGCCAGTCCACCGGCAGCGACATCGCCTGGACGCGGAAACGGAAACGGCCCGGCGGCAGATTGGTGTAGACCGCCTCGCTGGCGCTGTCGGCTTCCACCCAGTCCGGGTCGAAGCCTTCCAGCCGGTAGCGGTAGCGCACCTTGTCCGGACCACGAAAGTTCAGCCCCGCATAGCCAATGGCGATGCGCCGGGTCTCCGCACCGAAGCGATGCAGACCATTGAGCGGTTGCACCATGCCGTCGACCAGCAGGCGCTCGAATACGATCGGGACGCGATGGCCTTGCAGGGTGCCCACGCGCGACGGGTCGATCACGCCCAGGCCCGCAGCGGTGGGAAACAGCAGCTGCCCGGACTGCGTCATCCAGCCGGCTGGCGCACTGCTGCCGTTGCCCTGATTGCCGGGCATGCCGTCGCTGCGATCCACCACCTCCACACTCAACTGCTCGCGAGTACCGGCGTCGAGCTGATCGAAATCACTGCGCGCGATGCGGAACACGCCATGGTTGCTCGACAACCAGAAATAACCGCGCCCATCGTCGATTACCCGGAACACCTTGTCGCGCGGCAGCCCCACCCGATGGTCGTAGACGCGGAAGGTCTCTCCCCGCAGGCGCAGCAAGCCGCGATCGCTGGCGATCCACAGATCGCCGTTGGGATCGCGCAGGAAGTCGAATGCGTTCTGCCCGGGAAAATCCTGCTCGCCCAGCCATGCGCGCGTGCTGCCGTTTGCCGACAGCGCGGTCATACCGCGATCGGTGCCAATCCACACATTGCCCTGCGTATCGCGATACAGCACCTGCACCGAGCCATCGGGTACGCCGTCGGCGGCGGTGTAGCGACGTGCCTTGCCATCACGCCAGCGCACCAATCCGGCCGTGGTACCGATCCATAGCGCCTCGCCATCGGGCAACACCGCGCGCACCGACAGTGACGGCAGGCCGTCGGCCGCGCCAATGCGCGCCAGCACATGACCTTGCGCGTCCAGACGCACCACCCCCTGGCTGTACGTGCCCGCCCAGACGCCGCCATCGCCGGCATCGGCCAGGGCCAGTACAGATTGCTCCAGCACGCGTCCGCCCTGGTTGGGCACCACCGATACGCGGCTGATCTGATTGGCGCGCCAGCGGTCCAGGCCCACCGCGCTGCCCACCCATACGGTGCCGTCGCCGGTCTGCAATACCGTGCGTACGTAGTCCGAGGCCAGCCCGTCTTCGTGGGTGACGCCGTGCGCGGCGCCTTCGGCAATGCGGAACAGGCCATGTGTGCTGCCGACCCAGATCAGGCCCTCGGCATCTTCCAGCAGCGCCGGGCTGGCGACTCCTGAAATGGCGATCTGTTCGTCCGGTGCATCCGCGCCACTGTGCACCACCAGCGTGCCCGACGGCATGCTCATCCATAGATGCCCGCGCCGATCCAGCAGCAATGCATCCACACGCTGGCCTTGGCGGAAACGCTGTAGCCCGCCACCGCGGCTCCACCACCACACTCCGTCGTCACCGGCGACCAGCAGGCCGCCCTGACGATCGCTGGCCAGCCGTCGTACCGGAGCGGCGCGCATGCCATGGGCCTTGCCCCAAGCCTCGGCCGCGCTGCCGTCGCGCGGCAGACGATAGAGCCCGACTTCGGTACCCACCCACAAGTCGCCCTCACCATCGCCCTCGGCCGCCAGCGCAGTGATGCGCGCACGCGGCAGGCCGGCCTGGCGACCGACGTCCACCACCCGCCCGTCCGGCTCGATGCGGTACAGCGTCTGCGGCGTGCCGACCCACAATGCGCCATCGGCGCGTCGCAGCAATGCACTGACCGCCAGGTGACGCGCCGAAGCGTCGCCCAGTTGCTGCCAGTGACCGTCCTGGTAGTGGTACACCCCATCGAAGGCGGTGCCGAACAACATTCCGCCGCTGCTGTCGCGTGCCACAACGAACACGCCCCCCAGCTCGACACCCGGTGTGTTCTGGCGGTCATACACGGTGAAGTCGCGGCCGTTGAAGCGCGCCACGCCTTCCCAGGTGCCCAGCCAGATCAGGCCATCGGCGCCCTGCGCCACCGCATGGACCAGATTGTGCGGCAGGCCGTCGTCCATGCTCCAGCGCGTGACGGTGTGATGCGTCGTATGGGTCGGCGGCTGGGCGTGGGCCGGCCAGACGCCGAGCAGCACGCAGGCCAGCAACGCCCATCGCCACAGCGGTCCGATCCGCCGCACGCATGTGCTGCGGACGCAGCCTGCATGCGCATGCGCCCCGACCCTGTCCACGCTTCGACCCCCTCGTTGTGCTGGCCAAGAGTGCTGCCGACGTGCGTCGGCAGACCGTTAGTCAATCTATCACCGGGGGTTTTGCAACGCCCTAGGTGGATTCCCCACAAGGATGGGACGCACCATGACACCGGGAGGCATTCAGTTGAAACAATTAACGCCCATAACGAAGTTGGCGCGCAGCTGGCGTGTAGGCACGACCGTTCCTGAGCGCTTCAAGGCGCTCCACGGGCGGCGAGTATAAATATAGAACCCGATGGTCTAGTATTGACGGCATGTCCAGCCCGCCCCCCCTCAAGTCCAAGGCCAAAAGCAACGGCCCCGGAAGGCCCAAGGATCTTGGGAAACGCGCCGCCATCCTCGGCGCTGCCCGCGCCATGTTCATGGAGCAGGGGTATGCCGGTGTCAGCATGGATGGCATCGCCGCGCAGGCGGGTGTATCCAAGCTCACCGTCTACAGCCATTTTGGCGACAAGGAGAGCCTGTTCTCCGAAGCGATCCGTGCGCAATGCCAGCAGATGATGCCGGACGACCTGTTCGATCATGCCCCCAAGGGCGCGTTGCGCGATCAGCTGATCGAAATTGCCAATGCCTTCTTCGCCATGGTCAGTACCGACTCGGCCATTGCCACCCACCGCATGATGATGGCGCCCGGCACCGGCGATGTGCATGTGCGCGAGATGTTCTGGACTGCCGGCCCCAAGCGAACCCAGCAGGCGCTGGCGGATTTCCTGTCTGCGCGCGTGGCCGATGGTCAGTTGAAGATCGACGATGTGGCACGTGCGGCCTCGCAGTTCTTCTGCCTGCTCAAGGGCGAGCTGTATGCGCTGATGATGTGCGGCCTGCATGGCCAGCCCACCCGCGCGCAGGTGGACGAACACCTGCAAGCCAGCGTGGATTTCTTTTTGAGGGCGTATGCACCGCGTTGAACGCCCCCGGCCTTTGGTGGCGATGACTTCCGGCACTGCGCCGTTTGGCGGCGCGCAGCGATGCTAGATGCGCCAGTGGCCCCGTGCACCGGTAAAATGCCTGCCCCACCGCGTTGGATAACCGCACCATGACGATCGATTTCTCCCAGGCCCGCGAAAAGATGGTCGAACAGCAGATCCGGCCGTGGGACGTGCTGGACCTGCGCGTGCTCGCGGTGCTGGCGCGCCTGCCGCGCGAAGCCTTCGTGCCCGAGGCCTACAAGACCCTGGCCTATGTCGATGTGGAAATCCCGCTGTCGGCAGGCCACAAGATGATGAAGCCGGTGGTGGAAGGCCGCATGTTGCAGGCGCTGGATCTGCAGCCGGGCGAGGACGTGCTGGAAATCGGCACCGGCAGCGGATTCTCCACCGCCTGCCTGGCTGCGCTTGCCCGCGAGGTGCTGAGCCTGGAGATCGACCCGGCACTGGCCGCCGCCGCGCGCGCCAGTCTGGACAGCAGCGGCCTGGGCAGCAACGTGCGTATCGAAACCGCCGATGTGTTCGGCTGGCAGAGCGAGCGCCGCTTCGATGCGATCTGCGTGACCGGCGCGGTCGAGTCGCTGCCGACGCAGTGGCTGCAGTGGCTGCGTCCGAACGGGCGTCTGTTCGTGGTCCGCGGTCACGATCCGGTGATGGAAGCAGTCCTGGTCCGTGGCGACGTCAACGCTCCGCGCATCGAATCGTTGTTCGAAACCGACCTCGCCTATCTCCAGGGCGCCGCACCGACGCCCCGATTCCAATTCTGATTCCCAAGGAAGCTTCCCCGATGATCCGCCGATCCCTCGTCCTGGCGCTGGCCGCCGCCCTGTCTCCGATGGCTGCGAACGCCACCGATCTGCTGCAGGTCTACGAAATGGCCCGCAACGGCGATCCGCAGCTGGCAGTGGCCGAGTCCACCCGCCTGGTCAACCGGGAAGGTCAGGTGCAGGCGCGTGCGGCGTTGTTGCCGCAGCTCAACGGTGCTTACGACTACAGTAAATCCCACCGCGAAATCGAAGGCCAAGATGGCCGCATCACCACCTCGTCGCGCTCCACTCAAATCCAAGGCTCTCAGACGATCTTCAATTGGGCGCAGTTCTCCAACCTGCGCGCGCAGCGCGAAGTTGCAAGGGCAGCCGACTTCACACTGGCATCTGCCAATAACGACCTGATCACCCGCACCTCGGCGGCGTATTTCCAGGTCCTGGTGGGCATCGAGTCGCTGGCGGCTGCAGAGACCAACGAAGCCGCAGCCAAGAAGCAGTTCGACTACGCCGACAAACGCCTGGAGGTGGGCCTGGCCCCGATCACCGACGTGCACGAAGCGCGCGCTCAATACGACCAGGCGCGTGCAGATACGATCAACGCCCGCAACACGCTGAAGGACTACTACCAGGCGCTCACCGAGTTGACCGGCCAGCCGGTAGTTGGTCTGCGTGCACTGCCGGAAGAGTTTCGCCCGGAGGTTCCTGCGGCCTACAGTGATGTCGACCAATTGGTGGCGACCGCCATCGCAGACAACCCGGCGTTGAAGGCGCAGCAATTGCAGGTCAGCGCGGCCGAGGCCAGCATTACCGCAGCACGTGCCGGCCATTTGCCCACCGTCAATCTGACCGGCAGCGTGGGACGCAGCAATAGTTGGGGCACAGGGGCTGCGGAAAGCGGTGTGTTTACGACCCAAGGCCGCGACATCGATACCGATTCGATCGGCATCAGCGTGTCAATTCCAATTTTTGCCGGCGGTGCAACGCAGTCCGCAGTACGTCAAGCACTCTCGCAGCGCGATATCCAGCAGGACACCTACGAGCAGCAGAAGCGCGCGCTGGATCGCAATACGCGCAATGCCTACCAGACCGTGGTCGCCGGCATCAGCGAAGTGGAAGCACGCCGCCTGGCCGTGGTCTCCGCGCAGGCCGCGTACGACGCCTCGCAGGTGGGCCTGGAAGTCGGTACGCGCACCGTGCTGGACGTGGTGCAGAACCAGCGCACCCTGTTCCAGGCGCAGCTGAACTATGCGCAGTCGCGCTACAACTTCCTGCAGAACCGTCTGCTGCTGGGCCAGGCGATCGGCAAGCTCGACATCACCGACCTGCAGGATGTGAACCGCCTGCTGTCGCAGGATGCCGAGTCCAAGCTGCAGGGTAGTGGCTCGCTGCAGTAAGGCGATCTTAGCTGTGGCTGAAAAGGCGGGCGCATGCCTGCCTTTTTTGTACGTGTTTCCGGAGCGCCGGCCACGCGCACCTATCGATTGTTTGCAACGTTGCGTCACCCATTTCAAGCCAGTGATATAACGGCTGCGTGGAGGCCTGGACGCCATGAGTGCGTCGGTTGCAGCGGAATATCTGTGGTTGGCTGCACCGCACGCTGCAGCGCGGTCGGCGCAGCGACGTCCTCAGGACGCCACGCCCTCGCTCACCACCGGCGGCAGGTCCGGCGCGATCTGCACCAGCGTCCGCGCTACCGCGCCCTTGCCATTGGCGACCAATGCCAGTCCTGCTGCGGCTATCGTCTCGCGCTGGGCAGGGTCGCCGAGCAAGCGCGCAAGCTCGTGATACACGCCGTCGGCATCTTCGCAGATGGTCACCGCAACGGCCTCGCGCATGCGCCGCGAAATCTCCGCGAAATTATGCAGATGCGGGCCGGTGACTGCCGGCGTACCGACCGCCGCCGGTTCGAGCAGATTGTGCCCGCCGATCGGCTGCAGGCTGCCGCCGACGAAGGCGGCCTGCGCGCAGGCGTAGAAACTCATCAGTTCGCCCAGGGTATCGATGACGAACACCTTGTCGCGCGCCTGTGGCCATTGCCGGGTCTTGCGCGTGGACACAGCCCAGCCACGCTCGCGCGCCATTGCCTCGGCCTTGGGAAAGCGCTCCGGGTGGCGCGGCGCCCATAACATCAGCAGGTCAGGAAACTGCAGCAGCAGACGCGCATGGATGTCGGCCACGGCCGCCTCCTCGCCTTCGTGCGTGCTGGCGGCAATCCACACCGGCCGCGTTGCCGGCACGTGCGTATGGAACTGCGCGACCAGGGCCTGCAACTGCACAGGCGCGGCGATATCGAATTTGAGATTGCCCAGTGCGATCACCTGGTCGGAGCGCGCACCCAGCGTGATGAAGCGTTCGGCATCGTCGTGCGACTGCGCCGCCACGCAGGTGACGCTGCGCAGCGCGCGGCTGATCAACGGTGCCAGCAGGCGATAGCCACGCAGCGAGCGCGCCGACAGCCGCGCATTGAGGATGTACACCGGAATCTTGCGGTCGCGGCAACCGAACAACATGTTCGGCCACAGCTCGGTTTCCATGATCAACGCCAAGCGCGGGCGGAAATGCTCCAGGAACCGGCCGACGCTGCCGGGTACGTCGTAGGGTAGGTACACGTGGTCCACCGCATCGCCCCAGACCGCGCGCACGCGCTCGGACCCGGTGGGGGTGATGGTGGTGATGACCCAACGGATGTCCGGACGCTGCGCGCGCAGGGCGTTGACCAGCGGCGCGGCGGCATTCACCTCGCCCACCGACACCGCATGCACCCACACCCGCGGACGACCGCAGGCATGCGTGTAGGAGGCATAGCGCTCGTTCCAGCGGTTGAAGTATTCGCGCACGCGAAAACCGCGCCACACCAGGTGGTACACCGTCACCGGCAGCAGCAGGTACAACAGCGCCGAGTACAGTCCGCGCAACAGCCATTCGATCGGGTCTTTCCGCATCGGTGCAGGATACGGGAGCGTTGCGGCGTGCGCATGTGCACGCTGCCGCGCGCGCATGATCCCTTAGAATTGGCGCATGTCCGAGCCCGCCAACGTCGCTGTCCGCCCTTCCCTGCGTAACCCCAGGCACTGGCCGATGTATCTGGGCCTTGCCGTCATGGTAATGGCCGGCCGCCTGCCCTGGACGCTGCAGCGTGCGCTCGGGCGTGGCGTGGGCTGGATCGCAATGCGCCTGGCCGGCACGCGTCGGCGCGCTGCCCAGGTCAACCTCAAGCTGTGTTTTCCCGAACAGGACGATGCCTGGCGGGCGCGGCTGTTGCGCGACAGTTTCGATGCGCTGGGCGTGGGCCTGTTCGAATTCGCGCGTGCCTGGTGGGGCAGCATCGATACCATTCGGCCGGGCGTGCAGGTCGAAGGCCTGGAACATCTGCAGCGTCTGCAGGAGCAAAAACGCGGCGTATTGCTGGTGTCCGGCCACTTCATGACGCTGGAAATGTGCGGGCGGCTGCTATGCGATTACGTGCCGCTGGCCGGCATGTACCGCAGGCATCGCAACCCGGTGTTCGAGTGGGCGGTCAAGCGCGGGCGGCTGCGCTATGCCACGCACATGTTCGCCAACGAGGATCTGCGCGCCACCATCAAGCATCTCAAGCGCGGCGGTTTCCTGTGGTACGCGCCGGATCAGGACATGCGCGGCAAGGACACCGTGTTCGTGCCGTTCTTCGGGCACCCGGCCTCCACCATCACCGCCACCCATCAGCTGGCGCGGCTGACCGGCTGCGCGGTGGTGCCGTATTTCCATCGGCGCGAAGGTGGCCGCTACATCCTCAAGATCGCACCGCCGCTGGCAGACATCCCCTCCGACGATGTGATCGCCGATACCGCGCAGGTCAATGCGGCGATCGAGGACATGGTGCGCGAGGCGCCGGACCAGTACCTGTGGATCCATCGCCGCTTCAAGCGCCAGCCGGGTGGGCGCAGCGCGTTCTATCGCTGATATCGGGGGGTCTCACGCCTGCGCTGCGTGCAGCCGCAGTAGCGCAAGGATGTGCGGCGGGTCAGCGCGGCGGCGGCTGATCGGCGTCGTCGTTGAGCAAGGCACCGGCATACAGGCCGGCCAGCATCAGGCTCAGCCCGCCCCAGAAGCTGGAGTAGAACGCCAGATGCGTGTTGAGCGGGAACACGGTTGCCACCAGCGCGATCATCGCCGGGCGTGCCTGCGCGCGCGCGGCCAGGCTGGAATAGCGCCACGCGCGCCAGGCCTGCGCCGCACCGGCCAGCCACAGCAGCAAACCGACCACCCCGGTTTCGGCCAGGATTTCCAGCACGATCTGGTGCGCATGGAAGGCCGGCCCGTCGCCCCAGGCCGGCGCCTGCGCAGGTGCTGGATTGCAGGCCGGGTAGGCCTGACGAAATCCACGTGCACCCACGCCATTGAGCGGATGCGCGCGGATCATGCACAGCGCCGCGCCCCAGATCTGCGCACGCCCGGACAATGCCTGATCCACACCCTGCTCGCCATCGCTAAAGGCCAGGGCGGTGCGCTGGATCCGCTCGCGCGCCTGCGGCGCCACGGTGACCACACCGGCCGCCAGCAGCGCGCCGACCAGCGCCACTCCCAGCAGGCGGCGGCCACCCAGCAACTGCCAGCCGGACAGCAGCACGATCACGCCGTAGGTGATCCACGACGCCCGCGAACCGGCCAGCACCAACACCACCCCGACCGCCGCCGCAGCGCCTGCCCAGGCCCAGGCATGGCGCCGCCCCAGCGCCAGCAACAGGAAGGGCGACAGGCTGGCCAGGGTCTGACCGAACTTGAGGTTGCACGGCCCCAGCACGCCACTGAGGCGGTCGACCAGGGCCAGCTCCTGCGGTGTGCACAGGCCATGCCCGCTGATCAGCTGCTTGATCTGATCCAGGCCGAAGAACAACGGGCTGTTGCCGAACGCGGCCTGCAGCAGCGCATCCAGCGTCCATACCGCGCCGATCACCGCCAGGCCGGTGAAGGTGCGCCGACGCCGCTGCGCGTTGGCCACCGCGATCGCACACAACCACATGAAAGGCAGATAGCGCAGATCGGTGGCCGACTTGCGCAGCGCGCGGCCCACGTCCACCGCATCGAACGCCGACAGCATCTGCGGCAACCAGTACGCAAAGAACAACACACTGGTCAGCGCCCAGGCGGCACCGCTGAGCAGCCGGGTGCCGCCACGGAACCGCGCATGCAGCAGGCGATACGCCGCAAACAGGGCGCCCAGCGACAACACCGTTTCGGCCAGCCCGGGCGTGGGCCACAGCGCCACGAACAGGATCACCCACAGCGGCGCCCAGCGACCGGCATCGGGCGTCAGTACGGACGCGGGCGGGATGGCCTCAGCGGCGGAGTTCGTCATAGACCTTCAGGGTGGCCGCTTGCATGGCCTGCAACGTGTAGGGAAGCACGGCGGGCGGTGTCGGCGCCTGCTGCAGCACATGGAGCGCCTGGGTGCGCAAGACGTCGGCATCGAAGGCCGGCACCGCGCCGCCGGGTTGCAACTCGGCCAGCAACTCGCCCACGCCACCATGTGCCCAACCCAGCACTGGCCGGCCCACCGACAAGGCCTCCACCACGGTGCGGCCGAAGGCCTCGGGTTTGCGCGACAGCTGCAGCACCAGATCGCTGGCGGCATAAGCCTCGGCAATGCGTGCGGTGGGTCCGGTGAAGACGACCGCCTCGGCCACGCCCAGTCTGGCGGCCTCGGCCTCCAGCTCGCGCAGGTAGGCTTCGCGGCCGGGCGCGCGCGCGCCCGGCAGCCACAGCCAGGCCGGCACGCCGGCAGCGCGCACATCGGCGAGCAGTTGCAGACCGTCGGTGTGCCCCTTCAGGCGGGTGCCGCGCCCGGGCAGCAGCAGCAGTGGCGCATCGGCCGGCAAGCCGGGCAGCACGGTCTGTGCCCAGGTGCGCGCGCGGCGATCCGGATGCGGGCGTCGCGGAAACTGGGCAACATCGACTCCGCGCGGGATCGTGCGCAAGCGCGCGCTGTCGGTCTGCGGATAGTGCGTGCAGACGTACTCGCGCACCGTCTGCGAAACGCAGATCACCCGCTCGCCGTAGGTCATCACCGCGCTATAGCGGCTGGGCGAGTTGAGCCCATGCACGGTGGTGACAAAGCGCGGCCGTGTGGCCTGTGGCATGCCGCGCAGCGCGTACCACCCCAGCCAAGCCGGCAGGCGCGAACGTGCATGTACGATGTCGGCGCCCAGTTCGGCGAACAGCCGGCGCAGGCCGACCACATGGCGCAAGGTCAGCAGCGACTTGCGCCCGATGTCCAGAGTGAGATGTTCGCCACCCGCCTCCAGCAGCGGCTGGACCAGGCGGCCGCCGGCCGACACCACCACCGCGCGGTGGCCGGCGCGCACCAGCGCAGCGGCGATTTCCAGGGTGGAGCGCTCGACGCCGCCGGACTGCAGCGCCGGCAGCAGTTGCACCACGGTCAGGCGGTGCATCCGGCCAGGATCAGTCTGCAAGCACGAACAGCGCGCCGCAGTACGGGCACTTGGCTTCGCAGTTGGGTTCGTCTTCGATCGGCAGATACACGCGCGGATGCGAGTTCCACAATGCCATCTGCGGCGTCGGGCAGCTCAGCGGCAGATCGCCGCGATGCACGGTGTAGCGCGATTCGGCATTGGCGGGCGCGGTGGCGGTCTGGCTCATGGCGGCACGATCGTAGAGGCAAAGGCAGAGCGCGGATTCTAGCAGCCTGCGTGGGGATCGGCCCATCGACCGGGCGACACCGGTTCGGGCGGGATGGTCTCGGCGCCAGCCCGGGCGTCGGCAACCCCGGGACGCTACGGCAGGTCCGGCATCGCCTTGCCCCTGCTGGCGCGAGCGCGCCGGGCCACCACACCCGGACATCGCGCTTATCATCGCCTCACCATGACGCACCGCCCCGCGCCTGCGCCCCGTGTCCAGATCGCACGCAGCGGTCAGCCAGACCTGCCCTGCGGCATCGCCCCCAAGGAGACATCGCCACGTGATCTCATCTGTCGTCTTGCTGCATCCGCGTGACCTGTGGCTTCGGCTGGCGGTTGCCCTGGGCTGCGCTGCGCCGCTGTCGGCGAGCGCGGCGACCGGGTTTTCGAGTTCGTTCGAAGCTGGTCAGCCGTTACCGGTAGGCGCCGCTGCAGGCGATGTGCAGATTGCCATCGGCACCGGTCCGGCCGCGCCCTATGCGGCCAAGCCGCGCACCGGCTACAGCGGTGCACATGCGCTGCGGTATGACAGTCGTGCTGCGGGGGGGCGGCGCACCCTGTTTACCGCAGATGTCCGGATCGGTGCCGATACGACGCTGTCATGGCTGGTATTGCCGGAGAGCGTGGGCAGCGAGCATGCGGCCTCGACCTATGTATCCCTGGATCTGCTGCTGGACGACGGCACGCGCGTGTCTGCCAGCCCCGCGCGGGATCAACACGGCGTCGCGCTCGGCGCGCGCGCGCAGGGCGAGTCGAAGACGCTGTATCCGCAGCAATGGGCGCGCAAGGCGGTGCGGCTGGGCGAGGTGCCCGGTCTGCGTGGGCGCCATGTGCGTGCGATCGAGCTGGACGTTGCGCCGCCCGCAGGCGCGGCCAGTACCGGTTGGATCGACGATATCGCGCTTGCCGATGTACCGCTGACGCCGGCAACGCATCCGTCGGATTGGGTGCTGACCACGCGCGGCACGCAATCCAATGGCACCTTCTCGCGCGGCAATAATTTTCCTGCAACGGCCGTGCCGCATGGCTTCAACTTCTGGACGCCGGTGACCGATGCGGGCACGCTGACCTGGCTGTATCGCTGGAACGAACATAACGACACGGACAATCGCCCGCGCCTGCAGGCGTTGTCGCTCAGCCACCAGCCCAGCCCGTGGATGGGCGACCGCCAGACCTTTCAGGTGATGCCGTCGCTGGCCGCCGGCGTGCCGCCAGCCGATCGCAAACAGCGTGCGCTGGCGTTTTCGCATGCCAACGAAACTGCGCGCCCCTATCGCTACGCGGTGCAGTTGGACAACGGGATCCACGCCGAGATCGCACCGACCGACCATGCCGCGCTGTTCCGCTTTCGCTTCCCGGCGCAGGGCGATGCCAATCTGGTGTTCGACAACGTGGACGCGCGCGGCGGGCTGCGCCTGGATGCGGCAACGCAGACGCTCTGCGGCTACACCGACGTGCGTAGCGGGCTATCGACCGGGGCCACGCGCATGTATGTCTATGCCAGCTTCGACACGCCGTGGAAAACCAGCGGCCTGAGCGACACCGGCCGGCCCACCGGCTGGATCAAGTTCGATGCAGGCAGCAGCCGGCAGGTGCAGATGCGTATTGCCACTTCGCTGATCTCGCTCGATCAGGCCAGGCACAACCTGGCACTGGAAATCGCGCCCCAGGCAACGTTCGAGCAGGTCGCCGCGCGGGCGCAGCAGGCCTGGGATGCGTTGCTGGGGCGCCTGGACGTGCCCGACGCCACGGCCGATCAGAAGACCACGCTGTATTCCAACCTGTACCGACTACACCTGTATCCCAACTCCGGGCATGAGAATGTCGGCAGCGCCGGCGCACCGGACTGGCGTTACGCCAGCCAGAGCAGCTGGTCGGACGACAACATCGATGGCAGCGCGGTGCGCAGCTTTGCGCCCATCCGCGATGGCCGGGTCTACGTCAATAACGGATTGTGGGACACCTTTCGCACTGCGTGGCCGGCGTACGCCTTGTTCGCGCCCGACGATGCCGGTGCGCTGGTGCAGGGCTTTCTGGAGCAGTCGCGCGCGGGCGGCTGGGTGGCGCGCTGGTCGTCGCCCGGCTATGCCGATCTGATGGTCGGCACCAGTTCCGACGTGGCCTTCGCCGATGCCTGGCTCAAGGGCGTGCAGGGCTTCGATCCGGTCGAGGCGTATGTTGCCGCACGCAAGAACGCCACCGTGGTGGCGCCCGACAGGCATGTCGGCCGCAAGGGCATGACGCGTTCGACCTTTCGCGGTTACGCCGATACCGACACGCACGAAGGCATGTCGTGGTCGATGGAAGGCGCGCTCAACGACTTCGGTATCGCCAACATGGCCGATGCGCTGGCCACGCAGGCGAAAACAGCCGCGGCGCGCGAGCGTTACGCGACCGAGGCTTTGTATTTTCGTCACCGCGCGGCGGGCTATTCGGCACTGTTCGATCCGGCGATCGGGTTCTTCCAGGGCCGTACACCGGACGGCACCTGGCGCGTGGACGCGGCACGGTACGATCCGCGCGTCTGGGGCCACGATTACACCGAATCCAGCGGCTGGACGTTTGCGTTCACCGCACCGCACGATGGGCAAGGCCTGGCCGCGCTGTATGGAGGGCGCGCGGGCCTGGCAGCCAAACTGGATACGTTCTTCGCTACCCCCGAGACCGCCGAGGCCAGCTTCGCCGGCTCTTACGGCACCACCATTCACGAGATGACCGAAGCGCGCGACGTGCGCATGGGCATGTATGCGCACAGCAACCAGACCGCGCACCACATTCCGTGGATGTATCTGTACGCCGGGCAGCCATGGAAGACGCAACGCCTGACCCGCGAGATCCTGGCGCGCCTGTACCTGGGCAGCGAGATCGGCCAGGGCTATCCCGGCGATGAGGACAACGGCGAAATGTCGGCGTGGTATCTGTTCGCAGCAATGGGGTTGTATCCGTTGCGCATGGGCACGCCGGACTATGTGATCGGCTCGCCGCTGTTCAAGCATGCCAGCGTGCGTCTACCCGGTGGCGGGACGCTGACGGTCAACGCGCCACAGAATTCGCCGCAGAACGTATACGTGCAATCGCTCAGGCTCAACGGCAAGCCCTGGCGCAAGACCTGGTTGCCGCATGCAGACATCGCCAAGGGTGCGACGCTGGACTTCGTGATGGGGCCGGTACCCTCGCGCTGGGGCACCGGGCCGGACGATGCGCCGCCGTCGCTGACTCCTGCGGGGGAACGCCCTGCCCCATTGCGCGATGTACTCGGAGACACGGCGCGCATCACGCCGGCCGATGGTGGCGATGTCGCCGCACTGCATGACGACGATGCGGGGACGGTCGCTTCAGTCGCACCGGCATCGGCGCTGACGTTCAGCGGCATGGCGCGCGGCACGCCGATCCTCTACACCCTGACCAGCGGCAATGCGGCGATTGCGACAAGTGGATGGACCTTGGAAGCGCGTGCGGCCGGTGGTGCGTGGAAGGTCGTCGATCAGCGCCATGAGGAAACGTTTGACTGGCCGTTGCAGACGCGGCCGTTTCGCATTGCCTCCCCTGGTGCGTATGCGGAGTATCGGTTGCGATTCAGCGCGCCTGCCAAACTGCAGCTGGCGGAGATCGAATTGTTGGCGGCGGAGCCTGCGGTGCGTTGAAGCGGAGGTCTCGCATCGCTGATGGCGCTGCTTGTCTGGAGGCAGGTGACTGCAGGATGCAGGCACTGGCTCACGCAATCGGTGGATTCGCGACTGCTGCCGGAGTAGGGTTTCACTGCAACGTCAGCAGCGCTGGTAAGCCGTACCCTCACCCCACCCCCGGCCCGCGCTTGCGGCGCGGGCGCTTCAAGGCACGCGCGCCAGTGGCGCGCAAGCAGTGCCTTGTCGCCCCGGGGGGAGAAGGGCTTTGGCGCGGCGCGTCTGGTGCCGCTGGCGGGCAGGGTTTCGGGGGTTTGCCGGTGGCAGAATCTCAACCGCTATTATTTTTCGCTGGCGCCCTTCTCGGCATCGCGCTGCCGGCGGATCTGCGCATCCACCGCGGCGATCGCGGTCATGTTCATCACCCTGCGCGAGGTGGCGCTGGTGGTGAGGATATGCACCGGCTTGGAGATGCCCATCAGGATCGGGCCGATCGCCACGCCGTCGGTGAACACGCGCACTAAGTTGTAGGCGATGTTGGCGGCCTCCAGGTTCGGCAGCACGAACAGGTTGGCGCGGCCCTTGAGCGTGCTGTTGGGCATGATCTGCTTGCGCAGCGCCTCGTCCCAGGCGGTGTCGCCCTGCATCTCGCCGTCGATGTTGAGCTCGGGCTTGCGCTTGAGCAGGGCCTCGCGCACCTGGCGCATCTTCAGCGCATCGCGCGAGTCGTGGCTGCCGAAGTTGGAGTGCGACAGCAGCGCGATGTTGGGCTCGATGCCGAACAGCTTGAGGCGATACGCGGCCTGCAGCGTCGCTTCGACCACCTGCTCCACGGTCGGGTCTTCCTGCACATGCGTGTCCAGGAAGAAGAACACGCCCAGCTGGTTGATCACGCCGGTCATCGCCGAGGTGGAGCTCACCCGCGGTTCCAGCGGAATCACGCTGCGTGCGTAGCCCAGCTTCTTGTGGAAGCGGCCGACCACACCGGACAGCATCGCATCGGCTTCGCCACGCGCCACCATCACCGCCGCGATCAGGGTCGGACGCGAGCGCATCAGCTCCTTGGCGGCGGTGTCGGTCACGCCGCGACGCTCGGTGAGCGCGTGGTAGTACTGCCAGTATTCGTTGAAGCGGGGATCGTCGAGGATATTGGTGATCTCGAAGTCCACACCGGCGGTCAGGCGCAGACCCATGCGCTCGATGCGCGCCTCGATGACATCCGGGCGGCCGATCAGGATCGGGAACGCCAGGCCTTCGTCGACCACGTTCTGCACCGCGCGCAGCACCACTTCCTCTTCGCCCTCGGCATACACCACGCGCTGCTTGTCGGCGCGCGCGCGGTCGTAGACCGGCTTCATCATCAGGCTGGTGCGGTAGACGAACTGGCCGAGCTTGTCGCGATAGGCCTCCATGTCGGTGATCGGGCGCGTGGCCACGCCCGAATCCATCGCCGCCTGCGCGACGGCGGACGACAGCTCCACCAGCAGGCGCGGGTCCAGCGGACGCGGAATCAGGTATTCCGGGCCGAAACTCGGGGTTTCGCCGCCGTAGGCCGCGCCCAGGTCGGAGGCCTCGCGCCGCGCCATCGCCGCGATCGCCTTGACGCAGGCGATCTTCATGTCTTCGTTGATGCCGGTGGCGCCCACGTCCAGCGCGCCGCGGAACAGATACGGGAAGCACAGCACGTTGTTGATCTGGTTCGGGTAGTCCGAACGGCCGGTGCCGATGATGCAATCCGGACGCACCGCCTTGGCCGCTTCCGGGGTGATTTCCGGGTTGGGATTGGCCAGCGCGAAGATCACCGGCTGGCGCGCCATGCTGGCGACCATCTCCGGCTTGAGGATGCCGGCCGCCGACAGGCCCAGGAAGATGTCCGCCCCCTCGACGATCTCGGCCAGGGTGCGCTTGTCGGTATCGCGCGCGTAGCGCTGCTTGTCCGGGTCCAGGTCGGTACGGCCGGTGTGGATCACCCCATCGCGGTCCAGCGCCAGGATGTTCTCCGGCTTCAGGCCCAGCGAGACCAGCATGTTGACGCAGGAGATGCCGGCCGCGCCCATACCGGTGGTGGCCAGCTTGACCTCTTCGATCTTCTTGCCGGTGACCACCAGCGCGTTGAGCACCGCGGCGCCGACGATGATCGCGGTGCCGTGCTGGTCGTCATGGAACACCGGGATGTTCATGCGCTCGCGCAGCTTGCGCTCGACGATGAAGCACTCCGGCGCCTTGATGTCTTCCAGATTGATGCCGCCGAAGGTCGGCTCCAGGCTGGCGATGATATCGACCAGCTTGTCCGGGTCGTTCTCGTTGATCTCGATGTCGAACACGTCGATGCCGGCGAACTTCTGGAACAGCACGCCCTTGCCTTCCATCACCGGCTTGGAGGCCAGCGGGCCGATGTTGCCTAGGCCCAGCACCGCGGTGCCATTGGTGATCACCGCCACCAGATTGCCGCGCGCGGTGAGCTCGCTGGCCTGGGTGGGTTCCTCGACGATCGCCTCGCACGCGAAAGCCACGCCCGGCGAATACGCCAGCGACAGATCGCGCTGGGTCAGCATCGGCTTGGTCGCGGTGACCTTGATCTTGCCGGCCGGCTGCTGGCGGTGGTAGTCGAGGGCGGCCTGTTTGAAGTCGTCGTTGGACATCGGCTGTGTGGGTCTCGAAGGCGCAGGAGGTCTGAATTCTACCCTCCTGCCTGAACAAGGGCCTGTCGCGCAGCTGTCGGCGCGGCAGGAAGATCGCATGCTGCAACGCGTCGTGCGCCGCGGCCAGTTTTGGCTAGAAGCGAAAACGGCCCTGTACCCCGCCGGCAACGCCGACGGAATACAGGGCCGTAGGAAGCATCAGCGTGCGCTGATCGGGGCGACGACGTCGGTCGAGGCCACCGGCGCCTGCAGCGGCGGCGAGCCGCCATCCAGCACCAGCTTGAGCTGATCGCGGTCCAGCGCATTTTCCCAGCGCGACACCACCACGGTGGCCACCGCGTTGCCGATGAAGTTGGTCAGCGAGCGGCACTCGCTCATGAAGCGGTCCACGCCCAGGATCAGCGCCATGCCGGCCACCGGCACGTCCGGCACCACCGACAGCGTGGCCGCCAGGGTGATGAAGCCGGCGCCGGTCACGCCGGCCGCGCCCTTGGAGCTGAGCATCGCCACCGCCAGCAGAGTGATCTGCTGG
Organism: Xanthomonas arboricola; assembly: GCF_002940665.1. GTDB lineage: Bacteria > Pseudomonadota > Gammaproteobacteria > Xanthomonadales > Xanthomonadaceae > Xanthomonas > Xanthomonas arboricola_B. The sequence goes on from NZ_MIGY01000001.1 coordinate 832,873, forward strand.
CCCAGGCTCAGGTCCACGTTGGTGGCCTGGGCGATGAACAATGCGGCCAGGGTCATGTAGATGTTGGTGCCATCCAGATTGAACGAGTAGCCGGTCGGCACCACCAGGCCCACCACCGACTTCTCGCAGCCGGCCTTTTCCATCTTCTCCATCAGCGACGGCAGCGCCGACTCCGACGACGAAGTGCCCAGTACCAGCAGCAACTCGGCCTTGAGATAGCGGATCAGCTTGAGTACCGAAAAGCCGCACAGACGGCAGACGATGCCCAGGATCACCAGCACGAAGAACAGCGAGGTCAGGTAAAACGAACCCACCAGCCAGGCCAGATTGACCAGCGAGTCCACCCCGTACTTGCCGATGGTGAAGGCGATCGCACCGAACGCGCCGATCGGCGCGGCCTTCATCAGCATATGCACCAGGCGGAACACCGGCGCGGTCAGCGCCTCCAGAAAGCTCAGCACCGGGCGGCCGCGTTCGCCGACCAGGGCCAGCGCGATCCCGAACAGCACCGCCACGAACAGCACCTGCAGGATGTTGCCATCGACGAACGCGCTGATCAGCGTGGCCGGGATGATGTCCATCAGGAAGCCGACCAGGCTCAGCTCGTGCGATTTCTGCACGTAGGTGTTGACCGCGCTCTGATCAAGCTCGGCCGGGTTGATGTTCATGCCGGCGCCGGGCTGCACCACGTGCGCCACGATCATGCCCACGATCAATGCCAGCGTGGAGAAGAATAGGAAGTAGGTCATCGACTTGGCGAAGACCCGGCCCACCGTCTTGAGGTGGGTCATGCCGGCGATGCCGGTGACGATGGTCAGGAAGATCACCGGGGCGATGATCATCTTCACCAGCTTGATGAAGGCATCGCCCAGCGGCTTGAGGCTTTCGGCAAACGCCGGCTCGAAGTGGCCCAGCAGGGCGCCCAGGACGATCGCCACCACCACCTGGAAATACAGCTGACGGTAAAAGGGAACGGGCGCCGGCAAAGGGCCGGCAGGCTTGCTGATGTGCATGACGCCACTCCGAGGGAACATAGAGGGTGCCTGAGCGGTACCCGGTGCGGCATTCTGGCCGTACGTCACAGCTCGAGCCGATAGCCCATTGGTACTAACCACTGTCCCCGGGCTGAACGTCGCCTTACACTTCAGCCGCGCCACCCCCGGCCGTTAAATCCGTTTAACGCAGACACCGATTCCCGTGTTGTTGGCCGTCCGGAACCTGCGCGCTTGCTGAAGCTGTTCAGTGCGACCGCCATGGCAGGACGCCCGGCCCCTTCTCATTGCCGAAGACCACACCTATGCGCCTCAATCCGCTCGTTCTCGCGTTGGCCATCGCCGCCGCGCCCGCTGCCGCCAATGCGGCCACCTCGCTGGAAAACTGGCCCACCAAGTACACCTTCGGTGATGGCACCGAGCTCGGCCTGACCGGCAACTACGCCTACGACGACAACAACTTCTCCGGCGACGACCGCCTGGAAGACCGCACCGACTTCCGCCGCAAGGAATTCGGCGCCACCCTCAAGAAGAAGGGCGTCTACGACGCCATGGTGTATTTCGACTTCGAATCCAAGCTGTGGCTGGACGTGTTCTTCCGTGTCGAGACCAAGGCCCTGTTCGGTCAGGACTACGGTCGCGTGCGGCTGGGCTACATGAAGGTGCCGGTGGGTCTGGAAGCGGTACAGAGCTCGCGTGCGGGCAGTTTCATGGAACTGGGCCTGCCGATCCAGGCGGTGTTCCAGGGCCGCCGCACCGGCCTGGAATGGACGCTGGAGCGCCAGCAGTATCTGCTCCAGGCCGGCGCCTATGGCGGCAAGGATCTGCAGGGCGACAACCCGGGCACCACCCAGGCCGTGCATGCTGCCTGGACCCCGTTCAAGGCCGAAGGCAATGTGCTGCATCTGGGCCTGGCCGGTTCGGTGGAAAACCCGCGCGGCTTCAGCGACGGCCGTGGCGTGTCGTTCAGCCCGCGCGTGCGCCTGCGTGCCCGCCCGGAAGCCGGCCTGACCGACGTGCGCCTGATCGACACCGGTACCATTCTCGATGTGGACCACGTGATCCGCGCCGGCGTGGAAGCGGTCTGGATCCACGGCCCGTTCTCGCTGCAGAGCGAAGCGCTGCGCGCCGAAGTGGCGCGTAACGACAACCTGCCGCATTACATCGCGCAGGGCCAGTACCTCTACGGCACCTGGACGCTGACCGGCGAGTCGCGCAGCTATGCCGGCGGCGTACCGGGCAACATCAAGCCGGCGCACGACTACGGCGCGGTCGAGCTGACCGCCCGCTACAGCCGCCTGGATCTGGAAGACAACCGCGTCAGCGGCGGTCGCCAGCACGACACCACCATCGGCGCCAACTGGTACCTCACCAGCCACTTCAAGATGCAGGCCAACTACAGCTGGGTGGATGCCACGCGCAACGGCGTGCATGAAACCCCGCACGTGATGGAACTGCGCGCGCAGGTACAGTTCTAGGCGTTATCGCGCAGCGGTGACGCGGGACTCGTCGGCCGCGAGTTGGCGTCGGTTGACCGCTTCGACGCGTAACCCGGCAACGCACGCCAATGTGCGGGTCGCTGCGGCCGCATCCTTCAGGGGATGCGGCCGCAGTCGTTTTTGGGGGGCACCGTGGCGGCGAAGGGCGCAGGCCACCGCGCCGATGGCTGCACGATGCATCGGCACACCGCCATACTTGTCGCCATGTACGCCTCACAACGCCGCCGCCTGCTGTCCACGCTGTCCATCGTGCTGGGCGGCATGTTGGTTGCCATGTTCGCCGCCGGGCACTTCGTCGAGCAGAACGCCCTGCACGAGGAAAGCGCCACCGTGCGGCGTCAGCTGCGCCTGTACGCGCAGGCGTTGCAGCAACGTATCGATCGCTATCGCACCCTGCCGCAGATTCTGGCGCTGGACCCGGAACTGCGCGCCGCCGTTTCCGGCCCGTTGTCCCCCGCGCAGGTGGATCAGCTCAACCACAAACTGGAGCGCGCCAACAACGTCACCCGGTCCTCCACGCTGACGCTCATCAACCGCGACGGCATTGCACTGGCTGCCAGCAACTGGCGCGCGGCGCGCAGCAACGTGGGCGTGGATTACGCATTCCGCCCGTATTACCAGCAGGCACTGTCCAACGGCAGCGGAAGTTTCTATGGCATCGGCATGACCACCAGCGAGCCGGGCTATTTCCTGTCGCAGGCCATCGTCGATGCCGGCGGCCAGGTGCAGGGCGTGGTGGTGATCAAGATCGCACTGGCCGCGCTGGAACGCGAGTGGCTGCAGACCCCGGACATCGTGCTGGCCTCCGACGCCCACGCGGTGGTCTTTCTGGCCAGCCGCCCGCAGTGGCGCTACCGCATGCTGGCACCGCTGAGCCTGCGCGACCGCAGCGAATTGCGCAGCACCCGCCAGTATGCCGACCAGGACTTGTTGCCGCTGCGCCGCCGGTTGATCGAGCAGACCGGCAACGGTGGCGTGCTGGCCGAGGTCAACGACCCACCGCTCGCCGGCCCGGTGCTGTGGCAGACCCTGCAGGTGCCCGAAAGCGGCTGGCGCCTGCATTTGCTGCACGACACCCGCGCCAGCGCGGCAGCCGGCCGCGCCGCTGCGATCGCCGCAGCCGGTGCGTGGCTGGCGCTGGCCTTGCTGTGGTTGTTCGTGCGGCAGCGGCGGCGCCTGTCCGCCCTGCGCCAGCGCAGCCGGCACGAGCTGGAAACGCTGCTGCAACAACACGCCGAAGAATTGCGTACCGCGCAGGATGGTGTGGTGACCGCCGCGCAACAGGCCAATGCCGGTTTGAGCCGCAGCCTGGAACACCTGCCGCAGGGCGTGGTGGTGATCGACGAAGCGCTCGATCTGGTGGCGTGGAATTCGCGCTACGTGGAACTGTTCCGCTTCCCGCCCGAACTGCTGAAGATCGGCAGGCCGATCGAAGACCTGTTTCGCTTCAACGCACGCCGCGGCCTGCTCGGACCCGGGCCGATCGAAGCGGCGATCGAACGCCGCCTCAATCATTTGCGCAGCGGTAAACCGCATATGCGCGAGAGCGAGAAGGAAGATGGCACCGTGCTGGAAATCCGCGGCAATCCGCTGCCCGATGGCGGATTCGTCACCAGCTATGCCGACATCACCAGTTACAAGAACGCCGCGCGCGAACTGCGTTCGCTGGCCGACGCATTGGAACACCGCGTGGCCGAACGGACCCGCGATCTGGCTGCGGCCAAACGCGAGGCGGAGAGCGCCAATCGCTACAAGACCCGTTTCGTCGCTTCGGCCGTGCACGACCTGCTGCAACCGCTCAATGCCGCGCGCATGTTCGTCTCGGTCCTGCGCGGGCAGGTGCGCCAGACCGGCGGCGCGCGCGTGGTCGACAACATCGAAGGCGCGCTCGCCGCGCAGGACGCCATCCTCAACAGCCTGCTGGACATCTCGCGCCTGGAGGCAGGCAGCCTGAAGACCCAGGTGCGCGATTTCGCCATCGCCCCACTGCTGGAAACCCTGGCCCGCGAGTTCGGCATCCTTGCCGAAGACCGCGGCTTGGTGCTGGATTGGGTGGCAACGTCCGCCGTGGTGTTGAGCGACGAGAACCTGCTGCGGCGCATCCTGCAGAACTTCCTGTCCAACGCCATCCGCTACACCCCGCGTGGGCGCGTACTGATCGGCTGCCGTCGTCGCGGCGGCTGGCTGCGCATCGAAGTGCACGACCAGGGACCTGGCATTCCCGAAGCCCTGCAGGAAGAGATCTTCGAAGAATTCAGGCGCCTGGACGACGGCGTGGCCAATGATCGCGGCGCCGGTCTGGGCCTGGCCATCGTCGAGCGCATCGGACGTCTGCTCGGTCACCGGATCGGCCTGCGTTCCGCACTGGGCAGCGGCAGCGTGTTTTCGGTGACCGTGCCGCTGGGCGAACGTGCCGCGATTGTCAGGCGATTGCCGCCGCCCACCACAACCGCAGAACATGCCAACGACCCCATCCTGCACGGGTGCCGCGTGTGGTGCGTGGACGATGACCCGCGCGTGTGCGAGGCCAGCCGCGCCCTGCTGGAGCGCTGGGAATGCCGTGTGGACTTTGCCGGCGGCCCCAATGAGGCATTGGCCGCTGCCAACGCCGACGAGGTGCCGGAACTGCTGTTGCTGGACGTGCGCATGGGCGAACACTATGGCCCCAGGGTGCTGCCGCAGCTGGTGGAACGCTGGCAACGCGAACCGCGCGTCATCCTGGTCACTGCCGAACCCGACCCGGCGCTGCGCGAGCATGCGCTCGACCTGGGCTGGGGATTCTTGACCAAGCCGGTGCGCCCGCCCGCGCTGCGCGCGTTGGTCACCCAGATGTTGTTGCGGCGCCAGTAGTTGCACGGTTGCCAGCACTGCTGCATCGCAGTTGATCGAACCGGCAGCGCGCGCCGGTCGGGACCGACTGGCGCATGGGTGGATCGATGCAACGCTTGCCGCTACAGCGTCGATCGACAAGCGCCCATGCCTGACAAGATCGCTGGCCGCAGCTGACGCATCCCCGCGCCTGCCTGCCCCGACGCCGGGACGCTCGCGCCTGCTACAATAGCGCGAATGATTCGCATTTGACCGTCGCTTTCGTGGTGCCGTGCAGGCCTTGCCCCTGTGCCGGCCACGCCTTGGAGTTCCTTGCCCGATGAAATCTCCCGTCTCCGGATCGGCCAGCATGCCGTTCGTTGTCAGCTTCTGCCTGCTCGCCTCCGCCACCGCTTCCGCACAATCGGACGTCACCGATACGCTGGACACCGTGGTGGTGGCCGCCTCGCGCTCCAACATGACCGTGGCCGAATCGCCGCAGACGGTGTTGATCATCGACAAGGCGCAGATCCAGCAGCAGTTGACGATCTCCAGCAACTCCTCCGACGTGCTCGCCAACCTGATTCCTTCGTACACGCCCAGCCGCGGCAAGATGAATGGCAGCGGCGAAACGCTGCGCGGGCGCACGCCGCTGATCCTGATCGACGGCGTGCCGCAGTCCAATCCGATCCGCCCCACCGGGCGCGAAGCGCACACCATCGACTATGCGATGGTCGAGCGCATCGAAGTCATCCAGGGCGCCAATGCCATCAACGGGCTGGGCGCCACCGGCGGCACCATCAACATCATCACCCGACGGCCGCAGGACGGCTCGCTGAACCAGCACATCGACGTGCAGGCCACCGCGCCCAGCTCCGAAACGCGCGCGGAAACCACCAGCGTTGAAACCCGTTACCGCGTGGACGGCCGCTCGGACAGGCTCGACTACCTGTTCTCGGCCAGCTACAGCGACCAGGGCCTGTATGTGGACGGACAAGGCCGTCCGATCGGCGCCGACAACACCCAGGGCGACCTGATGACGTCCAAGAGCTACGACGTGCTTGCCAAGCTCGGCTACGCGCTCACCGACGCGCAGCGTCTGAGCGTCAGCGTCAACCGCTACCGCATCAAGAACGACAACGACTACATCGGCGTCGCCGGCAACCGTGCGCAGGGCCTCCCCACCAGCTCGGTGCGCGGCACCCCGCAAGGCACCGCGCCCTGGAACGATGTGCTGACGTCCAGCCTGTCGTATACCCACGACGATCTGGCCGGCATGCAGCTGAGCGCGATGGTGTTCAACCAGGAATTCGAAGGGCTGTTCGGCGCCGACAACTCTTCCACGTTTCAGGACCCACGCATTGCCCCGGTCGGCAGCTTGTACGACCAATCGCGGTCGGTCGCCTCCAAGTGGGGCAGCAAGATCAGCCTGACCAAGGACGACCTGCTCGACGGCCGGCTCAAGCTCACCGGCGGCGTCGACCTGCTGGCCGACACCGGCAAGCAGGATCTCTACGGCACCGGGCGCACTTATGTGCCCGAATCGGACTACCGCAATCTGTCGCTGTTCGTGCAGGGCGAATACAAGCTGCTGCCCGAGCTGACCCTGCATGCCGGCGTGCGTCGCGAAGAAGCCGAGCTGAAGATCGACAGCTACCAGACGCTGTGGCGCTACAACCGGGTCGCTGTCGAAGGCGGCACGCTCGATTTCAACCAGACCCTCTACAACACCGGCCTGGTCTACACGCCGGTCGAAGGGGTGAGCTTTTTCACCAGCTATTCCGAAGGCTTCGGCATGCCGGACGTGGGCCGCGTGCTGCGCGCGATCAACACGCCAGGCACGCGCGTGGCGAGCCTGAGCACGCTGGAACCGATCCTGACCAAGAGCGTGGAAGCAGGCACCCGCCTGACGCGCGGCGCCTTCGACGCGGACCTGAGCTACTTCCAGTCCAACTCGGACCTGGGCACGCGCGTGGTGCCGATCAACGGCGCCTTCATGATGAGTCGCGAAAAGACCCGCGTGCAGGGCGTGGACGCCAGCCTGGGCTATCGCCTGGATTCCGCGCATCGCCTGCGCCTGTCCTACGCCTACACCCATGGCCGCTACGACAGCGATAACGATGGGCAACTGGACGCGCGCCTGGATGGGCTCAACGTGGCGCCCAATCGGGTGATCGCCTCGTGGTCGGCGCAGTGGACGCCGAAGCTCTCCTCGTTCGTGCAGGCCCAGCATGCCTTCAGCCAATCCTTCGACGAGGCCGACAAGCGCTTCAGTGGCTACACGCTGGTGGATGCGACCTTCAACTACGCGTTGCCGCATGGTGCAGTGCGCATGGGTGTGTCCAACCTGTTCGACAAGCAGTACATCACCTACTACTCGCAATCGGCCCTGGTCGAACCGCTACGCTACTTCGCCGGGCGCGGCCGCACCATCACGCTGGGGTATTCGCTGGATTTCTGATGGCGTGGCGTGATTGCCAGCAGCGCGCGGGATACGCCTGTGCAAGCGTGCTGCTGCGCATGTATGCCAAGTCCTCGCGTCGTTAGGTGCAATCAACAGCCTAGGCGGTCGAGGGCGCGGTGCCCTCGCCGCTTGCGGGACACGCCGTGAATCCGTCCGTGGAGGCTCGGTGGCGGCATCCGTACCGCCACACGGTCCCGCAAGCGGCAAGGACACCGCACCAGACAGTTTGCTGGCTGTTTTATTGAAAGCCATGCGCACCAATCAACTCGACAGGTCCTTGCCCGCCCACCGTCGCGGGACCTTACGCGGCATGGATGCCGCGTAAGAGCCTACATGGACGTACTTGCGGCGTGTCCTGCGAGGGTGGGCGGGCAAGGGCCCTGCAGCCAGCCCGCAGATCATCCGAACAACATGCATCGTGCATTGCTTGCACCATGCACACCCACCATCTCGACAGGTCCTTGCCCGCCCACCGTCGCGGGACCTTACGCGGCATGGATGCTGCGTAAGAGCCTACAAGGACGTACTTGCGGCGTGCCCCGCGATGGTGGGCGGGCAAGGGCCCTGCAGCCAGCCCGCAGATCATCCGAACAACATGCATCGCGCATTGCTTGCACCATGCACACCGACTATCCCGACAGGTCCTTGCCCGCCCACCGTCGCGGGACCTTACGCGGCATGGATGCCGCGTAAGAGCCTACAGGGACGTACTTGCGGCGTGTCCTGCGAGGGTGGCCGGGCAAGGGCCCTGCAACGAAGTCGCAGATATCAGCGTCTTGGTCGCTCAATCGCGCCCCAGGAGCACGGATCCCTACGTGACGATGCCGAGGTGACGATCCGGACGATCGGGCAAGGATGCCGGATCACCAGGCTCACGCCGACCCGGCGGTCCGCGGCACAGTGCATCGCAACACGCACAACGCCACTACCGGGAGACACACCGCATGAGTCAGACACTGTCGCTGGACCACTATCGTCTGCTTGGCCGCTCCGGCCTGCGTGTCTCGCCGCTGTCGCTGGGCACCATGACCTTCGGCGAAGACTGGGGTTGGGGCGCGGACGCGGACGAAGCCAGGCGCATCTTCGATGCGTATGCCGACCGCGGCGGCAATTTCATCGACACCTCGGTCAACTACACCAACGGCGGCTCCGAGCGCATCCTCGGCACGCTGCTCAAGCACCGCCGCGAGCGCTTCGTGCTGGCCACCAAGTTCACCATGGCGCGCGATCCGGACAACATCAATGCCGGCGGCAACCATCGCCTCAACCTGATCCGCTCGGTCGAGACCAGCCTGCGCCAGCTCGACACAGACCGCATCGACCTGCTGTATCTGCACGCCTGGGATTTCACCACCTCGCCGGAGGAAGTGATGCGCGGGCTGGAGCATCTGGTGCAGTCGGGCAAGGTGCTCTACATCGGCATCTGCAACACCCCGGCCTGGCGGGTGGCGCAGTTGCAGACACTGGCCGACCTGCGCGGCTGGTCGCCGCTGGTGGCGCTGCAGATCGAATACAGCCTGGTCGAGCGCAGCGTCGAACACGAGTTGCTGCCGATGGCACGCGAGCTGGGCCTGGGCGTGTTGCCCTGGTCGCCGCTGGGCGGTGGCATCCTGACCGGCAAGTACAGCCGCGCCGATCTCTCCGCCGACAACGCGGCCGAGGTCTCGACCAGCCGCAAGGGCGTGATCGCCTCGACCGGGCATCTCAATGCACGCTCGCTGGACATCGCCGACGCGGTCGGTGCGGTCGCCGAAGAACTGGGCGCTTCGCGCTCGCAGGTGGCACTGGCCTGGACCTTGCGCAATCCGGCCGTGGTCTCGCCGGTGATGGGCGCGCGCACGCTGCAGCAGGCCGAGGATAACTTCGGTGCGCTGGAAATCGTCTTGAGCGATGAACACCTGGCTCGGCTGGATCGGATCAGCGCGCTGGCGCCGATCTTTCCGGAACGCTTTATCGGCCGGCCGATGGCGCAGCAACTCATCTACGGCACCTACAAGGTGCAGTTACGCAGTTGATGGATGCATCGCCGACGGACGATCTGTCGGCAGCGATGCACTGCCTCACGTGCAATGATCTTTCACCGACAACGGCACGACCGATCAATCCGTCGCGTCATCGCGCGTTTGCATCGCCGTTCTGCACGGCGCTGCGTCCCAGCACGTCATCGTCATCGCAAAACACGATGCAGCAGACGATCACCAGGAGCGATCAGCCCTCGCCTTCCGGCTCCAGCGCCTTGACCAGCACTGCCGCCTGCGTGCGGCTGTAGCAGTCCAGCTTCTTCAGGATGGCGGTGACGTGCACCTTGACGGTGTTCTCGGCCAGCCCCAGCTCGTGTGCGATCTGCTTGTTGAGCAGGCCGTCGGCCAGGCTCAGCAGCACGCGGAACTGTTGCGGGGTGAGCTGGGCGAGCTTGGAGGCCAGTTGCGCGTCGGCCTCCGAGCGCTCGGCGGTCATCGGCGGGAACCAGGTGCCGCCCTCCAGCACGCTGGCCACCGCGGTGCCGATCGATTCGGCTGGGGTGGATTTGGGAATGAAACCGGCCGCGCCGAACTGCTGCGCGCGCCGGATCACGCGTGGGTGATCGTTGGAGGAGATCACCACCACCGGGATGTCCGGATGCTCGCCACGCACGTGCAACAGCGCCGAGAAGCCGCGTGCGCCCGGCATCGCCAGGTCCAGCAGTACCAGCTCGGCCTGGGGGTGCGAGCGCAGCATCGCGCTCAGCGTGGCGGCGCTGGAGGCCTCCACCACCTCGGCCTGCGGCAGGGTCTGCTGCAGCACATGGATCACGGCGGCGCGGAACAGCGGGTGGTCGTCGGCGACGAGGATGGTGAGATCGGCCATGCGCCAAGTCTGGCACATGGCCGTGTCGGTTTCCCGCGCCCGGGCGTCCGCCTCCACCCCGTTGCGCAGGTATCGGGTCTGTCGGGCAGCCAGCACGTGCGTGGAAAATCGCCGCCCCCAACGCCTCGCACACGCAAGGCCTGCAGCCCACGCCGCGCCGATGCGCAGCCGTTCGCGCAGGTCGTCAGCGCTCGCCCTAGCGCGGTGGCTGCGTGCTGGCCCGCCAGGCGTCCAGAAACTGCCGGCGCTTGAGTCTGTCCAGGTACACCAGCAGGCCGGGGCCAAGCGGGATCGGCCGGAACGGCGGTTGCGCCGAGCCGCCGCGGCCTCCGGCGGCCGGCAGGATCGGCATCAGCCGCGCCTCGCGCGAGAGCACCTGCTGACCGCGTGGCGAGAGCAGGTAATCCAGGAACCTGCGCGCCTCCGGCGCATGCGGTGCGGTCTTGGGGATTACTGCAGTGCGCAAGGCCACCAGCGTGTAGTCCTGCGGCTGCACGATGCCCAGCGGCGCGCCGGCATCGATACGTGTCTGCGCATAGGAACCCAGCACGTTGTAGGCCAGCAGCAGCTCGCCACGGCTGACGCGGTCGAGCAAGGTGCCGGTGCGTTCTTCCAGCCTGACCTGGTTGGCCCCCAACGCGGCCAGCAACGCGCCGGCGATGCTGCCGACCTGCCCGTCCTGGGTGGCGAACAGATAGCCCACGCCGCTGCGCGCGACATCGTAGGTGCCGACCCGGCCGCGCAGCGGCGCGTCGGGCGCGCGCAGCAGGGCCAGCAGTTGCCGGCGCGTGCGCGGCACCCGCGCGGCCGCCAGCTTGCGCGTGTTGTAGACGATCGCCACCGGCTCGTAGCTGATGCCGAACACTTCGTGCCGCCACTGCGCCCACGCCGGCAACGCTTCGGTCTGCGCGGAGCGATGCGCGAGCGCGTGGCCGTCGTTCACCAGCTTGGTCTGCAGGTCCATGCTGGCGCTGATCAGCATGTCGGCGGCAGCCGTGGCCTTGCCCGGATGCAGATAGCGCTCGTAGATATCCCAGGCGATCACGTCCTCGTAGATCACCTCGGTGCCCGGATGCAGGCGCTGGTAGTCCTGGATGACCGCGCCGAACACTTCCAGATCGGTGGAGCCTTGCACGCGTAATTGCGCCTGTTTTGGGCCATGCGCGGGAAACACCCGCACATCGCCGGGCGCGGCCCGCGCAACAACCGGCGCCAGCAAGACCACCATCAGCAACAGCACGCGCATCACCGCGCTCCTCCAGGAAAATGCAACGAGGCGATCAGCCCGCCGCCGACGCGGTTGCTCAGATCGATGCGCCCGCCGTGCGCTTCGACCACGCGCTTGACGATGGCCAGCCCCAGCCCCGCGCCGCCGGCCGGCGCATCCGGCCCGCGGACGAAACGCTCGAACACGCGCTCGGCTTCGGCGGCGGGAATGCCGGGGCCGTGATCGGCGATGGTCAGCACGTGATGGCTGCCGTCGCTGGTGAGCGCGACCTGCAATGGCGCCCCGGCACCGTATTTGCAGGCGTTGTCGATCAGGTTCTTCAGCGCCTCGCGCAGCAGCAATGCATCGCCGCGCAACAGTGCCGGTTGCGGGTCGATCGCCAGGTGCACGCGCGGTGCGCCGTCGCTGCGCGGCAAGGCCTCGTGCAAGGCTTGGTGCAGCACTTCGGCCAGGTCCACGGTGGCAAAGCGCTGCAGGTTGGCGCGGTGGATCACGCTGGCGTCGCTGAGCAATTGATTGAGCAGCCGGCTCATATGGCTGGCATTGCGCTCGATCGCCACCAGGCTGCGTTGCATCTCGCGCGGGTCGTCGTCGTCCATCGCCAGCTGCGCCTGCGCGCGCAAGGCGGCCAGCGGCGTTCGCATCTGGTGCGCGGCTTCGGCCATGAAGGCGCGCAGGGTTTCGTTGCTGGACGACAGCCGCGCCATGAAGCGGTTGAGCGCGGTCACCATCAACTGCATTTCCTGCGGCGCCGGCACGCTGAGCGGTTTCAGGTCGGAGGGCTCGCGCCGCGACAGGTCGCGCTCGATACGCTGCAACGGGCGCAGGGCGCGATACACGCCCAGCCACACCAGGCCCAGGGCGAGCAGCGACAGCACGCCGATCGCCACCAGTGCGTTGAGCACCACATCGCGTGCCACCGCATCGCGCGCGCGCCGGGTCTGACCGACCTGCACGCGCACCTCGCCCTGCCCGGAGGCCGATGCCACCCGATGCATCACCACCGCAAAGCGCACCGGCTCGCCGCTGTAGTCGGCATCGAACAGCACCGGGCGCTCGTCGCCGGGCGCGCGCGCCGGCAACGGCAAGCTCTCTTCGCCGGTGATGGTGCGGCCTTGCGCATCGAACACGCGGTAGAACACGCGGTCTTCCGGTGCCATGCCGAGCAGGTCCAGCGAGGCATACGGCAGGTCCACCTGCCAGTCGCCGCCGACCAGCGCCACGCTGTCGACGATCGACAGGGCCGAGGACACCAGCAGGTGATCGTAGGAGCGGTTGGCGGCCCGCTCGCCGTAGTCGCGTGCGGCAAAGAACAGCACCACCGCGCCCAGCACCGACAGGCTGCCCAGATACAGCAGCAAGGTGCGCCGGATCGACGGTGCCACCATGCGCGGCTCAGCCATCGACGCCCGGCTCCACCGGCGCATGCGGATCGGCTTCTTCGAGCTTGTAGCCGGCGCCGCGCACGGTGACGATGCGCAACGGCGCGCCCGCCAGCTTGCGACGCAGGCGGCCGACATACAGCTCGATCGCATTCGGCCCGGCATCGTCGTCGAAACCGAACAAGCCGTTGCCGATCTCGTCCTTGCCCACCACATGACCCAGGCGCCCGATCAGGATCTCGAACAGGCGGTATTCGCGATTGGGCAACTCGATCGGCACCCCGTCCAGCACCAGCGTGTGCGCGGCGTTGTCGAACACGAACCCGCCGATCTGCACCACCTCGCTGGCCTGCCCGCGATTGCGCCGCAGCAGCACCCGGCAACGCGCCTCGAACTCGCGGAAATCGAACGGCTTGCCCAGGTAGTCGTCGGCCCCGACATCCAGTGCCTGCACGCGGTCTTCGATGCCATCGCGCGCGGTCAGCATCAGCACCGGCGTGGTATCGCCACGCTCGCGCATCCCGGCCAGCACGCGCAGGCCATCCAGCTTGGGCAGACCGATATCCAGCACCACCAGATCGAAGCTCTGATAGCGCAGCACACTCGCCGCCGCCAGGCCATCGGACTGCCAATCCACCGCATGCCCGCTACGGCGCATGCGCCGCACGATGGCATCGGCGAGATCGGCGTTGTCTTCGACTAGCAGCAGGCGCATGGGCGGGGATTGGGGAGTCGGGATTGGGGATTCGCAAAGGCGGTTGGCCGCGGCCGGAAGGTAACAGGCCACGCAAACAAAAGCTTCTTTGACTCTTGCCAATCCCCAATCCCGACTCCCCAATCCCCGCCCCAAACGACAGGTCCATGACAGCTTCACCGGACTAGGCTGCTGCCAACGCGCCGCAGCGTGCTTGTGCGGTGCATCGCTGAACGTGATTCACACATGTACCTGGGAGGGTCTGTGAGCAACGACACCTTGCGTCTGCGCGTCTTCACCACCTGCGCCGCGCTGTGCCTGGCACCGGCGGCGCATGCGGCCGAGGGCGACGGCCCGGTCACCGCCGAGGTGGGTGGGCGCGTGCACTGGGACTTCACCGTGTTCGACAACGACGAACGCGGCACGCCCGAGCGCAACGACACCCAGTTCCGCCGCGTGTGGCTGGATGTGGCCGGCAAGTTCTACGGTTTCACCTACAAGGCCGAGGCGGAATTTGCCGGCCTGCAATACGAGTCCGGCAGCCGCGGCATCCTGGCGCGCGATGTGTACATCGCCAAGAAGTTTTCCGCCGGTACGCTGACCGTGGGCCAGTTCAAGCAGTACTTCTCGCTGGACGATCGCACCGGCTCCAACTACGGCCCGTTCCTGGAACGCGGCTATGCCTCCACCACGCTGGCACCGATCTATCGCAAGGCGATCTCCTGGCAGGCCAATCGCCCCGATGCGACCTGGTCCACCGCGGCCTACAGCCTGGAAAGCATCGACAATTCCTCGACCAAGGGCGGCGCGCTCGGCACGCGGCTGACCTTCGCACCGGAGATGGGCGAGGCACGGCTGCGCCACCTGGGCGTGTCGCTGGCGCACGAGCGCTATTCGCATCCGGGCAGCGGCGGCGCGGCGTCCCTGCTGATCCGGCCACGCCCGGAAAACGATCTGGCCAACAACAGCCGCATCACCCTGGCGCGCTTTGCCGATGGCCGCGATACCGATTTCGATAAATGGTCGCTGGAATACGCCGAAGTGCTGGGCCCTTGGTCGTGGCAGAGCGAATTCAGCGGTGGCCTGCTCGACGACGGCTCGCAGCATGCCAAGGTGTTGGCCAGCTACGGCCTGGTCAGCTGGTTCGTCACCGGCGAGTCGCGCGGCTACGACCGCAAGACCGGGCGTTTCAGCCGGATCAAGACCCCCAACCGTCCCTCCGGCGCGTTCGAGCTGGCCTTGCGCTACGACTACATGCGCGGCGATCAGCATCTGGATGGCCAACCCGACTTCATCAATGCCAGCACACAGTCGTGGACGCTGGGCGGCAACTGGTATTTCAAGCCGAACCTGCGCGTGATGCTCAATGTGATCGACAGCCGCAACCGCGACCGCATGGTCGATGCGGTGGTCGATCACACGCTGGCGGTGACCGGCCGCTTCCAGTACGACTTCTGACCGTTTGCCTGGTCTTCGCATGACGCGTTACCGCTGCTGCAATGCACCCGCCGCCGCGCGCTCCACTCTCCCCCTGCTGTACGCCTCAAAGGATTTGCCCGCATGCTGACCGCGCTCGGTTTCGGAATGGTGATCACCTTCATGTACCTGATCATGAGCAAGCGGCTGTCGCCGCTGGTGGCTCTGATCACGGTACCGATCGTGTTCGCGCTGCTGGGCGGCTTCGGCACCGGCATCAACGAGATGATGCTCGACGGCATCAAGAAGATCGCGCCCACCGGCGTGATGCTGATGTTCGCCATCCTCTACTTCGGCGTGATGATTGATGCCGGCCTGTTCGATCCGCTGGTCGGCCGCATCCTGCGCCTGGTCAAGGGCGATCCGCTGAAGATCGTGATGGGCACGGCGATCCTGGCGATGTTGATCTCGCTCGACGGCGATGGCTCCACCACCTACATGATCACCGTGTCGGCGATGCTGCCGCTGTACCAGCGCCTGGGCATGAACGCGCTCAACCTCACCTGCGTGACCATCCTGGCCAGCGGCGTGATGAACCTGACCCCGTGGGGCGGCCCCACGGCGCGCGCCGCCACCGCCCTGCACGTGGATCCGGCCGATGTGTTCGTGCCGCTGGTGCCGGCGATGGCGATGGCGATCGCCGGCATCCTCACGCTGGCCTGGTATCTGGGTATGCGCGAACGGCGCCGCCTGGGCGTGGTACGCCTGCCCGCCGACGGCAACTGGCTGGACACCAGCATCCCCGAGGAAAGCGATGCACTGCCGCGCGTGGAAGACACCGAGGACATGAAGCGGCCCAAGCTGCTGTGGGTGAACCTGCTCCTGACCCTGGCGCTGATGGCCGCGCTGGTGGTCGGCGTGCTGCCGATGCCGGTGCTGTTCATGATCGGCTTTGCGCTGGCACTGATGATCAACTACCCCAACCTGGCCGAGCAGCGCCGTCGCCTGGTCAATCACGCCGGCAATGTGCTGTCGGTGGTGTCGCTGATCTTCGCCGCCGGCATCTTCACCGGCATCCTGTCCAACACCGGCATGGTCGAAGCGATGTCGCGCAGCTTCCTGGCGGTGATCCCGGACAGCTGGGGCCCGTATCTGGCGGTGATCACCGCGATTGTCAGCATGCCGTTTACGTTCTTCATGTCCAACGACGCGTTCTACTTCGGCGTGCTGCCGATCCTGTCCGAGGCCGCCGGCCACTACGGCATCACCCCGGTGGAAATGGCGCGCGCCTCGCTGGCCGGGCAACCGGTGCATCTGCTCAGCCCGCTGGTGCCATCGACCTATCTGCTGGTCGGCCTGGCCAAGGTCGACTTCGCCGACCATCAGCGCTTCACGCTGAAGTGGGCGGTGCTGATCTCCCTGTTGATGTTGGCGGGCGGGTTGTTGTTTGGCCTGTTTCCGTTGGCGCGCTAGCCGCGCGCCGGGAATGGGGAATCGGGAGTGGGGAATCGTAAGGGCGGCGCTGTGCTGTCATGTCGATTCCTGAGTTCCACATGGCGAACAGAAGCCGCAAAAGCGGCTCCTGCTCTACCGATTCCCCACTCCCGATTCCCCATTCCCCAACTCCGAAGGAGTTCAAGCAATGACACTTCGCATCGCATACGTCACCAGTGGCATGGGCAGTGTGGGTACCGCGATCTGCCAGAAGCTGGCGCGCAGCGGGCATACCGTGGTCGCCGGCTGCGGACCCAATTCGCCGCGCAAGACCTCCTGGCTGCGCGAACAGCGCGAGCAGGGCTTCGAGTTCGTCGCCTCCGAAGGCAATGCCGCCGATTGGGATTCCACCGTGGCCGCGTTCGCCAAGGTCAAGGCCGAGGTCGGCGAGATCGATGTGCTGGTCAATAACGCCGGTGGTAGCCGCGACACCTTGTTCCGGCAGATGAGCCGCGACGACTGGAACGTGGTGATCGCCAGCAACCTGCATTCCCTGTTCAACATCACCAAGCAGGTAGTCGACGGCATGACCGCGCGCGGCTGGGGACGCATCGTCAACATCGGCTCGGTCAGTGCGCACAAGGGCCAGATCGGGCAGATCAATTTCGCCACCGCCAAGGCGGCGATGCATGGCTTCAGCCGCGCCCTGGCGCAGGAAGTGGCCTCGCGCGGGGTCACCGTCAACACCATCTCGCCGGGCTATATCGCCAGCGCCTCGATCAGCAGTTTTCCGCCCGACGTGCTCGACCGCCTGGCCACCTCGGTGCCGATCCGCCGGCTCGGCAAACCGGCCGAAGTCGCCGGGCTGTGCGCCTGGCTCGCCTCCGATGAGGCCGCCTACGTGACCGGCGCCGACTATGCAGTCAACGGCGGCCTGTACATGGGCTGAGAGCCGCTGGCAGAACGTAGCGAGCGGTCGTCAGCTCGATACAGACGGCGCGCCCGAGCAGGACTGTGCGGAGGAGACATGCGGTTCCAGCGCCGAGTGCGCCAGCCGGGCGCTGAGCGCAGTCCTTGCTAATGGCGGTGAAGCATCACTGCTCCGATGCATCACTGCTCTGATGCCTGACTGCTCTGATGCTCGACTGCTCTGAAGCCTCACTCCCCTGAAGCCTCACCGCTCCAAAGCCCCGCGCTAGTCGTGGCCGCTGTCATGCACGCCCCGCGCGCCTGCCGCTTGCATGCAGGTGCGTGATTGCATTGCCCAGGGCGCACAAGCGGCCGCCACTGCGTCGATCAACCCGCCTCCAACGCGAACTGATTACACTCGGGTTTTTCCGCACTGCGCTGACATGGCCAAACCTTCAGAACGCGCCACGCCGGGTGCCCGCCCGCAGATGGCCGACATCGCCCGCATGGCAGGCGTGTCCGAATCCACCGTGTCGCGTGCCCTGGCCGGCAGCCCGGTGGTGGCCGAGCGGACGCGTGCGTACATCAAGCAGATTGCCGCCGATGCCGGCTACCAGGTCGATCCGATCGCGCGCAGCCTGCGCGCCAAACGCTCCAACACGGTGAGCGTGGCAGTGCCGATGATGCATGCGCTGGACCAGCCGCTGTCGGACCCCTTCATGATGACGATGCTGGCGCTGCTGGCCGAGGAACTGACCGGGCGCGGCTACAGCATGCTGCTGTCCAAGCTCGACCGGCATCAGGACGGATGGGTGGAACAACTCGCACGCGGCAGCCGCTCCGATGGCGTGATCGTGTTGGGGCAAAGTTCCGAACATGCCGCGCTGGACGAAGCCGCGCGCGATGGCCTGCCGATGGCGGTCTGGGGCAGCCGCATCGACGGGCAGTCGTACATCAGCGTGGGCAGCGACAATTTCCAGGGCGGCGCGCTGGCCACCGAACATCTGATCGCCAGCGGCCGTCGCCGCATCGCCTTTCTCGGCGACGACCAGTTGCCCGAGGTCGCACCGCGCTTTGCCGGCTATCGCCATGCACTGCAGCGGCACGGGCTGGAGTTCGATACGCGCCTGCATGCGCGCAGCCACTTCCTCAGCGAAGATGCCTACCGCCTCACCCGCGCCATGCTCAAGAAGACCGATCCGCCGGATGGGCTGTTCGCCGCCTCCGATGTGATTGCGGTCGGCGCGATCCGCGCCCTGGTCGAAGCCGGGCATCGCGTGCCGCAGGACATCTCGCTGGTGGGCTTCGACGATATTCCGCTGGCCGCCTACAGCCAACCGCCGTTGACCACGGTGCGGCAGGACCTGGGCCTGGCCGCGCGCCTGCTGGTGGACCGGCTGCTGGCGTTGATCGGCGGCGAAGCGGTGGAGTCGGTGGAGATGCCGGTGAAGTTGGTGGTGCGTGAGTCGGCGTGAGGCCGGGAATGGGGATTGGGGAATCGGGAATCGTAAGGGCGGGCGTGCTGGTGTGCGGTGCGCAACTGCGCGTTGCCGCCGGCGTGATCGCGGTCGGTTGTTTCAGTACGCAGCGACACAGGCGTGACGCGTCGCGGCTACACCACTGCTGCCTTGGGCTTGCGGACGCGTACGCATAGCATCGCCACAGCGGCGGCCAGCATCAGTGCGCCGGCCAGGCGGATCACGTTGCGTGGGTCGCCGTGCAACAACCACTCGTAGTACAGCGGCAAGGTGACGATCTGGATCAGCATCGGCAGCACGATGAACAGGTTGAACAGGCCCATGTACACACCGGTGCGCTCGGGCGGAATGCTGTCGGCCAGCATCAGGTACGGGTTGCCCATCATGCTGGCCCAGGCGAGCCCGATGCCGATCATCGGCAGCAGCATCAGCCAGCGGTCCTGGATACCCGGCAACACCCACATGCCCACGCCAGCCGCGACCAGGCAGGCCGCATGCGTGTACTTGGGGCCGATGCGGCGCACCACCGGCACCATCGCAAACGCAGCCAGAAACGCGACGAAATTGTAGAACCCGCCGATCTGCCCATTGACCAGGCCGGCCTGGCGGAAGCCATGCGAGTCGGCTTCGGTGGTGCCGAACAAGCTGGTCGATAGCGACAGCACGATGTACTGCCAGTAGCAGAAGATCGCGTACCACTGGAACAGCATCACCGGCGCGAGCTGGCGCATCGTCGGCGGCATCGCGCGCAGGGCGCAGTAGATTTCGCGCACTGTGGCGCCCAGGCCGGCACCGGTCTGGCGCATCCGCGCGATCTCTGCCGGCGCAAGCACCGGCTCGCGCACGCTGCGCGCGGTGAGCAGGATCGAGGCCGCGGAAAACCCCGCGCCGATCACGAAGGCGGCGATGGTGACATAGGGAATGTGGTGCGCATTGGCGGCATCCTGGTTCATCCCCATCCACACCAGCAACGGCGGGGTGAGATAGGCCAGCGTCTGCGCCAGCCCAGTGAACGCGCTCTGGGTGAGATAGCCCAGCGGCCGCTGCGGTGGCGCCAGCACATCGCTGACCAGCGCACGGTATGGCTCCATCGCCACGTTGTTGGCCGCATCCAGGATCCACAGCAGGCACACCGCCATCCATAGCGCAGTGCTGAACGGCATCGCCAGCAGGCACAGGCTGCACACCAGCGCGCCCAGCACCATGTAGGGCATGCGCCGGCCCCAACGGGTCACCGAGCGGTCGCTCCACGCGCCGACGAACGGCTGCAGCACCAGCCCGGTGATCGGCCCGGCCAGCCACAGGTACGGCAGGCTCGCGTGATCGGCGCCCAGATAGTTGTAGATCGGGCTCATGTTGCTCTGCTGCAGGCCGAAACTGTATTGCACGCCGAAGAAGCCGGCGTTGAGCGCCAGGATGCGCGCGAAGGAGAACGGAGCGGCGGTCGACGACATGCAAAGCCCTGGGCATCGGTGCGGCTCCCAGTGGCCGCAGCGCACTGTACCCTGCCGCCTCTACAATCGATTGTAACGCTGCGCTGCAGCACGCTTTCGCGCGTAATTACATCAGCTCTTGAACCCGAAAATTATGTTGCATCGCAAGATTGCAATCGATTGTATTGCGGCGTATTACTGCGCTCGCACTGCAGGCCACACGGCCGCTCCCTGGGAGGGGACGATGCAGGCGTCGGCATACCACCATCCGTGAGAGAGAGAACCGCGATGTCCACCTTGCACACCCTGCGCCTGCATGCCCTGGCCTGCGCGGTCGCCTCCTGCCTGTGCGCGCCTGCCGCGCTGGCGCAGGACGCGACCACGGCCGCACCCGTCACGCCGCCGGCCGCCGACAGCGCCGCGGTCAATCTGGATTCGGTGTTCGTCACCGGCACCTCCACCGCCACCACCAAGCTGAAGTCCAGCGTGTCGGTGAGCACCGTCGGCGCCGAGGCGATCGAACAATCGGCGCCGCGCAGCACTGCGGAAATCTTCCGCAACATCCCCGGCATCCGCTCCGAATCCAGCGGTGGCGAAGGCAACGCCAACATCGCCGTGCGCGGCCTGCCGGTCGCTTCCGGCGGCGCCAAGTTCCTGCAGCTGCAGGAAGACGGCCTGCCGGTGATGGAGTTCGGCGATATCGCCTTCGGCAACTCGGACATCTTCCTGCGCTCGGATTTCACCCTGGACCGCATCGAAGCCATCCGCGGCGGCTCGGCATCGACGTTCACCAGCAATGCGCCCGGCGGCATCATCAACTTCATCAGCAAGACCGGCGACACCGCAGGCGGCAGCGTCGGCGTGAGCCGCGGCCTGGATTACGACAACACCCGCGTGGACTTCGACTACGGCGCGCCGTTCGCGGAAAACTGGCAGTTCAACATCGGCGGCTTCTTCCGCCAGGGCGATGGCGTGCGCGATGCCGGTTACACCACCGACAAGGGCGGCCAGCTCAAGGCCAACCTGACCCGGCTGTTCGAGAATGGTTATGTGCGCGTCTACGGCAAATACCTCAACGATCGCGCCGCCGGTTATCTGCCGGTGCCGACCTCCGTGCGTGGCCGCGACGGCTCGCCGGACCTGGGCGGCTTTGCCGGTTTCGATCCGGGCAACGACACCTTGTACAGCCGCAATTTCCGCACCGATGTCGGCCTGGACGGCAACAACCAGCCGCGCCGCACCGACCTGGGCGACGGCATGCATCCGATCTCGCGCACCATCGGTGCTGAGGCCTGGTTCGACCTGGGCAGCGGCTGGAACCTGAGCGAGAAGTTCCGCATCGCCGACAACAGCGGCCGCTTCGTCAGCCCGTTCCCGGCCGAGGTCACCGATGCCGCCACGCTCGCCGCGTCCATCGGTGGCGCCGGCGCGCAACTGGTGCAGGCCAGCGGCCCGGACGCCGGTCAGGCCTACACCGGCAACGCGATCCGCACGCATCTGTTCAACGTGGCGATCAACGACCTGGGCAACGTCACCAACGACCTCAGCGTCTCGCGCGCGTTCGGCGGTGACGGCCGCACGCTCAACCTGCGCATGGGCTATTACAGCTCGCGCCAGACCATCGACATGGACTGGACCTGGAACTCCTACGTGCAGAGCCTGGGCCGCGATTCGCGCCTGCTCAACGTGGTCGACGCCGGCGGCGTGTCGCGTTCGCAAAACGGTTTGTATGCGTACGGCACCCCGTTCTGGGGCGATTGCTGCATCACCCGCAGCTACGACGTGCGCTATGACGTCAATGCGCCCTATGTCGCACTGACCTTCGACAGCGGCAAGTTCAGCATCGACGGCAGCCTGCGTTACGACATGGGCGATGCACGCGGCAGCTATGCCGGCACCGCGATCGCGCAGAATCTGGACGTTAACGGCGATGGCGTGATCCAGCCGGTGGAACAGCGCGTGGCCACGGTCGATACCGCCAACGCGCGGCCGGTGGATTACGACTGGAATTACCTGTCGTACTCGCTGGGCAGCAATTACCTGATCAACAACGACCTGGGCGCGTTCGCGCGCATCAGCCGCGGCGCACGCGCCAATGCCGACCGCCTGCTGTTCGGCGTGGTCCGCGACGACGGCTCGGTCTCCTCCGATGAAGGCGTCAACGTGGTCCGCCAGGCCGAAGCCGGCCTGAAGTGGCGCCGCGACGGCCTGAGCCTGTTCGCCACCGCGTTCTCGGCGCGCACCGAGGAACAGAACTTCGAAGTCACCAGCCAGCGCTTTTTCAACCGCAGCTACGAGGCGCACGGCGTGGAGCTGGAAGCCAGCTACCGCTACGAAGGCTTCACCGTCAACGGCGGCCTGACCTGGACCGATGCGCAGATTTCCAAGGACCAGATCACGCCGCAAAACACCGGCAACGTGCCGCGTCGCCAGGCCGATGTGGTGTGGCAGTTGACGCCCAGCTATCGCGGCGACGGCTACCAGTTCGGCATCAACCTGATCGGCACCACCGATGCCTACACCCAGGATTCCAATCAGCTGAAGATGCCGGGCTACACGCAGGTGAACCTGTTCGGCGACTACCGCGTGACCGACGCACTCACCGTCGCGCTCAACGTCAACAACCTGTTCAACACCTTCGGCCTGACCGAGGCCGAGGAAGCCAGCATCCCGGCCAACGGCATCATCCGTGCACGCTCGATTGCCGGCCGCACCACCAGCATCAGCCTGCGTTACGACTTCTAAGGACCCCTCGCCGGGTTCGTCCCGGCGCTTGCCAATGAGCACCTCCCCCACCGATTTCACTGCTTTGCGCGCAGCCTTTGCCGCGCCACTGGATGCCCAGCGTGCGAGCGCGCTGTTGCCGCGCTTCGACCGGCATGCACCGCGTCTGCTGGATGCGTTGCACGCCTTGTACGGCGCACGCCCCGACGCTGCGTCCTGGTTGACGCAGTGGCTGGCTGCGTTGGGCAACCACGCACAGCAGCGCCCGCAGGCGCTGCAACAGCTGGACCTCACGCGTCAGCCCGGCTGGTTCGGCGAGCAGCACATGCTGGGCTACAGCGCGTACGTAGACCGCTTTGCCGGCACCCTGCAAGGCGTGGCCGAACGCGTGCCGTATCTACAGGAACTGGGCGTGCGCTATCTGCACCTGCTGCCGTTTCTGCGGGCACGCGCCGGCGATAACGATGGCGGCTTTGCGGTCAGCGATTACGGCCAGGTCGAACCGGGCCTGGGCAGCAACGACGATCTCGTCGCGCTGACCACGCGCCTGCGCGAAGCCGGCATCAGCCTGTGCGCGGATTTCGTGCTCAACCATACCGCCGACGATCACGCCTGGGCGCAGGCGGCGCGGGCCGGCGATGCGCGCTATCTCGATTACTACCACCACTTCGCCGATCGCACCCTGCCCGACCAGTACGAAGCCACATTGGGACAGGTCTTCCCGCACACTGCACCCGGCAACTTCACCTGGGTGGACGACACCGGCCAGTGGATGTGGACCACGTTCTATCCCTATCAGTGGGATCTGAACTGGAGCAACCCGGCGGTGTTCGGCGAGATGGCGCTGGCGATGCTGCAGCTGGCCAATCTGGGTGTGGAAGCGTTCCGCCTGGATTCCACCGCGTATCTGTGGAAGCGCACCGGCACCGACTGCATGAATCAACCCGAGGCGCATACCTTGCTGGTGGCGCTGCGCGCGGTCACCGATATCGTTGCGCCGTCGGTGGTGATGAAGGCCGAAGCCATCGTGCCGATGACGCAATTGCCGCCCTACTTCGGCAGCGCTGCGGACCAGGGCCACGAATGCCACCTGGCCTATCACAGCACGCTGATGGCGGCCGGCTGGTCGGCGCTGGCGCTGCAACGCGGCGACATCCTGCACAACGTCATCGCACATAGCCCGCCATTGCCGGCCAATTGCGCGTGGCTGAGCTATGTGCGCTGCCACGACGACATCGGCTGGAACGTGCTGCAACACGAGGCCGCCGGCAATGCCGCGCAGCCGCCGTTCGCGCTGCGCGATGTCGCGCGCTTCTTTGCAAATGAGGTGCCGGGCAGTTATGCGCGTGGCGAGAGCTTCCAGAGCAGTGGCGACGGCGTGCACGGCACCAACGGCATGGCCGCGGCACTGGCCGGGATTCAGGCCGCACAGGCGTCGGGCGATGCAGCGGCGTTGAGCATGGCGGTGGACCGGCTGGTATTGCTATATGCCATCGCGCTGGCGATGCCGGGCGTGCCGTTGATCTACATGGGCGACGAACTCGCCCTGTCCAACGACGGTAGCTACCGCGACGATCCGCAGCGTCGGCACGAAGGCCGCTGGTTGCATCGTCCGGCAATGGATTGGCCGCTTGCGGCGCAGCGCGAGGATGCGGGCAGCCCGAGCGGCACGGTGTATCGCCGGCTACGTGGACTGATCCGGCAACGTGCTGCGCTGCCCGCACTGGCCGCCGATCAGGCGCTGGGTAGCGTTGCGCTGGGCGATCCGCGCCTGTTTGCATTGACGCGTGGCGATGGCTTCTTGGCTGTGCACAACTTCGGCGACCAACCGCTGACGGTGGCGCTTGCCGCGATCGGAGATGGCCGATGGAAGGTGTTGGCGGATGGCGGTGAGGAGGCTGCCGAATCGCTGGGCGATGACATGCGGCTGGTGCTGCCGGCGTATGCAGTGCGCTGGCTTGAGCGTATTGCCTGAACGATTTTGTGCAGCTTTGTAGCGCTCTTGCAGGGCGGACAATCTGCGCTAATGCGGACGATCTGCGGCCTGGCAGCAGGGCCCTTGCCCGTCCACCGTCGCGGGACACGCCGCAAGTACGTCCGTGTAGGCTCTTACGCGGCATCCATGCCGCGTAAGGTCCCGCGACGGTGGACGGACAAGTGCCAGTCGGGATGGTCGGTGCGCCTGGTTGCAAGCGCGGGACTGGGTCGGGCTGTCGGATGCTGCGACATTCCGAAGGCCCACGACGAAGGACGCTAGAACTGCACTCACCGTCGGACAGGTGCGGCCACCGCTCGGCACCGGTATGTACCACTCGTACACGCGGTTGCTCCGCAACGTCCGCACCACACCTGACGACTACTCGCTCCGTTTTGCTAGCCGCCCCGAATCAAACGTCGCGATGTCTTCCGGTGGCCGTCCATCCCGCCCCACACGAAGGCCGCAGAATCAGCGCTTCGACAACTCGAGCAACGCCTCGGCAGCCTTCTCCGAGGAAGCCGGGTTCTGGCCGGTGACCAGCAAGCCATCGGTGACCACATGCACGCCCCAGTCGGCGCCTTTCTCGTAGCGGCCGCCAAGTTCGGTCAGCACGTCCTCGACCAGGAACGGCACGATCTTGGTCAGGCCTACGCCCTCTTCTTCGCTATTGGTGAAACCGGTGACGCGGCGGCCGTCGACCAACGGCTTGCCATCGCTGCCCTTGACCCGGCGCAGCGCGCCCGGTGCGTGGCACACCAGGCCATGCGGCTTGTTGGCCGCGGCGAACGCTTCGATCAGCGCGATCGAATCTGCGTCTTCGGCCAGATCCCACAACGGACCATGGCCACCTGGGTAGAACACCGCATCGAAGTCATCGGCCTTGACGTCCGTCAGGCGCTGCGTGCTGGCCAGCGCCTGCTGCGCGTCGGTGTCCTGCTTGAAGCGCTTGGTGGCCTCGGTCTGTGCGTCGGGCTCGTCGCTCTTGGGGTCCAGCGGCGGCTGGCCACCCTTGGGCGAGACCAGGGTGATGTCTGCACCGGCATCCTTGAACACGTAATACGGCGCGGCGAATTCCTCCAGCCAGAAGCCGGTCTTCTTGCCGGTACCGCCGAGTTGGTCGTGGGAAGTGAGCACCATCAGGATCTTCATCGCATTGCCTCGTGTCATGGCCCATCTCGGGCAAGGCGAGCAGTGTCCGGTGCGGCCCGTTGCAGCATCGTGTAGAACGCGTCGGCACGATGCTTACGGTTCAGCGCCTTGCAGTGGTAGCAATGCAATGCCAGGCATGCGTCATGTACTGCGCTTTGTCACCCGACCCGCGCCTGCGGCAGCTTTGCCGCGCCAGCGCGCCGGCGCGGCAACTGCGCGCAAGTTGCCCGGCAAGCGTCAGACGTTCATCGCCGGTGGCTGCAGCTGATCCATGCGGATGCGATTGGCGAACAACGAAAACGCCAGCATGCCGGCCAGGCCGCTGACCCGGCTCACCCACGGTGGCAGCCAGCGCGGGGCGACCAGCACGCCGCTGTCGAACAAGGGCGCAAGCCGCGTCACATCGCCCAGGGCCATCTTGCCGGCGAACAGATACCGGCATAGCTGCAACTGATCGCGCTGCAGCGCATGCCGGAAGAAGGTGTGCACTGCCACCAGTCCGCGCAGGTACACCGTGTCCTTGGTGAAGGCACCGCCGCCGGAGGTCGGCACGCCGCGGAACACACGCTGCGCCGAGGAAAAACTCTCCGCCGCGCTCTGCCCGCCTGCGGTGAAATAGCGGAACACCTCGATGAAGTCCGCGCCCGAGCGCGCCATCGCGATCGCCTCGATACGCAGGCTGATGCGCTTCATGCGTTCGATATCGATGCTGCCGGTGATCTGCTCGGCAAACGTCGCCAGGCCTTCCTGGGTTGCGGTGGTCCGCGGCGAGGAAATGCCCAGGCTGGGCAGATGCACCTGCGCGCGCCCGTTGAGTGCGGTCAGCGAATGCACCAGCGCCTCGTGATGGAACAACTGCGCGCGGTCGTAATCGCTGAAGGTGGCACCGCTGCGCAGGCGGATGCGATGCGCGCCGGCCGCCGCCTTGGCGAGCAGATCCGGATCCAGGGTGACGGTGATGACGCGCCCTTCGAAGAACGCGTCCAGATCGTTCTGCAACTGCATGCGCAAGGCGGTTGCCGACACCGGCACCTGCTCTTCCGGCGCCAGCAGTTCGCGGTCCAGTTCCTGCGCGATCTGGATGAAGTGCCGCGCTGCCTCGCGCGTGCTCGGGCCGTTGCCCGGCATCGGGTCGTCGGGCACGCCGAACAACTGCGCCGAGTAATCGCTGACTGCGGGGGTGCCCAATGATTCCAGCAGGCCGGCGGCCAGGCCCCAGCTATGGGTCGAGTCGATCAGGTAGGCGCCCAGCGGATGATGCGGATCGGCAGCTTTTGCAATGGCCGCCAGCTCGCGGCGGGTATCGCCGAAATCCAGTGCCGGATACTCCACCTGCGGCAGCTCCGGCTGGCCACGCGCCACGCTCTGCAGGAACGGCTCCTGCAGCGAGCGCGGCCAGCTGGCCAGCGCGAGCAGGCGCACGCCGCGCACGGCCTTGACCAGGCGCGCATCCAGCGCCGCATGATGGACGATGTCCGGCGGCCCCTTGCGCGATGGCATCAGCGGCGTCCGTTGCGGTCGACGCTGGCAGGCCGCCGGCCCGATCCCTTGCCCCGGTTGTTCTGAGCCAGGCGTGTGGCGAGCTTTTCGGCCGCTGCGGCCACTTCCACGCGCAGCTTCATGTAATTGGCTACCCGCTCCGGATCCAGCGTATCGGCCTCGATCGCAGCACGCACCGCACAGCCGGGCTCGGCGACATGCGCGCAATCGTTGAAGCGGCACTGCGCCGCCAGCGCTTCCACATCCGAGAAGCCGCCCTCGGCCAGATCCTCTTCGCCGGTGGGCTTGAGCTCGCGCATGCCGGGCGTATCGATCAGGCAGGCACCGGACGGCAACGGAATCAAGGCGCGATGGGTGGTGGTATGCCGGCCGCGCGAATCGTTCTCGCGCACCGCATTGGTCTTCATTTTCTGCGACCCGAGCAAGGTATTGGTCAGCGTCGACTTGCCCGCACCGGACGAGCCCACCAGCACTGCGGTGCGGCCATCGCCCAGCCACGGCCGCAACGCTGCCACGCTGTGCGGATCCTTGGCATTGACTGCGCGTAGCGGGATGTTCTGCGCTTCCAGTTCCTCCAGCACCGCCAATGCGTCCTCGGCGTATTCGGTCTGGTCGGCCTTGGTCAGCACCACCACCGGCTCGGCACCGCCGCCGCCGACCAGCAGCAGATAGCGTTCGATGCGGCGCGGATTGAAGTCCGCATCCAGCCCGCACACGATGAACACCGTATCGATGTTGGCCGCGATCACCTGCTGGTGGTAATGCTCGCCGGCCGCGCCGCGCTTGATCGAGGTGCGCCGCGGCAGCAAGGCCACGATGCGCTTGCCCTCCATCAGCACCCAATCGCCCACCGACGCCCGCTCGTGGCTGGGAAACCGCGGCCGCTGCCACTCCGGCAACGACTCGGCCTTGAGACCGGCCTCCGCCGTATCGGCCACCACATAGCCGGTGCGGTGCTGCTCCACCACCCGCGCCGGCAGTGCCTGCGGATGCGCAGCGAAGAGCGCCTGCCAGGCCGGATCCTCGGCAGGGCCAGGCCAGGGCCAGCCGATGGATTGGAGGGTGGGGTAATCGGGGGGCGCGTTGCTCATGGGGCGATTCTACGCCCACAGCTATTTGCGTCATCCACCAGCACGCAATGACAAATGGCTTGTAGTCAAACCCCGCAAAACCCATGACGGCTTTTGCGGGGAAAGGATTCAGCAATAACTGACCGTCAGACTGCAGCGATCATGAGATGCGGCTGATTGCCGCGTTCGCTCCAGGACTGCATGTAGACCTCCTGCTCTGCGTCGCCTTGGGCCATCGCACCAATCAGTTGACTCAACTCCACCCCACCGACCAGGCTGTCTACTTGATCTGAGGTGAGTTCCATCCAATTCTGGTCGTACAGACGGTCGACACGATTGGCAGCTTCCGTATACCAGTCCTTGAACGTCAAACTACCGGATTGGTCACTGAACGTTGCGACCATATCATCGCCAGTTCGGGTAAAGCTGAATTGATCGAAGCTCGCTTCGTTCAAATACAGCACGTCCTCACCATACGCATCAACATTGACGATCGTGTCGTGCCCCTGCCCGACTCTGTAGTAGTAGCTGTCGTCGCCGTCGCCACCAGCCAAGGTATCGTCACCATCCTCGCCATAAAGCTGGTCGCCACCATCTCCGCCGTACAAAGCGTCGTTACCGGCTCCGCCAAATAGCGAATCGTAGCCATCCAAGCCGCTCAACACATTGTCGTGCCCATTTCCAGACAGCATGTTGTCGAGCTCATTGCCGGTGCCGACAATGGCGTTGCCAAACATCAGTAGCGCTTCGAGGTTCTCTCCCAGCGTGAAGTCGATGCTGGCCGCCACCGTGTCGCCGCTGCGGCTGCGATGCTCCCCTGGTACCAGCACGCCGAATGGCCCCGGTTCCATCCCCGAGAGCACAGTCGCATCGCTTCCGACATCCGCTGACACCCTCGCTGTATCGGCGCTCGCCCGGGCCCAGGAGGCAACCCCCTCGTCCCCTGTTTCGATCACCACATCGCCAACACTTTCGACGAAGTAAAGATCATCGCCGCCACCGCCTTGCATGCGGTCGTTTCCGGACCCACCGATGAGGGTATCGTTGCCCCAGGCGCCGATCAAGGTGTCATCGCCTGCGCCGCCGTCGATCCAGTCGGCCTGATAGGAGTAGGCATCAAATGCGGCAGCCAGCAAGACGTTGGCTCCCGTATTGCCCAGCAGGATGTTGGACTCTTCGTTGCCTGTTCCGTCAAGATCGGCAGTCCCGTCGAGGATGAGCTGTTGCAAATTGTTGCCCAAGGTGTAACTGACCTGGCTGCGAACAGTGTTGACGTCCATCGACCACGGATCGCTTGGATACCCATCGTCAACGACTACATCACCACTCTCGTCCACCAAATAGGTGTCGCTGCCCTCGCCGCCATGCATCACGTCGGCACCGCTGCCACCATCCAGCAGATCACTGCCTTTTCCGCCTTCTAGAGTGTCGTTACCGGCGTTGCCGTACAGGCGGTCGTCACCGATCCCCCCCTGCAGCAGATCGTCGCCGTCGCCGCCCTGTCGTTCCACATCCGGAGACACGGCATGCTGCTGTAGATAACTGCTGTCCCAACGTGTCCCATCCGCGAACAGCAGCGACTCGATGACGCCACTCCCTCTGCCGAAGAAGCCGTTCACGGTCAGAAGATCTTGCTCGGACAGCTGGACGATCAATCGGTCGCCCAGGCGCGTCAGTGAAACCGACTCTGGACTCACTCCCGCATTGAGGCGGATCTGGTCGGTGCCACCAGCGTCGATAATGGTGTGCTGGCTGTAGCCGCGACCAAACACATAGATATCATCGGCCTGGCCGCCGAATTGACGTACTTCTCCGCGACCAAGGTCGAACAGGGTCGAGGCGCTCTGCGCACCGTAGTAATCTCCGCCCGCATCCTGCACACCAATGATGTAGCCCGGTGCAGCCGGCTGGTCGGCGTAACGATTGTTGTCGAACTCGATCGAGATCGGATCGAGCCCCGGTCCCAGTTGGGCCAGGATCTCCGCTGTTGTCCATAGCGTGCCATCGGCAAAGCGCAAGGCATCGATCGCACCGGCACTGTCGCCGTCGAGGAAATGGCCAAGCACCACCAACCGGTCGCCCGCATTGCCTATGTCGATCACCAGTGCATCGCCCGCACGGGCTAGACGGACGCCCTCTGTACTCACAGCCGCGCTCAGTTCGATGACGTCGTAATCGCCGGTATCGCCCGATCCGTTGTGGATGAAGTCCACGCCCGATCCAACGCCAAAACGGTAGACATCGTCGCCTGCACCGCCGACGAGCAGATCACTACCGCTGCCTCCATCGAGAACGTCGTTGCCGCCGCCTCCTTTGAGCGCATCGTTGCCTGCGCCGCCGGACAGCACGTCGTCATATTCCAGCGCGAACACGTTGTCATTGCCTGCGCCACCATCAATCACTTCCGCACGCGCCCTGACAACAATCAGATTGTCATCGCGATCGCTGCCTTGTAGTGACCTTGAAATGAGATCATCCACGGTCCAGACCGTGCCGTCTGCAAAACGTACAACGTTGATGCGCGGCCGCTGACCTTCGCCTAAGGCATCGAAAAACCTGATAATTGTGACGCTGTCGTCGGTGCCGTCGATCTGAAGCGTTAGGTCATCGCTCAGGTGGCTGTTACGCCTGACCACGATATCCGATGGCGCTACGGTAGCGTCGTATTCGATCGCCTCGAAATCCTCCAGCCCCGCTCCAGTCTCGAGAATCCGGTCAGTTCCGTGACCGCGACCGAACACATAGACATCGGACCCACCCTCGCCTACGAGCGAATCGTTCCCAGTGCCGCCTACAAGTCGGTCATCGTCCCTGCCACCGTGCAACGCGTCATCACCCTCTCCACCCAACATGACATCGTTACCGCTGTTGCCGTACATACGGTCGTCACCCGCGCCTCCCTCCATACGGTCCGCGCCGCCCGGCTCCCACCAGTACGGGGAATACTGGTTGTCGCCATACATCACGTCGTTGCCGTCGCCTCCCAAGATCCGGTCGTCGCCAAGCAGTCCCTCAATCAGGTCATCGCCCCCCATGCCGTCGAGCAGATCGTGGCCGATCGAGCCATGGATGACATTGGCTCCCGCCCAGATCTGCGCGGACGACAGCACCGAACCATCGGAGAACAGCATCCTGGTGTTTGCAGCTGACGGACCGAAGAAGTCGTTGACTTCCAAGGTTTCTCCGGTTGCCAGAATGGTCAGTATCAACGTCTGTTGCATGCGCGCGAAACCGAGTTGCTGTACGTCGGAGATGTCGATCAGGCGCACCTCGCGGCCAGCATCCGGATCATCGGCAGTCACGATGTCGTTACCGTAGCCACGACCGAATCGGTAGACGTTGTTGCCCGCTCCTCCGTTGAGCAGATCATTGCCGGCACCTCCATCGAGTTCGTCGTCGCCATCGTCACCGTCCAGGATGTCGTTGCCGCCACCGCCAAAAAGGAAATCGTTACCGGTACCGCCATTGAGCGAATCGTTGCCGTCCTGGCCGTCCAATGTATCGTTCCCGCCTTCGCCGTAGAGCTCATCTTCCTGATCGCTACCTTGCATCTGGTCAGCGGCTGCGGTACCGGTGTTGAGCAAACGCAAGGCCTCAGCCCGATCGACTACGGAGCCATCGCCAAAGACGATCCGGTGCCCCCCATTGTCGCGCGCAAGGAAGCCTTCTAGGCGAACCGATTGGTCCGTGCCGAATGCCATCACCAATGCACTACCACTGCGCCGGAATGTCGCCTGGGCCTTCGACAATCCCTTCAGCGCGATGGTGTCGCTCCCCGCCGACTGATCGTCCAAGCCACTCACCACATCGTGACCGTCGCCGGCCTTGATGAGGTAAGTATCGTTTCCTTCTGCGCCGATGAGGATGTCGTTGCCGGTTCCGCCATCGAGTTGGTCGTCTCCCCGGCCACCGTCGAGGTAGTCGTCGCCCGTATTGCCGTAGAGCTTGTCGTTGCCGGCGAAATTGCCAACCTGATCGTCGCCGTAAAGGCTGTCATTGCCTTCGCCGCCGACCAACTGATCGTTGCCGCCCAAGCCGAGAATCGTGTCATCTCCCAAACCGCCATCGATCGTATCGTTGCCTTGCTCGCTTTCCGGCGTATCGAAATCGTCGCCGACAATCAGGTCATAACCTGCGCCACCAACGATTACATCGGCACCAGCGCCACCCAGCAAGGTGTCGGCGTCATCGCCGCCATCGATGACATCATCGCCGCCTTGTCCATTGATCCAGTCCATGCCAACACCGCCGCTGATGCGATCGGCGCCATGGAACTGCAGATCTAGCTGGCCCACCACGAAGTCACCGAAGATCGTGTCGTTGCCTGCATCGCCGGAAATGGTGTCGTTGCCGCCACCGCCCCAGATCTGATCCTGGCCGTCACCGCCATGCAAGCTGTCGTTCCCCTGGCGAGACGCGTCGATCCCCACGGTATCGCCAAGGATGACATCGTCGTCCTGGCCGCCCCATATCTGGTCGCTACCGCCGTCGCCCCGCAACTCGTCATTGCCGGCACCGCCATCGATGATGTCGTCGCCGTCCGCGCGCGCTGCAGATGACAGATTGGCAAGCTCTTCGCCCGCAAGGACACCGTTGATCCGGTCCCCGAAGATCAGGTCGTCGCCGTCGTTGCCCAACAGGATGTCGTTGTCATGACCGCCGGAGATCACGTCGTTGCCGATGCCGCCGTCGACGATATCGTTGCCCTCGCCGCTCATGATCAGATCCGAACCGCCACCGCCATCGATGACGTCGCCACCATCGGCGAATAGTTCCGGATCGGGATAGAACGACGGCCCACCGTTCCGGATGGTGCCAACCAACCCCAAAAAGACGTCTTCGTAGTAGGTGCGCGCATCTTCCGCATCACCGCTGCGCAGACCGACCATGAAACCCACGCCACTGGCCAACATCCTGTCGGTGGGCGGAGCACCGATCCAGCGGTCCAGATTACGCGCCGTCCTAGCCACTTCGACGATGAAATCGTTGCCATCGCCACCATTGATGACGTCGCTACCAGATCCGCCGTTGATGACGTCGATACCGCCGGCAGCGTCGATGACATCGTCGCCGAAACCCGTGTAGAACGCCTCTGCCTCTTCATTCCCTTGAAAGACGCCATTGACGTTGGCACCTTCTGGCGTCAGATCGCCATCCCACTTCGTGCCCGATGGTGGCAGAACACCTATCTCTCCGCCGAGAGAAATTCCTAATTGGCCGTTCTGCCACCGCTCGACATGGATCGTGTCGCCGCTAAGCAGATTGGTGATAATTAATCTATGGGCCGGATCCGCAATCATGGTCAATCGCAAGTTACCGGTGGAATCGGCCCACGTCGTCTCCGTCAGGCGGACACCTGCCGTCACTGCTACGTTGTCGACATACACAGCGCCATCGCCGCCGCTGTCGTAGATGCGGTCTGCACTGACTAGAAGGGATTCGTTGGTAAGAAAACGGTATGTGTCGAATCCAGCGCCACCGTATAGGCGGTCATCGCCCGATCCGCCACTGATATCGTCGTCGCCGTTGCCGCCCAGGACCAGATCGTCGCCGCCGCCAACTGTGATGGTGTTGTTGCCGTGCAGAGCCACCACAACGTCCGAGCGAACGTCGAAATCGGAACCGACGTAGCGCATGGCGGCGCCATCCTGAACGCCCCAGCGTGCACGCTCCAAAAGATTCGTATCGAGGGCAAGGTTTTGTGTTCTTGCAGAGACATATTGGCTGAGTGATTCGATGCCGACCTTCTTCTGGTCACCGAGTGCTTCCGCATCGAAACTGATGTAGCCGTCACTACGCGCCAGAACTTCGGTGAGCCGACCGGTGAATCCTCTTCCTGGCGATCTACCATCTGCTTGTTGATACATCCCGGCTAGCAGAACGTCTACCAAAGCGCCAGCCAAATTAATCTCTTTTTCAACACCATTTTCATGGATCACAAATGAATTTTCAGCTCCACGCAAGTTCGTCGCAGCAATTTTCTTCAAGTCAGCCGCAATCAAATCGAGAGACCTCTCCCCCGCGAACTGCCGTTGCACGAGCAATTCAAGCAAAGTGCTATCATCACGACTTGTTGGAGCGATATTCTTGTAAGCGCCCTCGAATATTCTTGGCAGCAGCTCCTTGTAATCTCTTGAAGCCTGAAAGAATTCATCGGAATTCATGAAACCCGCAAGCAGTGTCATCGAATGCAGATTGACGGCCTTCAAGAAATCAGAAACGATTCCACCGCCCCATCCAAAGAGATCTTCTGCCTGGGGATCTAATAGAAGCGGACTTCCATCATTTATCTTGAATGCATTGTCAGTTGCGTAGCTAAGCACTTCTCCCGCAACCACGATCTGCTGCACATTGGCTTTCCGCGCGTTGTACTCAAGTTGATCGTAATCTCGGAATGACTGCGGAGTATTATACCCAGCAACTTCCAATATATTTTCGTATGCCTCGTACGTAAATGAAGCCGCTGACAACTCGAACGGCGCTTGATCGAAGACGATTGCCTTCTTATCGAAATAGACTGCCATCAACGAAGCAAGGCCACCACCGAGAGAATGGCCGGTAAAACTGGTCTTGGCTGGGTCCACATTTTGCAGCTTAAGGACCTCCAGATAGAAGACGGTCGCCTCTAATGACTGAGAGATTGTCCCCAGGCCCGCTGGAATATTGCCCGACAGCCAGTCGTTCACCGTGGCTCCTTCTTCGTTGGTCGTTCCTGCATACGAAATGACCACCTCACCGGTAGCTACGTTCCTGTAGGCCCGGGCCATGAAGCCTGTCACGGATACCGATTCGGCGATCTGGGTCCAACCATCCGGAAGCTGAAGCGTATTCAGCTCGGTTCTGACACTTGATTTAGCTCCATACACATTCGCCGCCAACAATGCATAATCAAGCTGTGCCTTGCTAAAATCCATGGCATATCATCCTTTTAATTTTTAGGTATTTATTTACAAACCGCGTAATCGCGCTTCTTGTAAAAGTCGGAAATCAGTTTTGGAGGGCCGGAACTGGGCTGCCTTGTCACATAAGCAATATCATCCCAAGACAGATAGGTCACAGGTTTGTTAGCATGACGAAAGCCCCAATTCCCGGTTCCCGACAGATTGATACCCATGCGCTCGATAGGCGCTTCATGCTGATCAATCTTCTGCATCACACCCTTCCGCCAGCGATAGACATTGATCAGATAGGAACCCGGAGGCTTGCCGACACAAAACTTTTCAGCATCTTCATCAGCATACACAACCAGATAAGCGTCACCTTGGATAACATCGAAAGATCGCAGGCTAGTTGCTCCTTCCATACCGGCGTCCTTGGTTGACCAGTGCACGCCCAATGGCGCATAGCTGATTTCCTGATAAATAGGGGGCCCATCGCTCGTGTTCGGAAAACCGCTCTTCAGTGCTACCGAATACCGATCCACATCGATACGCTGCCCATCGCTAAGCCACACCTGCTCCTTCCAGCGCATTGTGTCTTTGTTGCTGCAACCGCTCAACAAGGCGGCCGACATCAGCCCGGCAACCATCATCCACCTATACACCTTCATCGCGTCGCACCTCGTTGATTAATTTTTTGAAATTGACCCGCACTCAGACCAGTCCAGCGAAAGTGCATTCACGCAATGCCCGATGCATTGCGTGAATGCACTTCATTGGTTACAGCAGCCTGACCAAATCACTTCGCCCCCTCCTTAATTACAAGATAGGTTTGGTTTTCTAGCATAGAATTCGGAGACCATGCTTGGCGGCTGGTCGTCAAATTGCCCGGTAAGGTCCGCAACTTCTTTCCATGACAAGTATTGCGCCCCCCCCGCCCAACCATCCTTACGAAGGATCCAGTGCGCATTTCCGGAAAGATTCATCCGCATCTTATCTAGGGGGGCTTCATGCTGGTCGATCTCTTGCACTTTGCCATTGCGCCAGCGCAAGACATTCAGCAGAAAATCGCCTTTACTTCTTCCCATGCAGAACTTATCGCGACTTTTCCCGGCAGTTGTAACGAGATATGCATCGCTGCCAGCGATGTAAAAAGACTTTACTTGCGCTGCTCCTTCTTTCTCCCAGAACACTTGCAAAGGGTCGTATCTAAATTCTTGATGCCGGGTGACGATTGATGAAGAATTGGGGAAATCAATCGCTCCTTCTGCCTGACGTTCTACCTCTACAAAGCGGCCCTCATCCAACCAGACCTGCTCCTCCCATTTCATCTTTTGCTTGCAGCCAGACATACACGTCATGACCGAGGCCAAACCGACGAGCATTAGCAGTTTCATAAACTCATCTCTCTCTCAAGGATTCCGAGCCATGCATCTGTAAGGGACTCAACAAATAATCAATCACCCGCCGCTTCCCCGTCTTCACTTCCGCACTCAAGCTCATCCCAGCACTCATCCGCACCTTGACCCCATCAATCTCCAGCGTGCTGCCGTTCAATTTGATGCGCGCGGGGAATACCAGGCCCAGCTTTTCGTCTTGTGCGGCATCGTGGGAGACGCTGGCGACCGTTCCGGTCAGATAGCCGTAACGGGTGTAGGGGAAGCTGTCGACCTTGACGGTGACAGGTTGGCCTGGGCGCATAAAGCCGATGTCCTTGTTCAGGACGGTGACTTCGACCTCCAGCGCTTCTTCGGCTGGCACCACGACCAGTAACGGCTGTGCGGGTGTGACTACGCCGCCTACAGTGTGGACGGCCATTTGCTGGATCGTGCCGTCAACGGGCGCGTGCAGCGCCATCAGCTTGTCGCGCTGGCCGGTCTTGGCGACGTCCTGGGTCAGTTGGCCGGCCTGCTCGCTTGCCTGGCGCAGGCCGTCCAGTGCCTGCTGGCGTGTGTCGGTAACGAGTACGCGCAACTCCTCCTGCGCCGCGCTGATCGCCGAGCGGATTTCCTGCAGGCGATTGCGCTGGGTGGCGAGCTGATTTTCTGCGGCGATGCGTTCCTGTTCGCGCAACAGATAGTCGTGGCGGCCGACGTACTTGCCTTCGACCAGGCGGCCGTAGTCTTCTGCGCGCGCTTTGGAGATGCGTGCGGACTCGGCCAGCGGTTCGATTGCGCCCTGAGTGGTCTGCAACTCAGCCTGGCGTTGGGCGATGCTGGCTTGCAGGTTATGCCGGCGCGCCTGGAATGCGTCGAATTGACTGCTGACCAATTGCTGCTCGTTGGCCACGCGCTCCGCGGGTAGATCCGGAGCCGGATCCAGCTGCGGCGGCTGCCCGGTCGCAATGGCGGTTGCCAGCGCTGCCTGCCGTAGCGCGGCCAGACGTGCGTTGACCAGCGCGTCGCCGGCCTGGGCGAACTCGGCCCCGGTGGCGGTGGCATCGAGTTCGACCAGCAACTGGCCTTTCTTCACCGCCTGTCCGTCGCGCACCAGAATCCTGCGTACCACCGCGGTTTCTGCGGTCTGCACCACCTTGGTCCGCGAGTCGACCACGGTCTTGCCTGGTGCCACGGCGACGATATCGAGCTTGCCCAGACACGCCCACAGCAGCGCGACACAGAAGAAGCCGATGATGATGCGCATCGTCCAGCGCGCGGTGGGCGAGACGGGCGTTTCGGTCAGCTCAAGATGGGCTGGCAGGAACGCGCGCTCGTCGGCGCTGCGCGCGGGCGGGTCGAGCTGGCGGCGCACCGCCCAGGCCGATTTGAAGATCTTGAAATAGCGGAGAAAGAAATCGCGCCATCCCTGGAGCAGGTACTTCATGGTGTCCCCTGTTGCAGTCTGTACAGATGTGCGTACTGGCCTTCCGGCCGGTCGACCAGCTCGGCATGCGAGCCGCTCTCGATGATGCGTCCCTTCTCCACCACGACGATGCGATTGGCCTGCCGCACGGTGGACAGGCGATGGGCAATGATCAGCACGGTGCGTCCCTTGCAGATCGCGCGCATATTGCTCATTACCGCGTGTTCCGATTCGTAATCCAGGGCGCTGGTGGCCTCGTCGAGAATCAGAATGCGCGGATTGCCGATTAGTGCGCGCGCGATCGCAATGCGCTGCCGCTGCCCGCCAGACAAACCGGTGCCGTGCTCGCCAACCTTAGTGTCGTAGCCTTCCGGCAGCTCCAGAATGAAGTCGTGGGCGCCCGCCAGCTTGGCCGCATGGATCACCCGCTCCAGCGGCATGCCGGGATCGCTCAGGGCGATGTTTTCGCGCACGCTACGGTTGAACAGGAAGTTTTCCTGCAACACCACGCCCAGCTGACGACGCAGCCAGGCCGGATCGGCCAGCGCCAGGTCCTGGCCATCGATCAGCACACGCCCGCGCTCGGGCGTGTAGAGCCGCTGCACCAGCTTGGTCAGCGTGCTCTTGCCGGAGCCGGAACGGCCAACGATGCCGATGATTTCGCCTGGGCGAATGTCCAGCTCGATCCCGTTGAGCACCTCGGGCGCATCCGGCCGGTAGCGGAACGTGACCCGCTCGAACGTCACCTGCCCGCGAATCGGCGGCAATGCCAGGCGACTGCCCGGCACCTCGGTGCGGGTATTGAGGATGTCGCCCAGCCGCTCGACCGAGATACCGACCTGCTGGAAGTCCTGCCACAACTGAGCCAACCGAATGATCGGCGCGGTGACTTGGCCGGACAACATGTTGAAGGCGATCAACTGGCCAATCGACAGCTTGCCTTCCATCACCAGCTTTGCGCCCCAGAACAGCACCGCGACGGCGGTGAGCTTCTGCACCAGTTGCACGCCCTGCTGGCCCAGCATGGCGACACGGGTGACGTTGAAACCGGCGCTGACATAGCCGGCCAGTTGGTTGTCCCAGGTGCGTGTCACGCGCGGATCCACCGCCATCGCCTTGACCGTGCCGATACCGCTGACCGTCTCCACCAGGAAGGATTGGTTGTCTGCGCCACGCGCGAACTTGTCGTTCAAACGCTGGCGCAGCACCGGGGTGATCAGGCCAGAGATGGTGGCGTACAGCGGCAACGACAGCACCACGATCAAGGTCAGCCAGCCGCTGTACCAGAACATCACCGACAGAAAGACCACCGTAAAGAACAGGTCCAGCACCGACGTCAGCG
This sequence comes from Xanthomonas arboricola, assembly GCF_002940665.1. GTDB lineage: Bacteria > Pseudomonadota > Gammaproteobacteria > Xanthomonadales > Xanthomonadaceae > Xanthomonas > Xanthomonas arboricola_B. Next base: position 872,900 of record NZ_MIGY01000001.1, read on the forward strand.
CCTGTCCGGTCAGGAAGTTGCGGATGTTCTCCAGCTCGCGGACGCGCGCGATGGTGTCGCCGACCCGCCGCGATTCGAAATACGCCAGCGGCAGCGACAGCACATGCCGGAACAGCCGCGCACCCAGCTCCACGTCGATCTTGCTGGTGGTGTGGGCGAAGACGTAGGTGCGTAATCCGGACAGCAGCACGTCGAACACCGCCATCGAGACCAGCCCGATCGCGATCACGTCCAGCGTGGTCAGGCCGTTGTGCACCAGCACCTTGTCCATCACCACTTGATAGAACAGTGGCGTGATCAGCGCGAACAGCTGGATGAAGAACGAGACGATAAAGACCTCGAGCATCAACTTGCGGTACTTCACCACCGCAGGAATGAACCAGCTGAAGTCGAACTTGGCCAGGTCGCCGAGTACCGAAGCCCGCGAGGCCACCTGCAGCAACCGCCCCTGGTAACGTGCTTCGAACTCGGCGGGAGAGATGGAGTGTGGCCGCTTTTCGACCAGATCGTGGATCAGGATCTGGTCCGCCCCGACCTTGGCGACGATAAACGCGTCGCCATCCGGCACCAGGGCCAGGGCCGGTAACGCCGCCATACCGATCCGTGCGGCCGGCTGGGCCACGACTTTGGCTTTTAGCCCCAGTTGCTTGGCTGCCAGCAGCAGCGTGGTTTCGTCGAACGGCTCGCCGCCTCGTCCGAACCCATGCGCCAGTTGCACCGCGTCTGCGGCAACGCCATGAAATTGCGCCAGCAGGACCAACCCCTGCAGCCCCAGATCCGGCCCGTCTTGCACCGACGAGCCGCCCTCGACTAACGAGAGCGACGCACTTCCCCCTGACATACGCGTTCCTTGCTGTAGAGCCCAAGCCGGACTCAAGTGATGGAATAGAATCTGAAGATGTTAAGAAGCTGTCAATCAGCCAACCCCTCGATTTCAATCAATCTTCTCAATCAAGCGTCTCCGAGGCTGAGACGCCATCACTCGATCGAGTGCATCGGTGATCACGACCTCGCCTTTCCAATCGGACGCTGAAGACCCGCCAGCGGCTTGACATCGTTGCCGATGCAAGCATGTCCGCCTGTCCTATTTCCGCTACCATGCCAAGCCTCACGCCTACAACCGGCCCGTCGCATGTCCACTGCCCCGCAAAAGCCGCTCGCCATCCGCGAGCGTCTGTCCGAAGTCCGCTACGAAATCCGGGGCGAGCTGGCGCGACGAGCGCGGGAACTGGAGGCGCAGGGCCGCAAGCTGATCAAGCTCAATATCGGTAACCCGGGCGCGTTCGGGTTTCGTGCGCCGGAGCACCTGCAGCGCGCGATCGCCGACGACATGGGCCGCACCGATCCGTACACCCATCAGCAAGGCCTGCCGGAAGCACGCGAGGCGATCGCCACCGCATATGCGCGGCGCCAGCATCCGGATGCGCATCCGGACCGCATCTTCGTCGGCAACGGCGTCAGCGAGCTGATCGACCTGTCGCTGCGTGCGCTGCTCAATCCCGGCGACGAAGTGCTGGTGCCCTCGCCCGACTATCCGCTGTGGTCGGCCGCCACCATCCTCAACGATGGCCGCCCGGTGTATTACCGCTGCGCGCCGGAAAACGGCTTCCAGCCGGACCCGGTGGAAATCGAGACGCTGGTGTCCTCGCGTACCCGCGCCATCGTGCTGATCAATCCGAACAATCCCAGCGGCGCCAGTTATTCGCGCGAACTGCTGGAGCGCATCGTGGCCATCGCCAGCAAGCACAACCTGCTGCTGATGGTCGATGAGATCTACGACCAGGTGCTCTACGACGACGCCGCCTTCGTGCCGGTGGCGCCGCTGGCCGGTGCGCATCCGTGCATCACCTTCGGCGGCCTGAGCAAGGTGCACCGCGCCTGCGGCTGGCGCGTCGGCTGGGCGCTGCTGTCGGGCGAGCAGTCGCGCATCAACGACCTGCGCAACGCGATGGACCTGCTCGGCGCCTTGCGCCTGTGCGCCAACGTGCCGGGCCAGTACGCCATCGACGCGGCAGTCAACGGGCCGGACACCATCTCGGCGCTGTGCGCGCCGGGTGGCCGCCTGTACGAAACCCGCCGTGCGGTGATCGAGGCCTGCGCGGCCAGCGAGCACCTGTCGCTGGTGGCGCCGGCCGGTGCGCTGTATGCGTTCCCGGCGGTGGTCGGCCCGGCCGCGCGCAACTTCGACGATCACGAATTCGCGCTCGACCTGATGAACGCCGAAGGCGTGCTAGTGGTGCCGGGTTCCAGCTTCAACGTGCCCTACCGCCACCACTTCCGCGTGACCCTGATGCCGGAAGCGCCGGTGATGCGCGATGTGTTCGCACGCATCGACCGTGCCCTGGCGCGCCGCGCCGAGGCGGTCACCAAGGTCGTGCCGCTCAAGTCGCGCAGCGTGGCCTGATGGCGGCGGCCGGCACGCCGCTGCGCTATCTAGCGCTCGGCGATTCCTACACCATCGGCGAAGGCGTTGCCCCCGAGCAGCGCTGGCCGGTGCAACTGGTCGACGGTTTGCGTGCCTACGGCTGGAACGTGGCGCCGCCGCAGATCATCGCCACCACCGGCTGGACCACCGACGAGCTGCAGGCCGGTCTCGATGCCGCTGCGCCGCAGGGGCCGTTCGAGCTGGTGAGCCTGCTGATCGGTGTCAACAACCAATACCGCGGGCGCTCGCTGGACGCGTACCGCAGCCAGTTCGATGCGTTGCTGCAGCGTGCGATCGGGTTCGCCGGCGGGCTTGCGGCACGCGTGTTCGTGCTGTCGATTCCCGATTGGGGGCTGACCCCGTTTGCGCATGCGCAGGGCGGCGATGCGGCGCTGATCGGCGCACAGATCGATGCCTTCAACAGCGTAGCCGCCGAACGCTGCGCCGCACGCTCGGTGCGCTTTGTCGACATCACCGCCACCAGCCGCGATGGCGGCGACGCTGCCGACATGCTGGTCGACGATGGCCTGCATCCCTCCGGCGCCATGTATGCGCGCTGGACCGCATTGGCACTGCCTGCGGCGCGCGATGCGATAGCGGCTGCCAACGCGATCGGGATGGACCACGCCACGCGCGGGCAGCCCCAATCGCGTTAGCAGGCCCCAAGCTCGCCGCGCACCAAGCCTCATTGCCAAGGAACGACATTGCACAGCACCGCCACCCAACCCATGAGCCGCGCGCAGGCGCTGGCGATCGCGCGCGCGTTTTTGCCGCCGCATCCGCTGGGTAATCGCTACGATTATTACTACACCCAGGCCAAGCTGCGTACCGACCCGCTGTATCCGGGCGTGCTGGCCGAGTTGCGCAGCACCACCGCGCCCGTGCTGGATCTGGGCTGCGGGCTGGGCCTGCTCGCGCATGCATTGCGTGCCGATGGCCAGGCATTGGTGTATCACGGGGTGGATGTGGACGCGTCCAAGATCCGCCGCGCGCAACACATCGCGCAGCGCTCTGCGTTGGGCAATACGCAGTTTGCCGTGGTCGATCTGAGCGTGGCCTGGCCGCAACACCGCGGCAGCGTGACCATTCTGGACGTGCTGCAGTATCTGCAGGCCGACATGCAGGCCAGCCTGCTGCGCAGCGTGGCGCAGATGCTGACGCCGGGCGCGAAGCTGGTGATCCGCAGCGCATTGGGCGATGCCAGCAGCCGTGGCCGCACCAGCCGCGTGACCGACGTGCTGGCGCATCTGAGCGGCTGGATGCAGCGCATGCCGCGCAGCTATCCCACCCGCGACAGCCTGCAGGCGCAGCTGGATGCCGCCGGCCTGCGTGCGACATTTGCGCCGTTGTATGGCAACACGCCATTCAACAACTGGTTGATCGTAGCCGAGCCGCGCTGAGGCCGTGCACAACGTGCCTGGCTCGCGGACGTACTTGCGGCGTGTCCCGCAAGGGTGGGCGGGCAAGGGCCCTGCAGCGAAGTCGCAGAGCAGCCGCTCTACAACTGATCCATCCGCGCTGACCAATCACTTCGGGACAACCAACTCATCGAGCCGCCGCTTTGTCTAGATGCAGGCAAAGGCCTGGTTCGCCGAGTGCGCGGTGCCCTTACCGCTCGCGGGACACGCCGTGAATCCGTCCGTGGAGGCTCGGTGGCGGCATCCTTGCCGCCACACGGTCCCGCAATCGGTAAGGGCACCGCGCCAGAGAGTTTGTAGGTTGCTTTGTTGAAAGCCATGCACACCGACCATCTCGACGGGTCCTTGCCCGCCCACCGTCGCGGGACCTTACGCGGCATGGATGCCGCGTAAGCGCCTACACGGACGTACTTGCGGCGTGTCCTGCGAGGATGGGCGGGCAAGGGCCCTGCAGCCAAGCCGCAGAGTAGCCGCTCTACAACCGATCTATCCGCGCTTACCAATCACTTCGGGACAACCAAGTCATCGAGCCGCCGCGCCGTTTGGATGCAGGCAAAGGCTTGGTTAGCCCACCGTCGCATGACCTTTGGCGGCATCGATACCGCCAAAGCCTGTCGTCTTGAGCAAGGTCAGAACTTCCAGGACAGCGTCAGCTCCACATCGCGCGGATCGCCGTAGATCAACTGGCTTTGATAGACGATGTTGGCGTAGTACTTGCGGTCGAACAGATTGCGCACGTTGAGCTGTGCCGACCATGCCTGGTTGATGTCGTAGCGCGCCATCGCGTTGGCCAGCACAACGCTGCCCTGGGTCAGCCGCTGCGTGCTGCCCTGTGGCCCGGACATCAATTCGTGGATGGCCGACTGCCAGCTCAGGCCACCGCCCACGCGCCATGGGCCGGTCTGCCAACTGGTGAACAGGGTGGCCTCGCGACGCGGGCTGGTCGGATTGACGTCGACGCCGCTGGCATCGTTGGCATCGAATTGGGCGAAGCCGAATGCGATCCGCCACTGCTCGGACAGCTGCCCATCGAGCTGGAACTCCACGCCCTGGCTGACCGTGCCCTTCGCCGCCAGGAAGGCCTGATTGGTGGTGCCGGGCACCAATTGTCCGGGGTCGTTGACCGCCAGGTTGTCCTGCTCGATACGGAACAACGCCAGCGCCGCGTTGAGCTGGCCACCGAGGTATTCGCCCTTGGCGCCGACCTCGTAGCTGTTGCCCTCCAGCGGGGCGAGATAGCGCCCGCTGCGGTCGCGATTGTTTTGCGGCTTGAAGATGCCGGTGTAGCTGGCGTAGAGCGAATGGTGGTCGTCCACGTCCAGGATCAGGCCGGCGTACGGCGTGGTGCGGCCACGGCGCTCGTAGGTGTTGGCCGGCACCAGCTGATCGGTGTTTTTCCAGTCGGTGACGCGTGCGCCGACGATGGCCGTGAGCGCGTCGGTCAGGCTGAAACGGCCGGCAGCGTAGGCGGCCACCTGGCGCACATCGCGTTCTTCGCCCTTCACCAGCGGCGTCCATTGCGGCTGCGCCATGCTGCCGGTCCAGGCGTAGACGCTTTCGGCCGCCAGTACCTGCGGCGGCTGCGGCCCGTTGGACCAGCTGCGCACGTTGCGGTTCATCCAGGTGGCCCCGGCAACCAGTTCGTGGTTGCGGCCCCACCAGGTCAGCGGCACGCTGAGGTAGGCATCCAGGCTGTTTTGCGCAGTGAGTGCGGGATAGCGCCCGCCAAAGTTGCTGGCAAGGCCCAGGCCGGTCTCGCGGTCCGGGTAATCGAGGTAGCCGAACAGCACCGACTTCCAATCGGCTTCGAACCGCTGATGCGAGTACTCCACGTGCAGCTGCGCACCGTTGTCGAAGCGATGGGTCAGGCCGGCGAATGCGTTGGTGGTGTCTGCCACGCCGCGCGCCCAGCGCGGCGTGAACGAATCCGAGCGTGCAAAATCGGTGCGGCTGCCGTCGCTGAAGTACGCCGGCACCCCGCCCCAGGTAGTGCCGCGGCCGTCGTTGCGCTGCTTGTTGACGCCGATGTAGCCGCGCGTGGCATCGCTGAAATCCGCATCGACGATGCCGTAGAACAGCGACGATTGCTTGCTGTAGTAATCGCGGAACGACTGCTTGTCCTCGTAACTGGCAACCACCCGTCCACGCACGTTGCCGGCCGCGTTCAAGGGCGATTGCAGGTCGACGGTGCCGCGGTAGCGATCCCAACGCCCTGCCGACAGATCGACCCGACCGGTGAACACATCGCTGTCGGCATGTTTGCGCACCAGGTCGATCGACGCGGCCGGGCTGCCCGCCCCGGTGGTCAGGCCGTTGGCGCCGCGGATGATTTCCACCCGGTCGTAGATCGCCATGTTCTGCTGCACATCGCCGGTGTAGTCGGTGGGAATGCCGTCGATGCGGTAGTAGTCCACTTCGAAGCCGCGCGCGTTGATGTAAGTGCGCTCGGTGTCCCAGGTGGGCGAGTTGAAGCCGGCCACGGTGTCGGTGACGTCCTGCAGCGATTGCAGGTTGCGGTCGACGATCTGCTGTCGGGTCACCACCACCACCGACTGCGGCGTCTCGCGCAGCGACAGCTCCAGCTTGGTCGAACTGCGCGCGACATCGGCGGTGTAGGAGTCGCTGCCTTCGGTTGCGGCGCCGCGGTGCGCCTCGATCTGCAGGCGGTCCAGATCGACCGGATCGCGTGTGTTCGATTGCGCCGCAGCCGCCAACGGCCACGCGCAGGCCAGCGCCAGCAGGGAGTACGCCAGCGGCCGCTGCGGCGAACGGAGATCCGCATGCGTGAGCGCGCGCGCAGGGACGGTGCGATGGGACATGGGGTCAGCCTCAAGAGCGAGTATGGCCGTCGATGACGGCGATTGAGGCTGGCGCCGGCAGCGCCGTCGGAAGGCGCGCACCGTTTGCTGGCTGGGGGCGCATGTTCGATCCGCGTTAAATCGCTGTCAATACATGCGCGGATCGACGTTGCGCCAAGCGCTGATCGCTGCGTGCAGTCCGATCAACGGAAAACGACGCGTCGCAGCGAAGCATTCCCACCGACAAGGACGATGGATCCGGCAACGCACGACCTGGTTCCACGCCGTCGGCCGCGCTGTGCGCAGGACCTCAGAGCGGACGCCGCCCCGCCAGGCCGCGCGCGCGCATTGCCTCCAGCACGCCACGCAGGATGGTGAGGTTGTGGCCGTGCGCGGCGCCTTCGTGCAGCAGCACAATGGCGCCGGGATTCAGGTCGCGCACGATGCGGGCCACGGTGGCCTCCGGCTCGCAACGCACCCCGTCGAAACCGCGCGCGCTCCAGGCCACGCGGGTCAGCCCGTGCGCACGCAGCGGCGAAGCGACGAAGGGGTTGGTCATGCCCACCACCGAGCGGTACAGCCGCGGCGCCTGCCCGGTGATGGTGGCCAGCACGCGCTGTGCCTGGCCGATTTCCTGCGCCATGCGATGCGGTCCCAGCGCCCAGAACCAGGCCTGCGGATGGGTATGGCTGTGATTGCCGATGCTATGCCCGCGCCGCACCATCTCGCGCACCAGTTCAGGCCGCTGCTCGGCGCGTGCGCCGACCACGAAGAAGGTGGCCTTGGCATCGAAGGCGTCCAGCAGATCCAGCATCGCCGGGGTGTCGTCGGAGGGGCCATCGTCGATGGTCAGCCACACCTGCGGGGCGCGGCCCGGCAGACGCGCCAGCACCGGGCCATACAGGCGCGCGCGCGGCAGGAACACCGGCACCACGAACAAGGCATGCGACATCAGCAACGCAGGCACACCCCATACCCAGCCCAGATGCCACCACAGCAGCGCCACCGCTGCCTGCGACAGGGCCAGCAGGCCTATCCAGCGGTACGGGTGCGAGGGGATGCGATACAGCGTTTGAAGCGTGGTCATGCCGCATGATGCCATGCAGCGTAGAATGCCCGGACTCCACGATCTGACCGAAGCGCTGCCATGTCCCTCGATCCCGCCCTGCGTTCCCGCATCGATACGCTGCTGCAATCCAGCCGCGTGGTGCTCTTCATGAAAGGCCAGCCCGGCATGCCGCAGTGCGGCTTTTCGGCCAAGGCGGTCGGCGTGCTGGACGGTCTTGGCATCGACTATGCCCACGTCAACGTGCTCGCCGACCAGGAGATCCGCGAGGGCATCAAGGCCTACGGCGACTGGCCGACCATTCCCCAGCTGTATGTGGACGGCGAGTTGATCGGCGGCAGCGACATCATCGTGCAGATGGCAGACAGCGGCGAATTGAGCAGCATGCTCGGCCTGCAGGCGCCAGACCGGACTCCGCCCAGGATCACCATCACCCCGGCCGCGGTCGAGATGCTCAAGGGCGCGCTGGCCGATGCGCCGGATGCCTCGCTGACGCTGGCCATCGATGCCGACTTCCAGCCGAACTTCCAGCTGGCACCGACCAACCCGAACGCCATCGCGGCCGAGTCCAACGGCCTGCGCGTGCAGTTCGATCTGGCCAGCGCCCGCCGCGCCGACGGCATCACCATCGACTGGGTGGACGACATCCGCGGCCGGGGCCTGGCCATCGACAACCCCAACGCGCCCAAGCCGGTACAGGAGTTGTCGGTGCGCGATGCCGACGACCGCCTCAAGGCCGGTACGCTGACCCTGGTGGACGTGCGCCCGGCCGACGAACGTGCCCTGGCCAGCGTTGCCGCGCCGTTCCGTACGCTGGATGCGCATGAGCGCGCCGCCATCGAGCAGTTGCCCAAGGACACCCCGCTGGCGTTCCTGTGCCACCGTGGCGGGCGCAGCCTGCAGGCGGCCGAGCACTTCCGCAGCCTGGGTTTCAGCAACGTCCACAACGTCACCGGCGGCATCGACGCATGGTCGGACGAGGTGGACAACTGCGTAGCCAAGTACTGAGCAAGACAGGCGGTGCGGCCGGTATCGGATCTATCTCCGGCGCGCAGGCACTGCGGTTCCTGCGCGCCATCGGCACAGACAACGGTCCGCTGGAGCCACCCGTCAGGTTTCAAGCCGCGTTTGCTACATTGCACACCCGAAACGGGCGCTCCACGGAGCGTCCGTTTCTTCATGGATCGACACGCACAAGGACTTCGCTGCAATGCACACTCACCTGCTCTGTCTTGCACTGGCCGCGCTGTTGCCGCTGGCCGCACAGGCTGCCGAACCTGCACGTGCGGTCATGCTGGTACAGACCTACGACAGCCAGCCGACCGAAGACCCGCTGGAATACATTCCGGTGTGGCTGGGCAGCGGCGTAGCGAAGGAGTCCAGCATGCCCAGGTCGCTGCTGAGCCAACCGCTGCAGGTCTTCAATGCGGGCGTGCCCACCGGCACCGTGCGGCTTGCGTCGCTGAGCGTCGACGACAACAGCATGTGCGGCGGCACGGCAAAACTGCGTTTGAAGGGCACGAGCACGCTGTCCAGTTCGCCGCTGCTATCGACGGTGGATCTCAATCCCGGCAAGCGCTTTGCAAGCCGTGACGCCACAGCTGCCGAACAGGCCGAGCTGTTGCGACAGGTCGGCGAAACCGCGCAGCTGCGCAAGCGCGTCAAGCCTGCGGCGCTGGCCCAGGCATTGACGGCATTCACGGCCGATCGTGCGCGGGATCTGGCGGCGCTGCAGATCTTTACCGATACCCGGCAGCCGCAGCGCCGTGTGGCCGTGCTGACCTCCAATCACCCGACCAGCACCGGCAACCCGGACAACCCGACCGGCGTCCTCGTCGTGCTTGCCATCCTCGAACACGACGGCAGCCGCTGGCAGTTCCGCAAGGGCAGCGCGGCCAGCGGCTGTGACGATTGCGAAGACCTGCCTTTGCGCACGCATCTGCTGCAGTTCGGTGATATCGACGGCAACGGCACACTCGACTTCGTGCTGTCGGAAAGCGGCTACGAGAGCTACGGCTTCTATCTGCTGCTCGGCGAGGGCGCGAACTGGCGCTCGGAAGGCTTGATGGGCGGCTGTTGATCGGTCGCAGCGCGATGGCCGATGCGCGCATCGGTATCGGCGTTGCGTTGCACCACGGGCGGGATCCAGAACAGCGCGGCTCGTCGCCGCGCAAGCGATCCACACATCGCCGGTGCGGGGCCATTGATGCAGTTGCGCACCTGCATGATGTCGATCAACGCTCGACGTCATGCGCATGTGCATCATCTACCGATCGCATCGATCGTCCCACGCGATGCGCATGCCCAACGCAAGTAGGCGGTGCGGGAAAGCCGTCGCGGCACGCAACCGCGGCAGGCCACAACCGCTGCCATCCCTCAGCCGGTAAATCCACCGTCATCGAGAAACTGCCGTTCTTCCACGGTGGTCTCGCGCCCCAGTACCGCATTGCGATGCGGGAAGCGACCGAAGCGCTGGATGATCTGCTGATGCTCCACTGCCCAGCGCGTGGTTTCTGCATCGTCCAACGCGGTGATCAGCTGCACCGAACGTCCCTGCTCCTGCAGATCTTCGGCATGCTCCAACGGCAGATAGAAAAACAGCCGCAACTGCGCGGAGACCTGTTGGTCGAAACCGCTGGCAAGCGCCTGCTTGGCGTAGGCCAGCGCCAGGCCATCGGTGGCGTAGGCATGCGCGCTGCCGCGGAACGCGTTGCGCGGGAACTGGTCGAGCAAGATCAGCAAGGCCAGTGCATCTTCGGCACGTTCCATCCAGTGCGCATACTCGCCGCGCGCCGCTGCGAAGTGCTGCTCGCTGAAATGCTGGCGGAAGTTGGCATCGAAGGCATCGTTGTGCGTGAACCAGCGTGCCGAGCCGGCCAGTTCCCAGAAAGCCAGCACCACATCGGCCTGTTTGTTGCGTTCTGATTTGACGATCATCGACGTGTCCCCTGACGAATGCGGCACAGCATGCACCGGCCCATGTGATGAGCCCGCCGCCGCCGGCGCTGCAGCACTTGGCAAGCACGCCGCCGGCCGCTAGGTTTGCGGCTGACGTTTTCGTTGCACCGGGGAAATCCATGCGTTCCATCCTGTTCGCCGCGCTCGGCGCAGCCGTGCTGTGCGGTCCTGCGTCTGCGGCATCGCGTTTCGTGCAAGACCCCTACCCCAGCACCTATCGCGCGCTCGCGTCCGCTCCGGTATTGATCCAGCACGCCACCGTGCTCACCGGCACCGGCCAGCGGCTGGACGACGCCGACGTGCTGCTGCGCGACGGCAAGGTGGCCGCGGTCGGGCGCGCGCTGCAGGCGCCGGCCGATGTGCGCCGCATCGACGGCACCGGCAAATGGGTCACCCCCGGCATCATCGACGTGCACTCGCATCTGGGCGTGTATCCCAGCCCCGGCGTCAGCGCGCACAGCGATGGCAACGAGATGACCGCCCCGGTGACGCCGAACGTGTGGGCCGAGCATTCGATCTGGCCGCAGGATCCCGGCTTCGGCACCGCCCTGGCCGGCGGCGTGACCTCGCTGCAGGTACTGCCGGGCTCGGCCAATCTGATCGGCGGGCGCGGCGTCACCCTCAAGAATGTCGCCTCCACCACCTACCAGGGCATGAAGTTTCCCGGTGCCCCCTGGGGCCTGAAGATGGCCTGCGGCGAGAACCCCAAGCGCGTGTACGGCCAGAAGGGCGGCCCCGGCACGCGCATGGGCAACGTGGCCGGTTACCGCGCCGCCTTCATCGATGCGGCCGAGTATCTGCAGAAGACTGCGCCGAAGAAAAAGACCGCGAAAAAGCGCCATTGGTGGAGCCGCGGCGGCGACAACGACAGCAGCGGCGATGCCGGTGGCAAGCGCGATCTCAAGCTCGACACGCTGGCCGGGGCGATCAACGGCGACATCCGCGTGCATATCCACTGCTACCGCGCCGACGAGATGGCGACCATGCTGGACCTGTCCAAGGAATTCGGCTTCCACATCGCCGCCTTCCATCATGGCGTGGAGGCCTACAAGCTGGCCGACCGGCTGGCGCAGGACAACGTCTGCGGCGCGCTGTGGGCCGACTGGTGGGGCTTCAAGATGGAGGCCTTCGATGGCATCCAGGAAAACATCGCGCTGGTCGACAGACCGGCCAACAGCTGCGCCATCGTGCATTCGGATTCGGAAGAAGGCATCCAGCGCCTGAATCAGGAAGCGGCCAAGGTGCTCGCCAACGCGCGCCGCAGCGGAATGGAGATTCCGCCCGAGCGTGCGATCCGCTGGCTCACCAGCAATGCCGCCAAGGCGCTTGGCATCGAGCAGCAGACCGGCGCACTGGAGCCGGGCAAGATGGGCGATATGGTGGTGTGGAACGGCAATCCCTTCAGCTCCTACGCGCTGGCCGAACAGGTCTATATCGACGGCGCGCAGGTCTACGACCGCCACGATCGCCGCCTGCAGCCGGTGTCGGACTTCATGCTCGGCCAGGAGGTGGCGCGATGAGCCGCGCAATCTTCGTTGGCCCGCGTCTACGCGCGATCTCTGCTGTGGTCCTGGCAGTGCTTGCATTGCCCGCAGTCGGCCAGCAGGTGCTGATCCGTGGCGCGACCGTGCATACCGCCACCGCACAAGGCACGCTGCGCAATACCGATGTGCTGGTGCAGGGTGGCGTGATCCGCGCGATCGGCAGCAACCTGGCCGTGCCGGCCGATGGCCGCGTGGTCGAGGCCGGGGGCCGCCCGCTGACGCCGGCCCTGTTCGGCGGCATCACCGAGATCGGCATCGAAGAAGTCTCCGGCGAAGACAGCACCGTGGACAGCGGCGTCAAACTCAGCGACCAGCCGATGCGTCCGGAATTCGACGTCACCCTGGCCTACAACCCCGATTCGGTGCTGGTGCCGGTGGCGCGCGTGGAAGGCATCGGCTTCACCGCGTTGGGCGCGACCACCAGCGGTGCCTTCATCGCCGGACAAGGTGGCGTGGTGCGGCTGGACGGCAGCCCGGACCCGGTTGGCCCGCATGCCCTGTTCATCCGCATCGGCGCGGCGGCGTCCGATCTCACCGGCAGCTCGCGCGCCGCGCAATGGATGCTGCTCGACCAACTGGTGGCCGAGGCACGCGGACGCGTGCCGGCCGACTCGCCGCATGCGCTGCTGACCCCGGTCGGCCGCAACGTGCTGGCCAAATATCTGGCCGGGCAGGGCCGCATCGTGGTGCAGGTGGAGCGCGCCGCAGACATCCGCCAGTTGTTGCGTTGGGCGCAGCGCGAAAAGGTGCGCATCGCCATTGCCGGTGGCGCGGAGGCCTGGAAGCTCGCGCCGCAACTGGCGCAGGCCAGGGTGCCGGTGCTGGTGGACGCGCTGGCGGATCTGCCGTCCACCTTCGACCAGATCGGTGCGACGCTGGAAAATGCGGCACGTCTGCGTGCGGCCGGCGTGGAAGTCAGCTTTGCCCAGAGCGGGGATGCCTCGCATAACGCGCGCAAGCAGCGCCAGCTGGCCGGCAACGCGGTCGCCAATGGATTGCCGTGGGAAGCCGGCCTGGCCGGCCTGACCCGGGTGCCGGCAGAGATCTTCGGCGTGGGCGATCGCATCGGCAGCATTGCAGTCGGCAAGCAGGCCGACCTGGTGCTGTGGGAAGGCGACCCGCTGGATGTCGCCCACTACGCCGAGCAGGTGTGGCTGGGCGGCCGCGACATGCCGATGCGCTCGCGCCAGACCGAGCTGCGCGAGCGTTACATGCAACCGGCCGGCGCGTTGCCGCGGGCCTATCTGAAGTGATCGGGGCGGCGGGCGCGCGCGTGCCAGCGCAATGACACGCATGGCGTTGGGCGTACGCAGCGTCTACCTGCTGACCGCACTCGCCGTGTTTGTCATCGAAGTGGCGATCGGTGCTGGCACACTCGGCGGGCCCTGGGTGCGCGGCAGCCTGGGCGATATGCTAGCGGTGATCCTGGTGTATTGCGGGTTGCGCGGCGTGTTTGCGTTATCGCGACGCTGGGCGTGCGTGCTGGCGGTCGCGACCGGGTGCCTGATCGAAGGCCTGCAGGCGCTGCATCTGGCCGACCGGCTCGGGCTGCGCCCCGGCAGCGCGGCCTACATCGCGCTCGGCAACACCGCCACCCTGCACGATCTGCTGATGTATCTGGTCGGCGGCGGCGTGGCGTACATCGGTGATGTGGCGTCATGCCGTGTCGCTGCGTCTTCCCGGCGGCAAACGCCGCATTGATGCACTCCTTCGGGCCTACCGCATGTTTTCCGTCTGCTCATCGGCACTGATCGACAGCGTTGGCGCCCTGTCTGGGCAATGGCAGCAATGGCGTGCCCGCGCCCACCCTGCATCGCAGTGACTTCGCTGTTTCAAGGAAGCGGCTTGCGCTCGATCGATCGGGTCGTGTTGCGCCAGGCGCCGGCCAATCTGCTGCGCGGGCTTGAGGCGGTCGGCGGGCGGCTGATCCTGACCGCCGATGCGCTGCACTTCCAGCCGCATCCCTACAACCTGCAGACCCGGTCGCTGACCGTGCACCTGACCCAGGTCGCGACCGTGCAACCACGCTGGACGCGCCTGTTCGGCCTGCTGCCGGTGGCGCCGACATCGCTGGCGGTGCAGTTGCACCAGGGCGGCGAACACCGGTTCGTGATCGGCAAACGCGACCAGTGGATGGCCGCCATCGCCTCGGCGCGCGATGCGCTGCGCTGATGCTGCCCCGACACCCGCAGTCGCGCTGATCGATAAGACCGCAGTGCCCGACTGGCGCATCGCAATGCCCTGACTGCTTTCCGGATACCTCCGCAGCGCAGACGAAGCGTGCCCTGCGCTGTGTTTCAGAATCGCCTCACGCGCATGGCAGAAGTCATGGCGGTGGTGAATGCTCAAGCAGGCGATCTTGCACACCTGATGCGGAACGTAGCCGTCGGTGGCTGGCGTCGTCGTGCGATCTTCGACGATTGTCGGCCATCGCAGGCGAAGCGGTACCGGCGTGCGTCGTGCTGCACGCCGGTCTCCGATGCCAACCGCGCACGCTCAGCCATGCGGCCGATTGGCGCTGCGCTTACTGCGCGTCCAACGTCGCGCTCACCTTGGCCCAGCCGTTGCCGCGTACCACTTCGAAACCGGCTTCGGCTGCATGCAGATACATGCTGTTGTTGTAGCGCCCATCCTTGGATCGGTTGGTCTGCAACCAGTTGAGGAAGGGCTTGGCGTCCACGTTCAGGCTGCCGCTGGTCTTGAGCGTGGCCTGCCCGGCAGTGCCGGTCGGGATGAAGGTGTAGACGTAGTAGCCGGCACCGGAGTTGAAGCCCTCCCACAGGTCGAAGGTGCGCCCGCCTGCGGTGATCACCTTGCTGGCAGTCAGTGTGCCGATCGGCCAGGAGTTGTGGTCGCCCCAGATCATGACTTCCAGCTGCGGGTTGCCCTTGGCGGTATCCCAGCGGAAGAAGATGTCATAGGCAAAATCGCCCGCGAGATTGGTTCCGCCCGCGCTGTAGGTGAACTTGAGCGGGATTTTGCTCAAGGAGGAAATCTGCCGCGGAAACAGCGTATCGCTGGTCGGGTTCCAGTCGTAGTGCCAGCCGCGCACGATCGCCGGATAGCCGTAGAGGTTGTAGTCGGCGAAGTTGAAGGTGACGGTCAGCTCGGGGGTGCTGCCGGTGCCGAACGTGCCCTGGATGATGTTGTTGGGATCGTTGAAATTATTGACCCACGCATAGTGGTTGCCGAAGACCTTGTAGGGACCGGCCAGCGCCGCTGGCGCCAGCGCGACCAGACCCACGGCCAGTGCAGCCTTCCACCAGCGCGATGCGGGCCGCCGTGTCGGCGGCGCCGGTGTGCCGGTCTGGGTGAGGGTGCGGGATTGGCTGTTTTGCATGGTGACTCTCTCCGTATGGATTCAGCGCGGCGATGCCGGTGCGGCAGCGTCGAGAGCCGCTTTGCAGCGGTCGCGTTGGACCCTAGCAGCGGCCTTGTATCGGGAGCTATAGCAATTGCGACAGGCCTGGCTCGTCATCTGCGATAGCGGGCGCCATCCGCCAACCGAAGCGTGCGCAGATCCTCAGTTCGCGACCCAACCGGCAGCGTGACAGGATGTATCGGTCATCTGCATGACGGTACGGTGGACGCAAATGGTGCAGAGCCACATGGCTGCGGTCTGTGTCTCTGCCGCACCTGCGGCTGCTTGCCCCACGCCCTCTTCGCAGGCATCGGGCGTCCCTGATGGCCGGGCGCCAGGCTCCCATCGCGCGATGTTCATTCAACGCAACAACGTCAGCGTATTGCCGATCGGCATGCGCATCGGCGAAATGGGGCTGGCCGATCACCGCGATGAGGAAGCGACGCTGCCTACAGGCGCATGTGGCCGAAAGCGGACACCAAGCGCAGACACCAAGACATAAACTCCTAGTCGCGGCGTCGTTCACGCAAGGCGGTCAAACGCCCGGTTGATCGAGGGCGCGGTGTCCTTACCGCTCGCGGGACACATCATGCACTGCTGGCAACCACGCACGCCGATCATCTCGACCGGTCCTTGCCCGCCCGCCGTCGCGGGACCTCAAGCGGCATGGATGCCGCGCAAGCGCCGACAAGGACGGACTTGCGGCGTCTCCCGCGATGGTGGGCAGGCAAAAGCTCCGCAACCAAGCCGCAGCCCTGATGCACGCGGCCCACACCTCACCGCATCGTTAGCTCAGTGCAGCGTTATCGCAGCGGCACGTTCAATACCGATGGCGTTGCCGTCGGCGACGTAAACGTCACCGTGCCGCCGCCATCGCTGGCATCGGTGTAGCGCACATCGCGCGTGTCGATCACCAGCACCAGGCGCTGCCCTGCCGGAATCTCCGCAGCAGCCGCTTGCAGTGGCCAATCCAGCGTCACTGCGCGGCCTGCCGTGGTGCCGCGTAGCGTGTACGGTGCATGCGTGATCAGTTGCGCCACGCCGAATGCGTCCATGCGATACAGATACGCGAACAGGCTCACTTCCGATTGGCTGGGTACCACGGTCACGCGCAACGATGGACTGCCGGCCAGCCGCCGTGGCGTGCTCGACGGCGCACCCACCCACACTGCCGCGCCGATGCGATTGACCAACGGAATCGACGTGGTGACCGGCACACCGATGCCCTGCAACAGACCACTGACCAGTACCACGCCCGAGTCGGCCAACGTCGGCACATCGGTGGCAATGCGCGACTGCCATCCGCTGGCGGTGCCGCCGATCAAGCCGCCGGTGGGGCTGAGCAACCCGGCCGGTGCGGATAACCCCAGCCGCGTGCTTCCCTGTTGCACCGACGCCCAGTCCGCGTACTCCAGCCATTGCCCGGCACGCGGCGACAACCGCACCGGTGCTTCGCTGTCCACGCCGTTACGCAGCTGCTTGAGATGACGATCGAACCAGCGCGTGGCCGCCGTATAGACCTCGTTGGGCAGGCCTAGCGCGCCCGGCAATTCTGCGGTGGCGTGGTCGCCCTGGCTGAGCAGCAACTGCTTGGGTCCGCGCAGCTGGTTGAAGAACGCGATCGTCTGGTTCGGCGGAAACAGGCCGTCGTTGAAGGCATTGCCCAGCAGCACCGCGGTACCACGCGCATTGAGCGCGGCCACATCGCTTGCCGGGCTGCGCGACGCGGCCTGCGGCAGGAAGCCCTGCACTGCACCGTCGTAGTCGCCAACTGCAACCCGGGTGCTGATCTGCGCCAGATCCGGGCCGGGACGTCCGGTCAACGCGCCTGCACCGACCAACAGCCCGACGCCTTGCTGGCTGACGGTGCGATTGGAATACAGCGACGCTTCCAGATCGGCCCAGCCGCTGAGCGCAGCCACGGCCTTGATGCGCGGATCGCGCTCGGCCGCCAACAGGCTGATGCCCGCCCCGTAGGAGATGCCCGATGCACCGATCGCATTCGCATTGGCCGGCGTATGTGCCAGCGCCCAGTCGATCACCGCGCTGACGTCTTCCACCGTGTCGGCGCCGGCAATATCGATCTGCCCGGCCGAATCCCAGAACCCGCGCGAGGTGTAGCTGACGACCACGTAGCCATCGCTGGCCAGCTGGGTCGCGCGTCCAAGGTATTCCAGATTCGGCAACGACCAGCTGGCCGGCATCACGATCAACGGAAACGGCCCGCTGCCCTGCCCCTGCGGCACCAGCACCAGCGCGCCCATCGGCGCACCATCCCAGCCGGGAATCCGTTCGTAGGTCTTGCTGAAAGCGCCCGCCACCGCCGACGCCGATGCCACCAGCAACGCCAAGGCGGCGATGCCTCCGATCCAATGCTTGTTCATGCGGATCTCTCCCACGCAAGGCCAGGCCGGGATGGCCCAGCGGCAACTGCCATGCATCCGTGGTTCGGGGGAGAACGTCGCGAACGTACCAGACGGTACGGTATGGCTCAAGGGGCGGGAATCGGGAATCGGGAATCGGGATTTGGGATTTGGGATTTGGGATTTGGGATTTGGGATTTGGGATTTGGGATTTGGGATTTGGGATTTGGGATTTGGGATTCGGGATTCGGGATTCGGGATTCGGGAATCGGGAATCGGGATTCGGGAGGCGGGAGGCGGGAGGCGGGAGGCGGGTGCGTGCGCATCGCAATCGCCGGCTCGCAACTGGAAACAGCGTGCGCTTATCGCCTGGCCGCTCCAGACCCGCAGACGTTGGCTGCGATGCAGCACGCTTGCGCAACGCCTCCCGCGCGCTCAGCTCAGCCGACGAAATGCTGATACCCGCGCCGCGGCGGCTGCCACGGGTTGCCGTCGGCGTCGTGGACCACCACCCCCGGCGTGGCGACGATCTGGCCGATGCGCGTCGCCGCGACGCCGGCGAAGTCCATCGCCTGCACCACCGCGTCGCGGTGTTGCACGGCGGCGGTGAAGCACAGCTCGTAGTCGTCGCCGCCGCCGAGTTGCCAGCCGATGCATTGCAGCGCGCTGATCCCGGTGCTGCACGGCATCGCCGGCAGTGCCGCCAGCGCCAGCTGCGCGCCCACGCCGCTGCGTTCGCACAGATGGCCCAGATCGGCCAGCAAGCCGTCGGAGACGTCCACACAGGCATGCGCAAGCCCGCGCAAGCGCAGCCCGGCCTGCACACGCGGCTGCGGGCGCAACAGGCGACCGCGCCAAAGTTCGTGCAAGGGGTCGGCCGCCGCACAGGTCACGTCCAGCTGGCCGGCTTGCCACAGCGACAACGCCGCCGCCGCCTCGCCCGGCGCGCCGGTCACCCACACATCGTCGCCCACACGCGCACCATCGCGACGCAGCGCCGCACCCGGCGGCAGGCTACCGATCGCAGTCACTGCACACGCCAACGGCCCGCGCGTGGTGTCGCCACCGACCAGCGCAATGGCATGCGCATCGGCCAGTGCAAAAAATCCATCGGCGAACGCATCGACCCACTCGACATCGTCGTGCGGCAACGACAGCGACAAGGTGCACCAGCGCGGTTGCGCACCCATCGCGGCCAGATCGGACAGATTGACCGCCAGCGTCTTCCAGCCCAGATCCTCGGCACGCGTCTCGTGCGGGAAATGCACGCCCGCATTGAGCGTATCGGCAGTGATCGCCAGCTGCTCGCCTGGCGGCGGCTGCAGCAATGCCGCATCGTCGCCAATCCCCAGCGGCACATCCGCACGCGCCGCGATGCGCGCGCGCAAGCGGGCAATCAGATCGAATTCGGGCATGGGGACGGGAATCGGGAGAAGGGAATCGGGAATCGGGAATCGCAAAAGCACATCAGGAGATATCGGAGATGGTGCTCTTACAATTCCCCATTCCCGACTCCCCATTCCCGCGGCGCCTCAGGCGCCGCTGGCGCCGCTGGCGCCCGATTCCAGCTTGCGCCACTCGACAGAGGCGCGATCCAGCACGCCATTGACGTAGGTGTGGCCATGCTCGGAGCCGAAGCGCTTGGCGGTTTCGATCGCTTCGTTGATCACCACGCGGTACGGCACGTCCTGGCGATACAGCAGTTCGTAGGCGGCCAGGCGCAGCACCGCGCGTTCGATCGCGTCGACCTCTTCCACGCCGCGATCCAGATACGGCGTCAGCGCGGTGTCGAGCTCGGCACGGTTGCTCAGCACGCCTTCGACCAGGTTTTCGAAATAGGCCTGATCGGCCACTTCGTGCGCCTGCTCGTGCGCAAACTGGGAGATCACCTGCTTGGCGAACCCGCCGGAAATCTGCCAGGCATATACCGCCTGCAAGGCACGCCGGCGCGCGCGCGAACGCAGCACCGGGTCGATGCCGTCGCGACGGACGTGGCGGGCGTGTCCACCGGACTTGCTCATGGCAACAACTCCATCAAATTGACCAGTTCCAATGCCGCAAGCGCGCATTCTTCGCCCTTGTTGCCATGGCTGCCGCCGGCACGCGCCTCGGCATCTTCCACACGCTCGACCGCCAGCACGCCGTTGAGCACCGGGACGCCGGTCTGCAACTGCACGCTCATCAGGCCTTCGGCGCACAGGTCGGCAACGTGTTCGTAGTGGCGGGTGTCGCCGCGGATCACGCAGCCCAGCGCGATGATCGCCGCATGCTGGCCGGATTGCCCCAGGCGGTTGGCGGCGATCGGAATTTCCCAGGCGCCCGGCACGCGGACCACGTCGATGGCGTCCTCGCCGATGCCGTTGCCGGCCAGGCTCTGGCGCGCACCGGTGACCAGCGCGTCGGTGATGCGGGCATTCCAGCGGCTGGCGACGATCGCAAAGCGCGCGGTGGTGGGGCGGAGATCGCCTTCGTAGTGGGTCATGCGGGTCGGCAACTCGAGGGGGCGGCAAGTTTAACAGCTGCCGGGGCCTGGCCCGGCCGGTGCGTGCCGGCCGGGCTGCCGAAGCAGCCCCGGCCATGTCGTCAGGAAACGATTTGGGAGCGCGCAGCACAGGCTGGTGCGGCGCGCAGCTGGCGTGGTCGATGCGCGACAACCGCGCGAACCGCTCGACCAGCGCGGTTCCTGCGGCGCGTCCGCCAACCACCGGACAGCGGCGACTCCAGGCCGCCAGCGTGTCTCAGGGCAGCGCGGCCGCCGGCACCGAGCGCACGCCTGCGCCGGGGTGGCATTCGAGGTACTCCACCACCTCCAGCCCGAACCCGGCCAGGCCCACCTGACGCCGCGGCGTGCCCAGCACGCGCAGCTTGCCCAGGCCCAATTCGGCCAGGATCTGCGCGCCGGCCCCGTTGCGCCGCCACTGGCTGACGTCCTTGGCGTTTGTGGCCGCTTCCGGTTGCTGGCGCAGCCGCGCCAGCAAGGATTCGCTGTCGCGCGGTGCCGACAGCACCACCATCACGCCCTGCCCTTCGGCGGCGATCGCACGCAAGGCATCGGTGGCCGGCACACCGAAGTCATCGCGCTGCCAATGCAGCAGGTCGGCCAGCGGGTTTTCCACCTGCACGCGCACCAGCGTCGGTGTGTGCGGATCGGCAGTGCCGCGCACCAGCGCAAAATGCAGATCGTGCGCGATGCGGTCGCGGTAGGTTACCAGCGTGAACGGGCCGAACTCGGTACTGATCTCACGTTCGTCAACGCGCTCGACGGTGTGCTCGTTGGCCAGGCGATAGGCGATCAGGTCGGCGATCGACCCCATCTTCAGCCCGTGCTCGCGCGCGAACACTTCCAGCTGCGGACGCCGCGCCATGCTGCCATCCGGGTTGAGCACTTCCACCAGCACGCCGGCCGGTTCCAGCCCGGCCAGCATCGGCAGGTCGCTGGCCGCCTCGGTGTGGCCGGCGCGGGTGAGCACGCCGCCGGGCTGCGAGATCAACGGGAAAATATGCCCCGGCTGGCTCAGATCCTGCGGCTTGGCATCCGGCCGCACCGCGGTGCGCACGGTGTGCGCGCGGTCGTAGGCGGAGATGCCGGTGGTCACGCCTTCGGCCGCCTCGATGCTGACGGTGAAGTTGGTCTGGAACTGCGCGGTGTTGTTGCGCACCATCGGCGCCAGGCCGAGCTGCGCACAGCGCTCGCGGGTCAGCGACAGACACACCAGCCCGCGCGCGTGGGTCACCATGAAGTTGATGTCCGACGGCTTGACCAGCTCGGCGGCCATGATCAGATCGCCTTCGTTCTCGCGGTCCTCGTCATCGACGATCACCACCATGCGGCCGGCGCGCAGTTCCTCGATCAATTCCGGAACGGGTGCGAAATTCATGCCGCACCCCGCGTGCCGAGCAGGCGTTCGACATAACGCGCCACCAGATCGATCTCCAGATTCACCGCCGCGCCAACCGCGGTCTGCGCAAACGCGGTGTTGGCCACCGTGTGCGGAATCAACGCGACTTCGAAGCCGTCCTCGTCCACGTCGTTGACGGTCAGGCTGACCCCGTCCACGCAGATCGAGCCCTTCTTGGCGACATAGCGCAATACCCCCGGCGGGGCGGCAAACCGCCAACGCTGCGCACGCGCATCGCCATGCACCGACTGCACCTGGCCCAGACCGTCGACATGCCCGCTGACCAGATGCCCGCCGAGGCGGTCGGTCGGGCGCATCGCGCGCTCCAGATTGAGCACCGCGCCTTCCGGCAAGGCGCCCAACGTGGTCAGCGACAGGGTTTCGGTGGAGGCATCGGCCTGGAAGCTGCCGGCATCGAAGGCGATCACGGTCAGGCACACGCCGTTGACCGCGATGCTCTCGCCCAATTGCACCGCTTCGAACGGCAGGCTGCCGGTGGCGAAGGTGAAACGCACATCGCCACCTTGCGGCTGGCGCGCCGCCAGACGGCCGACGCCTTCGATGATTCCGGTAAACATCAGCGCACCTCCGTCGTTGATGACGACAGCACGGACGGAGTGCGGTAGAAGATCGCGACGCAGCGCGACGGGTGACGCATGGACATAGTCGTTTCTCGCAGGAGTTGAGCGAAAAACGCCACAAGGCAAACAGGCGCGCGCGCAGCCGCAAGGCTACGCGTTGGCCGTCTTCTTTCATCCGGACTATACCGTCGGCCCCGGCATCGCACCGGATCTGCTGACCTTGCCCAGCGGGGGTGTCGCGTTGGTCCGCTCAACCCTGGAGTGCAAGCGCTCGCGGGCTCGCATGCTTGCGCATGCCTACCGCCGGTGGGGAATCGCACCCCGCCCTGAAGACGTTTGTGAGTACCGGCGAACCGGCGTGCAAAGTCTAACAGGGCACATCGGCGCGATGGCCAAGTGTGAGCGCAGGCTGGCAGGACACTGCGTCATGTCGGGAAATCCCCCATAGCCAGGATTGTGAAGGATCTGTTAATTTACGCGCCGCGACGGGAGACGTCGCTTTTTCCATCCCGCAACGGGACGGAGACACGGACATCAATTCGGAGAGAGACATCCAATGCGTAACACCCTGATTCTGGCTGCCCTGCTGGCCGCCGCACCGTTTGCCGCCTCGGCCGAAGGCCTGAGCTATTCCTATGTCGAAGGCGGCTGGAACCGGACCGAAATCAACGTCAACGACGAATCGGACGACATCGACGGCGGCTACATCCGCGGCTCATGGCAGATTGCCCAGCCGGTGTACCTGCTGGCCAGCTACGAGCGTGCCACCAAGGACTACAACCTCGGCAGCGGCTTCGTGATCGACGGCACCCTGCAGCAGGCCACCGTGGGTATCGGTTACCGCCAGGAAATGACCGAGCGCGTGGAGTTCACCGCCGACATCAGCGTGCTGCGCACCAAGGTCGAATCCGATCTGCGCCTGCGCGGCCGTTCGATCGACAACGCGTCCGACTCGACCAACCTGGGCTTCGCCAACCTGGGCCTGCGCGGCAAGCCCTCGCCACGGACCGAAGCCTGGATCAAGGCCGGCTACATCGACGGCAGCGACGTGGACGAAGGCGAGTTTGTCGGCACCCTGGGTGGTCAGGTCAACTTCACCCGCACCTGGGGCCTGGTTGCCGAAGCGCAGTTCGTCGACAACGCCAACCAGTACAAGGTCGGCGTGCGCGCAAGCTTCTGATCGACGCGTCGCGCAGAGATACCAAGGCCCCGCATGCGGGGCCTTTTTCATGCGCGCAACAGCACAGCCGCGCTGCATCGCGCACGCCATGCAGCGCTCACCCGGCAGCGACCGGCGCATAGCGCAGACGCAGATCCTGACCCAGCTGGCGCACATCCAGCAGCTGCAACGCAGCGCGCTGCGCCATCGTCTCGATGCCAAGCCCCGCCAGCAGCGGCCTGGCGGTGTCGCCCAGCAGTACCGGTGCCATGTAGACCAACAGTTCGTCGACCAGCCCGGCCTGCAGCAGCGCACCGCCCAGCGTTGCGCCGGCTTCCACATGCACCTCGTTGATGCCGCGCTCGCCAAGCAGGGCCAACACCGCCGCCAGGTCGAAGCGGCCGGCATGTAACGGCATCGCAAGGAACTGCGCATCGTCCAGTGCCGGCGCGGCCACATCCTCGCCATGCAGATACAGCGTTGGCGCATCGCCCTGACGCATGTTCCTGCACGCCAACGTTCGCAGCCCGGCATCAAGCACCACGCGCAGCGGCGGCACGAACGGCGTGTCCTCGCCCAACCGCACCGTCATGGAGGGGTCGTCGGCCAGCACCGTGCCCGCACCCGTGAGGATCGCGCCCGCACGCGCACGCCAGCGCTGCACATCCGCGCGCGCGTCACTTCCGGTGATCCATTTGGACTCACCGCTGGCCAGCGCAGTACGTCCATCCATGCTGGCGCCGAGCTTGACCCGCAGCCATGGCCTGCCCCGCTCCACCCGCGACAGAAATCCCTGGTTGAGCGCGCGCGCCTGTGTTTGCAGGACGCCGCTGAGCACCTCGATCCCGGCCGCGCGCAGCAGCGCAAACCCGCCGCCGTTGACCTGCGGAAACGGGTCGGCCATCGCCGCGACCACACGCGCCACGCCTGCATCGATCAGGGCCAGCGCACAGGGCGGCGTGCGTCCGTAGTGCGCACACGGCTCCAGCGTCACGTAAGCGGTGGCGCCGCGCGCCTGCGCGCCGGCCGCGCGCAGCGCGAACACTTCCGCATGCGGGCCACCGGCACGTTGATGAAAGCCTTCGCCCACGCACACGCCATCGCGCACGATCACGCAGCCAACCATCGGATTGGGGCGGGTGGTGCAGGCGCCGCGCTCGGCCAGGCGCAATGCCTGCGCCATCCAGCGGTGATCGTCGGCCGTTGCGCTCATTGCGGCGCCGCTTGCGGTTCGATACACATCACCACGATCTGCATCGGCCCCAGCAGTAATTCTGCATGCGTATGCCAGCCCAGCCGCTGATAAAACGGCAACAGCACTGGCTGGCAATACAGATACAACGCCGGCACGCCCATGCGCGCGGCCGCCTGCACGCAGTGCGTCACCAGCGCCTCGCCGATGCCCTGCCCGCGCGCCTGCGGCTGCACGTACAGCGACGCCAGCCATGGCGACCATTGGCGAATGCGCGCATCGTCGTTGTCCAGCAGGCTGACCGACCCGAGCCACTGCGCCTGATCGAGCGCCACCCACGTGATCGGGATCACCCCGTCGCGGGTGTGGCTGCGCAACTCGCTCAAGGCCGCGTCGAAGTTCCAGTCCGGCAACAGACTGCCGAAGGCCTGCAGATGCGCCTGCGCGATCGCGGGCAGCAGCTGCGGCGTGTCGGCCACGCAGGCGATGCGCATCGCGCTCACCGCTTGCCGGGCTTGCCGGCGCGCTCCAGGGCCGCTTCCAGCAACGGCAATTGCTCGATGCCGACCGGTAGCTCGCGCTCGAGCTTTTCGATTTCCTCGCGGAAATCGGCCACGTCCTGAAAGCTGCGGTACACCGAGGCGAAGCGCACATAGCCCACGTGATCGAGCTTGCGCAGCTCGACCATGACGTATTCGCCGACACGCAGCGAGCCAACCTCGCGCTCGCCGGACATGCGCAACTGATGCACCACCGCGCGCACCGCCGCTTCGATCTGCTCTTCGGACACCGGGCGCTTTTGCAGCGCGCGGTCGAAACTGGTGCGCAGCTTGCGCGCGTCGAACGCCTCGCGCCCGCCATCGCTCTTGACCACGGTCGGCAGCTTGAGTTCGATCGTTTCCAGGGTACTGAAACGCTCGCCGCACGCCTCGCACTCGCGGCGACGACGAATCGTCGTCCCGTCTTCGGACACCCGCGAATCGATCACGCGGGTGTCGTTGTGCTGGCAGAAAGGGCAGTGCATCAGGTCGCCGAGATTGGGAAGTGGGGATTAGGGATTGGCAACAGCAGGAGCAAGGACGCGCTTGTCGCGCATCCCCAATCCCGAATCACCAATCCCGGCACCTCAGCCATACACCGGATACTTCTTGCACTGCGCAGTCACCGCGTCGCGGACCTTGGCCAGCACGGCTTCGTCGCCGGGGGCGTCGAGCACGTCGGCGATCCAGTTGGCCAGGTCGACACTGTCCTGCTCCAGGTAACCGCGGGTGGTGATCGCCGGGGTGCCCAGACGCAGGCCGGAGGTGACGAACGGCGAGCGTGGGTCGTTGGGCACCGCGTTCTTGTTGACGGTGATGTGGGCCTTGCCGAGCGCGGCTTCGGCGTCCTTGCCCGAGACGTCGCGGCCGATCATGTCCACCAGCATCAGGTGATTCTCGGTGCCGCCGGACACGATCTTGTAGCCGCGCGCGATCAGCGTGTTGGCCATCGCCTGCGCGTTCTTGACCACCTGCTGCTGGTAGGTCTTGAATTCCGGCTCCAGCGCTTCCTTGAACGCCACCGCCTTGGCCGCGATCACGTGCATCAGCGGGCCGCCCTGGATGCCGGGGAACACGATCGACTGCAGCTTCTTCTGCAGCTCTTCGCTCGCGCCCTTGGCCACGATGATGCCGCCGCGCGGGCCGCGCAGGGTCTTGTGGGTGGTCGAGGTGACCACGTGCGCATGCTCCAGCGGGCTCGGATACACGCCGGCGGCGACCAGGCCGGCCACGTGCGCCATGTCCACGAACAGATACGCACCGACGCTGTCGGCGATGGCGCGGAAGCGCGCCCAGTCGATCTTCTGCGAATACGCAGAGAAGCCGGCCACGACCATCTTCGGCTTGTGCTCGGTGGCCAGACGCTGGACTTCGTCATAGTCGATCAGTCCCTGCGCGTTGACGCCGTACTGCACGGCGTTGAACAGCTTGCCGGAAACATTGACCTTGGCGCCGTGGGTCAGGTGGCCGCCATGGGCCAGGCTCATGCCCAGGATGGTGTCGCCGGGCTGCAGCAGCGCCAGATACACCGCCTGGTTGGCCTGCGAGCCGCTATGCGGCTGCACGTTCGCATAGTCGGCGCCGAACACCTGCTTGATGCGCTCGATCGCCAGCTGCTCGGCAATGTCGACGAATTCGCAACCACCGTAGTAGCGCTTGCCCGGATAGCCTTCGGCGTACTTGTTGGTCAGCTGGCTGCCCTGGGCTTCCATCACCAGCGGGCTGCAGTAGTTCTCGCTGGCGATCAGCTCGACGTGATCCTCCTGGCGGCCGGCTTCAGCAGCGATGGCCTTGGCCAGTTCGGGGTCGTAGGTTTCCAGTCGGACGTCGCGCGAGAACATGCAGAGCTCCGGGGCAGCTGTTGCCAGTAGGGGCGCAGATTGTAAGCCCCCGCGCGGACAGGTGACCAATTGCGACGCTGGCGCGGGCCGCGCATGCAATGGCCCGTTCCGCCCTTGAACGACAAAGGCGCACCGGAGTGCGCCTTTGCAGGATGCCCTGGCCGCTTGCCGGGCCGGGCCAGTGCCGTGGCCTAGTTGTTGAGCACCAGATCGGCGATCACACCGGTGGCGATGGCCACCAGCAGCAGATTGCCGGTGTTGTCGCGCTGCCAACGGTAGCCATACGGCGGGCGGCGCAGGTTGTAGCGGTCGTAGTCGTTGATCACGTAGACCGGGCCGTGGTAGCGCTGGCCGCGGGCCCAGTACGGGCGCGGCGGCGGGCCGGCGCGGTAATAGCTGGGGCGATCGTAGACATAGACCCGGTTGCGGTCGTAGCGACGGTCCTGATAACGGGCATCGCGATAGCCCTCGCGGTAGCCGTTGCTGTAGTAGCGGCGGTCATCGCGACGGTCGGCCCGGCGCTCGTCCTGCCAGTCGCGGCGATCGTTGCGCCAATTGCCATGCTGATCGCGGTCGCGATCGCGGTCGCGGCGATCGTCGCGGTCATGCCCACGACGATCGTGGCCGTGGCCCCAGTCGTCGGCAAACGCTGCCGGGGCCACGGAACCCAGCGCCAGGATGGAGGAAAGCACAACAGTCACGATGCGTTTGCGGTTCATGGGATTGCTCCTGTCTGCGATGTCGCAATTTCATTAAGGCGCTAACCGCCTTAACGCATTCCTGCTGGAATCGATTACGAAACCGCCCATTCAGGTGCGAGGTAAGCTGCCGTTTAGCTGCCGCATTGCCGCCGCGAGTCAGTCCGGTTGCCCGTATAATCGGCGCAATCCCTTTTCCGCTGCCTCCGGCCCCGGCCGGCGGGCTGCCTGCGTCCACGGAGCACCCATGTCGCAATACATCTACACCATGAACCGCGTCAGCAAGGTGGTGCCGCCCAAGCGGCAGATCATCAAGGACATCTCGCTGAGCTTTTTCCCGGGCGCCAAGATCGGCCTGCTGGGCCTGAACGGCGCCGGCAAGTCCACGGTGCTGAAGATCATGGCCGGCGTGGATACCGACTTCGAGGGCGAAGCCCGTCCGCAGGCCGGCATCAAGGTCGGCTACCTGGCCCAGGAACCGCAGCTCAACCCCGAGCACACCGTGCGCGAAGCGGTCGAGGAAGGCGTGGGCGACGTGCTGCAGGCCCAGGCCGCGCTGGATGCGGTGTACCTGGCCTATGCCGAGGAAGGCGCCGATTTCGACGCCCTGGCCAAGGAACAGGAACGCCTGGAAGCGATCCTGGCCGCCGGCGATGCGCACACCCTGGAAAACCAGCTGGACGTGGCCGCCGATGCGCTGCGCCTGCCGCCGTGGGATGCGGTGGTCGGCAAGCTGTCCGGTGGCGAAAAGCGCCGCGTGGCGCTGTGCCGGCTGCTGCTGCAGAAGCCGGACATGCTGCTGCTCGACGAACCGACCAACCACCTGGACGCCGAATCGGTGGAGTGGCTGGAGCAGTTCCTGGCGCGCTACACCGGCACCGTGGTGGCGGTCACGCATGATCGCTACTTCCTCGACAACGCCGCCGAGTGGATCCTGGAACTGGACCGCGGCCGCGGCATTCCGTGGAAGGGCAACTACACCGACTGGCTGACCCAGAAGGACGAGCGCCTCAAGCAGGAAGACAACCAGGAAAAGTCGCGCCAGAAGGCGATCCAGAAGGAACTGGAATGGTCGCGCCAGAATGCCAAGGGCGGCCGTACCAAGGGCAAGGCGCGTCTGGCCCGCCTGGAAGAACTGCAGTCGGTGGATTACCAGAAGCGCAACGAGACCAACGAGATCTTCATCCCGCCGGGCGAGCGTCTGGGCAATGCGGTGATGGAGTTCAAGAACGTCTCCAAGAAGTTCGGCGACCGCCTGCTGATCGACAATCTGTCGATGATCGTGCCGCCCGGCGCCATCGTCGGCATCATCGGCCCCAACGGTGCCGGTAAGTCCACCCTGTTCAAGATGATCACCGGCGCGGAGAAGCCTGATTCCGGCGAGATTGTGGTCGGCCCGACCGTGCAGCTGTCGTACGTAGACCAGAGCCGCGACAAGCTGGAAGGCAACCACAACGTGTTCCAGGAGATCGCAGGCGGCCTGGACATCCTCAACATCAACGGTGTGGAGATCCAGTCGCGCGCCTACATCGGCCGCTTCAACTTCAAGGGGCAGGACCAGCAGAAGATGGTCGGCTCGCTGTCCGGTGGTGAGCGCGGCCGTCTGCACATGGCCAAGACCCTGCTGCAGGGCGGCAACGTGCTGCTGCTCGACGAACCCTCCAACGACCTGGACATCGAGACCCTGCGTGCGCTGGAAGATGCGCTGCTGGAGTTCCCGGGCAACACCTTCGTGATCTCGCATGACCGCTGGTTCCTGGATCGCATCGCCACGCATATCCTGGCGTTCGAAGGCGACTCGCACGTGGAGTTCTTCCAGGGCAACTACCGCGAGTACGAAGAAGACAAGCGCCGCCGCATGGGCGATGACGCAGGCCCCAAGCGTTTGCGCTTCAAGGCGCTGAAGTAAGCACGACGAGGGCGCCGCAAGGCGCCCTTGTCATATGCGGGTGCAGCTGCGGCACCGATGGCCTACAGGTCGTAGGACAGCACGTCTTCGAAGCCGAAGGTGGCGAAGTTCTCGATCCGCGAGGGATACAGGCGGCCGACCAGATGGTCGTATTCGTGCTGCACCACGCGTGCGTGGAAGCCTTCGGCCTCGCGCTCGATCGGGCTGCCGTCGGGTGCGAAGCCGCGGTAGCGAATGTGGCGATAGCGCGGGATGACGGCACGCAGGCCGGGAATGGACAGGCACCCTTCCCAGCCGTTTTCCATTTCCTCCGACAGCGGTTCGATCTGCGCATTCGCCAACGCGGTGCGCGGCACCGCCGGCGCGTCGGGATAGCGTTCGCTGGCGTCGAAGCCGAACACCATCAGCTGCAGATCCACCGCGATCTGCGGTGCGGCCAGGCCAACGCCGCGCGCATCGTCCATGGTCTCGAACATGTCGGCCGCCAGCGCGCGCAGCTCGGCGCTGCCCAGGTTGGTCACCGGTGGCGCCACGCGCAGCAGGCGCTTGTCGCCCATGCGGATAATCTCGCGAATCATCTGGCTGCTCCCGGGAAAAGTTGCGGCGATTTTAAGACCTGTGCGGTAGGCGTAGGTGAGGTTCGGGATTGGGGAATGGGGATTCGGGATTGGTAGCTGGGCATTGGTTGCGCTGCTTGGCGGTTCGCATCTCCGCCAGGCTTCGCACGTCCCCGCGTCCGCCCATTCGGGGCAGCTTCTCCGGGAAGGAGAAAATCGCCGGCCCCGGTTGGTCGCGTCAAAAATCCGGCCGGCCCCGGATGCGAGCCGCCGCTGCGGCTCCCTGAAATTCCGCCGACGCAAGTGCACCGGTAACTGTTTCAGGCGAGCGCTTCGCGTTCAGCGCCTTATATGCCAAAAGATTGACACGCATCACGGATTCATGCCTCAGTCATGAACAGACTGAAACGGAAGGATTCCCCGACGCCGGTGCCTGCATGGCGTTCCTTTCCCCTGTTGGACTCAAGGAAACCCCAACGATGATGAGCCTCCGTAAGCCCGGATGGATGCTGTCCGGAGTGTTGTGTGTCGTCTGCCTGCCGGCCATGGCCTTGGCGCAGGAGACTGCAACCACCAGTTCCAAGGTCGGTATCGATCCCGTCACCGGCAAGCTACGCCCGCTGACCGACGCCGAGAGCGCCGCGCTGGATCAGCAGGCTGCGTCGGCTGCCCGCAGCAGCGCTGCCCGCGCTGCGGTTCCGCAGACCGAATCTGCCGCACGCGCGACCGAGCGACGCCTGCCCAACGGCACCGTGGTGCGCAAGTTGCCGGCCACGCAGATGAGCTCGTTGATGGCGACGCGTCAGGCCGATGGCCGCATCGTCATCGAGCACAGCGAAGACGCCGACACCCAACCCGCCCACGCCGAGCACGGAGCGCTGCCGCATGAATAAGCCCTCGTTGCTGTTGTCTCTGGCCGTGGCTGCGGCCATCGCGCCGCTGCATGCAAGCGCCGCCAACGTCACGTTGATCAATGGCGACGCCGGCACCAGCGTCGGCTTGAACGACCCCACCACCGCTGCGCCCTTGGGTGGCAATCCGGGGCGCTCGGTCGGCGAGCAGCGCCGCATCGCCTACCAGTACGCGATGGACCTGTGGGGCGCGGTGCTGCAGAGCAATGTCGAGATCAAGGTGTATGCCTCGTTCGCGCGGCTGACCTGTACCGCCACCGGCGGCACGCTGGGCCAGGCCGGCCCGAACTGGATCGTCAACGACTTCCCCGGTTCCAAGCCCAATACGCTGTATCCGTCTGCGCTGGGCGACGCGATCGCCGGGCAGGATCTGGTCCCCGATCCCAGCGATCCGGCCGACGTGTTCTCGCAGTTCAACGGCGATCTGGGCAAGCCCGACTGCCTGGCCGGCTCGGGCTGGTACCTGGGCCTGGACGGCAAGACGCCCGAAGGCCAGATCAACTTCCTCAACGTGGTGATGCACGAGATTGGCCACGGCCTGGGTGCGGCGGGCTTCCTCAACAAGACCACCGGTGTGCTCGGCTCGGGCAGCGGCCTGACCGATGTCTACACCGCGCAGGCTTTCGACAACGTGCAGAACAAGCGCTTCGACGACCCGACCATGACCAATGCGCTGCGTGCAGAAGCGATGCGCACGCCCGGCCGTACGGTGTGGGCCGGCACCCGCGTCAACCGCGAGGCGGCGCTGATCCTGGATCCGCGCACCCTGTTGCAGGTGAGCGCGCCGGCCAGCGCGGCAGGCAAGTTCGAGGTGGGCTTTGCCAGCTTTGGGCCACTGGCCACGGCGGCCAATTTCCCGGCGCGCGCGGTGGTGACGGTCAATGACGGGGTGGCTGCCGCTTCGGCCAGCGATGGCTGCGAAACGCCGTTCGTCAATGCGGCCGAGGTGGCCGGCAAGGTGGCGCTGATCGACCGCGGCACTTGCGCGTTCGCGGTCAAGGTCAAGAACGCACAGATCAACGGTGCGGTGGGCGTGATCGTGGCCAACAACGCGGCCGGCGTGCAGACGATGGGCAATGCCGCCCCGCCGATCACCGACATCGCCATCCCGGCGATCATGGTGTCGCAGGCCGATGGCGCGCGGCTGAAGGGCAGCACCGGGGTAGTGGCGGCGCTGTACGAAGACCCCGAGCTGTTGCAGGGCACCGACACCGCGGGCCGCACGCGCTTGTACGCGCCCAGCGTGGTGGCCGGCGGTTCGACGTTCTCGCACTTCGATACCGACCTGCAGCCGAACGCGTTGATGGAACCATTCGATACGCCGGAAGTGCAGGCGCATCTGAACATCGACCTGACCCCGGCGCTGTTTGCCGATATCGGCTGGACGCTCAATCGCGGGCTGGCCAAGCTGGGCAACTGCAATACGCTGGTGCCGACGCTGGAAACCGGCGGGCTGATTCCCGGCGCGAACATCTCGGCCGAAAACAGCCTGTGCAAGACGCAGAACGCCGGTAACCGTCTGGGGTACCTGACCTGCATGGACGAGCACGCACGCGAATTGCAGAACCAGGGTGCAATCAGCCGCATTCAACAGGCAGCGGTGTTTGTCTGCGCCACCAAGGTGCGCCCGTAAGCGACGGGCGCGCTCTGCAGGTAGTTGGTGGAATGCGAACGGCGCCCCTAAGGCGCCGTTTGCTCACCCCCTCATGCCGCTCAAGCCGGGCCGCGCCACCAGCAGCGATGACGCACAACGCCTTACCGGGCCCGGCGCGCAGTCGTCTCGGTCATTGCCGCGCGGATTCGCCCGCTTCCGGCATCGGCAGCAAGCCGAACACATCGCGCAGATAGCGCAGGTAACCGGCGTCCTCGCACATGCTCTTGCCGGGCGAGTCGCTGAGTTTCGCCACCGGCTGCCCATTGCAGCGGACCATCTTGATCACGATCTGCAGCGGCGTCGGCCCCAGGTCGTTGGTGAGGCTCGTGCCTACGCCAAATGCCAGCCGGCAGCGCGTGTGGAAGTGCGCGTACAGCCGCATCACCTTGTCGATATTGAGGCCGTCGCTGAACACCAGCACCTTGGTCGCAGGGTCGATGCGGTGTGCCTGCAGGTGGGCGATGACCCGCTCGCCCCATTCGAACGGGTCGCCCGAATCATGGCGCATGCCGTCGAACAGCTTGCAGAAATACAGATCGAAGTCGCGCAGGAACGCGTCCAGCCCCACCACATCGGACAGGGCGATGCCCAGATCGCCGCGGTACTCGCGCGCCCACGACTCCAGCGCAGCCACCTGCGAGTCACGCAGCCGTGGTCCCAGCGCCTGAAACGCCTGCAGGTACTCGTGCGCCATCGTACCCAGTGGGGTCAGGCCGTACTGCTTGGCGAAATACACATTGCTGGTGCCGACGAACTGCTCGCCCAGGCCATCGCGCAGCAACGGCAGCAACTCGCCGTGCCAATGCCGCGAATAGCGCCGCCGGGTGCCGTAGTCGGCGATCTTGCAGCCGGCCGGCATGCTGCGCAGGCTGCTCACTTTGTCGCGCAGGCGGCTGCGGCCTTCTTCGTAATCCGGCTCGGAGGTATTGCGGAACCACACCTCGTTGATGATTGCCAGTAACGGCACCTCGAACAGGATGGTATGCAGCCAGGGGCCGCGGATGGTCAGCTCGATCTCTCCCGGGCGGGTGGTCGATGCCGACAGCTGCAGATACTTGCGGTCCAGATGGAACAGCGCCAGAAAGTCGGCAAAGTCCGGCTTGATGAAGCGCAGGCCGCGCAGATAGCCCACTTCGTCCTCGCGCAGACGCAGCCGGCACAGCGCGTCAATCTCGCGCGAGATCTCGTCGATGAACTGCGCCAGATCCACACCAGGGGTGCGGCACTTGAAGCGGTAATCGACCTGCGCGGCCGGATGCTGATGCAGCACCGCCTGCATCATGGTGAATTTGTACAGGTCGGTATCGAGCAGCGAATGGATGATCATGCTGCCGGATTATGCCCGCAGCGGCGATCGCGCTGCGTGCAAACCGTTCCCATGCCCCGGGCGGCGGTGCGCTGCGCGGCGGCAGTGCGCTTGGCGATCTCCCTTGGCAACTGCGCTCGGCAATTTCTCTGAGAGATGACCGGGCGTGATCGCTCAGCGCGCCAGCACCTGCTGCGCCGGTTTGCCCTGCACGGTGAAGTCGCTGTCGCCTGGCCCACCGGCCTTGGGGTCGGTGTACCAGCACCACAGCGCGATGCCGTCCACGCCGTGCGCCTGCAGGACCTTGCGCCACTGCTGCAACACCTGCAGCTGCAGGCGGGTGTCGACTGCGGCGGCGCGTTGTTCCGGGCTTTCCCATGGCGCGGCCAGGCTGCCGCGTGCAGAACGCAGGCCCAGCTCCGCCACCCACACTGGCTTGCCCACGCGCTGCCCGAGTTGCTGCAGACGCTGCGCGGCAGCGTTCATCTCGGCCGTGCGTGTGGCGGCCGCTTCGGACAGCCGCGGATACAGGCTGGTGCCCACTGCATCGAACAAGGACCAGTAACGGAAGCTTTCGGCGTGCTCCATGCCGTCGGCCACGTACAGCAGCTTGCCGTGATAGACCTTGCGCACTTCCGCCACCAGGCCAGGCCACTGCGGCGCGTCCTGCAGCTTGCGCAGTTCGGTGCCGATCACCAGCGCTTCGGCGTGCTCGTCTTCGGCCAGTCTGGCCAACGGCAGCAACGCGTTCTGATACGCGGCAAACCAGGCTGCCTGATCGGTGGGCGCCGTGTCGCCGGCCCAATGTCCGGGAATCCACACATGCACCTTGAGCGTGGCTTGCAGGCCGGCGTGGTGGCTCTGCCGCAATGCGGCGCGCATGGCCTCCACGCTGCTGTCGCTGCCCAGCACCGGGTCATTCGACTGCGGGTTGGCCTGCCACACAAATGCCACCAGCAGCGCCTTGCTGGCGCCGGTCTTGGCCAGCGCGTCCAGCGACTGCGCCGCCGCTTCGCTTTCCCACGGCGCATTGGCCGAGACCTTGACGTTGGCGCCCATCCACGTCGATGCGTCCGCGTTGCAGCCGTTGGCCAGCATGCACGTGCCGACCAGAAACGCAGTGCTCAGAACGCGTTTGAACATGCGGCAGATGCCTCGGTGGTGGAGGCCGTCGTGGTGCGCGCGCAGTCCACTGCACCGATGCCAGCGGCGTTCCTGCCCGGCTGCACCATTGCAGCAGTGGCAGCTCTGGCATCAACGGGCGCGCTGGCGCCGGCAGCGACCTGCCCGGACACGGCCGCGGAAGTGGCTGCGGCGGGCTGCAACTGCCTAGCGTCCGCTGCCGACGTTGCCGGGCCGTTGGTGGGCAACGACACCGGCGCAGCCATGACCATCGCCTCGCCCTGCAGCAAGGATTGCGCATCGGCAGGCGCCGCACGCATCCAGCTGCCCCAGCCCTGCGGCTGCACCCAGGCCGCACCGATCAGACCCAGCAACAGCAGGCCGGCGGCCTGACTGCGCTGATCGGCATGGAGTGCACGCAACAGCAATGCCACCGGCACCCACAGCAGCAACAAGGCGTCGAACCCGGCCCAGCCGAAGGCAAACGACAACGCCGCTGCGCAGATCACGGTGCCGGCGCTGGCCACCACGCCGCGCGTGAGCGCGCTGCTGCAACTGCGGGCCAGCAATGCCAGGACCGGGAAGCAGACCACCGCCGCCACGCCCCACCGCACGGCCGGCAACCAGCCCAGCGCGTGGTCGGCCAGCGGCAACGGCAGCGGATGCGCGCCCTGCCCGATGCTCGACAGCGACGGCCACGGTGCGTTGAATACGGTCAGATTGACGTAGGCCCACATGCCGACCAGGAACGCGAACGGCAGATAGCACACCAGATAGAACGACCCCGGCGCCTTGCGCAGCATCTGCGGCGGCATCACCAGCAGCAGCCACGGTGCCACCATCGTCGACAGCGCAAGTGTCTGCACATCCAGGCACAGCAGGATGCACAACCAGCCGGCGATGCGCAGGTAGGTGAAGGCCTCCACCGGCATCTGCAGGCGGCGCAAGGTGCGGCACAAACCGTAGAACGCCAGCAGACCCACCGCCTGGCTTCCGCCGGCGGCGATCGGCAACAGGAACAGCGGATTGCAGCCCACCAGTACCGTCAATGCGCTGGCCCAGCCGCGTCCGAACACGCCGGCCAGATCGCGCCACAGCAGCGACAGGAACAGTGCATTGGCGGCAACTGCCAGGAACGGCCAGACCTGGAACGGCAGATTCCAGCTGTCCAGTCCGAGGTTGATCGCCCACGCCAGCAAACTGGTCGCCGGCAAGCTGTCCGCGGGCGCGATTGCCGGTGCGGCGGAGCCGACCGACTGCAACAGCAAGGGTTGGCTCAGCAGCGACAGGGCCACCACGGCGACCAGAAACGCCGGCAGCCCGCTGTGACGACGCGAGACGGCCGACTCACTCTTCGAGTGCGGCGCGGCGCTCGTTTTCCGAATGCTTGCTGATGCCATGAGTGGTCTTCTCCCAATAGAACGGATTGTGGATCAGCTGCCAGAGACCCTTGTAAGCGGCGATCGACTGCAGCGCCCAATAGAACGGCACGGTCAGCGCGTAGGGCGCCAGCTTGAAGTAGTCGCGTTTGAACGCAGCCACCAGCGTGATGTAGATGAAGAACGCATTGGCCAACAACAGATTGACCAACGACACGGTCGCCAGCCAGGGCGGGAAGAAGCGCTCGAACGCAGTTGTCCCGGTCACGGCCCAGACCACATACAGCGCCCATAGCACCGGCACGCCCAATGCGGTGAAGAAGCCGCCGCCAATGAAGAACTGAAAGCCCCAGAAGCCCTTGAAACCGGTGCTGCGATACAGATGCACCGGGTCGCGCATGTGCACCAGCCAGGTCTGCATGTAGCCCTTGAGCCAGCGCGACCGCTGCCGGATCCAGTTGGGAATGCTGACGTTGGCTTCTTCGAACGTGGTGGAATTGACCACGTTGACGCGGTAGCCGTTCTGGATCAGCCGCACGCCCAGATCGGCGTCTTCGGTAACGTTGTACGGGTCCCACGCACGCACCTGGCGCAACACATCCAGACGGAAGTGGTTGGACGTGCCGCCCAGTGGAATCGAATGCGCAGGTACTCCAGCGCCGGCAGGTAGAAGTCGAACCAGAGCGTGTACTCCAGCGTGAACATCCGCGTCAGCCAGTTCTCGTCGGCGTTGTAGTAGTTCAAGCGCGCCTGGATGCACACCACGTCCTTTTCGGCCTTGCGGAATGCGGCCACCACGCGCTTGAGCTGATCCGGCTCGGGCTTGTCTTCGGCGTCGTAGATAGTGAGCAGTTCGCCGCGCGCAAAATGCAGCGCGTAGTTGCAGGCCTTGGGCTTGGTCTTGGGCTGCGACGGCGGCACCCGGATGATTTCGAAGAACGCCTCCAGGCCGAGTTTCTTGGCGGCTTCGATGGTGTCGACATCGTCCGCTTCCAGCACCAGCTTCACGTCGAGCTTGCTGATCGGGTAATCCAGCTTGCGCAGCGCGTTGGCCAGGATCGGCAGGACTTCCGGCTCCTTGTACATCGGCACCAGCACGGTATAGACCGGCAGGTCGTCATCGCGCAGCGCGGCCACTTCGTCTTCGGTGACCTTGATGTCGATGCGGTGGCGCGAGCCGAACCACACCAGCAACAGCTTCAGCCCGAAGGTTGCCAGAAAGCCCAGCGCCACCAGCGTGTTGACGGTGATCAGGGCCGGCACCGGGAACAGCACCATTGAGATCACCAGCACCGCGGCAATTGCCCACAGCGTGAACTTCTGTCCGCGCGTCACCACCTGGCGCGCCGAATAGGTCGGCGCATGCGCTGCAAGCAGGTTCAGCGCGTTGTCGGTGAGCTGCTCGTCGGCATAGCGCTGCAGGCTCCAGATGATGTCGAACTTGGCGGTGCCGACAAAACGCACGTCTTCGCCATAGTGCGCACGCGCCCAGGCAAACACCGCCGGGTCGGGATCGGCCACGGCCAGCACCAGCACGCCGTCCTCGCGACGCCACGGCAGCAGCAGGCGCTGCGCGTAACTTTCCAGATCGCCGGGGGTGAGCAGTTCCGGATCCGGCGGCTGCTGCACCAAGTCGATGAACTCAAGACCGAAATGCGCGGCGACGATGGCGTAGAACCGCTGCGCCGGTACGCCGCGCTGGGCCAGGATCACATCGCCCAGGCGCGAGTTCCAGCGTTGCTGCAACGCCAGCGCCGAGCGCAGCTGTTCGTCGGTGATGACGCCTGCCGTGACCAGCGCGCGACCCAACAGACCGCGCTCGCGGCCGATGTCCGGTGCCCGTCCAAGCGCCTCCATTTCGCAGGTGACCGTCATTGTCGTGGCGTCCTTAGAACCGCCACCAGGCGGCCACGAATGGCCCACCCGCGGCGCCGGTGTTGCGGCCCATGACAGGCTGCTGATAGCCCACCTGCCACTGGCTGCCGCCCGGCGCGGTGTACAGCGTGGACAGCTGCAGCTTGGTGAGGTCGTAGTTGGTGCCGGTGGCGACGAAGCCGGAATCGCCAGGTGTCGAGCCAACGACAAACGCGTCGTTACGACCGTTACCCAGGCCCTGGATCACGTTGACTTCGCCGAGCAGCAACCAGCTCGGGGTCAGGCTCAGGCCGGTGGATGCATCCACCCGCACTTCGTCGGAAGCGGCACTGCCGCGCAAGCGCACCGCGCCCCCCAGATCGACGTAGCCGTTGCGCCCGCCCAGCGTGTAACCACGCCCACGGCTGTAACGCAGCTCCAGGCCGTAGTCGCCGAGGCCGAGCGCGGGGTCGCGCCCAGGATTGTTTGGGTGATAGGTTTTGCTACGCCCGTAGGCCGGGAGACTGACCAAGGCCTGCACCGCGCTACGCCAGACGTCGTCGGCCGCGCTTGGCAGTGCGTAGCGCAGGCCGATCTCCTGATCGGCAAAGCCGGTCGTGCTGCGGCGTGCCCGCCCGGGCGCACCGTTCACCGGTTCGTCGTTGTTGAAGCCGACCTCGGTGAAATAGAAATTGCCGATCACGCTCAGCGTATCGCTCAGACCATGCTCGACATACACATTGAGCTGGTCCTGGCGGCTGCGTCCGTTGTTGCCGAAATCACCGCGGTGATGGGCGTCGTCGAACCAGCCGGTGCCATCGCTATGCAGCGCCTTGACGATCACCAGGGTGTCGCCCTGCGGCTGGGTCCAGGCACCGGCCAAGGCCGTACCCGGCACGGCAGCCATCAGGCAGCTCAACGCGAGCGCCGACAGCGCAGCCACCGGCGCGCGACACATGGTGGACTCAAGAGAAGGGGGCAAGGCAACCGAACTGGACTGCGGCGCGGCGGCGCATGGCTGACGTACCCGCAGCTGCGGGTCGTTGTGTAAGGACATTGCACGATTCCTGATGGGGGACCCGGAAGGGACAGGAAGCTAGTGATTGATCACACTTCGAGGCGAAACGTATCACAGTTAAGTTTCGCCACCCATCACCGATTTATCACAAATTTAAC
Source organism: Xanthomonas arboricola (assembly GCF_002940665.1). GTDB lineage: Bacteria > Pseudomonadota > Gammaproteobacteria > Xanthomonadales > Xanthomonadaceae > Xanthomonas > Xanthomonas arboricola_B. The sequence continues at coordinate 912,610 of NZ_MIGY01000001.1, forward strand.
GCGAGCGGACTCATCTGTTTTGCAACAATCTCGGCACCTGGGCGGCCGCATGGGTCCAGATCGCCAGCCAGACGCCAAGCCGGGTGACCCGCCCGCGCCGGCCCGCCTCGAACTTGCGGAAATAGCGCCACAGGCCGCGGTGCTTATGCCACTCGACAAAGAACGGCCGCGAACGACTGGACACGCCGCGCACATGCAGGACCTGCAGATCGTTGGCCACCGCCACCAGCGCGCCGGCCTGACGCGCACGTCGGCACAGGTCCAGGTCTTCGGCGTGCAGCCGGTAGCCGCCATCCCAGCCGTCGAGTCGGTCGAACAGGCTGCGTTGCATCAGCATCAAGGCGCCGGAAATGGCGTCCACCACCTGCAAGGTCGCAGACGGATCGGCCGGCACCGCCAGCTGGGCGGCAGCGCGCGGTGCGCGCAGCATCGCCGCAAAATCCGGATCGCGACGGCGCACGGCGGCATCCGGCTGCCCCTGCTCGTCTACCTGCTCCACGCCCAACAGCACCGCCGCGTGCCCGGCCGCGCGCGCGCGCAGCTGCGCCAATGTGTCGCGTTCGACCATCAGGTCCGGGTTGATGAAGACCAGCCAGGGCGCCTGCGAGTCGCGCGCGCCCTGGTTGCAGGCGGTCGCAAAGCCCGGGTTGTCCGGATTGGCGATGAAGTGCAGCCGCGCATCGGCCAACGCATGCCGCTGCACGACCTCCAGCGTATCGTCGCTGGACGCGTTGTCGACCACCCGGATCTCGCTGATGCCCTCTGCCGCGCGCAGCCGCGACAGGCATGCATCGATGGTGCTGCTGCTCTGATAGGTGACGACGACGGCGGCAATCTGGACGGGAGTCATCCGGCCATTATCCGGCCCCGGGGCAGCGCAACGCCATCGGGCGTATGCCGGCGCCGATCTGGCGGCTGGCAGCCGCAGCAGGCATACTGCGCGCCCGGAGCCGCCCAGCGGCTTTGCGCAGGCGCCGCCCACGGCGCACCCCACATTCAGTATCGAGATGACGGCCAGCGACCTTTCGGTGTTGCGCTGCCTTTTCATTCCCTGCAGCGCAACCGCCTGATGGCGGGCGCGCCGCAACGACGGCCTGGCAGCGCCGTCCATGTTGTCGCCGGCGCGCGCGCCGGGTCCGCCCCTTCGACACCGATTGTCTGGTCTATACCACTGGACGGCTCAACATTGCCGGATCCGCGCGCATGAGCACCTCGCATCAGGTGCACGGCATGGGCCTGGAGTTGGCGCTGCCGGACTGGCCGGTGTTGACCGCCGACGAAATCCATCGCGTGCTGCAGCACTTTCCCGCTCCTGGCGGTGGCGAACTGATTCGCTGGCATAGTGCGCGCCCGTTTTCCGCCGCCGCCTGCGTGGACACCGCCAACGGCACGGTCATCGTCAAGCGGCATCACCGCAGCGTGCGCAATGTCGCTGCGGTGCGCGAAGAGCACCGGTTCATGGCGCATCTGCGCTGGGCCGGGGCACCGGTGGTCGAGGTGCTGCACGATGCCGCGGGCCGCACCGCCCTGGCCGATGCGGACTGGGTCTACGAAGTGCAGCGCGCAGGTATCGGCCAGGACCTGTACCGGGATGCCTTGTCGTGGACGCCCTTCACCTCCGCTACGCACGCGTGGGCGGCAGGTGCCGCGCTGGCCCGCCTGCACCTGGCAGCGCAGGGATTTGATGCGCCGCCACGCCAAAGCAGCGTGCTGGTGGCCAACCTGGCCCTGTTCGCGCAGGCCGACCCGATCCGGGCGGTGGAACAGTCATTGCTGTCGCGCCCCGGCCTGGCCGCCGATTTTCAGGACCGGCCCTGGCGCCGCGACCTGACCGACCACCTGCTGCCCTGGCACGCCCGGGCATGGCCGGTGCTGTCGGCGCCCGGTGCCCTGCCGCCGCTGTGGACGCATGGCGACTGGCATGCCTCCAACCTGCTGTGGCGCACGCACGACGATGGGGCCATCGCGGTCAGCGCGGTGTTCGACTTCGGCCTGTGCGACCGCAGCTTTGCGATGTTCGACCTGGCCACGGCAATCGAACGCACTCTGATCCCATGGTTGAACCTGGATGCAGGGCAGCGCGCGCAGCCGCAGCTGGAGCAACTCGACGCCTTGCTAGACGGCTACACCCGGCACTGCGCGCTGGACGCCGCGCAGCTAAGGCAGCTGGCCGCCTTGCTGCCGATCGTGCATGCCGACTTCGCCCTGAGCGAGATCGACTACTTCGCCGGCATCACCCGCTCGGCCGACAACGCCGATATCGCCTATCACCGTTACCTGCTCGGCCATGCGGACTGGTTTGCCAGCGCCGATGGCCAGTGTCTGCTCGATCACCTGCGCGCGCGCGCGCGCCGGTTGCCATGAGCGTTTTTCCTTCTCCTTTTCGAGCCCTGCGCATGCACCTGTCCGCCCCCCTGCCCCACCGCCGCCCGCTTGCGCTTGCACTTGCGCTGTGTGTCGCCACGCCTGCACTCGCGCAGCAACACCCCGGTGCCGAGGCGGTCGAACTGGATGCGGTCAACGTGCGTGGCGAACGCGCCGACGCCAGCACGGCCTTGACCGGCTTCGGCGCCACGCGGCTGCTGGATGCCCCGGCCTCGATCGCGGTGATCGATCGCCAGCAACTGCTCGACCGTCAGGCTCGCGTGCTCAGCGAGGTATTGCGCGCCGATGCCTCCGCCGGCGATGCCTATGCCCCGATCGGCTACTACGAAAATTTCGTCGTGCGCGGCTATTCGCTCAACGCCGCCAACAGTTACCGCATCAATGGCCTGAGCGCAGTGGGCGAACAATCCATTGCACTGGAAAACAAGCAGCAGGTGCAGATCCTCAAGGGCCTGGCCGGGCTGCAATCGGGTGTCAACGAACCGGCCGGGCTGATCGACTACCGCACCAAGCGGCCCGAGCACGTGCGCAGCGTGACCCTGGGCACCGACGAACAAGGCTCGCGCTACGTCGCCGCCGACCTGGGCGACTGGTTCGGTGCCGAGCGCAGCCTGGGCCTGCGCGTCAACGCCGCGCGCGAAGACATCAACAGCTATGTTGAGCACGCCGACGGTTATCGCAATTTCCTGTCGCTGGCCGGCGACTGGAAGATCAGCCCGCAGTCCCTGCTGCAGCTGGATGTGGAGTATCAGCATCGGCAGCAACGCTCGGTGCCGGGTTATCAACTCCTGGACGGCACCCAGGTGCCGCGCGCTATCGATGTGCATCGCCTGCTCGGCTACCAGCCGTGGTCGCGGCCGGTGGAGATGGATTCGCTCAATGCGCAGCTGCGCTACGCCTACCAGTTCAACGACAACTGGCGCGCTACCGCTGAAGCGTCACGCAGCCGCTCGGTGATCAACGATTTCTCCGCGTTCGCCTGGGGCTGTTATGGCGCGGCCAGTTGCGCCGACAGCGTCACACCGAACTTCTTCAGCGCGCAAGGCGAGTACGACGTCTACGACTACCGCAGTCCCGACGACACTCGCGTGCATGATCAATTTCGCGCCACGCTGGAAGGCCGTGTGCTCACCGGCGCGCTGGATCACCGCCTGAGCATCGGCGGCGACTGGCTACGCCGCACCATCGATCGTTTCGGTTCGGTCAACGAATTCGTCGGCAGCGGCAGCATCGACCGCGACCCCGCAGTGTTTGCACAGACCGACGTCGCCCTGGACCCGAAGCAACGCCGCCTGGACAGCCGCCAACGCGCCCTGGTGGTCGCCGACCGGATCGGGCTGGGACCGCGATGGGAGCTGTCGCTGGGCGCGCGTTACGTGCGCCTGGACGAGCGCAGCTTCGACCGCGATGGCGTGCTGGAGCGACGCACGCGCAAGGACACGCTGCTGCCGCAGGCCGCGCTGCTGTTCAAGCCGCAGCAGCAGGTGTCGCTGTACGCCAGCTACGCCAAGAGCCTGGCCGCCGGCGGTACCGCCCCGTGGTTTGCCGACAACGCCGATGAGATCCTGCCCCCGACCAATGCCTACCAGCTGGAGACCGGCGCCAAATTCGAGCTCGACGGCCTGCGTCTGGGCGCGGCGCTGTTCGACATCCGCCAGGCCTACCAGTTCACCCAGCCGCAGGCCGATGGCGGCCTGCGCTATGTGCAACAGGGTCGCCTGCACAACCGCGGCCTGGAGTTGTCGGCCGATGGCGCGGCCACCGCGCAGCTGCGCATCTTCGCCAGCGTCGCGGCGATCCGCGCACGCGCCGAAGACACCGACAGTGCCGAGTACGAAGGCCACCAGGCCATCAACGTGCCCAAGCTGCGCGCCAGCCTGCAGGCCGACTACAGCGTGCCCGGCATCGATGGCCTGGCGCTGCTGGCGGGCGCGCAATACAGCGGGCGCAAGTTCGCCGACCGGCTCGGCAACGCCAGCGTGCCGGCCTACACCGTGGCCAACCTGGGCGCACGTTACGCCACTGCACTGGGCGGGCTGGCCACCACCTGGCGCTTGAACGTGGACAACGTGTTCGACAAGCGCTACTGGCGCGATAGCGGCGAATACCAGGGCGATGCCTATCTGTTCCCGGGTGCGCCGCGTACGGCGCGTCTGACCGTGCAGGTGGACTTCTAAACGCGGCCGATGCGGCCATGCGATCCGCTGACGCATGAGCTGCACGGGTTACGCGACAGCGTTGCTGCGCGGGCCGAGTGCGCTGCAGGTATCGGCTACAGGCAGTGAACGCGCTCGGCCTGCTCGCACGGTCGCGTTGAACTGTTCTGCGTCCCAGCCCCCGATCCATCGTCCATCAGACATCCTCCCCAGACCTTCCATGTCGTTGCTCGAATCCATCGCCGTCGTGATCAACCTGCTCGGCGTCTGGCTGACCGCGCGGCGCATTCGCTGGTGCTGGCCGGTCGGCATCGTGGCGGTGGCGCTGTATGCCTGGCTGTTCTACCAGTGGAAGCTGTACTCGGACATGTTGCTGCAAGGCGTCTACGTGCTGACCCAGCTGTACGGCTGGTGGCAGTGGCAGCGCGGGATGGCCGCGCGCACACGCATCCGCCCGTTGCCGATGCCGCAGGCGGAGCTGTGGATCTCGCTGTGCATCGGTGCCGTGTTCGCCGCCGCGCTCGGTGCCTACATGCATCACCACACCGATGCCGCACTGCCGTGGCTGGACGCAGCGCTGGCCAGCTTCAGCCTGGTCGCCAGCGTCTGGGCCGCACGCAAGCGCATCGCCAACTGGATACTGTGGATCGTGCTCGATTGCGTCTACGTGGGCGTGTTCGTCAGCAAGGGGCTGTATCCCACCGCACTGCTGTATGCAGGCTTCGTGCTGCTGGCGCTGTATGGATGGCGCAGCTGGAAAACCCAACAGCAGCAGAACCCGGCCGGCCTTGCCTGAGCCACCTGCGGTTTGCGGGCGTGTTCTTCTTTACCATCGCTGCATGCACCTCTCTTATCCGCCTGCCTTGCACATGCGCCGCAGCCACCATCGGCAGGTCGCCGCATGAGCGCGTCGCGCCAACACGCCATCACCGAAATCGTCTCGTCGCAGATCGCCGCCGGCGAATGGGCCCCCGATCAGCGCCTGCCGGTGGAGCGCGAGCTTGCCGAACGCTTCGGCTGCACCCGCATCACCTTGCGTGAGGCCCTGCAGCAACTCGAAGCGCAGGGCCGCATCTACCGCGAGAACCGGCGCGGCTGGTTCGTCAGCGCGCCGCGCGTGCGCTACGACCCCACCAGCATCGCCGGCTTCATGCAGTACGTGGCGGCGCAAGGGCGCAAACCGCGCACCGAGCTGTTGAGTGCCACCCGGCAGGCAGCGGGGGCTGCCTACGCGGCGGCGCTACGGCTGGAGACGCCGTACGAGCAGGTGTTCGTGCTGCAACGCCGGCGCTGGATCGACCGCCGCGCGGTACTGCTGGAAACCAACGTGGTGCTGGCCGCCTGGGCGCCGGGCCTGCTGGAGCACGACCTGGCCGGCTCGCTGTCGAGCGTGTTCAACCAGAAGCTCGGGCTGTTCCTGAGCCGCGCGCAATTGTCGATGCATCCAGCCGGGCTGGATGCCGCACAAGCCCTGTTGCTGCAGTCCACCACCGGCACGCCCTGCTTCCGGCTGCAGCGGATCAGCTTCGCCGAAGACGGCCGCGCGGTGGAACTGGATATCGAATCCTGGCGCCACGATGCACTGGATGTGGTGGTACGGACCGAGGCACCGATGCGGTCGGCTTCTTGAGCGGCTAACAAGACTACGTCACGTCAGTCACTGCACTGCGGCCTGGCTGCAGGGCCCTTGCCCACCCACCATCGCGGGACACGCTGCGAGTACGTCCTTGTAAGCTCTTACGCGACGGTGGGCGGGCAAGGACCCGTCAAGATGGTCGGTGTGCATGTTTTCAACAAAGCAACCGACTCACTCCCTGGTGCGGTGTCCTCGCCGATTGCGGGAGCGTGTGGCGGCATGGATGCCGCCACCGAGCCCCCACGGACGGGTTCACGGCGTGTCCCGCGAGCGCTGAGGGCACCGCGCCCTCGACCCGCTCGGCGTTTGACCTGGACGTCCGATAGCATCCACCAACATACGGCCGACAAAGCCACTTCACTCAGCGCACGGCGAGCAGTCGTCAGGTTGCATAGGACAGCGCTCAAGAACTGCACTGTACGAGTCCACCGAACACCTGCTGCGCCCGCCTGACGGTGAGCATGCCGCGTTAGCAGCTGTTCTACGCGTCAAATAGCCTGCGTTGTGGATCCGGCGGCGGTAAATCGGCGAGCAGCTGCGAGAGTTGATCGCGCTGCGCACGTAGCGGGTCGTGCATCAGGAAGTTGGCCAGGCGTGCGTGCCAAGCCGGCCAGCGTGTGGCCAATGCATCCATGTCGCCGTCGGCAGGGCGGCCTTCGTGCGGCGAGGCGACGAAGGCGGTGTCGCACAGCACGTTGCGCCAGCCCAGGCCAGCCATGCGCAGGCTCAGGTCCACCAGTGCCGCATACCAGGAGCCATAGCTGCTGGCATCCAGGCCGCCGGCCTTGCGCCGTGCGCTGCCGCGCAGCAGCACCGCGTGGCCGATTGCCGATGGCAGTTCCGGATGCAGTGGCGGCATCGCCGCACACGCAGCGGCAAGCCGCTCCGGCGCGGCGGGCATCGGATTGAGTTCGCCCAGGCGTGGCCAGCTGCAGGCTTCGCCCACATTGCTCCACGGGGTGGCGGTGGCAATCGCCGCATCGCGCGCAAAGCAGGCGTCGAGCTGATTCAACCAACCCGGCAGCGGGCAGGCATCCAGCCCCAGCACCACCACATCGGCATCGCCGCAGCCGCTGAGCATTTCGTCCAGATGCGCCACCTCGCCGAGCATGCGCTGACGCCGGGTGTGATGCGCCTGCAGGTGCGTACGCGCCAACCAGTGCGCGATCACCGCGCGGCCACGCGGGCCGGCCTGCGCGTCGTCGGCCAGCCACACGCGCGTGCCGGCGGGCGTGGCGGCATCCAGTGCGCCCAGGCAGGCATCCAGGGCCTCGTCGTCGGTGCCGACCGACACCAGCACGACGGGCAATGCCGCACTCATTGCGGCTTCTGGCTGGGTTTCAGCGGCTCCATGGCCTTGAACTTCTGACCGTATTCGTCAGTGAGATTGCGCGCTTCCTGCGGGTTGCGCACGATCGACGGGGTGATCAGCACGATGACTTCGCGGCGGTTGCTGCTCTTTCCCTTCGAACCAAACAATGCACCAACCACAGGCAATTTGCTGAGGAAAGGCACGCCATCGCTGGTGTCGGTAGTCGTGTCATCGATCAGACCCGCAAGCATGATGGTGTCGCCACTTTGTACCGCAGCCTCTGTTTTGACACGGCGCGTATTGATGTCGACGTTACAGGCTGCGGCGTTGACTGTCGCAGTTGCCGATGTGCAGGCTGCGGGCCGATCGCCCGGGCTGCTGACTTCCTGGACGATATCCAGAAAGACCATGCCATCCTTGGTCACGCGTGGACGCACTTTCAGGATCACACCGGTGTCGATGTACTGCACCGAGGAAAAGCTACTGTCGCTGCCAAGCCCCGTATTGATCGATGTGGAATTGATGGCGATACGCGAGCCGACGTTCAATGTTGCCTCCGCGTTGTTGCGCACGAATACGGAAGGCGTCTGCAGCAAGCGAACGTTTGTCACTCGATCTAGCGCAGTAATGACCGCGGCAGCATTCTTGCCGAGGAAGCTCCAGGCAACGCCTCCGCTACCAACCTTGCCAGCGATATCACCCCAGATGTTTCTCCCCGCTGCGCTCGCCAAGCCGGCACCAGCGCCAATTCCGGTGGCATTGACGGCCGAGTCCGCCGCTGCATTCACTGCATTTTCGAAATACCAGTTAACGCCGTACTCAAGCGCACCAGTCAAATTCACCTCGGCCACCTGCGCTTCGATATGCACCTGCATCGGCATCACATCGAGCTTTTCGATGACGTCGCGGATCGAAGCCCACGACTGCGGGGTGGCACGCACCAGCAAGGTATTGGTTTCGGCCACCGCCGATACGCCGACCTTGTCGCCTTCCACTTCCAGCGTCACCGCGCCATTGCCGTTGCTGCGCGGCGACAGCTGCAGGCTGCCGTTGCCCAGTCCACCGCTGCTGCTGCCACTGCCACTGCTGCCGCCGAAGCTGCTGCCGGAGGAACTGCCATCGCTGCTCTCGCCGATGCTGCCGCCGGTGGTGCCCGAGCTGCCGCCCATGCTGCTGTCGCGGTTGCCCAGCGCGCCGCCGAGCACGCTGGTTTCCGAGCCCGGGGCCAGCGAGGCGTTGGAGTCGTTGTTGTTGCCGCGCCCACCGAACACTTCCGACAGGCGGTCGGCCAGGTCCTTGGCCTTGATGTACTTCAACTCGTACGAGAACAACCGCACGCCGCCACCGGCACTGTCGATGCGGTCCAGCCACTGCTGGATCTGGTCCAGGTAGCGCGGCTGCGGGGTGATCACCAGCACCGCGTTGGCGTTTTCCAGCGGCATGAAACGGAACATGCCGGCGCTGGGCGTCTTGCTCTGCTCGCCGAACACTTTTTCCAGATCGGCCGAGACCTTTTCGGCCTTGCCAGACTGGATCGGGAACACGCCCACCGACATGCCCGACAGCCAGTCCACGTCGAAGATCTGCACGGTGCGCAGGTAGTTTTCCAGCTCGGCGCGGGTGCCGCCCAGGGTGATCACGTTGCGCGAGGGATCGGTGCCGACGATGGCGTTCGGGCGCGCATAGGGCTCGAGCACCTTCTTCATTTCGCTGGCGGAGATGAACTTCAACGGCACCACGCGCACTTCGAAACCGCGCGCGGCCGAGGGCGATGCGGTGCTGGGCGCGACGGTGCCGGCCAGCGCCTGGTCGGCCGGCACGATGTTGTAGCGGCCACCGCTGAACACCATGCGTGCGTTGTTCCAGCCCAGCACCATTTCCAGCAGGTTCAAGGCCTGCGCCGGCGAGACCGGATTGGGCGTGGCCAGGGTCACGGTGCCCTGCACGCCGGGGGCAATGACGTAGTTCTGCCCGAGCATGTCGCCCAGGATCGCCTTGACCACCGCCTGCACCGACTCGCCTTCGAAGTTGAAGGTGGCGCTGCCGCTGCTGGCCATGCCCAGCGTCGGCGCCGGCGCGCCCGCCGCGCTCTGGTTGATCATGGTGCCGCTGCCACGCCGGATCACCGGGGTGGGCTTGGCGCTGGCATTGCCCTCGGCGCGTTGCTCGGCGCTGGTCTGAGTGGCGCCGGCAGCGCCGACTTGCGGGTCCAGGCGCGCGTTTCGGCGCACGTCCGGCGGCGGAGTGGTGGCGCAACCGGCCAGCAGGCCGATCAGCAGGGACACGGGAAACAGGCGCTGCGTCATGCGTTCACTCATTGGGTCTGACCGGGGGTAGAGCCGCTCTGGCGCTGCTGTTGCAGCTGGCGGCGTCGGGCTTCGATACGTTCGCGGATGGCGCGCATCTGATCATCGGAGGGGCGTGGGGCTTCCTGGGCGCCATCGCTACGCTGCGGCGGCGCCGTCGGCGGTGCCTGCCCACCGGGCTGCTGTGGCGGCGTGGCGGGCTGGGTCTGCGGCGGCTGCGCCGGCGCGACCGCGGCGGCATCGGGCGACGGTAACGGCGGAATGGCGCCGCCAGCGCCGCGCACGCCCGCATTGGCGGTGGGCGGTTGCCCGCCCAGGCCGTTGAACACGTGCAGCTCCAGTGTCTGCGTGCCGCCGGGGCCTTCGATGGTTGCGCTGCGCGGCTGCAAGGCGAGCAGGCGCCAGCCCTTGACCGCCTCGCCGCCCAGCTGCACCCGCACCGAATCCTGCGGGTCCAGCGTCAGCGTGGCCATCTTGAAGTTGTCCGTCAGCAGCACGCCGGTCAGGCGCACCGTCGAGGCGGCGCTGCTGCCCTCGTTACCGGACAGGAAGAACGGATGCGGCAGGCGGTCTTCGGCGAAAGCCGGATGCGCGGCGATCTCCGAATATTTTTCGAACGCGCCCAGCCGTTCCGGTGCCGGTGCCGGCAGGGTGGGCAGGCGCTGCACCAGTGCCGGGTCGTCCGGCAGCAGCTCCACGCGCTTGCCCAGCCCGGCCACGGCCAGCACGCACACCAGCAGTGCCCAGCCGACCATGGTGGCTAGCAGCCAGGTGCGCAGACCGATCATGTCAAGGCGCATTGCTGGCCTCCGCGGCGTCGGCTGCGGTGGGCGCCGCGTCGGTGTTCAACGGCGCGGCGCTGGCGCCGGGGCGCAGGTAGCCGGCCAGTTCGAAGGCGATATCCAGGCCGTTGCCGCTTTCGTTGGGCGAGAGCTGGTAGCGCTGCGCCATCACGTTGAGGTTGTCCACGAACAGACGCGGGGTGCCGTTTTCCAGGCTGTACAACACCGAGGCCAGCTCCGGGGTGCCGCAGCGCAGGCGCACCTGCACCGCGACGCGGGTGAAGCGGTCCTTGCTTTCCGGCTGCAGCGGCGAGCGGTTGCTGATCGCGCAGCTGCGGTTGCCGGGGCTGGCTTCCACCACGGCGCGTTCCAGCCGCTGCACCAGGCCGGCCGACGCCAGTTCGGCCGAGGTTTCCGGCAGGAAGCCCGGGCGGCTTTGCAGCGTCTGGCGCGCCTGGCGTAGCCGTTTGCTGACTTCCGGTGCCTGCTGCAGCTGCACGCGCACGCGCAGCTCGCGCTCGCGCAGCGCCTGCAGGTCGTCCTGCACTGCGATCATCGGCTGGGTGAACCAGGGGTGCACCAGCACCAGATAGGCCACGCCGATCACCAGCAACAGCAGGCCCAAAGCGATCCAACGATCGCGCTTAACGCTGCGTGGCATCGGCCGCCTCCTTGGCATCGGGGCCGGCCAGTTCGGCGGTGATGGTGAAGCGGTCGACGTTGCGACCGGCATCGCTCTGCAGCACGCCGGTCAGCGAGGGCGTGCGCCACAGCGGCGAGCCTTCCAGACGCCGCACCAGCGAGGAGGCTTCGTTGCTCAGACCGATCAACTGCAGTTGCCCGCCTTCGACCGAGAATTTTTCCAGATAGGTGCCGCCCGGCAGACGCCGGCTCAGCTCGTCCCAGATTTCCACCGAGGTGGGGCGGGTGGCGCGCTGCTGCTGGAAGAAGTTGGCCCCTTCGACCAGATCCAGCAATTGCTGGCGTTCGGCGGCGACCTGGCGCGCGCGCGCGGCGTTGGCCTGCACCTTGGCACGCAAGTCGTCGGCGGCCTGGCGGCGGTTGTCCAGCAGCAGCCAGCCGGCCACGGCCAGCAGCACCAATGCGGCGGCAGCGAGCAACAGATTCCAGCGCTGCATCGGGTCGCTGCGCCGCAGCCGTCGCGCCGGCGGCAGCAGGTTCACGCCCAAGGGCAGGCCCTGCGCGTCGGCGACATCGATGCCGGACAGGGCGCTGGCCCATGCGTCGGGCACGCCGGCCGGGCCATCGATCATGCGCCGCGGCACCACCACCAGTTCGGCATCGAGCTGGCCGTCTTCGCGCACATCCAGCACGCGCGCATCGAAGTACACCTGGTCGGCAGTGAACGGGGTTTGCCGGTCGATCTCGAAGCGCGCCACATCCTGCAGCCGCGCCGCCGCCGCCGCAGGCAGGCGCAACGGACGACGCAAGGCATGCGCGGCCGGCAGCAGCCAATGCCGTGGCAGGCCTTCCAGCGCGGTCGGCAGCAAGGCATGGACTTCCTGCGGCTGCACCGGCCACGGCAGGCTGGCGATGGCCTCGCTGCTGTGATCGCGCTGACGCAGCAACTGCAGCGCAGATCCGTCGGGCTGCAACAACAGCCGCGACGGCGACAGGCCCAACTGCCATTGCCAGCGCTGCGGCAGCCAGGCCAGCAGCGATTGCTGCCACCAACGCCAGAAGCCTCCGGCTCCCGGCATGGCGCGTACGCCGATACGACCCAAGGTGTCCCGCCATGCGGTCATTGCACTGCTGCTCCCTCTTCCCAACGCAACACGGTATATGCCGACCCGGGTAATGCGGACGCACTGGTGGAGACGACCGCCCGCAACACAGCCTCGCGTCCCTGACTCAGTCGCGCCCGGCTCTCGATACTATAAGTGTCCGACCCACCGACCGTCGCCTCGCTGCCCGGCAAACCCGGCGGCGCGTCACGCTGGGCCAGCAGTTGCCGCGCATCCAGGCCCATCGCGGTCAGCACCGGGCCCGGCGCAAAGCGCGCTTCGGGACGCGAGCGGCCGCTGTACAGGGTGAGGTTGGGCAACAGCTTGCGATACAGCTCGCCATCCATTCCCAGCACCAGGCGCAACTCGCCCAGCGTTTCGAACGGGCCGTCCTTGGCGCCGTACGGCAATCCGGCATCGGCATAATCGCGGTCTTCCGCGCCACCGCCCGGCTGGCTGAGCGAGTCGCCATCGCGCCAGTCGACGATCGCACCGGCAATGCGCGTATCGCGGCCCTGTTCGCCACCGACCGCGCGTACCAGGCCGGCCAGCAGCGCGGGCTCGGCCATGTTCAAGTCCACCTTGCCGCTTTCGTCGGTAATGCGGATCTCCACCGTGGCATCGTCCATCTGCCAACGATAGCGCCGGCCGTCTGCAAGCCAGCGCGCCTGGGTGTCGGTGCTTTGCAGGCGGGACAATGCGTATTCCAGCCCGGAGCGCGCGTACTCCTGCGCCTGCGCGCCGTTGCGCAGCATGCTGCCCTGCAGCGCTTCCACCCGCGCGGTCAGCGCGAATGCGCCGATCATCGCGGTGAGCAGCGCAATCAGCCACAGCACCAATACCAGCGCGGCACCGCGCATCGCGCTCATTGCCCCGCTCCCGGGTTGCTGGATTGCGGCAAGGCCACCACCAGCGGCGGCCAGGCGGCACCGCCGCTACGGATCTCGATGCGCACCAGCAGCGGCAGACGGTCGTGCCATTCCCACTGCGGCAACCACGCGCTCAGGCGGCCACTCTGCGGATCCATGCCGCGATACCGAAAGCTCACCTGCTGCACGTCTTCGGCAAGTGTTTCCGGCGGCAGCGTGGCGCCCTCTTCGATCGACTTGCCCGATTGCAGCATGGTCAATGCGATCCGCAGCGTGCGCTGTTCGCCTTCGCCGGCCACCGACAGGTCATGCAGGTACGGCCCGCCGCGGCCAAGGTAATCCGGCACATCGGCGGCAAAACGCATGCGCTGCGGCTCGCCGATGAACAGCATCGGCTGCTGGCTTTGCGGGTCGATGCCCATCGCGATCGGCAGTGCCGCCGCCAGCCGCCGGCGCAGGAATTCTTCCACCGCACGCACGCGCTCGCTGCGCTGGGCGATCGCCTCGCCGCGCTGGCTCACCGCACTGGCAGAGCGCAAGGTGGCAAATGCCAATGCCAGCCCGCCGACCAGCAACATCGTCGCCAGCAATACTTCGATCAAGGTGAAACCGGCACTGCGCGAGCGACTCATGGCGCGCTGCCCGGCTGCGCCGCAGCCACCAGCCGCAAGGTGCGCCACTGCAGCACCTGATTGGGCTGCTCGCCCCAGCGCACCACCAGGGTCAGCTGCAGCAACGTGTGCGCGCCGGGGGATACCGGCGCCTGCGGATTGCGTCGTGGCTCGTCGTACGGGCGCACATCCATCGACCAGCGGAAATGCCCGTCTTCGAACGTGCCTTGCTGCTGCTCGGGCACCAGCGGCTTGTCCATGCCCTGCGCCGCCAGCAACGACTGCGCATGCAAGGTGGCGCGCGTGCTCTCGTCGGCCGCGCGCACCTGACGCGCGGCACCGGACAGCGATCCCAGCAACAGGCTCAACGCCAGCGCCAGCAACGCAAAGGCGACGATCACCTCGATCAGGCTGTAACCGCGCTGTCGCTTCATGGCGCCGGCGTCCGCAACTGCCCGGAACGCACTTCGCCGGTGATCCAGCCCACGTCCACACGCCAGGTCGCGTCCTTGACGCGCAGATCGATGCGCCCGCCGGTGGAGGCGCCATCGGGGAAGAACTGAATGGCGCCCTGATCCTGCCGCGACTGCACCTGCCGCGCGCCGGTGAAGCGCACTTCCAGCGACGACGGCAGATCGCCGTGATGGCCGCCGGGCGCTTCCCAGCGGCGCTGCTGCGGGTCGATCAGAAAGCGCTGCGGCGTGCCGGTGGCAATCGCCTGGGTACGCGTATAGCGCAGCTGCGAGGCGATCGCCTTGCCTGCAGTGCGCAGGCGCATGCCGTCGATCCCGCCGTTGAGCGCTGCGGCGGCCAATACGCCGGCCATCGCGATCAGGGCGATCACCAGCAACATCTCCAGCAACGAACTGCCACGCGTGCGTGTACGACCAGGGCCGACCACTCCATGCGGATGACGCAACGGCTGACACGCAACGCGCATGACGAACGGCTTATTGGTACTTGATGTCCGCGTCGTAACTGCTGCCGCCGGGGCGGCCGTCCTTGCCCAGGCTGATCAGATCGAACGGCTGGCCATCGCCGGGCACGCGGTATTCGATGGTGTGACCCCACGGGTCGTTCAATTCGACCGGCTTGGCGTACGGGCCGAGCCAGCCGCTGCTGCCGCCCGGCTGGGTCACCAGATCATCGAGCTTGCTCGGCAATTTGCCGGTGTCGAGCTGGAAATTCTCGATCTTGCCGGCCAGGGTCTGGATCTGCGACTTGGCCAGATTGGCCTTGCCGCGATCGGCACCACCGAGCACCCGGCTACCGACCAGGGTGAGCACCGCGCCGATCAGCACGATGACGATGATGATTTCCAGCAGGCTCATGCCGGCCTGGCCTGCACGCGATGGACTACGGGTGATGGAGCGCTTGATCATGAACGATTTCCTTGCACGTCGATGAAGGTTGCTGCCGCCAGAAGATGACACGGCGGGCGTTGCAATGGTTCCCGCACGCATGTCGCGCGGTCGCCGGGAAGTTGTTGAGAATCCACCGCCACGTTAGCCGATGGCATTGGTCAGGTCATACAGCGGTACCAGCACGGAAATGATGACAAGCCCCACCACCGAGGCCAGCACCAGCGTGATCAACGGCACCAGCGCGGCCAGCGCGCGGTCGATGGCCTGCGCGGTTTCCAGCTCGAAGGTATCGGCAGTCTTGAGCAGCATCGTGTCCAGGGCGCCCGATTCTTCGCCGACCTGGATCATCTGCAGGGCCAGCCGCGGGAAGCGCTTGCCGCGTGCCAGCGACATCGCCAGGCCATGGCCGTTCTTGACGTCGTCGGCGGCGGCGTCGACATCCTCGACCAGCGCCAGGTTGGACATCACATTGCGTGCAATGCCGATTGCCGCCAGCAGCGGCACGCCGTTGCGCAGCAAGGTGCCCAGGGTGCGCGTCAGCCGTGCGGTTTCCAGACGCGCGATCAGGCTGCCGACCACTTTCTGCCGCAGCAACCACTCGTCCAGCGCGGCACGGAACGCGGCATTGCGGCGTTTGCGATCCAGCCACAGCCCGAGTACGCCCGGTACCACGATCAGCACCAGCCACCAGTCGCGCACCAGCAGACCCACGCTCAATACCCCCTGGGTGAACCACGGCAAGGCCACATCCAGGCTTTCGTACATCTGCGCGAACTGCGGCACCACATAGCCAAGCAGGAACAGCAACGCGCAGCCGACCACCGCCAGCAGGATCGCCGGATAGATCAACGCGTTGATCACCTTGCCGCGCAGTGCGCGGCTGCGCTCCAGGTAATCGGCCAGGCGCTGCAGCGTGTCCTGCATGCTGCCGCCGGCTTCGCCCGCGCGCACCATGTTGATGTAGAGCTTGGAAAACAGCCCGTGCTGGCGCTCCAGCGCCGAGGACAGCGGCGCGCCGCCACGCACGGTGTCGCGTACATCGCCGATCACGCGCCGACTTTTGTCGTCTTCGGGCAGATCCATCAGGATCGACAACGCGCGATCCAACGGCTGGCCGGCACCGATCAGCGTGGACAACTGCTGGGTGAACTGCACCAACGCGGCGTTGTCGAACGGCTTCTTGCGCAACAGCATGCGCAGCGACGGCGAATCGTTTTCGCCAGTCGCCAGGCGCGTTTCCACCGGCAGGTGGCCCTGCTCCTGCAGGCGCAGCGCGACGTCCGCGTCGCTGGCCGCTTCCATCTGGCCATCGAGCATTTCGCCGTGGGCGTCGAGCGCTTTGTAGCGGTACAGGGGCATCAGGCGGGAAGGCCGGGATTGGGGAATCGGGAATCGCGAATCGGTAAAAGTGCGATGCCGCGCTGCGTTGGCGCGACTGGGCGCAGCTGTGCGCGTGCGGGACGCATTGCCGGGACCTTGCTCTGCTTATCTTCCGATCCTGAGCGTCCGATGCTCGCTGTGGCTCCGTTGACTCTCACGCATCCTCCGTAACGCGCAGCACTTCTTCGATGGTGGTTTCGCCGCGCAAGGCCTTGGACAGGCCGTCCTCGTACATGGTGCGCATGCCGGCCTTGCGGGCCAGTTGTTCGATCTCGCCCATGCCGGCGCGGCGCATCACCGCGCGCCGCAACTCGTCGTTCATCACCAGGAATTCGACGATGGTGGTGCGGCCAAGATAACCGGTCGGCGCAGCGGCCGACGCGCGCGGGCGGTACAGATAGATCTCGCCGTCCGGTTGCAGCCGGCGCAGGTTGAAGCGTTCGATCTCTTCCGGCGATGCCAGGTAGCGCTCGGCGTTGGCCAGGTCGAGCTTGCGCACCAGGCGCTGCGCCAGGATGCCGTTGATGGTGGAGGTGAGCAGATAGTCTTCCACGCCCATGTCGAGCAGACGGGTGATGCCGCCGGCCGCGTTGTTGGTGTGCAGCGTGGACAGCACCAGATGGCCGGTGAGCGCGGACTGGATCGCGATGCGCGCGGTTTCCAGATCGCGCATTTCGCCGATCATGATGATGTCCGGATCCTGACGCACGATGCTGCGCAACGCGTTGGCAAAATCCAGCCCGATCTGCGGCTTGGCCTGGATCTGGTTGATGCCTTCGATCTGGTATTCCACCGGGTCTTCGACGGTGATGATTTTCACGTCCGAGGTATTGAGCTGGCTCAACGCGGTGTACAGCGTGGTGGTCTTGCCCGAACCGGTCGGGCCGGTCACCAGCATGATGCCGTGCGGTTGCTCCAGCACCTTGCGGAACTGCGGCAGAAACTCTTCGGTGAAGCCGAGCTTGTAGAAGTCGAACACCACCGTCTCGCGATCGAGCAGGCGCATCACCACGCTCTCGCCGTGCGCGGTGGGCACGGTGCTGACACGCAGATCCAGCTCCTTGCCCTGCACGCGCAGCATGATGCGGCCGTCCTGCGGCAGCCGGCGTTCGGCGATGTTGAGCTTGGCCATGATCTTGATGCGGCTGATCACCGCAGCGGTGAGCTTGGCCGGCGGGCTTTCGCCTTCCACCAGCACACCGTCCACGCGGTAACGCACCTTGAGCCGGCTTTCGAACGGTTCGATATGGATGTCTGATGCGCGCAGTTCCACCGCGTGCTGGATCACCAGATTCACCAGCCGGATCACCGGCGCTTCGGACGCCAGGTCGCGTAGCGCTTCGATATCGTCGCTGCTGTTGGCATCGCCATCGGCGGTTTCCACGATGGTGCCCATCGCGCTACGGCCCTGGCCGTACCAGCGCTCGATCAGATCGTCGATTTCCGAGCGCAGACCGACCTGCAGAAACAGCGGGCAGCCGGTCGCAAGCCGCACCGCATCGATCGCGTAATCGTCGTAGGGATCGGCGATCCACAACTCCAGCCGGCCATCGCGTTCGCCGACCGGGCATAGATGAAATTGTTTGAGGAAGCGCAGCGACAGTCCCTGCACTTCCGGCAGCATTTCCGGTGGGGTGTCGCCAAGCTGACGTGCATCCACCAGCGGCAGACCCAGCACATCGGCGCAGGTCTCTGCATGATCGCGTTCGGATACCAGGCCCAGACGACCCAGCAAGGCCAGCAGGCCCATACCGGATTCGGTCTGCAACTGGCGCGCGCGCAGCAGATCGGTGTCTTTCAGACGACGGCGTTCAAGCAGCGCTTCGACGATGCGTGTCTCCGCACTGCGATGCTCAATTGGATCGACGGCAACCGCGTTCACACTCGTCTCCACTGGTCCGGCGCCGACTGTAGCAGTTTGCCGCGACGATCAACCGTACGCATCTGAATCGTCCTGAAAAACGATGCCCCCGGTGATTGGCCGGGGGCATCGGTCACACTATGCAACGGCTTACTGTCGTGCGACGAGCGTCAGCTTCGCGTAGTCGGCAGCGCCCACCAACTTGATGTAGTAGGTGCCTGCCTTGGGGGCAGTGAAACGCACGGTTTCGCTGTTACCCGGGCGGGTCGACTTGGCGTCGTAACTGGTCGCGCCGGGTTCGGCTTCATAGCTGACGTACACCGACACATCGCCGGTGCCGCCGTAGGTCATGAAGCTGAGCACGGCACCGGCCTTGGCTTGGAAACTGTACAGCGTGGAGCTGCCACCGGCACCGCTCAGGCCGGTCAGGGGAGCCTTGTTGGTCAAGGCGATCGCGGTCGGCGCGCAGCTCTGGGTGGCCGGATCGCACGGCTCCACCAGCACCGCTTCCAGCGCGGCCTTGGCATCGACGATGCCGCTGCCGATCGGGGTGCTGGCCGGCGGCGTCACCGGGAAGCGGCGGCTGGTCTGCTTGAGCAGGGCTTCCACTGCGGCCGGGGTCAGCGGGCCATCGCCCAGACCGATCGCCGCGCTCTGCACCAGGGCGACGACACCGGCCACGTGCGGCGATGCCATCGAGGTGCCACCCAAGCCCATATAGGTATAGCTTCCCGAGGTCGGCGTGGTCGCACCGGTGTAGCCGGCCTGCCAGATGTAACCGCCCGGATTGCCGTCCACGCTGCCGCCGCCGCCCGGGCCGGACAGATCGACCTTGCTGCCGTAGTTGGAGTAATAGGTGATGCCGCCGGTGATGCGCGTGGCACCCACGGTGATGGTGTTGTTGCAGCTGGCGGGCGAATGGTTGGCCGCATCTTCGCCGCTGTTGCCGGCCGCCACCACCACCGTGGTGCCGCGCGCGACCGCGCCGTTGATCGCCAGCTGGGTGGCCGAATCGCAAGGCTCGCCGCCGCCCAGGCTCATGTTGATCACCTCGGCCGGGTTGGTATTGGCCGGTACGCCAGCGACCGTGCCGCCGGACGCCCACACGATCGCATCGGCGATGTCGGAGGTGTAGCCGCCGCAACGGCCGAGCACGCGCACCGGCAGGATGGTCGCCTTGGGTGCCACGCCAGCCATGCCTACGCCGTTATTGGTCGCCTCGGCCACGGTGCCCGAAACGTGGGTGCCGTGCCAGGAACTTTCCTGTGCCACCGAGCCGTCATAGCAGACGTTGTCGGCCTCTTCCCAGTCGCCGTAATCCAGCGCGCCCGGCACGCGGGCATCGGTGGGACGACGCGAGACTTCGGCATCGGTGATGAAGTCGTAACCCTGCAGCAGGTTGCCGGCAAAGTCGGGATGGCCCGGCAGGATGCCGGTATCCAGCACTGCCACCACCACGCCCGCGCCCTGCGACAGATCCCATGCGGCCGGCGCATTGATGCCACCGTTGGGGTTGCTCAGATGCCACTGGTATTGGGCGTACAGCGGGTCGTTGGGCACCAGTTGCGGGGTCACGTCGGTGGCGGCAACGCTCTTCTTGATCTCGACCGGGCGCAGCATGCGATCGATCTGCACGTCGGCCACGGACGGGTCGTTCTTAAGCTCGACCACCACCTTGTCCACCTGTGCGGTGGTCAGCGTGCTGGACAGCTTGATCAGGTCCGAGCCGATGCCGAGCTTGCGCACATACGTCGCCTTGGCGGCGGCTGCGCTGCTGCGTGCGCCGGTGCTGGCACCGACACGGCCGACTGCGGCCTGCACCGCGCTCAGCTTGCTGGCGCGATCGGTCGCAGCAGCAGTGTTGTCCTTGTAGCGCACGATCAGGCGGCTACTGAACGCAGCGCCGGCCGATGCTGCCTGGGTCGGTTCCTTGACCAGCAGTTTCGGGGCAGCAGCGAGCGTGCCCGATGCACCCAGGGCCATCATCAAGATGGCGCCGGTCAGCGGGGAGAGACGGAAATTCTTGTCGATCACGGTGAAATCCTCTTCGTGTTTTTCGTCGATCAGCTGGGAGCGGCTTCCGAACTGCGGCGCAACTGCGGTGCAGCGCGCTGCGTTCGATCAGCCACTCCTGGTAAGGCCATCACTCCATCGAATCCGTTGGCCGGCCCAGCCACGGTCCTTGCCCGCCCCCTCAGGCCTTGCTCTGGCGCGGCGGCGCACGGTGGCGCCGCCGCGTGTCATGCAGCAGCGCATTACCAACCGAAGCCGGCACCCACGCCGATCGAACTGTCGTCGCCGCTGAGCGCGCCGCCCACCGTCAGGGTGGCGCGCGGGCTGATCGCACGCTGGTAGCCCACCGACAACGCCGACTCGCCGTTCTGGAAACCGACGCCGGCACCGACGCGGTTCTGCGTGGCGATGCCACCGACGCTGGCGGCCATGTTCAACATCGCCGAGCTCATCGCACCCTGACGATCCAGGCGACGGTTCTGCCGGCGCAGACGCTCTTCGATGTCGCCCTGGTAGGTCTCGAAACTGTCGGCCATCGCGTTGTAGCGGCTGTCGGTATAGCTGTTGGCCGCGGCAACGCCGTTGTCCAGCTGGCCCTTGTTGACCGCATCGGTGGCACGCGTGCCGGCGGCCACATTGGCCACCTGACGCTCGCCACCGACGCTGCCCACCGACACCGTGTTGGCACGATCGGCGACCGAGCCCTGACCCAGCGCGACCGCACCTTGCGCACTGGTACGTGCGCCCTGGCCGATCGCCGTGCCGGAGGCCGCACTGACCTGCGCGCCTTCGCCCATCGCCACCGCATTGGTCGCCACTGCGGCGATCTGCGTATTGGCGCCAACTGCGGTGCTGCCATCGGCATCGACGCGTGCGTTGCTGCCGATCGCAGTGTCGTTGGGGCCATGCGCATACGCGCTGCCGCCGATCGCAGTGCCGGTCACGTGGTTGGCCACTGCGGCGGTGCCCACGGCAGTGGAGCTTGCGGCCGGGGTGATGCTGCCAACCACTGCGGCGGTCGGCGTGCCCTGCACGCTTGCGCCGGTGTCGGCAACGGCGTTGCTCGATGCGCTCACTGCACTCACTGCGCTCGCAGCCACTGCAGGCACCCCTGCAGTGCGCAGCGACAGCGTGCGTGCCGCGGTGCTGGCCGTTGCGGTACCACCGCGTGCATCCAGCTCGGTGACCTTGCTGTCCAACGCGGTCAATGCTGCACCGACGTTGTTGTAGCTGGCACCCTGGATCACGTAGGTCGGCGCGACGAACACGCCCTGCGCACCGATCGCCGCGCCACCGCCGAGGAAGCTGGCGGCGTTGCTGAGCGACTGGAACAGCTGGCCGCCGTTGATCGCATCGGTACTGGCACCGGCAATCGCACCATTGCCGACGTTGACGATGCGACGCGTGGCCGGGCCGCCGCGGCCGTCGCCGCTACCCACCGAGACCACGTTGGCGTCATAGGTACGCGAGCCCGAGCCCAATGCCACCGAGTCGGCACCACTGGCACCGGCATTGGCACCCAGCGCCACCGCGTTGGCACCGCTCTGGCGCACGAAAGAGTTGTAGCCCAACGCCACACCGTTTTCGCCGATGGCATTGGTCTGCCGGCCCATCGCGGTGCTGTTCACGCCGCTGGCGCTGCTGTCCACACCCATGGCGCTGGCGCCGGTGGCCGAGGCGCGGCTGCCGGAGGCGATCGCCACGCTGCGTGCGCCGCTGGCGGTTGCGCCGGCACCCGCTGCGGTGGCGCGATCACCGGTGGCCGTGGCCACCCCTTCACCGGTAGTTTGCACCATGCCGTTGGTGGTCTGCACATCGGCGGCCAGGGCATCGAGCTGGCCCTTGTTGACCGCATCGGTCGCCGCCTGGCCGTCGCTGACATTGACGATGCGCCGCGTGGCCGGGCCGCCGCGGCCGTTGCCGCTGCCGATCGACACCGTGTCGGCTTCGTAGGTGCGCGAACCCGAGCCCAGCGCCACCGAGTCGGCGCCGGTCGCGCCGGCATTGGCGCCCAGGGCCACACCATTGACCGCGCTCTGACGCACGAACGAGTTGTAGCCCACCGATACCGCGTTCTCGCCGATCGCGTTGACCTGACGACCGACACCGGTGCTGTTGATGCCGCTCGCCGATGCATCCACACCGACGACGCTGGCACCGACTGCATCGGCGCGGCTGCCGCCACCCAGGGCCAGCGTGTTGTCGGCAAGTGCCGCCGCGCTCTGACCGAGCGCGGTGGCATTGACGCCGTCGGCATACGAGTTCCAGCCGATGGCGGTGGTGTAGTCGGCCGTGGCCCACGCACCCGCACCGAATGCGGCAGCACCGGTGCCGGAGGCACGCGCCGGGATGAAGCCGAAGAACGTGCTGCCGCCGACGGCCACGCTTTCTGCGCCGGTGGCCTCGCTGAATTCGCCGACGGCCACTGCACTTGCGCCGGAGGCCAGTGCGGCGGCACCCACGGCGGTGCTGTAGTCGCTGGACGCAACCGCGCCATAGCCCAGCGCCGACGACAGCCTGCCGCTGGATTCGCTGTAGCCACCGAAGGCTGCACTGCCGACATTGGAAGCGCTACTGCGGAAACCGGCCGCCGTGGCCTGGTTGTCCGACGCCACCGCTTCGCTGCCGAGCGCGGTCGCATAGGTCGAAATCGCCTGCGCGCCGGCACCGTTCGCGGTGGCGCCGACATCGCTGGCCAGGGCATCGCTGCCGACGGCGCTGCTGTTCTCGCCGGTGGCCTGGGCATTGTTGCCAACTGCCGCTGCGCCGATTCCGCTGGCCAGCGCACTCACGCCAACCGCCGTTGCGTTATCGACCACCGCCTGCGCACCGGCACCCAACGCCGTGGCGCCGGTGCCGGTGGCATTGGCGCCCTCGCCTGCGGCCAGGGCGTTGTCGCCCTCGACGTAGGCGCCGGCATCGCTGTCATCGCTGCCGCTGGCCTGGAAGTACTTGCTGGTGGATTGCGCGTTTTCGGCAACGGCGTTGAGCTGGTCCAGATTCACCGCATCGGTGCCCTGCGTACCGGCAGCCACGTTGGTGATCTGACGCTCGTTGCCGGCACTGCCCACCGAAACCGCAAAGTCGCGATCTGCCACCGAATCGGCGCCCAGGGCCACGCTGCTTTCGCCGGTGGATTCGGCAAAGTTGCCGAGCGCGGTGCTGTTGAGGCCCGGTGCCCATGCCGCGCCGCCGAGCGCGGTGGAGAAGTCGCCGGAGGCCTCGGTCGGCAACAGGCCGAGCAGGGCGCCACCGACCGACACGCTGTTGTAGCCGCTGGCCACGCTGCCCTGGCCGGCGGCAACGCTGTAGTCGCCGGTTGCGGTGGCATCGCCACCCACGGCCACGGTATTGGAGCCGCTGGCGGTGCTGAAATTGCCCAGCGCGGTGCTGTTGAAACCGGTCGCACTGGAATAGCCGCCCAAGGCGGTGGAGTAGTTGGAGGTGGCCTCGGCACCGAAGCCGAACGCGGCCGCGCTGGTGCCATCGGCCACGCTTTCTGCGCCGACTGCAGTGGCCGACTCGCCACTGGCGCTGGCGAAATAGCCCACCGCGGTGGTTTCGCTGCCATCGGCCACGCTCAACGTGCCGGCGGCCAGGGAACCATCGCCATAGGCACCTGCCGCCGCACCCAGTGCGGTGCTTTGCGCGCCGGCGGCTTCGCTCTCGCCACCCACGGCCACGGCGTAATCTCCGCTGGCCTGACTGAAGGCGCCGTTGGCAATGCTGCCGTAGCCGCTGGCGGCGGCGTTGTAACCGGCCGCAGTGGCGTACTGCGCGGTGGCGCTGGCACCGCTGCCGAGGGCGACGGTGCCGATCGCGGTGGCCTGGCTGCTGGAACCGAACGCGCTGCTGTAATCGCCGTCCGCAGTGGCGTTGGAGCCGGCCGCGGTGGCGTCCTCGCCCTGCGCATCGGCCGTGCCGGTGCCGGTGCCGGCAAACAGACGCGCAGTGGTTTGTGCGGTTTCGCCGACTGCATTGAGCTGGTCCAGGTTCACCGCATCGGTGCCCTCGGTACCGGCGGCGACATTGGTGATCTGGCGCTCGCCACCGACCGTGCCCACCGACACCGTGTTGGCGCGGTCGGCAACTGCACCGACGCCGAGCGCAACGCTGTTGTCGACCGAAATGCGCGCGCCGTCGCCGATCGCGATGCTGTCGGCGCCTTCGACGAAGGCCTCGGCGCCCAGTGCGATGCTGCGATCGCCATAGCCGACTGCTTGCGAGCCGATGGCGATCGCACGCCCACCGCCGGCATAGGCGTTATCGCCGATGGCCACCGAGACGCTGCCGCTGGCGGCCGAGGTGATGCCTACCGCGACGCTGCGCGCGCCGTAGGCCGTGCTTTCCGCACCCACGGCGGTGCTGGTATCGCCCCAGGCCACGCTGGCAAAGCCCAGCGCAGTGGATTCGAGACCATTGGCGATGCTTTCGAAACCGATCGCGGTACCGCCACGGCCATTGGCCACGCTGGTGCCGCCCACTGCAGTGCCATAGAAACCCGATGCCGTGCTGTCGGCACCCACAGCGGTGGCATAGCGGTCGCTGGCAATACTGTTGAAGCCGAGCGCGGTGGCATTGTTGACATTGGCAACCGCACCGCTGCCAACCGCAGTGGTGTTGACCGCTGACGCCACGCTGCTCGAACCCAGCGCCGTGCTGTAATCCTCATAAGCCGATGCATTGGAACCGGCCGCAACGCTGTCGGTGCCTTCGGCAATCGCGGTGCCATCGCCGGTGGCCACGAACGTGCGCGCGGTGGTGGAAGCAACGTCGGACACTGCGGTGAGCTGATCGAGATTGACCGCATCGCTGCCTTCGGTACCGGCGGCGACGTTGGTGATCTGACGCTCGTCGCCCGCCGCACCCACCGACACGGTGTTGGCACGCGCGGCCACCGAGTTGGCGCCCAAGGCAACCGAGTTGGCGCCGCGTGCGGTGCTGTAGTAGCCCAGCGCCGTGCTCAGCTCGCCACTGGCCCAGGATTCCGGGCCGACTGCCGTGGCACCTTGGCCAGGCGCATAGGCGAAATAACCCACCGCGGTGGCTTCGGTGCCGGAGGCTTCGCTGAGCGTTCCCACTGCCGTGGTGTAGGTGCCCGATGCGATCGCACCGGCGCCGAGCGCGGTGGAGGCTTCGCCGCTGGCCTGGGTCTGCACGAAGAAACCCAGACCGGGAATGAAATCGACCGGACCACCGACAGCGGTGCTGCTGGTACCGCTGGCACTGGTCTGCGTGCCCACGGCGGTGGCGTAATCGCCTGCCGCATTGGCGACCGCACCGAACGCGGAAGACTGCGCACCGGCCGCATACGCACCGACGCCGAACGACGAGGCGGCAAATCCATCGGCATTGGCGCTGGCGCCGACTGCGGTCCCGCCGACGCCGGCGCTGGTGGCGCCGGTGGTGACGGGCACGCCGCCACTGGTGATCAACGGCTCGCCGTCTTCGTCCACTGCAGCACCGCCAACGGCCACGCTGCCGGGGCCGTTGGCCTGCGCGTTGTGGCCGAATGCCGCGCTGTTCTGCCCGGAGGCGAGCGCATTGGCGCCGACCGCAGTGGCATTGTCGGCCACCGCATTGGCACCGGTTCCCAGCGCCGTGGTCGCCGTGCCCACCGCATTGGCGGCATCGCCGGCAGCCAGCGCGCTATCGCCTTCGACATAGGCACCGACGCTGTCTTCGCCAGGGGTCGCCTTGAAGAACGTGGCCGTGTCTTCGGCCACATCGGCCACGTCGCGCAACTGCGCCACGTTGACCGCATCGGTGGCGTTGATGCCGGCGCTGACGTTGGTGATGCGACGCGTGGCCGGGCCGCCGCGGCCATTGCCGCTGCCGACCGACACCACATCGTCTTCGTGGGTGCGCGAGCCTGCGCCCAGCGCCACCGAGTTGGCACCTGTCACGCCGGCGTTGGCACCCAGCGCCACGCCGTTTTCGCCGCTCTGGCGTACGAAACTGTTGTAGCCGATGGCCACCGCGTTCTCGCCGATCGCATTGGTCTGGCGTCCGATCGCGCTGCTGTTGACGCCGCTGGCGCTGCTGTCGGCACCGGTGGCGAGCGCGCCGGTCGCGCTGGCGCGACTGCCGGCGCCGATGGCGGTAGCGTTGGCGGCAGATGCCGACGCGCCGCGGCCGACTTCCACCGATTGCGCCATTGCGGAAAGGGGGATTGCGATGCCGGCGCTACCCAGCGCCAGGGCGATCGCGGCAACCAGGCAGCGGCTCTGGCGGCGGTCGATGAATGCGGCGGTGCTCACTGCGCCCGGGCTGTCGCCGCTGGCCAACTCCGATGCCACGGCCCACACGCCTAACGATTTGTTCCAGACCTTGCGATAAATCCGATTCATCGACGCACTGCTCCTGAATGTTGGGACTGGTTTTTTGACGAACACCCACCATCGCGAGGCCTTTTCGCCGCTGCGATCCCCCGTGGTGATTGGCGCCATGGGCCAAATGGCGGTGCGCGGGAAGCTGCACCCCGGGTAGTCAAAAAGTGAACGCTACCCAACCATAGAACTGAGCAAAGTGTTAACAGCCGTCAAATTGGGCGTCAAGTTTTTGACAGAAAGCACAACCGAGCGTGCGCGCCATCACACTTCGGCCTGCTTTTGTTCGTTTTTTGATAATTCTTTGGAAAACAGCGATCTAGATCATGTCTCGCAAGACATTTCCAAGCTGAATACGCATGTCCGCTGCGGACATGAAAGCCCGCCGGCAGGACGCCGGCAAGCCTGCTTGCGCAAAACCGCGCGCGGGACAGGCCAGAAATCGGACCAGCGCTCGCCGCGCCGACACCTCGGACCAGCACGATCGGCGACGGGACCGATCTACCTGCATCACTGCGCCAGAAAACCGACGTCCGCATCGCCTCGCGCCGCCGTGTGTCGGATCACCGGCGCGCCATTGGCACTGGCGATCGCGCCGCCGCCGACATTGACGATGCGGCGTGTGGCCGGACCGCCGCGGCCCTTGCCGGTGCACGTCGACAACCCCTGCCCCCGTCGCTGCGCCAACCCGCGTCCAGCGCCGATGGCGGTTGCCGATTCCCCTGCGGGTGACGCATTGCGTCCGATCGCGGCCGCGCCGCGCTCCAATGCCAGGCTTCCGCCGCCAAATGCATTGGTTCCATCGCCCAGGGCATTGCTCGCATTGCCCATTGCCAGCACACCCTGACCATCTGCAAACGCCGGTGCATCGGCATCGGTCGCAGGCGTTGCCGCTGGCGGCCTCGATTTAGTTGAAAATCAAAATTCAATTAAGATCGACGCTACACAGGCCGCATCAGCAGGCGCTTGGACTAAATGCCCAGTAGTTTTCCGATGGTTACTTGAAGTAAACCGTGCGTCGACTTCACTAAATGCATTTCATCGCAGCAACGCCGATGCGATCGCAGGTATAGGCCTCATCCGCAACGCCTGCAAAGTGGGAGCGAAAAGTCTCTCAACGGCCGCTGACCATGCTTGAACGCAGTATTCCCCGAATGTCCTGCCGATGCGCACGCTTCGTGCAAGGGACGTCGCTGCTATCGGCAACTGTCGCAGGCAAGCCTGGCTCCGTGAGAGCCTATCTGGTGCTGTCGACCCAGCCGCGGCCGTGCACTTTCTTGCTCATAACGCATCGCACATCGCCACAGCGAGCGCGGCAAGGGGCGAACGACCCGGCACCATCGCAGGCAGTTGCGCAGAGCCGACACCGGAAACGACGACGGCCGTGCGCATCGCTGCACACGGCCGTCGAATGACACTATTGCTGCGGCGCTTCAGCTCACGCCGCACAACTCACCATCAACCGCACCAGACCCGCGCATTGCGGAACATGCGCAGCCACGGCGCGTCATCGCCCCAGCCGGCCGGGTGCCAGCTCAGGTTTGCCGTGCGCGGGGTGCGCTCCGGATGCGGCATCAAGATGGTGACGCGACCGTCGGTGCTGGTCAGCCCGGTGATGCCGTCCGGCGAGCCGTTCGGATTGAGCGGGTACTGCGATGCCACCACGCCATCGCCGTCGATGAAACGCAGGGCCACGCGGGCAGCCGCCTGATCCACCACGGTATCGAACTCGGCGCGGCCTTCGCCATGCGCCACCGCCACCGGGATCCGCGAGCCGGCCATGCCGCGCAGGAAGATCGACGGTGACTCCACCACTTCCAGCAAGGCGGTACGCGCTTCGAACTGCTCGCTGCGATTGCGCAAAAAGCGCGGCCAATGCTCGGCACCGGGAATGATGTCCCTGAGCTGGCTGAGCATCTGGCAGCCGTTGCACACGCCGAGCGCGAAGGTATCGCTGCGCGCGAAGAACGCGGCGAATGCATCGCGCAAGGCGGTCCGCTCCAGGATCGAGGTGGCCCAACCGCGGCCGGCCCCCAGCACGTCGCCGTAGCTGAAGCCGCCGCAGGCGGCAAACCCGGAGAATTGCGCCAGATCCACGCGGCCTTCGATCAGGTCGCTCATGTGCACGTCGAACGCACGGAAACCGGCGCGCTCGAAGTTGTAGGCCATCTCGATCTGTCCGTTGACGCCCTGCTCGCGCAGGATCGCCACCTTGGGCCGCACGCCGGTCGCCACGAAGGGCGCGGCCACGTCTTCGGAGGGGTCGAACACCAGCTTCGGGCGCAAGCCCGGCGCCTGGAAGTCGCGTGCCTGTGCGCGTTCTTCGTCGGCGGTTTCCGGGTTGTCGCGCAGCCTCTGCATGGCGTGCGTCACCGACCACCAGGCATCGAACAAGGCTTCCCAACGCCACTCGGCCAGCACCCGGCCCTGCCCGCTCACGCGGATGCGCGGCGTACCGGTAGGCCGCGCAATGCGCTGCGCGCATTCGGTCAGGGCATGCCGTTCGACCAGATCGGCGAACGCGGCGCGATCCTCGTTGGCGATCTGCACCACCGCACCCAGTTCCTCGTTGAACAGGCTGCGGAATGCATCGTCGCCCCAGGCATCGAGGGTGATATCCAGGCCCTGCCGCGATGCGAACGCCATTTCGCACAGCGCCGCGAACGCCCCGCCATCGCTGCGGTCGTGATACGCCAGCAGCAGGCCGCTCTCGCGCGCCGCGCGGATCAGCTCAAAGAAGCTGCGCAGCCGCTGCGCATCGTCCAGATCCGGCACCTCGCCGCCGAATGCCGGCAACGCCGCAGCGTCTGCATACACCTGCGCCAGCACCGAGCCACCCAGACGCTGCTTGCCGCCACCCAGCCCGATCAACCACAGCTCGCTCTCTTCGTCGCTACGCAACAACGGCGTCAACTGCGTGCGCACATCGCCAACGGGCGCGAACGCGCTGATGATCAGCGAGACCGGTGAAACGCTTTTGTGGGTTTCACCGGGAATGGCGAATGGGGAATGGGGAATGGTGGAAGCGGAGGGCTGCGGCGTTTCGCCATTCCCGATTCCCGATTCCCCATTCGCGACAACCCACTGCGCCTGCATCGACAGCGAGTCCTTGCCCACCGGCACGCTCAGTTCCAGCGCCGGGCACAGCTCCATGCCGATCGCGCGCACCGCGTCGTACAGCAAGGCGTCTTCGCCGGCGTGACCGGCGGCGGCCATCCAGTTGGCCGACAGCTTGATGCTGTCCAGCGTCTGCACCGGCGCGGCGCACAGGTTGGTGATCGCCTCGCCCACCGCCATGCGCGCCGACGCGGCGGCATTCAACAACGCCAGCGGGGTGCGCTCGCCGATCGACATCGCCTCTCCGGCAAAAGTGTCGAAGCCGGCCAGGGTGATCGCGCAATCGGCCAGCGGCAGCTGCCACGGCCCGATCATCTGCTCGCGCGCGGTCAAGCCACCCACGCTGCGGTCGCCGATGGTCACCAGAAAGCTCTTGGACGCCACCGTGGGATGCGCCAGGACGCGCAGACCGGCCTGCTGCAGATCCAACGCGGCGGTCTGCAGCACCGGCCACTGCGGCGCCGGCGGATGCACCGCATCGCGATGCATCTTCGGCGCCTTGCCGAAGAGCACGTCCATCGGCAGGTCGATCGGCAGCGGGGATTGGGGATTGGGGATTGGAGATTGGGGGAAAGCAACGGCGGACCCGGCAACTGACGAATCGCTTTTGCGAATCTCCAATTCCGAATCACCAATCCCGTCCCCAAACACGCCATAGCCAACCACCAGCCGCTCCTCGGCCGTGGCCACGCCGACCGCGGCAAACGGGCAGCGTTCGCGCGCGCAGATCGCGGCGAATTCGTCCAGGCGCGCCTGCGGTACGCCCAGCACGTAGCGCTCCTGCGATTCGTTGCACCACAGTTCCAGCGGCGACAGCGAGGGGTCGTCGGTGAGCACGCGGCCCAGGTCGATGATGCCGCCCACGCCGGAGTCGTGCAGCAGCTCGGGGATGGCGTTGGACAGGCCGCCCGCGCCCACGTCGTGAAACCAGCGGATCGGGTTGTCGGTGCCCAGCGCCACGCAGCGGTCGATGACCTCCTGGCAGCGGCGCTCCATCTCCGGGTTTTCGCGCTGCACGCTGGCGAAATCCAGCGCCTCGGCGCTGTCGCCGGCCGCCACCGAGCTGGCCGCACCGCCGCCCAGGCCGATCAGCATCGCCGGGCCGCCCAGCACGATCACCGCATCACCGGGCTGCAGGCGCAGCTTCTCGACCTGATTGCGATCGATCGCGCCCAGGCCGCCGGCCAGCATGATCGGCTTGTCGTAGGCGCGGGTCAGGCCCTGACCTTCGGCGAGCTCGAAACTGCGGAAATAGCCGAGCAGGTTCGGCCGGCCGAACTCGTTGTTGAACGCGGCGCCGCCGAGCGGGCCGTCGAGCATGATGTCCAGCGCCGGGGCCATGCGCGGGTTCAGCGCGCGCGGCGCTTCCCATGGCTGCGGCAGGGTCGGGATGCGCAGGTGCGACACCGTGAACCCGGTCAGCCCGGCCTTGGGCTTGCCGCCGCGGCCGGTGGCGCCTTCGTCGCGGATCTCGCCACCGGCACCGGTGGCGGCGCCGGGAAACGGCGCGATCGCGGTCGGGTGGTTATGCGTTTCCACCTTGATCGCAAACGCCGACGGCAGCACCGCCTCGGCGCGGTACTCGCCGCTGGCCGGATCCGGCCGATAGCGCGCGGCCGGCACGCCTTCCACCACCGCCGCATTATCGCTATAGGCAGACAGGGTGTGCTGCGGGGTCTGCTGGTGGGTGTGCTTGATCATGCGGAACAGCGAGCGTTCCTGCGGCTTGCCGTCGATGGTCCAGCTGGCATTGAAGATCTTGTGCCGGCAGTGCTCGGAGTTGGCCTGGGCGAACATCATCAGCTCGACATCGGCCGGGTCGCGGCCCAGCTCGGCGAAACGTTCGCGCAGGTAGTCGATCTCGTCCTGCGCCAGCGCCAGACCGAGGTCGCGGTTGGCCTGTCCCAGCGCCGCCAGCGGCACGCGCTGCAACTGTCCGCGATCGGGCACGTTGAACAGCGCCTCGGCGGCCGCGGCCGAGCCGAGCAGCGACTGCGTCATCGGGTCGTGCAGCAGCTTGGCCACGGCGGCCTGGATCGCTTCGTCGGCCGGCCAGCCGGCCAGATCGATGCGGGTACCGCGCTCCACGCGCTGGATCGGCTGTCCGGCCCCGCGCACCAGTTCGGTGGCCTTGCTCGACCACGGCGACAAGGTGCCCAGACGCGGTACCACATAGCGCGAGGAGGCGTCCTCGGCCCGCGGCGCGGGGGCGGCTTCGGCCTGCAGGATCCGCTGCAAGGTGGCCTGATCGGGCGCTTGCCCGGCCTCGGCGCGGATGAAGTACACGTGCCAGGCGCCGGTGATGCGCAGCGCGGGAACGAGGGTTTGCAGGCGGGTTTCGAGCCGAGCGCGGCGGAACGGCGAAAGGGCAGAAGCGCCCTCGAGGACCATCATGTCCGGGGAACCGTGTCAGAAACGGGGCTGCAGATTGTAACGGAGCTGATGCGCCGGCGCCGGACCCGGCGTGGGTGGGCCGCCAATCCATGCGGTGATCATCGGCACAGCCCGGGCCGGATGCGGCGCGTTCCGGCCGATGCGGCAACGGCGAAGGCGGATGGCGATGCCAGCAGGGATTGTCGCGTCCACCTGTCTTTGGGCCGGTCTCCGCGCGGTGGCGACGTCCGCAGTGCTGGCACTGCCGGTCCACCGCCGCTCTCACCCTATAAACCATGCAGCCGGCCCGACCCTGAAACGCAAGAGGCCGGAATGCATGCGCATTCCGGCCTCCTGATCGATCACACCGACCGCCGCAGCGGCCCGCATCCCGGCGCCGCTGTCGGATACCTCAGCGGCTGCCGCCGGCAGTGGTGACCGCGCGCTTTTCCAGCGCCTCACGCAGCTGCGCCGGCGGCAGGTAGCCACCGAGCTGAGTGCCGTCCGGCGCAAAGATCGCCGGGGTGCCATTGACGCCAAGACGCTGGCCCAGCGTGTACTCCATCGACACCGGGTTCTTGCAGTCCTTGGCATTCACCGGCTGCCCGGACTTGGCCGCGGTCAGCGCCTGCTTGCGGTCGGCCGCGCACCACACTGCGATCATTTCCTTGTGGTCCTGGCTACCCAGGCCCATGCGCGGAAATGCCAGATATTCCACCGCGATTCCCTGCTTGTTGAGCTCGCCGATCTCGCTGTGCAGCTTGCGGCAGTAACCACATTCCACGTCGGTGAACACCGTCACGGTGTACTTGGGATTTGCCGGCGCAAATACGATGCGGTCGGCCTTGGGCACGGTCTCCAGCTGCTTGCGGCGGTAGGCCAACAGACCCGGGCTGGCAGCGAACTGCTTGTTCTGGATGTCGAACGGCTGCGCCTGGATCAGGTAACGGCCGTCGTCGCTGACGTACAGCACCTGCCCGCCGACCACCACCTCACGGAAACCGGGAAACGGCGCGGCGCCGATGTAGTCCGGCTTGAAGTCCGGATCCAACGCCTTGAGCGCGACGCTCACACGCTGGTCCACATTGCCCGAGGCGGCGGGGGCGGCAGCGGCGGCTGGCTTGGCGCCGGCGTTGCTTGCCGCAGGCTGCGAGGACTGCGCGCAGGCGGTAAGGCTGATTGCGCCCAGCAGCGCGGCGATGGCAAGACGATACATTCACGCATCCAGTGGAATGGGGTGCCTGGATTCTCGCACAGCGCAGATGAAGCCAGGCAGCCAGCAGGCCGGCCTGTCTGCTGGCTGAGCCGCTGAATGGACCGCCGCCTCGGCCGAAGCGGCACCGCCGCTGCCTCTGCGGCCGCGGTCAACCGCGCGGATGATGGGTGGCGTGCAGCTTCTGCAGGTGCTGACGGGCCACAAGCGTGTAGATCTGCGTGGTGGACAGCGAGCTGTGACCGAGCAGCATCTGCAGCGCGCGCAGGTCCGCGCCGTGGTTGAGCAGATGGGTGGCAAAGCTGTGCCGCAGCCCGTGCGGGCTGACCGTGGCGGGATCGATTCCGGCCACCGCCGCATAGCGTTTGACCAGCGCCCAGAACTGCTGGCGGCTGGGCGGCTGACGCGCTGCATCGATGAACAACGGCACCTGCCCGTCCACTGCCGCCACCGCCTTGTGGCTGGCCAGCAGCGGGCGCGCCTGGCTCAGATATCGCTCCAGCCAGTGCTGCGACTCCTCGCCCAGCGGTACCAGCCGTTCCTTGCTGCCCTTGCCGGTGACCCGCAGCACGCCCTGGCGCAGGTTGACCCCCACCGCCGGCAGGTTGACCAGTTCGCTGACCCGCAGGCCGGCCGCATACATCAGCTCGAGCATCGCGCGGTCGCGCAGGCCCAGCGGCGTGTCGATCTCGGGCGCGGCCAACAGCGCCTCGATCTGCGTTTCGGTCAGCGCCTTGGGCAGCGAGCGCGGCAAACGTGGCGGGTCCAGCAATGCGGTGGGGTCGTCGCTGCGCACGCCATCGCGCAGACACAGGCCATAGAACGCACGCAGGGTCGACAACAACCGGGCATTGCTGCGCGGCGAATAACGCGCCTCGGTGCGCCAGCGCAGATAGTCGAACAACACCGCGCGATCGACCCCCAGCAGGCCGCCGCCACCGTCGCGCCAACGCGCCAGCCCTTCCAGATCGCGCCGGTAGCTGTCCAGGGTCTGCCGCGCCACGCCCTGCTCGGCCCACAACCGCTCCAGGAAGCGTTCGATGGCGGCGGCATCGGCGGCCTGCACCGGTGGCAGGTGTTGCGCCAGTTGGCGACGTTCGGCGGGACTGCTGGCTGACATCGCAACAGCATAGAGCGTGGCATGCGTGTTGCGGCGCGCCGTGTTGGCCAGGCGCGGGATTGCCGCAGCGCGACGTTGCCCGATCGCCTGCGCCGGCTATGCTCGCGGCATGACCTCGCCCCCTTCACCGCGCAGCGCGCGACCGCCCGCCCTGGTGGTCTGGCGCCTGCTGGCCATGTGCTACGACGCCTGGCCGGTCCTCGCGCTGTGGATGCTGATCTCTGCCGCGTTCACGCTGGGGTTCACGCTTGCCGGACACCCGGCTCGCGAAAACATCGCCCCCTTCAGTGGCTGGCAATGGCTGTTGTGGCTGTGTTGCTGGATCGCTGCCGGGGTGTACGCCACCGTCAGCTGGCGACGGGGTGGCCAGACCCTGGGCATGCGCCCATGGCGGCTGTCGCTGGTCGGTCCGCAAGCCTCCTGGCGTACGCTCTGGATCCGCTATACCGTCGGTACGCTGTCGCTGGGCTTGGCTGGCGCAGGGTTCTGGTGGGCCTGGCTGGATCGCGATCGCTTGGCCTGGCATGACCGCGCCAGTGGCACCCGGCTGCAGCGCACCCCGAAGCGCTGAAACGGTCAGGCCGGCCCCTTGCCGCTCTCTACGGCAGGCGACGTTGGAGTGCGGCCGTCATGCGGAGTACTGACCGCCCAGAGGCGCGAAGCGGTAACCGCTGCTCAGAGCAGGCAGAGCACGGTTCCGAAGACGCTGAACCGACCCATCGGCGTCAGCTGCTGCGCCGTCGGAACAACCACGCCGACACGCCCAGCATCACCATCGGCGGCAGCGCGTAGGCGATGCGGTAATCCAGCTTGAGCGCGCCGGCCATGCGGCCGAAGAACAGCTGCAGCAGCCAGAACCCCAACGCGAACAGGATGCCCAGGAACAGGCGCTTGCCCAGGCCGCCGCTGCGCAGCGAACCGAACGAAAACGGAATCGCCGCCAGGCACAGTGCCAGCACGTTGAGCGGATAGAACCAGCGGCTCCAGTACTGATCTTCGTAATCGCGTGCGTCCAGGCCGTTGCGGCGACGGTACTCGATGCTCTGTTCCAGATCGCGCGCGGACAGGTTGCGCGGTTTGGCCAGCCCGGCCGCCAGCGCTGCAGGGCTCAGCTGCGATTGCCAGGGCAGTTCGGGGAAGGTTTCGCGCTGCACCGAGCGGTCCTGGAAGGTATCGCGTCGCACCTGGCGCAGCGTCCAGGTCCCGTTGCGGTTCTCGGCCAGCCCCGCATAGGTCAGCTGCTGCAGACGGCCACTGGCATCGAGGTGATACAGCCGCACGTCGTGCAGATCCAGCGCGGTGCCGCCGTCATCGAGCAGCTTCTCTTCGCCGCTGAGCGCATTGAGGAAGGTGTCGCCTTCGCGCGCCCACAGGCCGGAATAGCGTGCCATTGCCATGTTGCTGTTGTAGCGGGCGCTGGTTTTCAGGGTATCGGCCTGGTTCTGCGCCCACGGCCCCACGGTCTCGCCGCTGATCACCATGGTGGCGGTCAGCAGCGCCATGGCGGCCACTACCGAGGCCGACATGCGCTTGCGCGACACGCCGAGCGCGCGCAGTGCGGTGAGCTCGGACGTCGCCGCCAGCTGGCCCAGGCCCATCAAGGCGCCGATCACCGCCGCAGTGGGGAACAAGGTGTAGGCCCGACGAGGCACCGTGTAGGCCACATACGCGATCGCATGACCGAAGGTGTAAGTCCCCTGGCCGATGCTTTTGGCCTCGCTGGCAAACGCGTTGACCAGGTCCAGGCCCAGCAACACCGCCCATGTCAGCAGCACGGTGAACAGCACCGCACGCCCGATGTACCAATCATGCACCCGCGGCATCAGCCTCATGCGCGCACCCTCGGCCGACGCACGCGGCCATCGCGTGCATACGCCCAGATCGCCACTGCCAGCAGCGGCAGGGTCAGCCACCACAGCCCGAGCGCGGCCGGCGTCTTGCCGTTGGCGATCCACTGGGTGCCGACGATCATCAGATTGGTGCCCACCATGTAAGCCAGGAAGGCCAGCATGATCCGGCCATACCGCTGCTGCCGCGGTGCGCTGCGCGACAGCGGCAGGGTCAGCAGCGCGAAAGCAAGCGCCAGCAGCGGTGGCGCCAGGCGTTCATGCAACTGCGCGCGCGCGGCGGGGCGCTGGTCCGACAGCAACTGCGTGGTCCACATCACTTCCGGATCGTTGGCATCGTGCACCTGGGTCCGGTCGGGCAAGGCCACATCGTTGCTGGCGAACTTCATCAGGCGGTAGTCCAGGGTGTTGCCGGCGGCCGGGCCTTCGATGCGGTAGCCGTCCTCCAGGCGCAGATAACGGTCGGCCTTGCCTTCGAAGAACATCGCGCCGCGGTCGGCGGTGACCACATCGATGCGGTCGTCCTTCTGGCGCTGCATGAAGACCTTGCCCAGGCCCTTGCCGTCGGCCGAGATCGTGGTCAGGTAGACCACCCCGCCGCCGGACAGCGGAGTGAACTTGCCCGACTCCAGGCCGGCCATCACGATGCTGCGGTTGGCGTCTTCCAGCATGGTCTCGGCGGTGCGGCTGGCCCAGGGGCCCAGCCACAGCGAGCACAGCCCGATCACCACCACCACCGGCACCACCAGCATCAGCATCGGCCGCAACATGCGCCGCGGGCCCACACCGATGGCGGTAATGACGGCCATTTCTGAATCGCGGTACAGCCGCGCCAACGCCAGTAACAGCCCCAGCATCAACGCCAGTGGCAGGATGATCGGCAGATACGCCACAAATTGCAGGCCCACCTGGGACAGCAGCAAGCGAGCAGGGATGCGGCCGTCGGCGATATTGCCGAGGATATCCACCAGCACACCGCCCACGCTGACGACCAGCAGCACGATCAGGGTGGCCAGGAAGCTCTGGGTGAAATCGCTAAGCAGGTATCGATCGAGCTTCGGCATGGGGTGGGCTTGTTTTAAACTCTCGGATTCGTTCGCGGCGGCGCCAGCCTAGTCCGGTTGGCGTAAACAGCCCGCGATTGTACGGATTTGCCTACGGAATCTGATCAATGGCCCTGCAATTCACCCTGAACCAAGACGCGCCGGCAAGCGCCGCCGTCGACTGCATCGTGGTTGGCGTGTTCGCCGACAAGACCCTGTCGCCCGCCGCCCAGGCGCTGGACAGCGCCAGCCAGGGCCGTCTGACGGCCCTGGTGGCACGTGGCGATGTGGCTGCCAAGACCGGCAGCACCAGCCTGCTGCACGACCTGCCCGGTGTCGCCGCCCCGCGCGTGCTGGTGGTCGGCCTGGGCGAAGCCGGCAAGTTCGGCGTGGCGCCGTATCTCAAGGCGGTCGGCGACGCGACCCGCGCGCTGAAGACCGGCCCGGTCGGCACCGCCCTGCTCACCCTGACCGAATTGCAGGTCAAGGCGCGCGATGGCGCCTGGAACATCCGCCAGGCCATCATCGTCAGCGACCACGCCGCCTACCGTTACACCGCCACGCTGGGCAAGAAAAAGGTCGACGAGACCGGCCTGACCACGCTGGCGATCGCCGGCGACGACGCCCGTGCACTGGCCGTGGGCGTGGCCACCGCCGAGGGCGTGGAGTTCGCCCGCGAGCTGGGCAACCTGCCGCCGAACTACTGCACCCCGGCCTATCTGGCCGAGACCGCCGCCGCATTCGCCGGCAAGTTCCCCGGCGCCGAGGCCGAGATCCTGGACGAGACGCAGATGGAGTCGCTCGGCATGGGCTCGCTGCTGTCGGTGGCGCGTGGCTCGGCCAACCGCCCGCAGCTGATCGTGCTGAAGTGGAACGGCGGCGGCGATGCGCGGCCCTACGTGCTGGTCGGCAAGGGCATCACCTTCGACACCGGCGGCGTCAACCTCAAGACGCAGGGCGGCATCGAGGAAATGAAGTACGACATGTGTGGCGGCGCCAACGTCATCGGCACCTTCGTGGCCACGGTCAAGGCCGAGCTGCCGATCAACCTGGTGGTGGTGGTGCCGGCGGTGGAGAACGCCATCGACGGCAATGCCTATCGCCCCTCCGATGTGATCACCAGCATGTCCGGCAAGACCATCGAGGTCGGCAATACCGACGCCGAAGGCCGCCTGATCCTGTGCGATGCGCTGACCTATGCCGAGCGCTTCAACCCCGAAGCATTGGTGGACGTGGCCACGCTGACCGGCGCCTGCATGGTGGCGCTCGGCCACCAGACCGCCGGCCTGATGAGCAAGCACGACGACCTGGCCAACGAACTGCTGGCCGCCGGCGAGCACGTGTTCGACCGCGCCTGGCGCCTGCCGCTGTGGGACGAATACCAGGGCCTGCTGGATTCCACCTTCGCCGACGTCTACAACATCGGCGGCCGCTGGGGCGGCGCGATCACCGCCGGCTGCTTCCTGTCGCGCTTCACCGAGAACCAGCGCTGGGCGCATCTGGACATCGCCGGCGTCGCCAGCGACGAAGGCAAGCGCGGCATGGCCACCGGTCGCCCGGTCGGGCTGCTGACCCAGTGGTTGCTGGATCGCGCCGCCAGCGGCGCGGCGTGATTGGGGAATGGAGATTCGGGATGCGTGCAAAGCGCATGCATCCCGCCGTCCGTAGCAGAGTGCGGACGGCCATGACCTGCTGTTGCCAATCCCGAATCCCCCTCAACGAATCCCTGCCCTGATGCCCCGTGCCGACTTTTACCTGATCGCCAAACCGCGCTTCCTCAACGAACCGCTGCGGCTGGTCTGCGAGCTGGCGCGCAAGGCCAACGACGCCAATCTGTCCACGCTGATCCTGGCGCGCGACGCCGCGCAGGCCGAGGCATTGGACGACCTGCTGTGGGCATTCGACGACGAGGCCTACATCCCGCACCAGATCGCCGGCACCGACGAGGAAGACGAACTGGCGCCGGTACTGATCGCCTCACCGGAGTTCGATGCGCCCTCGCGCCCGCTGGTGATCAACCTGCGCGACGATCCCTACCTGGGCGCCTGCGACCGCGTGCTGGAAGTCGTGCCGGCCGACCCCGCCGCTCGCGAACCGCTGCGCGAACGCTGGAAACAGTACAAGGCCCTGGGCCTGGAACTGACCAAGTACGACATGTGAGAGGGGCGGGGATTGGGGAGTCGGGATTGGGGATTGGCAAAAGCAGGTTTTTTGCGCATCCCAGGGCTGCATCCAACGACGAATCCCCAATAGCCGATCTTTGCTCCACCGCACCGCCGCTGATGTTGATGAGTGGATTGCCAGTGCTTCTCGCCGGCCCCATGACGCAACCAATCCCGAATCCCGAACAACGAATCGCCGCCCCTCTATGACCACCCTCGCCTCCAGCTACGAACCCTCTTCCTTCGAATCGCGCCTGTACGCGCAGTGGGAGGCGGCCGGTTATTTCGTGCCGTCCGGCAAGGGTGAGCCGTACACCGTGCTGCTGCCGCCGCCGAATGTGACCGG
Organism: Xanthomonas arboricola; assembly: GCF_002940665.1. Classification (GTDB taxonomy): domain Bacteria; phylum Pseudomonadota; class Gammaproteobacteria; order Xanthomonadales; family Xanthomonadaceae; genus Xanthomonas; species Xanthomonas arboricola_B. Next base: position 952,580 of record NZ_MIGY01000001.1, read on the forward strand.
GACGCTGCACATGGGCCATGCGTTCCAGCAGACGCTGATGGATGCGTTGGTGCGCTATCACCGCATGCGCGGTTTCGACACGCTATGGCAGGTGGGCACCGACCATGCCGGCATCGCCACCGAGATGGTGGTGTCGCGCAACCTGGCCCTGGAAGGCAAGGGGGACACGCGCGACTCGCTGGGGCGCGAGGGCTTCATCGCCAAGGTGTGGGAATGGAAGGCCGAATCCGGCGACACCATCGAGCGCCAGATGCGCCGGCTGGGCACCTCCAGCGACTGGTCGCGCAGCACCTTCACCATGGACCCGCAGCCGTCGGCCGCAGTCAACGAAGCCTTCGTGCGCTGGTACGAGCAGGGGCTGATCTATCGCGGCCAGCGCCTGGTCAACTGGGACCCGGTGCTGAAGACCGCGATCTCCGACCTGGAAGTGGAAAACGTCGAAGAAGACGGCTTCCTGTGGTCGATCCGCTACCCGCTGGCCGATGGCGTGACCTACGAGCATGTCGAACACGATGCCGACGGCGTCGAGACGCTGCGCGAAACCCGCGATTATCTGGTGGTCGCCACCACCCGCCCGGAGACCATGCTGGGCGATACGGCGGTAATGGTGCATCCGGAAGACCCGCGCTATGCCACGCTGCACAGCGCCGGCATCGTGCTGCCGCTGACCGGCCGGCGCGTGCCGGTGATCACCGACGATTATGTCGACCGCGGCTTCGGCACCGGCGTGGTCAAGGTCACGCCTGCGCATGACTTCAACGATTACCAGGTGGGCGTGCGGCACGACTTGCCGCTGATCAACCTGTTCACCGTCACCGCCACCATCAACGAGAATGCGCCGGAGCGTTATCGCGGTCTGGACCGCTACGACGCACGCAAGCTGGTGCTGTCCGAACTGGAAGACCTGGGCGTATTGGTCGAAACCAAGCCGCACAAACTGCAGGTGCCGCGCGGCGATCGCACCGGCCAGGTGATCGAGCCCTATCTCACCGACCAGTGGTTCGTGAAGATGGACGCGCTGGCCAGGCGCGGGCTGGAGCTGGTCGAGAGCGGCCAGGTCAAGTTCGTGCCGCCGAACTGGATCAACACCTATCGCCACTGGATGGAGAACATCCAGGACTGGTGCATCAGCCGTCAGCTGTGGTGGGGACATCGCATCCCGGCGTGGTTCGACGAGGCCGGCAAGTGCTATGTCGGCCATGACGAAGCCGAGGTCCGCGCGAAACACGGCCTGGGTGCCGACCTCGCGCTGCACCAGGACAGCGACGTGCTGGAAACCTGGTTCTCCTCGCAACTGTGGCCCTTCTCCACGTTGGGCTGGCCGGATGCGAACGCGATGGCCGAGCGCGGCTTCGAACGCTACCTGCCGTCGTCGGTGCTGGTCACCGGCTTCGACATCATCTTCTTCTGGGTGGCGCGCATGATCATGGCCACCGACAGCTTCACCGGCCAGGTGCCGTTCCGCGATGTCTACATCACCGGCCTGATCCGCGATGCGCAGGGCCAGAAGATGTCCAAGTCCAAGGGCAACGTGCTCGATCCGCTGGACATCATCGACGGCATCAGCATCGAAGACCTGGTGGCCAAGCGCACCAACGGGCTGATGCAGCCGCGCATGGCCGAAAAGATCGAAAAAGCCACGCGCAAGGAATTCCCGGACGGCATCATCGCCCACGGTGCCGACGCGCTGCGCTTCACCATCGCCGCACTCGCCACGCATGGCCGCGACATCAAGTTCGATCTCGGCCGCGCCGAAGGCTACAAGAACTTCTGCAACAAGCTGTGGAACGCCACGCGCTTCGTGCTGATGAACACGCGCCCCGGGGATCCCGCGGCCGCGGAAGCGACAGACGCGTCGCCACGCGCCCCGGGGGCGAACCATGCGGACACCGCCTCGCATCCGGACTCGGGCAAGCATGTGCCGGTCACCGACGCAGAAAAGTGGATCCTGGTACGGCTGGACAAGGTCAGTGCCGAAGCCGAGGCGCACTACGCCGCCTATCGATTCGACCTGCTGGCGCAGTGCCTGTACGAGTTCGCCTGGAACGAGTTCTGCGACTGGTTCCTGGAGCTGACCAAGCCGGCGTTGAACGGCGACGACGCCCACGCCGCCGACAGCACCCGCCGCACCCTGCTGCAGGTCCTGGAAGCGCTACTGCGCCTGCTGCACCCGCTCATCCCATTCGTCACCGAAGAACTGTGGCAGCAGGTCGCACCGCGCCTGGGCATCACCGCCACCACGATCTCGTTGCAGGCATTCCCGCAGGCCGGCGATATCGACACCGCGCGCTACGCCGGCGCAGAGGCCGATGTCGAATGGTTGAAGTCGATGGTGTCGGCACTGCGTCGTGTGCGCAGCGAGTTGAACGTGCCGCCGTCCAAGCAGGTGCGCCTGCTGCTGCAGGCAGGAACTGCCGACGATCGCGCCCGTGTTAGCCGCTTTGCCTCGCAGCTGTCGTTCCTGCTCAAGCTCGAAGCGATCGACTGGCTGGAGGCCGGCCAGAACACGCCGCCGTCGGCCACGGCCATCGTCGGCGAGCTCACCCTGCTGGTGCCGCTGCAAGGCCTGGTCGACATGGACGCCGAACGCACGCGCCTGGACAAGGAAATCAAGCGCGTGGAAGGCGAGATCGGCAAGTGCAACGGCAAGCTGGGCAACGCCACCTTCGTGCAGAACGCACCGGCCGTCGTCGTCGAGCAGGAGCGCGCGCGCCTGAACGACTGGACCACGCAGCTGACCGGCCTGCGCGAACAACGCGCCAAGATCTAGCGCCGCCAGAAGCCGCAACGCCCGCAGTATTGCGGGCGTTGCGGGAAGCGGTGCAACGCGGCAGGCATCGCAGCGTTGCGAGTGGCAGACGCCTTACAGCTTGCCTGCGCCGGCCTTTGCCTTGACGTCCGCAGCGACCTTGTCGGCCGACAGCAGGCTATAGGTGTACGGCGGGGTCCAGCCGATAGTGGTATTCCACGAGCAGGTCAGCGCCTTGCCGTTGAGCAGCGAGCCCTGGTCGCGGTACACGCTGCCGCCGTAATCGGCCGCAATCTTGTCGCAGCCGCTCACCCCGCTGATGTCGAACACGTTGCGCTCGGAAAAGATCTTCGACTCCTTGCCCACGCCATGTGCGTAGGAGAACGGATAGACCTTATTGCTGGTGCTGCCGACGTGGTAATTGTTGTACAGATGCACCTGACCGAAACGCACACGCGGTGCGCGCGCGGAGATGTTCTCGAACAAGGTGTTGTGGATGGTCACCTTGAGCTTGCCGCTGTCGGTGCTGGAGGCGCTGTCGCTGGAGCCGATCAGGTCGTTCTTCTCGTGCGATTTGAACGCCGAATAGGAAATGGTGACGAAGTTGGCGCCCTTCTTGACGTCCATCGCCCCGTCGTGATGCTGCTTGGGGCGGCCGTTGGCAGTACCGTTCTGATCGTCGGTGCGGCGGCCGTCGGTGAAGGTGACATGGTCTACCCACACGTTGGTCGCGCCCTCGACCGTGAGGCCATCGTACTCGGCATTCCAGTTGCCGGCGCTGCCGTCATCCGGATCCCAGACCGGCTCCGGATCCCATGGATTTTCGATGGTGAGGTTGCGGATGATGACGTCGTTGGCCTTGACGTAGAAATAGCCTTCGCGGATCTCCGCGTTGCCGGTGATGCCGATCAGCGTGGTCTTGGTCGGAATGTCCAGGCGCGCGCGGGCCTTCATATCCGAGGTCGTGGTGTACGGCTTGCCTTCGCTGACATCGATGATGCCGCTGATCTTGATGATGCGCCCGTTGCTGCCCACGCTGGCTTTGAGCGCGCTCTTCAATTCTGCGGCAGTCTTGACCGTGTAGATGTTGGCAGCTGCCGCTTTGGAGCCGCCCTTGGTCCCACCGTTCTGTGTCGCCCAACCGGTGGTTGCAACTTCCAGCGCAGGATCGGCACAGGCAACGCCAACGACCAGCAACGACCCGACAAACAGCGACGCGGCGGCCGCCGTTGAGAATTTCGGCTTCATCTTGATGTCTCCCTCGGATGGGTTCGATGCGCCGCGCGGCGGCACACCCCTCGTCTAGCAGGCGCGGAACATACTTTTCATCTCTGTAATGTTCAGTTCCGCGGCATCGATACTAGGAGCATCGCATTGGCTTGTATCTAGCCGATACATCGATGTGCACGCGTAGTCACGCAAACGGTTGCGAGACACGCAAGAGAAGACAAAACGCTGCAACCAAGACAGATGGAGACAGGCCCAGGGACACTGCAGCGCAGCATGACCTGCCTTGCAACGCAGGCAGTCACAGGTCCAGCACGGTGTGCCAGCACGACCACATGCCTGCATGTGCTTTTTGACGCGCATAGCGGCTGCAATGCGGCTATCGCCATCACGCGGCGTCTCGCGCGTTCGGGCGCAACCGATCGCGCCATTGAAAACGTAAAATGCAACATGGCGAAAGAATCACCATGACGCGTACAAGCGCGTCACGGCAGATGGCGGCGCGCAAGTGGCCGACTCACACGAGGCGGCAGGAAAAATGTGCGCCTTGTTGCGATCGATTGCAGCGACGCGCAAGGGCGTTGCTCACGGCACGCGCGACTGCCTGTTTACCTGATCGTATTTTGTAACGACCAAGCCGCACTCGCTGCGAAACAGGGAAGCACCGGAGCCGTCGTCCGCCCGCGACGCCGGGGCCGGGGCCGGGGCCGGGGTAGCGTGTTCAGGTCGCGATCCCCGTCACCAATGCAACCGCGTGGCACGTATCAGGCAAATCATGCTGTTCAAGCCCGGTGCGCGTGAACGCTCCCATCAGCAACGGCCGATGGCGCTCAGGAAAACCCTTCGAAGGACAACTCGATCGCCATCACCAACGCATCTTCGCGACCGGTGTTGGAGGGGTAGTAGCGGGGGCGCCGCCCGATTTCGTTGAAGCCTTCGGAGTGATACAGCGCGATCGCCGACGGATTGGACGGGCGCACTTCCAGAAACGCGCGCCGCGCACCGCGATCGCAGGCTCCCTTGATCAGCGCGCGCAACAGCACCCGGCCATGCCCCTGGGATTGCGCCTCCGGTGCGATGCAGACATTGAGCACGTGCGCCTCGTCGGCGGCGATGCTGATCACCCCGTAGCCAATGACCTGCCCCCCCTGCTCCATCACCCAGCCCGGATAGCCGGCCTGCAGGCAGTCGCGAAAGATGCTGCGCGTCCACGGAAACGGATAGGCGCGATGTTCGATGTCCATCACCACATCCAGATCGCTCTCGCGCATGGCGCGCAGCGAGGTGTGCAGCGGCGCGTTCAAGGCGCTCATGCCGGGTCCTGTCGCCGCCGCAGCGCGCGCAGTTGCGGCCACAGCGCGCGCTTGGCCGCTGGATTGCCGCGCAGCTCGGCCAGCGGCCAGGACGCCATCAAGGCTTGCGTATTCGGATCGCCCGGGTTGCAGCCGGAGGCGCGCAGCAACGCCATCTGCAGGCGATCGGGCAGGCCAACCCGGCTGCGCCGCTGCGGCGCTGTCGATGATGCAGTCGTGACCGTCGGCGGCGCGTCGGCCGGCGTCGCCGGAGCGCTGCGACGGACCATAGGCGGTGCCGCAGGCGCCGGCATTGATGGCGTGCGCTCCACGCGCGGCGGTGCCGCTGCCGGCGCGCGTTCGATCGTCTCGTCAGGCGCCGCCGCGTCCACGGTATCGCGGTCCAGATACACGGTGTGCCCCAACGCCTGCAGGTACGACACCTGCAAATCGGACCACATCGGCTCTGAGGCCAATTGACTCATGGCAGCTCGGGCGTGCGCCGCCAGCGCCGCCACAGCCACATCGCCGGGCCGGACAGCGCATACAGCACGCCGATCACCAGCAGCGAACGGGCCAGATCGATCACCAGCAACGCGATCACCACCGTGGCGATCGCCAGCGCCAGGAACGGCACACGGTCGGCACGCGGCCCACGCGCGCCGCCCTTGAAACTCCAGAACCGGATCCGGCTGACCATCAGCAAGGCCGCTACCACGGTGACCGCCAGCGCCGGATAACGCAGCTGCTCGCCATCAAAGCCCAGGCTGTCGTCGGCAAAGGCCCAGACGAAGGACATCATCAAGCCGGCAGCGGCCGGGCTGGCCAGGCCGATGAACCAGCGCTTGTCGACCACGCCCACCTGCGTGTTGAAGCGCGCCAGGCGCAGCGCCGCGCAGGCCGCATACAGAAATGCGGCCGACCAGCCGACCCGGCCCATCACGTTGCTGTCGTACTTCAATGCCGACAGCGACCAGTGATACATCACCAGCGCCGGGGCCATGCCGAAGCTCACCAGGTCGGCTAGCGAGTCGTACTGCACGCCGAATTCGCTGCTGGTATTGGTCAGGCGCGCCACCCGGCCGTCCAGCCCGTCCATCACCGCAGCCACGAACACCGCCATGGCGGCCTGGACGAACTGCCCGTTGGCGGCGGCGATGATGGCGTAGAAACCGGAAAACAGCCCGGCGGTGGTGAACAGGTTCGGCAGCAGGTAGATCGTGCGCGAGCGCGGGGGCGGTCTCATCTCATCCATCTGGCAAGTGTAGGGCCTGAGGTCCGTCAGGCGGTAGCGCGCCTGCATCGTGCGTGCGTGCCAGCGGCATCACTTGCCAGCGCGGGCCGCGGATGCTGCAATCGCCGCGGGAATCATCCAGGGGAAGCCACATGCACCTGTCGTCCGGGCTATGCGCCCTGCTGATGCTGGCCAGCGCCGCCGCCGGCGCGACCGATCTGTATAAATGGAAGGACGCCAAGGGCGTCACCCACTACACCGAAACCCCGCCACCGGCCGGCCAGCGCTACGAAGCGCGCCGGATCGATGCGCGCAGCGGCACCGCCGCCATCGCCGCGCCGGAAACCACCACGCCCGAATCGGCCGACTGCCTGACCGCGCGCCGCAACCTGGAACTGCTCAGCGGCAAGGGCGAGGTCACCATGGGCGCCGGCGCCGACGGCAAGCCCGGCACCCCGCTGGACCCGGACGCGCGCGCGGCGCAGCGCAATCTCGCCGAGGCGGCCGCCAAGGCCTATTGCAAGCCGGCAGCGAGCGGCAATCCGGCCAGCTGAGCCGGCCCGCGACCGGCCACATGTCGGTCCACCCGGCCGGCGCCACTGACCGGCAGGGCGCGAGACTGGCAAACTATGGGCTTTCCGCCCAAGCGAAGCCCGATGCGTCTTTCCCAGTTCCACCTGCACACCACCAAGGAAACCCCGGCCGACGCCGAGCTGATCAGCCACCGTCTGATGCTGCGCGCGGGCATGATCCGCAAGCTGGCCTCCGGGCTGTACACCTGGTCGCCACTGGGTCTGCGCGTGCTGCGCAAGGTCGAGGCCATCGTGCGCGAGGAGATGAACCGCGCCGGGGCGGTGGAAGTGCTGTTTCCCACCATCCAGCCGCGCGAGCTGTGGGACGCCACCGGCCGTTGGGAGAAGTTCGGCGGGCAGTTGCTCAAGATCAAGGATCGCAAGGAGCAGGAGTTCTGCTACAGCCCGACCGCCGAAGAGGCTGCGGCCGAATTCGCGCGCCAGGAGATCAACAGCTACAAGCAGCTGCCGCTGAACTTCTACCAGATCCAGACCAAGTTCCGCGATGAGATCCGCCCGCGCTTCGGGGTGATGCGCACGCGCGAATTCCTGATGAAGGATGCCTATTCCTTCCATCTCACCGATGCGGACATGGCGCGCGAATACGACAACATGCGCGCGGCCTATACCCGCATCTTCACCCGGCTGGGGCTGGAATTCCGCGCCGTGCAGGCCGACTCCGGCGCCATCGGCGGCGACGCCTCGCAGGAGTTCCACGTCATCGCCGCCTCCGGCGAGGACTCGCTGGCATTCTCCACCGGCTCCGATTACGCCGCCAACGTGGAAACCGCCAGCGCCGCCCTGCCCGCCCCGCGCGCCGCGGCTGGCGAGGCGATGCGCCAGGTCGCAACGCCCACCCAGAAGACCTGCGAAGACGTCGCCGGGTTGCTGGGCATCGCACTGCAGCGCACGGTCAAGTCGGTGGCGGTGATGACCGAGGCCGGCTTCGTGCTGGTGCTGGTACGCGGCGATCACGCCGTCAACGAGATCAAGCTTGGCAAGGTCGCCGGTCTGGCCGACTACCGCCTGGCCAACGAAACCGAAATCCGCGACCACCTCGGCTGCGAGCCGGGCTTCCTGGGTCCGGTGAACACCGCCCGCCCGGTACGCGTGGTGGCCGATCGCGATGTCGCGGCAATGGCCGATTTCGTGGTCGGCGCCAATGTGCCCGGCGCGCACCTGGTGGGCGTCAACTGGGGCCGCGACCTGCCGGAACCGGAAACCGTTGCCGATGTGCGCAACGTCATCGACGGCGAACGCGCCGCCGATGGCGGCGAGCTGCGGCTGGCCCGCGGCATCGAAGTGGGCCACGTGTTCCAGCTCGGCAGCCAGTATGCGCAGGCATTGCAGGCCACCGTGATCGACGAGAACGGCAAGCCCGCAGTGATGAAGATGGGCTGCTACGGCATCGGTATTTCGCGCATCGTGGCCGCGGCGATCGAGCAGAACCATGACGACGCAGGCATCGTCTGGCCCGCGCCGATGGCACCGTGGCAGGTCGTGGTCTGCATCATCAACCCCAAGCAGGATGCGCAGGTGGTTACCGCCGCTCAGGCATTGCTGGACGAGTTGATCGCCGCAGGGATCGAAGCGGCGCTGGACGACCGCGGCCTGCGCCCGGGCGCGATGTTTGCCGATATGGAGCTATTGGGCATTCCGCATCGGGTGGTGGTCTCCGAACGCGGATTGGCGGCCGGCACATTTGAATATCGCGCCCGCACTGCGGAGGCAGCAGAAAACCTGGATAAGGCCGGGTTATTCTCCCGCCTGGGTCATTGATCAAATCAGCCGGAACCACTTCAATCGGATGAACAAAAGTCGCCGAACTATTTCGGCGCGTTTGTCACCCGAGTTTTCTGACATTATGATGGCCAGCGCTGCCACGGACCGGCATTCTTTTTTCTCTCATCTTCCGGAGTAGTGATGTCGATCGATCTTAGCGGCCTGTCGGCCAAGCAATTGGGTGCACTGATCAAAAATGCGAAAAAGCAGCAGACCGTGGTTGCCAAGCGCGCCCCGATTGCCAAGGTTCGCACCCAGCTGACCCGCGCGGCAAAAGCCCAGGGTTATTCCATCGACGAATTGTTTGGCGCCAGCGCCGGCCCGGGTCGTCCGGCTGCCGCTGCCAAGCCGAGCCCGCGCGCCGGCCGCAAGCTGGGCAAGGTTGCGCCGAAATATCGCAACCCCGCCAATCCTCAGGAAGCCTGGACCGGCCGCGGCAAGCAGCCGCGCTGGCTGGCCGAACTGACCGCCGCCGGCAAGAAAGTCGAAGACTTTCTGATCAGCAAGGTCAGCGCCAAGAAGACCCCGGCCAAGAAGGCAGCGCCGCGCAAGGCCGCCACCAAGCGCGCGCCCAAGAAGTCCAAGGCTGCTTGATTCATACCAATAAAAACGCCGGCAGTGCCGGCGTTTTTATTGCGTGTTTTTTCCATCGGTCATAAATTCTTGCGGGCCGGAATCAACAGATTGCCGAACAGCAAACCGGCCATCAAGGCCATCACGATATTGGTCACCGCCAATAGTGCGGCCTGCCCGACGCTGACATCCTGTTGCTGTACCAGGGTCAGAAAACCACGCAGGCTGACACTGCCCGGAACCAGCATGATGATGCCGGGCAAACGGATCAATGCACCGGGTTTTTGCACCACCCGCCCGAACAGATTACCGGCGGCAGTCAATGCCATGGCCGATGCAAAGACACCGGCCGGCCCACCCCAGGCATGCCCGGCATAACGCGCGATGACATACCCGGACATGGCCGCTGCCATGATCCATAAATAATCGCGTCGATTGGCCTTGAACAACACCGCAAACGCATAAGCGGCCACCAACAGCGAGGCCCATTCCACCCAGCCGGACTGTGGGCGCAATGCGGCCACCCGCGGGTGCAGGCCGAGCACCTGGGTCAGCGTCACCGCGATCACCGCGCCGACGGTGAGCTTGAGCACCGTGGTCACTGCACCGGCCAGCCGCGCAGTGCCCGAGACCCAATGCTGGCTGGCCAGCTCGTTGAAGGCATTGGTCAACGACATGCCGGGCAGCAGCACCACCAGCGAGGCGATGATCACCGTATTGAGGTTCAATGGCCCGACCAGCGCAGCCACCACCGCGGCTACCACCCCGGCCAGCAGGCCGGCCAGCGCCTCGCCCGCCTCCTTGGTCGCCGGCCGTTTGTCGGTGTATTGGGTCAGCAGGCCGATCGACATCCCGATCGCGCCGGCGGTGGCAATGTCCAGCCAGGGCAGTTTCCACAACCCTGCCACGCCGGCAGCGGCCAGCCCGAATGCCAGCACCTGCATGGTCTTGCCGCGCCGATCGACCTCGCGGTCCAGCCGCCGCAGCGCGGTGTGGCCCTGCGCGATGCTCATGCGCCCGTTGGCCACGCTGTCGGCCACGTAATCGGCCACGCTGAGCTTGTAAAGATCGTTTTCGCCCGGGGCCAGCCGGATCACCCGGGTGATGTCGCTGGAGCCGATGGCTTTGGTCGGGTCGCTGAAGCTCAAAATGATCCCGGTGGGATTGGACCAGGGCTCGCAGTCCAGGCCCAGTTTCTGCGACAGTCCGACCACGGCGGCCTCCAGACGCTGCGCAGTGGTGCCATAGGAATGCAGGCGCCCGGCGATTTCCGAAACAAAGGCGACGCGCTGGGCATAGGTGGCGCTGGCGGACGGTTGGACGACGGTGGCAGCGGACATGCGTGGCGGGTCGGATCGGAGAAACGCCGTCAGGCGAGGCCGCCAGTGTATGCCGCAGCGCACCTGGCCGGCGCGCCGATTGTCTGTGCCGGGACGTCAGGTGCGAAGCGTCCCCATCATTCGCTCACGCCGGGCGCGGTATGCTGGCGCCACGGACAGGCCACCCATGATCAAAGCGCAACCTCCACGCATCGAACAAGACTCCCAGGATCACGCACAGGTCCGCCTGGCTGGCAGTTGGGTCCTGGCGACCGCCTTGCCCCAGGCCGAGCTGCTGCAGGCCGTGCCCGAAGGAATCCGGCGCATCGACGCGCGCGGCATCGGGCAACTGGATTCGGCCGGCGTGCTGCAGTTGCTGCGCTTCGCCAGCCGCATGGGCCTGAAGGAAGACGCGATCGATTTCCGCGATGAGCACCAGGCGCTGGTGTGTACCATCGAGGAACTCAACGACGAACGCCCCAAGCCCAAACGCGACTACGGCTTCGTCGCCGCGTTGGACCGCCTGGGCCGCACCACCCACGGCGTGGGCCAGGGCATTCTGGAGCTGAACAGCTTTCTGGGAGAGAACCTGGTCAAGATCGCGCGGCTGATCCACGAGCCGCGGCGCTTCCGGCTGACCTCCACCGTGCACCACATGGAGCAGGTCGGCCTGGATGCGGTGCCGCTGGTGGTGCTGCTTTCGTATCTGGTCGGCGCGGTGATCGCGTTCCTGGGCTCGACCATCCTGCGCGACTTCGGCGCGGAGATTTACGTGGTGGAACTGGTGTCGATCGCCTTCCTGCGCGAGTTCGCAGTGCTGCTGACCGCCATCGTCCTGGCCGGGCGCACCGCCAGCGCGTTCACCGCGCAGATCGGTGCGATGAAATCGCGCGAGGAAGTGGATGCGATCCGCACCCTGGGCCTGGACCCGATCGACCTGCTGGTGATCCCGCGCCTGCTCGCGCTGATCTTCACGCTGCCGCTGCTGACCTTCATCGCGATGATCGCCGGCCTGGCCGGTGGCGTCACCGTGGGCGCGTTCGATCTGGATATTCCACCGCAGATGTACCTGGCGCGCATGCACGACACCATCCAGCTGCGGCATTTCCTGGTCGGGCTATCCAAGGCGCCGCTGTTTGCGCTGGTGATCGGCCTGATCGGCTGCCTGGAAGGCCTGAAGGTCAGCGGCACCGCGCAATCGGTTGGCGAGCGCACCACCTCTTCGGTGGTGCAGACGATTTCCTTGGTCATCATCCTCGACGCGGTTGCCGCGCTGTGGTTCATGAAGATGGGGTGGTGATGAAGCCGAGATTCGACATTCGGGATTGGGGATTCGTGCAAGGCAGAAGCGCAGCTGGCGCCCCGACATTCGGGAGAGCTGTGCTGTGACCGATACCCAATCCCCAATCCCCAATCCCGGCACAGAGACCGACGCCGACGACGACCAGCTGGCGATTTCGGTGCGCGGGCTGACCAACCGCTTCGGCAGCCAGGTCGTGCACGAGGAACTGGATCTGGACGTGCGTCGGGGCGAGATCCTGGGCGTGGTCGGCGGCTCGGGCACCGGCAAGTCGGTACTGATGCGCAGCATCCTGGGCCTGCGCGAGCCGGACGCCGGCAGCATTCAGGTGCTGGGTGCGGACGCGCGCTCGGGCCGTTTCGCCGACCGCCAGCACATCACCCGCAATACCGGCGTGCTGTTTCAGGACGGCGCGCTGTTCTCGTCGATGACCGTCGGCGAAAACGTGCAGGTCCCGCTGAAGGAACATCACGGCGAGTTTCCCGAGCGCTGGTATTTCGAACTGGCGCTACTGAAGATCAAGCTGGCCGGCCTGCCGGCCGATGCGCTGGACAAGCTGCCTTCGCAATTGTCCGGCGGCATGCGCAAGCGCGCCGGCCTGGCGCGGGCGCTGGCGCTGGATCCGCCGCTGCTGTTTCTGGACGAACCCACTGCCGGACTGGACCCGATCGGCGCGGCCGCCTTCGACCGGTTGATCCGCACCCTGCAGCAGGCGCTGGGCCTGACCGTGTTCCTGATCACGCATGACCTGGATACGCTGTACGCCATCTGCGACCGCATCGCGGTGCTGGCCGATCGCAAGGTGATCGCCAACGCGCCGCTGGCCGAAGTCGAGCAGATCGACCACCCCTGGATCCAGGAATATTTCCACGGTCCGCGCGCCCGCGCCGCGCGCGCGGCCAAGACCGACTTCACCGAGACCGCCTGAGCATGGAAACCAAAGCCAATTACGTCCTGATCGGCGCCTTCACCATCGTAGCGGGCCTGGCCCTGCTGCTGTTCGGGCTATGGGCCGCGAAATACTCCTCCGACCGTACCTGGCAGCAATACCGGGTCGTGTTCCGTGAGGCGGTGACCGGCCTGACCGTCGGCAGCCCGGTGCAATACAACGGCATCGCGGTGGGCTCGATCACCGAGCTGACGCTGGCGCCGAACGACCCGCGCCAGGTGGTCGCGCACGTGCGGGTGAACTCCACCACGCCGATCAAGAGCGACACGCGCGCCAAGCTGGCCATCACCAGCCTGACCGGCCCGTCGATCATCCAGCTCTCCGGTGGCACGCCCGAGGCACCGTCGCTGACCACCATCGACAAGAGCGATGCGCCGATCATCCAGACCACGCCGTCGGCATTGCAGAACATCACCGACACCGCCAACCGCATCGTCGAGCGCATGGACCAGATGCTCTCGGACAAGAACGTGGCCAGCATCACCGCCACCTTGCAGAATCTGGAAAAGATCAGTGGTGGCATCGCCGATCGCGACGAGGGCATGCAGGCGCTGATCGTCAGCGCGCGCGATGCCGCACGCAATCTGGACACCACCCTGACCACCACCAACGGCACCATCAAGCGGCTGGACCAGAACCTGGTGCAGCAGTTACCGGGCATCCTGGAAAAGCTCGATGCCACCCTGGTCAAGCTGGATTCGGCCGCCGGCAACGCCGACAACATCCTTGGCGAAAACCGCGCGGCCATCAATAGCTTTGCCAACGACGGACTGGGCCAGCTCGGGCCCACGCTGACCGAATTGCGCGGTCTGATCCGCGACCTGCGCCGGGTCAGCGACAAACTGGACAACAACCCTGCGCGCTACCTGCTCGGCCGCGACGCACCCAAGGAGTTCGAACCGAAATGACTGCCATGCGCCTGTTGCGTCCCATGTTGTGCGTCTCGTTGCTGGCGCTGGGCGGCTGCTCGGTGTTGACCGGCGGCGACAAGAAGCCGGCCACCATCTACGCGCCCACTGTGCGGATCACGCCGAACCCGTCCTGGCCGCAGGTGAGCTGGCAGCTGTCGGTGTCCAAGCCCAGCGCCGCGCGGGTGATCGACAGCCCGCGCATCAACGTGCGCCCGACGCCGGGCGAGTTGCAGGTCTATCACGGCGCAGGCTGGGCGCAGCCGGCCACCGATATGCTGGAAGACAGCGTGGTGCGCGCGTTCGAGGACTCCGGCAAGATCGCCGCCGTCGCCCGTATCGGCACCGGCATCCGCTCCGACTACAAGCTGGCGATCGACCTGCGCCGCTTCGAGTCCGATTACGCCGGCCAGTCGCTGCCCTCGGCCACCATCGAACTCAATGCCAAACTGCTGCACGCCGCCGATCAGCGCGTGGTGGCCTCACGCACCTTCCTGGTCGCACGCCCGTCCAGCGGCACCGACACGGCTGCCGTGGCAGCGGCTTTCGAACAGGCGATGACGCAGGTCACCACCGAACTGGTCGGCTGGACCTTGGTCACCGGCCAGCAGGACAGCCAGAGCCTGCCGCGTTCGTTGTAAGCGCAGGCGACAGATCTTAGAGCGGTTAACAAAGCACTTCACGCCGGTCTACCGCGGGGCGGCTGATCTGCGGCCTGGCTGCAGGCCCTTGGCCCGCCCACCATCGCGGGACACGCCGCAAGTACGTCCATGTAGGCTCTTCTGCGGCATCCATGCCGCATAAGGTCCGGCGACGGTGGGCGGGCAAGGACCAGTCGAGATGGTCGGTGTGCATGGCTTTCAACAAAGCAGCCAGCAAACTGTCTGGTGCGGTGTCCTCACCGATTGCGGGACCGTGTGGCGGCATGGATGCCGCCACCGAGCCCCCAGGGACGGGTTCACGGCGTGTCCCGCGAGCGGTGAGGGCACCGCGCCCTCGACCCACTCAGCGTTTGACTCGGACTGCTGACTGCATCCAGCAAGATGTGGACAACAAAACCACTGCACTCACCGCCAGCCAAGCGCTCGCTACGCTTCATTAGCCGCTCTTATGGCTGGGACACGCGCGGCGCAATCTGACGAAAGGTCAGATTGATGCGCTCGCCGATGGGCTTTGCGGTACGCGGCAATGCATGCTTGTAGTGGCGCTGGGTATCGCCTGCCATCAGCAGCAGATCGCCGTGCCCCAATTCCAGCGTCTGCTTCAACGCAGCATCGTCGCGATGCTTGAATGCAAAGCGCCGCGTCGCGCCCAGGCTTACCGAGGCGATCAATGGTCTCGCCCCCAACTCCGGTTCGTCGTCGCTATGCCAGCCCATCGCATCGTTGCCGCTGCGGTAACGGTTGGCCAGCACGCTGTTGAACGGCGCCCCGGTTTCGGCCTGCAGGCGTGCGCGTAGAGGTTGCAATACCTCAAGCCACGGCTGCGGCGCGAACTGCGTGCCCGAGTAGCGATAGCTGGCGTCCGGATCGCCCATCCAGCTGCTCAGACGCGGCGAATCCACCGTCCGCCCGAACATGCGGATACGGTGTACTTCCCATTGCACCTGCGTCAGCAGCGCCTGCAGCAGCGCATCGGCCTGCGCGCGCGGCAACCAGCCGCGACACCAGGCGATCTCCGCTTGCGGCAACGCCACCCGAATCTTCATGCATCAAACGCTAGCACGCGCCCGCTGAGTGGAGGCTGCGCGGCGCGGATGAATCGATCCGATTTGCCGCCGTCACATCGAATCCCGGAAAATGCGCAGCAGCCATCGAGCCAACGGGAGCGGAGCAATGTCGGAAGCAGGAGTCGGCGCAAATGCGCCAGAGACGGTCGAGCGCGACGTGATGGAGTACGACGTCGTCACCGTCGGCGCTGGTCCGGCAGGGCTGGCCTTTGCGATCCGGCTCAAGCAGCTCGATCCGGCCATCAGCGTCTGTGTGATCGAAAAATCCAGCACCATCGGTGCGCATATCCTGTCCGGCGCGGTGATCGAGCCGGGTCCGCTGGATGCCTTGCTGCCGGGCTGGCGCGACAACCCGCCGCCGATCTGCGTGGCCGCCACCGACGACGAATTCTGGTTTCTTGGCAAGGACAGCGCGCGCAAGTTCCCGGTGGTGCCGCCAGGCATGCGCAACCACGGCAACTTCATCGTCAGCCTGGGCGCAATGTGCGCCTGGCTGGCGCCGCAGGCCGAAGCCCTGGGGGTGGAGATCTACCCCGGCTTTGCCGCCGCCGAAACGCTGCACGACGACAACGACCAGGTCATCGGCGTGCGCATCGGCGACATGGGCGTGGCCAAGGACGGTTCGCACAAGCCCGGTTACACCGCCGGCATCGACATCCGTGCCAAGGTCACCGTGCTGGCCGAAGGCGCGCGCGGGCATCTGACCAAGCGCCTGCTCAAACGCTTCGACCTCACCGCCGATGCCGACCCGCAGGGCTATTCGATCGGCATCAAGGAGCTGTGGCAGGTACCGGAAGGGCGCGTCAGTCCCGGCAAGATCGTGCACACACTGGGCTGGCCGGCCGACAACCGCACCTACGGCGGCAGCTTCCTGTATCACCTGGACAACAACCAGATCGCGCTCGGTTACGTGAGCGGGCTGGACTACAGCGACCCGAAGTACCAGCCGTGGGAAGCCTTCCAGCAATGGAAGAACCACGCGCTGATCAAGCCATTGCTGGAAGGCGGCAGCATCCTCTCGGCCGGCGCGCGCGCCATCGTCACCGGCGGCTGGCAGTCGCTGCCGAAGGTGGAAATGCCCGGTGCCCTGCTGATCGGCGACACCGCCGGCCTGCTCAACGTGCCCAAGATCAAGGGCACCCATCAGGCGATCCGCAGCGGCATGCTGGCCGCCGAACATCTGGTGCAATCGCAGCTGGCGCCGCAAGGCTTCGACGCGAAACTGCGCGCGTCCGATGCGATGGCCGAGTTGAAGCAGGTGCGCAACATCAAACCCGGTTTCAAGAAGGGCCTGTGGTTCGGCCTGCTCAATGCCGCCTGGGAAACCGCGCTCAAGGGCGCCTCGCCATGGACGCTGAAGAACAAACCCGACTGGTCGGCATTGCACAAGATCGGCGATTACGAGCAACCCAACCGCGACTACGGCACGCGCGAGCTCGCCCCGCGCGACCGCCTTCAGGCGGTCTACTTCGCTGCCACCGAGCACGACGAAGACCAGCCCGTGCATCTGAAGGTGCTCGACACCGACGTCTGCGCCACTCGCTGCGTACAGGAGTACGACAACCCCTGCACCCGCTTCTGCCCGGCCAACGTCTACGAAATGGTCGCAGACACCGGCAGCCCCTCCGGCAAGCGCCTGCAGATCAACGCCGCCAACTGCGTGCACTGCAAGACCTGCGACATCAAGGACCCGTACGAGATCATCACCTGGGTTACCCCGGAGGGTGGTTCGGGCCCGAACTACCAGAATCTGTGAGTAGCCAGTGGCGTACCGCGTGACCGGCAGTCTTTCCAAACTCATGGCTGCGGCGCGTCGCTCGGTAGAACTCCATGGCGGCGGTTTCTCCGGCGCAACCGCAGTCGCAATACGGGCACTCAAGCTGATACGCGCCTTGGGAATTCGTGGCCTGGTGGGGCGGTTACAGCTAGCCGGGCGCGCACGCCCGGCGGTTCATCGCCTGCCTGACCAACACCCATTCCCCGCGCCTGCTCCCCTGTCGCAGCTGCAGCTCAAGATTGGCGTGATGCTGCACGTCTTCTACCCCGACCTGATCGACGAATTCGCGCAGTCGCTCCAGCACATGCCGGTGGGTTATGACCTGCTGGTATCGGTGATGGATGACACAGCCGCAGCTCAGGCGCGCGAGCGCTTTTCAAAGCTGCCGCAGGTCGAGAAGCTCGAGATACGCGTCGTGCCCAATCGCGGCCGTGACATCGCACCGCTCTTGGTGACGTTTCGCGAGCAGATCCTGGCATTGGATGTTGTCGGCCATCTGCATACGAAAAAATCGCTGTATACCGGCAGCGAACAAGGCGAGTGGCGTCGCTACCTGGTGTCATCCCTGATGGGGAGCCCGGAGCGTATCGCCTGGCAACTGGGGATGTTTCAGGCCGAGCCGCGGCTTGGCATGCTTTATCCCGAAAGTTACGAACGGGTGCTGCTGTGGGCGCATACCTGGCTCAGCAATTTCAGCGCCTGTCGCACACTTGCCCAGCGACTTGGATTCGACATCAGCCCCTCGGAGTACATCGATTTTCCTGCCGGATCGATGTTCTGGGCGAAGGTGGATGCACTGCGGCCGTTGTACGCACTGAATCTGGAACTCAAGGACTTCCCCGAAGAGCACGGGCAGATCGACGGCACCCTGCACCACGCAGTGGAACGCTTGTTCGTCGCTGTGGTGCGCCATCAGCGGTATCGCATCGGCATCCTGCCGCAAGACGGGACGCTGTCACTCAGCGACGAGGGTGGACGCAACTGGCAGGCGTCGCTCGAGACGCCGATCGCCACACGATTGACACTGTCGTCCCTGCAGGCTCGACTAGTGTCGCTGGATATCTTCGACACCTTGGTGGTGAGGCCGTTCCTGTTTCCGGCCGGTGCCCGCGCCTTTCTTGCCCACCTGATAGCACGCCAATTCGGGGTCGGAAATTTTCTCGAACTACGCGAACTTGCCGAGTCAAAAGCGCGCTATCAACGTGGCGCCGATGTCGATCTATCGGGTATCTACGCCACACTGGCTGGCCTGCCCGATGCGAAGGGACTTCCGATCGATGCCCTCCAGGCACTGGAAGTGGCCTTGGAAGCCAGATTGCTGCGACCACGCCGGGGCGTGATCGCAGCAGCGACGCAAGTAAAACAACGTGGCATCCGCCTGGTTGCGCTTTCGGACATGTATCTGGATAGCGCATTGCTGCGGCAGGTCCTGCCACCAGAAGTCAGCGCACTGCCGGCTGCCTGGTATGTGTCTTGCGAGACGGGGTGGCGCAAGGATGCCGACAGTGCCTGGAAGGAGCTGCCAGCCATCGAAAAAATCGATGCATCGCGGTGGCTGCATGTCGGCGACAACGAACACGCAGATGTCCAGCGTCCACAGATGCACAAGCTGTTGACACCGGTGCATGTGCTTCGGCCATCCGCACTGCTGGAGGTGATTCCTGCATTGCGCCCGCTTCGACCCTCTTCGGGTGCGGCAACCCGGTGGCAGGACCAGTTGTGGCTTGGCCTGCTGGCCAATCGGTTCGCCGACCTTGCCGACCGATATCCGGAAACGTTGATGCCCTTGCCGATTCTTTCACCGGCCTGTCTGGGCTATGTGGTGATCGGCCCGCTGATCTTCGATTATCTCGCCTGGCTGATCCGCACGGCGAAGCAACGCAATATCGAAACGATCTTGTTCCTGAGCCGGGAAGGCCACCTGCTGGAGCAGGGATTTCAGCTGATAAGGCAGACTTCGCCTTCACTGCAGCAGCTGCCTGGCAAGTATCTGCTGGCATCGCGGCGGGGAACCGGAACCCCTTCGCTGCATGCGCCAGATGATCTTGCATTGCTGCTGGACAGCACCTACACCGGGACACTGGGCAACCTGGTACAGGCGCGCCTGGGAGAGGCTGCAGCACATATTCTGGAACGTCGCCTGGGCCGCTCGGTCATGCAACGCGATGTCTACCTGCCGGAGATGCATGCCGAGCTGCTGGAACTGATTGCCCCGGCGATCAACGAACTGCTGGCGCTTGCCGAAACTGAAAGGACGGCCTACCTGCATTACTGGAGAGCGACTGCAGGTGACGGTACCGCCATGGTGGCCGACATAGGTTATTCCGGCACCATCCAGGCCAACCTCACAAGATTGACCGGACAGCCGCTGGGTGGCGCTTATTTTGCATTAAACGGGCGCGCCACAAAGATTACTGCGCAGAGCTGGGCAGCCGCTCGCTATTTCGATGGCCGTACCGAGAGCGACCCGGAGCAGTCAGCGATCCTGCGCCACGATCTGCTCTTGGAAACACTGCTCACCGCTCCTTCGCCGCAATTTTCCTGCTTCACAGCCAGCAACGACGTTCCGACTGCGGTCTACGCCCATCCGGAACTGTCGACAGCGCAATGGGCGACGATCGCGCAGGTGCACGAAGGTGCGTTGGCATTCATTGCAGACGTCTGCCAGGTTGCGCAGGACCAAAGCTACCTGCTGGACTTCGACCGAACCTCGGTCCAGATCCCGCTGCAATGCATCGGTTCCGGACGCTGGCAGGCGCCGTGGCTGGCGGATCTGCAACTGGACGACCGTTTCACCGGACGCGGCGTGGTGCGGGCCGGATGACCTGACGGCCGCCCGGCCTCGCCTTACGATTGAGGCGTCAGAATTGTCACACCGGTCTTCTGGCGCAATTCCTCCAGCGCCACTCCCTCGGCCGCCTCCACCAGCACCAACCCGCCATCGGTGACGTCGAATACCGCCAAGTCGGTGATGATGCGATCGACCACGCCGACGCCAGTCAATGGCAGGTCGCATTCGCGCAGGATCTTGTGGCTGCCGTCCTTGGCGACATGTTCCATCAGCACGACAACACGCTTGACGCCAGCCACCAGGTCCATCGCGCCACCCATGCCCTTGACCATCTTGCCGGGTACCATCCAGTTAGCCAGGTCGCCGCGCTCGGTGACCTGCATCGCACCGAGAATCGCCAGATCGATGTGCCCGCCACGGATCATCGCAAACGAGTCGTGGCTGCCGAAATAACTGGCGCCGGCACGTGCGGTGACTGTCTGCTTGCCGGCATTGATCAGGTCCGCATCCACCTCGTCTTCGCTGGGAAACGGGCCGATGCCGAGCAGGCCGTTCTCTGATTGCAGCCATACGTCCACGCCATTGGGAATGTGGTTGGCCACCAGCGTCGGCAGGCCGATGCCCAGGTTGACGTAGGCACCATCAGTCAATTCGCGCGCCGCACGTGCGGCCATCTGGTCTCTGGTCCAGGCCATCAGTGCTGTCCTTCGCGCACGGTGCGCTGTTCGATACGTTTTTCCGGGGTGGCGTTGAGCACCAGCCGGTCGACATAGATGCCGGGCAGATGCACCTGGTCCGGATCGATCGCACCCACCTCCACGATCTCCTCGACCTCGGCAACGCAGACGCGACCGGCCATGGCGCAGGCCGGGTTGAAGTTGCGCGCGGTCTTGCGGAACACCAGATTGCCGGCCGTATCCGCACGCCAGGCCTTGACCAGCGCGACGTCGGCCTGCAGCGCGGTTTCCATCACGTACTGCTTGCCGTCGAATTGTCGGGTTTCCTTGCCCTGGGCGACGATGGTGCCGTAACCGGTTGCGGTATAGAACGCGGGAATCCCCGCACCGCCCGCGCGCAGGCGTTCGGCCAGCGTGCCTTGCGGGTTGAACTCCAGCTCCAGTTCGCCGGCCAGGTACTGCCGCTCGAATTCCTTGTTCTCGCCCACGTAGGACGAAATCATCTTGCGGATCTGCCGGGTGGCCAATAATTGACCCAGCCCGAATCCATCGACGCCTGCGTTGTTGGAGATCACGGTCAATCCGCCGACCCCGCTCGCACGCACTACCGCGATCAGCGATTCCGGGATTCCACACAGCCCAAAGCCGCCGACCGCCAGGGTCTGGCCATCGGCCAGCACCCCATCCAGCGCCGCCCCGGCATCGGCATAGCGTTTGCCGCTTGCCGCACCACGTCCACCATTGCTCATCACCGCCCTCGCCTCGCTGATGTGAAGCGGCCATTCTAGCCGCTGACTGTTCCCTGTCCCCGATCGCAATTCCGCCACACCCAAGACACAGCACAGCCGCTAAACTCGGAATTCCCCCATCCCAGGAATTGCCCATGACGCTACCCGCCTTCAAGGCCTACGACATCCGCGGCCGCGTGCCGGATGAACTCAACGAGGACTTGGCGCGCCGCATCGGCGTGGCATTGGCGGCGCAGCTGGAGCAAGGGCCCGTGGTCCTGGGCCACGACGTGCGCCTGGCCAGCCCTGGCCTGCAGGAGGCGCTCTCGGCCGGCCTGCGCGCAAGCGGCCGCGAAGTGATCGACATCGGCCTGTGCGGCACCGAGGAGGTCTATTTCCAGACCGATTACCTCAAGGCGGCCGGCGGCGTGATGGTCACCGCCAGCCATAACCCGATGGACTACAACGGCATGAAGCTGGTCCGCGAGCAGGCGCGACCGATCAGCTCCGACACCGGCCTGTTCGCGATCCGCGACACCGTCGCTGCCGATACCGCCGCACCCGGCGAGCCAACCGCAAGCGAGCAGAGCCGCACCGACAAGACCGCCTACCTGGAGCATCTGCTCAGCTACGTGGACCGCAGCACGCTCAAGCCGCTCAAGCTGGTGGTCAACGCCGGCAACGGCGGCGCCGGCCTGATCGTCGACCTGCTTGCACCGCAGCTGCCGTTCGAGTTCATCCGCGTCTTCCACGAACCCGATGGCAACTTTCCCAACGGCATCCCCAACCCGCTGCTGCCGGAAAACCGCGACGCCACCGCCAGGGCGGTCAAGGAGCATGGCGCCGACTTCGGTATCGCCTGGGACGGCGACTTCGATCGCTGCTTCTTCTTTGATCACACCGGCCGCTTCATCGAAGGTTATTACCTGGTCGGCCTGCTGGCCCAGGCGATCCTGGCCAAGCAGCCCGGTGGCAAGGTCGTGCACGACCCGCGCCTGACCTGGAACACCGTCGAGATGGTCGAGGACGCCGGCGGCATCCCGGTGCTTTGCAAGAGCGGCCATGCCTTCATCAAGGAAAAGATGCGCAGCGAAAACGCCGTGTATGGCGGCGAGATGAGCGCGCACCACTATTTCCGCGAGTTCGCCTATGCCGACTCCGGCATGATCCCGTGGTTGTTGATCGCCGAGCTGGTGTCGCAGTCGGGTCGTTCGCTGGCGGATCTGGTCGAGGCGCGCATGCAGAAATTCCCCTGCAGCGGCGAGATCAACTTCAAGGTGGACGATGCCAAGGCAGCGGTTGCCCGCGTAATGGATCACTACGGCGATCAGTCGCCGGAGCTGGACTATACCGACGGCATCAGTGCCGACTTCGGCCAATGGCGCTTCAACCTGCGCAGCTCCAACACCGAGCCGCTGCTGCGTCTGAACGTGGAAACACGCGGCGATGCCGCCCTGCTGGAAACGCGTACGCAGGAAATTTCCAACCTGCTGCGCGGCTGATTTAACATCTTCCCCCACTTTGACGCATTGGAGTTTCCCCCGCTCATGAGCGACGTCCTTCCGATCATCCTGTCCGGCGGTTCCGGCACGCGCCTGTGGCCGTTGTCGCGCGAATCGTATCCCAAGCAGTTCCTGCCGCTGGTCGGCGAGCACAGCATGCTGCAGGCCACCTGGCTGCGTTCCGCTCCGGTGGCGGCGCATGCCCCCATCGTGGTGGCCAACGAGGAACACCGCTTCATGGCCGCCGAGCAGTTGCAGCAGTTGGGTGTCAAGCCATCTGCCATCCTGCTCGAGCCCAAGGGACGTAACACCGCCCCGGCGATTGCTGTAGCCGCCCTGGAAGCCACCCGCAATGGCGACGATCCGCTGTTGCTGGTGCTGCCGTCGGATCACGTGATTCGTGACGAGGCCGCCTTCCAGGCTGCCGTGACCGTTGCGGCAGCTGCCGCAGCGCAGGGCAAGCTGGTCACCTTCGGCATCAAGCCCACCGCGCCCGAAACCGGCTACGGCTACATCAAGGCCGGTGCCGGCACCGGCGCCACCGCAGTCGAGCGCTTCGTCGAAAAGCCCGACCTGGCCACCGCGCAAGGCTATCTGGCCAGCGGCGAGTACTACTGGAACAGCGGCATGTTCCTGTTCCGTGCCTCGCGCTATCTGGAAGAATTGCGCAAGTTCCAGCCTGCCATCGCTGATGCGTGCCAGAAGGCGTGGGAAGGCGGCAAGCGCGACGCCGACTTCACCCGTCTGGACAAGGACGCGTTCGCCTCCAGCCCGTCGGATTCGATCGACTATGCGGTGATGGAAAAGACTGCCGATGCAGTGGTAGTGCCGTTGGATGCCGGCTGGAACGATGTCGGTTCGTGGTCGTCGCTGCTGGACGTCTCCGAGCAGGACGGCCAGGGTAATGCGCACCACGGCGATGTGATCCAGCTGGACTGCAAGAACACCTATGCGTATGGCTCGCGCCTGATCGCCATGGTCGGTCTTGAAGACGTGGTTGTAGTGGAAACGCCAGACGCCGTTCTGGTGGGTCACCGCGATCGCATCCAGGAAGTGAAGGATGTGGTCGGCCGGATCAAGGCCGACGGTCGCTCCGAGGCGACCTGGCATCGCAAGGTCTATCGCCCGTGGGGTGCTTACGATTCGATCGACATGGGTCACCGTCACCAGGTCAAGCGCATCACCGTCAAGCCCGGCGCCGTGCTCAGCCTACAGATGCATCACCACCGCGCTGAACACTGGATCGTCGTCAGCGGCACCGCAGAAGTCACGCGTGGCGAAGAGGTGCTGCTGCTCACCGAGAACCAGAGTACCTATATTCCGCTTGGTGTGACCCATCGCCTACGCAATCCGGGCAAATTGCCGCTGGAACTGATCGAAGTGCAGTCCGGCAGCTACCTGGGCGAAGACGACATCGTGCGTTTCGAAGATACCTACGGGCGCGCCTGATCGGTCGCTTGCAGGTCCTTCCGACGTATCAGCAAACAGCCGGGGATTCCCGGCTGTTTGTTTTTGCGGCTCGTATTGATCAGCGGACCTATCGCCACCGACCAGAGTTGCGGATTTACTCTCTGGCAGCGGCGATTTCGGCAATCACGCGCTGCAGGCCGAGCTGCCAGTCCGGCAACACGATGTCGAAATCGCGCTGCAGTTTGTCGATCGACAGCCGCGAGTACGCCGGCCGCTTTGCGGGCGTCGGATAGTCGGCTGTCGTGATCGGCACCACGCGCGGCGCGCGCAACAGCAAGCCTGCGCTGACAGCTTGCTGGAAGATCGCCTCGGCAAAACCATGCCAGCTGGTCTGCCCTGCAGCCGTGAGGTGCCAGGTACCCGACGTGTCGGGTGTGCGTTGGCGCAGCAACTGCGCAGTGACATCGGCAATCAGGGCGGCGGGTGTCGGTGTTCCGACCTGATCGGCCACCACACGCAGCTCATCGCGCTCGGCACCGACACGCAACATGGTGCGCAGGAAATTTGCGCCGTGCGAGGCGTACACCCATGCCGTGCGCAGGATCAGATGCTGCGCACCCGAAGCACGGATCGCCTCCTCGCCAGCAAGCTTGGTCTCGCCATACACGCCCAGCGGCGAGGTTTGCGCATCCTCCGGATACGGCGCGGCGCCCTGACCGTCGAAGACGTAGTCGGTCGAGTAGTGCACCAGCGGAACGTTGCGGGATGCACACCATGCGGCGATGACGCCGGGCGAGATGGCATTTGCGCGCATGGCGCTATCTCGCTCCTGTTCGGCGCGATCCACTGCGGTGTAGGCGGCCGCATTGACCACGCGCGACGGGCCGACCCGGTCCAACAAGGCGGCCAGCATTTCCGGCGCGTCGAAATCCGCCGTCTCGCACGCACTTCCATCAGCCAACCGGCCGCTGCGCGTCGTTGGCCATACTGCGTCATCGGCTGCCAGTGCGCGCAGCAGTTCCGTCCCGACCTGCCCATTGGCACCAAACAACACCGTGGTCACGGCATGTACACCGGCAGTCGATCGACTGGCACCTCATCAAGGAACGGCGCTTTGGCATCCTTGGCGGACAACACTGGATCGCTGATCGGCCAATCGATCCCGATCGCCGCATCGTTCCAACGCACGCCTGCATCTGCTTCCTTGACGTAAATGTCGGTGCACAGATAGCTGAATAATGCTTTCTCTGAAAGCACGGCAAAGCCATGTGCAAAGCCTTCAGGTATCCAGACCTGGCGTCGGTTTTCTGCGCTCAGTAAAACGGCGGTCCAACGCCCGAAGTGGGGAGATCCGGCGCGGATATCCACCGCGACGTCATACACCTCGCCTTCGAGCACGCTTACCAGCTTACCCTGTGGCCGGGGCCACTGGTAATGCAAACCGCGCAGCACGCCCCTGGCGGACGTGGAGACGTTGCTTTGTACAAAGCTTGTCGGCAGGCCATGCTGCCCGAAGCGCTCTGCATTCCATGTTTCGAAGAAATAGCCGCGCGCATCGCCGAAGACCGCAGGCTCGATGACGACGCAGCCGGGCAACGTCGTTTCGATCACTTTCAATGGACGACCCCGCGCTTGGCCAATGCAGTCAGATATTTGCCGTAGTCATTCTTCAACAACGGCGCCGCCAGGCGCTCCAGCTGCTCCGCATCGATCCAGCCCTGACCAAATGCGATTTCTTCAGGGCAGCACACCTGCAGGCCCTGGCGCATCTGGATGGTCTCGATGAAATTGGCCGCTTCGTGCAATGACTGATGCGTACCGGTATCCAGCCATGCATACCCGCGTCCCAGCGGCTCCAGGTGCAGGTTGCCGGCATCGAGATAGCAGCGATTGAGATCGGTGATCTCCAGCTCGCCGCGCGGCGAGGGCTTCAACGCAGCGGCGTAGTCGCTGGCCTTGCCGTCATAGAAATACAAGCCGGTGACCGCGTAGTTGGAACGGGGCTTTTCCGGCTTTTCGGCAATGTCGATGACCTTGCCTTGCTGATCGAATTCGGCAACACCGTAGCGTTCGGGATCGTTGACCCAGTACCCGAAGACGGTTGCACCCTGCTCACGCGCATCGGCGCGGCGCAAGGTATCGGTCAGACCATGCCCGTGGAAGATATTGTCGCCCAACACAAGGCAACTCGGCTTGCCGTCGACGAACTCGCGACCGATCAGATAGGCCTGCGCCAGGCCGTCGGGGCTGGGCTGCACGGCATACTGGATATTGACGCCCCACTGGGAACCATCGCCCAGCAGCGACTGGAACAGCGCCTGCTCGTGCGGCGTGTTGATGATCAGGATGTCGCGGATACCCGCGAGCATCAGCACGCTCAGCGGGTAGTAGATCATCGGCTTGTCGTACACCGGCAACAGCTGCTTGCTGACGCCTTTGGTGATCGGGTACAGGCGCGTGCCGGAGCCGCCCGCCAGAATGATGCCTTTACGTTGTGTCATCAGGGATGTCCTGTTGAGGCCCGCATACGCTTACATGCGCGGGCTCTTGCTAAGGGCTCGCGTTAGGCCGCGGCGCCGATCCGTTCCAGCCGATAGCTGCCATCCAGCACGCCCTGCACCCAGGTCTGGTTGGTCAGGTACCACTCCACCGTCTGCGCGATGCCTTGCTCGAAGGTATACGCCGGCTCCCAACCCAGCTCGCTCTTCAACTTGGAGGCATCGATCGCGTAGCGACGGTCATGTCCGGGGCGATCGGTGACATAGGTGATCTGGCTCGCGCGCGGCTTGCCATCCTCACGCGGGCGGTGCTGATCCAGCAGTGCGCAGATCGCCTGCACGACCTCGATGTTCTGGCGCTCGGAGTTGCCGCCCACGTTGTAGGTCTCGCCGACCTTGCCCTTGGCCAGCACGGTGCGGATCGCCTCGCAGTGGTCGCTGACGAACAACCAGTCGCGCACCTGCTTGCCATCGCCGTACACCGGCAACGGCTCGCCGGCCAGCGCCTTGGCGATCACCAGCGGAATGAGCTTTTCCGGGAAATGGTATGGGCCGTAATTGTTCGAGCAGTTGGTGGTCAGCACCGGCAGCCCGTAGGTGTGGTGGAACGCGCGTACCAGGTGATCCGAGGCCGCCTTGGACGCCGAATACGGAGAATTGGGCGCATACGGCGTGGTCTCGGTGAACTTGCCGGTCTCGCCCAGCGTGCCATAGACCTCGTCGGTGGACACATGCAGGAACCGGAAGGCCTCGCGACGCGCATCCGGCAGCGCCTTCCAGTAGTCGCGCACGGCCTCGAGCAAGGCCAGGGTGCCGACCACGTTGGTCTGGATGAACGCGCCAGGGCCTTCGATCGAGCGATCCACATGGCTTTCGGCGGCGAAGTTCAACACTGCGTCCGGCTGATGTTCCTGCAGCAGACGGGTCACGAGCGCGCCGTCGCCGATGTCGCCCTTGACGAAGACGTGGTCGGCATTGCCTTCCAGCGACGCCAGCGTGTTCAGGTTCCCCGCATAGGTGAGCACATCGAGATTGATCACGCGGATCCCGCGCGCGACTGCCTCAAGAACAAAGTTTCCGCCGATAAAGCCGGCACCGCCGGTTACTAGCCAAGTCGCCACTATCTACCCCTCCTGGTCGCGCGCGCGCGGCGCCGCATTTTCAAACCACACAGGATATACGGTCTGGGCAATACCGGGCCTAAGCATTGCCCAAACAATGCTCGGAAGTGTTGCGTCGCAACATCCATACGCCATCGCATGGTGCGCCTCGCCCGGTTAGAATGACCGCACTCCCGAGCCTGCCACCGCGGCCGGGCCTTCCCGCAACAGCTGAAGGATCTCGTACACGATGAAAATCCTCGTCGCCTACAAGCGCGTGGTGGACTACAACGTCCGCATTCAGGTCAAGCCCGATGGCTCCGGTGTGGTCACCGACGGCGTCAAGCTCTCGCCGAACCCGTTCGACGAAATCGCCCTGGAAGAGGCGTTGCGCCTGCGCGACGCCGGCATCGCCACCGAGGTGGTGGTCGCTACCCTGGCGCCGGCCGATGCTGCGGCGCATCTGCGCAACGGCCTGGCCATGGGCGCCAACCGCGCCATCCACGTGGTCACCGACGCGGCGATCCAGCCGCTGACCGCCGCGCGCACCCTGCTCAAGCTGGTCGAAAAGGAACAGCCGGACCTGGTCATCCTGGGCAAGCAGGCGATCGACGACGACGCCAACCAGACTGGCCAGATGCTGGCCACCCTGTGGGGCCGCCCGCAGGCGACCTTCGCCGGCAAGCTGGTCGTCGCCGATGGCAAGGCCACGGTGACCCGCGAAGTCGATGCCGGCCTGGAGACGCTGGAAGTGGACCTGCCGGCAGTGGTCACCACCGATTTGCGCCTGAACGAGCCGCGCTTCATCAAGTTGCCGGACATCATGAAGGCCAAGAGCAAGCCGCTGGAAACGCTGGCATTTGCCGATCTCGGCGTCGCTGCGCACGATAGCCTGGCTACTACCCATTACGCGCCGCCGTCCAAGCGCAGCCGCGGCGTGATGGTCAAGGACGCCGCCGAGCTGGTGGCCGCACTCAAGCAGAAGGGGTTGCTGTAATGGCCAAGGTTCTCATCGTTGCCGAACATCTCAACGGCCAGCTCAACGCGGCCACCGCCAAGACCCTCAGCGCCGCGCTGGCCGTGTCGGCCGAGTCCATCGACATCGTCGTGCTGGCGGCCGATCCGGCCGCGGTTGCGGCGCAGGCCGCGCAGCTGGCGGGTGTTGCTCGCGTGCTGACAGTGGCAAACGCCGCTAACGAACATGCCATCGCGCAGGTACTGGGGCCGCAGATCGCCCAGCTCGCCGGCCAGGGCTACACCCATGTGTTCGGCCCCTCGACCACGTTCGGCAAGGACCTGATGCCGGTGGTTGCCGCGTTGCTGGGTGTCAACCAGGTCTCCGACCTGATGGCGGTCGAAGATGCCTACACCTTCAAGCGCCCGATCTACGCAGGCAATGCGATCATCACGGTGAAAGCGCCGGCCGACCAGGTCGTGGTCGCCACCGTGCGCAGCGCCTCCTGGCCGGAAGCGGCAGCCGGCGGCAGTGCGACGGTCGAAGCAGTCACCGTCGATGCCGCGCTGCCCACCCATACCCGCTTCGTCGGCTTGGCCGCAGGCAGCTCCGACCGCCCGGACCTGCAGAGCGCCAAGCGCGTGGTCTCCGGCGGCCGCGGCGTCGGCTCGGCCGAGAACTTCCAGCACATCTACAGCCTGGCCGACAAACTCGGCGCCGCCGTGGGTGCCTCGCGCGCCGCCGTGGACGCCGGCTACGTGCCAAACGAACTGCAGGTCGGCCAGACCGGCAAGATCATCGCGCCCGAGCTGTACGTTGCGATCGGCATCAGTGGGGCGATCCAGCATCTGACCGGCATCAAGGACGCCGGCACGATCGTGGCGATCAACAAGGACCCGGAATCGCCGATCTTCGAGATTGCCGATATTGGGTTGGTGGGGGATTTGTTTGCGCTGTTGCCTGAGCTGGAACAGGCTTTGGGCTAACGGCTACGCGCAGGGTTACGACGGCCGCCACAGCGGAAGGTATACTGCGCCGTCAGCGTGGCGGCGGCACTGCTGTCCGCTTTCATGCCTGATGGGGATATGCCACGGTCGGAGCGAGTGTTGCCTGGGACGATCGTATAGTGCCGGCGGCCTTTTAGTTGTCCGGCACTTTGTAAGGACAAAGTCGATAAATGGGAAGTGGTAATTAAGTGATCATCGGTAATGGCCTGCTGGCCAGATCCTTCGCAGCAGATAGGCTCGCTGAGCTCAGCGCCACGGTATTCGCCTCCGGGGTGTCCAATTCATCTGAGACCGATCCTGCGGCATTCGAAAGGGAAGCACGTCTGCTGGGCAAGGCCCTGCGGGACGCGCGGGGCCGGTTCGTCTACTTCAGCACCTGCAGCGTGACAGACCCCGACCGTGCCGAAACCCATTACGTCCGCCACAAGCTGAAGATGGAACGGCTGATCGCGGAACGGGACGAGTTTCTGATTCTGCGCCTGCCTCAAGTCGTGGGACGCACCGACAACCCTCACACTCTGTCCAACTATCTCGCCAGTGGCATCCGCAACGCGGAGCCATTGCGTATCTGGGTCAAGGCAGTGCGCTGCCTGATCGATGTGGAAGATGTCGCCCGATTGACCCTTTATCTGGTTGAGAACCGGCTCGAAACCAATGCCGTGCTGGATCTTGCTCCGCCAGAAAACGTCACTCTGTTCGAGCTGGTCTCAATGCTGGAGGCCACGCTGGGCAAGAAGGCAATCATCGACGTTGTAGACCGAGGCGGCGGCGCCGCGCCTGATTCGGCACCATTTGTTCGTTATGCAACTGCCACTGGCATTGACTCCTCTCCCGGATACATCGCCAGGCTGATCCGCAAATACTACGGAACGAGCGATGCAACCTGAGATATCCGTCGTCATCCCGGTCTATGGCAGCGCCACCATCCTGCCTACGCTTGCCGAGAAACTCGAGGAGTCGCTGACTGCGCTCACCGACCAATTCGAAGTTGTACTGGTGTACGACTGCAGCCCGGATAGTTCCTGGCAGGTCATAACATCGCTGTGCGCCTCCCGGCCCTGGTTGAAGGGAGTCCGGCTGCGTAAGAACGCGGGGCAGCACAACGCGTTGATGGCGGGATTCGGTGTGGCACGCGGCCGTTACATCGTCACCATGGATGACGACCTGCAACACTCGCCGTCCGACATCGGGCGCGTCGTGGCAGAGCTGCGCAGTGGAGCGGATGTTTGCTACGTGCAGTTCAAAAGCCGGCGGCACGCTCTCTGGAAGCGCCTCGGCAGCCAGTTCAATGACCGCATGGCTTCATGGCTGCTCGCCAAACCCCGCGGACTCTATCTTTCGCCATTTCGCGGCTTGATCAGCGAAGTTCGTGACGAAATATTGCGCTACGGTGGCCCCTTCGTCTATGTCGATGGCCTTATCGTCCAGAGCACCAGCAATATCACCACCATAGAAGCTGAGCACCACGCCCGAAGCGATGGCAAGTCTGGATACAGCCTGCGCAAATCAATCTCGCTGTGGATGCAGATGGCCACAAGTTTCTCGATCACGCCATTACGGGTAGCGTCGCTGACAGGAATCGTCTCTTCCGGCCTCGGCTTTCTGTGCGCCATCGTGCTGATCGTGCAGAAGCTGCTTTGGCCGCACACCGTCATCGGCTGGACCTCGTTGATCGTCGCGGTATTGATCATGGGCGGCATCCAGCTACTCGCGCTGGGCGTGGTGGGCGAGTACGTGGGGCGTGTGCTGCTCAACGTCAGCAATCGTCCCCAATACATAAAGGGCCAACAGCTCAACGTAGGCCAAGAGCAAGAGAACGTGCAGTGATATCGCAGCGCCATCGCGCCCTGGCCGCACGCTTTTTGCGCTTTTGCATCGTTGGCGGCGCCAGTACCGTCGCCTTCAGTGCGCTCACTTGGTTAGCTGTATCAAAGCTCGGCATGCAGCCGACCATGGCGACGGCGCTCTGCTACCTGGTGTTGGTGCCAATCAATTTCGTCGCGCATCGCAACTTTACGTTCGTGTCCTCGGGTCATCTGAGTTCGGAAGGCTTGCGCTTCATTTTGCTGCACAGCTTCAACCTCGCCTTGTCCATCATCGGGATGGGCGTGGCTGTGAACAGTTTGCACTTGCATTACGCGTGGGGCATTGCGTTCTCGGCCGTCGTCGTGCCTGTCGTGGTATTTCTCGTGATGAATTTCTGGGTCTTCAACCGGGACCGACGTCGCGATCACGTCTAAATCCAACCTACGCCGCAACTGCAACCAAACAAGTCATCGAATGTCAAACATCCTTGTCCGCAACGACGCTTCTCAACGCACCATGCTGTTCATCGCTTGCTCCATAGCGATCGTCATGCTGCTTTGGCTTCCCTTCGGCTTCAACATGATGGGGCATATCGAGGAATGGGATCTTCTGAGCCTGTTTACTCGCCACGGCGTGTTCTACTGGGTCGGCGAGGGCGGGCCCCTCCCCACTCATCGCATGCGGCCTCTCATGCTGTTGCCAAATGCGATCGCGTACCAACTATCGCCAAACTCCTTTTTCGCCATGCATCTGTTGCAAATGCTGGCCTTGGTGTTGAAGGGTATTTGCGGCGGAATCCTGGGGTGGTGGATGCTGCGCTCGCGGCTCTACGCCGTGTTGTTGGCGCTGCTGGTGGTCATCTATCCCGCCGATACGATGCAGCTGTCGTTCCGTTCCTTTCATATCAACTGGTCTGTCGGGTTAGCTTTGGCCGGCGTGATCGGGATTGTGCATGCATATGAAAGTGAACGGATGGCCAGCAGGACCAGAGCGATCCTGTTGTCGCTGCTGTCCACAGCCATGCTGGTCGTCGCCACGCTGATCTACGAGTTGGCGTTGGCATACGCAATCCTGCCCCTGCTGTTGTTATGGTTTCGGTTGGGGTTGGTGGAAACGATCCGGGTGCCGTTACGCCGCTGGTACGTTTCGCTGGTCTGGTGCATCGGCGTCCTGGCTTGTGCGGCTTACATCTACTACGTTGCCAAACACGGCTCGACCTACCAGGGGGACGTGTTGAAGGGTCAGGCGGGTGGCATTGCGCTGCTCAAGGACCGCGCCCACGTGATGTTCTATACGGGCATTGGGCGGAGCGTAGTGGGCGGCTGGATCGACGCCGCGCGGATCCTTTTCGTCGAATACCGCAGCTTCTGGTATCTGTCAGCCATTGCGTTGATGGCAGTCGCTCTGCTCCGCTACGTACGCGAACCTGTCTCAACGCCAACGCCGGGAAGGCACATCGGCGCACTCTGGTCGATGCGGGTGCTCTTCACCGGTGTGGTGTTTGCTGCCGTCGGTTATCTTCCCTTTCTTGCGTCGCCGGCGCATACCAGCATCAGTCAACGCACCTTCCTTTTCGCCACGCCGGGCGGGGCACTGGCAACAGTTGCTCTGGTCATGCTTCTCTCTGGGGGGCGTCGAACCTTGGCAGTGCTGTTGGGAACCGTGCTGATCGTGTTGGGCATGGCGGCGCAGATGTTTCAGTTCCATCACTACGAACAGATTTCCGATACGGAGCGCGAGGTCCTCAAGGACGTGGCGGCAAGCTTGCCGGACATTGACAACGAGCGCGATCTCCTCATTCTCGATGGTTCCCACCGGATCAACAGCGTGTGGATGCTGCGGGAAAACATGATGAACGCGCTGACGTACCTGTACGGGAAGCCGATCAACCGGGTGCAAATCTGCAATCAGCCTGAGAACGACTGGCAACGCACGGACGAAAGAGGCCGCACTGGCCAATGTGCCGAGTACCCCGACCACTGGGAGTTCAGCTCAGGCGCAGCCGTTGATGGGCCAGGCTATACGTCGCCGCCGCAAAGCGTTTTGTATCGCGCAGATAAGAGCACCACTCAGGTCGTACGCATTCCCGAAAATGGCATCGTGCCACTGGTCGGTGCGCGCAAGGACGAACTTTCGCTGCGCAACGACACCGTTTCGCAACGCTATCGCGCCATGCTTGCTCCCTCCCCCTGGCTTCTGGCTTTCGATCAATTCCGCCACAGGGAACAAGAGACCAGCTTCAGGTGGGATTTCGGCCGCTGGTGGAACTTGGATGTGCCTGCACCCGGTCGAGGATGGCAGGATGCCCAATGGCAACCCGAAGGTTCCGCAGAACGGGCTTCGTTCTCGTGGAACGTGGTAGAAAATCCGTGGCTTCAATTCCGCCTCAAACCTGCTGGCGGGACGTATCGGGTTCGCGGAAAGGTCAGGGCCATTGCACCCGGTATACACCCCGAGCAGCTCGCCGTTTCAGTGAACAACCATGTGATCCCACTACGTTGGATCAATGCCAATGAATTTTATGGGGAATTGCCCTCGTCCTTCCTGAAGGATGGCAATAATCGAGCTACCTTCCTGCTCGCCGTCGATAATCACTCCTACGGAATCGGTATGGCTTTCGATTGGTTCAAGGTCGCGCCGATCAAACCTGCCAACTAAAAAATGCGCATTCCTTTCCACACCATTAGCCGCCAGGATCCAAAATGATTACCGCAAACCACGGCATTAGGGTTGCCATGCTGGCTGCCGTCCTATGCGTGCTATTTCCTGGCTGCACGGCGAGAGAGACCGAATCTTCCCTGGATGCCGCTTCGATGAAACCCTCCCTGCTTTCGGCAGGTAAGACAGTAGGTCCTGCTGACTTGCGGCCCTTTTTGACAAATGGCTGGTCCAGCGATGAACCATTTGGAGTGTGGTCCATCGGCCAAGATTCGGGGCTTTTGGTGCGAATCGAGAAATCGGCGGCAGCGGGCACCCAGCTTGTCTTACAGGTTGGCGGCCTATGGGCGCCGCAACGCCAATCCATGGACGTCGGCGTTCGCGTCAATGGCGGAAACTGGCAGCATCAAACGCTGAAAGCATCCGCGCCAGAGCCGCAGCAGATCAGTGTTGCACTGCCAGCGGTGGCGGCTGGCGATGAGGTCAGAGTCGAACTGCACTACGATCGCCCCGCCTCGCCAGTTGAACTTGGACTGTCATCGGACACGCGCACTCTGGGCATCTCACTCAGGTCTTTGCAGCTGGCGGGCCACACGCCCTAGCAGCCGCTGGGCAAGCTCCAGGTGCAGTTGCACCTGACTTCACTCAACCTGAAGCCTGAAATTTGTTGCGCGCCTCTACGTGGTTGACAGCGCGCGCGGTTGAGTCATTTAGATCTTCCTGTCAACCACTTGGTTGTATGCCTGCCGACCAACCAACAGCCCGCGTCACGTCAGACTCGACGTGACGCAGGCTGTCTGGCCTCATCAATCATCGTGCGGCAGGCTTCTTCTCTCCATCGGCGCCGCGCATATGCGCAGATAGATCGCCAGGCCCGGCTAGCTGGCCGCTATATTCCGCTCGGCCAAGCTTCGCTCAGCCCTCTTCCAGCATCCATTCCAGGGTTTTTCGTAGCGGCGGAGACGTCCAGCTTCCCGCAAGTTCCTGCAGTAGCCGGTTATCGCCGCATAGCATCTTGACTTCATTGCTACGGACAAACTTCGGATTCACCGAAACTTCCAACGAATGGCCAGTGATCTGTGTGCACAGGTCGATCACGTCCCGAAGGGAATAGGCCGTTCCGGAGCACACATTGACCGTGCGACCGATGGCGTCGGATGACTGCAACAGTTTGCCGTAGGCGGATGCAACCGCCCTGACGTCGCCAAAATCGCGTGATACATCCAGATTTCCCAACTCGATCCGCGGCTCGCGCCTGACAAAGTGCGAGACGATCTTGGGGATCAAGAAGTTTTCCGACTGCCCCCTGCCGGTGTAGTTGAACGGCCGGACCACGATGATGGGTAACCGACTCTGCCAAAGCCGAATCACATACTCCATGCTCAGTTTGCTGATGGCGTAATCGTTTGCCGGCGCCGGGACTACCGATTCGTCCAGGCGTCCCTCCGAGGAGTTGCCATAAACGTTGGCACTGCTGGCGATAAGCAGGCGCCCAGGAGAGATTGCAGCCTCATCCACTGCCTGCAGCAAGTGGCGCGTACCCACAAGGTTTACATTATAGAAATCATCTGCACTACCGTGCCCCACAAACGCAAGGGCGGCAAGATGAATGATGATGTCCGGAGAAGTCGTTTTCAGCACCTCACGCAAAGCATCCTGATCACGCAGGTCGGCCTGGTAATGACGGTCGACCGGCGCCAGGGTGCTGGCCCAGCGCGGTGCAGGCTGATCAGATCCGCCGAGCCCCAGCACTTCGCAGCCCAGGCTTTTTAGTTCATCCGCCACATAGCGGCCGGTAAAACCGGACGCGCCAGTGACCAATACCCGCTTTCCAGCAATATCAGAAGGAAGCACCACGTTCGTTCCTTTTCAGATCTGCTTCCACCATCATTTGGCAAAGCGACTCCAGGCTCGTCTCAGGACGCCAGCCCAGTACGCGTTCAGCCTTTTCTGGATTGCCGATGAGTAATTCCACCTCGGCAGGACGATGGAATTTCGGATTGATTTTCATCACCGTCTTACCCGTCTGCACATCCACAGCAATCTCGTCCACATCACTGTTGCGGAACTCGACATCGATCCCGGCGCCCTTGAAGGCCATGCTGACAAAATCACGAACAGTCTCTGTGCGATTCGTCGCAAGCACAAAGGTGTCGGGCTCGTCTGCCTGAAGCATCCGCCACATTCCTTCGACATACTCGCGTGCAAAGCCCCAATCCCGCTTCGCGTCGAGATTACCCAGCTCCATGCAATCGAGCAGGCCGAGCTTGATCTTCGCGACGGAGTCGGTGATCTTGCGCGTCACGAACTCGCGTCCACGCAGTGGGCTTTCGTGATTGAACAAGATGCCGCTCGAACCGAAGATGTCGTAGCTTTCACGGTAATTAACGGTCATCCAGTGCGCATAAAGTTTTGCCACGCCATAAGGGCTACGCGGATAAAATGGCGTGGTCTCGATCTGCGGAACCGCCTGCACCTTGCCGAACATTTCCGAAGTCGACGCCTGGTAAAAACGGATATCCCGATTAACTTGGCGGATCGCTTCGAGCAGGTGAACCGGACCGATACCGGTAATCTGCGCGGTAGTCGTCGGCTGGTCGAACGACACACCGACGAAACTCTGAGCCGCCAGATTGTAAACCTCTGTGGCGCCAGCGTTTTCAAGCATGCGGATGCTTGAACCCAGATCGGTCAGATCGTATTCGATCAAATGAAGGTTCGGGTGGGCTGCGATCCCCAGCTCCTCGATCCGCCAGAAATTGACGGAACTCGTTCGGCGATAGGTGCCGAACACGCGATACCCCTTGTCCAGGAGCAATTGGGCCAGATAAGCCCCATCCTGACCAGAGATTCCAGTAATCAACGCAGTCTTCATTAACACAGTCTCTTATTTACGAAATAGTTCCAGCTTCAAGCCTGGCGCAGCAGGCTCGCATCGATGGCGTTACCGTCACTGCGCAGTGAGCGGCTTTCCATCCTTGCCGCAAAGGGTCTGCTTGCCCTGATCTTCGCAGCTATTGAACGGGCCGTAGTCCAGCGGCTGGATCTTGTAGTCGCTGTACCATGCGACCGCCTCCTGTACGAGACCGAAGCGCAGCGTGTTGCCTGCCACGGCCTGGGCCGGGACCTCAGCGACGACGTCAGCAGATCCGCCAGCAGGAATACCTTGGGGCGGCAGCGTAGCGCGTACGAACTCCTGTTTTACCATCGCACCGGCACCATCAACCAGCGAGATCGCGAGGTTGACCGGCATTTTGCCCTTCGAGTTGACCGCGACCTTTCCGGTATTGGTGACCTTGACCACAACTTTCAGTATCTCACCGTTCTTAACCAGCACAGGCTCGGCCGAAACGGCATATTGGGCGCCTACTTGATCCTGCGGGATCGGCGCCGAGATGCCTTCAACTTCCGGAGCCGCCGCCGCAGGCTGCTGTGTATCAGCTGCCGGCTGGACGGTGTCGTTCTGGGACTTGGAGCAGCCAGTAACAACGATCGCCGCAGCCAGCGCGATGGCTGCGCCAACGACACGAGGGGATTTGTTCATTTTTTTCATGATTGAGGACTTTTCGTGGATAGATAAGATTTTCATGGAGAGGCCGCCTCTACTTGCACGCTGGCCCGCGCAGGCGTAAAGCCCTTGTACTTGAACCAGCAGACAGATTCTTGAACGAGATCAATTTCCAACTGATACTCCCCCGGAACGTCAGGCGCACGGATAATGATCTCATGGATACCGGATGAAGACGGGCGCACTACATCCTCCAGAAAATGACGGGCCTGCTCGACCCGCTCCAACGTCGGGTCGGAAGAATGCCAGAAATAGCCCAGATATATTCCAAAAGGCTTGATCGTGTGGTCTGACGGGCTGAGCCAGGGTAAGTCTCCCTCATTGGAAAGCTGAACGCGTAGGGGAATCACGTTCGAAGCCTCCACGACGCTGATATCAGCGTCAACAACGGCCGCGGAACCTTGGAATGCCGTGTCAGGCAGGGGCTCTGTATAAGGATACGGCCCGACCGTCTCGCCGGTGATCCGCGCATGCGAGTCCAGCTTCTGGTCGTCAAGAACTGCCAACGCCGCATCCACCCAGCGATCCCCCTTCAGGCCAGCGCGAATGTCGATCCGTTGCAGCTCGCTGCCGAGCGGGGAGTCGGCGTCCACCCCCATGCTCGCTATCGCGTCTCCCACCCTATCGCGGAAATCGGAGAAGACGCGATGGGTCCGCAATAGCCGCGCATACTGCTCCGCCGCAGCAATGGGGGCTAATGAAGGTCTTCCTGCCGAATCGGCGCATTCCTCTGCCCAGCGAGCATACGACTCGGGATACTGCGCTAGATGCAGCAGCAGTTCCGCCAGCGCGATCACACAGTCATTGTCGGGAACGATCTTTTTTACACAGCCGGGAAGCTCGGCATACCAGCCATGGTCGGACACGATTGTCGGAAGCCCGGCCTGCATGGCCTTGGAGACCACAGCAGACGCTTCGCCCATAGTTGGCTGTCGCAAGGCGATCATCAGGTCGGCTCGTTCGAAGACCTTCCAGAAATTTTCGTCGTCGACACGGCCGTGGTTGATCAATCGAACGTTACGCAGTCCTGTCAACGCTTCAAGCTGGCTCGCCACCGCAGGCTCGACATCTCCTGCGATCTCCAGCGTGAGCGGCTCGTCCAACGCCTCATCGATCATAGCAAGTGCCTGCACAACCCAATCAAAGCGACGGTTTACCTGACCTCCGCCAAGAAGCGCAATGGTACTCAGCCGGCCGCGGACGCGGTGGGATGCAACTATCGGATAGAGCTGTGGCACCACCGTGATGGGGAGCCAAGGAAAATCCTTTGCGATCCGGTCCGCAGAGTACCGGGAATGCACGACTATTTCTGTCGCATACTGGGTTGCGACTTGATGAAGGGGATAATCAACCACTTGGCCACGGCTCCATATCGGCGTGCCGATACGAAGAGCCACCGTTGCAGCTCTGACCTGCGATGTTGAATGCCACTTCTCCAGCAAGCTACCGTAACTAGCGCTGTCCAATCGACCTGCATCGCTCAATACGCCAGCCGCCATATGGTGAAGCACCAGGTCATGCAAATGTACGATTCCGGGCACCGCCGCCATAAGGGGGAGCATCCAGCCGTGGAACGTCGGGTGGTTCCCCATCTGATACACGACGGCATCCGCCGCGCGTAGACCCGCAATGATCTGCGGCGCGCTTTTCTGCTCGACATCCGCAAGGGTGACCGTCTCAACCGACAGGCCGCAATCACGCAGCATGTCGACTAGGCC
This sequence comes from Xanthomonas arboricola, assembly GCF_002940665.1. Classification (GTDB taxonomy): domain Bacteria; phylum Pseudomonadota; class Gammaproteobacteria; order Xanthomonadales; family Xanthomonadaceae; genus Xanthomonas; species Xanthomonas arboricola_B. The sequence goes on from NZ_MIGY01000001.1 coordinate 992,409, forward strand.
GGCTGCGTACTCGGCAATGCCTGATCGGTCAGGAGGCTGGGGCCCGACCATTGCGACTCGGAACGGAGCACTCAAAGCCTGCTCTCCACGAGGTGACGGATCACGCGGTCCCAGGTAATGGTCTCGCTGAGGCGATGTCCTTCCTCAGCCAGCACGCGAAGCTGGGCGGGTGTCTTGGCATAGCAGTCAAGCAGGCTCTCGGCGATGGCTTCCGGTGTCGCAGCGGTCACCCAGCCGCTGCCTGTGGACCGAACGATACGGCACACTTCACCGCTATCATCAACGGTAATGACCGGCTTATGCGCGGCGAAACTTTCGAGAGTCGCGAAGCCATAGTCCTCGTCGACTGGCGAATAGAACACCGCGCGGCAATTGGCGATCAGCTCAAGCAAACGGACATCTTCGATAAAGCCGGCCAGCTCGACCCTGTTTTCCAGGCCCAGCTCGCGCACCAGCGGTGCTAGTGAGCGTGCGTAGTCACTTGCACCGGTTCCGGCAATAACGACCTTTGCATGTGGTACATGCTGTGCCGCCCGGATCAACAGGTCCGGCCGCTTCATCGATTCAAGACGCCCGATACACAGTACGAAATCCCCGTATTCGCCCGACTTGATGTGTGGCGCCAGCTTGGACGGCGGATACAACACTTCCGAAGACAGCCCGCAATATTGCGTCAGCCTGTCGGTAACCGTCTGGGAAATTGTAAACCGCGAATCAATGTCAGACAACATCTCCTTGTCCGACACGCGCAATGCATCGCGTACCGCAGAGTCCCTGCTGCTCAAATGAGGCTGATCGAAGCGCGTATGTGCGAGGTCATACAGCACCCTGTGCTGGTGCACAAGCCACAGCGTCTTGTTGGCATGCGACGCTGCGTAGGTCGGAAACTTGGTGCAGATGCACAAGTCAATCTTCTGCCCATTGGCCTCGCTAAGGTCCAGCAGCCGCCAGGAAAGCATCGCAGAGAGGATCTCGGTTTCTGGGTACCACTTGTAGGGTAGTTGCACCAGCTCAGCGACGACGTGGCGCTGCTTGCCCCACAGATTGATCTGACGCACCAACTCTTCATTGAGGAGCTCGGCGCCTCCACGAACAAACGGCACTTGCGCGCCAAGTACGATAATTCTTTTCAAAACTGGGTCCCCTTTCGATATTGCCCTTGCCACTGCGATGACTTCCGTGAATTACTGCTCGGGTTTCCTTACTCGGCGCCCGATTTGGTCGAGCGCGGCCAGCCGCTTCTCCAGCGCCGCATCAGCAGGACTTGGCAGGTCCTCGCCATAAGCGATGGCATTGGTCGGTTCCGTCTTTCTGGGAACTATCTGTGCCGGTGGTTCATCACGCCTGAGCACCTTGGTGGTCACCCATCTCAACGGCGCGGTGACGCGCCACGAGCGACTGGTATGGAACTCCGCAATTAGTCCCTCTAGCCCACCGACAATGTACTCAAGTTCACGAACCCGAGCACGCGACGTTTCCACGTCCTGATTGCGCTGCGACAGATTGGCCTGCAGCTCCTTCAGCCGACGCCGATCGTGTTCGCCGGATGTTTCGGAGCGCTCGATCCTCTGCAGCAGGGAGTCAACACTGGATTGGAGCTCCACAACCTTAGCTTCCAGGCGTTCGTTGGAAAGCTGCTTTTCAGCTACCTCGTCCTGTAACTGGTCTCGCTCTGCAGTTAGCCTGCTGACATCGGTCGCCAACAACTCCGCGAGCTCCCGCGCCCGCTGCCGTTCTTCCAGTTCAACTTCAAGCTCGGTGATGCGATGGGAGAGCTCCAGGTTGTTGACCTCGAACGTTGCAGACTGCGCCTTGAGTTCGGCGGCTTGTTCGCTGAACCTGTCTCTGCTCGCCTCGGCCTCCAGAGCCCGACTCTCTAGTACCTTCACCTGCCCACTTAGCTGACCGGTGCTTTTTTCGAGCTCTTTTGCACGCGCTTCGAGTTCTTTCGCGTGCTCTTCGAGTTTCTTGGACCACTCAGCCATACGCAGGCTGTTTTCTTCCAGATCGTGGTAACGGCTGGCCGCCATCTCGATCTCGAGCTTAAGCGCAACAAGCTTCTCCTGACCTTGTTGCGCTTCGTCGCGTACGCGCGCCAGCGCAGACTCGCTTGCCATCAATGCGGCATGTTCGTGCTCGTGCTGTGTAAACAACGCCCGCACATATCCGTTGTAGGTGCGCAGGGATCGCTGCAAGTACTGATAGATCGACATCCATCCCGGCACCTCATCGGATATCGACTCAGGCAATGCCAGATTGTCCTGAAGTTCCTGAAAGGTCCAGTACGATTGTGCTTGCCCGAACAAGCGAATGAATGCGTTCCGATACCGGAAAGGCAGCGACATCAGATCCAACGCCGGCTCACGGCTCGGGCTGGTAGGCACTATGTGGCGTTCAAGAATCTCCTTGACGGTAATCAAAAAGGCCAGCAGCGGATCGTCCAGCCAGGAGCTATCCGTAGCCTCGGAAGAAACGGCGCCGTAGTCAATCAGGACGGCGTGCCCGTCCCGTGTCATGAGCACGTTCCAGCAGCGCACATCGTTGTGATACAACCCTGCGCGCTCAAGCGCCACCAGCTGAGCCAACAGCTCAGATACGATCCGATCGGCATCGTAAAGCGTTTCGTCGTCGATCAGCTCCGACAGCAAGCGACCTTTCATCATCTCCCTGGCAAGGAAAAGGTCGGATCGGTCGTCCAGCGCTGCGATCAGCCTGGGAGCGTGATAACCCTCGGGGGGATTTCGCAGAAAATCGACTTCGTTATGGAATTCTTTAAGATTGATATCAGCACGGTCGCCCATGCCGAGTGTCATCTTTTTCACAAAGACGCCGTCGCCGAAGTAATACCGCCTGCTGTATTGATGGGTACCTCTACCATGGACGTGTGATTCCCCCGACCAGGAATCGAATTTTCCAACAACCTCGTCCACATACCACAGCCTGCTACTCACAAAATATAGCGGTCGCGCGATCGCCGACAGGTGGGTCGCCTGCCGCGACAGCAGCCGCGTGAAGGAATAGCCTGCCAACAGCTCCGCGGGGTCGCTTGGCAAGGAGGTAGCCCAATAGAGCGGCTCCTCGCGCAAGGCCATCTCGAAGATGCCTGCCTCGGTTGAATCGGCAAGCTTTTGGCACAACCCGCGAACACGTTCGACACCCTGAGCATGCACAAGGTGATGAAACACACTCAGGCCCAACACTAGGTCGTATGTCTTGTCTTCGAGCCGCTCAATCACATCCTCGACCGTTGTGTGTTCGAAGGTAGCTTCAAGTGCAGGGTTAGCACCAGCGAGCGCCTGGCAAAGTGCAACGTTCCGATCAAGGAAATCCACGCCATGGACCCTATGACCTTCGGCTGCCAGACTCAAGGAGAAAAAACCCTGCGCACAGCCAAGGTCGAGCACGCGAAGTGGGCGCCCAAGCGAGTCCTGCATTCGCTTCGCACACTGGGCAATCAGCACGAGCCTATCTTCGCACCCCCTCGAGCTCCCCTCCGAAAGTTCCGAGTGCCCGAAGATCGGCTGGTACTTTTCCGGCAGCGCCGTTACCAGCGCACTAATACTTTCTGATTCGGTCATGACTCTTTGGTCTTTGAGTTGATATGAAAGCGCCAGAGGCTCATGCAGATGCCTCCACGATCTCGAAATCTGCCTTGAGGTCCATCATTCCCCAGAACAACATGGCTCTAGCGACATCGAGCACGATGGAGTCATATCGTCTGTCCAATGGCACTAATTCGGTCAACGGGTCGCCACTGGACACGCCCAGCGACACCAGATAGTTCGCTTCATTCAGGTCCAGCGGCATGGTGAACTTGCAGACGATCACATCGCCAGCCTTGACGGTCATGCCCACTCTCCCCTCACTGGACAGGAAGGAATTGGTCCCGTACAGGAATAATCCTTCGAGCGTTTTTATGAGAAAGCCTGGAACAACATTGTCGAAATCGCGGTCAAACGCGATCTTCACATAGAACGCCGTCCTTGAGCCGCTCTCCAGACGCGGCGGAAACTCTTGCCCTTCGCTGACGACCACGTAATCGAGGATTCTTGCGCCGCCATGTCCCCAACGGTGCTCATTTGCGTTGTAGTAGGGCCGGGTGTGAAATACATCTTCGCTGCCGCCGGCCATCGCCTGCGGCGCGTCCTTAGTATCAGTTTGGAGTGAGACAGGCTTCTGACCAAACAGCTCGTCCAGATAAAGATTGGAAACATCGCGGGATGGTCCGTCAGCATAAACCCGGCCCTCCTTGATCAGGATTGCCCGATCGCAATGCTTGACGATATCCCCAGCCGAATGACTAACGAGAATGAGGGTCGTGCCTTCGTCCTTAAATGACTGGATACGTTTGAAGCATTTAGCCTGGAAGTAGGCATCGCCCACCGACAATGCTTCGTCGACAATCAGGATGTCGGGACGAAAAGCAGTTGCAACGGCGAAGGCAACACGCACCTGCATGCCGCTGGAGTAGGTACGCACCGGCTCATCAAAGTACTCTCCGATCTCAGCGAAATCCTGGATCTGTGGCAGCACTGCATCGATCTGATCGCGCGCGTATCCCATAAGGCCTGCGGAGTGGCGCGCGTTCTCCCGCCCACTGAGCTCAGGATTGAACCCCATGCCAAGTTCCAAGATCGCGGCAATACGCCCGCGACGCACGATTCGCCCTTCGGTAGGTTGGGAAGTCCCCGTGATGAGCTTGAGCAGTGTGCTTTTGCCGGCACCATTGCGCCCCATGATCCCGATCGACTCGCCGGCAGCAATTGAAAAACCCACATCCCTCAGAACCCAGTGCTCCTCCCGTGGCTTGACCTGCAGACCGAACCAGCGGGCGGCGCGCAGCCATTCACTGCCCCAGACACGATAGGATTTCCCCAGCCCCTCCACTGTCAACATTGCGCTCATAGTGCATCCACCATTTCTGCGCTTGCGCGGCGGAAAACCACGAGAGACAAAGCGCCCAACACCATTGTTGCCGCCGCCAATGGGAGCAGGTCCATCCACTCAGGAGAACGCCCGTAAAGTAGAACCTGCTGATATGCGCTAACGAGCGGAAACAATGGGTTGAGCTTGAACAGCTGCTGCGTCTGCTCTGGAAGGATATCGATGGTGTAAACGATAGGCGTCACCCAGAACATCGCCTGCAGAACGACCGGCACAACCTGCCCGATGTCACGCACGAAGACATTGAAGACGCCAAGCAGCAATCCGATCGACATCGCGAAAGCCAGCGTCAGCAGCATCAGCAGCGGCAGCCAGGCCGCCTGCGGCCCCAGGGTATGCCCCAGGATCGCGAACACGATGATGATTGCCAGGAACAGCAGAAGGTTGTTCACCATGACAGTGCCACCGGCAATGAGTGGCAGGCAGATCCGCGGGAAGGCCTGCTTCTTCATCAGATTGCCGTTATCTACGAACAACGAAACACACTTGCCAATGCATTCGGCGAACAGGGTCCAGCACAGCGTTCCGGCCATCAGGTACAGTGCGTAGGCAAACTTGTTGTTGACGCCCGGCAACTTGGCCGCCAGGACCTCAGAGAGGATCGTCGCAAAGATCAGTACCTGCATGAGCGGATGGATGATCATCCACAACGCGCCCAGCTTGCTCTGCACAAAACGCAGTCGCAGATCGTTCCTGATTGACGAGAGGATGAAATAACGGAAGGCCCATACGGACCGGATCATGTCCAACGTTGCTACCTCTGAAATCGTTCAGCACCTTGTTGAAGCCGCTGCACACAGATCGCTGCATGCCCATGAATGAGGTTACGCCGTCACCGGCGCGGTCAGTCCATGACTTCGGTTACTTCCGCAACCCGCGCCATCAGTTGCCGCGCCGCAGTGTCCGGGGAAAGTTGCAGGCGAATGTCGTCCCTCGCCACCTCACCGAGCGCGCGCGCGCGTGCTGGATCGTCGGCGAGGCGCCGCATGGCAGCAGCTGCGCTTTCAACCCGCGGCTCGGCCCAGCTGGCGCCGTCTGAATCGGGGTACCGGCCTGCAACGGCGACCAAATCGTACTCTACAAGACAGGAGTTACGACTGGTCATGAATTCCATATTGCCGGACCATCCGGTCGCGATGACGGGCTTGCCCTGCGACATGCACTCGGCCAGCCCCAGTCCGAAACCTTCTGCACGATGCAGCGAGACATACACATCGCAGCAACGCTGGAGCGCACGCACATGCGCGTTGTCGATCACTTCATCACGTAACAGGATTCGCGAATCCTGGACCACGAGTGCGAGGAGTTCACGCATGTGTTCGGGATACATATGCCCATTGCTTGACTTCAGCACGAGGCAAACGTCGTCACGACTGCGTGGGAACGCCTGCAGGAAGGCATGCACAACTGCCTGCGGGTTCTTTCTGGCGACGAAGGAATGGAAATCGAAGGTGAAAAGAAAGACGAACTTGTCTGCATCGAGCCCGAAGTCATGCCGCTGCAGCCCGCTATCGCGCCTGTCGGACAATGGCAAAGGCAGCCGAATGATCGGCTTGTCTGTAATCTGCAGGAAGGCGTTTTCGATGAATCGCGAGGCCACCATGATCTCGTCCACGAGTCCGACCGCGCTCAACCAGCTCGGCGGGATCACTTCCAGCTCCCAGAACCAGCAGGCGATCACATAATGCCCCTGCATGCGCGCGCGACCGACATGCTCGAACGCGGCCTCCAGGTAGTCGGGGTTCACGAAGACGATCGTGACCCGATGCGGCATGCGCTGGTCGATAAAGCCGTCCATGCTCCGTTCCTGCCAGGAGTGTGGCAGCCCCATTTCCAGGTCATACAACGACACCGGCACCCCTGCGTTGATGAGTGCCCGCGCGTACATCCTGGCGCTCTCTGCCAACCCGAATTCGCCACGGATATAGCCGAGAATATTGACTCCTGCTGCCGATTCGACTGCAGGCAAGGCGCCGCTGTTTTCCAGCTGCAAAGACTCGTCGCAGCCCTGCAGTGCCAGGTCCCAGGCCTCCGTTCTCTGAAAGCGCGTTTGCACCCTGGCACGGGCGGAGAGCAGTGCGGATACGCGCGCGCGCAGGCCCCACGGAAACAATCGATAGATGCGCTGCAGCCACGGCTGCTGGCGTATCCATGACTGCATGCGCAGTCCTGCAAGCCCGGTCCGCCAGGAAGCAGAGATGCCCTGACGTTGCGGCGACGCGGTCATGGAGAACTGGATGCCTCGAGCGCCTGCGCCAGATCCCCCCGCAAATCCCCCACATCCTCAACCCCCACGCTCAACCGCACCAGCGCATCGCTGATGCCAAGCTGGTCGCGGCGGGCCACCGGGATGGAGGCATGCGTCATGACGGCGGGATGGTTGACCAGGCTTTCCACGCCGCCGAGCGATTCGGCCAGGGTGAACAGTTCGGTCTTCTCGCAGAAACGCTTGGCCGCGTCGAAGCCGCCCTTGAGCACGATCGAGACGATGCCGCCGAAGCCGGACATCTGGCGCTGGGCCAGTGCGTGCTGCGGGTGCGAGGCCAGGCCGGGGTAGATCACCTTCTCGATCGCGGGGTGGGTTTCCAGCCATTGCGCCAGCGCCAGCGCGTTCTCGCAATGCGCGCGCATGCGCAGCGGCAAGGTCTTGAGGCCGCGCAGCGCGAGGAAGCTGTCGAACGGGCCTTGCACGCCGCCGATGGAGTTCTGCAGGAAGGCCAGTTGCTCAGCCAGCTCGGCGTTGTCGCCGACCACCGCGATGCCGCCGACCATGTCCGAGTGGCCGTTGAGGTACTTGGTGGCCGAGTGCACGACGATGTCGGCGCCCAGGCCGAGCGGGCGTTGCAGCATCGGCGAGGCGAAGGTGTTGTCGACCACGATCAGCAGGCCGTGCTTGCGCGCGATCGCGGCGATGGCGGCGATATCGACCAGCTTGAGCATCGGGTTGGTCGGGGTCTCGATCCACACCATCTTGGTGTCGGGGCGGATCGCGGCTTCGAAGGCGGCCGCATCGGTCAGGTCGACGAAGCTGAAATCCAGGCCGGCGGTGCGGCGACGCACCCGCTCGAACAGGCGGAAGGTGCCGCCGTACAGGTCGTCCATCGCCACCACGTGGCTGCCGGCGTCCAGCAGTTCCATCACCGTGGAGGTGGCGGCCATGCCGGAGGCGAACGCGAACGCACGCGTGCCGCCTTCCAGCGACGCGACGCAGCGCTCATAGGCAAAGCGCGTGGGGTTGTGGGTACGCGAATACTCGAAGCCCTGGTGCTCGCCCGGGCTGGACTGCGCATAGGTGGACGTCGCGTAGATCGGCGGCATCACCGCCCCGGTGCTGGGGTCCGGCGACTGCCCTCCATGGATCGCCAACGTGGCGAGCGAGAGTTCGCGCTCGCCATCGTGGCTGGGTGTGGTGCGATTGGACATGGAGGTTCCCGGAAAAAGTGGCGGATTGTAGCAAGCAGGTCTGAATGGCCGGTGCCGCGCGTCTCATCCGGGCGCGCGGCGCTACCCGACCCTGCCTGCGATCACTGCACGCGGCGGCGCAGGTAGTTCAGCAGGTCGATACGGGTGATCAGGCCGAGGAACTGGTTGCCGTCCATGACGATGGCGACCTGGCCGCGGTCGAACACCGGCAGCAGCGCTTCGATCGGCGAGGCGACATCCAGGCGATCGAGCTTGCTGACCATGGCGGTGGAGATCGGGTCGCGGAAGCGCGCCTCGTCACCGTACACATGCAACAGCACGTCGCTCTCGTCGACGATGCCGACCAGCTCACCGTCATCGATGACCGGCAACTGCGAGACGTCGTACAGCTTCATGCGCTGGTAGGCGGTGGTCAGCAGGTCCTTCGGCCCGACCACCACGGTGTCGCGCTTGTTGTACGGGCGCAGGATCAGGTCGCGCAGGTCGCCGTGCTGCGGGCGCTCCAGGAAGCCGTTGTCCAGCATCCAGTAGTCGTTGTACATCTTGGACAGGTACTTGTTGCCGGTATCGCAGACGAACACCAGCACGCGCTTGGGCGTGGTCTGCTCGCGGCAATACTTCAGCGCGGCGGCCAGCAGGGTACCGGTGGACGAACCGCCGAGGATGCCCTCCTTGGCCAGCAACTCGCGCGCGGTGTGGAAGCTTTCCGCGTCAGTGATCGAATAGGCCTTCTTGACCCGCGAAAAATCGGAGATGTCCGGCAGGAAGTCCTCGCCGATGCCTTCGACCAGCCAGCTGCCGGATTTCTCGCTGACCGTGCCCTCTTCGATGTACTGGGTAAGGATCGAGCCGACCGGGTCGGCCAGCACCAGCTCGGTGTGCGGCGAGGCGGTGGCGAAGGCGCGCGACAGGCCGGTCATGGTGCCGGAGCTGCCGCAGCCGAACACAATCGCATCCAGATCGCCGTCCATCTGCGCCAGGATTTCCGGGCCGGTGCCGAATTCGTGCGCAGCCGGGTTATCCGGGTTGCCGAACTGGTTGATGAAGTAAGCGCCCGGGGTCTCGGCGGCGATCCTGGCGGCCAGGTCCTGGTAGTACTCCGGGTGGCCCTTGGCCACGTCCGACCGGGTCAGCACCACCTGGGCGCCCATGGCCTTGAGGTTGAAGATCTTCTCGCGGCTCATCTTGTCCGGCACCACCAGGATCAACCGGTAGCCTTTCTGCTGGGCGACCAGTGCCAGACCCAGGCCGGTATTGCCGGCGGTGCCTTCGACCAGGGTCGCGCCCGGGGTGAGGTCGCCGCGCTGTTCGGCCGCCTCGATCATCGACAGGCCGATGCGGTCCTTGATCGATCCACCGGGGTTGGCCGCCTCCAGCTTGAGGAACAGCTCGCAGACGCCGGTGTCCAGGTGCTGTGCCTTGACGATCGGCGTGTTGCCGATCAGTTCGAGTACGGAGGAATGGATCGCCATCGGAATATCGTCACTGCGTCGCGCGGGGCTTGGCCGCCCATTATCCGACGAACGGCTGGGGAATGCTCATTCAGACTGGAACCGATCGCGCCGGCCCGTGAACGGGCGGGCTCAGCCAGCGCTGCGTCACTACCACCGGCCTGACTGCGCGGTCGCCAGACGGGCATCGCGCCCTGCTGCCAGGCGCGTGACACGCAGATGCGCAAATTAAAGACGCGGACGGTGGCAAGCCGACGAGGAGGCCGCCACCGCCCGCGGCGGTGAACTTGTTCTAGCGGTGGGGAAGGATCAGTGGGTGAGCTGGTCGTACATCCGGGTGAGCTTTTCTTTCGCCTGCAACTTCTCGCGCTTCATCTGGCCCAAGGTTACGTCGTCGATGGGGAGCACCCCGAGTTCGGCATCCATGCATTTCTTGTTCAAGAGCTTGTGGCGTTGGTACAGCTGCTTGAACTCGGGATCGGACTTGACCAATGCGTCGATTTCGGTCTGCGGTTGCCCTTCGAACATGGCGTTACCTCCTTCACTTGAAACACTTAAAACAAGAACGCCCCGGCCGCGGGCGGCACGGGGCGCTGCTTGGGGATGGAAGACTCGCGGATCACAATGGCAAGCGCACTGGCGGAACCAAAAAGCTGTCCACCGAATTGCGTTGATGCGTGCCCTTGCGTCACTGGCCCGGCCCTCCGTACTTCCAGGCAGCGGAGTGCTGCCCGGGAGTACGACCCTACGCCGGTCGCGGAGGGGGTTCAAGGCCAGAACGGCTGCTTTTGCCGTTCCCTGCCTCAATCAGTGACCGCGGTTCAACCGGGCGTCATGCCCGGGTTAAAAGACCTTAACTTCCAACCACTTGCATTACGGCGAGACAACCACCTCGGCAGCGCGCGTCTTGCTGGCGGCGGCCTTGGTGCCATTGACCTGCAGCCGTGCGCTGGCAACACCGGCAGCCACCAAGGCGTCGCGTAACGCTTCGGCCCGCTTCTTGGCGGTGGCCGCATCGCTGTCGTAGCCGACGATGCTGACCCGGCCTTTCTTGCCGATGTTCAGATACTCGGCCAGCGCCTTGGCCTGCCCCGCGGCATCGCCGGACAGCGCGGCCTTGCCACCGAAGGCGCCACTGCCCAGCGAAAACACTTCGCCGCGGCTGTCGAACTTGGCGGACGGCAACTTGGCTCCGGCCACCAGCTCGGCTTCTTCATGCGCCAGCTGCACCGCTTTTTGCTGGGCCGCATTGAGCTTGGCGGTCTGCTTGCCGGCCACGCTGGTCAGCGCCAGCTCGGCGTCCTGGCGGGCCAGGGTCTCCTGTTCGGCCGCCTGCCGCATGCGCTCGGCCTCCTCGGCCTGGATCTGCGCCTGCACGCGCAGACGCTCGGCTTCCTGGCGCGCGCGCGAGGCGTCACGGCGGCTGGCTTCGATCAGCAGGTCGTTGCGAGTGCCTTCCAATCGATCCAGCTCACGCCGCGCCAGTGCGGTGCGGGCAGTGAGTTCGGCGATTTCGACCCGGCGGTCGGCCAAAAACACCAGCTCGTCGCGGTCGCGCCGCTTGGCCTCGGCCAGCGCCGCCACGCTCTGCTGCGCCTGCAGCCGCTCGAAGCGGGCCAGTTCATTGGTCTGCGGGTCGTTCTGCAGCGCGGCCAGGCGCCGGTTGAGCGCGTCGGCCTGCGGGTCGTCCTTGGCCGCCATTGCCAGCGACGGCAGGGTGCCCAGGCTCAGTACACCTAGATAGAGAAGCGGACGCAGTTTCATCGGCCGGCCTCCCCGGTGTTGAGGCTGTTCTGCAGTTGCGCCACTTCCTTGCGCCGCTGTTCCAGCTGGGCGGTGACCACCGCCTCTTCGCTGCGCGCCTTGGCCAGATCGGCGTCGGCCGCTGCGCGCAAGGCGATCTGTGGCACCTGCTTGCGCTGGCGCTTGTCCAGTTGAGCCTGCTGGGCCTGCATCAGTTCCTGGCGGGCCAGATTGACCAGATCAGGGGCGTACTGGTCGGCATCGGCCTGGGTGGCGCGTTGCACGGCCTGTTCGGCGGCGGTGAGCTCCGGTGCCACCTGGGCGGCAGCAGGAGAGGAAAGAACCATGAAACAGGCGATGCCATACAGGGATCGCCGCAAGTATGCGAAGCTAGCCGTCATTAGGGGAGCCGTAGCGAGAAGTCTCGAGCACGGCCATTGTCGGAAGCCTGCGGCGGACTTGCAACGAGACGCTGCCGTTTGTTGGGGAACCATTGCGCATGGATATCGGCTACTTCCTGAAGCTGATGACCGAAAAGAATGCCTCGGACATGTTCTTGACCACCGGCGCACCGGTGTACATCAAGATCGAAGGCAAGCTCTACCCGCTCGGCAATACGGGGTTGCCGCCGGGAATGGTCAAGAAAATCGCTTATTCATTGATGGACGAAGGCCAGGTCCCGCAGTTCGAGCGCGAGCTGGAACTCAATATGGCCATCGCCCTGTCAGACGCCGGGCGCTTCCGCGTGAACGTGTTCAAGCAGCGCGGCGAGGTGGGCATGGTGATCCGCGCCATCCGCAGCCGGATTCCCAGCATCGAAGAGCTGAACCTGCCGCAGGTGCTCAAGGACGTCATCATGACCCCGCGCGGGCTGGTGCTGGTGGTCGGCTCGACCGGCTCGGGCAAGTCGACCTCGCTGGCCTCAATGATCGACCATCGCAACAGCACCACCACCGGGCACATCCTCACCATCGAGGATCCGATCGAATATCTGCACAGGCACAAGATGTCGATCGTGAACCAGCGCGAGGTGGGCCTGGACACGCACGCCTTCCAGAGCGCGCTGAAGAACGCGATGCGCGAGGCGCCGGACGTGATCCTGATCGGCGAGATCCTGGATGCCGAGACCATGGAGGCGGCGATCGCCTTTGCCGAGACCGGCCACCTGTGCCTGGCGACGCTGCACTCCAACAATGCCGACCAGACCATCGAGCGCATCCTCAACTTCTTCCCCGAGAGCGCGCACAAGAACGTGCTGATGAACCTGGCGCTGAACCTGCGCGCCGTGGTGTCGCTGCGCCTGGTCAAGGGCGTGGACGGACGCCGCCGGCCGGCGACCGAAGTGCTGCTCAACACGCCGATGATCCGCGACCTGCTGCGCCGCGGCCAGGTGCACGAGGTCAAGCAGGCAATGGAAGAGTCGCTGGAAGAAGGCGTGCAGACCTTCGACCAATGCCTGTTCCGCATGGTCAAATCCGGCGAGATCGAGCAGGAGGAAGCGCTGCGCGCGGCCGACTCGCGCGATGGCCTGGCGTTGAAGTTCCGCCTGTCCGAAGGCGGCTCCGGCGAGCACGACCCGTATGCGGATTACGAAACGGCAGCGGCGCCGAAGATCAGCCACGGGTTTGTTTAGAGCGACCAACAAAATTTAGCGTGCGGCCGCCGGGCGGTGAGCGCAGTGGTTTTGTAGGCCGCATTTTGGTGGATGCAGCCAGAAGCCCAGCTCAAACGCTGAGTGGGTCGAGGGCGCGGTGCCCTCACCGCTCGCGGGACACGCCGTAAACCCGTCCCTGGGGGCTCGGTGGCGGCATCCATGCCGCCACACGGTCCCGCAATCGGCGAGGACACCGCACCAAAGAGTTAATCGGTAGCTTTTTTGAAAGCCTGCAGACTGATCGCCTCGCGTTGCGAAGCTGATCCGACGCTGCGTTATTCAAAAAACGCACATCCTGCCTTGTTTGCAACCCTGCACACCGACCATCTCGACTGGTCCTTGCCCGCTCGCCGTCGCGGGACCTTACGTGGCATGGATGCCGCGTAAGAGCTTACAAGGACGTACTTGCAGCGTGTCCCGCGATGGTGGGCGGGCAAGGGCCCTGCAGCGCGGCCGCAGATCAGCGACCTGCAGTAGACCGGCGTGAGCGTCAGGGTCCGCACGCGCGTCGATGGCTTGGCGTGCCCTCTAACATTGCGGGAGGCTGCCGAAGGGCAGATGCGGTCGGCAACTCCCCGCTTCTACACTGCCGCGTCAGCCTGCATTTCCGGCCGCGCGGCGTCGAACGCCGGCACTGCCAGGCAGGCCTGTTCGATGCGTTGCAGGGTGGGATACGCCGTCAGATCGACGTTGAAACGGCGCGCGTTGTAGAGCTGCGGAATCAGCACGCAATCGGCCAGGCCCGGCCTGTCCCCGTGGCAGAACTCGCCCGTCTGCGCGTCGTTGGCCAACTGTGCTTCCAGTGCGGAGAAGCCGCGCTGCATCCAGTGACGCGTCCATTGCTGGCGTTGCGCGGCATCCAGTTGCCATTCGCGCTCGAAGAACTGCGTGACACGCAGATTGTTGAGCGGATGTACATCGCAGGCGATCACCTGCGCCAGGGCACGCACGCGGGCACGCGCGGCCGGTGTGGCGGGGAGCAGCTGCGTACTGTCCGCAAACGCGTCTTCCAGATATTCCAGGATCGCCAGCGACTGCGGAATCACCACCGCGCCATGCCGCAACGTGGGCACCAGTTCCTGCGGGTTGAGCTGCGCATAGGCCGGTGCATGCTGCTCGCCGCCGTCGCGCAGCAGATGCACCGGATGCGCGAGGTAGGCCAGCGCCTTGAGGTGCAGGCCGATGCGCACGCGATACGCGGCGCTGGAGCGCCAGTACGAGAACAGTTCAAGTGGCGCGCTCATGCCCGGCCTCGCGTGCGGTGTTGTGCAGGCGCCCTTGCCGATGTCATGGCAGCGGCTGACGTTCGACGCGCTGTTCGATCGCACCGAAGATGCTGGCGCCATCGGCAGCGAACATCTCGATCCGCACCACGTCGCCGAAGGACAGGAACGGCGTGCTCGGGGTGCCGTCGCGCAGGGTTTCCACCACGCGCTGCTCGGCAAAGCACGAGGCGCCCAGCGTGGTGTCCTGGTTGGCGATGGTGCCGGAGCCGACGATGGTGCCGGCCGAGAGCGGCCGGGTCCTGGCGGCGTGGGCGATCAGCTGGGCGAAGTCGAACTGCATGTCGTCACCGGCTTCCGGCGCGCCGAACCAGGCGCCATTGACGTGGGTGACCAGCGGCAGATGCACCTTGTTGTCGCGCCATGCCTGGCCCAACTCATCCACGGTGACGAACACCGGCGACAGCGCCGAGCGCGGCTTGGATTGCACGAAGCCGAAGCCCTTGGCGAGCTCGGCCGGGATCAGATTGCGCAGCGACACGTCGTTGACCAGGCCGACCAGCTGGATATGCGCGGCGGCCTGCTCGGGCGAGGCCCCCATCGGCACATCGTCGGTGATCACCACCAGTTCGGCTTCCAGATCGATGCCGTGGTCTTCGCTGATCACCTTGATCGCATCGCGCGGGCCGTAAAACCCGGCACTGGTGGCCTGGTACATCAGCGGGTCGGTGTAGAAGCTCTCCGGCACCTCGGCGTTGCGAGCGCGGCGCACGCGCTCCACATGCGGCAGGTAGGCGCTGCCGTCGACGAACTCGTAGGCACGCGGTAGCGGCGCGGCCAGCGCCTGCAGATCCAGATCGAACACGCCATCGGCACTGCCTTCGTTGAGCGAGGCCGACAAGGCGTTCAGGCGCGGCGCGAGATTGCTCCAGTCTTCCAGCGCGCGCTGCAGCGTCGGCGCGATGCCGGTGGCGCGGACCGCGGTGCGCAGGTCGCGCGCGACCACGATCAGGCAGCCATCGCGGCCGCCTTCCTTCAGGGAACCTAGCTTCATGACCGTCCTGTGCTGTGGCTGATCGGTCGATTGTACGGCCTGCCGCACTAGTGGTTGCAACTGAAACAACTGACCCGCAGCCCAACCGATCCACTCGCCTTTTGTGCAGCGCGCCAAACGCGCGTACACTGGCCCGGTCTGCATGCGGCCGTCCGTTTCCCTTAGGGACAGCCGGCGAGGCCAGGATCGATCGATCCGCTCGCCCGCCCCACCCGACGTCTTTCGTGGTGCCGACAAACCCATCGCTCCTTAGATTGGGTTGTTCCACCATCTCGCAGCGCGGTTCACGGGAACGCTCCGAGCCTCACTTTTTTGCATCTGCAATGCGTTTGCGCTCCGGGCCTGTCCTGGCGGCGACGCTTTACTTGGAGCTTTCCGATGTCTTTTGAATCCCTGGGCCTGGCGCCCTTCCTGCTGCGCGCGTTGGCCGAGCAGGGCTACGAAACCCCCACCGCGATCCAGCAGCAGGCGATCCCGCTGGTGTTGGCAGGGCATGACCTGCTGGCCGGCGCACAGACCGGTACCGGCAAGACCGCTGCGTTCGGCCTGCCGCTGCTGCAGCACCTGGGCACCTCGCCGCAGCCGGTCAACGGCCCGCGCAAGCCGCGCGCGCTGATCCTGACCCCCACCCGCGAACTGGCCACCCAGGTGCACGACAGCCTGCGCGGCTATAGCAAGTACCTGCGCATCCCGAGCGCGGTGATCTATGGCGGCGTGGGCATGGGCAACCAGCTCGACACGCTGCGTCGCGGCGTGGACCTGCTGATCGCCTGCCCGGGCCGGCTGATCGACCATATCGAGCGTCGCAGCGTGGACCTGTCCGGCATCGAAGTGCTGATCCTGGACGAAGCCGATCGCATGCTCGACATGGGCTTCTTGCCGTCGATCAAGCGCATCCTGACCAAGCTGCCGCGCCAGGACCGTCAGACCCTACTGTTCTCGGCGACGTTCGAGGAGAACATCAAGCAGCTGGCGCTGGAGTTCATGCGTAACCCGATGCAGATCCAGGTCACCCCGAGCAACACCGTGGCCGAGAGCATCACCCACCGCGTGCACCCGGTCGATGGCGCACGCAAGCGCGATCTGCTGCTGCACCTGCTGGCGCAGGACAGCCGCGAGCAGACCCTGGTGTTCGCACGCACCAAGCACGGCAGCGACAAGCTGGCGCTGTTCCTGGAGAAGTCCGGCATCAAGACCGCGGCGATCCACGGCAACAAGAGCCAGGGTCAGCGCATGCGCGCGCTGAGCGACTTCAAGGCCGGCCGCGTGACCGTGCTGGTGGCCACCGATATCGCCGCGCGCGGCATCGACATCGACCAGTTGCCCAAGGTCATCAACTACGACCTGCCGATGGTGGCCGAGGACTACGTGCACCGCATCGGCCGCACCGGCCGTAACGGTTCCACCGGCGAGGCGATCTCGCTGGTGGCGCAGGACGAAGCCAAGCTGCTGCGCCAGATCGTGCGCATGCTCGGCCGCGACGTGGAAATCCGCGACGTGCCGGGCTACGAGCCGCAGACCCCGATCCGTTGGGGCAACAGCGCGCCGGGTCGTGCCGAGCAGCCGGGTGGCGATCGCGCCCCGCGCAAGAGCCACGCCCGTCGTCCGCATGGCGATGCACCGCGTCAGGCGCATGCGCATGCCGGCCCGAAGAAGCCGGGTGGCCAGCGCAGCGGCGGTCCGCGTCAGGCCGGGGTTGCCGCCGGTGCCGGTGCAGGCCGTCGCGATGGTGGCCGTGGCGGTCAGCGTCCGGGCGGCACGCGCTGACGCCAGGGCGCCAGTGCGACCGGCGCCCAGCTCTGCGTTGAACTGAAAAAAAGCCGCCTTTCGGGGCGGCTTTTTTGTGGGCGCTGCACAGGCGATGCGGACGATGCGGTGCAAACGCGACTGCGCGTCAACCTTCGACGCAATCCGTCACGCCCCTAGCCTTCGATCAACGCGGTATTGCGATCGATCGCCTCGCGATACCGGTCCAGCACCGCGGCGGTCTGCACGATGTAGGCGCTCAAATCCTCCCAACGCCGGTCTTCCAGCGCTTCGCGGATGCCGGGCAAGGTCTTGACCTCGTATCCGGTGGCCAGACCCGGTGCATAGATCAGGTTCCGGTACCACGGCCGTCCCGGCAGACCGCCTTCGGCCAGCAGGGTCTGATCGATGCGCTGCAGCGAGGCATTGAGCTTGCCGCGCACGCGTGCATCCAATGCGCCGCCGCGCGATGCCAGTGCATCGTCATAGCGTCTGGCGCTGGTTTGCAGGCGGCTAATGGCCTGATCCAGTGCGGCAAAGTCGATCTGCGGCACCGCAGCTTTCGGCTCAGGGGCGCGTTGCGGCCGGTTCGGGTTATCGACCGCGGTATAGGCACCGGCCTGCAACAACGCGGCCTGGGTGCGGGCGGCAGTGCGGTCGCTGTCGGCCTGCTGCTTGAGCTCCTGCGCGTAGCCGGCTACCGCGTCGGCAAAGTCGCCGAAGCGTTGCGGCAACACCGGCGCGTTGGCGACGCGCAGCACCGTGCGGCCGACCGTCTGCGACAACAGCGGCAGATAGCTGAAGTCCGGGTCGATGTAGCGCGCGAAATAATCGTAGGAGTCGTACAGCGAGTGATAGACACCGCTGCCGCCGCCCTGCCCGCCATAACCCAGATCCAGCGTGGTCAGCCCCAGATGCTGCAGGAACGGGCTGTAGTCGCTGCCCGAGCCCAGTGCCTTCAGCGGCACGTCGCCGCCGGCCGCGAGCTGCTTGGCGATGTCTTTTTGCGCCGGCTTGGCGGTGGGTGCCAGCGCGTCGATGCGGGCACGGGCGCGTTGCCGTTCGAGCACGCTCACGCCGCTGTCGGGGTCGCGCAGGTCCGCCGCCACGCCGTTGACCAGGCGTTGCAGCGCATGGCTGCCGCCGGCATTGAGAAAGCCGCGCCCGTTGCCGTCGGTGTTGACGTACAGCACCGCCTTGCGGCGCAGTTCGTCGGCGTGCTGTTCGGCCCACTCGGTGGAGCCGAGCAGGCCGGCCTCCTCGCCGTCCCAACTGGCGTAGACGAGCGTGCGCTTGGGGCGCTGCCCCTGTCTGGCCAGCTCGCCGATTGCCTTGGCTTCGGCCAGCAAGGCGGTGGTACCCGAGAGCGGATCGGCCGCACCGAACACCCAGCCGTCGCGGTGATTGCCGCGCACCACCCACTGGTCCGGATACTCGCTGCCACGCAGGGTGGCGATGACGTTGTAGATGGTCTTGCTGCCCCACTCCGCGTCCACCTTGAGATGCACGCGCGCGGTGTCGTCGCCGCCGATGCGGTAGGTGATCGGCAGCGCGCCACGCCAGTCCTCCGGTGCCACCGGCCCGCCCAGCGCGGCCAGCAAGGGCTGCGCGTCGCCCCAACTGATCGGCAGGGTCGGGATCTTCAACACGCTGCCGGCCTGGTCGATCTTCAGGCGTTTGGCGCCCTTGCTGGCGCCGACGCCCGGGGTCAGCGGATCGCCGGGATAGATCGCGAAATTGGCAACCGAGCCGCGTTGCACGCTCCACTGATTGCGCGCCGGGCCATCCGGATACGCCCGATCCTGGAAATAACCGTCGTCGCGCGGATCGGAATAGATGATCGCGCCGATGGCGCCATGCTCCTGCGCCAAGCGCGGCTTGAGCCCGCGCCAACCCTTGCCGTAGCGGGCGATGACGATCTTGCCGCGCACATCCACGCCGTTACGCGCCAGCGCTTCGTAGTCTTCGGCGATGCCGTAATTGACGTAGACCAGATCGCCGGTGACATCGCCGTTGCCGCCGTAGATCACATACGGCGGCAGCACGTTCTCGGTCTGGGTGGAGGTGCTGTCGCCCGGCAGCGGCGGCTCCTTCAGACGCGCGACATACGGCTTGGCCCCGAGCAATTCCAGCTGCGAGCTCCTGGGCGAGGGCCACAACACCTCGAAGGTCTCGATGCGCGCATCCCACCCGTAGCCGCGCAGGCGGTTTTGCAGATCGCGGGCGTTTTCCAGGTTGTGCGGCGAGCCAACGTGATTGGGCGCCGACGCCCATTGCTTCAACCAGCCGCGATAATCGGCGTCCTTCAGGCCGCTATCGAAACGCGCTTCCAGCGCGCGCTGCGCCTGTGCGGCAGCGGCGTCGTAACCCGGCAGCGCGACGGCTTGGGCAGCAGGTTGGGCGGCGAGGGAAGGTGCGACAAAGGCCAGGGCGAGCAGCCAGGCATGCGGCGAAGACGTCATCGGAGTTCCTTGGAAATTGTCCGGGGGCGAACGGCGATTGGGTTGAGACAGCACTCTGGAGCACGCACGCACCATCGCACGGGCGTGCATGGGCCGTGCGTGTGCCGATCAGAATCGATAGTCCAGGCCCACGGTGAAATAACGCCCGCGCAGGTCGTACTGGGTGAAGTCGTAAGGCGCACGAATGCCCGGGAACGAGGCGTCGACCGGCGGTTGCTTGTCGGCCAGGTTCTCGATCTTGGCGTACAGGGTGAGCTTGTCGATGCCGGTGTAACCCAGATACAGGTCGAACTGGTTGTAGTCGCCCACGCGCGACTGCACGGCAGTGGCCGCGGCGCTGGCCTTCTGGTCGTAGCCGCCGGTGTAGTACCAGGTCAGTGCGGCGCTGACGGTGCCCAGGTTCCAGTCCAGCGTGGTGGTGGCCTTGTTGCGTGGCAGCGACGGGCCGAGATTGCTGCCGGCGTAATCCTGCAACGGACCACCGACCACGGTGGGGCGGCGGTAATCGCGCACATGGGTGTAGGCGGTATTGAGGCCGAAGTTGCCGGCCGCCTCGGTGCGCCAGCGCTGGCGCAGTTCGACATCGATCCCCGAGGTCGTCAGCTCGCTGAGGTTCTGGTAGCGGTTGTACACCGCCACCAGGGTGCCGCGCTCGTTGCGGATCACGTCGGCCGGGTCGTTGTTCTGCACGATGGTGGCGTTGTTGCCGGTGCCGACCAGGTTCTCCAGTTCGATCTTGTACCAGTCCACGCTCAGGCTGGTATCGGCCCACGGCGACAGCACCACGCCCAGGTTGTAGCTGCGCGTGCGCTCGGGTTCGAGCGCGGTGTTGCCGACGGTGAAGAAGGTCGGGTTCTGGCGCGAGCCCGGCACGTCCGGATCGAACGGGTCGACCACCGAGCCGTAGGAAATATTCGTGCTGGCCGCATTCTCCGACAACGACGGTGCGCGGAAGCCGCGCGAGGCGGCCGCGCGCACCAGCACGGCGTCCAGCGGTTGCCAGCGCAGGCTGGCCTTGGGCGAAAACGCCTCGCCGAAATCGCTGTAGTGATCGCCGCGCCCGGCCAGCTGCAGTTCCAGCGCTCGCAGCAGCGGCAGGTTGACCTCGGCATACAGCGCCGACACCCGGCGCTCGCCATCCACCGCGGCAATTGCGGGGCGGATCTGCAGGCCCTGGTCGATCTGCCAGGGATTGCGCGAGACCAGCTCTTCCTGCCGCCACTCGGCGCCGGCAGCGAACCCGACGCTGCCGGCCGGCAGCTCGAACAGGTTGCCGGACACCTTGGCATCGACGCCGCGCAAGGTCGATTGCGCCGGGCGCAGCGTGCTGAGGTTGATGCCGTCGATCACCGACTGCGGCGTGGCGGACGGGTCGAGCAGGTTGTAGCTGCCGTCGGCCAGCGCCTGCGCCAGCGTGAAGCGGTTGGCGAAGCCACCGGACACGGTTTCGTGCTCGGTGCTGCGCGCGGTGAACGCAGCCGCCTCCCAATCCCAGCGCTCGGTCTTGCCGCGCACACCGCCGAGAAAGCGGTAGGACTGCGAGCGATTGGTTTTGACCGTCTGGCCCAGGTCGAAGAAGGTGTATTCGATCGGCACCGCGGCGCCGTACGGGTTGTATGGGCTGGAGGCCGGCAGCAGGTTGGACACCGGCTCGGCCAGCCCGCTGCTGGCGTTCAAGGCGAAGCGGCCGCCTTCCAGAGTGAAGTACGGGCTGGAGCCGAAGATCGACACGCCCTTGACCTCGCTGTAGAGCGCCTCGCCGAACGCCTCGACATTGTCGCTGAGCCGGAAGGTGGCGTTGGTGTAGGCCTGATAGCGCTTGGTCGAGGGAATCAGCGTAGTGAACGGGGCCTGGTTGAAGCCGCAGGTGTCGCCGGCCAGGCCGTCGATCGGCGCGCTGGCGGTCAGCACGGTGCCGCTGGGGCAATTGCCTTGCGCATCCAGCATCGGCACCGAGCGGCCGCCGACCAGATAGCGCGCGCCCTTGGCCGACCAGCCGTTCCAGCGCCCGCCGGGCAGGTCGGTGTAGATGCCCGAGCGAGTCAGCGCGCGCTGATCCTGATCCAGCCGGTCGCGGTTGTAGGCGTCGAAACTGAAAAGGATGTTGTAGCCGTCGCGGTCCAGGTCGCCGATGCCGCCGATGAACTTGGCACGCTGGGTATCCATGCCGCCCTGATCGGAGGTGCCGCCGCTCAGACCCAGCTCGGCGCCCTGGAAATCCTGCCGGGTGATGATGTTGACCACGCCGGCCACCGCATCGGAGCCGTACACGGCAGAGGCGCCGTCCTTGAGCACTTCGATGCGTTCCACCGCCACCAGCGGCAATGCGTTGAGGTTGACGAAGGTGTCGCCCAGGCCATTGGCGGGAAAGCCGTAGTTGGCCAGGCGGCGTCCGTTGAGCAGCACCAGGGTGTTCTTCTGCGACAGCCCGCGCAGGCCGATGCCTGCCGAGCCGGATGCCCAGCCGTTGTTGGTGGTTTCGTTGGTGGCGTTGCCGGTGTTGGCCGAGATCGAGCGCAGCGCGTCGGCCACGGTGACCTTGCCGGACTGCTCCAGCTGCTGGCGGTCGATCACCTGCACCGGGTTCGGGCCTTCGCTGTCGGTGCGCTTGATATTGGAACCGGTGACGCTGACGGTGGCCAGGGTCTTGCCCGTGTCGGGTGTCGCGTCGTCGGCATGGGCAAGGGGAATCAGCGCCGACAGAACGGCAGCAGACAGCAGATAAGGCATCGGGCGCTTCACGCACGGCATCCATGAATGGGGGTTTTGCAGTGGGCCATGCGCGATCGATTAACAAAAATTACAGATTTGCATAGAGATATGACGCGCCATGACACACGCCGCTGGCCGGACGCGGTAGAGCGCGCGTCGGACTTTGTGCGGCCGATCGGGTGCGGCGCTCCCGCGCAACGCGACCACCCCGCGTTGCGGATGCCACGCCAGGGCGCAGAGACGCTGTGTCGCCGCGATCGGGTCAGCCCGGCAGGCACCGGCGCACTTACAATGGCGCGCATGGATATCTTCAAAGTCTTTACGCTCGAAGCCGCGCACCGGCTTCCCAATGTGCCGCCCGGCCACAAGTGCGCCCGCCTGCACGGGCATTCGTTCCGGGTCGAGCTGCATGTCAGCGGCGAACCCGGTGCCGAGACCGGCTGGATCATGGATTTCGGCGACATCAAGGCCGCCTTCCAGCCGATCTACGACCGCCTGGACCACCACTACCTCAATGACATCGAGGGGCTGGAAAACCCGACCAGCGAGCGGCTGGCGATCTGGATCTGGAACCAGCTCAAGCCGGCGCTGCCGCAGCTGAGCGAGATTGTGGTGCATGAAACCTGCACCTCCGGCTGCCGCTATCGCGGCTGATCGCGCAGCGCAGTCGTGTGACGCAAGGCCGCCTCCGGGGCGGCTTTGCCGTTTCTACGGCAGGGATAATGGATTGATTCCAAAAGGCTTTGCAGGCGATTTCGGAAATTTTCAGCGAACGTGTTGCATCGCAGCAATATCCGCGTATGCTGCAACGCAACAACGGTCACAGCCTTCCCCAAGGGGTTCGCAATGTCGGCGCAGTTCGAAAACGGCTTCAACAGCTTTGCCTCTGCAGCGGCACGCGCCAACCAGTTGGCGATGGAACACGCGGAAAACGCGTTTGGCCTGCAGCTGAAGACGCTCGAACGCAACGTCAGTGCGACCACCAGCTTCTTCGGTGAGTTTGCCCAGGCCCGCGACCTTGGCGCCTACCAGACGCTCTGGCCGAAGGGGCTGCAACTGGCCCGCGACAACCTGGAACGGCTGGCCTCGGTGAATCAGGAAGTGGTTGGACTGGGATTGAAGGCATCCGATGCGCTCGGCCAACTGGCCAAGCAGCAGTTCGAGGCCAACAGCGAGCAGGCAACCAAAGGCAAGACCCGGCGCGCGTAAGCGCCAACAAAAAATTCAGCGTCTTTGCATGGGTCCCTCCCCCCATGCAATCCGGCCCGACAGATCCCTCCCTCTGTCGGGCTTTTTTATTGTCTGCGCATTGCGCGTGCTGCCAATCCGACCAGGTGCTATCGCGGCGCAGGTGCATCGGAAACGCCGGGACGCAGGGCGAGTCCCCGGCGGCGCGCAAGGCTGGGACGGTATCTGGCGATCTGCGTTGCAGTGACGCAGTCGCCAGATAGCCAACGTCACTCAGACCGGCACGTGCAGCCCCAGCGACTGCGCCGCGGCATCGGCGCCCGGCCGCCAGGCGATGCGGCCCCAGCACGGCATCGCCAGGCGCTGGCGCAGCATGCCGATGTTCTCCTCGATGCGCTCCATCTGCGGGTCGACCTCGTTGGCGATCCAGCCGATGCAGTCCAGCCCGTCGGCAGCGATCGCCGCGGCGGTCAGGCGCGCGTGATTGATGCAGCCCAGCCGGATGCCGACCACCAGCACCACGGGCAGTTTGAGCGCACGCACCAGATCGGCCTGGTCCAGATCGGCGCTCAATGGCGCAGCCCAGCCGCCGACACCTTCCACCACCACCACCTCGGCCTGCGCGCGCAATTGCGCGAAAGCCTGGGCGATCGGCTCCAGCGACAGGCTCACGCCGACATCGGCGGCGGCCAGTTCCGGCGCCAGCGGTGCCGGCAAGGCATAGGGATTGAGGGTGGCGTAATCGGGTTGCGGGGCGCTGGCGGCCTGCAGCGCCAGCGCGTCCTCGTTGCGCCAGCCCTGCGGCGTGTGCTCGCAACCGCTGGCCACCGGCTTCATGCCGACCGCCGTGTGGCCCTGCCTGCGCAGTGCGTGCAGCAGCGCGGTGCTGGCCATGGTCTTGCCGATGCCGGTGTCGGTGCCGGTGACATACAACGCCGGAAGCTGCATGCGTGTGTTCCTGCGGCCGCGCCGCGGTTGCCGTGGGGGCGCGCAGCATAGCGTGCCGATCCGAACGCGCGGCTGAGTCGCAATGCCGCTGCGGATGGCCGCTGCTAAACTTCGGCCATGTTCGCAACCTCTTCGCTGACCGGCAGCAAGCCGGAACAATACGCCCAGCTCACCGCCCAGGCCCAGGCCCTGGTGCATGGCGAGCCGGACCGGATCGCCAATGCCGCCAACCTGGCCGCACTGATCTTCAATGCGTTGCCGTCGCTCAACTGGGCCGGCTTCTATTTCTACGACGGCCGCGAGCTGGTGGTGGGGCCGTTCCAGGGCTTGCCGGCCTGCGTGCGCATTCCGCTGGACAAGGGCGTGTGCGGCGCGGCTGCCAGCACCCGGCAGAGTCAGCGCATTGCCGACGTGGATGCCTTCCCCGGGCATATCGCCTGCGATTCGGCCTCGCGCTCGGAGCTGGTGATTCCGCTGGTCAAGGGCGATGCGCTGATCGGCGTGCTGGATCTGGACAGCCCGGAGCTGGATCGCTTCGACGCCGACGATCAGCGCGGCCTGGAAGCCATTGCCCAGATCTTTGTCGGCGCGCTGACGTGACCACCGAACGGCTGCGCAACATCGGCCCGAAAAGTGCGGCATGGCTGCGTCAGGTCGGCCTGCGCACGCAGCAGGATCTGCAGGCGGTGGGGGCGGTGGGCGCATTCGTCAAAGTGCGCCGCGCCGGCTTCAAGCCCAGCCTCAACCTGCTGTATTCGCTGGAAGGCGCGTTGACCGACTGCCATTGGCAGGATGTGCCGGAAGCGCGCCGGCATGCCTTGCTGGCCGAATACGAGGCAGCCAGTGCGCTGTTGCCGGTGCGCGGCCGCGCGGTCGGTGGGCCGGTGGAAACCGTGCACTACGCACGCGCCGACAACGACGATACGCACGGCGAGATGGGCGAAGCAGACGACGACACTGCGGACCTGAGCGAAACGCGCGACGACTGAGTGCCTGCGCCGAGGTGTCACCGCTGCATGCGCATGGCGCCAGCGCTGCGACCAGCAACAGCATGCTTGTCGATGTAGAGAGCGGTTTATCTTCGAGCGCTTGCTTGATCTGACTTCATCAATGCGTCGCTGCAGCTTGTAACGTTGGCGCAAGCGATGCGCCCAACGTCTGGCCATGGCTGAGGCCTGGCAGCGGTTGATAGTCGGCGGTAAGGCTGGGTAACGACGACAGCAGCGCAACGAGACGTTGTGCGGCCTGCGGATCTGCGCGCGGCCGCCCCGGACGATCCGGTTTTGCATTGTTCGCTTGTGGTCCGCCCTCGCCTGCCATCAGCGTCAGCCGACGCCTGGATGGCTGCGTGCCTGCCGAACCCTCCCGTGCATGGTCGACCACACGCTGCGCCTGCTGGACGACAAACCCATCGCCCCACCACAGCGACGGGTCGACCGCGACGTAGTGCTGGAACAGCTGCGGCTGCGTCAGCAACACCTGCAGCACGAACAATCCACCATACGAATGGCCCCATAGCGTCTGCCGCTGACGGTCCACCGCCACGCGCGCTTCCACCTGCGGGCAAATGCCTGTTGCGATCAGCTGCGCGAACGCCGCCGCACCGCCGGTTCTGCGTTGCGGATTGAGCGGATCGGTTTCCACCCGCCCGTCGCTGTAGCGCGCAGGCGTGTAGTCCAGGCTGCGCCCCACCGCATCGATGCGCAATGCGCTGTCGTCGGCGATGAACACCAACACCGGCGCATCGCCGTGGGTGGTCAGGCTGTCGAGCAGGCGCTCATCCAGCTCCATCAGCGCGGCATTGCCATCCAGCAGATACACCACCGGATACCCCGCAGCCGGCGGCGCAGCTTTGGGGGTGGCGATGCGCACACGGTAATGGCGCTGGCCATCGGCCGAATCCAGGCGCACCGCGCTGAAGCCATACGAGGCACTGGGACGATCGGCGACGGTGCTGCCGATCGTGCGGCTTAGGTCCGGCTGTGCGAACGCCGGCATAGCGCCGGCGATCCACATCAGCGCAGCGGCACACGCAAGCCGCCAACGATGCTGTCGGATCATTGCACTCTCCTGTTGCGGCGCGCACGTTCGCACGGGGCGCCGCGTCGCTGTCAGAAACCGAAACTCAGGCTCGCCCAATACGCGCGCCCGGGTTCGTTGTAGGTGGCTGCACCCGCCGCGCCGCCGGTGTTGTTGGTGCCTTCGCGGAACAGACGGGTGTCGAACAGATTGTCCACACCGACGCCCACGCTGACCTTGCGGGTGATCCGGTAACGCGCACTGACGCCCCACAGGTCATAGGGGTCGCGCGTGTCGGGGGCGATGGCGCCGCCGCTGGTGCTCGATTGCGTGGCCGACTCCTGCTTGCCGTAGAAGGTCCCGGTGAGCAGCAGCGACAAGGCCTGGGTCGGCTGCCAATCCAGCGTGGTGTTGACGGTGTATTCCGGGATCACCGACAGCGGTTGATCGGTCGCGGTGTTCTTGTTCTCGATCATGTAGGTGACATTGGTGTTCCACTTCAGCTCGCGGCCCTGCTCGCCCAGCAGCGGCAACGTGAGATTGCCTTCCACGCCCTGCACGATCGCTTCCGATGCGTTGGTCCACTGGAACACCTGCCCGCGCCGGTCGACGGTGATACCGACCGGCGTCATGCCGGCGACGATCTTGTTGTCGTAGGCGTTATGGAAGTACGTCAGCGAGGCGTGGTGACCGGTTTGCGGTGCCCACTCGATGCCGATCTCCTTGTTGATGCTGGTCTCCGGATCGAGGTTGTCGTTGCCCTGGATATAGCAGCCCGAACCAAGATTGGGGAACAGCACCGGGCAGCCATTGCCGCGTGTGTAATACAGATAATTGGCGTTGGACTGGTACAGGTTGGGCGCCTTGAAGGCGCGCGCGATGCCGCCCTTGAGCAACCAGTCTTCGCTGAGTTTGTACTGCACGTTGAGGCTGGGGCTAAGGTTGTTGCCGAACTGGCTGTGGTGATCCAGTCGCACACCTGGCGTCAGCGTCAGCCGCTCGCTGGCATAGATGTTGTCTTCCAGATACACCGCGCTGAGCGTGGCCTCGCTGCGCGGACTGCGCGTACCGTCGGCAAGACCGGGAAAGCCACCGCCGGCGCTTACCGTCTGCGACACCGAATACGCATCGCTGAGGCGGCTCTGGCGACGCTCGAAGCCTACCGTCAGCACCTGCTCGGCCCAGGCCTGCAGCGGCATGTTGAACTCGCCGTCGATATTGAGATTGTCGAGCGTGGCAGTGGAATCGAGCAGGCTGGCGGCAATGGAGCCTTCCGGCCCGCCGGCCAGGCCTTCGTTGAGACGGGTATTGTCGGTGCCTTCATAGGCGGCTGTGAGGCGCGAGGTGCCGAGCGCCCAGGTACCGCGATGGGTCAGCGAGGCGGTGCGGCGGATCATGGTGTTGGTTTCGCTGCCGAACAATGCGCCCAGATCCGCACCGGCCAGGCCATCGGCGCTGACGGCGCGATCGCCGGCATACAGGTTGCCCTGACGGCTGAAGCCGGCATCGAGTTCGATCACCTGGCCTTGCGTCGGATCCCAGCGCAGCAGGCCGTTGATGTCCTTGTTGCGCACGCCCTCGCGCCCGGCCGGTGGCACCGCCGCGGCACTGCTGGCAAAGCGGCGATTGAGATCCAGCGAATCCGGATCGGTCTTGTTGAGATTGCCGTAGAGACGGAACGAGAACGTATCGGTCAACGGCCCGCTGAGCTGGAAGCCCGCACGCTGGCCGCCGCCTTCGGCGCCGTGCTGCGGCACCAGACCGAACACGCTCATCGAGCCGGTCAGATCACCGGTCGGCTTCTTGGTGATGATGTTGACCACGCCGCCGGAGGCACCGGAGCCGTAACGTGCCGCGGCCGGGCCACGCAGCACCTCGATGCGCTCCACCGCCTCGGCGGGCACCCAGTTGGTGTCGCCGCGCGTATTGCGCTCGCCGCTACGGCCCATGCGCACCGCATCACGCGATCCCACCGGCTTGCCATCGACCAGAATCAGCGTGTTTTCCGGGCCCATGCCGCGCAGATCGATCTGGCGATTGTTACCGTACTGGCCGGAGGCGCTGTTGCCGGTGAGATTGACGCCCGGCATGGTACGCAGCAACTGCGACAGATCGTTGACCGGAGGACGCCGTTCGATGTCTTCGGCGGTGATCACCGATGAACCCAGGGCCTGGCGTGCGATCTGCGCGGCGGTGACGTGCACGGTGTCCAGCGACTGCGGCTCGGTTGCAGCGTCTTCGGCAGATGCGCTGCAAATGCAGCTGCCGCAACCGACCGCAATGGCCAGCACCAGCTGACGGCGGGACAACACTGGACGACGTGCAGGCGCAGACATCCATGACGGGCGTGATGCGGACATTCTCAAACCTCTCGACAGGAGACGGACCTCTGGCGAAGGCTTGAGGTGACACGGTGGGGTGATGCATGCAGCAGGCGTAGCACGTACGTGCGCGGTGCTGACGCAGTCAAGCTTGTCCGCGCATTCTACACAGATGCGATTCATTCTCAAATCGAAGAACTGCGCCGGCATGGCCGCGGGTGGGCGCTGCAGCTTCGGGTGGCGCATGCCTCACCGATGACGCGCACGGACCGGAGGCGGTGCGCGGCAGCTGGCCGACAATGCGGCCGGCGCGCGAAAGACCTTCATTCAAGGCGGCAAATGCCGCCAGCGGACGGCGATGCTGGTTGCTGCACAGCCTTGTGGACGACGCCTGCACCTCCGGTACCACCGCGCGCCTCACTCCAACACAAGCAATTGCCGCATGTCATCGACAATGGCCACCGCGCCGGCGCTCTGCACATCGAAGCCGCGCAGATAACCGTAACGCACCATCGCCAGCGGCATTGCGGCGGCGTTTGCAGCGGCCGCATCGGTGGCCGAATCGCCGACCATCAGACACCGCTGCGGGGTGTGCCGGAACTGCCTGGCCAGGTGCAGCAGCGGCGCCGCATCGGGCTTGCGCTGCGGCAGCGAATCGCCACCGAGCACGCTGCTGAAATGTGCGGCGATGCCCAGATGCTCCAGCAGCGGCGCGATGAAGCGCGCGGGCTTGTTGGTGCACAGCGCCAGCGTGGCGCCGGCCTCGCGCAGGCCTGCCAATGCCTCGGCAACACCGGGATACAGCTGCGGGTTGTGCAGCAGGCAGGCTTGGTAGTGACGCATCATCACCGGCATCTCGGTATCGGCATCGTGGGTGCCGCCGGCTTCGCGCAAGGCGGTGGCAAGCAGTACGTGCACGCCTTCACCGATCCAGCTGCGGATCGTCGCCTCGCTGAACTGCTGCAGCCCAAGTTCCTGCAAGGTGGCGTTGAGCGCTTCGGCGATATTGGGTGCGCTGTCCACCAGCGTGCCATCCAGGTCGAAGATCACCAGCGGATACGGAAACATGCACACGGCCTCGTTGGGGAGCGGACTGCAGTTTACGAGCTGCCGGATTCAGGACATGTCGCCGTGGCGCGATGCGGCTTTCCGATGCGAGCGTCGATGCAGGTGCTGATACGCAGGCGGCTGCAGTCATCGCTGCACGCAACACGCCACCGCCGCCGCAACGCAGGCATGACGCGTCGCACTCACTGCGCCTGCGGCATATCGCCGAACAACTGGCCCTGCACCGCGCCCTCTTCCGCGTCGCTGAAGCCGCTCAATCCCACCCCGACCAGGCGATAGCGCGTGTCCTCGGGCAACTCCACGCGCCGGGTCAGCGCCAGCGCGATGTCCGCCAATGCCTCCAGCGAGGCCGGTGGCTGATCCGGCGTGTAGGACCGGGTCAGGATGCGGAAATTGGAGGTCTTCAACTTGAGCACCACGGTCCGGCCGATGCGCTCGGTGCGCCGCGTGGCCAGCCAGGTCTTTTCGGCCAGGCGCAGGATGTGCGGATCCAGCGCCTCCAGCGCGATGTCCTCGCTGAAGGTATCTTCCGAGGAGACCGACTGCACCTCCTGGTCCGGCTCGACCGGACGCTCATCGATACCGCGTGCGCGCCGGTACAGGCTCTGCCCGAAGCTGCCGAAATGCGCCTGCAGTTCTTCCAGGGGACGCAGCCGCAGGTCGCTGACGGTGACGATGCCCAACGCCGCCAGCTTGCCATCCATCACCTTGCCCACGCCGGGAATGCGGTTGACCGGCAGCGGCAGTAGGAACGCATCCACACGACTGGGGGCGATGACGAACTGCCCGTCGGGCTTGCGCCAGTCCGAGGCGATCTTGGCCAGGAACTTGTTCGGTGCGATGCCGGCCGATGCGGTGAGCTGGGTTTCCTCGCGGATCTGGGTGCGGATCAGCTGCGCGATTTCGGTGGCCAGCTGCATGCCGGTCTTGGCCTGCGTGACGTCCAGGTAGGCTTCGTCCAGGGACAGCGGCTCGACCAGGTCGGTGTGGCGATGAAAGATCTCGCGTACCTGCCGCGACACCGCCTTGTAGCGCGCGAAATCCGGCGGCACGAACACCGCATCCGGACACAGACGCTCGGCACGCAGCGCCGGCATGGCCGAACGAATGCCATAGGTGCGTGCCTCGTACGAGGCCGCACACACCACCGAACGCGCACCACGCCAGGCCACCACCACCGGCTTGCCGCGCAGCGATGGATCGTCACGTTGCTCCACGGACGCGTAGAACGCATCCATGTCCACGTGCACGATCTTGCGCATCAAGCTGGCATCTCTCCGAAAGTCGGACCATGATAAATCAGCCGCGTCTCATGCCTTGCGCCGTGCCGGGGTGCCCGCCCGGGCGCGAACGGACGCAAGCGCCGGCGGGACGCCCTGCAGCGACTGTTCCGCGCTGCCCCATAGCGAGTACGCGTGCCCGACCACGATTCGCTGAATGCCGGTACCTGCGTTGGTTCCTGTCCGCACGACGCGCGTGCCGCACTGCGCAATGGGGCTGAAAACAGCACGCATGCGTACGGATAAAACGTTTGATTGAACCGCGCGCCCTCATGCACCCTTGCCGGCCTCGCCTTTCGCTTCTTGCAGGAAACGTTCGTCATGACTCGTCAAAGTGCGTACTCGCGCGACCAATTGCTGGCCAGCGCGCGCGGGGAATTGTTCGGACCCGACAGTGCCCGCCTGCCCAACGACCCGATGCTGATGTTCGACCGCATCACCGAGATCAACGACAGCGGCGGCGCGCATGGCAAGGGCCTGATCCGCGCAGAACTCGACGTGCGCCCGGACCTGTGGTTCTTCGGCTGCCACTTCATCGACGACCCGGTGATGCCCGGCTGCCTGGGCCTGGACGCGATGTGGCAGCTGACCGGCTTCTTCCTCACCTGGATCGGCGCAGCAGGCCGCGGCCGCGCGCTGGGCTGCGGCGAGGTCAAGTTCACCGGCCAGGTGTTGCCGAGCGCCAAATTGGTCAGTTACGAAATCGATATCAGCCGCGTGATCAACCGCAAGCTGGTGATGGCGCAGTCCGATGCACGCATGCTGGTGGACGGGCGCGAAATTTATACGGCCAACGATCTGCGCGTGGGCATGTTCACTTCAACGGAGAATTTCTGATGCGTCGCGTCGTCGTCACCGGAATGGGCATCACTTCCTGCCTGGGCAATGATCTGGACACCGTCTCCAGCGCCTTGCGCGAGAGCCGCTCGGGCATCACCGCATTGCCCGATCATGCCGACGCCGGCCTGCGCAGCCAGGTTGGCGGTGCGGTGGCGCTGGATCTGGACAGCCTGATCGACCGCAAGCTCAAACGCTTCATGGGCGATGCCTCGGCCTACGCCTACCTGGCCATGCGCGATGCGATCGCCGATGCCGGACTGGATGCCGAGCAGGTCAGCGACCTGCGCACCGGCCTGATTGCCGGCTCCGGTGGCGGGTCCAGCCAGTGGCAGGTGGAAACCGCCGATCTGCTGCGCAACCGTGGCGTGCGCAAGGTCGGCCCGTACATGGTGCCGCGCACGATGTGTTCGTCGGTCTCCGCTTCGTTGGCGACCGCGTTCAAGATCCGTGGCCTGAGCTATTCGCTGTCGGCCGCGTGTGCGACCTCGGCGCATTGCATCGGCGCGGCCGCGGACCTGATCCGGCACGGCGCGCAGGATGTGATGTTCGCTGGCGGCGGCGAAGAACTGCACTGGACCATGAGCGTGATGTTCGATGCGATGGGCGCGCTGTCCACCGGCTTCAACGATCGCCCCGCCGTGGCCTCGCGGCCCTACGATGCGCAGCGCGACGGCTTTGTCATCGGCAGCGGCGGCGGCATGCTGGTGCTGGAAGACTATGACCACGCCATCGCGCGCGGCGCACGCATCCATGCCGAACTGCTCGGCTATGGCGTGACCTCCGATGGCGCCGACATGGTGGCGCCCAGCGGCGAAGGTGCGGTGCGCTGCATGCACATGGCCATGCAGGGCCTGACGCAGCCGATCGACTACCTCAACACGCACGGCACCTCCACGCCGCTGGGCGATGTGACCGAGCTGGGCGCGGTACGCGAGGTGTTCGGCGACAACGTCCCGCCGCTGTCCTCGACCAAGGCGCTGTCCGGCCATTCCTTGGGCGCGGCCAGCGTGCACGAGGCGATCTACAGCCTGCTGATGCTGCGCGACGGCTTCATGGCCGGCTCGGCGCATATCGACGAACTCGACCCGCGCGCCGACGGCTTCCCGATCCTGCGACAGACCCAGGACGCCACATTGAACACGGTGATGTCCAACAGCTTCGGCTTCGGCGGCACCAACGCGGCGCTGGTGTTCGGGCGGGTGTGACGGCGCGGCGCCGGGCGCCGCGCGGAATTGGGAATTGGGGATCGGTGTGCGGAGAGATCGCTCCTGCCACTCCCCAATCCCGATTCCCCACTCCCGGTTCAGCCCGCCATGCCGTTATGCCGCAGCAATGCGTCGATGTTCGGCGCACGCCCACGGAAGGCGCGGAAGTTGTCGGCCGCGCTGCGGCTGCCACCGCGCGACAACACTTCATGACGAAAACGTGCGCCGGTGTCAGCGACCTGTTCGGGCGCCTCTTCGAAGGCGGCGTAGGCATCGGCGCTGAGCACTTCGGCCCACTTGTAGCTGTAGTAACCGGCTGCGTAACCCCCGGCGAAGATGTGGCTGAACTGGTGCGGGAAGCGATTCCATGCCGGCGGGCGGTTGACCGCCACCTCGTCGCGCACGCGCTCGATCAGTTGCAGCACGTTGTCCTGGGTCGGGTCGAAGCTGCTGTGCAGCTGCATGTCGAACAACGCAAATTCCAGCTGGCGCACGGTGAACATGCCGCTCTGGAAATTGCGTGCGGCCAGCAGCCGGTCGAACAGGTTGCGCGGTAGCGGCTCGCCGGTCTGCACGTGCGCGGTCATCGCCTGCACGCGCTCCCATTCCCAGCAGAAGTTCTCCATGAACTGGCTCGGCAGTTCCACCGCGTCCCATTCCACGCCGTTGATGCCGGCCACGCCCAACTCGCCGATGCGGGTCAGCAACTGATGCAGGCCGTGGCCCATTTCATGGAACAGCGTGGTGACTTCGCCATGCCGGAACGTGGCCGGCGTATCGCCACTGCCGCGGCCGAAGTTGCACACCAGATACACCAGCGGGGTCTGCACGCCGTTGGCGGTGTCGCGGCGGTTGCGGCAATCGTCCATCCACGCGCCGCCACGCTTGCCTTCGCGTGCGTACAGGTCCAAATAGAACTGGCCGACCAGCTCGCCCTGCGCATCTTCCAGACGATAGAAGCGCACATCCGCATGCCAGACCGGCGCGCGGTCGGGCTTGACGGTCAGGCCATACAGGCTGTGGATCACATCGAACAGACCGGCCAGCACCTTGGGCTCGGTGAAGTACTGCTTCACCTCCTGCTCGGAGAAGCTGTAGCGCGCCTGCTTGAGTTTTTCGGAGGCGTAGGCCAGATCCCAGGCCTGCAACTGGTCCAGGCCAAGTTCGTCGCGGGCGAAGGCTTCGAGCTCGGCACGGTCGCGTTGCGCATACGGCTTGGCGCGTACCGCCAGATCGCGCAGGAAGCCCATCACTTCATCCGGGCTTTGCGCCATCTTGGTGGCGACCGAATACTCCGCGTAACTGGCAAACCCGAGCAGCTGCGCCAGCTCGGCGCGCAGGGCCAGGATACGGTCGATATTGGCGCTGTTGTCCAGCGCGGCATCGCCGAACTCGGAGGCGCGCTCGGCGTTGGCGCGATACAGCCGCGCGCGCAGCGCGCGATTGTCCGCATCGGTCTGCACCGGCAGATAGCACGGCATCTGCAAGGTCAGCTTCCAGCCCTGCATGCCGTCTTTTTCCGCGGCCGCGCGTGCAGCGGCGACCACTTCGGCCGGCAGGCCAGACAGCTCGGTGGCGTCATCGCTCACGTACGACCATGCATCGGTGGCATCGAGCACGTTCTGCGAAAACCTGGCGGCCAGCGCGGACAGTTCTTCCTGGACCTGCGCAAACCGCGCCTTGGACGCGTCATCCAGCTCGGCACCGCCGAGGCGGAAATCGCGCAGCGCGTTTTCCAGCACCTTGCGCCGCGCGGCGTCGTAGTGCGCCGCTTCCGGTGCTTCGGCCAGGGCCTTGTACTGCGCATACAGCGCCAGATTCTGCGCCAGCGCACTGCCGAAGCGACTGAGCTTGGGCAGGTTGCTGTTGTAGGCCTCGCGCAGTTCCGGCGTGTTGACCACCGCCTGCAGATGGCCAACCTGGCCCCAGGCGCGCCACAGCCGCTCGGTGGCATCGTCCAGCGGCACCACGAAGCTGTCCCAGCTGACCGGGCTGACCTGCTCGGCCGCTTTCACCGCGGCCTCGGCGTCGGCCAGCAGTTGATCGATCGCCGGGCCCACGTGCTCGGGGCGGATCGCATCGAAGGACGGCAGTCCGGACAGGTCGAGCAGCGGGTTGGTCATGGGGCGCTCCGGCGGTGGACTGGATCAGGAATCAGGGCGAGGGGATGGCAGACGCTGCGAGACGCAGCGGTTCTGCCAGCGGCTCACGGGATATGGCGGTCATTCCAGCGCCGCACAAGGCAGCGCGGGCAAGTCGCCGCCGTTCACCGCGATGGCAATGGCCGCATCGCTGTCGATGACGTCGATGTCGCGCGCCACGTACCAGGCCGGGTCGTAATAGCTGTGCGCATAGCGCTCGCCGGCATCGCAGAGGATGGTGACGATGGAGCCGCTGCGGCCCGCCTCGCGCATGCGCTGGGCGGCCTGCAGCACGCCGACGAAGTTGGTGCCGGTGGAGCCACCGACGCGGCGGCCGAGCGTGGCGCTGACATGGCGCATCGCCGCCAGGCTCAGGGCGTCGGGCACCTTGATCATCACGTCCACACAACTGGCGATGAAGCTGGACTCCACCCGCGGGCGGCCGATGCCTTCGATGCGCGAGCCGCCGGTGATGGCCAGCTCCTTGGGGCACTGCCCGTCCACCGCGCGGCAATAGCCGTCGAAGAACACCGATACTTCCGGGTCGGCGCACAGGATGCGGGTGGCGTGGCGCCGGTAGCGCACATAGCGGCCAAGCGTGGCGCTGGTGCCGCCGGTGCCGGGGCTGCAGACGATCCAGTCGGGAATCGGATGCGGCTCCTCGGCCAGCTGCTTGAAGATCGATTCAGCGATGTTGTTGTTGGCACGCCAGTCGGTGGCGCGCTCGGCGTAGGTGAACTGGTCCATGAAATGGCCGCCAGTCTCGCGTGCGAGCTGGTGCGAGGCGCTGTCCAGATCGCAGGCACGTTCGACCAGATGGCAGCGGCCGCCCTGGAATTGAATCGCGGCGATCTTTTCCGGCGAGGTCGAGGCTGGCATCACCGCGATGAAGGGCACGCCCAGCAGCCGCGCGAAATAGGCCTCGGAGATGGCGGTCGAGCCACTGGACGCCTCGATCACCGGCCGCCCGGCACGCAGCCAGCCGTTGGTCAGCGCGTACAGAAACAACGAGCGCGCCAGCCGGTGCTTGAGGCTGCCGGTCGGGTGGCTGGACTCGTCCTTGAAGTACAGGTCGATGCCCGCAAAGCCCGGCAGGTCCATCGGAATCAGATGGGTGTCGGCCGAACGGTTGAAATCGGCCTCGATCTTCTGGATGGCGGCGGCCACCCACTGGCGCTGCGACATGGCAGGACTGTGCGGCGAAGGAAGCACCAATTCTACCGCTGCCGGGCGCGCGGACACGGCGGGCGGGTCATCGGGCGGACAGCTGCAAGCCGGTGCTATGCTCATGCCACCTGTCCGCCCGCCCTGACTGCTCCGACTGCCCGTGCTGGATTGCCTGCTCCGTCTGCTGTTGTGCCTGTGCCTGGTTGCCAATACGGCCACCGGTGCATGGGCGTCGGTGGGCATGGCACTGCCGGAGATGGCGTCGGCCGGGGTGCCGTCGGCCGACTCGATGGCGCACGCGTCCATGCCGGCGGCGATGCCGTGCCATGAGCAGATGCCGCCGCCCGCTGCGGCGCACGCCCCCGATAAAACCCAACAGGCGCACGCGGCCGACTGCTGCAAGCTGGGCAGCTGCGACTGCCTGCAGCACTGCAGTCTCGCCTTGCTGACCCTGCCTGCAGTGCCCGCAGGCCTCCCTGGCCGCCCCACCCTGCTTGCCACACTGGCCGGAGGGCGCAGCAGCCCGGTGCCCGAGCAACCGGTTCGACCTCCCATCGCCTGAGCGCTGACGGCTTTGCGCCGTCGTCGGTCCCGCGCGCGTGTTGCGTGGGCTTTCCTAGCGATGCATGCGTCGGCCGTCAGTGGCCGGCCGCAGTGGAGATGTCATGTCTTTCGATCCTGCTTCTTTCGATCCCTCTTCCAGCGGCGGCCTGAGTCGACGCCGCTTCGTGCAAGGCCTCGCCCTGGGCGGTATTGCGGCCGCCGGCGGCCTGTGGCGCGGCGATGTACGTGCCGCCCCCTCGGCCACACCCGTGTTGCGCGGCACCAGTCAGGTGCTGCAGATCGGCCGCATGCCGGTCAACCTCACCGGGCGCACGCGCAGCGCCATCACCGTCAATCACAGCGTGCCGGCCCCCACGCTGCGCTGGCGCGAGGGCGACACGGTCAACGTGCGCGTGCGCAATACGCTGGCCGACCAACCCAGCTCGGTGCACTGGCACGGCCTGTTGCTGCCCGCCAACATGGATGGCGTGCCGGGGATGAGTTTCGACGGCATCGCGCCGGGCCAGGAGTATCACTACCGCTTTGCGCTGCGCCAGTCCGGCACTTACTGGTATCACAGCCATTCGATGTTTCAGGAACAGGCCGGCCTGTACGGCGCGATCGTCATCGACCCGCTGACACCGCCGCCGTATCGGCACGATCGCGAGCACGTGGTACTGCTCTCGGACTGGACCGACCTGGACCCGGCCGCGCTGTTCCGGCGGCTCAAGCAGATGCCCAGTCACGACAATTACGCGCAGCGCACGGTAGGCGATTTCCTGCGCGACGCGCGCGACGACGGCTTGCGCGCAACGCTGGCCGATCGCGGCATGTGGGGCCGCATGCGCATGACCCCGACCGACCTGTCCGACGTCAACGCCAATACCTACACCTACCTGCTCAACGGCGTCGCCCCGGCGGGCAACTGGACCGGCCTGTTCAAGCCCGGCGAGAAGGTACTGCTACGTTTCATCAACGGCTCGTCGATGACCTACTTCGACATCCGCGTTCCCGGCCTGCGCATGACCGTGGTGGCCGCCGACGGCCAGTACGTGCATCCGGTCAGCGTGGACGAGTTGCGCATTGCTGCAGCCGAAACCTTCGACGTGCTTGTCGAGCCCATTGGCCAGGACGCGTTTACCGTGTTCGCGCAGGACATGGGCCGCACCGGATTCGCCTGCGGCACGCTGGCGGTGCGGCATGGACTGCAGGCACCGATTCCTGCGCTGGATCCGCGCGCCATCCTCACCATGCAGGACATGGGGCACGGCGATGGCATGGCGCATGCAGGTCACGCCATGCACGGCGCCGACACGCCGCACAGCGACCCACACGCGGCACACGCGATGGCAATGCCGATGCCGGCCGCGCAGACGCACGGGCATGCAAGCGGCGATGCGCAGCGCAAGAGACCGCACCACCCTGCCAGCGAAGACGGCAACCCGCTGATCGACATGCGCAGCAATGCCACGGTTCCACGCCTGGACGACCCCGGGGTTGGCCTGCGCGACAATGGCCGCCGGGTGCTGCGCTACGCCGACCTGCGCAGCCTTTTCGAGGATCCGGATGGACGCGCGCCTGGGCGCGAGATCGAACTGCATCTGACCGGACATATGGAAAAATTCGCCTGGTCGTTCGACGGCATCGCCTTCGCCTCGGCAGAGCCACTGCAGCTGCAGTACGGCGAGCGTCTGCGCATCGTGCTGGTCAACGACACGATGATGCAGCACCCCATCCATCTGCACGGCATGTGGAGCGATCTGGAAGACGCCGACGGCAATTTCCAGGTGCGCAAGCACACCATCGACATGCCCCCCGGCACGCGCCGCAGCTATCGCGTCCGCGCCGATGCGCTGGGCCGCTGGGCCTACCACTGCCATCTGCTGTACCACATGGAAGCGGGCATGATGCGCGAAGTGCGGGTGGAGGCATGAGTACGCCACGGACGCAATACAGGGCGCTGCTCGCCCTGCTGCTGAGCGCATCGGCAACTGCACAGGAGCATCAGCATGCGGCGGTGGATTCATCCGCGCATGTCGATGGCGCACATGCAATGCAGATGACCAACCAGGCAACGGCTGCCCAGCCACAGACATCCAGCGCGACGGCGGCGTCGCCACCATCCACACAACAGAGCGCTGAGGCGATGCAGATGGATCATGCGCAGATGCAGCACGCGCAGCACTCCAGCAGTGCATCGGCATCGGCAAACGATGCTGACAGCACGCCTGAGCAACGCCCGGTAGAGGCCGACGTTTCAGCATCGCCGGCATCGATGCACCACACAGGCATGCAGCACGCCGCACACCAGACCTCTGCAAATCCACAACTGGACCACACCCGGCAATCGCAGACAGACAGCGACCACGGCGCAATGGAGCACGCATCGATGGATCATGCCTCGATGCATCATGGGCAAGCCCAGCATGGGGCGATGGATCACATCGGCATGGAACACGCGCCGCACACCGAAGCGGCGACGCAGACGCCGGCATTGGCCATCGCCGGCGCACTGCCCCGCACGCCGATCCCCGAGCCCACTGCCGAGGAGATCGCTGCGGCATTCGCACCCTTGCAGCACCATGCGATGCACACACCAGGCATCAATCACTACGTATTACTCGATCGCCTGGAAGCCTTCGACACCACGCGCGGCAGCGGTCACGACTGGGAAGCGCGCGCCTGGATCGGTGGCGACATCGACCGGCTCTGGCTGCGCAGCGAAGGCGAGCGGCAGGACGGGCGCACGCAGGCCGCATCGATGGAAGCGTTCTATGGTCGTGCCATCTCGCCATGGTGGGACCTGCTGGTCGGTGCACGTCAGGACATCGGAGCGGGCGAGCATCGCAGCTGGGCCGCCTTCGGCGTGCAGGGCCTGGCGCCCTACAAGTTCGAGACCGAAGCCACGCTCTATGTCGGCAGCGGCAGCCGCGCGGCACTGCGCCTGGAAGGCGAGTACGAAGTACTGCTCACCAACCGGCTGATCCTGCAGCCGCGCGTGGAAGCCGACATCGCCCTCACCGACGATGACCGGCGCGGCGTCGGCAGCGGGCTGGAGCAGGTCCAGGTCGGCCTGCGGCTGCGCTACGAAATCACCCGCCGCTTCGCGCCCTACATCGGCTGGGTGCACAGCCGCAATTTCGGCGACACCGCACGCCGCGCCGCGATCGAAGAGGAACCGGCACGCGACAGCCGGTTCGTTGCCGGCGTGCGCGTCTGGTTCTGAGACAGCCGCTGTGCGCATGGGCCTGACCGTTCGGATCCAGGTCCATGCCGCGACCTTGAACAGCGCAGTTCGTGCTGTCGCGCGCGATCGGTCACAGAGCGACGCCAGACCGCCGACGCGCACGGTGCAGACATGCCGACAACCATTGCCCCGCTAACATCTGCGTCCGACGCAGCGTGACCTGCCCCCCACATTCCACCGAGGAGACCGTAATGCCTTTGTCCAATCTGCAACACGTCCCCGGCGCCAGCGCCGCGCCTGCCGACACCGCCGGCTTCGTGTTCAACCACACCATGCTGCGCGTCAAGGATGCGCAGCGTTCGCTGGATTTCTACACGCGCGTGCTGGGATTCCGCCTGCTGGACGCGCGCAATTTTCCCGATGCGCAATTCAGCCTGTACTTCCTGGCCCTGCTGCCCGACGGCACCGCGATCCCCGACGACGATGCCGCGCGTCGGCTGTGGATGGCCGGCATCCCCGGCGTGCTCGAACTCACCCACAACCACGGCACCGAAACCCAGGACGGCCCGGTCTACCACGACGGCAACAGCGAGCCGCGCGGCTTTGGCCACATCTGCATCTCGGTGCCCGACATCCACGCCGCCTGCGCGCGCTTCGACTCCCTAAAAGTGCCGTACCAGAAACGCCTGGAAGACGGCCGCATGAAGCACCTGGCCTTTATCAAGGACCCGGACGGCTACTGGGTGGAGATCATTTCCAATACGCCGTTGGCGTGACGCATAACAAAATGCCCGGAGTT
Organism: Xanthomonas arboricola; assembly: GCF_002940665.1. Lineage (GTDB taxonomy): Bacteria > Pseudomonadota > Gammaproteobacteria > Xanthomonadales > Xanthomonadaceae > Xanthomonas > Xanthomonas arboricola_B. The sequence goes on from NZ_MIGY01000001.1 coordinate 1,033,527, forward strand.
CACGGGCATTTTTTGTTTCAAGCACGTGCGCTGTCGGCACGTCGCTTTCGAGCAGGGTATGTCGGCAGAGGGGGCGCCCACGCAGTTGGATCGGCCAGGCTTTGCTGGACGGGCGAACAGTCGGACCGCGGAAATACGCCATCAGGTGAGCTGCAGCGCCGGATCCTACCCCAACAACGTCGCATTGCGTGTCCCCCACGCAATGCGACATGGCACTGTCAGATCGCGCGGACAGCGATCAACGGCACAGTGCTTTGGTCCATCGGACAACGATCCGCAGTCGGCTAGAACGCTCAGTTGCGCACTTAGTGTGAGCGCATCGTGCGCAATTGGCAGTCGGGGCGGTCCCCACGTCTGTAGGGGCCGCCCCGGAGGTGGCACTTCTCTACGCGCGCAGCAGTCCGCCATGACTGCGCTGCCACTCGTGCGGCGGGCGCAGGGCGGCAAGCGTGTGGACCAGCTCGCGATAGGTGGCGGCCAATTGCGCGAACAGGCCTGCATCGCTGTAACGCGTGTCGGCCACCTCGAAATACGCGCCGCGGCCCAACGCGATGAAATAGTCGACGCTGAGCCGTCGGCGCTGCGCAACTCCGGGAAACAGGCCCGCAATCAACAGGCATTGATCTCCGATATCGCGTAACGCATCCGCCCGCAGGCTGCCGATCTGGTTCTGGGCATGCAGCCAGGCCAGGGCCTGCGTGCGCGAAAACAGCTGCGCATCGCGCTGCAGGCGCAGCAACACGAAGACCAGATAATGCTCGCGCGATTCGTCCAGCGGACGTGCAATCCGCTGCCCCGCTTCACGTACCAACGCCTGCCACACCTCGGCCGGCGCGCCCTGTTTGAAAGACTCGTGCATACGTCCTCCTGCGTGATGGGACCCTCGCAGGAAGCGTATGCATAACCTGGACCAGAGCGTTGGCAGCCGGATCGCTCGTCTGCCAATCTTCCGTCGCTGCGGCACCGATAGCGACCCAAGCGCGGTCGCGCGAAGCGGCGCCGCATCTGCCCTTGCGCGATGCCGACGCAGAGCCACTCGTAGCGTCACCCGACGCCGACATGTGCGAGCGAAGGAAGCGATGAAACGTAGCGGGGGCGTTGGGCGGGCGCGCGAACCCACAACAGTGCATGGTGGTAGAGGCCGCCGGCAGCGACTGCGCTCATTCGAGTGAGCGCAGCCCTGCGATCGGCCGTGCTTACTCCACCGTCACCGCCTTGGCCAAATTGCGCGGCTTGTCCACATCGGTGCCACGTGCAAGTGCGGTGTGGTAGGCCAGCAACTGCACCGGAATGGTGTGGATCACCGGCGACAGCACGCCGGCGTGGCGTGGCGTGCGGATCACGTGCACGCCTTCTGACTCGCTGAAGTGGCTGTCCTGGTCGGCGAACACGAACAGCTCGCCGCCGCGTGCGCGCACTTCCTGCATGTTGGATTTGACCTTTTCCAGCAGGCGATCGTTCGGTGCGATCACCACCACCGGCATCGCCGCGTCCACCAACGCCAGCGGGCCGTGCTTCAACTCGCCGGCCGGATACGCTTCGGCGTGGATATAGGAAATTTCCTTGAGCTTGAGCGCACCTTCCAGCGCGATCGGGTAATGCAGGCCGCGGCCGAGAAACAATGCGTTTTCCTTTGCCGAAAAACGCTCGGCCCACGCCATGATCTGCGGTTCCAGATTCAGGGCGTGCTGCACGCTGCCCGGCAGAAAGCGCAGCTGCTCCAGATAGTCCGCTTCTTCGGCTTGGCTGATGCGTCCCTGCAACTTGCCCAGCACCATTGTCAGCTGGAACAACACCGCCAGCTGGGTGGTGAACGCCTTGGTCGAGGCCACGCCGATCTCGGCACCGGCACGCGTGTAGCAGACCAGTTCGCTGGCGCGCGGGATCGCGCTTTCGGGTACGTTGCAGATCGACAGCGTGTGCAGGTGCCCCAGCGATTTGGCGTATTTCAGCGCCTCCATCGTGTCCAGCGTTTCGCCGGATTGGGAGATGGTGACGATCAGATGCCTGGGGTTGGCATAGGCGGCGCGGTAACGGTATTCGCTGGCAATCTCCACGCTGCACGGCAGCCCGGCGATGGCCTCGATCCAGTAGCGCGCGGTCATGCCGGCGTAGTAACTGGTGCCGCAGGCCAGGATCTGCACGCCTTCGATGTCGCGCAACACCGCTTCGGCATTGGGGCCGAACAGCGACGCCGGGAAGCCCTTGGCATCGATCGCCGCCTCGACGGTATCGGCCAGCGCACGCGGCTGCTCGTGGATTTCCTTCTGCATGAAATGGCGGAACGGGCCCAGTTCCAGCGATGCCAGCGAGACGTCCGACAGATGCAGCGGACGTTCGACCGGCGCGTCGTTGCCATCGAAGATGCGCACGCCGTCGCGACGCAAGTCGGCGGTGTCGCCCTCTTCCAGGAAGATCACCTGGCGGGTGGCCTGCACGATGGCCGAGACATCGGAGGCGACGAAGTTCTCGCCGTCCCCCACGCCGATCAGCAGCGGGCAGCCCATGCGCGCGCAGACGAAACGCTCCGGCTCGGCCTGGCTCATCACCGCCAGCGCGTAGGCACCGGTGAGTTCCTTGACGGTGCGCTGCAGCGCAGTCAACAGGTCGCCTGCGCTGCCCAGATGGTGATGGATCAGATGCGCAATGACCTCGGTATCGGTCTGCGACTCGAAGGTGTAGCCGAGCGCGCGCAGCTTCTCGCGCTGCTGTTCGTGGTTTTCGATGATGCCGTTGTGCACCAGCGCCACGCCCGCACTGATGTGCGGGTGCGCATTCGCCTCGGTGACCCCGCCATGGGTGGCCCAGCGGGTGTGGCCGATGCCCAGCGTCGCGCCGAACTGCTCGGCCTGTGCCGCCTGCGCCATCGCCGCCACGCGCCCGGTGCGGCGCACGCGGCGCACCTGCGCGTCATCGAGCACGGCGATGCCGGAGGAATCGTAGCCGCGGTACTCCAGACGCTTGAGTCCTTCGATCAGGACCGGGACCACATCGCGCCCGGCGATCGCTCCGACAATGCCGCACATAGGACAACCCTTGAGGACGAAGCCGCACATTTTAGCGTGTCCGCTCTTGTCCGCTGCATGACCGTGCCCGGACAACCTGTCCGCACCGGTGTCCGCGGACACTGCGGACACTGGCCGCCAGCCCACAAAATCGATTGCTTTCAATGGCTTGAAGATTGGCACATGTCCTGCTTTATCGCAGTGACGCCACCGAGCCAGCCGACCATGATTCGCGATACCTCTGCCCAGGACCAGGTTCTCCGTACACCCGCCCAGCGCGCGCCCTGGCGCCGTTGGCTATGGCCCGGCATCGCCGCGGTCGCGGTACTGGCCGGTATTGGCTGGGCGATCACCGCATGGAGCGCCGGCAGCCGCTCGTTCGATGCCAGCCGGGTGCGTATCGCCACGGTCAGCCAGGGCGACCTGGTCCGCGACATCGCCGCCGACGGCCGCGTCATCGCCGCCAACAGCCCGGTGCTGTATGCCATCTCGGCCGGCACCGTGACGCTGAGCGTGGTGGCCGGCGACGTGGTCAAGCAGGGCCAGGAGCTGGCCCGTATCGACAGCCCGGAGCTGCGCAGCAAGCTGGCCCAGGAGCAGGCCACCCTGGCCGGGCTGGAAGCCGAGTCCAGCCGCGCCGCTTTGGATGCCACCCTGGCCCGCGCCACGGCCAGCAAGCTCACCGACCAGGCCAAGATCGACAAGCAGGCCGCCGCGCGCGACCTGGAACGCTACCAGCGCGGCTACGATGGCGGCGCGGTGCCGCAGGTGGAACTGGCCAAGGCCCAGGACACCCTGAAGAAAACCGACATCGACCTGCAGCACGCCAAACGGGATGCGTCTCTGAAGAGCCAGGGTGCAGACCTGGATTCGCGCAACAAGCGCCTGCTCGCCGACCGCCAGCGCGCGGTGGTGGCCGAGGTGCAGCGCCAGGTCGATGCGCTCACGCTGCTGTCGCCGTTCGATGGCCAGGTCGGCCAGGTGCAGGCCGTGCAGCACACTCAGGTCGCGGCGAACGCGCCGATCCTGGGTGTGGTGGACCTGTCCAAGTTCGAAGTCGAGATCAAGGTGCCGGAAAGTTTTGCGCGCGATCTGGCGATCGGCATGCCGGCGCAGCTCACCAGCGGCAGCGGCGAGCCGTTCCCGGGCGCCATCTCGGCGGTGTCGCCGGAAGTGGTCAATGGCGAAGTCACCGCGCGCATCCGCTTTGCCGACAAGCAGCCGCCGGGCCTGCGCCAGAGCCAGCGCATGAGCGCACGCGTGGTGATGGACACGCGCCGCAACGTGCTCAAGGTCGAACGCGGCCCGTTCGTCGAACAGTCCGGCGGCAGCTATGCCTATGTGATGGATGGCAACACCGCGGTGCGCCGTCCGGTGCGCATGGGTGTCAGCAGCCTGGGCGAGGTGCAGGTGCTGTCCGGGCTGCAGGTCGGCGACCGCGTGGTGGTCTCCGGCGCAGACAACTTCGGGGATGCACCGCGCGTCACCGTTCACTAAAGCGGCCAGCACACCTGCTGCGCAGCCGTCAGGCTGCTTGCCACGGCTTGTCAGCCACTCTCAATCTCTTTCGCACACACCTTCTTCGTAAAGGAATCGGCAATGCTCAAGATGCAATCGGTCTCCAAGGTCTTCCGCACCGAACAGGTGGAAACGCACGCGCTGCGCTCGCTGGACCTGCATGTGCGCGAAGGCGAATTCGTCGCGGTCACCGGCCCCTCCGGCTCGGGCAAGACCACCTTCCTCAATCTGGCCGGGCTGCTGGAGACCTTCACCAGCGGGCAGTACCTGCTCGACGGCGAAGACGTCAGCCATCTGTCCGACGACGCGCGTTCGCGCCTGCGCAACCGCAAGATCGGTTTCATCTTCCAGGGCTTCAACCTGATTCCCGATCTCAATCTGTTCGACAACGTCGATGTGCCGCTGCGCTATCGCGGCATGGCCGCGGCCGAACGCAAGCAGCGCATCGAAGAAGCCTTGACCAAGGTCGGGCTGGGCTCGCGCCTGAAGCACTACCCCACCGAGCTGTCCGGTGGCCAGCAGCAGCGTGCCGCCATTGCGCGCGCACTGGCCGGCAGCCCGCGCCTGTTGCTGGCCGACGAACCCACCGGCAACCTCGACTCGCAGATGGCACGCGGGGTGATGGAACTGCTGGAAGAGATCAACAGCCAGGGCACCACCATCGTGATGGTCACCCACGACCCGGAGCTGGCCGCACGCGCGCAGCGCAACGTGCATATCGTCGACGGCCAGGCCACCGATCTGGAACGCAACCCCGCCCTGATGCGCGCGCGCGACAGCGCCGCCACCCTGGCCGAGTAGGAGGCACACCCCATGTTCGGCTATTACTTCAATCTTGCCTTACGCAGCTTCCGCCGCAACAAGGTACTCACCGCGCTGATGGTGCTGGCCATCGCGCTCGGCATCGGCGCCAGCATGACCACGCTGACGGTGTTCTATGTGCTGTCCGGCGATCCGATCCCGCAGAAGAGCGACCGCTTGTTTAGCGTCCTGGTGGATCCATACCCCAAGGCCGGATACCAGCCGGGAGAAGAGCCTGGCGACCAGGTCACTCGCTTCGATGCCGAAGCGCTGCTGCGTGAAAAGCGTGCAAAACGCCAGGCGCTGATGACCGGCGGAAGAGTGGCGATCGAGCCCAGCAAGAATGGCATGACCGCCTTCAAATCCGAAGTACGCTTCACGTCGGCAGATTTCTTCCCGATGTTCGAAACGCCTTTCCTGTATGGCCAAGGCTGGTCGGCCAGTAGTGACGAGGCGCACGAACGCGTTGCGGTGATCACCCAGGAACTCAACGACAAGCTGTTCGACGGCAGCAATAGCGTTGGCCGCGACCTGCGCATGGACAAGAACACCTTCCGCATCGTTGGCGTTCTTGCTCACTGGAAAGCCAATCCGCGCTTTTACGATCTCAGCGATAGCTACGGCTCGAACGAACAGGCGTATCTGCCGTTTTCCGTGGCGATAGATCTGAAAATGGACCATTACGGCGGCACGAATTGCTACGGCAAGAGCGCCAGCAGTGATCAAACCGCGCTCAATGCGCCCTGCACCTGGATGCAGTACTGGGTGGAGCTCGATAGCCCAGCGCAGGCTGGCGACTACAAAGCCTACCTGGATAACTACTCCGATCAGCAGCGCGCTGCAGGGCGTTTCGAACGTCCGAACAATACGCGTCTGCGTAACGTGATGGAGTGGCTGGACTACAAGGAAGTGGTTCCTGGCGACGTTCGCCTGCAGCTGTGGCTGGCGATGGGCTTCCTGCTGGTGTGCCTGCTCAATACCGTGGGTCTGTTGCTCGCCAAGTTCCTGCGCCGCAGTGGAGAGATCGGTGTGCGTCGTGCCCTGGGCGCCTCACGCGGTGCCATCTTTGCGCAGTGCCTGGTCGAAGCCGGAACCGTCGGACTTGCCGGCGGCATTGCAGGGCTTGGGCTGGCATGGTTGGGCTTGTGGGTGGTGCGCCAACAACCTGTCGACTACGCCAAGCTTGCGCATCTGGATCCAAAGATGCTGTTGCTCACCTTCGCACTGGCGCTGGTTGCCAGTCTATTGGCCGGCTTGCTGCCGTCCTGGCGCGCCATCCAGGTCGCGCCCGCACTGCAGCTCAAAGCATCCTGACTCCCACACCCGCCGCGCTGCGGCGGGCACGGCCTCTTATCGAAGGTACCGCCCATGGACATCCGCCCCATCATTTCCACGTTGCGCCGTCACAAGACCGCAGCCGCATTGATCGTGCTCGAGATCGCACTGGCCTGCGCGATCATCTGCAATGCCATGTTTCTGATCGGCAACCGCATTGAAACGCTGCAACAGTCCAGTGGCATCGCTGAGTCGGAACTGGTCAGCGTCCAACTGGGGGGCATCGGTACCCAGGTCAATGCGCAAGCACGTACGCGCGAGGACCTGGCTGCGCTGCGAAGCCTGCCCGGTGTCCGTGGCGCGATCGTCATCAACCAGGTGCCCTTCGTCCATTACTCATGGAATAGCGGCATCTCCCTGACCAGGGAGCAGGAGCGCCAGACGCTCAATGCCGCACAATTCATGTCGGGCGAAAGCACCGTGGGCACGCTTGGCCTGCAACTGGTAGCCGGCAGGGATTTCGCTGCAAGCGAATTCATTGATATGGAGCAAGCGAACAACGACAGATTTCTCGACAGCCGAGGGATCTCGGTGATCATCGCGCAGCCCATGGCCGACAAGCTGTTCCCGAACCGCAATGCGTTGGGCAAGACAATTTACGCGGGTGAAACGGCATTACACATCATCGGCATCGTGCAGACACTGGCACGCCCGAACAACAACAATTTCAATGGCGTCAATCAAAGCAACTACTCGATGTTGCTGCCCATACGCATCGATTACACCTCAGGCCAGTACATCATCCGTGTCACCGACCAAGCGCGTCGCGCAGAGGTGTTGCAGTCCGCAGTCGCCGCATTGATGAAGTTGGACAACGGCCGACTGGTGCTGAAGCAGCAGACCTACAGCGAGATCCGCGACGAATACTTCCAGAACGACCGGGCGATGGTCTGGTTACTTGGTGCAGTCTGTATCGCGCTGCTGATCGTCACCGCGCTGGGCATCGTTGGCCTCGCCAGCTTCTGGGTGCAGCAACGCACCAAACAGATCGGCATTCGTCGCGCCCTGGGCGCAACGCGCGGCCAGATCCTGCGCTACTTCCAGATCGAGAATTTTCTGCTGGCCTCGGTCGGCATCGTGCTCGGCATGTTGCTGGCGTACTCGATCAATGTCTGGTTGATGGCCCGCTACGAGTTGCCGCGCCTGCCGGTGCTGTATCTGCCGATCGGCGCACTGCTGCTCTGGGCGCTGGGCCAGATCGCCGTGTACTGGCCCGCACGGCGCGCCGCGCTGGTACCACCGGCGGTGGCCACGCGCAGCGCGTGATGCGCATGCTGCACGTCAGCGGTCGCTGTCGACCCGCCGACGTGCAGCACACAGCGATGTTGCGCAGATCCTGCACGATCGCAGCACGCTGAAATTAACGAGGACATCGGTCGTTTGTGAAACGCTGATTGCGCCACGATCGCCTTAACCAAGGCGCCTGCGGCGCGGATTCCTGGCCGCCTGATATCTGGCGCTGCGCCCGGACCTGCGCTTGAGGTCGGCATCGACGCAACCTGCTGCCAACCTCATTGCACTGCTCGGACGATCCCCACATTGCCGGAATCTGCCCCGTCTGGCAGGAGATTGTCAGGCGCATGCACTCTCCTTTGCCGGCACAGTTCCGCCACGCGTCGAATCCTGTTCTGATAGTCGTTCCCTCCCGCGCCTTCCACCGAGCAATGCGATGCCGCAGATTCTGATCATCGACGACAACACTGCTGTAGCCACTGCGCTGGAGGTGCTGTTCTCGCTGCACGATATCGAGGCGCGGCATGCGCACTCGCCGCAGGCCGGGTTGGCGCTGCTGGACGAGCAGGGGTTCGATCTGGTGATCCAGGACATGAACTTCACCGCCGACACTACCTCCGGCGAGGAAGGCGAAGCCTTGTTCACCCAGATCCGTCAGCGCCACCCGGACCTGCCGGTGATCCTGCTCACCGCCTGGACCCACCTGGGCAGCGCGGTTGGCCTGGTCAAGGCCGGTGCGGCCGACTACATCGCCAAGCCCTGGGACGACACCAAGCTGCTGACCACGGTCAACAACCTGCTGGAACTGTCCGAAGCGCGCCGCGAACTGGAACGTCGGCGCGAGCGCGAGCGGCGCGGTCGCGAACAGCTGACCCAACGCTACGATCTGCGCGGCGCGGTGTTCGCCGACCCGGCCAGCGAGCGCGCGATCGCGCTTGCCTGCCAGGTCGCACGCTCGGACCTGCCGGTGCTGATCACCGGCCCCAACGGCAGCGGCAAGGAAAAGATCGCCGAGATCATCCAGGCCAACTCTCCCGCCAAACACGGCCCCTTCATTGCGCTCAATTGCGGCGCATTACCGGGCGACCTGATTGAAGCCGAACTGTTCGGCGCCGAAGCCGGCGCCTATACCGGCGCCAACAAGGCGCGCGAAGGCAAGTTCGAAGCTGCCGATGGCGGCACGCTGTTTCTGGACGAAATCGGCAACCTGCCGTTGGCCGGGCAGATGAAGCTGCTGCGCGTGCTGGAAACCGGCCGCTACGAACGCCTGGGCTCCAACCGCGAACGGCACGCCAAGGTGCGCGTGATCAGCGCCACCAATGCCGACCTGCAGGCCATGATCCGCGATGGCAGCTTCCGCGAGGATCTGTACTACCGCCTCAACACCGTGGAAATCGCGCTGCTCGCCCTGGCCGAACGCCCCGGCGATATCGGGCCGTTGGCCGAGCACTTCCTGGTAGGCGAAAAACCGTTGTCCACCCAGGCCCGCGATGCCTTGCAGCGGCACGCCTGGCCCGGCAACGTGCGCGAGCTGCGCAATGTGCTGCAACGCGCGTCGCTGCTCGCGCAAGGTGTGCGCATCGAGGCCGGCGATCTGAACCTGCCGCGGCCAGCCGCGTCGCGCCCGGCCGCGCCGGCAAGCGGCGAACCGGATCGCGCCCGTATCGAGCAGGCACTGGCGCGCGCGCAGGGCGTCATCGCCCAGGCTGCCGCCGAGTTGGGGCTGAGCCGGCAGGCGCTGTATCGGCGCATGGACCGCTACGGCATCACTTCGGAATGATCCCCGACATGTGGCAACGCTCCTTCACGTTCTCGCTGTTTTTGCGGCTGTTGCCGGTGCTGGCGCTGGCCGCCGCGCTGCCCTGGTTCATGGCGTACTGGATGGACCGCGGCTGGCAAGTGGCCGCAGTGTCGGTGGTGGTGGTGCTGTCGGCGATGTGGTTCAGCCTCAGCCGCGCCACCGCGCCGATGCGCTCGCTGTTCCGCGCCCTGGCCGGCACCACCAGCAGCTACCGCGATGGCGAATACAACTTCGGCGTGTACTGGCGCGGTAGCGACGAACTGGCGCAACTGGTGCAGGCGCATGCGGAACTGGGCGAGGTGCTGCGCGCGCAACGGCGCAACCTGGTGCAGCGCGAACTGATGCTCGACACCATGCTGCAGAACACTCCAGTGGCGATGCTGCTGGTGGTGGCCGGTGGCGATGGCGTGCGCCGCATCAGTTTCTCCAACAACGCCGCACGCAAGCTGTTGTACGACGGCCGCAAGCTCGAAGGCCAGCACCTGGACGACCTGCTCGCGCGCATGCCCGGCGAACTGCGCGATGCGCTGGCGCGCGGCGGCGATTGCCTGTTTGCGGTCCGCGAGGACGGCGATGACGAAGACGACGAGCAGATCTATCACCTGTCACGCCGCAGTTTCCATCTCAACGGACGCGGTCACGAGTTGCTGCTGATTCGCACCCTGACTACCGAACTGCGGCGCCAGGAAGTGCAGACCTGGAAAAAGGTCATCCGCGTGATCAGCCATGAATTGAACAACTCGCTCGCGCCGATCGCGTCGCTGGCGCACTCCGGCGCCGAGTTGCTGCGTCGCGAACGCACCGACCGGCTCGGCACGGTGTTCGAGACCATCGAAGAACGCGCACGTCATCTGGAAGGCTTCATCCGCGGCTACGCCCGCTTTGCCAAGTTGCCGCAGCCGCAGTTGCAGACCATCGAATGGGCACCGTTCCTGGAGCGTTTGCGGCAGCAGATTCCGTTTCAGCTGCAGGGCGCACTGAGCGATGTCTCCAGCCGCATCGATGCCGCGCAGATCGAGCAGGCGCTGCTCAACCTGCTCAAGAACGCGCACGAAGCCTGCAGCGAAGCGCAGCCGCCCAACAGCGAGGTCGCCGTGCGCGTCACGCGCGTGCCGCAATGGCTGCGGATCGAAGTGCTGGACCGCGGCAACGGCATGAACGAGGCCGTGCTGCATAACGCGCTGATGCCGTTCTACTCGACCAAGCGCAACGGCACCGGGCTCGGGCTTGCGCTCACCCGCGAGATCGCCGAAGCGCACGGCGGGCGCATCTCGCTGCATAACCGCGAGCACGGCGGGTTGTGCGTCACTTTGCTGCTGCCGGCTGCGGCGGCCGGCTAGCTCGCAAGCCCCTGGCGCGCGTTTCTCGGCCATTCCTATCGCGATACCGCTGGCATGCGATCCACCCTCGAACCGACCGGGACGATCGCCAGCACCACTGAATTGCCACGCGTCGCCAGGCTGCCCAGGCCATTGCCTCGACCAGCATGCCAGCGTGGCCGGCATCGTCTCGCGATCATTCGCCGATCGCAGCGCTCAATCGCTGCGGATCGTCCCACGCTCGTCGATCCGCGGTTGTTTCAACGCACCGCAGGTATCGTCGTCACCGCTGGTGCGGGTGGCGGCGATGGCGCCGTAATAACCGGCTCCCACGGTATTGTCGACGAACTGCCCGCCTTGCGAAGGACATTCGCCATCGGGCTTGATCCAGTCGGAAAATGCCGCGTACTTGCCGGTCTTGACGAAATGATTGGTCGCCACGTAGGTGTTGTCGGAGGCATCCCGGGTGCGCACGGCATCGCCGTTGACGTCGGTGAAGGTATTGCCTTCGATGCGGTTGCCGGACGAGTGGTGCGCCAGGTAGATCGCGTGCACGAAACCCGAGGTCCTGGTGTCGTTCTCGATCGACACGAAGCGATTGTGTTCGATGCGGTTGTCGCGCGAGTTCTGCAAGCGGATCGCCGCGAACGAGTACGCCGCTTCGCTGCTGCTGCCATGAATCCCACCAATCCGCTCGAAGGTCATGTTGCGGATGATGTTGCCGCTATTGCCGTCCGCGCTGCGCTTGCTGCTGCCCAGGTCCATCGCCATCCAGTAATTGCTGACCTTCAACCCGGCGAAGGTCAGCCGGGTGGCAGCATTGCCGCCGCCCTTCAGCATGAACCAGGTCGCGCCACCGCGTCCGTCAAACCACGGAGGCGCGGCAGCATCGGGCGCAGCGATGAAGCGAATGGCTGCCCCGTTGGTGAATGTCCATTGCACCGACTGCCGCAGATACGTGCCTGCGGCGATCACCACGTCCACCGCACCGCTGGGCCGCTGCTCCAACAGCCGTTGCTGGGCGGCCGCCAGACTCCGCAATGCGGTCGTTGCGCTGGTACCTGCCGCCGCATCGTTGCCATCGGGCGCCAGATATAGCCGGTAGGTTTGCGCATGGGCCGCAGCTGGCAGCACTGCCGCCGATAGCAGCAGCCATGTCACCAGCAACGCGCAACGTGGCGTTCGCATCGTGCACCTCCTGACCCATCGTGACGGGCGTAGCCTATGCATGGCATCGCTTTACAGCAGCTGTGCGCGCTGCAGCGACGTGCAGCCAGGCCGCACGCCTGTAGACACACTACTTCTTGACCGGGCGTTCCCAGCCTTCGACCACGGTCTGACGCGCACGCGTGACGCTGAGTTGCCCGGCAGGCGCATCGCGGGTGATCACCGAGCCCGCGCCGATGATGGCCATGGCGCCGATCTCGATCGGTGCCACCAGTGCGCTGTTGGAACCGACGAAGGCGCCATCGCCGATGGTGGTCTGCGACTTGTTTACCCCATCGTAGTTGCAGGTGATGGTGCCGGCGCCGATGTTGACCTTGCTGCCGATCACCGCATCGCCCAGGTAGGTCAGATGGTTGGCCTTGCTGCCTACGCCCATCGTGACCTTCTTGGTCTCGACGAAGTTGCCGATATACACGCCATCGGCCAGCACGGTGCCAGGACGCAGCCGCGCGAACGGGCCAATCTGCACCGCCCCTTCGGTCGCCACGCCGTCCAGATCGCAATGGGCGCGGACCTGCGTGCCGGCACCGAGCGTCACATCGCGCAAGCGCACGAAAGGACCGATCACCACGCCATCGCCCAGCGTCACCTCGCCTTCCAGGATCACGTCGATATCCAGCTGCACGTCGCTGCCCACCGTCACGGTGCCGCGCTGCTCCACGCGCGCCGGATCGGCCATGCGCACGCCCTGCAGGCAGAGCGCACGGGCGGCCCGCAGCTGCCAGGCGCGTTCCAGCTGCGCCAGTTGCCAGGGGTCGTTGGCGCCTTCCACATCCTGCGCGTCGGCCACATGCACCATGTCGGCCGGGGTGAAATCGGCGGCGGCGCTGGCAAATACGTCGGTGAGATAGAACTCGCCCTGCGCATTTTCGTTGGACAGACCGGCCAGCCAGCGGCGTAGCGCGGTGGACTCGGCAGTGAGGATGCCGGTGTTGATGGTGCGGATGCGGCGCTGCTCGTCGTTGGCATCCTTCTGCTCGACGATCGCGGCGACCTTGCCTTCGGCATCGCGCAGGATGCGGCCGTAACCGGTGGGATCGGGCACATCGGCCACCAGCACCGCCATGCGCCCGGGGGCATGCAGCAGCTGCAGCAGGTCCCGGGACTGGATCAGCGGCACATCGCCGTACAGCACCAGCACGGTGGCCGCATCCGGAATCGCATCCATCGCCTGCTGCACCGCATGCCCGGTGCCCAGTTGCCGACGCTGCTCGGCCCAGTGCAGATCGCCCTGCGCGGCAAACGCCGCCTGCACCTGCGCGCCACCGTGCCCGTGCACCATATGGATCGCCGCCGGTTGCAGCTGCCGCGCCGTGGCGATCACATGTGCCAGCATCGGCTGGCCCGCCAGCGGCTGCAGCACCTTGGGCAGGGACGAGCGCATGCGCTTGCCCTCGCCCGCGGCCAGGATCACGACGTGCAGGGGCAGGGTCATCGAAGCGTTCCAGAACGTGGGAGTACCAAATTCTAGTCGCTGTCCCGGCAGTGCGTCGTGTCCTGCCTGCAGCATGCGCGGCGATGACACTTTTCAAGCGCCGCTGCCGTTAGCATGAGCGCCCTTCCACGATGACCCGGCCTGCATGAGTCTGTTCCGCCAAGGCAGCCAATTCATGATCATTGGTGCCCTGCAGCTGGCGGTGGATTGCGGCATCTTCATCGCCGCCACCGCGGCCGGCATGCCGGCGGTCCCTGCCAACCTGCTCGGGCGGATCAGTGGTGCGGTGCTGGGCTTCTGGCTCAACGGCCGCTACACCTTTGCCCAGGCAGGCGGCGCACGTCTGGGCTGGCCGCGTTTTCGCCGCTTTGCGCTGATGTGGCTGGCGCTGACACTCGTCAGCACCTGGCTGTTGTCGGCAACGGTGGATCTGGTCGGCCTGCGTCAGGCCTGGCTGGCCAAACCGCTGGTGGAAGGCGGCCTGGCGATCGTGTCGTTTTTCCTGGGCCGGCACGTGGTGTATCGCTGAGCGAACGCGCCTAATCCCATGCAGTGTTGGACCTGGCGCGCATCAGTGGCAGAAATCGCCCAGGCTGCGCACCAGTGCGGCGCGATGCAGCGCGTCCAGCTGCCATTGCGCGGCGTAACGGGCGGCGGCACGCGCGGTGTGGGTCGGGCATTGCGGCGCTGCACGTGCCGGCGCGACATCGGCCAGCGCGTCGAGCAGTTCGCCCTGCAGTTGATCCAGACGCGTGCGCAGGCTCGCCAGATCCGGACGCGCGGTGTCCGGCGCGCGCCCGCGTTCGTGCCAGGGGTTCAACAACGCGTACTGCACCGCCTTGTTGGCCTCGATCTGCGCGGCGAAAAAGCGCGCCGCGTCGTCGGCATCCAGCCCATGCGCAGGCGCCTGCTCGCGCACGCTCTGCAGCACCGCCGCCTCGCGGGTCTGGTCCAGTACCGGCTTGCCGCTGTCCCACTTGCTCAGCGCCACCGCATCGCCGATCGCGTTGCGCTGCACGATGCGATCCAGCAACGCATCCAGCGACGACTGGCTGCGTACCGGTGGCGCACATCCCAGCATCGCCAGGGCCAGCAGGCCGCTCAGCGCGTAACCACGAAAGCCATCGATCGGGCGGGTCATGGGCGTTCCTCATGCATGCGTGAGATGCCGCACCGCCTGCAGCCGGCGGCACAGCGTAAGGCATGCAGTGTGCCTGCTGCGCCCCGGCCTGGAAGCAGCGCCACGCATGCGCAGCTCCAGAAACGAAAACGCCGACACGAGGTCGGCGTTTTCACTCCACACCTGCGTGCGGCAGGTAGCCGGTCTCGCGTTTGCGTGCGCGACCAGCAGGGGCTCAGGCCCTCGTGCTCAATGCTTGAGATTGCGACGCAAGCGTTCCAGTGCCTGCAGCTGCACGGTCGCCTCGGCCAGCCGACGCTGCGCATCGGCTACATCCACCGTGTCGCCACGGTTGGCCAGCAGACGCTCGGCCTCTTCCTTGACCTTGCGCACGGCGGCTTCGTCGATGTCCTGCGCACGTACTGCGGTGTCGACCAGGACGGTCACCACCTGCGGCTGCACTTCCAGGATGCCGCCGGAAATGGCGAAGTCCAGTTGTTCGCCGCTGGCAGTGGTGACCACCACCTTGCCCGGCTTCAGGCGCGTGATCAGCGGTGCGTGCTTGGGCGCAATGCCCAGCTCACCCAGCTCGCCGGTGGCCACGACCAGCGTCGCCTCACCGTGGAAGATTTCCTTCTCGGCGCTGACGATGTCGCAACGGATAGTGCTCATGGTGCCTCGCGTTGTGAGGCGGGGATTGGGGATTTGGGATTCGGGATTGGCAACCGCAGCTTTCACTGTGTCCACTCACCTCGTTTCCGCACCCAATTACCGCCGTACCAAATCCCGAATCCCGAATGCCAAATCCCGGCGCTTACGCCTTGGCGCTCATCTTGTTGGCTTTCTCGACGGCTTCTTCGATGCTGCCGACCATGTAGAACGCCTGCTCCGGCAGGTGGTCGTACTCGCCGTCGCAGATCGCCTTGAAGCCGCGGATGGTGTCCTTCAGCGAGACGTACTTGCCCGGCGAGCCGGTGAACACTTCGGCCACGTGGAAGGGCTGGCTGAAGAAGCGCTCGATCTTGCGTGCGCGCGATACCGACTGCTTGTCTTCTTCGCTCAGCTCGTCCATGCCCAGGATCGCGATGATGTCCTTCAGTTCCTTGTACTTCTGCAAGGTCTGCTGGACGCGCTGGGCGGTGTCGTAGTGCTCGTGACCGATCACCAGCGGGTCCATCTGGCGGCTGGTGGAATCCAGCGGATCGACCGCCGGGTAGATACCCAGCGAGGCGATGTTGCGGCTCAGCGTGACGGTGGAATCCAGGTGGGCGAAGGTGGTCGCCGGCGACGGGTCGGTCAGGTCGTCCGCAGGCACGTACACGGCCTGGATCGAGGTGATCGAACCGCTCTTGGTCGAGGTGATGCGTTCCTGCAACACGCCCATTTCCTCGGCCAGGGTAGGCTGGTAGCCCACTGCCGACGGCATGCGGCCGAGCAGTGCGGACACTTCGGTACCGGCCAGCGTGTAGCGGTAGATGTTGTCGACGAACAGCAGCACGTCCTTGCCCTTGCCGTTCTCGTCCTTCTCGTCGCGGAAGTACTCGGCCATGGTCAGCCCGGTCAGCGCAACGCGCAGACGGTTGCCCGGCGGCTCGTTCATCTGGCCGTATACCATCGCGACCTTGTCCAGCACGTTGGAGTCTTTCATCTCGTGGTAGAAGTCGTTGCCCTCACGGGTACGCTCGCCCACGCCGGCGAACACGGACAGACCCGAGTGTGCCTTGGCGATGTTGTTGATCAGCTCCATCATGTTGACGGTCTTGCCGACGCCGGCGCCACCGAACAGGCCGACCTTGCCGCCCTTGGCGAACGGGCACATCAGGTCGATGACCTTGATGCCGGTTTCCAGCAGTTCGGTGCTGGAGGACTGGTCTTCATACGACGGCGCAGCGCGATGGATTTCCCAATGGTCCGACGCCTGCACGTCGCCGGCTTCGTCGATCGGACGACCCAGCACGTCCATGATGCGGCCCAGCGTCCCGGCACCGACCGGCACCGAAATGGCACGTTCGGTATTGGTGGCCAGCAGGTTGCGCTTCAGGCCGTCGGTGGAGCCGAGCGCAATCGTGCGCACCACGCCATCGCCGAGCTGCTGCTGCACTTCCAGGGTGATTTCGGTGCCTTCGACCTTCAACGCGTGATAGACCTTCGGCACTTCATTGCGCTGGAATTCGACGTCGACGACCGCGCCGATGATCTGAACGATCTTGCCCTGACTCATTTGGATAACTCCACTAATGTCTGTTCGATTCTTGTGTCGGGAATAGGGAAACGGGAGTCGGGAATGGGAAGATCAAGTGCTGCTGCTTCGACCATTCCCGATTCTCCATTCCCTATTCCCGGCTATACGGCGGCCGCGCCGCTGACGATTTCCGAAATTTCCTGGGTGATCGCCGCCTGACGCGCCTTGTTGTAGACCAGTTGCAAGGTGCCGATCATCTTGTTGGCGTTGTCGCTGGCGGCCTTCATCGCCACCATGCGCGCGGCATGTTCGGAAGCCACGTTTTCCAGCACGGCCTGGTACACCAGCGACTCGATGTAACGCGTCATCACGTGCTCCAGCACGGTCGCGGCATCGGGTTCGTACAGGTAATCCCAATCGTGATGCGCCACCTTGTGCTCGGCGGCCGGCAGCGGCAGCAGCTGATCGAAGCTGGCCTTCTGCGTCATCGTGTTCACGAAGCGGTTGTAGACCAGATATACGCGGTCCACCTTGCCCTCGACGAACGCATCCAGCATCACCTTGATGACACCGATCAACTGCTCGATGTGCGGACTGTCGCCCAGATGGGTGACGCTACCGACCATGTTGACCTTGATGCGACGGAAGAACGCCGAGGCCTTCTGGCCGATGGTCACCACGTCGATCTCGGCGCCCTTGTCCTGCCACGGGCGCACTTCGCCCAGCATCTTGCGGAACAGGTTGTTGTTCAGACCGCCGGCCAGGCCGCGGTCGGAAGAGATCACGATGTAACCGACCCGCTTGACCTGCTCACGCTCGACCAGGAACGGATGCTGGTAGTCGGTGCTGGCTTGCGCCAGATGCCCGATCACCTGCTTCATCGCCTGCGCGTACGGACGCGAGGTCTTCATACGGTCCTGCGCCTTGCGGATCTTGGAGGCCGAGACCATTTCGAGCGCGCGCGTCACCTTGCGGGTGTTCTGCACGCTCTTGATCTTGGTTTTGATTTCGCGTCCGCCTGCCATACTCGCTCGCTTCGATGGTGGGATTCGAGATGGGTGATTCGGGATTGGCCGAAGCCGCCGACGTCACCTCACCTACAAACCCTGAGTACCTGAATCTTGAGATCCGAAGTGGTGATCCTGAGCGTTCAAGCCCTCAGATCACCACTCCTACGAATCCCGAATGCCCAATCCCGAATCCCGAATCCCGGCGCTGTTACCAGCTGCCCGTGGTCTTGAACTCTTCGATGCCTTTCTTGAAGGCCGCTTCGATGTCGTTGTCCCAGCCGCCGGTGCTGTTGATCTTGGAGACCAGCTCACCCTGGGTGTTGGCGAAGTGCGCGTGCAGGCCTTCTTCGAACGCCAGCAGCTTGTTGACCGGCACTTCATCGAGGTAACCCTCGTTGACGGCGTAGATCGACAGTGCCTGGTCGGCGATGGACATCGGCGCGTACTGCTTCTGCTTCATCAGCTCGGTGACGCGCTGACCGCGCTCGAGCTGCTTGCGGGTGGCTTCGTCCAGGTCCGAGGCGAACTGCGCGAATGCCGCCAACTCGCGGTACTGCGCCAGCGAGATACGGATGCCGCCGGACAGCTTCTTGATGATCTTGGTCTGGGCTGCACCGCCAACGCGCGACACCGAGATACCGGCGTTCACCGCCGGACGGATGCCGGCGTTGAACAGGTCGGTTTCCAGGAAGATCTGGCCGTCGGTGATCGAGATCACGTTGGTCGGCACGAATGCGGACACGTCGCCGGCCTGGGTTTCGATGATCGGCAGCGCGGTCAGCGAACCGGTCTTGCCGGTCACCGCCCCGTTGGTGAACTTCTCCACATACTCCTCGGACACGCGCGCCGCGCGCTCGAGCAGGCGGGAGTGCAGATAGAACACGTCGCCCGGATAGGCTTCGCGACCCGGCGGGCGCTTGAGCAGCAGCGAGATCTGGCGGTAGGCCACGGCCTGCTTGGACAGATCGTCGTACACGATCAGCGCGTCTTCGCCACGGTCCATGAAGTATTCGCCCATGGTGCAGCCGGCGTAGGGGCTGATGTACTGCATCGCGGCCGATTCGGACGCGGTCGCGGCCACCACCACCGTGTGCGCCAGTGCGCCGTTCTCTTCGAGCTTGCGCACGATGTTGGCAACGGTCGAGGCCTTCTGGCCGATCGCCACGTACACGCACTTGATGCCCGTGCCCTTCTGGTTGATCACCGCATCGATCGCCAGCGCGGTCTTGCCGGTCTGACGGTCGCCGATGACCAGCTCGCGCTGACCGCGGCCGATCGGGATCATCGCATCGACCGACTTGTAACCGGTCTGTACCGGCTGGTCGACCGACTTGCGCCAGATCACGCCCGGCGCAACGCGCTCAACCGGTGCGGTCTGGCTGGCGCCCAGCGGACCCTTGCCGTCGATCGGCTCGCCGAGCGCGTTGACCACGCGACCGAGCAATTCCGGACCGACCGGCACTTCCAGGATGCGGCCGGTGGTCTTGGCCACGTCGCCTTCGCGCAGGTTCTCGTAATCGCCCAGCACCACGGCGCCGACCGAATCGCGCTCCAGGTTCAAGGCAAGCGCGAAGGTGTTGTTCGGCAGTTCGATCATTTCGCCCTGCATCACGTCGGCCAGGCCGAAGATGCGCACGATGCCGTCGGACACGCTGGTCACGGAGCCTTCGTTGCGCGACTCTGCGGACAGCTTGACCGCCTCGATACGGGTCTTGATCAGGTCGCTGATTTCGGAGGGGTTGAGCGTGGTTGCCATCGTTCAGTCCTAGGTGCCGGCCGCGAGGGCCATGCGTTTATGTGAATTCAGTGGGCGAGCGAGCTTTGCAGACGCGCGAGCTTGCCCTTCAGCGAGCCATCGATGACCACGTCGCTGGTGTCGATCACCGCGCCGCCGATCAACGAAGCATCCACCGCGGTGGTGATGTCCACCTCGCGGCCGAAACGCTTCTTCAGCGCAGCAGCGATCGTGTCCAGTTCCGCCTGGCTCATTGCAGCCGCCGAGGTCACCGTCGCCTTGACGACGTGTTCGGCTTCGGCCCGCAGCTGTTCGTACAAGCCTGCCACTTCCGGCAGCAGCGACAGTCGCTGCGCGTCGGCCAGCAGGCCGAGGAAACGCAGATAGTCTTCGCTCGCCTGCGGCGGCGCCAGCAACGTCACTGCCTGATCCTGGCCCAGGGCCGGGTTGAGCAGCAGCGCGGCCACGCGCGGGTCGCCGGCCACCTGCGCCGAAAACGCCAGCGCCTCGGACCAGGGCGCGAAGTTGCCGCCCTCACGCGCGATCGCAAACGCGGCGCGGCCGTACGGACGGGCAAGTGTGAGGGCCTGACTCATCGATTAAATCTCCGCCGCCAGCTCGTCGAGCAGCGCCTTGTGGGCGTTGGCATCGATTTCGCGCTTGAGCAGCTTTTCGGCACCGCTGACGGCCAGCACGGACACCTGCTTGCGCAGCTCCTCACGGGCACGCGTGGCGGATGCGTCGATCTCGGTCTGCGCCAGATCCTTCTGACGGTTGGCTTCGGCAATTGCCTCGTGCTTGGCCGCTTCGATGATCTGGTTGGCGCGCGCATGGGCCTGATCGATGATCTCGTTGGCCTTGGTGCGTGCGTCCTTCAATGCTTCGTTGACCTTTTCCTGCGCCTGCGCCAGATCCTTCTGACTGCGGTCGGCCGCGGCCAGACCTTCAGCGATCTTTTGCTGACGCTCTTCGATCGCCTGCAGCAGCGGCGGCCAGATCTTGGTCGCGACGATCCAGATCAGACCGGCGAAGGCCAGCGCCTGGGCAAAGATGGTAAGGGTGATATCCATGGGTCGCTCAATCGCTGTTTAGGGGTGAAAGCGCCACCGCATGGCGACGCTTTCCGACCTTCATCCGCGGACGCAACCGCACGCGGTTGCCTCCACATCCTGCTACCGCTGGATCAGCCGGCAGCCTGCGACAGACGCTCGATGAACACCTGGGCCAGCGGGTTGGCAAAGGCGAACAGCAGGCCGACGGCGACGCTGATGATGAACGCGGCGTCGATCAGGCCGGCGGTGATGAACATGCGGACCTGCAGTACCGGGATCAGTTCCGGCTGACGTGCAGCCGATTCCAGGAACTTGCCAGCCATGATGGCCAGACCGAGGCCGGCACCCAGCGCGGCCAGGCCGATCATGATGCCGACGGCAAGGACAGTGGAGCTCTGGACTTGAGCGAGGTTGGTCAGGACGGCGAGGTACATGGTGATCTCCGAACGAAAGTTTCTAAGGGTGATGGATGAATCGGGATGAAGCGTATGAAGGGTGCAGCGAAACTCAGTGACTGTCTTCGGCAAGGCTCAGATACACGATCGACAGCATCATGAAAATGAAGGCCTGCAACGGAATCACCAACAGGTGGAACAGCATCCAGCCGAGGCCGAATACGCCGCCAGCGACCATGCCGGCGATGCCCGCACCGCCCAGCACCCAGATCAGCAGGAAGACGATCTCGCCGCCGAACATGTTGCCGAACAGTCGCATCGCCAGCGAAATCGGCTTGCTCAGCCACTCGACGATGTTCAAAAGCAGGTTGAACGGCATCATCCATTTGCCGAACGGCGCCGTCAGGAATTCCTTGGTCATGCCGCCCACACCCTTGGAGCGCAGCGAGAAGACGATCATCAGGAAGAACACGCTGATCGACATGCCCAAGGTGGCGTTGACGTCGGCGGTGGGCACCGGCTTCCAGGCGTGGATGCCTGCCCAGCCCAGCGGGATGGCGATGAAATCGGCCGGAATCATCTTGATGAGATTCATCAACAGGATCCAGAAGAAGATGGTGATCGCGATCGGCGTCACCAGCTTGCTGCTGCCGTGATAGGTGTCCTTGGCTTGGCGGTCGACGAACTCCAGGCAGATCTCGACGAACGCCTGCCACTTGCCCGGTACGCCGGCGGTGGCATTGCGGGTCGCCGTCCAGAACGCGAAGACCATCACCAGGCCCATCAACACCGCCATGACCAGGGTGTCGACGTGGATGGTCCAAAACGTGCCGCCACCCTCGCGAACCGGATAGATCAGGTTCTGCAAGTGATGCTGGATATAGGAGGTAGGTGTTGCTGCCTCGCCCGCCATGTGTCCGGAGCCCTTTAAGTTCGAATCAACGCCTGGCCAGAGCCAGAACCTGAAAAATCAGCCCGATGGCGATACCCGCCAACAAGGCCAGAGGAGGCAGCCGCCACAGGCCGAAGCCAAGCGCCAGCGCCACGAAAACCAACACCCACTTCAACACCATCGCCAGAATCAGCCGCACCATGGCAATGCCGGCTGCCTGAATACCGCCACCTAGCGCGGTACGTGCTGCCACCCAACCGCCCAACACCGTCGCAAACCCGGTCAATGCCAGACCGGCAGCGTAGCGGGGACCGACCAACAGCAACCCCAGACTGGTTATAGCTACAGCGGCAAGCGGATATACCGCAGCGCGCAGCATCAACCGCCGACCCGCGTCAACGGAGTTCAGCACTACGGTTACCTTACGTGTGAATGAGTGGGAAGCGCAGATGCGCCTCGTCGAGCCGCGAAAGTATAGCAATGGGACAAATTGCGAGACAACCGGCAAAGGTCATTCGTTGCTGCGTCGCACCATACAGGTTGCCGACGCGGGTGGGAACTTTGCCACAAACCGGCGGTCATAACTGGCGAGGCCTGCACATCCTCGTCGAAAGGTTTTGCCGCAGGTCGCCCATGGGAGCCCCGGGACACCGGGGCTCCTGCTTTTACGCATTTTGTCGCACCCTGCAACCTTCCCATCGGCGGTCCAATCCGCGCGGTCGGGGCACGCTACCCGCCATATCGCCCGCGATTGATGGCTAAAACGCGCGGCTTACGACTGACGTCGGACTGCCTGCCGTAGCGGACCGTTTTGTCCGATTGCTATCTCGGCCTTCACGGGTATGCGACAGCTCCTTCACTTTTGGACGACGCCGTCTTATCGAAGATGCGCGGCACAGGCCGACCGCCTGACCATTCCAAGAATTCGGAGCTCCCCATGAAACACCTCCTCGCACTGGCCATCCCATGCGTATTGGCTGCCGCCTACGCCGCGCCGGCGCATGCCGAAGACACCGATGACCGCTTCCAGCTCCGTCTCGGCGCGATGAACGTCGACAACGACAACACCATCCGCGGCAATACCCTGGTGGCGGGCAACAACGTGTCGGTCAACGAAGATTTCAAGCTCGGCGGCAAGGAATGGGAGCCGCGCGTCGATGGCGTGTTCCGCATCAGCACCCGTCAGCGCCTGATCTTCGATTACTTCAAATACGACAAGGATCGCCGCGAAACCCTGACCCAGGACATCAGTGGCGGTGGCGTCACCGTGCCGACCGGCAGCTTCATCAAGGGTGAGCTGAAGTATCAGGTCGCCACCCTGGTGTATGACTACTCGGTCATCGATTCGCCGGAAGTCAGCCTGGGCCTGCAGATCGGCGCCGAGTACGCCAAGGTCGAAGCCAATGCATACGCGGATCTGGGCAGCGTCTTCAGTGGCGACGTGCTGGACGAAAGCGAAGATGGCGCTGCGCCTGTGGTCGGCATCCGCTTCACCGCACGTCCGAGCGAGCATTGGCTGTTCAACGTGCAGGGCCAGTACCTCAACACCAGCTGGGGCGACTTCGGCGATTACGACGGCGACCTGAGCCGCGCCAACGCGATTGCCGAGTACCGCTTCACCAAGAACTTCGGCATCTTCGCCGGCTACGACTGGTTCAGGCTCGACGTCGACCAGCGCGGCAGCGACGGCCTGATCGGACTGAAGCAGGAGTTCAAGGGCCCGGTCGCAGGCGTGACGCTCGCGTTCTGATCTGCACGCAACGTTGCACCAAAAGGCCCGCTTCTTGCGGGCCTTTTGTCTTCCTGTGATGCGCCGCGACGGCGTTGGGTAGAGCTCCGAGGCGACACATCCCGATCGCCGCTGCCTGCACAGCCTCGGCACCTGCTTTTGCTGCCTGCTGCATGCGCACGAACTGTGCCGCATCCTGGCATTGCGACAAATCCCCTGTCATGACCGGGTCCTCACCCTCCTGCGCCTCTGCGACGCGCCGTGGGACGACAGCGCAGACCATTAGCACGCACAGCATTCCGCAGCGCATGCAGTGCCTCTCCGTGGCAGTGGCCGCACCGCCTGACCGACCGTGCCGCTCGTCCTGGCGGCACGCCGCAACGACAACGCCCCGCGCAGGGCGGGGCGTTGTTGGCCACGCAGCAGATGCCGGCGCCTACTTCTTCTTCGGGATATACAGGTCGGTGATGGTGCCGTCGTAGACCTCCGCGGCCATGCCGACCGATTCGCTCAGGGTCGGATGCGCGTGGATCGTGTGGCCGATGTCTTCGGCTTCGGCGCCCATCTCGATCGCCAGGCCGATCTCGGCCAGCAGGTCGCCGGCATGCACGCCGACGATGGCGCCACCGATCACGCGGTGGGTGTCTTCGTCGAAGATCAGCTTGGTAAAGCCTTCGGTGCGGCCGATGCCGATCGCCCGGCCACTGGCGGCCCACGGGAACTTGGCCACGCCGACCTTCAGGCCCTTGGCCTTGGCCTCGGTCTCGGTGACCCCGACCCAGGCGATTTCCGGGTTGGTGTAGGCGACCGACGGAATCACCCGCGCCACCCATTCCTTCTTCTCGCCGGCAGCCACTTCGGCGGCCAGCTTGCCCTCGTGGGTGGCCTTGTGCGCCAGCATCGGGTTACCGACGATGTCGCCGATGGCGAAGATGTGCGGCACGTTGGTGCGCATCTGCCGATCGACCGGGATGAAGCCACGCTCGGTCACGGTGACGCCGGCCTTGTCGGCACCGATCTTCTTGCCGTTGGGCGTGCGGCCGACCGCCACCAGCACGCGATCGTAGGCGGTCGCCTGCAGACCCGGCTTCTCGCCTTCGGTGGCCGCTTCGAACGACACCGTGATGCCGCTGGCGTCGGCCTTGACCTCGGTGGCCTTGGTCTTGAGATGGACCTCCACGCCCTGCTTCTTCAGGCGATCGGCCAGCGGCTTGACCAGGTCCTTGTCGGCGCCCGGCATCAGCTGGTCCATAAACTCGACCACGGTGACCTTGCTGCCCAGCGCGCTGTACACCGTGGCCATTTCCAGGCCGATGATGCCGCCGCCGACCACCAGCAGGGTCTTGGGAATGTCGTGCAGTTCCAGCGCGTCGGTGGAGTCCATCACGCGCTTGTCGTCCCACGGGAAGTTGGGCAACTTCACCGCCTGCGAACCGGCGGCGATGATGCAGTGCTCGAAGCGCAGCAACTGGGTCTTGCCGTCGTCGCCGACGATCTCCAGCTCGTTGGGCGAGACGAAGCTGGCCACGCCGGTGACGGTGCGCACCTTGCGCTGCTTGGCCATGCTGGCCAGGCCGCCGGTGAGCTTGCCGACCACTTTTTCCTTGTACTCGCGCAGCTTGTCCAGGGTGATCTTGGGCTGGCCGAAGTCCACGCCGAAATCGCCGGCATGCGCCACTTCGTCGATCACAGCGGCGGCATGCAGCAGCGCCTTGGACGGGATGCAGCCGACGTTGAGGCAGACCCCACCCAGGCTGGCGTAGCGCTCGATCAGCACCGTGTCCAGGCCCAGGTCAGCGGCGCGGAACGCGGCGGTGTAGCCGCCGGGGCCGGCGCCGAGCACCACCATCTTGCAGTCGATATCGGCCGGCTTGCCGCTGGCCAGCGCCGGCTTGGACGGCGCCGGTTCGGCCGGAGCGCGATGCGACGGCGTCACCGGCGGCTTGCTGCCGGGTGCGGCGGCGGGCGCTGCAGCCGCAGGCGCGGGCTTGGTGTCGGCCTTGGCCGGCGCAGCCGTTGCGGCGGCCTCGCCCTCGGCTTCCAGCAGCAGCACTAGCGCGCCTTCGGACAGGGTGTCGCCCACCTTGACCTTGAGCTCCTTGACCACGCCCGCGGCCGAGGACGGCACTTCCAGCGTCGCCTTGTCCGACTCCAGCGTCACCAGGCCCTGATCCTTGACCACGCTGTCGCCGACGGCGACCAGCACTTCGATGACGGGGACATCGCTGTAATCGCCGATGTCGGGAACCTTGATTTCAATGACCGCCATTTGCTTCTCCTGTGGCTCAACCGGCCGTGCCGGCAAGCGTCTGCTGGAGTTCGTCCAGCGACGATTCGATTTGGGTCCAGCGCTTGTCGCGCTTCTTTTCCTTGCTTTCGCTGGCTTCGATCAGCAACGCGGCCTGCTGCAGCAGCAACTCGCCGACGCCGCAGCTCGGGCGGGTGCCGCTGTAACGCACGCCATCGACCTGAAACGAGAGCACTTCGCCCTCGCTCACCGGCGCGCTGCGACCGGTGGGCGCCAGTTGCGTCAGTGCGCCGGTCCAGTTGCTGACCAGGCGCCTGGCCAACGCTGCCGGAATCGGGATCTCGACCGTTTCCGGGGTCTGCTCGGTGCGGAACTGCACGCTGCCGCGATCGCTCTGGCTGACCCAGCTGTAGACGCGCTCGTCGGCGCGGCTATGCCGCAGGGTCCAGTCGACACCGTCCTTGCCCGCTACCAGCGACACCCCGCTTTCCACGCCCCGGGTGGGCAGCGTCAGCAACGACAGGCTCGGCCTGGTGCCGGCGTCGAGCAGCGTGGTCACCGCGCTGCCGTAGTTGCCCACCGCTGGCGGCCAGCCGCGCCCGAGCGTGCTCTGGCACTCGCGTGCTGCCGCGGATGTCCACGGCAGCACGCCCAGCAGGGCGAACGTCAGCAGCACTGCTCT
The DNA here is from genome assembly GCF_002940665.1 of Xanthomonas arboricola. GTDB lineage: Bacteria > Pseudomonadota > Gammaproteobacteria > Xanthomonadales > Xanthomonadaceae > Xanthomonas > Xanthomonas arboricola_B. The sequence goes on from NZ_MIGY01000001.1 coordinate 1,060,246, forward strand.
CACAGCAGGACGCGGCGCATGTCGGCCAGTACCTGACTGAGGTAGGTGGTGAAGCGTGCGGCCAGCGCGCCGTCGATGACGCGGTGGTCGTAGCTCAACGACAGCGGCAGCATCAGCTTGGGTGCGAACTCCTTGCCGTTCCATACCGGCTGCATCGCCGACTTGGACACACCCAGGATCGCCACTTCCGGCGCATTGATGATCGGCGTGAACGCCGTACCACCGATGCCGCCGAGCGAGCTGATCGAAAAACAGCCGCCGCTCATGTCGGCCGGGCCGAGCTTGCCGTCGCGCGCCTTCTTCGCCAACTCGCCACTTTCCTGCGCGATCTGCAGCACGCCCTTCTTGTCGACGTCGCGGATCACCGGCACAACCAGGCCGTTCGGGGTGTCGGCGGCAAAGCCGATGTTGATGTACTTCTTCAACGTCAGGTTTTCGCCGGCCGCATCCAGCGAGGCGTTGAACTCGGGGAACTTCTTCAACGCCGCGGCGCTGGCCTTGACCAGGAAGGCGAGCATGGTCAGCTTGATGCCGGCCTTCTCGTTTTCCTTGTTGAGGGCCACGCGCAGGGCTTCCAGATCGGTGATGTCGGCCGATTCGAACTGGGTGACGTGCGGAATCATCGCCCAGTTGCGCGCCAGGTTGGCACCGGAAATCTTCTTGATGCGCGACAGCGGCTGTGTCTCGGTCTCGCCGAACTTGCTGAAGTCCACCTTCGGCCAGGCCAGCAGGTTCAGGCCATTGCCGCCACCAGCCGGTGCGGCACCGGCTGCGGCGGGCGCGCCGCCGCTGAGTGCGGCCTTGACGAAGCGCTGCACGTCCTCACGGGTGATACGGCCGCCCTTTTCGCTGCCCTTGAGCTGGTTCAGATCCACGCCGAGCTCGCGCGCAAACACGCGCACCACCGGGCTGGCGTAGGCCACCTTGGACGGCAGCACGCTGTCGGCGTCGAAGGTCACCGGCGGGCTGGACGGCTGACCGGCCGACGGCTGGCCGCCCTGCGCAGGCTGCGACGCCTCGCTGGACCGCGCGCCCTGCACCTGCGCGATCTCGCGCTGGGCCAGCTTGTCCGGTACCGCGGACACGGCGACCGGCTCGACCTTGCCGGCGGTTTCGGCGGTCTCGGTGGTGGGCTTGGCCGGGGACTGCGCCGCACCGGCGCCGCCATCGCTGGCAGCGATGATCGCCACCACATTGCCCTGCGAGAGGGTGTCGCCCACCTTGACCTTGAGTTCCTTGACCACACCGGCGGCCGAAGACGGCACCTCCATCGTGGCCTTGTCCGATTCCAGCGTGACCAGGCTCTGGTCCTTGGCGACGGTATCGCCGACGGCGACCAGCACCTCGATCACCGGGATGTCGGTGTAATCGCCGATATCGGGCACGCGGGCCTCGATCAGGCCGCCTTCCGAGGACGCGGCAGGCGCAGCCGGTTCTGCCTTGGCGGCAGGCGCCGGCGCGGCAGCGGGCGCAGCCTTGGCCGGGGCGGCGGGAGCGGCGGCGGGTGCAGGGGCGGCGGGAGCGGCGGCGGGTGCAGGCGCGGCGGCGGTTTCGGCACTGGCGTCGGCCACTTCGATCAAAGCCACCAGCGCGCCCTGCGACAGCGCATCACCGACCTTGACCTTGATCTCCTTGACCACGCCGGACACCGACGAGGGCACTTCCATCGTGGCCTTGTCCGATTCCAGCGTGACCAGGCTCTGGTCCTTGCTGACCGCATCGCCGACCGACACCAGCACCTCGATTACCGGGACATCGCTGTAGTCACCGATATCGGGGACAAGTGCTTCCTTGATTTCGGCCATACGGGAACTCCGGCAACAGAATGGGGAAACCCCTATTGTGGCCGGCTGCGGGCCGCAGCGCCAACCATTGCCGTGGAAAAAATCGCGCACCGGACGGGATGCAGCGTTCGCCGGTGCATGCGCCGGATCATTTCGACGCGCGTCGATCGACCCGCAACAGTTGCAGTGGCTCGCCCGAAGGCAAACGATACGCCAGCGCATTGTCCAAGCCGTCGAGCGCTTCGACCCGCGCACACAGGTCTTGCGCGCGTGGCCGCAGCGCACGCGCCTGCGGCTCGATCAGGCGCTCGATGCGCGTTTCCACCCCCTCCAGCGACCGCAGCTGCAGATCGTTCCCGGTCAGTGCCGACTGCACCGCGCCGGCGACGACATCGCCGATCAGCTGCGGCAGCAGTTCGGCCACCATCGCGCCGATGTCGTCATCGATATCGATCGAGGTGAGCTGGTGCCTACCGAAGCTCTGCTTCAGGCGCGTGTCGATCTTTTCGCGCACGGCCGCCAGTTGCACGCGCGTAGCCTCGGGACTGCGGCTGAAGCCGGCCGCCACCTCGCCCAGCGCGGTGACGGCGATATCGGCCGCTTCCCGCCCGACCTCCTGCGCCAGCGGCACCACCTCGCGGGTCTGCCGCTCGAACTGGATCAACCGGGCGCGATCGTGCGCGCTCATCGCGACCCAGCGGTCGTCGACGAACAACGCGCCCTGGCGCATCACCAGCCGCTGCGGCGTACCCGACGCGCGGATCAGGATCACGCTGCGCGGGTTGAGCGTGAGGTCGTAGTCGCTGCTGACGTTGCAGTGCAGATCGTCGGCGCTGGCGGCCGGTACGGCGACCAGCAGGCCCAGCAGCAGGCCCGCTGCCATCGGTAGTGCGTGCTTGATCGCCATCTGGTCGCTTCCGTTGATGCGTTGGCTGCAGCATGCCTGCACGAGAGCGGCACTTGCCCGTGCCGGACGCTGGCATGACTTCCGGCCAGTGGCTGGACCCTGACCAACACGGCCGGCGCTGCAGTGGTGACAGGTGTCGGCCAACTCCGCCACGACGCAGGCACATCGCTCGCACGCCGCCATTCGCTGACGTCTTCGATCATCGATTGGTCGCGGCGATCCAGCGTCGCTAATCCAGCGCGTCGCGCAGCGGCTGCCAGGCCGCGCGCAGCCGTGGCAGCGACCACGCTGCATTGGCCGGGCTGGTGGACGGCAACGCCCACACCGGCACCGTGTGCAGTGCGAGCGGCAGCAGCGGCTGCACATGGCGGCGCCATGCCTGCGCGGCGGCCGCACCGTTGCAGGCGACAGCGCGCAGCTGCGGCAGCGTTGCCAGCTGTGCCGCCAGCGGGTTGACCACGATGCTGCTGGCGACGATGGCGGTGTCCAGGCTGCCGCGCCGCTCGCATTGGCCGATCACATCCCACAGGCCGACCCTGCAGCCGGCCAGCGCCTGCAGGCGCGCCGGATACGCCAACCCGGCATCGATGCCCAGCAGTTCCTGCATCAGCGGCCAGAAACGGTTGCGCGGATGGGCGTAGTACATCGCCACATGCAACGAGGTGTTGCCCGGCATCGAGCCAAGCACCAGGACACGGCACTCGTTAGGAATGTGCGCTGGAAGGCCCTGCAACAGGTCGGTTTTCGTCACGGCGATCGCATCTGCGTGAATGTCTTTTTCAGCTTGCCTGTTGCAGCCACGGCCTTCTCCGGAAAGTTGCTGAACAAACGAAATTTTAGCGAGCCACGGGTGGGCGTGGATTCAGATTTTCAGGAATAGCTTTGGCGCGGCCCACTCCACGGGCCTAACAAGAACACTGAGGAGACCCCCAATGCGTGCCATTTCCATCCTGAGCCTGGCTGCCGTATCCGCACTTGCGTTTGCGCCGTCGGCATTTGCACAAGACACCACCTACACCGGCGACACCTCCTCGGCTTCCACCAGCGCTGATAGCGCTTCCGGAAAGCATTGGGCAGTGGTCGGCGGTGTTGCTCTGATCAAGCCGAAGAACGACCCGGCTCCGGGCCTGGACGTCGACGGCGGCCCGGCACCGACGCTGAGCGCCAGCTACTACATCAACGACAACTGGGCCGTTGAGCTGTGGGGCGCTGCCGACAAGTTCAACCACCGTGTCAACGCCGATGGCGTGGGCAAGATCGGCACCGTCGAGCAGCAGCCGATCGCCATCAGCGGCCAGTACCACTTCGGCCAGGCCGATAACGTGTTCCGTCCGTTCGTGGGCGTGGGCTACTACGAGTCGAACTTCAGCAACGAGAAGATCGACGCGGCGTCGGCCACCGGCCAGCACGTGGGCCTGGACACCGCCAAGGGTGTCATCGGCACCGTCGGCGTGGACATGAACATCAACTCCACCTGGTTCGCACGTGCCGACGCCCGCTACATGCGTTCGCGCCCGGAACTGCGCGTGGGCGGCCAGGGCACCGGCAGCGAGCTGGAACTGGATCCGTGGACCGTCGGCTTCGGCGTCGGCGCGCGCTTCTAAGCACGCCGGCAAGCGACGTTCCAGTCGAACAGAAAACGGGCCGCAAGGCCCGTTTTTTTATGCGCTGAAATCGTGGCGCCGCATCCACTTCGGAGCACCGAATCTCGCGCGCGATCTGTGAGAGAGCGCTGCGTGTGCTGGGTGGCCCGCCCGCGCCCGTGCCCATTGCATACCGGTGCGAGTGCGGGTGATGCGGGTGACAGTGAAGCATCGACATTCGCTGATGTACAAGCGCGGGCTCAGCGCCAGTAGACGCTGCCGCGCAGGCGCGCGCTGCGCCAGCGCCACCACAGCAAGGTGGCATAGGCGAGCGCATAGCCGAGCAATACGCCGGCCGCGCCCAACAGGCTGGCGTGACTGAGCCACCCTTCCGTGGGCCAGGCCACCCCCTGCCAGGTGCTGCGCCACCCCTGCACCATGCCGGCGATCACGCGTACCACCACCAGCGCGGTCAAGGCCAGCACCAGCCACAGGTTGGGCCGGTAGAACAGCCCCTGCTGGGTGCGCTCGAAGCGGGTCAGACGCAGTGCCAGCAGCCCCAGCGCCAGCCCGCAGGCCCAGCCGAAGGCGGCATGGCTGATCGCGCCGGGCCAGAACGCGGCGGCGATCAACACGAAGATCACGAACAACACGGTGGAAAGCCCGGCCGAGACCAGATTGATCATCAACAGCCAGCCGCGTGCCTGCCGCCGCGCGGTGCCGACGCGAAAGCGCTGCACCAGCGACAACGGCAACAGCACCGCGAACACCGCCAGGGCGATGATCACGGCCAGCGGTATGGCAAGGAGAAGTGGCATCGGATGCTCGATGGCGGCGAAGGGTGGCAGCACAGCCCGTGGCGATCGGGCGTCAGGTGGCGTGGGAGGTTGTGCAGTCACCGGCGTATCGGCGTCGTACACGCCGATGCCGAGCACCGCTCGCGCGCCTTGCGGTGAGCGCAGTGGTGTTGTCAGGCGCCCTTAGAACGCCGGCAACACTGCGCCTTTGTACTTCTGCTCGATAAACGCCTTCACTTCCGGGCTGGTCAAGGCCTTGGCCAGCTTCTGCACGCGCGGATCGTCCTTGTTGTCCGGGCGCGCCACCAGGAAGTTCACGTATGGCGAGTCCTTGCTTTCGATCGCCAGGGCGTCGCGGGTCGGATTGAGGCCGGCGTCGAGTGCGTAGTTGGTGTTGATCAGCGCCAGATCGACCTGGTCGAGCACGCGCGGCAGCATCGCCGAGTCGAGCTCGCGGAACTTCAGCTGCTTGGGGTTTTCGACGATATCGCGCTGGCTGGACAGGGCGTTGCTGGGATCCTTGAGTTTGATCACGCCCGCCTTGTCGAGCAGGATCAGCGCGCGGCTGTTGTTGCTCGGGTCGTTGGGAATCACCACATCGGCGCCGTTGGGCAGCTCGGCCAATGCCTTGAACCGGCGCGAGTAGGCGCCGAACGGCTCGATATGCACGCCGATCACGGTCACCAGCTGGCTCTTGCGGTCGCGGTTGTAAGCGTCCAGATACGGCTCGGTCTGAAAGTAATTGACGTCGATCTGCTTCTGCACGACCTGGTCGTTGGGCTGCACGTAGTCGTTGAACACGCGCACGTCCAGCTTGACGCCCTGCTTGGCCAGCAGCGGTTCGACCACCTCCAGGATCTCGGCATGCGGCACCGCGGTGGCGGCCACCGTCAGCGTGTCGCCGCCGCTGCTGCCACCGCTACCGCCACAGGAGGCCAGGGCCAGCGTGGCCGCAGCCAGGAGGGAACGAAACGCGAATGTGCTCATGTGGGGGTCCGTGGGAGGAGGAATGCGGCACTGCCGCAAGCGCTAAACCTAGCAGACCGCGGGTGTAGCGGCGATCGGCAGGCCCGTGTTTCTTGCATGGCCCTGTGCGCGCCACGGCGACACGCGGTCCCGATCGAGCTCAGCGCCGGCTGTAGCGCGCCACCAGCCGGTCGCCCAGCATCTGCAGCAGCTGCACCAGCACCAGCAGGGCGATCACGGTGATCAGCGCGACATCCGAATGCGAGCGCAGATAGCCCTCGCGGTACGCGACATCGCCCAGCCCGCCGGAGCCGATCGCACCGCCCATCGCGGTGAAACCGATCAGCGCGATGGTGGTCACGGTGGCGCCGGCGATCAGGCCCGGGCGCGCTTCGGGCAGCAGCACGCGCACCACCAGCTGGCGGGTGGTGGCGCCCATCGCCTGGCTGGCTTCGATGATTCCACGGTCCACTTCGCGCAAGGCGGTTTCCACCAGCCGCGCGTAGAACGGTGCGGCGCCGACCACCAGCGGCAGGATCGCGCCGCGCACGCCCAGCGAGGTGCCCATCAGCATCAACGTGAGCGGAATCATCGCGATCATCAGGATGATGAAGGGCACCGAGCGCAGCAGGTTGATCAGTGCCGCGAGCACGCCATACAGCACCGGGCGGCGGCGCAGCTGCGGCGCACCGCACAGGAACAGCGCCACGCCCAGCGGCAGGCCGATCAGCAGCGTCAACGGCAGCGCACCGGCCAGCATCAGCAAGGTATCGAGCGTGGCCTGGCCGATGTCGCCCCACTTGGCGGCGTCCAGATTGCGGAAAAACCCGCTTGTCGCGGCGATCGACAGAGTCATACGCGCAGATCCTCCACTTGCACGCCGGCGGCGACGAAGCCGGCGCGTGCCGCGTTATGGTCGCCGCCGGTCAGCGCGACGATGAGCTGGCCATACGGGGTGTCCTTGATGCGGTCCACGCGCCCGGACAGGATGTTGTAGTCCACCCCGGTCTCGCGGGCGATACGGCCAAGCACCGGTTCGTAGGTGCCGTTACCCAGGAAGGTCAGCCGCACGATGCGCCCGCCCACCGCAGCGAAGTCGCGATGCAGCTCGGCTTCGTCCACGTGCTCGGCCTCGGACACGAAACGCCGGGTGGTGGCGTGCTGCGGGTGCAGGAACACCTCGGTCACCGGGCCGGTTTCCACCAGCCTGCCGGCATCCAGCACCGCGACGCGGTCGCAGACGCGGCGGATCACGTCCATCTCGTGCGTGATCAGCACGATGGTCAGGCCCAGCTCGCGGTTGATCTGCGCCAGCAGCTGCAGCACCGAAGCGGTGGTTTGCGGGTCCAGGGCGCTGGTGGCCTCGTCGCACAGCAGGATCTGCGGCCGGGTGGCCAGCGCGCGCGCAATGCCCACGCGCTGCTTCTGCCCGCCGGACAACTGTGCCGGATACTTGCTGGCATGCTGCTCCAGCCCGACCCGCGCCAGCAGCTCGGCCACGCGCGCATCGACCTCGGCGCGCGGGGTGCCGGCCAGTTCCAGCGGAAACGCCACGTTGCCGGCCACGGTGCGCGAGGACAGCAGGTTGAAGTGCTGGAAGATCATCCCGACACGCCGGCGCAGCGCGCGCAGGCCCTGGCTGTCCAGCGCGGTGACGTCCTCGCCGCCGATCAGCAGCCGCCCGCCGCTGGGTTCTTCCAGCCGGTTGATCAGCCGGATCAGCGTCGATTTGCCGGCACCGGAGTGGCCGATGATGCCGAACACCTCGCCGGGGCCGATCCGCAGATCGAGTGGATGCAGCGCCACGATCTGGCGACCGTCAACGGAATAAGACTTGTGCAGGCGCTGAAACTGGATCACCGCGCGTGGCCGATTGGGGGGCCGTGAAGCCTACCAGTCAATGTTTGCGGACGATATTCCATTGAGTTCTAAGGTGGGGATTCGGGAGTCGGGATTGGGGATTCGTCACAGCCAAAGCGCCTTGCCGTTGCTCTGGCGAATCCCAAATCCCGAATCCCCAATCACGGCTTATCCAGCGACATCGGCAGATCCCCCTGGCGAATCCGCTCGCGGCGCAGCAGATACAGCCCGCTGGCGACGATGATGCCGGCGCCGGTCCAGGTCCAGCCGTCGGGCAGGGTCTGCCACAGCAGCCAGTCCCAGCCGATCGCCCAGACCAGGCCGGTATATTCCAGCGGCGCGATCATCGAGGCCTCGCCGCGCAGGAAGGCCTGGGTCAGCGCGATCTGTCCCAGCGCGCCGGCCAGGCCCATGCCGGCGATCAGCCAGGCGTGCTCGCCCCGCAACGGCACCCAATCGGGAATGGCCAGCAGGCCGGCGCCGACCGCCATGAACAGCAGGAACCACACCACCATCGCCTGCGGGGTATCGGTGCGGGTCAGCAGGCTCACGCTGATGGCGGCGATGGCATAGGCGGTGGCCGCCAGCAGCACCATCAGCCCGGGCAGCGAGACCAGCCCGTCCACGCCCGGGCGCAACACCACGATCACCCCGATCAGGCCGATGCCGATCGCGGTCCAGCGCCGCGGGCCCACATGCTCGCCCAACAATGGCACCGACAGCGCCGCCACCAGCAACGGAGCGACGAAATACAGCGTGTAGGCGGTCGACAGCGGCATGCGCTTCAGGCCGTAGACGAAGCAGCCGATCATCACCATGCCCAGCGCCCCGCGCAGCAGGTGCAGGCCCCAGCGCACCGGCACGATCGAGCGCGGGCCGGCGGTGGCAAATACCCACACCAGCACGAACGGCAGCGAGGCGGCGCCCCGCAGCAAGGTGACCTGCAGCGGCGGGTAATGCGCCGACAGCAGCTTCATCGCCGCGTCCATCAGCGAGAAGCAGGCCACGGCGACCACCATCCAGGCAATGGCGGGAAGCGGAGAGCGGGTGGTAGGCATGGACCATTATCGCTGCGCTTGCGCGCAGACTGCCAACCGTGTGTCGACAGGGGCGATGACGCGATGCCCTAGAATGGCGGCTGTTTATACAGAGCAGGAGCTTTGCATGCCTTCCTTCGACGTGGTGTCCGAAGTCGACAAGCACGAACTGACCAATGCAGTGGACCAGGCCAATCGCGAGCTGGATACCCGCTTCGATTTCAAGGGGGTCGAGGCCAGGTTCGAGCTGGAAGACGGCAAGGCGATCAACCAGTCCGCACCCAGCGATTTCCAGGTCAAGCAGATGACCGACATCCTGCGCGCGCGCCTGCTGGCGCGCGGCATCGACGTGCGTTGCCTGGAGTTCGGCGACATGGAAACCAACCTGGCCGGTGCGCGCCAGAAGGTCACCGTCAAGCAGGGCATCGAGCAGAAGCAGGCCAAGCAGCTGGTGGCCAAGCTGAAGGAAGCCAAGCTCAAGGTCGAGGCGCAGATCAATGGCGACAAGCTGCGCGTGAGCGGCAAGAAGCGCGACGATCTGCAGGACGCGATGGCGCTGTTGAAGAAGGCCGATTTCGAGCTGCCGCTGCAGTTCGACAACTTCCGCGACTGAGTGCGCCTGGTGGCATACATGACGCCTTGTCCTGCCGCGCTGGGCAGGCGGGCCGCGCAGCGCGGCGTGCCGGCCATCCGACACCCGGGCATCGGTGACGGTCGCGCCGACGCGTTACGGATCTGAAGCGCGGATGCGCGGCCTGTTCTCCAGCTTGCTGCAACGCGCGCGCCCGGAAACACCGCCCCAGGCGCTGCCCGCTGCCGGGACGGCGGGCGCCGTGGCGCATGCACAGCCACGCATCGAAACCGGCTCGACGCTGCACACGCTGGCCGGGCTGGACCCGGTGGCGGCTGCAGCGCTCGCCGATGCCTTTGCGGCGGAAGTGCAGCATTCCATTGCCAGCTGCACCCTCGGCCAGGCCGGCACCACCCGGGCGCAGGCAATGGAGCAGATCCATTCGCTCAAGAACACGATCTCGCTGACCGGCTCTGGCGAACTGCTGAACGCCTGCGACCAGCTGCGCAACGATGTCGACGGCGGCGAACCCGGGTCGGCGCTTGCGCAGCGCTACACCGCGACTGCAACCGCGGCCGGCCTGCTGGTCAAGAATTACCGGCGCACCCTCCCCAACGACGGCACCGCCCCCCATGCGTAGTGGATCCAACCGTGCAGCGCCCGGCCTGATTCTGGCCGCCCGGCAGCTGCGCAATGACCGACTGGTGCGGCTGTTCGAATCGTTCCTGGAATACCGCGCCTGCGTCGGCCGGGTGATCGTGCAGACCATCGTGGCCCTGTGGTGCTTCGGCTGGCTGCACGGGCCGCAGCCGGTGCTGGTCAAGGATGCGCAGGCAGTCTTCCCCACCGCGGCGACGCTGTGGGTGGTGGCGGTGATCTGGATGGTGCTGGTGCGACGCAGGATCATCCCGCCGGGCGAATGGCTGGATGCGCTCGGATTTGCGATGAACCTGCTGTTCATCGGCATCCAGACCTATCTGGCCTTCATCCTGCTGATGTCGCTGAATGCCTTCCTGCCCTTCATCACCATCGCCGCGGTGGCGCGCTACGGGCAGAAGGCGACGCTGCCGGTGCTGCTCAGCACCTTCGTGTTGATGCTGTTGACCGCGCCGGCCGGCTACTGGCTGTCGCGGCCGGCGTACTTCGTGTATGCGGTGGCACTGAGCGTGGTGCTGCCGCTGCTGGTGGCGCGCATCGTCAGCGCGATGCAGGAGATCGCCTTGCAGGCGCTGGCCTCGCGCGATGCGCAGAGCCGCTTCATCAGCACCATGAACCACGAGCTACGTACGCCGTTGAACGCGGTCATCAACTGCGCGCAGCTGATCGATACCGACACCTTGTCGGCGCAACAGCGCGAGCTGATGCAGGCAATGACGGTCAATGCGATCGCGCTGCGGCATCGCGTGAACGAAGTGATCGACGTGGCCAGCATCGACGGTGGCCGCCTGCAGCTGCACAGCAAGCCGCTGAGCCTGCTCGACGTGCTGGCCACGGTCAAAGCGGTGTGCGCGAGTGCAGCGTCGACCAAGGGGGTGGCGCTGAAGTTGCGCAGCGATGCGGCGCCTGACGTCATCGGCGACGAGGGGCGTATCGAACAGGTCATCACCAATCTGGTCATCAATGCGATCAAGTTCACCCCGGCCGGTGGCGCGGTCGACGTGCTGATGACCGCCACGCCGGTGCAGCAGCGCTGGGCGATCGCGGTGACCGTGACCGATACCGGCATCGGCATTCCCGACGCCCAGAAGGCCTACATCTTCACCCCCTTCACCCAGCTCAGCACCGGTTTCAGCCGCGCCGAAGGCGGAGTCGGCCTGGGCCTGTTCATTGCGCTGTCGGTGTCCGATGCGATGGGCGGCAGCCTGAGCGTGCGCGACAACCCCGGCGGCGGCAGCGTCTTTCGCTGGACCTTCGAACTGACCGCTGCCGCGGCGCAAGGTTACCGGCCCCCGGAACTGCGCGAGGCACTGCAACAGCACGCCGCGACGGTGCCGCCGCTGCATTGCCTGGTGTTCGAGGACATGGACACCAATCGGCTGGTGATCGGCAATCTGCTCACCCGCGCCGGGCATCGGGTGAGTTTTCACAGCGATGGCAGCAACGCGGTGCAGCGCATCCGCGAGGCGGCGCCGGACCTGGTGTTTCTCGACCTGCACATGCCCGGCACCTCCGGCTGGGACGCGCTGGGCGAGGCGCGCGCGGCGATCGCCGCCCTGCCGCCGATCATCGTGCTGACCGCCGACACCCGCACCGATTCCATGCGCGAAGCCACCGCTGCCGGCGTGGCCGGCTATCTGTCCAAACCGATCAACGCGCACGAATTGCTGGCCATCCTCGCCGCGCATGCCACCCATGCAACCGGCTGACCTGAAACCGGGCAACGCGTCACGTCGGCACTGGCACACCGCCGCGCAGACGCGCACGCCGCTGGCGCTGCTGTACCTGCATGGGTTCACCGCCAGCCCGGGAGAAGCCGGCGAACTGCCCGAGCAGATGGCCGACGCGCTGGCTGCCAACCTGTACGTGCACCGTTGGCCCGGGCATGGCCGCAGCGCCGCCGATGCGATGCAGGGGCTGACGCCGGCGATGTTGCAGGCCTCGGCAATGGATGCCCTGGCGCAGGCGCAGCGCATGGGCGCGCGCGTGGCGATCGTCGGTTCGTCCATGGGCGCCACGCTGGGCCTGTGGCTTGCGGCGCAACGTCCCGACGCGGTGGCTGCGGTAATCGCCTGGTCACCGGGCATCCGGCCGGCCGACCCGGCGCTGCTGGATCAGGTCTGCGCCGCGCAAACGCCCTTGACCGACCCGCGCCCGCGCACCGCCGCGTCCCTGGCGTTCTGGTCCAGCACCATCCACCCGGATGGATTCCGCGCGCTGCGCAGCCTGTTCGACGCGGTTGCCGCCGATCCACCGTGGCCCCGCGTGCGATGCCCGGTGTTTCTGGGCTATTACCGCGCTTCCAACGGCGAGCAGGATCCAACCGCCTCGGTGCCGGCGATGCTGGCGATGTTCGCTGCGCTCGGCACCGCGCCGGAGCACACCTGCGCGATGGCCTTCGACACCGGTGCACATGCGATCGGCTCGCCGCACAAGACCGCGCACGCCGAAGAGGTTGCAAAGGCATCGAGTGCGTTTCTGTGTCTGCATGTCGGCGCAGATGCGCACGCGGATGACGCCTAGGCTGCACGAGAGCTGCAACTGCTGTGGTTTCTTCCCGACCGCACCCAGTTTTTCGGCAGGGCCTGTTCTGCGCTGCGCCACTTCGGCACAGGCGGCCGCGCCGGCAGCGATCGCATACACTGGCCCACCATCACGCCGCCGCCACGATGACGACCACGCCTGCCACGCTCGACCCGTTGACCACCACCCGCCAGTGGATCGAGCGCGCGGTGATCGGCCTGAATCTGTGCCCGTTCGCCAAGGCGGTCTACGTCAAGGAGCAGGTGCGGCTGGTGCTCAGCGATGCCAGCACGCCCGAAGCGCTGCTCGAACAACTGGCCGAAGAACTGGTGTTGCTGCGCGACACGCCGGCCGAGCAGATCGACACCACCTTGATCGTGCATCCGGACGTGCTCACCGATTTCCTGGACTACAACGACTTCCTCGACAACGCCGATGCGGCGGTGGAAGCGCTGGATCTGGGCGGCGTGTTGCAGGTGGCCAGCTTCCATCCGGACTATCAGTTCGCAGGCGCGGCGGTGGATGACGTGGCCAACTTCACCAACCGCTCGCCCTATCCCACCTTGCACCTGCTGCGCGAAGACAGCGTGGAGCGTGCGGTGGCCGCGTTTCCGGACCCGGACGTGATCGTCGAACGCAACATCCAGACGCTGGAACGCCTGGGCCAGGACCGCTGGGAGCGGTTGTTGAGCGCATCGCAGCACTGACCGCTGCATCGCGTGCTGCGGCGCGTGCCTGAAACGCGCAACGATGCCGGCGCGCAGCGGCTCGGCATGACGCGATGACTGCGGACAAGGCATCAATCTGCGTGCTTCGCACGCAGCGACCCCGTTGCTACGGCCACCACGGCGCCCGCGTTACAGTGCGCGCGACTTCACTGCCATGGTGCGCCCGATGCCCCTGACCCCCGCCGTCTCCGCATGGAGTCCCTCCCCGTTACAGGACCGCGTGGTGGTGATCACCGGCGGCGCCCAAGGCATCGGCCGTGGCATCGCGCAGGCAGTGCTGGGCGCCGGCGGCAGCGTGGTGATCGGCGACCTGGATGCCGATGCCGGCAAGGCCTGCCTGCAGGAGTGGGCATTGCCGCGACGCAGTGCCTTCGTGCGTTGCGATGCCGCGCGCCCGGCCCAGGCAGCGCGCCTGATCGCCACCGCGCTTACACGCTTTGGGCGCCTGGATGGCCTGGTCAACAACGCCGGCGTGGCCGATCCGCATGTGCCGCCATTGCCGCAACTGGACTGGGACGAGTGGAATCGACGGCTGGCCAGCCTGCATGGCGCTTTCCTGTGCAGCAAGCAGGCCTTGCCCGCACTGGTGCAGGCCCAGGGCGGCGGCGCGATCGTCAACATCGCCTCCACCCGCGCCTGGCAATCGGAGCCGCATAGCGAAGCCTATGCCGCCGCCAAGGGCGGGCTGGTGGCCTTCACCCACGCCTTGGCGCTGAGCGAAGGCCCGCAGGTGCGTGTCAACAGCATCAGCCCGGGCTGGATCAGCACCGACGCCTGGCGCGCACCGCAGCGTCGGCGCACACCCAAGTTGTCGCGGCGCGATCATGCCCAGCATCCGGCCGGACGGGTCGGCACGCCGGAAGACATCGCGCAACTGGCGGTCTATCTGCTGTCGCCGCAGCTGTCCGGCTTTGTGACCGGGCAGGACTTCATCGTCGATGGCGGCATGTCGCGCAAGATGCAGTACGTCTGAGGCATTGCCGCGTAGGCGACTTGCCGCAGACCGCGCGTGCCGGGAGCGCAGCATGCGCAATCACTAGCGGCGCGGCTCAGGCCTGCGCGCTGCGGCCGAACAACACCGCAAGATCCCCCGCCGCCAGCGCGCGCCATTGCCCGGGCGGCAGACCGTCCAGCGCCAAGCCACCGATGCGGCTGCGGTGCAAGGCCACCACGTGATTGCCGGCGGCGGCGAACATGCGCCGCACCTGGTGGTAGCGGCCTTCGTGCAGGGTCAGGCGTGCCTGGCGTAGGCCGAGCACTTCCAGTTCGGCCGGCAGCAGCGGCTTGGTTTCGCCGTCCAGCAACAGCGTGCCGCTGGCAAACAGCGCCGCTTCGTCGCCACGCAGATCGTCGGCGAGAGTAACGTCGTAGACCTTGTCCAGCGCCGACTTGGGCGAAATGATCCGATGCAGCAGCGCGCCGTCGTCGGTCATCAGCAACATGCCGCTGGTCTCGCGATCCAGCCGCCCCACCGGCGCCAGCACCGGTGCGCGCGAACGGAAGCGCGGCGGCAGCAGTTCGTAGATCAGCCGGCCGGTGTCCTTGGTCGAGCAGGTGTAGCCGCTGGGCTTGTGCAACAACAGGCTGAAGCCCGCTGGCGGATCCAGCGGTTCGCCATCGATACGGATCGCATCGTGCTCCACCTGGTCGTCGGCATACAGCACCTCGCCGGCGGCGTCGGTGACCGCGCCCTGGCGAAACAACTGGGTCACCTGCTTGCGGCTGCCGTAGCCGAGGTTGGCGATGTGCTTGACCAGCTTCATGCGCGCGCTCCGCGGCCGCGGATGGCGGAAATCAGCTTGAAACCATCGCGTTCGGCGGCCACGCGCACCTGTCCGAAGCTTTCGTTGAGCACGTACTCGTAGGGCAGATGCCGGTTGGCGACCAGCAGCAGCTGTCCACCCGGGCGCAGGGCCTGCGCGGCCACGGCGATGAAGCGCTGACCGATATCCGGGCGATCGGCACGCGAGGGCGTGTGGAAGGGGGGATTGCTGACGATGAAATCGTACTGCGCCACCAGGCCGGCGGTGACGTCGCGCCAGTGGTACTGCAGCTGCGCCGGGTGCGCGACGGCCTGCAGATTGCGCTGTGCCAGGGTCAGCGCGCGCGCCTCGGCCTCGTACAGATCCAGTCCGGTGACCTTGGGGCAACGCGCCAGCACCTCGGCCGACAGATAGCCGAAGCCCGCGCCCAGATCGGCGCCGTGTCCGGCCAGCGTGCTCGGCAGATGCTCGACCAGCAGCGCAGAGGCAGGATCGATGCGGTCCCAGGCGAACACACCGGGGCGGCTGACGAAGCGCCCGTCCAGAATCGTGCGCGGCGCATCCAGTGCTGCCCAGCGCGCCTGCAGCGCCGCATCGGTGTCGGCAGGCAGCGGCGCGCTCCAGTAGGTGCGGCAGTGGTGCTTGGTCAGGCTGCCGGCCAGACCGGTGAGCTGACGCAGATCCGCCTCGCCCGAGCGCGCACCCTCGTTGTTGGACTGGCAGGCCACCACGCGGCCGCCCGGTGCGGCCAGCGCAACCGCACGCGCGAACAAGGCACGCGCTTCCTCGCGTTGCCGCGGCGGCAGCACCAGCACCAGGGCATAACGGGTGCTGTCGGATTCGATCTCGCTCTCGTCGCGCACGCTCCAGCCATTGCGCTCCAGCGCCTCGGCAAAAGGGCGAAAGCTCTGCTCGCAGGTCAGTGCGTCGGCGGCCGCATGCTCGCGCAGCGGAAACCCGTCGCGCGCGCGCAGGAACAGCACAGGGCCGCTGGGCCATGGCAGCACGCCCTGGGCAAAGGGCAGAAACAGAGCTTGAAGCGGGGCATCGTGCGGGCCAGCCATCGGATCATCGGGTCGGGAACAGGCGGCCATTGTAAGGGAGCGGCGCCTGCCGCCCGCCCTGGCGCCCGCTTGGGTAAGCGGTCCATTGCGTGACCTGCGGACGGCCGCCCTTTCAATGTCTATACGGACTATTGATGCGCACGCAACATCCGCCCGCCTAGGCTGGAATCACACCAATACCGGAGAGACGCGATGCGAGCCCTGTTCGTAGGTGGAGTGGTCGACAACAGCGAAATGGATCTGGATGACACCCCGCCGCCGATGCATTATCCCGAAAACACCGGCGCCGGCCGGCCACGTTATCGCCTGCACCAGGTCGGCGAGCGCGAGGATGGCAGCGTGGCGTATGCGGTCTACGGCGCGCCGGAAATGGCCGATGACGACATCAGCCGGATCACCGAAGAACGCGGCTATGCGCGGCGCTTCAGCGCGTCGCCGGAACCGCCGCGCTGAGCGTAAACGCATTGGCGTGATGCCGCGCATGACCGCGGCACGCGCATCAAAAACCGGGCCTGGGCCCGGTTTTTTTGTTTGAACGCCCGGGCCAGCGCGTCGTCAGGATCAACGCGTCTTGGGTGTCACGCGCCAGATCACATTGCCGACATCGTCGGCCACCAGCAGTGCCCCGGTATTGTCGGGACTCACGCCCACCGGGCGCCCCTGCGCATTGCCTTCGGCATCCAGAAAACCGTCCAGCACAGTGATCGGCGTGCCGCTGGGTCTGCCGTCGGCAAACGGCACGAATAGCACCTTGTAGCCACTGGGCGGATCGCGATTCCACGAGCCATGCTGGCCGATGAAGGCGCCCTGGTGGAAGCGCTCCGGCAGCAAGGTCCCGCTGGCAAAGCTCAGACCCAGCGAGGCGGTATGCGGGCCCAGCGCGTAGTCGGGCTTGATCGCCTTGGCCACCAGTTCGGGGTTTTGCGGTGTGACCCGCTCGTCCACATGCTGACCGTAGTAGCTGTAGGGCCACCCATAAAACCCGCCGTCGCGCACCGAGGTCAGGTAGTCGGGCACCAGATCGCTGCCGATCTCGTCGCGCTCGTTGACCACCACCCACAGCGACTTGCTCTGCGGCTCCCAGGCGGTGCCGACCGGATTGCGCAGGCCGCTGGCGAACACCCGGCTGCTGCCGGTGGCCGGGTCGATCTCCAGGATCGCGGCGCGGTTGAGTTCGGCCTCCATGCCATTTTCGGCCACGTTGCTGTTGGAGCCGACGCCGACATACAGCTTGCTGCCGTCGGCGCTGGCCAGCAGCGACTTGGTCCAATGGTGGTTCAGGCCGCCGGGCAGATTGGCCACGAAGGTCGGCTTGGCGGTGATATGCGTCTCGCCGGGCTTGTACGAAAAGCTCACCAGCGCATCGGCATTGGCGACATAGAAACGATCGCCGATCAAGGCCATGCCGAACGGTGAAAACAGCCCGCTGACGAACTGGGTGCGCACTTCGGCCACGCCGTCGCCATCGGCATCGCGCAGCAAGGTGATGCGGTTGGCACTGGGTACCACGGCGCCGGCCTTGCTCATCATTGCGCCCTGCACCTTCTTGCGGATGCCGCCGCCGTCGGCCTCTTCCGGCTTGGGCGGCTCGGCGGTCTCGGCCACCAGCACGTCACCGTTCGGCAGCACGTAGACCCAGCGCGGGTGATCCAGGTCGCGCGCAAACGCGGCAACCTGCAGGTCGTCGGCAGCGATCGGCTTGGCGTTTTCGGTCCAGCGCTTGACCGGCGCCACCTTGACGGTGGGGATCAGGCGTTTGACCGGCTCGGGCAATTGCGGGTTCGGCCCGGTCCCCTGTTCGATGGCAAGCGTGGCGGTATCGCCGCAGGCGGCGAGGATGGCGACGGTCAATAACGACAGCGGCCAGCGGGCGAGCTTCAACGCGGGAGCATTCATTGCGCGATCAATCCTGAACAGTTACGACAATCGGCCATCATGCCGCCAACGCCATGACGAGAAGTAAACACATCGTCAATGCGCGGCTCAGGGCGCAACTTGCGGATCAGAGCCCAACGGCAGGGGGTGCACTGCCACGATGCGATCCATCCAGATCCAGTGCGGCTCCTGCGCGGCATCGAGCCGGTCGATGCGCAACTGGCCGTTGAGTCCTTCGCGCTGCTGGTCGTCCAGATAGGTCTGGATGCTCGGACGCACGGCGACGGTGCCGCTGATCATGCTGCCGTCGTCGAGCTCGACGCGGACGCGCTCCTGACCACCGAGCAGCGATACCCAATGTTCGAGCGTGGCGATCTGCACCTGTTCCGAATAGACATGCGGGGCGTATCTGGACATGGCGTCATCTCCATCGAGGGAACGCACCACGCTAGGCCACACGCTGTGAAAGAGGCAGCAAACAGCCTCGTTCGCCTGGCAGCGGGTCTGACGACGCAGCGGCGCGACATCGCCGCCTTTGGCCTCACTCCACCGATTCGCGCGCGGCGCGCACCGCAGTGACCAGTTGGGCAACGCTGTAGGGCTTGGCCAGATGCTCCTGGAAGCCGGAGTCCAGCGCGCGCTTGCGATCGTCGTCACGTGCCAGTGCGGTCACCGCCACGGCCGGCAGTGCCGCCGCGTCCAGTCCCATGTTGTCGCGCACGGTGCGGATCAGCCCGTAGCCATCCATGCCCGGCATGCCGATGTCGGTCAGCATCAGATCGAAGCGCGCGTGGCCGCGATGATCGATCAGTGCCAGCGCGTCGGTGGCGCTGCCGGCGGTGACCACTTCGGCGCCCTGCTCTTCCAGCAGACGGCGCAGGTAATCGAGCATGTCCGGCTGGTCTTCCACCGCCAGCAAGCGCAAGCCGTTGAGCGCACGCGCTTCGATGATCTGCTCGGACATCAGCCGCCGGCGCAGCTCGCGCCGCGGACGCCTGGCCTGATCGGGAATGTGCTCGGGCAGGCGTACGGTGAACGTGGCGCCCTTGCCGCGACCGCCGCTGGTGGCGCTGACCTGGCCGCCATGCATCTCCACAAGCTGCTGCACGATCGCAAGGCCCAGGCCCAGGCCGCCATGCTGACGCGTGGTAGTACCGTCTGCCTGACGGAACCGGCCGAACAGGTGCGGCAGGAATTCCGCTGCAATGCCGTCGCCCGAGTCGCGTACCGATACCAGCAAGTGGCCATCGTCGCGCTTGATGCTGACGTCGATGCGGCCATGTGCCGGGGTGAACTTGATCGCATTGGATAGCAGATTCCACAGCACCTGCTGCAGCCGCGTGGCATCGCCCAGCACCAGACACGGCGTCGGCGGAGCATGCACCTCCAGCATCTGGTCCTTGCCTTCGGCAGCCAGCTCCTGGGTGTTCAAGGCCTCGCGCACCTGTTCGACCAGATCCAGCGACTCGACCTCCAGCTGCACCTTACCCAGCAACATGCTGCTGAGATCGAGCATGTCCGAGATCAGGCGTTTCTGCGCCCGCGCGCTGCTGGCGATCACCGACAGACCCTTGTAGTTGGGATGGCCTTCCTCGACCCGCTGCAGCAACAGCTCGCTCCAGCCCAGGATGGTGGTCAGCGGCGTGCGCAATTCATGCGACAAGGTGGCCAGGAACTCGTCCTTCAGCCGCGCCATGCTCTCGGCTTCGTTGCGCGCGCTGCGCTCGGATTCGAGCAGCTGCTCGCGTGCCAGTTCGATCTCGCGCTGTTCAGTCACATCCGGGCTGCTGCCGGCCAAGCCGATGAAACGCCCGTCGGCCGAGTAGCGCGGCGTGGCGGTCATCTCGATCCAGCGCCACTGCCCGTCGTGGCGACGCGCGCGCACCAGGGCGTGCAGGCCGCGCTGCTCTTCCAATGCCGTGGCGAGTTCGAACTGGAAGATGGACAGATCCTCCGGATGCAGCAACTCGCTCCAGGCCGACACCGTGCCGCTGGAAATGTCGATACCGAAAAATTCGCCATAGGCACTGTTGACGAAACGCACCACGCCTTGTGCGTCCAGCACCCAGACCGGCATCGGCAGGCCATCGGCCAGGGCGCTGAAACGCGCCTCGCTCTCGGCCAGTTCGCGCTCCACCCGCTTGCGCTCGGTGATGTCCATGAATAGCACCGCCACCCGCGCCTGCTCCGGTTGCCCCACCCGGAAGGCATCGACCGAATACCAGCGGCGCAGCGCCTTGGCCTGCATTTCGAAGTGAATCCGGTTGCCGGTGCGGGCGACGTAGCCGTAACGGTCGAACCATTCCTGCTCGTGATCGGCCAGCATGCCGCGAATGGACACATTCAATACATTGGACAGGCCGGTGTAGCGCTCGAATGCGCCGTTGGTCATGCGGATCACATAATCGACGGCCTGCTCGCCATCGAACACCAGATCGATGACGCAAAAGCCCGCGTCCAGATTATGGAAGATCTCGTGGTACATCCCCGGATCGAGGAGGGGCTCGGCGAGTGCTGCCGGGAGGCTGGTGGCCAGATCAGGGCTGGTGGTCGAGGTGCTCAAATCGGGGTCCAGGGGTGATGCCAGGGCGGATGACGAGCAGATGAAACCACGCCCGGTGTCGTCAGCGGGTGCACGGCCAGCCGACGCGGTTCGCTCGCGCCACCGGTGCCCGCGTTCACCACAGCAATGCCGCGCACAGTGCGATACACCCCGCCAGCACCACGATCCCGGCGATCACGCCACGAAATACCCACTCGCCCTCGCGGCGCAACTGCTCGTCCATCCAGCGCTGCGCTTCTTCGCGCCAAGCCGTGGAACGCGCGTACTCGGCATCCAGCAACAACAGTCGCACCCGCGACAGGCCCAACTTGGTGCATTCGCTACGGCAGCGCTCACTGAAGCCGTCCTCGCCGCTGGCGACCTGCGCGCCCAGTGGCAGCTGCAATTCGAGTTCATGCCTGGACATAACGGGGGCGCTCCTGGTCAAGCTCGTGTTCCAGCGCCATCCGCGCCAGTTGTGTGTAGTTGGCGCGCGGGCCCTGGCCTCGGCCGGTGAGCATTCCCTGGTAATCCAGGTCCTGCCAGACCCGCCCGGTCCACTCGACGCAATCCTCGGCGATCACCAGCATCAACGAGTAGCGATACTCGAGTCCGTTGGCCGCGGTATAGGCGTAAACCGGTGGAAACTGCACGGCCACATCGCCTTGGCGCGCCAACGCGGCCAGATGCTCGCGCAAGGTCTCGCGTGGTGAGGCGCCCGGCTCCAGGCGTAGCGTGCGCGTCGCCAGATCCAGATCCACATCGCTTTGCAGGGCAACGAAGGCGGCTGCCCCGGTAGCGGGGTTATGGCCGTGCTGCTTGGCCCAGTCGATGAACTGCAGGCGCACGTCCGCCGGCATATGTGCCGGCGCCGAAGAAGCTGACTTTGTGCGGAAAGAATGGGTGTCCATGCCGGCGATCTTCCCGGCTACACCGTGAAGCGCAGGCGCAGGCGCAGTGAACCCGCCGTCATGGCGCCACCGCTGCGGATTAACCGGGTATCAATGGACCTGCCAGTCCTTGCACGGCAAGCGTTGCCGGGGACCGGACACGCCCCCACACTGCAGGTACGCCCGGTGCTTCCGGCACCCTCCGCCTGGAGACCTTCCATGAAACGTTCCAGCCTTTACGGCGCCAGCCTGTTGCTGGCAGGACTGCTCGCGGCAACCGGCGCGCAGGCACGCGTACGCAACGTCACCGACCCGCAGGCGCCGCGCGCGCTGACCGGCGACGGCAAGGTCGATGTGCGCTGGACAGACCCGGCACAGTTCTCCGAAGTGCGCTTCAGCGGCAATCGCTGGGAAGCGCAGCGCGGCGACTGGGTGACCCAGCTGGCGACCTATTTCCAGCACAGCGCCGCGCGCAAGCTCCCCGACGGCCAGCACTTGAGCGTGACCATCACCGACATCCGCCGCGCCGGCCAATATGAGCCGTGGCACGGGCCGCGCATGCAGGACGTGCGCGTCGTCAAGGACATCTACCCGCCGCGCCTGAGCTTCACCTACACGCTGACCGGCGCCGATGGCCAGGTGATCGACCAGGGCGAACGCAAGCTGGTGGATTCGGCCTTTCTGATGAGCGGACCGCGCCTGACCGACAGCGACCCGTTGCGCTTCGAGAAGGCGATGATCGACGACTGGGTGCGCAAGCAGTTCCGCGGCGATCGGACTACCGCCGGGTTGTGATTGGTTGGTGCTGACGGCGCCCGAAAAGCAACTCGGTTTTGTGTGACAACGGCGCGTGGCGACGCGCCGCTTTTATTTGCAGGCGCGCAAGGTGATGACGCATCCGCAATGCCATGAGGGTTAACAAGCGCTATACGAGTTGCCAGCGCACTTCCGGCGGACGGCGACCGCTTCGCGCCTCTCTCCCGGCGGGGCGATAAGGCACTGCCTGTACGCCACTGGCGCGCGTGCCTTGGAGTGCCCGCGCTGCTGGCGGGCCGGGGCGCAGAGCGGGGGTTGAAGTGAGGGCACGGGGCGAAGCCTACGTGTGATTCCAAGTGCATGTGGCTTCGCACCTACCCTCATCCGCCCCTTCAAGGCCCCTTCTCCCGATGGGAGACGGGGCACACCTCACCGCGTGACTCCCTCGCCCACTGCCGCCTCACCCACATACGCGCGCGGCACGCGCTTGAGTCCGCACAGCAGTTGATAGGCGCTGACATTGCACTGCGTTGCCAGCGGACTGACGCGCGGCGTATCGCCCCAGAGCTGCACGCTGGAACCGATGTCGGCCTGCGGGTGCTCAGTGAGATCCACGGTCAGCATGTCCATCGACACCCGACCGATCAACGGGCAGACCTGTCCATCCACCAGCACCGGCGTACCGTTGGGTGCAAACTGCGGGTAGCCGTCGGCATAACCCATCGCCACCACGCCCACGCGGGTCGGACGCTCGGCGACGAAGCGGGCGCCATACCCCACCGGTTCGCCGGCCGGCAGCTCGCGCACGGAGATGATGCGCGAGCGCAGCGTCATCACCGGGCGCAGTTGCGCGGTGGTGTCGGTGTCCTGCGCAAACGGGTTTGCGCCGTACAGCATCAGCCCCGGACGCGACCAATCGTTGCGCAACGCCGGCCAGCCGAGCAGGCCGGGCGAATTGCGCAGGCTGGTTTCCGCGCGCATGCCACCTGCGGTGAGCGCGAACGCCACCGCCTGCTCGTCGGTGCGGCTGCACTCCAGCTCATCGGCGCGCGCCAGGTGGGTCATCAGCACCAGCGAGGCGATCTGCGGCAGCCCGCGCAGGCGCAACCACGCCGCACGAAAATCTTCCGGCGACAGACCCAGCCGGTGCATGCCGCTGTCCAGCTTCAGCCATACCCGCAACGGACGCGGGCTCTGGAACTCGGCCAGCGCGCGCACCTGCTGCGGCGTGGCCACCACCGTCCACAGATCATGCTCGGCAACCAGGCGCAGTTCGTCGTGCTCGAAGAACCCTTCCAGCAGCAGGATCGGCGCGCGGATGCCGGCCTGACGCAGCTCCAGCGCCTCTTCGATACAGGCCACCGCAAAGCCGTCGGCCTCGCCGTCCAGCGCCTGCGCGCAGCGCACCGCGCCGTGGCCGTAGGCATCGGCCTTGACCACCGCCAGGGCCTTGCTGCCGCCCAGGCGCTTGGCCAGGCGGTAGTTGTGACGCAATGCATCCAGGTCGATCAACGCTTGCGCAGGACGCACTACGCGGCCTCCTGCTGCGCGCGGGCGCTGCGTGGCGACAGGTAACGGAAGATGTCCAGGCCTTCGCTGTCGATGTCGGGCGTACGGCCCTGCATCAGGTCGGCCAGATAGCGGCCCGAGCCGCAGGCCATGGTCCAGCCCAGGGTGCCGTGGCCGGTATTGAGGAACAGGTTGGCATACGGCGTGGCACCGACCACCGGCGTACCGTCCGGCGTGGCCGGGCGCAGACCGGTCCAGAACTCGGCCCGGGCCAGATCGCCGGCGCCGGGGAACAGGTCGTTGACCACCATCTCCAGCGTGGCGCGGCGGCGCGGATTCAACGACAGGTCGAAGCCGGCCACTTCGGCCATGCCGCCAACGCGGATACGGTCGTCGAAGCGAGTCAGCGCGATCTTGTAGCTCTCGTCCAGCACCGTGGAGGTCGGCGCGCGCTGTGCATCCACGATCGGAATGGTCAGCGAGTAGCCCTTGAGCGGATACACCGGCAGATGCAGGCCGAGCGAGAGCAGCAGGTCGGCCGAGTAGCTGCCCAGCGCCAGCACGTAGCGGTCGGCGGTTTCGATACGGCCATCGATCTGCACGCCGGTGACGCGCCCGCCTTGATGCTGCAGGTGCTCGATCTGCTGCCCGTAGCGGAACTCCACCCCGGCCTGCGCGGCCAGCTCGGCCAGGCGTTGGGTGAACAGCCGGCAGTCGCCGGTCTGATCTTCGGGCAGGCGCAAGGCACCGGCCATCCGCGCGCCACCACCGGCCAGCCCCGGTTCGAACTGGGCGATCTGCGCCGGGGTCAGCAGTTCGTAGGGCACGCCGTACTGGGCCAGCACCTCGATGTCCTGCGCGGCGGCATCCAGCTGCTGCTGGGTGCGGAACAGCTGGGTGGTGCCGAGCTGGCGGCCCTCGAACTCGATGCCGGTGCTGGCACGCAATGCATTCAGGCAATCGCGGCTGTAGTCGGACATGCGCACCATGCGCGCCTTGTTCACCGCATAGCGCTCGGCAGTGCAGTTGCGCAGCATCTGGCTGAGCCAGGCCAGCTGACGCAGATCGCGGGTGGGCCGGATCGACAGCGGTGCATGCTGCTCGAACAGCCACTTCACCGCCTTGCCGGGTACACCGGGCGCAGCCCACGGCGAGGTGTAGCCGAACGACAGCTGGCCGGCGTTGGCGTAGCTGGTTTCCAGCGCCGCCGCCGGTTGCCGGTCGACCACGGTGACCTCGCAACCGGCCTGCGCCAGATACCAGGCCGTGGTGGTGCCGATGACGCCGCTACCGAGAATGAGCACCCGCATGTCGTTCTCCTGAAAAGGGCATTCCCCCACAACCAGGCGCCGAGGGGGACAGTTAGACGCAGTATATTGCGAGCCAGGCAGTGCCATTTCTGGAATCAGTGCACCTTAGCAGTGAATCCTCCTGTCAAATCCTGTGGAAACAGACCCAATGACGACCCGCACCCGTGAGCTGGACAAGATCGACCGCAAGATCCTGCGCATCCTGCAGCAGGAGGGGCGGATTTCCTTTACCGAACTGGGCGAGCGGGTGGGCCTGTCGACCACTCCCTGCACCGAGCGCGTGCGCCGGCTGGAGCGCGATGGCGCCATCACCGGTTACTACGCGCGGCTGGACCCGCACTATCTCAAGGCGAGCCTGCTGGTGTTCGTGGAGATCAGCCTGGCCTACAAGTCCGGCGACATCTTCGAGGAGTTCCGGCGCGCCGCGCTCAAGTTGCCCAACGTGCTGGAATGCCACCTGGTCTCGGGCGATTTCGACTACCTGCTCAAGGCGCGCATCAGCGAGATGGCCTCCTATCGCAAGCTGCTCGGCAGCACCTTGCTGACCATGCCACATGTGCGCGAATCCAAGAGCTACATCGTGATGGAAGAGGTCAAGGAGACCCTGGCGCTGCCGATCGAGGGCTGAGATTTGGGATTCGGGGGGTGGGGATTGCGGATTGGTAACGGCATGGGTCAGCGCACCACACGCATGCCGTCGCCGGTCGGGACTGCGTCGTAATAGCGCCCGGTCTTGGTGTCCAGCACCCGGTTGGCGCCTGCCGGCTGCATGCCCTGCAGCAAGCGGCCATTGCGGTCGTAGACCATCGGGGCGCTGGCCGGCGCAACCTGGCTGCCGGCCGGGGCCACCGGCGTCTGTGCCGGGCCACGGGTCGGGATGGTGGGCGCGGACGGGCGCTGGCCCAGCTGCGAGGGCACCGGAGCTGCGGCCGGCGCGGGCTGCACTGCGCGCGGCGCCGTCAGCGTGGGCCGGGCGGGCGTCGGGGTGGTGATCGGCTGCAGCGTATTGGACGAGCGCGTGCTGGTGGCCGATTGCGCCGCCGCAGCGCCGGCGGCAGCCAACAGGCCACACAGCAGCAGGCTGCGCAGTGAAGAAGGGATCGCCATGACGGACACCGTGTTTGATCGAGGAGTACGCATTGGATGGGGGCGCCGGCGTGCAGCGGCAATGCATCGAGTCGGCGATGGCCTGAATGCGTTCGCCAGATGCGTGCGGCGCGAAAGGCACTTCTCCCATCGGGAGAGGGTGGCGCGCAGCGCCGGCAGCCGGATGAGGGTGCGTGCGAAGCCTGGCAATCCGTACTGCGTCATGGCTTCGCCGCCGTACCCTCACCCCAACCCCCGCTCCGCGCCCCGGCCTGCGCCAGCGGCGCAGGCGCACCAAGGCACGCGCCAGTGGCGCGCAAGCTGTGCCGTGGCGCCCCGGCGGGAGAGGGGCTTGCTCCCCCGCACGCTTGAACCACGCCGACAACGCCCACATCACGGATGCAGGCGTGGCACCCTGCCAGCGCGCGCATGCGAGAACCCCATGAGCCAGTTCGATCTAACCCCTCCCTCCCCCGCCCAACGCGATGCCCTGATCGCCGGGCTCAGCGACGAGGAACAGCGCGTGCTGCTGCACCATGGCACCGAAGCGCCGTTCTGCGGGGTGTTCCTGGACAACAAGCTCGATGGCGTCTACACCTGCCGCCTGTGCGGGTTGCCGTTGTTCCGGTCCAGCGCCAAGTTCGAATCCGGTACCGGCTGGCCGAGCTTCTTCGCCCCCTACGATACCGCCCATGTGCGCGAAATCCGCGATATCAGCTACGGCATGATCCGCACAGAGATCGTCTGCGCACGCTGCGACAGCCACCTGGGCCACGTGTTCCCCGACGGTCCGCCGCCGACCGGCGAACGCCACTGCCTGAACTCGGTCTCGCTGGGTTTTACCGAACACGGTCAGGCGCTGCCGAACCCATTGCAACGCGAAGGCGCCGACGCACAATCGGCCTGAGCCGAAACGGGTATTCCGGCTCGGAGTGATTCCGTGCCGGAGCCGTCTCGCCATATTTGCGCGGGCGCTCGCAGGCGCCGCCTTGCTGCCGACGCAACGCGGCCGCGACGACCAGGCGTCAAATCACCATTGCAACCCGGCGCGATTCACCTGAGCCGAACTGCATCATGACGCGCACTACAGAGACTGCTTGCGGCAGACGCAGCCGGGCTGCGAAATCCGTTGGTCAAGGGTGCAACGGTTCAGACGCGACCTGGCACGACCAGCGGCATTGCGGCGGACCTCCCGCGTAAAGATCTGCTGCCTGAGCCGGTCGTTCAGTTACACCGCACACCTTCACGCCGTGTGCTTCAAGAATCCGCCGCGCAAGCCGAAACAACAGCAACCTAAGTTTGCTTCTGGCTGCGCCATGCTCATCATCATCGGCTTCATCGTCGTCATCGTCAGCGTCCTCGGCGGCTATGTGCTGTCGCATGGCAAGCTGGGCGCGCTCTGGCAGCCGTACGAGCTGATGATCATCGGTGGCGCGGCGTTCGGTGCGTTTCTGGTCAGCACGCCAGGCAAGATCGTCAAGGAGACCTTCGCCAGCATCCTGGGTGTGTTCAAGGGCCCGCAGTACAAGTCCGACGACTACCAGGCCACCCTGAGCCTGATCTACGAGCTGCTCAACAAGGCGCGCCGCGACGGTTTCATGGCGCTGGAAGATCACGTCGAAAAACCGCAGGACAGCACCATCTTCGGCAACTACCCCAAGGTGGTCGCCGACCATCACCTGCTGGACTTCATCACCGACTGCCTGCGCCTGATGATCGGCAGCAACATCGAGCCGCACGAGCTGGAGCCGCTGCTCGAGCTGGAGCTGGAAAAGCATCACCACGAAGCGCTGGCGCCCTCGCATGCGTTGAGCAAGGTGTCCGACGGCCTGCCCGGCTTCGGCATCGTGGCGGCCGTGCTCGGCATCGTGATCACCATGGGCGCGATCGGCGGGCCGATCGAGGAGATCGGCCACCATGTCGGCGCCGCCCTGGTCGGCACCTTCCTGGGCATCCTGCTGGCCTATGGCTTCGTCGCGCCGCTGGCGGCAGCGATGGAAGCGCGTGCCGATCAGGACGGGCGCATGTACGAGGCGGTCAAGACCGCGCTGCTGGCCTGCCTGCGTGGCTACAACCCGAAGATTGCGCTGGAGTTCGCGCGCAAGACGCTGCCCTCCAACGTGCGTCCGAGCTTTGCGGATTTCGAAACGCACCTGAAGACGATCAAGTAGGACCGCGGTCATGGCCGAGGGCAAATCCACCGTCGTCATCCGACGGGTCAAGAAGGTGCAGGGCGGCGGCCATCATGGCGGCGCCTGGAAGGTGGCGTTTGCCGACTTCGTGACCGCGATGATGGCGTTCTTCCTGGTGCTGTGGCTGATGGCCGCCACCACCAAGGAGCAGCGTGCGGCGATCTCGGAATACTTCCGCAATCCCAGCCCGTTGTCGGGCAAATCGCCGGCGCCCTCGCCGGGCATGAACGGCCCCGGCGGCGCCAGCACCTCGATGATCAAGCTCGGCGGCACCGCCGACATGGCCAAGGGGCAGAAGGACGAGATGGGCCGCAAGCGCGACAACGCCGCCGACACCAGCGAAGACAGCCGCGCCAAGGACAAGAAGCGCCTGGAAGCGCTGATGCAGGACCTGAAGGAGGCCATCGACAAGAGCCAGGCGCTGGAGCCGTTCAAGGACCAGCTGCTGCTCGACCTCACCCCGGACGGCCTGCGCATCCAGATCGTGGACAAGCAGAACCGGCCGATGTTCGACATGGGCCGCGACCAGCTCAAGCCGTACACCGTGGCGATCCTGCGCGAGCTGTCCAGCTTCATCAACCAGGTGCCCAACCACATCAGCATCACCGGCCACACCGACACCACCGCCTATAGCAACGATACCGGTTACACCAACTGGGAACTCAGCGCCGACCGCGCCAATGCCGCGCGCCGTGCGCTGGTGGGCGGCGGTATGGACGATGCCAAGGTCACCCGCGTGGTGGGGCTGTCCTCGTCGGTGCTGTTCGACAAGACCGACCCGCAGAACCCGATCAACCGCCGCATCAGCATCGTGGTGATGACCCAGGATGCCGAACAGGCCGCGCTGGCCGGCGCCGGCCAGGGCATTGCGCTGGGCAAGCCCACCCACGATGCCGACACCCATGTGCCGGATCTGAGTGCCGCAGCGACCACCGCCACCACCACGGCAGTGGGAACACCGGCCGCGCAGCCTGCGGCAGGACCCGCTGCAGCTGCGTCGGCGGGCGGACCTGACACTGCGGCCAGCGTCAAACCGACCGCTGCAGCGACCCCGGCCCCCAGCGCCGTGCCGGCGGCACCGCGCGTCTCCACGCGCACCCAGGTGGCTTCGGCCACAGCGCTGGCCAAGGCCGCCGAAGCTGCCGTGGCCGCACCGCGCACTGCCGTCGGCGAAGCACCCGCGCGGCGCTGACGGCGGCTGCGGGCACCTGGCAAGACGTTGCCTGGCGGTTGTTGGGGTTGTTGGGGTTGTTGGGGTTGCGGGCTGCGGGCTGCGGGCTGCGGCTACCGCTACCGCTGCGGCAGACGGTAGACGTTATCGTGCATCTCGAATCTGACGTGCATGCCGAACTTGATGTACATGTCGGATCTGGCCACCCTGCGGGCTGCTTGTCGTCCCGAATGCCGATTCTGACCAGCATTCGCACTGGCGCTCCGGCAGACGCGCGGTGCTAGCCGCTGCAGCCTGTCCGAAATATCGCGTCAGCGGCCTTCGGAACGCCGGAAGAGCCGACAGCAGCATCGCCTGCGCGGCTGGCGTTTACCGGCCTGGCGGCGGCACCCGAGCCGGGTCGCGCGCAAGCGCCTAGAATGGTCGGCCATTCCCAGCGTCGAGAACACCGTGTCCCGCAATTCCAAGGCCAAGCGCGACAAGCGCAAGAAGTCCCAACCCAAGCGTCCGATCTTCCGTCTGGGCCAGGCGCCGCAGATCGCCAACCATGCCGTACTGCAGGATGCCGACGGCCGCGTGGTCGCTGCGATCGGCTTGCAGAACGGCAGCGAATGGCTGCTGTCGATCGGCGGCCAGACCATGGGCAGTGCCGACAACCCGGTGCCGATGCTGGCCATGCTCAAGCACCTGGCCAATCTGCAGGAGAAGGAAGGCAAGACCATCTCGCTGGAATACTCCACCCAGCTGCAGCAGATGATCGACGACCTGGCCGCCGAAGACGGCAAGACCGCCGAGGAATACCTGACCACGCTGGTGTCCGAGTTCGAGAACAGCGACGCTGAGGGCGACGACGGCGAGGCCGGAGATGCAGAGGCAGAGGCCGACGCAGACGCCGAGGCGAGCGATGCCCAGGCAGCTGCCGATGCGGACATCGGTGCCGACGCCACCGCCGAAGACGCCGCTGCCGCGACTGCAGGCGACGCATCGCAGGACGACGCCGGCGACGCAACCGACGACAGCAAGAAAAAGAAGAGCAAAAAGGCCTGAAGGCCGGCAGGTGGCCGTCTACGTCGACGATGCGGTGCATCTGTGGCGCGAGCAGCGCTGGGCGCACCTGCTCGGCGATACGCTGGACGAGCTGCATGCGATGGCGGCGCGGCTGGGCATTCCCCGCCGCGCCTTCCAGAACAAGCTCAGTGGCGCGCACTACGACGTGCCCGCTCCGCTACGCGCCGAAGCGATCGCGCTCGGTGCCATCGCAATCTCCCGTCATACCGACCGTGTCTTGCTCAAGGCCTTGATCGCCAATGCACGTGCACAGGCGCGCGGCGCGGTGCCTTGAGGCGGGGATTGGGGGAGTCGGCATCGGGGAGTTGTAACAGCGGTGGCCGCGCCCTGATTGGCGGCACGCCGTTGTAGGAGCGCGCCTGAGCGCGAGGAGCCGTCCCGGTAACGCCCGTCGCGCGCAGGCACGCTCCTACGTGGCAATCCGTGGTACGTGGTTGGCCTGGAGGCCTGCGATTCCAGCAGCCGCGATGACGGCATGCCTCTGCACCATGACGGCATGCCCTTGTAGGAGCGCGCCTGAGCGCGAGGAGCTCTCCCGGTAACGCCTGTCGCGCGCAGGCACGCTCCTACGTGGCAATCGCTGGGCCGCGGACAACGCCGGCTTCCCAGATCTAACGGCCTCCACGCGCTGGGCGCCCCGCCGTGGAAGCGCACGCCACCACGGCCTGTCCCGCCCCCCACACACACTCAGAGCCAGCTCTTGCGGCCCCCCTAATCCCGATTCCCCAATCCCGATTCCCCAATCCCACCCCTCAGAACGCCTCATTCCCCAGCCGCACTTCCACCCCCAGCAGCGAGGTCAGCGCCAGCATGGCATCGTCGTCGCGGCTGAGCGCGATCCAGCCGGCATAGGCATCGCCGCCGGTGTTCCAGTTCCACAGCGAGTAGCCGTGCTCGCGCAGACGATCGAAGGCCACCGCCATCAGGTCGGGCACACTGAGATCGTGGGAAAATTCCTCGTCGTCCAGGTCGCCGCCCCAGTCGATGCGCAGGTTCCAGCGCGCGCTGAGTTCGTCGATGGCGGCAATGAACGCGCCGGTGTCCTTCCAGTCCACGAAGAAGCCCGAGCGCCAGTCGATCGCATCCTTCAAGGCCCACAACCAGGCATCGTCGCCCTCGTCGTCGTCCAGGTCGGCCTGCGCCTCGCGCCAGGTATCGAACTGGCCCAATGCGGTGTCTTCATCGCCAGGGTTGATCAGCACCAGCAGATTCCACACCCGCGCCGGGTGGTCGTCGACATCGTCTTCGTCGCCCTCGGGCTGCAGGCCTTCGTCGTCTTCGTAGTCGGCGCTGTTATCGGGCATGGCGGTCTGGTTCCAGGAGTGCAGGCGTGAGTGTGAGGCCTGGCGACGCGCAAGCAAACCGGTCGGGGCGTGCGCACACATCGCCGGGGCTGATCTTCGCGGCGCGGGCCCGTATCCTGTGCGGCCGAAGACGGCCATCCCGGCCGCCATGACGCCTTTCCCATGAGCGATACCCCTCCCGATCATCTGGCCATCGATGCACGCAGCCCGTTCCACAATGCCGATGCGCTCGGCCGCGGCGTCGGCGTGCGCTTCAACGGTGTCGAACGCGACAACGTCGAGGAGTATTCGGTCAGCGAAGGCTGGATCAAGGTGCAGGTCGGCAAGGCCCGCGACCGTCGCGGCAACCCGATGACGATGAAGATCAAGGGCGAAGTGGCAGCGTATTACCTGGACACCAAGCACGACGCCAAGCCGGCTGCCGAGTAAGCGCGGCCGGCAACACGACTTGACGTCAGGCTACGGCAGGCCGGCTGCTCTGTGCCCTGGCTGCAGGGCGCCCGCCCACCCTCGCGCGCGACACGCTGCAGGTACGTCCTCGTAAGCTCTTGCGCGGCATCCATGCCGCGTCAGGCCCCGCGACGGTGGGCGGGCAAGGACCCGTCGGGAATATCGGTATGCATGGTTTTCAACATGACAACCGACCAACTCTCTAGCGTGGTGCCCTCGCCGATTGCGGGACCGTGTGGCGGCACGGATGCCGCCACCGAGCCCCCAGGGCCGGGTTCACGACGTGTCCCGCGAGCGGCGAGGGTGTCGCGCCCTCGACCCACTCGGCGTTGACCTGGACTTCCGACGGCAGCCACCAGGATGCGGCCGGCAAAACCACTGCATTCACCACTCAGGCCTTGAGCCGGTAACCGCTGCGGAAGATCGCCGCCACCATGCCCAGGCACACCAGCAGGAACAGGAACGTCATGCCGGTGCTTACCGCGATGTGCACGTCGGCCTTGCCGTAGAAACTCCAGCGGAATCCGCTGATCAGGTACACCACCGGATTGAACAGGGTGACCTTCTGCCACAGCGGCGGCAGCATGTTGATCGAGTAGAAACTGCCGCCCAGGAACGTCAGCGGCGTCACCACCATCAGCGGGATCACCTGCAGTTTTTCGAAGCCGTCGGCCCAGATGCCGATGATGAAACCGAACAGGCTGAAGGTCAGCGCAGTGAGCACCAGAAAGCCCAGCATCCACAGCGGATGCGCGATCTCGTAAGGCACGAACAGCCGTGCGGTGAGCAGGATCAGCAACCCCAGCAATACCGACTTGGTCGCCGCCGCGCCCACATAGCCGATCACGATCTCCCACCATGCCACCGGCGCCGACAGCACCTCGTAGATGGTGCCGGCCCAGCGCGGCATGTAGATGCCGAACGAGGCATTGGAAATGCTCTCGTTGAGCAAGGACAGCATCACCAGCCCCGGTATGATGAAGGCGCCATAGCTGATGCCGTCGATGTCGCCCATGCGCGAGCCGATCGCCGCACCGAACACCACGAAATACAGCGAGGTCGACAACACCGGCGAGGCGATCGACTGGGTCAGCGTGCGGAAGGCACGTGCCATCTCGAAGCGGTAGATCGCCGCGATCGCATGCCGGTTCATGCGCGCACCTCCACGTTGCGGGCGCCATGCACCAGGCTGACGAAGATCTCCTCCAGCGAGCTCTCGCTGGAATGCAGGTCCTTGAAGTCGATACCCTGCTCGTTGAGCCGGCGCAGCAACGCACCGATGCCGGTCTGCTCGGCCTGGGTGTCGAAGGTATAGATCAGGCTGTTGCCGTCGGCCGACAGTTCCAGCGGCAGATCGCCCAGCGCGGCCGGGATGGCCTGCAGCGGCGCCTGCAGGCTCAGCGTGAGCTGCTTCTTGCCGAGCTTGCGCATCAGCGTGTGCTTGTCTTCCACCAGCACCAGCTCGCCGCGATTGATCACCCCGACCCGGTCGGCCATGTCTTCGGCTTCCTCGATGTAATGGGTGGTCAGGATCACCGTGGTGCCCTGCTCGCGCAGCCTGCGCACCATCTGCCACATGTCGTGACGCAGCTCCACGTCCACGCCGGCAGTGGGTTCGTCCAGAAACAGGATGCGCGGCTCGTGCGCCAGCGCCTTGGCGATCAGCACGCGCCGCTTCATGCCGCCGGACAGCGTGGAAATCTTGCTGTGGCGCTTGTCCCACAGCGAGAGTTCGCGCAGCACCGTTTCCAGATACGCCGCATTGGCCGGCTTGCCGAACAGGCCGCGACTGAAACGCACGGTGGCCCACACGGTTTCGAACGCGTCGGTGGCCAGCTCCTGCGGCACCAGGCCGATGCTGGCACGCGCGGCACGGTAGTCGTGCACGATGTCGTGACCATCGGCCAGCACGGTGCCGGTGCTGGGGTTGATCAGCCCGCAGACGATGCTGATCAGCGTGGTCTTGCCGGCGCCATTGGGACCGAGCAGCGCGAAGATCTCGCCGCGTCGGATCTGAAGGTCCACCTGCTTGAGCGCCTGAAAACCGCCAGCGTAGGTCTTGCTCAATCCCTGGATCGAAACGATTGGAGTCATGTCTTGTGCACTGGAACCATCAGCCGCACAGGGTAGGCCGTGCGCCATGAAGATGGGAGAAGTGCGGATGGAATGGTGTCTTCCGGCGCGCGCCGGGGAGCCTCAGCGAACTGGACCGCGCACGCCTGCTGCCGTTTGCTGGCGCATCTCCCTGTAGGAACGCGCCTGCGCGCGATGGCGCTTTCCCGCCAATGCCCCATCGCGCCCAGGTGCGCTCCTACCCAGACACGGCAACCGCTGCTGCTCTTGCGATTCCCCAATCCCCAATCCCGATTCCCGCGCGCTCACGCGCGCTTGCGCGACTCGATCAGATCCAGATTGCGCACCAGCCGGCGCGACAGGTCATCGGAAATCTCGCGGCGCCTGGCCAGCTTGAACAACTCGTTGCGCTCGGCCACCAAGGCTGCATGGCGGAACTGGCGCAGCGCCTGTTCGTAGGCGCCGGCCTCTTCCGGATCGGTCTCGGCCATGTCCACCGCACCGAGCTTGCGCTGATAGCGCTGGCTGACCTGGTTGGCGGCGGCGTTGTAGCGCTCGGCATGCTTGCTGCCGTCCACCAGCCGCTGACGCAGCTTTTCCACCGCTTCCAGCGCCGCCTGCGATGCGGCCTTCACCGCCAGATCTTCCTTGAGCTGCTCATCTTCTTCCTCGGGCAATTCCAGCCCGCGCAGCAGCCGCGGCAAGGCCACACTGGCCACCAGCAACGATACCAGGATCACCGACGCGGCCAGGAAGATCGCCAGCTGGCGGGCCGGAAACGGCGAGCCGTCCTCCAGCATCAGCGGCAGCGTGAGCACGCCGGCCAGGGTGATCGCACCGCGCACGCCGGCCAGCGACACCGCCACCACGATCCGCCACGGCGGGCTGACATGCTGCTCGCCGCGCCACTGCGCCTTGAAGATGTTCCAGCGCAGCGACAGGAACACCCATACGAAACGCAACGCCATCAGGCTGGCGCTGATGGTGGCCACGTACACCGCCAGCCACCACGGATTGAGGTGCCCAGCCTCCTGCACGCTGCGCACCGCCCCGTCCAGGATGCCCGGCAACTGTTCGCCCAGCAGCACGAAGATGATGCCGTTGAAGGTGAACTGCACCGTGTCCCACACCGCCGAGCGCTGCAGGCGCATATTGCCCGGCGCGTTGCCGGCCATTTCCACGTAGCTCATGGTGACGCCGGCGGCCACTGCGGCCAGGATGCCGGAAGCATGGAAGGCCTCGGCCAGCAGATAGGCCGCGAACGGTGTCAGCAGATTGACCAGGATCGCCGAACCCGGCTCCTCGCCGAAATGGCGCCAGATCCAGGCCTGGATGCGGCTCAGGCCGAACGTGGTGGCCACGCCCAGCGCCAGCCCGGCCAATGCCACCCACAGGAAGGTCAGCGAGGCGGTGGCGATCGAGAAGCTCCCGGTCAGCACCGCGGCCACCGCGAACTGGAAGCACACCAGTCCGGAGGCATCGTTGAGCAGGGACTCGCCTTCCAGGATGTGCATCAGCCGCTTGGGGATCGGCACCTTGGAGGCGATCGAGGACACCGCCACCGGATCGGTCGGCGAGATGATCGCTGCCAGCGCGAAGGCCACCGCCAGCGGCATCGCCGGGATCAGCCAATGGATCAGCAGGCCCGCACCGATCACGGTGAACACCACCAGACCCAGCGCCAGCTCGAGGATGGCCGCCTTGTCGCGGAACAGGCCTTGTTTGGGAATGCGCCAGCCATCCAGAAACAGCAACGGCGGCAGGAACAACAGGAAGAACAGCTCCGGTTCCAGCTCGTGCCCGGCATCGAACACACCCGAGACCACCGCGCCAAGCGCGATCTGCACCAACGGCAGGGGCAACGAGAACGGCAGGATGCGGATCAGATAACCGCTGGCCGCGACCGCCAGCAACATGGCGAGGACGACATCGATCGAATGCATGGAAAACCCGGAAGAAGAAGCGGCGCGCGCGTACGGCATCGCATCGTGCAACGCACCATCACGCGCCTACGGGAACATACCGGTTTGCACGCGACGATGAAACCTTTGCGCCACCTCGCCCGGCTTGCCGTGTGGCAGGGCAGATCTGCATTCAGGGCCTGGCAATGCCGCGCGGTCGCCGATCGGCATCGACCCGGCGCTGTTGGATACGCCAGCGGACGGACGCGCGGACCCGACGTTGCCAATCCCCTCCGACCAACCACCGTGGCACTTGCCGGTAGCTGTCGTTCGCCATGCATCGCGCACACCTGCGCCGGCTCGGCACTGACTGGACAGCGGCAGGTCGATCGCGTCCTGCCGGCAATCGCACCTGGACCTGCATCACCTGAGTTCCAACCACCGACAGATCATGGCGTTGCAGCTGCCGCATGAGCGCGGCGACCGCAACAAGCGGCATCGATGCCTCCTGCATCTCGCGCTCGCCCAGCGCAGCGCCGGTCAGCCGGTGTAAAAACCGCGTGATGCATCCGCGCTGCATCCACCCGCGTATCCAGGACGACGATTGCCATCCAGGCAGTTGCTTACCCAAGGATCGATGCCTCATGAAGACCTCATTCCAGTCGCTTGCCGTCGCCACTGCCATTGCCCTGACCAGCGCCATGGCCCCTGCCTACGCCGCATCGAACCCGACCGTGGGCGGTGCGCCGATGCTGGTGACCAAGGACATCGTCGACAACGCCGTCAACTCCAAGGACCACACCACCCTGGTGGCGGCGGTCAAGGCCGCCGGCCTGGTCGACACGCTGAAGGGGCCCGGCCCGTTCACCGTGT
Source organism: Xanthomonas arboricola (assembly GCF_002940665.1). Lineage (GTDB taxonomy): Bacteria > Pseudomonadota > Gammaproteobacteria > Xanthomonadales > Xanthomonadaceae > Xanthomonas > Xanthomonas arboricola_B. Next base: position 1,097,486 of record NZ_MIGY01000001.1, read on the forward strand.
TCGCACCCACCAATGCCGCATTTGCCGCACTGCCGGCCGGCACGGTGGACACGTTGCTCAAGCCCGAATCCAAGCCCATGCTGACCAAGGTGCTGACCTATCACGTGGTACCGGGCAAGGTCGACGCTGCATCGCTGATCGCCAAGATCAAGGCCGGCGGCGGCAGCGCCACGCTGACCACCGTGCAGGGCGAGGCACTGACCGCAAAGCTCAACGGCAAGAAGGTCACCATCACCGATGCCAAGGGCAACACCGCCAACGTCACCATTGCCGATGTCATGCAGAGCAATGGCGTGATCCATGTGGTCGACAAGGTGTTGATGCCGTAAGCGCAGCCTCTACCTGAAGCAGGCAGCTGCATGTGCGTGACCTCCATCGGCGGAACCGAGCCGGGTGACGCGCTGCAGACACTGTCGAATCGTTGCATCCGCGCGTGTCTGGAAACTGGGTCCAGGCAGCGCCACCGCACCGCAAAGCGGCGGTGAGGGGTCACTGGCCCGCCAGTGATCTCACTTGGTGTCATCGTTCTCCGACACCGTGCGCGTGCACTTGCACGCGCATTTTTTATCTACTCGCCATGCGCTGATCTGCAGCGATCGGTGCATCCAGCAACTGGCGCAGGTCCTCGACAAATCCGCGGTAGCCTTCCTCGCGCGCGGCCTCCGAGCCTTGCCGCAACACCCAGGAGGGATGCACGGTGGCCAGCACCGGCGTGCCGTCGTCCAGCCGCTGCCACTGGCCGCGCTGCTGCATCAAGCGGAAGCCGTTTCCCAACACCGCCTGTGCGGCGGTTGCGCCCAGGCACACGATCTGCGCCGGACGCAGCTGCGCGCGTTCGGCATGCAACCAGCCACTGCAGGCTTGCACATGCGACCGTTCCGGATTGCGATGCAGCCGCCGCTTGCCGCGCTGCTCGAAACGGAAATGCTTGACCGCATTGGTCACGTAGACCGTGGCGCGGTCGACGCCGATCTCGCCCAGCGCCATGTTGAACAAACGCCCGGCCGGCCCGACGAACGGACGCCCGCTCAGATCCTCTTCGTCGCCGGGCTGCTCGCCGATCACCATCACCGACGCGTCGCTCGGTCCTTCGCCGAATACCGTCTGCGTTGCCGGTTGCCATAACGCGCAGCGCCGGCAATCGCGCGCGGCCACGCGCAACTGCGCCAGGTTTTGCGTGACCACTTCCGGGGTCGGCGGCGGCGCCGCCGGCACTCGCCGCCTCACCGGTTCGGGCGCACGCTCGGCCATCTCGCGCACGCGCACACCCGCCTCGCGGATCAGCTCCGGCAACAGGCTCGCCTCGGGCAGGTTCTTCCAGTATTTCTGCGGCATTTCCTGCCGCATCATGGTCGGGTTGAGTCGCGCCGGATTGAAGATATGCGCGTAATAGGTACGCCAGAGCATCTCCTGCGCATCGTCGGCCGGCACCTGAGTGCGCACGGCGCCTTCGCCGAACGTCAACGCCTCGCCGTCCCAGCGCACGCTGCGATATGGGGTGAGGATCGCCCAGCGCATGCCGGCGAAGCGGCGCGCGAAAAACGGCGCCACCCGATCCACGATCCAATGTTCGGGCTCGAACCACGCCACGAAGTCTTCCTCTTGCACCGGCAAACGCCGAAAGCGTACGAACGCCTTCATCTTGTGGGTGTCGCGCTGCACCGCCTTTTGCCACTGCGTCACCCGATGCACGTCGACATCGGTGGCCCGCTCCAGCAGCGCGCGTTCCCCGCACGCCACCCGCCACAACAACCGGTACAGCACCGCGTAGCGCTGCGGATCGCGGTGACACAACACCGCCCCCGCCATCTGCAGGAACTGCGCCGATACCCGCGGCGGCGCAGCCACGGCCGGCAAATCCGGCAGCCCCTGCCCCATCAACAAGCCGCCCTGCGCTCCGCCATTCCACGCGATGGCGTCGGGCTCCACCTGCGCGCACCAGCCCGCCCGCGCCAGCGCACGCCATGCTTCAAGGCTCCAACCCGGCTCGACGTCAGCGTTGTACATCGCGGTGGTCAGGATTGCAGAGGTGGGAGTGGGGATTGGGAATTGGGGATTCGCAAGGCGTCGTGTTCCTGTGTCAGCACTGGTGTTCGGTGGCAGCTTCGCGCCTGATGCGCCCCTTATCCGCGCTTCGGGCAGCTTGCCCGGCAACAGGGAGAGGCCAGCGGAAGCGGTGGGGCGCCGATGCCGGCGGCCAGCTGCGGTTTCAATCGAACAGACTCGCCTGCCTGGGCGCCGGCGCCAATTGCGCGCGCAACCGCACCGGATCGTCCAGGCGCTGGCGCGGATGATGATCCAGCACGCTCACAAACGGCAGCAGCTTCTTCATCGGCACCCGCAACCGCGCCAGGTCCCCCACCCGCAACCGCGCATGCCGGCGCGACAACAACAGGCGCTCCACATTGCGCGTGCCCAGGCCTGGCACCCGCAGCAGCATCTCGCGCGGCGCCGCGTTCAGATCCACCGGAAAACGCTCCGGATTGCGTAGCGCCCATGCCAGCTTCGGATCCACGTCCAGATCGAGCATGCCGCTGGACTGCGCCGGTGCGATCTCCTCCACGCTGAACGCGTAGAAGCGCAGTAACCAGTCGGCCTGATACAGCCGGTGCTCACGCTGCAACGGCGGTGCCTGCAGCGGCAATTTGGACGAGGCATCCGGGATCGGGCTGAAGGCCGAGTAGTACACCCGGCGCATCCGGTAATTGCCATAGAGATTGTGGCTGGTGTCCAGGATGCTGCGGTCGTTGGCATCGTCGGCGCCGACAATCATCTGCGTGCTCTGGCCAGCCGGCGCAAAGCGCGGCGGCTTGGCGCGGCGCAGCTTTTCGGCCTTGCGCTCCAGCTGGTTTTCTTCGATGCGCCAACGCAACTCGCCCATTGCCGAACGGATGCCGCCGACACTTTTCTCCGGCGCCAGCAACGTCAATCCCTGCTCGGTCGGCAGCTCCACGTTGATGCTCAACCGGTCGGCATAGCGGCCGGCGGCGGCCAACAATTCCGGCGATGCATCGGGGATGGTCTTGAGGTGGATGTAGCCGGCGAAGTGATGCACCTCGCGCAGCTGCCGCGCCACCTCCACCAGCTGCTCCATCGTGTAATCGGAGTTGCGGATGATGCCGCTGGACAGGAACAGGCCTTCAATGTAATTGCGCTTGTAGAAGTCCAGCGTCAGCGTGACCACTTCTTCCGGCGTGAAGCGCGCACGGCGCACGTTGCTGGATACGCGGTTGACGCAATACGCGCAATCGAACACGCAGAAATTGGTGAGCAGGATCTTCAACAGCGACACGCAGCGGCCGTCGGGCGTGTACGAGTGGCAGATGCCCATGCCCTCGGTGCTACCGATCCCACCGGTGCCGAGCGAATTGCGCTTGTTCGCGCCGCTGGAGGCGCAGGACGCGTCGTATTTGGCCGCATCGGCCAGCACTGCGAGTTTGTCGAGGATTTTCACGCAAGCAGCATGTCGCGAAGGCGTCTCAGCCTGTGAGACTGCACGGCACTTCATCGTGAATGCTTCAGAGCGCTGCGCTGCCGGCCCTTGCGGGCAGCATGCCTTGTCGCTGCGGGTCGGTGTGCCGTAGGTACCAGGCCGTATCGCCATGGGTCTTGCCTGGTGTAGCCATTGCACCACAGCGGTTTGCAGCGGCAGTAACTGGCCACATGCCATGGCTTGCAGGCGGCTGGGCAGTGCCTCGGGATTGCGGGGCCGGCATGCCGCCTGCACCGTCGATGACAGCGACGGTGCAGGCGTGCTGCGATCGCCTGGACTCAGGCGGCGGCCGGGCCCGCAAGCGCGCGATCATCACCGGGATCGCCGTCGAACCGGTAGATATCCATCGCCAGAAACCCCGCGTCGATGCCGGCATCGATGCGTTGCGCGCCGAGCCGGTCGGCGCCGGCGGCGCCCATCGCCACATACAGCGGCAACAGGTGCTCGTCGGTGGGATGCGCCCGTGCGGCATGCGGTGCCTGCCGGCGATAGTCCAGCAACGCGGCGATGTCGTCCTCCACCAGTTTGCGCTCGGTCCACTCGATGAAGGGCCGCACATAGGGCGCCTCGCGCTCGGCGCTGTAGCCGTGGCGGAAGTCGTGCAGGTTATGGGTGATGCTGCCCGAGCCGATCACCAGCACCCCGTCCTCGCGCAGCGGCGCCAGCGCGCGACCGACCGCAAACTGGTGCGCCGGTCCCAGCTCGGGCTGGATCGACACCGACACCACCGGGATGTCGGCGGTCGGATACAGCAGGCGCAGCGGCACCCACACGCCATGATCGAAGCCGCGCTGCGGATCCAGATGCGGATGCAGGCCGGCCTGCTCCAGCCGGCGCAGGATCTGCTGCGCCAGCGCCGGCTCGCCGGGCGCGGGATATTCCAGCTCGTACAGCGGCGCCGGGAAGCCGCCGAAGTCATGAATGGTGGGCGGCCGCGCCGCGCCGCTGACCAGTGGGCGGCGGCCCAGCCAGTGCGCGGACGCAACGACGATCGCGCGCGGCCGCGGCAAGGCCTGCGCGAGCTCGGCCAGGCGCTCGCCGACCTGCCCCGGCTGCAATGCAGTCATTGGCGATCCGTGCGAGATGTACAGGGAAGGCAAACGGGTCATGGCGCACTCCTCGAAAGAACGACAGGCAGCCTCAACGCGCCGGCTTCAGCGCCCACGCGCCTTCGCCGAGCAGCGCTTGCACGATCAGCAACACCGCCCACAGCGCCGGGTATTCCCAGCCGCCGCCCGGATTGGAGAAACCGAAGCCGTTGCCGCCGTGCACGCTGACGATGGTGCCCAGCAGCAGCGGCACGCCCAGCAACCCGATCCAGCGCGCATAGATGCCCAGCAGCAGGGACAGGCCCAGGCCCAGTTCCAGCGCGATGGTGAGGTAGGCCAGCGCGCCCGGCAGGCCCAGCGAGTGGAAATAGGCCACGGTGCCGGCCGGGGTGAACACCAGCAACTTGGTCAGGCCATGGGCCAGAAACAGCGCGCCCAGGCTGATGCGCAACAAGCCGGCGCCATAGGCAGCGGTACGCGGGGAAGCAAGCGAGGTGGACATTGGGCGGACTCCAGTGAGGACCTGCACAGCCTATTGCTTACAGATTTCTGATAAATAGTTTTAGTTCGGATAATTTATTGCGATCGAAGCAACAATCGGACATCCATGGATACCCTCGATGCGATGCGCGTGTTCGCAGCAGTGGCCGAACGCAGCGGCTTCAGTGCGGCCGCCGATGCGCTGGACCGCTCCACCGCCAGCGTGACCCGGCAGGTCGCCGCGCTCGAGCAACGGCTGGGCACCCGCCTGCTCAACCGCACCACCCGGCGGGTCAGCCTGACCAGCGCCGGCACCGCGTATTACCAGCGCTGCCTGCAACTGCTGGCCGACCTGGACGATCTGGAGGCCACGGTCGGCGCGCAGGCGCTGGAGCCGGCCGGGGTACTGCGCGTCAATGCGCCGGTGAGCTATGGCATCGAGCGCCTGGCCGCGCTGCTGCCGGGCTTTTGCGCGCGCTACCCGCAGGTGGAACTGGACCTGTCGCTGTCGGACCGGCTGGTGGACATGGTCGAAGAAGGCTTCGATGTCGCCATCCGCATCACCCGGCAGCCGGCGCCGACGTTGATCGCCCGGCGCCTGGGCACGGTCCGCCTGGTGCCCTGCGCGGCGCCGGCCTACCTGGCCCGTGCCGGCACCCCGATGCACCCGTCCGACCTGGCCGGCCACGACTGCCTGCTGTACCACTACTCGCCCAACGGCGACGAAGTGCGCTTCCATGGGCCCGATGGCGATAGCGATGTGCGCATCCACGGCAGCCTGCGCGCCAACAACGGGCATGTGTTGAGCGCGGCGGCGGTGGCCGGCCTGGGCATCGCGATGCAGCCGGACTTCCTGGCCGACGAACATCTGGCCGCTGGCCGGCTGGTACGCATCCTTCCGCAGTACGCACTGGGGGAGATCGGCATCTTTGCCGTCTATACCAGCCGCAGCCACCTGGCCCCGAAGGTGCGCAGCTTCATCGACTACCTGGTCGACAGCCTGGGCGATGCCGGGCGCTGATGAGCCCGGCAACAGTACGTCCCGTCGATGGTCATTAACCTGACGCCGCATGTGTGGTCACAATCAAGATCCCCTCGAGCCACAGGATTGCGCATGAGCAAGATCGCCATCATCTATTTCAGCGGCTACGGCCACACCGTCAAACTGGCCGAAGCCGTGCACGCCGGCGCCGCCAGTGTCGGCGAGGCCACGCTGTACCGCATCGATCAGGACGGCAACCTGCCCGACGACGCCTGGGAGGCAATCGCCGCCGCCGACGCCATCATCTACGGCAGCCCCACTTACATGGGCGGGCCGGCGTGGCAGTTCAAGAAGTTTGCCGACGCCAGCTCCAAGCCATGGTTTGCGCAGGCCTGGAAGGACAAGATCGCAGCCGGCTTCACCAACTCGGCCTCGGTGAACGGCGACAAGTACGCCACCATCCAGTATTTCTGGACGCTGTCGCAGCAGCACGGCCAGGTCTGGGTGGGTACCGGCCTGCTGCCGTCCAACACCAAGGCGCACGGTCCGCAGGACATCAACTGGACCGCCGGCTCGGCAGGCGCGCTGGCGATCTCGCCTTCCGATGCCTCGCCGGAAGAAGCACCACGCAGCGGCGACCTGGAGACCGCCAAGCTGCTCGGCAAGCGCGTGGCCGAATTCGCCGGCAAGCTCAAGGGCTAAGCCGCATGTAGCGGCGCCCGCGTAACAGCACCCGTGCATGGCGGTGGGCCTAGGTCTGCTGGCATGCGCGGACTTTTGCGTGGAGTCGCAGCGCGCGTTCGGGTTTGCGCGCTGTAACGCCGGATGCACGATACCGCAGCGATCCGGCATTGGGCGCAGTCGTCAGCCCCACCCCGTCGCCACGCGCCGCAACCGCGGCATGCAAGCCCCCCACAGCGCGTCATCGTACGGGCCACATCGTGCTCACGCGCGCCGCCGCATCCTTCCCCTGCCTTCTTTGACGCACGGAGTTTCCTCACCATGCAAACCCGCACGCTTGGCCGTTCCGGCCCCACCGTCTCTGCGCTCGGTCTCGGCTGTATGGGCATGAGCGCGTTCTACGGCAATCGCAGCGACGAGGCCGGCTCGATCGCGGTGATCCACCGCGCCCTCGATCACGGCGTCAGCCTGCTCGACACCGCCGACATGTACGGCCCGCACACCAATGAAATCCTGGTCGGCAAGGCCATCGCCGCGCGCCGGCACGAAGTGTTTCTGGCCACCAAGTTCGGCATCAAGCTCGATCCCAACGACCCGTCGGTGCGCGGCATCGATGGAAGCCCGGACTATGTGCAATCGGCGTGCGAAGCCAGCCTGCGCCGCCTGGGCGTGGAGCACATCGATCTGTATTACCAGCACCGCGTGGACCCCAACGTGCCGATCGAAGACACCGTCGGTGCGATGGCGCGGTTGGTCGAGCAAGGCAAGGTGCGTTTCCTGGGGCTGTCGGAGGCCGCTGCAGCCACCATCCGCCGCGCGCATGCGGTGCATCCCATCACCGCGGTGCAGACCGAGTATTCGCTGTGGTCGCGCGAGCCCCAGGACAACGGCGTCTTCGCCACCGTACGCGAACTCGGGATCGGGTTCGTGCCGTATTCGCCGCTAGGTCGCGGGTTTCTGACCGGCGCATTCGCGTCCCCGGATGACTTCGAGACCGACGATTACCGTCGCCATTCGCCACGTTTCCAGGGCGAGAACTTCACCCGCAACCTGGAACTGGTGCAGCAGGTCAAGGCGATCGCCGCCGACAAGGGCATCACGCCGGGGCAGCTGGCGCTGGCCTGGGTATTGGCGCAGGGCCAGGACCTGGTGCCGATCCCGGGTACCAAGCGGCTGGCTTACCTGGAAGAAAACCTTGGCGCGCTCGATGTCGCGCTGATGCCGGACGAGCTCGCACGCATCGATGCGATCTTCCCGCTGCAGGCCGCGTCCGGTACGCGTTATCCGGAAGCGATGATGGGCGCGCTCAGCCGCTGAGCGCGCCGCGTGGGAGCACATGCAGTCGCGGCCGTCTGACTGTGTGCGCTCACGCCATCGCACCGGTGTGGCTCGCACACTTGCCAGCACCGCCATCCGAGTGACACGCCCTGCCCATGCTGTCTTTCGTGATCCCCGCCCATGACGAGGCCGCGCTGATCGGCCAGACGCTGCACTGCCTGCACGCCTGTGCGCAGGCCATGCAGCTGGACTACGAGGTCATCGTGGTGGCCGATGCCTGCGAAGACGACACCGCCGCCATTGCATGCGCGGCCGGTGCGCGGGTGCTGGACGTGCAATTGCGTCATATCGCCGCCACCCGCAATGCCGGCGCGCAGCAGGCGCAAGGCGACCGCCTGCTGTTTCTGGACGCCGATACGCTGATCGACCCGCAGGTGGTCGGCGCGGCGCTGGCGGCGCTGGATGCCGGCGCGGTCGGCGGTGGCGCACAGGTGCATCTGCAAGGCAGGCGCGCGTGGTTCGAGCGCATGGCGCAGGCGACGTTCGGCTGGCTGTTCCGTCTCGGCGGCATTGCCCCGGGCTGCTTCCTGTTCTGCACGCGCGCCGCATTCGTCAGCGCCGGTGGTTTCGATACGCGTTACTACGCCGGCGAAGATGTGGCATTGAGCCGCGCGCTGGCACGCTGCGGGCGGTTCGTGATCCTGCGCCAGACCGTGCATACCTCCGACCGCAAGCTGCGCAGCTTTTCCAAGCGCGAACACCTGAGCCTGCTGCTGCGCTTTCTGTGGCGTGGGCGAAGCATGCTGCAGACCCGCGATGCACTGGGCTTCTGGTACCAGCGCCGGCGCTGAACCGCGCGTGTCCGCAGGGCTGCTGCACCGGGTGCGCGCTGCCATCGCGCCGGGACGTGGCGTCGGCGGCAATTTACACTGGCAAGTCTGTTTTTCGTTTTCCGAGTTGCGCTCGCATGGCTCTTTTGCACCGTCCTGTCCTGATCGCTGCGCTGTCGGCTGCCCTGCTGAGCACCGCCGCGTGCCACCGCGATGACACCTCACCGGCGACGCACGCCAAGCCCACGCCCACCACGCCGAAGCTGGGCGATTTCGGTTTCGATGCGGCAGGCATGGACCGCAGCGTGTCGGCAGGCGACGACTTCTTCAGCTACGCCAGCGGCAACTGGGTCAAAACCACCCAGATCCCGGACGACCGCTCCAGCTTCAACAGCTTTGTCAGCATCGCGATCGCGACCGAGCAACATAGCCGCGACATCATCGAAGGCGCCGCCGCCAACGACCGTGTCACCGGGGAAGACAAGCAGATTGGCGATTACTTCGCGGCCTACATGGACGAAGCCGGGATCGAGGCCAAGGGCGCAGGCCCGGTGCAACCGGAACTGGACGCGATTGCGCGGCTAGATGACAAACAGGCGCTGGCGCGCACCCTGGGCGGGCAGCTGCGCGCCGATGTGGACCTGCTCAACTCCACCAATTTCCATACCGACCGGCTGTTCGGCCTGTGGATCTCGCAGGATCTGCATCACCCGGAGCGCTATGCGCCGTATCTGGTGCAAGGCGGTCTGGGCATGCCGGACCGCAGCTTCTATCTGGACGAGGGACGCATGACGCAGATGCGCGACGCCTACCGCGCGCACATCGTCAAGCTGCTGGACCTGGCCGACATCGATGACGCGGCGGCCAGGGCCGAGCGCATCCTGGCCCTGGAAACCGCGATGGCGCGCGTGCACGCCACCGCCGAACAGACCAACAACGTGCAGGCCGGCGCCAACGCCTGGAAACAGGCCGATTTTGCGCGTAACGCACCTGGCCTGGAATGGGCGCCGTTCTTCGACGCGGCCGGCCTGAAGGCGCAGCAGGACTTCATCGTCTGGCAGCCCGGGGCGGTGACCGGGTTGTCGGCGCTGGTGCGTTCCGAATCGCTGCAGACCTGGAAGGATTACTTGAGCTTTCGCGCCCTGGACCGCGCCTCGCCGTATCTGTCCAAGGCCTTCGCCGATGAGCGGTTTGCGTTCTACGGCACCACGCTGGAAGGCACGCCGCAACAACGGCAGCGCTGGAAGCGAGGCATCGATGCCACCAACGCGGCCTTGGGCGAAGCGGTGGGCGAGCGCTATGTGCAGAAGTACGTCAGCGCCCAGACCAAGACGCGTGCCGAGGAGATGGTCAAGAACATCGTCACTGCCTTCGGCAAACGCATCGACGCGCTGGAGTGGATGAGTCCGCAAACCAAACAGCATGCCAAGGCCAAGATTTCCGGGCTGACGGTGGCGGTGGGGTATCCGGACACCTGGCGCGACTACAGCGGGCTGGAGGTGCGCCGCGACGATGCGCTGGGCAATGTGCAGCGTGCCGAACTGTTCGAGTACCGGCGCAATCTGGCCAAGCTGGGCAAGGCCGTGGATCACCGCGAGTGGTACATGCTGCCACAGGAGGTCAACGCGCTGAACGTGCCGTTGGAAAACCGCCTGTTGTTTCCGGCAGCGATCCTGCAGCCGCCGTTCTTCGACCCGGCGGCCGACGATGCGGTGAACTACGGCGCCATCGGCGCGGTGATCGGCCACGAGATCAGCCACAGCTTCGACAACATGGGCGCGCAATTCGACGAACATGGCGAGCTGCACAACTGGTGGACGCCGCAGGATCTGAAAAAATTCGAGGCCGCCGGCAATGCGCTCGCCGCGCAGTTCAGTGCGTACAAGCCGTTCGACGACCTGAGCGTCAACGGCAAGCTGACGCTGGGCGAGAACATCGCCGACGTGGCCGGCCTGGCGACTGCCTACGATGCCTATCAGCTATCGTTGCAGGGCAAGCAACCGCAGACCATCGACGGTTTCAGCCCGGATCAACGCTTCTTCCTGGGCTTTGCGCAGGCCTGGCGCGGCAAGTATCGCGACGCGGCGCTACGCAATGCCGTACTCACCGACGTGCACGCACCCGGACGCTTCCGTGCACAGACCGTGCGCAATCTCGATGCCTGGTATCCGGCGTTCGATGTGCAGCAGGGCGAGCAGTTGTACCTGCCGCCCGAGCAGCGGGTGCGGATCTGGTAGCCAGCCCCCGCGTCACACCACCGCCCTGCACACCAGGCAAGTACCCGCACTCACCGCTCCCCGGGCCACTCCAGCAGCATGGTCTGCGGTAGCTGCATGCGACGGCACGCGCGTGCGGACAGCCCGTCGCGTAGCGCGGTGCGGAACAGTGGCGACAGACTGCGCAGCAGCCGCGCCGACGCATGTGCCTGTGCGCGCTGCGTGGTGGTGCGGCCGAGCATGTCGCTGGCCCAACCCGGCAACAAAGCGGTGCCGGCACCGAGGAACACGCCGCGCGACAGACCGGCCGCCGGCACCGGCAGCTGGATGCTAGTGAGGATGTCGAGCACTTCGCGCGAGCGCGTATCCATGCGCAACTGCCCGCGCACGGTGGCGAAATACGCATCGACCTGCGCCTCGCTGGCGGGCACATCGGTGGCGCCCAGCGCTTCGGCGACGCGGCGCGCTTCGTCGTAGTAACGATCGGCGATGCGCGCCGGCACATCACGGCAGTAACGTCGGCAGCCCTGCAGAAAACCGTAGGCTTCGGTGACGTGCACCCAGGTCAGCAACTGCGGATCGTTGGCGTCGTAAGGCACGCCGTCGGCGGTGTGGCCGTGGATATGCGAATGGATGCTGCGCACGCGGGCGATCAATTGCTCGGCTTCGGCGCGCGGGGCGTAGGTGGTGCCGGCGACGAAATTGGTGGTGCGCCGCAGCCGCCCGATCAAATCGGCGCGGAAGTTGGAATGGTCGTAGACCCCGGCCAGCGCGCGCGGATGCAGCAGTTGCAGCATCAATGCGCACAGTCCGCCGGACAACATGCCGGGGAATTCGGAATGCACGCGCCAGGTGACACTGTCGGGCCCGAAGATGCCGGTATCTCCGAGGGGCTGGTCGTAGTCGATAGTGCTCTGACCACGCGGAAATGCGCCCAGCACCCAGCGCTGGATCTGCCTGGCGGCGGGGGCAGTGAGGGTACGCAGGACGGCTGACATGCACACAAGGATACGTAGGCGGCTGCAAGACCGCGTCGTGGCGCTGAGGGGCTGGGATTTGGGATTTGGGATTGGTGAAAGGCGGCGCCGTGTGCGCTGTTCGTATCCATGCGCGCCGACCGTCTCGACGGGGGCTTGCCCGCCTGTCGCGGGATTTTGCGCGGCATGCATGCTTGCGCGGCGCTCACGCGATCTGTACGCCGGACTGGGTCGCACCGGTCGCAACCGCCACGGATGCAATCACGCAGGCGCGGGTGTGCAGTGCAGCAAGAATGGCGGCGCATCGCAGCTGCAGCCGCCCGGCAAATGCTGCAAAGCGCCTGAATACCGCGATCTGTGCGCCGGTGCGCAGCATTGGGCCGCCGTCGGCTCGCAGCAGGCATTGCCAAGCACAGCGAAAGTGCTAGAACTAGGGCCGTCCGCGCACCGGCCTGCATCACTGCCAGCCGTCTGCCCGGTCGCTCCAGGGCACCGGCGCGTTGCCGGGTGCAGCAAGTCGTTCGTACCAGCCATCCGTCAGGAGCTTGTCATGATCGTTTTGTTCCAGGGTTTGGGCCTGCTATTGCAGGACAACGCACTCCATCGGCTCTCCTTCGACGAGCAGGTCGCGCACTGGCGCGAAAAGAGCGACGAACAGCTCGACCAGGAGCTCAATCTGCTCAAGGTGGCCAAGAAACAGTGGGTGATCGCCTCGATCATCGGCTGGCAGGCGATCTCGCTGGTACTGCTGGGCGTGATCACCCACCAGCTCTGGCAGAACGACTACCACCTCACCTTCAGCCGCGTGGTGATCATCTTTACCTCGTGGGCCTCGATCCTGTTCGTCATGTGGTACATCGCCGATCTGTTCGATCACAGCGCCGGTTTCGAACGCTGGCTGCGCGCCTTCAACAGCCGCGCGCGGGTCACCCCGGATGCCGACTCGGTCGAATGCGTGGCCGATGCGCTGGACATGACGCGCCGCTACCCGGAAGTGCTGCGCTACAAGCAGGAGGTGACCTCTAGGCGCGAGCTACGCCACGAGGACATCGTCAACATGCGCGAGATGGGGCGGCTGCGCCGCTACACCGAACTGTTGCGCGATCTGGACCGCTTCGATGGTGCGCCGCGCCTGGTGACCAATTCCACTACCCATAGCGCGGCAGGGACGCTGGCGTAGCGGTTGCGCGATGGACGCAGGTTGCCGGGAGACGCCGACAACCCCGCGTGTCTGGTGGAACGTGCTGATTGATCCGCCCGCGACACCGGGTGCGCTGCCGGGCAGCGCCAATTGCCGCACCCGATGGCGTGTGCGGCGGCCAACAAGAAAACGGCCGGTGCAGTGCACCGGCCGTTCCTGTTTGCGGCGCCCGAAGACTGGCGCCTGCTCGATCCGTCGTCAGCAATCAGCGATCAGACGCTTACGCCCGCGCGACGGCCTTCTCCACCGACGGCGTACGCCAACCGCTGCGCACACCCCAGATGTAGAACACCGCGCCGACTGCAGCCACTACCGCAAGATCGGTGCCGTAGCTGAGGTAGCCGTGCCCGCCGAAGTCGCTGCTGCCGGCCCAGGACAGCAGCGCGATCGTCGGCAGGTAGCAGATCATCCAGGCCGCGCCCTTGAGGTTGCGCCCAAGATCCGGCCAGCCCTGCTTGGCCTGGTAGTAGCAGTACACCGGCAGCGCCACGACCATCAGCAGGATGATCTCGCCGGTCAGCGGCCAGCGTGCCCAGTACAGCAGTTCGGTCGCCATCACGAAGGCCACGCCGGCCAGCACCGGCAGCGCGGCGATGCGCAGCGGGCGATGCAGTTCCGGGGCATGACGGCGCAGCGCCATCGCGCTGATCGGGCCGGTGAGGTAGGAAATGATGGTCGCCACCGAGATCACCGCCGCCAGCGTGCCCCAGCCGCGGAAGAAGAACAGGAACACGAACGACACCGCCAGGTTGAAGAACATCGCCATGCGCGGCACGCCCCAGACCGGGTGCAGCTTGCCCAGCACCGACGGCATGGTGCCGTTCTTTTCCATGCCGTAGACCATGCGCGCGGTGGTGGCGGTATAGGTGATGCCGGTGCCGCTGGGGCTGACGAACGCATCGATGTACAGCAGCATGGCCAGCCAGTGCAGGTTGACGATGATGGCCAGCTCGGCGAACGGCGAGCGGAAATCGATGCCGTGCCAGCCAGCCTTGGCCAGCAGGTCCGGCGGCACCGCGCCGATGTAGGCTACCTGCAGGATCACGTAGACCACCGTGGCCAGCGCGATCGAGCCGAGCACCGCGAACGGAATGCTGCGGCCCGGGTTGCGTGCTTCACCGGCCAGGTTCACCGGGCTCTGGAAGCCGTTGAAGCTGAAGACGATGCCGGCGGTAGCCACCGCGGTGAGCACCGCGGCCAGGTCGATCACGTGCGCGTCGCCGTGGATGCCGACGCTGAAGTTTTCGCTGTGGAAGCCGCTGGCGATCAAGGCCACGCCGGTCGCCGCCGGCACCACCAGCTTGAACACGGTGATCAGCGTATTAGAGCGCGCGAACAGCTTGACGCTCCAGAAATTGAGGAAGAAATACACCAGCACCAGCACCGCCGAGATCAGCAGGCCGGGCACCGACAACTCCCCCGCCCCGCCGGGTGCCTGCACATACAGGCCCTGCGCCCAGGCCCATGGCCAGGAGGCCATGTACTGCACCGAGGCCTCGGCCTCGACCGGGATCACCGACACGATCGCGATCCAGTTGGCCCAGCCGGCGATGAAGCCCACCAGCGAGCCGTGCGAGTAATGGCTGTAGCGCACCATGCCGCCGGACTCGGGGAACATCGCGCCCAGTTCCGCGTAGGACAGCGCGATGGTGGTGATGATCGCTGCACCCAGGATCCAGGCCCAGATCGCACCGGGGCCGGCCAGGCCGGCAGCGCGCCAGGCACCGAACAGCCAGCCGGAACCGATGATCGAGCCCAGGCCGGTGAGCATGAGGGCGAAGGGGCCAACGTCGCGGCGTAGCGATTGTTCGGACATGAGAAGCCTGGCAGTGAGGACGCCGTGAACCGGCAACAAGCCGGCAATGATCGCAGAAGCGGCCGCTGATCGTCAGTGCGTATTCAGGCTTGCATGCGGCTGCATCCGTGCCTTACCACACGGACGGAAGTGTTTTAGCAGGCCGCTCGCTCAACCATGGCAATCGGCGCTGGGCGCGCTGGCATCCACACAGGTATGCGCCTGACGCGGGATGCCGCGCAATTCGCGCACTTGCCCGGGGGTCAGCGCAAAGCTGTCCAGGGTTGTGCGTGCGCAGGCCGGCGTGCCCGAGGTCTGGCCCGCGGCGGGCGCGGCGCAGTGCTCTTCGTAGACCAGGTAATGGCAGCGACCGCTGCTACTGGCCAGGCAGTGCACGTTGAGGTCGGTGGCGGTGGCCAGGGTCTTGCTGAAGATCACGTCCCGGCCATTGCTGGTGGCGCGGGTGATGGAGGTGGTGCCGTTGCGGTCGTGGCAACCGGCCAAGGCAAGCAGGCAATACACGAGGGAGGCGATCAGGCGCATATCAGCAATCCTTTCAGTCGAGGCGATCGGGGGACTTACATGCCGCGGAACAGGCTCATGAAGGGCTGGCTGACGGTGAGCGTTTCGCTGCGCCCGCGCAGTGCCAGCCGGCCCTTGCCGGTGTCCTCGCGCACCACCGAGGCAACCGCCTTCATGTTGACGATGGTGGAGCGGTGGATCTGCTTGAACACCTGCGGATCCAGCACGTCGAGCAATTCGCGCAGCGGCGTGCGCACGATCGCCTCGCCGGCGGCGGTCATCACCGTGGTGTATTTCTGGTCGGCCTGGAAATACGCCACCTCGTCCAGCGCGATCAGGCGCGTCTCGCGGCCGCTGCTGGCGGTGAGCCAGGCCAACGGCGGCGCGGCGCTGGCGGCAGCAGGGCGTGCGGACAGGCGCTGCAGCAAGGCCTCCAGCAGCTGAGCATCCGGCTGGCCGGAGGTGGCGCGCTGTTGCACGCGCTGCCAGGTGGCCTGCAGGCGCTCGCGGCTGATCGGCTTGAGCAGATAGTCCACCGCGCCGTGTTCGAACGCATCGATGGCGTACTGATCGTAGGCAGTGACGAACACCACCTGGGTACGCGGGCTGACCTCGCGCAGGGCACGCGCCACCTCGATACCGGTGAGCCCGGGCATGCGGATATCCAGAAACACCACATCGGGCTGTTGCGCGGCGATGGTCTCCAACGCGCCGGCGCCGTCTTCGCATTCGCCCACGATCTGCAGTTGCGGGCACACCTGCGCGAGTAGGGTCAGCAGCGATTGCCGCAGCAGCGCCTCGTCTTCGGCGATCACCGCACGCAACGCGCTCATGCCTGCACCTGCGCGGCATGGGTGTGCGCGTCGGGCAGCGGCGGCGGCATGCGTGTGGCCAGCACCTGTGCCGGCAGCGGCAGACTGATCGTGGCTGCCACACCGCTGGGGAAATTGGACACGATGGCAAAGCTGGCTTGGCCGGCATAGATCAGCTGCAAGCGCTCGCGCAGGTTCTTCAGGCCGATGCCGGTGCCTTGGGTGTGGGTGCCGAAGCCCTGGCCATCGTCGGCCACGGTCAGCGTGGCGTGGTCGTCGACGCGACGCGCCAGGATCCATATCGTGCCGCCGCCGGGCTTGGGTTCCAGCCCGTGCTTGATCGCGTTCTCCACCAGGGTCTGCAACATCATCGAGGGCAGTTGCAGTGCGCGCAGCTCGTACGGCACTTCCACCTGCAGGGCCAGCCGCGTGCCCATGCGGATGCGCAGGATTTCCAGATAGGCCTGGGTGCGTTCGAGTTCTTCGCCCAGGGTGGAGATGGCCCCGTCGGCGCTGGGCAGCGAGCTACGCAGGTACTGGATCAGGTGCCCGATCATGATCTCCGCGCGCGGCGGGTCGGTGCGTGCCAGCACCTGTGCGCTGGCCAGCGTGTTGTAGAGAAAGTGCGGCTCGACCTGGGCATGCAGCAGGTTCAGGCGGGCCACGGCCAATTCCTTTTCCATCACCGATTGCTCGGCCGCGGCCTGCTCGTCGCGACGCTGCTCGCCGACCCGGCGCACCACCGCGCGGTTGATCGCCTCGGCATTCTCGAAATTGCTGCCTTCGTCCACCGCGAACAGGTCCACCCAGGCGCTGGCGTCGGGCTCGCACAACACGGTGACGCTGCTGGTGCCCTGCCCTGGCGCGATCGTCACCAGCACCTGGTTGCGCTTGATCGCAAAACGCGCGAACAGGTTCCAGCGCGAAGGTTGACGTCCTTCATACGGGTCGATGCGGCGCACCTTGGCGCGGATCAGCAGGCTGCCGGGCGCGCATTCGATGTCCTGCACGCGCGGCAGCGCGCGCACCGCCTCTTCGACCACGGCGAAGCTGGCCTGCACCTCCAGCGGCACCTCGATCTGGCGGCGCTGGCGGGTCGACAGGGTGTCGTGATCCAGCCGCCCGGCGATCAGGCGCACCCGTCGCACATGGGTGATCGCACTCATCAAGGCCAGCGTCAGCAGCACCACGCAGATCAGCACGAAGAACGCGCCGGTGGAGCCGAACAGCTGCGCCCACATGATCCCGGCCACCACCAATGCCGCAGCCCAGGCGAACACGATACGTACGATCAGGAAGACGCTGGCAGACACGGGTGGGAGCTCGTTGGATCGGGACGCGGCGAGCATAGCCGGCAAGCGATCGGACGAAAGCCCCGGGCGACGAATGGCTGCCAGCGCGGCCCCAATTGCCCGGATCGCGGTGCGAAACCCGGCCTGGTCGGCCGTGGCAGGTGCAGATGCGCGCGGTATGCTCGGCGTCGGTGACCTTGCGGCATCTGTCGCTGGCGCGCAGCGCGGGGCCTGGCCTGTACGGATCCTGCGCGCCGCGCGCCGCGCGTGGCCGATAGCGCAGCCGCCGTTACCCCGATCACCTTGTCCACCTCGCTCAGGAGTCGCATGCACCGTCGTCATTTCCTGCACAGCGCCGGTCTTGCGCTCGCGGCCGCTTCGACCGGGAGCTGGGCCGCCACCGGCAAGCCTGCCGCTGCGCCGTCTTCGCCACTGCCCGCCGCGCCACTGGGCGCCTTGTCCGACCAGTTCGCCGCAGCGCCGACGCTGGCGCCGATCCGTGCGGCGGTCGATCGCATCATCGCGATCAACGGCTGCACCCGTCCGTTCCGTGCGCAGGGGCCACGGATCGAGGCCGAGCGCATCGGTCGCAAGACGGTGGTGCACAACTACGGACACGGCGGCAGCGGGTGGTCGTTGTCGTGGGGCGCGGCCGAGCACGCACTGCGGCTGGTGCGTGCCGCCGATGCGGATGCGCGCGAGCTGGCGGTGATCGGCTGCGGCGCGATCGGGCTGACCACCGCGCTGGTGGCGCAACGTGCGGGCCTGCGCGTGCGCATCTATGCGCGCGAGCGCCTGCCGGACGTGCGCTCGTTCTACGCCACCGGCGTGTGGTCGCCGGATTCGCGCGTGTGCACCAGCGAACACGCTACCGCGGATTTCAGGACCCGCTGGGAAGAGATGGCGCGCATCGCGTTTCGCCGCTACCAGACCCTGCTGGGCCTGCCGGGCGATCCGATCGAGTGGCGCGATGGGTATGCGTTGTCGGATGTGCCGTTCGATCAACCGAGCGCATCGGCCGAAGCGCACGAGCCGGACTACCCGCCGCTGGAGCGCGAACTGCTCGATGATCTCGGCCCGCGCTCGCAACCGGTCGCGCCCGGCGGCCATCCGTTTCCGGTACCGTTCGTGCGTCGCTACAGCCAGCTGACCTTCAACCTCAGTGCGTATGCGCGGCTGTTGATGGACGACTATCTCCAGGGCGGCGGCGAGCTGTATACGCGCAGCTTCGAGCATCCGCGCCAGTTCGACCAGTTGCGCGAAAAGATCCTGGTCAATGCCACCGGCTATGGTGCGCGGGCATTGCTTGGCGACCACAGCGTCATCCCGGTGCGCGGGCAGACAGCGCGCCTGATTCCGCAGCCGGAGGTGACCTACGGGTTGGTCTGGCGCGGCCACAATCTCAATGTTGTGCCACGCCGCGATGGTTTGCTGGTGCAGTCGCAAGGTGCCAACGATTTCAACAACCCCGATGCCACGCCGGATCACGCAGCGTCCGCAGCAGCGATCCGCGAACTGGCACGGTTGTTTCCTTCAGCCTGAGTCAGTTTGCCCGCGCGCTGCGATCAGGACTCGCCAAGCGAGGCCTGCAGCGCGCGGGCCAGTGCGGCATCGCCGCTGACGAGCTCGTCCCACCGCAACACCACGCCTTTGCGTCGGCCTTTCTCGACCAGCTTCAGACCCCGCGGGTCGACGATCAAGGTATAGGCCTGTTCGCCGATCTGCAGCTCGCGGCGTAGCGGTTTGTCCAACGGCGTCATGGCGATTCCCCGGGCAAGGACGAGCCTTCAGTTGTAGCGCATCTGTCTGCAACGACGTGCATGCCCCGTCGTGCATGCCGCACATTGCCGGTGTAATCGCTGAGCCAGCATCGACATCCGCGCAGCTGGGATCAACGTCAGCACACGCGCTTGGGTAGTGCGGGATGCGCGGCCGTGGACATGCGCACTGCACGTACGCGCCTCGGCAAGCCAGCATCGGCCTGGGTCAATGCAATGCGACGGCCACGGTTGGGCACTACCGCATCGATCGCCCGCCAATCGCCAGCGCGCAGCTTGCGGCACAGGTCGTCATCGCATCGGGATCACCGCATCCACCGATTGCGCTAACACGCCGACGACTAGCTTAGCGACACGCCACACAGCCTGAGCGAGCACGACAACAACGCTGCCTTGCGGCATCGCCTGACCAAGCGATGCCATGCCGGGGTGATGACGCAGCTGGCTCGCAATCGAAGGCAAAGACGCACACACAGTGCATCGCACTGTTTTAACCACTCATCCATCCAAGGAGCCGCCCATGGCGATCAAGACAATTGAAGAGCTTTTCGTCCACGAACTGTCGGACATCTACAGTGCAGAAAAGCAGTTGACCAAATCGCTGCCGCGTCTGGCACGTGCGGCGACCGAACCCAAGCTGGTAGAAGCGTTCAAGCTGCATCTGGAAGAAACCCAAGGCCAGATCGAACGCATCGACCAGATCGTCGAACTGCTCGGCATCAAGCTCAAGCGCATCAAGTGTGCCGCGATGGAGGGTCTGGTCGAGGAAAGCCGCGAGGTGATCGACGAGATCGAAGAAGGCCCCGTGCGCGATGCGGCGCTGATCGGCGGCGCACAGAAGGTGGAGCATTACGAGATCGCCTCGTACGGCACCATCGCTGCGATTGCAAAGCAGCTGGGCTATACCGATGCGGTCAGCTTGCTGCTTTCGACCCTGGAAGAAGAAAAAGCTACCGATGAAAAGCTGACGTTGCTCGCCGAGCAGGGCGGCAATCAGAAAGCAGCCAAGGCCAGCAAAGCGGCCTGACACATCGCGCAGGCGGCGCTGCCGCCTGCGTTCGCCCGCATCGCGCGGGCAACCTCCACCGTAGCCAGCCTCAGGGCTCTGCCCGCATGCCGCGTTGCAGTTGTCGCCGGGCGCCAGCCAGGAAGTACGATCCATGTTTATGCATAACAAGCGTCTGATGTACACCGTGCGCGTTGCCGAACCCAATCCGGATCTGGCCACGTTGATGCTCGAGCAGTTCGGCGGACCGCAGGGCGAACTTGCTGCAGCAATGCAGTATTTTACGCAGGCATTGGGCGAAGACGATCCGGGCCGCAAGGATCTGCTGTTCGATATCGCCACCGAAGAACTGAGCCACCTGGAAATCATCGGCTCCATCATCGCCATGCTCAACAAAGGCCCGAAGGCCGTGTTATCCGAAGGCATGGAAGAGGCCATGGAGATGCGCTCCATGACCCAGAACAGCACCAGCCACACCCAGCAGATCCTATACGGTAGTGGCCCGGCACTGGTCAATTCCAGCGGGGTGCCGTGGACCTCGGCCTATGTTGATTCGATCGGTTGCCCAACTTCGGATATGCGCTCCAACATCGCTGCCGAAGCACGTGCCAAGTTGGTCTACGAGCGTCTGATCACCGTCACCGACGACCCGGGCATCGTGGATGCGCTGCGCTTCTTGATGACGCGCGAAGTGGCGCATCAGAAGTCGTTCGAGAAGGCGCTGTACTCAATCGAGCCGAACTTCCCGCCTGGCAAGCTGCCGGGGGACCCGCGCTTTACCGATATCTACTACAACATGTCGCAGGGCGAAGGCGACACGGTCGGCCCTTGGAATACCGGCGAGCAGTGGGACGTGGTTGCGGACCGTGCGCTGCAGTCCGCGGTCGATGGCGGCGATGGTTCGGCCACGGTTGCGCTGGATGCGACCCAGACCGAAGCATTGGATGCCATGTCGCTACGCCTGCTGTCCAATCCGGAACTGGATCGGGTCACCGGCGCAGACCTGGGCGCAGGCCCGGGCGCCGGCTCCACCACCGGCGACATCCAACGCTGATCTTCATCGACAGCGGTTGCTGGCACTGGCCCGGGTCGTTCGCGACCGGGGCTTTTTTATGCGCAACATGATGTGGACAGCAGGCGACAGACAGGTTGTCTCGCGGATGACCATCGCAGCGATGGCGGCGCCCGACCTGCAAAGACCACGCAGTACAGGTGGCTGGATACACGATGCCTGCGCGCGTGCGACGTATTACCGAACGCCCGAAAACACGCCGGGCCGACAGGCCTGCTGTTGCCACAGCGTGCCGACGCGCCTCACATCGGTGCGGCGTGCTTGGGGCGCGCTTCGCTGGCCCACTCGGGCCGCACGCCTGCTGCGGTGGTGCAACGCTCCAGCCGCCATGGCATGAGACGACACATCGCCTCCTCGCCGCTGGTCTTCAGCCATTGCGTGGCATCGCCTTGGATGCATAACGGACGCTGGGTCGGCAGGCTGGTCGACGACGCGACCAATAGCGAAAACCCCATCTGCAGGCGGCCGCCGATATCCATGACATTGCGCAGACCCGCCGCGTACGACGCGCCACCGTCCTGACTCAACCAGGTTGCCGAGGTGGCGCCGTCTGCCGATGCACTGCAGGCAAATCCACACAGCGGGATCAGGCAGCGTTGGGTTTCCCAGATGGCCAGGTCGACGCGCCCCAGCCACTCCGGCTCCTGCGTCGTGATCGAACGCTGCTGCCCCGGAGCACGTCGGCCGAAGGTTGCGCGCTCCTCGCGTTTGCCGCCACGGTCGGCAACCAGAATGTCGGCATCGGCACCGACACCGATTTCGACCCAGGCATTGCTGGCAACGCGACCCGGCAACTGAAGAATGCGCGCAATCATGTTCACTCCGCCGTACATCTTGATGACAGCAGGAGTTACGCATAATACGCGCCAAGTTTTTGGCTCTTGCGCAGCGGCGCACTGCAACGCTCTTGCATGAGGGCAGTGGCATCAACGGCGCTACGAGGTACCAATCCGTCGCAACATCTGCACGCACGCGCAGGATTTTCCGTGAAGGGCGCATCCGGATGCCCGGCATGTCGCACATCGACACAGCAGCGCCTGCCTGAGTGCGCACAGACTGCAGGTGAGCGTGCAGTGCGCTACTGGTCGTACAGCGAGGTCAACGGCAACTGGATCTCGCATTCCAGACGTGTATCGCTGAGCTCGTAACGCGTCTGTGCGCCGTGGCTGTACGGCAAGGCTTTTTCGATCAGGCGGCGGCCGAAACCGCCCGCCTGGTCGCGATCGTTGCGTCGTTGCCGGCTGGCGCCTTCTTCGATCCACGACAGTACCAGATGCGCCGAGGCATCGTTGTTGGACACCACGTCCCAGCGAACCGACAAGGTACCGGTCTCTACCGCCAGTGCCCCATGCTTGAGCGCATTGGTGGCCAGTTCGTGCAAGGCCAGCGCCAACGTCTGCACAGTGGACTTGCGCAGCGCCACATCCGGGCCATCCACCACGATGCGCTGTTGATCGGGCTCGGCGCCGAGTGCATCCAGCTCCATGCGCAGCAGTGCGCCGATGGTGGTGGGCACGTTGTCCGACTGCGACAACAGCCCTTGCACACGCGACAATGCAGAGAGCCGGTCATCGAACCTGCCGGCGAATTCCGGCATGCTGTGGCTGGTCTGGACGGTCTGCTTGGCGACCGACTGCACCACGGTGATCAGATTGCGGGTGCGGTGCTGCAATTCGCTGACCAGCACGCGCTGCTCGTCCTGCAGACGGCGCAGATTGTCCGATTCGGTCGAGGTTCCCAGCCACTCCAGCACCTGGCCGCGCTCGTCCAGCACCGGCGCGCTGCGCGTATGGAACCAGCGGTAGCGGTCCTCGGCTGCATTGAACAGGCGGTGCTCCACATCCAGCCCGCCGGTGCGCACGCTGTCGTGCCAGGCATTCAAGGTCAGTTCGCGCTCGTCCGGATGCACCGCCTGCAGCCAGCCCAGCTCCAGGCTCTGGCCATCGCGTTGCCCGGTATACCTGGACCATTGCGGGCTGGACCAGGTCCAGCGGCCGCCGTCGAGCGAGCGCCACACCAATTGGGGGATGCCTTCCATCAAGGTGCGCAGGCGCTGCTCGCTGCTGCGCAACGCGCGCTCGGCGCGCGTCAGCGGGGTGACATCCATGAAGGTCAACACCGCCCCGCCGATGAAGTTGTTGACCGTGCGGTACGGCAGCACGCGCACCATGTAGCGCGCGCGGGTAGCGGGGTTTTCCACTTCGCGGTCCAGTACCGCCAGCGTACGGATCACCCGACGTAAATCGTCCTGCAGCTCGTCGTAGCTCACGTGCAGCTTGATGTTGCTGATCGGCCGGTGGATATCGCTTTCCACCAACGGCAGGATATCGGTGACGGCGGGGGTGAAGTTGGTGACGCACAAGTCGTTATCCAGAAACACGGTGGCGATCTGGGTGCTTTCCAGCAGGTTCTTCAGATCGCTGTTGGCATGCGCAAGTTCCTGCACGCGGTGGGCCAGCTCGCCGTTGACCGTGGTGACTTCCTCGTTGACCGACTGCAGTTCTTCCTTGGAGGTTTCCAGTTCCTCGTTGGCGCTCTGCAGTTCTTCGTTGAGCGACTGATACTCCTCGTTGGAAGACTTGAGCTCCTCGTTGGTGCTTTCCAGCTCCTCGATCATCGACTGCAGCCGCTCGCGCGTCATGCGCAGCTCGTTCTCCAATGCCCGCACGTGCGCGTTGTCGGACACCCTATCTTTCGGCGGTGCCAGCTCGGCCAGTTCGCGCGCTTCCACTTCCTGGAACAACACCACATAGCCGCGCGGCACCTCCGAATCCGAAGTCGGCTCCACGAACAGATCCACTGCCAAGGTCGCCGCATCCTCGTGCATCTGGATGCCCTTGGCCTGCACCGGCGCCATGTCCGCTTCGGCACGGCTGAGCGCGCTGCGCAACTCCAGCCGCAGGTCGCGGTGAACGAGGTTGAGCAGGTTGAGACTGGGCGCACCGCCGCCGGGACGGATGAAACGCCCGGCCTGCGAAGAGAAGTGCAGCACATCGAAATGTTCGTCCAGCACCGCATAGGCCGGTGCATAGCGATCGGCGATGCGCTCGCCGGCACGCACCAGTGCATTGCTGGCACTGCGCTGCTGGCGGGTGGCCGCCGGCGCATGGCCGTCGGGTCCGAGCGAAGACGACGGGAAGGTCGCATGCATGCGGCTGTCGGCATCGATCTTCTGGAACACGCGGAAGCTGCGCTCCACCGGTGCGAACAACTTGGCATGCCGCGAGACGTTCTCGGCGTTGCCCAGGAACAGATAGCCGCCCGGCTTGAGTGCGAAGTGAAACACCGGGATCACCCGATTCTGCAGCTCGGCATCCAGGTAGATCAGCAGATTGCGGCACGACACCAGATCCAGCCGCGAGAACGGCGGGTCCTTGACGATGCTGTGCTGCGAGAACACGCACAGCTCGCGCAGCTGCTTGCTCACCACATAGGTATCGCCTTCCTTGACGAACCAGCGCTGCAGGCGCTCCGGTCCCACATCGGCAACGATGCTGGACGCATAACGCCCTACCCGTGCGATGGCCAGGGCCCGCCCGTCGATGTCACTGGCAAAGATCTGGATGCGCGGTGCCACGTCCAGCGTCTGCGCATGCTCGCGCAACAGCATCGCCAGCGAATACGCCTCTTCGCCAGTGGAACAGCCCAGTACCCACACCCGCAGGTGGTCGCCTGGCTGCTTGCCCTGGAACAGGCGCGGAATCACCTGCTGCTCCAGAAACTCGAACTCGCGACGGTCGCGGAAGAACTGGGTCACGCCGATCAGCAGATCGTTGAACAGCAGCAGCGGCTCGTCGAAGCGGCCGCGCAGCTGCTCCAGATACTGTTCCAGCGTGTCCACCTGGACTACCTGCATGCGTCGCTGTACGCGGCGCAGAAACGTGGCGCGCTTGTACCCGTGGAAATCGTGGCCGGTGGCGTTGCGCAGGATGCTGGCGACCTGGCCGAGCTGGTCGTTTTCGCTGCCCTTGCGCACACCTACCGGCGCCGGATGACCGAAGCGGTGGTAGCGCCGCATATGCGCGGCGATGCGTGCGGCCACGCGCGGCAGCGGCAGGATGTCGTCGCTGATGGCGGCCGGGTTGCCGGCACTGCGCAGATCCATGCCGTGCAACGACGGGTCGTCTACCGCCAGTGCCAGACCGCCGCATTCCTTGATGGCGGCGGTGCCCAGGGTGCCGTCGCCATCGAAGCGGCCCATGATCAGGCCGACCACGTTGCCGTCCTGGTCGTGCGCCATCGAAACGAAGAAGCTGTCGATCAGGCCGTGATCGCGGGCTTGCTCCAACGGACGCAGCCGCAGCTGGCCTTCTTCCAGGGTCACCAGCGTCTGGCTGGGCGGCAGGTAAATGCGTCCGGGATGCAGCGTATCGCCATCCTCCGGTGCCAGCAGCAGGCTGGATTGCGGCCCGAGCAACTCGCGCAGGCGCGGCTCGTCCAGCAAATGGCGATCGCGCAGCAACAGCATGACCACCAGATTGGGCGCGCCGGCGACCGCGTCCAAAAGTTCGGCCAGGCGCGTGGCATCCAGGCCGTCGGCACCGACACCGAGAATGAACAACGGCGGTGGCGCCACGGCGTCGTGGGCAGGGGTCGCTGCCGTGTCGTCGCAGGAGGTGTCGTCGTCGGTCATTGCAGCCATCGCATCAACGGCGCCGGGCGTGAGGCGCAATCGTCAATGATGGCGCAAACCTGCCTCTACTGCTACGCGGCGTCTGCGTGATACAGCTGCCTTGCGCGGACCGGTTCTGGAAGCGCCTGCTTACGCGCGGCGTTAACCGACGCAGCGCGCACTATGGCTTGCGCGTCGCCAGACAGCGCTACCGCTCTAGGAGTCCCCATGCTGGACAACCCACTCAACGGCCGTCGCATCCTCGTGGTGGAGGACGACTATCTGCTGGCCGAATCGCTCAACGATCTGTTGGTGGAGGCCGGCGTCTGTGTGCTCGGGCCGGTGGGCAACGTGCCGGAGGCGCTGTCGCTGGTGACCTCCGGCCAGAGCATCGACGGTGCATTGCTCGACGTCAATGTGCGCGGCCAACCGGTGTTTCCGGTCGCCGATGCGCTGCTGGAACGCGGCGTGCCGTTCTCGTTCTGCTCGGGCTACGACCGCTACACGCTACCGCCGCGGTTTGCGCACCTGTCCTACTGCATGAAGCCGTACAACCCGCGCATGATCACCGCGCTGCTGAGCAACCAGGCCCAGCCTGCCGAGCACTACTGATCGGTGCTATCGGTTGACACCGCATCGTCCTGGCGCAGGGCGCGCTCGTCTTCGCCGAGTTGATTGAGCAACTCCACGGCCGACTGATGGGTGGTGCGCAAGGTGTCCATGGGTTTGGAGGTTTCATTGCGCAAGGCGTACAACGCAAAGCCCATCACGTTGAGACGATTGCGCAACTGATGCAGCAGCTCGCGCCGCCGCCCCTGGGATGCATCGCTCATTACGCGTCCTTGTCACTGAGCCGGTTGTGCAAGGTGCGTACGCTGATCCCCAACTCGCGCGCCGCCGCCTTCTTGTTGAAACGCGTGCGCGCCAATGCCGCTTCGATCATGGCGTCCTCGGCCTGGCGCATGGTCCACCCTGCCGGAATCAGCAAGCCGTCTTCGTCGGCCTGCGGCACGGTGTGCACCACCTCCGGCGCGCTCAACAGATCGCCGTCCGAGCGCAGGTACAGATAGCGGATGAACGAGCGCAGTTCGCGCACGTTGCCCGGCCAGGTGTGGTACGCCAGATAGCGCAACAACGATTTGGTCGGCAGCTTGCGGGTGCCGTACTTGACGTTGAGCTCATCGATCACGCGTAAACCCAGCAGACGCGCATCGCCACGACGCTCGCGCAGCGGCGGTACCTGGATCGGGTACTCGTTGAGCCGGTAGAACAGATCCTCGCGCAGCACGCCGTGCTCACGCTGCACACGCTGATGCGTTGCCGCAATCACGCGCGCATCCAACGGAATTTCCTCGCTGCCACCCACGCGCATGAAGCTGCGCGACTCGATCGCGCGCAGCAGATAGACCTGCAGCCGGGGCGGCATCTCGCCGATTTCATCCAGGAACAGCGTGCCGTCGGCCGCCTGCTCCAGAAATCCGGCATACCGGCGATCGGCACCGGTGAAGCTGCCGCGCTCGTGGCCGAACAACTGACTGGCCAGCAGCTCTTCGGGAATGGCACCGCAGTTGACCGGCACAAAACGACCATGCCGGCCGGAGACCCGGTGGATCGCGCGCGCAACCAGGTCCTTGCCGGTGCCGGTTTCGCCGGTCACCAGCACATTCAGATCGGTCGGTGCCACGCGGACGATGTCCTTGCGCAACAGTACGATGCTGTCGCTGTTGCCGCTGATGCCCAGATTGCCTTGCTGGGCCTCACGAAGGCCGCCGAGCACGCGTTCCAGTCGTTCGGGCGCGAACGGCTTGGTGAGGAATTCGCTGACGCCGAACTGCTGCGCGCGGCCCTGGGTTTCATAGGCGTAATCGCCCGACACCACAACGATCTGCGGCGTGTGATCCGGGTCGAGCCGTTCGATGAGATCGAAGCCACTGCCGTCGGGCAGGCCAACGTCCACCACCAACAGGTCGGGGAAGTTGCTGTCCAGCCAATGGCTGGCTTCGCCAAGGGTATAGATCCCCTTGGCACGGAAGCCGCTATCGGTGGCTAACTCAACCACCTGATCGCAGAACTCCACGTCGTCGTCGATGATGGCGCAGGAAAGACGGTCCATGAGCGCTTCTGTCCGCAATGGCTAGTACATGTTCAGTTGAGAATTGTGACGGCGACGCGAAAAACGCGCCCACACATCACCACGAGATGGCATATCGCGTTCACCGCTATGCGGCCGTATGGTGCTCGCTCCCCCAAGTCGAGCTCGCCGTAAAATTCTGGCAGAAGTACGCATCTCGGCGTTGGTTTCCGCCAGTGCCAAGCGTCATGGTCGGGGCCGGTAAGCGCTTCAAGTGTGACCACATGCCAAGAAGTGCAGGGTATGTGAGGGACGGTGGGCAGCCCGGGCATGGGGTGCCGTCGGACTGCGCTGGACGTATCAGCTCACTTCCGATAGGAAGCGACAGCTTGGCCGCCCACTTGAGGTGACTTCGGTCAACCGCTTGACGCGTTGCGCAAGCCCAGCTGAAAGGCCACCGAATGCGTGGTGCCCACCCCCACACGCCAGCCATGAAACACATGTGCGTGGCGTTGGCCGGCCATCACCGTGGCAGCAAGGCGGGGTCTGTATGTGCTAGGCGCGCATCGCGAATGCCGCAATTGCAGCGCCAAACGCGACTCAGCGCTTCTCGGAGCCGTCTGGCCGTTCGTAATCGTGTTCGGGATCGGCCTTGTTCACATTGCTGTCCTCGTCAGGCATGTCGTGGGCTTTCCGCCCCGCCTCCTCGTTGCGCCGCTCCTGCGGCGTAAACGGCTTTTGCTGATCGTCGTCCGGGCCCCATGGCTTTTTCGGTTCGCTGCCCATTAGTCGTTCTCCTGCCTGTGGTCATGACCCACGCTAGGCCGGCATGCATTGCAGAGCAGTGAACGAAGCTGTGCGATGGCGTGAAGCACCCCTCGAATGCGCACGCAGCGCGTCGTCAACACACGCGCTGCCGACATCACCTAGCCCGCACGTTGACGTTTGCGGACGCACACTGCCACTCATTGTGATGCGTCACACCGTCAGGAGAGCAACATGCCCGTACCCAACTACCCACGCCCGCCGTTCAAACCGCAGCAGCAGAGCTTTCCGGG
Source organism: Xanthomonas arboricola (assembly GCF_002940665.1). GTDB lineage: Bacteria > Pseudomonadota > Gammaproteobacteria > Xanthomonadales > Xanthomonadaceae > Xanthomonas > Xanthomonas arboricola_B. The sequence continues at coordinate 1,126,691 of NZ_MIGY01000001.1, forward strand.
GCGTACCGAAAAAATGGATCCGCGCCCGGACCACGGCGAAGACAGTTACGTCGGCCATGGGCAGCTTGCCGGCAAACGTGCGTTGATCACCGGTGGAGACAGCGGCATCGGCGCGGCGGTGGCGATCGCGTACGCCCGCGAGGGCGCCGACGTGGCGATTGCCTATCTCCCCGAGGAGCAGGAAGACGCCGCCAGGATCGGCGCATTGATCGAAAAGGCAGGCGTCAAGGCATTGCTGGTGGGCTGCGATATCAGCGACCCTGCCCAGGCTGCAGCATTGATCGAAGAGGTCGACCGCAACTTCGGCGGCCTGGATATCCTGGTCAACAATGCCGCCTATCAGAAGTATTTTCAGCGCTTCGAAGACATCACCCTGGACGAATGGCGCAAGACGTTCGATACCAACGTGCACGCCGTGTTCCACCTGGTGCAGTTGTCGGTGCCGCTGATGAGCGACGGCGGCTCCATCATCAATACTGCCTCGGTGCAATCCAAGAAACCGACGCCGAACATCCTGCCGTATGCCGCCACCAAGGGCGCGCTGGCCAATCTGACGATCGGCCTGGCAGGCGTGTTGGCCGACAGGCACATCCGCGTCAACGCGGTGCTGCCAGGCCCGATCTGGACGCCGTTCATTCCTGCCGGCATGGATGAGGAGTCGGTGGAAAACTTCGGCGGTCAGACGCCGATGGGGCGCCCCGGGCAGCCGGTGGAACTGGCATCGGCGTATGTGATGCTGGCAGCCGACAATGCCAGCTACACCTCGGGCACGTTGCTGACCATTGCCGGCGGCGCGGCCACGCTGTAACGCCACCCTACGCTGCGCTTGTGCGCAAAACCCGCCTCGATCCAGCGCCGTGCCGATGTGCAAACCGGATGCGTGCTGGTCGATGGCAACTGTATCCGCAGCGTCGGCCAGAACAGCCTGCGCGAAGAGATTGCGGTGGTCCCGCAGGAGACCGCATCGCATCGGTAACGCAGAAAGGCCGCGTGGTCGAAGACGGCACCTGGCACAGCTACGTGGACTCACGTGGTGTATCTGAAGGCCTGTGGCAGCGCCAGGCTGCCCGATTCGAATCGCTTACACCTGGCGCGCTGTGGCAACCGCCTGGCGATAGGATTGCCTGGCATCAGTCGATGCAGACGATGCGCGGCATACAGCACGTAGAGCGCACACGCCAATCATACCCATGACGGCAACAGGCAGCCGAAGCTGCCTGTCTGTCTGCTCGCACCACACCTCATCCAGCGTTCAATTGGCAGATTTCTGCCGATCAATGCGACTTGGTCGACTTGGCACGCAGGGACTTGGCATGCTCCAAATGCTGGGCGATGGTTTCGTGGGCACGCTGCAATTCCTTGCCCAGATCGGTCGATCCCGGCTCGCTGGCCAGCTGTGCGTCCAGCAGCGCCAGCGCCTGCTCGTGGCTGGTTATGCTGGCCTGCAGGTACTGGGTTTCGAATTCCTTCCCGTTCAGGCCTTCCAGACGCTTGCGGGTGCCGTCAGCGCGGGTGGATGCAGCCCGCGCCAGGGTGCCGCTACGGTCCGGCGCAAAACGGCTGAGATCGGTCAGGGCCGCACTGTGCGCCTCGTCCATCTTGCGGGCAAACTGTAGCGTCTCGCCCTCAAGTTCCTTCACGACCGCCAGTTGTGCAAGCGTGCGCTCCTGCTCGTTGAACACGGCCAAGGCACCAAGTGCCTGCTTGCGATCGCCGGAGATTGCCGCAACGTTACCGAGCGGATCGCCATGCGGTGGCGTGCTGCCCGCATTTCCCGGCGCGCTCAGTGTCTGCTGCTGAATGTCGCGGTCGTTGCTCTTCGGGCTGGCTGCCTCACCGGCGTCGCTCTGACGACGCTGCCACGCCCGGTAAGCCACGTAGCCCACCGCACCGGCGGTTACCATCTTCAAAATTCCCATTGCTGTCTCCTGGTTGATCGCATCACGCACGATCGTTGATTGTCGGGTCGCATGGTCGCCATAGGCATGACCTGCGAGCGATTCAGCGCGTCATCCGAGAGTGCGAGTGCGTTGGTTATCCAGACGTGACACGCGCATCAACGCCGCGTCGCCAATCGAACGCGTCCACACGGTGCGCACGTGCCGTGCTGATCGATTTAACGGCGCTCCACCAACACTACGCAGCGTTGCCGCGTACCGACGGCTTTCCGGAGACACCTATGCTTGCCCTCAACTACCACGGCTCACGCGATGTCCGGGTCGAAACCGTGTCGGACCCGATCCTGGTCGAACGCGACGATCTCATCCTGCGCGTGACGGCCACTGCCATCTGCGGCTCGGATCTGCATCTGTACCGCGGCAAGATTCCCGATCTGCGGCACGGCGATATTCTCGGCCATGAGTTCATGGGCATTGTCGAAGACGTCGGCCCCGACGTGACTGCGGTCAAGCCGGGCGACCGTGTCGTGATCCCGTTCGTGGTGGCCTGCGGGCGCTGCTTCCATTGCATGCTGCAGGAGTTCTCCGCCTGCGAGACGACCAATACCGGCAAGGGTGCAGCCCTCAATCACAAGGACATGCGACCGCCGGCGGCGCTGTTCGGCTTCAGTCATCTATACGGCGGTTTGTCCGGCGGTCAGGCCGAATACGTGCGCGTACCCGAATACGTGCGCGTACCCAAGGCCAATGTCGGGCCGTTGGTGGTTCCTGACGCACTGCACGACGAGCAGGTGCTGTTCCTGTCCGACATTCTCCCGACCGGCTATCAGGCCGTCATCGATGCCGGAGTCAAGCAGGGCTCGACAGTGGCGATCTTCGGTGCCGGCCCAGTAGGCCTGATGGCGGCGGCATGCTGTCGCATGCTGGGCGCCGAGCGCATCTTCATGGTCGACCGGCACGCGTATCGGCTGGACTTCGCTTCCAGGGCCTACGGCGTCATTCCGATCAACTTCGATGAGGTCGACGACCCCGCCGATGTCATCGTGTCGCAAACCGATGGCCGCGGCGTGGACGCCAGCATCGAAGCAGTGGGTTTCGAGGCCGAAGGCAGCACCATCGAAACCGCACTGACCAACTTGAAGCTGGAGGGCAGCAGCGGTGTCGCAATCCGCCAGTGCATTGCGGCAACGCGTCGCTGCGGTGTGGTCAGCGTGCCGGGCGTGTATGCCGGCTTCATCCACGCGTTCATGTTCGGCGATGCCTTCGACAAGGGATTGAGCTTCAAGATGGGACAGACCCATGTGCAGAAGCACATGCCGCATCTGCTGGAATGCATCGGCAATGGCGACCTCAAGCCCAGCGCGATCATCTCGCATCGCATGCCGCTGGCCGATGCGGCGCGCGGCTATGAGCTGTTCGACAAGAAGCAGGACGATTGCCGCAAGGTGGTGTTGACGCCGTAACAGCCGGCAACGCTGCAAATGCAAACGGCGCGGTCGATGACCGCGCCGTTTGCGTTGCTGGCTCGTATGGCCTGGTCAGTCCAGCGGCTTGGCCGGCACGAACGGCGACACCGGATCGCTGGCCGGAAAGGTTTCTTCCAGCGCACCGTCCTGCAAGGCGTCCTGCTTTTCCTTCTCGCTGCGTTGGTCGGCGTGATCGTCGGCCAGATCGGGCGCGGTTGCGTGTTGATGGGCAGTGTTCATGGGATCTCCTGTCGCGTTGATGCGTACCACCCAACGCTAAGGCGGGCTGCCGACGGCACAGGTGAAAGACGTCTTCGCATCGGCACGACAAAGGCAACCGTTTATGGAAACGTCTAATGCATCCGCACGATGCGGCGAGTTGCGCGCGATGTCGCATACGATCAGTTGACGCACCGCACGGCAACGGCCACCACGCGGTGGTCGGGAGTTCTGCGCGCCGCGATCCAGCCTGTTGCAGCCACGGCGGGGACCGGTTCACACCCCGGCATGCCCAAGGTGTATGGTGCAAGGGCGGCCGGACTCCGGTGTCGCCTTCACTCTATCTGGCCTTCTCCATCAAGAATCTCTGCGAACGCTGCGACGCCGTCTGTTGCCGGCTCACCGTCATGGTCGATCCATCCGACCGCATCCCCAACCACTTGACCAGCGTGACACCGCAAGGTTGGCACGTGATGGCGCGTGACGAGGAAGGCTGGTGCGTGGCCATCGACGCCGCGCGCATGTGTTGTTCGATCTACGACACGCGCCCGGCGATCTGCCGGCGTTTCGTCATGTCCGGGCCGTATTGCCGCGACGTGCGTGCCACCTACGACGACCAACGCCGGCGGGGCATTCCCTTGACGCTGTACAACGCATGAGGATTTCGCCATGAACAACTCCCGCCGTCAGTCGATGACCGTCAGCAATCAGCCGGGCAAGCCGCGTTTGTCCGAGCAGCGTCTGGCTGCCGATCTGGAGGCGTTCCAGCAATCCGGCGGCGCGATCGAGCGTCTGGGCGACACCCCGCTGCGTCGCGACAAGAAGCGCGGCGAGCCCGAGGCCGCCCCTGCCAAGGCAGTCAAACCTGCCGCCAAGACAACCGACGCGTCCGAAGCAGAGACAGCGACACCCGCAACGACCGACGTCGAATAAGCCGCGCATCGCAGTGGCAGCACGCCTGCGGTGTGGCTGTCGCGACTGAAGTTGGTTGATCGGTTGCGCGCTGCGTGCAGACACCGCCGCCGGCTAAAAGCACGGCGCCGGCCATCATCACCTTCGACAATGGCGGCGCACGGTGCGTAGACCGCGTTGCCAGTCATCAGGCAGTGGTGAGTTACAGCAGCTGCGCGTGCTTGGTCGCGCCAAGTCCCTGCGCCAGGGAAGCCATTTCGTTGGCCAGTGTGATCAGGTCGCCGCCGGCTTGCGCGGCGAGGGTCATGATGCGTTGATACGCGTCCCAGAAGTCCGGCCCACTGCCATAGGCATCGTGGAACCCTTGCAACTCCAGGACCATGAGATCGGACACCTGCATATCGCAGCGATCCATTGCGGTCACCTCGTTGGGGGAGTCGTCCCCGGACGGCAGACTACACGCGTTCACCTTACAAAACAGGGTCGGCCGTAAGACAGTGCAGTCGTAGCTGAATTGGTCAGAGAGAACGCGCAGACCGGCGTGATGGCGCTGGATCGCGCCCGCTATTGCGTGCTGGCGTGTGCGCCAACCCGAACCTGGCGCTGCATCGCGCCAAGTCGATGCACGCCGTGCGCAACCGCTGCCGCGATCACGCACGGCACCGCGCCAGGCGCCGCACTCACGCCGCATCCTGCAAGCCCTGCTGCAGGCATTCCAGCAACCGGCTCAGCTTGGGCAGCAACTGGCGCGCGCGCATCCACACCAGATGCAGCGGCAGGCCTTCGGTGTCGCACTGCGGCAGTACCGCGACCAGGCTGCCGCGTTGCAGATGCCGATCGATCAGCCAGGTCGGCAGCTGTGCGATGCCCAGCCCGGCCACCACCGCATCCACCTGCGCCTCGGCATTGCCGAACACCACCCGCGCGTCCACCGCACGCTGTTCCACCGGCCCTGCGCCATGCCGCAGCAGCCACGGGCTACTGCTGCCATCGGCCTTGCCATAGAGCACTGCATCGTGCGCCAGCAATGCAGCGATGCTGTCGGGCGTGCCGCGCTGCGCCAGGTACTGCGGAGCGGCGCAGAACACGCGTTTTTCATGGCCCAGATAGCGATGCCCCAGGCTGCCATGCCAGTGATCGGGCCCGCCGATGCGCACCGCGATATCGATGCCTTCTTCGGCCATGTCGACGAAGCGATCGGTAAACGAAATGACCGGTTGCAGGCCGGGATAACGCTGGAAGAACGGCAGCAGCACCGGCAACACCTTGTGCCGGCCAAAGCTCACCGGCAGGTCTAGCCGCAGCCGGCCGGTGGGCGCCTGGCCTTCGGCACGCAGCACGTGTTCGGCCTCCTCCAGCTCGTCGAGCACCTTGACGCAGACCCGGTAGAACGCCGCGCCGGCGTCGGTGAGCGCCAGCCGCCGGGTGGTGCGTGCGAACAGGCGCACGCCCAGGCGCGTCTCCAGGCGCGCAATGGCCTTGCCCACTGCCGAGCTGGTCAGGTTGAGCCGCTCGGCGGCAGCCGTAAAGCTGCCGGCATCGGCAGCGCTGACGAAGATATCGATGCCTTTGACGCGTTCGGATGGATGCATGGCGGCGTATTCAGGAAATGAAGTCCGCAATATACGGAAAATACTCCCGATATACGATCTGATTTCTTTCCTATGATGGCCAGCCCACACTGCGGCGCATGCCATGTCTGCTGTTGGCTCCACCCCCTCCCCCTCCCCCGCTTCCGCCACTGCGGCGCCTGCCGCTGCGCGCAGCGGCTTGGCGATCTTCATCCTGGCGTTTGCCGCGTTCGTGATCGTCACCACCGAGTACCTGATCGTCGGGCTGCTGCCCGGCCTTGCACGCGACATGGACATTTCCATCTCCGCCGCTGGCCAGCTGGTGACGTTGTTCGCCTTCACCGTGATGCTGTTCGGCCCGCCGCTGACCGCGTGGCTGTCGCATCTGGATCGCAAGCGCCTGTTTGTCGTGATCCTGCTGGTGTTTGCGGTCTCCAACGCGGTGGCCGCGCTGGCGCCCAATATCTGGGTGCTGGCCTTTGCCCGCTTCGTGCCGGCGCTGGCGCTGCCGGTGTTCTGGGGAACCGCCAGCGAAACCGCCGGGCAACTGGCCGGGCCGCAGCACGCCGGGCGCGCGGTGTCGCGGGTGTATCTGGGCATTTCGGCGGCGCTGTTGTTCGGCATTCCGCTGGGCACGGTGGCGGCCAACAGCATCGGCTGGCGTGGCGCGTTCTGGATCCTGGCTGCCCTGTCGCTGGCGATGGCCGCGGCGCTGGCGCTCTGGATGCCGACGGTGGCCCGCAGCGAACGGGTGAATCTGCGTCAGCAGGCCGGCATCTTCGGCGAGCGCTTCTTCCTGGCCAATGTGACCTTGTCGGTGGTGGTCTTCACCGCCATGTTCACCGCCTACACCTATCTGGCCGACCTGCTGGAACGCAGCGTGGGCGTGCCGGCGGCGAACGTAGGCTGGTGGCTGATGGGCTTCGGCGCGATCGGCCTGATCGGCAACTGGCTGGGCGGGCGGGTGGTGGATCGCTCGCCGCTGCGTGCCACGGCGGTGTTCCTGCTGCTGCTCGCGCTGGGCATGGCCTTGTGCGTGCCGGTGGCCAAGACCGGCGTGCCGCTCTATCTGACCCTGGCGGTCTGGGGCATCGCCTACACCGCGCTGTTTCCGATCAGCCAGGTGCGGGTGATGAACTCGGTGCCCCACTCGCAGGCGCTGGCCGGCACCACCAATGTGTCGGCGGCCAATGCCGGCATCGGCATCGGCGCCATCATCGGCGGGCTGGTGATTCCGGCCTGGGGGCTGGGCAGCATCGGCTATGTGGCCGCTGCGGTGGCACTGCTGGGTGTGGTGCTGATCCCGTTGGTACATCGCGCCCGAGGTTGAGATATCGCGTAGCGGGCCAGGCACATCTGGCCGGCAGCGTTGGTCGCGCTCGCTGCGCATGACCACAGGAGCGCGCTAGCCAGATACCGCTACGGATGGACGTGCTCTTTGGGCGCTGCGCCCGCTGGATCGCAGCGCTGCACGCTGCAATCGCGCGCACGCCCCCACACCAGGCCGGCTGAATGCCGCCAGGGCCGGCCTGCTTCGCAGGCCCGCAGCTGCCCGTGCAAAGCGCCGAACGGCGCAGCTTCCCGTGTAAAATGCGCGGTCTTTGACCGGAACAATGGCGAAAGCTTCTCCACGGGCGCCCCTGTCGGGCCCGGCGTTCATTCGCCTGCTTGCTCGCCTCACCGATGCCCACGTTGCCCAGTCAAACCATGCGCTCGCCGACCGGCTCAGCCAATGGATCGACTGGACGCGCGCGGTCGCCGTGTCCAAGGCGCTGGATGGCAAGCTGCCGGAGATCGACGCGCTGCCCGAGACGCGCAGACTCGACACCGAGGCTTGCGCCCGCGTGCGCACCGGGCTGGCGACCAGCAGCGTGGTCGAGCTGGAGGCCGTGCTCGCGCGCGCGCGTCGCGATGCGTGCAGCGCCACCGCTGCCGACAGCGACGCAGCGGCAGCGATGCCTGCGCTCGACTATGCCCCGTTCCGCCAGCACTACCTGGCAATGCAACGCGCGATGCGCACCGCCACCGGCGACCTGCGTGGCCGCCTGCGCGACATGCTGGCCCTGGAGTCCGGCGAAATGGCGCGGCTGGCCGAGGTGGATGCGGTGATGGAGCTGACCTTGAGCCCGCGCGAGCAGACCCTGCTGAATCATTTGCCGAACCTGCTCGGCGCGCATTTCGAGCGGCTGCGCGATGCCGCGCAGGCGCAAAACCCGGCATCCGACGGCGAGGCCGCGCCACGCGCGGTTTCCGACGGCTGGCTGGATGTGTTTCGCAAAGACATGCAGAGCGTGTTGCTCGCCGAACTGGATGTCCGTTTTCACCCGATCGAAGGCCTGCTCGCAGCGCTTCGTACCCGCTAACTGGGACCCCATGTTCAGAACTCTCGTCCACCTGTGTGTGTTTGTCGTCGGCCTGTTGGCGGTTTGCTGGGTCGGCATCGGTTATCTGGGCTCCAATCCGCTCGGCGCCTGCGTCGCGGCGGTAATCGGCGCCTGTTATGTGGCCGGCGCGCTGGAGCTGTATCGCTATCGCCAGGCCAGCGCGACGCTGGACGATGCCGTTGCCGCGTTGACCACCGCGCCATCGGCGTTGGGCGAATGGCTGGAGCGCCTGCATCCGAGCCTGCGCAATGCGGTGCGACTGCGCATCAAGGGCGAGCGCGTGGCGTTGCCGGCACCGGTGCTGACGCCGTATCTGGTCGGCCTGCTGGTGCTGCTGGGCATGCTCGGCACCCTGCTCGGCATGATGGCCACGCTCAAGGGCACCGGCGTCGCATTGCAGAGCGCCACCGACCTGCAGGCCATTCGCGGCTCGCTGGCCGCGCCGGTGGAAGGCCTGGCGTTTGCGTTCGGCACCTCGATCGCCGGCGTTGCGACCTCCGCGATGCTGGGACTGTTGTCGGCGCTGTGCCGGCGCGAGCGGCTGCAGGCGGTGCAGCGGCTGGACCTGAAGATCGCCTCCGAGCTGCATCCGCACTCGGACGCGCATCAGCGTGGCGAAGTGTTCAAGTTGCAGCAGCAGCAAAGCGCGCTGATGCCGACGCTGATCGATCGCCTGCAGACGCTGATGCGCAGCATCGAGCAGCAGAGCATCGCCGCCGATGAACGCCTGGCCGCACAGCAGGCCGAGTTCCACGCCAGAAGCGAAGCGGCCTATGCGCGCCTGGCCACGGCGATGGAGCAATCGCTGCAGAGCGGCGTGGCAGAAAGCGCACGCGCGGTGGGCGCGGCCTTGCAGCCGGCGATGGAAGCGACCATGACCAGCATCGCGCGCGACACTGCCGCCCTGCACGAGCGCCTCACCCACGCTGTCCAGCAGCAATTGGACGGCATCACCAGCGGCTTCCAGCACAGCGCCAGCGCCGCGGCCGCGCACTGGAGCAGCGCGCTCGCCGCGCAGGAACGCGCGCAGCAAGCGCTCGATACACGGCTGCAGACCACGCTGGAGCAGATCGCACAGCAGACCACTGCCGTGCAGGACGGTGTCGGCACCGCCGTGCAGCAGCAGTTGCACGCGCTCAACGATGGCTTCCAGCACAGTGCACAGACGGCCGCCGAGCACTGGCAGGCCGTGTTGGCCGCGCAGGAACGTGCGCAGCACGCGTTGACCGAGCAGTTGCAGGCCACGCTCACGCAGATCGATCAGCGCAGCATCGCGGTGCAGGACGGCGTGACCCACGCGGTGCAGCAGCAGTTGACCGCGCTCAATGACGGGTTCGAGCGCAGCAACGTCGCCACGGGCGAGCACTGGGCGGCAGTGCTCGCCGAGCAGCAGCGCGCAGGCGCGGCGTTGAACGCGCAGTTGCAGGCCACGCTTGCACAGCTCGCCCAGCAGAGCAGCGCGCTGCAGGATGGCGTGCACCAGGCCGTGCAGCAGCAACTCGACGGACTGAGCAGCGGCTTCGAAAGCAGCACCGCCGCTGCCGCCGCCACCTGGACCGCGGCGGTGGCCGAACAGCAACGCGCAAACCACGCGCTGACCCAGGACTTGCAGGGCACGCTGACCCAGTTCGCCAGCACCTTCGACGCACGCTCCAGCGCCCTGGTCGATGCGGTGTCCAGGCGCATGGATCAATCCAGCAGCGAGACCGCCAGCGCCTGGAGCGCCGCACTGGCGCAGCAACAGGACGCCAGCGCCGCATTGGCCGCCCAGCACCAGGGCGCACTGGCTGCCGCCACCGCCAGCTTCGACGCGCATGCCGCTGCCCTGGTGGGCACCCTGCAGCAATCGCACGCCGAGCTGCAGGCCGCACTGGAAGCCCGCGACACCCAGCGCCTGGCGCTGTGGAGCGAGCGCTTCAGCGCGATGAGCGCAGACCTGAGCACGCAGTGGGAACGCACCGGCGAGCGCGTCACCCAGCAGCAGCAGGCGATCTGCGACACCCTGGCCAGCACTGCCAGCGAGCTGTCCACGCAGGCGCAGGCACAGGCCAGCGCCACCATCAGCGAAGTGGCGCGCCTGATGCAGGTCGCCTCCGAAGCGCCCAAGGCGGCCGCCGATGTGGTGGCCGAGCTGCGCCAGAACCTGTCCGAGAGCATGGTGCGCGACACCGCCATGCTGGAAGAACGCAGCAGGCTGCTCGCCACCCTGGACACCTTGCTCAACGCGGTCAACCACGCCTCCACCGAACAACGCGCAGCGGTCGATGCGCTGGTCACCACCTCGGCCGACCTGCTGCAACGCGTGGGCACCCAGCTCACCGAGCAGATCGGCAGCGAGACCGGCAAGCTCGGCGCGGTGGCCGCACATGTCAGCGGCAGCGCGGTGGAAGTGGCCAGCCTGGGCGAAGCCTTCGGCGTGGCGGTGCAGCTGTTCAGCGGCTCTACCAGCGAGCTCAACGAGCGCCTGCAGCATGTCGCCAGCGCACTGGATGCCTCGCTGGCCCGCAGCGACGACCAACTGGCGTACTACGTGGCGCAGGCGCGCGAGGTGGTCGACCTCAGCATGCTGTCGCAGAAGCAGATCATCGAAGAACTGCGCCAGCTCGATCGCGGCCGCGGCGATGCCGGTGAGGCCGCTGCCGGCGAGGCCAGCGCGGCATGAGCGACGAGATCGACATCGACGGCGAATCGGGCACACCGATCTGGGCCGCCTTCGGCGACCTGATGTCGGTGCTGCTGGGCGCGTTCGTGCTGATTCTGGTCGGTGTGATCGGTGTGCAGCTGCAGCTGTCCAGCCGCCTGGACGAAGAGGTCAAACAGCGTCAGGCCGAAGCGCAGCGCCGCAAGACGCTGGAGCAGGCACTGGCAGCGCCGCTGGCCGCCGGCCGCGTGACCCTGGTCGACGGGCGCATCGGCATCCGCGGCAATGTGTTGTTCGCCTTCAATTCCGACCAGCTGCAGCCGGAAGGCCGCGAGGTGCTGAAGACGCTGGCCGCGCCGCTGACCGAATACCTGGCGGCACGCGAGGAGATCCTGATGGTCAGCGGCTTCACCGACGACCGCCCGGTGCTGGGCGGCAACCGGCGCTACGCCGACAACTGGGAACTGTCGGCCCAACGCGCACTCACGGTGACGCGTGCATTGATCGCCGACGGCGTGCCGGCCGCATTGGTGTTCGCCGCAGCCTTCGGCTCGCAACAGCCGGTGGATTCCAATGCCGATGAAGCACGCCGCGCCAGGAACCGCCGTGTGGAGATCGCACCGATTGCGCGCCCCTCCACCTCGCGTGCCTCTTCTGCCTCCAATCCGACAGCGGCCGCAGGCACGCGATGAGCACACAGGCGCCATCCGCGCACACGCGTCTGCAGCGCTGGCGCAGCCAGGGGGCCGACCAGCTGGACCCGGTGCGTTTCCATCTGATGGAAACCCTGGCCGCGCGTGCCGGTACGCAGGCCGAGCCAGTGCGCGAGGTGCTGGAAGAAAAGCTGGGCAAGCTGGTCGATGCGTATGCGGCAACGGTGAAGCAAGCCGCACGCCGCCGTGTCGCCAGCGCCGCCACACAGCCGTCGCAACGCAGCGCGCTGGGCGCACTGGCCGAGCGGATGGCAGGCCATGCGGCGTTGATGGAAGTGGACAGCAGAAAGACCGCCAGCGCCGATGCCACGCAGTTCCCCGAGCTGCCGGCGCTGGAGGATTTCCGCCGCACCTGGACCACGGTGCGCACCGCCAGCCAGGTGCGGCAGTCGCTGCAGGATGCCCCCAAGGATGCCGGCCCGCTCAATTCCAGCGTGCTGGTGCATCGCTGCATCAGCCTGATGCGCGAGTGCTCACCGGGCTATCTGCAGCACTTCCTGGGCTATGTCGATGCGCTGTCGTGGCTGGAACAGCTGCACAGCGGTGGCGCGTTGGCCAGCGAGGATGCCGCGCCGGTGGCGCCGGGCAAGAAGCGCAGCAAGCGTCCGTCCACACGGCGCAGCTAGCGCGACCAGTCAGTCGCGCTGCACTGCACACACACGGCCGCTGGCTGAAACTGGTTTGACCCACGCGCTCCGCGAAATGGCGGCCAATCAGCTGTCCGGTCGGCGCTCGCATCCGCCGACCAGCGCTGGCGTGCTCCATCAAGCACGCATGGTCGGACATCGCCAGCCGGTATCGATCACATGCGGGCGCTGATCAAAAGCGCAGCCGCACGCCCACCGTCCAGCTGCGCGGCGCGCCCGGATACACCCACTGCTCGCTGTAGGAGAACGCGGCGTAGCGGCGGTCGGTGAGGTTCTCGACCTTGGCATACAGGCGCAGGCGCTCGCTCAGATCGTAATGCCCGACCAGGCGCCACACCGTGTACGCAGGCAGCACGAAGTCGGTATTGCTATCCACCGAGCCCAGCCGCTCGCCGGTATGCGACACGCCCACGCCCACTGCCGCACTGCGCTTGCCGGTCAACGGCTGCGCGTAGTTGACGAAGGCGTTGCCGCTGAAACGCGGCACGTTCGGAAAACGGCGACCCTCGGCCAGGCCGGTACCGGCGGCGGCTTCACTGCTGCGCGTGACCTGCGAGTCGGTATAGGCCAGGCCCACCGAAGCGGCCAGGCGCGGGGTCAGCCGCCCGAGCAGATCCAGCTCCAAACCCTGGCTGCGCATCTGGCCCACCGGCAGCGAAAAGCTGGTGTCGGCCGGATCCAAGCTCAGCACGTTCTTCTTGTCGATGCGGAACGCGGCCAGCGTCGCTTCCAGGCCATCGCCGGGCTGCACGTACTTCAAGCCGGTTTCCAGCGAGCGGCTCTTCTCCGGCGCAAAACTCTGCCCGTCCGCACCCACGCCGCTGTTGGGACGGAAGCCCGCCGCAGCGCTGGCATACAGCGACAGCGCAGCGTCGACATGGAAGATCACGCCCGCACGCGGGCTGACCACGCCATCGGAGGCGCGCTGCGTGGCGCCGCGCAGCCGGTTGTCGAGATCCTGCTGGTAGTGGTCGTAGCGCAGGCCGAGCAAGGCCTTCCAGCGCGCACCAAGATCGAGCTGATCCTGCGCATAGATGCCCCACACCTGCTGGCGTTCTTCGGTATCGGTGATGGTGGCCAGCCGCCCCGGCTGCGCAACGCCGTACTGCGGCGCGAGCACGTCGATGCTGTACGGCGTGGCCGCAGAGCGTGCGCGCTGCTGGAAACGGCTGTCGTCGAAGCGATTGCCATCCACGCCGAACAACACGTTGTGGGTGACGCTGCCGGCCTGCAAGCTGCCGAGCAGTTCCGCACGCGCGGCGATATCGCGGCCCTGGTAATCGCGGTAGCGGCGCTCGCGGCGCAGCGTGCGCGCGTCGGCCTGCAGTGTCCACGGCTCGGTGGAAAAACCGCGCATGCCGCTGTCGCGATAGGTCGCCCCACCCTGCAGCGACCAGGTCTGGTTCACGCCATGCACCACGAATACCTGGTGTCCGGTGGAATGCAGATCGATATCGCCATCGCGCGGCTCGCCCAGAAAACGCCCGGCCGGCAGCCGATTGGCATCGCCATCGATGGCGGTGACGCCGCGATCGAACGGCGCATGGATGCGCACGAATTCCAGCTCGTAGGACACCGTGGTATCGGGCGTGGGCATCCACAGCAGCGAGGGCGCCAGCAGCGTGTTGTCGCTGTCGACGGTGTCGCGGAAGCTGTGCTGATCCTTGTGCATGACATTCAGCCGATAGGCCAGGTTGTCGCCCAGCGGGCCGGTGCTGTCGACCGCAGCGCGATAACTGTCGAAGCGCCCCGCCGACAGATCCACGCTGTGCTGCGGCTGGAACAAGGGCTTCTTGGTGACGATATTGACCGCTCCGCCCGGCTCGCCGCGCCCGTACAACGCCGAGGCCGGGCCCTTGATCACTTCGATGCTCTGCGTATTGGCCGCATCGCGCAGGCCGTTGTAGCCGCGGCTGGCATTGAAGCCGTTGACCATGTAGTCCGAGCTGAAATTCGGGTCGCCGGTGAAGCCGCGCATCGAATAGCTGTCCCACAGCCCACCCAGGTTGTTGGCCTTGGTGATGCCGCTGGCCATCTCCAGCGCGCCGGCCAGATCGTTGACGCCGGCGTCCTCCAGCAGGGTCTGGTCCAGCACGCGCGCACTGATCGGCAGATCGCGCAGCGGCGCATCGGTCTTGGTGGCACCGGTCACGCTCAATGCGCGGTACGGCGTGTACTGGCTGCGCACCTGCACCGCATCCAGATCGCGCGCCTGCGGCTCGGCGGCCTCGGCAAGGGGGCTGACGCCTGCGCAGCTCAGTGCACCGAGCAAAGGCAGCGTGTTGGACAGACGGCGGCGCGGCGTGGACACAGACATCGGGCAGGACTCCTGAAACACCCGGGCGCGCTGGGCCCGGGTCGCAAGTGAGACAACGAAGGTGAGGGGTGACAGGCAGCTGCCGCTATGACGCAGGATCGGCGCTTGCATCGAAACGTGGCGCGCGCCCGAAGTCCGCGCGCGTAAATGGGCGGTCGCGGAACAGATAGCCGTAATAGAACGTCCGCAGCGCCTGGTGATAGGCGCGGATGCGGTCCTGGTACGCCAACTGCGCTTGCAGATCGGTACCCGCCAGGCGCGTCAACGCGGCCTGCAATGCAACCGGCGGCAACACGCCGGCAACACGCTGCGCCAGCGCTTCGCGTCGCTGCAGGCCGTGGCGATATGCCGCAACCTGCGGGGCCACCTGTTGATCGCCGTTTTCGTGGAAGGCGAAATACCATTTGTAATGGAACGCGCTGGTCAGCGGCGCCGAGTCCGCCCACTGCGGGTTCTGCGCGTAGAAGGCCCGCATGGTGTGCTGGCGCGGAATATCCCAGGCATGGTTGACCGCTTCGCGCTGCAGCCGCGCGATCTCGCTGCCTTGATTGACCGGCACCGCCTGATTGATCGCCACGTGCGCCAACGCCGGTGCGACCAGTGCCAGCACCACCCAACAGCTTGCCAGGGCGGTGGCATGCGCGGCCGGGCGCCAGTGGAGTCGCCCGACCAGTACCGCCAGCAGCACCCAGAACAGCAGATAGGCACAGGTCAGTGCCAGCACCGCGAGTTGTTGCAGCAGCGGCACCGCATTGAGGGTTGCGGCAATGACAAACGGCACCCCCAGGCACACCAGCACGGCAGCTGTACGCACCGCCACGCGCCGCACCAGCAACGCGGTACCCGCGCCCGGCAGCGCGGCCAGCATGCGCGCGCGCCCGGCCTCGCGCTCGCCCGAACGCAGATCGAACAGCAGCGCGATCACGAACAACGGCAACAGGAACACCAGCACGAAGGCGTAGTCGAAGCGCCCGGCCAGTGCCAGCTGCGGGTTGTAGCTGTCGCCATCGTGGATCTGCGCTTCCAGGCCCAGCGCGCGGACACGCAAAATGTACGGCGAGACATCGCGCATGCCCACCGCGGCAAATGCCAGTGGCGTGGGCAGGTCCCAGGTCGGATGGAAGCTGTAGTAGGCCGCGCTGCCGGCGTCGTTGGAGCGCGCCACATAGTCTTGCACCGCTGCGATGTCTTCCTGCTGCAGCGCTGCAATACGCGCGATGTTGGCGCGTTGCGCAGCGATGACATGCTGGCCCGAGAGCAGGCTGCACACCGTCAACACCGCCAGCAACAGCAAGCCGGCCAGCGCGGCGCGTGCGCGCAGCAACAACAGCAGTTCGTATTTCCACAGCAGCATCAGCGCGCCACTCCCACACGTCGGCCGGCCACCACCAGCATGCACAGCGCCGCCAGCAACCAGGCACCGACCAGGCCGAGCGCCGCGCCTGCGGCGCGCAGCACCTCGGTGGTGGCAGGCGGCTGGAATGCGAACACCGGAATCTCGTGCCAATGCGCGGAAGAGATGCGCTTGCGTTGATCGGCACCGGCATCCTGCGCGGTGTCGTCGGCCATGCTCACCGCATCGGCCTGCAGCTGGTTGAGCTGCTGCACCAGCGCGTAGCGGTAACGCTCGGCCTGCGCGAGAAACCGCTCGTGCGCACGCAGGTCGGTTTCTGCCAGCGTCATCGACAGCTCGCGCAGCGCAACCGTGGGGCTCACCAGGGCGAACGTGCGCACCAGCAGATTCTGTTGCTGCTGGATGGCCGAATCGCGCGCGGCATAGCGCTCGAACAGGCTCGCGGTGAGCCGCTCGCCTTCCAGCGCCAGCAGGCCCTTGTAGTTCACCGGCAGCTCTTCCACCCGCTGCACGCCATAGCGCGCCAGCGTCTGCTGCTTGAACTGCGCAAAGTGCGGGTCATCCGGGTTGTGGCTGTCGCCGAGCGTGCGCAGGTCGCGCTGGATCGCCACATCGGTTTCCAGCCGCGTCGGCAGGCGATACGCCGCACTGGCCACATCCGGCGCCACGCGCGGCACCAGCAGGGCCAGCCACACCCACACCGCCAGCGACACCAGCAACGCATCGCGGCCGCGCCGGCACAGCATCGACACCGACAGCACCAGCGCGCACCACACCAGCAGATACACCGCATACGCCAGCACCAGCAGCGCGACCCGCAGCGCCTGACCCGGCAACGAGGCGATCGGCAGCAACCCGACCAGGGCCGGCAACAGGCAGGCAGCAGCCACCACCGCGAGCGCGAGATATTTGCCGCCGAACAATTGCCCACGCGTGGCACCCTGCAGCAACAGCACGCGCAGGGTGCCGGTTTCCTGCTCGCGCGCCACCGCGCCATAGCCGAGAAACACCAGCAGCAGCGGCGCCAGCACCTGCAACACGAACGCGGGGGTGAGCTGGCCGAAACGCACCAGCAGCGAGCTCTGACGCACATCGCCGAAGTTGGCGGTGTTCTGGCGATGGCCTTCCAGAAACATGCTGTTGCCGGTGAACGCGTCCACGCCGGCATCGAAGGCGGCCAACGCCGGCAACGGGCGATAGATGAAATGGCCGTAGTGCACCACCCGATGCGGGTGGCGGTCCGGCTGCGCTGCGAAGGCCTGCTGCGCGGCCAGCTGCTGGCGCGCGCGGAACTCGGCCACGTCGCGCTGATGGTGCGCGGCGGTCAATGCCGCCACCAGCGTGAGCAGCATCAGCAGCACCACGCCGATGGCAGCGGAACGGTTGCGCGCCATGAAACGCAGTTCTTCGCGCGCGACCAACAGCACAGGACTCATGCAGCCCGATCCTGCTCACGCGCAAAACGCGCATGCAGGGTGCGTACGTCGAAGCCGCTGTCGCCGGCACCGATGTCTTCGGCAATGCGCCCGTGTTCCAGGAACCCGATCCGGTCGGCCACATCCACTGCACCGAGCAGGTCGTGGGTGACCATCAGCACCGCACCACCGCGTTCGCGCACGCTGCTCACCAGCTGGTTGAAGTCGGCGATGGCGCGCGGGTCCAGGCCGGAGGTGGGCTCGTCCAGCAGCAGCACCGGCACCTGGCGCAGCGTGGCCACCGCAATCGCCACCTTCTGGCGCATGCCCTTGGAAAACCCCACCAGCCGCTGGCGCCAGGCCTCACGCTGCAGACCGGCAGCGGCCAGCGCCAGGCCGATCTCGGCCTGGCTGCGGCGCTGGCCGGCCAGCGCGAGCAGGTAGTCGGCATTTTCCAGCGCGCTCAGGTGCTCGTAGAGCGCGACGTTTTCCGGCAGGTAGGCCAGCCGCGCACGCGCGGCGCCAGGGTCGGCGACCGGGTCGATGCCATCGATCCGCAGGCTGCCGGAGGCGGGTTTGACGAAGCCGAGCAAGCTGGAAAGCGTGGAGGACTTGCCGGCGCCGTTGCCGCCAAGCAAGGCGTAGACACTGCCGGGGGCGACCTGCAGATCCAGCCCCTGCAGCACGGCACGGCCGCGGTAGGCCACATGCAGGTTGCTGATCGAGATCGCGGGGGTGGCTGTGGGACTGGAAAGCATGACAAGGCGATGGGTCAACGAAATGATACGTTATCACATTTCGATAGGTGCTTGAGTCGGACGGCCTCTCGAGCGCGCCAACCGACTATCAGCGAACGCGCTGCGTCCTGCCTTTGGCGACACCTATATCCGAGATGCCGCGAAAACACGCAGGCTCCGCAGCGCCTGCAATCGGCACGTCCCGCTGGTAATCGCCCGCTTCGTGAAGCCGGAGGTCGCGTGCAGCGGACGCGCGACGGTGGCCGCCGAGGTCCCGGCCTTCTTCAGGTGGCCCGACTCAAATGTTACTGTATTACGCAAATGCCCTGCTGTTAGCTGTAGCGCCGGAGGCAGCGAACTCCCCGCACCGCGCAACCTGCGCGTAGGGAATGACCAGATCCCGACGCATGCAACCTGCTGCAATGCGTCGATGCGGCGTGGCACCTTTCAAAGGCCGCCGCCGCTGCCGATGCGGCCATCCGGAATCAGCAGCCCTGCCACGTCCTCCCCTCAATCGAGCTCCCGTACCTCCCCCATGACTTCCGATACGCGCCCCTCCGCCCCGCACGCTTCGCACCTGCCCGAACTCGCTGCCGATAACGCCATAGCCGAGATCACGGCACGCAGCACCGCGCGCGCAGCCGCCGGCCTGCTCGCCGCAACCCTGTTCACCACCGCACAGGTCAGTGCGCAATCCATCGATACCAGCGCGCCGCTGCCGCCGGTACGCGCCTGGCATGGGGCCAGCGAGGCGTTGATCGTCAGACCGGACGATCCGTGGAGTACGCCGGTGGAGCGCGGCGATTTCGCCAGCACGCCCAGCTATGACGAGACGCGCGCGTGGCTGGAACGGCTGGTCGCCGCCTCGCCGCTGCTGTCGTTGGACGTGTTCGGCAAGAGCAGCGAGGGCCGCGACCTGCTGCTGGTCCGCGCGCACAAGGGCGCGCCCGGCAAGCCGGTGGTGCTGGTGCAGGCCGGCATCCACGCCGGCGAGATCGATGGCAAGGATGCCGGCCTGATGCTGCTGCGCGATATCGCGCAACGCGGCAAGGACCACCTGCTCGACCAGGTGGATCTGGTGTTCGTGCCGATCTTCAATGCCGACGGTCACGAGCAACGCGGCCCGCTGATCGGCGCCGCATTGCGCGGCCCGCAGCAGATGGGCTGGAACACCACCACCCGCGGCATCAATCTCAACCGCGACTACCTCACCCTGGAAGCACCGGAAACGCGCGCGATGGTCGCGTTGCTGCATCGCCTGGATCCGGCGCTCTACATCGACCTGCATGTCAGCGGTGGGCTGGATCACCAGTACGACATCACCTTTACCTTCGCCGGTTGGGGCACCTATGCGCGCTCGCGCGCCACTGCCGACTGGCTCCAGCAACGCTTTACGCCGGCGGTGAACACCGCATTGCGCAAACAGGGCCACGAACCGGCCATCTACCCGAGCCTGATCGACGAGGACGAGCCGCGATCGGGCCTGCGTCACGCCCCGGAAGGCCCGCGCTATTCCACCGGGTATGGCGACTTCGCCGGCATCCCTACCGTGCTGGTGGAGAACCATCGCTTGAAGTCCTACCGGCAGCGCGTGCTGGGCGACTATGTCCTGCTGGAAGCAGCACTGCGCGTGGTTGCCCGCGATGCAAAAAACATCGATGCGGCCAAGCGCGCCGATCGCGCCGATCGCCCGCAGGAACTGATGGTGGCCTGGGAACGCCTGCAACAGCCGATCGCCCAGGTACCGTTCAAGGGCGTGAGCTACACCCGCGCCTTCTCGCCGGTGTCCGGGCGGCAGGAACTGCGCTGGGAAGGCCGCGACGAAACCTGGACCATGCCGGTGATCGGCTATCGCCAGACCCAGGCGGTGCGCTATCCGCTGGCCTGGTGGATCCCGCCCGGCAACGACGATGTGGTGGAACTGCTCAAGGCGCACGGCATCCGCTACGAACGCCTGCAGCAGCCGCGCCAGATCAGGGTGCAGCAGATCCGCGTGGTGAAACAGGCCGGCGCCCAGACAGCGCAGGCCGACGAAGCGGACGAAGCCTTCGCCGCCGGCAGCGTCCGCGTGCCTGCCGATCAACCGATGCGCATGCTGGCGGCCGCGTTGCTGGAGCCGCAGAGCAGCGACTCGTTGCTGGCCAGCGGACATTTCCGCAATGCCGGCAGCCCCGACAGCGGCTTGTACGGCGCCGAACTGGTGGACTTCAGCGAGCGCGTGCTGCGCAGCGACGCCGCCCTGCGCGCCGCCTTCGAACGCAAGCTCGCAGACGATGCCGCATTCCGCGCCGATGGCGATGCGCGGCTGCAATGGATCTATGCGCGCTCGCCGTATGCGGCGATCAACGGCTGGCGTTATCCGGTGCGGCGTCAGCTGGCGGACTGACCCGCACAGTGCCGATTCCACGCTATGGGATCGGCACTGCAGCTCGGAGGTCTGTCGCATCGCACAGCGCATAAGACAAGCCGCATCGGCACGCACGTTTGTGTGACTGTTGGCAGGCAGGGCGCCAGCTTCATCGCCGCAGTGAGCGATCCATCACCTGTGCGGGCCTTGAACCCTGCGTCCTAACCCGCCGTCACCGCAGTGGGCGTGACCTGGCTGGCCGGCTTCCGGTTCGGGATCAAGGTGGTGGTCGAAACTGCCGGCGCGGCAGCAGTAACCGTTTCCAGTACCTGCCGGTCGTGTATCTCCTCGCGTGTGCATGCACCCGGACCAAATCTCCGATGGCCGCATCGCACTGGCGATAAGCAACTAGTACGCCCGCTCGAAGTAACAAAAAAAAACGCCACGCCTGGCTCGCCAGTGCGTGGCGTTTTTTTGCGTGCGCACTCAGAGCAGAGGCAGTGATATCCACTTTGACCTAGAAAATGGGGCTTTTTCCCTTCCGTCCTCCCTCACCTGTCGCGCTGGTAATCGGCAGGCCACCGATGCGGACGCTTATGTCCGCAGATACTCATGCCAGCTGTTTCAAACACGTAGAACGCGCGTCTCGATAGGGCAAAACTATCGTCAATCTTTTTTTAGCGCTTCGGCTTCTTAACTTAATTCCAGATTGTAAAAATCCCGCTAAAGCAACGATGCAGACGGCCGCTACCGCAATCCAGGGCGTTGCGACGCTCACTCACGTTCTGCCCGCGCGCCACTCATGGCGCAGCGTCCATCACCCACTCCGCAGAGATTTCAATGAAACTGACCGTCAAGCTTCTCAGTGGCGCCATCGCCCTGGCATCGTCGACCTGCGCCTACGCGCAGCAGGACTCGATGTTCTCCTTCAGCGGCTTCGGCACGCTGGGCGTGGTGCATTCGACCGAGGACCAGGCCGACTTCACGCCCGACATCCAGACCGTGGAAGGTGCCGGTGCCAGCCACTCCACCTCGGCACGCCCGGACTCGCGCATCGCCGGCCAGGTCAATGCCAATTTCACCGAGAAGTTCACCGGCGTGTTGCAGGTGACCAGTGAGTACGCCGAACGCGGCGATTACGATCCCAAGGTCACGCTGGCGCATGTGAAGTATCAGTTCGGCCCGCAGTTCGCTGCGCGCCTGGGCCGCATCACTGCGCCGCTGTACATGCTGTCCGAGTACCAGCGCGTCGGTTACGCCACCCCGTGGGTGCGTCCGCCGTACGAGGTCTACAACTACCTGCTGCCGATGGACGGCGTCGAAGGCGTCTACACCATCAACGCCGGCGAGAGTGTGGTCAGCGTGCAGGGTTTCTACGGCCGCATCAATTCGAAGAAGGCCGATGTGTACGCCATGCGCGGCCTGGCGCTGGGCTTGGAATCGGGTGCGTCCACGTTCCGCGCCGCCTACATCGTGGGCACCACCGATTTCGATACACCGTCGCTGGATCGCCTGTTCTCGGTCTATCAGCGCGTCAATCCCGCGCTGGCCGATCGCCTGACCACCTATGGCGTGGACGGCAGCTTTGCCAGCGTGGGGTATGCCTACGATCCGGGCAGCTGGTTCCTGCGCAGCGAAGTGATCCGCGCCGATTACTCGCCCTCGCTCAACGGCAAGACCACCTCCGGTTATCTCAGTGTCGGCGGTCGCTTCGGCACGCTGACGCCGTCGATCACCTATGCCAACGTCGATCGCAAGGGCCCGACCATCGCGGCCGGCCAGGATCCGGTCGGCGTGATGACGCGCGCACTGGCGCAGGCCGAAAGCGGCCGTCACAGCTTCACCGCATCGCTGCGTTGGGACGCGCGTGAAAGCGTCGCGTTCAAGCTGCAGGCCAGCCACATCAACAACAACGCGGGATCGTTCGGATCGTTGAACAACATCCAGCCGGGCTTCCGTCCGGGCGGCAGCTACAACCTGCTGTCGGCCTCCGTCGACTTCGTGTTCTAAGAGAGCCCCCATGACCATTTCCAAGTATTTTGCAGCCTCCCTGCTTGCTGCGTTGTCGCTGAGCGCGTTCTGCGCCAATGCCGATGTCGTGGTGGTGATGTCGGCCAAGGGCGGCCCGGACAGCCTCAGCGCCGCGCAGGTGTCGCAGATCTTCCTGGCCAAATCCAACAGCGTGCCCGGTGGCGGCGCGGCGGTGCCGATCGATCAGGAAGAAGGCGTCGCCACCCGCGATGAGTTCTACAAGAAGGTCGCCGCGCGCGACGCGGCACAGCTGAAGTCGTACTGGTCGCAGCTGATGTTCACCGGCAAGGCGCAGCGTCCCAAGCGTGTCAGCGGCGACGATGCGGTCAAGAAGGCCGTTGCCGCCACGCCGGGCGCCATCGGTTACATCAGCGCCAGCGCAGTCGACGCCAGCGTCAAGGTCGTCCTGAAGCCGTGACCCGCCACCTGCTCGAGACTCAAGTCATGAGACGCATCCTGTCGCTACCGTTGTTCTGGAAAATCCTGATGCCGGCCGCGGTGGCGATCCTTTGCCTCTCGAGCTATGTGGCCTTCAGTACGCTGGTCTTTCACCGCAACAACGACCGCCTGGAAGCGGTACGCGACGTGCATTTTCCGATGCTCGACGCCATGACGCGCAACGTGGCTGCGCTGGACAAGCTCATCAACGGGCTCAACGGCGCCGCTGCCGCCGGCGATGCCGACATGCTGGCGGCCACCAAGCCGGTGGCCGACGAGATCCACGCCTCCTACGTGAAACTGCAGACATCCGATCCCGCCAATGCGACGGAGCTGGCACGCCTGGGCAACCAGTTCGATCAGTACTACAGCCTGGCGCACGGCGTGGCCGCCGCGTTCGTGGAGCAGCGCGAACCCGATGCGGCGCAGATGAGCGCCATGGCACCGGCACTGGAAACCTATCGCACCACCCTGACCGCCATGCAGAAGCGCGCCGATGCACGCTTCCGCGGCACCGTGCAGGAAGCAGTGGACAGTTCGGTGGCGGCAAGCATCGGCGGGCTGGTGCTGGGCCTGGTCGGTGCGGTGCTGTGCATCGCCTTCGGCTGGATCGTGGCACGCGCCATCACCCAGCCGCTGCACCGTGCGGTGGGCATTGCGCATGCGGTGTCGTCGGGCAAGCTGGACAACCGCATTTCGATCGACCGCAACGACGAGGTCGGCCAACTGCTGCAGGCAATGGACAGCATGCAGCGTCAGCTGCGTCGCGTGATCCAGGCGCAGACCGACATGGGCGACAAGCACGAAGCCGGCATGGTCAGTCACCGTATCGCCGAGCAGGACTTCCCCGGCGAATTCGGCAGCATGGTGCGTGCCAGCAACGCGCTGGTGTCCAGCCATATCGCGGTGACGATGCAGATCGTCGCATTGACCGAACGCTATGCCGCCGGCGACCTGTCGCAGCAGCTGGAGCCGTTGCCGGGCGAGAAGGCGGTGATCAGCCAATCGATCAACGATGTGCGGGCCAGCCTGTTGTCGATCAATGGCGAGATCAAGCGGCTGGCATCGGCCGCAGCGGCGGGCGACTTCGGCGCACGTGGCGACGAGACCGCGTTCGAGCATGATTTCCGCCAGATCGTGGTGGACCTCAATCATCTGATGAGCAGCTCGGACAAGAGCCTGGGCGCGGTGTCGCAGGTATTGCAGGCGATTGCCGGCGGCGACCTGACCACGCGCATGCACGGCGACTTTGCCGGCGTGTTTGCGCGCATGCGCGACGATGCCAACACCACGGTGGACCGCCTGACCGACATCGTCGGGCGCATCCAGCATTCCTCGTCGGAGATCGATACCGCGGCCGGCGAAATTGCCGCCGGCAATCAAGACCTGTCGCGGCGTACCGAACAGCAGGCGGCCAGCCTGGAAGAAACCGCCGCCTCGATGGAAGAACTCACCTCCACCGTCAAGCAGAACGCCGAACACGCGCTGCAGGCCAACGAACTGGCGCGCACTGCGGCCAGTGTGGCCTCCAAGGGTGGCGAGGTGGTCAGCCAGGTCGTCGGCACCATGTCGGGCATCGAAACCTCCTCCAAGAAGATCGCCGAGATCATCAGCGTCATCGATGGCATCGCGTTCCAGACCAATATCCTGGCCTTGAACGCTGCGGTGGAAGCCGCACGTGCCGGCGAACAGGGCCGCGGCTTTGCGGTGGTGGCCTCGGAGGTGCGCACGCTCGCGCAGCGTTCGTCCGCTGCGGCCAGGGAGATCAAGGAGCTGATCGACGCCTCGGTGGGCAAGGTGGCCGAAGGCTCGGTGCTGGTGCACAAGGCCGGCACCACCATGACCGAGATCGTCGCCAGCGTGAATCGGGTCACCGACATCATGGGCCAGATCACCGCCGCATCCAGCGAGCAATCGGCGGGCATCGAACAGGTCAACCAGACGGTGATCCAGATGGACGAAACCACCCAGCAGAATGCAGCGCTGGTGGAAGAGGCCATGGCCGCGGCACGGGCAATGGAGAAGCAGTCCAGCACCCTGACCCAGCTGGTCTCGCAGTTCCAGCTGGAGCCTGCCGGCGTAACGCAGCGGGAAACAGAGCTCGCATAGTCGATCGAGCGGATCGTCTCGCGACGTATCCGGCGCCCTCTTCTGCACGGAGTGCAGGAGAGGGTTTTTTGTATCCGTTGGCCGCGCAGACAGCGGTGATCCGGGATCGTTGCGGGCGAGCCATGTGCGCGTCGCGGCGCTGACCATCGCTGCGGTGCTCCCGCCTCTGTCGCCGGCGTCGGCTGCTGCCCGCTGGTGCTGGGGGGCAACTCCGAGCTCCAGGTGTGCGCTTGCACGCCATCAGCCACCGGGCTTTGCCGATGGCGCAGCTGCGCGCCACCGCACAGCGCATGCGTCAGCGGCACGTTCGCGCGCTCCAGGCATAACCGCACACTTATCGCTTGCCGGTGGCATGCCAACGAATGCGCCGAATGCATCACATTCCTGTGGAAAAAAACGGTGCGACCGCACATTCCTCACGCATACGTCACCACCAAGCAACATTTGCGTGCGATAGCTGTCGCGCTCGTTAGATAGCGAGCCAACCGTCCCCCTACAGCGCGCGTTCCGCTGAGCGTCGATCTGCCCATCAGCAGCCGGCGGTGGCGTCGTGCGTCCGATCGATTTCCAGGAGATTCACTGCCCATGCGCTTCCGGACTTTCTTTGCCGTTCTGCTGTTCACCGCTGCCAGTGCCAGCGCAAACGCCCAGGTCGTCACCCTCAACAAGGGCGGCTACAGCTTGCGCTACGACTGCACCAACCACACCGCGTTGCGCTACGAGTACGTCCTGCAGGCCGATACCGGCTCGGCCGCGCGCCCGTCCAGTTTCAATCTGGATACCGAACTGCCCAGCGGCTGCGCCGGCCAGACCTCCACCGCCTCCTACGCCAGCGTGCGCACCGGCTACGATCGCGGGCACCTGGTGACGTCCAACCACATGGACTACAACGCGACCTACATCCGTCGCGCCAATCTGATGTCCAACATCGTGCCGCAGGTAGCCAGCTTCAACCAGGGCATCTGGGTGCGCGCCGAGAACGTGGCCGAGTGTTACCGCGACATCGCCAGCGTGCAGGTCTACGGCGGGGTGATCTACAGCGACACAACCAACGATTATTTCCTGAGCAGCCACGGCATCCGCACCCCGGATTTCTTCTGGAAGACGATCATTACCGCCAACCCCGGCGGCGGCACCCGCGCAATCAGCTGGCTGATTCCCAACAGCGCCACCCTCGGCTCGCTGGACAGTTACATCGTCAGCATCGACGAACTGGAAGACCTCTACGGCGCCAGCACCATCGGCATCACTGCACCGGCCGCGGTCAAGGCCATGCTGCCTGCCACCACCTGGCCGCAGCCGAGCAATTGCGATCTGGGCTGAAGGCGGTTTCTCTCTTTTTCTAGCCACGTCGATCAAGCGCGGCTGACACCCTGTTGCAAGTAGGCGTCAGGTGGTGCGGACGGCACGCCCGGAACCGGAGTATCCGAGTGGTCCATGCCGATTCCGGGTACCGGCTGCGCCCACCTGGCGGTGAGCGCAACAGCCTGGTCAGCCGCTCTACATCGCCGGGCGTTTGATCCAGCGGACAAGGCCCGGGATTTCCGGGCCTTGTCTGTGCAGGCGGCGGCACGCCTGGCCCGCTGCAACGCGCACTCAGGCATCGGGCGCGGCAAGCGCCGCAAACCAGTCCGCGTACGGGGTGTTTTTAACCAGATGCCGATTGAGGTCTTGTGCGCCATCGCTCCACCACACCGGGCCGCGCTCTCCCAGCGCCGTCTTGGCACGGTCGACCACCGCACGCGCCGCAGCCAGCCGCCCGGCATCGCCGTCGCGCTTGGCCGCCTTGACCGCGCGTCGCGCGTCCATCAACGCGCTGACCAGCCCGGCACGCACGTCTTCGCGCAGATGCGGGTTGGCGGTGCGCCAAAGCCGGCCACGCACGATCAGATACCGGCCATCGGGCGTGGTGACTGGCGCGGCAGCGGCGGCCGTCACCAGCGTCGCGCCGGCTGCAGGCAAGCACGTAGCATCGGACAGACCAGGCCGTGCCTATTCGACCCGCGCGAAGCGGGGACGCGCCACGCCCTCCACCTCGACCTGCGCGACGAACATCGCATACGGCCGCACCCATAGACCGACATCGCTGTCCAACGGGCGATAGAGCACCAGTGGGGCCAGCGTCTCGCTGCACCGCACGACGCCAAGCACTTCATAACGGCCGCCCTTGAAGTGGCGGTACTGGCCCAACGCGATGCTGGGCAATGGCGACAGAGAGGTGTCCATGGATGTCACAGGATGGGCGAACCGCAAGTCTAGGCAGCATGGCCGGCCGCAGCCAGCACATGCCGCGCAACCGGCGGCATGCCGGGTTCAGCGCTGCACGCCCGCGTACAACGCTGCGCCCTGCCTACTGGT
Organism: Xanthomonas arboricola; assembly: GCF_002940665.1. Taxonomy (GTDB): domain Bacteria; phylum Pseudomonadota; class Gammaproteobacteria; order Xanthomonadales; family Xanthomonadaceae; genus Xanthomonas; species Xanthomonas arboricola_B. The sequence goes on from NZ_MIGY01000001.1 coordinate 1,154,248, forward strand.
CGTCGTCGTCGTCTTCCTCGCCCAGGTCGTCATCGTCCTTCACCGGGTCTTCGATGCCGTCGTCGTCATCGATCTCGCTGTCCTGCGCGGGCCCTTCCTGGATCGGCGCAGTGTCCCGGCCCGGCGCCTTGACGCCATTGGGCGGGGTCGGATCGTCTACGCCGCGGTTGCCGTTTTGATTAGTGCTCATGGTCAGCTCCAGCGGTAAAGGACCGCTCAGCCACCCTCCTCCCGCCGATGTGATGCGCGCGTGTGTCCGGCCCGGCCGCAGCGCCACCCGTGCAGGGTGGCGCGGGCGAACGGGCGCCACTGCATCCGGCCAGCGCCTTCGGTCGTACTGAAGATATCGCCAATGGAGCAACCAGCATGCCGAGCCTGATCTGCGACCTGGAAGACCTGCTCGCCGCCTGGAAGGCCGAAGCCAGAACCTTCGATGCCTGCGACATGCCGGCCTCTGCGCTGGCCTTTCGCGACTGCCATCGTCGTCTGTCCGCGTTGCTGGACGCACATGCAGGCCACACGGCGGCGCCAACGGCCGAGCTGGCTGCGCACGGGCGGCTTCCGAAGAATCCGCCAGCGCTCGCTTGCGCCGCCGCGCCGGCAATGCCACCAGATCCGCCCACAGACCGCCCGACGGCAATTCCGATAGCTGGGTGATGGTGACCGGTTCGGCGGTACTGCGCCGCTGTTCCGGCGCAGGCATCGACAGCCGGGCCTGCAGAGCAGGCGCAGTGCCCTCCTGCACCGCCATCGGTGCCGCGGCGACCGGACCGACGGGCGCTTTTACGGCAGAGCGCAAACCCGACCCCACTCAGTGTGCGGCAGCGCACCCGGCACAGCTGAGGCCTCTCGCGTGCAGCACAGATTCGCCTGCGGCCTGCCGTCGTCTGGCGATACATCAATCGACCAGACACAACGGCTTTTCTCCGGGGCGCAACGTCAGCACACGCACACCGGTACGCGTCACTGCCACGGTGTGCTCGAACTGCGCCGACAACTTGCCGTCGCGCGTATGCACCGGCCACTGATCCGGCTCGGCGCGGATCGCCGCCCTGCCCTGATTGATCATCGGCTCGATGGTGAACACCATGCCTTCCTGCAGCTGCATCCCGCTGCCGGCATGCCCGTAGTGCAGGATCTGCGGCTCTTCATGCATCTGCCGGCCGATGCCGTGCCCGCAGTACTCCTTCACCACGCTATAGCCCTGCTCGCGCGCATGCCGCGCGATCGCATGACCGATGTCGCCCAGCCGCGCGCCAGGACGCACCGCGGCAATCCCCTTCCACATCGCCTGATAGCTGGCCTGCACCAATCGCCGCGCCGGATAGGCCACGTCTCCGATCAGATACGTCGTGCTGGAGTCGGCGATATAGCCGTCCTTTTCCAGCGTGATATCCAGATTGACGATCTGCCCGTTGCACAGCACGTCCCCGGCCGATGGCACGCCATGGCACACCACATCATCGATCGAGGCATTGAGCACGAAGGGGAAGTCGTACTGCCCCTTGCTGGCCGGCCGCGCGTCCAGCTCATCGACAATCATCCGCTCGACGAAGTCGTTGAGTTCCAGCGTGCTGCGGCCTGCCAGCGGCAGTTGATCCAGCGCATGGAACACCTGCGCCAGCAACGCACCGGCGTTGGCCATCAACGCAATTTCCGCCGGCCGCTTGATCATGTCCGCGCCGGTTTCAACGATTGCGGACGCACGCCTGCCGCGCGCAGTTCCTGCGCCACGATGTCCTGGAACGAGGATTCCGGATGCATCTCGCACAGCATGCCGACCTTGATCCAGAAGGTGGCCTGCGCGTTGATCGAACGGCTGGTCACCGTGCACGCGCGACGCAGCTGATCGTGCAGTTCGTCATCGATATTGACGATGCCCATGCAAACTCCAATGCCGTGAATATACGGATCGTATATGAAACGTATATTCGCGCACAATGCCGGCAGTTGCCGTGGACTGCACCGATGGGTGCCGGCAACGCATCCGGGAAGCTGCAGAGCTGGCACGTGACCAAGCTCAAGTTGAAAAAAATTCAGCTGGTGCCAAGCGCGACAGCGAAAAAAATTCAGCCCGAGTTGTGATCAAGTTCATCGATCACGCAAGCCGCTTCTCACTTGCGGGCCTTGGCCTCCCGCGTACCGCGCCGCTTTGGCTGCGCCTTGGTCGGCGCGAGGGCGAACGCAAGGCTCGTGAGTCGATTGCGGCCTTCGGCTCTGGGCTGGCTAGTGAGCTCGCTGAGTCGCTCCAGCAGTACGTTGACCTCCTGGAGATCCCGGTCACTGAGCCAGCCCTTGTTGCGCGAGACCCACAGTTCGCGCTTCTTCCCTTCGGTGACCACCCCCTCAACCTCAAGAGCGGCCTCGAAGTCCTGCTGCGCCACTTGCAACAGGGAACGGGCGAAACGTGCCAACTCGTCTGCATTGCCGTGGGGAGCTAGGTCGTAGACCAAACGGACGGGGCCGGCGCCTTCTCCCGCCAGGCGGAAGACACGCTCGCCCCCAGCCTCCATTACTTCCGTGAGCAAGTCGCCGGCGACCAGCTCGCGCAGGTGGTAGTACAAGCCGTCCGCAGGCCGGCCCAACTGCTCGGCGAGTTCGGCCGTGCTTGCCGCTCCTGCCAGAGAGGCGAGCGTGTCGACGATCTCTTGCCGCACTGGCGAGCTCAGTAGCCTCACTTGCTCGGGCCGGGAAACGAGATGCCGCGGTGATGTCCGCATGGGTATAGACGCTTGTTGAAATTTGTGTGCATTATTTAAACACAAGTGGCGCGCGGGAAGGCGCGCTTCATCAACCGCCCGGAGCAGATGTGTCGATCGATCGATGGAAGACCCTGGGCCTGGCCGCCCTGGCGCTGTTGACAGCGCCTGCGATACCCGCCGTTGCCGCACCCCCTGCTTCCGTCGTTTCTGCAGCGGACTTGCGTGCCGACCTGCAGACCGCGATCGAGGCCATCGAGAAACATCATCCTGACCTTGAACACATGGTGGACAAGGCGACGCTGCACAGCACCGCCAAATCGATCGCGCGTGATCTGGACCGGCCGATGGATCAGACCCAGGCCTGGTCCGTGCTGGCCCAGCTCAATCCTGTGCTGGCCGACGGCCACCTCCTCATCGGCTTGCCCGACTGGAGAGCCTCGGCCGCTTCTGCCACCGCGCAGGGGGCCCCATGGTTTCCTTTCGAGGTCTCCGTGGCGGCATCCGGACATCTACGCCTCGTTGCGCGACTTGGGGGGGCTCCGTCCGCCGATGCCGGGCGTTCTGTCAGCCGTATCAATGGGATCCCGGCCAAAGACGTCGTTCGGACGCTGCTAAAGCGCACTCACGGCGACACGCCCAGTGCCCGTGCGGCGCTGCTGTCGCAACGCTGGTGGCTCTTCTATGCCAAGGTCTACGGCACACCAGAGAGCTTCGATCTCGAATTCACCGACCGGCGAGGTCGGCAGCGGCAGGCCGCGTCACGCTTGGTACTGCCCGCCATCCTGCAACGCGACGCGAGCTTCGAGCGGCTATTTCGCTGCGAAATCAGGAATACAGGCGCCGTACTGACGGTGAGCACGTTCTCCTGGCCAGACAAGGCCCGCTTTTTCGCGTTCACGCAAGCATGCTTCACGCAAATGGCCACAGAACGGGTTCGGCGCCTCGTCATCGACATTCGCCAAAACGGCGGTGGGGATGACGACATGTGGCGCGACGGCATTCTCCGCTATATCGCCGATCAGCCTTACCGGCACGGTTCGCATTACATCAAACGCGTGCTGACACCAGGGCCGGGAGAAGTCGCCGGGCAGCGTGTGGAAGGAACGATCGAATCCGTCACGGAACCGGCAACCGCAGAACCGGCGCACTTCACGGGAGACGTCAACGTGCTGGTCGGCCCGCTGACCTATTCCTCGGCGGTGCTGTTCTCCAACGTCGTCCAAGACTACCGCTTCGGTCACGTGGTGGGTGTCGGCAAATCGGTCAGGACGCGACAGACCGGCGGCGTAAAGACACTGATACTTCCCAATATCGGCCTCCTGCTGTCCTATCCACGCTTCGTCCTCGACCGCCCGTCGGGAGCTCGGCGACCGAAGTGGCTGACGCCCGACAGGCAGATCGCGGACGATCCACTCAATCCAGAAGTCCCGATTGACGTACTGCTTGAGACCAACGATTAGCCACGAAAAGAGGGCGGCTATCTGCCCTCTCATTCTGCGATGCGTCGGCGGTCAGCGGCAGCTGCCGCCAGTCGGTGAACAGCGCGGCGCTTGGCAATGGTTTCGGCACTGCCACAGCTGCGAGACGTGGTTCTTCGACACTATTGCCGCAGCGTTGCGGATTTTCCCCGTTGACACGCTCCAAGCGGCGGAGCGAGTATTCCAACGTCGCCGCATATTCGGCGACCGGGATTGGTCTCCCGAATCAAAAGGCGCACCAGCGCCCATCGATCGATGCACGGCGCTTTTTCATCGCCCGCATCGTCGCGGGTGCATGCCGGCCAGCTTTATGGCGGGCGGTGCGCGGGGGCCGCAAGGCCCACCGGTTCCTTTTGGCCGGCAGACCAACCGCGCACTGTCCGCCACCCCGATTGGTCTCGGCATGGCGGATTCCAAAACACAAAAGGAGTCCAGCATGTCTTACAACACCCAAGTAGCGCCCGCGTCTGCGGCGCGGCAGATGCCCCAGCATGTGGGTCTGATCGCCAACACTCTCACATGCAGCCATGCCACGTGGCTAAGCCTGATGGCGCACCTCGCAGATGCACGCAAAGCCATCCACACCCTCACGATTGCCGACGCTGCTGCAGCGATCGCTGCCGTCGATGCCTTGTATGCGCAGGTGCGGCGATGAGCATGAGCAAACAGTTCCGCGTCTGCACAGGCGTCACCCTCAGCTTCGAAATGATGCAGGGCTATGTGCTGGCCATGCTGCATTCCCACGCGCAACCTGATCTTCCGCCGGTCCTGATCGCCTGCGAAGCCACGGGCGTTGATGACGTCTTGCCGGGCGGCGATGCGCAAAGCGTGGTGCTGGGCCGGCTGCATGTCTGCATGCATGAGGACCCGGCCGTTGATGTCCTCACCTGGCTGCGCAAGCAAGCGCATCACAGCAGAGCAGCACGATGAATACCGCACACGCAATCGCTTATCCAGAAGACGCCGACTACGCGATCAGCGAAGAAGAAGAAGACGTTTCCCGATAGTTTCCTGAGCCACAAAAAAGGCACTTGGACGCGCGTCCAAGTGCCTGCATTTCATTGGTGGGCCCACCAGGATTCGAACCTGGAACCAAAGGATTATGAGTCAGGCCCATTGACCTTAATTATCAAAGAGTTATCGCCATGAATTTTCCCGTTGGCGCCGGAGTAAGCGCTTGCAGCCCAGGGGTGGGCTCGGCATTTTTCCTGCAGACAGCCCATGGACTAAGGCCGTTCCTCGTGGTGGAACGAGAGCGCCCATAGAGACTTGTACATTTTCAAGGAGGTCCGGGCGCCTCCCTCATATTTCTGGACTGCGCTGCCATGCAACCACTGCACTTCCAAATGCTTGTCCGGCTCTAGTCAAGTTCGCTAGCCCACTCAGCAGAGCGCTGGAAGAGGTCCGACCAGAGAAAGCTGAATAGGAGCCCCCTCCCTCCCCGGGTCACGCCTTTGCGTCCACGTCTTTGTGTGGGCTTGTACTCACGCTTTTTATTAGCTAGTCTAGCGTTATGATGATGTTGCCTGAGCTTACGGCTCCAGGGCGTGGCCCGATTTGTGAAGCAAATCGGGCCACGCCCTGGAGCCAATAAGCTGGGGACTTTTTGGTCCAGAACGTGCACACTACCGTTTCTACGCTGAGGGTTCACAATGGCTAAGACACTGACAACAAGGGAGCTGAGCTCAGCAACCTATGGCAAGTTCAGCCGCGCTGGCGTGACTGTGGACGTACGGAGCTTCTTAATGAGTTCCGAAGGTCAGAAGGTCTTACAAAAAATTCATGGCGCCGCCAACCTCCAGATACCGGCCAAGCCTAAAAAATAACCACTGAGCTTTACAGGGCAGGATGCCATGCCGTTTAACCAGCTCATCCTGCCCTTGCTCGGGGGGTATCTTTTAATTACTTATGCTCATTGCTTTGTTTACTGGAGTTCACGCCAGTCAAAGGAGCAATTGCTTTTTGCGTCGGCTTTTGCTGGCGCTTTACTGGCTATATCCGCACGCGTTTTTACCTTGGCGGTAGCAAGTACGGATTGGGGACATTGGCTTTATGAATTCCTCCATCGCTTTGTAAACTACGAGGGCATCGGCACAGCAGTACTTTCGCTAGCTTTTGGTGTCGTATTAGTTGTTTGGATAAATCGCGCCTGGCCAAAAGCTGAGGCAGGCCTTTGGTTATATGGCCGAGGATCTCTCACGCATTTAGAAGCGTTACTCTATGCAAGCTTCACGGGCAGCGTGCCTTCTGAAGATGCGATATTCCGCTCACTACCGGTAGAACTTCCTCTCCGGCTCTTTGCCAGCGTGCCTTTAATTGGGCTACCCGTTAAACGTAAAATTCAGGCGCGCAAGTCCTGGAGAATCTTCACTATCTATGACGAAACTAACAATCTTGCAGTGCCTGCACCATTGATGGTGACTATGAAGGATAGGAAAGTATACGTAGGCTTTTTGCAGCACTCCCCTAGCCTTCAGCAGTCAAGCATGTCTCATCTCAGCTTTGAAGTGGTATCAAGCGGTTACCGAGACAAAGATGATTTGCGCGTTCAATTCACGGATGACTACACCGAAATTTTCTCTTCTGAGAATCCCGTGACAACGCTACCTTCTTATAAAGTTTTTCCGGTAGCGGACATTGTTAGCGCCAACTTCTTTGACGCGGGAGTATTCGATAAATTTCAGCGCCAGAAAATCTGGCTTGGAGACTAGTGATCTCTTGTGATGCGGGTTAATGCGGTCAGCTCAAGCGGAAGCCACCTAAATCTCGAACACTGAGACTGGTTGGATCCAAAATTCGCGCCATGCCTGCCCTTCCCCCGCCCCATACATATGCCCAATTACTCGGGCGAGTCAATCACGATCCAGTACCACTCGATCTGCCACTAAGCGCAATCCGGATACAGCTCGGCTTCCCCTCGCCCGCCGAGGACTTCCAAGACGACGAGCTCGATCTGAACCGGGTGCTGATCCGCAATCCGCCGGCTACGTTTCTGTATCGGGCCGAGGGCTGGAGCATGATCCTGGCCGGCGTTTGCGACGGGGACATCCTGGTCGTTGACCGCTCAGTGAGTCCGATCAATGGCGACATGGTGCTCGCCATCTGGGATGGTAATCAGCCGGTCTGCAAGATTCTTCAAGTCGCGGTCGACCACGTCGAGCTCCACAGCCGCAGCCCACACTGCACGCCGATTGTCCTGGCGCCAGGCACAGAGGTCGAGGTGTTCGCGGTCGTAGGCTTGGTCCGCCAGGTCACGCGCGCTCATTCCCGCGCTGGCCGCTGATGTTCGCGTTGATCGACGGCAACAACTTCTACGCCAGTTGCGAGCGGGTGTTCCAGCCCGAGCTGCGCGGCAGGCCGTTGGTCGTGCTGAGCAACAACGATGGCTGCGCCATTGCTCGATCGGACGAGGCCAAGGCGCTAGGCGTGACGATGGGACAGCCCATCCACAAGGTGCCCACGCAGATCCGCCGGGGGCTGGCGTTGCGCTCCGCAAACTTCGGTCTGTACGGCGACATCGCCTCGCGCATCGGCGTGATCCTTCGCCAAGCCGCGCCACGTGTGGAGGTGTACTCCATTGACGAGTCGTTCCTCGACCTGACCGGGATCCGCGATCGCCGGCAGCTCGCGGTCGACCTACGCGAGCGCGTTCACCAGTGGACTGGCATCCCGAACTGCATCGGCATCGCGCCGACGAAGACCCTGGCCAAGTTGGCCAACCGGGTCGCCAAGGATGCGGCGCGCAAACCGGGCAGCTACCCGGCCGATCTGGCCGGCATCTGTGACTTGGCAGCGCTCAGTGCAAGCGAGCTCGATGCCGTGCTGCGGGCCACGTCAGTTGGCGACCTCTGGGGCGTTGGTAGGCGCTGGAGCGCCAGGCTGCAGGCACGCGGTGTGTATACGGCAGCGGATCTGCGGGATGCAGCTGCAGACGACCTGCTCGCGGAGTTCGGAGTGGTGATGGCGCGCACGCAGCGCGAGCTGCAGGGTCACGCCTGCCTCGAGCTTGAAGAGGTCGAGCCAGACCGGCAGCAAATCATGGTCAGCCGATCGTTTGGAACATGGGTAAGCGACCCGCAAGATATGTCAGAGGCGCTGGCCACCTTCGCCATGCGTGCCACCGAGAAGCTGCGCGCTCGCGGATTGACGTCGAGCGCGATTGGCATCTTTGCCGAAACGGACTCGTTCAAGCCGGGCGTACCGCAGCACAACCCATCACGCACCGCCCCACTCGCCTCCGCCACCTCTGACAGCCGCATCGTGCTCACGACTGTACGCCGGCTGTTCCAGGGCTTCATGCGAGAAGGCTTCGCCTACAAAAAGGCCGGCGTGTGCCTGATGGATCTAGCCAAGCCTGAAGACCTGAAGGGCGACCTATTCACTCCGGCTCGCATCGGCGACGAGAAGCTGATGAGCGCCTTGGACGCTATCAACCGACGCTTCGGGCGGGATACGGCCGGCCTCGGTGCAAGCGGGTGGCAGAACTCTCCAGCATGGGCCTCGCGGCAAGAGCTCTTGTCGGGACGCTTCACTACCTCACTGGCAGATCTTCCGCGCGCCACGTGCTGATCGCGCGCCGGCAGGCCTGACTCAGGCGGCTCGGACTGGTTCCAATTTCTACGGCAACGTGCAGGCCTGGCCATCCGCGAGAGATGGGCGGTCGATGCGCGTGTGCTCAAGCGTATAGGCAAGTGCGGTGGCCGGAGCCCCGTTCCAGGCCCCTAATAGGCAATTTTCGGGATGACCATCGGGAGAAGGTAATTTAGGTAATCCGTCCTCATAAATTCACAAATCCATATATTTATCAAACACTTACATAAAAATATCAAAGGTAATTAAAGGGTAATCTAGAGGTAACGGGATTACCTTTTAGGGAGGTAATCAAGCTCCCAAAAAATATCCTTAAAATTCAAAGGCATAACTTTTTTATGGGAGGACAATTACCTTAAATCACCCCAAAAGGTAATCTATAATTTTCTATTTAAATCAGTTACTTATGCCCTTTTTCAGGTCTCGGATTACCGATTACCTCGTTCCGATGGTCAGTTGCCGAAATGCGCCCGGCGGTCAAGCTGAGGAAAGCAGCCGTACCCACCCGCAAAGCGCCCTAGGCGCGCAGGGATCTGCAGGGAAGAGAGGTCCCCTTGAATCGTACGGATCGGTAACAGCAGCGCGGTCTAGGCCCACCCTGCGGGGGTGCAGCGAGAACCGTGCACGAAGCCCGCAGGCGTGGCGGGGCGACGATTGCGCGCGCCCAGCCGAGGCGGCTAGGTCGACCCAAGCGCTAGGCGTCGTCGTCCCGCGTTATGCCTGCTATCGCCGTAGGGTTCTGAGCCCGCTACTATGGATTGGGAAGGAACTGAACAATCGGGGGGAACGCTTGACTTCTGCACAAACAACCCGTTGTAGCCAGATAACGTCAGAGTTATACTCATGACATGGATTGTTGAGCTGTTGGAGCAAGCTCAAGAATTCTTCGACGAGCTGGCGCCAGATGAACAAGTGCGGGTCGCAGGGGCTATGCGAATGCTCGAAGCGCATGGGCCTACGCTGGGTCGACCGCACGTAGACCTATTGAAGGGCTCACGCCACAAGAACTTGAAGGAGCTTCGTGTTCAGTGTGGAGACAAGCAGTTCCGAATCCTCTTCGCTTTCGACCGCAAACGCAGCGCGGTTTTGCTGCTCGGTGGCGACAAGCTTGCCTATGGTGTTGACCGCTTTTACGTAGATCTCATTCCTATTGCGGAAGATCTGTTCGATGCCCATCTAGAGAGGACCGCAGCGGCCGCTACATCGGTCAAGAAGACCGCTGCCAAGAAGACAAGGGGAAGAAAACCACCATGACCACCATGAACCTCGATGAGTTCCTGTCGAGCAGAGGTTTGAAGGGAAGTGCCGACGTAGAGCAGGCATTTCATGAAGCGATTCAGAATCTGCCCCTGGCCGCACTGCGAGCCAATGCGAATCTCACGCAGAAGGAGATTGCCGGTCTGCTTGGCAAGTCTCAGGCAGCAGTCTCAAAATTTGAAGGTCGCGGAGATTTTTTGATCTCGACGCTGTTTCAATACGTGAAGGCACTACGTGGCAGCATAGATCTCAGCATCAGTGTGGGTGAAGGTATGTTTACCCTCGCCCCGATCGATGATGAAGGGGAAATCTATTTCAAGTTGATGAGAAAAGCTGCCTCGGAAGCTATCAATTCAGGCCCAAGGCAGAGGGACGTGTTCACACTTCGCAGCTTGACGCAAAATCCTGAGTTGCGCTCAGTGCCACGGCGCCACGTCGCATGGTTGAGTGACCATTCGCTCGAAAATTACACAAGCGCTTCCGACGCAATTTCCGACGTATTCACGAAACTAGCAGCGAACGATGAAGCTCAGCCCCTTGCAGCTTGATACTCCTCAGTACCCTGTGGTGAGCATTCGCGCCGTACCGGGCGTGTCAGAGGAAATGCTAGATGCACCGCTGCCTGTGTCTGTGCGAGCGCAGGTACTGTACGACTCAGATTTGTCCCACATGGCGTCCCTTTCGATTGAGCAAAACGACGAGACCCAACCCTACGTGGTCTCGATACAGGTTTTGACAAGCTTTCGTATCGACATCGAACGGTGTCGAGAAGCCTACAAAGCTCTAAACCCTGAAATTGTGGCCGTCAACATCGCAAGAATTCTGTACGCGAGCGCGCGCGAAATACTTGCGATGGTAAGTGCACGTGCGCCTTACGGAAGCGCCATGCTGCCGGGCATGACAATTGAGGCATCCGATGTCGACATCAAATTTGAGACTGGCAAAGTCGACTTCATTCTTGAGCACGCCTTTGGGCTAGATCCCCAAAGGATCCAAGCTTTACGCCAGCAAGCACTTGCAGAAAAATCAGAATCCGAGGTGGCCGAAGAAGCCCCGAAGAAGAGGGTAAAAAAGCTAGCCGTAAAACTGTAAAAAAGAGGCCGCAAGGCCTCTTTTTTTACTTACTATCCTGTCCTATGTGGCAAGGCGATTTCGTGCAATGTCTGCATACTGTGCAGTGAGCTCGATGCCCGTTGCCGCGAAGCCTTCGAGCTCGGCTGCGAGTAACGTGGTTCCCGAACCAGCAAACGGGTCGAGCAAGCGACCGCCCGACTCGCAGATCCTCACCAATTGCCGCATCAACTCGGTCGGCTTGCCGGTCAGGTGATGCTTGTCGGCCTTGCGCACCGACTCACGGATGACCCCAGGCAGCACCGGCGCACGACGATCCAGCGGCATGTTGCCCTTGCTGCCCCACACGATGTATTCGGCCTGGTTGCGGAAGCGCCCCAACTGCGGTCGCACGCCTTCGGTCTTGTCCCAGACGGTGATGCCGCGCCAGGTGAAGCCGGCGATCTGCAGCGCGTCAGTGGTCAGCGGCAGCTGACGCCAGTCGGTGAACAGCAGCACTGGGGCGCCATCCTTGAGCACCCGCGCGCATTCGGATAACCACAGGTGCATCCATTTCAGGTGCGAGCGCTGGTCGCGCTCGTCGCCAACGAAGTCGGCATGCCCACCATCCCGGCAATACTTTGTCGACGGCGGCCGGGCCCGGGCAGCGGCGGTCAGGCCGCCACTCGCGTAAGGCGGATCAGTGATCAGCGCGTCGAACGAATTCGCTTCGAGCGTGGGCAGGATGGTCAGGGCGTCGCCCTGCAGGAGCTGGTTTTTCATGGTGAGAGCCTTCTTGGATTCGCTCGCGGCGATCGGAGGTGAGGCTCTCGGCCTTCAGGTGATTGAGCGTGCCGCAACGCGGGCACTTAATCTGGATTTCATCGAATGCGCCGGCCTTGCACAGCAGGCGGGCGCATTCGCCACAACGGAGGTTCTTGAGCATTGCGTGGTCTTGCGGTGGGAAAGGATTACGCGGCCGCTGGCGGCGCGTAGGGGGTGAAGGCGATGACCTCATCACCCACCCAGTCGTTGATCTTCAACATGCGCGCCTGCAGCGGTTCCAGCTCGTTCGCGGCCCAGACGGCAGCGGCCTCGCGGATCGAGCCGAAGCCGCCTGCGTTCTGCGGCACGATGCCCATGAGTTGCGGAGGGATGCGCAGCGCGGCCAGCATGTCGTCGCGGGTGATGCCCTTGATACCGCTGAACTCATCCTTGGCCGCCACTTCGCTGACCGGGATCAGCTTCAGGCCGTCCTTGTTGCCGCCTGGCGAGTACAGGAACAGATTGCGGAAGTTGCCCGGCCCCTTGGCGCCCTTCATGGCATTGCGCAGCGCGTCGACGTCTTCCTGGCTCTGCTGAGGGTCGGTCAGATAAAGGATGAAGCCGGCATGCGAGCCGTTGTTGTAGTACTTGCGGCGGAACAGCGTGGCCGACTCGTTGAGTAGCGCCGACTGCATCGCCGGCATCCACTCAGGCAGGCCGTAGAGTTCTTGATCGACATCGGCTTCGCGCAGCTGGAACACGCTGCCCGGCTCGAACACGTGCTCGTCGTGCCAAGTGCGCACTTGGAAGTACTCGCCCTCGGTGATGCCGCGCCGCATGTACTTGGACAACGGCGCCGCCAGCGACAGCGCACCGCCCATGCGGTTGCGGCGCCGCTCAACGTAGCCATTGCCCAGCGTGATCCAGTCCAGCGACAGCTGCTCGAAGGCCTCGCGGGTCAGCAGCCGATGCGGCTTGAAGGTACGCGCCAGCATGTTGCGCTTGAAGATCAGTCCGGACTGCAGGAACGGATTGCTGCGCGTGGTCTTGGAAAGGCCATCCAGCGCCACCGGTGGCTCATACCAGCGCCCGTTCTGCCAGCACTCCAGATAGTCCAGCACGCCGCGCCCATCGAGCACCGGCGTCGGGTCACCAAAGGTGAACGCCTCGGTGCGTGCGGGCACGGCTGGCGCTGCAAGCGCGGTGGCGGGCAGCTGGTCGGTCAACATCAAGAGATCTCCATGAAGCCGGAGTTGCGCGCGGTGCGCCCTTCCAGCGGTTCGTTCTGCAGCGCGTGGAACAGTGCCCACGCCAGGTCCGCGTGGCCGGTCTCTTCCGAGCGGCCAGCGGTGAAGGTGGATTGCCGGCCGCTGGCCGTCATGGTCTTGCGGATGGCCATCAACGACTGGGCCACGTCGGTCCAGCCAGCATCGAACTCCAGCCGTCCGTTGTGGATCACATCGAACGCCTTGAGCACCAGGCGCGTCTTGACCTCGGGCGAGTAGCTGAAGGTGACCAAATTCGGGAAGAACTGCTTCACCAGCTGCGCTACGCCGCTGCCCATGCCAGTGGTGTCGATGCCGATGTAGGTCACCCAGTAGCGGCACGTGATGCGCTCGATCTCGGCGGCTTGCTTGGCAAAATCCATGCCCCGGAACTGGATGCGCTCCAGCAGCCGGAACTTGCCGCCAGGCTGCTGCGGTGGCGCCAGCACGACCAGGCCGGCGGTGTCGCCGGTCTCGGCCGGGTCGTAACCGACCCACACCGCGCGATCGCCGTAGGGGCGCGCGGCGAACGGTTTGTAGTCCTGGCCCCATTCGACCCAGCTGTCGACCATGCACGGCTGCAGCATCGCCAGCGGGAAAATGCTGGCGCCGTCGTCGACGAAGTCGCACATCAACAGGTTGGCGAAAGCGTCGGGGCTGTATTCCTCGCGCAGCTCGTCGATGTCGAACAGGTCGCAACCACGGCGCTGGGCATCGAGGATGTTGACGATCTGCCGCCACGCGCGGTCCTGGCAGCGGCGACCGCCGGCCAGCGCATCGTGCGAGACATCGATCTGGATCCGCTGCGCGGCCGGCTTGCCCTTGTTGCGGCGCTCGCCGGTCCAGAACGTGTAGGCCTCGTGGGCCATGCTCGATGGCGTGCTGAAGTAGGTCTTGCGCCACTTCATGTGCATCGCCATGCCGCTGGCGACCTTGTTCAACTCGTTGAACCCGTAGGTCCAGAAGAATTCGTCGAAGTAGAAATTGCCGTGGTAGCCCTGGGCGGTGCGTGCATTGGTGCCCAGGAAGAACAGCTCGGCGCCGTTGGGGAACACGATGCTGTCGCCGCCGGAGAGCGTCTCGTCGATCGTCTCGCGCACGAACTGCTGCATGTAGCCGCGGAACAGGTGCGCCTGCGCTTTGGACGCGCTGAGGAAGATCTGATTGCGCCCGGTGGTGAGCGCATCGATCAGCGCCTCGCGGGCGAAGTAGTACGTGGCACCGATCTGGCGCGACTTGAGGATGATGCGGGTGCGCTCGTTACCGGCCCTATACCAGTCACGCTGATAGTCGAAGCAGCCGTCGACGAACGCTGTGGTCAGCTGCTCGATCTGCTCCTCGCTGAAGTCGTTGCGCTTGGGCTTCTTCTTGGGCGCTGCGTTGCGGTTCGCCACAGCCGGATTCAGGTCGGTTTCGTTGCCGCCGCCCTGGTAGCGCTGGATGCGCGCCTGGCGCTCCAGCTGCCGATGCAGCAGATCGATTTCTTTGAAGTCGCCGCCGGACTTTTCCGGCTTCATGATCAGCACGACCAAGCGCGCTTCGAGCGCACCACCGATGCGCTCAACGTTGTCTGCGCGATCCCACTCGTCACGCGACTTCCAGCTGTGTACAGTCTTCTCGTTCTCGCCAATGGCCTGCGCAATTTCGGTCACGCGCCATCCCATCCAGTACAGGAACTTGGCCTGTCTGCGGGTGTCCATCGGGAGCTGGGTGGCAACGCTTTGCATGCCGACCAGGGTGCGGCCCACCTCTTAATCCGGACAGTTGAACGACGCGTAATCGCCTGATTTACACGGTGATTGCGTTGCTGCGCTATGCGTCGCGTTTGACCATGGGTCATCGCAAATGCATCCAGCGCAGAGGGCACCCATGTCGGGCAAGACCAAGAAGTTCCGTTCCAACTGGTTCCGTGTGGCCGTCGAAGGCGCCACCACCGATGGCCGCACGATTCAGCGCAGCTGGATCGACGACATGGCCGCCACCTACAACCGCGAGACCTACAACGCCCGCATCTGGATCGAGCACATGCGCAGTCTGCTGCCGGACTCGCCGTTCCGTGCGTATGGCGATGTCACCGCCGTCAAAGCCGAAGAGGTCGAAATTGACGGCAACAAGCGTCTGGCGCTGTTCGCCCAGATCGAGCCGACTGCCGACCTGATCACCATCAACAAGTCCAAGCAGAAGCTCTACACCAGCATCGAGGTGCAAGAAAAGTTCGCCAACACCGGCAAGGCGTATCTGGTCGGCCTGGCCGTGACCGATTC
Source organism: Xanthomonas arboricola (assembly GCF_002940665.1). Classification (GTDB taxonomy): domain Bacteria; phylum Pseudomonadota; class Gammaproteobacteria; order Xanthomonadales; family Xanthomonadaceae; genus Xanthomonas; species Xanthomonas arboricola_B. The sequence goes on from NZ_MIGY01000001.1 coordinate 1,169,619, forward strand.
GCCGGCCAGCCTGGGCACCTCCATGCTCAGCTTCGCCAGCCAGAACCCGGACGCCAATCCGCTGGCCGATCGCAAGCAGTCACCGGGCAACCTGTTCACCGTCGCCGAGGAAACCGCGCTGGAATTTAGTGAAGTCAGCGAAGGCCCGGTCGCCAATCTGCTCAGCCGGATCCGCACCGCGCTCAGGAGCGAGGACGCCACCAGCATCACCGCCGAGCAGTTCGCAGAGCTTGGCGAAGGCGTCGAAGAGATCGCCGAACACGTGCGCGGCCAGGACGAACGCTTCAACCGCCTGCAGGCCGAGCACGCCGAGCAGAAGACCAAGCACGAACAGCTGGCAAACGACCTGGCGCAGCTGCGCGAGTCGCTGTCGCAACAGCCGGACCCTACACAGCCCGCACGCCCGGTGGTCACTGGCGGCGGCGCAGCCGTGCTGACCGACTGCTGATCCCACACCACACCAAACACGCCGCCAGCGCCCCACCTTCGGAGCCACCATGCAAAACGCCACCCGTCTGCAGTTCAACCAGTTCGCCGAGCAGATCGCCAAGCTCAATGGCATCACCTCCGCCTTCCATTCCTTCGCCGTCGATCCGACCGTGCAGCAGAAGCTGGAAACGCGCATGCAGGAATCCAGCGAGTTCCTGTCCAAGATCAACATCATCCCGGTGGACGAACTGTCCGGCCAGAAGGTGGGCATTGGCGTCACCGGCAGCATCGCCAGCCGCACCGACACCGGCGCCGGCAAGACCCGCACCCCGCGCAACGTCGCCGCGCTCGACAAGAACGAGTACGTCGCCAAGAAGACCGACTTCGACACCGCCATTCCGTATGCGCTGCTCGATGCCTGGGCCAAATTCCCGGACTTCCAGGCGCGCCTCCGCGATGCCATCGTCAAGCGCCAGGCGCTGGACCGTCTGCAGATCGGCTTCAACGGCACCCATGCCGCTGCCGACACCGACCGCGCCGCGTTCCCCTTGCTGGAAGACGTCAACATCGGCTGGCTGCAGCATTACCGCACCAATGCAGCCCAGCGCGTGCTGGCCAGCGGCAAGACGGCGGGCAAGATGGTCATCGGCGCAGGCGATGGCGCGGACTACCGCAACCTCGACGCGCTGGTGTTCGATGTGGTGAGCAACTTGCTCGACCCTTGGCATCGCAAGGATCCGAGCCTGGTGGTGGTGCTCGGCCGCGACCTGATGCACGACAAGTATTTTCCGATGGTCAACAAGGACCAGGCGGCGAGCGAGAAGATCGCCACCGATCTGATCTTGAGCCAGCGCCGCGTCGGCGGCCTGCAGGTGGCCGAGGTGCCGTACCTGCCGGACGGCGCGTTGATGGTCACCTCGCTGGCGAACCTGTCGATCTACTACCAGACCGGCGGCCGTCGCCGTTACATCCAGGAAGTGCCCGCACGCGATCGCATCGAGAACTACGAGTCCTCCAACGATGCCTACGTGGTCGAGGACTACGGCCTGGGCTGCGTGGTCGAGCACATCGAGATCGAGGCCTAAACCATGGCCGACAGTCCCGCCAAGCGTCACCACAGCCGCGTGCTGGCCGAGCTGGAAGCGGCGCAGCGCGCTCCGCACCAGCTGATGGCCGGTGCAACGGCCTACGAGCAGCATATGGCGCAGCTGCAGAGCGATCGCCTGCGGCTGAAGCAGATCCAGTCCACCCAAGGCAAGGCGGCGCTCAAGGTGCAGCTGCTGCCGACCTACGTGCCGTATCTGGCCGGCGTGCTGGCCGGCGGCCAGGGCGCGCAGGACGAGATCGTGATGACGTGCATGGTGTGGCGCATTGATGCCGGCGACTATGCCGGCGCGCTGGAGCTAGGTGCCTACGTGCTCAAGCACTGCCTGCAGATGCCTGACCGCTTCTCCCGCACGGTGGGCTGCGTGCTTGCTGAGGAAATTGCCGAGGCGGCGTTGTCAGCGCAGAAGACCGGTCAGAGCTTCGATGAGGCCGTCCTGGCCGACACCGCCGCGCTGACTGCAGAGCAGGACATGCCTGATGAGGTGCGCGCCAAGCTGCACCTGGCACTGGCCCGCGCAACGCTTGCGGGCATCACCGATGAGACGCCTGCCGACCAGGCGCAGCCCATCGCCGCTGCCGCTGTCTCCGACCTGCAGCGCGCCATCGCACTGCATGGCAGCTGCGGCGGCAAGAAGGATCTCGAGCGCGCCGAGCGGCTCTTGAAGAAATTCAGCGTTGAGCCTGCGGGCACCAACGCATAACCGAGCGTCCCCGCAACCCTCGCCGGCTCGGGGCTGATCCACAGCACTCCATCGCTGCGGTGACGCCCCGACCACCGGCGATCTATTCCGAGCCATCCATGAGCGGATTCACTGCCACCGGCACCACCAGCGCCACGCTTGATGCGATCGCCAATGCGCCGTTCTGGCCGGCGATCGCACCGGGTGCCGTGCGCGCGAGCATGCGACTGGATGGCACCGTCACCGATGCGCGCCTGCGCCACGCCATCGTGGCCGCGATGCTCGCGGTCAACGATGAGTTGCAGACCTGGGCGCAGACGCAGCAGGCGGCCGGCTACGCCGCGTTGACCGATGTGCCCAGCACCACTGTCGATGGCCTCTCGCGCCGCGTACAGCTGTACCTACGCGCCGTCGCGTGTGCCACCGCTGTCGAGGTGGCAGAGCGTTATCGCAGCTTCGACGCGACCGACAGCGCCAACCAGCGCGCCGATGACCTGTCACCGAGCATCACCGAGCTGCGCCGCGACCAGCGCTGGGCCGTGCGTGACCTGCAGAACCTGCCGCGCAGCACGGTAGAGCTCATCTGATGCGCGTGCACGCCATGCAAGGCGACACCGTCGACCTGCTGTGCTGGCGCCACCTGGGCAGCACGGCCGGCCTGGTCGAGCGCACCTACCTCCTCAATCCCGGCCTGGCCGAACTGGGCGCCGTGCTGCCGCATGGCACGCCAGTGGAGTTACCCGAGGTAACCACCACCACAGCGGCGATGACGCCGCTTGTGCAGCTATGGGACTGATCTGATGACCGAACCCACCTCCGTATCGAGCGGCTTTTTGATCGCCACCGGTGTGGGCCTTGCCTCCGTGCTGCCTGGCATCGACGGCGATGCACTGATCGGCGCCTTCGCCGGCGGCGCGTTGTTCGTGGTGTCTGCCGCCAAGCAACCGCTGCTGGCGCGGCTGATCTATTTCCCGGTGAGCGTGATCGCCGGCTACCAGCTGGCGCCGGAAATCCTGCGCTGGTTGCCCATCAAGTCCAGCGGCGTGGCCGCCTTCGCCAGTGCGGCGTGCGCGATCACCGTCACGCTAGGCCTGATCGAAAAGAGCAAGTCGTTCGACTTTTCCTTCCTACGTCGTGGAGGTCCGCCCAGTGCATAGCCTGGTCACCGTCCTGACGTTGATGGCCTCGCTCGCCATCTGCGTCCGCCTGCTTACCTACCACCGCCCGGTCGACGCGCGCCATCGACGCGGCGCGGGCTGGTGCGCGTGGTTGCTGATCGCCAGCACCGGCGGTCAGGCGCTGCACATCCTGCTGGCCGGCGCCAGCTCGCAAGTCAGTCTCTGGCACCTGGGCACGTTAATCGTGCTGGCGGTGCTCACCTACCGCGCCCAGGGCAATGTGGCGCGCATCCTGAAGGTCGATTGATGTTCACCGATACCCAGCTCGCCTCGATCATGCAGTGCTCGGCCCAACGTGCACAGCGCTGGCACGGCCCACTGCTCGCCGCCGCCAACCGCTTCGGCATCACCACCAAGCGCCGCGCCGCGCATTGGCTCGGCCAGGTCGGCCACGAAAGCCTGAGCCTGTCGCGCATGGAAGAAGGGCTGACCTACACCACCAGCGCACGGCTGCTGGAAGTGTTCGGCGCACGCATCACGCCGGCACAAGCGCCCAAGTTTCTGCGCAACCCGGTCGGCCTGGCCAACTTCGTCTACGCCGATCGACTGGGCAACGGCAACGCCGCCAGCGGCGACGGTCACCGCTACCGGGGCCGTGGCTCGATGCAGCACACATTCCGTGGCAACTACCGCCGCATCGGTGAGCTGATCGGCTTGCCGGTGGAAGAGCAGCCGGATCTGCTGCTGCAGATCGAGCCAAGCGCACTGGGTGCAGCGGCGTACTGGCACGACAACGGCCTCAACGTGCTCGCCGATGCGGGCGATGTGCTCGGCCTGGGCCGCAAGATCAATCTGGGCAACGTGCGTGCCAAGCGCTTGCCCGAAGGCCACAGCGATCGTGTCACGCGCACGCAGCGCGCCCTGCAGATCCTGGGTGTGAGCTGATGGTCACGCGCCTGATCATCCTGATGGCGCTGATTGCAGTGCTCGTTGGTGGCTGCGTGTGGCAAGAGCAGCGCGTCAACACCGCGCAACGCGAACGCAAGCAAGCTCTAGACGCAAAAGCTGCCGCTATCGCCGAGCGCGACAGCGCAAAGAGTTCCACAAAGGTCGTTGTCGAGTACGTCGACCGCGTGCACATCGTGCGCGAGGCCGGCGCCACCATCACCCGCGAGATCCCGATCTATGTCACCCAGAAAGCAGACGCTGCTTGCGCTATCCCTGCTGGCTTTGTGCGGTTGCATGACGCCGCCGCCTCGGGCAACCCTGCCGGGCCGCCCACCGGAGATCCTGATGCGCCGGCCGCCGGCATTACGCTCTCTGGCATTGCCGGTACCGTCGCCGACAACTACACCAGCTGCCACGCCACCGCCGCGCAGCTGAGCGCGCTGCAGGACTGGATCGATCTGCATCTACCGGCAGCGGCTCCATGATCAAGCCCGCCAGCCTGCGCGCGCATCTGGTCGCGGCCTTGCCTGACCTAGCGCGCGATGCCGACCGGCTGCTGGTATTCATCGACGCCGGCAGCCTGGTCAGCACGTTCCAGCCGGGGCTGTCGTTCGAGTACCAGTACACGCTCAACCTGATCCTGACCGACTACGCCGGCCACCCAGACAACGTGATGCTGCCGCTGCTGGAATGGGTGCAGGTCAATCAGTCCGAGCTGCTGTCCAATCCTGCGCGCCGTGGTGAGATCGCTTTCGAGGCCGACATCCTCGCCAACGATGCCGTGGATCTGTCGATCAAGTTGCCGCTGACCGAACGCGTGATCGTGACCGCGAAAGACGGCGGCGGCTATGACATCACCCATGCGCCCGAGCCGGTGATCGATCCCACATGGATGAGCTGACCGCGCTGGAGAACTGGGCCGCTCCGCTGCTGGCCCGCCTGCAGCCCGGTGAACGCCGCAGCCTGGCACGCAAGATCGGAACGGAACTGAGACGCTCGCAGAGCCAGCGCATCGGCAAGCAGCAAGCGCCCGATGGCTCACCTTATGCACCGCGCAAGCAGCAGCTGCGGCAGAAGTCCGGGCGCGTCAAACGCGCGAAGATGTTCGCCAAGTTGCGGCAGGCCAAGTTCTTCAAGGTCAGCGCCAGTCCCAACGCTGTGAGCGTGGGGTTTGTGGGGCGTGTGTCGCGCATTGCGCACGTGCATCAAGACGGGACGACCGAACGTGTGCGAAAGAATGGCCCCAAAGCGCGATACGAGAGGCGTGTGCTACTCGGTTTTTCAACTGACGATCAGCAGATCGTGCGCGAGCACTTCTTGAGTCATTTAAGTCAATGAGGTCGCCAAGTCATACGAATTACAGTCTGAGCGAAGTGCGTTGGCCATCATTGATGGTAACGCGAACATTCAAAGTGCCGAAATTCTGACGCGAATGGCAGGTGCGGTTAAATGGTGACTACGAGTAACCACATGAAGCGCTGACCGGACCGTACTTTGTCGTCTTCACCATTCCGGTGCTTGGCTGTGGCCACGCTTCTCCAAAATTTCACGCCAGGCTCTAAAGATTAGAGCCTGTAGGCCGATCTAGTATCAATGCCCAGGCATAACGCGTCGGCAGAGTTCTGAACCAACTGTTCTTGGCCTATGGGTCATGCCCCCCCCTACCTGCATTGGGATCTCGTAATGAATTTTACACGCCGCCTCCGTATCGGAGCGCGACTAGCAACCGGCTTTGGCCTGCTCCTTGCGCTCATCGTTTTGACTAGCACCGTGGCACTTGAAGGTAATAAAACGCAGAGCCGAGAACTCAACCGCGTTGTGGATGTCGGCTTGGCGAAGATGGTGGCACTCACCACGCTACTGGACATCAATAACGACATGATTGTTGCGCGTCGAGAAATGACACTTCTGCGCGATCCTGCAAGTTCAGGAGCCTATCAGGCGCAGATCAAAACGCTAGTTGGGCGCTATGAGCTGACTTGGAAGAATTACAATGAGAAGTTCCCTGCGCCGGATGCGGCTGCCCGTGGTCGGCGCACCCGCATTGAGCAACTGCGTGCCATTGCGATGCCAATCAATCGACAAATAGGCGAGCGGCTGGAGGCTGGGGATTACGATGGCGCGGTGGCCATCACTCTAAACAAAGCAAGACCTGCGATGCAGGCGTGGAACAAAGCAATCTCCGAGAGCGTGGCAGAGCAAAAACGTAATATTGCAACATCGGCCGCCCAAGCAACTCAGGCTAACAAACGTAGCAACGCGATGATTTGGATATTTGGCGCTTTAAGTCTACTGATTGGAGGCTTGGCGGCATGGATGATCACGCAGAGCTTGACGAAGCCGCTATCGCAAGCACTTGCATCCATTACTGCCGTCGCGCGAGGAGATTTGAGCGTAAAGAGCAATGATGCAACTGGCGATGAGATTGGCCAGATGCTGAGAGCGTCCGACGACATGGTAGCGATGCTGCAGCGGTACTCTGACCAAACAGCGACGATGATTCACAAGCACGCCGGCGAAGACATCAGCTACCGGATGCCTGAATCCTTTCCAGGGATCTATGGAGAGCTGGCACGGGGCATTAATACGATGATGTTTGAGCACCTTGATGCCATTGTCGATTCCATGGCAGTACTTGAAGAGTATGCGCGAGGAGATCTGCGCCGGGATGCTCGCCGCCTGCCTGCTACGCGAGCGTTCTTGCATGAATCTATGGACGCAGCTAAAGCTAGCTTGATGGCTATCAATACGGAAATTAAACGATTGGCTCAATCTGCGGCAAATGGCGACTTCGCCGCGCGGGGTAATACGGATCACTTCCAGCATGATTTCCGAGTGATGGTCGAAGATCTGAATTCCATGATGCATATCAGCGATACAAATCTCGGTAAGCTGTCAGAGCTTCTCGGGGCGATTGCGCAAGGCGACCTTACTGCACGGATGGATGGAGAATTTCTGGGTGTCTTCGCCACATTGCGTGATGACGCCAACATGACCGCGCGTCAGCTTGCGACCATTGTTGGCCGGATTCAGCAGTCAGTCACCGCGATCAACTCTGCGGCTGGAGAAATCGCGGCAGGCAATCAGGATCTTTCCCAGCGCACCGAACAGCAGGCAGCCAATCTGGAGGAAACTGCCGCCTCTATGGAGGAATTGACATCAACCGTGCGTCAAAACGCAGAGCACGCGCGTCAAGCGAATCAGTTGTCAATCGGTGCGGCCGAAGTGGCTTCCGAAGGAAGACAGACAGTGGCTAAGGTAGTTGAAACGATGGCTGGCATCGAGGTGGCCTCGCGTAAGATTGGAGATATTAACTCGGTTATCGATGGCATCGCATTCCAGACCAACATTCTTGCGCTAAACGCGGCCGTCGAAGCTGCTAGAGCTGGGGAGCAGGGCCGTGGCTTTGCTGTTGTTGCAACTGAAGTACGCACTCTTGCCCAGAGGGCTACCATTGCGGCAAAGGAGATCAAGGACCTCATCGACGATTCTGTGGGGCGCGTAACTGAGGGCTCACAGCTGGTGAACAAAGCCGGCGAGACTATGGTTGAAATCGTGGCAAGTGTGCAACGGGTCACCAACATCATGGGTGAGATTTCTGCTGCGTCCCAAGAGCAGTCTGCAGGTATCGAGCAGGTTAATCAGACCGTTACGCAGATGGATGAAGCCACACAGCAAAATGCTGCATTGGTTGAAGAAGCAACCGCTGCTGCCCGGTCAATGGAGGAGCAGGCTAACCAGCTGAGTGATGCAGTATCGGTTTTCAAGGTTGAGAGCGCTGCCTCAGCGATCAGTTCATCTACAAAACCCCTTAGTTCCGCCTCACCTCGTATCACACCGTCAGCCAAAGAAAAATTAGCCTGGCAAGGATCCTCCAAGGTAAACGCTAGACTTCCAAGCACTACAGAGTGGCAGAACTTATAAGGCGGCTATAAACATTAAGGCCCGGTTGCCTTCGCGACCGGGCTCTTTAATTTTCGCAGTCTGTCCGAACAAGCTACCCAGGGGCGAGAACGTCCTGTACATGCAGACGCCGCTCTAGTTAGATATGTATAGGTGCAACAAGGTTTGTCTCCGGCAATGACTCAAAACGCGCAGACCCAGACGAAGATGTTCATGCCAGTTGGTAACCAGGCGACAGAGGGCGATTCTTACAAAGCCGGCAGATAGTTAGGCGCCGCCTTCTCAGATGTCTGTAATTCCAAAGATTAACAACGTGGTTAACTGATCGCGAGACGTGATGGCTAGGCGCTTTAAGGTCGTGCCTGAAAAATGGATTTACATTTTTCACGCGCGTACCAACCAGCTTTACAAAGCAATTTAATTGGCTCGATCACGAGAACCGGGGACCCTAGTCAGGTCCTCTCTTTCTTTCCGAGCAATGGCATCTTTCACCGCAGTCGATCTATCGAAACTTCAAGCTCCAGACCTGATCGAAGCTCTGGACTTCGAGACGATCTTCGCTGATGCATTCGCACAGTTTCGTCGGCTCATGCCGGAGTTCTCCGCGCTCACGGAAGCCGACCCGGTCTACAAGCTCCTGCAGCTGTTTGCCGCCCGTGAGCTGCTGATCCGCCAGCGTGCTAATGACAAGGCACAGCAAACCATGCTGGCCTTCGCCACCGGTACCAACCTCGATCACCTCGGCGCGCTGTTCGGCGTCGCTCGCTTGGTGCTGGACCCCGGTCAACCCGACGCCGGCGTCGCGCCGGCCTTTGAGACCGACGTGGACTTCCGCCGCCGCATCCAGCTGGCGCCCGAGGGCTTCAGCGTTGCCGGCCCAGAAGGCGCGTACATCTATCACGCGCTCAGTGCTGCCGCCGATGTCATGGACGCCAGCGCGACCAGCCCCGCACCTGGGCAAGTGCTGGTCACCGTGCAATCGCGCACCGGCGATGGCACCGCGCCGCAGGCACTGCTCGATCAAGTGGCCGCCATGCTCACCGATGACGACGTGCGGCCCATGACAGACGAAGTCGCGGTGCAGAGCGCTCAGATCGTCCCGTACGCCATTCGTGGGCGCATCTACACCTATGCCGGGCCTGACTCAGCGGTAGTCATGCGCGAAGCACTGCGCAGCCTTCAGGCCTATCTCGCCGAAGCGCACCGCATCGGCCGCGACGTTCCGGAATCCGCCATCAAGGCCAAGCTGTTCGCCGATGGCGTGCAACGCATCGAGCTGGACTCGCCTGCAGCCGACATTCGGATCAGCCGCACGCAGGCCGCCTACTGCACCGCGATCGACATCGTGCACGCCGGCATCGATGAGTAATTCACCGCTGCCGCCCAACGCCACGCCGATGGAGCGCGCCCTGGCCGCCGTCACCGAGCGTCTGGAAGCGATCCCGCTGCCGTATCCAGACCTGTGGAACCCGGACACGTGCCCGGCCGGTCATCTGCCGTGGCTGGCGTGGACGCTATCGGTCGACGACTGGAAGGCCGACTGGAGCGATGCGGTCAAGCGCTCGCGCCTGCGCAGCGCCATGGCAATCCAGCGTCGCAAGGGCACCGCCAACAGCGTCCGCATGGTGGTCGCCTCTTTCGGGGGGGCAGTGACCATCCGCGAGTGGTGGCAGCAGCAGCCTCGGGGCCAGCCGCACACCTTCGAGCTGACGCTCACGCTCAACGGGTCCGATGGGCAAGCTGCAAGCGCTCGATTTGTCGATGAGGTCATCGCCGAGGTCGAGCGCACCAAACCCGTTCGCTCGCACTTTGGATTCGTGCAGGGGCTGCAAGCCACCGGCAACGTCTCGCTGGTCAGCGGTATTCGCATCATCAACTACCGCCGTCTGTCGATGACGGCGCGGGGATTCGGCTTCGTGCAGGGGCTGCAAGCCACCGGCAACGTTTCGCTGGTCAGCGGTATTCGCATCATCAACTACCGCCGTCTGTCGATGACGGCTCAGGGATAAACCATGGCACTACAACTGGTCCTCACCACCGCTGGTCGCGCGGCGCTGATCAACGCCGAGAAGAATGGCACCAACGCCGTCAAGGTGGCCAGCATCGGCTTCACTGCGGCGGCATTCGCTGCAACGGAAGACCTGAAGAGCGTCCCGAGTCAGCACCTGGCGCTCTCCAGTATCTCTGGCGGCACGACGTCGTCCACCACCATCCACGTCACCGTCAACGACACCAGCCGGGCGACCTACGAGGTACGCGGGTTTGGACTGTATCTGGAAAATGGCACGCTACTGGGTAGCTACTCCCAGCCCGATCTCATCATGGAGAAGGCGGCCGCCTCGGACCTGCTGATGTCGGCCGACATCCTGTTTTCAGGGGTTACCGTGTCTTCGGTCACGTTCGGCAACGCCAACTTCACCAACCCGGCCGCGACCACCGAGAAGGAAGGCATTGTCGAACTTGCCACGCGAGCAGAAGCGATTGCAGGCGTGGACCCACAACGTGCCGTCACACCGGACGCATTGAAAGCCGCGATCGATAGCCGCAGTGGGTGTGCGCGCTTTGAGGCGTCCGGCACCTTTGTTGTTCCGGCAGGAGTAACGGCGATCTACGTCAGCGGCTGTGCCGGCGGTGGTGGCGGCGGCGGCGGCGGAACGCGCGCCGAGAAGTCCAATGGGACGGGGGTCTACACCGCGACCGGCGGTGGCGGCGGAGGTGCAGGCCAGTCCATCCAGCGCGTGCGTTTTGCGGTCACGCCTGGGGTCAGCCATCCCATCGTCATCGGTGCCGGCGGATCGGCTGGGACAGGCTCAAGGACAGACGGTGCATCTGGAGCCGCTGGTAGTGCGGGGGGCGCAACGGTCATTGGCAACCTCATCACCCTGGCCGGAGGCCAGGGCGGCGGCGGGCTGACGGGCGCCAATCAGGTCGGCGGCGCTGCTGGCGGAGATGGCTATCCGGCGGGCGGCGACTCGGCATCTATCGCCGCGGTTTCGCCCTATGGCCCCGCCGGCACCGGTGGTTCCTGCGCGTTTGGCGGCGGCGGACCGGGCGGGCGGAGTGCTGGCGAAACGACATCGGCCAGTCGTAAAGGCTATGGCTTTGGTGCAGGCGGCGGCGGTGGGGGCGGCGTGTCCAACGGCTCCACCGCCGCGACGTTTGGCAAGGATGGTTCCACCGGGTGCCCCGGCTTCGCTTTTATTGAGTGGTGCTGAGATGACGATTGGACGTTACGCGATGATCCAAGCCGGGACCGACGTGGTGGTCAACATCATCGTTTCCGATAGCGCCTTCACCATTGACGGTTTCGAGTTCCGCGCACTCCAAGACAAGACCGTGTGCGAGCCTGGCATGTACTTCAATCGTGACGATGGGCTGTACTACTTCGACGCGCAGTTCACCCAGCGCGAAGTCATCGCACCTGAGCCGCCTGCGAATTTGTAGCACTGCTGCACCGCGTAGATCACGCAGTTACAGCACAACTGCGGTGTCATCCTGCACGCGCGCGACGACCATGACTGCATGGGCAACGCATCCTCCGCATTGAGTAACGCCATTCGCCTCGGCACCGTTGCCGAGGTGAATCTCGCCACCGCGCGATGCCGCGTGCAGGTCGGGGAGATGCTGACCGACTATCTGCCCTGGGTGGTCACACTGGCGGGTAGCACGATCATCTGGTCGGCGCCGACGATCGGCGAACAAGTCGTAGTGCTGTCGCCCGCTGGCGACCTGGCCGATGGCGTAGTGCTACGGGGCTTGTACTCCGACCAATTCGCAGCGCCTGCAGCATCCGACACGCTCCACGTGCTGGGCTTTGCCGATGGCGCGCAGATCCATTACGACACCGACGCGCATGCGCTGCAGGCCACGCTACCCAGCGGCGGCACCGCCTCCATTACCGCCGATGGCGGTATCACGCTCAATGGCCCGCTGACCGTCAACGGCAAGACGATGCTCAACGGTGATGCCACCATCACCGGTACCGCGACTGCGACCGCCGATGTCATTGGCGGCGGGATCAGTCTCAAGAACCACAAGACCACCGGTGTGACCGCCGGCAGCGCGCTCAGCGGTGGCCCGCGGTGATCGGCGTCGATGCCACCACCGGCCGTGTGATCGAGGGCGAGCAGCACCTGGCCCAATCGATCGCCTGCATCCTCACCACGCCCATCGGAACGCGTGAGCAGCGCCGAGACTTCGGCTCGCTACTGCCGGAGCTCATCGACCAGCCGTTCAACGGTGCCACCCGCACGCTGCTCTACGGCGCCACCGCCACCGCATTGATGCGCTGGGAGCCGCGCCTGCGCCTGACTCGCGTCGACCTGGTCATCGGCGATGTGCCTGGCAGCTTCGTGCTGACCATCGATGGCGAACGCACCGACGTTGCTCCCGCCAATGCGCGCTCGCGCATGACCATCCCGCTCCGCTTCCGCTCTTCCTGATCGAGGAACCTATGTCTACTACCTACCACCACGGCGTTCGCGTCATCGAAGTCAGCGCAGGTACGCGCGTCATCCGCACTGTCTCCACCGCGATCGTCGGCCTGGTCGCTACGGCGTCCGATGCGGACGAGAAGATCTTTCCGCTCAACAAGGCCGTGCTGGTCACCGACGTGCTGGGTGCCATCGCCAGTGCCGGCACCAAGGGCACCTTGCGCGACACCCTGCAGGGCATCGCTGACCAGACCAACCCGGTAACAGTCGTGGTGCGCGTGGCCGAAGGCGAAGACGCGGAGAAGACCTCGTCCAACGTCATCGGCAAGGCAGAGTCCAGCGGCTACACCGGCCTGTATGCACTGCTCGCAGCACAAGCGCAGCTGGGCGTGCGCCCGCGCATCTTGGGGGCGCCTGGTCTGGACACACTGCCGGTCGCCAAGGCGCTGGCGACCATCGCCAAGAAGCTGCGGGCAATGGCCTATGTGCGGCCGGTCGCCGAAACCGTGGCCGATGCCATCACCTACCGAGGGCAGTTCGGCGATCGTGAGTTGATGTTGATCTGGCCGGACTTCCTGGCCTTCGACACCGCCACCAGCACCACGACAGCGGCCTATGCCACTGCACGTGCGCTCGGCCTGCGCGCGAAGATCGACACCGAACAGGGCTGGCATAAGAGCCTATCCAATGTGCCTGTGGCCGGCGTCACCGGCATCTCCAAGGATGTGCATTGGGATCTGCAGGATCCGGCTACCGATGCTGGTTTGCTTAACGAGGGCGACATCACCACGTTGGTCAACTTCAACGGGCAACGCTTCTGGGGGTCACGCACGTGCGCGGAGGACAACATGTTCGCCTTCGAGACGGCCACGCGCACCGCGCAGGTGCTGGCCGACACCATCGCCGAGGGCGTGGCGTTCTACGTCGACAAGCCGATGCATCCCTCGATTGTCAAAGACGTCATCGAGACGATCAACGCCAAGTTCCGCGACCTGAAGGCATCCGGCTACCTGATCGATGCCACCGCCTGGTTCGACGGCACCGTCAACAGCGCTACCACGCTCGCCGATGGCGCGCTGCGCATCGACTACGACTACACGCCGGTGCCCCCGCTGGAGAACCTGCAGCTGTACCAGAAGATCACCACTAGCTACCTGGCCGACTTCGCCGAACGCGTCAACGCGTAACGCACCCGCCTTAGATTCCCGGAGAAACCCATGGCTTTGCCCAAGAAACTCAAAGCGCTCAACCTGTTCAACAACGGTGAGAGCTATCTCGGCCAGGTGGTCGAAGTGAAGCTGCCCACGCTGTCCCGAAAGATGGAGGAATATCGCGGCGGCGGTATGAACGGCCCGGTCGACATCGACTTCGGCCAGGAGAAGATCGAGCTCGAATGGAAGTGCGGCGGCATGATGCGCAGCGTGCTGAATCAGTACGGCGCCACCACGCACAACGCCGTGCAGCTGCGCTTTGCCGGCGCCTACCAGCGCGACGACAGCGGCGCGGTGGATGCCGTGGAATTTGTGGTGCGCGGCCGTCACAAAGAGATTGATCCCGGTACCGGTAAGTCCGGCGACGACACCGAGTTCTCCGTCAAGACCTCCGCCAGCTATTACAAGCTGATGATCAATGGCTCCACGGTGATTGAGATCGATCTGATGAACATGATCGAGATCGTCAACGGCGTGGATCTGCTTGCCCCGCATCGCCGTGCCATCGGCGCCTGACCCTTCCGGCCTGGCGCCGCCAGGCCTCAGCCCTGAGACCTTCCGATGACACCGACCTTTTCCCCAGCCATTCCCCTCGACCAGCCCATCGCGCGCGGCGAGCAGACCATCACCGACCTCAAGGTGCGCAAGCCCGGCGCAGGCGAACTGCGCGGCCTCAAGCTCACCGACGTGCTACAGCTGGATGTCACCGCGCTTGCAACACTGCTGCCGCGCATTTCCTCGCCCACGTTGACCACCGCCGACGTCAATGCGATGGATCCGGCCGACCTGCTGGCGGTAGGCCAGGAGGTACAGGTTTTTTTCTTGCCGAAGGCCCAGAGGGAAGCGGATTTCCCGACTGCGTAGAGGATGCGATGGCCGACATCGCGGCCATTTTCCATTGGCCGCCGTCTGAAATGGACGGCTGGTCGCTGCACGAACTCACGGCGTGGCGCGAGCGTGCCCGCCTGCGAAGCGGAGCCGAATGATGCCCCACCCAACGAACGAGGCCGCCTAAATGGCGGCCTCTGACAATCTGCGCCTGCAGGTCATCCTGGCCGCCGTCGACCGCGCCACCGGCCCGTTCCGCCGCGTGCTCAATGGCAGCCGTGGCGTTGCCACCGCACTGCGCAATCAGCGCGACGCGCTGCGTCAACTCAACAGCCAGCACCGCGACATCGGCGCATATCGCGAACAGGTGGCGTTGGCACAGCGCGCCAAGGCCGCGCTCGATGCGCAGCGCCAATCGGTGCGCACGCTTGCCCAACAGATCAAGGCCACCGGCACGCCCACCGCTGCCATGAATGCCGAGTTTGAGCGCGCCGTTCGTACCGCACGCGAACTCAAGACCGCACACGGCGCGCAGGAAGCCGGCCTGCAGCGCCTGCGTGGTCGTCTGGAGACGGCCGGAATCAGCACCCGCGAGCTGGTCACGCATGAGCGCCGTTTGCGCAGCGAGATCGACAGCACCAGCGCCGCCATGCGCGCCCAGCAGCAGCGGCTGGTGGCGATCGACGCCGCACAGCGTCGCACCGCCCGGATCCAGAGCGCTGGCCTGCAGGCGAGCGCCTATGGCGCCGGCATGGCCTTCGCCGGCCAGCGCGCACTGGGCGCCTCGGTGCTGCCGATTAGCGATGCGATGGAGTTTGAATCGGCCATGGCTGACGTGCGCAAGGTCGTGGACTTCAAGACGCCGCAGCAGTTCCTGCAGATGGGCCGCGATGTCGAGAACCTCTCGATGCGTTTGCCGATGCTGCCGGCCGAGATTGCCAAGATCGTGGCGGCCGCCGGCCAGGCCGCCATCCCGCGCCAGGAGTTGGTCCGCTTCGCCGAGGACGCGGCCAAGATGGGCGTGGCTTTCGACAGCAGCGCCGAGGAAGCCGGCCAAACCATGGCCACCTGGCGCACCGCTTTCCGGATGGGCCAGGACGAGGTCGTCGTGTTGGCCGACAAGATCAACTACCTCGGCAACACCGGCCCGGCCAGCGTCAACAAGATCAGCGCGGTGGTGAACCGCATTGGTGCCCTGGGCGAGGTCGCCGGCCTGCAGAGCGGGCCACTGGCAGCGTTGGGCGCCACCGTCGCCGGTATGGGCATCGAGTCGGAAGTCTCGGCCACCGGCATCAAGAACATGCTGCTCACCCTGGCCTCGGGTGAGTCGGCCACAAAGAGCCAGCGCGAGGCCTTCGACAAGCTGGGCATCAAGGCCACGACCATGGCCAAGGTCATGCAGAAGGACGCAGGCGGGGCAATCTTGTCGGTGCTGCAGAAGTTGCGCGCACTGCCCAAAGCCGAGCAGGCCGCAACGATGACGCAGCTGTTTGGCCGCGAGTCGATCGGCGCGATCGCGCCACTGCTGACCAATCTGGAGCTGCTGCAGGGCAACTTCGCCAAGGTCGCCGACGCGCAGCGCTATGGCGGCTCGATGTCGGCCGAGTACGCATCGCGGGTGGCCACCTCGGCCAACTCGCTGCAGCTGCTGAAGAACACCGCCGTGGTGGTGTCGCAATCGATCGGCCAGGCGCTGCTGCCACAGTTCAAGGCACTGACCGAGCGCACGGCTGCGGTGGTCGGCCAGGTCACGACGTGGATCCGCGCCAATCCGGTGCTGGTGGGTGCGATCGCCAAGACGGCGATCGCCGGCGCCGCGCTGGTCACGATCCTAGGCGGCTTGCTGGTGACCGGTGGGGTGGCCGCGATGGCGTTTTCGCAGATCCACAGCGCCGTGGCGCTGCTGTCGGGTGGTGGCGGCTTTGGTGCGCTGGTGCGTCAGGGGCTGGCGTTCGGCGGCCGCGTGCTGCCCATGCTCGCCAATGGCGCGCGCCTGCTGCTGCCGCTGCTCGGCGGGGTCAGCCTGCCGGTGGTGGCAATCGGCGCCGCCGTCGCTGCGGTGGCGCTGCTGGTGTGGAAGTACTGGGGGCCGATCAAGGCGTTCGCCATCGGGGTGTGGCAAGGCATCGTCGATGTGGCCGCACCGGTGCTGGCCGAGCTGCAGGCGGCACTCGCGCCCCTGGCGCCGGTGTGGGACACCGTGGCAGCAGCGATGGGCCAGGCCTGGACGTGGGTCAAGCAGCTGCTGATGCCGTTCGAGGCCACGACCGCGCAGTTGCACGGTGCAACTCAGGCCGGTCGCGGGTTCGGGCAGATCCTGGGCGCGGTGCTGGTCACCCAGCTGCAGCTGGCGGTCAAGGCGATCGGCTGGCTGGTGCAGGCCTTTGTGTTCGTGCTGCCGGTGGTCAAGCAGATCCTCGGCGGGGTCTGGCAAGCGGTCCAGGGCACCTGGTCGCTGATCGTAGGCGTGTTCACCGGTAACGGTGATCGCATCCGCCAGGGGCTGCTGCAGCTGTGGGCCGGCATCAACCTGCAGCTGGCCAACTGGCCGGCCAGGATGCTGCAGGCCGGCGCCGACATGACCAGCGGATTGATCAAGCCGTTCGCCTCTGTACTTCCGGTGATCAAGCAGATCCTCGGCGGCGTCTGGCAAACGGTCCAGGGCGCTTGGTCGCTGATCGTGGGCGGGTTCACCGGCAACGGCGATCGCATCCGCCGAGGGCTGCTGCAGCTGTGGAACGGCATCAACCTGCAGCTGGCCAACTGGCCAGCCAGGATGCTGCAGGCCGGCGCCGACATGACCAGCGGCTTGATCAAGCCATTCGCCTCTGTACTTCCGGTGATCAAGCAAATCCTCGGCGACGTATGGCAAACGGTCCAGGGCGCCTGGTCGCCGATCGTGGGCGTGTTCACAGGCAATGGCGATCGCATCCGCCAGGGACTGCTGCAGCTGTGGGCCGGCATCAACCTGCAGTTGGCGGACTGGCCGGCCAGGATGCTGCAGACCGGCGCGGACATGATCAGCGGCTTGCTCCAGCCGTTCCCGTCCGTGCTGCCGGTGATCAAGCAGATCCTCGGCGGCGTGTGGCAAACCGTCCAGGGCACGTGGTCGCTGATCGTGGGCGTGTTCACCGGCAACGGCGATCGCATCCGCCAGGGGCTGCTGCAGCTGTGGGCCGGCATCAACCTGCAGATGGCCAACTGGCCGGCCAGGATGCTGCAGGCTGGTGCGGACATGATCAACGGCCTTGTTCAAGGCATCCGCTCCAAGCTCGGCGCCGCCAGTAATGCGATCGCCAGCGTCGGCACCGGCGTGGTCGACCGCTTCAAGGGCTTGCTGGGCATCCACAGCCCCTCGCGCGTGTTCGCCCAGTTGGGCGACTTCACCATGCAAGGCCTGACCGTGGGCCTGCAGCGCGGCCAGGGCGCCCCTGTGCAGGCCGTCATGGCACTTGGCAACCGGATGCGTGCGGTGGGCGCCGGCCTGGCCTTGGCGACGGCCACACCGCCCGTGGCGGCGATAGACAGCCGGGCACCGCTGTCGGCCCCTGCCCGCGCGCCCAGCGCCGCCAGCGCGCCTGCAGGCGGTAACAGCTACGTCATCCACGTCCATGCCGCACCCGGCATGGATTCAACCGCACTGGCGCGCGAAGTCGCACGCCAGATCGAAGAGCGCGAACGGCGCGCAGTGGCCACCCGCCGTTCCAGCCTACGCGACGACTGAGGATCCACCCCGATGATGATGTCCTACGGCACGTTTGTGTTTGCCCTCGATAGCGCCGCCTATCTGCAGCTGCAGCGGCAAATGAGTTGGCGCCACCCCACCAGCGAGCGCGTCGGTGCGCGAGCGGCCAGCCAGTTCCTGGGCCCAGGCGATGAGACCATCGAGCTGTCGGGTCTGATCGCGCCGGACCTGACGGGCACGCGGACCTCGCTGGACACGTTGCGCACGCTAGCTGCCGCCGGCGAGCCGTTGCCGCTGGTGGATGGGACAGGCTTGGTCTACGGGCCGTATGTGCTGCTGTCGGTCAATGAGACGGCCTCGCTGTTCTTCCCGGATGGCACGCCACGCCGGGTCGAGTTCCAACTGAGCCTGCGCCGTGCAGACGACGTTGCGCCGGAGGCGACCGCCGCATGAACTACCCGATTCCGCAGTGGCGCGTCGTGCTGGATGGCACCGACCTCACCGAGCGCATCGCACCGCGTCTGCTCGATCTCACCCTCACCGAATGCCGTGGCGGCGAAGCCGATCAACTGGATCTGCGCATCCACGACCACGACGGCAAGATGGCGCTGCCCAAACGCGGAGTGCGCCTAGCGGTTGCACTGGGCTGGAAAGCCACCGGCCTGGTCGACAAAGGCACCTTCATCGTGGACGAGGTGGAGTACAGCGGCGCACCTGACATCATCACCGTGCGCGCGCGCAGCGCAGATCTGACTGCCGACATGCGCACACGACGAGAGCGCAGCTGGCACAACACCACGCTGGGTGCAGTGCTCAACACGCTCGCCGGCGAGCATGGACTGACCCCGCGCGTGGCCGAGGTACTGGCGCGCACCAAGTTGCCGCATCTCGACCAGGCCAACGAGAGCGACATGAATCTGCTCACTCGCCTGGGGCAGCGCTTCGATGCGGTCGCCACAGTGAAGGCAGGTGCATTGGTGTTTGCTCCGATCGGCGCCGGCACCACGGCGACCGGCAAACCGCTGCCGACTGTCACCCTGACGCGGCGTGATGGCGATCAACACCGCTACTCCGTAGCCGACCGCGATGCCTACACCGGCGTGCGCGCGTACTGGGTGGACAAGGGCAAGGCGCGGCGGCAGTCGGTGCTGGTTGGCACAGACGACAACGCCAAGCGCCTGCGCGAGTCGTATGCCGATGAGGCAACTGCACGCCAGCACGCGCACGCGGAGCTGGAGCGGGTGAAGCGTGGCGTGGCGAAGTTCGACTACACGCTGGCGATCGGGCGAGCGGATCTGTTCCCAGAGCATATCGTCACGGTGAGCGGCTTCAGGCCGGAGATTGATAGGCAGCGCTGGCTGATTGCAAAGACCACCCACGCCATCAACGGCTCAAGCGGTTTCACTACTTCGCTTGTGTTGGAGAGCACACCTTGAACCTTCGTGTATATCAACGTGCGGCATCCATACTAGCATCGCTACTTCTACAGATAAATTTTCTTACGGTCCCGTTCCCTTTCACAGCGACCTATCCCCCAGCACATGTAGGAATTCTCTGATGGTCAGCTAGACGAAGGACGTTTAGCCTTGGTCATCGACGTCGTGCGACTAGGAGAATGACAAGCAGATCGCAATAAGAACAGCGCACCAGAAACTCTAAAATCTGCTGAAAATAGGGCTCCTGGTCAATTATCTTTTCGTGTCGGAGTCGATCGACTGAACCTGCGCAGCTAATGAAAAGAGCTATGCGGACAGCCCGACCGGGAAAAAAACGGAGAATCCAGATGGACCTGTGCACAACGTTGTTGCCGAAAACCCTTACTTTCATCACCACGTACCGATGCACTGCAGCCTGCACGCAGTGCTGTTTTGAAAGCAGCCCCAAGGTCAAAGGACGACTTAGTCGTGACGAGATGATTCGGGCACTTCACGATGTAAAGAATCGCTTTAAGTCGCTGCGTGTCGTGGTGTTCACGGGCGGCGAAGCGACCTTGCTCAAAGATGACCTGATTGCCGTCATCGCCGAGGCTACCTCTCTGGGTTTGGTCACGCGTATCGTCTCCAATGGCTCTTGGGGAAAAACGAAGACCACGGCCAAGCGCTTGGCTGACAAGTTAGCCGGCGCAGGCTTGTGCGAGTTAAACATCAGCACCGGCAAGGACCACCAAGAGTGGGTTCCACAGGAATCAGTCGTCAACGCAGTGGAGGCGGCATTTAATGCTGGTGTACTTACTTTGGTGACGGTCGAAGCTGACACCGCCGACAGCGCAAAACTGGCAGCGCTTATGAAAGACCCAACCTTGACGACCCTCCGATCAAGGGGAGTGATTGTCCAATCCAATAGTTGGATGTCGTTCAAGGCCACTGGCGAGGAGCGAGACCACGCGCTTACAACGGGACGACGTGCCACACCATGCGAACAGATTCACAGCAACATTGTCGTCACGCCGTACGGCGAGGTCTCGGCGTGCTGTGGGCTGACGTTGGAGCACATTCCCGAAATGAAGTTGGGAACAATGCATGAGGGTGTTTCCGACACATATCTACTACAGCGTGATGACTTCCTCAAATACTGGCTGCGCATGGACGGCCCGGGGGAAATCGTGCGCAAGGTTATGGGCGATGAGCGCGCTGATGAATTGCTGTCCGATTCTGTACATATCTGCCAGGACTGTGCCGTGCTGCACAAGAACCCCGAGATTCGCGAGCGAATTGCTGCTACTTACGAGCAATTCGTTCCAGAGGTGATGAGCCGCTACGCGCTCACCTCAGCTATCGATCAACTTGTCGAACAAAAGGAGTGTGGACGGTGAAGCGACGGAAGTTCATTCAGTCAAGTCTTGTAGCCGGTGCCGCTGCTGCTGCTCCCGTGGGCGCGGCAGCGATCGAAGGCACAGCAAGGGTGTTTGGCGAGCCCGCAAGCCTAACCGGTGGCACCGCCAATGCCACGGTTACCAAGATGCTGCTTCCGCTGTCGCGGGGAGGCATGCCAGCAGAAGGATGGGACCGCTGGTCGCGCTTGTCCGCCTCCGTTGTTCAAATGTTCTCAGACCCGGCGCAGCGCGAGGTGTTCAACTCGAACCCACAGAAATTTTTGTCCACGGTAGGGTACGATGCCCGAGCGCTTGACGCACCAACCCTATCCCTGCTCGTTGCGCTTTCAGCACCAGAAGTCCAGAGCGCAGTCCACGAAAAGGACTATGCATCGCTGCTCAGCTATCTTCATGTTTCCGGAGCGCTGGATAGGCCAAAGCCGGATGCGCTTACCCAACAGATGGCCAAGGTCCTGTCTACGAACCTTGGGATCATCAAGGAATCCTTGGGGCTGGCCCCAGATTCACCACTGACGGGCGAAATCGTCCAGAAGTTCGTTTCAACCGGCAACGCTTCGCCGTCGACGGCTGACCTGGCCGCGATCGGTAACATTGCCGAGTTAGTGCGTGTAGCACCGGGTCAGGCAGTTGTTGGGGCGTTCGCGCTAGCTGTGGCAGCGGTAGAGGCGGCAGTGGGTGTGCACGCCGTAGCCGTCCTGTTCACTGCTATTACATTTGTCAACAGCGTGTCGGTAACTGGCCAGAGACCGATGGATCAAGTGGCTGAAATGTCAGCGTTCACAGGGCAGATGAGTCGCTTAGATCCTGAGATCTGCGAAAGTTGCAGCGTTGCGCAGCGCGCTGCTGCAATGCTGGGCGCTCCTGCGTTGTATTCGGAGCACGCGAAGTTGGTCATCCGAAACGAAGTGGCGGCGTTCCTGCGCGCCATGCAGCAAGTGGGCCTGATTTCATATGAGGAACACGCATTTCCCACTATCGTCGATGCTGTTTATGAATATGGCATGCGCACGATTGCAGCATAGGAGAAATTAAACATGAATTGCGATATCCCACTGCACTTGGCCGATGGCAAGACATATCTTGCGATCTTCGGTCCGTTCGTGCTTGTCATGGGGCTCGTGGCATATATGCTCTATGCCGGCAAAGCGCCAACTCCATCAAAAAAGGCTGCTTTGGCGGCGGTTCTCCTAGTCAATATTGGAGCTGCGTCATTCTTCATCTGGCAGGCACGTAGCGCTCAAGTTACTGTCGGTGACGACAGCCTTACACTGCGCGTTGGGACGGAGAGGGTGATCGTGCCGTTGAGCGCCCTGCGCTTGGACGAAGCATTGGATGCAACATCCATTCGCTTCCCCCTACGCAAGTTCGGCACCAGCCTGCCGGGAATGCACACTGGCTGGTTCCGAAAAGAGGGAGGCGGTGACGCATTTCTACTGCGCTCTTCGGAGCCCTCGACGCTCGTCCCGACCTCCAGTCAATTCGACGTGGTCATTCCCACCGTGGCCTACGAACAAGTACGTCAGTGCGCATCTGCCCCCAGAGCAGCGCAGTAGGTTCTCTAACTGGATGATTGCTGATCAGCCGGCGGCCTTCCGCCGGCTTTTTTATGACAGCCGCTTTGCTTAGCGAAATCAATCATTAAACGTCTGCCGCTGGTTGCCGATAACGCACTCTTTTGCGAGGACCAGCTGTCCTATCTGTAACTCGATCAGGACTTCTTTTTTTTGCGCCCGCCAACATTGATTTGTATGTGGCTTTGATCGACGATCGCTGTCGTCGAAACCGCTTGGCCCACGTCGCTGTTGTCGAACGACAGGACTGGGCCAGCCCCTGTATTGGAAGACGAGGCATCGCTTACCAAGCCCAATGCCGCAAGCACAGCGTTGCGAGCAGCCGGTGCTGCATCTTTGAACGCAGACAGCAGGAGCCTATCAGCAGGGTCCAACTGCGCCCGATGTCCAGACAGCACGTACATGACATCAACGCCACGGTCTAGCGCGGCCAGTAGATAAGCTCCGCCGGGCAGATTGATGTCTTTCTCGAAGTTCAGTTGCGCGTAGCGCGTGAGGCCAAGTTGCACAGCCATCTCGTCCTGCGTCAGGCCAAGTCGCTTGCGCTCTTCCTTCAGGCGTTTCCCTACCGTCATTACAGGCATTTCCTTACTTGACAATGTTAAGTTAAGTCCACAAAATTCCCAAAAGTAGACGGAACCACCACATGCCCCGGAAGAGTCAAATGCAGCAGTTCACGCCCCGCAGCCCGGAACAGGCGCGGCAGTGGCTCGAAGCAAATGGCATCACGGTCTCGGCATTCGCCAGGCAGAACGGCGTGGATCGGTCGATCGTGCATGACCTGCTCCGTGGCCGTTCTCAAGGCAAATATGGCGAGTCTCACAAGGCGGCGATCGCCCTAGGCCTCAAGGCACCACCCAATAGTGCCACAGAAATCCCAACCGCTAAGAGCTCAAGGGGGTGAGCATGTTTGGTCGGAAAAAAATCGTGTTTCGCTGCGAAGCGTGCAGTGCACGTCTCATCAAGCGCACCAGCGTCCTCGCACACAAGTTCCTCCGGCATGACTCTTACGTGTGCGAGAACCCGATGTGTGGTGCGACCTACACAGGCCATTCGGAGTTGACTGGGATTGCCAGCCCCAGCGGGGTGCCCACATCACACAGCGAGCTTCCACCAACACCGGCGTATCAGCGCGCCCAAGCGCTGCAGGCCTACCGCGAATCGCTAGGCGACCGCCAGCTGGATTTGCTTCCCGTCGGCGGCGAGCAGTTCTTCCCTCACCTCTGAGGCATCCCTAATGCGAAAGACCATTGATTGGGCGGCATTGCCGCCCACGGCGAAGCTTTGCCTGGAAGTTGCGCTCATCCACGGCGGCTTGTTGAAGACCGAGCACGGCTACATCGGCCGCACTGCTGCGCCGGAGACAAGTCAGCGCTTCGGCGCAGTTCTAGTTGCGGCGCTCATGCGCGAAGGCCTTGCCACCTCTGACGCCTTCGATGAGCGACTTGTCGCGCTGACCGACGCCGCGGCGGCTTTGTTCCATCTCCAACACGCAAACATTGAGGTCGGCTCGTGATGCACGCCAATAGCTGGTTCACCGCACAGGAGCCGCGATTCGTAGATGCGGCCAGCAATGTCCCGCAGCGCATAGCACCGCACGCCAAGCACGAAGAAGCACGACTGCTCGCTGCTGCCGTTGACGCGCACCGCCGGGCCGGCGGCGCTTACGTCGTGATCGACAACGCCACAGCTCCGCTCGCGCCTCGGCGCTCGCTCGGCGTCTAAGGAAGTTCGATGCAAGAGGATCTGCGGCAACAGGTGCTGTCCCGGCTGGAACGGGATTACGGACTCAAGCACCGTAGTGGTACCGAGTACATGCGCGGCGGCAAGTGCCCGTCGTGCGGCAAGAAAGAGCTTTACACCAACCATCTCAAGCCTTGGGTGGTGAAGTGCGGCCGCCAATCCAAGTGCGGGCGCGAGCTGCACGTCAAGGATCTCTACGACGACCTGTTCGACGACTGGTCCAAGCGCTTCCAGCCAACGGCTGCGGCTCCCAACGCTGCGGCCGATGCATACCTGCAGTTCTCGCGTGGCTTTGACCTGGCACCGCTGAAGGGCCTCTACACCCAGGACAGCCACTACGATCGCAAGATCAGCGCGGGCACTGCGACTGTGCGCTTTGCGCTGGTCAAGGGCGGCTGGTGGGAGCGCCTGATTGATCGTCCGCATCGCTTTGGCAAGCAGAAGGCGCGCTTTGCGCCAGGCCAGAGCTATGCGGGGGTGTGGTGGGCGGCGCCTGCATCGCTGACAGCGATGCAGACGGCGCGCGAGGTGTGGATCGTCGAGGGCATCTTCGATGCGATCGCGCTCCTGCAGCACGGCGTGTGTGCAGTGTCGGCCATGTCCTCCAACGCTTTTCCGGAAGAATCGCTGCGCGAGCTGGCGAAGGCACGCATGGCCGATCTTCCGACGCTCGTGTGGGCACTGGACAACGAGCCAGGCGCCCGTGCCTACACGCACAAGCACATCAAGCGCGCAGCGGCGCTGGGCTTCGACTCGCGGGCCGTGCAGATCCTGCAGCGCGACGGCAAGAAGACCGACTGGAACGACCTGCATCTGCGCGCGATCGCGTCCGACGATCCCAAGCAATGGGATAACGACGTCAAGGAAGCTCGCTACCAGGGCGACCTGCTCGTGGCCCGTACGGCGGTGGACAAAGGTCTATTGATGTTCGAGCACGACGGCCGCAACGACTTCTGGCTGGAATATCGCTCCCGCCTGTACTGGTTCGATTTCGACACGCAGCGCTTCGACAAGCTGCGCAAGGAGAAGCTGGGCGACATCGATGCCGACGACGGCGACGAGGTTGCTGCCGAGGATCTGAGGAAGATCAAGCGCGCCGCCTGTTCGGTGCAGAAGATCGCCAACTGCTACCCGGAGGCGCTGTACTTCCAGCGGCAGGAGGTCACGGACGAGAGCTGGTACTACTTCCGCGTCGATTTCCCGCACGACGAGCCCAGCGTAAAGGGCACCTTTACCGGTGGCCATGTCTCCAGCGCGTCCGAATTCAAAAAGCGCCTTATCTCTCTGGCGGCCGGCGCGATGTTCACCGGTACCGGCCACCAGTTGGACCGCCTGATCGAGGAGCAGACCGAGGCCATCAAGAAGGTCGACGCCATCGACTTCGTGGGCTACAGCAAGGAACACCGCGCCTATCTGCTCGGCGATATGGCCGTGCGCGACGGTGAGCTGGTGACGGCCAACGAAGAGGACTACTTCGAGTTCGACAAGCTGCGCTTGAAGACCACGCAGAAGTCCATCCGGTTGGAGATTCAGCGCGACGCCGAGGCATTCCGTGTGGACTGGCTGCCGTGGCTATGGCAGTGCTTCGGCACGCACGGCATGGTCGCCATGACGTTCTGGTTTGGCTCGTTGTTCGCGGAGCAGATCCGTGCCGGGCACAAGAGCTTTCCGTTCCTTGAAGCCACTGGTGAGGCCGGTGCCGGCAAGACCACGCTGCTGACGTTCCTGTGGAAGCTGCTGGGCCGCTCGGACTACGAGGGCTTCGACCCGGCCAAGTCGTCCAAGGCCGGCCGTGCGCGCGCCATGGGCCAGGTGTCCGGCATGCCCGTCGTCCTGCTGGAGGCCGACCGCAGCGAGCCTGACAAAGCGCACTCCAAGACGTTCGAGTGGGATGAGCTGAAAGACTTTTTCGGCGGCGGCACCCTGGCAACCCGTGGCGTGCGCAACGGCGGCAACGAGACCTACGAGCCGCCGTTTCGCGGCACGATCGTGATCACCCAGAACGCCGCGGTGGACGCCAGCGAGGCGATCCTCACGCGCATCGTGAAGCTGCACTTCAAACGACCGCAGGTCACCACCGAAAGCCGCATCGCGGCCGACAACCTCAACGCGCTGCAGGTCGAAGAAGTCAGCCATTTCCTTGTGCGTGCCATCCGCCAGGAACGCGCCATCCTCGATCTGTTCGCCGAACGCGTAAAGGTCTTCGAGGCCAAGCTGCGCGCGCAGCAGGATCTGCGCCTGGAACGCGTCATCAAGAACCACGCTCAGATGCTGGCGCTGTTCGACTGCCTGCGCCTGGTCATCACCATCCCTGACGACATGGTCGAGCAGACACGGCTCGCGCTGTTGGAAATGGCCCTGGAACGGCAGAAGGCGATTAGTGCGGACCACGCGATGGTCAACGAGTTCTGGGAGGTCTACGAATACCTCGAAGCCACCGGACACGGCAAAGCTGTGGTCAACCACAGCCGCGACGCGCAGCGCATTGCGATCAACCTCAATCACTTCGCTGCGCGGGCCGCGCAGTTCAGTCAGTCCGTGCCCGATCTAAAGGTGCTACGTGCGCTGCTCGGCGACTCGCGCCGGCACAAGTTCATCGGCGCGAACGTGGCGGTCAACAGCGCCGTCCTCAAGGACGATCTGACCGGCGTCGGCACCACCGTGAAGTGCTGGGTGTTTTCCAAATGAGCGCACTCGCACATGTGGGAAATTTTGAGAAATTTTCGTTGACATCTGCCCAGGAGCGGAGCAACCATTACCGCGTCGCCGCAAAATCGGCGACCGGGATTGGCGTCCCGTACTTACACGGCGCAACAGCGCCCATCGATCGATGCTCGGCGCTTTTTTCTCGCCCGGCGTACGCTCGGGCGCGTGCCTGCCAGTTCTATGGCGGGCGGTGCGTGGGGGCCGCAAGGCCCGCCGGTTCCGTGTATCCGGTACGCCAACCCGCACCGTCCGCCACCCCGATTGGCGTCGGGGCGGCGGATTTCTGTCAAAGCACGGAGTTCCGCATGTCCTACGACGCTCAAGAAGCGCCGGCTAATGCCGCGCGTCAGATCGCCCATTACTTCGGCCTGATCGCCGACACCCTCGATTGGAACCACACCGCCTGGCTCGCCCTGCAGGCGAAGCTGCAGGCTATGGGCAAGGCGCCCGAGGCGCTGACGTTGGCCGATGTCGAGGCCGCCATTTCCAGCACCAATGCCGACCTGGCAGAGGTGCGCCAGTGAGCCGCCGCGACCTGCATAAAGCGCTGCGCGTCGCTCCCGGCGTCTACCTGCTCCTGCAGATCCGGGCGACCGACGTCCTGGCCGAACTGTACGCCGACAGCCTGCATGATCGCCCACCGGTCATGTTCGCCTGCAGCGCGATCGAAAAGGCTTCCGAGTTGTTCCTGGTCAATGACGGCACTGGCCTGGCCATTGGCTCGTTGCACGTTGTGATGCCGGAAGCCGAGGCCGCCGCGCTGCAGGAATGGGTAATCGATCGCATGCCCACATTGGAGGTGGCTTGATGGACGCTGCTGACCGGAACGTACAGCTGCCGGCGGACGCCGATTTCTCGATCAACGAAGAGGAGCAATACCGCCTCTGGCGCGCGTACCACGCGGCCGCGTTGCTCGCGGCGCTGACCAATGATGTCGCGATCGAGGCAGGCATCAATCACGACGGACCGGCAGCAGTGGCCGAGTACATCCGCCACGAACTACTTGATGTGCTCAATGGCGCGCAGCGTCTGCGTGAGCCTGATCCCAGCATCCCGCCATCCGGCGCCGACCTGATCTAACCCCGCAACAGCGGGCCTTGGGGCGGTGCTGTCACACCGCCCCAAGGCCCTCCACCAACGCAACTCAGGAGAGTCGATATGCAACAGCACACTGGAACACGTCCAGCCACGGCAGCACGTCCGTTGGTTTTGAGCACCGGACCTGGCGCGGAGGCTAGCACGCCGGCCGTCGTCGCCTACGATCGCGGCATGGGTGACTGCTCGGCGACCATCACCATGCACGTCACGCATGGTGCGGTTGTGGTCACTGCCACCCTGGACATGGGACCACTTCGCCAGGAGCGTCAGTCCTGGGAGCGGCGTCGCGGCACAGGCACTGGCTGGAAACTCATCGACGGCCCCCGCCTATGGACAACGGCGGAAGACCGGATCAGCACAGAGTTGGCCGAGTTCATGGACGGCCTGGACTTCCCCTTCGACCTGGCCAACATGCTGCCGCGCCGGCCGACTGCCGCTGCCGCCGCCGCTGTGGCCCAGGCCGCGCAGGAGGTGGCGCATGGTTGAGTTGCTCGCTTTGGCGATGATCCTGGCGCCGGCCGCCGGCGGCGCGCTGGTCTACAAGCTGTGGGCCTCGCGCCGTCCACGCCTCACGCAGACCGGCCTAGCTGTTGGACAGGTGCCGCAGCGCCTGCGTCGCCGCACCCGCATGGCTGTGCGGCGGGAGGCTGCTCATGGCTGAGTCCGTCATCCTTCTCGGCCCGCAGGGCAGCTGCAAATCGCTCAACGCCGAGGTGCTGTGTCAGCAACTCGGCCTGCAGGAGGTCATCGAACTAGACGATTTGTTGTTCACGTTCCGAGCTGATCGGCTGGAACCTTTCGGGCAGCTGATCCTGACCTGCGACGAACAGCAGGCGCATACGTGGTCGGTACGCTGGGGCTTGCGTCTCATGCGTGTCGCAGAAGCCCGCGCCCAGCTCGGTGCCGCATGGAGGACGCAGCCATGAACCTGCAGCGCACGATCGAAATTGCCCGCGCTGCCGCGCGTATGGGAGAGCCTGGCACCTTGTCCACCGGGGAGGCGCTGACCGCCGCTCTGGTGCTGAATCGTGCCGATTGGCTGGCCGAGATGGACTACACCATTGCCCAGGCGCTGGACCGGATCGACTCCGACACCGTGCAGCATCTCCGGGACGCCGAGCGCGTGCTGCGCCTGGAGGTACCGTGACGCAACGTCAGGTCGACCACGATAGTCCTCTGCCGCCCTGCAAGAACGGCCACCTGGCTCGCCATATGCTCGATGCCCGCCGCCCCGAGGCGGGCGGCGGGCACTTCATCGAGTGCGTGTGTGGGCGCACGCACAAGCATCCCAGCTACGAGCTGGCCATGATCGAATGGCGCCGAGCGCATCGGATCCGCGCACCACGCCAGCCACGTCACTGCGCCCCAAACGTCGTGCAGCTCGGTCTGCGCTTCACTGGCACGCGCCAGCGATGATCGAGGGCGCGAATATGGAAGGGTTTCGCAGGGCTTGCGAGGCGCGCCACTGGCTTCGGCAGGGCTACGTGGATGCAGCCAAGGTGCGAGAGCTCCGGCTCCGCATCGCGGCCCAGCGCGGCTACGCCGCGGCTGACTTGCTCGTGGAGGAAATGCGCGAGCAATGGCGGCACAGGCGGGAGTGGACCAAGGAGCAAGATGCATGAGCGGAGGTGTACTGACATTTGAGGATCTGCGGCGCCTATGCGCGCCAGTTGGCCCCTCCCCTCGTGCAGCTACCGTGGTGCGTTGGGCCAACGATCAGGGCATCCGTTACAAGTACGACGGTCGAGGTGGGATCTGGACAACGCTAGATGCGCTCAATGCCGCCCTTGGGTTGCAGCAAGACAACGACACCGAGATGGATACAGAACAGGAGCTGATGTAATGGCACGAGGCCGCAAGCGCAAATTCAATCCACTCATACCGGCACACATTGACCAGGCCGCGCTCCCGCGCGGCCTGTATTGGGAGGATGGCCGGTGGTACGTCGTCGAGCCGCATCCCGAAGGCGGGGCCACACGAAAGCAAACCGTGGCGTACGCTGGAGCTCGTCTATCGGAATTGCATGGAATCGTTGAGGAACGTGCAGGTAGGGGCACGCGCGGCACGTTGCGCTATCTCTTCGATCGCTTTCACGAGTCGTTGGAGTTCAAGGAACTGGCAACCGACACGCAAGATGACTACCGGCGTTATGCCGACTCCATTGCCAGCTATCTCCGCAAAGACGGATCAAAGTTGGGCTCGGTGCAGGTGGATCGAATCACCACCCCCGTGGTCCAACGACTCGTGGAAGTCTTCGCGATGGGGCGGCCAGCCAACCGTTACCAACCCGCGCTTCCAGCGACGCCGAGTAAGGCAAATCACCTTCACCGCTATTTACGTCGCACACTCGCGTGGGGCGTGCGCGTGGGCCTATGCAGATCGAACCCAGCCATCGGCGTGAGGCAAGCACGCGAAGCAAAGAAACACCGGATGCCAACGCCGGCCGCGTTCGACAAGGTGCTGACCTTCGCAAGAGAGCGCGGCTCCCTTCCGCCGCATACAAAAGGCAGCTGCCCGAGCTATCTCGCGCCAGTCATGGTGCTCGCGTATAGCGCGCGCTTACGCGGCATCGAGGTGTGCACACTCAACGACACACATAAGCAGCCAACGGGCATCCATGCTCAACGACGCAAGGGATCACGCGACACGCTTACCGAGTGGGATCCAGAGATGATCGAAGCGTGGGATTTCCTCGTAGTACGACGAACAGCCATATGGGCCAAAAACGGTCGAAATTTTGCAGTCCCGATCAAGGCTGAGGATCGGCGCCTACTTGTTGAACAGACCGGTAATCCGATGGCTAAGTCATCGCTTGATAGCGCCTGGCAGCGATTCATCACGCTCGCAATGAAAGACGGGATCATTTCGAAGCAGGAGCGCTTCTCGTTGCATGGCCTAAAGCATCGCGGCATTACCGATACAGTGGGTAACCGGGGCGACAAACAAGACGCTGCAGGGCACGTGACACCAGCAACGACAGGC
Source organism: Xanthomonas arboricola (assembly GCF_002940665.1). Classification (GTDB taxonomy): domain Bacteria; phylum Pseudomonadota; class Gammaproteobacteria; order Xanthomonadales; family Xanthomonadaceae; genus Xanthomonas; species Xanthomonas arboricola_B. The sequence goes on from NZ_MIGY01000001.1 coordinate 1,200,894, forward strand.
CGTTATGACCATGCGCTGCCGGTGGTAAAACCGCCAAAGCGCAGCTAATTTTCCCGGCAATTTTCCCGGTTGCCTCAACTCAGGGCGCTTGGCAGGAGCTAAGCCCTTGATTTTATGGTGGGCCCAGAAGGATTCGAACCTTCAACCAAAGGATTATGAGTCCTCTGCTCTAACCGTTGAGCTATAGGCCCGGCGGGGTGGGTGGCGAGATGCGGGGCATGTCGGACCGTCCAGCTGAGGCGAAAGTTTACCTGCCCGCGCGCGTCGCTGTCTGCTGACGTCAGGCACCAATGAGGAGAAGCGCCCGCACCCACCCGTGCCCGTACATGCCCACATAAAAAAGCCCGGCGCGAGCCGGGCTTCTAAATTTGTATGCGATCAGTGCGCTTTGCGCACCATTTGCGGTGCAAGATCCGGAGCTACAAGTACCTCAGCAATCAGCAATCAGCACCTCAGCAATCCCGAATCCCCACTCCCCAATCCCGGCTGCTAAGCCATCTCAAGCTGCGCATCGACCAACTGCCGGCCTGCGCGGAATCCCTGCGCGATGGCTTCCTGGTAGGTCTCCCAGCCCGGTTCCCGGCCACCGATGCGTGGCTGGCGTTTGCCGCCCAGCGCATACACATCGACCCACAGCGTCCACCTGGCGCCCGGGGATGCCTGTTCGGTGCGTACGCGAATCTCGTGCTCGCGGTACGTGGTGGTTTCAAAGCGGCTTTGCCTGCTCATACGACGGCCTCGTTCCATTCGTCCATCAACTTAGAAGCCACGGCTAGAACGTCACGTGAGCCAGCAAGAAACCTCGGCCGCATGTTGCGCCGCTGTCCGGCTTCGTCGCCAAGGCGTGAATGTCGCCTGCGCCATCCCCGGCGCATCCGTGTTCCGGCGACGTCCACCCGGCCAAGCATAGCCCGCGGCATGCCCCACAATGCAACAGCCCCGCATGTGCGGGGCTGTTGCGTGATCACTGCACCGAGACGGCTACCGGATCAGTCGATGTCCAGGAACGAGCGCAGCTGTTCCGAACGGCTCGGGTGACGCAGCTTGCGCAACGCCTTGGCCTCTATCTGACGAATCCGCTCGCGGGTGACGTCGAACTGCTTGCCGACTTCTTCCAGGGTGTGATCGGTATTCATGTCGATACCGAAGCGCATCCGCAGCACCTTGGCCTCGCGCGGGGTCAGCCCTGCCAACACGTCCCGCACCGTCTCGGAGAGGTTGATGTTGGTGGTGTTGTCGATCGGGGACTCCACGTTGGTGTCCTCGATGAAGTCGCCCAGATGCGAATCCTCGTCGTCGCCGATCGGGGTTTCCATCGAGATCGGCTCCTTGGCGATCTTCATCACCTTGCGGATCTTGTCCTCGGGCATGTCCATTTCCTTGGCCAGCTCCTCCGGCGTGGCCTCGCGGCCGAACTGCTGGAGCATCTGACGGGAAATGCGGTTCAACTTGTTGATCGTTTCGATCATGTGCACCGGAATACGGATGGTGCGCGCCTGATCGGCGATCGAACGGGTGATGGCCTGACGGATCCACCAGGTTGCATACGTGGAGAACTTGTAACCGCGACGGTATTCGAACTTGTCCACGGCCTTCATCAGGCCGATGTTGCCTTCCTGGATCAGGTCGAGGAACTGCAGGCCGCGGTTGGTGTACTTCTTGGCGATGGAGATGACCAGGCGCAGGTTGGCCTCGACCATTTCCTTCTTGGCCTTGCGTGCCTTGGCTTCGCCATAGGCCATCGCGCGGCTGATTTCCTTGATCTCGCCCAGGGTCAGGTAGTTGGCCTTCTCCATCTCGATCGAGCCCTGCTGCTCGGAGACAATCTGGTCCTTGACATCGCGCAGCGCCGACGACCACTTCTGCTTACGCTTGAGTGCGTCTTCCACCCATTCCAGGTTGGTCTGGTTGCCTTCCCAGGAGCGGATGAAATCCTTGCGCGGCATGCGCGCCACGGTGGTGGCCAGGTGCAGCACCTTGCGCTCGTGATCCTTGATGCCATTGACCACGCCACGCAGCTGGGTGACCAGTGCATCGGTCAGCGGCAGCGGCAGCTTGAGCGTGGTGAAGATGGCGGCCATGTCCTCGCGCGCCTTGACCACCAGCTTGTGCTCGGCGCCGTTCTTGGCATACACCTTCTTGAACTTGGCGTATTCGTTGGCCAGGTTCTCCATGCGCGTGGCCACTTCCACCGGGTCAGGACCGGTCGGGCCGGCCTCCTCTTCGGCAGCGTCGTCATCGCCGTCTTCGTCGTCGTCTTCATCGGCCGCATCCTCGTCGACGGCGACGGGACCGGCGGCGGCCAGCGCGGCAGCGGCGGCATCGGCTTCTTCGATCAGGTCGTTGAAGCCAACCACGATCTCGGCCAGACGCTTCTTGCCTTCCTTGTGCGCTTCGTAATCGGCCAGCAGCATTTCGGTCGACAGCGGGAACACGCCCAGTGCTGCCTGGACCTGGCTCAGGCCCTCTTCGATACGCTTGGCGATGGCGATTTCGCCTTCGCGGGTCAGCAGCTCGACCGTGCCCATTTCACGCATGTACATGCGCACCGGGTCGGTGGTGCGGCCGCCTTCGGTGTCGAGCGCGGTCAGCGCGGCGGCAGCTTCTTCGGCTGCGGTGTCGTCAACCTCGCGGTTGCCGGTGTTGCCATCGTTGAGCAACAGGGTTTCAGCATCGGGCGCAACTTCATGGACATCGATGCCCATGCCGTTGATCATGCTGATGATGTCTTCGATCTGCTCCGGGTCGACCAGGTCGTCGGGCAGGTGGTCATTGACTTCGGCGTAGGTCAGATAGCCCTGTTCCAGGCCCTTGCTGATCAGTAGCTTGATGTCGGATTGCTGGGCAGGACGTTCGTTGGCCATGAGTGCTCGCGCCACCGGCTTTGAGATTGGAAAGAGAACCTAGCATTATACCAGCGTGAAGCCCGGTCTGCCGGATTCAAGACAGGACCGCTGGTAGACGTGATATCTAGGGTCTGAGAAGGAAGGTCACCGGGCCATCGTTGACCAGGTCGACAACCATATGGGCACCAAAGCGCCCGGTTTCCACCCCGCCCAGATGTTTTTCGCGGCAGATCGCCACCAATTGATTGAACGCCCGTTCAGCCTCCAACGGCGGCGCCGCGGTGCTGAAGCCGGGGCGATTGCCGGAACTGGTGTCCGCGGCCAGGGTGAACTGGCTGACCAGCAGCAGGCCGCCGCCGGTGTCGGTGAGTGAGCGGTTCATCTTGCCGGCGTCGTCGGCGAACACGCGGTAGCTAAGCAGGCGCTCGGCCAGGCGCCGGATCTGCGCATCGGTGTCGCCGGGCTCGACCCCGACCAGGGCCAGCAGCCCGGGACCGATCTGCCCGACGGTCTGCGCATCGACCGTGACTGCGGCGCGGGTGACACGTTGGATCAGCGCAAGCATGGGCACTCTCAGGCAGCAAACTGTGCCGCGCAGCATGCCCAGCGCTGTTCGCACTGTCACGCGCGGGTCTTGGCCGGCCGCGCTGTTTAGAATTGCGCGGATGAAACCCGATGTTCGCGCTCGCCTGCTCTACACCATTGCCGCCACCGTGGGCCGCCTGCCGTGGCCGCTGCTCAAACGTGTGGCCGACGCGCTGGCCTGGAGCTGGCGCAAGCTCAATGCGCGCGAAGCCCGCGTGGCACGCCGCAACCTGGAATTGGCGTACCCGGAACTGGATGCCGGCCGGCGCGCGCAGCTGCATGCGCAGGTGCTGCGTTCGACCGCGCGGCAGACGCTGGAAGTGCTGCGCACCTGGACCCGCCCACCGGCCGAGAACCTGGCGCGGCTGCAACGCAATGGCCAGGCGCTCTACGACGCCGCGCTGGCCTCCGGGCGCGGCGTGATCGTGGCCGCACCGCACTTCGGCAACTGGGAGCTGCTCAACCAGTGGCTGTCCGAACGCGGGCCAATCGCCATCGTGTATCGCGCGCCGGAATCGGACGCGGTGGACGGTTTCCTGCAACTGGCACGCGGCGGCGACAACGTGCGTCAAGTGCGTGCCGAAGGCCCGGCCGTGCGTCAGTTGTTCAAGGTGCTCAAGGACGGTGGCGCGGTCGGCATCCTGCCCGACCAGCAGCCGAAAATGGGCGATGGCGTGTTTGCGCCATTTTTCGGCATCCCCGCCTTGACCATGACCCTGGTCAACCGACTTGCCGAGCGCACCGGCGCGATCGTGCTGTATGGCTGGTGCGAACGTGCCGGTGGCGACCTGCAATTTGCGTTGCATGTGCAGCCGGCCGACCCGGCAGTGGCCGACGCCGACCCGGTGCGCGCCGCCAGCGCGCTCAACGCAGGCATCGAACAGATCGCCCGGCGCGACCCGGCGCAATACCAATGGACCTACAAACGCTACACGCTGCGCCCACCGGGCAGCGGCGAGCCCAATCCGTATGCGACCGAGCGGCATCCGCACTGACGCCGGCTGGCTGAAGACGGATCCGCCTGCGCATAGCGCGGCAGCGGCAGCGGCTCAATCGTCGTGCGGATCGGCCGGCGTGGCGAGGATGCGCTGATAAAACGCCAGGTCCAGCCAACGGCCGAACTTGAAACCGGCCTCGCGCACGGTGCCGGCATGGGTGAAGCCGAACTGTTCGTGCAGGGCGATGCTGGCCTGATTGCTGGCATCGATACCGCCGACCAGCACATGCACGCCGCGCTGTTCCGCCGCCGCGATCACGCCCTGCAACAGCAGGCGTCCAAGCCCCTTGCCGCGATGGTCGCGGTGCACGTAGATCGAATGCTCCACGCTGTACTTGAACGCCGGCCAGGCGCGGAAGGTGCCGTAGCTGGCGAACCCCATCAGGCTACCGTCGGCAGCTTCCACCCCGATCACCGGAAACCCGCCCGCACGCTTGGTCGCAAACCAGCCGACCATGCTCTCCGGTGGCCGCGGCCTGTAGTCGTACAACGCGGTCGAGTTGGCGATGGCGTCGTTGAAGATCTCCAGGATGGCGCTGGCGTGGCGGTCTTCGCTGCAATCGATGAGAGACATGGGGTCCGATGCGGGCAGAGGGTCTTGGGATTAAAAGGCATTGCCGGGCGATGAACAACGCAGCCGGCCTGCAACCCATCCGCGCCCGCCGCGCAACTCCAATTGCGGGCGCTGGATGCAGCGTTCCACCCGGCCGTGGCGACCGGCAATTGCGAACCACGCGACAATGGCCGCGCGCGGCAGGCAACGGCCGCGGCAGCGTCCGCCTTGAAGCGGCCCTGGCAGTCCCCATCTGGAGTCGTGCATGAGCAGCCCCGTCCCCTCCCCCAGCGCACAGGCCTTCGGTGATCCGGCGGCGATCCGTTGCGAGCGCGCCGCCTCCGAACTGCGCGCCGGCCGCCCGGTGCTGCTGACGGCGGCCAACGGGCAGGCACGCGCGGTGCTGGCGCTGGACAGCAGCACCGCGCAGTCGTACGCGGCCTTCGCGCGTGCGGCGCAGGGGCGGCACTATCTGTTCGTCACCCCGACCCGCGCCCAGGTGCTGGGCTTGAGCGCGCCGCAGGGCGCACGCGTGGCGCTGGTCGAACACGACTACGACCAGCTCGCTGCCCTGGCCTACCTGCGCGATACCCCGGTACCGACGCAGTGGACCGCGGGCGATGCGCTGGACGCAGGCGCGGTGGAAATCGCGCGGCTGGGGCTGCTGCTGCCGGCGATGCTGGCCGTGGAGCTGCACGATGCGGATGACCACGCCGCCTTTGCCGGTTGCCAGTCGCTGACACTGGACGATCTGGGCAGCGGCTGCGCCAAATCCGCCGCGGCCGGCTACGAGCTGGTCACCCGCACGCCGGTGCCGTTGCGCGGGCTGGGGATGAGCGAGTTCGTGGTGTTTCGCGGCGGAGTGGCACAGCGCGACCAAGTGGCGATCGTGGTCGGCCAGCCCGACCTGTCGGCGGCAGTGCCGGTGCGGGTGCATTCCTCCTGCCTGACCGGCGATCTGTTCGGCTCGCTCAAATGCGATTGCGGCGACCAGCTGCGGCATGGCCTGGCCAAGCTGAAGGAGCTCGGCGGCGGCGTGCTGCTGTATCTGGACCAGGAAGGCCGCGGCACCGGCATCGCCGCCAAGATGCGCGCGTACGGCTACCAGCATGCCGGCCTGGACACCATCGATGCCGACGCGCAACTGGGCTTCGGCCCGGACGAGCGCCGCTACGGCAGTGCGGTGGCGATGCTGCGTGGTCTTGGCATCGGCCGGATCCGGCTGCTGACCAACAACCCCGCCAAGGCCGAACGCCTGCGCGCGGCCGGCATCGCGGTCGAAGACCGCATCCCGGTGACCGGCGACATCACCCCGGAGAACGAGCAGTACCTGCGCACCAAGGCCGCGCGCGCCGGGCATGCGCTGGATGTGGACGCGCTGATTCTGGCCGCGCAATAAGCGCCGCCTGCGCCGGATGCGCCCGCGCTCGGCGCCCGGCTATGCTTGCGCACCGCTCCTGCAGGCCAGCCTTGTGCACGACGCTCCACCGCCGCACCCCGAGGTCATCGTCGCTGCCGCGCCGGCAGAAGTTCCGGCCGTGGACCACACGCAGTGGCAACCGCTGCCGCAGCGCGGGGCGTATGTGGCCGGCGTCAACGGCGCGCTGGGCGGCGGATGTGCCGGCCTGATCGCAGCCGGCGTGACCGTCACCGTGCTGCACGCCTGGCATGACTGGCCGGTGGTGCTGGGCGTGACCGTGGTGGCCGCGCTGCTGGGTGCGTGGTTCGCGGTCAAGCGGCATCGGCTCACTCACTGGAAACTCGACCAGCACGGCCTGGCGCTGCAACGCGGGCATCTGTGGCAGAGCGACACGCGCATTCCGATTTCGCGCGTGCAGCACGTGGACCTGCGCCGCGGCCCGATCGAACGCGCCACCCGGCTGACCACGCTGGTGGTGCATACCGCAGGCAGCCGGCTCAACGCGGTGGCCTTGTCCGGCCTGGATCAGGGCGATGCCGAACGCCTGCGCGACCGCCTCGCCCGCCAGCTCGATCACGACGACGACGCGCTGTGAGCGCCATCGAACATCCCGGCCAGGACGAGCAGCGCCTGCATCCGCTGTCGTGGGTGTTCGTGTTGTTGCAGCAGATCCGCCAGTTCCTGATTCCGCTGGCGGCCTTGGTGCTGTTCGGCAGCCGCGATGGCAGCCGCGACTCGGCCGACCACATCGCCACCGGCGTGGTGATGGCGGTGCTGGTGGCGATCTCGGTACTGCGCTATTTCACCTACCGCTACCGCATCGGCACCGATGGCGTGGCGATCCGCAGCGGGCTGCTGGAACGCAGCCGACGCGATATTCCGTTCGCGCGCATCCACAACGTGGTGGTGCATCAATCGCTGCTGCACCGGCTGGCCGGCGTGGCCGAGGTGCGCCTGGAATCGGCCGGCGGCCACAAGCCCGAAGCGGAAATGCGCGTGCTGCGGCTGGACCAGGCATTGGCGCTGGAAGACCTGATCCGTCGCCGCACGCATGACGCCGATGCCAGCACGCCGCAGATCCTCAACGACAGCACCACCCTCCTGCGTTTGCCGCCGGCCGAAGTGATCCGGCTGGGGCTGATCTCCAATCGCGGCATGGTGGTGGTGGCGGCCAGCTTCGGCGTGATCTACCAGATGATTCCGCGCCGCACGGTGTCCAACTTCGTCGAGCACAACGGCGAGCTGGCGTACCGCTACGTCAGCCAGATCCATCCGGGGGCGGCGGTCACCGCCGCATTGGTGGTGCTCGGCGCCTTGGCCGTATTGGTCGCGATGCGTGCGCTGTCGGTGGCGCTGGCGCTGGCGCAGTACCACGGCTTTCATCTCAGCCAATCCGAGCGCCGCCTCACCGTGGAGCGCGGCCTGCTGACGCGGATCCGCAGCAGCGTGGCGCTGCGGCGCATCCAGTCGTGGACGCTGTACGAAAGCCGCCTGCATCGCCTGTTCGGCCGTCGCCAGTTGCGGGTGGAGACCGCAGTGGCCGGCACCGCCGACAGCGAAGGCAGCGCGTTGAAGGAGCTTGCGCCGATTGCCGAGCCGCAGCGCTGCGATGCCTTGTTGCAGCGCCTGCTGCCGGGGATTGCCTGGCCGCCGGCACAGTGGCAGGCGATCGCCACGCATTGCTGGTGGCGATTGAGTCTGCCCACGCTGTTGTTGCTGCTGCCGCTGGTGATCGGCCTGGCCTGGCAATTCGGCAACCAGGCAGCGTGGTTGCTGCTGTGGTTGCCGTGGAGTGCGTTCAAGGCGCATCGCCAGGTGCATCGCATGGGCTACGCGGTGGATGCGCGGTTTGTCGCCGTACGCGGCGGCTGGTGGAAACGCTGGTGGCGGCTGGCCGAGCTGGACAAGCTGCAGGCGCTGCAACTGCAACGCTCGCCGCTGGACCGTCTGTCCGGCACCGCGACGTTGTGGCTGGACACTGCCGGCGCCAGCGCGACCGGCCCGGGGTTGCGCCTGCGCTTTGTGCCATTGGCGCAGGCGCAGGTGCTGCAGGCCCAGTTGGGTGCCGCGTTGGCGCGGCGCAAGCTGCGTTGGTGAATCGGGAATCGGGACTCGGGATTGGGGGATTGGGGATTGGATCAACCGCTGATTGGCGGCGGTATCTCGTCAACGGGCGACTAGCGGCGATCAACGTTGCGCCGGGCCCCAGTATCCGAGTTCGCGGCGGATCTGCAGGCCTCGCCACACTGCGCCCAGCGGCTTGCGCCGCAGTGGACCCAGCTTGCCGGCGATGAAGTCCTCGGTCGCTGCCATCACCCGCTCCGAGGACTGCCCGTCGCGATACGGGTGGATCGCATCGGCATACCTGGCGAGCGCATTGCGCAGCGCCGCATCCGGCGCCAGCGCGCGCGCCAGCTGCTGCGGCAATTGCCCGGGCTGCTGGAAGTCCAGCATATGCGGCTGCGGCACGCGGTTGCGGAAGGTCACCACCGGTTTGTGCTGCACCACGAACTCGGACACGATCGACGAGGTGTCCGACACCAGCACATCGGCCGCACGCTGCGCGGCCATGACCTGTTCGGGTTCGACAAAGCGTGCATGCGGCCCGGCCAACGCGCGATAGCGATCGAACAGTTCCGGCGCGCACTTCGGATGCAGCGTCAACAGCCAGTAATGCGCACCGCGCGCGATATCGGCGGCGATCTCGTCGTAGAGCGCGGGCGCAGCGCTCAGGCGCTCGGTAAACGTGGAGCCGAACAGGATCACCGGGCGTCCGTTGGCGGGCGCGCGCAGTGCAGCGCTGCGGCCGCCATCGTCGCGGAACACCGGGTCGAGCTTGGGCCAGCCGGTTTCGACCACCGCAAAATGCCCTTCGCGCTCGGCGAGTGCGCGAAACGGCGCCGTGGTGGCCGGGCCCTGCGTGCAATACAGATCGAACAGCCCGCGCACGCGGAAGTGCCCACGGTTGTCTTCGCGCTTTTGCACATTGAAACCATGGAACAACTGCACCTTGGCACCCGCAATGAACGGTGGCACCCAGTTGGCCGCACTGAACACCGCACGCGGGCGCAACGCCAGCGCCTCGCGCAGGCCGACCTCGCGCACGTCCGGCAACGCCAGTCCGCGCGCACCGCCCTCGAACCACGCCGACACCGCATGGCCGCGGGCCTGTAATGCCTGCGCCAATGGCGCCAGAATAGGCAACGCGTAACGCTCCGTTGCGAACAGCAGGTATTGAGCCATCACATGTCCTCTTCGACCGCACCCGACGAACGGCCGCGCATCAGCGCCTGCATTATCGCGTTCAACGAGGCCGATCGCCTACGCGACTGCCTGCGCTCGCTGGCGTTCTGCGACGAGATCGTGGTGGTGGACTCCGGCTCCACCGACGCCACCGTGACGCTGGCCACCGCACAGGGCGCGCGCGTCCTGCAGCGCGCCTTCGATGGCTATCGCAGCCAGAAGGCGTTCTGCGTTGCGCAGGCCAGCCACGACTGGGTGCTGTGCCTGGATGCCGACGAACGCGTCAGCGATGCCTTGCGGGCGTCGATCGTTGCCGCGCGCGATGGCGGCTTTGCCGATGCGGCCGGCTATCGCTTCGCACGGCTGTCGGATTATTTCGGCCGGTTCCTGCGCCATGGCAACGCCTATCCGGATCGGGTGCTGCGCTTGTTCGATCGACGCCGCGGCGGCTGGCGCGGCAAGCGCGAGATCCACGAGGCGGCCAGTGTCGACGGTGCAGTGGTGACCCTGGCCGGCGATCTGATCCATTACCCGTACCGCTCGCTGGCGCAGCAACTGGCCAAAACCCAGCGCTACGCGCAGATGATGGCCGAGCACGAGCACGCGCGCGGCAAGCGTGCGACCTGGAGCAAGCTGGTGCTGGCGCCGGCCTGGCGCTTCTGGCGCGGCTATCTGCTGCGCGGCGGGTTTCGCGATGGCTGGCACGGGTTGATCTACGCCTACGTCCGCGCCAACTACGTGCGCCAGAAGACCATCATGCTGTGGCTGCTGCAGCACAACCAACCGGTGCAGGACCCGCCGCGTGCGGACGATCGGCGCGTCGACTGAGAGCGGCCGACAACACCGCTGCGCTCGCCGCTACGTTGGCGCAAGACACACGCGGAGCCGGCGGTCGCAACATCCATCCCGGTGGTGGGCGCAAAGCCCGCAACCCGCTGCCGGACCGCTCGCTAGACCCTGTCGGCCACTCGCGCCGAGGCCTCCTGCGCCTGGCGCGCCGCCAGGCCCACCAGCACACCGACCAGCGCCGTGTAGAAGCTGGCCGACACCTGGTGCGCAAACATCGACTGGGTCAGTCCGCACAGTGCATAGCTGGCCACGATCATCACACCGGCCGCTGCCGGTCCGCGGAACTGGCGCTGGCCGCTGCGGCGATGCAGCCGCACGAAGATCCACAACGGCACCCCGTACACCGCAAACAACAGCAACAGGCCCGGAACACCCTGGGTGGCGCCCCACTCGGCCAGATCGTTGTGCGCATGGCCCAGATGACAGCGCAGCAGCCAGGTGTCGCCGGCGCACACCGGCAGCTCGCGCATCGCATCGTCGAAGCGCCCGACGCCGATGCCGGTGAGCGGATGCGCGCGCAAGGTGTCCCAGGCCACATGCAGGCGCTCGATACGGGCACCGGCGGACGAGTCGCTGTCGCCGACCTCATAGCGCTGCAGGTCGCTCTGCAACTCGCCCAGGCGCATCTGCTCGGTCAATGCCGGCACGCTGAGCACCACGCCCACCGCCAGCACCGCACTGCCGACGAAGGTCAGCAAGCGCATGCGTGCACTCTGCCAGGGCGCGCCCCAGATCAGCACGCCCAAGGTCATCAGCAACGACAACCACACCCCGCGACTGCCGCTGAGCACGATCACCACCACCGTGGCGATGGCCGCGCCCACCAGCCAGCGCACGTTGCCGAGCGGACGGCAGAACACCGCCACCACCAGCAGCATCAGCGCGATATCGGCAAATACGATCGCATTGGTCCAGCCTTCCGCGCGGTCGGCACCGTTCATCACCTGCAGCATGGCGATCAACATTGCCGCGAACACGCCCGCCAGCGCGCCACGCCATAGCCAGACCTGCCGCGGCTGCAGTGCGTACGCCCACACCGCCGCCCACGGCAGCACCAGAAAGCGCGAGCGGTTGTCGACATCGCGCAGCCCGTGTTCGAACAAGGCCACCGACAACAGCGACATCGCGATCACCACCGCCGTCAACCACCCCAACGCGCGCAGCGACCCACGGCGCGCGGCGACGCCTGCGCGCAGGCTGCGCCAACCCACCAGCGAGCCAAGCAACAGGCACAGCCCGAAGGGCAGCAACCCGCTCGGCATGCTGACCACCAGTGCGGTCAACGCGAACACGCCCAGTTCGGCAATGCCCATGCCCGCCGGTGACGCGATGGGGGCCGACGAGGAAAGCGAAGCGGGCTGGGTGGGCAAGGAATTCATTCAGACATCGGTGGCCAATGGGGGCGAAATCGGGCGACACGCGTCAGCGACGCCGGCCAAGCTAACGATGCCCCGCATGAATCCATGCTAGACAGCGGCCGGCGGCGGCATTGACGGGCCGCCGATCGCGGCAGACACCTGCGCTGCGCCGGCTCATTCGGTGTCCAGGTTGCCCTGCTCCTGCGCTTCCACCGCCCGCTGCTCGGAGCTCGCCACGCAGCTGCCATGCACGGCATCGGCCGGCACCAGCCACCAGCGACGGCGGTTGGCCACTCCCACCATCTGGCTGCGGCTGCGGTCCACACAGGCCAGCAGCGCGGTCTCCTGCGCCATCAGCCACCGTTGGTGCGGACGTTCCGCCTGCCAGGCCACCGCACGCTGCAGCTGTTGTTCCCACGGCACCTTGAAGCCGAAGGTCTGCGCGGGGCGGTCGGCCATCAGCAGGTTCTGCTCCTTCCAGGCCACCAGCCCGAGCTGCGCGTCCGGTCCGATCCGACGCCCGGCCTCGCGCATCACCGCGCCCGCCGAGCTGGACTCGTTGAAGATCGGAGAGCAGACCAGACCGAACGCCACCCACCACGCGCCCAGCAGCGATGCGGCGGCAAGCGCGGAACGGCGCACCCGCAGCAGCAACAGACTGGCCACGCCCCACGCACCGACCGCCAGCAACAGCCAGCCGAGCGGGTCGGTGGCCTCGCTGCCGACCCCGCGGCTGTCCATGATCTTCTGCTCGAACCCCGGGTGCCCGATCAGCATCGCCGCGCCGCCGGCAGCAAAGGCCACCGTCAGCAGCAGCACGAATCCGAACAGCAGCCGCTGCACCCCGGCCCGGCGCAGCAGGCCTGCCGCCAGCGGCGCCAGCGCCAGGCAGAACATCGGCAGCGCCGGCAGGATGTACACATCGCGCTTGCCGCTGGGAATGGTGAAGAACACCAGCACCAGCAGCCACCAGGCCAGCGGCAACAGATAGCGCGCATCGCGTCGCTTGAGCCGGCGCCACCAGGCCGGGATCGCCCAGGGCAGCACCAGGATGGTCGGCAGCCACATCGTGGCCATACCCTTGAAGTGGTACCAGACCGGCTGCGCGTGATCCCAGGAATTGGCATAACGCTTGGCGGTCTGGCGCAGCAGGATGTCGTTGAGATAGACCCGGTATTCGGGCTGGCCGGCGGTCAGCGCAGTCACCATCATCGGCACGAACCACAGCAGGATCGCGACGAAGAAGAACAGCGGCCCCAGCCAGAAACGCCGATCGCGCACATGCACGCGCACGCCCGGCCAGCCGCGCGCCGCCGCAATGCCGGCCGGGATCAGCATCAGCAGGGCGATGATGCCGACCCCCTTGGTGATCACGCCCAGCCCGGCGGCGAACCAGCCCAGCGTCCACCAGCGCCAGGCCGGCCCCAGCAGTAGATGACGCAGCAATCCGTAATTGGCCAGGGTGATCCAGAACACCACCAGCGGATCGATCTGCGCCTTCTTGGCTTGAAAGGTGAAGTGCAGCGTGAACAGCAGCATCCACGCCGCATACGCGCCCACGCGTCGGGTCCACAGCCGCCGCCCCAGGTCGTACACGCAGGCCAGCGTGCCCAGCGCCGCCAGCAGCGACGGCAGCAGGAACGCCACCCGCCAGTTGCCCAGCAGCGTGTAGAACAGCGCCTGCAGCCACATCAGCATCGGCGGCTTGTCCGAGTACAGCTCGTTGCCGCGATGCGGGAACAGCCAGTCGCCGCTCATCACCATCTGCTTGGCAACCAGTGCAAACCGTGGCTCGTCCGACGGCCAGGGGTCGCGCAGTCCCAGGCCGGCACCGATCACCAGAACGGCCGTGATGGCCAGCAGCCAGAAATCCTTGGAAGCACGAGTCTTGAGCATGACGGGCCGCAATGGGTGCACAGGTGGAGCGCCGGGGGCGGCGCGCGGTCAGGACGCTTTTAGCAAAAGCGCGTAGAAAAAACCGTCGCAGTGCTGCTCGCCGGGGAAACGCTGCCGTCCGGCACCGGCCGCATGACCGAACTGCGCACCCAGCGGCTGCGCCTGCGCATCGGCGGTGCGTTGCAGGAATGCCTGCACCTGCGCCTGGTTCTCGCGTGCAAGCAGGGAACAGGTGGTGTAGAGCAGCTGCCCGCCCGGCCGCAGCGTGCGCCAGGTGGCATCGAGCAGACGCGCCTGCAACGCACACAAGGCGTCGATATCGTCGGCACGGCGATGCAGCAGCACGTCGGGCTGCCGGCGCACCACGCCGGTGGCCGAACATGGCGCATCCAGCAGCACCGCATCGAACGGCTGGCCGTCCCACCATGCGGCGGTATCGGCCGCGTCAGCCGCATGCAAGGTCACCTGCGCACCCGGCACGGTGCGCTGCAAGGTCTGCTGCACCCGCTCCAGCCGGCGCGCATCCACATCCAGCGCGGTGAGCTGCAGGCCAGGATGACGTTCCAGCAGATGCGCGGCCTTGCCACCGGGGGCTGCGCAGGCATCGAGCACGCGTGCAGATGGCGCCAGCGCCAGCGCATCGGAAACCTGCTGCGCAGAGCCGTCCTGCACCGAGACATCGCCGTCGGCAAAGCCCGGCAACTGGCTCACCGGCACCGCGCCGTGCAGACGCACCGCATCCGGCAACACCGCATCCGTGTCCGCGCCGATGCCCAGCGCTGCCAGCCGCGCGACATAGCCGGCCGGGTCAATCCGCGAGCGCTGCACGCGCAGCCACATCGGCGCCATCTGCGCGCTTGCCACGAAGATGGTCTCGGCCTGGTCGCCCCAGTCGGCACGCAGCTGCTTGCGCAGCCAGGACGGCCAGCCCGCATCGGCGGACACCGCCGGAAATCCCTCGCGCTGGGCGCGCCGCAGGATCGCGTTGACCATGCCGGCCTGGCGCGGCCGGCCCAGCGCGCGGCACGCGTCCACCGTGGCGGACAGGGCCGCATGGGCGGGCAGCTGCAGCACGTCGAGCTGGGCGAAGCCGGCCATCAGCAGCGCTTTGAGTTCGGCATCGCGCGGCGGCAACGGACGTTCCAGCCACTGCCGCAATGCCACGTCATAGGCCGGGCGGCGGCGCAGCACTGCAAAGCAGATCGCCTCCACCAGCGCGCGGTCGCGTGGATCGTCAAGGCCGGGCAAGGTCGCGGCCAGTTCGGCCTTGAGCGAGCGGCCCTGGTCGAACACTGCCGTCAGCACCCGGGCCGCGGCCAGGCGCGAGCCGACGCCGGCAGTTGCGGTCTCTGCCGGCATCAGCGCAGCGCCGGCAGGTCGCGGCGCGCATTGAGGTAGTCGGCAGCGGTGATCGCCTTGCCGCCCTCGCGCTGCAGCACGCGCACCCGCAGCGCCCCCTGCCCGCAGGCAATGTCGATGCCCTGCTTGCCGGCAGCGAGCAGGGAGCCCGGTGCCTGCTGATGCGCCAGCTCCAGCGCCACCGCGCCATGCAGGCGCACGCGCTCGCCGGCCAGGATCGCCTCGGCCACCGGCCATGGATTGAACGCGCGTACGCGCCGCGCCAGTTCCTGCGCCGATTGGGTCCAGTCCAGCCGCGCCTGCGTCTTGTCCAGCTTGTGCGCATAGGTCACGCCCTCTGCCGGCTGCGGTTGCGCCACCGGACGGATGCCCGCACGCAGCAGGCCCAGGCCATCGGCCAGCACCTGCGCGCCCAGCGCGGCCAGGCGGTCGTGCAGCTGCCCGCCGGTTTCCTGCTCGCCGATGGCCAGCCGCTGCGACAGCAGCACCGGGCCGGTATCCAGCCCGGCGTCCATCTGCATGAGGCAGACGCCGGTTTCGGTATCACCGGCCTCGATCGCGCGCTGGATCGGCGCAGCGCCACGCCAGCGCGGCAACAACGAGGCATGCACGTTCCAGCAGCCATGGGTCGGCGCGGCCAGCACCGCCTTGGGCAGGATCAGGCCGTAGGCCACTACCACCATCAGATCGGCATCGAGCGCGCGCAGCGTGGCCAGGGCCTCGGGCGAGCGCAGCGTCTGCGGCTGCAAGACCGGGATGCCGCGCGCGATCGCCTCCAGCTTGACCGGCGACGGCGTCAACCCACGGCCACGGCCGGCAGGCCGATCCGGCTGGGTGTAGACCGCCACCACTTCATGCCGCTGTGCAGCTGCGCGCAACGAGGCGACGGCAAAATCCGGCGTACCGGCGAATACGATTCTCATAGGGCGGGGATTCGGGAGTGGGGATTGGGGAGTGGCAGCAGCGGCAGCGGCGTGGAATGGGGATTCGGGCATCGGGATTCACAGCAGGGGGCTTGGGCAACAGAACTAATGGTTAGCCCATTCCACATTCCCAATCCCGAAGTTCGCCCCCTCCGAGTACGCGGAGCGCGCGCAGCGACTGCCTGCGCCATCGCCTCAATCGCACGCAATAGCGCCGCGCCTGGCGATTGGGCATGGGGACCAACGGATCCGGCAAGCAGCCAGAAAAACCCGCTTCACCAATCCCCAATCCCAAATCCCCAATCCCCAATCCCGGCCCTCAGGCTACGTGCTTACGCTGCTTGGCCAGTTTCTTGCGCACCATTTCGCGCTTGAGCGGCGACAGGTAATCGACGAACAACTTGCCGTCCAGATGGTCCATCTCGTGCTGGATGCATACCGCCAGCAGGCCATCGGTGCTCAGTTCCTGCGCCTTGCCCTCGCGGTCGAGATAGCGCACGGTGATCGCATCGGCGCGGGCGACATCGGCATAGATGCCCGGGACCGACAGGCAACCTTCCTGATACACCTGCTCGCCCTGCCTGCTCACGATCTCCGGGTTGATGAACACCTGCGGGAGGGTCTTTTCCTCGCTGACGTCGATCACCATGAAACGCTTGTGCACGTCCACCTGACTGGCGGCCAGGCCGATGCCGGGCGCCTCGTACATGGTCTGGAACATGTCGTCGAGCAGGGTCTGGAATGCCGGGCTGGTGAGCTCGGCAGCGTCGACCGGCGCGGCCTTGGTGCGCAGCCGCGGGTCGGGGAATTCGAGGATAGGGAGCAAAGCCATGGGATTACCCGTCTGGGGAACACCGGCGCTGCGCCGGCAAGACGCTGTCATTCTAGCGCAATGCTTGCGTGACGCCCCGGTTTCTGGACTATAGTGCGCAGACCTGTTGGGGAATCAGGCAAGAAGGCACTCATGTTGAACCGACTTCGTACGGTCGTCGCTGCGGCGATGCTGACCGTCGCGACCTACGCTGCCGCGCAAGCGGTGGGCGAACATCCAGACACTTACGTGGTCCGCAAGGGCGATACCCTGTGGGACATCGCTGGACGTTTCCTGCAAAAACCGTGGTTGTGGCCGGAAATCTGGCAGGCCAACCCGCAGATCCAGAATCCGCACCTGATCTATCCGGGCGACGTGATCAGCCTGGCCTACCTGGATCGCGTCGCCAAGGGCACCGTCCAGGCCGGCCCGCGCCAGGAAGCGCCGATCAACGCGATTCCGCTGGCCGATGTCGAGCCGTTCCTGAAGAACCTGCGCGTCACCGACGACTTCGACCAGCTACCGTACGTGGTGGGTCTGGAAGGCGGCCGCACGCGCGCCACCACCGGCCAGGTGGCCTACGTGGTGGGCCTGGACGATGCACAGCCGGGCCAGCGTTTTGCGGTGGTACGCCCGACGGTGAAGTTCAGCCTGCCCAAGCACAACGAAGACCTCGACGCGGCCGGCAACATCACCGCAGGCGCCGGCAACATCTGGAAGAACTACATCGCGCCGAGCACGCGCCGCGAGTTCCTCGGCTACGAACTGGCGCAGGTCAATGTCGGCACCATCACGCGCAGCGCGGCGGGCGGCAACTCCAAGGCGGCCACCCTGCTGCTGCAGGACAGCGGCCGCGAAGTACGCGCCGGCGACCGCATCGTCGCCGTCGAGGCGCAGCCCTACGACCTGCAGTTCATCCCGCATCCGCCGTCGGACCAGGCCCTGCAGACCGAATTGCGGGTACTGGCCATCTCCGACGCCTTCACCGTCGGCGGCACCCGCGATGTGATCGCCATCTCCGGCGGTGCCCGCGAGGGCATCAACAACGGCACGGTGTTCTCGATCTGGCGCAAGGGCCGCACGGTCAGCGACCGCGTCAAGCACTCGCGCTTCTCGCGGGCCGACGACGACTTCAGCGGCCCGGCCGGCTCCACCGTCGGTCTGCCCGACGAATACGCCTCGCACGCGATGGTGTTCCGCACCTTCGACAAGGTCAGCTATGCGCTGGTGATGGAAAGCGTCAAGCCGACCGGCCTGGGCTACTTCGTCAAGCATCCCGACGCGCAGTAAGCAAAAATTCCGATGCGGTAATGCGACGGCGCCTGAGGGCGCCGTCGACGTTTGCGGTCCAGGCTTGACGCATGGCCCTCCCCACTTCCGACCTGCGCGCACTCCTGACCCTGCTCCTGGCGGGTGGCCGCAGCCCGCCGCGCAACACGCTGCTGAGCTGTTTCGCCAGTCCGGCCGAGATACTGACCGCCGGGCCCCAGGCCTGGCGTGCCGCCGGCTGCGACGAGCTGCAGGCGGCCCGGCTGCAGGCTCCCGATGCGCGCAGCCTGGACGTCGCCCTGCAGTGGTGCGAGCAGCCGGGCCATCACCTGATCGGCCTGAACGATCCCGACTACCCCGCCCTGCTGCGCCACATCGTCAATCCGCCGCTGGCCCTGTTCGTGGACGGCGACCCGGACGCGCTCTGGCACCCGGGCGTGGCCGTGGTCGGCAGCCGCTCCGCCACCGCCGGCGGCCGCGACCACACCCGCGCATTCGCCTCCAGCCTGGCCTGCGCCGGGCTGGCCATCGTCAGCGGCATGGCCGCCGGCGTGGACGCGATCGCACACGAGGCCGCGCTTGCCAGCGCCGAGGCCATCACCGTGGCGGTGGTGGGCACCGGGGCGGATGTGGCCTACCCGGCAAATCACCACTTCCTGCGCGATCGCATCGCCGCGCGTGGCGCGGTGGTCAGCGAGTACCTGCCCGGCACCGGGCCGGTCGCGGCACACTTCCCGGCCCGCAACCGGATCATTGCCGGGCTGGCACTGGGCACCCTGGTGGTGGAGGCGGCCATGCGCTCGGGCGCGCTGATCACCGCGCGGCTGGCAGCGGAGGCAGGGCGCGAGGTGTTCGCCCTGCCCGGCTCGCTGCACAACCCGCTCGCGCGTGGCTGCCATCACCTGATCCGGCAGGGCGCCACCCTGGCGCAGGAGCCGGGCCAGGTCATCGACGGCCTGCGCCTGCTGTCGGGCGAACTGGCAAACGCCTTGCGCCAGCGCCTGGCCGCCCCCACTGATCAGGCCAGGACACCGCCGCAGGCCGGCCCGGCGCGCCCGGATCCGGACTACCAGCGCTTGTGGCAGGCGCTCGGCCACGACCCAACCCCTATGGATTCCCTGGTCGAACGCACCGGATTGACGGCCGCCACGCTGTCCTCCATGCTGCTCATCATGGAACTGGAGGGAGACGTGGTCACCGAGCACGGTCGCTATACCCGCAATCCCTAGTTTCTTCACCTCCACAGCGTCGCGCGACGCAGGCCGAGGGGCAATGAAAGAGAGCATTCTTGATGTACTGCTGTACCTGTTCGAACATTATTTCAGCGAAGATGCGGACCTGGTCCGCGACCGTGACTCGCTTCAGAATGGCCTGATCCAGGCCGGTTTCAGTCCCGCAGAAATCAGCAAAGCCTTCGACTGGCTGGACGCGCTCTCCGAGCAGCGGCCCAGTGTCGCGCGCCCGCATGTCGATGGACCGGTACGCATCTATCACGGCCCGGAGCTGGACAAGCTCGACGTGGACTGCCGTGGCTTTCTGCTTTTCCTGGAGCAACACCGCATCCTCGACGCCGACCAGCGCGAGCTGGTACTGGACCGCGCCATGGCGCTGGATCAGGACGAACTGGATCTGGACGACCTCAAATGGGTGGTCTTGATGGTGTTGTTCAACCAGCCGGGTGCCGAAGCGGCCTACGCCTGGATGGAAACGCAGATGTTCCTGGACGAGCCTGAACCCGTACACTGAGGCGGAAGCCGCAACGGAAGCGTGCGAGGGAACGGCAATGAGCAGTTGGTATTACGCCGAAGGCAACCGCCATCGGCGTGGCCCCGTGGCCGACGAGGCATTGCTGGCGTTGTATCGCGATCACGCGATCGCGCTGGACACCTTGGTCTGGCGCGACGGATTTGCCCGCTGGGTGCCGCTGTCTGCGTGCGCCGACGAGCTCGGGCCACCGATGTCCACCGATCTGCGCGCCGCAGCGCAGCCGCCGCCCCTGCCGCCGGTTCCGCCAGCGGCTGTTCACAACGCCGCCGCCAGTGCACCCTCTTCGTCAGTGCATCGCCTGCCCAGCAACGGCCCGGGTTGGCCGCTGGCGTTGGTGCTGGGCGCGGTGGTGGGCATGTTCGTGCTGGTGGCGATGATCGGCGTCCTGGCTGCGATCGCGCTGCCGGCTTACCAGGACTACACCGCGCGCACCAAGGTCGCCCAGGCGATCACGGCACTGGCGCCCTTGAAGCCGCAGATCGCCGAATTTCTGGCGCAGCAGGGCCGTTGCCCGGTCAACGGCGACACCGGCTTTCTCGCGCCCGAGCAGTATGCAACCGATGTCCTGACCAGCGTGCAGATCGGCCGTTTCGACACCACCGACTGCGGAGTCGAGGCGCTGCTGCATGCGCCGAAAATGACCAGGATCGACGGCAAGGCGCTGTGGCTGGATTTCGACGCGGACGCCGGCAGCTGGCAGTGCAGCTCCGAGATCGACGACAACCAACTTCCGCCGGACTGCCGCGGCTAGTCAATCGTTTCACGCAAGGGGACTTCAATGACGCAGTGGTATTACGCCGACGCACAACGCGAGCGCCAGGGGCCGGTGGACACGGGCACGCTTCGCGCGCGCCTGTCGGAAGGCCTGATCGATGCATCCAGCCTGGTCTGGCGCGAAGGCTTGCCGCAATGGGTCGCACTGGGCGAGGTCGCGGCCGAGCTGGGGATCGACACCGCGGTGCCAGCGCCCGCCGCGCCGAGCGTCGGAGATGTGCCGGTGAACGTTGCGCACAGTGAGCCGCAGGCGACGGTTCACCCAACCAGCATCGCGGTGGATCACACGCCTGCCGCAGATGCGCCGTTTGCCGGCCCGGCGGCAGACGCTGCGCTCGGGCGGTCCGACTCCGGGCTTGCCGATCACCCTGCCGTAGCCGACCACCTGCAGCGTCCGCCGAGCGGGCAGACTGCGCTGACAGATCCAGCGGCGTGGCCCACCACGCCGGCAGACCCTGCGGCAACCCCGGCGGCATCGAGCCCGCTCCTGACCGACACCTCCCACGCGCCTGCAACACCCGCGCATGCCGTGTCGCAACCACCGGCCGGCGCGCCGCTTCCAGGCGCCTGGGATTCCGTCGCCGCGCCCGCGGCAAGCGTCGCATTGCGCGATGCCCCGGTCGTCTACGCTGGCCTGTGGCGGCGCGTGGCCGCCAGCATCCTGGACAGCCTGATCACCAGCTTTGCGGTGTACCTGATCGTGGTCCCGCTGGTGTTCGTCGTGGCGCTGGCGACCACCCGGGGCGATTCCGGTTCGGCGCTGGACGACGGCAGCGCGCTCGGCATCGCCATCCTGGTGATGTCCTATGGCATCGGTCTGGCGATCCCGACGCTGTATTTCGCCTGGATGCAGTCCAGCCGGCACCAGGCCAGCCTGGGCAAGCTCGCCTGCGGCATCAAGCTGGTGCGCGCCGACAGCAACGGCGGCCGGGTCGGTTTCTGGCGCAATGTGCTGCGCTATCTGGCCTACATGCTGATCACTGTGCTCACCCTGGGCATCGGCATGATCGTGGCGGCGTTCATGGCCGGCATGACCACGCGCAAGCAGGCTCCGCACGACAAGGTGTGCGACACCCTGGTGGTGGACCGCTGGGCGTTCACGGATCACCCGGAGCGGCAATCCAGGGGTCTGGACACGGTCACCATCGTGGTCCTGGCCATTTATGCGGTGCTGTTGGTGCTCACGGTCGTGGCGGTCGCCTTCCTGCTCGCCGCCATCGGAATGAGCCAGAGCTAGCAGTTGGCGGCTCTGGCCGCTTGACACGGCGGCGTCCGCCGTGATCTTTCTAATAAGAGAACTGAACGCCCGGGCTCGTTTCCCGGGCGTTGACCTGTGGGAACCATTCGATCTGCTTCCCTCCACCGGCCAATTAGGCCACGCTACCCGCCCCCCGGGCTCTGCCCAAAGAATTCGCCACCATGCCCAAGCACCTGCTCATCGTCGAATCGCCTGCCAAGGCCAAGACGATCAATAAATACCTCGGCAAGGACTTCACCGTCCTGGCCTCGTATGGGCACGTGCGCGATCTCGTTCCCAAAGAAGGCGCGGTCGATCCGGACAACGGCTTCGCGATGCGCTACGACCTGATCGAAAAGAACGAGAAGCATGTCGAAGCCATTGCGCGCGCGGCCAAGGGCGCCGACGACATCTATCTGGCGACCGACCCGGACCGCGAGGGCGAGGCGATCAGCTGGCACATCGCCGAGATCCTGAAAGAGCGTGGACTGCTCAAGGACAAGACGATGCAGCGGGTGGTGTTCACCGAGATCACCCCGCGCGCGATCAAGGAAGCCATGCTCAAGCCGCGCGCGATCGCGGCCGATCTGGTCGATGCGCAGCAGGCCCGTCGCGCACTCGACTATCTGGTCGGTTTCAACCTGTCGCCGGTGCTGTGGCGCAAGGTGCAGCGCGGGCTGTCGGCCGGCCGCGTGCAATCGCCGGCGCTGCGCATGATCGTCGAGCGCGAGGAAGAGATCGAAGCCTTCATCGCACGCGAATACTGGTCCATCGATGCGCATTGCCGGCATCCGTCGCAGCCGTTCAATGCGCGCCTGATCAAGCTGGACGGGCAGAAGTTCGAGCAGTTCACCGTCACCGATGGCGATACCGCCGAAGCGGCGCGGCTGCGCATCCAGCAGGCCGCGCAAGGCGTGCTGCATGTCACCGATGTGGCCAGCAAGGAGCGTAAGCGTCGCCCTGCCCCGCCGTTCACCACCTCAACGCTGCAGCAGGAAGCCTCGCGCAAGCTCGGTTTCACCACCCGCAAGACCATGCAGGTGGCGCAGAAGCTGTACGAAGGCGTGGCGCTGGGCGACGAAGGCTCGGTCGGTCTGATCAGCTATATGCGTACCGACTCGGTGAACCTGTCGCAGGACGCCTTGTCGGAAATCCGCGATGTGATCGCGCGCGATTTCGGCACCGCTTCGTTGCCGGACCAGCCCAACGCCTACACCACCAAGTCCAAGAACGCACAGGAAGCGCATGAAGCGGTGCGCCCGACCTCGGCGCTGCGCACCCCGGCGCAGGTGGCACGCTTCCTGTCCGACGACGAGCGTCGCCTGTACGAATTGATCTGGCGCCGCGCAGTGGCCTGCCAGATGATCCCGGCCACGCTCAACACCGTCAGCGTCGATCTGTCGGCCGGCAGCGCGCACGTGTTCCGCGCCAGCGGCACCACCGTGGTGGTGCCCGGCTTCCTGGCGGTCTACGAGGAAGGCAAGGACACCAAGAGCAGCGAGGACGAGGACGAGGGCCGCAAGTTGCCGCTGATGAAGGCCGGCGACAACATCCCGCTGGATCGCATCGTCACCGATCAGCATTTCACCCAGCCGCCGCCGCGCTTCACCGAGGCGGCGCTGGTCAAGGCGCTGGAGGAATACGGCATCGGCCGGCCGTCCACCTACGCCTCGATCATCCAGACCCTGCAGTTCCGCAAGTACGTGGAGATGGAAGGCCGCAGCTTCCGTCCCACCGACGTGGGCCGCGCCGTGTCCAAGTTCCTGTCGGGGCATTTCACCCGTTACGTGGATTACGACTTCACCGCCAAGCTCGAAGACGAGCTGGATGCGGTCTCGCGTGGCGAGGAAGAGTGGATCCCGCTGATGGAGAAGTTCTGGGGCCCGTTCAAGGAACTGGTCGAGGACAAGAAGGATTCGCTGGACAAGACCGACGCTGGCAGCGTGCGCGTGCTGGGCACCGACCCGGTCAGCGGCAAGGAAGTCAGCGCGCGCATCGGCCGGTTCGGCCCGATGGTGCAGATCGGCACCGTCGAAGACGAGGAAAAGCCCACCTTCGCCTCGTTGCGACCGGGCCAGA
Organism: Xanthomonas arboricola; assembly: GCF_002940665.1. Taxonomy (GTDB): domain Bacteria; phylum Pseudomonadota; class Gammaproteobacteria; order Xanthomonadales; family Xanthomonadaceae; genus Xanthomonas; species Xanthomonas arboricola_B. The sequence continues at coordinate 1,224,860 of NZ_MIGY01000001.1, forward strand.
GCATCTACTCGATCTCCATCGAAGACGCGCTGGAACTGTTCAAGATGCCGCGCGCGCTGGGCCAGGACAAGGAACAGGACGTCAGCGTCGGCATCGGCCGCTTCGGCCCGTTCGCGCGCCGCGGCAGCGTCTATGCCTCGCTGAAGAAGGAGGACGACCCGTACACCATCGATCTGGAGCGCGCGGTGTTCCTGATCGAGGAGAAGGAAGAGATCGCGCGCAACCGCGTGATCAAGGACTTCGAAGGCAGCGACATCCAGGTGCTCAATGGCCGCTTCGGCCCGTACATCAGCGATGGCAAGCTCAATGGCAAGATTCCCAAGGATCGCGAGCCGGCGTCGCTGACGTTCGAAGAGGTGCAGCAGCTGCTGGCCGACACCGGCAAGCCGGTGCGCAAGGGCTTCGGCGCCAAGAAGGCCACGCTCAAGAAGAACGCGGTGAAGGATTCGGCCAAGGAGGCCAAGGACGCCGCAGCCAAGAAGACCGCGGTAAAGAAGACGGCCACCAAGACCGCGGCGAAGAAGGCGCCGGCCAAGAAGGCCGCTGCCAAGAAGGCCACCAAGCGCGTGGTCAAGAAGACCGTGAGCAAGGCCGCAGGCTAAGGGCGCCGCATGCAGCACACGCTCAGCCCGGACCGCGCAGTCGCCACCCTGAGCCGGGGCGGCGTGATTGCCTATCCCACCGAAGCGGTATGGGGACTGGGCTGCGACCCGCGCCAGCAGGCCGCCGTGCTGCGGCTGCTGGAGATCAAACGGCGCCCGGTCGACAAGGGCGTGATCGTGGTCGCCGCCAGCGTGGATGTGCTGCACGACTGGGTGGATCTCGACGCGCTGGCACCGGCCCGCAAGCAGCAGGTGCTGGCCAGCTGGCCGGGCCCGCATACCTGGATCCTGCCGATTACCGCCCAGGCGCCGCGCTGGGTCACCGGCGCGCATGACGGGCTGGCGGTGCGCATCAGCGCACACCCGCTGGTCGCCGCGCTCTGTACGGCCTGGGGCGGCCCGCTGGTGTCCACCAGCGCCAATCTGGCAGGTGAGCCACCCGCACGCAGCTTTCAGGCGCTGGACCCGGCTCTGCTGGCCAGCATCGACGGGGTGACGGACGGCGAAGTGGGCGCGTTGGCGCAACCGACCCAGATCCGCGACGCCCGTAGCGGCCAGATCCTGCGCGACTGAGCAGCCGCCGCGCGCCGCCTGTCGGCGCGCTTGGCCCTTGACGCCTTGCCCCCCTTTGCCCACAGCCGGGCAGACGCGCACACTGCGGCCATGCGTACCATCCTGACCCTCCTGTTGCTGGCCACCGCGCTGCCTGCGTCGGCGGCCAGCACCGCCAGCAAGCCGGATCCGAATGTGCGGATCTACCGCTGCGTCAGCAGCACCGGTACCGTCGCCCTGCAAGATGCGCCATGCAGCAGCGGCCGCCAGCAGGTGCTGGACCTGCAGCGCCCGCAGGATCCGCCACCACGACCGCAGCGCGCCGTTGCCGCCCCGGCCGCCGTCGCCACGCAGCCACCGCGCGAGGTGCGCATCGTCACCGTGCAGCCGCCGCAGCCGATGTACGAGTGCACCACCGAAGACGGCGACCGCTATACCAGCGACAGCCCGGAAGGCAATCCGCGCTGGGTGCCGACCTGGGGCCCGGCCTATGTGGGCAATGGCATTGCCCCACCGGTCAACGGCGGCGGCATCCAGCGTCCGCCGATATCGGTCCGCCCACGCCCGGCGATGTCGGTGCAGGGAAGCGCCGGTCGCGGTGGAAGCTTGCGCGGCAGCGCAAGCTTCAGCGGCGGCGGTTATCAGGGAGGCTACCAAGGCGGCTACAACGGCGGCGGCTACGGCGGCACGGTGATCGTGCCGTACGGCAACGTGCAGATCCGCGATCAATGCCATGCCCTGCCCGAACAGGAAGTCTGCGCGCGCCTGGCCGACCGTCGCTGGGAACTGATCCGCCGCTACAACAACGCCTTACAGAGCGAGCGCCAGGACCTCAGCCGCGAACAGCGCGGCATCGACGCGCGCCTGCAGCGCGATTGCGGCGGCGCATGAAGCGCTGGCTAGGGGCGGCATTGCTGGCGTCTGCCTCGGTGGCCGGCGCACAGGAAGTGGCGATCTATCGATGCACCGATCCCAGCGGCGCGCTTACCGTGCAGAACATGCCGTGCCCGAAAGGCATGCAGCAGCAAAAGAAACTGATGACGGCACCGGCCGCGGTGCCGTTGACGCCGGGCGTCGCGGGCGCAGCATCGCCTGCGCGTACAGCGCCCGCGACGCAGCCGCGGACCACGCCTAAGGCCGATGTCTCCGCTGCCGCCCCGGCTGCGCCACCGGTACCGGTGGCACCGACGCCAGCTGCCACGTCCTCGATATCCACGCTGCCACCGCCACCCTTGTTCGAATGCACCGCGCACGACAACGGGCGCTATTTCACCGAAGACCGCGAGCCGGCCACGCGCTGCCTGCCGATGCAGACCACCAACCTGGCGGGTGGGCCGGCGACCGGCGGCGGCAGCGCCTGCGAAGTGGTCACCGATCGCTGCGCACCGGTGCCGGACCAGACCCTGTGCGAGGCCTGGCGTCAGCGTGCCGAGCAGGCCGAATCGACCTGGCATTTCTCCGACGAGGCGCAATCGGCCGAGCGCAAGCAGCGCTACGCGCAGATGCGTCGGGTGCTGGACGAAAGCCGCTGCGCGAATCCGTCCGCCACGCCGTGATGCTGCAACCGGCGATGCAGCGCACAGCAGCCAGCGTGCCGGCGCTGTGCTTGCCGGGCTGATTCTTTCGAGCCACTGCAACCGTCAGCGGTCTCCGGATGACATGCACAGTGCAGTGAGCCGCACGCAAGCGGGCCGGCTGCGCTGTCGCCTGCATTGCGCGCAGGCGCCAGCGGACAGGACAGGCGCGCCGTCGGCTCGGCGCATGCCTGCGCATCTTCCGGTGCCATGCACACGCACTGTCCGCGTCACCACGCGCGCAGGCGTGTCAGAACCCGTAACGCAAGAACCCGCCATCCACTGCGATGCATTCGCCGGTGATGTAACTGGCTGCCGGCAGACACAGAAAGCCGACGGCGGCGGCGACTTCTTCCGGTTCGCCGATGCGGCGCATCGGGGTGCGCTCGATGACCTGTTCGTAGTAATCCGGATCCGACAACGGCCCGGAGGTGCGACGGGTGCGGATGTACCACGGCGCCACCGCGTTGACGCGGATGCCGTCCTCGGCCCATTCCACCGCCAGGTTGCGCGTCATCTGCTGCAACGCGGCCTTGGTCATGCCGTACGGTGCACCGCTGCGCACGTGGGTGATGCCGGAGACGCTGCCGACGTTGACGATCGCCGAGGCCGCGTGGCGGGTCAGCAACGGATGCGCATAACGCGACAGCTCGAAAGCGGCGAACACATTGGTTTCGAAGATGCCGCGCCACTGGTCTTCGGTGTAATCGATCGCCGCACGGGTGATGTTGCCGCCGGCGTTGTTGATCAGCAGATGCAGGCCATCGGCATGGTCTTCCACCCAATCCAGAATCGCGCGCCGCTCTTCATCGTCGGCCACGTCGGCGGCCAGCCCATGCAGTTCGCGCCCGGGAAATTCCTCGGCCAACTCGTCGCGCGCCTGCGCCAGCGCATCGGCATCGCGCGCCACCATCAGCAGATCCGCACCGAAGGCCAGCAATTCGCGCGCGATGGCAAAGCCAATGCCGGCGCTGGCGCCGGTGATGAGCGCGGTCTGTCCATCCAGCCGCCAACGATGGGTTGTCACGTGGGTGATCCTCTTTCAAGCCGCAGGAAACGGCCGCGGCAGCGCGATTGACGCATGCCTGCGGCCCGGGCGTTAGGATACCGCCACCCCGAGCGAGGTCACGACGATGAAACGGCATTGGATTCTTGCGACCAGCCTGACGTTGCTGCTGGGCGCCTGTCAGCGACCGCAACCTGCACCCACCGAGCAGAAGCCCGAGCCGCAGGCCACCGCCCTGCGCGACCACATCCAGGAGCCGTTGAACAAGGCGCACGCAGTGCAGGCGGCAACCGATCACGCTGCAGACGATCAACGCAAGGCGATCGATGCGGCCACGCAGTGAGCGCATCGCATCACGCCAGCGCGTCGCGGACGTAGGTCGTAGACGGCGGCAGGCAGTCGAAATGACGCGCGGGCTCCGGCATTCGCGCTTGATGCGCTGTTTGCGGAAACGCGCCGACGCTGCATGACACAGGCGCCACTGGCGCAGACACGATAACGCCGGCACGAAGCCGGCGTTATCGATCCATCATGCTGCAAACCTGCCGCGTCAGAACCCGCAGAAGCAGTACGCCAGCGACTTGACCGGGGTGCCGCCCGCCTTGCTGTCGTGCACGGCGTCTTCGACGAAGCGCAGCTGCGTATCCACTTCCGGCAGCGAACGCGCCAGCAGTGTGCGCGCCATGCCCGAATCGCCCAGCATCCAGGCGCCCATGCGGCTGCCGGCAAATCCGCTCATGAACTGCGAGAACGGCGTCGCCGGCTTTTCCACATAGCGCACGCGGAACTTGCCGCGGCTCAACTTGGCGCGGTCGGCCGCATCTGCCACCGCTTCGGACATGCCGCCGAACGCGTCCACCAGGCCATGCTGCCTGGCCTGCGCACCGCTCCACACGCGACCGCGTGCGACCTTGTCGATGGCATCCACCGATTGGTGACGCGCCTGCGCCACCTTGCCGGTGAAGTCGGCGTAGCCCTTGTTGATCACCGCTTGGATCACCTGGCCGGCGGCCGGGTCCAGCGGCCGGGTGATGTCGAAGGCGCCGGCAAACCGCGTGGTGCCCACGCCATCGGTATGCACGCCGATCTTGTCCAGCGCGCGGGTCAGGTTGGGCACCATGCCGAAGATGCCGATCGAGCCACTGATGGTCGACGGGTCGGCATAGATGCGATCGGCATTCATGCTGATCCAGTAACCGCCCGAGGCGGCCAGATCGCCCATCGACACCACCACCGGCTTGCCGGCCTGCTTGAGCGCGACCACCTCGCGACGGATCTGCTCGGAGGCGAACACTTCGCCGCCGGGCGAATCCACGCGCAGCACCACCGCCTTGACCTCCTCATCGTCGCGCGCCTGACGCAGCAACGCGGCGGTGGACTCGCCCCCGATACGACCGGCCGGCTGCTCGCCGCTGCTGATCTCGCCAGCGGCCACCACCACCGCCACCTGCGGACGGCTGTCCATCGGCGAGCGCTGCGCCTGCAGCTGGCTCAGATAATCGTTGAAGCCGATGTTGCGAAAGCCGCTGTCGGCATCGCTGTCGGCGACGCCGCGCTTGGTCAGCAACGCATCGACTTCCTCGCGGGTCTTGAGCCCGTCGACCAGCTTCTGCTGCAGCGCGAACTTGGCCAGATCGCCACCGGTCGCGGCCACGCCCTCGGGCAGGGTGTCGATACCGGCGGTCAGCTGCGCCGGGCTCAGCTTGCGCGCGTTGCCGACATCGGCCAGGTAGCGCTGCCAGACATCGTTCATCCAGAACAGGTCCGCTTCCTTGGCGTCGGCCGAAGCGGCATCGAGGATGTACGGCTCGGCGGCGGACTTGTACTCGCCCACGCGGAACAGATGCACGTCCACGCCGAGCTTGTCCTGCAGGCCCTCGCGGAAATACTGCCGATAGCGGCCAAGTCCTTCCAGCAGCACGCTGCCCATCGGGTCGAGATAGACCTCGTTGGCCTGTGCGGCCAGCAGGTACTGGCCCTGGCTCATGCTTTCGCTGAAGGCGACGATCTGCTTGCCGGAGGCGCGCAGCTTCTGCAACGCCGCGGCCACTTCGCGCTGCGAGGCGAAACCGGAGGGCTGAAACTTATCCAGGCTCAACACCACCCGTTCGATCTTGCGGTCTTTGCCGGCCGCCTCGATCACCCGCACCAGGTCACGCAGCTGCACTTCCTCGGCACTCTTGTCGCCGACCGCCTTGGCCAGCGACCGGCTCACCGGATCGGCGCTGAACTGCTCGACCAATGTGCCTTCGGGGTTGATCACCAGGGTAGTGCGCTCGGCCAGCGGCTTGCTGCCGTCGCCACGCGCAATCGCCACCACGAACAGCAGCAGCACCAGGAACAGGAAACCGAAGAACACCAGGTTGAAGATCAGGCGCCGGGTGAAATTCATCACATCCCACAGGCCGACGAAGAAACTGGCGATGGGACTGCGACGCACGGGGTGGTTCATGGAAAACTCCGTCGAAAGACGCTGCATACAAGTCAATGGTGTCCAGCATACCGGCTGCGCGGCACGCGCGGCATGCGCTGGAAGTCAGGGGGCCGCGCCGGCAGTGAGCCGCCGGCTGGTCTGCCGGAAGCGCAAGCCCATCAGGACCGATGCCACGGTCAGGCCCAGAATCAGGCCGATCCACATGCCTTGCGGCCCCCATCCCAGCCCCAGGCCGAGCCCGGCCCCGATCGGCATGCCGACACCCCAGTACGAGAACATCGCCAGGAACATCGGCACACGGGTGTCCTTGAGCCCCCGCAGCGCGCCGCTGGAAAGCACCTGGATGCCGTCGGGAAACTGGAACGTGGCGGCAAACAGCAGCAGCACCGAGGCCAGCGCGGCCACCGCCGCATCGTCGGTATAGACGCTCACGATGGCATCGTGGCCCAGCAACAGCACGCTGGCCGACAGCGCCTGGGTGCCCAGCACGATGGCGTAACCGGCCCAGGCCGCACGCCGCATGCCGAGCGGATCGCCGCGCCCGACCGCATGCCCGACCCGCACGGTGGTCGCCTCGGCCACGCCCATCGGAATCATGAAACACAGCTGCGCGACGTTGATCGCGATCTGGTGAGCGGCCGCTTCGGTGGAGCCGAGCCGGCCGATCAGCAAGGCGGTGACGATGAACAGCCCGCCTTCCATCAGCACGGTGATGCCGATCGGCAGACCGGTGCGCAACAGATCGCCGATCGCACGCCAGCGCGGCCCCTCGAAATGGGCGAACAACTGCAGATGCGCGAAGCGCCGCGAGCGCCACAGATACAGCGCAAACACGCTGGCCTGCACCCACATGGTGATCGCCGAAGCCATGCCCAGCCCCTGCGCACCGTGCTCGGCAAAGCCGAACTTGCCATAGGTCAGCGCGTAGCCCAGCGGCGCCAGCACCAGCAGGCCGCCAAAGCCCAGCAGCATGGTCGGCAGGGTCCAGTGCATGCCCTCGCTGAGATAGCGCATGCAGAAGTAGAACGTCAGCGCCGGCCCGCCCCAGCGCACCGCATGCAGGAAGTCGGTCGCGCCCGGCACGATGTCCGGCGCAATCCCGAAGGTGGGCAGCAGCGGCGGCACCGCACTCAGGAACGCGAACATCACCGCGCCCAGTCCCAGCGACAGCCACAGGGCCTGGCGGAACAGCGGGCCGATCTCGCGCTCGTGACCGGCACCGCGCAGTTGCGAGACCGAGGCGGTCAACGAGATCAACGTGCCGATCGGCACCAGCATCGGCAGCCACAGCAGCGAGGTGCCGATGGTGACCGCCGCCAGCGTGGCGGTGCCGTGGTGACCGGCGATGACGTTGTCGACAAATCCGATCAGGCCGGTGGAGACGTGGCCGAGCACCAGCGGCAATGCGAGCAGGCCGGTGGTGCGCACTTCCGCGGCGAAGCGCGGCGTCGCGGACGTGGGTACAGGAGAGACAGACATGACAACCGATCGCTGCGCGGACTACGGCCGTGCCGGGAGGCGCTGGCACCGGGTCGCGTGGGGCCGCTATCTTACCCGCACTTGCGACGCGGGCAGCGGCTGTCGGCGGCCAGGCCACGCCGGGAACGCGCGCGGCGGCAGGTGCGCGGCGGCGAACGGCCGGCGTGGCTGGTCACCGGAACGGGGATGCCTGGGTTTCAGCGTGGTCCATGTCCTTCGTGACGATCGTCGCTTCGCACACCCATCACCGAGGGCGGCAGCCCCGCATGCCCCAGGCTCGGTTTCCGGCATCGACGATGCGGGGAGACGACATCAGCGCAGGGATGCTGCAACGGCGCTGTCCCGCCGCTGCCGATTAGCGCGCCAGCTGGCGCTTCAACCAGGCGCTGCGCGTTGCCGGCGCCTGCGCAAGCAGGGCATCGCGCAAGCCATCGCGCTCCTGCGGCGGGGTGCGTTGTGCCAGCATCGCCAATTGCTCCAGCTGCCCGGCATCCAGGCTGCGCAGCGCCGCCAGCAGCGTGTCGCGCTGCGCTGGCGGCACGTAGCCGACCAAGGGCTGCAACTGCGGATAGAACGCGCCCAGCTGCGAGCCCAGGCGCCAGCCATCGCGATGCAGGCGATCCATCGCGGTGAACTGCGTGCGCAACGCGCGCTGCTGGTCGTCGGGCAAGCCATGCAGACGTTCGCGTGCCTGCCGCAAGACCACCCGGTCGGTGGCGGTGAGCCCTTTCCAGGCCGCATAGCGGGCGCGCAGCTCGGCCCGCTGGGCCGGCGTCAATGCGTCCCAGCGCGCGCGTTGCTGCGCAGCGCTCGGGGTGGCGGCCGTGGAGGCTACGGGCGTCGGCATGCCGGATGACGCAGGCGCGTTGCCTTCTTCCAATGGCGCCGGCAGGGTTTGCGCGGCGGCCGTGCCGACCGCGGCCACCATCAGCAGGCCGCACCACTTAATTGTCGTCATCGACGGTCTCCAGGGTGGCGGCAGGCTGGCCGGCGGCGGTGGCATGCGCGCCGGATTCGTCGGCCGGCACCGGGTGGCCGGCCGCATACCAGGCGTAGAAATCGGCCGAACGCGCCAGTTCCAGGTCCGGGTCGGCGAGCATCGCCTGGTCGCGCGGATCCAGGCCGGGGCTTGCCACTGCATCCGGCAAGTCGGCGGCGGGAAGCTCTTCCACCAGCACCGGCGCGGCATCGGTGACATGCAGCACGCCGGCCGGGGCCTGCGAGACCGGCTCGGGCGGCAGGGCCGGGCGGCGGTGCGTCCACCACCAGCCCAGCACCGCGAGCAGCAGCGCCAACGCCAGCACGGCCAGCACGAGGCCGGCGTGGCGGCGGTCGATCCGTGGCCACTGCCAGTGGCGCGCAGGACGGGTGCGCGGCGCGGCCGGGCGGCGCGACTCGGCGGTGGCCACGAGCGCGGCCGCGACAGGCTGCAGCGGCATGCCGGCCAGGGCCGACTCGCGGAGCTGTGCCAGCCGGCTGACCTGCGCCGGGCTGAGCTCGCGCAACTCCTGCTGCGCCGCCTCGGCCAGCGCCCGCCAGGCCTGCGCATCCGGATTGCCGGCCGCATCGCGCGGACAGGCGCGGGCCAGCGACTGCCGATAGGCCGCCACCTCGATGCCTTGCACCTCGCTGGCAGGCTCCTCTTCCAGTCCGGCCACGATACGCAGCAACAGCGCCAGCCGGTCGCCGGTCTGCATGCGCCCTAGCGCGGTGAACGGCGGCAACCAGGTTCCCGGCATGGGCTCGCGTCGCAGCGGTGGCGCGGTTGCCAGCAGGCTCCAGAAGCGCATCGGCCAGCCGGCCATCGGGCGACCCGCCGCCTGGCTGCTGAACGCCCGCAACGCCGCCGCCAGGGCCCGCTCGGCCATCGCGCCATCGCCGCATTGCAGGTGTGCAAGCACCAGACCCCGGCGTTCGACAACGCGCAGGAAAGCTGACAGCGCGGCAGGGGTGACGGGGGCGTCGGGGATTACGGTCATGGGAACTCCAGCATCGGCCGGCATGATACCGACGCAATCGCGCCTCGCCGATGGCTTGACAGATCGACCCGGCTGCGCTGCGCCCGGATGCCATCGACCGCCCTCACCCGCGCGGGTTGTGCACAGCGGCAGACATGCCGATGCGCAGGCGTCTGTCAACTGTTGATTTTTCTTTGTTGCATTCGTGTTTCACGCCTAAGTTATTGATCCTTATAAACTTAAGCCGATTGGTGAAAAAATGTCCAAGAGGTTGCAGAGTCTAGTGAATCCGCCTTCACAGCGTGGAGCACGAGACTAATTCACAGGTTTATCCACAGGCAGTGTGGATAAACCCGTTTCCTCAACCCTCACATAGGTTTACGTCGGATTTATCACTTCGATCACACAAACGCGTCGTAAGCCGAAGCGCCGATTCGAGGGCGATCGATCAGCGTCTGCCGGGTACTGGGCAGGGTCGGTAGACTGGCCGGATGTCTTCGACCGTCGCCACCTTGCGCGTCGCCCTGCCGGTGCCGCTGCCCCAACTGTTCGACTATCTGCCTCCGGCCGATGCCCCGTTGACCGACCCGGCGCGGGTCGGCTGCCGGGTGCGGGTGCCGTTCGGGCCGCGCGAGCTGGTCGGGGTGGTGGTGGAGATCGGCCAGCTGGCCTCCGCCGAGGGGCTGCGCCCGGCACTGGCATGGTGCGACGACGCGCCGCTGCTGGTCGAGGAGCTGGCCCGTTCGCTGCAGTGGCTGGCGCGCTACACCCACGCCCCGCTGGGCGAGGCCCAGTCCAGCGCCCTGCCCGGCCCGCTGCGCCGCGGCGAGCCGCTGGCCGACACCCACGCCTGGGCCTGGCAGCTTACCGAGGCCGGGCGCAGCGGTACCGCCAGCCTGCGCGCCGGCAGCCGCCCCGCCTTGCTGGCCGCCCTGCTGCTCACCGGTGCGCTGGGCGAAGAACAGCTGGACCCATTGCTGCCGCAGTGGCGGCAGGCCGCACGCAGCCTGGCCAAGCGCGGCCATGCCGAGCGCGTGGCGGTGCCGGCCGACAGCATCCCGCCCCGCCCCGGCAGCGGCCCGCAGCTCAACGACGAACAGCAGTCCGCCGCCGACGCGATCCGTGCGCAGGGCGGTTTTGCCACCTATCTGCTCGATGGCGTCACCGGCAGCGGCAAAACCGAGGTCTACCTGCAAGCGATCGCCGACTGCCTGGCGGCCGGTCGCCAGGCGCTGGTGCTGGTGCCGGAGATCGGCCTGACCCCGCAGACCCTGGGCCGCTTCCGCGCCCGCCTGGGCGTGCCGGTGCACGCGCTGCATTCGGGCCTGTCCGATGGCGAGCGGGCACGGGTGTGGGCGGCGGCGTGGCGCGGCGAAGCCAAGCTGATCGTCGGCACGCGCTCGGCGGTGTTCACCCCGCTGCCCAATGCCGGGCTGATCGTGATCGACGAAGAACACGACGGCAGCTACAAACAGCAGGACGGCATCCGCTATCACGCCCGCGACTTCGCGCTGGTGCGCGGCAAGGCGCTGGATGTGCCGGTGATCCTGGGCAGCGCCACGCCGTCGTTGGAAAGCCTGCACAACGCCTATTCCGGTCGTTACCGGCATCTGCGCCTGTCGCGCCGGGCCGGCGAGGCGCGTCCGCCGCGCGTGCGCGTGCTCGACGTGCGCAAGCGCCCACTCAAGGACGGCCTGTCGCCGGAGGTGCTGGCCGGCATCGGCGCCACCCTTGCGCGTGGCGAGCAGGTGCTGGTGTTCAAGAACCGCCGCGGCTATGCGCCGGTGCTGCTCTGCCACGACTGCGGCTGGACCGCCGCCTGCCAGCGCTGCAGCACGCCGCTGCACCAGACCCCGATGACCGTGCACGCCGGCGGGCGGCGCCTGCAATGCCATCACTGCGGCGCACGTCAGTCGGCACCGCTGGCCTGCCCGGCCTGTGCCAGCCTGGCGCTGCAGCCGCAAGGCATCGGCACCGAGCGGCTGGAAGAACGCCTGACCGAAGCATTCCCGGAGTTTCCGGTGGTGCGCATCGACCGCAGCACCACCCAGCGCCGCGATGCGCTGGAGACCCAGCTGGCGCGCCTGGGCAGCGAGGCCGGCATCCTGGTCGGCACCCAGATCCTGGCCAAGGGCCACGATCTGCCACGGCTGACCATGGTGGTGGTGGTCGGCATCGACGAAGGGCTGTTCTCGGCCGACTTCCGTGCCGCCGAAAAACTCTCCCAGCAGCTGATCCAGGTGGCCGGACGCGCCGGGCGCGCCGACCGCCCCGGCGAGGTCTGGCTGCAGACCCATCACCCCGAACACCCCTTGCTGCAGACCCTGGTCAACGGCGGTTACCACGCCTTCGCCGATGCCGAACTGCAGCAGCGCGAGGCCGCGGGATTTCCGCCGTTCGCGCATCTGGCGCTGTTCCGCGCCGAGGCCAAAGACGTGGCCGCGGCCAACCAATTCCTGCTGGCGGTGCGCGGCCTGACCACCGCAGACAGCACCGCGCAATCGCCCGCGTTTGCCGCAGTGGAATGCTACGGCCCGATGCCCGCACCGATGCCGCGCCGCGCCGGTTTCCAGCGCACCCAGTTGCTGTTGTCCGCGCAACAACGTTCGGCGCTGCATCGTTTGCTGGACGCGCAACTGCCCGCGATCTATGCGCTGCCGCAGGCGCGCCGCGTGCGCTGGTCGCTGGATGTGGATCCGATCGATCTGTATTAGTGCAGGCGTATCGCACGCGGGGCAGCGCAGCAGCCAGACCCAGGTGTTGTAGGAGCGCACCTGGGCGCGATGTGGCGTTACCGGGAATGCCATCGCACCCAGGTGCGCTCCTACGACACCGCGAGCTACTTGGCCGCGCGATGTACAAGGCCCACGTATTTGCAGCAATGTGTTGGGTCGGCGGCGCGTGCGGTGCTTGCCATGAACCACGCTGGCCTGAGCTGTGGCGCGAAACTCAGGTCAGCGCAGTCATCACCCCACGCTGGTACGCGGGCCGCGCGCGCAGGCGCTGGTACCACGCCTGCAGATGCGGCAGCTCGGGCCGCTCGATCGGCATTTCGAACCACGCGTAGATGAAGCTGCCGAGCGGAATATCGCCCATCGCAAATTGCGCGCCGGACAGATACGGTTGCTGCGCCAGCGCCGCATCCGCGCGTGCGAGCAGTTCGCCCGAGCGCGTCAGGGCCGCGGCGATGCGCGCAGGATCGCGCTCGGCCTCCGGCGTGCGCAGCACGCCCCAGAACAGGTCGCGAAACACGCCGGCAAACGTCGAGGTGGCCCAGTCCATCCAGCGATCGCCCAGCGCGCGTTCGGCCGGTGCCTGTGGATACAGGGCCGGCGCATATTGCGCAGCCAGGTAGCGCACGATCGCATTGGACTCCCACAGCACCAAGTCGCCATCCTGCATCGTCGGCACCAGACCGTTGGGATTCAACGCGCGATACTCGGGCGTGTCGTTGCGACCAAACGCACCGCCGACTTCGATCGAGGTATACGGCAGGCCGGCTTCTTCGGCGCACCACAGCACCTTGCGCACATTGCTGGAATTGCGCCGCCCCCATAACGTGATCGAGGCGCTGCCTGCAGCCGATTGCGTTGCAGCGTCGGTCACCCTCATTTCCCCGCTGCCGGCTTGGGCGTCGTGCGCGCCGGACGCTTCGCGGTGGACGCCTGCGTGGCGACAGCGGCCGCTGGCTGCGCCGCTTTCGCCCGCCCGCCCTTGGGCGCATCGCGCACCCACAAGGCCTGCTCGTCCTGCTTGATCTCGAACAGGCCGATCGCACGCACCAGGTCGCTGAGTTTGCGATAGCCGTAGTTGCGCGGATCGAACGAGGCCTGGTTGGCCACCTGCTTGCCCACCGCCCCCAGATGCGCCCAGCCATCGTCTTCGCAGGCACTGTCGATCGCATTGCGCAGCATCTGCACCAGCCGGGTGTCGCCGCGCAGCGCGGTGGCGTCCTTGCGGCCGGCGGCGGTGTCGCTGGCCGCTGCCGCCTGCTCGCCCAGCGCTTCGACATAGGTGAACTTGGAACAGGCATTGACGAACGGCGCCGGGGTTTTCTTCTCGCCGAAGCCGTACACCTTCATGCCATCGGTGAGCAGACGCATCACCAGCGGAGTGAAATCCGCATCGCTGGAGACGATCGCAAAGCCATCCAGATTGCGCGCGTACAGCAGATCCATCGCATCGATCACCATCGCCATGTCCGAGGCGTTCTTTCCCGAGCTGTAGGCAAATTGCTGGATCGGCCGGATCGCATATTCGTGCAGCGCCGCTTCCCAGCTCTTCAGGTGCGGGCTCTTCCAGTTGCCGTAGGCACGGCGCACGTTGGCCACGCCATAGCGCGCCACTTCGGCCAGCACCACATCGATCTTGCCGGCCGGCGCGTTGTCGGCATCGATCAGCAAGGCGATGCGTTTGTCGGGATTGTCGATCATGGTCATTCCTTGTAGAAATCGTTGGCATCGACGTCGATGCCACGAGCGCCGCCGTCCGTGCCGCCCAGCGGGAAGTACCGGCCATCGTGCAGCGTGAGCACGCCGCCAGTCAGCAGTTCGCGATCGGCGCCCTCGCTGACCAGGGTGGCATGCACCCGGCCACCGCCACGTTCGCCTTCCACCTCGAAGACGAAGTCATCGATGCCCGGCGCAAGACTGGTGCGATACAGATCCAACCGCATCGTGTGGATCTGGCCGATCTGTGCCTGCATCACCGCATCGTCCTGCAGGGCGGTGCGCGCCTGATCGGCAAACAGCGACCACCCGGTTACGATCAACCAGACGAAGGCGCCGATCACCACCACCGCGAGCGGCAACAGGCAGCCCAGCAGGCCGATCGTCACGCTGCTGATCCTCTTTTTCGGCCGCGCGGCGGATGACGGTGCGGGCGGCATCGGCGGCGGGGACGGCGGCAGCGGCAAGGGAGGTGGCAGCGACGACATGCGGTGACCGGATGACTGAATGAGAGACGACATGATGCCGTAGACGCGTCATGCGCACGCATCCTATTCATTGACGATGCGGCAAGCTGATGCGCCCGCGTCGCATTCCATCGGACCTTACGATGACTTCTTCCCCCTCCCAAGCTCCGCTGCACCTGGTTGTGGTTGGCGGCGGTTTTGCCGGCTTATGGGCCACCCGCGCGCTCGACGATCCCGGCATCCGCATCACCCTGATCGACCGCCAGAACCATCACCTGTTCCAGCCGCTGCTGTACCAGGTCGCCACCGCCGGGCTGTCGGCACCGGATATCGCCGCGCCGCTGCGCCACATCCTGCGCGAGCAGCGCAACGTCGAAGTGCTGCTCGGCGACGTCGCCGAAATCGCCCCGGCCCGCCGTGAGGTGGTGCTCGCCGACGGCAGCACGCTCGGCTACGACATGCTGCTGCTGGCCACTGGCGCCACTCACGCCTACTTCGGCAACGATCAATGGGCCGAGCATGCGCCCGGCCTGAAGACGCTGTACGACGCGCTGGTGCTGCGGCGCAAGTTGCTGCTCGCCTTCGAGCGCGCCGAGGCCGAATCCGACCCGGCCGCACGCGCGGCCTGGCTGAGTTTTGCCGTGGTCGGCGGCGGCCCGACCGGCGTCGAGCTGGCCGGCACGCTGGCCGAAATCGCCCGTCACACGCTCAAGAACGAATTCCGCCATATCGACCCGCAGCAGGCGCGCGTGCGCCTGGTCGAAGCCGGGCCGCGCGTGCTGCCCTCGTTCCCGGACGACCTCACCGCCAAGGCGCGCAAGCAGCTCGAGCGCCTGGGGGTGGAAGTGCACACCGGCACGCCGGTCAGCCATATCGATGCGCTGGGCTATCAGCTCGGCGAGACCTTCGTGCCTGCACGCACCGTGGTATGGGCCGCCGGCGTGGCCGCATCGCCGCTGGCGCGCACGCTCGGCGTGCCGCTGGACCGCGCCGGCCGCGTACTGGTGGAGCCGGACCTGAGCGTGCCTGGCCATCCGGAGATCTTCGTCGGCGGCGACCTGGCCTCGGTCCAGCAGGACGGCCGCCCGGTGCAGGGTGTGGCACCGGCGGCAAAGCAGATGGGCAAGCACATCGCCAGGACGATCCGCGCCCGCCATCGCGGTCAGCCTGCACCGGCGTTCCGTTATCAGGACTACGGCAACCTGGCCACGATCGGCCGCATGGCCGCCATCGTGCATGTGGGCAAGCTCAAGCTTTCCGGCATCGTGGCCTGGTGGTTCTGGCTGGCCGCGCATGTGTACTTCCTGATCGGTTTCCGCAACCGGTTCGTGGTGCTGGTGAACTGGGCGATGGCGTACTGGAGCTACCAGCGCGCCGCGCGCATCATCTTCGGCGGTGCCACCGACGACCCGCCGCCCAGCAGCAAGGACGGATGACAGCGCCGCAGGCCGTGCGCGATGCTGTGCGGCCTGATGCGACAGTCTGATCGTGACCACTCTCCTGTTTCTGCTGGATCTGCTCGGCACCTTCGTGTTCGCCCTCAGCGGCGCGACCGTGGCGGTGCGCAATCGCCTGGATCTGTTCGGCGTACTGGTGCTGTCGTGCGCGGCGGCGGTGTCCGGCGGCATCGTGCGCGATGTGCTGATCGGCGCCACCCCGCCGGCCGCGCTGGTGCATCCGCAGTACCTGCTGGTCGCCTGCCTGGCCGGCGTGGCCGGTTTCTACTGGCATGCGGCGGTGGAACGGCTGCGTAACCCGGTGCAGTTGTTCGACGCGGCTGGGTTGGCGCTGTTTGCGGTCTATGGCACCAGCAAGGCGCTCGACTATCAGCTCAGCCCGCTCAGTGCGACCTTGCTCGGCATGCTCAGCGGCATCGGCGGCGGCATCGCGCGCGATCTGCTGGTGGCGCGGACGCCGGTGGTGCTGCAGGCCGAGCTGTATGCGGTCGCCGCGCTGGCCGGTGGCGGCCTGGTCGCGATCGGGCACATGCTCGACGCGCCGCAGGCCTGGTCGCTGGCAACCGGCGCGCTGGTCTGTTTCGGGCTGCGTTTCATGGCCATCCGCTATGGCTGGCATCTGCCGGTGGCGCGCCTGCCGGAATAGCGCAGGCGGCCGCCGTACGTGGTCGATCATCGACGGGCAACCACCAGGCTTCGGACGCGAAGCATCGGCAGCGCCACACATGCAAACGGCCCGGAAAACCGGGCCGTTCCTGTACCACCTGCCGCGCGATCAGGGATCAGGCGACGAACAGTGCCTTCATCTTCTTCAGCGCATTCGCCTCGATCTGGCGGATACGCTCGGCCGACACGCCGTACTCGTCGGCCAGCTCCTGCAGCGTCACCTTGGAGTCGGAGTCCAGCCAGCGACGCTTGACGATATCGCGCGAGCGCGTATCCAGACCGGCCATGCCTTCGCGCAGCAGCTGCAGCTGATTGTCTTCGCTGTCGTGACGCTCGTAAGCCTGCGACGGATCTTCGTCGTTGGCCACCAGGTAGCTCACCGGCGACGGCGGGCCGTGATCGTCGTCTTCGTCGGACGAGGCATCGAAGCCGATATCACGACCGGACAGACGCGACTCCATCTCCATCACTTCGCGCTCGGAGACGTTCAGATCCTTGGCGACTGCGGTCACCTCGGACGCATTGAGCCAGCCCAGGCGGGTCTTGGACTTGCGCAGGTTGAAGAACAGCTTGCGCTGCGCCTTGGTCGTGGCGACCTTGACGATGCGCCAGTTCTTCAGAATGAACTCGTGCATCTCGGCACGGATCCAATGCACCGCGAAGCTGACCAGGCGCACGCCCATTTCCGGGTCGAAGCGCTTGACCGCCTTCATCAGGCCGATATTGCCTTCCTGGATCAGGTCGCCAAGCGGCAGGCCGTAGCCGTTGTAACCGCGAGCGACGTGCACCACGAAGCGCAGGTGGGAATGGACCAGCTCGCGCGCGGCGTCCAGATCCAGCTCGTCACGGAAGCGACGGGCAAGATTCTGTTCCTCATCGACCGACAGCACCGGGATCTGGTGCACGGCACCGATGTAGGCGTCCAGCGAACCGAGCGCACTGGGAATCGGGAGATTGTTTGCCACAAGGGCAGTCGAGGTGATCTGGTTCATAGGGCACCATCTTAGCAGTCGAACTAGTGGACTGCCGGGTACAGAAAGAGTTCCCAGCATTCCATTTATAGGACGTTCGGGCTTTTTGCAGTGCCGTCGTTCTACGGCAAAGCTCCCGACTTCAGGCGCTTACGCTACCACCGCCGTCCTGCGCAGACCGTGACAAAGACGCCGCGAAATGGACCGACGCCAGGATCGTTCAGCCCCTGGACGAGGTGGTGTCCAGCGCGTTGCGCGGCGGCAGCGACCAGTCGATCGGACCGAGCCCACGGCGCTGCAGGTGCTCGTTGGTCTTGGAGAAGTGCTGGCAACCCAGAAAGCCGCGATGCGCTGACAACGGCGAGGGATGCGGGGCCTTGAACACGCGATGGCGTGCCTGGTCGATGACCTTGCCCTTGGCCTGCGCGTAGCTGCCCCAGAGCAGGAACACCAGGCCTTCACGCTCGCGGTTGAGGGTCTCCACGACATGGTCGGTAAAGCCCTCCCAACCCTTGTTCTGGTGCGCGCCAGCCCGGCCCTGCTCTACCGTCAGCACTGCATTGAGCAGCAGCACGCCCTGACGCGCCCACGGCATCAGATAGCCATGGTCCGGCCGCGCGATGCCCAGGTCGTCCTGGATCTCCTTGTAGATGTTGAGCAGCGACGGCGGTACCGGCACGCCGGGCAACACCGAAAAGCACAGCCCATGCGCCTGGCCTTCGCCGTGATACGGGTCCTGGCCAAGGATCACCACCTTGACCTGTTCGAACGGGGTGGCGTCGAAGGCTGCAAAGATCTGCGGGCCCGGCGGGAACACCCGCGCGCCGGCCGCCTTGCGCTGGCGCAGGAATGCGGACAGCTCCTGCATTTCCGGGCGCAGCAACCAATCGCCCACCCGCGCCTTCCACGACGGTTCCAATTGGATACGTGCTTCCACCTCAGCCACTTCAGTCATAGCGTGACCGCCTGATCCTCGAGCCGTGCCAGGCGCAGCTGGAACAGCACCTTGGTCACCAGCAGACGTTCTTCGATGGGTTTTTGCACCAGATCGTTGGCGCCGGCGCGCAGCAGTTCGGACTGGTTGCGCGGATTGGTGTCGCCGGTCATCACCAGCACCGGCAGCCGGCGCTTGCCGTAGGCGAAGTCGATGCGGATGCGCTCGACCACGTCGCGGCCGTTGAGCTCGCCCTTCAGGGTCACATCGGTCAGCACCACGTCGATGCGGCGCTCGGTGCGGCCCAGCGATTCGGCGGTCAGCAGCGCGAAGGCATCCTCGGCGGTGAGCACATGCACCACCTTCAGGCTCTGCCGCTCGAGCATGCGCTTGGTCGCCTCGGCCACCACGCGGCTGTCCTCGATGTACAGCACGGTCGCGCCGACCACCGGCTCGGGCTGCACATAGCCGCGGATGAAGGTCGCCAGGGCTTCGTGACCCAGCGCCTTGTCAAAATAATCGGTGACGTACTCGGTGAAGCGACGCTCCACCAGATGCTGCTGCGCGTCGCCGGAGACCACGATCACCGGCACATAGGCCTGGCCGGCCGCTTCGCGCACGCTGCGCGCCAGCGTCAGACCGTCGCCATCGGGCAACGACAGCGAGGTGGTGACCAGATCCACCGCACCGGCTTCCAGCGCGTGGCGCGCCTCGGCGATGCTGGAGCAGCCGATCACCTGCACGTTGGGCAGATCGCGCTGCAACACATCGGCGATCAGCTTGCGCACCAGCTTGGAGCCATCGACCACCATCACGCGCGGCGCGTCACTGATCAGGTGCTTGAGATCTGGTGGGTGCATGGCAGGCCTCAGGTCTCGGTGGGACGGGTCTGGCGAAGGAAATGGCCGGTCACCAGCCAGGCGCCCAGCCAGCCCAGGACCAGCGTGCCGACCAGAACCATCGCAGAATGCAGCAGATCCAGCCCGTGCAGGGTAAAGGAGCTGCCGTAGCTGTCGGCCAGGATCGCCAACGGCGCGCGCAGCGCCAGCCCGGAAGCGGCGATCAGCGCGAGCGCCACGGCGCCGGCACCGAGCCCGTACCAGGCCCCCAGATACAGGAACGGACGCCGGATGAAGCCATCGCTGGCGCCCAGCAATTGCAGCACGCCGATTTCCTCGCGCCGCGACTGGATGTCCAAACGCACCGTATTGCCCACCACCAGCACCGCGCCGACGCCCAGCAGTGCCGACAGCACCTGCACCAGCCGCTCGCCGAAGTGCAGCCAGCCATCCAGGCGCTTGCGCCACAACGCGTCGTGCTGCACCTGGTCGGCCTGCGGCAAGGCCTGCAGCGCGCCGGCCAGCTGCGCATCGTCGGCCGTCTCGGTGGGCGTGACGACCAACAGCGTGGGCAGCGGGTTGTCGCCCAGCGCATCGATCGCCTCGTCGAGCTTGGCGCTCTCGCGCAGTTCGGTCAGCCCCTGCGCCGGCGTACGCAGCGTGACCTGGGCAACGTCCGGGCGCGCGCGCAGCTCGCCGGCCAGGGCCTGCGCGGCCTCGGCGCCGATCTCGACCTTCAGGAACAGATTGATCTCGCGCGACTGCTGCACGCTGCCGGCCAGCAACTTGACGTTGTCCAGCGCGATCGACAGCCCCAGCGGCAAGGCCAGCGCCAGCGCCATCACCACGATGGTCAGCATGGTGGCCCAGGGCTTGCGCATGGCACGGCCCAGGCTGAAGGCGATGCTGTGCAGATGGTGGTCGATCCACACGCCGACCCGCGAGGGGGCGACGGCGTCGGTATTGGCGGGTTTGCTCATTCGGCCAGATCCTGCGGCGAGATGTCGTCGACCAGCCGGCCGTGATCCAGGATCAGCACGCGCTTGCGCATCTGCTTGAGCAGGGCCAGGTCGTGGCTGACCACCAGCACGCTGGTGCCGCGCGCGGGCAGCTCGGCGAACAACTGCATGATTTCCGCGGCCAACGCCGGATCCAGATTGCCGGTGGGCTCATCGGCCACCAGCAGGCGCGGTTCGCCGACGATGGCGCGGGCGATGCCCACGCGCTGCTGCTCGCCGGCCGACAACTGCGACGGCAAGGCCCGCTCGCGATGGGCCAGCCCGATCCGCTCCAGTGCCGAGCGCACGCGCTTGCCGATCTCGGCACGCCGGGTGCCGCGCAGGATCAGCGGCAACGCCACGTTCTCGGCGATGCTGCGGTCGTTGAGCAGACGATGGTCCTGATAGACCGCACCCACCTGGCGACGGTGCAGCGGAATCTGCCGGCCGCGCACCTTGAGCAGGTTGCGTTCGCCCAGCAGCACCGCGCCCTGGCTGGGTCGCTCGCTGAGGTGGATCAATTTGAGCAGGG
Organism: Xanthomonas arboricola; assembly: GCF_002940665.1. Lineage (GTDB taxonomy): Bacteria > Pseudomonadota > Gammaproteobacteria > Xanthomonadales > Xanthomonadaceae > Xanthomonas > Xanthomonas arboricola_B. The sequence goes on from NZ_MIGY01000001.1 coordinate 1,245,777, forward strand.
TGCTTTTGCCGGCGCCGGAGTGGCCGGTCACGAACAGCATCTCGCCATCGGCCACTTCGAAGCTGACATCGGTCAGCGCCTGGTGGCCACCGGCGTAGTGCTTGCTGACGTTGTCGAAACGCAGAACGGTCATCCGGCGATTATGCCGGAGCGCCAGCGCTTGCGTCGCATCGCCGGAGCCCGGCGATGCGACGCAGGCCGCAGGCGATCAGTTGCCGGACACCAGCGAGCGCAGGCGACGACCGATACGGCTCAGCAGCGACGGGCTGCCGGACGGCTTGGCGGCGCTGCGCACCGGTTTGGCGACCACCTGGGTGGGCTTGCGCGGTGCCGCAGGTGCGGCAACCGGTGTGGAGGCCACTGCCGGCTCGGCACCCTCGACCGGACGGCCGTTGCGACGACGCCGCCGCTTGCGCGGTGCGCGCTCGGCATCGGCCACGATGGTGGAAGGCGCCTCGACCGACGCCGCAGCAACCACCGGCGTTTCGCTCGGCGCTGCCGCGGCCGGGGCTTCGCCCTCCACACGCGGCTTGCGACGCGGACGCGGCTTGCCATCGGCGCTGCCGCCGTCGCGACGACCGCCGCCACTGCCGCTGCGCGACGCACCGCCCGGGCCGCTGCGACCGCCACCGCGGCGCTGCTCTTCGGCAGCACGCTGTTCGCGCGCCTCGCGGAAGATCGTGCCCACGCTGTCGCCCGCATCGTCGTCGGCCTCTTCGCCTTCCACCGGCACGCGCGCGGTGCGCGGCAGCGGCGTCAGCAGCTCGGAGGTCACCGGTTCGACCGGGATCTTCTGCTCGATATATGCCTCGATGTCCGGCAGGCTCATCGCATAGCGCTCGCAGGCGAAGCTGATCGCATCGCCCTCTTCGCCCAGCCGCGCGGTACGGCCGATGCGGTGCACGTAGTCTTCCGCATCGAACGGCAGGTCGTAGTTGTAGACGTATTTGACCCCGTCGATATGCAGACCGCGCGCGGCCACGTCGGTGGCGACCAGGATTTCGAGCTGTCCCTTCTGGAAGCGGTTGAGCAGCGACTCGCGCTTCTTCTGCGGCACATCGCCCGACAGCACGCCGACCCGGTAGCCATGCCGCTCCAGGGTGCGCGCCACGCGCTCGACGAATGCCTTGGTATTGACGAACACCATGGTGCGCGCGCCTTCGCTACGCGACAGCAGGCCCAACAGCAGCGTCTGCTTCTCTTCGTCGGAGGGGAAATAGATGCGCTGGCGCACCCGCGCGGCGGTGATGCTTTCCGTTTCGACGACCAGCTTTTCCGGCTCGTTCATGTGCTCGTAGGCGAGCTCGAGCACGCGATGGCTGAGCGTGGCCGAGAACAGCAGGGTCTGCCGGGTCCCGCGCTCGGGCATGCGCCGCAGCAGGAAGCGGATGTCCTTGATGAAGCCCAGGTCGAACATGCGGTCGGCTTCGTCCAGTACGCAGATCTCGCAGGCGTGTAGCGAGACCACCTTGTGCTGCTTGACGTAGTCGATCAGCCGGCCCGGGGTGGCGATGATCACGTCCACGCCCTGCTGCAGCAACTCGCGCTGCTTGTCGTAGTCCACTCCGCCGTAGACCAGCGCAAAGCGCAGGCCAAGGTCGGCGCCGAACTTGACCGCATCCTTGTGGATCTGGATCGCCAGTTCGCGGGTCGGTGCCAGGATCAGCGCGCGCGGGTCTTCCGGCTTGCGGTCTGCCAGCGCCGGGCGGATCAGCAGGCGGTTCATCACCGCCACCAGGAACGCCAGGGTCTTGCCGGTGCCGGTCTGGGCCTGGCCGGCGACGTCGCCGCCCGGCAGCGCGACCGGCAGGGTCAGCGCCTGGATCGGGGTACAGCGGGTAAACCCGGCGCTCTCCAGCCCGGCGATCAGCGCCGGATGCAGGTCGAACGTGGAAAAAGTCAAATCGGTCAGCGGTTTGTCGCTCATTATTCCGTCTTCGTGAGGCGCCCTGGGCAGCCCGGGCGCGGCTTGCATCGATGCCGACAGCGTCGCAAACTGCGGCTGTTGTGGCGGACAGCGCGGCTTCAGGACTGATACTTGATTCAGTCGCGCAATGCCCCAGTTTAACGCAATGTAGCGGCCTGCCCGTTCGGGCGGGCCGTTTTGGTTTCCAGGAGACCCAACGTGAGCGACAAGGTTCAACATGTCGGCGATGCCGACTTCGATACAGCTGTACTGCAATCCGGCGAACCGGTGCTGGTGGATTTCTGGGCCGAGTGGTGCGGACCCTGCAAGATGATCGCCCCGGTGCTGGACGATCTGGCCGATACATACCAGGGCAGACTGAAGGTTGCCAAGGTCAATGTGGACCAGAACCGCGCCCTGGCCATCAAGTACCACGTGCGTTCGATCCCGATGCTGTTGCTGTTCAAGGACGGCCAGGTGCAGGCCACCCAGATCGGTGCGGTTGGCAAGGGCCAGCTGACCCAGATGATCGACAAGACCCTGGGCGGCGCGGCCGCCTGAGCGGGTGGGCGTCCAGCGATGGGCGCCCGGTGATGCGCCAGCAGTTAAATCCTGCTGCGGCAGGCGCTTGCGCGGTTGCGCGCAGCGGTGATAGTGTCAGTTGATCCGGAGCACGTTCGTGCGCCGACGTACCCCTCTAGAAACCTCTTCTAGACTCCCATCACCTAAAGTTCGCCCCCCAGCCGGGCGCTCGCACTCTTAGCGAGGAATCACGCACTTGTCCGATCATCCTTCCTCCGATACCGGGAGCAGCGTCGACGCTCCTGTCGAGAAGCGCGTGCGCAAGCCGCGCGTGAGCAAGACCGCCGCTGCCACCGACGACGGTGGCGCGCAGCAGCCCAACCTGCCCTTGCCCGCCAGCCCCGCATCCGACGCTCCACGTGCCCCGCAGGCACCGTCGCACGCTGCCGACTCGGCACCGGCGCAGACGTCCGGCGATGGCGCCTCTTATGCCGGTAACACCCCCAGCGCCAACCAGGGCAACCCGGGCGGCGACACCCATGGCGACTCCCGCGAGGGTGGCCAGACACAGCAGCAGCGCTTCAATCAGGCGCAGCAGCAGCAGAACCAGAATCAGGCGCAGCACCGGGCTCAGGGCCAGAACCAGGGTCAGGCACAGGCGCAAGGTCAGGGCCAGGGCCAGGATCAAGCCCAGAATGGCGGCCAGAACCAGCAAGGTCAGGGCCAGGGGCAGAATCAGCAGGGCAACCGCCGTGACCGCTTCCGCAACCGCCGCGACCGTGGACGCGACCGCTTCGGCAACGAGGGCGGCGGCGGCATGCCATCGTCCGATGGCAGCAACGAGCCGTTCATCGCGCGTCCGCACCCGGCCGTGCCGGAAGGTTTCCCGGTCTATTCGCTGAGCGATCTCAAGCGGATGCCGGCGCAGAAGCTGCTGGACATCGCCGACCAGCTCAACATCCAGGAAGGCGTGGCGCGCGCGCGCAAGCAGGACGTGATCTTCGCCCTGCTCAAGGTGCTGACCCGCCACGGCGAAGGCGTTGCCGCCGACGGTGTGCTGGAAATCCTGCCTGACGGCTTCGGCTTCCTGCGTGCCGCAGAAGCCAGCTACCTGGCCGGCCCGGACGATACCTATATCTCGCCCAGCCAGATCCGTCGCTTCAACCTGCGCACCGGCGATCACCTGTCCGGCCGCATCCGCTTCCCCAAGGACGGCGAACGCTATTTCGCGCTGTCGATCGTCGACACCATCAATGGCGAGCCGCTGGAAGCCAGCAAGAACAAGGTGCTGTTCGAGAACTTGACCCCGCTGTTCCCGCGCCGGCGCTTCCGGCTGGAGCGTGGCGATGGATCGACCGAGGACATCACCGGCCGCATCCTGGATCTGATGGCGCCGCAGGGCAAGGGTCAGCGCGCGCTGATCGTCTCCCCGCCCAAGGCCGGTAAGACCATGATGATGCAGCAGGTGGCCACGGCCATCACCAGCAATCATCCCGAAGTGCACATGATCGTGCTGCTGATCGACGAGCGCCCGGAAGAAGTGACCGAAATGCAGCGCACCGTGCGCGGCGAGGTCATCTCCTCCACCTTCGACGAACCGGCCGCCCGCCACGTGCAGGTTGCCGAGATGGTGATCGAGCGGGCCAAGCGCCTGGTCGAGCACAAGAAGGATGTGGTGATCCTGCTCGACTCGATCACCCGTCTGGCACGCGCCTACAACAACGTGGTGCCCAGCTCGGGCAAGGTGCTCACCGGTGGTGTGGACGCCAATGCGCTGCACCGTCCGAAGCGTTTCTTCGGTGCGGCCCGTAACGTCGAAGAAGGCGGCTCACTGACCATCATCGCCACGGCGCTGGTGGAAACCGGCAGCAAGATGGACGAGGTGATCTACGAAGAGTTCAAGGGCACCGGCAACAGCGAAGTGCATCTGAACCGTCGCATCACCGAAAAGCGCGTGTATCCGGCGATCGACATCAACCGCTCGGGCACGCGTCGCGAGGATCTGCTGATCGAGCCGGAGCTGCTGCAGAAGATCTGGATCCTGCGCAAGCTGCTGCACCCGATGGACGAAATCGCAGCGATGGAATTCCTGCTGGACAAGATGAAGACCACCAAGTCCAACGACGAGTTCTTCAGTTCGATGAAGCGCTGATTCGGTCGGCATTCTCGATATGAAAAAGCCCCGCATCGCGGGGCTTTTTTTGTGGGCGCGGTATTCGTGCAGACGGGCACCTGGTTATCGTCTGCGCCACGCCTGCCGTCGTTCGGCGGCTACGCCAGCCGACGCGAATCCGCATACGGCGGGGTGTCGGGGTAGTCGTCCTCGCGCAGCCGGGCTTGTAGCTCGCGCCACCATTGCGGGTCGAACAGCTCCGGATGCAGGTGCTTGACCGCTTCCAGCTGCGAGGACGGCAAGCCCATGAACAGCGCGAAGCGCTCGGGGAACACGTCGCGCGGGCCGACATGGAACCAGGGCTCGGCAGACATCTGCTCTTCATAGGTGGCGGGGATTGGCCAGTCGCGGAAGGTGCATTCGGTGATCAGGCACAGCTCGTCGTAGTCGTAGAACACCGCGCGCTGATGGCGGGTGATGCCGAAGTTCTTCAGCAGCATGTCGCCGGGAAAGATGTTGTTGCGCGCCATGTCCTTGATCGCCTGCCCGTAGTCCAGCGCGGCCGCATGCGCGGCCTCCGGCAATTGTTCGCGCAGGTAGAGATTGAGCGGGCGCAGGCGGCGCTGCACGTAGCACAACGCGATCAGCACGTCCTGGCCATCTTCGCTCAGACTCGTCGCACAGCTGGTCTGCAGCTCTTCCAGCAACGCGGGCGAGAAACGCGACTTGGGAAACCGCAGGAAGCGATACGGCTGCGCGTCCAGCAAGCGGCCGATGCGATCGAGCTGGAACACCAACTCGTACTTGCCCTCCACCTGCGCACGGCTCATGGTCTTGGGATACGCGAAGCGGTCGCGGATCAGCTTGAATACCAGCGGATAACTGGGCAGCGTAAACACCACCATGACCATGCCGGGCGTGCCATCGGCATGCACCAGCTGCTCGGAGGGATGGGCCTGGAAATGACTGAAAAAGGTGCGATAGCGTTCGGTCTTGCCCTGCTTGGCGCGCCCGAGCATCGTGTACAGCTCGTCGACCGGCTTGTGGGTAAGCAGGCTACGCAAAAACACCACCGCGTCGCCGACGGTGGACAGATCGGCCTGGAAGTAACTGCGCGAATTGCTGAACAATTGCGCGACGTCGCTGCGTCGGGTCAGCACCGCTTCGGCACGCAGACCGGCGTCGTCGTTGACCAGGGCGATGACGCATGGCGAGAAGCGATGCTCGCCGAACACGCGGCCGACCAGGTAGGCGCGACGCTCGCGATAGAACACCGTTTCCAGCAATTCGACACTGCGCACCGGATGCTCGCCCCAGTGCGCGAGATCGTCGAGCAGACGCACCGCGATCGCCGCTGCACAGCGGGTGCGATGCGCATACGGAACGCCGAAGGAATAATCGCCGAGCACGCGCACCAGCATGTCGGTCAGCCGGCCGGGCGAGACCGCGTAGGTATGCCGCGCGACCGGCACGGTGATCGCATCGGTCGGCTCGATATCCAGCGCGATGAATTCGATATCCGCATCCACGCCATGGGTGCCGAAGTAACGCCGGGTCAGGGTGTTGTAGAAGGTCTTGTACAGCTCCTGATCGATCAGCCCGCTCAGCAGTGCGGCGTAATGCACGCGTGCGCGCATCCACAGCGCGCGATCGTGCGCCTGCCCCAGCAGCACCGCGCGCAGACGCAACATGCATTCGCTGATGTACTGGTCGTAGAGCGCGATCCGTGCCACCGCGTCATCGCGCGCACAGCTCCAGTCGCGCGTTTCGAAGCGCTGTTTGGCGCGTGCGGTGATCTCGGCGAACCGGGCGTGGTAGTCCTCGAAGGCGTCGTACACGGCATGGGCGATCGCCAGCGCACGGCGCTCGGACTGCGGCGGTAACGGGAGCTGGCTCATGCCGGCAGTGTACCCAGCGCATGTTGCGGCGTGCAGCCGAGCGCACCGGCCAATCGAACAGGCGCGCAGCCGACCAGATACCGGGGCCGCCCGCAACCAGGCGCAGGATCTCTCGCAGGCAAGGCATTGCAAGGTCATCAGGCCTGGCACGCAACGACGGTGTTCTCGCAGTTGCATGCAAACGCCGAAAACGACAAGGCCCGCCCCTGATCGAGGCGGGCCTTGACTGTCGCAGCTGCCGGACGCGCCGCCAGGCGGTGCGCTGGATCAGGCCTTCAGCGTGGCCAACACGTCGTTGAAGGTCTTGCTCGGGCGCATGGCCTGGCTGACCTTGGCCAGGTCCGGGTGGTAGTAGCCGCCGATCTCGACCGGCTTGCCCTGGGCGCCGTTGAGCTCGGCCACGATGGTGGCTTCGTTCTCGGTCAGGGCCTTGGCCAGTGGTGCGAACTTGGCCTGCAGGGCGGTGTCCTCGGTCTGCGCAGCCAGGGCCTGCGCCCAGTACATCGCCAGATAGAAGTGGCTGCCGCGGTTGTCGAGTTCACCGACCTTGCGCGCCGGCGACTTGTTGTTGTCCAGGAACTGGCCGTTGGCCACGTCCAGCGCCTTGGCCAGCACCGTGGCGGACGGGTTGTCGTAGCGGTTGCCCAGATGCTCCAGCGATGCGGCCAGGGCCAGGAACTCGCCCAGCGAATCCCAGCGCAGGCTGTTCTGTTCGACGAACTGCTGCACGTGCTTGGGCGCCGAGCCACCGGCACCGGTCTCGAACAGGCCGCCACCGGCCATCAGCGGCACGATCGACAGCATCTTGGCACTGGTGCCCAGCTCCAGGATCGGGAACAGGTCGGTGAGGTAATCGCGCAGCACGTTGCCGGTGACCGAGATGGTGTCCTGGCCCTTGCGGATGCGCTCCAGCGAGAAGGTGGTCGCTTCCACCGGCGGCAGGATGCGGATATCCAGGCCATTTGTGTCGTGGTCCTTCAGATAGGTGTCGACCTTGGCGATGACCTGCGCATCGTGCGCGCGGGCCTTGTCCAGCCAGAACACCGCAGGCGTCTGGCTCAGGCGCGCGCGCTCCACGGCCAGCTTGACCCAGTCCTGGATCGGTGCATCCTTGACCTGGCACATGCGCCACAGGTCGCCCGCTTCCACCGCATGTTCGAAGACGGTGGCGCCGGTGTCGTCGGTGACCTTGACGGTCCCGGCGGCGGCAATCTGGAAGGTCTTGTCGTGCGAGCCGTATTCCTCGGCTTTCTGCGCCATCAGGCCGACGTTGGGCACCGAGCCCATGGTGGACGGATCGAATGCGCCATGCGCCTTGCAGTCGTCGATCACCGCCTGATAGACATCGGCGTAGCAGCGATCGGGAATCACCGCCTTGGTGTCCTGCAGCTTGCCTTCGGCATTCCACATCTGACCGGAGTCGCGAATCATCGCCGGCATCGACGCATCGACGATCACGTCGCTGGGCACATGCAGGTTGGTGATGCCCTTGTCGGAGTTGACCATGGCCAGGGCCGGGCGCTGCGCGTATTCGGCCTGGATATCAGCCTTGATCTGCGCCTGCTGGTCGTCCGGCAGCGTGGCGATGCGTGCGTACAGGTCGCCGATGCCGTTGTTGGGATCGAAGCCGGCCGACGCAAGCGCCTCGGCATGCTTGCTCAGCGTGTCCTTGTAGAACTCGCCGACCACCACGCCGAACAGCACCGGGTCGGAGACCTTCATCATGGTGGCTTTCAGATGCACCGAGAACAGCACGTCGCGGGCCTTGGCATCGGCGATCTGCGCGTCGATGAAGCCGGCCAGCGCGCGCTTGCTCAACACCGCGGCATCGACGATCTCGCCGGCCTTGACCGCGACCTTGTCCTTCAACACGCTGCTGCTGCCGTCGTTGCCGACGAACTCGATCTTCAACGAGCCAGCTGCGGCCACTGTGGCGGATTGCTCGCTGCCGAAGAAGTCGCCATCGTCCATGTGCGCCACGTGCGACTTGGAGTCGCTGCTCCACTTGCCCATGCGGTGCGGATGCTTGCGTGCGTAATTCTTCACCGACAGCGGCGCGCGGCGATCGGAATTGCCCTCGCGCAGCACCGGATTGACCGCGCTGCCCTTGACCTTGTCGTAGCGCGCCTTGATGTCCTTTTCCGCATCGTCCTTGGGCGTGTCCGGATACGCCGGAAGCGCATAGCCCTGGCCCTGCAGTTCGGCGATGGCGGCCTTGAGCTGCGGCACCGAGGCGCTGATGTTGGGCAACTTGATGATGTTGGCTTCCGGCGTGGTGGCCAGCTCGCCCAGCTCTCCGAGGTCGTCGGCGATCTTCTGCGCGTCGTTTAGGTGCTCGGGAAACAGCGACAGGATGCGGCCGGCCAGCGAGATGTCGCGGGTTTCGACCACGATGCCGGCGGTATCGGTGTAGGCATCGATGATCGGCAGCAGCGACTGCGTGGCCAGATACGGTGCTTCGTCGGTGAGCGTGTAGATGATCTTCGGTGTCTTCGACATAAGGTGCGATGGCTCGTGTGGTCGGAAGGAGCGCCGGCGTCCTTGGCACTGGCGTTGGCGTGCGCGACGGGGGTCGCTGCTGGCACGCCGATCAGCCATCGCGTGGAACGCGGCGATGGGTCAGCACGGCATTGTCGCGTCTGAGCCGCGCCCGGGTAAAGCGACCACAGGCGGATGCTCCATCCCGCCGCTGGCCGATGTAATGGATGCAGCTGTAACGAACATGCCATGCAAGCAAAAGGGCGCGACCTTGCGATCGCGCCCTTTTGTGTCATTGCCTGAGTCAAGCATCCGGCCCAATGCACTGTCGCCGTCTACAAAAACCCTGGGGATGGCCACTGCGGCCACCCGCCACTAGCGATGCGGGATGTGCCTTGTTCGTCGGCGTGCTCACTTCACCGAGATGGTTTGCGGCGCACCGGCCGGCTTGCCATTGACCATCGCCTGCACGGTGTACGTGCCGACCGGCCAGCCATCAGGCTTGGTGAAGCTCAGGTTGGTGGTCTCTGCGCCGGTGGTGTTGAGCGTTGCGATCTGCTCGCCGGCAACCTGGCCGTCCTGGTAGGTCATCTTGGCCGCCACCGGCACGTTATTGGCGCTACCGTCGGTCTTGATCGAGACGATGATCGTGTTCTTGTTCCCGATACTGGCAGACGGCGTCACGCTCTTGTCCGCAGCGGCCTGGGTGCCCACCACCACGCTGGAAACCGTGACTGCCGATCCAGCAGATGCCGCGCTGTCGGTGCTGGCAGCGCCGGTTGCGCTGCTCTGGCCGGCCTGATCGCTTGCCGGCGGTGTGCCGGCCGGACCCGGCATTGCCTCGGTGGCAGCGCCCGCGGTTGGATCCTTGGACACGCTGTCGTCGTCGACCTTCTTGTTGCAGCCCGACAACGCTAGAACGCCGGCCAGGGCAATGGCGAGGGTGCTGGAAACGGTTGTAGTACGCATGGATCAATCTCCGGATATCAAACTATAAAATGGGTCGAAAAGTCGCCAGGTATGCGATGCGCCTACGATTTCGGCGGCAACTGCAGGACCTGCCCTGGAAAGATCTTGTCCGGATCCTTGAGCGTTTCGCGGTTGGCCTCGAAAATACGTGGCCACAGGTTGCCATCGCCGTAATGGCGCTTGGCGATGCTGGAAAGGCTATCGCCCGCCTGCACGGTGACCGATTCGCCAACCAGTTGCGCAGTGCTCTGCACGCTGGTGCGAACGTTGGAAAAATCCGCCGTCGGCGCAACCTCTGCGGTGCTATCCACCGAAGACGTCACGTTGGAAAAATCTGCTTTCTTGTCGACATTCATTGCCGCAATCCCTGTGCATCACGATGACTGCAGGGTGCGCGGTGCGCTGTTAAGCGTGGATCGCGCCACCGTGAAGCTGGCGCGATCCTTGGTTGGGCGCGATCACTGGCGCAGGTCGCGGAAGATCGACAACGGTGTCGGCACGTTGGGCGAACTACGCAACGGGTTGATGTCCAGCCCGCCACGGCGGGTATACCGCGCCTCCACCACCAACCATTCGGGTGCGCAACGGAGCAGCACGTCATTGAAAATACGCTCCACGCATTGCTCATGAAACCCGGCGTGGTCACGGAAACTCACCAGATAGCGCAGCAGGCCTTCGCGATCGATCGGTGCGCCGCGGTAACGCAGCGTGACGCTGGCCCAATCCGGTTGACCGGTGACCGGACAATTGGATTTGAGCAGGGCCGAGGTCAGCACTTCTTCCACGATCGGTTGTGCGTGCGCCGACAGATATGCCGCATTGGGCGGGCCGTAGTCGTCGATGCTGACATCCAGCGCGTCGATCGATTCGCCCTCGCCCACCGCATCGATCGGCGGCAGACCGAATTCCAGCGCCACATCGGCGCCGGCGCGCGTGGACAGGTCCGAGACGATGCGCGTGCGCACCGCTTCGGCGCTATTGAAGCGGGTGGCATTGAGCGAGTTGAGATACAGCTTGAGCGACTTGGATTCGATCAGCGACGGCGAATCGCTGGGCACATGCAGGGTCGCCGTGGCCACGCACGGCTTGCCCTGTGCATCGAGCCAGCTGAGTTCGTAGGCATGCCAGCGATCGCGACCGATAAAGGGCAGGACCGCGGTCAGGCCGATCGCCTCGCGCCCGGCCGCGCGTGGAATGGGGAACAACAGCGACGGATCGTAGCCGCTGGGATAGGCGACCTCACGACCGAGGGCGGAATCTTCTGGGGTATTCATCGCGCCATTTTAGGCCGAGCGGGCTGGCCGTGAGATATATGGCGGACGCTGGAGTACCCAGCTGGCAGCAGAGCAGCGGGCCTTCAAACGGCCCGCCGCCGCCGCACGATCACCAACGCTCAGCGGAAACAGCGCAACTGCACACGATTCCCGATTCCCGATTCAGCTAGCCTCACCCTGATGCAGGTAATCCAGCGAGACCTGCAACAGCGCGCGCAAGCCCACGTCCAGCGACGATTCGTCGAGCAGGAACTGCGGCGAATGGTTGCTGGGCGCGGTCGCCGGGTCGATGCCCTTGGCGGTGGAGCCGACGAAGAAGAACATCGACGGCACTTGCTGGGCGTAGAACGAGAAGTCTTCCGCACCCATCTGCAACGGCGGCTCGTAGACATTGTCGGCGCCGACCACGGCCTGCAGGCTGGGCAGCATCCTGGCGGTCAGCGCCGGGTCGTTGACCGTTGCCGGGTTGCCGGGCTGGTCCGGCACCTGCGCCTGGACCTTGGCCCCGTGGGCGGCTGCGGTGTGCTCGGCCACCGTCTTGAGGTCGGCGAAGATCTGCTGGCGCATGGCTTCGTCGAAAGTGCGGATGGTGCCGACCATTTCCACGTCGTCGGGGATGATGTTGTAGCGGATGCCGCCCTTGATCGCGCCGAAGCTCAACACCGCCGGTTGTTTGGACAGGTTGGCGCGGCGGCTGATCACGGTCTGCGCGGCGCCGATCATGTCGGCGCTGGCCACGATCGGGTCGATGCCGTTCCACGGCGCCGAGCCATGCGTCTGGCGGCCGATCATCTTGATCGCGAACCGGTCCGAGGCCGCCATCAGCGGGCCGCTGCGCACCGCGATCTTGCCGGCCTGCACGCTGGAGAACACATGCAGGCCGAACACCGCCTGCGGGGTGAAGTCGGCGAACAGGCCTTCCTTGAGCATCAGCGACGCGCCGCCCTCTTCATTGCCCGGCGCGCCTTCTTCGGAGGGCTGGAAAATCAGCATCACTTCGCCAGGCAGCTGCTCGCGCATGCCGACCAGCGCTTCGGCCACCCCGAGCAGGATCGCGGTGTGGGCGTCGTGGCCGCAGGCATGCATCACCCCGACCTGCTCGCCGCGGTACTCGGCGGTGACCTTGGAAGCGAACGGCAGGCCGGTCTGCTCCTTGACCGGCAGTGCGTCCATGTCGGCGCGCAAGGCGATCTTCGGACCCGGCTTGCCGCCCTTGATGATGGCGACCACGCCGTGATGGGCAATGCCGATGCGCGGCTTGAGGCCGAGCTTGCGCAGCTGCGCGGCCACGGTGGCGGCGGTGCGCTCCTCGCGGTTGGACAGTTCCGGGTGCTGATGGAAGTCGCGGCGCCATTGCACCAGCTTGCTCTGCAACGGCGCGGCAGCGGCCTGGACTTCGGGCCGGGGCGCAGCCTGGGCGGCGGCGAGGGTGGGCAGGGCGAGCAGCAACGCGCTGGTCAGCAGACGGGAGTGGCGCATCGGCGATCCTCTAAAGACGGTTGCCTAATGTAGTGCAGGTGCGCGCTCGGTAGGCTGCGGTGGGGCTCGATTCAGGCCAGCGGTCAACCGCATCGGCCCTGGCGCGTTGCCGCTGAACTGCATCTGTGAACGCTGCGGTCGTCTGGTCCGGCGGGCCGTTACTTCAGTAACGCTCAATTGCCTGATCGCAACGATATGCTTCGCACAGCCGCCCCACGGTCGCACCAGCGCCCGGCCCGCCCTCAGGAGTTTCGCATGTCGCGTTTTTGGAAGATCACACTGCTGGTCGTAGCGGTGCTCGTCTTGGTGTTCGTCGCAATGCGGATGTTCGGTGGGGGCAATCACGGCAAGCGGGCGGACGCGCCGGACGGCGATGGCACCGAGAACAGCGGCCCGGTACCGGTCACGGTCGTGGCCGCCACCACCCAGGATGTGCCGGTCTACGCCAGCGCGCTGGGCACGGTGACCGCGCTCAATACCGTCACGGTCAGCCCGCAGGTCGGCGGCCAGCTAATGAGCCTGAATTTCAAGGAAGGCCAGGAGGTGAAGAAGGGCGAGCTGCTGGCGCAGATCGACCCACGCACGCTGCAGGCCAGCTATGACCAGGCGCTGGCGGCCAAGCGCCAGAACCAGGCGCTGCTGGCGACCTCGCGGGTGAACTACCAGCGCTCCAACGACCCGGCCTACAAGCAGTACGTCTCGCGCACAGACCTGGATACCCAGCGTAACCAGGTGTCGCAGTACGAGGCGGCGGTGTCGGCCAACGATGCGCAGATGCGCTCGGCGCAGGTGCAACTGCAATTCACCCGCGTGACCGCACCGATCGACGGCATCGCCGGTATCCGCGGCGTGGACGTGGGCAATATCGTCAGCGCCAGCTCCACCATCGTCACCCTGACCCAGATCCGCCCGATCTACGTGTCCTTCAACCTGCCCGAGCGCGAGTTGCAGGCGGTGCGCAGCGGCCAGGCGGCCGCCCCGCTGGACGTGGCGGCGCTGGATCGCGGCGACGCGCACGTGATCAGCGGCGACGGCAAGCTGGAGGTGATCGACAACCGCATCGCCGCCGACAGCGGCACCTTCGGTGCGCGTGCGATCTTCGCCAATACCGACAATGCGCTGTGGCCGGGCCAGTTCGTCAACGTGCGCCTGCAGCTGCGCACCATCTCCGGCGGCACCGTGGTGCCGACCCAGGCCGTGCAGCGCGGCCCGGACGGCGATTACGTCTACGTGGTCGGCAGCGACAACACCGCGCAGATGCGCACCGTGGTGCAGGGCGTGGAAGTGGACGACAGCCATGTCCAGGTCACCAAGGGACTCAAGCCGGGCGAACGCGTGGTGACCGAAGGCCAGTTCCGGCTCAAGCCGGGCAGCAAGGTCAGCGCGCTCAAGCCGGGCGAAACCCCGCCGGAGCCGACCGAGGCCGAACTCAAGGCCGCGCAGGACAAGAGCCGTGACGGTGCCGGCGGCCGACGCGGCGGCGGTGGTCCGCGCTAACTCGCGAGCACCGGCGACGGGACTTCCGTCGCCGGTGTGCCTCGGCGCTGCGCGCGCCGGCATCGATTGACGTCTTCAGCAAGGACACCCCCCGTGGGCTTTTCGACCATCTTCATCCGCCGTCCCATCGCCACCTCGTTGTTGATGGCGGGCATCCTGCTGCTGGGCATCCTGGGCTACCGGCAATTGCCGGTCTCGGCGCTGCCGGAAATCGACGCGCCCAGTCTGGTCGTCACCACCCAGTATCCCGGCGCCAACGCGACCACCATGGCCTCGCTGGTGACCACGCCGCTGGAGCGCCAGTTCGGGCAGATCTCCGGGCTGCAGATGATGACCTCCGATTCGTCGGCAGGCCTGTCCACGATCATCCTGCAGTTCTCGATGGACCGCGACATCGACATCGCCGCGCAGGATGTGCAGGCGGCGATCCGTCAGGCCACCCTGCCCTCGTCGCTGCCGTACCAACCGGTGTACAACCGCGTCAATCCGGCCGACGCGGCGATCCTGACCCTCAAGCTCACCTCCGACTCGCTGCCGCTGCGCGAGGTCAACCGCTATGCCGATGCGATCCTGGCCCAGCGCCTGTCGCAGGTACCGGGCGTGGGGCTGGTGTCGATCGCCGGCAACGTGCGGCCTGCCGTGCGCATCCAGGTCAACCCGGCACAGCTGTCGAACATGGGCCTGACCATGGAGTCGCTGCGCAGCGCGCTGACCCAGACCAATGTCAGCGCGCCCAAGGGCTCGCTCAACGGCAAGACCCAGTCCTACAGCATCGGCACCAACGACCAGCTCACCGACGCGGCGCAGTACCGCGAAACCATCATCAGCTACAGCAACGGCCGCCCGGTGCGGCTGGCCGATGTGGCCAACGTGGTCGACGGCGTGGAGAACGACCAGCTCGCCGCCTGGGCAGACAACAAGCCGGCGGTGCTGCTGGAAATCCGTCGCCAGCCCGGCGCCAACATCGTGCAGACGGTGGAACAGATCCGCAACATCCTGCCGCAGCTGCAGTCGGTGCTGCCGGCCGATGTGCATCTGGAGGTGTTCTCCGACCGTACCGAAACCATCCGCGCCTCGGTGCATGAGGTGAAGTTCACCCTGGTGCTGACCATCGCGCTGGTGGTGGCGGTGATCTTTGTCTTCCTTCGCCGGTTGTGGGCCACCATCATTCCCTCGGTGGCGGTGCCGCTGTCGCTGGCCGGTACCTTCGGGGTGATGGCGTTTGCCGGCATGTCGCTGGACAACCTGTCGCTGATGGCGCTGGTGGTGGCGACCGGGTTCGTGGTCGACGATGCGATCGTGATGATCGAAAACATCGTGCGCTACATCGAACAGGGCAAGAGCGGGCAGGAAGCGGCCGAAATCGGCGCCAAGCAGATCGGCTTCACCGTGTTGTCGCTGACCGTGTCGCTGGTGGCAGTGTTCCTGCCGCTGCTGCTGATGCCGGGCGTGACCGGGCGCCTGTTCCATGAGTTTGCGTGGGTGCTGTCGATTGCAGTGGTGATCTCGATGCTGGTGTCGCTGACGCTGACGCCGATGATGTGTGCCTACCTGCTCAAGCCCGACGCCCTGCCCGAAGGCGAGGACGCGCACGAGCGCGCCGCCGCCGCCGGCAAGACCAACCTGTGGACGCGCACCGTGGGCGCCTACGAGCGCAGCCTGGACTGGGTGCTGGCGCACCAGCCGCTGACCTTGGCGGTGGCGATCGGCGCGGTGGCGCTGACCGTGGTGCTGTATGTGGCGATCCCCAAGGGCTTGCTGCCCGAGCAGGACACCGGCCTGATCACCGGCGTGGTGCAGGCCGACCAGAACGTGGCATTCCCGCAGATGGAGCAGCGCACCCAGGCGGTCGCTGCGGCGCTGCAGAAAGACCCGGCCGTGACCGGCGTGGCCGCCTTCATCGGCGCCGGCACCATGAACCCGACCATCAACCAGGGCCAGCTGTCGATCGTGCTGAAGACGCGCGGCGACCGCGAGGGCCTGGACGAGGTGCTGCCGCGCCTGCAAAAGGCGGTGGCCGGCATTCCCGGCGTGGCGCTGTTCCTCAAGCCGGTCCAGGACGTCACCCTGGACACCCGCGTGGCCGCCACCGAATACCAGTATTCGCTGTCGGATGTGGACAGCAGCGAGCTGGCCACCTGGGCCGGGCGCATGACCGAGGCGATGCGCAAGCTGCCCGAGCTGGCCGATGTGGACAACAACCTGGCCAACCAGGGCCGTGCGCTGGAACTGAGCATCGATCGCGACAAGGCCAGCATGCTCGGCGTGCCGATGCAGACCATCGACGACACGCTGTACGACGCCTTCGGCCAACGCCAGATCTCCACGATCTTCACCGAGCTCAATCAGTACCGGGTGGTGCTGGAAGTGGCGCCGGAGTTCCGCAGCAGCACCGCATTGATGAACCAGCTGGCGGTGGCCAGCAACGGCAGCGGCGCGCTGACCGGCACCAATGCCACCAGCTTCGGCCAGCTGACCTCGTCCAACTCCTCCACCGCCACCGGCGTGGGCGCGCAGAACACCGGCATCGTGGTCGGCGCCGGCAGCATCATTCCGCTGGCCGCACTGGCCGAGGCCAAGGTCACCAACACGCCGCTGGTGGTCAGCCACCAGCAACAGCTGCCGGCGGTCACGATCTCGTTCAATCTGGCGCCGGGCCATTCGCTGTCGCAGGCGGTGGAGGCGATCGAGCAGGTGCGCCAGGATCTGAAGATCCCGACCCAGGTGCATGCGGCGTTCGTCGGCAAGGCCGCCGAATTCACCGGCAGCCAGACCGATATCGTGTGGCTGCTGCTGGCCTCGATCGTGGTGATCTACATCGTGCTGGGCGTGCTCTACGAGAGCTACATCCATCCGCTGACGATCATCTCCACGCTGCCGCCGGCCGGCGTCGGTGCGCTGCTGGCGCTGATGATGTGCGGGTTGAGCCTGTCGGTGGACGGCATCGTCGGCATCGTGCTGCTGATCGGCATCGTCAAGAAGAACGCGATCATGATGATCGACTTCGCCATCGATGCCCGCCGCGAAGGCGCCAACGCGCACGAAGCGATCCGGCGCGCCTGCCTGCTGCGCTTCCGCCCGATCATGATGACCACCGCCGCCGCGATGCTGGGCGCGCTGCCGCTGGCGCTGGGCACCGGCATCGGCTCGGAACTGCGGCGCCCGCTCGGCATCGCCATCGTCGGCGGCCTGCTGCTGTCGCAGCTGGTGACGCTGTACACCACGCCGGTGATCTACCTGTACATGGAGCGTGCCGGCGAGCGGCTGCGCGATTGGCGCGCGCGGCGTGCCGCCCGCCATGACGGCGTGCCCCCGGCCTCCAGCTCGGAGCGCCCGGCATGATGACCGATGGCGTCATCGCTGATCGGTCTGCCTGCCCACGGCACCGCCTTCCCGCACGCGCGTATGGCAACTGCGCTGGCTGTTGCCTTTCCCGATTCCCGAATCCCGAATCCCGATTCCCGGCAGTCACCCCATGAACATCTCCGCGCCCTTCATCAAGCGCCCGATCGGCACCGCGCTACTGGCGATCGGCTTGTTCGTGATCGGATTGATGTGCTACCTGCGGCTGGGTGTGGCGGCATTGCCGAACATCCAGATTCCGGTGATCTTCGTGCATGCCACGCAATCCGGCGCCGATGCCGGCACCATGGCCTCCACCGTCACCGCACCGCTGGAACGCCACCTGGGCCAGCTGCCCGGCATCGACCGCATGCGCTCCTCCAGTTCGGAGAGCAGCAGCATGGTGTTCATGGTATTTCAGAGCAATCGCGACATCGATTCGGCCGCGCAGGACGTGCAGACCGCCATCAACGCGTCGCAATCGGACCTGCCCTCCGGCCTGGGCACTCCGATGTACCAGAAGGCCAATCCGAACGACGACCCGGTCATCGCCATTGCGCTGACCTCGGACACGCAATCGGCCGATGAGCTCTACAACGTTGCCGACTCGCTGCTGGCGCAACGGCTGCGCCAGATCACCGGCATCAGTTCGGTCGATATCGCCGGCGCCTCCACGCCGGCGGTACGCGTGGACGTGGACCTGCGCGCGCTCAACGCGCTGGGCCTGACCCCGGACGATCTGCGCAACGCCGTGCGCGCGGCCAACGTCACCTCGCCGACCGGGTTCCTGTCCGACGGCAACACCACCATGGCCATCGTGGCCAACGATTCGGTGGCCAAGGCTGCCGATTTCGCCCAGCTGGCGATCTCCACCCAGTCCAACGGACGCATCGTGCGGCTGGGCGATGTGGCCACTGTCTACGACGGCCAGCAGGATGCCTATCAAGCGGCCTGGTTCGATGGCAAACCGGCGGTGGTGATGTACGCATTCACCCGCGCCGGCGCCAACATCGTCGAAACCGTGGACCAGGTAAAGGCCCAGATTCCCGAGTTGCGCGCCTATCTGCAGCCCGGCACCACATTGACGCCCTACTTCGACCGCACCCCGACCATCCGCGCCTCGCTGCACGAAGTGCAGGCCACGCTGATGATCAGCCTGGCAATGGTGATCCTGACCATGGCGCTGTTCCTGCGCCGCCTGGCACCCACGCTGATCGCGGCGGTCACCGTGCCGCTGTCGCTGGCCGGCTCGGCGCTGGTGATGTACATGCTGGGCTTCACCTTGAACAACCTCAGCCTGCTGGCGCTGGTGATCGCCATTGGCTTTGTGGTCGACGATGCGATCGTGGTGATCGAAAACATCATGCGTCATCTGGACGAAGGCATGCCGCGTCTGGATGCCGCACTGGCGGGTGCGCGCGAGATCGGCTTCACCATCGTGTCGATCACCGCCTCGCTGGTGGCGGTGTTCATTCCGATGCTGTTTGCCAGCGGCATGATCGGCGCGTTCTTCCGCGAGTTCACCGTGACCCTGGTGGCGGCGATCGTGGTGTCGATGCTGGTATCGCTGACCTTGACGCCGGCGCTGTGCAGCCGCTTTCTGTCGGCGCATACCGAGCCGGAAAAACCCGGCCGCTTCGGCGCCTGGTTGGACCGCATGCACGAGCGCATGCTCGCGGTGTACACGGTGGCGCTGGATTTCTCGCTGCGGCACGCCTTGCTGCTGTCGCTGACGCCGCTGCTGCTGATCGCCGCCACCGTCTTTCTCGGCGGCGCGGTCAAGAAGGGCTCGTTCCCTGCGCAGGACACCGGCCTGATCTGGGGCCGCGCCAATTCCAGCGCGACGGTGTCGTTTGCCGACATGGTCAGCCGCCAGCGCCGCATCACCGACATGCTGATGGCCGACCCGGCGGTGAAGACCGTCGGCGCGCGACTGGGCTCCGGCCGGCAGGGCTCCAGCGCCTCGTTCAACATCGAGTTGAAGAAGCGTGACGAAGGCCGCCGCGATACCACCGCGCAGGTGGTCGCACGGCTGAGCGCCAAGGCCGACCGCTACCCGGATCTGGATCTACGCCTGCGCGCGATCCAGGACCTGCCCAGTGACGGCGGTGGCGGCACCAGCCAGGGCGCGCAGTACCGCGTCTCGCTGCAGGGCAACGACCTGGCACAGCTGCAGGAATGGCTGCCCAAACTGCAGGCCGCGTTGAAGAAGAATCCGCGCCTGCGCGATGTCGGCACCGACGTGGACACATCGGGCTTGCGCCAGAACATCGTGATCGACCGCGCCAAGGCCGCGCGCCTGGGGATTTCGGTCGGTGCCATCGATGGCGCGCTGTATGGCGCGTTTGGCCAGCGCTCCATCTCCACCATCTATTCGGATCTCAACCAGTACAGCGTGGTGGTCAATGCGCTGCCCTCGCAGACAGCAACGCCCAAGGCGCTGGATCAGATTTTCGTACCCAACCGCGCCGGCCTGATGGTGCCGATCACTGCCGTCGCGATCCAGGTGCCGGGGCTGGCGCCGCCGCAGATCGTCCACGAAAACCAGTACACCACGATGGATTTGAGCTACAACCTCGCACCGGGCGTCAGCACCGGCGAGGCGGATCTGATCATCAAGTCCACCGTGGAAGGCTTGCGCATGCCCGACGGCATCCGTCTCAGTGGCGACGACAGCTTCAACGTGCAACTCAGCCCCAACTCGATGGGTGTGTTGCTGCTGGCCGCGGTGCTCACCGTCTACATCGTGCTGGGCATGCTCTACGAGAGCCTGATCCATCCGGTCACCATCCTGTCCACGTTGCCGGCCGCCGGCGTCGGCGCGCTGCTGGCGTTGTTCCTCACCAACACCGAATTGTCGGTGATCTCGATGATCGCGCTGGTGCTGCTGATCGGCATCGTCAAGAAGAACGCGATCATGATGATCGACTTCGCGCTAGTGGCGCAGCGCGTGCACGGCATGGATGCGCGCGCGGCCGCACGCGAAGCATCGATCGTGCGCTTCCGCCCGATCATGATGACCACGATGGTGGCGATCCTGGCCGCAGTCCCGCTGGCGGTCGGCCTGGGCGAAGGCTCCGAACTGCGCCGCCCGTTGGGCATCGCGATGATCGGCGGGCTGATCTTCTCGCAGAGCCTGACCCTGCTCAGTACCCCGGCGCTCTACGTGATCTTCTCCTGCCTGAGCGAACGCTGGAAGGCGCGTCGCGCACGTGCGCGTGCACGCCGGGCAGAGCGCGCGGCGGCACGGCGCCCGGCTGCGTCGGCGCACTGAGGCGAAGCGGCACACGCGCCGGTCTGCATGGGCCGGCGCGTGCCGGCTGGCCAGCGGCTCTGGCGCGGCATCCATGCCGCTCAAGGTCCCGCGACGGTGAGCGGGCAATGACCAGTCGAGATCATCGGTATGCACAGTTAAGAACAGCAAGAGCACCACCGACCGACTCTCTGGTGCGGTGTCCTCGCCGCTTGCGGGACCCTTGGCGGCATGGATGCCGCCAAGGAGCCTCCACGGACGGATTCACGGCGTGTCCCGCAAGCGGTGAGGGCACCGCGCACTCGACTTACCGAGCTTTTGACTTAAGCATCGGATCGCGCCTAAACGCCGCCACTGTTGCAAGTCCCGATTGCTTTGGGGGTCGTGCTCCGAGGGCCTGGTCAGCGCGGATCGATCAGTTGCAGAGCGGATGATCTGCGGCTTGGCTGCAGGGCCCTTGCCCGCCCACCATCGCAGGACACGCCGCAAGTACGTCCTTGTAGGCTCTGGCGCGGCATCCATGCCGCCCAAGGTCCCGCGACGGTGAGCGGGCAATGACCCGTCGAGATCATCGGTATGCACAGTTAAGAGCAGCAAGAGCAGTGCGTGATGTGCGTTGTTCGATACTGATGCGCCGGCTCGACGCCCATACATGTTCGACAAGCGGCTTTTCACCCAACCACCGACCGACTCTCGGGTGCGGTGTCCTCGCCGGTTGCGGGACCCTTGGCGGCATGGATGCCGCCAAGGAGCCTCCACGGACGGATTCACGGCATGTCCCGCAAGCGGTGAGGGCACCGCGCACTCGACTCACTGGGCTTTTGAGCTGAGCCCAGGCGCTTGACCGCGTCCAGACGCCGAGACGAGCAAAGATCTCGGTTGCTGTCTTTGTCCTGCTGTCCGGAGTACGCGCCATCCGGATCAGCAGCGGCGCACATTCGTGCAATGTGCACCGCGCGATCACGACACGCCATGCGCGACAGGGCCGGCAGATCGCAGGCGTGCAAATGCACGCGCCGCGCCGTGACCGCTACACCAGCAACGCCTGCAGCGACGCCCGCTCCAGCTGCGCATACAACGCGCACTCATCGTGCACCTGCGCACCCAGCGCCTGTTCGAAGCTGCGCTTGCTCGAATGGGCGGCGTAGGCGCGTTGTTCGGCGCCACCGAGATTGGACTGGAAGATGCCGGCCGCACTCACCGGCAAGAAATCTTCATAGATGATCGGATCGGCACTGAGCAGACCGAGCACAATGGCGGTTTCTGCCGGCATTGCCGCCACCTGCGCAGGGTCGGCACGTCCAGCCTCGGTCAGCGCGTAGCGGAAATAGCCCAGGCCTTCCTGACGCAGCACGGCTTCGTCGTCGGGAAACGCCACGAACGCGGTCTGCAGCCGCGTCGCGTAATCGGTACCGGTGCTGCCCGCGCCATCGCTGTCGCGCGCCTGCGCCAGTAGCGCGTCGTACAGCGCGCGGCCCTTGGGGGTCAGCGCGAGCCCGCGTTGTTCGATCTCGCCGAAGCGCGCGGTATGCGTACCGTGCTCGGCCTGCCCGCTGTCGCCGACAAAACGCACCGGCTCCTCCAGAGCCTTGAAGCTGGTCTGGCGCAATAGGATCGGCACACGTCGACGCGGCGGCCCTTCGATCACCGCCTTGGCATCGATACCGGCGCGCTGCATCTGCGCCTGCGCCGCGTCGATATCCAGCGTGCGTGGCGTCAGGTGATTGATATGCGGGCCGTGGAAGCTCACAACGTCGGCAATCAACTTGTGCGCCTCGCTCAGCGCGCGGTAGGTCGGCAGCGACACCGTGGCATCGCCGTGCCAGCGGAAGGTTTCCAGCGCCTCGGCCACGAACTGCTGCGCCTGCGCCGCCTCCAGCCCGCCGTGACGCTCGTGCTGCTCGATCAGGTCCAACGCGGCGGCGGTGAAGATCTGCCGCTGCTCCAGGATCTGCGCCGCCTGCGCGCGCAGCGTGGCGTCTTCGATCAATTCTAGCCGCAGCAACGAGGTGAACACGCGGAACGGATTGGCCGACAGCGCCGCCTCGTCGATCGGGCGGAACGCGGTGGAATGCACCGGCACACCGGCCACCGATAAATCGTAATACCCCACAGGATGCATGCCCATCACCGCAAACAGCCGCCGCAGCGTGGCCAGTTCCTGCGCCGTGCCGACCCGGATCGCGCCATGCCGTTCCAGGTCCAGCCGCGCGCGCTCGTCGTTGCGCTGCAGGCGTGCGGCCAGGGCGGGATCGGCGCTCAGGGTGTCGGCATTGACCTGCGCCACCAGCGTCATCAGGTCGCCGTACAACGGCACCTCGGCGCGATACATGTCCGACATCGCCTGCGCGAACAGGCTGCGGATGTGATCGGGGGAGACAAACACGGTATCGCGCATGGGCTGGTCTTGGCAGTGCCGGCCAACGCCGGCGTTGCGGCATTCTCGCCGACCGCGCCCTGCGGCGACCAGCTGCACGGCAGCATGCCGGCGCCTGTGTTGCCGCGCAGACAGGCGCGCAGCCTGTTGGTCACCTCACGTCTTGCCACTGCGCAGGTTCCCACCAGGCATAAACCGCACGCAGTGGCGGCGGGCAAGCCGTGGCGAGCAGTCGTCGGCTGGATGCGGCTGGCGGGCAAGCTTGGAACCACAGCGCACGGCGTGGTCCATGCCGGTCCTAACGCCGGCTGCGTCCGTGTGGCCGGGAGCGCAGTCATCTTGTGCGTCCTCCGAGGATGGCTACAAGCGAGAGAGGCCGCCAGCCTCGCCCAGGCTCAGGCCGACCCGGCGCGCATCGAACGGCTGGCACAGTTCCGGTGCCACGACCTGCAGCGAGTTGAAGCCGAATAGCACGCTGCCGCACCGGTAGCCGACACCACCTTGAGCCGGCAGCCGCCGGATGTGCGTGGACGGCGCGCAGGAGACGCAGCGTACGAGTGGTATACGCCGGTTCCGAGTACCGCCGCACCCGCCTGGCGGCTACGCAGTCGGTTTGCTAGCCGCTCTAAAGTCCGGCCTGCGCCGCCGCCTCGGCCGCCTCGCTGGCCTGGCGCGCGGCTTCCAGCCGTTGCGCGTGATCGCCGAGCTGGCGGCGCAGGAGCGCATCCAGGGTGATCGGACGTTCCCAGCGGTCGTAACTGGCGACGATGGCGTGCCGCAGCGCGCGCAGATGCACGGTCTCCGGGGTGACCGACAGCCGCGTGATCACGCCCTCCCAGCCGTCATGATGGTCGCGGCTGTAGGCGCGCACCGTGTCGCGGCAGGACAACTGCAGCGTCTGCGCCCAGAAACAGGCGAAATAGATGTCGCCGGCGTGCCAGCCATGCACCTGCAACAGCGCCTGCACATAGCCGCGCGGGGTGCCGGTGTAACGCGCAACTTCGTCGATGAAACTGTCCGGGTAGCGCTGCGCGTAGCTGCCCATGTCGGCCAGATGCTGGTCCACCCAGGCATCGCCGGTGCCCGGCGTCACCACGGGCGCAGCAGCGGCGGGCGCGGACCCGGGCGCGGGCGGCGTCTGCGCAATTGCCAGCATCGGCAGCAGCAGCGCGGTCAGCAGCAGGGATCGCAACAGCGAAGTAAGCAGCGAAGGCATGCGCCGATGATGCCGCATGCCCGCGTCGGTGTCAGGCCGACCGCAGCGTGCCGGCCAACTGCATCTGCAGATCCAGGTCGCGGCGCTGGCCGCGACGAAGGTCAGCTTGGCGCGTGCCGCCGGGCCAATGCATCCAGCGCATGCACCGCCGCCGGCCAGCCGGCGGCATCGGGCACTTCGCGCATGCGCGGCTCGTCGGCGGCCACGCCGTGCTCCTGCTCGTGCGCCCAGGTCACCGCGTACGGGGTGTAGATCCCCCAACCGCCGATGGCCAGCACCGGCTCCACGTCCGAGCGCAACGAATTGCCGATCATCACAAAGCGCTGCGCCGGCAGGTCGAATTCGCCCAGCACGCGCGCATAGGTCTGGGGATCCTTTTCGGACACCACCTCCACGCGCGGAAACAGATCGGCCAGACCGGATTGCTCGATCTTCTGCTCCTGATGGAACAGGTCGCCCTTGGTGATCAGCACCACCGCATAATCGGCAGCAATCGCGCCGACCGCCTCGCGCACCCCGGCAATCACTTCCACCGGATGCTGCAGCGTGGCGCGGCCGATCTCGACGATGCGCTGGATGTCGCGTGCGGCAATGCGCGCCTGCGTCAGTTCGATCGCCGTCTCGATCATCGACAGCGTCATGCCCTTGGCGCCGTAACCGAACACCTTGAGATTGCGCCGCTCCACCGCCAGCAGGTGCTGCTGCATGCGGCTATCGGCCAGATCCAGGTAACCGGCCAGGATCGCTTCGAAATCCGCTTCGGCACTGCGGTAATAGTCCTCGCTTTTCCAGAGGGTATCGTCGCCGTCGAAGCCGACCAGTTGGATCGCCTGGCCGTCGCGCTGTGCAGAAGAGGTCATCGCGCCAGTTTAGCAGCGCACTGGAGCGCTGCTGCGATCAATCCCCTGCAGCATCGCCCGGACCGGGCTGGTAGCTGGCGAATTCGTCGCGCGACAGGCGCCCATCGCCATTGTTGTCGAAGCCGGCAAAATTCTCGCGCAGGACAGGGTCGGCGCCGGCTTCGGCCATGGTCAATGAGCCGTCGGCGTCGCTGTCCAGGCTACGGAATGTGCGAGGCGCCAATGTGCCGGCCTGCGGCGCCAGCGCCGCCTCCGCACCGCCTTTGGCAGCCGATGGCGCTGCAGCATCGGCCGGCAGCAAGGGTTTAGTGGCAGGCGGTGGCGGGTCGATCGACGACGGCGCCATTGCCGGTGCTGCCGGCCCTGCGGTGGAAGTCCCACGCGGTGGGTTGGCTGGCGGCAACTCCGGTGGCGCCGCGAGCGCCCACAGTGGACTCGACAGGCCAATCAGCACGGCGATACGCAACAACATGACGGCGTGCCGAAACGATGGAGTCGTGACTTTAGCGCGGCGCACGTAAAAAAAACGGGAGCGACCCTGGCAGATCGCTCCCGCATGTCCATCCTGTTGCGTGGTGATGCGTTTGCTTACCGATGCCGGACATCCGCAGGGATGCCACTGGTCAAACGACAACGCCTACTCAAACGACTGCTGTTGCAGAAGCTGCCTACTGATGTCGAAAAACACGTCAGCAAACCAACTCACTACCTTGCGACCTACTACCTCAGTTGCCTTGCGATCCACTTCCCGCTGCGCCGCCCTGCTGCTTGGCGACAAACGCCTTGTATTCATCAGGGGTCAGCTTGCCGTTCTTGTCGGAATCTGCGTCATTGAAGATCTGCGCAAGCCCGGCGTTGACCTGGGCTTCCTGTGTGCTGATGGCACCGTCGCTATCGGTGTCGACACTCGCCCAGGTCTGGCCGCCGCCGGATTGCGCAGGCTGTGCCGCCGTGGTGGCAGCACTGCCCGACTGGGCCGACGTCGCGGCGGCATCCTGTGGCGCGCTCTGTGCCATGGCCGGCAGCGCCAGGGCGGCGGCAAGGGCGGCGGTGGCGGCGAGCAGCGAGGTGCG
Source organism: Xanthomonas arboricola (assembly GCF_002940665.1). Classification (GTDB taxonomy): domain Bacteria; phylum Pseudomonadota; class Gammaproteobacteria; order Xanthomonadales; family Xanthomonadaceae; genus Xanthomonas; species Xanthomonas arboricola_B. The sequence goes on from NZ_MIGY01000001.1 coordinate 1,272,034, forward strand.
GTTGCGATTCTTCATTTGGGTGGTCTCCTTGGCTTGGGAATGCGCGGTTGTCGCCGCACATGACCCCACCTTACCCAGCCCGAATGAACGTAAAACCCGCCGCAATTTCGCGCAAAACGTCCTCTTAACCACCGGCCGGATGTTTGCGCCTAGCCATCTGTTAGCCATCGGTGAGCCAAACAGAAGCACCTCATTCAATGCATCGGAATATGCGAACCACGCCGCGTTTTAGCGTGTGGACTCACGCATTCGGCGTCTCGTCATCCCAGCTTCCGGAACTGAACAGTTTCCAACCTGTTACCACACCGGCGATCGCCCCGGCCACTTCCAGCACCACGCGCGACCCCAGTTCGTTGGGATCGTGGATCTTGGCCAGCGCCAGACGCGCATAGAGCGGCGACTCCAGCCGCACGATGCTGGTGTAGACGAGATTCCAGATGTCGTAACCACCGCCGATGGCGACCGCGAGCAGACAGGCGATGCCCAGCGTATGCCCGTGGGTGAAGTGCAGACGCCGGCCGATGTGCTCCACCGCAGCGAAGACCAGCACGCCCAGCACCAACGCGATCAGGCCGGCCTCCAGCGAGCCGAGCAGACCGAAGTGCAGGGGCAGATTCATCGTCGGGATCCAGGTGGCAGGCGCATCAGTCTAGCGGTTGCGGGCGATGGATCCGCGCCGGAGCCGCAAGCGCAGGCGGTCAGGCGCGTGCGGATCGACCAAGCGCTCCGATTGCCCGCTGCTGCGACATGCCGCGCTCACGCATCGTCCTGCCCCCGCGCACTCACCTGCGCCTCGCCTTCTTCGTCCCATCGCACGCTGACCGAGATCGGCTTGCAGCACACCTGACAATCCTCGATGTAATGCTGGTCGCCGCCGGTCAGATCCAGCGTCAGGGTGATCCACTCCCCGCAATACGGGCAGGCGATATCGATGAAGCGTTCCGGGTCGGACATGGCAATTCCTTGCAGCGGCGTGGGGTGATGCACAACATGGACAGTCCGGTGGCCGGGTCACCGCCTGCGGCGCGGTTGCTCAGTTGACCGGCACATCGAACGCGGTATCCGGCATCGGCTCGGGACGGAAGGTGAAATGCCACCACTCCATCGGATAGTTGGCAAATCCCTCCGCCGCCATCGCACCCAACAGCTGCTGGCGATGGGCCCGCTGGGCAGGACTGATGTCGCGCGCATCGGTGTGCGCACGCGCATCGAAGAAATCGAAGTCGGTGCCCATCGCCACCGGCTGGCACGGGCCCTGCCGGCAATCGAGCAAGCCCAGGTCCAGCGTCGCGCCACGGCTATGCCCCGAAGTCTCGGCAATGTAGTCGCCCAACAGCGCGCGCTTGTCCACACGCGGGTAGTACTGCGCCTTGGTCGACTGGTCCTGCAGATCCGCAGCCCAGGTCACGAACGCCTGCACCGCCCGCACCGGCCGGTAGCAGTCGAACACTTGCAGTCGATATCCCTGGGTCTTGAGCGACCGCGCCACCCGCGCCAGGGCCTGCGCCGCCGGACGCAGCAAATAGCACGTGGGCGCCTCATACCCCGGCACCACGCGCCCGGTGAAGTTGTTGCTGCCCGCATAACGCATGTCCACCGCGATCTCCGGCGCAAGGCCCCGCACATCGACCAGACCGGCCTGTGCGGCGGTCGTTGCCGGCGAGAGAATGGGAGCCGCTTGCACGTTGAGGCCTGCGCACAGAAGAACCAGCGCAGACACCTGCCACCCGATGCGCTGCAGGGTGCATGCGACGTGGTGCGATACGCGATTTACCGGGAATCGTGCTTGCGTCATGCGCCAAGCATAAGCCACCACAAGCAAGCTGCCTGCACAGGAGCGCTCGAACAGGCAAAGCACGTGGCTCGCTTGACGAACAACGGCTCGGGACGGACAGACCGGATCGCTGCGCTCGCCATCTACACATCGACGCACTATCCCCGCTCCTGCGCAATCGCCAGTCCGGTCGAATGCCGGACTGGCGATTGCTGTCGCACAGATTCGCAACCTGATGAGAGGTGCCTAGCGTGCAGGACCCGATTGCGTCTGCGCGGTCTGCGTGCGCTGCTGATCCTCCTGACTCTGCCGCTGCGTTTCCGCTGTGAGCTGTTGCTGACTCTGCTCCAGCGGCACCGATGCGGCCTGCTGCTTGTCCACGTAGGCACGATTCACATCGAGCGGGTTGTTGGGATTGCGCTCCACCGCAATCAACCCCTTGCCATTGGTGCTCGGCAGCAACTCGTCGATACGCGACATCCCACTGACCTTGGCTTCGAACGCGATTTGGCCAGCGGCACGCTGCATCTCGTCGCGACTATTGAAGCCGCCGTTCGGCCCATGCTTCTGAAGATGTTCCATGGCCTGCTTGACCAAAGGATCGACTGGACGTTGCGTTTCCCCAGCGACGGACGCGGAGAGCTTGGCCTCGCCAGCGTTCTTAGCCTGGCCCTGTTGCTTGCCGAGCGCTTCGAGCGTGGCCTTATCGGCGATCCCCGTCGGCTCCATGCCCTTCTCGCGCTGCAGGTTTGCTACCACTTCCTTGGTCCTGTCGCCGTAATAGCCGGTACCGGACAGCAACTTGCCGCTGTTGTCCTTCATCCCGAGTTCGATCAGGGCCTGCTGCATTGCCTTTATATCCGCACCTTGCTCGCCCGGCCGCAACGATGTGCGTGTCGGATGGTCCTGATTCTGCGACTGCGTCTGCTGCCTGTCCTGCAGCAGGTCGCGCGCCTTGGCGAACGGATCGGACGCAAACAACCTGGCGTTCTGGTTGTTGGCCAGATACGTGTCCAAGGGCATGGTGTTGACGCCCTTTGTGCCGCTGGACTGGCTGACCTGCAGTTCGCCGCTCTTCGGGTCGCGCACCACCATCAGGATGTGATCGATGCCCTTCCAATGGTCATGCCCCGAATTCCGGCTGGCATCCACGCCGATGACCATGCCTTCCTTCAACGCACCGGGCTTGAACAGGTCCTGGCCCTGTAGCAGCACGCCGGAATCGTCAAACGCTTTCTTGACAATGCCGCCGGAGCCATTCATTCCTTGCGCCAGCATGTCCTGGCGGCCGAAGACGTCGCGGCCGGCCTTCTGATTGATCTCCCGCATCGTGGCGTTCTGCAGCTCGGACACCCAGCCGGAGCAGTCGATGTAGCCCTGCTCCAGGTGCTTGCCGTCCACGCCCGGATGGAAGAGCCGGTGGCCTTTGATATTGATCGCGTACTTCACATCGTCGTACTTGACGCCCATCTCATACGCGGCGGTGAGCTTGATTGCGTCTTGACTGGCCTGCCCGGCCGCAGCAGCCGGATGCGACTGCACGCGGGCCGGCGCAGCCGGCTGCTGCGACTGGCCCTCGGCAACCGGCTTGATGCCCTTTTCCGGGATGGCGATATGGTCGAACTTGGTGTCCCAGTATTTCAGAAAGGTCTTGGCCATGTCCTGATCGGACATCTTCTTGAACTCGGCCAGCGAGCTGCCGGTGTAAGCCTCGAACTGTTTGGCACCGGCCGCATCCTTTTCGCGCGGCACGTTGTTGATGATGTTCGCGCGCGTATCTGCACGCGCGAAACTGCCGCCGGCAACCGCCGCCTGGACCGACCGATAGCCGGCAGCGCCCTGCTGGTGCGCCATGTACATATCCAGCCCGTCGGGCTGCGGCTTGCCAGACAGGTAAGGACGATTGTCTTTATCGTGCTGGCGGGTCAGCGACCTCGCATTGTCCTGATACAAACGCGCCGCGGCGTCGGTATTGGCCACAGCATCCAATTCACGGCCGCTGATGCCATAGGCCGCGGCGGTACCCGGAGTGAACTGGAACAAGCCCTTGGCGCTGTTGGGGCCACGGCTGGCCTGCTCGTCGAACCTGCCGCCGGTTTCGATATAGGCAAAACGCATGAAATCGTCGACCGGAATGCGGCGTTCCCTGGCTTCACGCTCGATGATGTCGAGGTTCTCGGCCTTCGTGTAATCGCGTGCCATCTCGTGTTACTCCTTGAGGTTGATATACGGCGCTGGGCGCCGACAAGGTCAACCGAGCTCGTCCATGAGCTAATTGGTGTGCGGTCAACAAGACTGTTCGGTGTTGCAAGTCGCAATTTCTTGCTGCTGCCGCTGCATCGCTCCGTGGAGCGGCGCACCGACCGATTCACTAGAGGTCTTTCGGCAGGTACTGGCCGCTCGCTTGGTCATACACATAGACCACCGCATCGGATGCATCGAGCATGCGCACCCGGCCGGGACCGGAAACAACCGTGCCCTGCAACGCCACCTGCATGGCCGGCATCCGCTCGCCGGGCACCGGCTGGAAGCTCAGCGTGCCGGTGCTGGAGACGTGCGGAACGCTGCCCTGTTCGTCGCTGCTGAGCTCGTTCTCTTCGCCGGCTGCAAGCGTTCCACGGTAGACCCAGCCCTGGTAGTCGCCCAGGTCGTTCTTGTCCGGATCGAAGGTAAATAGCGCAAAACCGAAGCTGGTGACGCCATTGTCGACACTGGAGGTCGGCACCGCCAACAGTAGGTGGCCGTTGTCCAGGATGTGCCGCTGCGGCTTGCGCGCCTCGTCGACGGCGTCGGCGCGCTCGTAGCCGCCGAAACGGCCCACGTATTGTTGCGCATGGAACAGCATCCACGGTCGCTCGCTGTCCGGCGCGGTCAGCAGAAACGTGGCCTGGCTGATCGACACGCCTTCGCCCGGATCCGGGAAGGTCTCGGCTTCGTCGTTGCCGTACTTGTTGGGCGTGGCGTAGGCGAAACCGGTGTAGTACTGCTTGCCGCCCAGATCGAAATGCTGGCCGTGCCAGAAACTGGCAACAGCACCGTTATCGATCTGGTACGAGAGCGCGCCGTCCCCATCCATGCCGTAAATCAGATACAGCACGCTCCCCGGGTAGGGCGGTGCCACGGTCGTGACGGCTACTTGAGTGTCGTTGGACATGTGCAGAACATCCTGTATGTGTTGAAGAAGCCGGAACTACAACCGCAAATCCCGACATGTCATGCCCCGTGTCCGGAAAGGCCGTCATCTTGCGCATCGCGGACATCGCCCGACCCGCACAGACGCAGCTGTCGCAGGCGCGGCTTCGGACAGAAAACGGTGGATTGCGATCCGGCCCCAAGACAGGGGCGATGATGGCGATTCGCGCATGGCAAACCGCAAGCCGGCGATCCACTCCGGCATTTCGGGCGAGTGCAGCATCCATTGCCGCTCGCGAATGACTCGCCTGATCATCAGGCCCCGTGGGCGAATCTTATCCAGTTCCCGCGCCCGAAACCAGCCGGCTCTGCCGACCGGTCCGCGCCCCGTGCCGCCCCGCAACGGACCGGCACACGGAAAGGCTCAGCGATCCAGCGGCGGTGTGTACTGGTGTTTGGCTGCGTCGTAGGTATAGGTGACCCCGTCGGCCGGGCCGAGGCTGCGGACCTTGCCGGGGCCGACAATGGCGGTACCACGCATGGCCACACGCAGGCTCGGCATCGATCCACTGCCGGGTTCGAAGCTCAGCGTGCCGGTGCTCGACGCGCACTTCATGTTGCCCTCATCGTCGCAGGCCGCGCTGTTGTCTTCGCCGGTGGCCACAGTGCCCAGGTAGACCCAGCCCTTGTAGTCGCCCATGTCGTTCTTGTTCGGATCGAAGGAAAACACGGCGAAACCCGCGCTGCTGATGCCGTCGGCGAAGCGCGTGGTCGGCAGCGCGAGCAGCAGGTGGCCATCCTTGGTCTCGGTGCGCTGCGGCTTGCGCTTCGGGTCCAGCGTGTCGGCCTTCTCGTTGCCGCCGAAATCGCCAGCCCATTGCTGCGCATGGAACAGCCCCCATGCCGGTTTGCCACCCGCGTCGTCCAGCACATAGGTCGCCTGGCTGATGCTGACGCCGACGGCAGGGTCCGGATAGTTCTCTTCCTCGGATTTGCCGTACTTGCCGGGGCCCGCGTTGGCGAAGCCGGTGTAGTAATGCTTGCCGCCAAGGTCGAAGCGGTAGCCGTACCAAAAGCTGGCCAAGGCGCCATTGTCGATGGTGTAGGACTCCGATCCGTCGCCCTTGATTCCATAGATGTCGGCGAGCACATGCCCGGGTGCCGGCACCTCGGCGTCGGCCGTGGCAGGACTCGCCGCCGCTGGCGCAGCAGCAGGAGCGCTCTGCGAGGGCGATGCCTGCACGTCTCCGGGCGCTGCGCCGGGTGTCCTGGTGCAACCGCCGATCAGCAGGATCGTGGCGGCCCATAGGGCGGTCTTTCCTAGCCTCATCACACAAGGTCCTTCAAGAGTTTGGGCGAGCGGATGCTACCAAGAATGCGGTCGGTATCCAGTACACGCCGCGTTGGTAAGGGTGACGCGAAGCGGTCATGCTGGATTGCTACGGCGCATCCGGTTCGATGGGCGCCGGCGGAAGCTGCAATTGCCGCAGCGCTGGTCGGGTCAACGCATGCAGAATGCGCAAATCCTCGGCATCCAGCGTGCGGGCATCGCTGCCGCGGTAGTGATGATGAAACGCCTGCAGCGTGGCGGCGGGATCGTCGAGGCTGTAGCCGAGCAAGGCGAGCGCCTGCCAGGGATCGACGCCTGCCGGCGCGGCGGGGGCATCGGCGGCAGGCCAGCGGCCGAAGCCGGCATCGGCCAGCCGCTTCCAAGGAAACAACGGGCCGGGATCGTTCTTGCGGGCCGGGGCCACGTCTTCATGGCCGACGATCTGCGTGCGCGGAATGCGCAGGCGGGTGCACAGGTCGTCCAGCAACACCAGCAGGCTGTCGATCTGGGCAGGCGCGAATGGCTCGCTGCCGTCGTTGTCCAGTTCGATGCCGATCGACGCGGAGTTGATGTCGGTGATGGTGCCCCAGCGCCCGGCGCCGCCATGCCAGGCGCGCTGGTCGTCGCTGACCAGTTGATAGCGCGTGCCATCCTCGCCAATCAGATAGTGCGCACTGACCCGGCCGCCACTATTGCGCCCGCGCAGCGTGCCCAGGCTCTGCCGCACCGACTGCTGGTCGGTGAAGTGCAGCACGATCAGGACCGGCCGCCGCGTGTCGTAATTGGGCGAGGGCACCCACCGGGCCAGCGGGTTGCGCTGCGGCGCATGCGCACACGCCCCCAGTGACAGCACCACCAGACATAGCGCGGCACGTAGCCAGGACGATGGTGACAGCGTTGGAGCAGATGACATCGGATTCTCCTGGCGAAACGGCAAGGGCCTGCGCTGCGCCAGCACCCTGATGAGCCGCGCAGGCGATGCGCCCATTATCTGCCGTGCGGGCGATGGCGTGCATCACGCGGCCGCAGCCGGTGGCAGGCAGACTGCACATGCGCAGATACTGACGGGCCTACAGCGCCACTGCGCCATGCGACACGCACCAGGGGATACTTGCGCATGCGTACACTACAAGCCGGCGCGGTCGGCGCAGGCCCGCGTGCGTGCGGTCGTGGTCCCCTGTAAAAGGCCTCGCCAGTCGCTGCATCCATCAAGAGCCCTCTTCATGCCACTGTCGCGCCGCTTGCTGACGTTGTTGCTGCTGGTCATCGGACTGTCTTGGGATGCTGCTGCGGCAACTCCTGCCACCCCGATACCGCAAACGGCACCGTTTGCGGTCAGCGATGCGCAGCTGACCGCCGACTACTGGATCCAGCGCAGCGGCAACGCGCAGACGCTGCGCATGACTGCCGCACAGATCGCCGGCTTCAATGCGCGCTTGCTGCGTGACGACGGCTCCATGCACGACCTGTCGCAACTGGCCCAGGTGCTGCCGGCGGCCGAGGTGCGCGCGCGTATCGAAACACTGTCGGCCATACCGACGCGTGCGCTGTACGACAGCGAAGCTCGCAGCATCGATGCCTCTCGCCTTGCGACGCTGCGCCACGCCCTGGCACTGGATGCGCTGCCTGCGCAGGTCACGCCACGGTTCGCACTGGTGGTGCAGCGCGCGGCATTGCGCACCTTCCCCACCGCGCAACGCGTGTTCAGCACTACCGACGACCACGATATCGACCGCTTCCAGGAATCGGCGCTCTACCCCGGCACACCGGTGGCGGTGCTGCACACCAGCGCCGATGGTGCATGGCACTTTGTGCTGGCGGCCAACTATGCGGCCTGGATCGCCGCCGACCGGATCGCCCTGGGCACGCGTGACGAGGTGCTGGACTACGCACAACGCAGCCCACGGCTGGTGGTCATCGGCGCCCACGTGCAGAGCGTCTACACCCCGGAAGCACCAGCCATCTCCGCACTGACGCTGGATATGGGCACCAGCGTGCCGCTGCTTGGCGACTGGCCGCCGCAACAGCCGGTCAACGGCCAGTTGCCACAGGCTGCCTACGTGGTGAAGTTGCCGCTGCGCAACCGCTATGGTCGCTTGCAGCTGGTGCCGGCACTGATCCCGCGCGGCGCCGATGTGCGCATTGGCCCGCTGCCGGCCACCCATGCAGCGCTGCTGCGGCAGGCGTTCAAATTTCTCGGCGAACGCTATGGCTGGGGCAACGATTACGATGCGCGCGACTGCAGTGGTTTCGTGCTGGACGTGTATCGCAGCCTGGGCATTGCATTGCCGCGCAATACCGGAGATCAGGCACGCAGTCCGGCACTGCTCGGCGTTCCGTTCCAGACGCAGGCAACACTGCCGCAGCACCTGCAGCAACTTGCGCGGCTACAGGTCGGCGATCTGATCTACATCCCCGGACATGTGATGCTGGTGATCGGACATGAGCACGGTGCGCCATGGGTGATCCATGATGTAGCCGGCGCCAGTTACCGCGACGCAGCCGGCAACGTGCAGCGTGCGCGCTTGAATGGTGTGTCGGTGACGCCGCTGCTGCCCTTGCTCGCCAGCGACGGCACACCGTTTGTCGATCACATCACCCGCATCCAACGCATCGCACCGATTGGCTCCCCATGAAGATCACCGGCTTCCGCCTAGGCATGCTGCGCGTGCCATTGAAAACCCCGTTCAAGACAGCGGTACGTACCGTGCAGGCAATCGAGGACGTGGTGGTGCTGCTGCAGACCGATAGCGGCCACATCGGCTACGGCGCTGCACCGGCCACCGCCCCGATCACCGGCGATACGCATGGCTCCATCATCGCCGCCATCGATCATTGCATCGGCCCCGCGTTGATCGGCCAGGACGTGGCCGATCTCAACCGGCTGTGCGCGCTGGTACAACACGCGCTGGAGCGCAACACCAGTGCCAAGGCGGCAGTGGAGATCGCGCTTTACGATCTGTGGGCGCAGGCCCTGGGCACCCCGCTCTACCGGGCGCTCGGCGGTGGCGCGCCGCGCATCACCACCGACATCACCATCAGCGCCGATAGCATCGATGTGATGGTGGCAGCGGCACAGTCCGCGCTGGCGCGCGGCTATCGGTCGCTGAAGATCAAGGTCGGCAAGGACAGCGGCTCGGACCTCGAGCGGATCACGGCGATGCATGCCGCTGTCGCTGGTCGCGCATCGCTGCGCCTGGATGCCAACCAGGGCTGGACGCCCAAACAGGCAGTGCGCACCATGCGTACGCTGGAACACGCAGGTATCGTGATGGAACTGGTGGAGCAGCCGGTCAAGGCCGCGGACATCGACGGACTGGCGTTCGTCACTGCACGGATCGACACACCGGTGATGGCCGACGAAAGCGTGTTCTCGCCTTGCCAGGTGATCGACCTCATCCAGCGCCGCGCCGCCGATATCGTCAATATCAAACTGATGAAGACCGGCGGGTTATCCAACGCAATCCGCATTGCCGATATCGCTGCCCTGTACGGCGTGCCGTGCATGATCGGCTGCATGATCGAATCCAGCATCAGCGTGGCTGCGGCAGTGCATCTGGCGGTAGCCAAGGCCGACAGCATCACCCTGGCGGATCTAGATGCGCCCGCGCTCGGGCAGTTCGATCCCACCGCGGGCGGCGTGCACTTCGACGATGCCCAGATCCATATCGACGACTCGCCGGGCCTGGGCATCCGTCGCATCCGCGGACTGGAGCTTTTGCCGGCTTAACTTGCCGGCGAAAACGCCAGTTGGATCTCCAGGCCGCGTTGGTCCCGTATAGCGCCCTCAGCGCTTCTTTGCACACGCAGTCACCCGGACAGCGAATGTTGTGCGTTGCCTGCACCATGCCCACCGACCATCCCGACAGGTGCTTGTCCGCCCACCGTCGCGGGACCTTATGCGGCATGGATGCCGCATAAGAGCCTACAGGGAAGGTACCTGCGGCGTGTCCTGCGATGGTGGCGTTTAGGTGCAGTCCGATGCTTAAATCAAAAGCCCGCTGAGTCGAGTGCGCGGCGCCCTCACCGCTTGCGGGACACGCCGTGAACCCATCCCTGGGGGCTCGGTGGCGGCATCCATGCCGCCACACGGTCCCGCAACCGGCAAGGACACCGCACCAGAGAGTTGGTCGGCTGCTTTTGAAAGCTTGTTGCTCGGCTAGCGGTAATAGCTGAGACGTTTTAAGTTGCGTGTTGAAGCCTGTCTGCTGCTCGGCTTGCGATGGGAAGCTGGTGAGGCGCTAGTCGAACGCACAAGTGATCCGGCCAGTGCGCTTCTATGCTCTGCTTGCGACCATGCACACCGACCATCCTGACGGGTCCTTGCCCGCTCACCGTCGCGGGACCTTATGCGGCATGGATGCCGCATAAGAGCCTACAAGGACGTACTTGCGGCGTGTCCTGCGATGGTGGGCGGGCAAGGGCCCTGCAGCCAGGCCCAAAATCAGCCGCGTTGCAACCGGCTCAGCCACAGCGGCCACGCCTCCCAGAAAAACAAAGCACACTCGCTAACCGTTATAAGCCCCGCCAAGAAAGCGCCGGACCAGGCGCGCGCATGCGGCACACGGCCGCATTGCTGAGTACAGTAGCGACATGATGGTGTGCCCCCAACGGTACCAGAGCAGCGCACTGCCTCCGTCAACCGTGTATCGATCCAAGACCCGTCCCCGCTCGACCCATTCTCCCGGAGCCTGCATGCGCCTTGCCACCTTGTTTCGATCCGTCGTGCTGTTGGCGCTGGCAAGCTGCAGCAGCGTTGCCGTCGCTGCCGGGCCGATCGCGGCCTTGAATCAAGCGCGCGCATTGATCGTGGTGACCACGCCGGATTGGGACAGCACCCAGGCGCGCTTGGAGACGTTCACCCGTGTGGACGGCCACTGGCAACCAGCCGCAGCGGGCTTTGCAGTCGCGCTCGGGCGGCATGGCAGCGCCTGGGGCGACGGTCTGCATCCAGCGCAGACGCAAGGCCCGCAGAAGCGCGAGGGCGACGGCCGCAGCCCGGCCGGCGTATTCGCGATCGGCCCGGCCTTCGGGTACGCCCAACAGATCGACAGTGCCATGCCATACCAGGCGATGAGCGCCACCCACTACTGCATGGATGTGCCGAGTTCGCCGCTGTACAACCGCATCGTCGACGCCGCGCAGGTCGGTCAGGCCGCAGTGGCCGGGTCGACCGAACCGATGCGCCTGGACCTGCAACATCCCGGCGATGCACGTTACAGCGAAGGCTTTGTGATTGCCCACAATCCCGATGCGGTTCCCGGGCGCGGCAGTTGCATCTTCGCGCATCTGTGGCGCACGCCGGGCCAGTTCACCGCCGGCTGCACCGCGATGGCGCCGGCCGATATGCAACGCCTGCTGGCCTGGTTGACGCCGGACGACAAACCGCTGTTCGTGCTGTTGCCGCGTGCCGAATACGCACGCCTGCAAGCCCGGTGGCAGTTGCCCGAGTTGAAGGAGCCGGCACAATGAGCACCCCGGCCCCTGCACCCGATTCCACTGGCCTGGTTCGCGTGGTCAGCCGCTGGCAGATCGTCGGCCTGTCGATCAACGATGTCATCGGCAGCGGCATCTACCTGCTTCCGGCGGCCACCGCTGCCCTGCTGGGGCCGATGAGTCTGTGGGCAGTGATGCTGGCCGGTCTGGCGGTGGCGTTGCTGGTGTTGTGCTACGCACAGGCGGCGAGCTATTTCGACACGCCGGGTGGCAGTTATCTGTACACGCGTGAGGCCTTCGGCCCGTTTGTCGGCTTTCAGATCGGCTGGATGATCTGGCTCACGCGCATCAGTTCGGCAGCGGCATTGAGCAACGGCCTGGCCGATGCGGTCGCGCGGTTCTGGCCGACCGTGGCGACCGATCACTGGGCGCGCTTGCTGGTGGTCGTCGGCTCCTTGGGTCTGCTCACCGCCATCAACGTGATCGGCGTGAAATCGGCGGCGCGTACCGGCATCGCGCTGGTGATCGGCAAGCTGGTGCCGTTGCTGCTGTTCGTGGCAATCGGCCTGTTCTACGTGGATTGGTCGTGGGCCTTTGCCGGCACGACGCCGGATCTGCGCGATCTTGGCAATCTCGGCGAAGCGGCCTTGCTGCTGCTGTTTGCCTATGCAGGCTTCGAAAACATTCCAGCGGCCGCTGGCGAATACCGCAATCCACGCCGCGACGTGCCGTTTGCGCTGATCACCATGATCGTCACCGTCACCCTGATCTATGCGGCGGTCCAGGTCGTCGCACAGGGCACGCTGCCAAATCTTGCGGCATCGCCCACTCCCTTGGCCGATGCCGCAAGCCGCTTCGGCGGTGAGGCGCTGGCGCTGATCCTCACCGTGGGTGCCACCATTTCCATCCTCGGCACCACCAGCAATACGGTCATGCTCGGGCCGCGCTTTCTGTTCGCGCTGGCACAAGATGGCTACGGCCCCGCATTCCTGGCACGTGTGCATCCGCGCTTCCACACCCCGGCTGCGGCAGTGCTGACCCAGGGCGTGCTGTCGCTGGCACTGGCGTTGTCGGGCTCGTTTACGCAGCTGGCATTGCTGTCGATGGTCACCCGGCTGTTTGCCTATATCGGTACCGCTGCGGCAGTGATCGTGCTGGCGCGTCGCTACCGGCAACGCACCGATACCTTGCGCCTGCCTGGCGGGCCCACCATTCCCATCGCAGCGCTGCTGCTGTCGCTGGGCCTGCTCGCCAGCGCCAGTTTGCAGAACCTGGCCGCCGCCGGTGTGGCGCTGCTGGTGGGCTGGATGATCTACCTGCTTCCGCGCAAGCCTGCGTAGCGGTTTTCGCAGGACGCTCGCGCGGTGATCACGCACGACTAACCATGCGCGCCCAAGGCTGCAGTTCTCACCTGTATGGGAGCCTGCGATGAAACTGCGTCGTGTCTACAGCACGCCCGATATCGAGAGTGCGCAACGCGTCATGCAGGCTGCACGCAGCGCCGGCATCGACAACGATGCGCTGTCGTTGATTGCCCGCTCGGATATCGAACTGGAAGGCGTTCCCGATGAGCGCAAGGACGCCAAGACGGATTTTCTCCCCGCTGCAGCGCGCGGCGCCGCCACCGGTGGCGCTGCAGGCCTGGTCGCCGGGCTGGTTGCCATCGCCGTGCCGCCGATCGGCCTCACCATCGCTGGCGCCGGTGTGATGGCACTGGCGGGCGCTCTGGTCGGCACCTGGTCATCTGCACTGATCGGAGCCACCGTGCCCGATCCGGTGCGCCGCCAATTCGAGGACGAAATCCAGGCAGGGCGCGTGCTGGTCATCATCGATGCCGACGAGCCATCGCTGCAGCATGCCGAAGCCAGCCTGCGTGCCGCCGGCGCCACGCCGCTGCCGTATGAAGCTGCATCGGCAGCGACGTGATACAAGCGTGAGCTGCCAGTGCCGAGCGTACGAGGCACGGCACTGGCATCGCGGCGCGCCTGCAAGCGCTGCCGGGCACTGCATGTCTTGATCCCCTCCTCACCTGCCCTGGCAACGGATTTAACGCCTGCCCGCCTACGTTAGGTCGCACATTCACCACGGAGTCGAGCATGAACGTGCCGTATCAGATTCCAGGCCGCGCGCCGGACGAAGACCGCAGCCAGAACGTGTCCAATTATTGGCGCGAGCGCTTCACCGAAGAATCGTATTACACCGAAGGTGACCGCTACGAAGATTACGAGGGCGCCTATCTCGCAGGACACGAGGCGCGCATCCGCGAAAATGCACGCGCCTACGACCAGGTGGAAGCAGAATTGCACCGCGACTGGGAAGCCAACCGCGGCACCGATGGCCTGAGTTGGAGCAAGGCCCGTCACGCAGTCAAGCGCGCCTGGGAAAATGCCACTGACCTCGTCACCGGCGACAGCAAGTCCAAGCCCTGAAGACCACAACGCCACCGTCGAGGTGGCGTTGTTGTATCGGTTGAGTCATGTCTTTCAGATGCTGGCGGCACTGTGCGCGCTGCGCTGTCGACACTCGTCGCGTCAGCCGTGTTCTGCTGCATGCGACCGTACCGACTATGTTCACTGCACCTGGCATTGGATAAGAATTTTCCGCTCCGCAACAGGCTTGCATCGACCGATTCGAGGGCCAGCGACTTCGGTGCGGCATGTAGCAATGCGACCGAGGTTCTCGCGATGTGCCATGGAGCCGCCTTTTCATGATGAAACGACGATTCGGGACAAGCGTGCTCCGCAGAGAGTGATCTACGACAAGGGCGGCCTCGACGGCGTCGTGTAAGGTGTTTGAAAACCCAACGCAGGCCATGTTGCGGGAGGGCTGCAACGTCGCTGCGCCCATCCCCCTGGAGGACCTCATGTCTATCCGACGTCTGCTTGCTCTGGCCTGTTCGGCCAGCTTGTTCACCACCGCAGCCGCATGCGCTGCGCCTGCCGTCGCGCCGGCTGCCGCCATTCCCAAGGCACAGTGGCCGTTCCAGGCCACCACCGTCGCCGATTTCGACGAACCCTGGGCAATGACCTTTCTGCCCGACGGTAGCCTGCTGGTCAGCGAAAAACGCGGCGCATTGATGCGGCTGGATCTCAAGACCAAGCGCAAGAGCGCCATCACCGGCATTCCGGCAGTGGCCTACGGCGGTCAGGGCGGCTTCGGGGATGTACTGGCGCATCCGCGCTTTGCCAAGAATGGCCTGGTCTATGTCAGCTACGCCGAACCCGGACAGGGCGATACCCGCGGCGCGGCAGTGGCGCGCGCCAGGCTCACGCTGGACGCCACCGGCGGCGGCACGCTATCGGACTTGAAGGTCATCTGGCGGCAGGATCCCAAGGTTACCGGCAACGGCCACTTCGGGCACCGGCTCGCCTTCGGCCCGGACGGCAAGCTGTGGATCAGTTCCAGCGAACGCCAGAAGTTCACTCCTGCCCAGGACATGCAAGCCAATCTGGGCAAGCTAATCCGTTTGAACGATGACGGCAGCGTGCCGGCCGACAACCCGTTCGCTGCGCAGGGCGGCGTTGCCGCGCAGGTGTGGTCGCTGGGTCACCGCAATATTCTCGGCCTGGCCTTCGATGGCAAGGGACGCCTGTGGGAACACGAGATGGGCCCGCTCGGCGGCGATGAGTTGAACCTGATCCAGCGCGGCGCCAATTACGGTTACCCGATCGTCTCCAACGGCGACAACTACGACGGCACCCCGATTCCCGATCACAGCACCCGCCCGGAATTTGCCGCGCCCAAAATCAGCTGGACGCCGGTGATCTCGCCAGCCGGCTTTGTGATTTACAGCGGCAAGCAGTTTCCTGCATGGCGTGGCAACGGCTTTATCGGCGGCTTGTCGTCGATGGCGCTGGTGCAGGTTTCGCTTGGCGATCAGCCACGCGAGGTGGCCCGCTATGACATGGGCGCGCGCATTCGCGAAGTGGAGCAGGGTCCGGACGGCGCGCTGTGGTTGCTGGAAGACGAAGCCAGCGGCAGCACCGGGCGCCTGCTCAAGCTGACGCCCAAGAGCAAGGCGGCAGTCGAGAACGACGCGTAACGCCGCGAGTTGCGTCCAGGGGAATCGTGCCATCGCCACGCATCAACCGCGTGCTGGCGGTGGCCACGATTTTCGCGGCGAAGCCGCGTTCGATCCGGCGCGGTGCCTGTCGCGACATATGGAGATGTCCGCAAACCCGTGGTTCACATCGATCAGGCACCCAGCTACATCACCTCCGACCCGATGACGGCGAGCCCCTGGGCCACGTCCGTCATTGTCACACCCCGTGCTAGTCGTCGCACTGCGCCGCCTATCGCGCGACGCCCGTACGTGTTCAGGCGTCAAGCAACTCGAACGTCACCGCCTCGCCGCTCTTGGCCGACGCGCACACCCAGACATCGAACACGCCCGGCTCGGCACCAAACACGTTCCTGTGGTTGGTAAAGGCCAGTGCGTCGCGCGTCAGGGTGAACACCACGTCCGCGCTTTCGCCAGGCTGCAACAGCACCTTGCGGAACCCCTTGAGTTCGCGCACCGGGCGTACCCGGCTGGCCACACGATCGTGCACATACAGCTGCACCACCTCTTCGCCGGCCACGCGGCCGGTATTGGTAACGCGCGTGGTGATGGTCAGCGTCTGGTCCCAGCCGAGCTGCGCACTGCTCAGCTGCGGCTGCGCATACGCAAAGGTGGTGTAACTCAAGCCATGACCGAACGGATACAACGGCTCGTTGGGCATCTCGCGCCAGCGTGCCTTGTACTCGGACAGCGTCGGCAGTTCCGGGCGGCCAGTGCGCAGATGGCTGTAGAAATACGGCTGTTGCCCGGTCACCTGCGGAAAGCTGATCGGCAGACGCGCGGAGGGGTTGTAGTCGCCGAACAACACATCGGCCACGCCGGTACCGGTCTGCGTGCCCAGGTACCAGGTGACTGCAATCGCATCGGCATCGCGCACCGCACCGCTCAGGGCCAGCGCGCGGCCATTGCGCAGCAACACCACCATCGGCGTGCCGGTGGCGGCGATGGCTTCGGCCAATGCCTGCTGCGCCGGCGGCAACACGATCTCGGTGCGTGACTGCGCCTCGCCACTGAAGCGCTGCGGCTCGCCCAGCGCCAGCACCACCACATCGGCGGCCTGCGCCGCATCGATGGCGGCGGAAATGCCGCCCGGCAGCGCCTCTTCCAGGCCGCAGCCCGGCACCACCGTCAGATGCTCGCCATCGACCACCGCACGCACGCCCTGCTCCAGGGTCACGTAGCGCTGCTTGTCGCCGAACAGCGTCCAGCACCCCTCGATGTTCTCGCGGTCCTGCACGAACGGCCCGATCAGCGCGATGTGCTGCCCGCTTTTCTTCAGCGGCAACACCTCGCCCTGGTTCTTCAGCAACACGATCGAACGCCGCGCCGCATCGCGCGACAACGCATCGTGCGCGGGCAGGTGCGCGGTGTCGGCTTCGCGTGCCGGATCCAGCGAACGGTACGGGTTGTCGAACAACCCGATCGCTTCCTTCAACTGCAGCATGCGCCGCACACTGGCATCCAGCGTGGCCATCGGCACCTCGCCGCTTTCCACCAGCGACGGCAGATGCGCCGCGTAAAAGCCGCTCTGCATGCTCAGATCCAGGCCGGCCAGGAACGCTTTCTTGGTCGCATCACGCTCATCGGCCGCATAGCCGTGCGCAATCAATTCCATGTCGGCGGTGTAGTCGGAAATCACCACGCCGGGGAACTGCCATTGCCCGCGCAGGATCTCGGTCAGCAACTCGTGGTTGGCACTGGCCGGCACGCCGTTGATGTCGTTGAACGAGGACATCACGGTCAGTGCGCCGGCATCGAAGGCGGCCTTGAACGGCGGCAGATGCACATCGCGCAGTGTCTGCGGCGCGATGTCCACGGTGTTGTATTCCATGCCCGCGGCCACGGCGCCGTAGGCGGCGAAGTGCTTGGGGGTGGCCAGCAGGCAATCGTCGGCCTTCAGATCGCTGCCCTGGAAGCCGCGCACGCGGGCGGCGGCAAACGCTGCGCCCAGCACCACGTCTTCGCCGGCGCCTTCCGCGCCACGGCCCCAGCGTTGGTCACGCGCAATGTCCACGGCCGGTGCGTAGGTCCAGTGCAGGCCGGCGGCGGTCGCCTCGATCGCGGTGGCGCGCGCGGTGCGCTCGGCCAGCTCCGGCTCGAAGCTGGCCGCTTCGCCCAGCGGAATCGGGAACACCGTGCGCATGCCGTGGATCACATCCGCCGCCAGGATCACCGGGATGCCCAGGCGGCTTTCTTCCACCGCCACCTTCTGGATCTGCACGCCCAGCGCGGCGCCGACGCCATTGAACAGCGAGCCGACCCGGCCCGCGCGCACCTGCTGCAGCACCTCGTCGGCGTTGAGCACATTGGCTTCGGGATTCACGTCCGGCGCGAACGGCCGCACCATGTCGGCGAACACACCCAACTGTCCGACCTTCTCTTCGACGGTCATCTGGGCAATCAGGGTTTCGATACGATCAGCAGCCATGAGATCCTTGAGAAAACGTTTACATGGCCGTCAATTCTAGCCTGACGCGACCGCGAGGGTGCAAGTGTCAGGATTTGGAATTGGGGATTGGGGATTTGTCGGGTCCGGTTGAACCGCGCTTTGGGCTGGGATCGGTCGCGTGGTCGTGGATCGCTGGTCCGGCGCCGCCTGGATCTTCCGGGTTCGGCTGTGGATAGGAACGCGCCCACTGGTGCCGGCGGCGGTCAGCGGGCTCGCTCACGCTCGATGATCACACCCACCGCCTGCGCGCCGCGCACCGCGCCGGGCTTGCTCAGCTTCAACCGCAGCCAGTACACGCCGAACTCGTCCAGCACGATCGCCGCGCAGCGCTCGGCCAGGGTCTCCACCAGCCCGAAGTCCGAGGCCTGCACGAATTCGATCAGCCGCTTGCTCACCGCCTTGTAGTTCAGGGTGTCGGCAATGTCGTCGCTGGCGGCCGGGATGCGGTTGTCGAAGCCCATCTCCAGATCGAACCGCAGCGTCTGGCGGATGCGCCGCTCCCAGTCGTAGATGCCGATCAACGCATCGATTTCCAGGCCTTCGATAAACACTTTGTCCATTGGGAGCCGTGATTGGGGATTGGGGATTCGGGATTGGCAAGAGCGCGACAGACAGCAGGTAGAGGGACTAGCTTCTACGAATCCCCACTCCCGAATCCCGAATCCCGCGCTGCCGCCGCCAGCGGCGGCAGCGCAGCCATATCCCAGCGCGGCGTCACATGCACTGCCGCACCGGCGCGCTCGCCGGCTTCCAGCCGCAGCGCGCCGGCAAAGGCGATCATCGCGCCGTTATCGGTGCACAAGGCCGGCCGCGGGAAGCACACCCGGCCGCCGCGCCGCTGCGCCGCGTCCTGCAGGCGTGCGCGCAAGCGCTTGTTGGCGCCCACGCCGCCGGCCACCACCAGGGTGTTGCAATCGGCCGCATCCAGCGCGCGCAGGCATTTGATCGCCAGCGTCTCCACCACCGCATCCTCGAACCCGCGCGCGATATCCGCCCGCGTGGTGTCGGACTGGTCGCTGCCGCGCCAGGCCAGCAGCACCTGGGTCTTGAGCCCGCTGAAACTGAAATCCAGCCCGGGACGGTCGGTCATCGGCCGCGCGAACCTGTAGCGCCCCGGGGTGCCGGTTTCGGCCAGGGCCGCCAGCTGCGGCCCGCCCGGATACGGCAGGCCCATCATCTTGGCGGTCTTGTCGAAGGCCTCGCCGGCCGCATCGTCCAGCGTCTCGCCAAGCACCTCGTACTGGCCCAGGGCCTTCACCGACACCAACTGGGTGTGACCGCCCGAGACCAGCAGCGCCACGAACGGCGGCTGCGGCGGGTCGTCCTCCATCAGCGGCGCCAGCAGATGGCCCTCCATGTGATGCACGCCGATCGCCGGCACGTCCAGCGCCCAGGCCAGCGACCGCGCCACACCGGCACCGACAAGGAGTGCGCCAACCAGGCCCGGGCCGGCGGTATAGGCCACCCCATCGAGTTCGTCGATACGCAATCCGGCCTCGCCCAAAGTCTGGCGGATCAGCGGCAGCAGCTTGCGCACATGGTCGCGACTGGCCAGCTCCGGCACCACGCCGCCGTATTCGGCATGCAGCGCGATCTGGCTATAGACCGCGTGGGCACGCAGCGCCGTCACGCCGGACAGCGCGGTGTCGTAGACCGCCACGCCGGTCTCATCGCACGATGATTCGATCCCAAGAACTTTCACGGCAACTCGGCAGGCGGGCACATGCGGCCTATTTTCGCAGCTTTTGCCCTGCGCAGATCGGCAAGGGGCGATCTGCTGCACCGCCGTGTGACCGCCACCGGGTCACCCGCAGGCGCAGGCTTTATCGGGCTCGCCCGCGCTGATGCTGCAGGGGGCTTGCAGGTCGTTGGCAAGTCGTTATAATGCGCGGCTCGCCGGGGCAACCCGGAAATTCCGTCACGCGAGTCCGCTCGCACCCGCCCGGGGCTCCCGGACGGAAATCCCATTATCTGGAGAACCCATGCCCAGCGTTAAAGTCCGCGAGAACGAGCCCTTCGAATTTGCGCTCCGCCGTTTCAAGCGCACCTGCGAAAAGGCCGGCGTGCTGGCCGAAACCCGCAAGCGCGAGTTCTATGAAAAGCCGACCCAGGAGCGCAAGCGCAAGGCTGCCGCTGCTGTGAAGCGTCAGTTGCGTCGTTCCTCGCGCGACGTCACCAAGCGCCAGCGCTTGTACTGATCGAACGCGGTTCCGCCGATGGGTATGCGCTGAAGGCGCGGCCCATCGGAGTGGAACCCAGGAGCCGGCACGCGCAAGCGTTGCCGGCTTTTTGTATTTGCCCGATGCCAGGCAACCGTTGCGCTCTGCGCAACCGCCGGGGCGACCGGCATCGCTGCCGTCATCCGCGCCTGTCCGGCCCGACTTCCTGCCGATGCACTGCGCCCGTCATGGCGCATCGGCACATCTGCAACACGCACTCCCAGGAGTTACACCATGCCCCTCAAGCAGCAGCTCACCGATGACATGAAGGCCGCCATGAAATCCGGCGACAAGCACAGCCTGGGCGTGATCCGGCTGATCAATGCCGCGATCAAGCAGAAGGAAGTGGACGAACGCGTCGAGATGGACGATGCCGCCGTGATCGCCGTGCTCGACAAGATGGTCAAGCAGCGCAAGGACTCGGTTACCCAGTTCGACGCCGCCGCACGCGACGACCTGGCACAGATCGAGCGCGAGGAGATCGTGGTGATCGAGCGCTACCTGCCGGCCAAGATGGGCGAAGCCGAGATCGTCGCCGCCATCCAGGCAGCCATCGCGCAGACCGGTGCCAGCGGCCCGGCCGACATCGGCAAGCTGATGGGCGCACTCAAGCCCAGGCTGGCCGGTCAGGCCGACATGGGCCTGGTCTCGACGCTGGTCAAGCAGCATCTGGCAGGCTGAGTTCTTCGCCTGTGCAGTGCCCTGTGCCCGAGGGTCAGGGCACTGCTGCGAGCCGCCTGCGTGCACCTGGCTGCAGCGCCGTTTCAATAGCAGCACACGCGCGCCATCCAGCGCTCGCTTTCACCCGATCTTTGAACACGCCCTGTTAGAACACCTTCGCCAGCACAGGTCCGGGTGAAGCATTCCGCATGCCGGCTTCGCCTTACGATGCCTGCGCGCACAACGGTATGCCCAAGGATTCCCCCGCCGGTGACGAAGCTCTCAACCGAACACCTGCAGAAGCATCTGAGCCGCCTGCAGCGCAGCCTGCCGATGGCACTGCTCAATCGCTTTCTCGAGATCGACGTGATGACGCAGGCCGCGTCGCTGTCGTTCTACGCCTTGCTGTCGCTGGCACCGCTGCTGGTGTTGCTGCTGTGGCTGACCGCATCGCTGTATCCGCCTGCGCAGGAAGCGCTGGTACAGCAGATCGCGCAACTGGCCGGCGGTAGCGCGGCGGAAGTGGCCGACACGGTGATCCGCAACGCCACCGATCAACCCGGCGTGGGCTCGTTGGCTGGACTGTGGAGCACGTTGCTGCTGTTCATCGGCGCCACAGCGGTATTTGCGCAGTTGCAGAACGCCCTGAACCTGATCTTTCGCACCGACAAGCAGCGCCTGGAAGGCCTGATGGCGTGGCTGAAGAAGCGCGTGTTCTCGTTCGGCGTGATCCTGGCGCTGGGCTTTTTGTTGATCGTATCGATGATTGCCACCACCGCATTGCAGGTGGTGTTCGCACGGCTGCCATCGGTGCTGCCGGCGATCGGCTACATCACCACCCTGGCGCTGTATTCGCTCGCCTTCGCTTTTCTGTATCGGTATCTGCCCGATCGCACCGTCAACTGGCGGCAGGCCTTCGTCGGCGGCGTGATCACCGCGCTGTTGTTCGCATTGGGTCGCTACGGCATCGGCCTATACATCGCCAGGGCCGCGCCTGGCAGCGCATACGGCTCGATGGGCACGTTGGTCATCCTGCTGGTGTGGATGTACTACGCCTCGGTAGTGTTCTTCGTCGGCGCCCTGTTGACCGCGGTGATCGACGAGCGTGTGCGCTCGCATCGCAAGCTGCGCGAGGCCGGCGTGGACACGGACAACCTGCCGCCGGCCGCCGCCGAACCAGACGCCGCGCTGCAGCCGCCGGAAGCGCCCACGCGCAGTTGATCGCGCATGCCGAGCCTGATGCCGCGCATGCCCGCGTGGTAGCCACCGCTTCGCCGAGGGCCATCGCTGGCTGAAATCGGCGAGCGCCGCGGCTGGGATATCCTAGCGGGATGGCCCGCATCCCGGACGCATTCATCGACGAACTGCTTGCACGCACCGACATCGTCGAGGTGGTGGGCGGTCGCGTGCCGCTCAAGCGTCAGGGCAAGGAATACTCGGCGCGCTGCCCGTTCCATGACGAGCGCTCGGCTTCGTTCACGGTCTCGCCGACCAAGCAGTTCTACCACTGCTTCGGCTGCGGCGCGCACGGCACCGCGATCAGTTTCTTGATGAATTACGACCGCCTCGAATTTCTCGATGCGGTCGACGAGCTGGCCAAGCGTGCCGGCATGGAAATCCCGCGCGAGACCCAGCAACGCACCCCGCAGCAACAGGATGACAGCCGCGAGCTGTATTCGGCACTGGAGGCGGCGACCAAGTTCTTCCAGCGTCAGCTCGATAGCAGCGAACGGGCGCACGATTATCTGGACGGCCGCGGCGTGGATGCCGACAACCGCGCGCGCTTTCAGATCGGCTACGCGCCCGATGGCTACAGCGCACTGAAGGACACGCTGGGCACCGATGCGCGCCGCATGAGCGTGCTCGAACGCGCCGGGCTGTTTTCCAAGAACGATCGCGGCCATGTCTACGACAAGTTCCGCGACCGGGTGATGTTCCCGATCTTCGACCGCCGCGGCCGCGTGATCGCCTTCGGCGGACGCATCCTGGGCGCGCCGGCCGATGGCCGCGATCCGGGGCCGAAGTACCTCAACTCGCCGGAAACCGCGCTGTTCCACAAGGGTCGCGAGTTGTACGGCCTGTGGCAGGTGCGCCAGGCCAATCAGAAGATCGAACGGCTCATCGTGGTGGAAGGCTATATGGATGTGGTCTCGCTGTTCCAGTTCGGCGTCACCCAGGCAGTGGCCACGCTGGGCACGGCGACCACGCCCGAACATGCCGAGCTGCTGTTCCGTAACGCACCGGATGTGTACTTCTGCTTCGACGGCGACAACGCCGGCCGCAAGGCCGGCTGGCGTGCGCTGGAATCGGTGCTACCGCGCATGAAGGACGGCCGCCAGGCGTTCTTCCTGTTCCTGCCCGACGGCGAGGACCCGGACACCATCGTGCGCAAGGAAGGCGCACAGGCCTTCGACCAACGTCTGGCACAGGCCACGCCGCTGTCGCAGTTCTTCTTCGACGAGATGTCGCGGCAGATCAATCTGCACACGCTCGATGGCAAGGCGCGGCTGGCCGAACGCGCAAAGCCGATGCTGGCGCAGATCCCCGAGGGCGCGTTCGGCGATCTGATGAAGCAGGAGCTGTCGCGCCTGACCGGCGTGGGCGCCGGTCAGGCGGCGCAGGCGTCCGCATCGCAGGCACGGCCACCCGCACGCATGGGCGCCCCCACGCAAAAGCGCAGCCTGGTACGCGCGTCGATTGCGATCCTGCTGCAACAGCCATCGCTGGCGATGAGCCTGGAGGGCGACCACGATTTTTCCGGCCTGCGCCTGCCCGGCATCGAGCTGTTGATGGAACTGCTGGCACTGGTGCGGCAACGCCCGGAAATCAGCACCGGCGCACTGCTGGAACATTTCGCCGAGCGCGACGAACAGGCTGCTTTGCAGAAACTGGCCGCGCAGGCATTGCCCGGCGACGAACACAGCTGGGCGATGGAGCTGCATGACGTCGTCGCGCAACTGGACAAGCAATTGCTGCGTCAGCGCCTGGACGAACTGCAGGACAAGCAGCGCGCGCAGGGCCTGGACGACACCGACAAATACGAATTGCGCGAGCTGTTCAAGGCGCTTGCCGCGTTGTAGGCGGGTTGGCGCGACGGGATCAGGTCACGCTGTCGTGTGCGGTGCCGGAGCACACGCTGCACGACGCCATGGCCCAGCTGGACCGGCAGCTGCTGCAGCGACGCCTGGAAGAGCTGCACAGATCAGGCAACGCGCACAATGACTCGGCGCGACCGACAAGGACGGGCTGCGCGATTTGCTGCGCCTGCGTCCGGGCGCGCGCCGAACATCCAGCGCATGCTGTCAAGCCATCTGTTGCCGACGCACTTGGCCAGCCCTGGCCGCTGCATGCCGGCGCGCGCTCATAGCTGCTTGAACAAGGTCTTGGCCATCGAGCCAAGCGCCGCGCTGACCGCTTCGATCTTCTCGGCATCGGCCAGTGCGGCCTGGCCGGCATGCGCGGTCAGGCGCTCGATCAGGGCATCGCGCGCGGGCGCGCCATCGGCACTTTGCGTCTGCGGCGTGCCAGCCACGGGGATGAGCCAGTCGGCAATCAGCGCCTGATAGGCGGTGGTGTGCTGGTAGGCCATCTGCTCGAGAAATTGCACGATCGTGGTCGGGGTGCCGGTGAGCGTACCGCTCAGCGGCTGGTTGCCGATCTGCCGGTAGTTCACCGTGGACGCTACTGCATTGGCGATGGCCACATCGACCAGCACATCGATCTCCCTGATCGGCGCATTCCCGTACAGCGTCTTGATCTGGTTGAGCATCGGCACGGTCCAGGCATGCGGCACGCAATCGAGCGTGTTCCACAAGTCGGCATTCCAGATCTGGTACGGCGCCGCGCCCGGCGCTGGAGAGGGCAATGCCTGCGCATACAGCGCGGCGAACCCGCCGTTGCCCGGCGTGGCGCCGGCGGTGGGATAGCAATGCACGGCGCTGAAATTGTCCAGTTTGCCGTTGGTCTTCAACCAGGTCGCCAAGGTCGGCGACAGCGCACCGCCCAGGCTGTGCCCGGCAAAGATCACCGTCGCCTTGCTGCCATCCCGCGCTTGCAGGAAATCCAGCAACGTGGTGTTCGGCGCCACTGCGGTGGGGGGGCTGACCATGTTCAGCAGATGCCATACACCGGTGGCGGCCCCCATCGAGATGACCGCCGCACCTGGCTTGACGGGTTTCTTCGCCGCAACCGGCGCGGTGCCGAGCAGCGGCGTGTAGGTCGCAAAATCCACCACCGAGGACACATCGAAGTCTTCGGTGAACCAGTCGTAGAGCGACTCCGGGTTGGTGGCGCTCAGCGCGACCACATATGCCTCGCCGATGCCCGGCATGGCGTCGGTACGCGCCACGTACATGGCATTGCCCGACAGCGACGAATCGGCCGCCTGCCAGACCTGCGGCCCCCACACCAGTTGCCAGTCGCCGATCCTGTCCTGGGTGTCGGCCGATGCCAGCGTCTGCAGCAACGTGGCCTGGTAGTCCGCCTGCAACGCCGGCTGGCTGCCTCTGCGATCGCCCACCCAGTTGGCCAGGGCGGAAAGCGCGAAGGTCTGTTGATATTGGTCGTAGCGCATGGACTGGCTCCTTTCCTTAAGCCTTGCGTGGAAACACGATCGAACACGAGCGCGCGCGGCGTGTGCAACCGGAATCTAACAAAGGATATGCGTGCCCGAAGCGTCCACGCAGCGGATTTTCGACGTATCGCACGAATCGCTCACCGCTCCGAGTGGCGCTGCCCGCACCGCTGCAGGCAGACGCAACCGCACCCTCCTGCCGGAGCCGGTGCGAGCACGCATGCGTCCCCGGCCTGCGCTGCGCGGCCGACTCGCACGGTGCACGCTGCCCTCTACAATGGCACTCTGCAGACAGCCCTCCCCCTGAATACGCACGATGATCAAACACTGGCTGGCGCGGTTGCGCATCGATCCGTTCACCCTCGCGCTGCTGTGCACGGTCACGCTCGCCTCGTTCCTGCCGGTCTCCGGCACCGCCGCGGCGATCATGGACGATGTCACCGACGTGGCGATCGCCGCGCTGTTCTTCCTGCACGGCGCGCGCCTGTCGCGCGAGGCGGTCAAGGCCGGCGCGCTGCATTGGCGCCTGCATCTGGTGATCCTGGCCTGCACCTTCGTGCTGTTCCCGCTGCTCGGGCTGTTGTTCAAACCGCTCGCGCATCTTGCGCTGACACCGGAGCTGTATGTCGGCGTGCTGTTCCTGTGCGCGCTGCCGTCCACGGTGCAATCGTCGATCGCCTTCACCTCGATGGCGCGCGGCAACGTGCCGGCAGCCGTGTGTGCCGCCTCGCTTTCCAGCCTGCTGGGGGTGTTTTTCACGCCATTGCTGATGGGCGCCCTGGTCGGCAGCCAGGGCGCGATGGCGCACCCGGCCGAAGCGATCGGCAAGATCCTGCTGCAGTTGCTGGCGCCGTTCCTGGCTGGCCATTTCATGCGCCCGTGGATCGGCGGCTGGGTCGAACGGCATCGCGCCGTGCTGCGTTACACCGACCAGGGCACCATCCTGCTGGTGGTGTACACCGCCTTCAGCGCATCGGTGAATGAAGGCCTGTGGCAGAAGACGCCGTTGCCGGCCTTGCTTGCGGTGCTCGGTGCGGCCGCACTGCTGCTGGCGGTGGCGATGCTCTCGATCACCTTCATCGCGCGGCGCCTGCGTTTCAACCGCGCCGACGAAATCGCGATCGTCTTCTGCGGCTCCAAGAAGAGCCTGGCCACCGGCGTGCCGATGGCCAAGGTGATGTTCGCCGGCGGCGGCCTGGGCGCGATCGTGTTGCCGATCATGCTGTATCACCAGCTGCAGCTGATCGTCTGCGCATTCGTGGCCGCGCGTTACGCGCGCACCGCACCTGGGGAGCCGCAGACCACTGCCGGTGATCATGGAAGGTGATGGCCATCGCACGGCAGTAGGCTGATCGACGACACCCAGCACAACCCGCGGCTGCGTGACCTGCAAAAGCCTGCTTGCCGCCGGCGTGGCCTGCGTCGCCATCGCCAGGCCGCTACGCCCGGCGTGCCATTGGTTCGGGTTGCGTGCCGGTGCCGGTTGTAAGCAGATAGACAACGGTCATGACGCACTCCGACGCTGGCACAGTGCCGCTCGCTAGAGTGTTCGATCCACCTCGCTGCCGTCCCCCCATCGGTGATTGCCATGACGCTGTCGTTCCGACGCCCTGCCCCGTCCCTGATCGCGCTGCTGGCGGTGCTAGCCACGCTCACTGCCTGCAACAAGCCCGCCACGCCGCCAGCACCGGCACAGACCAAGGCGGCCGCCACACCGGCACCCGCGTCCAGCATCGCCTGGCGCGAGGGCGATGTCGAAGATGCCTTCGCCGAGGCCAGGGAAAGCGGCAAGCCGATCCTGCTGTACTGGGGTGCGGCCTGGTGCCCGCCCTGCAATCGCCTGAAGGCCACCTTGTTCAAGGACCCGACCTTCATCGCCCGCACCCAGCAATTCGTGGCGGTGCATCTGGATGGCGATTCGGAGGGTGCGCAGGCCTGGGGCGAGCGCTTCGGCATAAAGGGCTACCCGACCATCATCGTGCTGCGCCCGGATCGCAGCGAGATCACCCGCCTGGCCGGCGATGCCGACAACGCACGCCTGGCCGATGTGCTGCGCGTGGCCGCCAGGAGCACCAGCACCGCCAGGCAACTGCTCGACACCGCATTGCAGACCCCGCAGCAGCTCAGCGCGGACGACTGGGCCGTGCTCGGCAACTACGCCTGGGGTACCGACGATCGGCTGGTCAAGCCGGAGCAGGCCGTCGATGTGCTCACGCGCCTATCCAAGTCGGCGCCACAGCCGGCCCTGCAACGCCGCTTCGCCCTGGCGGCGATTACCGCAGCCAAGGAACCGCCTGCCGCCAGCGCGGCGTCGCGCACGTTGCTGGAAGCGGTGCTGGCGGATCCGGCAGAGGTGCGCGCCAATCTCGGCACGCTGAGCTACATGCCCGCACGGCTGGTCGCCGCTGCCAGCAGCGATGCCGGCGAACGCACCGCCTTGTCCAACGCGCTGAATCTGGCATTGGACAAGGTCTACGCCGACACCGCACTGCCGATCGCCGACCGGCTCGGCACCGCGCACGCACGGATCCAGCTGGCACGCCTGACACAAGGCCAGCCCACCGAAACCCAGGCCAAAGGCCCGCAACCGCCGCTGTCCAAGACCGTGGTCGACACCGTGCAGCAACGCGTGCAATGGGCGACCGCCACCGCCAGGACCGATGAGGAGCGCCAATCCACCATCAGCACCGCCGCGGCACTGCTCGGCGAGGTGGGCGACAGCAGCGGCGCCGAACAGCTGCTGCTGGCCGAGTTGACGCGCAGCAAGACGCCGTACTACTACATGCCCGAACTGGCCGATCTGGCCGAACAGCGCGGCGATAAGAAGACCGCGCTGTCCTGGCTCAGGAAGGCGTACGACAGCGCACAAGGACCCGCCACCCGCGTGCAATGGGGCGTGATGTACGTGGATGGCCTGGTCCGGCTCAGCCCGGACGACACCGCCGGCATCGAGACAGCTGCCACGCAGGTGATCGGCGAACTGGCCGGGCAACCCGATGGCTACCGCCAACGCACCCGTCAGCGCTTCGCCACGCTTGGCGCCACGTTGAAGACCTGGAGCAGGCAGCATCGCCAGGACGGCGATGCGGTGCTGACGCGACTGCAGCAGAAGATGCAGAGCAGCTGCGGCAGCAAGAACACCAGCGAGTGCGCCAGCTGGTTGAGCTGAGCCGGCGTGAGGGCACAGCCAGCTACGCAGCGAATGGGAATGCGCTCACTGGCGATCGGCCGCCGGATGCCGGACGGCGCGCGCAATTGGTGTGTCCGACTGAAATGGGCCGGTTCCCGGCGCCAGCGGCGTCCGCCTGACGGCTACGTCAGTCGCGGGTCGATCGCCTTGGGGGCAGCAGCGGGCTTTTCTTCGCTGGCCGCTAGCGCACCCACGGCAACAGCAGGTGATCCACCATCAAAAATGCGAACAGCGCCATCAGATAGACGATGGAGTAACCGAACATCTTCATCGAGAACAGCTCGTCCGGCGGGTCGAGCATGCGCCAGGCGTACCAGAGGAACACCACGTTGAGCACCACCGCGCCGCCCAGGTAGAACAGCCCGCTCATGCCCACCGCCACCGGCAGCAGGGTCACGATCGCCAGCAGTACCGTGTATACCAGGATCTGCTTGCGCGTATGCGGCACGCCATGGGTGACCGGCAGCATCGGGATCGCCGCCTTGGCGTAATCGGCACGGCGGAAGATCGCCAGCGCCCAGAAATGCGGCGGCGTCCAGATGAAGATGATCAACACCAGCAGCGAGGCATTGATCCAGTCGGCGCTGGTCGGCAAGCCGGTCACTGCGGCCCAGCCCAGCATCGGCGGCGTAGCGCCGGCCAGACCGCCGATCACGATGTTCTGCGAGGTCGCACGCTTCAGGTACACGGTGTAGATCACCGCGTAACCGATCAGCGACGCAAACGTCAGCACCGCCGTGATCACATTCACCCAGACCACCAGGATGGTCATGGAGATCACGATCAGCACGCTGGCAAACAGCAGCACCTGCCACGGCCGCACCTTGCCCACCACCAGCGGGCGCCATGAGGTACGCGCCATCTGCGCGTCGATCTTGGCGTCCAGCAATTGGTTGATCGCTGCCGCCGCCGACGCCGCCAGCCAGATGCCCAGAAAGCCCAATGCACCGGTGCGCACCTGCACCCAGGTCGGCATATCGGGGATGGCCAGGAACATGCCCACCAGGGCAGTGAACACGATCAGTGCCACCACCTTGGGTTTGGTCAGATCCCAGTAATCGCGTGCGCTGACAGCCATGCTCACTCCGGCGCGCGCAGCCGCGCCAGCAGCGAGACCAGCACGAACACCAGTGCGACCGCGCCCCCGTTATGCAGCACCGACACTTCCAGCGGCAACGCCAACTTGACGTTGAGCATGCCCAGCGTCACCTGCACCGCTACCAGCACCGCCAAGGCACCGGCCCACACGCGCATGCCCGGCGAACGCGACAGGCGCCAGGCCAGCCACCACAGATACAGCGCCGTCGCGATTGCCCACAACCGGTGCGCCATCTGGATGGCGATGCGCGCTGCGCCATCGAGCACACCGCCTTCGTAATCCACCCCGATCCCGCGCCAGAGCGTGAAACCCTCGCGGAAGTCATGCGGCGGCCACCACTGGCTGACGCAGCGCGGGAAATTGTCGGCCGACCAACTGCCGCCGCCACAGGCCAGCGCCGCGTAGTTGGCACTGACCCAGCCGCCGAGGGCGATCTGCAGGCCCAGCACCGCCACGCCCGCGCGCAACAGCCACTTGAGCCGCGATGCATCGGCCAGCGTGATCGGCAGGTGCGTCGCACGCCAGGCCATCCACACCAGCAGCGAGAACATCAGCATGCCACCGAGCAGATGGCCCATCACCACGATGGGTTTGAGCAACAGCGTCACCGTCCACATGCCCAGCAGCGCCTGGAAGATCACCACCGCCAGCGTCAGCACCGCCGCACGCGCCAGGTCGATATTGCTCCAGCGCAGCGCCGCCAGCAGCAGGATGGCCTCGCCCGCGATCGCCACGCCGAACGCCAGTGCGTGCCAGCCGGACATGTACAGCGGAATCGACAAGGCCACCAGCACCGCGGCAGAGACCACCTGGGCGATGCCCATGCGGCGGCGGCGCACCGCCAGCAACGACAGCACCAGCACCTCCACCCCGAGCGCGCCGGCCAGGAAGCGGTGCACCTGCTCGCGCCAGGCCTTGTGCGATTCCAGCGGACGGATCTTGCTGGCCACATGCGTATTGGCTTCGTCGCTGCTCTGCGGCCAGGTGACGCGGCCGTAGCAGGTCGGCCAGTCCGGGCAGCTCATGCCGGCATCGGACAGGCGCACGAACGACCCGAACAGGATCGTGCTCGCGGTGAACAACGCAGCCAGCCAGGCCATGCGATGGAAGTGGCGGAACAATGCCGGTGGCGCAAACAGGTTCATCAAAACGGGCTCACATCAGTTTCAGCAGCTTGACCAGATCGGCACGCAGGCCGGCCGGGTCGAACCCCGGGGCATACCGCAGGATCACGAAGCCATTCGGGTCGATTACATACACCGGCACACCGGCGGCATCGTTGGCACGCGGCAGGCCCTGCCGGAACCGCGCGTCGTCGCGCAGCACACGCAGGGCCGGCATCGGCGGCAGACCGGCTGGCGGGCTGCCGATCCACAACACCTCCACCTTGTCGGCGCGATGGCCGAGCAGCTGCCACACCTTGTCCAGTTCGGCCGCCAGCATCACGCACTGCTGCGTGCAATTGGCAGGCGGTGCGAGCGCAATCCGCCACATACGTTCGGCAGGCGTCCATGCATACGGCTGCCCGTCCGCGCGCACCGGCACCAACCCGCGCAGGTCGGCAGGCGGCTTGAGCAGTTCGCCGTGGTTGCGCATCGATGCCGGCTGCCATCCGGAGAAGCGCAGCGCACCGGCCAGCAACATCGAGCCGAAGAACAGCGCCGCCAGGGCAATCAGCATCCTGCGGCCGCGTTTGACCGAATGCGGCGTGGCCGATGTGGAGGGGGTCATGCCGTCGATTTTCTCATGCCGCAGGCGTCAGTGCCCGCGTCGCTGGCGGCGACGCGCACGCCAGCTCAGCAGCGTCGCGGTGACCAGCACGGCCACGGCCAGGCCGAACCATTGCACCGCATAACCCAAGTGCCGCGCGGGTGGCAGCGTGTTCGGCAGCATCTCCAGGTCGCGTGCATAACCGACCGGCAGGGCCGGATCCAGGCGCAAGACCTGCGACGAAATGTCGCGCCTGCCAAACGCGCTGCGCAGGGCGGCGGTCTCCAGACGCGTGGCCAGCCAGGTCTGCGGCGCATTGGCGGCCGACAACGCCGGCCCCATCGCAAGTCCGGCCGAGGGCGGCGCAGTCAGCACCCCCTGCAATGTCCGGGTGCCTTGCAGCGGCGTAATCGTCGGCAACTGCCGATTGGCCGGCAACGGCAGCCAGCCCAGATCGACCAGCAGCGTGGCCGGGCTGCCTTGCGGCGCGGCGAGTTGATAGATCCGCACGCCGGCGCGCCCGGCATGCAGCTGGTTGTCCAGCAGCACCTGCTGCGGCAGAAACCGCACCTCTCCGCTCACCCAGGCCAGCGCATGCGGCGTGGCCAGGGCCTGCACCAGGGTCAACGGCGTCTGCCGCACATGCGCCGCACGTTCCAGCAACGCCTGTTTGCCGTGCATACGCTGCAATTGCCACTGCCCCAGCGCCGCAAAGCCTGCGCTGACCAGTAGGGCAAGACACCATCCCAACACCGCCGTGTGCTTGCGCATCATGACAAGCGACGCAAAAAGGCGTGCAATGCCGCTACCACGCCGACGACCACCGGGGCTGTTGTGAACGATTCGCTCAAGACGTTGCTGATTGTCGCCTTCCTGATCGTGATCCTGTGGAACCTGGGCGCGGGCCTCTACTACCTGCTCACCGACCGTGGCCAGACCAAGCGCACCGTCAACGCACTGACCTGGCGCATCGGTCTATCGGTCGCACTGATCGCCGTCGTGATCCTCGGCATCTACACCGGCTGGATCAAGCCGCATGGGCTCGGCCGCTGACGCGACCGACGGGATTGGGAATTCGGCATTGGGGATTGGTAACAGCAAACGCGGATCGCTCTAGCGAATCCCCAATCCCGACTCCCCAATGCCCGCCCTCAAAGCACATACACGAACAGGAACAACGCCAGCCACACCACGTCGACGAAGTGCCAGTACCAGGCCGCCGCTTCGAAGGCGAAGTGGTTGTCGCGGGTGAAGTGCCCGCGCGCCACCCGCAGCCACATCACCGCCAGCATGATCGTGCCCAGCAGCACGTGCATGCCGTGGAAACCGGTGAGCATGAAGAAGGTCGAGCCGTAGATGCCCGATCCCAGCGTCAGATTGAGCTCGGTATAGGCGTGGATGTATTCCTCGGCCTGCAGGAACAGGAACACGCAGCCCAGCAGCACGGTCAGGCCCAGCCACAGCAATAGCGCGCCGCGACGGCCGCCCTTGAGCGCGTGATGCGCGATGGTCAAGGTGACGCCGGAGCTGAGCAGGATCAGCGTATTGATCAGCGGCAGGCCCCAGGCCGGGATGGTCTGGAATTGCCCACCGATCGTGCCGGGACCGTTGGTCGGCCACGCAGCGGAATAGCCGTTCCACAGCAGCTCGTTGGTCATCACGCCATCGCCTTCGCCGCCCAGCCAGGGAAGGGTCAGCACACGCGTGTAGAACAACGCACCGAAGAAGGCGCAGAAGAACATCACCTCGGAAAAGATGAACCACACCATCCCCATGCGGAAGGAGCCGTCCACCTGGCGGTTGTAGTGCCCGGCGTTGGATTCGCGGATGACATCGCCAAACCACATGAACAAGGTCGCCAGCAACATCGCCATGCCGACAAAGAACGTCGAGCGCCCCCATGCCGCATCGTTGAGCCAGCTGGCCACGCCGATCATCATCACGAACATCGCAATCGACCCGACGAAGGGCCACTTGCTCTGGCTCGGGACGAA
This sequence comes from Xanthomonas arboricola, assembly GCF_002940665.1. Taxonomy (GTDB): domain Bacteria; phylum Pseudomonadota; class Gammaproteobacteria; order Xanthomonadales; family Xanthomonadaceae; genus Xanthomonas; species Xanthomonas arboricola_B. Next base: position 1,305,660 of record NZ_MIGY01000001.1, read on the forward strand.
ATACGCATCGGCGTTGGGACTATGGTCGGCCATGGCGTTGCTTCCGTGTCGGTGCTGCGTGTGGATGAAGGATCAAGGCGCCGCGCGCGGCGCGCTGGATGCGCCACCGCCCTGCAACTCCGAGGTCAGGGTGTCGTTGCGATAGAACGTATAGGACAGGGTGATCGTGGTGACTTCCGGCGGCAGTGCAGGGTCGACGATGAAACGCAGCGGCATGTCGCGCGTTTCGCCGGCCTGCAAGGTCTGCGCGGTAAAACAGAAGCATTCGGTCTTGTTGAAATACCCCGATGCCCGCGCTGGCGCCACCGAAGGCACCGCGCTGCCGACCACTGCCCGCGCGCTGTCGTTGCGTGCGAAGTACAGCGCCTCGTTGAGTTCGCCCGGCACCACATCCATCGTCATCTGCTCGGGATGGAAGGTCCACGGCAGTTTGGAATTGACCCCGGCATCGAACTCCACCCGCACCGTGCGTTTGCCAGCCCCTGCAATCGCAGCGGCATTGCCACGCGTATTGCCCGGTGCGCGCTCCATGCGGATGCCGAATACTTTTTCGCACGCGATGCGGTACAGCGGCACCAGCGAAAAGGTCAGCACGAACACGCCCAACACCACGCCCAGCAGCTTGAACAAGCCGGCCGTCGGTGCAGGTGCGGGCGCCCGCGCGTTCACCGCCCGATGACTCCCGACGCGATGAAACCGGCATAGATCAGCAGCGCGATGATGCCGACCGTGATCGCCGTGCGGCGCACCGCGCGACGCTGTTGCGCCTGCCGTTCGGCAGCGGAGAGCAGACGTGCCACAGCCGGCGGCGCGGACTCAGTGACCGATGTCTTCATGCGCAAGATCTCCAGGCTTGATCACCGGCGGCACGGTGAAGGTATGCGCCGGCGCCGGCGACGGCACCGTCCACTCCAGTCCCTTGGCGCCTTCCCAGGCACGTGCGTCGGCCCTGGCCCCGCTGCGCAGCGAGGCGAACAGGATGCCGGCCATCAGGAACGGCGTGGCGAACATGCCGAACGCGCCGATCGAGCTGATCAGGTTCCAGTCGGCAAACACCACGTTGTAATCGGGAATCCGCCGCGGCATGCCGGCCAGGCCGAGGAAATGCTGCGGGAAGAACAGCAGATTGACGAACACCATCGTCCACCAGAAATGGAACTTGGCCCAGGTCTCGTTGTACATCCGCCCGGTCCACTTCGGCCACCAGTAGTAAACCGCCGCAATCAGCGCGAACACCGCACCGGTGACCAGCACATAATGGAAATGCGCGACCACAAAATAGGTGTCGTGATACTGGAAATCCGCCGGCACGATCGCCAGCATCAGGCCCGAAAATCCACCGATGCTGAAGAGAATCACGAACGCCACCGCCCACAGCATCGGCGACTCGAACGTCAGCGAGCCCTTCCACATCGTGCTGACCCAGTTGAACACCTTCACCCCGGTCGGGATGGAGATCAGCATCGTGGCAAACATGAAGTAGATTTCGCCACCGAGCGGCATGCCCACGGTGAACATGTGGTGCGCCCACACGATGAAGCTCAGGAACGCGATCGCCGCAATCGCATAGACCATCGCCTGATAGCCGAACAGCGGCTTGCGGCTGAAGGTCGGGATGATCTCGCTGACCACGCCGAACGCCGGCAGGATCATGATGTAGACCTCCGGATGCCCGAAGAACCAGAAGATGTGCTGGTACATCACCGGGTCGCCGCCGCCGGCCGCATTGAAAAAGCTGGTGCCGAAGAACTTGTCGGTCAACAGCATGGTCACCGCGCCGGCCAGCACCGGCATGACCGCGATCAGCAGGAACGCGGTAATCAGCCACGCCCAGCAGAAGATCGGCATCTTCAGCAAATCGATGCCCGGCGCACGCATGTTGAGCACGGTGGCGATGATGTTGATCGCACCCATGATCGAACTGACGCCGGCAACATGGATCGCAAATACGCTGAAGGCCACGTTGTAGCCGCCCTGCAGCGACAGCGGCGGATACAGCGTCCAGCCGCCGGCCGGCGCACCGCCGGGCAGGAACAGCGTCAGCAGCAGCAAGGTAAATGCCACCGGCAGCAACCAGAACGACCAGTTGTTCATACGCGGCAACGCCATGTCCGGCGCGCCGATCTGCAGCGGAATCATCCAGTTGGCCAGCCCGACGAAGGCCGGCATCACTCCGCCGAAGATCATCACCAGGGCATGCACGGTGGTCATCTGGTTGAAGAACTCGGGTTTGACGAACTGCAGCCCGGGCTGCATCAGTTCGGCGCGGATCACCACGCTCATCGCCGCGCCGATGATGAACATCACGAAGGAAAACAGCAGGTACAGCGTGCCGATGTCCTTGTGATTGGTCGAGAAAAACCAGCGCTCGACGAAACCGGGCTGGTGGTGTCCGTGGTGATCGACTGCGGTATGCGCCATGACGGAACGACCTCTACGAAGCGGTGCGGTTGCGGGCGATTAAGGAGCGGCGGTCGGTGCGGCGGCCGGAGCAGGCGCTGCGGCTGGAGCGGCCTCGCCGGCAGGCGGTGCTGCAGGTGTGGACGCCGGCGCCGGGGTGCCGGGCGGTGCGGCAGGCGCTGCGCTGGCACTGCGACGGGCCGCCAGCCAGCGCTGGAATTCGGCCTTGGGCAGCGCTTCCACCACGATCGGCATGAAGCCATGATCCTTGCCGCACAACTCGGCACACTGCCCGCGATACACGCCCGGCTGCTCGATATTGGTCCATGCCTCGTTGACGATGCCGGGGATCGCGTCCTGCTTCCAGCCAAGGGCCGGCACCCACCACGCATGAATCACGTCGTCGGCGGTGATCACGAAACGGATCTTGGTGTTGACCGGCAGCACCAGGCGGTTGTCCACATCCAGCAGATAATGCGGTTGCGATGCAGCGGTCGGACGCTCGCCACTCTGGCGGATGCGGTCCGATTCACGCGCCAGCCGGCTGGTGAACTCCACGCCCTGGCCCAGATACTCGTATTTCCACATCCACTGGTAGCCGGTGACCTTGACGGTCATTTCCGACTCGCGGGTGTCGTACATCGCAATCAGCTTGGCCGTCGCCGGCCAGGCCATCGCGATCAGCACCAGCACCGGGATCACCGTCCACAGCACTTCGGCCGTGGTGTTGTGGCTGAATTGCGCGGCCACCGCGCCCTTGGACTTGCGGAACTTGAAGATCGCATAGCCCATCGCACCGAACACCAGCGCGCCGATCACCACGCAGACCCACAGCGCCACCATGTGCGCCTCGTAGGCCATGCGCGCGGTCTGGGTGACCCCGCGGCCCATGTTGAGCTGCCATTCCTTTGGGTCGGCCGATTGCGCCCAGGCACCTGAAGCGCTGGGCAGCGCCAGAATTGCCAAAGCCAACTTCGAATACGTCGCCTTCCAGCTGCTGCGTTGCGTCATTGCCTAGACCCTTACGTCATCGGTGACGGCCATTGGCGGCCGCGAGCAAGCGTTTCAACGTCGTTGCCAGTTCCACACGTTCGGCCGGCCCGAGAAAACTTCCGATCTCGATCTGCTTGCCGCTGCTGACCAGCACCACCCTGTCGTCGCGTTCCATGCATAACCGCACCCAATGCGGATGTGCCTGAAACGCTGGTGGCGCCTGTCCGGACGGAAACACCTCGACAACGGTCTCGCCTATCCGGATCGCTTCTTCGCGCTCGCCGCTTCGCCACAACTGCCGTAGCGCCAGCGCCACCACACCACTGTGCAACAGGGCGAACACCGGCGCGAATGCATTGCCGGTCCACCACCCCAGGCCCGCACATACCCACATCGTTCCGGCCAATACTGCGAACAGCTGCACGAATTGCCTGGCCGACAATGCCCGCGGAGGCCGCAACTGCAACTGCGTCCCGACCCCTTCGGACATCAACGGCAGAACTTCGATCATTGGCAGCACGCAGCGCACTGCGGGAATGGCCCGATGGTAGACCCGCACGAACGCATGCGGCAAGCGTTTCCGGCAATCGATCAATTGCTGCAGTGCAGCTAAAAACACGCATAAATCAACCACTTCCCGATGCATGTGCCGATACCCGCGGCTGCGGCCGGCAACGATCGGGTCCGTTCGGGGCTGCGCCGGCCACGTGCACAAAACGGCAGAAAAGTTGCCGCTTCCACACAAGTGCGCAGGGGCTGCGGCTCTCTAGAATGAGCACGGATTCCCAGGCACCCTTCGCATGAACGCTCAGCTCGACCCGCTTGCCTCTCCCTCAGTTGCGCGCCCGCTGCTGGCGCCCGAGCTGCCTGCCGCACCCGGCGCATTGCGTGCGGCGATCACTGCCGCCTGGCTCAAGGACGAAACCGAACACGTCCGCGAATTGCTCGACCAGGCGCGTCTGCCCGCCGCCGAACAGGCCAGGGTGCAGGCGGTGGCCGCCGATCTGGTCACCCGCGTCCGCGCACGTGCGCAGGACCAGGGCGCGATCGAGGCCTTCATGCGCCAGTACGACCTGGGCAGCGAAGAAGGCGTACTGCTGATGTGCGTGGCCGAAGCGCTGTTGCGTATTCCCGACCAGGACACCGCAGACAAGCTGATCCGCGACAAGCTCGGCGATGCGGACTGGAAAAAACACGTCGGCGGCAGCGACTCGGTGCTGGTCAACGCATCGACCTGGGGTCTGATGCTCACCGGCAAGCTGGTACAACTCAATGACCTCACCCGCGCCGACGTGCCGGGCGCGTTCAAGCGCCTGATAGGCCGCGTCGGCGAGCCGGTGATTCGTCTGGCCGTGCGCCAGGCGATGAAGATCATGGGCCACCAGTTCGTCATGGGCCGTACCATCGGTGAAGCCCTGTCGCGCTCGCGCAAGGGCGACAACGCCGATTACCGCTATTCGTTCGACATGCTCGGCGAAGGCGCATTGACCATGAAAGATGCGCAGCGCTATCTGCAGGCGTACCGCGATGCCATCCATGCGATCGGCCGCAGCGGCAGTTTCGTCGGCACCGATGTATTTGCCGCGCCCAGCATCTCGATCAAATTGTCCGCACTGTATCCGCGCTACGAACATGCCAAGCGCGCACGCGTGATGGCCGAGCTGGTGCCGGGTGTACTGGAGCTGGCGCAACTGGCCAAGTCCTACGGTATCGGCTACACCGTCGACGCCGAAGAAGCCGACCGTCTGGAACTGTCGCTGGACATCATCGAGGCCACGTTCTCCGACCCATCGCTGGATGGATGGGAAGGCTATGGTTTGGCGGTGCAGGCATATCAGAAGCGCACGCCGTACACGATCGATTTTCTCGCCGATCTGGCACGCCGCGTCGGTCGTCGCATTCCGGTGCGCCTGGTCAAGGGCGCGTACTGGGACGCGGAGATCAAGCGCGCACAGATCGAAGGCCACCCCGGCTACCCGGTCTTTACCCGCAAGCAGAATACCGACGTGTCGTATCTGGCTTGCGCGCGTCGCATGTTCGCGCACAGCGATGCGCTGTATCCAATGTTCGCCACGCACAACGCGCAGACCATCGCGGCGGTAAGCGCGATCGCGACGACCAAGCATTACGAACACCAGAAGCTGCACGGCATGGGCGATGACCTGTATGCCGAAGTGATCCCGGCCGATCGCCTGGGACTGCCCTGCCGCGTGTACGCACCGGTCGGCTCACACGAAGATCTGCTGCCGTACCTGGTGCGTCGCCTGCTCGAGAACGGCGCCAATTCCAGCTTCGTCAATCGCATCACCGACGAGGACGTCGCCATCGAAGACCTGATCCGCGATCCGGTCGAAGCGGTGTCCTCGTTCGGCTCCATTCCGCACCCCAAGATTCCGCTGCCGACCGATCTGTTGCGCAGCCAGAACCAACACAGGAAAAACTCCATGGGCGCCAATCTCGCCAACGACAACGATCTGCGGCAGCTGGCCGAGCAACTCAATGCCGCCATCAAGCCATGGAAGGCCGGCCCGCTGGTGCCCGGCGCGGTGATCAGCACGCCCAGCGAGGCGGTGCTCAATCCGGCGGACCGACGCGAAACGGTCGGGCAGTGGCAGCCGGCCGGTCCGGCCATCGTGCAGACGTCTCTGGCCACCGCTGCTGCCGCGCAGCCGGCCTGGAACCGCACGCCTGCCGCCAGCCGCGCCACCATCCTGGAGCATGCCGCCGACCTGCTCGAGACACGCATGCCCGAGTTCATGGCGATCTGCGTCAAGGAGGCCGGCAAGACCCTGCCCGACGCCGTGGCCGAGGTGCGCGAGGCGGTCGACTTCTTGCGTTACTACGCCGGCCAGGCGCGCGCCCAGTTCGGCGCGCCCGAGCGTCTGCCAGGGCCAACCGGCGAATCCAACGAGTTGCAGCTGCATGGCCGCGGCGTATTCGTCTGCATCAGCCCCTGGAACTTCCCGCTCGCCATCTTCCTCGGCCAGGTCGCCGCCGCATTGGCCGCCGGCAACAGCGTCATCGCCAAGCCTGCAGAGCAGACCAACCTGATTGGCTACGCAGCAGTGAAGCTACTGCACGAAGCGGGCATCCCCGAGGCGGTCGTGCAGTTCCTGCCGGGCGACGGCGCCACCGTCGGCGCTGCGCTGACCAATGACCCGCGTGTGGCGGGCGTCGCCTTCACCGGCTCCACGGAGACCGCACGCGTCATCAACCGGACCCTGGCCGCGCGCGACGCCGCGATCGGCGTGCTGATCGCCGAAACCGGTGGCCAGAACGCCTTCATCGCCGACTCGTCCTCGTTGCCGGAAGCTGTCGTCAAGGATGCGATCTCCAGCGCTTTCATGTCTGCCGGCCAACGCTGCTCGGCAGCCCGCGTGCTGTTCGTGCAGGACGATATCGCCGACAAGGTCATGACCATGCTGGCCGGCGCCATGGGAGAGCTGAAGGTCGGCGATCCTGCCCTATTGTCCACCGACGTTGGCCCCGTGATCGATTCAGATGCGCTCAAGATCCTCGACGATCATGCGACGCGCATGGATCGCGAAGCGCGCCTGATCGGCACCACCACCCCAGATCCAGCCACTGCCAACGGCAACTTTTTCGCCCCACGTGCATACGAGCTAGCCTCGCTCGCGCAGCTGCAGCGTGAGATTTTCGGCCCCGTCCTGCATGTCATTCGCTGGAAAGCCGACCAACTCGACGCCGTCATCGATCAGATCAACGCCACCGGTTACGGACTGACCCTGGGCGTGCACTCGCGCATCGACGAGACCATCGATCGCATCACCGCCCGCGTTGCGGTGGGTAACGTCTACGTCAACCGCAATCAGATCGGTGCGGTCGTCGGCGTACAACCTTTCGGTGGCCAGGGCCTGTCAGGCACCGGCCCGAAAGCCGGCGGCCCGCATTACCTGCTGCGCTTCGCTACCGAGAAGGTCGTTACCGTCAACACAACAGCCGCAGGCGGCAATGCCTCGCTTCTGACACTGGGCGACTGAGATCCAGCCCAAACCATTTCAGGCCATCTCTTGGCTTGCTGAGGAAAACAAGAACCCCGCATCGCGGGGTTTTTTGTTGTGCCCAGATATCCGCATAAGGTGCTGTGCCCGTACATCTGCATTGCGCAGAAGTAAGCGGTAGGTCATTGCTACACAACAGCATCGCTGCCAGCACCCACCTCTCGGCATCGACGCGAAAGTCAGGGGACAGAGGTGAGAAAGAAGCTCAACCTTGGACCGTAACCGACGCGTCAGGTGCTGCGTTACGTGTCGATGAGCCCCAGATCACACCGTGGCAAGGTGCCAAGGATGCGCCTGGAGCGTCCGAGTGCCCGATTGCCCTGGCGCTACTTGGCTTCGGCTCTGCCTTTGGCTTGGCTTTAGCCCTGGCTTTAGCTCTGGTTCTGGTTCTGGTTCTGGTTCTGGTTCTGGCTTTAGCCAGTTGGCTTAAATGTCGCGCAAAAAGAAACCCCCCATCCTGTTGGATGGAGGGTTTCGGGTAAAGCCCCTGGCGATGACCTACTCTCGCATGGCTTGAGCCACACTACCATCGGCGCAGCTGCGTTTCACTTCCGAGTTCGGGATGGGATCGGGTGGTTCCACAGCGCTAATTTCACCAGGGAGACGGTTGGAGCAGCGCTTCACAGCGCTCGTCTCGCATAGGTAACTTGTGACGTAGCTTGCGTTTGGTGATCTACCAACGTTCGTTGGGACCAAGGCAACTTGAGGTTATATGGTCAAGCCGCACGGATCATTAGTATCAGTTAGCTCAATACATTGCTGTACTTACACACCTGACCTATCAACCACATAGTCTATATGGTTCCTTTAGGGGGCTTGTGCCCCGGGAAGTCTCATCTTGAGGCGCGCTTCCCGCTTAGATGCTTTCAGCGGTTATCGCTTCCGAACATAGCTACCCGGCAATGCCACTGGCGTGACAACCGGAACACCAGAGGTTCGTCCACTCCGGTCCTCTCGTACTAGGAGCAGCCCCTCTCAAACTTCCAACGCCCATGGCAGATAGGGACCGAACTGTCTCACGACGTTCTGAACCCAGCTCGCGTACCACTTTAAATGGCGAACAGCCATACCCTTGGGACCGACTACAGCCCCAGGATGTGATGAGCCGACATCGAGGTGCCAAACACCGCCGTCGATATGAACTCTTGGGCGGTATCAGCCTGTTATCCCCGGAGTACCTTTTATCCGTTGAGCGATGGCCCTTCCATACAGAACCACCGGATCACTAAGACCTACTTTCGTACCTGCTTGATCCGTCGATCTTGCAGTCAAGCACGCTTATGCCTTTGCACACAGTGCGCGATGTCCGACCGCGCTGAGCGTACCTTCGTGCTCCTCCGTTACTCTTTAGGAGGAGACCGCCCCAGTCAAACTACCCACCATACACGGTCCCTGATCCGGATAACGGATCTAGGTTAGAACGTCAAGCACGACAGGGTGGTATTTCAAGGATGGCTCCACTGCAGCTAGCGCCACAGTTTCATAGCCTCCCACCTATCCTACACAGACGAACTCAACGTTCAGTGTAAAGCTATAGTAAAGGTTCACGGGGTCTTTCCGTCTTGCCACGGGAACGCTGCATCTTCACAGCGATTTCAATTTCACTGAGTCTCGGGTGGAGACAGCGCCGCTGTCGTTACGCCATTCGTGCAGGTCGGAACTTACCCGACAAGGAATTTCGCTACCTTAGGACCGTTATAGTTACGGCCGCCGTTTACTGGGGCTTCGATCAAGAGCTTCGCCTTGCGGCTGACCCCATCAATTAACCTTCCAGCACCGGGCAGGCGTCACACCCTATACGTCCACTTTCGTGTTTGCAGAGTGCTGTGTTTTTGATAAACAGTCGCAGCGGCCTGGTTTCTGCGACCCTCTTCAGCTATAGCTCGCATGAGCCACCAAAAAGGGTGCACCTTCTCCCGAAGTTACGGTGCCATGTTGCCTAGTTCCTTCACCCGAGTTCTCTCAAGCGCCTGAGAATTCTCATCCTACCCACCTGTGTCGGTTTACGGTACGGTCTTCGTGAGCTGAAGCTTAGGAGCTTTTCCTGGAAGCGTGGTATCAGTGACTTCGCCATAAAGGCTCGTCTCGGTGCTCGGTCTTAAAGGATCCCGGATTTGCCAAAGATCCAAACCTACCGCCTTTCCCCGGGACAACCAACGCCCGGTACACCTAACCTTCTCCGTCCCTCCATCGCACTCACGCGAGGTGCAGGAATATTAACCTGCTTCCCATCGACTACGGCTTTCGCCCTCGCCTTAGGGACCGACTAACCCTGCGTCGATTAACGTTGCGCAAGGAAACCTTGGGCTTTCGGCGTGCGGGCTTTTCACCCGCATTATCGTTACTCATGTCAGCATTCGCACTTCCGATACCTCCAGCAGACTTCTCAATCCACCTTCGCAGGCTTACGGAACGCTCCTCTACCGCGCATAAAACAAGTTTTATGCACCCCAAGCTTCGGTTCACTGCTTAGCCCCGTTAAATCTTCCGCGCAGACCGACTCGACCAGTGAGCTATTACGCTTTCTTTAAAGGGTGGCTGCTTCTAAGCCAACCTCCTGGCTGTCTATGCCTTTCCACATCGTTTTCCACTTAGCAGTGAATTTGGGACCTTAGCTGTGGGTCTGGGTTGTTTCCCTTTTCACGACGGACGTTAGCACCCGCCGTGTGTCTCCCGGATAGTACGTACTGGTATTCGGAGTTTGCAATGGTTTGGTAAGTCGCGATGACCCCCTAGCCATAACAGTGCTCTACCCCCAGTAGTATTCGTCCGAGGCGCTACCTAAATAGCTTTCGAGGAGAACCAGCTATCTCCGGGTTCGATTAGCTTTTCACTCCTAATCACAGCTCATCCCCGTCTTTTGCAACAGACGTGGGTTCGGGCCTCCAGTACCTGTTACGGCACCTTCACCCTGGCCATGACTAGATCACCCGGTTTCGGGTCTACTGCCCGCGACTATGCGCCCTTATCAGACTCGGTTTCCCTTCGCCTCCCCTATACGGTTAAGCTTGCCACGAACAGTAAGTCGCTGACCCATTATACAAAAGGTACGCAGTCACTCTTGCGAGCTCCTACTGCTTGTACGCACACGGTTTCAGGATCTATTTCACTCCCCTCTCCGGGGTTCTTTTCGCCTTTCCCTCACGGTACTGGTTCACTATCGGTCGGTCAGGAGTATTTAGCCTTGGAGGATGGTCCCCCCATATTCAGACAGGGTTTCACGTGCCCCGCCCTACTCGTCTTCACTGGAGTGGCCCTTTTAAATACAGGGCTATCACCTTCTATGGCCAATCTTTCCAGATTGTTTTTCTAAAGCCATTCCAGCTTAAGGGCTGCTCCCCGTTCGCTCGTCACTACTTAGGGAATCTCGGTTGATTTCTTTTCCTCCGGTTACTTAGATATTTCAGTTCACCGGGTTCGCTTCCAGCAGCTATGAATTCACTGCAGGATACTGCCGAAGCAGTGGGTTTCCCCATTCGGATATTGCCGGATCAAAGCTTGTTGCCAGCTCCCCGACACTTTTCGCAGGCTACCACGTCCTTCATCGCCTCTGACCGCCTAGGCATCCACCGTGTGCGCTTATTCGCTTGACCATATAACCCCAAGTTGCCTCGGAGCTACATGCCGTGTTGTGTGGGGTACAAAGCCACCAACGCGAACATACGACTCAATTATTTAGGGACTCGAAGTCCCCGCCTTAGCCTCAACGACACGTTTAGATAGATATCTCAAACGCTCGCTACGTCACAAGTTATAAAAGAACATGTATCAGCCTCAACGCTGATCCATATAAATTCTTAAGTGTGCACTACATTCAGAGTGGTGGGTCTGGGTAGACTCGAACTACCGACCTCACCCTTATCAGGGGTGCGCTCTAACCACCTGAGCTACAGACCCGAAGTCTTTTCACTCACTATGGTGGAGCCTGTCGGGATCGAACCGACGACCCCCTGCTTGCAAAGCAGGCGCTCTCCCAGCTGAGCTAAGGCCCCAAAAGGGACTTCGCATACCAGCCTGTGCCGGTATGAATCTCTGAATGCAGGTAATTTGTGAGGACGCCCGCAAGACGATGACGTCATGCTCAAAAGGAGGTGATCCAGCCGCACCTTCCGATACGGCTACCTTGTTACGACTTCACCCCAGTCATCGGCCACACCGTGGCAAGCGCCCTCCCGAAGGTTAAGCTACCTGCTTCTGGTGCAACAAACTCCCATGGTGTGACGGGCGGTGTGTACAAGGCCCGGGAACGTATTCACCGCAGCAATGCTGATCTGCGATTACTAGCGATTCCGACTTCATGGAGTCGAGTTGCAGACTCCAATCCGGACTGAGATAGGGTTTCTGGGATTGGCTTACCCTCGCGGGTTTGCAGCCCTCTGTCCTTACCATTGTAGTACGTGTGTAGCCCTGGTCGTAAGGGCCATGATGACTTGACGTCATCCCCACCTTCCTCCGGTTTGTCACCGGCGGTCTCCTTAGAGTTCCCACCATTACGTGCTGGCAACTAAGGACAAGGGTTGCGCTCGTTGCGGGACTTAACCCAACATCTCACGACACGAGCTGACGACAGCCATGCAGCACCTGTCTCACGGTTCCCGAAGGCACCAATCCATCTCTGGAAAGTTCCGTGGATGTCAAGACCAGGTAAGGTTCTTCGCGTTGCATCGAATTAAACCACATACTCCACCGCTTGTGCGGGCCCCCGTCAATTCCTTTGAGTTTCAGTCTTGCGACCGTACTCCCCAGGCGGCGAACTTAACGCGTTAGCTTCGATACTGCGTGCCAAATTGCACCCAACATCCAGTTCGCATCGTTTAGGGCGTGGACTACCAGGGTATCTAATCCTGTTTGCTCCCCACGCTTTCGTGCCTCAGTGTCAGTGTTGGTCCAGGTAGCCGCCTTCGCCACGGATGTTCCTCCCGATCTCTACGCATTTCACTGCTACACCGGGAATTCCGCTACCCTCTACCACACTCTAGTGACCCAGTATCCACTGCAATTCCCAGGTTGAGCCCAGGGCTTTCACAACAGACTTAAACCACCACCTACGCACGCTTTACGCCCAGTAATTCCGAGTAACGCTTGCACCCTTCGTATTACCGCGGCTGCTGGCACGAAGTTAGCCGGTGCTTATTCTTTGGGTACCGTCAGAACAATCGGGTATTAACCGACTGCTTTTCTTTCCCAACAAAAGGGCTTTACAACCCGAAGGCCTTCTTCACCCACGCGGCATGGCTGGATCAGGCTTGCGCCCATTGTCCAATATTCCCCACTGCTGCCTCCCGTAGGAGTCTGGACCGTGTCTCAGTTCCAGTGTGGCTGATCATCCTCTCAGACCAGCTACGGATCGTCGCCTTGGTGGGCCTTTACCCCGCCAACTAGCTAATCCGACATCGGCTCATTCAATCGCGCGAAGCCCGAAGGTCCTCCGCTTTCACCCGTAGGTCGTATGCGGTATTAGCGTAAGTTTCCCTACGTTATCCCCCACGAAAGAGTAGATTCCGATGTATTCCTCACCCGTCCGCCACTCGCCACCCATAAGAGCAAGCTCTTACTGTGCTGCCGTTCGACTTGCATGTGTTAGGCCTGCCGCCAGCGTTCACTCTGAGCCAGGATCAAACTCTTCACTTAAAATTACATGCCCGAAGGCAAATTACTTTAGCTGCAGAAGTTCAACCACTGGCAACTTATCGCTTGCAAAGCAATTAATATGTTGCATTTTGATTAAACGTCTGCAAGATGGACAATCATCCTTCCTGCAGGCGTCCGCACAAATTACCTGCGCACACTGTCAAAGAACATTGGGAAGTGGCCTCAGCGCCGTTCCCGTCAGCTTCGTCGTTTCCGTCGAAGCGAGCCGCCCATTATAGCGGACTTTTTCTTGCCGTCAACACCTCATTTCGAGGCGATTGACGCTGCTTCGTTTCGACCCGAAGGTTTTCTGCGAAGCGAGCCGGCCATATTAGCAGGCTTTTCATCTTCGTCAACCCCTCGTGAAGAGGAAGTTGCCGCCGCTGCACCTCAATCCGCCGTAGCGTCTTTCCGTGTAGCGAGCCGCTCATCATAGCCGGCTTTTTCGTTTCGTCAACACCTTGTGATGTTTCCGATTCGCCCCCGTTCGTTGTTGCGGTGCTTCGAGAAGCGCCGCCGTCCTGAGCGAGGCCGCGCAGTTTATCGAGACTGCGCAGGAGTGCAAGCATTTTTTGACACTGGCATGACACGGACGTCATTGCGTCCATGCGCGGGGCCTGATTCCACGCACTTTGCGGTGTATCCGGCCTGCTCTCTCTATCAAGGTCATGGGACCGTGTGCCCGCATTGCAGCGACGTCGTGCTTTCCAGGCAGGACAACAAGAGCGTCGATAGAGAGCCGACCACGCAAGGTGCTGCGCTATCGATCATCGGCGCGCTCGGTAAGAATGCATGCACTAGATAGCGAGCTCCCAATGTCTCCCTCCCGCAGCCTGCTACGCGACCTGTCCCTGCCTGCGATTGCCGCGGGCTTTGTCACGGTGTTGGTGGGCTTTGCCAGTTCTGCGGTGATCGTGTTCGAGGCGGCGCGTCACCTGGGGGCGGACCAGGCGCAGATCGCTTCGTGGATGTGGGCGCTCGGGATCGGCATGGGCGTGACCTGCATCGGCCTGTCGCTGCGCTACCGGGTGCCGGTGGTAACCGCCTGGTCCACGCCGGGTGCGGCGATGTTGATCGGCAGCGCGGCCGGGGTGCCGCTGGGCGAGGCGGTCGGTGCGTTTGTGCTGGCGGCGGTGCTTGGCATGCTGGCCGGCTTCTCGGGGTTATTTGAGAAGGCAATCCGGCGCATTCCGATCTCGCTGGCCTCGGGCATGCTGGCCGGAGTGCTGTTGCGCTTCGGCCTGGACCTGTTCGTGGCGATGCAGAGCCAGGTGTGGCTGGCACTGGCGATGCTGGCGGCCTATCTGGCCGGGCGACACTGGTTAGCGCGCTATGCGGTGATTGCGGCCTTGCTGGTCGGCATGGCGATTGCGGCCGGCAGCGGGTTGATGCAGTGGAAGAGCGTGCAGCTTGACCTCGCCCAGCCGGTGCTGGTGGTGCCGTCGTTGTCGTGGGCGGCGTTGTTCGGGCTGGCGATTCCGTTGTTCGTGGTCACCATGGCCTCGCAGAACGTGCCGGGCGTGGCGGTGATCCGCGCTTCCGGCTATGCGGTGCCGATCTCGCCGACGATCGGCTGGATCGGGGTGGTCAATACGCTGCTGGCGCCGTTCGGTGGCTATGCCTTGAACCTGGCGGCAATCACCGCAGCGATCTGCATGGGCCGCGAGGCGCACGAGGATCCGGCGCGGCGTTACACCGCCGCGGTGAGCGCAGGCGTGTTCTATGTGCTGATCGGCGTGTTCGGCGCGACCGTGGCGGCGGTGTTTGCGGCCTTTCCGCGCGAGCTGGTGATGGCCATCGCCGGGATCGCGTTGCTGGGCACGATCGGCAACAGCCTGGCGGCGGCCTTGCAGCGGGACAGCGAGCGCGAAGCGGCCTTGGTCACCTTCCTGGTGACCGCATCGGGGCTGACGCTGGGCGGGATCGGCGCCTCGTTCTGGGGCCTGGTGGCCGGAACGATCACCTTGCTGGTGTTGCGGCCGCGGGCTTAGAGCAGCGGTCAAACCGACGGCGCCAACCCCATGTGGGCGCAGCCGGTGCGCGGAATCCTCGCCACTGCGATTCTTCCGCAACGTCCGCACTCCAGCGGGTGACTGCTCGCTACGTTTTGTCAGCCACCCCTGACCGCGACAGACGATTCCATTGTGGGCAGCGCTTACTCGGGATCGCGTAGCTGCAGCAGCCAATGGGCGGTGAGGCCATTGGGGCTGGGCAGCGGTTCGAGATGGAACTGGCGGTAGACCGGGGCGCCGTCCTGCGCGCGCAGCGGCAGGGTGACGTATGCGGCGCGCCCGTGCCGCAGTGCGTCTTCGAGCAGCTCCACCTTGGGCGGGGCGGCATCGCTGGCCAGCAGGGACAGGATGTCGCAACCGATCAGGTCGGCCACTTCGGTCTGGCTGAGTTCTGCAAACGCCGGGTTGACGAACATCAGCCGGTGCGCGGCCGTGGCGCCACGTTCGATAATGGCAACGCCATCGCGCAGACGCGAGAGCGAGGCTTCGAGCAAGGTGAAATCCTGCTGGAAGCGCTTGCGTTCCATCAGCTCGATCAGCACGCGCAGGCTGCGCGCCGATTCCAGGTGCAACGGCGACCAGCGCCGCGCGCGACCGCGCACGGTTTCCTGCCACAGGTCGAAGCTCTTGCGTGGCGACAACCGTGAGTTGGGGATGTCCGGCAGCTTGGCCAGCTGCGGATTGCCCGCCCATTTGACCTGCTGCACCTGCTCGCGGCGGGTCCACAGCAAGGCGCTGCGCGACTGCGGCATCAGCGGCACGAAGATGAAGCCGGCAGCCAGCGGTGCGAGGTCGGCCAGCTCGGGAAACACCTCGCCGATCGCGTCCACATGCAGGGCGCCGACCGCGTCTTCGCGCAGGGCGTCGTGGTGTTCGGATTCGATGTGGTCGCGGATGCGGCGCAGCGCGGCCGCGTCCGGGGTGCTGCCATGCCGGCTGATCTCGCCGCCATGGAAGATCGCCACGCCGTCGGCGTCGACCACGTCCATCAGGTCGGGCGCCATGTCGGCGAGCATTTCCACGGTCATCTGGTCGGCGTCGTTGAAGTCGGTGATCAACTTCTCGCGCACGGTGAGCAGCACCGATTCCATGTGCGCGCGCGCCACCGCCTGCAATCCGCCGATGCGCCCGGCCAGCGCGCGGGTCACCGCATCGGTGGCATCGCGCATGGCATGGCTGGTGAAGTGCGGGCTGTAGTGGTGGCAGGCGATCAGCCCCCACAGCGCATCGTTGACGACGATCGAGGACACCAGCGTGGCGGTCACGCCCATGTTGGCCAGGTATTCCAGGTGCACCGGCGAGACGCTGCGCAGGCTGACATCGCTCAGATCCACCGGGGTGCCCAGACGCGGATGCAGCGTGGGTTCGATCGCCGACGCCCGATAGCCGACATCGGCAATCTGGCGGACGCGGTTGCGCAGGTACAGCGCGCGCGCCTGGGCCGGGATGTCGGGGGCCGGGTAATGCAGGCCGAGATAGGCGTCCAGGTCGGATTGGCGCGCTTCGGCAATGACGTCGCCGTTCCACTCCTCGTCGAAGCGATACACCATCACCCGGTCGAAGCCGATCATGCTGCGCAGCCCCTTGGCGGCGCGCACGGCGGCTTCGGCGATGCCGGTATCGCGCTCGATGCTGCGCAACAGCGGTAGCGCTTCGCGCAGGGTGACGTCCATCAGGCGTGCGTCGCGCGGCTCGATTTCGACCAGCCACTGCTCCGGATACAGATGCCAGGCGGCCACCCAGGGATGGTCGGTGGGTGCTGCGCGCAGGGGAAAGCGCACGTCGGCATGCAGCAGATGCTGCGCCTGGTCCTCCACTGCACACGGCTGCTCGCCGGGCAGTTCCAGCACTTGCGTGTATTGCATGCCCAGCAATTCGGCCAGCGGCACGCCGAGCAGGTCGGCGGCGGTGGTGCTGGCCTGCACGATGCGGCCGTCGGCCGGCTCGATCACCAGCAGCACGCCGTAGGGCTGGATCAGGCCGGGAATATGGATCGGCTCACGCGCACAGACATCCATATCCAGGGGTTCGGTGGGCTGATTCACGGGCACGGCTCCGCTGCAAGACAGGTGTGGAAGTGGGCAAACATGCGCTGCGCGCCGTCGATGGCGGCCTCGCGCGCGGAAGATGTGTCCAGGCGTTGGTCGAGCACGGCCTGGAAACGGCGCCAGCCGGCCGGGTCGTCGTTGGCCAGTTCGAAATACCGCAAGGCGTCAGCCAGCGCAGGCTGCTGCTTGCGCAAGGTGCGCGCGATCACTCGCCCGCCAAGTTGCGAGCCTTCGATGACGTAGAGCATGCCCCAGCGCGCGGCATCGTTGCCGGCGGCAGGCGCCGCGATGGGCGCCTGCGGCGGCTGCCCGAGCGTGTGCAGGTCCTCGCGCAGGGCCGGGACGCGGCGGCGGTACTGCCAGCCGGTGCCGATCAGGGTGCTGAGCCAGTCGCTCAGTTGCGCTTCGAAGCCGGCCAGCAGCGCATGGTGCCGGCGCAGGATCAGCGCGTAGGCAGCGCGATCGACCTGCCCCTGCCCCAGCGCCTGCATCAGCGGAACCGTTTCGACCAGGCGGTGGGTGTCCTGCGTGGCATGGCGCAGCACGAGCGCGGCCGAGGGCGGAACAGCCAGGGTGTCAGGACACATAGGGAGTCGAGGCGGTGCCGCAGCACGGAGGACACCAGCCTAGCAGTGACTGCGCAAATCAGATAAAGCGGGCGCGAGCACAAGCTGAATAGGTTGGCATCACCCCTGTGCCGCGGGGGCCATGCCGGCCCCCCGCCCCGCCCGGCGCCAGGCCATGACCCAGCCTGCGGCAAGCAGAAAACCCGCCAGCAACCAGGGTGCGCCGGGCAGATGCAGCGGTGCGCCCGTGCCGATAAACCAGGCGAACACATTGGCAAACAGCAGCGGACCGGCGATGCCGGCCAGACTGACCAGACTGGTCAGCGCGCCCTGCACGCGGCCCTGCGCATCGGCGCCGACCTCGCGGGTGATCAAGGCCTGCGCGGCCGGTGCGGCGATCGCCCAGAACGCGCTGATCGGCACGCCGATCAGGAACCTGGTGCCGCTGTCGGCCAGCCCGTAGATGACGAAACCGATCACCCCGCAGCCCAGACCCAGCAGCAGCGCACGGCGTTCGCCCAGCCAGCGCACCAGCCGGCCGACCAGCAGCGCATTGACGATGATGCTGCACACGCCGACGCCGGCCAGCACCCAGCTCACCTCGCGCGGGCCCCAGTGGTATTGATAACCGGCGAACAGCACGAAGATGCTGGGATAGACGTAGTGCGCCAGGTTGGCCAGGAACACCACCGAGGCCAGGCCGAACACCTGCGGATAACGGCGCAGCAGCTTGAGTGCGCCGAGCGGGTTGGCATGCGACCAGTCCAGGCGTGGCGTGCGGCGTTCGGCAGGCAACGATTCGGGCAGCACGAACCAGCCATACAGCACGTTCAGCAGCGCCAGCCCGGCGGCAAACCAGAACGGCCAGCGCAGGCCGATGCTGCCCAGCCAGCCGCCGATCAACGGCCCGGCGACAAAACCAATACCGAACGCGGCGCCAAGCATGCCGAACGCGCCGGCGCGTTTGTCGGCCGGGGTGACGTCGGCGATGTAGGCATTGGCGGTGGAAAAGCTGGCCGAGCACACCCCGGAGATCACCCGCGCCAGCAGCAGCATCGGCAGGGAATGGGCGACCGCCATCAGGATGAAGTCCAGGCCCAGCCCCAGGCAGGAAAGCAGGATCACCGGGCGGCGGCCATAGCGGTCGGACAGGGTGCCCTGCAGCGGCGAGCAGACGAACTGGATGGCGGCGAACAAGAAGCCGAACCAGCCGATCCAGCCGGCGGCCACGGCGTAGTCGCCATGGGTGAACTGGCGCACCAGATCCGGCAGCACCGGAATGATCACGCCGAACGACAGCACGTCGATCAGCACGGTGATGAAGATGAAGATCAGCGCGGCGCGGCGCCGGCCCGTGGCGGGAGCGGAATCTGCTGGGAGGGACATCGCGCTGCGCAGTGGGGCGAAGCGGCGAGTGTAGCGGTGGACTGGGTGGCGCAGTTGTGGGGACGAGCTGTCGCCTGATACGCCCCAAGTCCCCTCACTGAAAGCCCCTCTCCTGCGGGGCGAGAAGGCATGGCACGCGCGCCACTGGCGCGCGTGCCCTGGAGCGCCTGCGCCTCATGCGTGGGCCGGGGCGCGTAGCGGGGGTTGGGGTGAGGGTACCGACGAAGCCACAGGAACTGCGAGGTGACACGAGGCTTCGCCCGCACCCTCATCCGCCCCTTCGGGGCACCTTCTCCCGGTGGGAGAAGGGAGTCGTGCTGCTTCTTTCCTGTTTTGGAAAGCAGTGCAGGCTCTGCGCGAGCCTGGGGTGATTCTTGCGCTTACTCGACGCTGATGGTCTGGGTCAGCGTGTGGCTGGCGCCGGGGGCGAGTTCGATCACGTCCGGGCCGGCGTTAGCCGCTTCCAGGCAGACGTAATCGCGCCAGCCCTCGCCCACGTCGGCCATCTTGGCGGCTGCCTCTTGGCCCGGGTTCCAGGCCACCAGCGAGCGGCTGCCCTGGGTGGCGATGACGATGCGGCGGCCGAGCACCGGGTCGGTCAGGGTGTAGCGGCCACCGGCGTTGGTGTAGATGCGGTCGCTGCGGCCGGGGTCGCGTGGGTCGCGCAGGCTCCAGTCGCCCTGCTGGCGGTGGGCGGTGGCGTAGTTCTCGTACTTGTCGAGGTAGTCCAGCCCGTCCAGGCCCTGCACGCTGACGGTGAGCGCGTCGCCGACGCGGAAGTAGTTGTGCAGCGCCTGGGTGAAGCGCACCGGGGCCGGGCTGGTGTTTTCGGTGATCAGGCTTTGTTCGAGGGTGCGGCCGATGCGCAGGGTCATGCGCAGGCGCAGCGCCAGGTCGTCGAAGCTGGGCGGGGTCAGCGTGAGCACCAGCGTGCCGTCGTTCTCGCGCCGGCTCTCGGTGAGCTGCCAGGGCACGGTGCGCACGAAGCCATGCGCAGGGACCTCGCCGGTCTGGTCCTGGCGGCCGAAGTACGGCCAGCACACCGGCGCGCCGCCGCGGATCGGGGTGGGCGGCTGCTTGGCGGTGGGCGACAGCCACATCACGTCCTGCCCGCCCTTGGGCACGAACGACAGCAGCTGGCCGCCGAACAGGCTGATGGCGGCGGTGGAGAACGGGGTGTCGATCAACAGCGAGGGAAAGCCGTGGAAGTCGCCTGTGCGCAGGCCGGTGAGGTCGGACATGGGGGGTGCCTTCTGGACGATGGGGGATTGGACGAATGCGGGATAGGCGGCCGGCAGCTTGAACGCCGTGGCGCGGATGGCCGCCGCGCCGGCGACCGGCGGGGCGGCGCGCAGGGCGGTGAGGATGCGCTGGCCGGGGCGGCCGTCGGCCGGCTGCAGGCCCAGGCGGGTCTGCTCGACCTGGATGGCGCGCCGGCTGGCGGTGCCGATCATGCCGTCGGCCTCGCCGATCAGATGGCCGCGGGCCAGCAGCAACTGCTGCAGTTCGCGCCGTTCGGGCCGGCCCAGGCCGGGGTCGTCGGTGGGCCAGGCGGCGACCAGGCCGGCGCCACCGCGCAGGCGGTCGGCAAGCAGGGCGATCGACAGCGCGTAGCTTTCGGCGGCGTTGTAGGCGTAGATCGCGTCGTAGTTGCGGAACACCAGGAATGCCGG
Source organism: Xanthomonas arboricola (assembly GCF_002940665.1). Taxonomy (GTDB): domain Bacteria; phylum Pseudomonadota; class Gammaproteobacteria; order Xanthomonadales; family Xanthomonadaceae; genus Xanthomonas; species Xanthomonas arboricola_B. The sequence continues at coordinate 1,326,391 of NZ_MIGY01000001.1, forward strand.
GCCGGTCGCGCCGGCCGGCAGCAGCAGGGCAGCCGGGGTGTCGGCGGGCAGGCCGGCCGGCGCCAGCGCCTTGCCGTCGGTGCCGAGCAGGCCGGCGTTTTGCCAGGCCTGCAGCGGTTGGCGCCGGGTACGGCCGGCCTTGCTGGCATCGAAGCCGGCGGGCAGGCGGACTTCCATGCCCCAGGGGCGGGCACGCTCCCAGCCGGCCTTGACCAGATAGTTGGCGGTGGAGGCCAGCGCGTCGGGAATGCTGGCGACCAGGTCGCGGCGGCCGTCGCCGTCGCCATCCACCGCGATGCGGGCATAGGTCGAGGGCATGAACTGGGTCTGCCCGAAGGCGCCGGCCCAGGAGCCGGTCAAGCCATTCGGCGACAGATCGCCTTGCTGCAGCAGGCCGAGCAAGGCAAGCAATTCGCCACGGAAGAATGGCTGGCGGCGGCCCGCGCACGACAGCGTGGCCAGCGAGACCAGCAGCGGGCGCTTGCCGGTAACGCGGCCGTAGTCGCTCTCCACGCCCCAGACCGCCACGATGGTGGCCGGATCGACCCCGGTCTGTTCGGACAGGCGCGTAAGCAAATCGCGGTGGGTGGCCAGCATGGCCTGGCCGTCGGCGACACGCTGGCTGTCGACCAGGCTGGCGAGGTAGTCCCAGATCGGGGTGGTGAATTCGGGCTGGGCATCGAGCAGCGGCAACACGCTGGGGTCGGGCGCCAGGCCGGCGGTGAAGCGCTGGAAGTCGGCGGCCGCCACGCCCTTGGCGGCGGCCTGGGTCTGCAGGCCGGCCAGGCAGCGGTCGAAGGCCGGATCGGCGCAGGCGATCAGCGGCGCCAGCGCCAACAGCGCAGGCAGGACGCGCCGGGTCGGCATCACGGCGCGATGGCCGGCGTGTGGACGGAGGTCATGCGGTGGAGCGCTCCTGCGGCAGGTCGAGCCGCCGAGGATAGCCAACCTGGCTGGTTGCAGGCGTGCAAGTCGTGATGTCGCGACGGCATGGTGCGCTGCGGTGGTCGGCAGCGACACGCAGGGGTGACTGTGCGGTACGCGCGCTTTTCAGAGGGGTGAGTGCGGCGCAGAGGCCATGTAGCGCCAGTCAGAGGGTGATGTTGCGCGCCAATGGAGTGGCATTGGTCCGGCCCGCCTGGTGAGGACGCCGCGGCAACCCAGCCGCGTCGATCGCCGCGCCTAGCTGCCGTCGCCGGTGATGCCGGTCAGCAGCGACAGCGCCGGGCTGGAGGGGCTGGTGTCGGACATGCGTCGGGCGCGTGCCCTGCGCGGGGCGTCGTGGCGGGGGCCAAACCAGATCAGTGCCGTGGCCAGGCACGCCGGCAGCACGATCGCGAACACCACGATGGCCACAAGCACCCACTGCCAGAGATTGAAGGTTGCCATCATCGTGTCCGCCCCGCGGCGAGCTCCGCCGAGGCGGCAAGCTTCCGGGATCGGCTGCGAACGTGGCGTCGAGAAAGCACGGCCGTGCCTGCCGTTCGTCGGAACGAACGGGGTGCCGGCTATCGCGTTAGATCACGCGGGCGATGGAGACAACCCGCGTGATTGCAGCAGCAACGCGGCGCATTGATCGCCCCGCACGCTCGCCGCACCAGCCAGGCTCCGGCAACGCGCGTTGCCACAGGGTCCGTCTGACGCCCGGCGGCTTCAGGCAAACCGCTCCAGCAGGAAATCGACGAAGCTGCGTACGGTGACCGAGCGCCAGCGGGTTTGGGGATAGAGCACGCTTAGTGGACGGTGCAGCTCCCGGTCCTGAAACAGCCGCACCAGCCGGCCCGCTTCCACGTCGGCACGCAACAGGAACGCCGGCTGCAGCACGATGCCCAGGCCCTGCAAGGCCGCCAGGTGCAGAGCCGGGCCGCTGGTGAGATGCAACTGCGCACGCGACAGCGGGCCGATTCGCTCGCCGGTGTAGTCCTGCCACTGGCCGAGCGCCTTGGCATCCATCCCCAGGCATTGGTGCCCGGCCAGCTCGGCAAGCCGTTGCGGGGTACCGTTGCGGTGCAGATAGGCCGGCGTCGCGCAGCACCACAGGCGATAAGGCTGCAGCGCGCGCGCCACCAGCGAGGACTCGCCCAGCGCCCCGATGCGGACGGCTACATCGATGCCCTCGTCGACCAGATCCTGCACCCGATCGCTGAGCTGCAGATCCAGGCTCACCTGGGGATGGCGCTGCAGATACTCGCCAAGCACCGGCGTGAGTCCATAGGTTCCGAACGACACCGGCGCGGCGACCCGCAGCGGCCCGGCCGGTTCCAGGCGCTGACCGTCGGCCTGCACCTGTGTATCGGCGACCAGCTCGAGAATCTCCCGGCAACGCCCGTAGTAGGCCTCGCCAAACGCGGTCAATCGCTGCCGTCGCGTGGTCCGCACCAGCAACTGCAGACCGAGGCGTTGCTCCAGGGCGCGCAGGTGGTTGCCCGCCATGGTCGGGGAAATGCCATGCGCTTGCGCCGCCGCAGCGAGGCTGCCGCCGTCCACCACGCGGACGAACACCTGCATGCTGTCCAGCAGATCCATTCAACACTCCTGGTTGCCAATCAATGCAAGATAACGACGTTTATCGCGGCTCGATAACGGATCAGGCTGGGGCCCTCACTCTGACGGACGTTGTCGATGAATCTGCAATTGCATGAACACACGGCACTGGTGACCGGCGCCAGCACCGGAATCGGCGCCGGCGTCGCCCGCGTGCTGGCGGCCGAGGGGGTGCAGCTGGCGATCACCGCGCGCCGCGCCGACAGGCTGGAACAGCTAGCCAGCGACATCGCGGCACAGGGTCACCCGCGCCCGCTGGTGATCCCCGGCGACATCACCAGCGCGACCGAGATCACGCGCATCGCCCGGGATGCCAGCCAGGCGCTGGGCCGGATCGAGATCCTGGTCAATACCGCCGGCGGCGCACGCCCTTTTGCGCTGGAGGCCAGCGATGCGGACTGGGACGAAGCCTTCGCGCTCAACTTCGGCAGTGCCCGGCGCATGACCCAGGCCCTGCTGCCCGGCATGCGCCACCGGCGCTGGGGCAGGATCATCAACTTCAGCGGCAGCATGGAGCCCCGCGAGGTCAACGGCGCCGGCGCGGCGAAGGCAGCGCTGCAGTTCTGGGCCAAGGGAATGGCCTCGCAGCTGGCGGCCGAGGGCATCACGGTCAATACCATCGCACCGGGACGCATCAATTCCGAACAAGTGCTGGACAAGCTCCATCCCACGGCGGAAGCGCGCCAGGCCTTCATCGCGCGCCATGTGCCGATCGGCTACTTCGGCGAACCCGACGACATCGCTCATCTGGCCGCCTATCTGGCCTCGCCCCTTGCACGCTATCTGACCGGTGAGGTGATTGCCGTGGACGGCGGCCTGCACGCCTTCGCCCACTAGCACGGCCGACTACCGACGTTACCGAGGGCCGGTGGGGGACCCGGCAGGCCGATATCGGCCGCAGCGGCGCGGTGCCGGCAGAGGTGCCGACGAGCGCTAGACGTTGCCGCGTCCTGGTGGTGTCCCGACAGCGACAGTGCCGGGCCCTGCTCAGCGCGCGTCGAGGTAATACCAGCGGCCGTCTTCGCGCACGAAGCGGCTGTGTTCGGTCATGCGCACCGCGCTGCCGCCGCCGATGCGGTAACGGGCCAGGAACGCCACTTCGGCGGTGTCGGTACCGGTCTCGATGGCGCGTTGCACGGTCAGGCCGAGCCAGGTGGTGCGGCCGCCCTCGTCCAGCGACAGCTCGGATGGGCACGTGGAGGGATGCCAGCTGGCGAGCAGGTACGCCACATCGCGGCGGACATAGGCGCTATAGCGCGCACGCATCAGGGTTTCGGCATCGGGCGCAGCGGCGCCGGCATGGTAGTGCCCGCAGCACTGCGCGTAGGTAGCGGCGCGGCCGCAGGGACAGGGATCGTTGGGAGTGGAAGTCGGCATCTGGCGATTGTGCGGGAAGTGGGAAGTGGGAGGCGGCGTTTCTGCGCGTTTATGCTGTCGCCCCGTCGTGCGGAGCGCCGCCTTGCTGGAACTGATCCCCACCGAATTGCCGTGGCTGCTGTGCATCGCTTTTGTCGCCGGGCTGGTGGATGCGGCGGTCGGCGGCGGTGGCCTGATCCAGTTGCCGGGATTGTTTGCGACCCTGCCGCAGCAGGTGCCGTCGCTGATTCTGGGCACCAACAAGTTCAGCGCGATGTTCGGCACCGGTGCCTCGGCGTGGCGCTATGCGCGCACCGTGCGCTTTCCGTGGCGGCCGGTGCTGTATGCGACGGTGGCGGCGTTTACGTTTTCGTTTCTGGGCGCGACCGCGGTCAGCCTGATGCCCAAGCAGGCGGTGCGGCCGCTGATCCTGGTGCTGCTGATCGCGATGCTGGTCTACACGCTGATCAAGAAGGACTTCGGCGCGCTGCATCGGCCACGCCAGATCGGCCGGCGCGAATTGATCACTGCCTTGGCGATGGGCGCGGCGATCGGATTCTACGACGGGTTCTTCGGGCCCGGTACCGGCAGTTTCCTGATCTTCCTGTTCATCCGCTTCTTCGGGCTGGACTTTCTGCGCGCCTCGGCCGCAGCCAAGGTGGTGAACCTGGCCACCAACCTGGCGGCGCTGTCGTTCTTCCTGCCCAGCGGCCAGGTGATGCTGGCGATCGGCATCCCGATGGCGGTGGCCAACGTGGCCGGTGCGGTCGCCGGCACGCGGATGGCGCTACGCGGCGGTACGCCGCTGATCCGCACCCTGTTCCTGGTGCTGGTCATCGTGCTGATCGGCAAGATGGGCTGGGATCTGCTGCACGGCGTTTAGAAATCCATACTCAGCGTCGCCGACAAGGTGCGCGGTGCGCCGGGATAATTGGTGGTCTGCGTCACCGGTTGCTCGATGTAGAAACGGTTGGCGACATTGCGCAGCATCAGCGCCAGTTGGTAACGGCCACCGAAGCGGTACGCCGCCGAGGCATCGAAGCGCGTGTAGCCGGCAATGCGATAGCTGTTGGCCAGATCTCCTTCGCGCTCGCCCACATGCACCGCGCCGGCGCCCAGGGTCAGGCCGTACAGCGGCCCGCTGGCGACGTGATAGGTGCTCCACAGACTGGCGCTGACCCGCGGTACGCCGCGCAGGCGGTTGCCGGCCGGGATGACGGTATCGCGGGTGACCTGCGCATCCAGATAGCCGGCGCCCAGAATCAGCCGCCAGTTCCGGGTGAGCTCGCCGGTGATGTCCAGCTCCAGCCCGCGCACGCGTTGCTGGCCGGTGACCAGCACGAAGCCGCTGTTGTCCGGATCGCTGGTGGCGACGTTGTCCTTGGTGATCTGGAACGCGGCGGCGGTGGCGAGCACGCGGTTGTCGAACAGCGCGCCCTTCAGGCCGAGCTCGTACTGGCGGCCGGTCTCCGGTGGTACGCTGCCGCCGGAAAACAGCGTGGCGCTGCGCGGCCGGAACGACGTGGAGGTATTGGCGTACAGCGATAGCTGCGGCGCCGCCTTCCACACCACGCCGATGCGCGGCGATGCACGCCGGCCGTCTTCGCGGGTGCGCGCGCCGTTGTCGATGGTGGTCTGCTGCACGTCGTCCCAGCGCACGCCGGCCAGCACGTCCCAACGCTCGCCGATGCTGATCTGGTCCTGCACATACAGCGCGGCATAGCGCGCATCGACATCGATTTCGCGCGCCGGCACATAGCTGCCCGGCAAGGCGCCCTGCACCGGGTTACGCACGCTGATGCGTGCCAGCGGTGCGCGCGCTTCGTCGGTGTGGCGATGCGCATCGACGTACTCGGCGCCGGCCAGCAGTTGATGGCGCAGCGGGCCGGTGGCGAAATGCGCCAGCGCTTCGGTCTGCGAGGTCGTTGCGCGCACCTGCTGGTCCTGGCGCACGGCGCGGCGCTGCAGGAAGGCGCGGTCGGCGCTGAAGCCGGTGAAGTCGGCCACGTCGCGGCCGCTGTCGCCGTCCTGGTGATTGAGGATCTGGCGCAGCGTCAGCCAGTCGTTGGCGTCATATTCGATGCGCCCGCGTGCGGTGCGCGAAGTGCCGTGATTGCGCGACCACGGCTCGCCGAAGCTGCGCTCGGCCGGTCCACGCACCACCCCGTCGATGGCGACCAGCCCGCGATCGCCCGGGCTGGTCTGGCGGGTGTAGTCCAGATCCAGATCGGCGCGCAGCTGCGCGTTCGGCCGCCAGGCCAGCGAGGGCGACACGAACACGCGATCGCCATCGGCCTGCGCAGCGCGAAAGCTGCCGGTTTCCTGCGCGGCGGCGCTGAGCCGTGCCGACAGCGTCGGGCTCAGCGGGCCGGTGACGGTCGATTGCACGCGGCGCAGGCCGTGTTCCGCCACCTGCACCTGTGCATTGCCGCCGAACACCGCATCCGGGCGCAGTGTGACCAGATTGATCACCCCGCCGGGTTCGCCGCGTCCGTACAGCACCGCGGCCGGTCCCTTAAGCACTTCCACCTGGGCGACATTGGCCAGATCGCGCACGGTCTCGGTGAAGTTCTGCGCCGGGTTGAGCAGGATGCCGTCGACCGCATACGAGGACGCCTCGAAGCCACGGATGACGAAGGTTTCCGAGCGATTGCCCTGGGTGCCGCCGGGCTGCACGTTGGAGACATTGGCCACCACATCCACCAGCCGGGTGAGCTGCTGTTCGTCGATGACCGAGCGCGGCACCACCTGGATCGCCTGCGGAATGCGCTCCACCGGCGTCTGCGTGCGGGTGGCACCGGCGGCCTTTTCCGGCCGGTACAGGGCGCGCTTTTCGCTGACCACGATGGCGTCGAGCAGGCTGGCCTCCTGGGCGGCGGCCGGCATGGCGGCAAACAGGGACGCGAACAACAGGTGGCGAGGCGCAGGCAGTGGGGTCATCGGGATCTTCAGCGGGACGATGCGCGCTAGCGGGCACATCTGGGCCGATAATGATAACGATTCTTATCTACACGCGCCTGCCTTGCTGCGCTGCTGACCTGGACGCCTGCGACCACAGCGCGGTGACGCAGGCATCCAGGTGGCGCGCTCAGCGTTTTCCGCGCGGCTTGCCTGTAGATCCGCGCGTGGACACAGCACGTGCCTTGGCCACGGGTTTGGCTGGCGCGGGCCTGGCCGCGCTACGCGCGGCAGTTGTCTTGGTTGCCTTGGTTGCGCCACCCAGCGAAGTGGTGGCGCGCCTGGTCGCTACCGTCGACTTGGCAGCGGGCTTTTTCGGCGGCGCCGCTGTTGTCGCGGCTTTGTTCGGCCTGGCAGTCGGTTTGGCGGACGCGGTCGCGCGCCTGGGTGCCGTCTCGGTGTTTGCCGGCGTCCTGGCCGGTTTGGTCGGCGTTGCCGGCTTGCGCGCTGTGCCCGTTGCAGGCGATGCACGCCTGGCTGATGCAGGTTTGGCAGATGCGGCCTTGCCCGCTGCGGTTTTCGCCTTCGCCGCCGCCGACGTGCCCGATTCCGCACGTGCGCTGGAAGCAGCTGTTTTCGCGGGCTTCGGCCCGGCTTGAACGGCCGGCGTCGATGCCGGCGCGACCTTGCTGGCGCGCCTGCTCGCCTTGGCCGCCACGTCGTCCTGTGCAGGGACGTCCTGAAGTGCCGCACCCTCAGCGCCAGAGACGGCACCGGTGCTGTCCATACGCGTTTCACCCTGCGTCGAACGCGGTGCATCCTCGCGCTGCGCAGCACTCACCGCCTGTTGCGTATCCGCTACAGCTGCCTCATCCCCGCGCGAGCGCTCGGGCAACTGGAGTCGCTGCGCCTGCTCGTCATAGTCGATCAGCAGCACGCCGGAGTTGTGCCGGCCGCTGATTTCCACAAAGCAGGCACCGCCGATGAACGGCTCCAGCGTCATCACCGATTTCAGCGGCGTGGCCACCACCATCTGGAAACCGAAGTTCTCGAAGATGTTCATTGCCAGCGCGGTGAATTCGTTGTCGGCCTTGTCGAAGGCTTCGTCCAGCACCACCGCGCAGTAGCGCGGCAGTTCGCCGTCTTCGCCGCCGAGCTGGTAGCGCAACGCGGCGGCCAGGCAGGTGGTCGCCAGCTTCTGGCGCTGACCGCCGGATTTGCCGGCGCCGCTGCGGTAGATCTCCACCTGTGCGCGGGTCTGCGCATCCAGCTCCACGCCGATGAATTCCACATGCTGGCGCACGTCCAGCACCTGCTCGCGCCAGCGGCGTGCGTCCGGTTCCTGCGCGCCCAGGCGTGCCACCAACGCGCGCAAGGTGGAAAACTGCGCTTCGGCCAGTGCGCGGTCTTCGGTCTGTTGATGCGACAGCACCGCGCGCAGCTGTTGCTGGAATTCCTGCACCTCGCCCAGGCGACGGTCGCTGACCTCGATGGTCAGCAGCGTGCCGCGATTGAACGGCACCTGCTCCAGACTGGCGTTGACCTCGTCCATGCGCTGCTTGATGCCCTTGTGGGCCTCGGCGGTGTGGCGCTGCAGGGCCAGCAGATTGTTCTTGCTCTGGGTCTGCAGCAGATCGAAGAAGCGGTGCTCGTGGCGCGGCAGGCCATCGCTTTCCAGGCGATCCAGGCGCGCGAGAAAATCGTCGGCACTGGCCAGGCTCACGGTGAAATCGCCGCTGTCTTCCGGCCATTGCTGGCAGTACTTGCGGAAGCAATCGAGCAGCTGCGCGCTGAGCCGGCTGTCGCGGCCCTGGCTCTCGGCCAGTTGCTCGGCCAGGCCACGCTCGACCACGCGGAAATGCGCCTCCAGATTGTCCAACGACAGCGGCGCCAACGCCGCCAGGCGTTCGCGCAGGCCCTGCAGCTGGGTGGGCGTGAGCGCGGCGGTGCCGGCACGGCTGGCACAGGCAGCGTGCTGCTGTTCGAGCCGGACCCGCTCGCGTGCCAGCTGCGCGCGCTCCAGCCGCACGTCCTCGTAGGTGCGCTTGGCCTGGTCGCGCAAGGTGCGTGCAGTCTCGATCGCCTGGCCGAGCGCGCGCAGGCCGCTGTTGCCTTCGCGCAGCTGCTGCAGCTGTTCGTCGATGTCGCTCAGGCGCTGCAGCTTGGGGCCGACATCGATCTCGTCCCAGTCGCGCTCCACCAGCGTGTGCGCGGCCAGCTGCCGTTCCTGGTCCTGCTCGCGTTGCTTGCGCAGCGCGGCCACGTCGGCATCGCAGCTGGCGATGCGCTGGGCAAGCGTCTGCGCTTCGCGCTCGAACACCTTGAGCTTGTCGCGGTTGTCGTGGCCCAGCAACCAGCGCTTGCGGTCATTGACCGCATGGCGGTCGTCCTTTTCGTAACGGTCGCCGGGATGCTTGACCTGCCCTTCGCGGGTGATGGCGCGGTCGGCATTGCGCAGCGCGGCGGCGTTGTCGACGCATTCGTAGTCGAAGCGGCGCATCAACTCGTTGCGCAGCCACTCGGTGAAGGCATGCTCGCGTAGCTGCAGCTTGCCCGGCAATGCACGCGCATCCGGCGTGCGCGCATGCAGCGCATCGTTGCGGCGTACCCGGAAATACACCAGCCGCGTGCCGAGCTGGGTGCGGTTGACCCACTCGCTGACCTGCGCGTAATGGCGGTCGTCCACCAGCAGCGACTGCGCAAAACCGCTCAGCACGCGCTCGATCGCGCCGCGCCAGGCAGATTGATCCTCGCGTACCTGCACCAGTTCGCCGACGAACGGCAGCGCCGCTTCGGCAATGCCGGTGTCCTCGCACAGGCGCGCGCGCAAGGCCTGCATCGGTGCCGGCATGCTAGACGGCGCGCGCTTCAACGCATCCAGTTCGGCGCGGATCTCGGCAAAGCGCCGCTCATCGTCGCGGCGCGCACCCATGCGCTCTGCGATCGCCTCATCCAGCGCGCTGGCGTCGTGCTTGCCGTTCTCGAGCACGGTCTGGGCATGCGCAATCTGCTCGGCAAAGCCGCTGGCGCCTGCGGCCAGGGCCGTGCCGAGCTGGCGGCAGGCCTGTTCGATCTGCACGCGGCGCCGCAAGCGCTCGTCGCGTTCGCGCTCGACCCGGGCGCGCTCGCGTTCGAGTTCCTCGATCTGCTCGCCACCGGCGGCGCGTTGTTCGCGCTCCAGCCCGGCGAGCTTCTGTTCGTGATTGTCCAGCGACTCACGCCGCTGGCCTTCTTCGCCGGCCAGCCCGCGGTCCTGGCTGTCGAGTTCGTGCAGGCGCGTCTCCAGCAAGGCCAGACGCTGCTGTTCGCGGTAGCTGTCCACACCCAGCTGCAGCTCGCGCAACTCGCCGACGCTGTGGCGCAGGGCCATCAGCGCCGCATGGTGCTCGCGTGCCGGGCTGAGCGTTTCCACCTGCCGGCGTGCGGTGACCACTGCATGGTGTGCGCCGTCGAGTTCGGCGAAGTCTTCCACCAGCCGGTCGGCCGCCTCGAACGTGCGCGGCTCGTCCAGCATGAAGCCGCGCAGGAACACATTGAGATCGCCCAGGTTCTTGGCCGACTGGGTCTTGTGCAGCAACCGCAACGCCATCTCGTTGCCGATGCCCAGCGTATGCCGAAAGCGCTCTGCGTAGCCGGCAAAGCCGTCGAAATGCGCGACCTCCTCGCCAAGACGCGCCTTGAGCCTGCGCAGATCCAGATCGAAGCCATCCAGCTCGCTGGCCACATCGAAGCTGCGCGGCGCGACCATGTAATGGCGGCGCACATCGGCCGCGGCATTGCCGCTGCCGGCGATCCAGAACAGGCGAATCAGGCTGACCGTCTCGCCGTGCGCGTTGCGGTATTCCAGTACCAGCGCCGACCAGGTGGCGCCCTTGCGCAGGTATTGGGTGGCGATCTCGCCCGAGGCGCTGTCCTGCTGATCGGCCCAGGCACCGCGCACGTACGACACCAGGCTGCGATCGCGCCCGCTGCGCTCGGCCTCGCGTGCGGCGGCGTTGAAGTCGACGATGCTGGGCGGGGTCAGCAATGCCGACATCGCATCCAGCAGGGTCGACTTGCCCGACCCGGAGCGCCCGACGAACAGGAAGCCCTTCTCGGCGATCGGCACCTCGGTCAAGCCATTGAACGTGCCCCAGTTGTGCACCTGCAACCGCCGCATGCGGAACTGCTGCGCGCGCTGCTCGGCAAGCGAATCAGTGAACAGGGACGCGCCCGGCTGCGCCGGCGACAGGTTGGACTGGGAATTCATGGCTCACTCACCAAAACGGGATGACGGGTAACGCTGAAGACGACTTACATCAGGACTGTTTGTAGCGGGGTGTTGCGTGCTGCTGGGCTGGTGGCGGTGCTGTGGTCTGGGAGTAATTCGGTACGGCCCCTTCGCGGCCGGGGCCGCTCCTACGGGTGCGGTGGTCTGCATTGACGTGGGGCGGCGGCGGCGGCCGATAAGGAAGCTGGATGCCTTGCTGCAGCCCGTGGAAAAAGTGATCGCGTTTGATCGGGCGTGAGAGCCGACATCCGTCGCACAACGCACGACTACACAAACTCCGCGCATCCCGGGCGTCATACATCGGGCATTGCGATCGGCCGTCCCCTCATCCGCGCTTCGGGCAGCTTCTCCCGAGGGGAGAAGCTGCTTAGTCGAGCGCAACATCTCCCTCGCGCAAGCCGCGATACGCCACCACCAGGGCCTGCACGTCTTCGGCCGAGAACAGCAACTTCAGCACTGGCGAGACCTCGTAGCGCTCCTCGCTGCCGCGCAGCCGCGACAGCAACTGGTTATCGCGCATCTTGCCGATCGCCGTCAGCACCCGTCGCGCGAATCCGGCGCGGTCGGTGGACACGTTCTTCTCGTAGACCGACAAGGCCTCCACCAACTGCGCTTCGTCCACCACCGCCCGCTCGCCGCGCGTATCGGCTTCGGCCAGTTGCTGGCGCAGGAACAGCAGCAGCACCGACTCGATAAAGGTCAGCGGCGCGCTGCGCAGCAGGGTCGGCGATTCCAGCTCGGCGGTGTCGGCCTGACGGGTGAAGGCCACCCCGCCCTCGCGGTCCAGCACCAGCTCCAGGAACAGCTCGCACAAGACCTGGCGGATCGCCGCCTCGTTGCGCAGCAGCGCAGGCCACAACGCACCGTGGCGTTGCGCATCGATGCTGGGGCCGGCCAGCAGCTGGCACAGAGCGCGCCGCGCATCGAACGGCAGCGTGCCGGTGTCGCCCAGAAACAGCTCGCCGCGCGGCTGTGCAGGCGATGTCTCCGTCAGCGGCGTGCGGCCGGCATCGACCGACGCGCCGCTGTCCTCGTCCGCGTCCAGGCGGGTGTCCTCAGTCCAGTTCATTGCGTTTCTCCCGGGTGAACCACACCAGCGGAATGCGTGCGCGCCGCAGGGCGCCGTCGCCGCCTTCCCATTGCACCGTTTCCATCTGTCCGTCGATCACCACGCCGTGGCGCGTGCCCAGCGACAGGTAACCGATCACGCTGCCCAGGCCCTGCGCGGCCGGGCGCTGCTGCAGCGCATCGCCGATGGTCAGGCGCGGGCGCTGGCCGAGCAGCTCGTGCAGGTCGCGGCGCAGGCTGCGCACGTCGATTTCCGATTGCGCGACCAGATCGCCCACGCTGTCGAGCGAGATGTCTGCCGCATCGGCGGCCTGCACGCGGCCATCGACCTGGGTCAGGCGCGGGTCGTGCAGGCGCCATTGCGACAGCGAACGCAGGCGGGCCGCGCTCAACGCCTGGGTGTAGCCGGTGGCGGTGGTGGCGTGCAGGCTGTCGCGCAGCTGTAAGGCTTCGCCCTGCGCCTGCTTGAGCAATTGATTGAGCCGGCGCTGCTCCAGATAGCCGCGGCTCTGCACGAAACCGCGCAGGCTGCGGGCGAAGTGCTGCATCACCGTGTGCACCTCGCCGCCGCGCTCCAGCAGCGTGCCGGTCAACCCGCGCAGGAAGGCGCGCTCGCGCCGGTCCAGCTTGCGCGCGAAACCGCGTGCCAGCAGCGCATCCAGCGCCTGATCGAGCTGGCTGCTTTGCTGGGTGTCGTTGAGCAGGCTCCAGAACGCCTCGAAGGTGCGCCCGGCCTCGCTGTCGGCGATCACGTCCACGCCGTTGAACAGCTGCTCCAGCACGTCGCCGCGTGCGCCCTCGTCGTCGATGATGCGTTCGCGGAACTGGCGGTTGAGCTGTTCGAAATCGTCGCGCACGCGATGGAAATCTTCGGCCAGCTCGTCGGAGAGATGGATCAGGTCGCGGGCACGCTCCAGCGCGCGCTTGCCATCCAGCGCGGCCACGCGGCCGGAGGCCACGCGTTCGATCTCGGCATCGATGCGCGCGCGTTCTTCGCGCAGGGCGGCCAGGCGCAGCTCCGGGTCGGCTTCGGTCTGGCCCGCCAGCTGCACCAGCTGCTGGATCACCAGCGACAGGCGGCTTTCGGTGGCGCTGCTGCTGCTCTCGCGCAGGCCGACGATGAAGCGGATGGCCTGGGTGGCCGCGCGCGACAACTCGTATTCTTCTTCGGCCGCACCCTCGGGCAGGCGACGTTCCAGCCAGCCCTGTGCCAGCCAATGCGCCAGATAGGCCTGCGCGGTACGCGGCAACTCGCGCGAGAGTTCGTCGGCGCGCAGCGCGTCGAGCTGGCGCTGCAGGCGCTCGTGCAGCACGGCCGAGGGCAGGCGGCGTTCGCCGTCCAGCAACACCGTCTGCAGCAGGCCGATCAGCTCCGGCGCGTGGTCGGCGGCCAGCAGTTTCCACACCGGCTGCTCGCGCAATTGGCGATAGCCGGCGATACGTGCCTGGTGCTTCATGGCGACGGCAACGGCTGCCTCAACGCTTGCCGCCCACTTCGATGAACTGCAGGAACTCGGCGCGGGTGCGCGCGTCCTCGCGGAAGCTGCCCAGCATCTTGGAGGTCACCATGCTGACGCCGCGCTTGTGGATGCCGCGGGTGGTCATGCATTCGTGCGAGCCTTCCACCACCACGCCGACGCCGCGCGGCTGCAGCACGTCCTGGATGCACTGGGCGATCTGCGCGGTCATCTTTTCCTGCACCTGGAAGCGCCGCGCATAGCTTTCCACCACGCGCGCCAGCTTGCTGATGCCGACCACCTTGCCGCGCGGCAGGTAGCCCACGTGCACCTTGCCGATGATCGGCGCCATGTGGTGCTCGCAGTGGCTTTCGTAGGAGATGTCGCGCAGCACGATCAGCTCGTCGTAGCCGGCCACTTCCTCGAAGGTACGTTCCAGGTACTCGCGCGGTTCCTCGCGGTACCCGCTGAACCAGTCGCCATAGGCTTCGGCGACCCGGCGCGGGGTATCCAGCAGGCCTTCGCGGGCCGGGTCTTCGCCGGCCCAGCGCAGCAGGGTGCGCACGGCATCTTCGGCCTGGGCCTGGGTGACGGGGGAATCGGGCTGGTCGGACTGGCTCATGCGCAGGGTGCACCCAAAGGGGGCGAGCATGTTACCCGAGGACGGGCCAGCGGCCCCAGTGGCGGTTGCGCCGGCTTGCCCGGGTTCCGTGACTATTGATTCATTGTTGAATTGATAGCATCCTATCTATTATGACGAACAGCGTTCTCTCCCCCCGCGCCCAGCTCAGCTCCGGCCTGCTGGTCGCCGCCCGCCAGTGGCAGCGGCTGGCCGACCAGGCATTTGCCGAATTCGGGCTGTCCAGCGCCTGCACCGGGCCGTTGTTGATGATCGGCCGCTCCGGCGGCGGCATCCGCCAGGTGGCGCTGGCCCAGCAACTGGGCATGGAAGGCCCTTCCCTGGTGCGGCTGCTGGACAAGTTGTGCGCGCAGGCGCTGGTGCGCCGCGAGGCCGACAGCAGCGACCGCCGCGCCAACCAGCTGTGGCTCACCGACGCAGGCCAGGCGCTGGTCGGGCGCATCGAGATCCGCCTGGATGCGCTGCGCGCGGAGGTGTTCGGCGCGCTCAGCGAGGCGCAGGTGCAGGTGGTGCTGACCTTGTGGGAGCAGATCGCGCAGGCGCACGCGCGGCTGAGTCAGCCCGACTGAGCCCGCTGTCGGGCGTCGCGCTGCGACGCCGGTTGTGACGTTCCGGATGGCCCGGTGCGCATTGCGCACGGCGCCGGACGTGGTTGTTCCCCCTTGCCCAGGATGTGCCCGATGTACGGCGAATTCAGTCTCTACGGTGTGTTCGTTCCCACCTTGCTGGCGTTGATGACGCTGGCCTACCTGCTCAACAGCGCCATCGGCGCGCTGCTGACCCGGGCCGGTGCGTACCGGCATATCTGGCACCCGGCGCTGTTCAACCTGGCGCTGTACATCGCGCTGCTGGGCGGCCTGTTTTCCCTTACCCGTTGGATGCAATCGTGAAAAAGCTGATCAAGAACGCGGGGCCGGCGCTGTTGACCCTGGCAATGGTGGTGGTGGCGGCCGTGGTGCTGCAGCACCTGTGGCGTTATTACATGGAAGCGCCGTGGACGCGCGATGCGCACGTGGGCGCCGATGTGGTGCAGGTGGCGCCGGATGTGTCCGGGCTGGTGGAGGAAGTGGCGGTGGCCGACAACCAGGCGGTGCGGCGCGGGCAGTTGCTGTTCGTGGTGGACCGCGCACGCTATGCGATCGCGCTGGAACAGGCGCGCGCCGCGCTGGCCGAGCGCCAGGCCACCTTGAGCCAGTTGCGCCGCGAGATCGCGCGCGACCGCAGCCTGCAGGACCTGGTGGCTGCCGAAGATGCCGAGGTACGCCGCTCCAATGTGCAGAAAGCGCAGGCGGCGGTGGCCACCGCGCAATCGGCGGTGGACCTGGCCCAGCTCAACCTGGACCGCACGCAGGTGCGCAGCCCGGCCGACGGCCATGTCAGCGACCGCACCGTGCGCGTGGGCGATTACGTCAGCGCCGGGCGCCCCGTGGTGGCGGTGCTGGATACCGGCTCGTTCCGCGTCGACGGCTATTTCGAAGAGACCCGCCTGCAGGGCGTGCATGCCGGCCAGCGCGTGGACGTGCACCTGATGGGCGAGCCGGCCACCTTGCACGGGCATGTGCAGAGCATCGCCGCCGGTATCGAGGACCGTTACCGCAGCGGCAGTGCCGGCGCCTTGCCCAACGTCACGCCGGCGTTCGACTGGGTGCGGCTGGCGCAGCGCATCCCGGTGCGCATCGTGCTGGATCGGGTGCCGGCGCATGTGCAGCTGATCGCCGGGCGCACCGCCACCGTGACCATCCTGCCGGACGCCGTGCGCGACGCCGCCAGCGCGCCTGCCCGCGTGCCGGCCAAGGCCGCGCCATGAACCGCACCGTGTTACGTCCCCTGGGACTGGCCACACTGCTGGCCGCATTGAGCGCCTGCACCACGGTCGGCCCGAACTACGCGGTGCCGGCGGAGTCGGCCTACCAGCGCCCGGCCGCCAATGCCGCGTTTGGCGATACCGGCAACGACCAGGTGCAGGCCGGCGCGCCGCTGCCGGCACGCTGGTGGGCGCTGTACCAGGACCCGATGCTGGATGGCCTGATCGAACAGGCCTTGCGCGACAACGTCGAGCTGAAGGTGGCCGGTGCCAACCTGCGCCGCGCCGCGGCGGTGTACGAACAGGCGCTGGACGCGGGCGGTTTCGATTACGAGGTGGAGGCCGGCGTCAGCCGCGCGCAGGTCTCGGCCGAGGCCTTCCTGCAGCAGGAAAAGCTGCCGGTGTTCAACCTGGCCGACGGCAAGTTCGGGGTGTCGTATCAGTTCGATCTGTTCGGCAAGCTGCAACGCGGCGCCGAGGCCGCGCAGGCCGATACGCAGGTCGCCCAGGCCGCGATCGACCTGGCGCGGGTCAACGTGGCCGCGCAGGTGGCCGGCAGCTACGTGGAGATCTGCCACGCCAACCACGAGCTGCACGTGGCCGAGCATTCGCTGCAGTTGCAGCAGCGCAGCCGCGACATCACCCAGCGCCTGATCGCTGCCGGCCGCGGCACCCCGCCCGATCTGGCCCGCGCCACCGCGCAGGTGGCGATGCTGGAAGCGGCGCTGCCGCCGCTACGCGCGCGCCGCCAGGCCGCCGGTTACCAACTGGCCGCGCTGCTCGGCAAGACCCCCGGCGAGGTGCCGGCCGGCGTGGATAGCTGTGCGCACGCGCCGGCCCTGCAGCGCCCGATTCCGATCGGCGACGGCCGCGCGCTGCTGGCGCGTCGCCCGGATGTGCGCCAGGCCGAACGCCGGCTGGCGGCAGCCACCGCGCGCATTGGCGTGGCCACCGCCGAGCTGTATCCGGATATCCGTCTGGGCGGCTCGATTGGTGCCACCGGCCTGCTGGCCGACTTCGGCGAGCCGGCCACGCATGCCTGGTCGTTCGGCCCGCTGATCTCGTGGACGCTGCCATCCGGCGGTGCGCGTGCGCGCGTGCGCGCCACCGAGGCCGGCGCGGACGCGGCGCTGGCGCAGTTCGACAACACCGTGCTGCAGGCGCTGCGCGAGGTGCAGACCGCCTTGTCGCGTTACGCGCAGGATCTGGACCGCCTGCATCTGCTGGAACAGGCGCAGCAACAGGCCGACCTGGCGTCGGCGCAGAACCGGCGTTTGTACCAGGGCGGGCGCACGCCGTATCTGTCCAGCCTGGATGCCGAGCGCACGCTGGCCACCGCCGACATGACGCTGGCCAATGCGCAGGCGCAGGTCTCGCAGGATCAACTGCAGCTGTTCCTGGCGCTGGGCGGCGGCTGGGAAGCGACCGCCGGCCGCACCGACCCGACTGCCGCGCGATGAGTGCGCTGCTGCGCGATCGCCAGGCCTGGCTGTTTTCGGCCAAGACCTTCGCCGCCTCGATCGCGGCGTTGTATGTGGGGCTGGCCGGCAACCTGTCGCGGCCGTACTGGGCGATGGCCACGGTCTACATCGTCTCCCAGCCGCTGCTCGGCCCTACCCGCGCCAAGGGCGTGTACCGCGTGCTCGGCACCTTGCTGGCCGGCGCGGCCACTCTGGTGATGCTGCCCAACCTGGTGGAAACGCCGCTGCTGCTCAGCGCGGCGATGGCGTTGTGGCTGTCGGCCTGCCTGTTCCTGGCGCTGCTCAATCGCGGCCCGCGCGGTTATGCGTTTTTGCTGGCCGGCTACACCACCGCCTTCATCGGCTTCCCGGCGGTGACCGCGCCGGAGGACATCTTCGACACCGTGGTGGCGCGCAGCGAGGAGATCATCCTGGGCACGGTGATGGCGGTGCTGTTCGCCGCGCTGGTCTTCCCCGCCTCGGTCAAGCCGATGCTCACCGCGCGCATCGGCAACTGGATGCAGGACGCCGCGCAATGGTGCCGGCAGGTGCTGCAGCGCGGCCCGTCGCAGGCACCGCGCAATCGGCTGGCCGCCGATCTGGTGCAGTTCGAGGCCTTGATCGCTTTCGTGCGCCACGACGACCCACGCCATGCCGGTGCCGTCCCCACGCTGGAGCAGCTGCGCGCACGCATGCTGATGCTGCTGCCGGTGCTGTCGTCGATGGCCGATCGGCTGGATGCGTTACAGCGCGATGGGTCTGCGTTGCCGCTCGCCACCGCCGCGCTGCTGGAGGACGTCGCAGCCTGGGTGGACCAGGGCGAGGACGCACCCAGCGATGCAGACGTCGGCGCCTTGCGCGCACGCATCGCCGCACTGCGCCCGGTGGTGGATCAGGACATCGAGCATCTGCTGCTGGCCAGCCTGCTGCTGCGGCTGGAAGAGCTGCTCGACCTGTGGCAGGACTGCCGCGCGCTGCAGCAGGCGGTGGTGCACGGCACGGCGATGCCGGTGCTGCGCGCGATGCCGGCTGCGGCGAAACCACCTGCAACGGCGGAATCATCCGAACGGGCTACCACTGCACAAAGCGAACCTGCTGTGCGTTCGCGCACGCAATCTTCGTTGCTGCAGCGGCTGACCTGGTCACCGCGCGACACAACCGACGCGCCGGCAGCTGCCAGCACCCCCCGCCATATCGATTTCGGCATGGCCGCGTTTTCCGCCCTCAGCGCGGGCTTTGCGTTGATGGCGTACTGCGTGCTGTGGATCGGCATCGGCTGGGAAGGCGGTGGCAACGGCGCGATGATGGCGGCGGTGACTGCCGCATTCTTCGCCGCGCAGGACGACCCGGCGCCGAGCATGCTGTCGTTCCTGACCTGGGCGGTGGTGGCCAGCGTGGTCGCCGGCATCTATCTGTTCGGCATCTTCCCGGCCATCCACGATTTCCCGATGCTGGTGTTGGTGCTGGCGGCGGTATTCCTGCCGATCGGCGCGTTGCTGCATCGCCCCAAGACCATGCTGATCGCGCTGCCGCTGGTGGTGAACCTCACCGCGCTGCTGAGCCTGCAGAACACCTACAACGCCAATATCCAGAGCTTCGTCAACGCGGCGGTGGCGATGGTGCTGGGGATTGGATTTGCCGTGGTGCTGACGCGCTTGTTCCGCTCGGTGGGCGCCGAATGGAGCGCGCGCCGGCTGGTGCGCCAGGGCTGGCGCACGCTGGCCGATGCCGCCGAGGGCCGCGGCGCGCAGGACCGGCAGCACTTTGCCGCCCGCATGCTGGACCTGCTTGGCCTGCTCGCGCCCCGGCTGGCATTGACCCCGGAAGGCAGCGAGCTGGCCTCGGTGGATATGCTCAACGAAGTCCGCGTGGGCTTGAACATCCTGCAACTGCGCAGCGCGCGGCATGGCCTGCCGCAGCCGAGCAGAGAGGCGGTTGACGCGATCCTGGCCGAGGTTGCGGCGCACTACCGGCAGCAGGTTGCACACAAGCGGCCATTGCCTGGGTCCGATGCGCTACGCGATCGCCTGGATGCGTCGCTGACGCGCGTGGGCAAGGTACCGGCAGGGACGCATCGCGATGAAGCGCTGCTGGGTTTGATTGGGCTGCGTTACAGCGTGTTTGCAAAGACGGTACAGCGGCCCAAAGACATCACACAAAAGCCGCCTGCTTTAGCCCCTCTCCCCTCGGGGCGATAAGGGACTGCTTGCGCGCCACTGGCGCGCGTTCCTTCGAGCGCCCGCGCCGCAAGCGCGGGCCGAGGCGCGGGGGGTGGGGTGAGGGTACGGGGCGAAGCCACTGGCGGTAAATGACACGAGGCTTCGCACGTACCCTCATCCGCCCTTCGGGCACCTTCTCCCGACGGGAGAAGGAAGCTAGCTATCAAGCTTCCGGTTGCATCAACACATCAGCGCTTGCGCTGATGCATCGCCGCTTCGTCATCCAGCCAGTTGCTGCCCTTGTTGGTCAGGAAGAACATGTACACCACCAACGATACTGCGATCACCGCGGTTGCGTAGATCACGAACTCGCTGACGTGGCCGGTCTTCAACGCGGCCTGGTACAACAACGGCGCAGTGCCACCGAACGCAGAGTTCGCCAACGCATAGCCCAGGCCCACGCCCAGCGCACGCACGTGGGTCGGGAACAATTCCGCCTTCACCACCGCATTGATCGAGGTGTAGCCGGTCAGGATCACAAAGCCCACGGTGAGGATGGCGAACGCGGTCAACCAGTCGGTCTGCTTGGGCAGCTCCATCACCAGGAACCAGGTGTAGAGCACGCCGCCGATGCCGAAGAACACCAGCAGGCTCTTGCGCCCGACGATGTCCGACAGCCAACCGCCAATGGGCTGCATCAGCATCAGCACCGTCAGCGCGACCAGGTTGATGATGGTGCCGGCCATCACGTCGCCACCGGCGAACGCGGTCTGGATCATCTTCGGCCCGGTCACCGAGTAGGTGTAGAACGCGATCGTGCCGCCGGCAGTGATCAGGAAGCACAGCAGCAGCGGGCGCCACTGGTTGACGAACAACTCGCGCATCGAGCCCGACGCCTTGGCCTTGCCGGTGCGCGAATCGGCGATGGATTCGGAGCTCAGCGACTCGTCCATGGTCTGGCGCAGCCAGAACACCACCAACGCACCGATGCCGCCCAGGCCGAACGCCACGCGCCAGCCCCACTCGGACACCTGCGGCGCATCGAAGAAATGCAGCATCACCAGCAACGTGGTCTGCGCCAGCACGTGGCCGCCAACCAGCGTGACGTAATGGAACGAGGACAGGAACCCACGCCGGCCCGGAATCGCTGCCTCGGACATGTAGGTCGCGCTGGTGCCGTACTCGCCACCGGTGGCAAAGCCCTGCAGCAGGCGCGCCAGTAGCAGGATGATCGGCGCGGCGATGCCGATCGTGGACACCGTCGGGGTGATCGCGATGACGAACGAGCACAGCGCCATCATCGACACCGAGATCGTCAACGCCAGGCGCCGGCCGTAACGGTCGGCAAAGCGACCGAAGTACCACGCACCGATCGGGCGCATCAGGAAGGTCATCGCGAAGATCGCCCACACGAACATCGTGGCGTTCTTGTCTTCCTTGGAAAAGAACTGCGATTCGAAATAGGTGGCAAACACCGAGTAGACGTAGACGTCGTACCACTCGACCAGATTGCCGGCCGATCCCTTGAGCGTGTTGGACACCGAACGGCGAAGGCTACCGGGGGCTGCGCCAGAACCGGCGGCGATCGGAGACGTTGGGGGTGCGCTCATGCAGTCAGAACCTTGTGGGTGGGACACCCCGGAAGTATAGGTGCGTGCTTGTGTGACGCATGTAAGCATTTCGGCGCATATACAGGCCTGGCAACGGCCGGCAGCGGCGCGCGCTTCAGCCCGCTTCCGACGGTCGTCGGTGTGGTGCTTGCGGCTGCGGGCAACAGCGCAACTGCTGGTTTCTGCCAGTGACGCCCGGCACTCGCTACGGCAGCACCTGCCTGAGCGTCTCGATGAATGCACGCAGCCCCGGGGGGAATCTATCGATGCCCCGGGTCATACAGCACCAGTCCCGACACCGCAGGGCACCACGGCTCGCACGCGCGTTGGCCACCTGGATGCGTCAAAATTGCCGGCATCACTGGCCGCAAGGACGCTTCGGGCGCCGCCGCATGAGCAAGCACCATAACGACATCAGCAAGTTCCTCAGTTTCGTGCTGCGCCACGAACCGCAGGCAATCGGACTCACGCTCGACTCGGAGGGCTGGGCCGAGCTGGACGCGTTGATTGCCGGCGCCCTGGCCCACGGCACCGCGCTCGATCTGGAGCTGATCCAGGCGGTGGTCGCCGGCAGCGACAAGAAACGCTTTGCGCTGTCTGCCGATGGGCGACGAATCCGCGCGGTGCAAGGGCATTCCACGCCAACCGTGGCCTTGCAGCTCGAAGCCAGGGTGCCGCCCGAGGTGCTGTATCACGGCACCGCCACGCGCTTTCTCGAAGCGATCATGGCCGAGGGTTTGCGCCCCGGCCAGCGTCACCATGTGCATCTGTCCGACAACACGCAGACCGCCGCATCGGTGGGGCAGCGCTACGGCGAGCCGGTGGTGTTGCAGGTCGACGCCGGGCGCATGCATCGCGACGGCCTGCCGTTCTTCCAGGCCGACAACGGCGTCTGGCTCACCGCGCAGGTTCCGGCAGCGTTCCTGACCCGCCCGCGCTGAGCTGAGGCACGCCGCAGGCCTGCCACCGCCTTCGGTGCGCGGTGCCGGCCAGCACCTGGGCCGGCACGGATACGCGCAGACGCCGGACGCATCCCCCTTCACGGCCTCCATGCCGCCCGGCTTGCCAGAATGCCGGCCGCTTGGGGCTGTCGATGGCAGGGGAACCGGAGTTGGATGCATGACATGGATCATCGTGGCCACGGTCGTCACCACGCTGGTGGTGGGGCTGCTGCTGCTCAACTTCGCCACGCCCGAGAAAAAGCTCGAGCACATCCCCAGCCATTGCTACGACGTCGCCGACCCGCAGTTCAAACGCGAGATGTCGGTGTTGCTGGGTCCGGCGATCCTGCCGGGCAACAAGATCCAGGTGCTGCACAACGGCAGCGAGATCTTCCCGGCGATGCTGGCCGCCATCCGCAGCGCGCAACGCACCATCACCTTCGAAACCTATATCTACTGGTCGGGCGAGATCGGCCGCGAGTTCAGCCAGGCGCTGTCCGAGCGCGCGCGTGCCGGGGTCAAGGTGCGCGTCACCATCGACTGGGGCGGCAGCCTGAAGATGGATGCCTCGCTGGTGCAGGACATGACCGACGCCGGGGTGGAGGTGCATCGCTACCGCCCGCTGACCTGGTACAACCTGCACCGCGTCAATAACCGCACCCATCGCAAGCTGCTGGTGATCGATGGCCGCATCGGCTTCACCGGCGGCGTTGGCGTGGCCGACCAGTGGATGGGCGATGCGCAGGACCCGGAGCACTGGCGCGACTCGCATTACCGCATCGAAGGCCCGGTGGTGGCGCAGGTGCAGGCCGCCTTCAACGACAACTGGATCAAGACAACCGGCCGCGTGCTCAACGGCGCCGAGTACTACCCCGAGCTGGCACCGGCCGGCGACAGCGACGCGCAGCTGTTCGTGGCTTCGCCGGCCGGCGGCAGCGAGAGCATGCACCTGATGTACCTGATCGCCATTGCCGCGGCGCGCAGCTCCATCGACCTGGCCGCCGCCTACTTCGTGCCGGATGCGCTGATCACCCGCTCGCTGCTGGAAGCGCGTGCGCGCGGCGTGCGCATCCGCGTGCTGCTGCCGGGCAAGCATATCGATGCGGTCTCGGTGCGGCTGGCCTCCAAGGCCAGCTGGGAACCGCTGCTGCAAGCCGGTATCGCCATCCACGAATTCCTACCCACCATGCTGCACACCAAGCTGCTGATCATCGACGGCCTGCTGGTCTCGGTGGGCTCGACCAACTTCGACATCCGCTCGTTCCGCCTCAACGACGAGGCCAGCCTGAACGTCTACGACCGTGACCTGGCCGCGCAGATGACCGAGGTGTTCGAGCGCGACCTGCAACGGGCCGAGCTGTACACGCTGGAGCGCTGGCGCAAGCGGCCGCTGCGGCAGAAGCTGGGCGAGAAGCTGGTGGTCCCGTTCCGCTCGCAGGTGTAGGCAACGGCCTTCCCCCACCTGGCAGTGAGCGCACCCGCGCTCAGCGCTGCACGGCCTGCAGCCGCAGCTGGCGCAGCCGCCACCACAGCCCGCCAACGTGCACCAGCGAGTACAGCACCAGCGCCGCGGCAATACCCAGCGTCAACGGGCTGGCCTGCGAGCCGGCCGCCGCCGCGCCCGCGCTGAAGGCGCCATCGGCCCAGCGCCAGGCCAGGCGCCCGAGCAGCACCAGCGTCAGGCCGCCGCCGATCCACGGATTGGGCGTATACCAGCCGCGCCCCTCCACCCATTCGGCATGCGTGTAGCGCAGCGACAGCGCGCCCAGCCCGATGCCGATCAGCGTTCCCACGGCGATCCCTGGCCGAACCTGCGGCAAGCCATACACCGCAAACGCCAGCGCTGCCGCCGCAATGACCAGCACCACCGCACGCACCGCCGTGCTCACCGGCTTCCACGGCTGGCGGCCGAAGCTGCGCCGGATGCGCCGGTAGTAGAGGAAGGCGATGGCCGCCATCGACAGATACGGCGTCAGCGGTGCGATGGCAGCAGCGGGCATGGCGATTCCTTTGCGGGGTGAGGTGACCAACGCAGAATGAAACCGGCCCCCGTAACGAACAAGGTGCCAAGTGTCACTTTCTGCGCGCACAGGCGGGTTGCCCGGGCGGCCACCGCCGCGCGCGGCAATCGCGACAGGCAACCGACCTTCGCGCAGGACCGGTCTGCCTGCCACCGCCGGTGAACGCCCCAGCCGCGCGCCAGCCATTGCCACACGCGAAGCGGAGCCGCACGGGTAGACTTGCCGGCAGAGTTCCCCCACCGCAGTGCCATGTCCGCCATCAAGCAAGAAGCCCGCACGCTGATCGACACGCTGCCCGAGACGGCAGGATGGGACGACGTGGTTCGCGTCGTGGACGCCGCCAGCTTCGAGGCCGCCGTGCTGGACGGCATGGCCGCAGCGGATCAGGGCGCCTTTGCCGCGCCGGCAGAGGTGAGCGCACTGTTCGCCAGATGGGGCGTTGATGTTGCGGCGTGACTGGACTGTCCCGGCCGCCAGGCAACTCGCACACGCCCAGGATCACTACCACGCGCTCAACCCGACCGCCGCCGCCGCGATGGCGCGGCAGGTGCTGGAAGCCACCCGCACCCTGGCCGAGCAACCTGGCCGCGGCCGCGCCGGCCGCGTCGCCGGCACCCGCGAATGGGTGGTCAA
This sequence comes from Xanthomonas arboricola, assembly GCF_002940665.1. Lineage (GTDB taxonomy): Bacteria > Pseudomonadota > Gammaproteobacteria > Xanthomonadales > Xanthomonadaceae > Xanthomonas > Xanthomonas arboricola_B. Next base: position 1,351,252 of record NZ_MIGY01000001.1, read on the forward strand.
GCAAACGCCCTATGTGCTGGTCTACCGCGTGCGCGACGACGCGCTGCAGCTGCTGCACGTTCGCCTGGAGACGCAGGACTGGCTGCCGCGCACCGAGCCGCTGATCGAACGCATCGAACCCTGGATCGCCGCGCTGATCAGCGCCCTGCTGCACGTACTGATGCTGCTGATCCTGCTGTCGGCCTCCACGCCCACCATGACCCCGCCGCAGGGCTCGGCCAGCGGCGGCCGCACCAAGGTGGATTTTGTCGGCGACACCGCCACGCCCGAGCAACCCACGCCCTCGCCGACACCGACTCCGCCGTCGCAAACGCCAGCGCCCGTGCAGCCGCCGCCGGCCGCCTCGCCGGTGCAGTCCACCCTGGTCAAGACCGCCAAGAACCCGATCCCGCCGGCAGGCAACACCCGCCGCGGCGGCCTGGTCGAGCAGCGCCAGACGCAACCGGTGCAGCGCCCCACCCCGCCGCAACCGCCGGCAGAGCCCTCGTCGCCGCCGCAGCGCCGCCCCGAAACCTGGACCGGCCGCCCACCGGGCATGCTCGAAGAACAAGCCGATGCCGCCGAAGACGGCATGTCCAACACGCCCACCATCAGCGAAGGCCGCCGCCGCGACCGCAACAACGCCCAACCCAGCATGGATGTGGGCGGCTACCAGGTCTATTACGAAGTGCGTAGCGAAACCCAGCTGCGCAACTGGCGCGACCAGGGCATGAAGGAAGTGGCCATCATCCTGCCCGGCACCCAGTACCGCATGGTCTGCCCGCTGGAAGTCGCGCTCAAGCGCGGCTCCAGCAAATGCCGCCTGCTGCCGCCGGACTCGCCGGAGCTCAAAGACATCGGCGATGCCCGCGAGGTCATCAACATGATGGAGGTCTACAAGCAGGGCGAGCCGGTATGGCGCGGGCCCGGGCCGTATCGGTGAGTGGCAGGGCCAGGTTGGCCCCGGATTTCACTTACTGCTGGTGCGGGGATGACTGCTTCGATACAGGGTGTGTGACGTTGTTGGAGTGCTTGCACTTTCCTAACGTGCAAACAACCTGATTCCTGCGCGAGGGCGACATGCCTTCTTTCACCGTCTGCAATATTCCCGACGACGTGCATCGCGCGATCCGCGCGAGGGCTGCACTGCACGGCCGCAGCACCGAGCCGAACGAGCCGAAGCTGCCTTCGGCGCGTTCGTCGATTACCCGGCGGTTGCAGACATCAGCGCCCCTGGTCTTTGCCCAGCTTGGTACCCAGGGCTCCCTTGAACGGCGCCGGATTGCTGGTCACCAGGCAGTTGTAGGTCTTGTCGCTGTTGAGAATCAGCACGGACGACTGCGGCCCCTTGAAGTCCAGCCCGACCGAGAACAGCACATAGGTGTTGGGCAGCGCGCTCGGCCGAAACGCACCGAAGGCATACTCCCCGGACAAGCCCAACGGTGCCAGCGGTATCGTCACCGTCATCGGCTGCGTGCCCCCAGGCGATGGCAGCGACGAGGACGCAGACATCATCTTGGACTGCACGTCGATGGAGTACTTGGTGGTGACCGCCGAGCCCAGGTACTTGGAACCCGGTGCGGAAACCTGCTTGCGACAGGCCGCAATGTCTTCGGGCTTCTGATCCTGCTGGCCCGTCTGCAGCGTGGCAAAGACATAGCTCAGCGTGACCGTGTCCGTCCCGGTGACCGGTGCGGCAACGGCAGCGTCCATGCACAACGCGGCCACGACGAGTGAGAGGCCACAGGCCGCAAGCGCACCGCGATAGCTGGTTTTACGTTTCATTTCGATCGTTCCCTGGTGTGTGATGCAAGGTTTTGGCAGCGGCTGTACGCGCGGCTGCCGCTTGCGCCTTGAATGGACATTCGCAACGGCACCTGTGCATAACGCCAAGCGGCAGATGATCGATTGCGTACGATGACGACATGCGTGTGTGCGGGAGCACCACACCTACGCCACCCAGCTGGCCACGCCGCTGGTGGGTTCATCGTTGAAGACCAAGGCCTCGCAAACCCGGCAAATCGTCTCAACAACGTCGTTGCGTGATGCAGTTTGGAATTCGGAAGCGAATACGGCGCTGTCCACGGCTCACGTCAAGCATCAGTCGAGGCAAAGCGGCTATTTGAAGCGCTTGGGGCTTGCAACTTCCAGTAACGCCAGTAGAAGTGTGGTCGCCTACTTGAAGAGGCGTGGCTTGCAGGAATATCTCAATGCATACATTTGGATGTGGCACAAAATGGATCGCCTGGGCAGCCCTGACGATCCAACTCAGCTATTCATCAACCATGGGAAGCTTGTAGTACGCTGGTATCGTCTGCACGGAAGGAGTGTTGATGTACCAGCCTGCCTGGGAAGGCTCAGGACCGCGCGGACATTCTATTCAAGTGATTGGTTGTATCAGGAGATCGCCATGCCACGCATCGTGCTAAACGGGTGGGCCGCAACGCTTGCACTTACCGGGCTTGCGGTGCTCCCGCTTTCATCCTGCGCCAATGCAGATACTGCACGTACCGCTTCGACACAGGAAGACACCATGAAATCAGGAGCCAGCCCAATGCTTGAAGAGATTTATGCATCAAAAAAGCCCGTTCGATTCGAACAGGTCGACGTTAGTAGCATCGTTTCCAAGTACGTTCCTCTGGGAACAACAAAGTTGGTGGTGCTGGAGACGTTCAGCAAATCTCCAACGTCAAAGATTGTTGAAGACACCCCAGGCAAGGTGGTCGTCAGGGACAATAAGGGGCAGGCAATGCTTGATCCAGATGCACGTTCCATTGTGATGACTTTTTCTTTGGATGCCGACGGCAAGGTGACACACGTCGACGCCGTTCACATCAAGAATCAGTAAGCCAACGGAGACCATCATGGACGAGAAGATTGAAGTTGGATATCGCAACATCGGGTCTGCGCTGGGCAAGGAGTACCATCACAAATTCCTTCTCTACACCGATAAAGAGGGCAACCAGCACACCATCAGCGGCTGGACCGGCGATGAGCAACCTGGATTGCCGTATGGCCGGATGCGCGTTGAGACTAATCTGCCCTACAACCGGGCCAACCCCGATCATCGCGACAATCCGAATGCGGTTGGACAAAAGCAATATCGCGAAGAGATCACACACGGTGCGGACTTGTCGGGAACCTGGGCACGCATGGTCGCCAATGCCAAGAGCAAGGATGACAAGTATCCCTACGATCCCCAGTTGCAAAACTCCAACACACTGGCCGATAGCGTTCTGCGGGATGTACGCCTTCCGGAACCAAAGAACGATGGCGTTTTCGGCCACTGGGCGCCTGCATCGGGACGACAGCTCGACGAATCGATCCAGCCCTCGGTGCCAGGATTAGGTAACTCAGGACGTACCTTCAGCGCAGGCGGAGCACCCCTCGATCCGCATCAGGAAGCGCGGCTACGCGATGACCCATTGTTCAAGCAAGCCTTGGCGGGGCTCGATAAGCTCGGCCCGGATGCAGGCGTCTACACCAATCAGCAAGACAAGGAACGCATTGCCGGTGCCCTGGCGGTCCAGGCCAAACTCAATCGCCCGCCGCTGCCCGAGATCCAGGACGTTATTCCGAATCACACAAATGGCAATATTTTCGCGACGTACAAGAATCCAGGAAATGACATGGATGTATTACGCACGCACGTAGATAAAGCCGAAGCCGTCAAGCAGCCCTTGGCCGAGAACCTGCAGAAGCTCGAAGTTGCCAATCAACAGACCATGCAAGCGTCTACGCAGGAGGCATCACGCGCAGTGGACCAACCAAGTCATGGTGCGCTTGGAATGCGGTGAACAGAAATTGGGAATGCAGTCGTATCGCCTTGCTCCCGCAGCTCGCCGCCGCGGCGCTCTCCCAGCCACAGTTCCAGGCTGCGTGGCGCATCGGCGCTGATCACTTGGATCGCTCATCTACCGGGTCCGGCAGGTCTGGCCGGACCTGGATGCCCAATTGCCGCAACAGCTCGGACATCCGGCCTAGTTGCACAGCGGCCTGGCCGCCTGCCGCAAGCCTTCCGCATTGCGGACTGGGCGGATATAGGCGTCGATGTCGGATGCTCGGTCGATTGGGATGCGCATGGCGGTGATCGAATCTAAAGCGGGCTTTAGATTATTCCGGCAGTCAACAGGTATAAGCGAAGTCTGAAGCCGACATTAGATTAGCTATCGATTAGACGTTTACCGGGATGAAACTGGCGCTGGCTTTCGTTTTGTTACTTGGGGCCGGCCCAGCTTCATGCCGTGGCTCGCGCTGCCGGCCGGAGCCGGTGTCGCGTCCGGTTGATGATGTGAGCGCTGGAGCGGGCAGATCGGATACGGTGACCAGACCTCGCGTTGGTGGCGCACGGCCGGCCGGGAACTGGCTACAGTCTGCACAGGGCCGTGTGCGCCCACTCCATCCACCTGCGTTCCCAAGGATCTGCATGTCTCTGCATCGTCTTGCCCCCCGCCTGGGTCTGGCCGTTGGCCTGTTGTGCGCCTGCTGCGCGCACGCCGCCGCACCGGCAGCGGCCCATCGCCTGCTGCGCGTCACGCTGGACGGGGCGAGCGACCAGCCCGTGTCCGGCCGCCTGCTGGTCTTCGCCACCCTGGCCAAGGACGCCCAGGCCGCGGCCAAGGATGGCAAGGACGGCAAGGTGGAGGAAGTGAGCGTGAACCCGTTCCGCCCAACCGCGGTGGCGGTGGCGGCGCAGGAGGTAACCGCGCTCGCCCCCGGTGCCAGCGTCGAGATCGACCTGGACAACATCGCCTTCCCCAGTGGCTTTTCCGCGCTGCCGGCCGGCGAGTACCTGTTCCAGGCCGTGCTGGATCCGGACCACAGTTACAGCTATGCCGGCCGTGATGGCGGCGACCTGTTGAGCGAGGTCACCGCGGTGACGCAGGGCAAGGGCAAGCCGTTGCCCACGCTGACACTCAGCAAGCAGGTGCCCGCGTCGGACGACCCGTGGCAGGTGTCGCCGCGGGCGCCGCAGGCGATCCGCGACGCCGTCCCGGAGGCCAGGCTGCATAGCGCGGACGCCTCGCTGGTCAGCCCGTCGCTGAGCGCGTTCTGGGGCCGGCCGGTGTCGCTGCGCGCCCGCGTGCTCACCCCGCCCGGCTACGACGCCAAGTCCGCCACCCGCTATCCCACCGTGTATGTCACCCACGGCTTCGGCGGCAACTACAACCGCTTTGCCGGCAGCATCGCCGCCACCTGGAGCGCAATGGCGGCCAAGCAGATGCCGCCGATGATCTGGGTGTTCCTGGACCAGTCCACGCCCACCGGCACCCACGAGTTCGCCGACTCGGTCAACAACGGCCCCTGGGGCACCGCGCTGACCGAAGAGCTGATCCCCGCGCTCGAACGGCACTACAAGATGGACGGCAACGCCAAGGGCCGGTTCCTCAACGGGCATTCGTCCGGCGGCTGGGCCACGCTGTGGCTGCAGACGCGTTACCCCAAGCTGTTCGGCGGCACCTGGTCCACCTCGCCCGATTCGAGCGACTTCCACGACTTCACCGGGCCGGATCTGTACGCGCCCAATGCCAACGTCTACCGGCGCCCGGACGGCAGCCAGTTCCCGCTGATCCGCGACCAGGGCAAGGTGGTGGCCGACCTGGAAACCTTCGCCAAGCTCGAACGCGTGTTAGGCCCGTATGGTGGCCAGATGACCTCGTTCGATTGGGTGTTCTCGCCGCGCGGGCCCGACGGCCGCCCGGTGCCGATGTTCGACCGCGACACCGGCAAGGTGGACCCGGCCGTGGTGGCCTACTGGCGCACGCACTACGACATCGCCGCGCGCGTGGCCGCGCAGTGGCCCACGCTCAAGCCGGATCTGGACGGCAAGATCCATCTGATCGTCGGCACCGCCGACACGTTCTACCTGGATGGGGCGGCGCGCAAGTTCCAGGCGGTGCTGGACGGCCTGGGCGCAAAAAGCGACTTCCGCTACCTGGAAGGCCGCACCCACTTCGACCTGTACAAGGAGGGCGAGGACAGCAACGCCTTGATGAAGAAGATTGCCTGGGAGATGTACGCCGTGGCGCGGCCCAAACAGTAAGCGCGCCGGCGCACGGCCGGCGCTGCCGATCGGCGTGCCGGCCACCGGCACGCCAGGGCGCAGCATCACCGGCCCCGCTGCTCAGGCCGAGCGCTTGGGCAATTCCCACTCCAGCTGCTGCCTGAGCACCAGCAGCAGCACTTTCAGGCTGCCGCTGCGGACCAGGGCGGCCGGCGTCTGCCCGTCCAGCGCGTTCATGGGCTTGCGGAACCAGCCGATCAGCGCCTCGTTGTTGCCGCCGTTCAAGGCCCAGGCATGGCAGACGATCTCGCCCAGGTTCTCGATGCCGGCGCTGCCCAGCAGCTTGAGGTGCTCCGGCGTGAAGGCGAACAGCGACAGCACCAGCTCGGCGTCGGCCGCCTTGCCGTGGTCGACCGCCATCTGCTGGCTGTGCGCGGTGTTGTAGGCCGCCCCCTGCGCGCGGAAGTCTTCGGCACGCCGCATGCCGGTGAGCAGTGATGCAATGAGGTCGGCGCGTTCCATAAAGCAGTCCAACGGTGTGATAGCGCGCACGCTATCCGCGTCGCCGCCGCCGCTCAATCAGGAGTCTCCTGACAGCGGCGATGGGCGTCAGCGGCCGTTGCATTACGCGCCGGCCGGCCCGTGCGGGGTTGGCAGGCCGGCGGCGGCTTCGGTGGCCGATTCCCGCTTGCGCGCCGGCCTGTAAGTCGCGCCAACCATTGGCAGCGCTTAACGCGGGGATTGCTAGCATCCGGGCGCGTCACTGGCAGCAGCCCGCCTGCAGGGCTGCCGTATTGGAGTGTCATCTCATGAGGAGTTGTCAGATGCCCTGGAAATCCGCCCTCGCCGTGCTTGCCCTGTCCACCGCCGCGCTGCCGGCGCTGGCCCAGTCCGACCGCCAGGTGGTCGAAGACATGCTCACCCGCTCGGCCAATGTCTGCCCCGGCCACAGCACCGACCGCACCGCGCCCACCGTCAAGGCCGTGCCCGTGGGCGCGCTGCGGGTGATGCTGGAACGCGGCCTGGTCATGTGCCCCGACCGCCGCCTGGATGCCGCCGCGCCGGCGGTGTTCTACGGCCGCCTGGGCGTGTTCGCCTGGAACCCGGAAGTGCCCGCCGGCAAGGCGGTGATCGTCAAGCAGATCGACACCATGACCCGCAACGAGGAATACCCCGCCGAGACGCTGGTGTGGGACGCCAAAGGCACCGCGCTCAAGCGGCAGACCGTGCCGATGTTCGAGCCCAAGCCGGGTGCGGCGGTGTTGTACAAGGTGCGCTAAACCGCGCCTGCGCCTCGCACCGGGGCCGTTTCAGCCGGCGTCGATTCCGACGCCGGCACCCGCCGCGGCTGCGGACAGACGCATGTGCCGGCGCGCGGTGTTGGCGATGGCGCTCCCCACCTTGTGGATGAGCAATGGCACCGCCCAACTGGCCCATAGCAGCGCCGCGATCGTGCCCGGCGAAGGCGCAATGCCGGCCCCCACTGCCGCATAGAGCGCGATGCGAAATATCACCGGCGCCAGGGTCACCAGATACGCCCGCACCATCCAGCGTCGGTGCCGGCCAACCCGCCCGCGACGGATGGCCACCAGGCCCACGGACGCCACCACCAGCCACGCCGCTTCCGTCGCTGCGAAGGCCACGCGGATCGCCATCGGCGCCGGCGAGGTGGCGATCAACCCGGCGGCGCCAAGCATTGCCGCCAGCATCCCGGCGACATAGGCACGCCCGACCCAGCGGTGTACCCATGCCTGGCGGCGCCAGCGTTGCGTGACGAACTGCAGCGTGCCGAGGGCGATGCCGGCAGCGCCGCCACCGAGGTGCAGCCACAGCCAGCCGCGCCGGGTGAGGAACATGGCGTATGCCGGCGACTCCAGCGCGGCGTACTTCAGGTACACATGGCGGACAAACTCGGCCGCGAACGCGGCCAGCGCAAGCCACAACAACGCCCACGCCACACGGGCAAACGGCCTGCGACCCGCTACCTCGACACCTTCGCGCATCGGATCGACCCGCATGCCCCGCTCCTTCGGCCAGCCTGCTCTCGGCAGCGGCAAGCTAGCATGGACACGCAGCGGCAGCGTTGGCGCAGATCGTAGGCGCGTCGCGGGGGGAAGACTTACGCCTGGCGCTGCATTGCGTGCGACACCGGATCAACACCGTCGCTACCGAGCCGCTGCTCGTAGATCTCGTCGACCACGCCGCGTACCGCGCGGGCGGCATTGAAGATGCTCTCGCCCAGAACCGACAGACTGGTGGCATCCAGCGGCTTGCCGCTGCACACCGCCACCATGTCGCTCTGCGCGGTGATCGTGCGCAGCAGCGTATGGAACTGGTCGATCTGCTGCAGGGTGACGCCGAAGGTGAAGGGCTCTGCGTGCGTTTCTATTTTGGCCGCTGGCCGCACGCGCTGCCGAGTATTGGTCGTAAGGGCTCTCGAAGTGGTCATGCCGTCTGTCCTCGACGTGAGCGGACGGGATGTCCGCAAAGCTACCGTAGCGCGCTTTTTCGGATATCTGAAAACCAGATATCCGCCCGATTTTTAGCGAAGCGCAGGTTCCCGTCTCAAGCCGATTTTGTCGGTTCGATCGTCGCGGTGAAGCGCCGAGGCTCACCAGTGATCGGGTCATCGAATGCCAGCGTATGCGCGAACAACTGCAGCGGCCGCTCCGGATCATCGGGCCGCTGATCTTCCAGCTCTGGATAGAAGCGGTCATGCAGGATCGGCGCACCCAGGGCGGCCATGTGCACGCGCAACTGGTGCTTGCGCCCGGTGACCGGCTCCAGGCGGTACGTCCACGTGTCTACGCCGCGTGCGGCAACATCGATCACCGTCTCGCTGTTCGGCTCACCCACGCCCTCGCGCATACGGAAGAACGGCTCGCCCGGCTCCAGCCGGCTGCGATGCACATACGGAAACGTCAGCCCCGGCAGCGGTGGTGCGACTGCTAGGTAGTGCTTGCGAATGCGTCGCTCGCGGAACAGCGCCTGGTAAATCCCGCGCGTGGACGGGTTGGTAGAGAACAACACCAATCCGGCAGTGTCGCGATCGATGCGGTGCAGCGGCACCAATGCGGGGTTATCGAAGCGCCGCACCAAACGGGTCAATAGCGTCTGGTGCACGTACGCACCAGCTGGCACCACGGGCAGGAAGTGCGGCTTGGACGCCACCACCAGGTGCTCGTCCGCATGCACTACCATCTCGGCAAATGGAATGACCGGCTCGACCACTACCTCGCGGAAGTACAAAATCTCGGCACCCAGGCGATACGGCGCAGAGGCATCAAGCGCGATGCCTTCGGCATCCAGCACACGCCCGCGCGCGAAGCGGTCCTGCCAGGTGGCGGCATCCACACCCGGAAAGCACGCGCATAACGCTTCCAACACCGTGGACCAGGGCCCGGATGGCAGCTGGAACTGGCTGGCGGGGAGGCCATCAAGCATCGGGCGTGCTGGAAGCATGACCACAACAAGGCGCACTCACACGGAGAGGGCTGGAATCGTACCCTGCCTGCGTTTGCCGTTCTCTCCTGATTTCCGCAAAGGTGAACAGAAAAGCCTCAACCGCAACGAGTGACCATCAGGCGATACGCATGACGCCACGTCAGGCAATGCCGCAGCTCTATACCAAGGAAATGGGGATACGCTGTTGCTCCAGACACCAGCCGGTCTTGCGCGCGCGGAAACGTTTCGGTTCTTAAGTAGTGAATTTTACCAACAGCCTACTTGTGATTTTTCTTACCGTAAGCGAATTGAAAACTGCTGTTTGCAGTAAAGTCCCGGTGCCCTACGCCCGACTCGCCGATTGCGCAGATCAAGGAAGCGTTCAATGACAGCTCAAAGAAAGTTCAACAAGAAGATCATGCGTTGCATGTCACTCACCGTAGTCGCGCTGAGTGCAGCATGCTCGAATGCTTCGCCGCCGGCCGGTGCGACGGTCGGTAACTTTGCAAACAAGTGGGCGTACGCCACCGCCTGCGGCTCTGGCCACTTTCTGAGCGTTGACCTCAATCAGCAGAAGAGCCATGTCACAGGAGAGTGGAGCGAAGGGACCAATGCTCGTGGAGGTGGCGGAAAATTGGAAGGGGATGTGCGTAGCGGAAAGCTCTACGTTCGCTACTGCAGCGATGATGGCGAGGCAGGCTATGAGGCATGCCCCAACTTTTCGGGGGAAGAAGATTACTTCGTTCTTGAAAAGGGGGCCCTGGTGCGCTACCAGAAGTTCGGCGATACATATAAGCGAGATGTCGCCTTGCACCCTGATATCAAGGGCAAGCAGATTCCATCCGAAACCTGTGCAGACACAGAGAGCGACTCATGAGCAGGCTGACAGATCAGGAGTTGCGGGCCACGCTGTACTTTGCTGTCGGCGTGTCATCCGAAAGCGGCTATGCCGCTTATCAATTGGAGGTCGCTGGCGACAATCTCAGGACACCGTTGCTAGAGCCGGCCGACAACAGTGGCTACACGATCGGCACTATCCAAACTGACTTGGGACAGCACTATCAGCCGAACATGCCTAACGGGGAGAACGTTCCAAGGGACCTCGTGAATGCCTATCAACAATGGGCGCATGGACAGCAGCAAGATCTTGTTCTCAGCCAACAGCAGGTTGATCAGACAATCGCCGATCTTGGCCGTAACGGCCGCGCTATCCGCGTCGATGCCGGTCGGCCGCTCGATGCTGAAGTGAAATCCAAGCTGGACACATTCCTTTCTTCTAACGAGGGCATCAGCTGGGTACATCAACGCGATGTGGCGCAAATCGACAAGTTGATGGATCGCGCTATCGCGCCCTTGCAGCGGAGTGAGCTCTACCAGAATGCGTCTCTGGACGACCAAGTTAGGTTGGCGACGATGGTTGGGAAAGCCTACAACCAGAACGAAACGCGCACCGCGCCGATGATCCGCAACATTGAGGCAAATCAGTACCATTCGCTCGCGGATGTGAGTGCTGCCATTGATGATCTGAATCCAAGGGCGACTGGACGTGGCGACTATCTGGAAGCTGGGCGAGACAAGGCGCTGGAGGGCGCCGATGTGGTAAATGCATTGCGCAATGCGGATTCGCGTAGCCCGCTTGCAACAGTATGGACCAATGTAGCCGCCAACCCGCTTGTGGACCCGACAACACTCAACGCGCCGCAGGCAGGCCAAAACTTGGCGCACGAATACCATGCGGTGAAAAACCTGTTTCTGCACTACAACCGTGCAGAAGAATTCGTGAGCGCGCTGGATCGCGGCGCTACCTATCAAAATGCTTCAACAGACCGGGCAGACCCAACGCGATTCAATGGTGCTGGATTTTATGCTGCCGGTAACGACTTGGTGACCTGGGACAAGACAGGTCAGGGTCACGCATTCTTGAATGGTGCTTGGAGCGGTGTTGAGCGTCAGAATCTTGCGCGAATGCGCAACGATGACGGCACCACAGATCTGAGCATCAGCGAAAATGGTCAAACGCGTAAATTGCTGCATGTCGATCCACGTGCAAATCCATTGCGCGGGTCGGAAGAACCAGCGCAGCCAACGCTGCATGATCAACCGCCGGTGGTGCCTAGGCATGGTTCCTTGCTTCCATCACAGGACCCGCTCCATCGCCAAGCCGAAGATGCCGTTCGCCGCCTTGAGCAAGGTCTCGGCAGGGAGTACGACGACAACAGCGCAAGGCTGGCAGCAAGTAGCGCGTACTTAGCTAAAGAGAATGGGCTGACAAGAATCGATCATGTCGTGCTGAGCGAGAACTATAAGTCTGTGCGACAAGGCGAGAACCTGTTCGTTGTAGAGGGGGCGTTGAACGATCCCGCACACAAGATGGCGCACATGAAGACGAACGACGCCATCGCACAGCCGGTTGAACAGTCTCTGGCGCAATTGCAGTCCTTGGGTGAGACACAGCGGCAGCAACAGTCCCAGCAACAAGAGCAGCAGCGCGAACAATCGATCACTCCGCCGCCCCGGATGGTATGAGAGGGCACGAAATAGGTTTGGCCCTGAGGTTTCGCGAGGGCATTAATACTCCGACGCACGCGAGCGCGCTGATGGACGCATAAGCGGCCTCAAGCTGTGGGGCAAGAATTTGGTTTCTCACTTTCGAGCGCGTGAGGCTGATGTCTGGTGGGAGATTGCTCGCAACGGCGCAGATGCTCTGCTGACAAAACCTGTTGCAGCGGCTATGGTCGAAGCTGGGACGGGGGTTCTTGCATGGGACGCAGAAAGAAGCAAACCGGGTTTGAAGCATTGGCTGCATTGCCGTGGCCGGCTGGCTTGATTGCAGGAGTCGCTGCGTATCTTGCGGTGCGCTACGGCATAAGCTGGTGGTTTTCTCAACACGGCGGGATGCTTTCGCAGGGCATTGCCCAGCAATCGAGCGGGATGCTCGCGCCATTGGCGTGGATGCTGCTCGGCGTCTGCTGGCTTGCCGCGCTGTTCTCCTACCTGGGCACACGCAGCCGGCGGCGCTTTTTGGAGACGCGCACAACACTGGAGAGCCTGTCCACCGGCGGCTGGCGCCAGTTCGAACTATTGGTGGGCGAAGCATTTCGCCGCCAGGGCTACAGCGTCGAAGAAACCGGCCTGGGCGGCGCCGACGGCGGCATCGACCTGATCCTGCGCAAGGACGGCCGCCGCACGCTAGTGCAATGCAAGCAGTGGAAGCGCCAGCAGGTTGGCGTCAGCGTCGTGCGGGAGATGTACGGCCTGCTCGCGCATCACCAGGCCCATGCGGTCAAGATCGCCTGCATCGGCACCTATACGAAGGACGCTGAGCGCTTCGCCGAAGGCAAGCCGATTGAATTGATTGATGGCGAACGGCTGCTGGAAATGATACGAGCGGCGCAGCAACAGGCAGCAGCACAACAGACGTCTGCACGCGTCGAACCCGTCTTTGCGTCCACTATCTCGATGTCCGTTGTCACACCAAGCTGCCCGTACTGCGGCAGCGCCCTAGTACAGCGAAGGAACCGGCGCACCAACGAAGACTTCCTCGGCTGCAGTCAATTCCCCAGCTGCAGAGGAACCGCGTAAGTGAACCTGACCCCGTTTCTTCCGACTCCGTTTCTTCCGTTTCTCATTGGCAATTCCATCAGTTTAAACCGTCGGATGCCGAAATATTCAATCACAAAATGCTCACCGTCGGTAAATCAGTTCGAGCGACGCAGGCTTGTCTCCCCAGAAAGTTTTAAGGTCAATAAATGAAAACAATATCTATATTCAATAACAAGGGTGGAGTGGGGAAAACGACCCTAACTTATCACTTTGCACACGCGCTAGCCAATTTAGGCCATCGCACGCTTGTTATTGACCTTGATCCACAATGCAACCTAACTATTCTTGGGATGGATGAAGATTTAATTCATTCCATTTGGGAAGCAGAGGACGCGTTTGTTGAAGACTTCGATAAAGCAAGGTTAACGCGCAACCCTCAACAGTATAATGATTTATTGTCCACTCCGCGCTCGATCCATTTCCTCTTAAAACCAACGGAGGACGGCGTGGGAGACATTCCTTCATTGCCGCCTCCGCACGAGCTAGCCAATGGCCTTGGCCTTATTCCCGGCAGACTCACGATGCATATGTACGAGGACAAGATAAGCAAGCTTTGGAGTGAGGCTTTTCAAGGCGATCCACAGGCTATTCGCACAATCACCAAAATTAGAAGCCTTGCGAAGGCATACGCTACCAAACACGGCTATGAATTTGTCATCATGGACACATCTCCGAGTCTTGGGGCGCTCAACAAGGTCATCATCTCCACAACAGATGGATTTTTGATCCCTTGTATGCCAGACATGTTTTCGCTTTATGGCATACGAAACATTGGCGCTGCATTAGCAGGATGGAAAAAACAGTTTCACACGATGTATTCGTTATTATCCGATGAGAAACGGTCAGAGTTTCCTGAGAATTTTATTAAGCTCCTAGGCTTCACTATTTACAACGCAAAACGGTACACCGCAGTAAATCATCCCTGGAATCTTGCCACCGCCCATTATCATTACGCGCTCCAAATACCGGAAGCGATAACCAAGTACATCCCAGACCAGGTAAGAGACCATCTTTCTACTGCACTACTCAACGCGCCCGTTGGTGGTGAGGCTGTAATGCACAGCCATAACACACTACCCGGCATGGCACAAAAATACCACACTCCGATTTGGAATGTTCCCAACTTAAACTCGCTTGAGACCGGCGACGCCTCAACGATACGAGGAAATCGAGAAATATACTTCGAAACCAGGCAAAGCTACCAAAAATTTGCAACATCCGTTTTAGCTCGAATCAACCTCATTTAAGTATTGGACACACAATGACTCCAGAACGAATGCAGGAGCTGATTGAGCTTTTTAAGTCAAATCGCAATGAATTCGATGTCTTTGCTAGCGGCATACGGCAATGGTTTTTAGGACATGACGAACTAGTGTCTAAAGAGTCGGTCCATTCGATTAGGTATCGACTTAAAGATTTAGAGCATTTAAGAGACAAGCTGACTAGAAAGTTTGCCGATGTCGATCTTACCAACAGCGAATTCTTCTCTAGGATAACCGACCTTGCCGGAGTCAGAATTCTCCATCTCCATCAAGCTCAGTTCAATGAAATTCATAGTGCGATTACTAAAAAAATCAGTCAAAATGATTGGGTATTGGCCGAGCCAGCAAAAGCTTTTACGTGGGATCCTGAATCCCAAGAGTTTTTCGCGGGGCATGGGTTGCACGTTGAACTACGGGACACCTACTACACCAGCGTTCACTACCTCGTAAAGCCTCGCGCCGATTCACCATTATGCTGTGAGATTCAAGTGCGAACTTTGTTCGAGGAGATTTGGGGTGAAGTAGACCATAAGCTCAACTATCCTAATCCAACGAGTAACATCGCCAGCAGGGAGCAGCTAAGAGTCCTTTCAAAACTTGTCGGCGCTGGAAGCCGCTTAGTTGACTCGATATTTAGGACCGCATGATGCTCGGCGTGGTCCATGCAATTGCAGTTAACGTGGTTCAAATCGAGTTCTCAGCGACATGAGCGGCTCTCACATTCAAGCCGCTGTTGCTAGGCCTTGACCTCCCATACATCCCCCACCCGCCATTCTCGGCTCCAGACTCAACTGGAGAACATACGATGATGAAGTGGATGGGCACCGCGCTGGCCGCGGCATTGCTGGTGAGCGGTTGCGTCAAGGAGGAGGGCGAGAAGTTCGTCGGCCACTGGGTCAACGTGCAGACGCAGGAAGAGACGATGGACATCGAGCGCAATGGCGAGACCTTCATGGTCCGCAGCACCACGCCGAAATTCTTCAGCCGCAAGCCCAAGACCGAGAGCTACCCGGCGGTCTACAAGGACGGGGCGCTGCAGGTCACCAACGATGGCGAGACGGTGAACTTCGCCATCGACGCGGCTAACGGCCACCTCAACACCGGTGGCGAGCAGTACCAGCGCGTGCCGGCCAAGTAAGCCCACCGCTGTCACCAGCGCCCGCGTGCAGACCTTGCCGGTCGCACGCGGGCGTTTGCGTTTGTGGCCTAGCCGGCCACGCCGAAGGGGCTACTGGTGCACGCTGCGTCGCGCGGGCGCCGGGCCGGACACACCGCCCGTCGCCCGGCCTTGCGCTGCCGCTGCCATTCCACCCCGCGCAAGCCGTACAGTGCGCAGGCACGCCAGGGTCATGGCGCTGCCCGACCGATCAATCCAGCAACTACGAGGGTGTCATGAGCAAGGGGATGGACCAGAAGAAGAGCCAGAAAAAAGAGCCGACCAAGACGCTGAAGGAAAAGCGCGCGGCCAAGCAGGAAAAGAAGGGCAAGTAAGCCGCCCGGCCTGCCAGACGGCAGACGAGGTCAGGCGCAGGCCTGGCCTCGCGTTTTTTGGATGACACCAAGCATCAGTGTGCGCGTTCCTGCCTGCGCACGATCACGCTGCGCTGCTCCGCGATCGACACGCCTTACAGGTCACTGGGCCTGCTCTGTTGTCAGAGTGACGTGCGAGACACCCTTCCCCTCAAGCCGCCAGCCGCTTGATCCGCGATGGCAGATCGCCCAGCGCGCGATGCGCCTGTTCCAGCTCGTAATCGGCTTGCAGGCTCAGCCAGAAGCGCTCGGTCGTGCCCAGCGCTGCGGCCAGGCGCACGGCGGTGTCGGCGGTGATACCGCGCTTGCCCAGCACGATCTCGTTGATGCGGCGCGGCGGTACATCGGTAGCCCGCGCCAGTGCGTTCTGGCTGATGCCCATCGGCTCGAGGAACTCCTCAAGCAGGATTTCGCCAGGGTGGATGTTGGGTAGGACTGTCATGGACAGATGCCTCGTGCTCAGTGGTAATCGACAATTTCGACCTCGGCGACATCGCCCTCCATCCATCGGAAGCAGATGCGCCACTGGTCGTTGATCCGGATGCTGTACTGCCCGCGCCGCTCGCCCTTCAACGCTTCCAGCCGGTTGGCGGGCGGAATGCGCAGATCGTCGAGGTGCGCGGCAGCGTTGAGCATGCGCAACTTGCGGCGCGCGACCGACTGGATGTCGGCCGGCAACCGGCGGGAGCGCTCACCCATCCAGATCTTTTCGGCTTCCTTGTCGACAAAGCTCCTGATCATGCTGTAACCATAACGCGATCCGTCATATGACGCAAGCCGTCATGGCTGAGTGGTCAGTCAGGTTCCGTAGGCAGCAGTCATCCGAAGATTTCGGATAACTGACGCTTGCTGTCACTCCACTTTCGTTGAACACCCTTAATCAGAACAACGACCCCTGCACGGGCAACGCAGTGGATGGTTCTGTTGCTGGCTTGGCGGGTGCCGCCTGCTGCTGCGCCCCCAACCGCCACGCGAGACCCGAGATACGCGCGGCGTGCCGGGCGAGTGCGCTGCGGATGACCGCTTCGCTGCCGGCCAGGTGCAGGGCGCGGCGGGCGCGGGTGATGCCGGTGTAGAGCAGTTCGCGGCTGAGCACGCGGGCGTCGCGGGTGGGCAGTTGCAGCCAGACGGTGTCGAATTCGCTGCCCTGGGCCTTGTGCACGGTCATGGCGAAGGCGCTTTCGTGCGCGGGCAGTGCGGCGGGGTGGAAGCCGCGCACCTGGCCGTCGCCGTCGCCTTCGAACCAGGCGACCAACGGGCCTTGGGCCCAGCTGTCGGTGCCTGGGTCGCGGCGGCTGGCGGTGCCAACGGGCTGGCCTGGCCCTGAAGAGGCGCCTTCGTCGCTGCGCCCCGGAGAGGGGCTCGCGTCGCTTCGCAGGCAGATGCCGACGTCGCCGTTGAACAGGCCGTGGCGGTAGCTGTTTTCGGTGATCAGCAGCAGGCGGCCCTGGAACCAGGGCGAGGCGGCGCCGAGGCGGCGCGCGCCGGAGCCGGTTTCGGCCAGCAGTTGTTCAATACGGGCGTTGAGGCCGCGTGCGCCCTGCGGGCCGGCGCGCACGGCGGTGAGCAGGCGCAGGCGCGCGGCATCGCGCAGGGCGGCGGCCGGGTCTTGCGCGTCGGCCAGCGCGCGCCAGTGCGCGAGCAGTGCGTCGCGGCCCAGGGTGAGCGGGTCTTCGCCATCTTCGTGGAAGTGCACGCCGGCCAGCTCGCCGCTGCGCAGCAGGGCCAGGGCGGTGTCGGCGTCGCCGGCGCGCACGGCGTCGGCCAATGGGGCCAGTGCGAAGTCGTCCGCCTGCCGGTAGCCGCGCAGCAGGTGCACGCGGTGGCCGGCCAGGCCGCCGCCGTGGCTGGCGCCGGGCGTGGTGTCGCCGGGCGCGTTGCCGAGCAGCGCTTGCAGCGCCTGTGCGTCCTGCGGCTGCAGGGCGTCGCCGGGGCCGGCAGCCTGCAGGATGGCGGCGAGCACGTCGCCGGCTTCCACCGAGGGCAGCTGGTCGGCGTCGCCGAGCAGGATCAGCTGGGTGCCATCGGCCACGGCTTCGACCAGCTTGCACATCAGCGGCAGGTCGACCATGGAGGCTTCGTCGACGACGATCAGGTCCAACGGCAGCGGGTTGTCGGCGTTGTGGCGGAAGTGCGGGGAATCCGGGATGACGCCGAGCAGGCGATGCAGGGTGCTGGCGCCGCTGGGCAGGGCATCGGCCAGGGCCGGGTCGATGCCGTTGGCGATGGCGCGCGCGACTGCTAAGCGCAGGCTTTCGGCCATGCGCTCGGCGGCGCGGCCGGTGGGCGCGGCCAGGGCGATGCGCGGGGCCGGGGTGTTGGATGCGTGTGCCTGGGCGATGCGCAGCAGCAGCAGGCGGGCGATGGTGGTGGTCTTGCCGGTGCCGGGGCCGCCGGTGACCAGCAGCAGGGTGCGGCGCAGCGCCAGGGCGGCGGCCTGGGCCTGGCGGTCTGGGTGGTGGGATAGGGCCGGTGGGGCCGTACCTTCCTGGTCGACGGATGGCTCGGGCAGGCCCGTCCCCTCACCCGCCCTTCGGGCACCCTCTCCCGGGGGGAGAGGGGATGAGGCGGCTGCGTTCGGGAATAACTGCACGAACAGCGGTGCCAGCGTGGCGGCGTCGAAGGGCGGCGGCGACTGGGCGGCAATGCGTTGCAGGCCCAGCGCCAGGCGGCGTTCGTACTCGCGGTAGCGGCGCAGGTAGAGCAGACCGTGTTCCAGGACCAGCGGGCAGTCGGCGGCGGCGGGATCTTGCGGATTCGGTTGGTCGACCCAGCGCGAGGCGGCCAGGGTGCGTTGCCAATCGCCCGGGTCCGGGAGTGCGGGCGCTGGGCCCTCGCGCGCGTCCAGCAGCATGCCGGCGCGGCTGGGGTCCAGCCCTGCGTGGCCGCTGGTGACGGCCAGCGAGGCGAGTGCGGCGCCGGCCAACACCTGGGGGTCAGTGTCCGGGGCCAGGCGTTGCAGGCTCTGGGCGAAGGCCAGATCCAGCGGGCGCAGGGCGTCGGCCTTGATCAGGGCGTTGAAGAGGGTTGGGTGGTTCATGGGGTGGACGCCTCCTGAGCGCAGGCGCCCTCACCCCAACCTCCGCTGCGCGCCCCGGCCCGCGCGGCGTGGCGCAGACACTGCCAGGCACGCGCGCCAGTGTGCGCAAGCGGGGTCTGCCCGCCCCGAGAGGAGCGGGGCGTGTGCACAGCGCTGATCGGGCGTGCGGTCTGTTGGGTCATGGCTTGGATGCTTCGGCGGCGGACGTACCCTCACCCCAACCCCCGCTCCGCGCCCCAGCCCGCGCCAGCGGCGCGGGCGCTCCAAGGCACGCGCGCCAGTGGCGCGCAACCAGTGCCTTATCGCCCCGGGGGGAGCGGGGCTTTGGTGCGTCAGCGGTAAGGGGTTGTGCGCTAGCGGGCATCGGGCGTGCCTGGGTTGCTGGATGTCGGCTCCGGGGCGCTGCCGGCGAACAGGGCGTCCAGGGCTTGGACCAGCGCCGGGTCGAAGCGCCAGGCGTGGATGCCGGGTGCGGGCGTGGCGCGGTTGACGGCGTCGACGCCGGCGTCGGAGTCGAAACCCGAATCGGAGATGGAGCTGGCTCCATTGACGAGGTCGGAACCGGAGGCGGCGCTGGCGCTGGCGCCGTTGACGGAGTCGGAGTCGGAGTCGGAGTCGGAGTCGGAGTTGGAGTTGGAGTTGGAGTCGTAACCGGAGTCAAAACCGGAACCGAGGATGGAGCTGGAGTCGGCTGCGGGGTTGCGGGTGGCGTACAGGCCGCGGCAGAACAGGTAGCGCACGCCGCCGAAGTCGCGGGCGTAGTCGTAGCCATCGCCCAGGCGGAAACGCAGCCAGCGGTGCAGGGCGACGGTGTAGATCAGCGCCTGCAACTCGTACTCGCTGTGCGCCATGGCGCGGGCCAGGGCGTCGGCGTCGTAGCAGGGCAGGCGGTTGGATTTGTAGTCGAGCACGTACCAGCGGCCGTCCATGGTGTAGGTGAGGTCGATCAGGCCGGTCATCAGGCCTTCCAGCCGCTGGCGCATACCGAACGCCTGGCGGTCGCCGACCACGCCGAAGCGATGCAGCAGTGCGAGCAGTGCATCGACGCGGGTGGGCCGCATGGCGAAGTGGAATTCCATCTCGTTGCGGCGCTGCGGCGCGGGCACGGCGGCCAGGGTGGTGCCTTCGGGCAGGGCCACGGTGAGGGTGTGGCCGATCAGCGCGGTGAGCATGGCCAGGCCGTCGTCCCATTCCTTCTCGACGTAGCCGCCGCGTTGCAGCGCCTCGAGGATGGCGGCGGCCTGGCCCTCGGGTGCGGGCAGGCCGGGGCGCCAGGCCTGCCAGGCGGCGAAGTCGCAGCGCTCGAACACGTCGTGCATCACCACGCCGAAGCGGTTGCCGGCAAAGCGCGGGTCGAAGGTGTCGACTTCGGCGGCCACCGCAACGGCCTCGCTGCCGGAGGGCTCGTCGCTGCCGCCACTGCCGACCACCGTGGCGCTGGCCATTGGGTCGGTGGCGGCGCCGGCATCGGCATTGGCCAGTTGGGTGAAGCTGTAGACCCACCACTCCGGTGCGATATGCCGCTGCGGGGCGCGCGCGGGCGGCACCTGCGCCTCGACCGGCGGCGGCAGGCGCGGCAGGTTGGCCGGTGGCGTGGAGGTGTCCACCACCACTGCGCCCTCGCCGGCCGCGCCCTGCAGCGCGTCCAGCGCGCGCAGCATGCCAGACAGTGCGGTGCGCTCGTGCTGGTGGAACGGGCCGCTGGCGATCCACAGCGCGTGCTCGGCACGGGTCAGGCCGACGTAGAGCAGGCGTGCGTCTTCGGCGCGTTGTTCCTGCTTCCAGGCCGCTTCGGCGGCGCTCCAGGTTGGGTCGTCTTTATCAGTCTTCCAGTGCAGCTGGCGGCCAAGCTCCGGCGCATGCACCACGCAATGGCGGCCGGCGCCCTTGTCGCTGCGGCCGATGCCGATGTACGGCAGGAACACCAGCGGATATTCCAGGCCCTTGCTCTTGTGCAGGGTGACGATCTGCACGCGGCGTGCGTCCGACTCCAGCCGCAGTTGCTGGGCTTCGTCGTTGTCGTCGGCATTGGCGATGCGGCGCGACAACCAGTCGACCAGGCCATGCGGGCCGAGCGCGCGGGCGTCGGCCTCCTGCAGCAGTTCGGCCAGCTGCAGGTAGTTGGTGAGGCGGCGCTCGCCATCGACCAGGGCGAGCAGGCGTTGCCCGTGCGCGGCGCCCAGGTCGCCGATCAGGGCGAGCGGGCCACCGCGTTGCCAGCGCTCGCGCCAGTCCAGCGCCTGCTGCTGCCAGCGGCGGTGACGCTCGCCGTCGTGCGCGAGCGCGGCGATGGCGGCGGCGTCCGCGCCGATCAGCACGGTGGCCAGCGCGGCGCGCAGGCGGCTGTCGTCGCCCGGGTCGAGCAAGGCCTGCAGCAGGGCCAGCAGCTCCAGCGCCTCGTCGGTGGCGAACAGGCTCTGCTTGCCGGCCGCCACGGCGGGGATGCCCACCGCGCCCAGCGCCTGCTGCATGCGCGTGGCCTCGCCGTGGCTGCGTACCAGCACGGCGATATCGCCGGCCTGCACCGGGCGGCCAGTGACGGTGGCGGTGCCGTCGCGGCCACCGGCCAGCCAGCCGCGGATCGCCGCCGCGCAGGCGGCGGTGGCCAGCTCGCGGGCGCGGTTGGCGCTCCACGGTTTGGGCTTTCCTTTAATGGGCGGCGGCGGTTCCGGGGCGCGCCACAGCGTCAGCGCCGGGGCGGGGCCGCCATCGCGTTGCAGGTCGGCATCCGCCCGCTTGGTGCCGGGCCGCACCGGGTGGAAGGCGATGCCATCGGTGAGGAAGGCATCGCCGTAGCCGGCCTGCGCGTACAAGGCGTCGATGGCCGCCAGCACGCCCGGGCGCGAGCGGAAGTTGTGGCTCAGCGGCGGGGCGAGTTCGGCAGTGACGGCGGCGGCCAGATAGGTGCGCACGTCGCCGCCACGGAAGCCGTAGATGGCCTGCTTGGGGTCGCCGATCAGAAACAGCGCCGGCTCCAGGCCGGCCGCGCGTGCGCGCGGGCCTTCGCCGAACACGTTGGAGAAGATCGCCCACTGGCGGTCGTCGGTGTCCTGGAATTCGTCCACCAGCGCGATGGCGTATTGCCCGCGCAGCCGCGTGACCAGCGCCTGCGCCTGCGCGCCTTCCAGCGCGTGCGCGACACCATCGACCAGGTCGTCGTAGGTCTGCACGCGGCGCTGGCGCTTGAGCAGTGCCAGCCGTGCGATGGCATCGTCGCGCAGCGCGTGCAGCAGGTCGATGCGGCGACGTGTGCGCCATTCTTCGACACGGGCCAGCGCGGTGAGATAGCCGTCGATCGCGTGGCTCAGCGGCGAGGCCGGGGTGCGATCGACGAACTTCTTGTTGGTGCCGGCGGCCAGTTCAGCAGCGGTCAACTTGATCAGCTTGGCGTGCGGGGCGGTGGTGACCGATGGCGCGGCGGCGAAGCTGTCGAACCAATGCCACAGCGCTGCCAGCCACTCCGGTTTGTAGCTGACCTTGCTCAGCATGCCGCCGTCGATGGCAGCCATGAGAGTGTCGAAAAACGCGGTGCCGTGGGTCTGGAATGCCGCGGCCAATGCGGCGCTGGCGGCTTGCACCGCTTGCAGCAGCGCAACGGAATCGTCGTGTGTTGTGGCGGGCGCCGGCAGCAGCGTTGGATGGCGCACCAGCGCGCGCAGATCGCTGGCCAATGCCTCCGGGCCGCCCGACCACAGCGCGATCAGGTCTTCGGCCATTGCCGCATCGGCGGCGCGCTGGCGCCAGAGATCGGCGGCAACTTCGCCCAGCAGTTCGCGGTCGTTGGCGAGCAGTTCCGGTGCGGCGAAGGCCTGGCCGCTTTCCAGCGCATGCTCGCGCAGCACGCGCGCGCAGAAGCCGTGGATGGTGAACACGGCGGCCAGGTCGATTTCTTCCACCGCCTGCTGCAGGCGGCGGCGCAGGGCGGCGGGTGTTTCGGTGCCGGTGGCCAGGTGGGTGGCGAGGATGGCGCGCGTAAGCAGGACATCGGGCGCGTCCTGTAGGAGCGGCCCTGGCCGCGACGGGTCGTCGGCGAAGTCGGTCGCGGCCGGGGCCGCTCCTACGAGGGCGGTGGGTGTTTCGGTGCCAGGGGCCAGGTGCGTGGCGAGAAAGGCGTCTGGCGCGTCCTGTAGGAGCGGCCCTGGCCGCGACGGGTCGTTGGCGAGGTCGGTCGCGGCCCGGGCCGCTCCTACGGGGGCGTCGGGGACCAGGGTTGCGGCCAGCACCAGGCGCTCGCGGATGCGGCGGCGCAGTTCCTGGGTGGCGGCCTCGGTGAAGGTCACCGCCAGGATCTGTCCGATGCGCAGCCCGCGCTCCACCACCAGCCGGGTGAACAGCGTGGCCAGGGTGAAGGTCTTGCCGGTGCCGGCGCTGGCCTCGATCAGGCGTACGCCATGCAGCGGCAGGTGCAGATACGGGTCGGTGACCGGGCTGGCGCTCATTCGGCCTCTTCCTGCGCGCCGTGCCAGTGGCGCCAGCTCTCGATCAGACGCTCCGGATCCAGCGTCGCATCCGCATTGCCGTGCTCGAGCAGGCCGTACACGCGATGGCTGGTGGTGGCGAAATCGGCAAAGCGCTGCGCGTCGGCGAACGGGTCGCGGCCGCGGTTGACCAGGCGCAGTTCCGGGCTGTGCGATTCGCTCCAGCCGAAGCTGGATTGCCACTGCCCGGCGGCGTCCTTGATGGCCTTGTCCAGGTCGTTGCTGCGCGCGGCCTGGTGATACTTCCAGCTGCTGTAGGGCGCGAACGCCAGCGGCGTCTGCAAGCCCTGCCGATACACCTGCAGCAGGGCGGCCAACGCGCCCTGCGCCTGCGTTTGCGACAGCGGCTCGGCGTCGATGGGATGCGGGCCTAAACCGTCTTCGTCTTCGAAGAAGCGCACATACGGCGCGTGCTCGCCGGCGGCGCGCAGCAGCAGCCATTCCAGGCCGTGGCGGATCGCGCTGCGGCCGCTGAGCGCGCCGACCTGCACCCGCCCCACCCCGCTCGCATACCAGCCGGGCACGCGGCCGTGCACCTCGGTCTGGCCGATCTGCACCTGCAACCGGCGCGACTGCCCCGGCGCCTCCCCGCGCCAGTGCCGGAATGCCTCGGCATACGGGCGCAGTTGCGCCACCCGCTCGTCGAGCTGGCGGCGGCCCAGCGGCCCGGACGGCAGCAGCGCGCGCGCGCGCAGGCGCTCGTAGAGCCGCTCGGTGTCGCCGGCCAGCGCGGCGTCGAACACATGCTGCTGCAGGCCGTATTGCTCCAGCCCGCGCGTGGGCGCGAGCAGCGGTTCCAGATCGCTGTCTTCGCCGGCCGGATCGGGCAAGCGCATCCCCAGGCGGTGGCGCAGGAACTGCCCGGCCGGGTCGGCGAACAGGCGGCGCAGCGCATCGATCGAGACGCTGGTCGGCACTGCGATGTCATCGGCCGGCAACGCACCGGCCACCCACGGCGCCAGCGGCTGGCGCTGGCCGGTAAGGCTGTCCACCGCGGGGCGCCACTGCCGGCGATAACTGAAACGGCGCGGGTCGGCGCCGTGATCGCCCGGCGCACCGAAAGCGGCAGCGGCAAACGGCTGCAACGGGTGCTGCACCACCAGCGTGTCGATTGCCGCCGGGTCGGCGTGGTACTGCGCGGCACTGCCCAGCAGTTCGCTGACCAGCACCGACGGTTCGCGCGCGCTGCCATCGCGCGCATCGGCACCGAGATAGCTCAGGTAGAACACCTCCTGCGCGGAGGCGAACAACTGCAGGAACAGGAACCTGTCGTCCTCGCGGGTCGAACGGTCGCCGTGGCGGCGACGCTCGGTGCCCAACTCGACAGTGAGGCGATTGAGCCCGGCGGCCGGGTCGCGGCGCGGGAAGTCGCCATCGTTCATGCCGAGCAGGCAGATCGCGCGGAACGGCAGCAAGCGCATCGGCACCATGCGGCCGAAACTGATGCCGCCGGTGAGCAGCGGCGCACGCGTGTCCGACTCGCCCAGCACCGCGGCAAAATGCGCGCGCACCACCTCGGCCGGCACATCGCCTGCGTAGTCGGCGCGCACCGCATCGCGGGCGAACTGGTCGATCAAGCTACGCAGGCGGTCCAGCGCGCGCTGCGCACGCGGTGCCGAGGGCGCTTTTGGCATCAGCGCCTCCAGCAGGCCGAGCAGTCGCTCGCGCCACTGGACCGGCGTCATCGCCTCGGCCAACACGGACTGGTGGCGTTCGAGCACGCGCAGCAGCTTCAACAAGATATCCAGTGCGGCCAGCGCGCTACCTTCCAGCTGCGGCCATGGCGCCACGCCCTCGATATCGTCGTCGGCGCCGCTGGCATGGCCGAGCAGCAGCCGGTCCAGTGCGAAGCGCCAGGTGTAGGCGTCGTCGCCCGGTGCCTGATGCTGTCGCCGGTGCGCCGCATCCAGCCCCCAGCGCGCGCCGGCGGCATGCAGCCAGCCGCGTAGACGTTCCAGCCCGGCTTCGTCCAGGCCGGCGGCCTCGGCGATCGGCGCACTGGCGAGCAGGTCGAGGATCTCGTGCAGGCCGAAGCGTGCGATCGGCAGGCCGAGCAAGCTCAGGAACACTTCGGCCAGCGGCTCGCTGGCCAACGGGCTGGCGTCGGCCAGCGCGTACGGCAAGGCATCGTCGTTGCCGTGGCTGCCGAACACCGCATCCAGATACGGCACGTACGGGTCGATATTTGGCGACAGCACCGCGATCTCGCGCGGCTGCAGCGGTGGGTCGAAGCGCGCATCGTCGAGCAAGGCGCGCAGCTGGTCGTGCAGCACCTGCAGCTCGCGCAGACGGGTGTGGCAGGCGTGCACCTGCAGGCTGGGGTCGTGCAGATTCACCGCCGGCAACGCGGCAGGCACGCTGGGCGCGCGGCGATGGAACAGGTCGCTCTGCATGCGCCGCAGCAGGCTGTCGCCCAGGCCGCCGTCAGCCAGTGCGCGGCGGCCGGATTCCAGCGGATCGGCGTAGGCGGCGATCTCGGCCAGCGGGTGCACCACCTCGTAGTCGCCGACCAACGCCATGAAGTCGCGCCCGGCCGCGCCCCAGGCCTGCAGCAGCGGGTTCTCCTGCACCTGCTCGGCAAACAGCTGCACCGCACCGTCTTCGCGACGGCGCTGCCACAGGGTCTGCAGGTCGCCCCAGTAACCTTGCGTGGGAGTGGGCAGATAGAAATGCAGCGTGCCCACGCGCGCCTGCGTGGCCAGCACGCGCAGCACGTCGGGCGAGATATTCAAGATGGCGAAGGCGAACAGGCGCCTGGGCAGGCCCTGCGGCAGCGGACCGTCCGGGCGTGCGTAGCGGTCCAGATACTGGCCGATGCGGCGCGCGCGGTATTGCCGGCCGGCGGCGATGCTGCGCCACAGGCGCGCCTGCGGATCATCGGGGTCGGCGCCGCCTTCCCAGCGCAGCAACCAGTCGCGTCGCCAGGCCTGGTACTTCTCGAACACGTTGCCCAGCTCGCCGGCCAGCGCCCAGGGCTTGAGCGCATCGCCATCGGACAGATAACCGGCCAGGGGCGCCAACGCCGCATCGCTGCCCAGATCGGCCTGCAACGCGGCATACAGGCGCCACTGCGTGGTGGCCATGTCCAGATCGTCGTCGGCCGGGCCGAGATTGCATTCCAGCGCGCGCGCGACGAATTCGCCGGGAGTGAGGAATTCCAGATTGGCCGCCACCCCGTGCTCGGCCGCCAGCGTGGACTGCAACCAGCGCCGCATCGCCACCTGCGGAATCAGCACCACCTCCGGCTGCAGCAACGGCTGCTCCGGCACCGGCCGGCGCAGCTCCTGTGCGAGCAAGGCAGCCAGCGTATCCAGCGCATTGGAGGGATAGAGGCGGAAATCGGGCGCGGAAGTGGCGTGCATGCGTGCGTGCATTGTGCCGGATGCGGCCGTGCTGCGCTGTTGGCCCAGGGCCGGCGCGCAGCGAGTGGCGCCACTGTTCGGCCGTACTGGAATGGGCAGACGCGCGGCCGAACTCGGCGATCGACCGCCGACACGCTGCGGAGCTACTGCACCCGAACGCAGCAGGCGCGAGCGGATTGCGGGTTGCCTTTGATGCAGTACTGCCTGCGATGCCGTGCGGCCGCGGCGCTCGGCGATATCGCTGCAAGCCACCGTCGACCAACGCGCCTCCAGGCGCCGGCACCGCCATGCAATACCCCTGCGGCGGCATCACAAAAAGCGATGGGCCGGGATGTTCGCCCGGCCCATCGCATTGGCCTGATGCAGGACGCTGGAGACGATCAGTATTTCTTTTCCAGGTTGATCATCCAGGTCTGGTCGTTGTTGCTGTCGCCATCGGTGATGCCGCGGTATTCCAGCCGCGTCGACAGGCCCTGCTCGGTCAGCAACGCCGCGCCGATGCCGACCATCAGGCGGTTGCGATCGAACGCGCTCTGGCCTGCGCGGTAGAACGGCCCGCCGTTCAGATCGGCATAGCTCAGCGTGGCATCGCCGCGGCCCTGGAAGTCGCGCTGATATTCCACGCGCAACTGCGGGGTCAGCCGGCCCCAGGCCACTTCGCGGCGCCATTCCAGGCGCAGACCCAGGTTCCCGGTGGTGGTGGCCACGTCCATGTCGTCATAGCGCAGCGCGAACGGCGCCACGCCGTCTTCGACATAGCCATCCAGCGTGGCGCGCGCCACATCCACACGCGCATACGGGGTGATCTGCAGCTCGCCGCGTTGCAGGTCCGCACCGGTGGACAGCGAGGCGATCCACTGCTTGCCGTCGCGGCTGCCTTCGGCCATCGAGGCGTCGTCGGTGACATAGCGGCGCAGGTCGTAGGACAGCAGCTGGTAGCCGACCAGGGTGTCGAAGAAGAACGCCTTGCCCGGATGGAAGCTGGCATACAACGCCATGGTGTAGGCGGCGGCCTTGGAGTGGCTGCCGTTCCTGCCCACATCGCTGTCGTCGCGGCCCCACCCCAGGCCCGCACCGATCGCCAGCGACTGCGCCACCCGGTAATCGGCGCCCACGCTCAGGCCGTCGGTCTGGAAGTCCACCCCGTTGCTGTTGGACTGCTTGTCCAGGCTGCCCGAGCGGATCGCACCGCCCACCCACAGCCCCAGATCGCCCTGGCCCTGCGCAGCGCTGTTGCCGCTGCTGGCCACTGCCGGCGCATCGCGGAAGTCGTTGTCGGCCTCCTGCGTGTCCGGGCTGCAGGGCTGCGCACTGATGCCGCGGTCGGCCTGACGGCAATGCGAGGTCGGCTGGAAGCTCACCGCGTTGCTGAAGGTGCCGCCGCCGCGATGGGTGGCTTCCAGACGGCGCTGGAAGTTGTCGATCTGCGCCCGCGCAAAACGCCGCGTGGACTCGGACTGCGCATCGATCAGGCCACGCACTTCCGCATCCACGCTGGGGTCGCGACGCGGTGCGATGGTGAACACCACGTTGGCCGGCACCGAGGTGGCATACGCATTGGACAAGGTGAACTGCACCGTGGCCTGGCCGACAAAGGCCGGGTTGGGCGTAAAGGTCAGGGTGAAGGTGGGTCCGTCGACAACCGCCGCCGGCGATGGGCCGGACGCACGGGCCGCTGCCGAGGCACCGCCGACACGGGTGATGGTGGCGGTACCGGCCGACGCAGGCAGCACCGCGACCACGGCCGCCGCCACGAACGGCCCGCCAGTGGCATTGCGGGTCAGGTCGACCTGTTGCGCCTCGCCCGGCACTGCCGCAGCAGCGACCGACACCGCGACCGGCCGCGCATTGACCGCAATGGTCAACGTGGCCGCCGCCGAGGTGCCGCCGCTACCGGTGACCGTGTAGCTCACCACATCGGTGCCGACGAAACCGGCGGCCGGCGTGTAGACCAGCTCCAGCCCGTTGACCACGGCGGTGCCGTTCGTGGGCGCAGCGGCAATGGCGATCGCCGTGATGTTGCCGGTGTCGTTGGCGGTCACCGCCACCGTCACCGCAGCATCGCTCATGGTGGCCGCCACATCCGCCACCGCCACCGGCGCCGCATCGTTCACCGTGAAGCTGTAGGCCTGGGTGGCGCTGGCATTGCCGGCATCGGCCACCGCGATGGTGAAGGCCGAGGTGCCCTGCGTCGTCGGCGTGCCCGACAGCGTGCCGTCGCTGGCCAGCGTCAGGCCGGCCGGCAGCGTGCCGCTGGCGATGCTGTAGCGATAGGGCGCAATGCCGCCACTGGCCGTGAGCACCTGGTTGTACGCGCTGCCGCGCACCGCCGGTGGCAGGGTCGGTTGCGCCAGCACCAGCGTCGCCGCTGCAATGGTGACCGCATAGCGCTGGCTGGCCTGGGCGGCGGGGCTGGGCGTGCTGTCGGTCGCGGTCAGGGTGAAGTTGAACGTGCCGGACAAGGTCGGCGTGCCGCTGAGCCCGCCGGTCGCAGCGTCGAGCACAACGCCATTGGGTAATGCGCCTGCTGTCAGTGCGTAGCTGTAAGGCGCTGTGCCGCCGGCGGCCGGGGCAATCGTCGCCGCATACGCCTGCCCGGCCGTGCCTGCCGGCAAGGTGCTGGCCGGCAGCACCAGGTTCGGGCCGGCCACCGTCAGTGCATAGGCCTGCGCAGCGGTGAAGGCGTTCGCGTCGGTCGCGGTCACGGTGACGTTGAAGCTGCCTTCCACCGTGGCGGTGCCCGACAGCGTGCCGTTGCTGGCCAGCGTGATGCCGGCCGGCAACGTGCCGCTGGCGAGCGTGTAGGTGTACGGGGCGGTGCCGCCGCTGGCGCTCAGCACCTGGCTGTAGGCCGTGCCACGCGTGGCGGCCGGCAGCGCGGTGGGCGCGATCACGACCACAGGTGCAGCGATGGTCAGCGTGTAGCTGCGGCTGGCCTGCGCCGCCGGGCTTGGCGTGCTGTCGGACACGGTCAGGGTGAAGTTGAACGTGCCCGCCACGGTCGGCGTGCCGCTGAGGGCGCCGGTCGCCGCATCCACGACCACACCCGCCGGCAGGACGCCGCCGGTCAATGCGTAGCTGTAGGGCGCAGTGCCGCCGGTGGCCGGCGTGATCGCCGCGGAGTACCCCTGCCCGGCCGTGCCTGCCGGCAAGGTGCTGGCCGGCAGCGCCAGGTTCGGGCCGGCCACGGTCAGTGCATAGGCCTGATTGCCGGTGAAGCTGCCCGCATCGGTCGCGGTCACGGTGAAGTTGAAGCTGCCTTCCACCGTGGCGGTGCCCGACAGCGTGCCGTTGCTGGCCAGGGTGATACCGGCCGGCAACGTGCCGCTGGCGAGCGCGTAGGTGTACGGCGCGGTGCCGCCGCTGGCGCTCAGCACCTGGCTGTAGGCCGTGCCGCGCGTGGCGGCCGGCAGCGTGGACGGCGCGACCACGATCGGCGGCGCGGCGATGGTCAACGTGTAGCCGCGCGTGGCCTGCGACGGCGTGCCTGTGGTGCTGTCGGTGGCGGTCACGCTGAAGGTGAAGCTGCCCACGCTGCCGGGGGTGCCGGTCAGGGCGCCGCTGCTGCCGTTGAGCGTGATGCCCGCCGGCAGGGCACCGGCGGTGACGGCGTAGGTGTAAGGCGTAACGCCGCCGGTCGCCGGA
Source organism: Xanthomonas arboricola (assembly GCF_002940665.1). Classification (GTDB taxonomy): domain Bacteria; phylum Pseudomonadota; class Gammaproteobacteria; order Xanthomonadales; family Xanthomonadaceae; genus Xanthomonas; species Xanthomonas arboricola_B. The sequence continues at coordinate 1,381,599 of NZ_MIGY01000001.1, forward strand.
TTGAGCGCGCTCGAATAGGCCTGGCCTGCGGTGCCGGCCGGCAGGTTGGTCGCCGGCAAGGTCGTCGTCGCCACGGCCACGGTCAGCGTGTAGGCACGGTTGCCGCTGGTGGGGCTACCGCCGCTATCGGTGGCGGTCGCGGTGAAATTGAAGCTGCCACTGGCGGTGGGCGTGCCGGACAGCACGCCGGCAGCGCTCAGGGTCAACCCGGCCGGCAACGCACCGGCGGTGATGGCAAAGGTGTACGGCGCGGTGCCGCCGCTGGCGCTCAGGGTCTGGCTGTAGGCGCTGCCCGCGGTCGCCGCCGGCAGCGATGCCGGCCCAACCGTCACCACCACGTCGTCGTTGACGATGGTGCCGGTGCCGGTGGCGCGCGCGATGCTCGCGTTGCTGGCGCCGGACAGGCCGACGCTGAAGGTCTCGTTGGATTCGACCGCAGTGTCGCCATTGACGGTGATCGCCACGCCCTGCGCGGTGACGCCCGGCGCGAAGGTCAGCGTACCGGAGCGGGCGACGTAGTCGCTGCCGGCGGTGGCGGTGCCATCGGCGGTGGCGTAATTGACCGACACGGTCTGGCCGCTGGCCATACTCAGGCTCACCGTGAAGGTGGCCGTGGTGGTGCCGCTGTTGCCTTCGTTGACGCTGACGTCGTCGATCGACAGTGCAGGCAGCGCATCGTCGTTGACGATCGTGCCCTGGCCCTGGCTGTCGCCCACGCTCGCCCCGGTGACGTTGCTGACGTTGACGAAGAAGGTCTCGTCGGGCTCGCTGAGCGTGTCGCCGTTGATCAGTACGGTGAAGGTGGCGCTGCTGCTGCCGGCGGGGATGGTCTGCCCGGTCAGGCTGGAGGCAACGTAGTCCACACCGGCGGTGGCGGTGCCATCGGCGGTGGCGATATCGAAGCTGACGCCGCCGGTGGCGGCCGGCTGGTTGAGTGAGACGGTGAAGGTGGCATTGGTGGTGCCGGCATTGCCCTCGTTCACCGAGACGTCGTTGATCGACAGCGTCGGCTGGTCGTCGTTGAGGATGGTGCCGGTGGCGCTGTTGGGCGAACCCACGTTGTAGCCGGTGCCGCTCGCAAGGGTCAGCACCACGGTCTCGTCCGGTTCGATGGTGGCATCGGCGGTGGGATTGATGGTGATGGTGCCGCTGGTCTGGCCGGCGGCGATCACCAGCGGCGAACTCACAGCCGCGTAATCAGTGCCCGAGGTCGCCGTGCCGCCAACGCTGAAGACAACCGACACCGCGCTCGACGCGGCCTGGTCGAGCGTGACGGTGTAGATCAGATTGGCCGCACCGTCCTCGGCCACGCTGGACGGAGACACGGCGATCGATGCGGTCGGAAAGTCGTCATTGACGATGGTGGCGGTGGCGCTGGACGGACTGCCGATGCCATAGCCGCTGCCGCTGGCCACGCTGATCACGACCGTCTCGTCGGCCTCTACAGTGGTGTCGGCGACCGGGGTGACGGCAAAGCTGGCCGAGGTGGCGTTGGCGGGTACCACGATGCTGGTCGGCGCGCCCGTGTAGTCGGTGCCGCTGGTGGCCGTGCCGCTGCTGCTGAGGTTGACCGTGGTGGCCGAGCTGCTGGTCTGGCTCAGGGTCACCGTGTAGGTAAATGACGCGCCGCTGTCTTCGTTGCGGCTGGAAGGACTCACCGCGATGCTGGCCGACAGCGCCGGGGTAATGGTGATGTTGACGGTGATGGTGTCGCCGTCTTCGTCTGCCAGCGGAAAGGAGTCGCTGGTGGCCGAATCGCCATTGTGCGTATTAGGTGACGGTCTGCGTGCCTGACCCGCTCTGCGAACTGATCACGATCGTGCCGTGCGCCGGTTGTACGCCGTCCCAGCCGATGCCGAAATTGTTCGGGCCGTCGCAGTTGGTCACGTCGATGACCACAGAGCCGCCCTGAACCACGGTCGCATTCAACGTCGGGCAATACGGCGACGTCGCTGCCATGGCCCAGGCCGGTAACAGCATTGCCACCGCGAGCACCACCAACGTGATGGCAAGACGGATCAGGCCACCGGTGGCGTCCGTTACAGAATTCCGCTGCTTGATCACAATCCGCACCCCTGGAGAGCGCCCCCCGGCGCCGGCACGATCCTCGTGCCTGAAGGCAATGCCGCCCTAGAGGGTCTCCCCTTCGGCATTGCGAGCGTATTTGAACAGGAACTGACTGCAGAATAAAGAACGAAAAATTAATACTTCATTCCAGTTCTGAATGATCGAGGCTTGCCGAATCCGGGCCCGACGAGTATCTGTACGGCAGCCCCGACGCGCGGTCGGTGTTGCACTCACGGGAAGGAAATCCGCATGAGCGAGTTTTTTGTCGGCCAGATCATGATGACCGGTTTCGTTTTCGCTCCAAAGTATTTCGCGCAGTGCAACGGCCAGCTACTGCCGGTCAACCAGAACCAGGCGCTCTTCAGCCTGCTTGGCACCCGCTTCGGTGGCAATGGCAGCACCAACTTCGCGTTGCCGGACATGCGCGGGCGTACCCCGATCGGATTCGCGCCGTCGGCCGACCCGAATTGGCAACCCGCGCCCCCGGCGCTGGGCCAGAGCGGCGGCGCCGAGAATGTCTCACTGCTGCCCAGCAATCTGCCAACACACAACCACCTGCTGGAATCCACAGCCACCGCGGGCAACAACCGCAATCCCGCCGGCCGCAGCTTTGCAAACAACGCAAGCGTCACCGGCCCTGCCACGGCGCTGTATGCGGCGCCGGGTGCGTTGGTGGCAATGAACCAGGCGACGGTAGGCAATGCGGGCGGCAGCCAGCCGCATCCGAACCTGCAGCCATACACCACGCTCAATTTCTGCATTGCGCTGTCCGGCATCTTTCCCTCGCGTAGCTAGTTCGCCGGCACTTCTACACGCTGCCTGCCGATGACGGCGCGGCATCACAGACCAGGAAGGACACCATGGCCACTCCATTCATCGGCGAGATCCGCATGTTCGGCTTCGGCCGCACCCCGCAGGGCTGGCAGGCCTGCGATGGCAGCCTGCTATCGATCTCCGAGTACGAGACCCTGTACGTACTGATCGGCACGCTCTATGGCGGCGACGGGCAGAACACATTCGCAGTGCCCGACCTGCGCGGCCGCGTGCCGCTCCACCAAGGCCAGGGACCGGGGCTGAGCAACTACGTCATCGCCCAGCGCGCAGGCACCGAAGCGGTGACTTTGAGCGAAATGCAGATGCCGGCGCACACGCACACGCTGGTCGCCACCACGGCCGCTGCGACGGCGACCGCGCCGTCCGGACTATTGCCCGCCGCGGTCAGTGGCGACGTGTTCTATGTGACCGACACCACTGGCGCCACTGCGGTGCCGATGGCCACGCAATCGACCACGTTTAGCGGCGGCGGCCAGGCGCACGACAACACCATGCCCACGTTGACGGTGCAGTACTGCATCGCCACCACCGGCATCTTCCCGCAACAGGCCTGATCCCATGCGCCGCGACGGAATCGCTGCGGCACGCATTCGCCCCATCGAAGGAATCCGCTCATGACCGAACCCTACATCGGCGAAATCCAGCTGTTCGGCTTCGATTTCAATCCCGTCGGCTGGGCGCTGTGCAACGGCGCAACATTGCCGATTACGCAGAACACCGTGCTGTACTCGCTGCTGGGTGTTGCCTATGGCGGCAACGGCTCCAGTACGTTCCAGTTGCCCAACTTCTGCGCGCGCGCCGGCTGCGAGCAAGGCCTGGGTGGCGGATTGAGCAACCGGCAGCGTGGCAACACGTTCGGCACTGCCGGGGTGAGCCTGCTGAGCTCGCAGATCCCATCGCACCAGCACAGCATCAGCGCGTTCTCGCAATCGGATCAGACCAAGAAGAGCGGCACGCCCGCCAATGGTGCAGCGCTGTCGTCGCTGGGCAGCACCACCGCACGTCCATTTGCCACCGTGCAGCAGCCCGAGACGCAATTCTCGCCGACGGCATTGCTGCCGACCGGCAATGGGCTGGCGCATGAAAACCAGCAGCCCTATCTTGCGGTGAACTTCTGCATCGCCCTGTCCGGAGATTACCCGGCATTCGGCTGAGGCGAGAAGGGCATGTCCGCCGCCGTCGGCTTTCCCGCGCTGCCCTTTCCGCAACGGCATGCGCCCATCGCACAACCGCCGGTCCTGCACGCGCGCGGCGTCCGGCTACGCGCAGCGAACGCTGCCGACCTGCCATGGCTGCGCGATCTGTATGCGTGCACCCGCAGCGCTGAACTGGCGGCAGCGCCATGGCCGGACGCGACCAAACGCACATTTGTCGACCAACAGTTTGCGCTGCAGCACGCGCACTACCTGACCCACTTTGCCGATGCAGACTTCCTGGTCGTGGAAACCGCGCAGGCGCCGCTGGGCAGGTTCTACCTACAGCGCGCCACGCCGCAGCACGTGCTGGTCGATATCAGCCTGCTGCCGGCCTGGCGCGGCCAGGGCATCGGCACTGCGTTGGTGGCGCATGCGCAGACGTTGGCGCGTGCAGCCGGGTGTCCATTATCGCTGCATGTGCTGCATACCAATCTTGCGGCGCGGCGCCTGTATCAGCGTCTGGGATTTATTGCCGGCGAGTCCAGCGACATGCATCTTGCGATGCAGTGGCGTTGTGCCGAATCCGCAGCTGCGGATGAGTTCAGTTGAAAACCGCCTGATACAGAAAACCATCGCGCTCACGCGCCACTGGCACCAGAAACACTCCAACTTCGCCCAGCCGCGTGTGCCGCAGCTGATAGATCTGTTGCGGAAACAGAAATGCCGAGCTGTTGCGGAACAACAGCGAAAACGGCGCGCGATGTACCGCGTGCGTGGTGGGCAGCGCGCGCGCCTCGACCAGCACGAATGGAACCTCGCCTTCGTTCAATGCGGCCGAGAACGTGTCGTTGACGCTGCCTGCAAAGTGCTCCAGGGTCAGTAAGTCCATTTTGTGCTCATGGTCGGCAGGGAATCCGATCATCCACATAGGGCATACCTGCCACAACACCCATGCGTTCGAAGATTGCGTTGCGTCATGCATGAGACGGCTTGTTGCACACGTATCAGCCGTACTGCGTCTGCTGCAGTACAGGCGTCATGCGACAATACTGCACGCGCCGGTTCGGTTATGTTCAGCCGTGTGACGGTTACTCTATCGCGTTGGAATTCTGTTAAAGGCTTCGATGACGGCGTCCGCATCCCCTGTCGTGCAGTTGTCCGGTGTCCGCATCGATCGCGGCGGTCGCACGATCCTGCGCGACGTCTCGCTTGAGGTGCCACGCGGCAGCATCACGGCCGTGCTCGGTCCTTCCGGTAGCGGCAAGTCCACCTTGCTGGCCGCGCTGACCGGCGAGCTGCGTCCGGTCGCCGGCACGGTCACCCTGTTCGGCGAGGAAATTCCGCATGGCAACCGTGCATTGCTGGAGATGCGTCGCAATGTCGGCGTACTGCTGCAGGGCAATGGCCTGCTGACCGACCTGAGCGTGGCCGACAATGTCGCGCTGCCGCTACGTACGCATACGCGCCTGCCGGCGCCGGTGCTGCAGCGCCTGGTACAGATGAAGCTGCATGCGGTGGGCCTGCTCGCTGCCGCCGATGCTTGGCCGCGCGAGTTGTCCGGCGGCATGGCGCGGCGTGTGGCGTTGGCGCGTGCGCTGGCACTGGACCCGCCGCTGATGATCTACGACGAACCGTTGACCGGGCTGGACCCGATCGCTTCGGGCGTGATCATGAGCCTGATCCAGCGCCTCAACGACAGCCTTGGTCTGACCAGCATCATCGTCAGTCACCATGTGCACGAAACCCTGCCGATCAGCGACCAGGCGGTGGTGATCGCCAATGGCGGCATCGTGTTCGCCGGCACGCCCGAGCAATTGCAGGACAGCACCGATCCGCTGGTGCAGCAGTTCCTGCATGGCCAGCCGGATGGCCCGATCGCCTTCGATGCGGCGCCGCGGCGCGACCGGAGTGCTGCCTGATGGGCATGGTCGAGTCGATCCGCGCCTTCGGCCGCGCCGGGCTGTTCTCGCTGACCGTGCTGCGCGGCTCGGTGCCCACGCGCGACTTCATCGCCGAGCTGGTGCGCGAGATCTACAAGGTCGGCGCGCGCTCACTGCCGATCATCGCCGTTGGCGGTGCCTTCGTCGGCCTGGTGCTGACCCTGCAGGGCTACCGCACGCTGACCACCTACGGTGCGTCGGATGCGCTGTCCACCTTGCTGGGACTGTCGCTGTACCGCGAGCTGGCACCGGTGCTGACCGCGCTGTTGTTCATTGGCCGCGCCGGCAGTTCGATCGCGGCCGAGCTTGGCTTGATGCGCGCCACCGACCAGATCAAGGCGCTGGAGCTGATGGCCATCGACCCGGTCGCCAAGGCGGTGGCACCGCGCTTCTGGGCGGCGGTGCTGACGGTGCCGTTGCTGACCGGCGTGTTCTGCTCGCTGGCCATCACCGGCGGCTACTTCGAGGCCGTACACGTGTTGGGCATCGACAACGGCACATTCTGGTCGGGGTTGAGCAACAGCGTGGACTTCTGGGACGACTTCGGTGTGGCGATGCTCAAGTCGGCGATCTTCGGCGGCACGGCCGCATTGGTCGCCGCCTACGTGGGCTTCCACGCCGAGCCGACCATCGAGGGCACCTCGATCGCCACTACCCGTGCGGTGGTGAACGCCTCGCTGCTGGTGCTGATGTTCAACTTCGTCCTTTCTGCAATGTTGTTTAGGTGAGTGGAATAACTATGGCCATGCGTGGACCACGACTCGAATTCGCCGTCGGCGCCTTTCTGCTGCTGACCCTGGCCTCGCTGCTGGTGCTGGCGGTGGCTTCGACCAACCAGCGCTGGGGCTTCGGGTCCAGCCAGTACACCTTGACCGCGCGCTTCAGCCAGATCGGCCAGCTGCGTGCGCAGGCGCCGGTGAAGATCGGCGGCGTCACCATCGGCAAGGTGTCCGACATCAGCCTGGACCCGACCAAGTTCGACTCGGTGGTCACCCTATCGCTGGACAACAAGTACAAGGATCTGCCCGCCGACACCTCGGCCGGGATCTTCACCAGCGGCCTGCTGGGCGAGAGCTATATCGGGCTGCAGCCGGGCGGCGACCCGCAGACGCTCAAGCCGGGCGAAGAAATCGGCTTCACCCAGCCGGCGGTGGATCTGCTGCAGCTGGTCGGCAAGTACATGTTCAGTGGTGGCGGTGGTGGCAGCAACGCCCCGGCCGCCACCGACGGCCAGGCCCCCGCGCCGGCTCAGACCGCTTCTCCCTCTACGGAATCACACCAATGAAAACCACCCTGCTTTCCGCCATCCTGGCCTCGACCCTGCTGGTGTGCGCACCGGCCACCGTGCTGGCCCAGCCGGCCGCCGCCAGCACGCCCGCGCAGGGCGCTGCCACCAAGACCGTCATCGACAGCAGCACCCGCATCCTGGGCACGCTGGATCAGCGCCGCGCCGAGTTCCGCAGCAACCCGGCCGCCCTGCGTCAGTACATCAACGGCGAATTGAACAAGGCCTTCGACCGCGACTACTCGGCCCGCCTGGTGCTGGGCGTCAACGGCCGTGGTGCTTCCGATGCGGACGTCAAGCTGTTCGCCGATGCGCTGGCCGACAACCTAATGCAGCGTTACGGCACCGCGTTGCTGAACTTCGAAGGCAAGCCGACCTTCCGTGCCAAGTCCGAGAGCCCGTTGCCGGGCAACCGCGGCGTCAAGGTGTCCACCGACCTGCTGCGCGCCGGCAATGACCCGACCCCGGTCGATTACATGATGCGTAACGTCGGTGGCCAGTGGAAGATCTTCGATGTGATGATCGAAGGCATCTCCTACGTGCAGACCTTCAAGACCCAGTTCGACGGTCCGCTGCGCGAGAAGGGCATCGCCAAGGTTGCCGCAGAGTTGCGTAGCGGCAATCTGCAGGTCGGTGCGGCACCGGCCAATGGCAAGTAACAGCTCCATGCAACGCAAGGGCGAGACGCTGGTCCTCACCGGCGTGCTCGACCGCGACGCGGTCACTGCGGCATGGCCGCAGGCGATCGCACAGCTGGACGGCATTCGCACGCTGGACCTGTCGGGTGTACAACGCCTGGACAGCGCTGGCGTTGCGATGCTGGCCGAACTGGCTGCGCGTCTGCGTAGCACCGCAGCCAGCCCTGTCACGGTGGTGGGAGAAGCGTCCGGTCTGGAAGAATTGCGTGCCGCCTACCGTTTGTCCCCTACTTTCGATTTCCAGGCCTGAGTGCCACCCCATGACCCAGCTTCGCCCCCTTTCCTTGTTGGCCTGCCTGCTGCTTGGCGCCTGCGCCGGCCAAGCTCCGAAGTCCGCGCCGCCGGTGGCCGCTGCCGAGACCGTCCCGGATGCGACCCCAGCGCCGGTGCGCGACGATGCCGGCGTGACCGCACAGCCGGCCGCCGCCGGCTTTGCCGCACCCGACGCCGTGCCGGCCACCGCAGCGGCGTCCACCGACCAGACCAGGGCCGATGCTAGCGCCGGTACGCCCGGTGCACCTACCTCGGCCGAGGACGACTTCGCTGCGCTCTACGGCCCCACCACCCCGCAGGCCGGCGCCAACGGTGCACCGGTACAGCCCGGTGACGCGTCGTCCTATGATCCGTGGGAGCGCTATAACCGCGGCATGCACCGCTTCAACCTGGCAGTGGACCGCGGCGTGGCGCGTCCGTTGGCCACCGGCTACACCAAGGTCGTGCCGCGTCCGGCCCGCCTGGGCGTGACCAACTTCTTCGACAATCTGGGCACGCCGCTGACCATGGTCAATCAGCTGCTGCAGGGCCACCCGGTGTATGCGGTGCAGTCGCTGGGCCGCTTCGTGATGAATTCCACGCTGGGCGTGGCCGGCCTGTTCGATCCGGCCTCGGCAGCGGGCATTCCGCGCCGTAGCGAAGACTTCGGCCAGACCCTGGGTGTGTGGGGCTGGCGCAATTCGCGCTACTTCGAGCTGCCGTTGTTCGGCCCACGCACCGTGCGCGATACCTTCGGGCTGGGCGGCGACATTCCGCTCTCGCCGTTGCGCCAGGTCGACGACAGCGGTGCGCGCTTCGCCCTGCAGGGTTTGCAGCTGGTGGATACGCGCGCGCAACTGATGTCGCTGGATTCGCTGCGCGACCAGGCACCGGACGAATACGCGCTGACCCGCGATGCGTGGATGCAACGCCGCAACTACCAGATCGTGCGCGATCTGCGCAGCCATCGCGAAAAGAACAACGAGCTGCCCGACTACCTGCGCGAAGACAAGGACAGCACCGTTCCGGTGGATGCGATGCCGATCCCGCAGTGGATTCGTTGATCGGTCGAGCTTGCGGTTTGGAGTCAGTACGAAAAGCCCGGGAGCGATCCCGGGCTTTTTTGTGCGCCGGTCTTTTACGGCCCTGCCGGCAATGTCTCGCGGAGAAAGCTCTGAAGAAAAAAACCGATCCACGCCACCGGCCTGGATCACGTTGGTCGTTGTAGGTCAGCCGCGACATACGCTGCCAGAATCGCCTGCTGAAGATCCGTCGGCAGCTTCGCATAGTCGTCAGCACGGTCCTGGAACTTGTCCAGAAGTGCAGTGGACAAATCAAAACCGTCCGCCACCGCAGCGATCACCAGTAGCGTGCACATCGCAAACTCACGGACATGGCCTGACACAAGGGTGTGGGCGCCCAACTCGACAACCTCGTACGGATATCAATCCTCACCCGGCTCGAACCGACCACCGCGCGCAACCACGGCTGCGAGCGCCAGTGAATGCCGCTCTACGTCCTGACCATAATCGCGCTGGGCAATGAAGCGCAATTCGTCAGGCGTTAGCGAATGCAGCAGCACGGGTAACGTTGGCGTGTACTCCGCCACGCACTACGCAGCCAGCGCCGCATCCACCGCTGCACGCAGGCGCGCATCGTCTGCTGGCACGTCGGGGGCGAAGCGGTCGATGACATGGCCGTCGCGGCCGATCAGGAATTTCTCGAAGTTCCACAGCACGCCCGGTGCCGGGTTGGGTGCGATGCCGTAGCCGGCCAGTTTTTCGCGCATCGGGCCGTCGCCGGTGGCCTGCGGGCGGGCGCTGGTCAACTGCTGATACAGCGGATGGGTTTCGGCGCCGGTGACGGCGATCTTGGAAAACATCGGAAAGCTCACGTCATAGGTGAGCTGGCAGAACTGCGCGATCTCCGCCTCGCTGCCGGGCTCCTGTCCCTTGAAGTCGTTGGCCGGAAAGCCCAGCACTTCCAGTCCCTGTGCCTGCTTGTCGCGATACAGCGCTTGCAGGCCTTCGTACTGCGGGGTCAGCCCGCATTTGGAGGCGACATTGACCACCAGCAACACCTTGCCGCGATAGTCGGCCAGCGTGGCGGGCGCACCGTCGATGCGCGCCACGGGGATGTCGTAAAGCGTCTGGCTCATCGGTGCGTCCTGGACAGGTGGAGCCGAGAGCATAAACCGCCAGGGTGGAGCGAGCGATGCCGCTGGCTCACGCTGCCGGCAGATGTCTGCAGCGACGCGCACGGGCCGATCGGCTGACCGGCCAGTGCAAGCGCTTGGCCATATTCGAAGCCCTCAATCGATGCACAACGCGGCCTGGCCCATGCCGCCGACCACTTCCTGGCGGCAGCCGAAGCGGTCGCTGTCGCGCTGGCAGGTGCCGGAGGTCGCGGTGCCGGTCGGCACGATACTGGTGGCCAGGCAATCGCCGCTGCAGTCGGCGTTGTCGCTGCAGGTCTTGCCGGCGTCGGCATACGGCACCACGCAACGCACCGTCTGCATGCGGCCGACAGGACGCAGTTGCCCGCCCTTTGCCGTGCAGTCGGCAGCGTCGGCGGAGACGGCGCGCGGTGGCTGCGGAGCGCTTGCCGCAGCGCCCGACCTGGCCGCCGGGGTATTGCTGCATGCGGTCAGCAGCAGCGCGCAGAGCACTGCGTGGATCGATCGGGTCGCCATCGGGGAAAACCTCTTCTTGAACCAGGTGACGCAAGCATCGCGGCGGCGATGTCTGCGTGGCGTGCTCGCCATCGGGCGCAAGAAGGGCACGCCGGAGACCTGCGTTCGTAGGAGCGCACCCGGGCGCGATGAGGCGTTATCGGTAATGCCCGGTCGCGCCCGGGTGCGCTCCTACGTCATGGCTTGTGGCATCGCCTGACGCAGCCGGATCACTCCTGCTCGTCGTTGCTGTCGTCTTCGCTGCTGCTTCCGGTGTCGTCGCTGCCGGCATCGTCCAGCAGCGCCTGGGAGTGTTCGCTGGCCAGGGTTTCCACGCCACGCAGGCGGCGTTCGATGGTGCGGGTCTTGCGGCTGGCTTCGCCCAGGCTCTTGCCGACCGTGCTGATCTGGCGCTCGGCCTTTTCGAGAATGCCGGCGAATTTGCCGAACTCGCTCTTCACCGCGCCCAGCACCTGCCAGACCTCGCTGGAGCGCTTTTCGATCGCCAGCGTGCGGAAGCCCATCTGCAGGCTGTTGAGCAGGGCGGTGAACGTGGTCGGGCCGGCCAGCACCACGCGATGTTCGCGCTGCAGCAGGTCGACCAGGCCGGCGCGACGGATCACTTCGGCGTACAGGCCCTCGGTGGGCAGAAACATCACCGCGAAGTCGGTGGTCTGCGGCGGGCACACGTACTTGTCGCTGATCGACTTGGCCTGGATGCGGATGGCGCGTTCCAGCTGCGCGGTCGAAGTCTTGATCGCGTCCAGCTCGCCCTTTTCCTGCGCATCGATCAGGCGCTCGTAGTCCTCGCGCGGGAACTTGGCATCGACCGGTAGCCACACCACGGTGTCGTCGCCACGCCCCGGCAAGCGGATCGCAAAATCCACCGCTTCGGCGCTGTCGGGCCTGACCCGCACGCTGCGCGCGTACTGCTCCATCGTCAGCGTCTGCTCGAGGATGTTCTCCAGCTGCACCTCGCCCCAGCCGCCGCGGTCCTTGACGTTGGTCAGCACGCGCTTGAGATCGCCCACGCCGGTGGCCAGCTGCTGCATTTCGCCCAGGCCGCGCTGCACCTGCTCCAGGCGCTCGGAAACCAGCTTGAAAGAGGCATCCAGGCGCGTGTTGAGCGTGGTCTGCAGCTTTTCGTCGACGGTGGCGCGCATCAATTCGAGCTTGCTGGCGTTGTCGTTCTGCAGGTTAGCCAGCTGTTGTTCCAGCGTGGCGCGCATCTCGCCGATGCGCAGCTCGTTGCGTTGGGTGAGTTCGGTCAGACGTTGGCCCAAGGCCTCGGTGAAGCGCTGCTGCGACTGTCCGGCCTCTTGCCGGCCCTTGCGGGAATCTTCGGCCAGCGCGTCGCGTAGGGCGGCCATATGGGTGTCGGTGCGTGCGATCAGCTCGGTCAGTTGCAGGCCGAACACCTGGATGCGGGTTTCCTGCTGCTGGCCGAAGCCGTCGAGCTGGGTGCGCAATTCGGTCAGCCGCAGCGTCAGCAGTTCGCCGGTGCGTTGTTGCGCAAGGCCACTTTCTTCGCGGGCCTTGCGGGCGTCTTCGCCGAGTGCGTCGCGCAACAGGTCCAGGCGCTGATCGGTGCGCGTGGACAGCTCGGTGAGATTGCGCGCGAAGGTTTCCAGGCGCCCATCCTGTTGCCGCGCCAGGCCTTCGAGTTGCTCGCGCAGTTCGCCGCGGCCGTCGCGTTGCTCGGCGCGCAGCGCCAGCTCCAGGCCGCTGGTGGAAGGACGTCGCAGCAGCGCGATCAGCTGCAGCACCAGGACTGCGACGAGCAGTCCGAGAAGGATCAGGGATTGGGATGACATGTGCGCAGTGTAGCCGGGCCGGTCGCAGGGGCTGCGTCAGTGACTTGCCGGCCGGAGGTGTCGGCGCGGCTGCAGGGCGCAGCGTACGGCCGGTTGGCGCGCACTGCGTCCGATGCAGATGGGCGACCCCTGCGATGTGCCTGGCGGAGGTGCGAAGCGGCCTGGCATCGCGCCGAGGTCTGGGCTGCTGCGCAGATGCAGGCATGCGCGCTAAGGTGAGCGACCTGCCCAAGCCGTTGCCGACCGTGCTCGAACTTTACGGAAAACCGACCTCCATCAATGTGCGCAAGGTGCTGTGGCTGTGCGAGGAACTGGCGCTGGACTACACGCTGCACACCTATGGCAGTGGGTTTGCATCGGTGGACACGCCGGCGTTCCGCGCGCTCAACCCCAATGCGCTGGTGCCGGTGATCCGCGATGGCGATCTGGTGCTGCGGGAGTCGAACACGATCTGCCGATATCTGGCCGCACATGCGGGTCGCACCGACCTGTTGCCGACGGCTCCCGCCGCACGTGCGCTGGTCGAGCAATGGATGGATTGGCAGGCCACCGAGCTCAACACCGCCTGGCGGTACGCGTTCATGGCCACGGTGCGTGGCAGCGCGGCGCATGCCGATGCGCAGGCGATTGCGGCGAGCGTGCGCGAGTGGAATCGGCACATGACCATCCTCGAGGCACAGCTGCAACGCGGCGGCCCGTTCGTGCTCGGCGCGGATTTCACCCTGGCCGATATCGTGCTGGGGCTATCGACGCAGCGCTGGTTCGCCAGCCCGATCGCGCGGCCGGCGTTGCCGGCGGTGGCGGCGTATCACGCACACTTGAAGACGCGTGCCGGGTTTCAACGTCATGGCTGCAACGCGCCGTAGACGCTGCGTGCGGCGCCGGCGTGCAGCGAACGAGACAGCGCAGTGGTGATGGATTTGCAGACTGCTCGGACCACATTGACCTCAACGTGACCTGCGCATGGCTAGGGTGAGGCTTCGTTCCTGCCAGGCCAGCTGATGACCACCGCCACCAACCAAACCCGTCTGTTCGCGCTGGGCCTGTTCGCGTTTCTGGGCAGCTTTGCGGCGATCGTGTGGTACCTGATGCGGCCGTACGGTACGGCGTATTTCTTCCCGGTGCACTTTTTGATCGGGGCAGCCTTGCCATTCGGGTTCTATGCGATCGGCGGCACGCGGCTGTGGTTCTGGATCGGGATCGGGGTCACCGCACTGGTGCTGCTGTGGTTCAACTTCTGGGGGCATGACGCCAACGGTGCGGCGCCACGCCTACTCGACTGGACCCACTTTGCCGCTGGTGCGGTGGGTCTGATTGGCGCATGGGCGGTGCAGTTGGTCTATCGCAATGTGCGCCCACCGCATCGCCCGTCTGTTGAGTGAGCGGGGATTGGGATTGCGGATTCATGAAAGCCGGGATGTCGGTGGCGGTCATTCCGCGCCAAGCACCGGCGAGGTGCGGTGCGCGCCCAGTAAGGCGGTGGGCGTGCGTGCACTGACACGCCTACGCCGACGCATGACCTTGGACCGATAGCTTTGCTGCGGCGCGTTGGGCGACACTCGGGAATTCTTTGATTCCCGCGAGGTCCGCATGTCGTCTTGGCTCAGGCGCAAATCCATCGATCAGGTCACCGTGCACGAGGCCGGCCGGCAACTGGTCCGCAGCCTGAGTTGGCCGCACCTGATCGCGCTGGGTATCGGCGCAATCGTCGGCACCGGCATCTACACGTTGATCGGCGTAGGCGCGGACAAGGCCGGCCCGGCGGTGCTGCTGTCGTTCGTGGCCGCCGGCATTGTATGCGCCTGCGCGGCGCTGGCGTATGCGGAGATGGCCACGATGATGCCGGCCGCCGGCAGCGCCTACACCTACAGCTACACCGCACTCGGCGAGAGCATTGCCTGGGTGGTGGGCTGGAGCCTGGTGCTGGAATACTCGCTGGTGGTCAGTACGGTGGCGGTGGGCTGGTCCGGCTACTTCGTCGGCTTCCTGCAGTGGCTGGGGGTCAACCTGCCGCATGCCCTGGTGGCCGGGCCGCATGCCGGCGGCATCGTCAACCTGCCGGCGGTGGTGATCACCTTCCTGGTGGCCGGCATGCTGATGGCCGGCACCAAGGAAAGCGCCACGCTCAATGCGGTGCTGGTGGTACTGAAGATCGTGGCGCTGGGCGTGTTTGTGGCGATCGCCCTGCCGGCCTTCGACAGCGCCAACCTGCAGCCGTTCATGCCGTATGGCTTCCCCAAGACCGCAGGCCCGGATGGCGTGGAGCGCGGGGTGATGGCGGCGGCGGCGATCATCTTCTTCGCGTTCTATGGCTTCGATGCGATCTCCACCGCAGCCGAAGAGACCAAGAACCCCGGCCGCGATCTGTCGATCGGCATCGTCGGTTCGATGATCGGCTGCACGCTGATCTATGTGCTGGTGGCGTTGTCGGCGGTGGGCGCGATGAGCTTCACCGTGTTCGGCAAGAGCCCCGAGCCGCTGGCGCTGATCATGCGCGAACTCGGCCACGGCAAGGCGGCGTTGGTGATCGGCGCGGTGGCGATCATCGCGCTGCCGACGGTGCTGCTGGCATTCCTGTACGGGCAGAGCCGCATCTTCTTCGTGATGTCGCGCGATGGCCTGTTGCCGCGCGGTTTGTCCAAGGTCAACGCACGCACCGGTACGCCGGTGGCGATCACGTTGTTTACGGCCGTGTTGGTGGCCGCGTTGGCCGGCGTGGCGCGGCTGGATGAAATTGCCGCCTTGGCCAATGCCGGGACGTTGGCGGCGTTCACCGCGGTGGCGGCGTGCCTGCTGGTGCTGCGCGTGCGCGAACCGACGCGTGCGCGCTCCTTCCGTACGCCGCTGGCGTGGGTGGTGGGTCCGGTGGCGATCCTGGGCTGCCTGTACCTGTTCTGGAGCCTGCCGAGCACCACGCAGGGCTGGTTCCTGGTGTGGAACGTGCTGGGTGTGGTGGTGTATGTGGCGTATGGGCGGCGGAATAGCCGGTTGGGGAAGGTCGGTTGAGGTGGCTTCCTTCTTCCACCGGTAGAAGGCGCCCGCAGGGCGGATGAGGGGCGCCTCGGATATCCACCAATGACCAGCGATGACGCACGCGCCGCCACGCGCCTTCAGGGTTGAATCGTTGATGGGAAAGTCTTGGCGGTAGCCGTCCTGTGCTGCACGGCTGCTTGCGGATGCGCGCTGATCACTCCCTTCTTCCGCCCGAAGGGCCGGACGAGGGTACGGGCGAAGCCTGGTGTTATCCAACTTGGTCAGGGGCTTCGCTCCGTACTCTCACCCCAACCCCCGGCCCGCGCCAGCGGCGCCCTTATCGCCCCGCAGGAGAGGGGCTTGAGCACGTGCGCCGGCAGCGTTAGCCCTTTCCCTCGCACT
This sequence comes from Xanthomonas arboricola, assembly GCF_002940665.1. Classification (GTDB taxonomy): domain Bacteria; phylum Pseudomonadota; class Gammaproteobacteria; order Xanthomonadales; family Xanthomonadaceae; genus Xanthomonas; species Xanthomonas arboricola_B. Next base: position 1,397,671 of record NZ_MIGY01000001.1, read on the forward strand.
CCCCCGCAACCAGGAGAGGAGCTTTCGCTCAACGCGCGGTTGCAGGCGTGGCGCAGAACGAGGTCGGGAGTGCGTCTGGTTGGGTGCCCCAGCCCTGGGTCGGCGCCTGCCTGGTCAGCGCGAACGACAGCGTGCCGCCCTGCTGCAACTGGGCCCAATCCAGGAACACCTGCCGCTGCGGCGCGCCGTTCAGATGCACGCTGTCCACGTATTGCAGCGCGCGGCCATCGGCGCCGGGGGCGTCGATGCGCAGGCGCTTGCCGTTGCCCAGGTTTAGCGTCACCCGCTTGAAGCGCGGGGCGTGCAGCAGGAACTGTCCGCTGCCCGGTACCGCCGGATACAGGCCCAGGGCGCTGAACAGGTACCAGGCCGACATCGTGCCGAGGTCGTCGTTGCCGGTGACGCCGTTGGGCGCGTTGGTGAACAGCTGCTGCGCAGCGCGCACCACGGTGGCGGTCTTCCACGGCTGGCCGATCAACGTATACATCCACGGTGCGTGCAGATCTGGTTCGTTGTTGGGGTTGTAGCGGTACTGGTTGTAATAGCTGTACGGGCCGACCACCCAGTGCGTGCGCGCGGCGTTGAGCGGGTCCTTCAGCAGGTCGTCGTAGGCGAAGAAGGCATCCAGGCGTTTGCCGGCCTGCTCGCTGCCGTGCATGGCCTGCAGCATGCCGGGAATGTCCTGCTGCACCAGCCACTGGTATTGCCAGGCGGTGCCTTCGTGGAAGCCGTGCTGCGAGCGCGGGCTGTAGCGATCGTCCGAGGGTGCGTACCAGCTGCCATCTTCCAGCCGGGGCCGTGGAAACCCGCTGAAGCCGGTATCGGTATCGCGCACGTTGGCGTCCCAGACGCTGCGCCAGTTGCCGCCGCGTTTGCGTAGCAACGCGCTGTCGTCGGGGTGGCCTAGCGCTTGCGCCATCTGCGCCAACGCGCAGTCGGCCAGCGCGTACTCCAGCGTGGCCGAGCCGCCGTGGTGCGGGTCCACGTCCATGCCCTTGGACGGGAACGCGCGGTCGTACTGCACGAAGCCGTTGGCCAGATAGCTGGCGTTGCCGGAGCGGCCGGCGTGGCGCGAGTTGATCGGCGGTTGCTCGAAGGCGTTCTGGCGCAGCGCTGCGTACGCCTGCGCCTGGTTGTCCTGCAGCGCGCCGAAGCGCCACAGGTCGACCAGGAACGGGGTCACCGGATCGCCGGTCATGATGTTGGTATCGAAGTTGGCATAGCCCCAGCGCGGCAGCCAGCCGCCTTGCTGATGGATCGCCAGCAGCGAGCGGCCGATGTCGCGCGCGCGCGTCGGCTGCAGCAACGCCAGCAGCTGGTTCTGCGAGCGATAGGTGTCCCACAGCGAGAAATACTCGTAATAGGTCCAGCCATCGGCGCGGTGGATCGCATCGTCGAAGCCGCGATAGCGGCCATCGACATCGCTGCCGGTCAGCGGCTGCAGCAGGGCGTGATACAGCGCGGTGTAGGCCACGCTGCGGTCGTCGGCGCTGGCGCCATCCAGCTGCAGGCTGGCCAGCTCCTTGCGCCACGCCTGCTGCGCGCGTTGGCGCATCTGCTCCAGGCCCAGCAGCTTGCCGCCGAGCATGCCGTCGGCGCGCAGGTTGTTGCGTGCACCTTCGGCATCCACGTGCGAGATGGCGCTGACCACGGTCACTGCGCGCGCGTTCTTGTTGTTGCCCAGCGGGAAACTGAGCCAGGCGCCATTGGGCTTGAGTTCGCCGCCCATGCCGTGGCGCGCATCGGGCACGCCGCCGTCTTCGCCCCACACGCCGTGCGCGGTGAACGGGCGGTCGAATTCCAGCCGGAACCAGGTGGTGTATTCGTGGCCGCCACAGAAACTGCGCGTGGTCAGTTTGCCTTCGACCACGCGGTCGCCGACCACCTGCAACTGGCTGCCGATCACCACGTGGCGGTCGTTGGCCTGGCCCAGATTGACCAGCACATGGCCGGTGTCGGCGCCGGGAGCGAAGGTGTAACGCTCGGCCGCGGCGCGGGTGAGCGCGGTGGCTTCGGCGTCGATGCCGCCGTAGTCGGTCAGCCGCACCTTGTAGTAGCCGGCCTGGCCGACTTCGCCGTCATGGGTGTAGCGGGCGGCGTAGCGCTTCTGGTCGAAGGCCTTGGCGTCGCCGGTGTCGAAGTCGCCGCCAGGGCCGATGCGGCCGGTGACCGGCAGCACCGAGACCTGCCCGCCCTGCTCCCAGCAGCCGGCCCCGGACAGGAATGAATGGCCGAAGCCGCGGATGCTGGGGTCGTCGTAGCGCCAGCCGGCGTAGTGCGCGCCGATCGGGCTGACCTGGACCAGGCCGAACGGCGCCGAGGCACCGGGGAAGGTGTTGCCGTCGTCCTTGCTGCCGATGAAGGTGTTGACCTGCGCCGGGTCCTGCGCGGCCAGCGGCGCGGACACCGCCATGCCGAGCAGGCACAGGCCGGCGGCAGCGCGGCGCCAGAACGGCAGCGCAGCGCCGCGGAAGACGGAACGGTCGAACGAAACTGCGCAGAGCATGCAAGACACCTCGGGGGAGCGGGCGACCGAAGCCGCAGGTGGAGGATCCCTGCCGAGCGCTGCACCACGCAGCGTTCGGCTTACAACGACCGCGTTTGAACGAGCGGCGGCCCGAGACCGGCCGGCACTCGCGTGCAGTGCCGGCGCCCGCACGGCCACCCGCTGCCGTCTGACGATCTCACCGGGCGTTGGTCGCCTCAGAAATCGAACACGTATTCTGCCGCGATCTCGCGCCCCACCGGACTGAACAGGCGGCTGTTGTAGAACTCGTAATCGAGCTTGTATGGATCCTTGTGGTTGTAGCCGGTGCTGTTGAAGACGTTGTTGACGTAGAGGTTGAGCTTCATCGCCGGAGTGATGCGATAGCCGAGATTGACGTTCCAGGTGATCGCCGGGCCGACGCGGCCGAAGTATTTGCGGGTGCTCTGGCCGAAGGTGGGGCTGGCCGGATCGGTGTCGGTGCAGTTGGCGCGGTCGTCGGGCACGCCGCCATCGGCAAACGGCACGCAACCGCCTGGGTTGTCGAGCCGGTCCAGGCCCCAGTGCGAGCGCACGCCGGGCACCGCGCCGACACGGTCGCCGTAGACGGTGGCGTTCCAAGCGTCGTCGAGGACGATGGTACGACGGAAAGACTTCGTCTTTTCAAACACTTGCGGGGGAATGGGGTACTTGGATCGATCTAAATTCGGTACCGTCGTGTGTCATGGGTTGGCAAAGATTAAGCATTCTCGCCCACCTGCTGCACACCGCGGTGCAGCAAAGTGTGCGGCGTCTGGCAGTTTTTCCGATGCTTAGGTGTTTTGAATCAATCTGTTGCGACTGCTCGGGTACTGCGTTTCCGGCGCGTGTCAGCTACGCTGACGGATGAGCCGGCTTGGGGTCCGATTGGGCTGCGTTGCGCGCGGTCGGTTGAGAGAGCTGCGCTTGGGCGTGTTGCGTATCGGTGGGCCGGACCCGCACCCCAACACCCGCTCCGCGCCCCGGCCCGCGCTAGCAGCGCGGGCGCTCCCAGGCACGCGCGCCAGTGGCGCGCACGCTGCGCCTTATCGCCCCGGGGGGAGAGGGGCCTGGTCCCCGGGGCTTGGTTCGCCCATAAAAAAGCCCGGTCAGTGACCGGGCTTGGCGACGCTGGCATGGCGGCGGGAGGGGCCGACGCGCCGGTGACGCAGTTGCTTCAGATCCAGCGCATGCCTTCGAACGGGTTCCAGCTGGTGCTGCCCTTCGCCTTGTCCAGGTAATAGGCGTAGTTGGCGATCATGCCGGTCAACAACGACAACGGCAGCCACAGCACGTTCTGAAACGCGGCGGGCAGGAACGAGGCCACGATGCTGACCACGATGCTGATGCCGATCAGGCTCAACGCCTTGCGCCACAGGCCGATGATGAAGAAATAGATGACGCCGAAGAAGAAGGCATAGAAGTTCATGCCGACCTTGACCTTCTCGCCAAAACTCAAGGTCTTCAGTGCGTTCTTGTAACTGGGGTCTTTGGGGCCACCGTGACGGTCGAAGAAATCGAAACGGAACTGCCACTTGGGACTGAGCTGGGTGCGATCGAAGGTGTCCATTCCAAACCATGTAGTTGAAAACGGTTACATGATAGGCGATCGCGTATTCATCGGCACGTTCGCGGGCGCCGGCAAGACGTAAGGGTCAGCCGCCGATCAGCTTCGGCAGTGGCTGCCTGCAGGACGCAGCACGTTATTCGCGCCCGTCGCTGACGCTGGTGCCGCGGCGCGCCCGGCGCAGCGCATACAGCGAGCGGTCGGCGCGATCGACCACCGCCGCCAGCGCCTCGCCGTCGTTGCGCAGGGCGGTGCCCAGGGTGAACTGGATCGGCGCGTCGTCGGTGGCGGCCATGTAGTGGCGCGCCAATGCCGCCAGCTGCGGCTGGGTGGGTTGATGCAGCAGCACCAGGAACTCGTCGCCACCCAGACGGACCAGCCGGTCCTGGGTGCGCAGCGGTTGATTGAGGAACCAGGCCATCTGCACCAGTACCTCGTCGCCGCGCTGGTGGCCATGGGTGTCGTTGACCAGTTTGAACTTGTCCAGATCCACCACGATGCAGCCCCAGCGCACGCTGGGGTCGCGCTTGTCGAGCTCGTCCAGGAAGCGGCGGTTGTAGCAGTTGGTGAGCGGGTCGGTGAACGACCATTCCAGCAGCTGTTTCTCCTGCTGGTACTGGTTGGTGATGTCCTGGGCGTGCGCCAGTACGATGGTGGCGTCGGACTCCACGTCCAGCACGTTGCTGTACTGCCAGTGGCGCAGGCTGCCGTCGCTGGCGACCAGCTCGATCACCCCGGCGTCCTGACCGTCGAGCACCATGCGCGACAGATAGCCCTGCAGGGCGGCATGCCGCTCGGGGCGGACGAATTCCAACAACGAGCGGCCTTCCACACCGTCCACGCTGCGGCCCAACGAGCGCGCGGCGGCCGGATTGACGCTGATCAGGCGGCCATCCATGTCGTGGGTGCAGATCAGGCCCAGGCTGTATTGGAACATGTTGCGGAACTTGCGCTCGCTGGCGGCCAGCGCATCCACCGCACGATGGCGGTCGGTGACGTCCTGGATCGCGCCGATCAGGCGGGTGCGTCCGTCCACATGCTCCATCGAGCCGGTGGCGTGCACCCATAGCTGCCGGCCGGTGGCGCTGACCAGCGGCAGTTCCAGATCCCAGGGCGTGCCATCGTGCACGCAGGCCTCGACCGCCTCGGTGATCACCGCGCGCGCATCGAGCGGATAGAAGCCGATTCCCTCGGCCAGGGTCGGCCGGTAGCCCGCCGGCAGATCGTGCAGGCGGCAGGTCTGGTCCGACCAGGTCAGGGTGCCGCTGGCGACGTCCACTTCCCAGCCGCCGACGCCGGCAACCCGGCCGGTGCGTTCCAGGAACGCCTCGCTCTCGCGCAGGCGTTGCTGCAGTTGCGCATTGGCGTCTTCGCGCTCCAGCATCAGCCGGCGCTGCTCCAGGCCTTCGGCGGCAACCCTGGCCAGGTGCTGCAAGGCGGCCAGTTGCGCCGGCTCCAGCGCGCGCGGGCGCTGGTCGATCACGCAGACGGTGCCCATGCGCAACCCGTCGGACAACACGATCGGCGCGCCGGCGTAGTAACGGATCCCCGGCGCCTCGGTGACCAGCGTATTGTCGCAAAAGCGCGGATCGGCCGGCGCATCGCGTACTTCCATCACCGCATCGTTCTGGATGGCGTGGGCGCAGAATGCGAGTTCGCGTGGACTTTCGCCGGCGTCGGGCAAGCCGATATTGGCCTTGCACCATTGACGATGCTCATCCACCAACGACACCAGCGCGATCGGCGTGCCCGCGATCGCCTGCGCGGCGGCCGCCAGCGCATCGAAGAACGGCTCGGTATCGGTATCGACGACCTGCAACAGCGCCAGACGCGACAGCCGCTCGGTCTCACGGGAGGTGGATGACACAAAGGCGTCGCAGTGGCTCAATGGAATGCTCGCTTGTTCGCCGGGCAATCTGCTCAGTCTAGCGGACCGGACATACCTGCTAACGCAGCGTTGCGTGCGCCATCGCACAGAAGATACGCTGTGCGCGGCCCGCGCGCCACGTGGCGACCGCATGGGCACGGCATGGGCACGGCATGGGCACGGCATGGGCACGGCCTGCGCGAGGCATCCCGCGCGCTGCCGTCAGCGCATGTCTGCACTCGCAGGCAGCTGCGCCAAGCCCTGGCCCACCTGCAGCGCGGCGGCCACATTGCGCGCAGCGATGCGCACGTTGCTGGCGGCGTCGGCCAGTGCCTGCTCCACCGTGCAGGCGCGATGCACCACCGCAAACATCGCGTCGATGCCATGGCCATGCAGCAGCGCGGCGCCGTTGCCCAGGCAACCGGCGATGGCGAGCACCGGCTTGCCGTGCCGCTGCGCCACGCGCGCCACGCCCACCGGGGTCTTGCCGTGCAGGCTCTGGCCGTCCAGACGGCCTTCGCCGGTGATGACCAGATCGGCCTGGGCGACCAACGCATCCAGCCCGAGCGCCTGCGCCACGATCTCCACGCCGGGCCGCAACTGCGCGCCCAGGTACGCCACCAGCGCCGCGCCCAGGCCGCCGGCCGCGCCGCCGCCGGGCAGGTCGTGCAGGCGCACACCCAGGTCGCGTTGCAGCACATCGGCGTAGTGCTGCAGGTTGCTGTCGAGCTGGCGCACCATGCCGGGGGTGGCGCCCTTCTGCGGGCCGAACACCGCCGAGGCGCCGGTCGGGCCGATCAGCGGGTTGTCCACGTCGCAGGCCACTTCGAACTGGCAGTCCTGCAGCCGCACGTCCAGGCCCTGCGTGTCGATGCGGGCCAGCGTCGCCAGCGCGCCGCCGCCAGGGCCGATCGACTCGCCCTGCGCATCCAGCAGCCGCACGCCCAGGGCCTGCGCCAGACCGGCGCCGCCGTCGTTGGTGGCGCTGCCGCCGATGCCGATGACGAAGCGCCGCGCGCCGGCATCCAGCGCGGCCAGGATCAACTCGCCCACGCCCGCAGTGCTGGTGCGCAGCGGCGCGCGCTCGGCCGGCGGCACCAGCGCCAGGCCGCTGGCGGCGGCCATTTCGATCACCGCGGTGCGGCCGTCGCCGGTCAGGCCGAAGAATGCCTGCACCGGGATGCCGAGCGGGCCGCTGACCGTGCAGTCGATCACCCGCCCGTCGGTGGCCGCCACCAGCGCGTCGACCGTGCCTTCGCCGCCATCGGCCACCGGCACCTTGCGGTACTGCCAGTCGGGGAACACCTCGCGGAAGCCGGCCTCGATCTGGGTGGCCACCTCCAGCGCAGACAGGCTTTCCTTGTAGGAATCGGGCGCGATGACGATCTTCATGGGCACACTCGCTGGGACGGATGCATCACTGGTTCACCGCGCGTGCCGGCACCCGCAGCACCAGCGCGGCGCCCAGCAGCATGGCCCCGGCCAGCACGTACAGCGCCAGCTCGGTGCTGTGGGTGGCGTCCTTGATCCAGCCCACCAGGTACGGGCTGACGAAGCCGGCGACCTGGCCGGTGGAGTTGATCAGCGCCAGCCCACCGGCCGCAGCGGCGGCAGTGAGGAAGCCGTTGGTCAGCGGCCAGAACAGCGGCAAGCCACTGACCGCGCCCATCGTGGCCAGGGTCATGCCGAACAGGGCCAGGCCCAGGTTGTCGGTGACGCTGGCGGCGATGCACAGCCCGGCCGCCCCCATCAGCAGCGGCATCACCAGATGCCAGCGGCGCTCGCGGCGGCGGTCGGCCGAGCGGCCCATCAGCACCATGAACACCGCCGCGGCCAGGTACGGAATGGCGCTCATCAGGCCGATCCGCATGGGGTCGGTGACGCCGCTGCCCTGGATGATCGAGGGCAGCCAGAAGTTGATCGCATACACCCCGCTCTGGATGCAAAAGTACACCGTGCCCAGCATCCACACCGCCGGGTTGCGCAGCACCGCGCCCAGCGAGCTGGAGGCACCGGCCGGCTTGCCGGCTTCGTCGGCGGCCAGCGCGCGGGTCAATGCCTGCTTCTCCTGCGTGTCCAGCCAGCTCGCCTGCTGCACGCCATCGCTGAGCAGGAACCACACCCCGATGCCCAGCAACACCGTGGGCAGGCCCTGCAGCAGGAACATCCATTGCCAGCCGGCCAGGCCACCCTGCCCGGCCGAAAAATGGCCGAGGATCCAGCCCGACAACGGCCCGCCCAGCACGCCGGAGATCGGGATGGCCGACATGAAGACGGTCATGACCCGGCCGTGCTGGGCGCGCGGAAACCAGCGCGTCAGGTACAGCACGATGCCGGGGAAGAAGCCGGCCTCGGCCGCGCCGGTGAGCAGGCGCAGGGTGTAGAAACCGGCCGGGGTGCGCACGAACATCAGGCAGGTCGACAGCAGGCCCCAGCTGACCATCATGATCGCCACCCAGCGGCGCGCGCCGATGCGCTGCAGGATCAGGTTGCTCGGCACCCCGCAGGCCAGATAGCCGATGAAGAAGATGCCCGCGCCCAGCCCGTACACGGTTTCGCTCATGCCCAGATCGCCCAGCATCTGCAGCTTGGCGAAGCCGACATTGACCCGGTCCAGGTAATTGAACAGGTAACAGACGAACAGGAACGGGATCAGCCGCCACAGGATCTTGCGGTAGGTCGGGGCCATGCCGTCGGGGGGCGGCAGGGGCCGGGAGGCTTGGGTCATCGCACGCTCCAGCAGTCGGTGGGCCCACCGGCGCACAGTGCCCTGGCACTGGCACCGCACAGGGGTCGGCGCATTCTAGTTGGCGCTTGTTCCAGGAAGCATCGTCAGCCTGCTGCCTGGCTGTGGGCAGGTAAACGCCAGTTTTTGTGCAAATGCCCAAATCCACATTTACTCCAGCCCTGCACCAACAACCAAGCCAGCTCCCCACCGCCAGGCGCTATGCAGGACCAGCCCCGCACGACAGACCGCCTCGGCTTTGCGAATCCCGAATCCCGACTGCCCAATTCCAGCACTACCTCCCTACTCCCGATTCCCCACTCCCCACCGCATACGCCTGCGCCTGCCCCATCACCCGCAGCAGATTGCCGCCCCAGATGCCGGCGATCTGCTGTTCGGTGTAACCCTTGCGCAGCAGCCAGGCGGTGATGCGCGGCAGGTCGGAGACATCTTCCAGGCCGACCACGCCACCGCCGCCGTCCCAGTCCATGCCGATGCCGACGTGCTCGGGCCCGACCACCTTGAGCACATGCTCCAGATGGGCGAAGAAATCCTCCTCGGTGGCGCGCTTGATCGGGTAACGCGCATCCAGGTCCTTGAGCGCGGCGCTCAGGGCCGTGCCGTCGGCGATCTTGATGTGCTCCCAGCCGCCGTATTGCTCGGTCAGCGCCTTCTCGGCGGCCTTGCGCTCGGGGCTGGCGCCGCTGTCGACCAGATAGCCGCCGTAGGAATTCACCTGAATCACCCCGCCGTGCCGGGCCAGCACCTTCAGCCGCGCGTCGTCGATATTGCGCGGATGGTCGAAGACCGCACGCGCGCCACTGTGCGAGAGCACGATCGGCACCGGCGACAATGCGATCAGCTGGTCGAACACCGCATCGGAGGCATGCGATTGATCGATCACGATGCCCAGCGCCTGCGCCTGTTGCACCAGTTGCCGGCCGGCCGGGCTCAGGCCCTTCCACTCCGGGCCCTTGGGGTCGGTGGCCGAGTCGGCGAACTCGTTGTTGAGAAAATGCACGGTGCTCATCAGGCGCAGGCCTTGCGCGTAATAGAAGCGCAGCAGGGTGGGGTCGGCCACCAGCGGGCTGGCGTTTTCCATGCTGATGTACACCACGCGCTTGCCATCGGCCTTGATGCGCGCGGCATCGGCGGGCGTGCTGGCGAAGGCGAAGCGCTGCGGTTGCGCGGCCACCAGCGTGTGGATCTTCAACAGCCGCTGCAGGCCGGCATCGCGATCGTCCAGGTGCGCGGCCGCACTGCGATTGCCCTGCCCGGTATAGACCGCCCAGAAGCCCCCATCCAGCGCGCCTTCGACCATGCGCGGGTAATCCACCTGCGACAGCCGGTTGCCGGCATGCGCCTGCAACACGTCGAAGTCGGGGCGCTCCAGGTTGGCCGGCGTGTCCAGATGCGAGTCCAGCGTGACCAGCCGCTGTTGCAGCGCCGTGGCGCGCGCCAGCTCGGCCTTGGAAAACTCCAGCGCGTGGCCGGATGCGGCCACGGCCAGACTGAGCAGGATGGCGGTGCACAGGCGATGCAGGGTCATGGCAGCTCGCAGAAGAATGGGGGATGCATCGATCATAGCCGCGCTTGCCTCAGCCGCTGCACGATCCGGGGATGTCGCGTGCGTGATCCACTGACCACGCGCCAGCACTCACTTGCGTTCGAAGAACTCGTGATACGCCTTGGATTTGCCTTCCGGCGACTTGCCCACGCCATTGCGGATCAGCGTCTTGCCGTCTGCAGAGAACGTCCAGAACTCGCCGACGATCACGTCGTCGTCCTTCATCTTGAGGATCTGGTAGGTGTCGGCGCCGGTCTTGCTCACCGCGATCTGGTTGAAGCGCGCCTGCTCGTCGAGCGGGCTGGGCTTGCCATCCAGCGTGGTGACGTAATCGACATTGTACGGTGCCTGCGGCCGGGTGGTGTTGATGGAGTGGTATTCGATGCGGTTGTCGGAGAACTGCACGTTGATGGTCAGCCGCATGCCCTTGGGAAACTTGCCGTCGCTCCAGTTGGATTTGGATTCCACCAACGTCCAGGCGCCGTCGTGCGGATCGGCAGCGAATGCGGTGGAGGTAGCAGTTAACGCCGAAACGGCGAACAAGACGGTGGTCAGGAAGGTGCGCATGGGCGATGTCCTTGGATGCAGGGATGTGCTGTGGGTGATGTCGAGATGGCGACGTCAAAAGTCGGTGCGCGATTCCAGGTGCTGCTCGACCTGCGCGCGTGTTGTCCACAAGGTGCGGAACTCGCCTTTGGACAGCAATGGCAGCTGGTCGCTGATGTGCGCCGAGCCAGGTTGGCTGGCATTGCCGTAGCTCATCAGGCCCTTGGCCTTGATGGGCGTGGAAAACTCCACCAGCGAGACCCAGGTTTCGCCGTGCTGCGGCAGGCGTTGGCCATCGGCATTGGGCGGGTTCCAGGTGATCACGTCGAACGCGCCGAGATTGCCGAAGCCGCCGCGGCCAGGCACATCCACATCGCCCAGGTGGAAGCGCGACACCTCGCCGTACGGCCGGTCGATGGCGCCATAGGCCTGCCTGGTAATGGCAACGGCCTGCTTGAGTTGACGCAGCGCCAGCGCCGGGTCCTTCAGGCCGCTGGGCGTGGTCAGCGCAGCGTCCAGCGACCACGGCGTGGCATAGCCGGCCTGCGAGAGATAGCGCGCATCGCCGGTGAACAAGCGCGCCCATTGCTCGAACAACAACGCGCCGCGACTGTCGGCTTCGAAGTGGCGGTCCCAGGCCTTAAGCACGTTGACGGCGGCGAGAATATCCGGATCGGTGCTGTCTGCGGCGGCAGCGTACAGCTGTGGCAATGTGCGATCGGCCGCCAGCGCCTGCGCGGTACGCTTGAGCGCAACCAGCTGGTCGAAGTCGATGCTGTCGTGCTCGGCCAGCATCTTCACCGAGTTCTGCGCGCGCAGTGACATTGGTCCCAATGGCGCGACATAGGCCGGAAATGCACTGGGGTCCAGCACCCGCGGCCAGCTCGCCAGCCACGGCGGGTCGTTGGTGTTCTGCACGAAACCGCCGGCCGGGTTGATCACCTTGGGCAGCTCGTCGTAGCTGTGTACCTCGCGCCACAACGTGGCCGCGGTATCGCCCGGTACCAGCCCGCTCCAGTATTTCAGATCGCCCTGCGCATGCCTGGGCAGGATGCCGTTGTCCAGGAACAGCACGTTGCCGGCGTTGTCGGCGTAGACGATGTTGAACATCGGCACCTGCAGTTGCTTGAGCGCGCGCTGGAACTGGGCAAAATTTTGCGCCTTGCCCATGTCCCAGTACTGCTTGAGCATGTCGGGGCGATCCAGGCCGGCCACACGCAGCGCCACGGTGCTGCCGTCGTAACGTTCGAACACCGGGCCGTGCACCGACTGCCGCAGCTGCAAGGTCTGTTCTTTCAGCGCGCCATCGGCCTGGCGGATCTTCAGCGTTCTGGTTTCCCGCTTGAACGGCAGCAGCTTGCCGTCCAGCAGATAGCCATCGCCCGACAACGTCAGTTTGTAGGTGGTCTGGCCCAGCAGCGTGTTCACCGTATTGGTGAAACCCAGTTGCTTGTTGAAGCCGAAGCGCAGGATCGGCAGGCCCACCTGGGTGGCGCCGTAGAGATCGACACCGGGGCCGTTGAGATGCGCTTCGTAATAGGTGAAAAAGCCGCTGCCCCAGGGCAGATGCGGGTTGGCCAGCAGCATGGCGTGGCCGTCGCGGGTCTTACTCGGCATCAGCGCCCAGGCGTTGGAACCATCGCGGGCCTGGCCGTCCTTGGGCGGCTCGCCCAGCACCTTGGCCGGCGAGGCGATGTAGACGTAATTCATCAGCCGGTGCGCGTGCGCCACCACGTCCACGCCGGTGATCGGCAGCACCGCCTTGACCTCTGCATCCAGGGCCTGCGGGTGTGCGGCCGCGTAGTCGTTGATGCCTTGCGCGAATGCGTCCAGGTCGGCACGAAAGCCCGGGGCCTGTTGTCGGTACCACTGCTGCGCGCGTGGGTAGACATCGTTGCTGGCCAGCCAGCGATCCTGTTCGGCGTACTGCTCGCCCCAGTATTCGGCGGCGCGGCCGCGTGCTTCGCCATAGAGATGCAGCAGCAGATTGCCGTGGCTGTGGGTCTGCGCCCAGCCGAAGCCGTAGAAGGTGCCGGCTTCGGTCCTGGCATAGATATGCGGCACGCCGTAGCGGTCCCACAGGATTTCGCCGCTGTCCTTGCCGGCGCCGGCCAGCGCCGCCAGCGGGGCGCAGAACAATGCGATCAACAGCCCTGCGCAGAGGGAAGCGCTGCGCGCATGCGCCCGCATCGAAGAAAGTCGCGGCACTGGATCACTCCTCAAAAGGTGTAGGTCAACTTGGTGTAATAGGACCCGCCGGTGAAGCCGTACGGCACGCTGGTGACGTAGAAACCGCTGCCGGTGCTGGCGACCGCGCCGATGTTCTTCGGGTATTGGTTAAACAGGTTGTTGGCACCCAGCGTCCAGGTGATGCGCTCGGACAGTGCGTAGGACGCTTCCAGATCGGTGATCCATTTGGCCGGCACGTGTTCGTCGTTGGCCGGGTTGTTCTCCAGCACATCGAAACTGCCGAAGCGGTTGACACGCACGTTGAGCGCGAAGTCGCCGAGCACCCAGTTGCCGCCCAGCAACACCTTGCTGCGCGGGGTACGCGACAAATAGCCGCGCGAGGCGCGGTCGAACAGTTCGTAGCCGGCGCCCAGCGAGTCCAACGCGGCCGGGTTGTCGGCGATGCGGGTGATCTCGGTGGTGTTGTAGTTGTAGCCCAGGTTCCAGTTGATCCGGCCCCAGTCGCCGGCCTCCATGCGCCAGGTGGCCACTACGTCCACGCCTTCGGTGCGGGTGTCGATGGCGTTGGTGAAGTACTGCGCGCTGTCGACCCCGGACACGCCGGCGCGGGTCAGCAGGTCGGTGACCGCCGCACCGGTGATGTAGCCGGTCATGCCGATGCGATCGTCCAGATCGATGCGGTAGGCATCCACGGTGAGGCTGAGCGCGCGCGAGGGGTTGTAGGTGAAGCCGATGCTGGCGTTGGTGGATTCCTCCGGCTTCAGCGGCTCGGCGCCCAGTGCCAGCGCGGCGGGGGAATCCACCGGCAGCGTCTTGGCCAGGAACAGCTCGCGATCGCCGTTGTCCAGCGTGCGCCAGCTGCTGTTGGTGGCCGCATACAAGGCCTGCGCCAGGGCGGGCGCGCGGAAGCCGGTGCTGACCGCGCCACGCAGCGCCAAGCTGGGCGTCATGGCCCAGCGCGCGGTGAACTTGCCCACCGCGGTGTCGCCGGCCGAATCGTCGAAGCGCTCGTAGCGCCCGGCCAGGCCCAGCGACACGCTGTCGGCCACGTCCCAGGTCAGGTCGACATAGGCCGCGCCGCTGTTGCGATCCAGGCTGCCGGCCTCGTCGGGCTGGAAGGTGATCGCGCCCTGCGCGCCGGGCGGCGGCGCCTGCCCGGCGCGCGGATGGCTAGCCGGAAACACGTAGTCGCCGGCCGCATACGCCGCCTGCTCGCCGGCCTGGATCTGGTATTTTTCGTAGCGGTACTGTGCCCCCAGCGATACCTGCAGCGGGCGCTCGGCCAGTTGCAGGCCACGGGTGATGTCCAGGCTGGTGGTCCAGTCGGTGGAGGTCAGCTGGCCGAGATAGAACGCGGTGGGGCTGGTCGGCCCCAGGCTGGCGTTGAGCGTGTGCAGGCCGTCGCGTTCTGAGGCGTTGCGGCCGTAGCTGGTGGCCAGGTCCCAGTCCCACTGGCCCCACAGGCCCTTGATGCCGGCAGTGAACTCGTAATCGGTTTCGTCGATGCGCAGGCGCGGGCTGTAACCGTCCGGATAGATCTCCTGCAGGGTGTTGTTGGCGTTGGGATTGCGGAACGACCATTCCAGGTCGCTCAGGCGGCGGCTGTAGGTCGCATAGGAATAACCGCGCAACTCGCCACCCAGGCCGAGTTCGGCGTTGTAGGACAGGTTGGCGCCCTTCTGCCAGGGCTGGCCGAAGTTGCGTGTGATCAGGCGGTCGGCGGTGGCCTCGCGCGGGTCCGGCTGGCCGTTGACCGGGTAGTACAGCCGGTAATCGTCGGCCACCGGCACTGCGCGATTGGAGGTTTGCTGATACCTGGCGTCGGCGGCCAGATAGACGAAGCCGTCGCTGCCCAGTGCCAGGCCCTTGCCGATGCTGGCGCTGCTGCTGTCGCCATCGGCGCGGTCGATGTTCTGGCCCCACAGCAGGTCGGCCTTGCCGCCATCGGCGTCGGATTTGAGGAGGATGTTGATGACGCCGGCGATCGCATCGGAACCGTATTGTGCGGCGGCGCCATCGCGCAGCACCTCGATGTGGTCCACCGCCGAGACCGGGACCAGGCTCATGTCCACCGGCACCGAGCCGCGCCCGACGATGCCGGCGATGTTGATGCTGGCGGTGCGATGACGGCGCTTGCCGTTGACCAGCACCAGGGTGTGATCCGGATTGAGCCCGCGCAGCCCGCCGGTGGCGATCACATACGAGGTGCCATTGCCGGATTTGGCCGGTGCATTGAACGACGGCACCAGATCGTTGAGCGCCGCCAGCAGGCCCGGGCGACCGGTCTTTTCCAGTTCCGCCGCGCCGATCACATCGATCGGGGTGGGACTTTCGGTGACGGTGCGCTGCACGCCGCGCGCGCCGGTGACCACCACCGCATCCAGATTGCCGACGGCGGCATCTGCGGGCGGCGTGGACGCTGCCGGCGTGGCTGCGGGTGCGTCCACTTGTGCGTAGCCCACACCCGGGTGGCCGTGCAACGCGGCCGTCAGCGGCTGCGCCGAGGCCAGCGTGATGCGCTCGCCGTCGTCTTCGACCACGCTCAATCCGGTGCCGGCCAGCAACTGCCGCAACGCCACGCGCGATTCCAGCGTGCCCTGCACGGCCGGCGTGCGTACCTGTTGCAGATATTCGCCCGGTGCCACGATCTGCACGCCGGCCTGCCGGGCAAACTCCGGCAACGCCACCACCGCATTGCTCTCGGGGAGCGAGAAGGTGCGCCCCTGCGCTGACGCTGCCACGGCATGTCCCGCTGCCATCATCGCCACGGCCGTGCCGATGGCCTTGCTCAAACGCCTGCTTGCTGCCTGCATCACTGCTCTCCGCTGGCGCGCGTGCGCCGCTGTCCGGTCGTTGTCACCATTGCTGTGTGGCCCCCTGTCTATTGGATGCGTGGCCGTCGCTTTTCCGCCATCGACATCGCTGGTGGTGACGTGCAGTGGGGCACATCACTGCGCGAGTGCGCCGCGCAGGTGTATGCCGCCACGGGTGTGTTCGATCTGCAGGCCCATGCTCAGCGCGACGGAGCGTGCAAAGCCTTCCGGATCGTTGGCCGAGTACAGGCCGACCACGGTGCGCCGCGCCACCGCGGGGTCGTCGATCAGGATGCGGATGTCGTTGTAGCGGGCGAATTCGGCTGCGGCCTGCGCCAAGGTGTCGCCGTCGAAGGCGATCATGCCCTCGCGCCAGACCAGCAGCTGCTGCACGCGCCGTGCTGGCAGCGGTTGCACCTGCACCGCCCGCGTCGGGCTGACCATGGCCAGCATGTTGGCTGTCACCCGCTGCGGTGCGCGCTGTTCGGCTTCCACGTCGACGGTACCTTCGCGCACGACCACCTTGACCGCATCGTCCTGCCGCCGGCGCACGCTGAAACTGGTGCCAACCGCGCGCACTTCCGCGCCGGCCGCCATCACCACGAACGGGCGGTGACGGTCCTTGGCCACGTCGAACAAGGCCTCGCCGCGCAGCAACTGGACCTGGCGACGGGCGGCGCTGAACTCCACCACCACCTCCGAGCCGGAGTTCAGCGTGACCGCCGAGCCGTCTGCCAACGGCAGGCGCAACACCTCGCCGATGCGGGTGAGGTGATGGCCGCTGGCGGGCACGCCGTTGTCGGGCACGGCCTGCTGCACTGCCAGCATGCCGGTGGCCGCAGCGACCACACAGGCGGCCAGTGCGGCCAGCCACCTGCCGCGTCGATGCGTGCGCCGCGAACGCGTCGTTTCCGCGCCAAAGCGCTGCCCCAAGGCACGCGCGCGGTCGAAATGCAGGTGCACCGCGTGCGCACGTGCATAGGCGCCGCGATGGCGCACGTCTTCGGCCAGCCAGCGGTCGCGCTGCATGCGCTCGGCCGGCGTCAGCCGGTCGCCGTCTTCGCGGCCCACCCAGGCGGCGGCAATGTCGTCGATGCTGCGCATGCTCAGCTGCCGCGCTGCGGATCGGCCAGGCGCGTGGCCGGCGCGGCCTGGCCGGCGGCCGATGCGGGTGCGGGGGTGCGGCCCATCCGCGCCATCAGCAGCCGCAATCCCTTCACGATGTGTTTTTCCACGGTGTTCTCGCTGATTCCGAGCCGCGCGGCGATCTCGCGCTGCGACAGGCCGTCGACCTTGCGCAGCAGAAACACCTGGCGGCATTTGTCCGGCAGTGCCGCCAGCGCTTCGCCGATGCGGCGCAGCTCCTGACCGGCAATGGCGTGGCGCTCGGGTGAACGCTCGTCCTGTGTGATGTCCAGGCGCTCGATTTCCGCCACGCTCTCGATCGAAACAATTCTGGCGCGGCGCACCTGCTGCAGCAGCACCGACTGCGCGGCGGTGAACAGATAGGCGCGCGGATTGGCGATATGGCCCACCTCGCCCAACCCGGCCAGGATGGCGTAGGTCTCCTGGATGACATCGTCGCAATCGACGTTGCCGGGGGCGTGCTTGCGCAGCCAGCGCCGCAGCGCCGGCTCGTGCGGCAGGACCTGCGTCGCCAGCCAGGCGGCGCGCTGGGAATCGATGGCCGGCATCTAGGACGCGGCCGCTGACGTGCCCGCACGTCGAAGTGAGCAAGTCATTGCGTTCTCCGGGGGATTCGAGCGAATGACCTGCTCTTGAAATCACGATGCGTCAGCGACGCAACTCCGCCATGCCATCTGACGGGTGGTTCGCTGCGATGGCACTACCCGCGCAGCGCGCGCTGCACGTCACCAGCGTGGGCAGCGATTGGTTGCTTTCGCCGACCAGGCCGATCACATCGCGACATCGATCGCGATCGATGCGGATGTTTCCAGCCTGGTGACCGCCGCCGTGCAGATCGCGCCGGACATCGACAATGCCCGGTCAGATGCGACCAACGAAATGGCCGTTGGCAATGACCTGACTGCTTTGGGTTATGCAGGTGCGCCATGCACCAGAGCGCGCTGCCACGCGAATGGCCACGCCACGGTGATGGGCGGCCCGTGCAGGGCAATGCGGTACCTGGCGGTCTGAACGTGTGGCATCCGGGCACGACGATGGGCGCCAATGCGCAAGCGGGGTCCGTCTTCATGGGGCCGGGCGGCTTCGGTACGGGCAACAGTGCCGGCACCACGCAGGTGCGTGGCGATATCGAATTGCGCGAAGGCACCCCGCCTACCCAATGCGTGTTCTACGGCTACGCCGATGGCGCGACGATGCGCCATCCCAAGTGCGGTGCCGACCTGCGCCAGGCCGTGCCGGAGATCACCGCGCGCCCGGCGGCTTGGTGATCGGTTGCCGCTGCAGCTGCAACTCACCGCAGGTCATCGCCTGATGTGACCGATATGCGCAGGCCGGGTATGGCCTGCGACACGCGGTATGTCGCGCGGCTGGCAGAAGCGATCGGATGTTCGCAATGGGCTGCACACAGCGCGCAGCATGCAAGCGATTTGATCTGGCCTGCGCGCAATACCACTGCGCGCCCGATCGGCGCGCAGTGGTATTGCGCGTCGTGTTCAGTCGCCCAGTTCGTCCAGGCGCGCGCGCACGCTCTCGACATCGACGTGCTCGCGCACATGCAGCCACTGCCGCGCCCATACCGAGCGCAGCACGATCCACGCACCGAGCACGCCCAGGCAGGTCGAGCCCAGCGCCAGCAGCAACGGATGCAACGGCGAGCCGCTGCCGGTCTGGAACAGATACATGAAGGCGCCGGCGAACAGCAGCCACACGCCGAACACCGGCCAGTTGCTGGCCAGCAGACTGGCATGGGGCCGCTCGATCTCGCCCAGCAACCGGGTCAGCGCCTTGCGTTCCTCATCGTCCGGTGTCATCGACTGGCCGCTCCACGGGGTGATCGCCGCGCTAGACCACGCGGCAGAAAACAGCCTTCAGATAGCGCGATTCCTGCACGTGCGCCATGAACGGATGGTCCGGACCGGCACCGGCCACCTTCAGGATCTGGATGGTGCGCCCGGAGAAATACGAGGCGCGCCGCAGCATGTCCAGAAATTCCTGCTCGGCCACCAGCCCGGTGCACGAGAAGGTGGCGAACAGGCCACCGGGCTTGACCACGCCCAGCGCCAGCTTGTTCATGTCCAGGTACTTCTTCAGCGCCGGAATCACCTGCTCGCGGTCGCGGGTCATCTTGGCCGGGTCCAGGATCACCACATCGAACTGCTCGCCGCGGTTGGCCGCATCGCGCAGCCAGGGGAAGATGTCGGCCTGCACGAACTTGGGCCGCACGTTGTTGAGCTTGGCGTTGCCCTTGGCGATGGCGATCACGTCCTCGTCGATGTCCACCCCCAGCACCTCGGACGCACCGCGCGCGGCCGCATACACCGCAAAGCCGCCGGTATTGCAGCACAGGTCCAGCACGCTCTTGCCTTGGACCTGTTCGCTCAGCCACTGGCGGTTCTCGCGCTGGTCGGCGAAGAAGCCGGTCTTGTGCGCACCGGCCGGATCGGCGCGGAACTTGATGCCGTATTCGGTGATCACCGACGCGTCGGTGGTGGTGTTGCCGTGGAAGTCGAAGCTTTCCTGCTTTTGCACGTGCTCGTCGGCAAAGCTGTGGAAGCGGCAGCCCGGGAACTGCTCGCGCAGCGCCTCGTAGATCCATTCGCGGTGGCGGAACATGCCGGCGGCGAAGAACTCCACCACCACCAGGTCGCCGTAGCGGTCCACCACCAGGCCGGACAGGCCGTCGCCTTCGCTGTGCACCACGCGCCAGGCATCGGACACCGCGTCGAGCTTGAGCCAGTCGCGGCGCAGACTCACTGCCGCGGCGATCTTGCGCGAGAACCAGCCCGCATCCACCGGCACCGCCTGGTCGGTCTCCAGGATGCGCACGGCGATGCGCGAGTGGCCGTTGTAGAAGCCGCGGCCGACCCACTCCCCGTCCACGCCGACCACATCGACGATGGTGCCGGGTTTGGGCTTGGCGGCGGGCTTTTCCACCAGCTTCTGGAAGATCCACGGGTGGCTGGAGCGCCACGCATTCTTGAGTCGGACGACGGGGACTGGAATATTCATCCGCCCATTGTATCCGGCTGGATTGACGTGCCTGCCCCGGGCACGCAGAATCGGGCACAGAAGGGGAGTAGCTCCCAGCGTTGTCGCCGTCATGACGAGTCCTGCCAGCCAGGCTCCGGTGCAACGGCAACCGGCCCGGCCGGTTGTGAGCGAGACCTTCGCCGCGCAGGCGAAGGTCCGTCACCCGGAATCCACGATTTCCGTGTCACAAGGCCTCAGCCTACCGGCTGTCCAGGTCGTTTCACTTTCGGGATTCTTGTATGCAAACCATTGGCAATGTCTGGTTATGGGGCGGCTTCGCGATCGTGGTGATCGTGGCGCTGTTGGTCGATCTGGTGCTGATGCGCCATGGCGGTGCCCACAAGGTCACCTTCAAGGAAGCCACCTGGTGGAGCATCGGCTGGGTGCTGCTGGCGCTGGCCTTCAACGCGGGCCTGTGGTGGTACCTGCAAGGCAGCATGGGCGATGCGGCGGCCGATCGCATCGGGCTGGAGTTCCTGACCGGCTACCTGGTCGAGAAATCGCTGGCGGTCGACAACATCTTCGTGTTCCTGATGGTGATGACCTACTTCGGCGTACCCGAGGAGCAGCGCCAGCGCGTGCTGATCATCGGCGTGCTGGGCGCGATCGTGCTGCGCGCGATCATGATCTTCGCCGGCTCGGTGCTGCTGACCAAGTTCCATTGGCTGCTGTACGTATTCGGTGCGTTCCTGCTGCTGACCGGCATCAAGATGTGGTTTTCCGCCGGCAAGGAGCCGGATCTGGAAGCCAACCCGGTGCTGCGCTGGATGCGTGGGCACCTGCGCCTGAGCCCGCAATATGACGGCCATGCGCTGAGCGTGATCAAGGACGGCAAGCGCTGGTTCACCCCGTTGTTCGTGGTGCTGATCCTGATTGCGGTGATCGATGTGATCTTCGCGGTGGACAGCATTCCGGCGATCTTCGCGATCACCACCGACCCGTTCATCGTGCTGACCTCCAACGTGTTCGCGGTGCTGGGCCTGCGCGCGATGTTCTTCCTGCTGGCCGGCATGGCCGACCGCTTCCACCTGCTGCCGTATGGCCTGGCGGTGATCCTGGTGTTCATCGGCACCAAGATGATGATCATCGATCTGTACAAGATCCCGGTGCTGGTCTCGCTGGCGGCGGTAATCGTGATCCTGGTCTTCACCATCGTGCTGAGCCTGCTGCGGCCGCCCAAGCCGGCTCGGCACTGAGGGACTGGGAATCGGGAATCGGGATTCGGGAACAGCAGCGCCGCGTGCGCTGCTCGCATCCATGCGCACCGACCAACGCGAGGGGTCCTTGCGCTCACCGTCGTAGGCGCTTACGCGGCATGGATGCCGCGTAAGCGCCTACGACGTGTTTGCGGCGTGTCCCGCGATAGTGGGCGGGCAAGGGCCCTGCAGCCAATCGGTGTCGCGCCTCAGCCACCTGCGTGATGCCACGCGAGCCGCTGCGCCAATCACCGGTGGCGGAACTGGATTATCCCGTCGCCGGGCCTGCTTATCCCGCGTTCGGCGGGCTTGTAAAAAAACCCGCGCGACGCCATCCGTGAAGGCATGACACCGCATCCTGTTGCCGCCGCCGACGCCACCTTGCAAGATCGCCTGGATCGTTCCCGGGTCTTGCGTGCCTTCAACTTCAGCCTGGCCGCGGTGCTGCTGCTGGTGGCGGTGTTCACCGCCCAGGGCATGTTCGACTGGCGCGCCTGGGCAGTGGCGCCGCTACAGGCCGACGGCCTGCTCGGCATCCTCACCGCACCGCTGCTGCACGGCTCGCTCGCGCATCTGGGCGCCAACGCCGCCGCCTTGTTGATCCTGGGCACGCTGGCCGGCAGCGTGTATCCGCGTGCCACCGCCCTGGCGCTGCCGTTGCTGTGGCTGGGCGCGGGGCTGGGCGCGTGGTTGCTGGGCGAGCCCGGCAGCCGGCATCTGGGCGCCAGCGGCGTCACCCACGGGCTGATGTTCCTGGTGTTCGTGCTGGGCCTGCTGCGCCGCGACCGCCCGGCGATTGCCACCAGCATGATCGCCTTCCTGTTCTACGGCGGCATGGTGCTGACCATCCTGCCGCACGAGGCCGGCGTGTCATGGCAATCGCATCTGGGCGGTGCGGTGGCCGGCCTGATCGCCGCGCTGCTGCTGCGCCTGCGCGACCCGCAACAGGCCAGGCCGCGCTACAGCTGGGAAGACGAGGACGAAGACGCCGCCTGGGAAATCAGCAACGCCGAACGCGACGTGCTGGAACCGCCGCCGCCACGCCAGGTGCCGGTGCTGTGGCAACGCCAGGAAGACGGCTCGCACGACGTGGTGCTGCACTTCCCGCCGCGCGAGCGGCCACCGGGGGCGTAGCGCCCTATTCGTAGGAGCGTGCCTGCGCGCGATGAGGCGTTATCGATACGCCTCATCGCGCGCAGGCACGCTCCTACAACGGCCGATCGCAAGGGGCGCGCCATTGCCAGCGTCGTTACAGAGCGCTTGGCAGCCGGCATCGGCGCTACTTGCGCTCGCTCAACGCACGCCGCGCCAGGCCCGGATCGTCGGCAAAGAACGCATCGATACCGGCATCCAGATAGGCCTTCAACTCGGCCAATGCACCGGCCTCGTTACGCTCGGTCACCGCAGCACTGCTGCGGTTGTTGGCGGACAGGAAATAATTTTCCGGGCGGAAGGTATACGGCTGCACCTGCAATCCTGCCGCATGCGCGTCGTGCACCAGGCGGGTCGGCGTGCCCAGGCGTTGCTGCGCATCCAGCGGAATGATGCTGCGGATGTCCGGGCCGATCGCATCGGCATAGCCGGCAACCTGTTTCAGCCCCTCGGGCGTGATCATTTGACCGTAGGTACGCGGCGCGTTGCCCACGCCCGCATCGGGCAGCGCCATCTGCGCGCCGCCGAGCAACTGCAGCAGGCGGATGTTGCTGCTGCGCCCGATCTTGCCGCGCAAATAACGCAGGTTGCCGGTCTCGAACGACTGGATCACCACCGGCGCGGTCTGCGTGTAGGCATGCGCACGCAGGCTCGCCAGCACCTTGTCTTCCATCGCCAGATGCAGCCGGCTGAAATAGCTCGGGTGCTTGATCTCCGGAATCAGCCCGATGCTGCGCCCGGTTGCCGCCGATTCGGCTGCGACAAAATCGATGATCTCGTCGAAGGTGACGATCTGAAACTGCCCGTCCCAACGCGTGCCGCGCAACTGCGGCAGACGCTCGCGCGCGCGCAAGGTCTTCAATTCGGCCAGGCTAAAATCTTCGGTGAACCAGCCTTCCATCGCCTGGCCATCGATGGTCTTGCGGGTCCTGCGCGCGGCGAACTCCGGGTGGCTGTCCACATCGGTGGTGCCGCCGATCTCGTTTTCGTGGCGCGCCACCAGCACGCCATCCTTGGTGGACACCAGATCCGGCTCGACAAAATCGGCGCCATCGACGATCGCCTTGGCATACGAGGCCAAGGTATGTTCCGGGCGCAATGCGCTGGCGCCACGGTGCGCAAAGATCTGCACCGTCTTCGCCAATGGCGCCTGTGCCAACACCGGTCCGCTCATGCCGACCATCATCGCTCCCAACACCAACGCACGGTGGAACTGCATCATGCCGTTCTCCAACCAAAAAGCAGCCATAAAAACGCGGCCTCATCGCCAGGCGAGCTTGTCCGATGAGCGAGGCACATCATCCGCGCCGCCCGACAATCACTCGCCAGGTCTTGCCAACCACTCTAAAACCATCCACGTCGATCGCCACCGGAAATCACTAAGCAGCCACCAGACCCGCTGTTACCAATCCCCAATCCCCACTCCCCAATCCCTAACTCAGAACTTCGCATCCAAGGTCAAGAACACCTGCCGCGGCGCGCTGGCATGGAACGCCAGCTGACGGCCATTCGGATCGCTGTTGGCGAAGGCGGTAAGGTTGGACGCATAGCGCTTGTCGGTGAGGTTGGTCACGTTGAGCGAGAGCTTGAGCCCCTGCAGCACGCCGGCCTGGCCGAAGTCGTACCCGGCGCCCGCATCGAACGAGGTGTAGCCGCCGAAGCCCTGGTCGTTGGTGTAGGTGTAGTAGCGCTGGCCGGTGTACTTGCCGCGCAGGTTGACGTTCCAGTTGGCGTAGGTGAAGGCAATTTCGCTGGCGAACATGCGCTTGGGCGTATCGACGGTGGTCTTGCCGGCAGTCGGAATGATGGCGCCGTTCTGCACGTAGTTGTCGTCGTAGGTCGAGCGGTTGATCGAGGCCGAGTTGTACCACTGCAGGTAGCTGGTCGGCTTCCAGATCACGGTCAGTTCGCCGCCGCGGCTGCTCACCGAGCCCACGTTGAAGAAGCGCGTGGTGCACGCCGGCGTGGTGCCCTGCTGGATGCTGGCGCAGGGATTGAGCGAGAGCAGGCGGTTGTCGAAAGTCACGTCGTAGCCGACCAGCGAGGCTTCGAAATGGTCGCGCACGAAGCGGTAACCGGCCTCCACGGTGCGCGACTTCTCCGGCTCCAGCGCGCCGACGCTGGCATCGAACGAGGCCTGGGTCACCAGCAACGGACCACCGGCGCCACCGCCCTGGAATGCAGCGATGTTTTCCGCGTACGAGGCGAACACTTCCTGCCCTTCGGCCAGACGATAGCCCAGACCGACCTGCGGCAGCACCGACTCGCTGGCCTTGATCGAGCCGGTCGCCACCGGCGCTTCCACCGCCAGCCCCGGCGTTTCACGCGCGGTCATTTCGGTGCTCGGGCTCTTGATGCCCAGATCCACGCTCAGGCGCTCGTCGAGGAACTTGAGGTTGCCCTGCACGTAGAACTGCCGCGTGGTGATGATGTAGTTCTGCGAGAACAGCCGGCGATCGGGATCCTGCAGGAACTTATCGTCGTTGACCGGCCCGTCGATCCAGTAGAAATTGCGCTCCACATCGTGGTGATTGCGCTCGTACCACAGCCCGGCTTCGAGGTGATGCGGGCCCAGGTTCCATCCGAGCGAAGCGATGCCGCCGGTGCGGTTGATCCAGTAATTGGTGCTGCGGATGGAGATCGGCAGTGCCTGCGGCGTGCCCGGATTGGACGCTTGCCCCGGCGACCACCAATGGCCCTGACCCTTGTTTTCGTGGTGATAGACCTGGGTGTGCAGGTTGATCGCATCGTTGGGCTGGAAGTCGCCGGCCACATAGAACAGATCGTCGTCGCGCAACGCGCGGCTCTGGTAATAGGCATCGTCGACATTGTCCACGCCGCCGCTGAAACCGCAGCGCGCCGCATTGCGCGTGGCCGGTGCGCAGTACGCCGCGGCCAACGCACGGTTCCAGTCCGGTGCGTACAGGTTCCAGTCCCAGCCCAGGCCACGCGCCATGCCGCTCTTGGACAGATAGGAATAATCGGCCTGCGAGGTCCGCGAAGTGTCGGCGAATGCGGTCAGCTTGCCGCCGTCGAACTGGTACACGCCCTTGGCATTGAACTGCCGCGTGGTGGTCGGCGAGCCCGGACGCGCCCACATGTCGGCTTCGGCATTGATACCGGACAGAGACGCCGAAAAACCGTTGTAGTCGCCGGTGTCCACGCGCAGGAAGGTGCGGCGATTGGCATCGGAGCCCACCGTCTGCGACAGCTGCCCGCCGAACACGCTGGACGGGTCGGCCGAGTAATACTGGATGGTGCCGCCCAGATTGCTGGTGGACGCGGTGCCCAGTGCGCCGATGCCCGAGGCCAGCTCCACGCCGCCGAAGTTTTCCGCGATCAGGGCGCGGCTGATATTGAGGCCGTTGTAGTTGCCGTAGGCGTTGTCACCCAGCGGCAGGCCGTCGAGCGTATAGCCCAGGCGCGTGCCGTTGAAGCCGCGCAGGCTGATCGTCTGCGACTCCTCGTTGGCACCGAAGGCATCGTTGGATTGCACGTTGACGCCCGGCATGCGGTTGAGCAGTTTCTGGATGCTGGTGCCCGGCGGCAACACCGGAATGTCCTGCTGGGTGATGCGCTGCACCTGACGCGTTTCGCCCTGGCCGATCACCGAGACCGCGTCGAGTTGCTGCACGGTCGTGCCGGTGTCGGCAGTCAGCTCGGGATCGGCGGCGTGGGCGGCCGGCGACAGCACGAGCGCGGTAAGGACGGCGGCACTTAACAGATGGGTCTTGGGCATGAGCGGCAGGGGAACGAGTCAAAAGATGACGGCAAGCGTGCGACAGCTGTCTTGCGTCGATGCGACCGGGGCATGACAGTGCTGCGACAGCAGCTGCGCATTGCGCGCCGCAGCTGCGTTGCGCTGGCATGCAGATGTCATCTGCGCGTCGTAATCTGCGCACTCATCCATCCGTGTTGTCCGAGGGTTGCTCCATGTCCGATCGCATTGCGCGCGCTTGTTCCCGGACGCTGACCAGCGTCGCCATCGCGATGTTGGCAGTGGGATGCGGCAGTGCAGGCGCGCGCGACAAGGTGGCCCCGGCAGGCTCGGTGATCGCCACCGATGCACACGGCTACCTGGAAAAAGCACAGGTGCCCGACAGCCTGCGCCTGGTACCGCCGCCGCCGCAGGACGGCAGCGCCGCGCTCGCCAACGATCAAGCCATCGCCACCTCCATGCTCGCTCTGCGCAATACACCGCGCTGGGACCTGGCCAGGCAAGACGCTGCACTGACTTTCCCGGCGGCCGCCAATCACTTCAGTTGCGCGCTCGGCATCCAGATCGACCAGGCGCACACCCCGCACCTGCTGCGCCTGCTCGAACGCAGCATGCGCGACGCCAGCACCAGCACCAGCGCAGCCAAGGCCCGTTACCAGCGGCCACGCCCGTTCATGCGCAACGATCAGCCGATGTGCACGCCCGACGACGACGCGGCGCTGCGCAAGAACGGCTCCTACCCCTCCGGCCACACCGCCATCGGCTGGAGCTGGGCACTGATTCTGGCCGAGCTGGCCCCCGCACAACGCGACGCCCTGCTCGCCCGCGGCCGCGCCTTCGGCGACAGCCGCCTGGTCTGCAACGTGCACTGGCAGAGCGATGTCCTGCAGGGCCGCATCATGGGCGCCGCCACCGTCGCCGCCCTGCACGACAACCCCGAGTTCCAGAAGGATCTAGCCGCTGCACGCCGCGAGATCGACAAGGCACGTGCAAAGCAACCTGCCACTACCGCTGCATCGCCAGCATGCGATGCCGAGAACGCGGCATTGCAGACGGTGTTGCCGGGTGTGATGTAGCAGCAGGACGGCTCCGCCTCCGGGCTGTTGCTGACCTCGCGCAGTACAGAGAGTGTCGGACGTGCATCCGCGCTCTGTTGTCCAGCTTCACCGGATTTTTGTCTGATCCCGGATGCATGTCGTTCCACCGACACAGACTGGCCGCAGGCGCAACAGCCAAATCAACCACGCGCTGATCGAGACCACTTGGCCTCGCTCATTCTGCGCGCACGCCGCCGACCGCTTGCACGAGTTCCGCAGGATCAATGCAGCACATCGCTGCCGACCGGGATCCGGCGTAGCGCTGGCACGTTCACGGCAATCGCCGTCTCACTGCCGCCCGCACTGTTAAGACCCTTCGCAACTTAGCTGCGCCTCGCTGATCGGTCAGCTCATGACTATTGGGAGAGCGAGTACCTGTTGTCTATACAGACTCGGGACGCGGACGACACCCGTATTCAACAGGGCCAGCAGCCGCTACACGAAACGGATCAGCAAGTCCTGGTCCGTAAGCCCTGTTTCACTAAAAAGTTCCCGAGAAATGACACAGCCGTAAATCTTGGGTTAATCTTCAGACACCCTTCAGGAAGGTGACGAGCTGGGCTGGTCGGCGTCCTTTGAAGGGGCTCCCCCCTCAACTGCGGCAATGCAGTTGGGTTCTACGGTTTGCAGTCGTTGTGGCGGTACTTCATCAGGAGAGAGAGGAATGACACGTCCAGGGGTTCGTAGGTCTTTGTCGAAGAACATCGCACGCAGTGCCTTGAGCATTGCACTAAGCATGTGCGTTGCCGGCGGTGTGCAAGCACAGAGCGCGGTTGGCTCCATTTTTGGTAGCGGGCAGCCAGGCAGCACCATTGCCATCCAAAGCCCCCAGACGGGTGTAAGCCGCTCGGCCACCGCCGCTGCCGATGGCCGATTCACCTTCAGCCAGCTGCCTCCGGGCAAGTACGTCATCACCTCGGATGGCGTAACCCGCGAGGTCGAGGTCAAGGTCGGTAGCGGCTCGCAAGTGCTTCTGAACAATGACGCGACGACCCTGGACAGGGTCGAAGTGTTAGGCCAACGTGCGTTCAACCCGATCGACGTGTCCTCGGTTGAATCCACCACGGTATTCACGGCCGAACAGATGATCTCGCTGCCCGTGGCCAGCGATGTCTCCTCGGTCGCCTTGTTAGCGCCTGGCGCAGTCAGAGGCGACAGCGGTCTGGGCGCAGGAAATCTCGCCTCGTTCGGCGGTTCGTCGGTGGCCGAGAACGGCTATTACATCAACGGCTTCGACGTGACCAACATGCGCACGTTCCTGTCCTTCGCCAACGTGCCCTTCCAGGGCATTGGCCAGCTGCAGGTCAAAACCGGCGGTTATGGTGCTGAGTATGGGCGCTCGCTGGGTGGCATTATCAGCATCGTGACCAAGTCCGGTTCCAACGACTGGCATTATGGCGGTAGCGTCGAATGGGAGCCGGATTGGGGACGGGCTTCCGGGAAGAACGTGCGTGAGCGCGATCCAGATGCGGCAGACCCGTTGTACCAGTACCGCAGCGACAATCAATTCGACAGTACCATTTATTCGGCGTATGCCAGTGGCCCGCTTATCAAAGACAGGCTGTTCTTCTTCGCCTTGGCCGAAGGCCGTAGCGAAACCGACGACACGTTCGGAGCATTGACGAGCCAACGGACTCGCGACAGCACACCGCAAGGATTGGTCAAGCTGGACTGGTACATCAACGACAGCAATCTGGTCGAGTTCACCGGCATCTATAACCAGGCCAAGACCAAGTACAGCACCTATGAATACAATCTCGATGCCAACGGCGAAAACCGTTACAACGTCGGCCGGCACGAAGCGCCAATCGAACGGTATGAGATGGAAAATGGCGGCAAGGTCGGCATCCTTAAATACACTGGCTATTTCACCGACAACTTCACCCTGTCCGCGCAATACGGCTATTTGAGCAACCTCATCAACTCGCGCCTGCCAGCCAACCCAGCCGGCGGGGAATGCCCATGGGCGTATAGCTTCGGACTGACCACCAGCGTGGTGGACCGCTACATCGGCTGCAACCCGGGAACCATCTCGACCATCGCCGATTTGAATGCCGAACCGGACGAAGACATCCGTAAGGCATTCCGTGTCGACGGTGAATGGGTGTTGGGCGACCATCGCATACGCTTCGGTGCCGATCAGGAAAAATACGAATCCAGCCACCGCGGTCAGACCTACGCTGGCGGCATCAACTGGGCGTACTACACGGTCCCCGGCAGTTCGGTGGCAACTGGTGCATTTGCCGGGCAGCCAGGCCGGACAGTCAACGGTCAATTGGTCCCACGTGGGGCCCTCTACGCCCGTTCGCGCGTTTATCAGACCAGCAGTTCCAGTTACGAAAATATCAATAGCGCGTTCTATGTCGAAGATAATTGGCAAGTGACAGAAAACTTCCTCGCGGTGCTCGGTCTGCGCGGAGAGAAGTTCGAAAACAAGAATGGCGACGGTATTGCCTGGGTAGAATCGGATTACAAACTGGCGCCACGGCTTGGTTTCTCGTGGGACGTGCTGGGCGATGCCAGCCTGAAGCTGTTCGGAACCGCCGGTCGGTACTACATTCCGGTCGCCACGAACTCAAGCATCCGTGCAACGGGTGCGGAATCCACGGTCTCCAACTGGTACTTCGTCAACGGCTGGAGTGAAGCAGACGGCACGCCGGTCGGCCAGGGCGCGCAGATCGGTGCGACCCAGACCAACGGCTCGCTGGTTGCGCCAAATCCGGCTTCAGTTGCATCCACCAATCTTTCGCCCATGTATCAGGACGAAGTGATTCTGGGCGGGCAGCTGCAACTGACAGAAAACTGGATGGCGGGTGTGCGAATGATCCGTCGCGAAGTGAAGTCCGGCATGGACGATACCTGCACGACCAATCCGTGGATCGATTGGGCAGCAGATAATGGCTTTACCGACTTCGATCCGAGCTCGGTCCCGAGCTGCTACTTCCTGAATCCGGGTAGTGATGTCACCATCAATGTCGACTTGAACGGCGATGGCGAACTTGAACTCGCGACGTTGCCAGCTTCTTATCTTGGCCTGCCCGAATACCGCCGCCTCCACACTGCATTGGAGTTCTTCTGGGAGCGCACCGGCGAGAAGTTCAACTTCCAGGGTTCCTACACGTTTGCCAGAACGCGCGGCAATGTGGAGGGCTACGTCAATTCCACCCTGGAACAAGAAGATCCCGGCCTGACACAGGACTTCGACCACCGTCTGTTCACCGACGGCACCTACGGGCCGACACCAAACGATCGCCAGCACACCCTCAAGCTGTTCGGTGCCTACAACCTGACACCGGAATGGCAATTCGGCGGCAACCTGGTTCTGCAGTCCGGGCGCCCGGTCAACTGCCAAGGCTATATCCCATTGGACGACATCCCGCAGCCCGACCAGGGGACACTGAGCGGGTACAGCGGCTCGAGCTTCTACTGCTTGAACGCCGAGGGCACGCGCGTGCTGCGTCAGCGTGGTGACGAAGGGCGGACACCTTGGACCTGGACGTTCGATCTGGCAGCGGCTTACATCCCCAACTGGGCCGACAACAAGCTGCGTATCAAGCTCGATGTCTTCAACCTCTTCAACAACGACAGGGTTACCGAGTACAACGAGTTCAGTGAGGCATCTCGCGACGTGATCAGCCCGAACTATTTGAACGACGTCAATTATCAGACTCCGCGCTCGTTCCGTTTGACCGCACGCTACGATTTCTGATTGTTCGCTGGTTAAATGACTGCATTACCAAATCCGGCCTCGAAAGAGGCCGGATTTTTTTGGCCTAGGCAGTACCGGATTCATCTCTGCACGTGGTGCCGCGCAGCGTCACTTGCCGATACAAAAGCTCGAAAAGATCTTGCCCAGCAATTCGTCGGCGCTCAGCTTGCCGGTGATCTCGCCGAGTGCTTCCTGTGCCAGGCGCAATTCTTCGGCGGCCAGTTCGAGTTGTTCGAAACCCAGCTCCAGATCCGCTGCGTCCGCATGCTGTTCGGCGCGACGCAATGCCTCGACATGCCGCGTGCGTGCGGAGAATTCGCCTTCCACGCTGTCCGCTCCGTCGCCCAGTGCGAGTTCGCGCAGCCTGGCGTGCAACTGCTCCAGTCCCTGCCCGGTCACTGCCGAGATCGCGATCGCATCGCGATCAAGCGCTGCGGGTTCGGCCAGCAAGTCGCATTTGTTGTGGATCCACAGCTGACGCGGCACCGCATCGATGGCATCGCCGATCGCCTCGCGCGCGGCTTGCGGGTCGCGTGCATCCAGCACCACCAGCGCCAGATCGGCGCGCTGCAGTTCGGCACGCGCGCGACGCATGCCTTCGCGCTCGATCGCATCGCCGCCCTCGCGCAGGCCGGCGGTGTCGACCAACATGAGTTCGAAACCATCGAGCTGGATGGCTTCCTGCAAGGTATCGCGGGTGGTGCCGGCGACATCGGTGACGATGGCGCGCTCGCTGCGGGCCAATGCATTGAGCAACGAACTCTTGCCCGCGTTGGGCGGGCCGATCAGCACCGCGTGCAGGCCGTCGCGCAGCTTGCGCCCGCGCTCGGCATCGCGCAGCAGTTGCGCCAGCAGTGCGCGCGCCTGCTGTAGCCCGTCGCGCACCTGCGCCCCGCCCAGGGTATCGAGCGGCTCGTCGGCAAAGTCGATCGCCGCTTCCACGTGGATACGCAGCCGGGTGAGGCTGTCGCTAAGCGCATCGACACGTTGCGAAAACACACCGTCCAAGGATCTGCGCGCGGCACGTGCCGCACGCAGGTCGCCGGCGGCGATCAGATCGGCGATGGCTTCGGCCTGCGCCAGATCGAGTTTGCCGTTCAGAAAGGCACGCTCGCTGAACTCGCCCGCGCGTGCCTGCCGCGCACCCAGTGCAATGCAACGCGCCACCAGCTGCCGCAACAGCACCGGGCTGCCGTGTCCCTGCAGCTCCACCACGTCTTCGCCGGTAAAGCTGCGCGGTGACTGGAACCACAGCGCGATGCCATCGTCGATCACCTCGCCCTGCCCATCGCGAAAGCGTGCGTACCGCGCCTGCCGTGGCTGCAACTGCGCAACGCCCAGCCCGGCGGCGATCTGCGCCGCCTGCGGCCCGGACAGGCGTACGATCCCCACCCCACCGGCTCCTGCAGCACTGGCGATGGCAACGATGGTAGAAGTGGAAGACGACATCGGCATTGCTCTGAGGTGGATTGAAGAAGACAAGCGCGGCGATGCAGCGACTGCGCGACCGGCAGCGGCATCGTGCCGATGCCCGGGTCCCTGGTGTATCAACGCCTCCATCGCGGCACGCGTGCTCCTGGCGACTGTTCGCAACGATGTGTCAGCCGCCGTGAATCACAGCGATTGCAACTGCGCACGCGCCTGCGCGGCGCCGCTGCCTTGCGGTTGCAATTCCAGGTAGGTGGAATAGGCCTTGCGCGCCTTGTCGCGATCACCGGCTTTTGCGTAGGCATCGCCGAGATTGAGATAGGCCACCGCACGCGATGGATCGATTTTCAAGGTATTTTCCAGCCAGCGCGCCGATTCGGCAAAGCGTTCCTGGCGGTAATACACAAAGCCCAGGTTGTTGGCGGCCAAGGCGAAGTCCGGGCGCAGCTTCAAGGCCTCGGCAAACTGCTCGGCCGCTTCGGCGTAGCGTTTTTCCTTGTACAACTGCAGGCCGCGTTCGTTGGCCAGCTGCGCGCGTTGGCGGTCGCTGCTCTTCACCGCCGTCGGCAATACCAGCTTGGCTTCGCCACCTTGCAATGTCTTCACCGTCACCGGCGCCGCAGCTGTTGCAGCACCGCTGGCCGGGGCGACAGGACGCGCCGCATCCACGCGTCCGTTGAGTGCAATCGCATCGGCAGACAGCTGCGCGGTGCCGGCGGTCAGGAACTCCTCGCCGCTCGGTACCTGGAACACGAACTCGCCGCCCTGCGAGCCGGGCAGGCTGCCGAATGCCGGGGTCTGCGGCGACACTGCCGACACCGCCGGTGCGACATAGGCCGCCAGTTCGGTGCCGGTGATCAGGCCGTCGCCATTGAGGTCGCCCTTGCCCGCCAGCGCCTGCAGCAGCACCCAGGTAAACACCGAATGCCCGTTCGGGCCGCTGTCGGCCACTTGCTGATCGGCACCGCCGGCAGTGAGCATCTGGCGGGCGATGCGTCGTGCGTTTTCGCGCAGGTAGGCGCCGGACGTCGGCCCGCCGCGCGTCAGGCCCAGTCCGCTGTAGCAGGCATCCATCACGAACAATACATGCTTGGCTTGCAGGCTTTCGGCGATGTTCTGCAGGTCGCTCATCGCGATCGCATCGCTGGCCAGCTGTTGCGGATCCGAATCGACCGGAATGATGTAGCCCAGGTCGCGCCCGGATGCCAGCCGGCGCGTGGCGCCATGCCCGGCGAAGAACACGAACACGCGATCGTTGGCCTGCGCGCGTCCCTCGCCGAGGCGATCGTGAAATGCCGCAAGAATATTGTTGCGCGTGGCCTGCCCGTTCTTGAGCACGATCACTTGCGAGGACGGAAATCCCAACGGGCCGGTCAAGGTGCCGGCGATGGCCTGCGCGTCGTTGGCGGCATATTCGAGCTTGGGCCAGTGCGCGTAGTCGTCGATGCCGATCACGATCGCCCAGGAGTTGGCGTAGCCGGTGGTCACGGTCGCCTCGGCCGCCGCGCTGGGCGCGTGCGCCACCGAAAACTCGCGGCCGTTCCAGCCGGCGAACTGGTAGCCGTCGGCGATCAGGCGATCCAGGATCTGCGGCAGCGCCTTCACTGCACGGTCGTGGATGTCATGGAACAACACGATGCCGCGCTGCTCCTTGTTCACCTGGTCGAGCACGCGCTGCACGATCGACTCGGGCACCGGGTCGGCCCAGTCCATCGAATCGATGTTCCACATGATCGACTTCAGGCCCGCCTCGCCCAGCAGCTGTAAGCCTTCGGCATTGCGCGCCCCATACGGAAACCGGAACAATGGCGCACGTTTGTCGTCCACCGCACGCAACAACGTATCGGTATCCAGCACCTGGCTACGCAATGCATCGCCGGTGGTCTTTGACAACTGCGCATGGGTGAGGCTGTGGTTGCCCACCGCATAGCCTTCTTCCATCAGCGTGTGGCTGATCTTGGATAACGCTGCCAGGTTCGGCTTGCCCTGCGCGTCCAGGCTGCCCAGATTGCGCCCCACTTCGAAGAACACGCCCGGCACGTCGTAGCGTTTGAGGATGGCCACGATCTCTTCGGTATAGGCCTTGTGCGGGCCATCGTCGAAAGTCAGCACCACCGTCTTGGGCGGCAGGTCGCGGCCGAAGATCTCGCTGTCGCTATCGCGTGCGGAGAACGGGTACGGCTCCACCACGCCGTGATCGCGCAGGATCTTTTCGCGCGTGTACAGGCTGCGCAGATGCGCCACGTAGTCGTCCCACTTCTCGCGCTTGGGCACGATCGCGCGGCTGCGATCGAAGCGGCTGAAAATTTGCGTCAGTTCCTTGTTGTAGCTGCGCTCGATCTCGTCCAGCGCTTCCAGATCCTCGCCGATGCGCTGATGCAGCTTCACTGCCGGCAGTGCCGAATCGCGGCCAATGCGTGCGTGCAGGTCGCGCAGCACTTCGGCGAACGCCAGGCGGTCGGCATCGTAGAGATCCGGTGCCGATTCGATCTCGTCCAGCACCGTGGCGATGGTCGCGAAGCGCCGCGCTGCATTCGACGTCAGCACCGTCTCGAATCGCGCAGCGATGCGTTCGCGCTGTTGGAGGTTTTCATGGAACAGCTGCTGCCCCACGCTGCTGGACGTGGCGCGATCGCGTGGCGTCTGAGCATCCGCATCGGCCAGCAACACGATGATGCGGCGATGCCGATCCAGTTGCTCACGCAGCTGCGCGATCAGTGCGCGTGCGTCGTCGTTGTCGGTTTCGGCTCGTGCGCCAGCAGCGGCCTGCGCAGGTGCCCTGGCCGCAGGCGCTGCATGTCCCGCGTTCTGCTTGCCGCAGCCGGCCATCGCCAGCACTCCGGCGCAACTGGCGCACAGCAACAGGCGATAAAGCGGCGATGACATCACGACGGCGTCCTTGGCGATGAAGACAACAGGGCAGACAGCATGTGCAGGTACATGCAGAAAGCCCGCCTTGCGGCGGGCTCTGTGCAACTGCGCTTACTTGGCGTTGGCCTGGATGATCTTGCTCGGCTTCTCGCCGTGCTGGCGAATCATCCACCACTGGATCAACAGGCCCAGCCCGCCGTTGACCACCCAGTACAGCACCAGGCCGGCCGGCATGAAGGCCATCATGACGCCGAACACCAGCGGCATGAACTGCATCATCTTGGCCTGCATCGGGTCCATGCCCGGAGTCGGGGTCAGCTTTTGCGTGGCCCACATGATGGCGATGTTGAGCACCGGCAGGATGAAATACGGATCGCGCGCGGTCAGGTCCTGGATCCAGCCCAGCCACGGCGCCTGACGCAGTTCCACCGATTCCACCAGCACCCAGTACAGTGCGAAGAAGATCGGCATCTGGATAAGCAGCGGCAGGCAGCCGCCCATCGGGTTGATCTTTTCCTTCTTGAACAGCTCCATCGTCGCCTGCTGGTACTTGACGCGATCGTCGCCGTAGCGCTCCTTTAGCTGCGCCAGGCGCGGCTGGAAGCGGCGCATCTTGGCACCGGACTTGTACTGCGCGGCCGACAACGGATACAGCGCCAGGCGCAGCAACACCACCAGGCCGATGATGGCCCAGCCCCAGTTGTGCAGGAAGCTGTGCAGATGGCTCAGCACCCAGAACAGGCCCTGGCCGATGATGGCCATGAGCGAGAAGCGGCTGTAATCGACCACACGGTCCAATCCCTTGACGTCTTCCTTGGCGATCAGGCTGACCAGCTTCGGGCCCACCCACAGACGTGCCTCGGTGGTCGCGGTCTGGCCCGGCGCCACGGTGAAGGCCGGGCCACGCAGCTCGGCCACGTCACGCGGGCCGTCCTGGTTCAGCACGTACAGCGAGGCCTGGTCCTTCTGCGGAATCCACGCGGTGAAGAAGTGGTGCTGCAGCAGCGCCACCCAGCCGCCGGTGATCTGGCGATTGAGGCCACCGTCGTCCATGTAGTCCTTGAACGCGCGACGCTCGTAACCTTCCTGCGGGCTGTACCAGGTCGCCCCGTTGAAGCTGAAGGAATCCGGGTTGGTCATGCCGCGACTGAGGATGGTCGGCACCCGGCTCAGCTTGCGGAACACGTAGCCGTTCCACGGCGCGCCACTCTTGTTGATCACCTCGTCCTTGATCGAGATCGCGTAGCGACCGCGCTCCAGGGTGAAGGTGCGGCGGATCGACACGCCATTGGGGCCATTCCATACGAACGGCACCGCCAGGGTGTTCTGGCCCTTGGCCAGTTCGAACGCGGTGCCCGGCTGTTCGGCGCGGAAGCCGCCCACGCCGGGTACCGGCGAATGCTCGCTGGCCCAGCCGCTGGTGGCGTTGTAAGGATGCGCGGCATCTTCGGTCAGCAGGCTGACCGGCGCGGTGCCGTCCTTGGTCTGCGGAAACTGCAGCAGTTCGGCATCGAGCACGCTGCGGCCGTCCAGCTTCAGGCGCAGCACGTCGGAGGTCAGGGTGATCACCGGCGCAGCACCGGCAGCGGCCGGCGTCGCGGCAGTCGTGCTGGTCGCCAGGACAGCGCCCGGCACGCCCGCCTGCGGGATGGCCTGGGCCGCTGGCACATTGGCCACCGGTGCCGCTGCGTCCAGATCGCGCGCAGCCGGCACCGACTGCGTTGCCGCAACCACCGGCGCATTGGCGGCCGCCTTGTCCTTGCCCCACTCCATCCACAGCAGCGCCGCGACCATCAGCCAGGCAAAAATCAGGAAAACACGGGTCTGGTTCATCGGGCAGCAACTCGCTCAGTCGGAACTGGGTTCCGGCTCTGTCGGGGGAAGGGAGGATGGGTGCATCGTCCTGGCGGGCGGCATTGTGCCGGGCGCAGGAGGCAGGGGCAATGCGCCGGCACGGCGCAGCACGCGCAGGAAGGCGTCGCGAATCTGTAGATTGGTCGCTTTTGCGGCTGCGGAGCGCGCCACAATCACGTAATCGCCGCCGGCAAGCTCGGGCAGCAGATGCCGCATGGCATCGCGTAGTACGCGTTTGATCCGGTTACGTCCCACCGCACGGGTATCGACCTTGCGCGACACCGCCATGCCCAGGCGCGGCGGCGTATCGCCGGTCCGCCAGTGCAGGCTGAGCAACGGGTCCGAGGTACGACGTGCAGTATCGAAAACGACCGTATATTGCGCACGCGTACGAACCCGCGCAGAGCGAGGAAATCGCCTGCACGGGTTCGCTGCGTTCACGTTAGGGACTGCCTCGGCCGCAGGGAGCGGCGCGGCAATCAAGCGCTCAGGCGCTTGCGGCCCTTGGCGCGGCGGCGAGCCAGGATCTTGCGGCCGTCGGCGGTTGCCATACGTGCGCGGAAGCCATGGTCGCGTGCTCGCTTGAGGTTGCTGGGTTGGAAAGTACGCTTGGTGGCCATGGGGCCCTCTGCATGAATGGAGACGAATAGAACCGGCAATTCTATAGGGCCTGCAGCGGCCGGGTCAACTCCCCGGACACGTTAGCGGAGGTGATGGCGGTCAAGCCCTGTGGATGGACCTGTGAATAAGTCTGGGAAAACCCTGCCCTGGGTGCTAGTCTGGCGCATCCTCTTTTCACTACCGGGCTGCGAGCACGGCGCTTTTCTGCGCGCCGCAGCCAGCAACAGATGATCATACTTTGATGGATGCTTGGCCCCGCTGTCTGGAACGTCTCGAAGCCGAATTCCCGCCCGAAGACGTCCACACCTGGTTGAAACCCCTGCAAGCCGAAGACCGCGGCGACAGCATCGTGCTGTATGCGCCGAACGCCTTCATCGTCGACCAGGTCCGCGAGCGTTATCTGCCGCGCATCCGCGAACTGGTGGCGTATTTCGTCGGCAACGGCGAAGTGGCGCTGGCGGTCGGCTCGCGCCCGCGTGCGCCGGAGCCGCAACCGGCACCGATGGCCGCGCCCAGCGCACCGGTCGCCGCGCCGATCGTGCCGTTCGCCGGCAATCTGGATTCGCATTACACCTTCGCCAACTTCGTCGAGGGCCGCAGCAACCAGCTCGGTCTGGCCGCCGCGATCCAGGCCGCGCAGAAGCCCGGCGACCGCGCACACAACCCGCTGCTGCTGTACGGCAGCACCGGCCTGGGCAAGACCCACCTGATGTTCGCCGCCGGCAACGCGCTGCGCCAGGCCAATCCGGCCGCCAAGGTGATGTACCTGCGCTCGGAACAGTTCTTCAGCGCAATGATCCGGGCGCTGCAGGACAAGGCGATGGACCAGTTCAAGCGCCAGTTCCAGCAGATCGATGCGTTGCTGATCGACGACATCCAGTTCTTCGCCGGCAAGGACCGCACGCAGGAGGAGTTCTTCCACACCTTCAACGCGCTGTTCGATGGCCGCCAGCAGATCATCCTGACCTGCGACCGCTACCCGCGCGAGGTCGAAGGCCTGGAGCCGCGGCTGAAGTCGCGCCTGGCCTGGGGCCTGTCGGTGGCGATCGATCCGCCCGATTTCGAGACCCGCGCGGCGATCGTGCTGGCCAAGGCGCGCGAGCGCGGCGCGGAAATTCCGGACGACGTGGCGTTTTTGATCGCCAAGAAGATGCGCTCCAACGTGCGCGACCTGGAAGGCGCGCTCAACACGCTGGTGGCACGTGCCAACTTCACCGGCCGCGCGATCACGGTGGAATTTGCCCAGGAGACGCTGCGCGACCTGTTGCGCGCCCAGCAGCAGGCGATTGGCATCCCCAACATCCAGAAGACCGTGGCGGACTATTACGGCCTCCAGATGAAGGACCTGCTCTCCAAGCGGCGCACCCGCTCGCTGGCGCGTCCGCGCCAGGTGGCGATGGCGCTTGCCAAGGAGCTGACCGAACACAGCCTGCCGGAGATCGGCGACGCCTTCGCCGGCCGCGACCACACCACCGTGCTGCATGCCTGCCGGCAGATCCGCACGCTGATGGAGGCCGACGGCAAGCTGCGCGAGGACTGGGAAAAGCTGATTCGCAAGCTCAGTGAGTGAGGCGGCAACCGCCTGGACGGCCCGCTTGGAGAAAAGCGTGGAAACGTTGGGGTCAAATGCGGGAGAATCTGTGGATAACGTTGCCTCGCAGGTCGGGCGGAAAACTATCCACAGGTTTTACCGCCAGCCCAGGGGCACTAGTCCAACGACTTTCAGGCGCTAATTTGTCTTTGGAAACAAACAGTTATGGTGGTTATCCGCTGAAAACGGCCCTACCATCACCACCAAGCTTTTGATTTATTCCATTATCTTTTAAAGCATAGGGGCACGGAACCACATGCGTTTTACACTGCAGCGCGAAGCCTTCCTCAAACCATTGGCCCAGGTGGTCAATGTGGTCGAACGCCGTCAAACCCTGCCGGTTCTGGCCAATCTGCTGGTGCAGGTCAAGGACGGACAGGTCTCCTTGACCGGTACCGACCTGGAAGTGGAAATGATCTCGCGCACGATGGTGGAAGACGCGCAGGACGGCGAAACCACGATTCCGGCGCGCAAGTTGTTCGACATCCTGCGTGCCCTGCCCGACGGCAGCCGCGTCACCATCTCGCAGACCGGCGACAAGGTTACGGTGCAGGCCGGGCGTAGCCGCTTCACCCTGGCCACGCTGCCTGCCAACGATTTCCCGTCGGTAGACGAAGTTGAAGCCACCGAGCGCGTTGCAGTACCGGAAGCGGCATTGAAGGAGCTGATCGAGCGCACCGCATTCGCCATGGCCCAGCAGGACGTGCGCTATTACCTCAACGGCTTGCTGTTCGACCTGCGCGAGGGTCTTTTGCGTTGCGTGGCCACCGACGGCCACCGTCTGGCGCTGTGCGAGACCGAGCTGGAGAAATCCGGCGGTGCCAAGCGCCAGATCATCGTGCCGCGCAAGGGCGTAACCGAGTTGCTGCGCTTGCTGGAAGCGGCAGACCGCGAAGTGGAGCTGGAAGTCGGTCGTAGCCATATCCGCGTCAAGCGTGGCGATGTGACCTTCACCTCCAAGCTGATCGACGGCCGCTTCCCGGATTACGAGGCGGTGATTCCGATCGGCGCCGACCGCGAGGTCAAGGTGGACCGTGAGGCACTGCGCGCATCTCTGCAACGTGCGGCGATCCTGTCGAACGAGAAGTACCGCGGCGTGCGGGTGGAAGTGTCGCCGGGTCAGCTGAAGATCAGCGCGCACAATCCTGAGCAGGAAGAAGCGCAGGAAGAGGTCGAAGCCGACACCAAGGTCGACGACCTGGCGATCGGCTTCAATGTGAACTATCTGCTGGACGCGTTGTCTGCACTGCGCGACGAGCACGTAGTCATTCAGCTGCGCGATGCGAACTCGTCGGCGCTCGTGCGCGAGGCTAGTAGCGAGAAGTCGCGCCATGTGGTGATGCCGCTGCGCCTCTGACGCCCAGTTCCACGTGGAACACGAAGAGCCCGGCGACAGCCGGGCTTTTTCGTTTTGGAGATCGAGAGCGTTGGGTTCGTTGCGGTGTAAGGCTTTGGGAGGCTTGAGCGTCTTTGGGCGTCCGCTTTGCGCTGGTATTGGATGTCCAGATGCCTTGGTGCCATAGCCGGAGCTGCTCTGCCTTCGGGCAGGATCCTCGGAGTAGCAGTGCCGCACGATCACCGAGCCAAGGACGGTTCGATAGACGCCACTCCCGGGTAGTCAGACTTCAACGATCGCACAAGCGCATTAGTTCATTTGCTTGGATTGACGGGCGCAAGTTCGTAGGCGAGCGATATCAAAAAAAGAGGGGCAAAAGCCTGGTGCGCGGCTGTCGCCGGCACGGATGCTTTGCCAATCTGTGATTTCAGGCATCCCAAAGGATCAGTGAGCTGTCTTGCCTAAAGACAGTGCCACGTGAGGTCGGTGTGCTCCGCGCAAGTAGGC
Organism: Xanthomonas arboricola; assembly: GCF_002940665.1. Classification (GTDB taxonomy): domain Bacteria; phylum Pseudomonadota; class Gammaproteobacteria; order Xanthomonadales; family Xanthomonadaceae; genus Xanthomonas; species Xanthomonas arboricola_B. The sequence goes on from NZ_MIGY01000001.1 coordinate 1,438,705, forward strand.
TACCCACCCGGGACCTATCGAGTCACGAAGACCCTGTTGGCAGGTCAACGGCGTGCACGTGGAACAACGTGGTTCTCCTCGTGTCACCAACCAACATTGAAAAAGTTGGCTTTGTCGCAGCCTTAGTGAGATTCGGCAGTCATGAGCGCTGCGGTTTTGTCGTCCAGCGAAGTCACCCGCATGGGTATTAGCCTGAACCAGTTCATCAAAAGCGAAGTGGTTCGATCCGAGCCAGGACGTATAGCTGCGTCTGACTTGAGCGTCCTCAAGCCGTTTTTTTGAGTTATGCACATTGAGCTTTGCTTTTAAATCTATAAATAATTTAAGAGCTTGGTGGTGATGGTAGGGCCAGATTTCGCCGGAAACCACCCTATGTGCTTGTTTTTAAATCTGTTTTGTACTTCGAAACCCTGTGGTTAGACCCCTGTGGAGGGGTCAATAACCTGTGGGTAAGCGGCAGAGGTTGCTCAGGTCTGCTTTTTATCCACAGGTTGTCCCCTGCCTGTCCCTTGGGTCGCTTCACGCCTGCATGGGCAGGACCCGCATCGATCACGTATCCTCCGCTCCGACCGGGATGCCGGATCACAGCGCAGAGCAGACCGATCGATGCACGTAGTGCGGTTGTCCATCCATCGACTTCGTCGTTTCGAGACCGTCGACCTCCACCCCGCCAGTTCCTTGAACCTGCTGACCGGCGATAACGGCGCGGGCAAGACCAGCGTGCTGGAAGCGTTGCATCTGATGGCCTATGGCCGCAGCTTTCGTGGCCGTGTACGTGACGGGCTGATCCAGCAAGGTGCCAGCGATCTGGAAGTCTTCGTGGAGTGGCGCGAGGGAACCGCCGCGATTGGGGAACGCACGCGGCGGGCGGGACTGCGCCACAGCGGCCAGGAATGGACCGGCCGGCTGGACGGCGAAGCTGTCGCCCAGCTGGGCGCTTTGTGTGCCGCGCTGGCTGTCGTGACCTTCGAACCTGGCAGCCATGTGTTGATCAGCGGTGGTGGTGAGCCGCGCCGGCGCTTCTTGGACTGGGGGCTGTTCCACGTGGAACCTGACTTCCTGGCGCTGTGGCGGCGATACGCGCGGGCGCTCAAACAGCGCAATGCCCTGCTCAAGCAGGGCGCACAGCCACGCATGCTGGATGCCTGGGATCATGAACTCGCCGAATCTGGCGAAACGCTGACATCGCGTCGTCTTCGCTATCTGGAGCGCCTGCAGGAGCGACTGGTTCCGGTCGCAACCGCGATCGCCCCGTCGCTCGGGCTATCCGCGCTGACGTTCGCACCGGGCTGGAAGCGCCATGAAGTGTCACTTGCCGACGCGCTGCTATTGGCACGCGAGCGTGATCGTCAGAACGGCTACACCTCGCAAGGGCCGCACCGTGCCGATTGGGCGCCTGCCTTCGATGCACTGCCGGGCAAGGATGCGCTCTCCCGGGGCCAGGCAAAGCTCACCGCCCTCGCCTGCCTGCTGGCGCAGGCGGAAGACTTCGCCCATGAGCGTGGCGAGTGGCCAGTGATCGCCCTGGACGACCTTGGCTCGGAGCTGGACCGCCACCACCAGGCACGCGTGCTGCAGCGCCTGGCGTCCGCGCCGGCGCAGGTGCTGATCACCGCAACCGAAATTCCGCCCGGCTTGGCCGAATCCGGCAAGCTGCTGCATCGGTTCCACGTGGAACACGGCACTGTGGCCGTGCTGACGCACTCCGCGTAACCGTCGGCGGCGCAGGTGGGCCGACTGGTATAATTTCCGGGCTATCCCCCTTTTCCCACGGTGCGATGCGGCTCCTGCCGCCTACGCCCGTGTTGTGGAGCTAACGGCACACGCATGACCGACGAACAGAACACCTCGCCCACCCCCAACGGCACCTACGACTCCAGCAAGATCACCGTGCTGCGTGGCCTGGAAGCCGTCCGCAAGCGCCCCGGCATGTACATCGGCGACGTCCATGACGGCACCGGCCTGCATCACATGGTGTTCGAGGTGGTCGACAACTCGGTCGACGAAGCCCTGGCCGGCCATGCCGACGACATCCTGGTCAAGATTCTGGTCGATGGCTCGGTTGCGGTCTCCGACAACGGCCGCGGCGTGCCGGTCGACATCCACAAGGAAGAAGGCGTCTCCGCAGCCGAGGTGATCCTCACCGTACTGCACGCCGGCGGCAAGTTCGACGACAACAGTTACAAGGTGTCCGGCGGCCTGCACGGTGTGGGCGTGTCGGTGGTCAATGCGCTGTCCGAACACCTGTGGCTGGACATCTGGCGCGACGGCTTCCACTACCAGCAGGAATACGCGCTGGGCGAGCCGCAGTACCCGCTCAAGCAGCTGGAAGCCTCGACCAAGCGTGGTACCACGCTGCGCTTCAAACCGGCCGTGGCGATCTTCAGTGACGTCGAGTTCCATTACGACATCCTGGCGCGCCGCCTGCGCGAGCTGTCGTTCCTCAATTCGGGCGTCAAGATCACCCTGATCGACGAGCGCGGCGACGGCCGCCGCGACGATTTCCACTACGAGGGCGGCATCCGCAGCTTCGTCGAGCATCTGGCGCAGCTCAAGTCGCCGCTGCACCCGAACGTGATCTCGGTGACCGGCGAGCACAATGGCATCGTGGTGGACGTGGCCCTGCAATGGACCGACGCCTACCAGGAAACCATGTACTGCTTCACCAACAACATCCCGCAGAAGGATGGCGGCACCCACTTGGCCGGTTTCCGCGCCGCGCTGACGCGGGTGCTCAGCAACTACATCGAGCAGAACGGCATCGCCAAGCAGGCCAAGGTCGCACTGACCGGCGACGACATGCGCGAAGGCATGATCGCGGTGCTTTCCGTGAAGGTGCCCGACCCCAGCTTCTCCTCGCAGACCAAGGAAAAGCTGGTCAGCTCGGATGTGCGTCCGGCGGTGGAAAACGCCTTCGGTGCGCGCCTGCAGGAGTTTCTGCAGGAGAATCCGAACGAAGCCAAGGCCATCACCGGCAAGATCGTCGACGCCGCCCGCGCGCGTGAAGCCGCCCGCAAGGCGCGCGACCTGACCCGCCGCAAGGGTGCGCTGGACATCGCCGGCCTGCCCGGCAAGCTGGCCGACTGCCAGGAAAAAGACCCGGCGCTGTCCGAGCTGTTCATCGTCGAGGGTGACTCGGCAGGTGGCTCGGCCAAGCAGGGCCGCAACCGCAAGAATCAGGCGGTGCTGCCGCTGCGCGGCAAGATCCTCAACGTCGAACGCGCGCGTTTTGACCGCATGCTGGCCTCCGACCAGGTCGGCACCCTGATCACCGCGCTGGGTACCGGCATCGGCCGCGACGAGTACAACCCGGACAAGCTGCGTTATCACCGTATCATCCTGATGACCGACGCCGACGTCGATGGCTCGCACATCCGGACCCTGCTGCTGACCTTCTTCTACCGGCAGATGCCGGAGCTGATCGAACGCGGCTACATCTACATCGGTCTGCCACCGCTGTACAAGCTCAAACAGGGCAAGAGCGAGCTGTATCTCAAGGACGACGCGGCGCTCAACTCTTACCTGGCCAGCAACGCGGTCGAAGGCGCGGCGTTGATCCCCGCCACTGACGAGCCGCCGATCACCGGCGAGGCGCTGGAGAAGCTGTTGATGCTGTTCACCAGCGCCAACGAGGCGATCGCGCGCAACGCACACCGCTACGACCCGGCGCTGCTCACCGCGTTGATCGACCTGCCGCCGCTGGATGTGGATAAGCTGCAGGCCGAAGGCGAGGTGCATCCCACCCTGGATGCGCTGCAGGCAGTGCTCAACCGCGGCACCCTGGGTACGCCGCGCTACCAGCTGCGTTTCGACCCGGCTACCGACAGCGCCTCGGCATCGCTGGTGGCGGTGCGCAGGCACATGGGTGAGGAATTCACCCAGGTGCTGCCGATGGGTGCGTTCGAAAGCGGCGAGCTGCGTCCGCTGCGCGACGTCTCGCTGGCTCTGCACGACCTGGTCCGTGAAGGCGCGCAGATCGTGCGTGGCAACAAGACCCATCCGATCACCACCTTCGCCCAGGCGCATGCCTGGCTGCTGGAAGAGGCCAAGCGGGGCCGCCAGGTACAGCGCTTCAAGGGCCTGGGCGAAATGAATGCCGAACAGCTGTGGGAAACCACGGTCAATCCGGACACGCGCCGCCTGTTGCAGGTGCGTATCGAAGATGCCGTGGCCGCCGATCAGATCTTCAGCACCTTGATGGGCGATGTGGTCGAGCCACGCCGCGACTTCATCGAGGACAACGCGCTAAAGGTGTCCAACCTGGACATCTGAGCCACCGTCGCCCGCCGGCGCATCGCTTTGGCGCTGCGCCGACGCCTGCGGTTTTTTTCAGGACGACGATGAGCGCAGATCCTTCCCCGAGGCCGGCACCGACGCCGGCTGCCGGCACCGCCCCGCTGCTGCCGCCATTGCTGGGCTTCGGCATCGATGTGCTGATCGCCACTGGCATGCTGCTGACGCTGAGCGTGGCCGGATTTGCGCTCTGGGGCATGTTCCGCGGCGTCGGTGCCGCGCAGGCCGCCAAAGCGCAGGGCCTGACGCTGTCCTCGAGCGAGATCATGGCCGCGATCGGCCAGCCCGGCGTGCTGGTGCAACTGCTTACCGCACTGGTCAGTACAGCATCACCGGCGCTGCTGCTGTACTACTGGCGCCGCCGAGCCAGCGCAGACGAACACCGGGCCTCGCGCGCCGCTGCAAGGCGTGCCTCCACCTGGGGCTGGACCGCGCTGATCGCGGTTGGCGTGTTCCTGCTCAGCAATCTGGTCAGCGTCGCGGCGTCCGCGCTGGGCATCAAACCGGTGCCGACCAACCTGCCGCTGATGGAAGAAGCCATCAAGCAATGGCCGCTGGCGCTGGTGGTGTTTGCCGTGGCGATCGCCCCGGCGTACGAAGAGTTGCTGTTCCGACGCGTCTTGTTCGGCCGCCTGCTCGCCGCCGGCCGGCCCTGGCTGGGCATTGCGCTGAGCAGTGCGATCTTTGCGCTGGTGCACGAAGTGCCCGGCGTCAGTGGCAACGGCCCGGCTGCCATCGCGCAACTGTGGCTGGTCTACGGCAGCATGGGTGCGGCGTTCGCATGGCTGTACTGGCGCACCGGCACGCTGTGGGCACCGATCGTGGCGCATGGCGTCAACAATGCCACCGCCCTGGCGGCGCTGTACTTTTTTGGCGTCGGCTGAGCGGATTGACGAAAAGTTAAGACGAGCCTGCCAAAATGTCCCCAGGGTTCAAGGGGGATTGGATGAAAGCCAAGCTGTTGATCGTTGTTGCCGTCTTTGCACTGGCGGCATGTGCCACCACAACTTCGCCGACCGGCCGCCGACAGGTGGTGGGAGGCGTCACGCAGGACCAGCTCGACAAACTCGGCGCCGAGTCGTTCGCGCAGACCAAGGCCAAGGAAAAAGTCAGCACCGATGGCAAGCAGAGCGCCTACGTGCAGTGCGTGGTCAACGCCTTGGTGGCGCAGCTGCCGCCGCAGTGGCGAGAAACCCGTTGGGAAACCGCGCTGTTTGTCGATGACGAAGCCAACGCCTTTGCCTTGCCCGGTGGCAAGGTCGGCGTGAACACCGGCATCTTCACCGTCGCCAAGACGCAGGATCAGCTGGCCGCCGTGCTCGGGCACGAAATCGGCCATGTGATCTCCCGCCATCACGAAGAGCGCATCACCCGCCAGCTCGGCGCGCAGACCGGCCTGGGCATCATCGGCGCGCTTGCCGGGGCGGCCTATGGCGACGGCGCGGCCAGTGCCATCAACCAGGTCGGCGGGATGACCGCCCAGACCGTGTTCCTGCTGCCGGGCTCACGCACGCAGGAGAGCGAGGCAGATGTGGTCGGCCAGCGCCTGATGGCCCAGGCCGGTTTCGACCCTGCCCAGGCGGTCACGTTATGGCAGAACATGATGGCGGCCAGCGGCAACCGCCAGCCGCAGTGGCTGTCCACTCACCCCGACCCCGCCAATCGCATCCGCGAACTCCAGGCAGACGTCGATCAACTCCAACCGGTTTACCGGCAGGCGCGACAGGACGGGCGTGTACCGCGTTGCGGCTGATATCCCAGCGCGCACGTACCGAATGTCGCAACACAGCATGGAAACCGTTTTCGGGAACTGAGACTTTCTGCTAAGTTTGCCGGCTCAGATTTTTCGTACAGCGTCTATTCCGCTTTCCGTACCGCCCGACGGCGGCTCGTCCGAGGTGAAACATGAAACTGCTCAACCGCAAGCAAGCCCTGTTGTCCCTGTTCATCGCCGCATCGCTGGGCGGGGCTGTTGTCGCCGACGCGGTCGCGCAGTCGGATCGTTCGTCCGAGCGCGCCAGCCGCAAGTCCAAGGGCAACGGCAAGGCCGAAGAGTTGTATCCGCAGTCCACCCGCGCCGCGCCGACGATCAAGCCCTCGTCCAAGCTGGGCAGCAAGCTGCAGAAGCTGATCGAAACCTTCAACAAGGGCGAAGACTTCCCGGCCGTCCGCACCCAGGCCGATGAGATCATCGCCAATGGCTCGGCCAATGAAGCCGACAAGGCGCTGGCCTCGCAGCTGGCCGCCCAGGCGGCGTACAACATGGACGACACCGCCGCTGCCAAGAAGTACCTGCAGCAGGCGATCGGCCTCAATGCGCTGGACAACAACGGCCAGTTCCAGTCGATGCTGATGCTGGCCCAGTTGCAGATGCAGGACGACCAACAGGCCGAAGGTCTGGCCACGCTGGACAAGTATCTGGAAGAGAGCAAGTCGCAGCGTCCGGAAGACCTGATCCTCAAGGGTCAGGCGCTGTACCAGGCCGAACGCTACAAGGAAGCCATTCCGGTGCTGAAGCAGGCCATCGCCGCCTCGCCCGAGCCGAAGGACACCTGGAACCAGTTGCTGATGGCGTCCTACGCCGAAGCCGGCCAGACCGGTGAAGCGGTGGCCGCCGCCGAAGCGCTTGCCGCCAAGACGCCCAACGACAAGAAGGCTCAGCTCAACCTGGCCAGCATGTATATGCAAGCCGATCAGATGGACGAGGCCGCCGCAGTGATGGACAAGCTGCGCGCTGCCGGGCAGTTGACCGAAGAAAAGGAGTACAAGCAGTTGTATTCCATCTACGCCAACACCGAGAACAAGGAAAAGGACGTCATCGCGGTCATCAATGAAGGTATGCAAAAAGGCATCCTCAAACCCGATTATCAGACATACCTTGCGCTGGCGCAGTCGTATTACTACAGCGAAGACGTGCCCAAGGCGATCGAGAATTGGCAGAAGGCCGCACCGCTTTCCAAGGACGGTGAGACCTATCTGAATCTGGCCAAGGTGCTGCATTCGGAAGGTCGCATCCCGGAGGCCAAGCAGGCCGCGCAGCAGGCAATCGCCAAGGGTGTCAAAAAACCCGATGACGCCAAGAAGATCATCAATCTGAAGTAAAAAGAAAATAAACCCCCGAAATCCCTGTGTTTTTAGTGGTTACAGGACTCGGGATTGGTATAAGCTTGGGGGTTCCTGCGGTGTCAAAGCCGTCCGAAAACCTGGGGATCATCACCGTGATCCGGGGCCCCCACTGAAAGAGCCATTGGCGCATGACGGAACAACTCGTTATCCACAGGCATGACTATGATGCCGGGAACCAGGGTCTGAGCTGGGCCCGCATTATCGGCATTGCTTTTGTAATTGCCTTGCACCTCACTGCACTGATGATGTTGCTGATCCCTGCAGTGGCGCCGAAGGCTCCGGCTGAGAAGGAGCGCACCACCATGGTCACCTTGGTGGATGCACCGCCGCCTCCCCCGCCGCCGCCGCCGCCGCCGCCGCCGGAAGACAAGCCGCCGCCGCCGGTCAAGAATCTGTCGCCGCCGAAGCCGTCACCGGTTCCGCCGCCGCCGGAAGCCCCGGTCGTCGATGTTCCCGAACCGCGTCCCAGCGATATCGTCACGCCGCCGAGCCCGCCGGCTCCGCCGCAACCGCCGAGTGACATCGGCGCCAGTGTCGATATCTCGTCCAAGAACATGAACCCGCCGAAATACCCGCCGGCTGCATTCCGTGCCGGTGTCCAAGGTGAGGTCATCCTGATCGTGGATGTGGACGCAAGCGGCAACGTGACCAACGTGTCGGTCGAAAAGTCCAGCCGCAACCGCGACCTTGACCGTGCCGCGATGGACGCAGCACGCAAGTGGAAGTTCAACGCCTCCACTGTCAACGGGCAGAAAGCCGCCGGACGTGTTCGCGTCCCGGTCAACTTTGCTCTGAACTGATCCCACGGGCCGGCCACGGTCGGCCCAGGATCCTGTCTTCCTTTCGCTCCACCCTTCATCACCACACACAACAAAGGTAAGCGTCATGCTGCAGGAATTCTTTATCGCCGCCGCTGCAGGGGGCTCCAATCCGTCGGCCGCCCTGTCGCAGATGGGCTTCGAGCACTTGATCACTGAAATGACGTCCAGCCCCGGCGATTTCGCCGTGTCCTGGGTCGTTCTGATCACCCTGATCGCCATGTCCGCTGCCTCTTGGTACTGGACCGTCATCAACATCTTCCGTGCCACCCGCCTGAAGAGCGCGGCTGACCGCGTCACCACCGCGTTCTGGGATGCCCCGAATGCACAGGACGCCATCCGTGCCATGGAAGAGCAGCCGGCTTCCGAGCCGTTCTCCAAGATCGCACTGGACGCAGCGCAGGCTGCTGCTCACCACCAGCGCGCCGAAGGCAGCACCGGTGGCCTGGGCGAGAGCCTGAGCCGCTCGGAATTCGTCGATCGCGCCCTGCGTCAGGCCGTGACCCGCGAAAGCACCAAGCTGCAGTCCGGCATGACCCTGCTGGCCACCGTCGGTGCGACCGCGCCGTTCGTCGGTCTGCTCGGTACCGTGTGGGGCATCTATGGTGCGCTGATCAAGATCGGTGCTACCGGTTCGGCCTCCATCGACGCCGTTGCCGGCCCGGTGGGTGAAGCGCTGATCATGACCGCGATCGGTCTGTTCGTCGCCATCCCGGCCGTGTTCGCGTTCAACTTCTTCTCCAAGGTCAACAGCTCGGTGATCGCCAAGTTCGACACCTTTGCCCACGACCTGCACGACTTCTTCGCCACTGGTTCGCGCGTTCGCTAATCCGTAGTAAAGAACGACTTCGCAACGATTTAGACGGAGCCCGTTATGGCCTTCAGTAGTGGAAACAGCGGTGGCCCGATGGCCGACATCAACGTGACGCCCCTCGTGGACGTGATGTTGGTGCTGCTGATCATCTTCATCATTACGGCACCGCTGATGTCCCATAAGGTCAAGGTGGAGCTGCCAGAGGCCAACCTGATCCAGAAGGAAGATGCGGAGAAACGCGCCGCGCCGATCACCCTGGCCGTCAAGGAAGACGGGTCGCTGTACTGGAACGACGAGCCGATTTCCAAGGAAGCCTTGGAATCGCGCCTGTCCACCGCCGCACAGCAGACACCGCAGCCGCCGCTCAATTTGCGTGGCGACCGCACGACCAAGATGCGTACGATCAACGAGATCACCAAGATCGCGCAGGGTCAGGGCATGTTGGACGTCGGCTTCGTCGCAACCAAAGAGAAGGGGCAGTAAGCCATGGCATTCAGTACCGGTGGAAACCGCGGCCCAATGGCCGACATCAATGTCACGCCCCTGGTGGACGTGATGTTGGTGCTGCTGATCATCTTCATCGTGACCGCGCCGATCATGACCTACCCGATCGCCGTGGATCTGCCGCAGCGGGTGCTCAACCCGCCACCGCAGACGACCGAACCGCCGCCGCCGATCGAGTTGCGGATCGACGCCAGCAACCAGGTGTTCTGGAACAACAGCCCGACCCCGGTCGCGCAGTTGCAGCAGAAGATGGAAGAAGTGGTGCAGGCCGATCCGACCAATCAGCCGGAACTGCGCATCGACGCCAATGAAGATGCGGAGTACGAAGTGATGGCCAAGGTCTTGGCTGCGGCGAAGAACTCGCAGATGAAGAAAATCGGCTTCATGCAGTAAGACATCGCAAGACCGCAACACAACAGTCATGACGCGACTGCAACGCCACCGGAAACGGTGGCGTTTTTTTATGCTCGATCAATCGGTGCTTGCTGCCGCTGTGTTCGACACGCACGGACGGGGGCCGGCTGTTTGCCAGGACGTTAATATCGGTTTCCCGGGCACCGGGCGAGTGATGCATGCAGTGACCCTCAGGTCGTCCGCGCAAGCAAACCGTCGGAGTTGCAGCGGCAAGTCGCAACTGTACGCGTCGGGACTCGGCCCGCCAGATAAGTCTGCTCTGCCTTGCCCTTCCCTCGATGCCGACCAGGTGTATGCTCGAGCGTGCAGCACCCACGCTCATAGCACAGGAGGCAGTCATGGCTTTCAGTACGGCAGGCAATCGTGGACCGCTGGCGGAGATCAATGTCACGCCGCTGGTGGATGTCATGTTGGTGTTGTTGATCATCTTTATCGTCACCGTGTCGATGTTGACGCGACCAAGCACGGTGGATCTGCCGCAGCACAACGACCCACCACAGCGATAGTTGGAGCCGCCTGCACCGATCGCATTGCGTGTGGATACCCGTGGTCAGGTGTTCTGGAATTCCAGCCCGGTGGCACTGCAGGAGTTGCAGCTGCGGTTGACCGAACAGATGCGCGAAACATCTGGAAATCAGCCGGAACTGCGGATTGCCGTCAGTGCCGATGCGGAGTACGCGGTGATGGCCAAGGTGTTGGATGCGGCAAAAAATGCGCAGGCTGATCGCATCAGTCTTGTGCAATAACTAATGGAGTTAATAATTCATCCGGGCAGAGAAACTCTGCCTCTATGTAGATAATGATTTTTACAGCGTTCAGTCGCTTTAAAGTAAATAAAAACGTAGCGAGCGGTCGTCAGGCGCGTATAGACGCGGGGCAGGAATGGAGCGCGCGGGAATCCAGAGGTCCATGCGACTTCGAACTCAGACCGCGCCGCAGTATCGCGGTCAGCGCCGTCGTTTTCGATACACGTGCTTATTTGATTGAGTATCTCAAACGTCAACCGATGCGCTGCGCAGTATCGTCAGATACGCACGCACGCTCGCATCCAACCCTTGATACAAAGCCTCGCCAATCAGCGCGTGGCCGATCGACACTTCAAGCACGCCGGGGACAGCGTTGAGAAAGTCGGCAAGGTTGCCTTGCGACAGATCGTGCCCGGCATTAATGCCCAGACCTGCGGCGCTGGCGCGCTGCGCTGCCCCGGCAAACAACGCGAATGCCGCCCCCGGCTGCCCGTTCGAATGCGCTTGCGCATACGGACCAGTGTACAACTCGATACGGTCTGCACCGAGCAGCGCCGCCTGAGCGATATCGGGATTACCGGCATCGACGAACAAACTGACGCGTGCACCCAGCGCCTTGAATGAGGCAATCAACGCCGCGAGTTGCGCGGGGTCCTGGGCAAAATCGAAGCCGTGGTCGGAGGTCAGTTGCCCGTCGCCGTCCGGGACCAATGTGATCTGTTCGGGGCGCGTGGCCCGGCACAACTCCAGCAGCCCCGGGTAGCCGCCGCGCGGTGGCGCGAATGGGTTGCCTTCGATATTGAATTCGACGCCGTGCTCGCGCGTCAACGCGCTCAGCGCGACCACATCGTCGGCACGGATATGCCGCTGGTCCGGACGCGGGTGCACGGTGATGCCGTGCGCACCGGCGCCAATGCAGGTGCGTGCGGCCTGCACCACATCCGGATCGGGGCCGCCGCGCGAATTGCGCAACACCGCGATCTTGTTGACGTTGACGCTGAGCTGGGTGGTCACTGCGTCGGTCTCAGGCCTGCGGCTCGCCATCGCGCGTGGCGTTGAGGGCGGCCGCCTTGCGGGCTTCGGCGATCTCGCGCAGGCGGCGCAGCTCGGCCGGGTCGATCAGGCTGCTGGTGTCGCGCTGGGTATCGCCCATGCGCGAGGCGAACCAGCCGCGCGTCCACAGCAACAGCAGCAGCAGCGCCACCAGTAGCGAGGCCACCAGCAACCACACGTGCGGCGTGCTGAAGGCCAGCACCAGCGCACCCAATGCCATAAGCAGAAACAGCCAGTGCATGACGAGCTCCCCGATCAGTGGCGGCAGTGTAGCGCCGCGCCCCACATGGTTCCACGTGGGCGCGGCGCTGCGGCTCAGAGTAGCGGTGACAGCAGCCGTGCGCAGGCTTCGGGCAGCCGCGAGCGCCACAACGGCCGGTGGCGGGCGAATCGCACTTCCTGCGCCTGCTGCAGATCGGCGTCGATCAAACCGGCCAGTTCGGCAGCCACCGCCTGGTCGCGGAACAGCATCGACAGCTCGAAATTCAGGCGAAAGCTGCGGCTGTCGAAATTGGCGCTGCCGACGATGCAGACCTCATCGTCGGCCAGCAGCGCCTTGGTGTGCAGCATGCGCGGGCCGTATTCGTAGATGCGCACGCCCGCCTCGAGCAACTCGTCGAAATACGAACGTGCCGCGTAGGTGACCAGACGCGAGTCGCTAACGCGCGGCACCAGCAGGCGCACGTCCAGGCCACCCAATGCGGCCGAAGTCAGCGCCATGCGCGCGGCCTCGCCGGGGACGAAATACGGCGTCACCAACCAGACCCGATGCCGGGCTTCGTGGATCGCAGCGACCATCAGCCGGTGGATGGACTCCCACGACGAATCCGGCCCGGAGATCAGCACCTGCGCATCGACATCGCCTTGCGCGCGGCTCGGCACGTCTTCGGGCCATAGCTGCTGGCCGTGGAAGGCGGCGCGGCCCTGCCCGGTGGCGTACAACCAGTCTTCCAGGAATACCAGCTGCAGGCTGCGCACCACGTGGCCCTGCAGGCGCACATGCAGGTCGCGATAGGCATCGCTGCGGACCTGCTCGTTTTCTTCGTCGGTGACGTTGATGCCACCGGTGAAGCCGATCCTGCCGTCGACCACGACCACCTTGCGGTGGGTACGCAGGTTCAACCACGGCCGCTTGAACGGCTTGAGCAGCTGGGATGGATGGAACCATGCAGTCTCCACCCCGGCCGCGCGCAGCGTCCGCAAGCTGCGCCGGGTCATCGCCGACGAGCCCACCGCATCCATCAGCAGGCGCACCTTGACCCCGGCGCGTGCGCGCTCCATCAGCGCATCGCAGATCGCGGTGCCGCTGTGGTCGGGCTGGAAGATGTAGTACTGCAGATGGATATGGTCGCGTGCACCGCGGATGGCCTCGATGATGGCCGCATAGGTGGCCGCGCCATCCACCAGCCAGTGCACCTCGGTGGCGCTGCTGGGAGCCAGCCCGGTGGTGGACTGGGCGATCTTGGCCAGCTCGGTGCAGTCGGCGTCCGGCGGGCAGACGCTGCTGTAGCTCTCCATGCCCGAGCGCGAGCGGCCGCGCCGCAGCCGCTGGCGTTTGACCTTCTGCGGGCCGAGCCAGTAATAGATCAGCAGGCCCAGATACGGCAAAGCGGCCAGCGACAATACCCAGCTGAGCGTAGCCACCGGCTCGCGCTTCTGCAGCACGATCCAGCCGGCGATCCATAGCAGGTACAGCACGTAGGCGGCGAGGAGAAGCGCTTCGAGGTGGGGAATGGTGGCCAGCCAGTCCCACGCGCCCTGTACGGATGCGAGCATGCGCGGATTCTACGGGCCGCAGGCACCGCTGCGGTGACCGTGCGGCCAACGCGATCGCCGCGCCGGGTCTGAAAGCTTCATCGTGGCGCGCGCCTGGTCGCATTGCCTGAGACCTGCCGGCCGTACGATGACGCGATGGCAACTGCGATCAAGGGCCGTGGTGCGACCGGCCATCTGCCCGGACGCTTCGAAACCACCACCCAACAACCGGTGGACGATGGCTGGTACGCCGACGACGGCGAGGAGTTCGCCGCGCCGGCGTTGCGTACCCAGGTCACCGAGGAAACCGCGCGCAGCATCATCAGCCGCAATCAATCGCCTGACATCGGCTTTTCGCAATCGGTCAATCCGTATCGCGGGTGCGAGCATGGTTGCAGCTACTGCTTTGCACGGCCCTCGCATGCCTATCTCAATCTGTCGCCCGGGCTGGATTTCGAGACCAAGCTGTTCGCCAAGACCAATGCGCCGGAGCTGCTGCGCCGCGAACTGTCGCGCCCGGGCTATGTGCCCAGCCCGATCGCACTGGGCATCAACACCGATGCCTACCAGCCGATCGAGCGCAAACGCGCACTGACGCGGCGCCTGATCGAGGTGCTGTGGGAGACGCAGCACCCGTTCACGCTGATCACCAAGAATGCGTTGGTCACGCGCGATCTGGACCTGCTCGCACCGCTGGCACGCGAGGGCCTGGTCAACGTGCATTTTTCGGTGACCACGCTGGACCCGCGTCTGTCGGCCAGGCTGGAACCGCGCGCGTCCGCACCGCATGCCCGCCTGCGTGCGATGCGGGCGCTGCACGAGGCCGGCGTGCCGGTCGGGGTGATGGCCGCGCCGGTGATCCCGTGGATCAACGATCACGAGCTGGAGGCGATCCTGCAGGCCGCGTCCGACGCCGGCGCACACAGTGCCGGCTACGTGTTGCTACGGCTGCCGCACGAGGTGGCGCCGCTGTTCCGCGACTGGTTGCAGACCCATCACCCGCAACGCGCCGGGCATGTGATGAGTACGATCCAGCAATTGCGCGGCGGCAAGGATTACGACAGCACCTTCGGCACACGCCTGCGCGGCCAGGGGGTCTACGCGGAGTTGCTGGCACGCCGTTTCGCCCTGGCCCACCGCCGCAGCGGTTTCGACGCACGCGACATGCCGGCATTGGACACGACCAAGTTCCGCCGCCCCGCGCCGCCGGCCAAGCCGGTGCCGCAATCGCCGCAAGGCAGTCTGTTCTAGGGGCGGGGATTGGGGATTTGGGATTGAGGATTCGTAACAGCCGACGCACTTCAGTGACCTGCCCTTACCAATCCCTAATCCCTAATCCCCAATCACGAATCCCCGCCGTACAAGGCACTCGCCGACTGGAACAGGATCCAGCTGGTGGCGATGAACTTGTCGCCGCCGACCGGGCGGTTGCCGCGGTGGGTGTGGGTGAAGGCGGTGGGGGCGATCAGCAGGCTGCCGGTGCGCGGGCGGGCCTTGCGCTGCTGGAACAGGAATTCGGTCTCGCCCTGTTCGAACTCGTCGTTGAGGTACAGCGTCCACAGCAGATGCCGGTGTAGCGTGTCGGCGCTGGCATCGCGTGGATACAGCTCGCAATGCCAGTACGGATAGCCGCCCTGGTCGGCGGTGTACCACTGCAGGTTGATCGCGCCCGGGCGCAGGCAGGTGCGGGCCAGATCGCCCAGCGCCTGGTCGCTCATCTGCGCGATGTCCTCGGCCACCAGCCGGTGCGGGCTGCCGTCGGCGGTGGTGACCTGCAGCATCAGCGGCGAGATCAGGGCTTGTGGATAGTGCCGCAGATAGGTCAGCACGCCTTCGAACACGGCTTGCTGCAGGCGGTTTTCCACCGCCGCCCAGTCAGCCACGCCGCTGATGCGGAGGTCGCGGCTGTGTTTGAGTTCGGGAAACACGCCGCCACCGATGCGGCCGGGATGCAGCTGCTGGCTGTCGCGCATGCGTTGTACGATCGCCACGCAATCCTCGCGCGAGACGGCGTTGTCGGTGATCTGGATGAAGTCGGGTTGGCTCATGCGCACGACCATAGCAATCTGCGCTGCCGCCTGCACAGCGCGCCCGGCGGCGTACGCGGCCTCGGTCGGTGCATTGCCATGAGGCATCGCCGCTGCATGCTTCAGCGCTGCGGCGCCCAGAAGACAGCGCCTCAGCATGCACCACGCGCTCGCCACGCGAGCCAGTACGCCATTGCGATGGCGCTGGGTGAACTTGCGCAGCCGCAATCGGCCGCCGGCTTGCGACGCGCGTGGCAGCGCGCGCAAGGCAGCAAAGAAAAACCCCGCCGTAGCGGGGTTTTTCGTTACACGCGTGGTGCTACGACGATCAGAACTTGTAGTTGACCGAAGCGGCCAGCACGTCGCCCTTCACCTTGTAGCTGCCCGCCAGGCGGTCGCCGGTGGCACTGCGGGTATCGCTGGTCGGGTCGCTGGTGAACAGGTGGGTGTAACCGAAGTTGTATTCGGCCTGCTGCGACGGACGCCAGCTCAGACCCAGTGAGACCCACTTGCGGCTCGCATCCGGCACGCGCACGTCGCGGTGCTCGGCGGTGGTCGGGGTCTGGTCGTACGCCAGGCCGCCACGCAGGGTCAGCGTCTCGCTCATGCGGTAGTCGGCACCGATCGAGGCGAAGGTGGTGTCGCGGTAGGAGAAGTCCAGCACGCTATCGGGCTGGTTGGAGGCGAAGTCCACGGTCACCTGGTCGAACTTGCTCCAGGCGGTGCGGGTGACGTCAGCCATGATCGACCACTGCTCGTTCACGTTGTGGGTGAAGCTGGCGGTGGCGCTGGCCGGCAGCCTGACGGTGGCGCGGCCCTTGGTGTCGACGAAGGTGCCCGGCGCGGCGGCGGCCAGAACCGCGGCAGGGCCACCCGGGACCGTGAAGTCCGCATCGCCATCGGTGATCTTGTGATCCACTTGCGAACGGTAGCTGAAACCGATGTGGGTGTTCTCGTCGATGCTGAACAAGCCGCCGAGGGTGAAGCCCACTTCAGTGCTGTCGCCCTTGATGCGCGAGTAGCCATCGGCGCTGCCCGGTGCGAAGCCCGGCACGCGGCGCGCGGCCAGCACGCTGCCGAAGTCGACCGCATTGGCCAGGTCAATATCCAGGCGCTCGGCGAACACCGAGGCACCGAAGGACACGTACGGGTTGACGTCGTAGGAGAACGCGACATTGAGGTCGATCGCCTGCAGCTCGGTCTTGGTGCCGTGGTAGCGGCCGACCCAGTTGCGGTCGTATTCGGTCTTGAAGCCGAACGGCACGGTCAGCGAGGTCCCCAGGTGCATGTTGTCGTTCTCGCCGAACGGCACATGGAAATACATCGCCGGGACCGGCGCGATCATGCCGGCGTCGCCGCCATTGCCGCCGGAGACCGGGGCGCCGTTGGCGTAGGTGGCGGTGTCGGGCTGGAACTTGGCCGAGAAGCTGATGGCGCTGACGTCGGCCTGGAACAGGCGACCGTCCAGCTGACGCATGCCGGCCGGGTTGTTGGCGATGATCGAAGCGTCGTCCGGGGCGCTGCCCGAACCTGCGAAGGCGCGGCCAAGACCTTTGGCGCTGTTTTCCTTCAGCTGGAAGGCGGCGCCGTGGGCCTGGCCAACGGCCAGTACGCCGGCAATACCGACGGCCAACAGGGTGGCGCGGCTGAGAGTGGAAGCGGTAGACATAAGGTGGTGCTCTCCGGATAAAGACTGCAGTGGTCGGTACAGCGCCCGCGCCCAGCGCCAGGTGGCTGCTGGGGCGCGCCGGAGACCCCCCCCCGACATACGACGCCGTACGCAGTATACCCACCACAATTAACCGAACAATAACGAGGCACGTTTTGATCGGCTGGACAGGTTAGGGATGGGTTCAGGAGCGTGAACCCGCTAAAGTGCCACTCTTCATGTTCGTCTCTCTGCCCTCCCGCAAGAAACCCACCCCGCGCTGGGCAGTGCCGTTGCTGTTCGCAACTGTCTGGCTGGCCTATCTGTGGTCGATCAGCCGGCCAGGCGAAGCGCGCAGTACGCTATGGCTGGACTGGGGCGCGCTGTCCAGCGGCGTGTCCAACCTGGGCGACTGGTGGGCGACGCTGCGCGACGGTAGCGTGCTGCGGCTGTTCACCGCGCTGTTCCTGCATGCCGACTGGTCGCACCTGCTCGGCAACCTGGTGTTCCTGCTGATCTTCGGGCTGCCGGCCGAGCGCATTCTCGGGCCGTGGCGCCTGCTGTTGCTGTTCCTGGTCGGCGGCGCGGCCTCCAACCTGGCGGCGATCTTCGCGATCGGCACGCCGGACCGGGTGATCATCGGTGCCTCGGGCGCGGTGTCGGCATTGATCGGCACCTATCTGGCACTGTTTCCCGGCGCCAAGCTGGGCGTGGTGCTGCCGCTGGGGGTGTTTCTGGAATTCATCCGGGTGCCGGCGCCGTTGCTGATCGGTGCCTGGGCGCTGCTGCAGGTGGTGTTCGCCTATATCGGCCCGGCCTTCGGCATGGTGGCGTGGTCGGCGCATATCGCCGGGTTCGTATTCGGCATCGTCTACGGGCTGTACGTGCGCGCGGCGATCGCGCGGCGGCTGCGCAAACGCCACGGGTTCTAGCGCGGCGCCAGTCGGGGCAAGGCGCACCGGGCGCTGTGTTGCGCCAGCCGCGCGCTGCGTCGCGGCACGGTGGCGCGCCTATAATCGCCGCATGTCCAAGCCCCTGTACAAAGTCACCTTCCTCAATCACGGCAAGGTGTACGAGCTCTACGCCCGCCAGGTCACCGGCAGCCATCTGTGGGGCTTCAACCAGATCGGCGAGCTGGTGTTCGACGTGCACGACGGGCTGGTTGTCGATCCCACCGAAGAGCGCCTGCGCGAAGAGTTCGGCAACACCAAGACGCTGCACCTGCCGATGCAGAGCATCGTGCGCATCGAGGAAGTCGAGAAAAAAGGCCAGTCGGTGATCCGCGATGCCACCACCGGCGACAAGGTGGTCACGCCGTTCCCGCTGCCGACCAAGCCGCGCTGATGCGCATCCTGGTGCCCGATGATTATCAGGGCGCCGTGCGTCACCTGCCCTGCCTGCAGCGCCTGCACGGCCACGATGTGCAGGTGCTGGGCGCGCTGGCCACCGACCCCAACGAATGGGCCGAGCGGCTGGTCGAAGCCGATGCGCTGGTGCTGATCCGCGAACGCACCCGCGTGGACGCCACGCTGCTGCGGCGATTGCCGCGACTCAGGTTGATCAGCCAGACCGGCCGGGTGGGCGCGCATGTGGATGTGGCCGCGTGCACCGAGTTCGGGGTGGCGGTGGCCGAAGGCGTCGGTTCGCCGGTGGCGCCAGCCGAACTGACCTGGGCGCTGATCCTGTCGGCCAGCCGGCGCCTGGGCGAGTACCAGCGCGCGCTGCATCAGGGCCGCTGGCAGGCGCTGGGCGATCCCGGCCTGGGGCGCGCGTTGCACGGGCGCACGCTGGGTATCTGGAGTTATGGGCGGATCGGCCAGCGCGTGGCCGGCTTCGGGCGTGCGTTCGGCATGCAGGTGCTGGTGTGGGGCGGCGAGGCCTCGTGCGCGCAGGCTGCGCGCGATGGCTTCGACGTTGCCGCCAGCCGGCAGGACCTGTTCGAACGCAGCGATGTGTTGTCGCTGCATCGGCGCCTGACCGCGCAGACCCGCCACCAGATCAGCGCGCAGGATCTGGCGTGGATGCGCCCGGATGCGTTGCTGGTCAACACCAGCCGCGCCGAGCTGATCGCGCCCGGCGCATTGCTGGCCGCGCTGGATGCGGGCCGGCCGGCGCAGGCGGCGGTGGATGTATTCGAGCGTGAGCCGGTGCTGGATCCGCGCGACCCGTTGCTGCAGCATCCGCGCGTGCTGGCGACGCCACATCTGGGCTACGTGGAACGCGACAGCTATGCGCTGTACTTCGAAGCGGCGTTCGACAACGTGCTGGCGTTTGCCGCCGGTACGCCGCGCAACCTGGTCAATCCCGAGGCGTTGGCGATTGCGCGATAGCGCGTGTTTGAAGAAGGGGTGATCGTGCGATTGGGGGGGCTTGTCGCTACCGGGGTCGCTCCTACGAACGCCTCATTGGCCAAACCCGCCGGCGCTGTGGTGGCCGGGTGATCCAGGGATGCGTGCAGGTGGCGTGGCAGTGCCGACGCGTCTCGATCGGGCCTGGCGCGCAGCGGGGGATTCACCCGCTGCGCTGTGGCCGGCTTACTTGACCGGTTCGGCCGGCGCAGGCGCGGCCGGTTCCGCCGGCGGCGCAGGCTTGGCCTTCTCAGCCGGTTCGCTCGGCTTGTCGGCAGGCTTGGGCTTGTCGGTCGCTGCCGGGCGCGCGGCCGGCTTCGGCTCGGCTGCGGTCCTGGCGGCCTTGGCCTTCTGCGCTGCCTGCGCCTTGGCCTTGAGCGCGGCTTGCGCCTTGGCCGCCGAGCCGGGCTGCTTGAGCTCGGCCAGCGCGGAGGCGATCGGACCATCGCCCGGCAGGACGTCGCCGGCTGTGTAGCCCTCCTCGCCTTCTGCATCGCCACGCAGATGGCCCGGCAGCGTGGCTTCGCTGAAGTCGGTCAGGCTGGCCGGCACGTCGGCGTCGCCCGGTTGCGGTTCCGGGGTGAGCAGCACTTCCGGCACGATGCCGCTGGCCTGGATCGACTTGCCGCTGGGGGTGTAATAGCGCGCGGTGGTCAGCTTGACCGAGTCGCCGTTGTCCAGCGGCAGCACGGTCTGCACCGAGCCCTTGCCGAAGGTGCGGCTGCCGATGATGCGCGCACGCTGGTTGTCGCGCAGCGCCCCGGCCAGCACTTCCGAGGCGCTGGCCGAGCCGGCGTCCACCAGCACCACCACCGGTGCGCCGCCGAGCAGATCGCCCGGGGTGGCATCGAACTTGGCATCGCTGATGGAAATGCGCCCGCGCGTGCTGACGATGTTGCCCTTGTCGAGCAGGTCGTCGGCCACCTGCACCGCCGAGGTCAGCAGGCCGCCCGGGTTGCTGCGCAGGTCCAGCACCAGCCCGCGCAACTTGCCGCCGGCCTGCAGCTGCTTGAGGTTTTTCTGGAAGTCGGCACCGGTGTCGGCCTGGAAGGTGCTGATGCGGATGTAGCCATAGCCCGGTTCCAGCAGCCTGCTGCGCACGCTGGCCACGCGGATGGTCTCGCGCTGCAGGGTCACATCGAACGGTTTGGGCGCCTTGTCGCGCACGATGGTCAGCACGACCTTGCTGCCGGATTCGCCGCGCAGCGGTTCCATCGCCTTGCTGGCGTCGATCGGCTTGCCGTCGATGGCCACGATGACATCGCCGGCGCGGATGCCGGCGCGCGCGGCCGGGGTGTCGTCGATCGGCGCGATCACCTTGAGCGTGTTGTCCTGCTGCTGCAGCAATTCCACGCCAATGCCGTCGTAGGCGCCGGTTGCCTGCTCGTCGAAGGCTTCGGCATCTTCCTTGTCGAAGTAAGTGCTGTGCGGGTCCAGATCCGAGAGCAGGCCGCGCACCGCGGCGTGCATCAGCTTCTTGTCTTCGACCGGATCGACGTAGGCCTGCTTGACCGCGTTGTACACCGCCACGAAACGGCGGATCTCATCCAGCGGTACCTTGGAGACGGCGGCTTCGTTGGCTTCCGGGTCGTCCGCAGTGGTCTGGGCGGCGGCGGGACTGGCTTTCTGCGCCCAACCGGGTGAGGCGAACAACGCCAGCGACAGGGCAACGGACAGGACGGCTACGCGCATGAAGCACTCCGACAAAGAGATGAGACGCCCCGCAACGGAGCGATTTGGATTATGCGCGAAGCCGCGGTAAATCCGCGTTGACTTGGCAAGGCAAGGGATGGAGCCGGTCATGCACCGGCACGCACGCGGCGTGCGCCGCACTCAGCGCCGCTGCAACCAGCTCGACGGATCCACCGGCTGCCCGTTGCGGCGCAGTTCGAAGTACAGCGCCGGCACACCCTGCCCGCCCGAGCTGCCGACCTTGGCCACCGCTTCGCCGCGCTTGATCGACGCGCCGGCATCGCGCAACAGCGTGTCGTTGTGCGCGTACAGGCTCATGTAGCCGTTGCCGTGGTCCACGATCAGGATCATGCCGTAGCCGGTCATCCAGTCGGAGAACACCACCGTGCCGTCGGCCACTGCGGTGACGGTGCTGCCCTTGGGCGCGCCGATCAGCACGCCCTTGCTGGTGTGGCCGTCCGGCAAGGTGGCGTTGAAGCGCGCTAGCAGGTTGCCCGACACCGGCCAGCTCAGGCCGCCGACCTTGAGTGCCGGCGCGCTGGCGATGACCTTGGGCGGGGTCTTGCCGGGACGCTCTAGGCGCTCGGTCTTGCCGCGTTTTGCCTGCGCGGCGGCTTCGGCGGCGGCGCGTTTGGCGGCCGCGCGGCGTTCGGCCTCGGCCTTGGCGGCGGCCGCACGCAGATTGGCGAGCAGCTGCTCCAGCGACCTGGCGTCCTGGCCCAGGGCTTTCTCGCGCTCGGCGCGCTGTTTGTAGCGGTCGTCCAGCTGCGCAACGGTCGCCGCCTGCTGCGAGCGATCCTTCTGCAGCAACGCGGCCTGCGCCTTCTGCTGCGCACGTGCCGCATCCAGTATCTGGCGACGGTTGGCGATGTCCTGCTCCACCTTCGCCAGCGCATCCAGCTGCGTGGCCAGCGCCTGGATGCGTTGCGCGCGCGTGTTCTGCACGTAGCGATGATCGGCCAGCATGCGCGTGGCATTGCCCACGGTGTCCTGCGACAACAGCACCTTCAACGGCGCGTTGCGGCCGACCTGATCGGCCGCCCGCAACAAGGCGGCCAGCTGCACGCGCTGGTTCTGCAGGCCGCGCTGTAGCTGCGCACGGTCCTGCTGCAGCGTGCCCAGATGTTGTTCCTGCTCGCGCATCGCCGATTCGGTCTCGCTCAACGCACGCGAGGTCTTGGCCACCTTCTCATCGGCCTGGCGCAGCTGCTGGGCGGCATTGCCGCGCTTGCCTTCCAGTGCGCGGCGGTCGGCGCTGATGGTCTTGAGTTCGTCGCGCAGCTGCTGCAGTTTGCGCTCGGTCTCGCGCTGGCTTTGCGCACCGGCACCGGCGCTGCCCAGCAGCGCGCAGGCCAGCACGGTCGCCGCCAGCCACGCGCGGGAGCGGCCGGTGGCGGGGGCAGAGGGCAGGCGCGATCGCGGGGCGGGCGACAGGGGCAACGAAAGGTCCAGTGACTTCAGGCAGGTGCGCGATTGTAGCCAAGCATGGTGTGATCGCCGCCACGCCCAAGACAGCCGCCGCCGCGCAAGGTTCAGCATGAAGCCCCAGCATCTTCTTCTGGCACTCTCCCTGGTCTGCGCAAGCGCCTGGGCCGACGAGGACATCAGCAAGGTCAACGGCCGCATCAGCGCCGAGGCCGGCAAGGTCTATGGCGGGCTGGACACCGTCAACGGCTCCATCGAGGTCGGCGCCGGCGCGCAGACCCGGAAGGTGGAAACGGTCAACGGCAGCATCCAGATCGGCGACAACGCCCGCACCGGCGATGTCTCCACGGTCAATGGCGCGATCACGCTGGGCCAGAAGGTGGTGGTGTCCGGCGGGCTGGAGACGGTCAACGGCAGCGTGCTGGTGGAACGCGGCAGCCGCATCAGCGGCGGCGTGGAAACCGTCAATGGCAGTATCGGCCTGGTGGAAACCGAGCTCGGTAAGGGCATCGAGACCGTCAACGGCGACATTACCGTCGGGGTGCGCTCGCATGTGCATGGCGGGATCGAGGTCACCAAGCCGAACTTCAGCTTCTCGTTCAAGCCTGCGCGCAAGCCGCGTGTGGTGATCGGCCCGGATGCGGTGGTCGAAGGGCCGCTGGAGTTCGAGCGCGAGGTCAGCCTGTACGTGCATCGCACTGCGAAGATCGGTGCCGTCACCGGCGCCACCGCGCGCAGCTTCGACAGCGACGTGGCGCCCAAGGACTGACGCGCTCACCACGGGGCCAGCGCCTAGAATCGGGGGACCTTCGCCGCACGAGGAGTCCCGATGCCCCGCAAGATCCTGTTGTGCCTGGCCGCCACGCTGGCCCTGGCCGGCTGCAAGCGTGAACCCGCCGATGCGCCGAGCGTGCCCGCCGCGCAGGCGCCGGCCGACAGTGCGCCGAGCGCGCCGGTCAGTCGCCACGCCTTCTCGCCGGAGCTGACCGGCGGCGACTTCGCCGAGCTGGTCAGGACGCTGGCCTCGGACGAATTCGAAGGACGCGGCCCTGGCACGCCGTGCGAAGAGAAGACCGTCACCTATATCCGCGATCAGATGCAGCGCATCGGCCTGCAGCCGGGCAACGGCGACAGCTGGTTCCAGGACATGCCGATGGTGGAAACCACCGCCGATGCGGCCACCGCGCCGACCCTGCGCAGCGGCGAACAGACCCGCACCCTGGCCTTCGGCACCGACATCGTGGTCGGCACCCGCACCGGCCAGGCCGAGGTCAAGCTGGACAACAGCGAGCTGGTGTTCGTCGGCTACGGCGTGGATGCGCCCGAACAACAGTGGAACGATTACGCCGGCCAGGACTGGAAGGGCAAGACGGTGGTGATGTTCGTCAACGACCCGGGCTTCCACACCGGCGATGCCAAGCTGTTCGACGGCAAGCGCATGACCTACTACGGGCGCTGGACCTACAAGTTCGAGGAAGCCGCCCGCAAGGGCGCGGCCGCTGCGCTGATCGTGCACGACACCCCGGGTGCCAGCTATGGCTGGGACGTGGTCAAGAACTCCTGGGCTGGCCTGCAATACGACCTGCCGGCCAAGGACGATCCCGATCCGCGCCTGCCGGTGCAGGGCTGGATCAGCGCCGAGACCGCCAAGCAGTTGTTCGCCAATGCCGGGCTGGATCTGGCGCAGGCCTACAAGGACGCCAGCAAGCGCGGCTTCAGGCCGGTGCCGCTGCAGGCCAGCTGGTCGGTGGACCTGAAGAGCACGATCGCGGAGAAATCCTCGCGCAACGTCGTCGGCGTGCTGCCGGGCACCAGCCACGCCGACGAAGCGGTGTTGTATATGGCGCATTGGGATCACCTGGGCAAGCATCCGGGCGAGAGTGGCGACAACATCTATAACGGCGCGGTGGACAACGCAACCGGCGTGGCCGGCATTCTCGAGATCGCCGATGCGTTCGCGCATCAGGATCCCAAGCCGGCGCGTTCGGTCGTGTTCGTGGCGGTGACGCTGGAAGAGTCCGGCCTGCTCGGTTCCAAGTACTACGTGGCCAACCCGAGCTTTCCGCTGGACAAGATCGCGGCGGTGATCAACCTGGATGCGATGTCGGTGGCCGGGCGCGCACGCGATGTCACCGTGGTGGGCATGGGCAGTTCGGAGCTGGAGGACATCCTCAAGCCGATCGCCGCGATGCAGGGCCGCACCCTGCACGCCGAAGCCACGCCGCAAAGCGGCTCGTATTTCCGCTCGGATCACTTCAACTTCGCCAAGGCCGGCGTGCCGGCGCTGTATGCCGATGGCGGCGAAGACCTGCGCCAGGGCGGTACTGCGGCCGGGCGCGCGGCCGCCGAAGACTACGGGCGCAATCGCTATCACGCCCCTGGCGACGAGTACGATGCGGCCAGCTGGAAGCTCGACGGCACCATCGAAGACCTGCAGGCGGTGTATGGCGTGGGCAAGGAGGTGGCCGCCGGGCAGCGCTGGCCCAATTGGTATGCCGGCAACCCGTTCAAGGCGGCGCGCGATCGCATGATGGCCGGCAAGCCCGCTACGGGCGAGGCGCCCGATACCGGAAAAGACGCCGGCGAAGAGGGCAAAAAGGCAGCACCGACGCGTTGACCGGTGCCGGGACGGCACGCGTCATGCAGCCGGTGCATGGCGGGGTGATGCGGTCTGCAAGGGCAGCGGCAATGCGTCGCGCATCGATCAGACGCGTATCGATCAAAAACGCAAAGGGCCTCCTAGTGGAGGCCCTTTGCGTCGGGTGCGTCTTGGTCATGACGGTTGCGGACCAGATCACGCTTGTTGCCGATGCAGCACGGTCGCGATAGCGCTGCGATGAATAGTGCATCGATGCACTACGCGATGCCTTTAGCCGTGCTGCCGGCCACGCGCTGCCATCAAGCCAGCGGCATCATCTACGCCACCGGCTTCGGGCGTCCCGGTCAATCGTTGTCCACGCTGACCACGTGCCCGTCTTCCGGATCGACATGCAGCTCCACCTTCTGCCCGCCACGCTCGGCATCGGCGTTCCACAAGCCGTCTTCGAACTTGAGGTCGTGCACGTTGGAATAGCCGCCGGTCGACAGCGCGGCGCGGATATCGGCCTCGCTCAGCTTGGAGGTGGTCTGGTCGCCATAGACGCGGCCGGTGACCGGATCAATGCGGACGTCCACGTCCTTGCCGTCGCCGCTACGCGCGTCAGCGGTCCACACGCCATGCTCGAACTTGACGTCGTGCACCTTGGTGTAGCCCTTGCCGGTCAGCATGCTGGTGACCTCGCTGGAGGTCAGTGCCTTGGCCGGCTTGTCGGCGGCCGCTTGCGCAAATGCGCCCTGCGCCGCCACTGCCAGTGCGCCGATCAGCGCGGTCTTCATCAGTCGATATGCCATGTGATGCTCCTGCAGTGAAGTGCGCCCATGCTGGACGCGGCTTTATCGCTGTCAGGTGAAAGCCACTTCAAACGCGTTGCGAAAGTTCAGTGAGCTCAAGCTTTGGTGATGATGCGCCCGCGCTGCATGCGGTGGTACGCACGTTCGTAAGAGGGCGTTGCGCAGTGGCACGCTGCGCTACCGCTACCGCATCATTCGCACTGTCCGACGACATGCGATCCGTGCGAAGGACGCAAAAAAAGCGAGCCGCCTCGCGGCGGCTCGAGATTGACCTACACCCCTCTTCCTCACCTTACGGAATGGCGCGTGTGGCGCGAACGGCCTGGGGCGAGAGGATGGACATCTGCGGCCTGTCGGTGCCGTCCTTGTTGGGATGCACGCTGTACTCGTAACTGACATTCCACCACGAGCCGGCAGCCCACCACGTCCAGCCCGTCCAGACATCTGCATTGGCATCGATATAGCGGAGCATGCCGCGCAGCGCTTCATTGCAGACCGGGTTGTTGCCGGTGCCGAATTCGCCCAGGAATCCGCGCTTGTGGTTGGTGCGCAACCACTCGGTGAAGCTGCGCAGGCGCTCGACACCGATGGTGGCACTGACGCAGACATTGGTGGTGCCGCTGGAGTCGGCGTCCAGGTACTGATGCACCTCGAACGCGTAGCGATTGAGCGGATCGTAGATCGAGACCAATGCGGTTGCGTTGGAGTAACCATCGTTGGTGGGCGAATACCAGCTGTGCGCACCGGTCCACAATGCGCCCGGCACCAGGATCAGATTGTTCGCACCGGTGGCGCGAATCGCATCGATGCCTGCCTGTGCAGTGGCTGCCCAGCCGCTGGCCGATACGCCGTTGGGCTCATTCATCAGCCCGAAGATCACGGCGTTGTCGCTGGGAAATACCAGCGCAAGGCGGCGCCACAGGTCGGCGAATGTGGCGTTCGACACCTGGTCGCCGCCGATCTTGTAGCCGTAGTATTTGCCGTAATTGTGGATGTCCAGCACCAGGTACATGCCCGATGCCTTGGCGCGTGCCACGGCTTGCTTTACCAGAGCCAGTTGGGTCGGATCCAGTTCGCCGCGTGCACTCGGCTGCAGGCGTTCCCACAGCACCGGCAGGCGGATCGTATTCATGCCAACGCCGGCGAAATAGGTGTAATCGCTGGCCGGGGCATACATATAGTCCTTATTGAGGACACCGGGTTTCTTGGACGATGCAAATTCGGCGCCGGATAAATTGACGCCGGCATATTTCAGTGCGCGGGTTTGTGCGTAAACGGGTGCGAATGTGCCGAACAGGACGCAGAGCAGGGCGCAGCGGAAAATGGTGCGCAGCGTTTGAGAGACAGCAGACATAAAACAACTCCTTAGACGACGGGGATGGTGTGTCGCAGCGGGTTGCGTGCGATCTGCGCGAGGTGCGCCACACCTGTCGTGACCAATGCATCTGCCGTGCCTAATTGCCCACCACATCGCGTGTGAATTAAATGTGTTGGCTGGGTCGCAGTCACTTACCGCAGGGGTCACGTTCTGGAACAGCACGCTGTAACGCGCCGCGTTGAAAAGCGGTCGCGCACGCTTGTCGGCACCGCCATCGCATGCATGGCGCTGTCGAAAAATCGGCGAATGGATGCGCTCGCCGTCAACGCTGCGACGTCGGTTCACTGACGCGGCAGCGCTGTTGCGCGCGCACACATGGCGAGCGCTAGCGCGCGCCGTGTGCTGGCGTTTTATTGCGGAAGGACTGTGCTCACCGCGGCCGGGCACGGTTGCTGCCTGGCATTGGCACGCCCTGCGCGTGCATGCCGATGCCGGGTGCCTGCTGCGCCGCGTGCGACGGGGTGACCCTCGCTCGCGGCGTGCTTCGACTAGTGGGTGATGCGTTTTGCGCGCGCGCTCAGGATCGACATCTGCGGCTTGTCGCGGCCCTGCGCATCGGGATGCACGTTGAAGGGGTAGGTACGGTTCCACCACGCGCCGGCGGCCCACCAGGTCCAGCCCAGCCACACGTCGCGGTTGGTCTCCAGATACCCCAGCATGCCGTTGAGTGCGCTGTTGCAGGTGGCGTTGTTGCCGGTGCCGAACTCGCCGAGAAATCCCTGCTTGTGATTGATGCGCAGCCATTGGGTAAAGCTGCGCAGGCGCTCGGCACCGACAGTGCTGCTGACACACCCGGCGCTGGTGCCGCTGGAGTCCGTATCCAGGTATTGATGCACTTCGATGGCGTAGCGATTGAGCGGGTCGCGAATGGAGGCCAGCGCCACTGCGTTGGATTGGCCGGCAACGGTGGAGTACCAGCTGTGTGCGCCACTCCATAGCGCACCGGGCACCAGGATCAGATTGTTGGCGCCGGTTTTGCGGATGGTGTCGATCGAGGCCTGCGCCGCGTTGGCCCAGGATTGCGGATTGATGTCGTAAGGCTCGTTCATCAGCCCGAAGATCACGCTGTTGTCGTTCTTGAAGGCGATTGCCAGGCGTCGCCACAGATCGTTGAAGGTGCTGATCGGCACGCGCGCGCTGCCGATCTTGTTGCCGTAATACCTGGCATAGTTATGGATATCCAGGATCAGGTAGACCTTGGCGGCCTTGGCGTTGAGCACGGCCTGGCGGATCAGCGCCAGCTGCGCTGCATCCAGCTCGCCGCCGGCCTTGGGCTGCAGGCGTTCCCACAGGATGGGCAGCCGAACGATGTTCATGTTTTTGCCGGCAAAGTAGCGATAATCGCTGGCGGCCGGATATAGGTAGTCGACGTTGAGCACCCCGGGCTTTTGCGAGGATTTGATTTCGGCACCGGAAAGATTGACCCCTGCATACTTCAGGCGGTTCTGTGCATGTGCGAACGGCACGCCTGCAAGCAGCACTATGACAAGCAGCAGCAATGACAACGCACGGCTGGACAGCCGGCGCGCCGGAGTGGGGGAGGGCATCATTGGGTGACTCCTGAAACAGTCGCGGGGGAGATGCATTGCCCTGGCGTGGACATGCCACGTGCATGACGACACTGCATTGCGTTCACCCTAATCGCATCTGAACATTCAAACTACGAATGCGAGATATCACTTAATCCGAGCTGTGAACGACTTCGCAGTTATTGCCGAACATGCGCAGGCATGGTTGTGGTGAAGCAACACCGTGCGGTCACTCGCGTTGCGTGTCGGCCGTCATCTGCGCCGGATCGCTGCGGGCATATCGGGGGCCGGCATCCCTGGAGAATGCTGTCGTGCGACCGCAACGCTGCAGGTCGATGGCGTCGCGTACTCGGCAGCGATGGGCATCGGAACTGCGATGCGCTGCCCTGCGCAGGGCACTGGTCAGAACGCAACCCGCCGCATGCGCAGTCGCAACTGTGTTGCCGTATCACCGCGCCCGCGCATGCAAACGTCACCTGGTGTGATTGCGGAACTTCGGCGTTTGCATATGCGGTACGCGATGGTTGTGGGCTGCGTCATGCTTTCCGGCAGCGGGCGGCCAATACGTCTGCGACAGGCAGATGGGATTGCGGTTGCGCTGTCTGCAATCGTTGGCCGATGTCATTGCTGAGACGTTGCAGGACAGGGAGGATGGAGCGAAAAAAACGGTGGCCGCAGCACTAGCTGCGCCCACCGTAATCGATTCGCCCGTGCGGATTACTTGGTCGCGCGGCGGGCGTACTTGCTCAGAATCGCCATCTGCGGCTTGTCGCTGCCGTCCTTGCCCGGCTGGACGGTGAAGAAGTACTCCGGCTTCCACCATGCGCCAGCGGCCCACCAGGTCCAACCCAGCCACACGTCGCTATTGTTTTCGATATAGCTCAGCATGCCTTCCAGCGCCTGGTCGCAGACCGGATTGTTGGCGGTGCCGAACTCGCCCAGAAAGCCCTTTTGCTTGTTCTCGCGCAGCCACGCGGTAAAGCCGCGCAGCTTTTCTTCGCCAACCGTGGCGCTGGTGCACACCGGCTTGGTGCCGCTGTAATCGTTGTCCAGATACTGATGCGCCTCGAAGGCCAGATTGTTGCCCGGGTCCTTGAGAATCTCCAAGGCCTTGGCGTTGGAGACGCCATAGTTGGAACTGCGCCAGCTGTGCGCGCCACTGTAGGCGGTGCCCGGCACCAGAATCAGGTTCCTGGCGCCGGTCTTGCGGATCGCGTTGATCGCGCCTTGCGCGGCGCTTGCCCAATCGGTGGCGGAAATGCCGTTGGGCTCATTCATCAGCCCGAAGATCACCGACCTGTCGTCCTTGAATTCGAGCGCCAGCCGGCGCCACAGATCCGCCACCGCGGCCGTGGGCACCTCGCTGCTGCCGATGCGCTTGCCGTTGTACTTGGCGTAGTTGTGCACATCCAGGATCAGGTACTGCTTGTTGGCCTTGGCCGCAGCCACCGACTTTTTCAGCAACGCCAATTGCGCCGGATCCAGATCGCCGCTGAGCTGTGGCTGCAGGCGCTCCCACAGGAACGGCAGGCGAATCGTATTCATGCCCTTGCCGGCGAAGTAACTGAAATCAGACGCGGCCGGGTAGGTGTAGTCCTTGAACAGGGTGCCGGGTTTCTTGCGCGAGTTGAATTCGGCGCCGGACAGATTGACGCCGACATACTTCAGGCCACTGGACTCCTTTCCAGGGCGGGCAGGCTCCTTGGCGTGCGTCAGCGGCATTGCAGCCAGCAAGACCAGTGCGAGTGCAGCACTCCGCAGGGATGTGACATGGGGGGGAGAGCGGAACATGGAAGCCTCCTTCGGCATCGACGTAGGCGGCCGCAGGGGGAGGGCACGGCCAGCAGGGATGGTGCAGGGCAGGACGGTGGTGGATCAGCGTAGAAGCTCTCGCGTTAGCGCGCCATTCACGCCGGCGAACGCGGATTTGATCGTGCGCAAACACCTGCAGGGCGCACCATGCCGCTTTGGTCACGTCCGCAACCCGACAGGCAAGATGCACTGTCGCAGGAGCGCGACAGGCGCCTGTCTTAAGCTAGAGCCACTTATTGTTTAGTCTTCCGCACTGTCGCGGGGGATGTCACTTCCTGGAGTCTCCCCATGAGCCAAGCCCACGCCTACGCCGCCCAAACCGCCGATCAACCGCTTGCACCGTTCGTGTTCGAACGACGCGCCCCAGGCCCCAACGATGTGCAGATCGATATCGCTTACTGCGGCGTGTGTCACTCGGATCTGCATACCGCACGCAACGAATGGCACAGCACGCGCTACCCGTCGGTGCCCGGCCACGAGATCGTCGGCCGCGTCACCGCAGTCGGCGATGCGGTCGCCGGCTTCAAGGTCGGCGATTTGGCCGGTGTCGGCTGCATGGTCGACAGCTGCCGCAGCTGCGCGTCCTGCCAGGAAGGCGAAGAACAGTATTGCGAGCAGGGCTTCACCGGTACCTATAACGGCCCGATGTTCGGTGGCGGCGAGAATACCTACGGTGGCTATTCGGACCACATCGTGGTCGACCAGAAGTACGTGCTGCGCATCTCGCACAGCGACAACCTGGCTGCAGTCGCCCCGCTGCTGTGCGCTGGCATCACCACCTATTCGCCGCTGGCGCACTGGAAGGTCGGTCCCGGTCAGAAGGTGGGCGTGGTCGGTCTGGGCGGTCTGGGCCACATGGCGGTGAAGATCGCCAAGGCGATGGGCGCCACGGTCGTGCTGTTCACCACCTCCGAGAGCAAGCGCGCCGATGCGCTGCGCCTGGGCGCGAGCGAAGTGGTGGTGTCCAGGGACGAGGCGCAGATGGCCGCGCAGACCAACACGCTGGACTTCATCCTCAACACCGTCGCCGCGCCCCACAACCTGGACCCGTTCCTCAATGCGCTCAAGCGCGACGGCGCGATGGTGCTGGTGGGCGTGCCTGAGGAATCGCATCCTTCGCCGAGCGTGTTCAATCTGGTAATGAAGCGCCGCACCCTGGCCGGTTCGTTGATCGGCGGTATCCGCCAGACCCAGGAAATGCTGGATTTCTGTGCCAAGCACAACATCGTCTCGGACATCGAAACCATCCGCGCCGACCAGATCAACGAGGCCTACGAACGCATGCTCAATAGCGATGTGAAGTACCGCTTCGTGATCGACATGGCCACGCTGGACAAGGCGGCCTGATGGCCTGGCCTGCAGCCCTGCCACAGGGCTGCAGGCCGATCGCCTGTACTGCGGTCGGCCCAGGCGATGCCGCATGGAATGCATCGCCTGGGTTTTCGAACGGCAGTGCATGGTGGTGTTACTGCACGACGTCAGTCGTATATGTCGGATCAGCAGCGGAGCGGCACGGCCTGCATGGATGGCCCGCTACGCGGACACCGGGGAGGCGTGCAGCTTGCCGACCACGGGCAATGTACTGCGCGGACGACGCACCGGCATCGGTGCGGAGAACAGCAGGTTCAGCGCGGGCAGGCGGCCCGGTGCGCGCAGCAGGCACAGCACGGCCGGCACCAGCACGCCGATGCCCAACAAGGCGAAGAACAGTACCGTCCCCTCATCGATCCAGCGCGGCAGCAGGTAAGCCAGCACGATGAACGGCGGAAAGTGGCTCAGATAGAACACCACCGAATTGCGGCCCACATAGCGGACCGCCTGCGCGGCCGGCTGCCGGTTCGCCCACGTCGCCACGGCGATCAGCAGTGGCAGCGCGATCAGCACCAGCGGCAGGTAGCCGATCCAGATGCTGTGCAGCGTGGTGAGATTGGCGATCAGCACGATGGCGCACAGGCTCAGGCACGACAGCGGCCACATCCAGCGCGGCGCCTGCCGTAGCAGCGCCGGCACCCGGCCGGCCAGCAGCGTGCCGAGGTAGAAGAACGCAAAGTAATAGAACGGATCGGCGCCCTGACGCAGCAGCGGACCCAGGCAGACCGAGCCCAGCACGGTGGCAGCCAGGACCAACGGCGCCGGCAGCCGGCGCAGCAACGGCATCAGCACCAGAAACACGAACAGGTAGAACAGGAACCAGGTCAGCGCCACGTTGCCGACCGCGATCTTGCCCAGATCCAGCCAGGCGATCGGTTCGGCCTTGGCCAGCACCGAGCCTGCCTCGCGCAGGGCGAAGATCAGCACCGACCAGAGCAGGTAGGGATACAGCACATGCCGCAGCTTGCCGCCGAGGTAGGGCGCGATGCCCTTGTCCAGCCCGCGCGCCACGAACAGGCCCGAGAGCAGGAACATCAGTTGCATGCGCAGCGGCGCCAGCGAGCGATTGAGGCGTTCGATCGACAGCATCAGTGCGCTGCTTTCTTCAGCGGCGCCGCCGCGCAGTTCCGGATAGGCATCGAAGGCGAAGCCATAGGCATGCAGCACGATCACCATCAACACGCTGGCACCGCGGAGCCAGTCCACCCAGTCGTCGCGTCCGTGTTGGCCGGTAGTGAGTTGCTGTGTCATGAGGTTGCTTCCTTGGTAAGGCCCACGGCTTCGCCGCCGCGTGGCGCGGCGACAGGTGAATGAGGTCTAGGGAGTCCGCGGCGTTGCGCGCACCCGGGACGGACCGATTTCCATCGCTGCCGAGTACATTCGGTTCGGCGCAGGGCGTCCTGCGCATCGGTGGTGATGCGGCGGGATCGCGTTAGACAGCGACAGTCGATATGTGACTTAAATCACACTTTGCAGGCAGGTGCAATCGTTGAGGCTGCAGATCGATGCAGCCCTGCCTGCACGCCGATTGCAGACTCGAGCGTGCGTACAGCGGGCTCGCATGGCGGATAGGCGCTTGTGTTTGCTGACATTGTCAGGCGCAGTGCATGCTCGGGGCGGTGCCGATCGCGGCGCAAGCGTGCGTGTCTCGTCGCGCGTTCCGGGTCGGATAAGACACGGCTTGCGGCTGCGATGTTGCCTTCGCACCGAAAGGCGTCTGGCCTGCGTGGCAGGCAGGTGGAGCCCAGGGACTTGAGCCAGGCGAGGGTTCTTCGTCGCCCGCGCGGGCGTTTTCCGCGCGGTGGATGCGCTGCATCGGGCAGCGTCATGCGGCCTGGTCGCCCATGCAGCGTGCGGATTGCGCGCACGCGAGGACGCAGCCAGCGGTGGGCCCGAGCCCACGCGCTGGTCCGCACTCAGGCCGCGGCCGGTTCCTTGACCTGCGCCTTGACGCCGAGCAGCTGCACGATACTGCCGGCTGCATCGCGGCCTTCGGCCACGGCGGTGACCACCAGGTCGGCGCCGCGCACGCAGTCGCCACCGGCGAACAGGCGTGGGTTGCTGGTCTGGTAGGGCAGGCGGCCGTTATCGTCGGCCGGTGCGACGATGCGGCCGTTGCTGCCGGCTTGCACGCCCTGCGATGCCAGCCAGTCGGGCAGGGTCGGCGAGAAGCCGAACGCGATGATCACCACGTCCGCTTCCAGCAGCGATTCGCTACCTTCCACCGGTACCGCGTTGCGACGCCCGCTGGCATCGGGTTCGCCGAGCCGGGTTTCCATCACGGTCACGCCGATCGCCTCGTCGTCGGCGCCGGATTCGATCGACAGCGGCTGACGGTTGAACAAGAAGCGCACGCCTTCCTCGCGCGCGTTGGCGACCTCGCGTGCCGAGCCCGGCATGCTGGCCTCGTCGCGCCGGTACGCGCAGGTGACCTTGGCCGCGCCCAGGCGGATCGCGCTGCGCACGCAGTCCATGCCGGTGTCGCCGCCGCCCAGCACCACCACGCGCTTGCCGTTGAGATCGGGCAGCGCCATCTGGTCTTCCCAGCCGGCGATCGGCCGGCCGTGCGGGTCGTTGCCGCTGACGATGCGGCTGTTCTGCACCAGGAACGGCAGCGCCGGCAGCACGTTCTTCAGGTCCTGCCCGGGCAGCCCGCCATCGGTGTAGCGGTAGGCACCGGTGCCCAGGAACACCGCATCGAACTCGCCCAGCAACTGCTCGATGCTGACGTCCTTGCCGATCTCCACGCCCAGGCGGAACTGCACGCCCATGCCTTCCAGGATCTCGCGGCGCTTGCCGATCACCGACTTGTCCAGCTTGAAGCTGGGAATGCCGAACTGCAGCAGGCCGCCGATCTGCTCGTAGCGGTCGTAGACCACCGTCTCGATGCCTGCACGCACCAACCGGTCCGCGCAGGACAGGCCGGCCGGGCCGGCGCCGATCACCGCCACCCGCCAGCCGCTCGGCTGCACGTTGCCCAGGTCCGGGCGCCAGCCCATCTTGAAGGCGGTATCGACGATGTATTTTTCCACCGCGCCGATGGTGACCGCGCCGAATTCCTCCAGCGTGCAGCTGCCCTCGCACAGGCGGTCCTGCGGACACACCCGCCCGCATACTTCCGGCAGCGGATTGGTGGAATGGCACAGTGCGGCGGCTTCTTCGATGCGGTTTTCCTGCACCAGCTGCAGCCACTGCGGGATCGCGTTGTGCACCGGGCATTTCCAGCTGCAGTACGGGTTGCCGCAGTCCAGGCAACGGCCGGACTGGTACTGCGCGTCGGCCTTGTCGAATTTGCCGTACAACTCGCCCCAGTCACCGGACGTACGCAGCTCCACCGGAATGCGCGTGGGCATGGTCCGGGGCAGGTCGAGGAATTGGAAGGCTTGCTTGCGGCTCATAGGGCTGGGATTCGGGAGTTGGGATTGGGGATTCGCAACAGCGGGCGACGGAGGGCGGACGCGGTGCGAATCTCGAACAAACAATCACGACGCTGGAGGACGAGATCAGGGATTGGAGTGTCCGGGGCTCGCCACGATGGGCGACCAAACCAGGGCGCGAACCAATCCCCAATCCCGACTCCCCAATCCCGTCACTCAGGCGGCACGCCTGAGTGACTCAGTCAGCGACTCGATGCTGGCGGCCTTGGGTTTGACCAGCCAGAACTTGCCGATGTAGTCGCGGAACTCGTCCAGGATCTGCTGCGCCCAGATGCTGCCGGTCAGCTCGCGGTGGCGGCTGATCAGGGTGTGCAGGTGCTGGCGATGGTTCTCGAAGCCCTCGGCGGACACGCGGTGGATGTCGATCAGTTCGTGGTTGTAGCGGTCCACGAAGTCGCGTTCGATATCCAGCACGTAGGCCAGCCCGCCGGTGAAACCGGCGCCGAAGTTCAGGCCGACCTTGCCCAGCACCAGCACCACACCGTCGGTCATGTACTCGCAGCAGTGGTCGCCTGCGCCTTCCACCACTGCCAGCGCGCCGGAGTTGCGTACCGCAAAGCGCTCGCCCGCCCGCCCGGCCGCGAACAGCTCGCCGCCGGTGGCACCGTACAGGCAGGTGTTGCCCACGATCGGCGTGCTACGCGCCTCGAAGCGCGCCCCGCGCGGCGGGCGCACCACCAGCCGGCCGCCGGCCATGCCCTTGCCGACGTAGTCGTTGGCCTCGCCTTCCAGCTCCAGCTGCAGGCCACCGGCGTTGAACGCGCCGAAGCTCTGCCCGGCGGTGCCGCGGAAGCGCAGGTTCAACGGCGCATCGCTCATGCCGTGGTTGCCGTGCACGCGCGCGATGGCGCCGGACAGGCGCGCGCCGATCGAGCGGTCGGTGTTGTGGATCAGGAAGCGGTGGTCGCCGCCGCGCTTGTTGGCGATCGCATCGGCGAGCAGGCCGTCCATCTGCGTGGCCAGGCTGTCGGGCGATTCGTACAGGCGCTGGGCGGCGCAGTGGCTGCCGTCGTAGCGCGCATGCGTCAGCAGGCGCGACAGGTCGACCTTGACCCCGGCACGCGGCGAGACCTCCAGCTGTTGGAGCAGGTCGGTGCGGCCGACGATGTCGTCCAGCGAGCGCACGCCCAGGTAGGACAGCCACTGGCGCACCTCTTCGGCCAGCAGGCGGAAGAAATGCTCCACGCGCTCCGGCAGGCCGGTGAAATAGCCCGCACGCAGGCGTTCGTCCTGGGTGGCCACGCCGGTGGCGCAGTTGTTGAGGTGGCAGATGCGCAGGTACTTGCAGCCCAGCACGATCATCGGCGCGGTGCCGAAGCCGAAGCTGTCGGCGCCCAGCAACGCGGCCTTGACCACGTCCAGGCCGGTCTTCAGCCCGCCATCGGTCTGCAGGATGGTGCGATCGCGCAGGTCGTTGGCCACCAGCGCCTGGTGCGACTCGGCCACGCCCAGTTCCCACGGCACGCCGGCATAGCGGATCGAGCTGACCGGGCTGGCCCCGGTGCCGCCGTCGTGGCCGGACACGGTGATCAGGTCGGCACCGGCCTTGACCACGCCGGCGGCAATCGTGCCGACGCCGGCGTGCGCGACCAGCTTCACCGACACCAGTGCGGTCGGATTGACCTGCTTGAGGTCGTAGATCAGCTGGGCCAGATCCTCGATCGAATAGATGTCGTGGTGCGGTGGCGGGCTGATCAGGCCGATGCCGGGCTTGGCGTAGCGCAACCGCGCGATCAGCTCGTTGACCTTGTGCCCGGGCAGCTGACCGCCTTCGCCGGGCTTGGCGCCCTGGGCGACCTTGATCTGCAGCACTTCGGCGTTGACCAGGTACTCCGGGGTCACGCCGAAACGGCCCGAGGCCACCTGCTTGATCTTGGAGCGCTTCTCGGTGCCATAGCGGGCCGGGTCTTCGCCGCCTTCGCCCGAGTTACTGCGTCCGCCCAGGCGGTTCATGGCGATGGCCAGCGCTTCGTGCGC
Organism: Xanthomonas arboricola; assembly: GCF_002940665.1. GTDB lineage: Bacteria > Pseudomonadota > Gammaproteobacteria > Xanthomonadales > Xanthomonadaceae > Xanthomonas > Xanthomonas arboricola_B. The sequence continues at coordinate 1,476,262 of NZ_MIGY01000001.1, forward strand.
TTCGGGCGACAGCGCGCCCAGGCTGATCGCGGCGGTGTCGAAGCGGCGCAACACGTCTTCGGCCGGCGCCACCTCGTCCAGCGGGGTCGGGGTGGCGGCACGCTTGAGCTGGACCAGATCGCGCAGCGTGGAGGCCGGGCGCGAATGCACCGCGTCGACGTACTTCTGCCAGTCGCCGGCATCGCCGGTGCGGGTGGCGCGCTGCAGCGTCATGACCACATCGGGGTTGTACATGTGGTACTCGCCGCCGTGCACGTACTTGAGCAGGCCGCCCACCTCCGGCTTGAGCTGGTCGTTCCAGGCGCGCGCGGTGAGCTCGCGCGCCTCGGTGTCCAGCCGCGCCAGGCCCACGCCGCCGATGCGCGCGGGCGTCTCGGCAAAGCACAGCTCCACCACGTCCGGGTCCAGCCCGACGATCTCGAACAACTGCGCGCCGCGATAACTGGCGATGGTGCAGATGCCCATCTTGGAGATGATCTTGGACAGGCCCTTGTAGATGCCCTTGCGGTAGCGGCGGCCGATCTGCGACTGCTCGCCACCCTTGCTCAGCTGCAGGATGCCGCGCCGGCCCAGGTCGAACAGCGTCTGGTAGGCCAGATACGGGTACACCGCGGTGGCGCCGAAGCCGAGCAGGCAGGCCATGTGGTGGGCATCGCGCGCGGTGCCGGTTTCGATGATCAGGTTGACGTCGCAGCGCAGGCCCACCTTGCACAGGTGGTGGTGCACCGCGCCGGTGGCCAGCAGCGCATGCGCCATCGGCCGGTCCGGCACCGGGTAACGGTCTGACAGCAGCAGCATGACGGCGCCAGCGCGCGCGGCCGCTTCCACTTCCTGGCAGATCCGTTCCAGGCCGGCCTTGAGGCCTTCCTCCACGCTGTAGGACAGGTCGATCAGCCGGTTGCGCTCGACGTACTGCTCCATCTTCAGCAGCTGGCGCAGCTTGCGCTGGCTGAGCACCGGCGAGTTGAGGATGACGTGGTTCACCGTCTCGGCGCCGGCATGGAAGATGTTGGTCTCCTTGCCGAGCTGGGTGGTGAGCGACATCGCTATGCCTTCGCGCAGTGGGTCGATCGGGGGATTGGTGACCTGCGCGAAGGCCTGGCGGAAATAGTCGTACAGCGGCCGGGTCTGGCGGCTGAGCACCGCCATCGGGGTGTCGTCGCCCATCGAGCCGGTGGCTTCCTGCTCGGTCTCGGCCAGCGGGCGCAGGATCTGCTCCACTTCCTCGGTGCTGAGCTGGAACAGCTTGTGGTAGCTGCGCAGGGTCTGCTCGCTGAAGGGTTCCTCCACCAGCGAGGGGTCGATCAGTTCGGTCTGCAGATAGGTCACGCCCTGTTGCAGCCATTGCTTGTACGGCGCGCGCGCACGGTTGATGCGGTCGATGGCGTCCGAGTCCAGCAGGTCGCCGCGCTTGAGATCGATCGCCATCATCTCGCCCGGGCCCAGCTTGCCCTTGCGGGTGATGCGCTCGGCCGGCAGTTCCCACACGCCGGCCTCGGAGGCCACCAGGAAATGGCGGTCGGAGGTCAGCATCCAGCGCGCCGGGCGCAGGCCGTTGCGGTCGAGCATGCAGGCGGCATAGCGGCCGTCGCAGGCGACGATGCCGGCCGGGCCGTCCCACGGCTCGGTGTTGAGGCCGTAGAACTCATAGAAGGCGGCCAGGTCGGCGTCCTTGAACTCCAGCGACTGGGTCGCCGGCGGCACCAGGATGCGCAGCGCCTGCAGCAGGTCCATGCCACCGGCGATCAGCAGCTCGAGCATGTTGTCCAGGCTCTGCGAGTCCGAGCCGTGCATGGAGATCACCGGGTCGAACTGCGCGATATCGAAACGCGGGGTCTGCCACACCTTGCTGCGCGCCTGCGCCCAGCGGCGGTTGCCTTCGATGGTGTTGATCTCGCCGTTATGGGCAAGCAGCCGGAACGGATGCGCCAGCGGCCAGCGTGGCAGCGTGTTGGTGGAAAACCGCTGGTGAAAGACAATCGCGCTGGAGGACAGGTCGCTGCGCTGCAGGTCCGGGTAGAACGTGCTCAGCTTGTCCGGCAGCACCATGCCCTTGTAGCTGATGCCGTTGGGCGAGAGCGTGGTGACGTAGAAGTTCTCCACTTCGCGCAATGCCTGCTCGGCGCGGCGGCGCGCCAGGAACAGCGCCAGGGTGAAGCTGTCTTCGCTCTGTTCGGCGCCGGCATCGACGAATACCTGTTCGATGCGCGGCAAGGTGGCGCGTGCCAGCTGGCCGCAGACGCTGTCGTCGGTGGGCACCACGCGCCAGCCGCGGAACTGCACGCCGGCGCCATGCAACTGGGTTTCCAGTTCGGTGCGACAACGTGCGGCATCGGCCTCGTCCAGCGGCAGGAACACCACACCGGCCGCGTAGCGCGTGCCCAGGGGAATGCCGGCATCGCGCGCCAGCCCGCGCAGGAACGCATCGGGTTTGCGGATCAGCAGACCGCAGCCATCGCCGGTGAGCCCGTCGGCCGCCACGCCGCCGCGGTGGGTCATGCGCGAGAGCGCCGCAATCGCGGTGTCCACCAGCGAGCGGGAAGGTTGGTCGTCCAACTGGGCGACCATGCCGAAACCACAGGCGTCGCGCTCGTCGCGCGCGCTGTTGTAGAGACCGTGGTCGTTGAGCCCTTGGCGAGTGCGGGGGGCCATGTCTGCCTCTTTGCGATCTGGGAGAGCGGCGACGACGTTGCAGCGCTCGATCCGTGGAGCGTTTCGAAGAGGTCACCGGATGATCGACTAGACCACAGTTGATGCGGTGCCGCAATACACCGTTACAGCTGCAACGAGGGTAGCCGCAAGGCCTTGTGCCAGCTGGCTCGGCGTCTGTTCGCCAACAGGCGCCAACGTGTGCTCAGCCGCAACGCACGGAGGCGATTACGTTCTTGGCATCCACTTCCAGATTGAGCCGCTCGCCATTGAACTCCATCGTGGTCATCTGACCGGGTTTGAGCACGCGTACAGATTTGGCGCCGGCATCGTTGCGGGCCTGTTCGCTCACCGCATCGGTCAGCGCCTGGCCCACCAGCGATTGCACCTGGGTGGCATCGCAGCTGCCGATCGGCGGCGCTTCGGGTGCGGCGGCCGGCGCTGGTGCGGCCGCTTGTTCGGCGGCTTGCTGGGCCTTGGTGGAGACGGCTTCCTGCTCGTCCGGTTGCGGCGAGCCGCAGGCAGTCAATGCCGCCAGCACGACCAGGGTACAGGCCAGGTGGACGGTAGGCAGGACAGCGCGCATCGATAGCTCCAGCACAGTTGGGGAAGCCCAAGCATAAGCACAAAACCGCTCGCGGGCATCGCTTGCCCACATGGCGTTGGCGTAGCGTTGACGCAGCCTAGTCCTGCCTGGCTCAACAATCGACGCCTGTCCTTCAATCGGCGCGCAATGAAAGCCAAACGTATTCTTCGCAATGCTGCAGACGGTGTCGGCGCCGCCGGCAAGCTGGTCACCGTTGCCGCCGGCGCAGTGGCCGCCACGGCCGCGGTGGCGAGCGTGGCCGCAGTCGCACAGGCAAAGGCCACCGCGCGCGCGGCCGGGCTGACTTACGTCAACGATCAGCAGCCCGGCATCAGCCGCCGCAAGGCCGGCAAGAGCTTCAGTTACCGCAGCGCGGACGGGCAACGCGTGGCCGATGCCGACACCTTGCAACGCATCCGCGCGCTGGCCATTCCGCCGGCGTATACCGAGGTGTGGATCTGCGCCAAGCCCAATGGCCATCTGCAGGCCACCGGCCGCGATGCGCGCAGGCGCAAGCAGTACCGCTACCACGCCGACTGGGCGCAGGTGCGTGGCGAGGGCAAGTTCGAACGGGTGATTGCCTTCGGCACCGCATTGCCGAAACTGCGGCGACGCCTGCGCCGCGATCTGGTCCTGCCGGGATTTCCGCGCGAGAAGGTGTTGGCGATCGTGGTGGCGTTGCTGGCCGACACCCTGGTACGTGTGGGCAATGCCGAATATGCGCGCAGCAACCGTTCCTATGGGCTGACCACGTTGCGCAACCGGCACATGGAGTTCCTGCGCGGCGGACGTGCGCGGCTGAAGTTCCGCGGCAAGAGCGGCCAGGATCACGAGATCGAAGTGGACGACAAGCAGCTGGTCAAACTGATCCGGCAATGCCAGCAATTGCCGGGACAATCGTTGTTTCAGTATCGCGACGACGACGGCCAGCTGCAGCCGGTGGATTCGGGTGAGGTCAACGACTACCTGCGCGAGGCGATGGGCGAGGATTTCACCGCCAAGGACTTCCGCACCTGGGGCGGCACGCTGGCGGCATTGCAACGTCTGGCACGCTTGCCGCTGCCAGAGCGCATCAGCGAACGCGCGCTGACCCAGGTGCAGAACGATGTCATCCGCGAAGTGGCCGATGCGCTGGGCAATACGCCCTCGGTATGTCGCAAGGCGTATATCGACCCGTGCGTGTTCGAAGGCTGGCGCGCCGGTCAGTTGCAGGCCATGGCCACCGGCGTGCGTGGCGAACGTCAATGGGAGGCGGCGACGCTGAAATTCCTGACCACCTCGCGCGGCAAACTGAAGACGCCGGCAAAAGCTGCATCGAAGCGGAAGTGAGTGCCGCGGCGGCGACAGGCCCGAAGACCTGCAAACAGCCGCCGCGCATGCGGCCGCCGGACCAGCGTCCCGCTCAGCCGCAGTAGATCGCGGTGATGTTGTTGTTCGGGCCGGTCTCGACGGTGAGGTGATCGCCACCGCTTTCGCTGGCGCCCTGAGCCGGGTCGGCCAGGCCGCTGGCGGTGGTGCCGCCGGTGGCGCGTTCGCCGCGGCGCACGCTGACCTGCAGGCTGTCGCTGTCCACGCGCGCACGTTCGATGGTCTGCGTCGCCGCGGCCAGGCCGACCGCGCCGCGCACCTTGTCGATATGGCACTGGCCGGAGATGACACCGTCGATGGGCTGTACCTGCACGACCTGGTTGGAGGCACAGGCCGAGAGCAACAACACGGCAGCGAGCGGGGCGAGGGTGCGGATCATCGGGGATCTCCAGCGGAAGAATGGCGCAAGCGTGAAGAAAGCGTTGTTGGCGTGGCATGAAGACTGCCCGCTGCCCGCGCCGTGGTGCCAGGCACGCCATGCCCTGCCGCTACCCGGGACGCAGGGTTAGATTTTCTTGCGTGACCGGAATGATCCAGCCTCTGGCGATGACCTCGATTTAGGGACGACTCCACGACAAACCTTCCGGCAACGGCCGCCAGCGCAAGGCACGTGCGGTCGCTGCGCCATGCGCGCCTGCACCTGCACGTCTTCGGCCAGCCCCGACGGTCCTGCCAGCGTGCAGGTCGTGTGCCCGCCGGGATGCGGGAAGCCGCTGCACGCAGGGGCCGAGCCCATGCGCAGCCAGCGCGCAGCTGTGGCAAAGCAGATGGTGCCGTGCAGATTGCCGGCGCGCTTACCGCGTACGCGTCAGTCCGTGACGGTGCAGCAGCTGCCGCAGGCGGCGTTGCACCCGCTGCAGATCGGCTGCGGCGGCCTCATCCAGGATGCCTTTGGCCAAGGCGTCGAACTGCTGCCAGAACTGGCTGGGGTCGCGCACCCGCTGCGGCCAGACCGACAGCATCTTGCCCAGGTCGGCGAGTTGATGGCTGGTATGGGTGTGTCTGCGTGTGCTCATGTCGCGTCTGCCGGCCAGTCCAGTGCCACAGCGTGGACCGCGCCGTCGTCAACCAGAGTGAAAGCCAGCTCGGCCTGTGTCACGCCGTCGATCTCCAGCCGCGCCTCGATGCCCGGGCGTTGGGTGACGTCGATGACATAGGTGCTGCTGCCGAAGCGGTAGCGCAACTGGTAGCCCGGCCAGCCGGCCGGGATGCACGGGGCGATGTGCATGCGCGCGCCATGGCGCTGCAGGCCGAGCAGCGATTCGGTCAGCAGCCGGTACATCCAGCCGGCGGCGCCGGTATACCAGCTCCAGCCGCCGCGGCCGGCGTGCGGCGCCACCGCGTAGACATCGGCGGCCAGCACATAGGGTTCGGCCTTGTAGCGTTGCATGCCCGCCGCGTCGCGGGCGTGGTGGATCGGGTTGATCAGGCCGGCCAGTTGCCAGGCGCGCGCGCTGTCGCCGCGGTGGGCGAAGGCCATCGTCGCCCACACCGCCGCATGCGTGTACTGGCCGCCGTTTTCGCGCACGCCCGGGACGTAACCGCGGATATAGCCGGGGTCGTGCCCGGTGCGATCGAACGGGGGCACCAGCAGCTTGACGATCCCGGCGTCGGCATCCACCAGCTGCTGGTGCATCGCGTCCATCGCCTGTGCACTGCGTGCCGGGTCCATCGCGCCGGACAGCACCGCCCAACTCTGCGACAGCGAATCGATGCGGCATTCGTCCGAAGCGCTCGAACCCAGCGGCGTGCCGTCGTCGAACCAGGCCCGCCGGTACCACTGCCCATCCCAGGCATGCTGTTCCAGCGCGGTGCGCAAGGCCTGCGCATGCGTGCGGCAGGTCGCCGCGAATGCCGCATCGTCGTGCTGCACGGCCACGGCGGAAAAGCGCAGCAACGCGTCGTAGAGGAAAAAGCCCAGCCACACGCTCTCGCCCTTGCCGTCCTTGCCGACCCGGTTCATGCCGTCGTTCCAGTCGCCGCTGCCGATCAGCGGCAGGCCGCGCTCGCCCAGCCGTGCCATGCCGCGCTGCAGGGCAAGCACGCAGTGCGCGTACAGCGACTGCATGTTGCCGCTGATCTGTGGCAGGTCGTAATACGATTCCTCGTCGGGCTTGAGGGCGCGCCCGTCGATAAAGCTCACCCGCTCGTCCAGCACGCTGGCATCTGCGGTGACGTCCAGATAGCGGCACAGCGCCTGCGGCAACCACAGAAAATCGTCCGAGCACTGCGTGCGCACGCCGCGGTCCTGCGGCGGATGCCACCAATGCTGCACATCGCCCTGCGCGAACTGATGCGCAGCGCAGCGCAGCAGATGCGTGCGGGCCAGCGCCGGCTGCGCGTGCACCATTGCCATGCTGTCCTGCAGCTGGTCGCGGAACCCATACGCGCCACCGGACTGGTAGTAGCCGCTGCGTGCCAAGAACCGGCAGGCGATGGTCTGATAGAGCAGCCAGCCGTTGGCCAGCAGGTCCACTGCCGGATCGGGCGTGCTCACCTGCACGCTGCCCAGCACCTGCTGCCACTGCGTGCGCACCGCCAGCAAGGCGGCCTGCGCTGCGGCAACCCCGCGGCTCTGGCGTGCCAGTGCCAGCGCGGTGTCGCGATCAACTGCAGCGCCCAGGCGGAACACCGTTTCGAAGCTCTGTTCGGGCGCCAGCGTCACCGGAATCTGGATCGCCGCGCACGGGTCCAGGCCCGCACCCACGCGCCCGGACAGGCGTTGCCGGCCGAGTGCGGCGGGCGCGGCCAGGCTGCCATTGCGCCCGATGAATTCGCTGCGGTCTGCGGTGATGCTGCGGCTGGGCGCATCGGCATCGAAGAACGCCACGCGCCCGTCGAACTCGGTGTTGTACGGGTTGCGCGCGGTCAGCACGCTGCTGCCCAGGTCCACCTCGCTGACCACATGCTGCTGCGAGCGTGTGCGGATGTCGCCCAGCACCCACTCCGCATAGCCGGTGACGCTGAGCCGGCGCGGGCGCCCTGACAGATTTTTCAGCCGCAGATGGCTGAACTTGATCGGCCGCTCCACATCGACGAACACCCACAGCTCGCTGCCGATGCCGTGTTCGATATGGGTGTAGACGCTGTAACCGAAACCGTGGCGCACCGTGTAGCGAGCGTTGCCGCGACACGGCAGCGCCATCGGCGACCACACCTGGCCGGTGCTTTCGTCGCGCAGGTAGAAGGCCTCGCTGGAGGTATCGCCGACCGGGTCGTTGTGCCAAGGCGTGAGCCGGAATTCGTGCGCGTTCTCGGCCCAGCTGTAGCCGGGGCTGCTGTCGCTGACCACCGTGCCGAACTGTGCATTGGCCATCACATTGCACCATGGCGCCGGCGTGGCCGCGCCTTCGTCCAGGGTGATGCGATATTCGCGGCCGTCGGCAGCGAAGGCGCCCAGGCCGTTGTCGAACAACACCGGTTCCTCGGCTGCGGCCTGCAGGGTGTTGTCCAGGTAGGCGGCGTGGGTGCTGGTCGGATGATCGACGCTGTCCGGCTGCTGCACCGGCTCAAGCAATGGCGGCTGCGCGCGTGCGCTGGGGTGACGTTGCAGTTGCGCGTCCAGGCTGCCGTTGGCATCGCTCAGGATCGCGCGCGCCACGGTTTGCAGCAGCACGCGATCTTCCTGCGAGATGTGTTCGATGGCACGCACGAAGATGCCGCCGGAGCGGTCGAGCACATTGGCCTCCGGGTCGGCGGCAATCAGGCCCAGGATGGCGTCCTGCAGCGATTGCCGATAGCCGGCCTGGCTTTCGTTCCAGATCACCAGATCCGCGCGCAGGCCTTTCAGGCGCCAGTACGCGTGCGCCTGCACCAGCTGCCGCACCAGCTCCAGATTGTCCGGGTCGGCGATGCGCAACAGCACGATCGGCAGATCGCCGGAGATGGCGTGACTCCACAACGCCGACTGGCCGCGATGGTTGTGCAGCAGCACCTCGTTGTCGGCGCGCAATTGCGGGTCGACGAACAGCACGCGTGCGGCCAGTCGTTCGTAGAGCATCGCGTCTTCCAGCGAGGCGTTGATCTGCCGGCGGGTGACCTGGCTCTGGGTCAGCGCCAGGTCGAACACGCGATCGGCCAGACGGCGGTCGCGGTACTTGTCGATCAACGCGGTGCAGGCCGCGCGCTGGGTGCCGACGCCGTAGACGATGTCCACCTGCGCCTGTTGATCCGGTGCCAGCGAAATACGGCAGCGGATCGCCACGATCGGGTCCAGCACCGAGCCGGCCGCGCCGGTCAGGCTGGCCTGATCGTGCAGGGCCAGCGGATTGCGGGTGCTGCGCCAGCGCCCCACAAACGCGGCGCGGTCGGTCTCGTAGGAGATCGACGCCACGTCGGCATCGTGCACTGCCACCAGATGCAACATCCACGGCTGCGCCTCGTCGTGCCCGCGCGGGCGCCGCGTGCACAGCAACGCCTGCTTGTCGGCCAGGATCTCGGTCTGCACGAACAGGTTGCTGAAGGCCGGATGCGCCTCGTCGGCCTGCGCCGGTGCCAGCACCACTTCGGCGTAGGTGGTGATTTCGATCACGCGTGTCTGCCGCGAGCGGTTGCGGATGCGCAGCCGGCGCAGTTCCACATCGTCCTCGGCGGAAATGGCGATTTCCAGGTGGCTGTCGTAGCGCTGGTGGCTGCCCTTGAACTCGGCCTTGGCCTCGGAAAAGATCGCCTCGTAGCGCTCCACCGGTACGCAGGTGGGCTGATGCGCGGCCGACCACACCGCGCCGCTGTCCACATCGCGCAGATAGCAGAACGTGCCCCAGTGGTCGCGGGTGCCGTCTTCGCGCCAGCGGGTCACCGCCATGTCGCGCGCGCGGCTGTAGCCACCGCCGGCCGAGGTCAGCATGCCGTGGTAACGCCCGTTGGACAGCAATTGCAGCGCCGGCTGGGCCAGGTTGGGGTCGCGATGGATGCGCAAGGCCATGCCTGCCTCGGCGGCCACCGGGCGTTGCGCCGCGTCGGCCAGGCCTTTGACGTATACGCCGGCGCGCGGCGCGCGCTCCTGCAGCAGCAACACCGTGGCCTGGAACTGCGGGTCGGCGACAAAGCGCCGCTGCATCGGCGCATCGCGCAACACGTGGTCCAGCGCCAGCAGCGCCATGCCCTGGTGGTGCGACATGAACGAGCGTACCAGCGCATGCTGTTCGCCACGCGGCACCCGCGACGGGGTGTAGTCGATCGCCTCGTACAAGCCGAAGCGCCCGCCGAATCCCAGCGCCTGCAGCTGCTGCAGGTTGCGGCAGGCCGCATCCGGTTCGACCATCAGTGCCATCGCGCTGGCATACGGGGCGATCACCAGATCCTGGCCCAGGCCGCGCTTGAGCCCCAGGCCGGGCACACCGAACGCGCGGTACTGATAATTGCGCCGCGTATCGACCGTGTTGTAGCCCGATTCGGACACCCCCCACGGTACCGCGCGTGCGGTGCCGTAGCGGATCTGTGCCTGCACCGCACCGCGCATCGAGCGGCTCAGCAGCGTCTGCGGGTAGCTGGGCATCACCAGATCGGGCATCAGGTACTCGAACATCGAGCCGCTCCACGACAGCAGCGTCGGTTCGGCGCCGGTGTCGGTGAGCGTGCGCCCGAGCGCGAACCAGCTGTCCTGCGGCAGCTTGCCCTGGGCGATGGCCACGAAGATGCCCAGGCGTGCCTCGGAGGCGAGCAGATCGTAATGCCCGCTATCCAGGCGCTGGTCGTCGACGTTGTAGCCGATCGAGAGCAACTGCTGGGCGGGGTTGTAGAGGAAGTCGTAGTCCAGCTGCGCCAGCTGCCCGGCGATATGCGCAAGCCGTTGCAGCTCCTGCACGCGTCCGGCGGCCCAGGCCTGCACGCCGGGTGCGTGGTCGCTGACGGCGAGTTGCCGCAGCGTGGCGACCGCGGCGCCAGGGGGCTGCGTCGCATGCGCATCGGTACCGGCGGGCGTGGTTGCGCAATGGCCCACTTCGGCCAGGGCCGCCTCGCAGCTGTCGATCAAGCGTTGTGGCCACGGCTCGTCGTCGTCGCTGTCCGGCATCAGCGCCAGGATCGTGTGGCTCTGCGCCAGCAGCAGGCGCAGCGCCTGGTCGGCCTGGTGCAGGCTCGGCGCGGGCTGGCTGCAGATGCTCTGCAAGGTTTGCGACATTGCGTCCAGCGCCTGGTCGGCGGCGTCGCTGCGTGTCTGCGCTTGCGATGCCAGCACGCCCAGGGTATCGGCCAGTCCATCGAACACCGCCATCGCCACCGCCGGTGCATCCACCAGCGCCAGCAGCCCCTGCCGCAGCGTCAACAGATGTCCGACCAGGTTGCCGCTGTCCACGGTGGAGACGTAGCGCGGCAACAACGGCACCAGCGTTTCGGTGTCGTACCAGTTGTAGAAGTGGCCGCGATAACGCGGCAGCGTTTCCAGCGTGGTCAAGGTATCGGCCACGCGGGTCATCACGCCGGCCACCGTCAGGTAGCCCAGATCGTAGGCGGCCAGATTGGCCAGCAGGCCCAGGCCGATATTGGTCGGCGAGGTACGGTTGGCCACCACCGTGACCGGGTACTCCTGCACGTTGTCCGGCGGCAACCAGTGGTGCTGCGCAGTGCAATGGCTCTCGAAGAACGCCCAGGTGCGCCGCGACAATCCACCGAGGAAGGCGCGCTGCTCCTGCGACAACTGTGCCACCGGCGCGGCGGGCTGCTCGCCCAGCCAGGCCATCAGCCAGGGTGCGCCCATCCACGCCAGCCCCAGCGGCAATGCCGCCCATAACGCCAATGGCGACCACCACGCCACCGCAGCGATCGCCAAGGCCGCACTGCAGGCGGCGCCGGCCATCAGTTGTTGCTCGGCATTGCCGCTGCGCGCGCTGCGCTCCACCTCGCTGGACGGCGCCCACTGCAACAAGTGGCGCCGGGTGATCGACATCCGCACCAGGGTGCGGGCGATCGCCGACAGCTGCAGCCCGGCTTCGAATGGCAGGCAGGCCAGCACCACGCCGGTGCGCAGCAGGTGCTGACGCAGCCCCGTGCCGACCTGGCGCGCGTGATGGCGCAGTCCCAGGCCCTCCGGCGGATGCGCCAGTGCATACAGCGCCGAACACAGCCCCGGCAGCAGCCACAGCACCAGCAGCCATAGCGTCCAGCGCAAGGGTGTGGGCGAGCACAGCCAGCCGATCAACAACAAACTCAAAGCGGCTGGTGCCACCAGGCTGCGGCGCAGGTTGTCCAGCAATTTGCCGCGCGACAACCACGACAGCGGATTGCGCGCGCGTCGGCCGCCACGGTCGGGCACCCACGGCAACAGCCACGGCAGCAACTGCCAGTCGCCACGCACCCAGCGCGCGCGCCGCTTGGCATCGGTGGCATAGCGTTGCGGATGCCGTTCGTACAGCCGCACGTCGCTGAGCAACCCGGCGCGCACATAACAGCCCTCCAGCAGGTCATGGCTGAGCACACGGTTGTCGGGGAAGCGGCCGGCCAGCACCTGCTCGAAGGTGGCCACCGCATAGATGCCCTTGCCGATGAAGGAGCCTTCGCCGAACAGATCCTGATACACGTCCGACACCACGCGGGTGTATGGGTCGATGCCGGGCTCGATGCCGAACATGCGCGCAAACCGCGATTCGCCGCCCTCGCTCATGCCGGTGCCCAGGCCGGGCTGCAGAATGCCGTAACCGGCCTCGACGATCTGCCCGGACGCATCCATGCGCGGCACATTCAACGGATGCGACATCGCCCCGACCAGTGCGCGTGCCGCATCCCGTGGCAGGTGGGTGTCGCTATCGAGCGTGATCACATAGCGCACCTGCACCAGCGCGGCGACATCGCCTTGCACCTGCAGGAATTCGCTGGCCGCCTGCTGCCGCGCGTCGTCGGCGCAGAGCAGGCGGTTGAGCGCTTCGAGCTTGCCGCGCTTGCGCTCTGCACCCATCCAGCAGCCCTCGCCAGCGTTCCACTGGCGTGCGCGGTGCAGCAGGAAGAAACGATCGCCGTGCGCATCGGCATAGGCCGCGTTGAGCCGGTCGATGTGTTGCGCCGCGTGCGCCACCAGCGCCATGTCCGCAGGCAGCGATGCTTGCCCGGCATCGAGGAAATCGGTGAGCAGCGCGAAGTACAGCTGCGCGTCGCGGTTGGCCAGGTAATGCACCTCCAGCGCGCCGACCAGCTCGTCGATGGTATCGTGACTGGCCAGCATGCTCGGCATCACCACCAGCGTGCGGCAATCGGGCGTGATGCCGGCACGCAGGTCCATGCGCGGCAACGGACGTGGGCGCACCCACAACGTTGCCACCCAGTTGACCAGCGCAATGCCCAGCTCGCTGGCGGCCAGCAGCGCGATGCCGGCGGTGATCCACCACAGCGTTGGCGGCACTGCGCCCACGCCCTGCAGCAGCACGCCGGTCCACAGCAACGCGATCGCTGCGATCGGCAACAGGTAGACCGGCAACGCAACGCGACGCGCGTGCGGGCGAGGGGGTGTGGGCGTATCTGACGCGGCTGGGTCGCGCAGCGCGGCACGCAGCCGCGGCAATCCCGCATCCACCAGGTAATAGCCCACGTGGCTGGCCACCGGCATCGCGGCATCTGCGTGCGCCGCCAGCTGCAGCACCGCCTCGGCCACGGCCGGCTCGTCGCGCTCCAGGCGCTGCGCCAGCTGTTCCACCACATGCCGGTAGCTATCGCGGGTATGGAAATCCATACGTGCGTAGACGTCGGCCGGATCCTTGCGCAAGCGCTGCTCGACCACGCTCATGGCCTCGACGAAGTCGCGCCAATCCATTTCATCCAGGAACCGCAGGCTACCGATGCTGTTGCTGATCGAGACCTGCTCGGCTGCCTGGCGCTGGCTTTCGGCGTGCACCAGCGCTTCCACACTGTGGCCCTCGCTTGCCAGCCATTGCTCCACCCAGGCGCTGGCCATCGACAACACCGGCCCACGGCCCTGGATGCCGCGCGTGAGCTCGGCCACGAATGCACCGGTCGCCGGCGGTTGCGAGCGCGCCAGGTTGGCCACCACCACCACCACATCCTTGGGTTGCGTGGCGGCAGTGGCGTTGAGCAATGCCGCCCAATGCGCCGCCAGGCTGCTGTCGCGTCCATCGTGCATGATGTCGTCGGCAATGCGGCGCAGGTTGTCGATCAGCGCCAGCCGCAACATGATCGGAATCGCCCACAACTCGCCGAGCTTGAGCGGTGCCACCTGTTGGTAGGCGGCGATGAAGCGGCTCAACGTCACGACATCCACGCGCCCGTCGCCATGCGCCACCACCTGCAAGCCCAGCTCATAGACGCGCGGCAGACCGACCGAGGTGGGCGTGCGCACGCGCGGCAATTGCCGGCTGTAACCGGGCGGAAGATGCTGACGCGCCAGGCGCATCTGTTCTTCGACCAGATAGTAATTGTCCAGCAACCATTCGCCCGCCGGGTGCAATTGCACGCCGTCGGCCGCCATCTCGGTCAATCGCGCAGCAGTGCTGCCAAGCGCGCGTTGGTTGGATTTGAGTTGCGCCAGCAGCAGTTCGCGCGCGGGCCCGGTGTGCAGCACATGTGCCTGCGCCAGGGCCTGTCCCAGCGCCTGCATCTGTTCGTCGCCGAACAGGGCCGCGCCTTGCGGCGCTTGAGCGACCGGGGACTGGTGCAGCGTTGCTGATGGCCGCGTAATCGACTGCCACCAGAGAGAGAACGCAGAAGCCTTCCGCTGTGGCGGCATCGAGACATGACCTGTGCAGCATCTGCGCCGCTAGAGGTTGCGATCATGCGCGCTGGCATGGTGGCGCATGTGAAGGCAGCCCGCTGCATCTACCTGCAGTGCCTGCGCGTGTGCGCGATACGTCTGCGTATTCTCGGCGCGGACCATCGATCGGGACTGCGCTTGCTCAACAGGCGCACCCAACTCGATCAAGGCAATGTCATCCGAACCAGCCAGAAAGGCGCGAATCTTGGGCGGATCGCCCGACTTCAAAGTTTCCTGGCCCGATGCGTCGGACGTACGCTTGTAGCCGGGGTGGACGAGTACCCGAGCAACTTTGTAGGCAGCCCCGTCGATGGCCACCTCCGCGTCCATGCCGTCCATGGGAGCCGCCTGTGCGGCGGGAATGACCCACTTCCGCGCGATGAGGACACCATGTCCTTCGCCCGGCATGTCCGCCGGAGCCGGAAACGCTGATTGATCGATTCGATACGTTGAATCGTCAACATCGGCACGGACGACAACGCCCTTTGCTGCCGATGAAAGGGTAAACAAGGCAGTAGCAAGTTCACGTCGGCTGTCCGCTTAGGATCGATAGCCGACGCAATCTTGATGCCCCGGTTGGCCCCGTCAAATTCGTGCATCTGGCAGCAGGAAAACTGCCTGTCGGAATCGTCTGCTCGGAAGAAACGCTCGCAGCACTGATCGTCGTTACTGGCCGGCGAGCTGATGCGTCGGGATGTTCAACGTCATCACTGCGCGCTCAAGATATTCCTCACCAATCAGCTTGGGGGATGCCGGACGGCACCTGCGTTGCCCAGTCCTTCATC
The DNA here is from genome assembly GCF_002940665.1 of Xanthomonas arboricola. GTDB lineage: Bacteria > Pseudomonadota > Gammaproteobacteria > Xanthomonadales > Xanthomonadaceae > Xanthomonas > Xanthomonas arboricola_B. The sequence goes on from NZ_MIGY01000001.1 coordinate 1,491,344, forward strand.
TACACCGCCCCCCCTGCCATCCGACCTATTGACTACACCTGTCGTCACGCTTACGGTGGCGACAACTGTAGTCAGGGAGAGCGGCATGCGTGGCAAGACCATCGGGGACCAGGAGCTGGCCCTGCTGCAACACATCGAAGAACAACGGCACACGAGCGTCGGCGAAGTGGCGGCCGCGTTCGGTGAGCCGCGTGGGCTGGCGCGCTCGACCGTGCTGACCATGATGGAGCGGCTGCGCACCAAGGGCTTCCTGCGCCGTAAGCAGGTGGATGGCGTGTACCGCTACAGCGCCACCGCCGGCCAGGACGACGTGGTGCGTGGCGCGGTAGGGCAGTTCGTGGAAAAGACCTTGCAGGGTTCGGTGTCGCCGTTCGTGGCGTGGATGTCGCAGCGCGCCGAGGTCAGCGATACCGAACTGGCCGAACTCGAAGCCCTGGTCGCCAAGCTGCAATCGCAGCGCAAGGAGGATTGAGCCATGTCGCCCCTGATCGAATCGCTGTTATGGAGACTCGGCGCCACCAGCGTGCAGACCGCAGTGCTGACGCTGGCGGTGTGGGCGCTGTGCCGTGGCGTGCGCCGCTTGCCGGCCACCACGCAGACCTGGCTGTGGTGGCTGGTGGGCGTGCAGGCCGTGGTCGGCCTGTTGTGGAGCAGCCCGGTGCAATTGCCGGTACTGCCGGCGCACACGTTTGAATCTGCGCTTGGCAGCGCCGACACGTTGGTGCCGGTAGCGACGGCTGCCGTGCCGGCATCGATGGCGGCCAGTGCGACGGCGCACGCCATGGAGGTCGCGATCTGGTCGTCGTGGTCTGTATGGCTGTTGGCGGCGTGGGCGGCCGGCGTGCTGGTGATAGCGACCGGCACGGTGCGCGCCTACTGGCGCAGCCGGGCGTTGGCGCGCGCTGCCCAGCCTTGCACCGACAGGGCGTTGGTGTGGTCGCTGCAGATGGCGGCCGAGGCCCATGGCTTGTCGCGCGCACCCGCGCTGCGGCTGTCTTCGCAGATCGACTCACCGCAGTTGATCGGCCCGTGGCGGCCGGTGTTGCTGCTCCCGGCCACGCGTTTGCCACAGATGGCCGACGACGACCTGGACATGGCACTGACCCACGAGTTGATCCACCTGCGCCGCCGCGACCTGTGGTGGGGGTTGCTGCCATCTCTCGCCCAGCACCTGTTTTTCTTCCACCCGCTGGTGCATCTGGCCGCACGCGAGTACGCCATTGCCCGCGAAGCCGCCTGCGATGCCGCCGTGGTCGCCGGGCATCGCCATTGCCGTCACCACTATGGACGCCTGCTGCTGCAGCTCGGGGTGTCGCCACGTCTGCTCGGTGGCGTGGCAAGCGCCTCGCCGTCGTTCCTCAGCTTGAAGCGCAGGCTGGTGATGCTGCAGGACACCAGCGCCTTTCCGCGGCTGGCCGCGGCGGTGATCCTGGCAACGGTGGCCGTGGCTGGCGTGGTGCCGCTGCGTCTGGTCGCAATGCCGGTGCCGGCAACCTCCGCCAGCATGCGGCCCATCGTGGTGACCGCGCCGGCAGCGCGCACACAGGGCAGCAGCGCTGCGGACGCCGTCGCACCGATGAGCGCACTGCCTGCACCGGCGCTGCCCGCACTGCCTGCGGCACCCGCTGCCCCCGCCTCGCAGGGTGTCATTGCCGATGTACTGGGCACCGAGCAGACGCACGGCGATGGCTGGGATGGGACGCAAGGCGGCTGGGAGGCCGAGCTGGACCGCATCAGCCGCGAGGCCGCCGCCACAGCCATGCGTGACGCGCAAAGCGCCATGCACGATGCGCTGGGTGCGGACAACAGCGAGCTTGAACGTCGACAGGAACAGATGCAGGACGCGCAGGACGCACTGCAGGAAGCGCGCGAACAGCTGGCCTCCCTGGGGCCGGAACTGGCGCAGGCCAGACAGGACGCGCAACAGCAGGCGCGCGACGCCGAGCAACAGATCCGCGAGATGGCGCAGCAGCATCGCCAGGCGCAATACGCGTATGCCGCTGCGGTGCGCCAAGCGGCCGAGCTGTCCCGGCAACAGGCTGAAATGGGCAAACAAGCCGCACGTCAGGCCCGCATCGAGGCCGCGCGCGGGCAGCAGCAAGCGGCGCAAGCACAACGGGAGGCAGCGCAAGCGCAGGCAGACGCCGAACAAGCGCAAGCAGACGCCGAACAGGCGCAGAACAACTAGGAGCCATCAACGATACGGGTGCGCCCACCGTCAGGCGGGCGCAACCAGTGCCCGGAGCCGGCATGGACCACGCGTTGGCTGCGGTTTTGGGCCAAGCCGCTTCTTGGCGCGCCATCTACACCGGTCGACGGCGCTCGCACCGTCCGGCCTGCCGCTGCAGCCACCGCACATGGAAAGCCAACCGCAGCGGATTTGCTGCAGACCGCAGGTCGCGTCAGCAACCGTCTCTAGCGGCCACGTCTGGGCAACGGTGGCGTGCAGTCCCCGATCCGCTCCCGGCCGTGCACGGCCGGGAGACCGGCGGCAGCGGTAAGCATTGCCTGACGCCAGGTACCTGCCGGCGTCGTGCGATGGCAGCGCACCAGGCAGCAGCTGCATGACATGGGCCCGCCACAGCCCGGCACTTCCTGCGTGACGACGCTGCGCAGCGTCGGCAACGCCGTGGCCGCGTGATCGCTGTTTCCTACCCCGCCGGTGTCTTACGCAGGCGGCACCTACCGAGCTGTGACCTTCGTGGAGATCTCTCATGATCCAGACCGCTTCCCCCTTGTTGTGCCTACGCACCGCGTTGTTGCTGGCCATCGCCGCACTCGCTGGTTCCTCGCTGATCGCATCTGCATCTGCATCTGCAGCACATTCGCGTGCGTTGGCTGCCGTGCCGGCAGCGCCCGCCACCCCGGTGCTGCCGGCACCTGCGGCTTCTCCTCTCGCACCAACAGCGATCGCGCCAACCGCGCCGTCGGCACCCGTCGCACCCGTTGCGCCCAGTGCAGCAGCTCCGGTCACACCGCGTGCCAGAGCAAACGCAGCGTGCGGCAAAACCGCCGCAATCACCCAGGACGAGGGCGATGCCTATGTGTTGGTGCACGGCGAGCACCAAGTCATGCATGGTTCGCTCAGCGATCTGCAGACCGCACGCGCGTACGGCGGTAATGGCCAGCGCGTGTTGTGGTTCCGCGCCGATGGCGTGCAGTACCTGGTGCGTGATCCGACGCTGATGCATCGGCTGAGCGCGGCCCATGTCCGCAGCCGGCAACTGGCCGACGTCCAGGCCACCGTGGCGGCGCGTCAGCAGGCAGTGAGCGAGCGCCAGGCCGCACTGGCCGCGCAGCTCTCTGCGCAGACCGAGCCGCGTGCGCTTCAGGCCTCGACACGCACGCCCTCGGCCGCTGCGTCCGCAGCCTCGCAGCAGGGCGCGATGCCCGACGCGCTGCAGGCGTTGGCGAAGGAGCAGCGTGCATTGGCCGACAGGCAGGCCGCGTTGGCGACCAAGCAGGCCGGTGCGTCCAAGCTCGCCACACGCGAAGCGCTCAAGGTGCTGCGCGAGGCATTGGCCCGTGGCCTGGTCACAAGGGTTTCCGGTTAGAGCGTTCAACAGATCACTGCGCTCACCGCCAGGTGGGCGCAGTCGGTGCTCGGAATCGGCATGTACCACGCGAACACTGCGGTTCTGAGCGCGCCGCCCCGCCTGGCGGCCGCTCGCTACGTTGGGTCAGCCGCTCTTGGTCGCACCGTGTCGCCATCGTGCGGGCACGCCGGACGCGCTGGTGCCGGTCTGCTCGCCGATACTGTGCAATGGGTGCAAACGGCGAGCAGGCGATGACGTATCGGGTGGTGGTGGTGGGTGGCTTCGGGCATTTCGGTGCACGCATCGTGCGGGCGCTGGCGGCGGCGACGCAGATCCAGGTGATCGCGGCCGGGCGGCATCCCGGCGATGTGGCGACCAAGTGGCCGGATGTCGCGCCCGGGCGCATCACCGCCTGCCGACTGGATACCGCGGCAAGCGACTTCGCCGCGCAACTGGCGGCCACCGCCGCCGATGTGGTGGTGCATACCGCAGGCCCGTTCCAGGGCCAGGATTACGCCGTGGCGCGCACCTGCCTGCAGACAGGCATGCACTACATCGACCTGGCCGACGGCCGCACCTTCGTGCGCGATTTCCCCGCTGCACTGGACGCCGTGGCACAGCAAGCGCAGCGTGTGGCCATCAGCGGCGCCAGCACCTTGCCCGCACTCTCCAGTGCCGTCATCGACGCGTTGCTGCCGCGCTTTTCGGCCCTGCATGACATCCGCATGGTCATCGCGCCCGCGCAAGGCACCCCGTTGGGCCTGGCGACGGTGCGTGCGGTGTTGTCGTATTGCGGCACGCCGTTCGAGTGGTGGCACGACGGTGGCTGGCAAACGGTGGTGGGCTGGGCCAGGCCCACACGTGCGCAGTTCGCACAGCTCGCACCGCGCCTTGCATCACCGTGCGATGTGCCCGACCACGACCTGTTGCCGCAGCGCTATCCCGGCGTGCGGACCGTGCAGTTTCGCGCCGCGTTGGAGGTACCGTTCCTGCAGCGCTGCCTGGCGACCGTCGCCTGGCTGCGTCATTGCGGCGTGCCATTGCCGATGGCGCGCCTGGCTGACGTGTTCGCACGCGCCGCGCGCTGGTTCGACCGCTTGGGCACCGACCTGGGCGGCATGCGCGTGGAGCTGCGCGGCATCGGGCACGCTGAAACCAGCAGTCGTCAGCCGCTGCGACTGCAGTGGGACCTCACCGCCCCGATGCTGCACGGCCCGGAAATTCCCTGTTTCGCCGCGATCCTGCTGGTACGCAAACTTGCCGAAGGGCAGGCGTTACCGATCGGCGCGCATGCCTGCATGGGCTTGTTGACGCTGGCCGAGTTCGAGCAGGAGTTTGCAGCGTGGCAGATGACGACTGAGGTGTCGGAAGTACCTGCGTAGGCGCATGTTGCACAGCACAGCGCGAGTCCCTCATGCGCGCAGCAAACCATGCGAGAACGAGGCACGCTCCCGAAAAAGCGGGGCTTTACGCAACACTTACCTTCACCTGCGCAGCGTGAGACGGTCGGGGACCTTCCATGGCGCATCCATCACGGCAGCCCTTGCAGGGTCTGCGGTGATCGCGCGACCGATCACGCATCGAGCTCACGGCGCGTCCAAGAGCGGAATCACCTCGCGGTCCTGCGCGTCCGCCGCCACCAGGCGCTGCATCAGCAGCGACAAGGTCACCACGTCCTGATGATTGTGCTCGGCCACGCGGCGCAGGTTGCGCGCGCTGCCGCCGCGCAGGTAGCTCAACCAGGCGGCCGGGGCCTCGGAGCCGGGCAGGTCGTCCTCGCGTACCACGCGCAGCAGTTGCCGTTCGATGGTGGCCAGCTTGCAGTTCTCCCAGGTGCCGCGATAGCGGCGACGGGTGGGAAACAGCAGGTCAACATGGTCCAGCGCGGAGATCGGGTCGCCGCGGCGCGCCAGCCGGTAGCGCGTCTTCAACAACGGTGCGTCGTAGCAGCGGCCGTTGTAGCTGGACAACACCGTCTGCGGCGACAGCCAGCTGCGGAACAGGTCCAGCATCGCGCTTTCGGCCGCCATCGTGGACATCATCAGTTGCCGCACGCGCAGCCCGCTGCCCTGCGTAGCGTCGGTGTACCAATCGGCCACGCCGATCATGAAGGCGCGCGTGCCGGTGCCGCCGGCCAGGCCGGTGGTTTCGGTGTCGAAGAACAGCAGATTCATCGGGTCCACCGCGTCCTCGCGCTTGGCGAAGGCCAGCGACAGGGCCTGGTGCGGAATCGGCTGCGGCAGGAAGGCGTCGATCAGGTGCAGGCCGGGCGCGATCTCGTTGCCGGGCAGGTGCCGATCGGTGGAGGCCGCACGCAGCGGCGTGTGCGCCGAGACCGCGCGCTCGCGCAGGCCGATCATCTTGCGCAGGCCGGCGATATCGGTGCGTCGCTGCGGTGCCGGGATGGATGTCGGTGCGGCAGGTGTCGCGCGCACAGGCGACACGCGCGCTGCCGCATCGACCGCCGCACCTGCCGGCTTGTGGCGCACGTCGTGGTCCACCCAGGCAAACGCCGAGCTATCGCGCGCAGGCGCCGCAGCAACCGGCGCCTGCAGGGCGCGGCGTGTCACGGCCGGCGTGGTGGGCTGGGGACGCGGTGCACTGGCAGCCTCTACGCTGCCGGGCTGCGCGCTTTGCGCAACCGCATCGCGCGGCAAAGCGTGCGGCGCAGACGCAGCAGCACCGGGGGCAGTCTGACGTTGCGCACGCGTGGGCATCACCGCATCGTCCTTGCGCGCGGTGGGCGTCAGCCCGCCGACCTGGCGGCGTAGCAGGCGCAAACGTTCTGCGCTCACCCCAGCATCGCTGCCAGGCACCGGTCCTGCCGGCGCACCCGTCGGCTGCGCCGTTGCAGGCATGCCACCGGCGGCGCGTATGTGCGCATCGCCTGCAACAGCGCCCGCACCAACTGCATCACCGGAGATTCGCCCCACCGCTGCACAGTGCAGCCGTCGTGCATCGGTATCCGCATCCACCACACGGGGCCCATCCGCAGCATCCACTGCATTGCCATGTGCAACCGGCACCAGCGCAGGCACATCGGCGTGCCCGGCCTGACGCCGCAACAGCCGCAGCCGGTCCGCACTCACGCTCATGCAGGCACGTCCAGCGCCAGGTCGTCGTCCACCCGGGTGGCATGCCGCAACGGCGCATCCGCATCGACCAGCAACGCCAGCACGGTCAACGCCAGCGACTTGGGCGACTCGCCCTTGGCTTGCTCATGCGCGGCCAGCACCGGGCCCACGCAGGCCGGGCAGCCGGCGCTGCAGTCGCAACGCCGCACCAGCTCGTCGGCGCGCTGCAGCAGCTCGGCCTGGCGCAGCCACAGCGGCTCGCTCAGGCCCACCCCGCCGGGGAAGTTGTCGTACAGATACACCGTGGGCACGAACGCCTGCTGCAATTCCACCGCGCCTTGCTCGCCCTCGTCCACGCCACGCAGCTGCCCGCGCCCGGTCTGGTCGGCCACCGCAAACCACGCGCCGTCGCCATTGCCCACGGCTTTCTGCAGGTCGCGCGCATCGGCCATCACCGCCACCGTGGCCACCACGTGCAACGCGTAGGCCGCCCCCAGGAATCCGTCCAGTGCATCCTGCTTGGAGGCGAATGCCTTGCCCAGCGTGGCCTGCGGCAGCTGCCACCACACCGCGGTGGTGTGCAGTTCCTGGTCGGGCAGATTGACCGGCCCATAGCCGATGTTCTCGTGCGTGTAATAGCGGATCTTCTTGTAGCCGGACACGCGCCGCACCACATGCACCTCGCCATGGTGCGAATCGCCGCGCCCGGCCACGCCGCCGTCGAAGCGGTCCAGCACCTTCAGCTTGGTGTAGTCGATGCTGTCGGTGTAGTAGTCCACATGGGTGCGCGTGACATAGGCCTTGCGGCCTTCCCAGTCCAGCCGCTCCACCTGGTACGGCGTGCTTTGCACCATGTGGATGGCGCCTTCGTACAAGGTCAGCGCAGCGGCCGAATAATCCACCTCGGCGATGATCTGCTGCTTGCCGTCGCTCTTGTCCACCACCACGAAGTTGCCGTCGGCCACCGAGCGCAGGCTCACCGCATTGGCGGGGTAGCTGTCGGCGATCCACTCCCAGCGGTCGCCTTCCTGGTGGATCACTTCGCTTTCGGCCAGCGCTTCTAGGAACACCAGCGGATCGATCGGCCCGAACGGTTCGCTGGCGATGAACGGCAGTTCGAACGCCGCGCAGCGGATGTGGTCGAACAGGATCAGCGGCTGGTCCGGCGCAATGCGCGCATGTTCGGGCGAGGCATCGGCGAAGAAATCCGGATGCCGCACCACGTACTGGTCCAAGGGTTGCGAGCTGGCCACCAGCACGCCCAGCGCCGGTTGCTGGCGGCGCCCGGCGCGGCCGAAGCGCTGCCAGGTCGCCGCCACGCTGCCGGGGTAGCCGTTGAGGATCACCACGTCCAGCGCGCCGATATCCACGCCCAGCTCCAGCGCCGAGGTGGAAATGATGCCGTCGATGTTGCCGGCGCGCATCGCGCGCTCCACCTCGCGCCGCTCGGTGGGCAGATAACCGCCGCGGTACGCACGGATGCGTGGCGGCTTGCGCGGGTCGTGGTCGAAGATGTCCTTCAGGTATTTGGTCAGGACTTCCACCATCAGGCGCGTCTGCGCGAAGACCAGCGTCTTCAGCCCGCTCTTGATCGCAATGCGCGCAATGCGGTTGCTCTGCGAGCGTGCCGATGCGCGTAGCCCCAGGTCCGCATTGACCACCGGCGGGTTCCACAACAGCACATGCTTGTCGCCGGTGGGCGCGCCGGACTCGGTGATCGCATGCACCCGTTCCTCGATCAGCGCCTGCGCGTGCGCATGCGGGTTGCCGATGGTGGCCGAGCACAGGATGAACTGCGGGTTGGCGCCGTAGAACGCGCAGATGCGCTTGAGCCGGCGCAGCACATTGGTGACATGGCTGCCGAACACGCCGCGATAGGTGTGGATCTCGTCGATCACCACATAGCGCAGGTTCTCGAAGAACTGCGCCCATTTGGTGTGATGCGGCAGGATCGCCTGATGCAGCATGTCCGGGTTGCTCACCACGATGTCGCCATGCAGGCGGATCGCCTGGCGCGCATCGCCAGGCGTATCGCCGTCGAAGGTGAAGGCCTTCACCCCCAGCGCGCCGGCGCGGTTCAGTTCCAGCAGCTCGGCCACCTGGTCCTGCGCCAGCGCCTTGGTGGGGAACAGGTACAGCGCCTTGGCACCGGAACGCATCGCCGCGCTCACCACCGGCAACGTGTAGCACAGCGATTTGCCCGACGCGGTGGGTGTCACGATCGCCACATGGTCGCCGCGCTGGGTGGCCGCCCACGCGTCGGCCTGGTGGCTGTAGAGCTGGCTGATGCCGCGCGCGCGCAAGGCGTCGGCCAGCGCGGCCGGCACGTCGGCGGGAATCGGCGCATAACGGCCGTCGCGCCCGGGCAGGGTGAAGCTGCCGGTGATGCGGTCGTGGTAACGCCGCTCCAGGCGTTGCGTGAGCAGTGCGCCATCGCGGCTGGGCAGGCCATCGGTGGTGGCCAGCGCGCGTTCGGCGGTTTCGGTGCGGGGAGCGAGGGCAAACGGAGGCATACGGCGGCTCCCAAAGAGGGGCATGAGACAGGGGAGGTGTCTCAGGGTATGAGACCAGCGCCAACCCGGCGAGCCTGTGTCACTGAGCGGATTCAGCAAGCCGGGTATTCTGTTGCCCCCAGCCGCGTCGCCGTTGCTCTGCACGCTGCGGGCTCCCCCATCCTGAAGAATTGCCGTGTCCGTGCCCCTCCGCGTCACCGCCCCGCACTACAAGACCCGCTCCGCCCGCCGTGCCGATGTGATCGTGCATGCCGCCGGCCTGTTCCTGGCCATCGTCGGCGGCGCGTGGATGGTCTGGCGCGCGCATGCCAACCAGACCATGTTGCTGGCCACCTGCGTGTACGCGCTGGGGCTGCTGGTGATGTTCGGCTGCTCGGCGGCCTACAACTTCGCCCCGCCGCAGCGCCAGCCGATGCTGCGCAAGTTCGACCACGCCGGCATCTTCGTGATGATTGCCGGCTCCTACACCCCGTTCCTGCTGGTCGCCCTGGACGGCACCTGGCGCTGGGCGATGATTCTGGGCGTGTGGGGCGTGGCCTTGTTCGGCGTATTCGCCAAGCTGTTCCTGCCCGGCATCGCCAAGGGTTTCTGGGTGGTGATCTACCTGCTGCTGGGCTGGGCCGGCATCGTGGTGATCAAACCGCTGGTGGCCGGCCTGGACAGCACCGTGCTGTGGCTGATCGCCGCCGGCGGCGCGTTCTACACCGTGGGCGTCACCTTCTACGTGCGCAAGTCGCTGGTCTACAACCGCGCCATCTGGCACGCCCATGTGCTGGGCGGCGCGCTCTCGCACTGGTGCGCGATCTGGTTGTGCCTGCGGCCGTTGGGTGGGGTGTAGCCTCGCCCGGCACAGCCGACGTGCCCCACCCACAGTGATACTTTAGTGTCACTGCATGCGCACAGAACTTGTCACCACGCTCAAGCGGCAGGCCACCGAGCTCCTCGCAGATGTCGAGCGCGACAAGGAGCCGATCCTGATCACCCAGCATGGCCTGCCCAGCGCATACCTGGTGGACGTCGCCAGCTATGAACGCATGCAACAGCGCATGGCGATCCTCGAAGGAATTGCCCGTGGTGAAATGGCGGTAGCCGAAGGCCGCAGCCTGAGCCACGAGCAAGCCAAACAACGCCTGGCGCGATGGCTGAAATAGTCTGGTCGGAGCCGGCGGTGGCCGACCTGGACGCGAGTGCCGACTACATTGCACTTGAGGACGCTGCCGCCGCAGCGGCACTGGTGAGACGGGTGTTTGCGCATGTCGAGCAATTGGCCGAACACCCGGAGAATGGAAGCCGGCCGCAGGAGCTCAAGCGCTCCCGCTACCGTCAAATCGTCGAGCCACCTTGCCGCGTGTTCTACCGTGTGGACGGGCAACGCGTTGTCGTGGTTCACGTGATGCGCTCGGAGCGGTTACTTCGGAAGAATCGTCTTTCGCGCTGACAGGTGCGTCCATCTTCCAGCTGTATCGCATTGCACACGCGTTGCGGCGCATGCGCCCACACCGCGCGCAGGCACGGCTTACAGCGCCACCCGCTCAATTAAAAAGCGGCTCACACCCTCACAGCTTGGTCTTCATCACCGCCTCGAACGCCGCATCCGGCGCGATGCTGTCGGAGAGCACAATCACCGAATGCAGCGTGCCCTTTGCCTGCACGTTGTATTCAAAGCCCACCGGCTTGCCGCCGCGGCTGAACACCTCAATCTCGCTGTACTCGCCGAGCCGGCCTTCATAACTCTCGCGCTCCAGCCCGTGCTCCTTGGCAAAGGTGCCGGCGGCGGTGCGTGCGCCCTGCCACACCGCGTCTTCGTAGGTGATCGGCTGCAGCAGGCTGATCAGGTGGGTCGCGCAGGCGCTGGTGCTGGTCACGCCATAGCCGTCGACCTCGCCCAGCAACGGGATCTTGCGGACATCGCGTTTGGGCGTGGCGGTGACCGTGCAGCCAAGCTGCTGCAGATCGGCAAGCGTGAAGTGCTCGGACTCCGGGCGCGGCGCGCTGGGGGTGGCCGTGCCACCGCCGTTGCAGGCAGACAGCAGGCCCAGCAATGCGAGCGGCAGGAAGGTGCGGGGAGAAACGTGCGACAACGGTGACGTCCTTGTAAGGGGAAAAGGTGCGCATGGAGCGGTACCACGCCACGTGCGGGCACCTGCGGACGCGGAGTATCCGCTGCCTGGCCGCTAGCGCACCAGGCGCGGTGTGGCCGGCCGCTGTGCGGCAGCGTGGCCACGCGCGCGCTCACCAGTGTGACCGGGGCCGGCCTGTGCAGGCGTTGCGGATTATCGCATTGGCACGATCACACCCGGGCAAGCGGTGCATGGCGCCTGCGCGGCCGGCCGCACCCGCCGTGCGCCTGTAACGCATGCCCGTGCACACCGGCCATGCGCGTCTTGGGGCGCAGGCAATGGTGCGATGACCGGACTCACCGCACCGGCGACCGCATCCCGGCCCCGAAGCCCTGCGCGGGGAACCCTGCCTCCAGCGGCGCACGCCGCTGTATCCACATGTCGCCCATCATCCGGTCCAGGCCACGGTCCAGCCCGGTGACCAGCCCCGCGCCCGGGGTGAAGGTCAGCTCGCCAAAAAAAACCTGGCCATGCTGGATGTACCAGTCCACCCGCACGTAGTCGAAGTCGCCGGCCAGCTGCTGGCTCAGGCCCAGCGCCTGCTCCAGCAACGCGGGCGCGCAGGGCGGGGTGCGCCCGTCGTCGCGGATGCGGTGGAAGGCCGTGTGCAGGTTGTTCACGAAGAAGGTCATCGCCAGCTTGGGCGTGTCGAAGCGCCCGTAGATCACCTGCAGCACATACTGGAAACTGCCATCGGCCTGCCGGAACATGTGGAACTTGTAGTCCACCGGCACCTGCTGCGCATCGCCGATGTACTGCTCCACCAGCAGCCGTGGCGGAATATCGCGGTAGTGGATCTCGCGCACCTTGTCGGAAAAGTCGGTGCGCAGCCACTGGCCGCAGCGCTCGATGATGCGCCGTTTCTGCAGCGCGTCCGGCTCCTCCCGCACCACCTCCACCATCGCCGCGCCATGGTTGGCCTTGATCACGGTCTGCCGCCACTGCGGCAGGCGCAGCAGCTCCTGCGGGTCGGTACTGTCCAGCAGCAGCGGGATCAGATGCGCCTGCCCGATCCTGGCCGCCACGTATGGCCGCACCGCAAACTTGTCCGCCAGCCGCCGGTACAGCGGGTAATCCCCGTGCACGCACTTGCGGTAGAGGATCTTCTCGTTGAAGCACTTGGGGTCGTACAGATCCGGCAGCCGGCCGAAGGTGTGCAGGTAGTACAGCCGGTCCTGGTGCCGCCACGGCAGGGTGCGCAGCAGCCCGCGCGCGCCCTTGCGCAGCAGGCGCTTGAGGCTGATGGCGTCGGTGCCCGGCGGTGCGGTGCGGCTGTCGCCTGGAGATCTCGTCGACGCCGGCAGCAGCGCAGCCCATGGCTGACCTGCCCCACCGTATGCGCCCAGCGGCTGCGGCTGCAGCCCCACCCTGTCGTCGGCCATCGCCAGATCCTTCTTCCGTAGTAATGAGACATACATCACATTTAAGTGTGATGCATGTCACGGTATACGGAAAGATGCAGATCAGGGTTGCGAATTGTCTCAAGCGGCCCGACTGCGCAAAGAGCGCAGCGCATCGGGTAAGAAGGCCACGCCCGGTGCCTGCGCTAGCGCCCGCTTTGGTGCACCGCGCAATCGTGGGCAGGTAAGGGCCGTTGATCACGGCCGCCTGGCGGGCGCCGTGCCAGGAACGGGCAGAACATCGAGCGCAGGCCCCAGGCGCGCGGCACGTACGCGATGGCGCACATGTGCTTTGCCATCGGGGCGGCATTGCATGCGGCGCGGTGTGGGCAGCCAATGCCAGCGCGGCCGGCGAGGGGATGCAGTCGCATTGCGGGCAGGCATCACGCACCATCACGCACCGGCACTGCAGCCCGCAACGGATGGCCCATGCACGTCACCAAACTCCTGCCCCTGGCCGCACTGAGCCTTGCGCTCGGCGCCTGCGCAAACCCGGACCAGCCCGCACAGGCCGGCAAGGCGCCCACGTCTGCGCTGGCGGCACGCGGCCCGGCCGTTGCCCAAGGCAACGCCGCCGCACTGCCGCCCGACCAGGCGGCCAACAGCAATCCGCCCTCGGCAGGCCAGCAGGCAAGGCGCTATCTCTGCCCGCAAGGCCCCAATGCCTGCCCGGCCGGTGGGCCGTTGATCGCCAATTCCGATGCAGAGGCGCAGTGGCTGTTGCGCCACGGCTACCCGACGGAGCACGAACTGGCTCGCTTGGAAACGCTGACGCTGGACCAGCTCAAGGCCGAGTCGCAGGCAGGCAACCAGGCCGCCACGGTGATCTATGGCAAAAACACCGCACTGGCGGGCCGTTTTTATCAGGGCATCGACATCCTGCGGCGGGCCGCGGTGGCGGGGAACCTGTATGCGTACTACGGGCTGTCGGATGTGTATGCCAGCGACACCGCAAACAAGAACCTGGTCGACAGCCTGGCCTACCTGCGCCTGGCCTACCTGTTGGGCGATGCAAAAGCCTCGGCCGTCATCGCATCGCGTGGTTTGAGCAGCATCGAAAACGTTGTTGCCGACGAGCGCGCCGCGTCACTGCACAAGACGTTTTCCAAGTACCAGCGGCCCTCGCCACGGCCGTTGGAATAACGCCTATCAATCAGCCCCACATCAAGTTGCGGAATCTTCGCAAACGCCCCGGCAGTAACATCGATAAACACGAGCGGCCGCTTCGCCACCAAGCGGTTGGCGGCATAGATCAAGTTACTTTAGGAGTCAGGCGGCAGCATGAGATATCACGATGGCTCGGAAGTCAGGCTCGGGGATGTGGTCAGCATTCCGTCGCCGGCTGGAGAAAAGCAAGCCCGTGTCGTGATGCTCGGCGACACTAAAGAGCATCTAGACATAGACCCTGGTTTCGTCGAATGGGTGTTAGGTGACGCCATCTTGGCTTCAACATCGATCTTCGTGGAATGGCTAACCTCGACGCCGTTTACGCATTCCGACCCACATTTCGCGCCCGTAGGAAACTTCATGTCGACAACGGTCGATGAGCATGTTCACTTCAAATGCCGCGCGCCCGCTTAGCAATGCATTCAGGCCAAACGTACTCCACGGGTCGGTTTAACTCAGGCGCCCCAGGACCGGGCAGTGGTAGCTCCCCAAGCCAAGATACGGACGCGTGCGCTGCGTCCGCGCAGGCACGCCGCTAGGGTAAGGTGCCCAAATCCGCGAGTACATCGTCCACCTGCTCGGACAGGTGCTGCAGGCAATGCGCCCATTCCTGCAATGGAATTGTTGGCGTCCCCAGCGTCGCTTCGTCGCGGGTGCGTGGTGTTGCCAGGGTAGCGAGCAGGCGCAGCTGGTCGCGCACGCGCAGCAGGTGGTAGTGCGTGCCTTCGGACATCCAGTAACCGGGTTCGTTGTGCATGCCGCTCTCCTTGCCGTGAGGCAGCTCCCGCTGCACAACGCAGCGGGATGCCGGGAGGCTAGAAACCGCAGACAGCCGGCGGGCTTATTCCCCTTGCGGGTGTTGTATTCGCCGCCCTCCCGGCGCAAGAACGCCGAGCAGTGCCAGGCCAGATGGCCGAGCACAAAAAACCCACCAAGTTCTCGGAGGTGGGCACCGCTGTCTGTGTGGAGTTTCTAGGCTCCGAGCGGAAGTGTGCGTGTGGCGGTGAGTTGGGTCAAGGTGAAGCGATGCCCGGCGTGTAGAGATGCGGCTTTTCACGAGGTTTTTCGAATGGACACGCGGCCCAATGACGCACTAGTTACCAGTTGACACACCGCCAAACAGGTAGCAATCTCGGCTGCAAGGAGCCTAGAAACTCCTCAGACAGCGGTACCCACCTCCGTCAAACCGGTGGGTTTTTTGTGCCCGGATTCTTTGTACGAGTGCAGCCGACGAGATGCCTACGTCGGAGTGCCGCTAATGCAAAGCTGTTTGGGAAAACACTTCTGAAGTCTGTCTGTAGTTTCTAGCCTCCCGACATCCCGTTGCGTTGCTCAACGGGGCCTGCTCGTCAAGGAGGGCTTTGCCATGCGTCGGTCCACGTCCAGTCCCAAGCCATCGCGCAAGCGCGCCACGGTACCACCGCCTACCGAAGTGGTCTGGCGCTCGCTCGATCCCTCGCTCCAGCCGCGGCCGTACCTCGAACGCACGCCCATCCCCGAACCCCGCGCCGAACCCCGCACACCATGGCGGCCCGGCCGTCCGCGTGCCCCGCAGCAGTGCACCGTCGGCTATGGGTACTATCCCGACAGTCACCAGCGCATTCCCACCCTGCGCCTGCGCGGCCGCTGGCTGGAACAATTGGGCTTTGCCATCGGCAGCAAGCTGCACATCCGCCAGCGCGATGGCGAACTGGTCATCAGCGTTGTAAGACCCACGCTGATCACGCCGCAGCGCATGCGCGCACCGCATGTGCCCGGCCCGTTGCTGGAGACGTCGCATGATGATTGAGGGCATGACCGGCGCGTCGCGTGCAGACCGCCACGGTGTCATCGGCCAGGTGGTCGCGGCACGCACGCACGCCGCAAGCGCGGTGCCAGTTGAGCGATACGGCAGCCACCCGTGGCGCCAACGCGGCGCATACGCCGTGCGCGCATTGCCCACCCGCGCGCGCGCGGCGGGCATCTATGTACTTGGCCGCTTCACCACGCGCTGGCACGTGTGCGAGGAGCGCGTGCCGGCCAGGGAACGCTTCGACCAGGCCGTGGTGCAGCTGCATGCAGAGGTGCTGGCCTACATGCGGCGACGCCTGCGCGACCCGCACACCGCCGCCGACCTCGCCCAGGAAGCGCTGCTGCGCCTGCTGGCCTACCGCAACACGCCTGACATCCACAGCTACAAGCTGCTGCTGTACCGCATTGCCCACAACGTGGTGCTGGAGCATTGGCGCACGCGCCACCGCAGGCACGCCTCCCGCCATGTACCGCTGGAGGGCAGCGAACCGCTCGCCGCCGCCGGCACGGCGGTGGACCAGCTGGTGGACGCCCGCCGCACCCTACAGCACCTGCACACCCACACGCTGCCCGCGCTGCCGCCCAAATGCCGCCAGGCCTTCATGCTCAACCGCTTCGACGGCCTCACCTACCCGGAAGTCGCCGCCGTCATGGGCATCTCGGTCAAGATGGTGGAAAAGCACATCAGCCGCGCCCTGGCCGCCTGCCGCGCGGCGGTGGGTGAGTAATGCCATGGCATTGCACTGTGAAGGTTGGCTATGCATCACGACCAGTTTGATAAATGCACTAGGCGATCACCCCGGCCAGCCTGACCACGAGGAAAAACGTTGTCATTCACGAGGTAGCAGAGAACTCTACCGTCTCCATCCAAGACCCACCTAATATCGTGTCTGGATAAATCGGGCTCCGTTGACGCTGCGGCATACCTGTGCTTTTATGCTCAAGCACCGTCGCAACATTGAAAAATAATCGACAAAGTTTTTAACTAACAAGGAGTCGGCAATGCGTGCATGGAGAGTAATGGCAGTAGCGGGATTAATAATCTTCTCTCACTCGGCATCGGCTGCGGGGCGATTGAATGTAAAAATTGAGCAGGCAGTTAAATCTGTCAGTAGCGATAAGCCAGTAAGTAATGAGCAGGGTGAGACGGGTATACGAGTTGTTGCTGTCAATCTGGGTGATCAGGACATTGAAGTCGTAGACCAGTCTTTTCCAAAGACCAACAGAAGTGGTCTTTTAATGAACAATGTTTTCCGTGTCTTGGCAGATGACGGAAGCGAAGCCCCATATTTTGGCATCTATGTCAACATGGAAGGCGCACCAGAAGATGTATATGTCAAAGTGGGTCCAAAGCAGAAAAAGGCGGTGGACGTAAATATTCAATTGAATTATCGTCTCAAACCAGGGCAGCATTACACGGTCAGCTTGAGAAGCCCTTCTCTTTATTTAAATAGACCTAAACTGGCTTTCAAGAACGCATCTCGAGACTCACTTCGGGCATCGTGGCTTGAAGCGTCCTCAAATGACGTCAGGATCTTTGCTGGCAAGCAGCTAGATGCCGGATTGACATCGCCGGAGAAACGTCTTCGCAAGACGATTGAGTCGGAATTCGCATCCTGTAGCGCAGCTCAGGTCCAACATGTTGAAAAAAACGTAATACCGCAGTCGACCGCAATTGCTTACGAAACTCTTACTGAATACGGGCAGCAGACGAAAGTACAGACCTTCGACGTACCTCCATATGTTGATATGTGGTTTGAACCGACTGCGCGATTTACGACTTGGTTTGGCGTCCATGGCGATCCTGATGACTATCTTCCAGACGACCAATTTAACGATAATATGGTGTTCGCCACATGGTATCGATTAACCAGTGATTCGGCGAACCCCAAGCCGCCGGTTTCTATTACTTGCCAATGCGACCCAGTGGAAAATAACGTTTCTCCGAATGCTTTAGCTTGGGTCTCGCCTGGAATGCTATATCAAGTTAATCTATGCCCACGTTTCTTTGAGTCGCCCCCATTTCCAACGGTTTACGATGAATCTTCTCAAGTGGGAACATTTTTGCATGAAATCACGCATTTTTCAGACGAAATCGTAGACGGGACGATTGATGCCCCTTCAGGTTACACGTATGCCGGAACAAAGGCGCTGGCTGGTAATCGCGCTCTCGCGGTGCGGAATGCTCAATCCTACAAGTTTTATTATTTAAATTTGGATTTCAATTAAATTAAATTTCGATGACAGGATTGATGTGTATAGCGGCTGCGGAGAGGGCTTGGTGAAAGAAGCGTGAGCTATTCACTCCTGCAGGGCATAGGCGAGGAGATCTAATTCCTCTTCGAAGCTAAAGTCCTGTCAGCTGGGATGGGGATTGGCGGGGTGCCTACCCGCCCTGACACCGCTGCCAGCCACCCGCAGCCGCCGACGCCTGCTCCCATCCATTGTGCAGCCGCTTCATCGCCTGCCCGCCTACGCACGCATAGCCCAGCTGCTTGGCCTCTGCTGTGCCCAGGCCGGGCAGCGCGATGATGGAATCTGACGGAGCAGGCCGCCCTTGCCGATGCGCCTAGTGGCGCAGGGTCATGTTCTCGATGCCCTGGCAGTAACGCACCATGCCCGGGTGCGGGTGTGCGCGGTGTTGCTCGCAATTGAAGGGCGTGGTGTCGCGCGCCACGGAGTTGTCCGGCTGCCACCATCTATCTCAAGAATAGCTGCCGCGACCAGCGAACACTCCTGGCGATTAGCAGATGGAACAGAACACACGTCCAAGCCCCCAAAAACGCCAACGCCCCGATCATGTCGGGGCGTTGGTGCGATCTCTCGCCGACGTGGGCTTTGCCGTCTGCGCTGTCGCGCGTTACGGCTGCCGGCCAGTCCACTGCCTCGGCGCTGCGGGCCTCTCGCCCGCCGGCAATGCAATCGACGCTGACGCCTTCGATTGACTTACTTGGACGCGTCGCGAACCTTGTCTGCGACCTGGCCAGCCTTGTTCTGCACCTTGCCGACGTTCTTTTCGGTCGCGCCTTCCAGTTCGGTACTCTTGTCGCCAGTGACACGGCCGACGGTTTCCTTGATCGAACCCTTGACCTGCTTGGCGGTGCCTTCGATACGGTTCTTGTCCACGGTGTGCCTCTTACGGTTGGGGTGTGGACGGCCAGTCTGGACCCGGGTGGTGTGAGTGCGGCGTGGGCATGCCGTCATCCGCGCGTCAGTACACGCAGCTCTTGCATTGATCCATGCGCAGCACGCTCGCGGAGGCGTACGCCTGCCTGCACGTCTTGCCGAGGCCGCTGCATGCCACAATGCGCGCACTTTTTGCCAGGCAATGCCGTCACGTGAGCACAGCGCGCCCCGCCATCGAGCCCATCGGTCTGGACTTTCTTGCCGGAGGCGGCGAGATGGGGGCCTTGATGCGCGCCCACGATTGGGCCGCCACGCCGCTGGGCGCGCCCGACACCTGGCCGCAGTCGCTGCGCTCGTCGTTGTCGGTGGTGCTCAACTCCACCCTGCTCGGGGCAGTGCTGTGGGGGCCGGAGCTGCGGATGTTCTACAACGACGTTTACCTCGGCTCGCTGGGCGACCGTCATCCGCATGCGCTGGGGCAGCCGGTGGCAGAGGTGTGGGAGGAGACCTATGCGCCGACCGCCCAGGACTTCGACCGGGTACTGCAGACCGGCGAGGGCTTCGGCCAGGGGGTCATGGCCTTGCCGATGCTGCGCAACGGCGTCAGCGAGATGACCTACTGGAATGCCACCGCCTCGCCGATCCGCGGTGAAGACGGCAGCATCGTGGGGCTGATGAACATCGCGATCGAAACCACCACCCAGGTAGCGGCCGACCGCAACCGCGACATCCAGCATGCGATGTTGAGCAACGAAAACACCCATCTGGTGCATGAGGTGGTCAACCGCACCAGCGAGCGCGATCGTGCGCTGGAAGCCGAAACGGTGGCGCGCCGCAATGCCGAGCGGGTGCAGCTGGCGCTGGCGGCCGGGGCGATCATCGGCACCTGGATCTGGGACCTGCCCACCGATGCGTTTTCGGTGGATGAGGCGTTTGCGCAGAACTTCGGCTTCGATCCGTCCACCAGCCGCAGCGGCCTGACGCTGGAACAGGTGATACGGACGGTGCACCCGGACGACCGCGAGGGGCTGCGCGCGGCCATTGGCGAGGCCATCGCCCGCGGCGGCGCCTACGCGCACCAGTACCGGGTCAAACGGCGCGACGGAAAGTATTACTGGCTGGAAGCCAATGGCCGGGTCGAAAAGGGCGCCGATGGCACGCCGTTGCGGTTTCCCGGCGTGCTGCTGGACATCGAGGCGCGCCACGCACTGTCGGAAGAGCGCGACGGCGCGCTGGCGGCACTGCGCGAGTTGAGCGACACGCTGGAGCAGCAGGTCACCGAGCGCACGCGCGAGCTGATGGCGGTGGAAGAAGCGCTGCGCCAATCGCAGAAGATGGAAGCGGTGGGGCAGCTCACCGGCGGGCTGGCGCACGACTTCAACAACCTGTTGGCGGGCATTTCCGGTGCGCTGGAGCTGATGAGCCTGCGGATCGAGCAAGGCCGTTATCGCGACCTGGAGCGTTATGTGGCCACCGCGCAGGGCGCCACTACGCGCGCGGCCGCGCTGACGCACCGCTTGCTGGCGTTTGCGCGGCGGCAGACGCTGTTGCCCAAGCCGACCAACGTCAACCGGCTGGTGGTGGACATGCTGGAGCTGATCCAGCGCACGGTGGGCCCGGGGATCTGCGTGGAAAACATCGCCGCTGCCGAACTGTGGCTGGCGCTGGTGGATGCGCCGCAGCTGGAGAACGCACTGCTCAACCTGTGCATCAACGCGCGCGATGCGATGCCCGACGGCGGGCGCCTGCGCGTGCAGACCAGCAACCGCTGGATCGACCGCGAGATGGGCCAGCAGCTGGGCATGCCGGAAGGGCACTACCTGTCGCTGTGCGTGAGCGATACCGGCACCGGCATGCCGCCGGATGTGGTGGCGCGCGCGTTCGATCCGTTCTTCACCACCAAACCCATCGGCGAAGGCACCGGCCTGGGCTTGTCGATGATCTATGGGTTTGCCAAGCAATCCGGCGGGCAGGTGCGCATCCATTCGGAAGTGGGCAAGGGCTCGACGGTGTGCATCTACCTGCCGCGTCATGCCGGTGCCGACGACAGCAGCGACAGCGGCACCGCCACGCTGGCACTTGCGCCCTCGCTGGCCGGCGAAACGGTGTTGATTGTCGACGACGAGCCGTCCATCCGCCTGCTGTTCACCGAGGTGCTGGAAGAGCTGGGCTACACCGTGCTGGAAGCCGGCGACAGCGCTGCAGGGCTGGGCATCTTGCAGTCGCCGGTGCGGATCGATCTGCTGATCAGCGATGTCGGCCTGCCCGGCGGCATGAACGGGCGGCAGATGGCCGATGCCGCGCGCGTGGGCCGCCCAAAACTCAAGGTGTTGTTCGTCACCGGCTTTGCCGAACACGCGCAATTGAACGACCGCCACCTCGAACCCGGCATGGCGGTGCTGGCCAAGCCGTTCAGCGTCAGCCTGCTGGCGACGCGGGTCCAGGAGATGATTGCGAGCGAGGGCTGAGCGGTGGGGTGCTGCACGTGCGCTCGTCAGGGCACGTGGGTGCCCGACCTGCCGCAACCGGACCGGCCTCACTCCACGCTGGAAGCGACCAGCCGTTGCCACAGCGCGGCATTGGCCGCGTGGTCCGGCTCCAGCGTGGACAGCACACTGAGCGCGTGCTCCTCCTGCTCGGCGCCATGGCGGGCGAGCATGGCCAGTGCGGCGGCCAGCCGGCCATAACGCAGCGCCATGCCGAGCGAGGTGGTCAGCACGGTGGCGTCGTGCTCGGGGCGTTGCTCGTCCAGCGCGGTACTCAGCGTGGCAGGCAGATCCCAGGCGGTGACGATGGTCTTGGCGACTGCGGCGGTGTGGCGTTCCACTAATGCGGCGGCCACTTCCAGGCTGTAGGGCAGGGTCGGGCGCTCGGCATAGGCATCGCGCAGCACGCGCAGGATCACCACCGCGCCCAGGCCCTGCAGCAGGCCGGCCAGCTGCGCCGACAAGCTGTCGCCACCGCGCTCGCGCATGTAGGCAGCCGCGGCTGCGGCGGTACGCAGGGCGTAATCCCACACGGCGGCCGGCAGGCGCGCGTAGAGGCCGCCCTCCAGGCTCAGCACCGGCTGCATCACTGCGGCGGCGACGATCTGGCGCACGCCCTCGGTGCCGATATGCACCACGGCCCGCTCCAGGCTTTCCAGCGGGCCGCCCTGCGGGCGATACAGCGCGCTGTTGGCGATGCGCAACAGGTTGGCCGCCAGCGCCGGGTCCTGCGCGATGATCGCGGCGATGCCGCGACCGGAGGCATCCGGGTCGTTGACCGCGCGCATCAGCTGCGGCAACAACTGCGGGCGGCGCGGCAGCAGCTGCGGGCGCAGGTCCACGTGGTCGAGCGCATTGCCGACCGCAGCCAGCACCGCGGCCTGCGCCGGGTCGGTCGGCAGGTGGCCCTCGGCCAGCGACGGGGTGGACATCACCGCGGCATACATGCGGCGCAGCAGTGGCTGCATCGGTGGCGGCCCGGGCGGCAGGGGCTGCGGTGCAGCGGCGGTAAGCGCCTGTGCCTGTTGGTGCGCCTGCACCTGCACAGCCGCCTGCCCCGGCGCGCGCGCTGCCGGTGTGGCATGCGCACCAGCGGCGGAGACGGCGGACGTGGCAGGGGTACCGGCGGTTTGCGCACGACGGCGCAGCAGCAGCCACGCAATGACACCGGCAAGTCCCAGGCCGGCAAGCAGGCCGGCAGCAAGCAGCAACACAATCACGGGCGTCATAGATTTTGTCTGATCAGTGGCGCGACTATCCGCGAAGCCGGTGTTGACGGCAATGCAGGCGTGCGGCGCCGGGCGAGGCCGAACGCCGCCGATGGCATTGCCCGCGTCCGGCAACTCGCCTTCGGAGTTGCCGCCCAGCGTCTTGCGGCGCTGTGACGATGGGTTCGACGCGCCCTGCTGGCTGGCACCCTGCCGATCACGGTGCAGTGGCCCCGCCGCCATGCGGCTCCAATCTGCGGGCGCTGGAGGTGGACATCCCGGGCAGATGCCGCCGCATGCCTGTCAGTCGGGATGGCCGATGCGCTTGCCTTGCCGGCGCAGCGGGTGCAGGCCCGGGCAGATCGGCATGCGCGCAGCCAGCCCGGACACCGGCAACGACCTGCTGCACTGCAGCGACGAGCGGGTGTCTTCAAGTTGACCGCTGCGCTGCACGTGGCGCTAACGCAGCAGCCCGCACTATGCGTCACCAGCTGTGCAGCCCTAGAGCATCTAGGCAGCTTAAAGGGTGCAGGCATCCGCAGTTGGACCACTTACCGTCGACAGACACCGCGCAATGCGCGGTGTTTTCGTTTGTGGTGGGCGATGGGCACGCGTGCTGTGGCGCGGGCGGCGGCATCGTGGTGCGACCGCTATAGGGTGCCCTGCTTCCATAGCCGCACGATCGCAGCCGGTGCATGTTCTTCGGGGATGCGCAGCGGCTCGCTGGCGCCGTCCCAGGCGATGCTGAAGTAACGGCGGTCGCCGCCACCGGCCTGCGGATGCGGCAGCGCATGCGCCAGGCACTGGTCCAGCAAGGTGCGCAGCTGCAGACGCTGCGCATCGTCCAGGTCATCGATCACCAGCTGCCGTTCGCGCCGCATGGCGGGGAAGGCGGCCACCCCGCCTTCGCGTGCCAGCCGCAAGGTCACGCCTGCATCCACCGGCGGACGCTGTGGACTCATGCGAGCACGCCCACGTCGCGCCAGGCCTGTTGCACCGCGGTTGCCTCGGCGCTGCTGGCGCCGTAGTCCGCACCGGCAATGCTGACGGTGAGCGCGGCAAAGGTGGCAAAGTCCGCACCGGCGGCCAGCTCGCCGCCGCTGAGCGCGCGGTACCAGATGCGGCCGGTCTTGTCCCAGGCGTAGCCACCGATGGCCACGGCCGCGCGATAGAACGCGTGGTTGGGGATGCCGGAGTTGTAGTGCACGCCGCCATCGTCCTCTTGCGTGTCGACGTAGCCGGCCATGCTGGCAGGCTGCGGATCCTTGCCCAGGGCCGGGTCATCGTACGCGGTGCCGGGCGCGCGCATCGAACGCAGGCCCACCCCGTCGATGCCGGGCATCAACAAGCCGGCACCGATGATCCAGTCCGCCTCGCCGGCCTGCTGCCGCAACGTGTACTGCTTGATCAACACGCCGAATACATCCGACAGCGACTCGTTCAAGGCGCCGGACTGGCCCTGGTAGATCAGGTTGGCGGTGCGCTCGGTCACGCCATGGCTCAGCTCGTGGCCCACCACGTCGATGGCGATGGTGAAGCGGTTGAAGACCTCGCCATCGCCATCGCCGAACACCATCTGCTCGCCGTTCCAGAAGGCGTTGTCGTAGCCACGCTCGTAATGCACGGTGCCGATCAACGGCATGCCGTCGCCGTCGATGGAATTGCGCCCATACACCGTCTGGAAGAAGTCGTGCGTGGCGCCGAGATAATCGTAGGCCTCGGTTACGGCCACATCGTCGGTGGCGGCAGCGCCCTCGGCGCGGACCAGGGTGCCGGGCAGCGCGCTGCCTTGCTGGGCGTCGTAGATCTGCCGCTGCACCGCTTGCACGGCGGGCGTGCTCGCAGCATCGGCGGCCAGTGCCTGGGCGCGTGCAAGCAGGCCGGACGCGCGCTGTTGCCGCAGCTGCGCGGTGATCTGCCGCGACAACAGCGCGCACTGGCGTGCACGCTCGGGCGCCGCCCGGGCCACATGGTCCAGCAGATACGGCGGCAGGATGCCGGCACGGCGTGGCGTGACGAATGCAGACATAAGCGACCTCCACGATGGGCTGCGTCTGTGACTATGCCGAGGCTGGCTTTAGGAATTCGTTAGGCCCATCCACCGTGCGCCCCGCGCGCCGGTTGCGATAGGCGCGGCGTTCATTCCAGCTGCGACAGGGCCTGCTGGATCGGCGTCTGCCCGTCGATGAAGCCCACCGTCTTGCCGATGGTGGCCGGCGTGGCCAGTGCCGCCGCAATGACCTGCGCCACGTTGGCGCGCGACACGCCACCGTCGCCAGCGCTGCCCGGGTCGCACGTGATGCGGCCGGTTGGCGGTTCCTGCGTGAGTCGCCCCGGCCCCAGCACGGTCCAGTCCAGCGTGGTGCTGCGCAGGTGCGCATCGGCCGCGGCCTTGGCCTGGGCGTAGGCAAAGAATCCATCGTCCGGCCCGATGCCGTGTTCCAGCCCGGCACCGAGATAGGACACCATCAGGTAACGGCGCACGCGTACCTGCGCGGCAGCATGCATCGACCGGATCGCTGCATCGCGGTCCACCGCGTAGGTGCGCGCCGCATCGCCGCCACCGGCGCCGGCCGACCACACCACCGCGTCGTGGTCGGCCAGTTGCGCGGCGATCGCAGCGGTGTCGGCCTGTTCGATATCCAATACCTGCGGGGTGGCGCCGTCGGCAATCGCATCGTCTGCGTGCGCAGGATTGCGAAACAGTGCGGTGACCGAATGCCCGCCACGCACCAGCAACGGCGTGAGCAGACGTGCGACCTTGCCATGGCCGCCGATCACGACGATACGCGACATCCCAACCTCCAACACGGTGCGCCGGCGCGGCGCGGACTGCGCGCATCCTCGCCAACATGGCGCTAAGGCAGCGTCATTGGTGTGGATCGGCGTGGAGAGCGCTCCGTACCATCATGCACTTGCAGATGCGTGGATGCACCACCTGCCCGCCGCACATCTGGGACACTACGCGGCACAACCTCCGGGATGCCTATGTCCAGCTCGATCGATACCGACCTTCGTCCACGCGTCGGATGCGGCGCCTTCATCCGGCGCGCCGATGGCCGCCTGCTGCTGGTGCAGCGCGGGCGTGTGCCCGAGCAGGGCCATTGGGGCCTGCCCGGCGGCAAGGTGGACTGGATGGAAACGGTGGAACACGCGGTGGTGAGAGAAGTGCTGGAAGAAACCGGCCTGCACGTGCAACTGCAAGATGTGCTGTGCATCGTCAGCTACTTCGAGCCGGACCTGGCGCCGCCGCAGCATTGGGTCGCGCCGGTGTATCTGGCCGTGACCCAGGGCAGCGAGCACGCCGTGCGCCGCGAGCCCGAAGCGATCGCCGACATCGGCTGGTTCGCGCTGGACGCACTGCCGTCGCCACTGACCACCTCCACGCTGCAGGCGTTGCAGCATCTGCCGCCCACCGCAGCGTCGGCACCTGTCGCCTGAGCGCGACGATGGGCTCGGTGCATGGCATCGACACGTCGGCAGGCGCAGTGTCGGCGCTGGCGGTCGCGAGATCTCGATGTCCGCTTGGATGCAGAGGAACACATGACCATGCTGCGATATCCAACGCTCGCGCACGCTTGATGCAATCATCCGATTGCACGCTGCGTTGTGCGTAGTTGCAGCATTTGCGTTACATCGCGTCGTTACATGCAACGGCATTGTCTGCACGCGATGCAAGCCGGCCGCTGCCGGTATCCTTGGCGGTTCGACTTGCCTGGGACGGCACTGCATGACACGTCATTGGTTGAACAAGACGCTGGCGCTCACGTTGATCTGTACCGCGTGCAGCATGCACGCAACCGCCGCCGAGCCGGCACCACCGGCCCCCGCTTCGGCCCCCGATGGCATCCGGCATGTGCCCGCCTTCGACCTGCCGGTATCGGAATATCTGAGCCCTGCCGCGCGTGCGCATGTGGCCGCCGGGGTGGCCCGCGTCGATCCGATGGACAAGGCCGACAACGCCACCTTGCTCAAGCAATTGCCGAGTCTCCGCGCCGACACCGAGCGTTGGGCCGAAGGCGTGATTGCGCAGCTGCGCACGCGCTACGCGGTGGAGATCACGCCCGAAACCTGGAATGGCGTGCCGGTGCTGCGGGTGGAGCCGCGCACGCGCACACCCGAGCAGGCCAAGCGCCTGTTGATCGAACTGCATGGCGGTAGCTTCGTGATGGGCAGCCCGGCCTCGTTCGGATTGATGGAAGCCATTCCGCTGGCGGCGATGACCGGCATGACCGTGGTCGCGGTGGATTACCGGATGGGGCCCGAGCACCATTTCCCGGCTGCCAGCGAGGATGTGGCGGCGGTGTATCGCGCTGCGCTCAAGACCTATGCGCCCGAGCGCATCGGCCTGTTCGGTTGTTCGGCCGGCGGCGTGCTCACCGGTGAATCGCTGGCGTGGTTTGCCAAGGAGCAGTTGCCGATGCCGGCGGCGGCCGGGCTGTTCTGCGCCGCAGGCGATGCGCGCTACCGCGGCGATTCGCGCAGTGTGGTGGCGGCAGTCAACGATGCCTTGTTGCCGGACAAGGCCGGTGCGTTGCCGATCTGGGAAGACCTGTATTACGGCGACAACGTGGACTTCCACGATCCGCTGGTCTCACCGGTGTTTTCCGATGCGGTGCTGCGGCAGTTCCCGCCGACGCTGTTCCTCACCGCCACGCGTGCTGCCGAGCTGAGCAATGCCGCCTACACGCATTCGCGCCTGGTGGACCTGGGCCGCGAATCGGACCTGCATGTCTGGGATGGGTTAGGGCACGCCTTCCACCTCACCAATGCACTGCCGGAGAGCCAGCAGGCGCTGCGGGTGGCGGCGCGTTTCTTCAGCAAGCACCTGGGTCTGCCGCCTCCGCCGCTGGCGGCACCACGCTAACGCCATGCTGACACCGGCTAGGCGCGGTGCTTACATCCTCTCGCCTAGGTTGAGGCCGACTGGCGTTGCACATGCAGCGCCGCTCTAACAAGGAGAATCGAATGAGTCTGCAAATTCCTCAGGGTGCGTTGGTGGTGGTGGCCGATGGCGGCGAAGCGCGCTGGTTCACCAACACCGGTAACGAGGCCAAGGTGGTGCTGCGCCAGCATGCGCGCACCGATGTGCAGAACGTCGACGACGATGGCCCGGCCGGCAAGGCGCCGCAGGATCTCAGCGAGGCGGACATGGACGAAATGACGTTCGCCAAGCAGTTGTCGCATGCCTTGAACGACGGCGCGCTGAAGCACGAGTACACGCATCTGGTGCTGGTGGCCGATCCGACGACGCTGGGCCGCGTGCGTCCGCTGCTGCACAAGGAAACGCAACAACGCCTGGTTGGCGATCTGGCCAAGGACCTGACCAATCTGCCGCTGGAAGACATTCAGCGCGCACTGTCGTAAGCACAACGGAGCTGTCACACGATGGGGTTTGTTCGCGACTACGCCACCCAGGCGCCCGAACGTAGCGCGGTGGATGCACAGGCCGGTCTGCAGGTGCTGGAATTCGGCACCGACTGGTGCGGCCATTGCATTGCCGCGCAACCGCTGCTGCAGAAATTGTTGGGTGGCGTTGCAGCGCTCGACTATCGCAAGATCGAAGATGGAAAAGGACGGCCCTTGGGCCGCTCTTTTCGTGTCACGTTGTGGCCGACCATCATCCTGCTGCGCGACGGTGTGGAAGTGGCACGCGCCGTGCGCCCGCAGACGCGCGAAGATCTGCAACCGCTGCTGTCGCAGCTGGGTGCGGCGCTGGTGTAAGCGAGTAACGCGCCTGATCGATGGCGCGTAAATATGGCAGGACATGCGCAGTGCAGCGAGGGCGCGATGCGCGCGCCCGATGCGCCAGATGCCTTGAAACAAGCGGTTTTCCGCGATGCTCCACCATCGCGGCTGCAGCGATCTGCGCGCTGTAGTACCATAACCGGCTGATCAAGCCCTTGGGCATTGCCCACCCCCTTGGTCATCTGTCCCGCAGCGTCGCTGAATCCACGCGGCCGTCCGGGAATGCCTCCGGCGTCATCTTGTGCATGTGCCATTGCCATGCCTGCGTGATGCGCCGTGTCCTGTGCGTTGCCGGGGCGAGCGGGCAGCGATGGCCGCACATGGAGACACAATATATGCACGACACGCGCGCGATTGCCTCGCACTTCGGTTGGTTCAAGCGCCGCCGCCAACTGCAACTGGACGAAGTCACCGTGGTGGATCGCGGCATGTTGCGCAAGGCCGTGGGCGCGGCCGCATTGGGCAATGCGATGGAGTGGTTCGACTTCGGCGTGTACGGCTATCTGGCAGTGACGCTGGGGCAGGTATTCTTCCCGGCCAGCAATCCCACCGCGCAGTTGATCGCCACCTTTGCCACCTTCACCGTCGCCTTCCTGGTGCGGCCGATCGGCGGGCTGGTGTTCGGCCCGCTCGGCGATCGCTACGGGCGGCAGAAGGTGCTGGCCGCGACCATGATCCTGATGGCCCTGGGCACCTTCAGCATCGGCCTGATTCCGTCCTACGCCAAGATCGGCCTGTGGGCACCGGCGCTGCTGTTGCTGGCGCGGCTGTTGCAGGGGTTTTCCACCGGCGGCGAGTACGGCGGCGCGGCGACCTTCATTGCCGAATACGCCACCGACCGCAATCGCGGATTGATGGGCAGCTGGCTGGAATTCGGCACCCTGGGCGGCTACATCGCCGGCGCCGCCACGGTGACGGCGCTGCACATGACCGTGACCCAGGCGCAGATGCTCGACTGGGGCTGGCGCGTACCGTTCCTGATTGCCGGCCCGCTGGGGCTGCTGGGCCTGTACATGCGCATGAAGCTGGAGGAAACCCCGGCATTTCGCGCCTATACCGAGCAGTCCGAACAACGCGAGCGCGAAACCGCCGCGCAGGGCCTGCTGACGATGCTGCGCCTGCATTGGCCGCAGCTGCTCAAGTGCGTGGGCCTGGTGCTGGTATTCAACGTCACCGACTACATGCTGCTGACCTACATGCCCAGCTATCTCAGCGTCACCATGGGCTATGCCGAGAGCAAGGGCCTGTTGCTGATCATTCTGGTGATGCTGGTGATGATGCCGCTCAACATCGTCGGCGGCCTGTTCAGCGACAGGCTGGGTCGCCGGCCGA
Organism: Xanthomonas arboricola; assembly: GCF_002940665.1. GTDB lineage: Bacteria > Pseudomonadota > Gammaproteobacteria > Xanthomonadales > Xanthomonadaceae > Xanthomonas > Xanthomonas arboricola_B. The sequence continues at coordinate 1,520,845 of NZ_MIGY01000001.1, forward strand.
TGATCATCGGTGCCTGCATTGCGTTGTTCGCGCTGGCCATCCCCTGCCTGCTGCTGATCGGCAGCGGCCATGACGGCTTGATTTTTGCCGGCCTGATGCTGCTCGGCCTGGCGCTGGTGTGCTTCACCAGTTCGATGCCGTCCACATTGCCGGCGCTGTTCTACACGCCGGTGCGCTACAGCGCGTTGTCGATCGCCTTCAACGTGTCGGTGTCGTTGTTCGGCGGGACCACGCCGCTGGTGACCGCCTGGTTGGTGGAGCGCAGCGGCGACCCGATGGTGCCGGCGTACTACCTGATGGGCGCGGCGGCGATCGGCCTGGTGACCATGTTGTTCGTGCGCGAAACCGCCGGCCTGCCGCTGCGCGGCTCGCCGCCGGCGGTGGCCACCGATGCCGAGGCGCGCGCGTTGCTGCGTGGCGACAGCCCGGTGACGGTGGACGCGCAGTTGCCTGGCAGCCCAGCGCCAGCCATGGGCCAGCCGCGCACGGCATAGGCGGACTCCGGGCGAGCGACCGCTCCATCACGGGTTCGCCGGTGCGGCCGGCACGCAAAGCCGCGTGGTCTGACGCAGCGGCGGCAACCGTGCACGCCGCGATGGCAATGGGTGCCTGCAGACAGTTGCCGCTAGCGCGGCGCGCGGCCGCCGCTGTCGGGCAGCGCAGGGCTGCGCATATCGGCCGACGGCATGCCTTCGCCGGTTTCCACATAGCGTTTGAGACTGCTGCCCAGGAAGAAGCGCCAGCCGCGGGCGCAGGCTTCCTTGCAGGGCGAGTCGCGGTAGCCGGAGTGTTCGAACTCCACCTGCGTGCCCTGGCTGGTCGGGCGCAGGTCGAAGCGCATCACCGTGCCCTTCCAGGCGTCGGTGTCGAGCATGTTGGAGGCGTGGCAACGCCAGCGCACCAGACGGTAGTCGGCACCGTCGTCGATGCTCAACTCCACCCGCCAGCCTTGCCGGCTCCAGTCCAGCCGCACCCGGTCCTCGACCAGGCTCACCTCGCGCGTCCACCAGCGAGCCAGTTGCCTGGGCTCGGACAACGCGGCACAGACCACCTCCGGCGCGGCCGCAATGACGACGCTGTGGCGGATCTCACGATTCATCTGGTCAGCATTGGCTGCATAGAGCCCGATGATCGCGCATTTTGCCGGCCAATTGCAGAAGGGCTTTTTTTGCCGGCCGAGTCCGCTCGTCTGGCGCTCACGTGGCGCTGGGTACCATCGGCGCAAGCCCCCCAACGACGAAGAGCAGGCATGACGACGCTTCCGATCCCGGTGATGGACGTTGCCGCGCAACGCGATCTGGCCACCGCGCACGCGCTGTTGGAAAACCCCGGCGTGGCCGCCCAACTGGCCAATGCACTAGGCGCGCCGATCGAGAGCCTGATCACCCGGCGGCTGCCGAAACTGGTCACCCGCAGCATCGATGGCGTCACCCGCCGCGCGCTGCAGGTGGCGATGAAATCGGCGTTACTGAGCCTGCGCGGCAAGACCGATTTGCAACAACCTGCGTCTACCGCACGCCACACCCTGGCGGTGGCTGTTGCCGGCGGCGCGGGCGGATTCTTCGGCCTGCCCGGCCTGCTGGTGGAGCTGCCGGTGACCACCACGGTGATGCTGCGCTCCATCGCCGATATCGCACGTTCCGAAGGCGAATCGCTGCACGATCCGGAAACCGCGCTGGCCTGCCTGGAAGTGCTGGCGCATGGCGGACGCAGTGTCAGCGACGACGGCGCCGAGTCGGGCTACTTCGCGGTGCGCGCGGCGATGGCGCAACAACTCAGCGCTGCGGCGCATTACGTCGCAGCGCACGGGTTTGCCAGCAAGGGCGCGCCGGTGCTGGTGTCGCTGGTGTCGCGCGTTGCGGCCAGGTTCTCGGTCAATGTCGGCGAAAAACTCGCCGTGCAGGCGGTGCCGCTGGTCGGTGCGGTCAGCGGCGCAACGCTCAATACCGTGTTCATGCGCCACTTCCAGGCGATGGCGCGCGGTCACTTCATCGTGCGCCGGCTGGAGCGGCGTTATGGCGAGGATGCGGTGCGACGCGCGTATGAGGCATTGACAAGCTGACTGGTGAAAGCACCGAACCAGCAAGGATGGGGACAGATCCTTGCGGTCCGGAGCCGCTATCGGTTGACGCGCAGGTTCTTGCCTGAGTTCACAGAGGTTGCGGTGTACAGAGTGCGCGCGCACTCGCCGAACCGATAAACTGATTGTTGGCGTCGCTCACCATGACATTGGCGGTGATGAAGGTATTGCCACGTGGGCAATAAAAATTGCAATCCTCGCTATTGGTGCAATTTCTGGGGAAGATGGCGCCAGCAGTATTGTTGAATGTCCATGCATATTTGAATGGCGCTGGTGATCCTGGGCTGTCTACGCCAGCCCAGCAATAATCACTGCCTGTGCAGTCGAGTATTACAGTCGAAGCTTGTGCATTTGCAGTGGGTGCGGCAGCAAAACTCGCAGCAATCGCTAGCAAGCTCGTGGTCAAAAAAGCAACGGCCTTGTTCATGCAGATCTCCTCCGGAGTATGTCCCCGCGTCATCACGCACAAACGATAGCGAGGCATTTGGGATGGGTATCGCTAAATCGATGGGCATGCGCCTGCGTGAAAACCACCGATGAGCGCATGAGCTCGTTGGATGTTTTGCATCCATAATGCAGAGACGTCCTGACGTTTCTCTTGATATTCCTTATGACCAAGCCGTTCTCACCTGCATCCGCACGCAACCGCGATCCGATCCTGGAGGTGTTGCAACGGCACTTTGCCGACCGCCGCAATGTGCTGGAAATCGGCGCCGGGACCGGGCAGCACGCGGTGCATTTTGCGGCGGCGATGCCGTGGTTGCGCTGGCAGGCCAGCGATCATGCCGACCATCTGCCGGGGATGACGCAGTGGCTGGACGCGGCGGCATTGCCGAATACGCCGCCACCGATTGCATTGCAGGCGGTGCTGACGCCGACACCGGGTTTGGCACCCGCTCCACCATTGCCGCCTGTGCAGGCAGGCGCGCCTGCCGGCTATGACGCTGTCTATAGCGCCAATACCTTGCACATCATGGGCTGGCCGCAGGTGCAGGCGTTGTTTGCGGGGCTGCCGGCAGTGATGGCAGCGGATGCGCTGCTGGTGGTGTACGGGCCGTTCAACCGCGATGGTCAATTCACCAGCCAGAGCAATCGCGCGTTCGATGCGATGTTGCGCGTGCGCGATACCGCATCGGGCATTCGCGATGCCGAAGCGGTGGATGCACTGGCGGCGTCGGTGGGCTTGCAGTTGATCGACGACGTGGCGTTGCCGGCGAACAACTGTTGCCGGGTGTGGTCGCGCCAGTCGCGTTGAGGTGTGTCGCCGATGGTCTGCCGATGTTGCAGCACCGCTGTTTCCCAACTCAATGCATTTCAAGTACGACTGTCTGAAAGCAGCACCGCACGCGATCTTGCGCTGATGTGGCCATGCACTGCCGCAGTCAGCGCCTGCGTCGTTCCAGCCACCACACTGCTGCGGCCAGCGTGAGCCAGGCCAGCAGCCAGGGCCAGCGGGTGCCGGGCTGCGGTGTTGGCGCGTGGAGGGTCGCGGGCGTGTCGATGGCAGCCATGGCAACGGTGGCGTCGCGGGTTTGCTGGGTACGCAGCGCGGGGGCGTCGCCCGGCGCGCGGACATAGAGCCAGCGGTGTTCGGTGCCGGTCTGCAGACGATGCCAGCCGGCGGTGGTCGGCCAGTAGGCGGCGCAGGCCCGGGCGCCGCTGGCCGGATCGATCAGCAGCGCTTGGGGCGTACCGGCAGGGCCGGTGACGCCTGCGTCCACGGCGGCGCCGCATAACGTCATGCGGTGTTGCGACCAACCCGTCTGCACTGCAGCGGGCGCGCTGCCGCCTGCGCGGGCGACTGCGCTAAACAGCTGCGCCCACAGCGCGGCATGCAGGTCGCCGCGGCCGGCCAGGACCAGGGCAAAGCTGTCTTCGATCAGGCCGATGCCGATGCGGCCGCGGCCTTGCGGCCGCCACCAGCCCAACGCGCTGCCGTCGTCTGCGCGTGCGGCGATCACGGCATCGGCCTGTTGCGGCTGCAGGGTGCGGCGTTGCAGGGGCGGCAGTGGCGTGGCGTCGGCCGGCGCTGCGGCTGGGTCGATGGCGCCGGGCGATGCCAGCGCCCGCGGCGCGGGGACCGCGATGCCGGTGCTGCCGCCTGTCACGGCCAGGCCCAACTCGCCAAGCGCGGCGCGGGCGGCAGCATCCAGGGGGCCGTCGGTGCGCACCAGCACGCCCAGGCCACGGCCGATCGCAGCGCGCACGCCCTGGCGCTGCGCGTTGCCCAGGGCGACTAGGCGGCGCTGGTCGATGACCAGCAGGTCCAGCGTGTCCAGGCTGGCGGCATCCAGCGCGATGCCCTCGCCCAGTTGCATGCCCGGGCCGACGGCGATCTGGCTGCGCACCTGCATGCCGGCATCGCTGGCCCAGCGGCGCAGGTATTTCAGTTCCGGCTGCGGTGCGCCGGCCAGCAACAGCACGCGCGCGGAGGGCACTGCGGCGATCAGCACCGGCACCTGTACCCGGCTATGTTCGGTGCCTGCGGCATCGCGCAGGCGCAGCGCGAACAGCACCTGCCCCGGTGCGCGCGCCAGGCCACGCAGCTGTACCTGGCCGGCCGCATCGGCGGTGGCGGTGTCGACCACCTGCCCGGCGGGGTCCAGCAACTCCACCCGCGCGCCCGGCAGGCCCTGCACGCGCGCGCTGATGGCGATGCGTTCGCCGGGTGCGGCCGGTGGCGGCGTGGAGACGGCGACCAGACCGGTCGGCGCCGGAGCCAGCGCCAGCCGCACAGGGACGCGCAGGCCGTCGCGGTCGCGCGCCGGCAGGCCGCTGCCATGCACGACCAGGGCGGTGGTGCCGGGCGCGCGCCGCAACGCGGTGGCCAGGTCCGGTACGCGTGCCACGCCGGGCAAGGCGGGCGCCTCGGGCAAGGCGACCCACGGCGCAGCATCCGGGCGAACCTGGTCTGCCCGGGTGCCTGCGCTGGCGACATGCAGTTCGCTCGCGCTGCCGGCACGCGGCGGCGGCAGCAGCACCGGGTAGAGCAGGCCGGCCAGGAGCGGTTGGGCTGCGAGCAACAGCCACAGCCGGGCGCGCGTGCGTGGTTGCCGTGCATGTGCGCGCAGCAGCCGGAACCAGCTCACCATCACCAGCAGCAGCAAGGCACTGCCGACCAGCCAGGGCAGCGCGAGCGTCATGCCGGCGGCTCCGCTTGCGTGCATCCAGCCCGCCGTGGCCCCAGGCGCCGGGTTGCCGCGCGCGCGTGCAGCAGGCGCAAGCTGCCGCGTGCGGTCAACCGGGGCGGTGGCAGCATCATGGTTGCGGCTCCTGGCGCAGGGCATCCAGATAGCGCTGGCCGCGCGCGTCGGCAGGAGCGCGTCGGTGCAGCGGGGCCGGCGGGGCGACCAGCGTGCGCCAGACCTGGGCGCGCAGCTGGGCGCGGCAGCTGGCGCAAGCGGGTTCGGCGCGCAGGGTTTCCACCGCCGCGGCCAGGCCCAGCGGATCCTGCAGGCGCTCCTGATGGGTCTGCAGCCACTGCGCGTAACGGGCCAGGGTGGCGTCGGGTACCGGGGCCTGCTCGCCGAGGGCGTCCCACAGCTGCAGGGCGGACGGGTCCGGGTCCGGGCGGCTGTCCAGGCCGGCGGCACGGTCGCCCAGGCCGGCGCGGTCGCCGCTCAGGCGGCGGCCGGGGTCGATCGGCGGCAACTGCGTGCCGACCCGTGCCAGGTAGATGCGTTCGGCCTGCTGCACCTGCTTGATGAAGCCCAGCGCCTTGTTGGCAAACGGCAAGGCACGCTCCGGGTGGCCCTGGCGCAGCTCGCCCTCGGACTGCCACATCTGGTCCAGCGCGGCGCGCAGCAGCGCGCGGGTCTGCGGGTCGAGCAGGGTGGCGGCTTCGGCATGGTCGTGGGTGTGCCCGAACTCGGACAGCACGTCCTGCGCCTGGCCGAAGCCGCCGCGCTCCGGCGCCCCGTCGCCATGCGCATGGTCGTGGTCGTCCAGCGCGGCAGCGCCGGCCTCGGCGGCGTGCTCGTGCGCATCGTGCCCGTGTCCGTCCCGGGCGGGCGCGGGCGCCGCAGGCGTTGCCGGCGCATCCGCGGTGGGCATGTCGGCGGTGGGCAGAGCGTCGGCCGGGGCGTCGCTGGTTGGCGCTTCGTCGGCGGTCGGCGGGCCCTTGGGCGCGCCTTCGCTCTCTTCGCCCAGGAACTGGCCGTAGCGCAGCCGCAGCAGGCGCTGGTCCACGCCGATGGCGTCGGCGCGCTTGAGGTAGGTGGCCGCCTCCAGGCGCGGCTTTTCCTTCAGCAGCGCCTGCGCGTCGATGATGATCTGGCGCTGGCTGCGGAAGTAGGCCGGCAAGGCCTGCTTGACGCTGGCCTCCAGGCCGGCGGCCATGGTCTGCTCCGGCGGTGGCCAGCGCAGGATCACGCTGGCGCTGCGGCCTTCCTGCGGGCCGGGCTGGCGGGTGTCGTGCACGATGAGCTGGGCGATCAGGTCGTCGCCGGCGGCCATGCCCAGCGCCTGCGGCTGCAGCGTGGTGGAAAAGCCGCGCTGCCGGGCCGGGCCGCTGCCGTTGAGGGTGCGGCGCTGGGTCTTGAAGGTGATGTTCTCGCCGCTGCCCTGGGCCAGGGTCAGGCGCAGCTCGGCGCCGGCGGCGACCGCGTAGTCGTCGCTGGCCTCGAAGCGCAGCGTCCAGCCGCGATTGCCCGTCTGGGACGGCGTCCACAGCACCAGGCTCTGTTCGGGCGTCAGCACGCGCACCTGCGGCGGGCGGTCCGGCAGCACGTCGAGGCGGTGCAGCTGGCGGTCGACCGGCGCGCCGTCGATGAGGATGCGGTACAGGGTGGCGCGCTCGGCGACCCACTGGCCCTGCCATCGATCGGTCTTGCCTTGCCGGGCCAGCGCAACGCTGCGGCCGTCGCTGAGCCGCAGCGCCACGCTGCGCGGGGCCGGGTTGACCTGCAGCTGCCAGTCCAGCCGGGTGCCGGTCGGCACGCGCGCATCCAGCCCGGGCAGGCGTGCGGGCGGCAGGCCGGTGTAGGCGGGCGGGGTGCTGTGCAGCCGCGCCTGACCCAGCGTGGGGGCGCCGGTGCCGGCACGGGCGGCGGCGATCCGGTCGTTGGCTGCGGTGGGCAGGTAGGCGGGGTGCGGCCACAGCAGCACCGCTATGCAGGCGAGCAGGCCGGGCAGGCCCCATGCCCAGGCGCGCCGCCGCGGCCAGGCCGGGCGCAGATCGCGCGGGGTGCTGCGCAGGCGCTGTTCCAGGCGCCGGCGTTGCAGGGCCTGCAACGGGCCGAGCTGCCCGGCCGGGGCGAACAGCAGGTCGCTGCTGTCTTCCAGATCCGCGTCGCGATCCAGCCGGCGGATCAGCCAGGCCTGGTCCAGCCGGCGGGCCGCCAGCAGCGCCGCGCCGATCAGCACCAGCAGGCCCAGGAGCAGCAACGGCAGGATCGCCGGCTGCGCACCGGCGCGCCACGCCAGCAGCGCCGGCAGCACGGCCAGCGGCAGCCCGCACAGCAGCACGCCTGCGGCCTGCCGCCGCCGCGCGGCCTGCCAAGCGTGGCGCAGGGCCGGCGTGCTCATGCCGCGCTGCTCCGGCGGGGCGCGGTGGCCAGCCAGCGTTCGATCGCAAACAGCAGCAGCACCAGGCCGATCAGCCATGGCGCCAGCGGCCAGGGGGCGCTGGCCAGGCGGATGGCGGGGCCGCGCTGCGGCTGCTGGGTCTGCGCCAGTGCGCGCTGTGGTGCGGGTGTCGACTGCAGGGCGTCGTGCAGGCGGGTGGGGAAATCGGCGTCCAGCAGCGCCGGCAGCCGCTGCGGCTGCAACGGCGCGGCCCAGCGCAGCAGGCGGCCGCGGCCAACCGTTGCGGCATCGATCAGCGCGGCGCCGTGTGCGTCCTGCAGCAGCGCTTGCAGCGGGCCAGCCAGTGCGGGCGGGGCCGGGGTCTGCGCATCGAGCAGCAGCTGCCCGCCGGCCGCGACCCAGGCGATGACCGGCGCCGGCGGTGGGCGCTGCGACTGCCATGCCACCACCGTGCCGGCTGGCCAGCGCGCCGGTTCGGCCGCGCTGGGGGCGCTTACCGGCAGCGCGCCGGGCAGTGCCCAGGCGGCATGCACGGCGCGCAGATAGCGCAGGGCCGGGTCGGCGGGGGCGTCGGCGATTGCCTGCAGCCGCAACGGTGGCACGGGCGCCACGGCGGCCGCCGGCGACTGGCCGGGCAGCACCTGCCAGCGCACCTCGCGCGACAGCTGCAGGCGTTGCGCATCCAGCGGCCCCCACTGGCTGGGCACGATCACGCTCAGCGCGGTCTCCGGCGGCAGGCTGGCATCGAGTTCGCGCAGCAGGCTGCCGACCGGCGGCGCGGTGCCGGCGGGCGTGGCGGGTGGGTGTACCGCATCGGCAGCGATCGGCGGGAAGCCTGGGGCCAGCCACACCCACTGCGCGTTGGCCGCGTGGCCGAGCGCCCGGGCCGCGGCCAGATCCACGCCGGGGCTGACCACGACGCGCGGGCGGGCCTGCAGATGATCGCGCAAGGCCGGCTCGGCCAGCAGCAGCGCCACTGCGGCAAGCAGCAGCAGGCGCACCAGCAGCAGCGGCCATTCGTCGAAACGCAGCCGATGCCGGGGCCGTGGTAATGCGCGCAGCCAGCGCAGTGCGGCAAAGTCGGTGGGCCGATGTTCGCTGCGTCGGGCCAGATGGATCAGCAACGGCAGCAGCAACGCGGCCAATGCGGCCAGGCCGGCGGGGAACAGCAGGAGCAGGTTCACTGCTGCGCTCCCTCAGCTGCGGCGCTGGCGCCGGTGTGCCGGCTCATCGCCGCGCACCGTGTGCAAACAGCTCGCGCAATGCCGCATCCGGTGGCGCATCCAGATAATGCCGCGCGTGCGCAATGCCGGCCGCCTGCCAGCGTGCCTGCAGCGCGCGCTGGGCAGCGCCGAAGCGTTGCAGATACGCAGCGCGCATCGCGGCGCCGTCGCCGAGCAGTTCTTCGCCGGTTTCCGGGTCGCGGAAGCGGTGCCCGCCGCTGAAGGGGAAATCGCGTTCGTCGCAGGTCAGCACCTGCAGCTGCATCACTTCGCGGCGTGCGGCGGCGAGTTTTTCCAGCGCGCCGAGCAGGTCCTGGTCGAAGCCGTCGCCGATCGACAGCACCAGCGCGTGTGCGGCGATGCGTTCCCACAGTGGACGCAACGCGTCCATGCCCGGCCAGCGGCCACCGGCGCGCAGCCCGTGCAGGGCCAGCCAGAGCCGGTCGCGCTGGCGCGGCCCGCCCCCGGCCGGCACGGCCACCAGGCCATTGCCATGCACCGCGAACAAGCCGACCTGGTCGCCTTGCTGCAGCGCGACCTCGGTGGCGCACGCGGCCAGGGTCGCCATCGCCTGCAGGCGCGTGACCTGCGGGCGCGCCTGGTCGGCCTGGCCGGCGGAGGCGGTGGCATCGAGCAACAACCACAGCGTCAGCGGGCTTTCGCGCTCGGCCTCGCGCACGAAGAAACGGTCTGAACGGGCGTAGAGCTTCCAGTCGATCTGGCGCAAGGCATCGCCGGGTTCGTAGGCGCGGTACTGCGAGAATTCCAGCCCGGCGCCGCGGCTGCGGCTGGCGTGCTGGCCGATCCCCTGTGCGCCCTGCGCCTGCCGCGCACGCAGCTGCAGGCCGCGCAGGCGGCTGCGCAGCTCGGCAGGAATCAGTGCCGGCACGTCCATGCTCACGCCGCAACGCGCCTCACGCGGGGAATGGCACGGCGCGCAGCAGCGCGGCGACCACATCGTCGGCGCTGCGTTGTTCGGCCTCGGCGGCGAACGACAGCAACAGGCGATGGCGCATCACCGGCGCGGCCAGCGCGATCACATCCTCGCGGGTGGCGGCAAAGCGACCATGCAGCAGCGCACGCGCCTTGGCCGCCAGCACCAGCGACTGCCCGGCACGCGGGCCGGCGCCCCATTTGATCCACTGGCGCACGTCCTCGCTGGCCTGCGGGCCGGGGCGGCTGGCCCGCACCAGGCGATTGATCCAGGTCAGCAGATCCGCGCCCACGTGCACGTGCCGCACCTGTTGCTGCAGCGCCAGCACGCTGTCGGCGTCCATCACCCTGGGCACCCGCGCGCTGCCGGTGCCGGTGGTCTGGCTCAGGATGTCGCGCTCTTCCTGCTCGCTGGGATAATCCACCCGCACATGCAGCAGGAAGCGGTCCAGCTGCGCCTCCGGCAACGGATAGGTGCCGGCCTGTTCGATCGGGTTCTGCGTGGCCAGCACGAAGAACGGCGCCGGCAACGCATAGGTGGTGCCGGCATAACTCACCGTGCGCTCGCTCATCGCCTCCAGCAGCGCGGCCTGGGTCTTGGGCGGGGTGCGATTGAGCTCGTCGGCCAGCAGCAGGTTGGTGAAGATCGGGCCCTGCTGGAACCGGAACTGCCGATGCCCGGTGCCGTGATCTTCCTCCAGCAGCTCGGTGCCGAGAATGTCGCTGGGCATCAGGTCGGGGGTGAACTGCACGCGGCGGAACTGCAGCTCCAGCGCCTGCCCCAGCGAGCGCACCAGCAGCGTCTTGCCCAGGCCGGGCGCGCCTTCCAGCAGGCAGTGGCCGCCGGCGAGCAGGCCGATCAGCAGTTGCTCCACCACCGCGTCCTGGCCCACCACCGCCTGCGCCAGGGCCGCACGCAACGCGCCGAGTTGGGAGAGTTGCCGGGTGAGGATGTCGTCGTCGGGGGAAGTCATGGGGGAAGTCTCGTTATGTGGCTGCTGGCGTAGGAGCGCGCTGGCGCGACCCGTTTACCGGTCGATCTTCGTTGCGTAACGGCGGCGTTGGATGTCGTGCTGTCGGTCCGCAGTGCCCGCAAACCATTACGCGATTTCCATAGGAGCGCGCTTGCGCGCGATGCGGCGTTACCGGTACGGCATCGCGCGCAGGCGCGCTCCTACGGGGCGATCTCAATTGGTCAATGCATACATCACGATGTTCACTGCGAACTTGGTGTTGTCTTCGGCCAGGAAGCGTTTGTTGCGCCAGTCGTAATCCCATTCGCAGCCGTAATCCTTGTTGCTGTACAACACGCCGAGCCGGCCGTCGATGCTGATGCCCCTGAGATAATCGTGCACCAGGTCGTCGCCCCAGCCATTGAGCTCGAAACTGGTGGCCGGCGGGCCGTCGGGGAATTTGAAGAATGCGCTGTAGAGACGATGGTTGCTGGGCAGTTTCTGCAGCGCGGTCTTGCCGAAGATGGATGTCATCTGCGCCTCGAACGAGGTGGCGAACAGGCCGTCGATATCGTGGTTGCAATCGTCCACGAACACGAAGCCGCCATTGCGCACATAGCGCTCGAAGTTGCGCCGTTCGGCGGGATTGAACTCCACCAGCTTGTGCCCGGACAGATAGCAGAACGGCGCCTGCAACATGCGCGGATCGGCCAGATCCAGCACATGTTCCTGCGGGTCCACGCGCAGTTGGGTGTAGTCGATCAGCGAGGTGATCAGGTTGGACGGCATGCGCGCATCCACATCCCAATCGCCCGAGTCGTACCGCAGCCGGGTAAACCAGAAATCGTAGTTGCCCGCAGCGCGCGCGCGCCGCGGTAACGCCAACGCAGCGACGCTACCGAGCAGCAATCCAAGGAAATGACGGCGCGTCGCGGGCGCCGCCAGGGCGTGTAGACCGGGAACGGGATGTGCGGGAAAACCATCGGACCGCGAAGAGCTTGCTCCGCTCTCCCATTCCCGATTCCCCACTCCCGATTCCCGGCTCTCAGTCACACCGCATCCGACAACGAGGTAAACGTAAAATCGCGCAGCCGCATCGGCGGAATCATCATCACGTAGCTAGATTCATCGCCACCCACGCGCACCGGCCTGCCCAGCTCGTCGATATTGTTGAGCATGATGATCGGCGATTCGTTGAAGCGGAAATTCTTCACCGGGTACTTGATCTGCCCGTTCTCGATGTAGAAGGTGCCGTCGCGGGTCAGCCCGGTCAGCAGCACGGTCTGCGGGTCGACCATGCGGATGTACCAAGTGCGCGTGACCAGGATGCCCTTCTCGGTGCCGCGCACCAGCTCGGCGATGTTCTTGTCGCCGCCGGCCATCAGCAGGTTGCCCGGCTCGCCGACCGCGCGCTTGCCGTTCTTCTGCGCCCAGAACCGCGAATACTGCAGGTTGGCGATCTTGCCGTTCTCCACGATCGGCATCTTCTCGCGCGGCAGGCCTTCCTCGTCCCACGGCAGCACGGCGGCACGCGCATCCCACGGGTCGGCGGTGATGTTCACGCGCGGGTCGTAGACCTGCTCGCCCAGCTTGTTGCCGCCGCCCTTCTTGGACAGGAAGCTGCGGCCCTCGTCGGCCATGCGCGCATCGAAGTAGCGCATCATGAAAGAAATCAGGCCTGCCGCCGCTGCCGGCTCCAGGATCACCGTGTACTTGCCCGGTTCCAGCGCCTTGGCTGCGGACGAATCGCTGGCCTTGCGCATGGCGATGCGGATGTCCTGCTCGGCCTTGAAGTCGGCGGCATCCTTGAGGTTGCGCCCCACCCAGCCCGAGCCGCGGCCGTCTTCGGTGCGCACGGTGCAGGTGTAGTCGAACCGCGCGCCACGCTGGTAGCCGAAGTTGCCCTTGCTGTTGGCGAACGCGGTAAAGCTCTGGCCATCTTCCAGGAAGCCGGCCGCGATCAATCCCTTGCCCTTGCACGGGGCGATCGAATCGGCGGCCACCTGCGCGCGGAATGCCGGGTCGATGGCGGCGGTGGATTCGCTGAAGGTGGGGCTGGGCCTGTAGGTCTGCTTGTCCACCGCCGGCATGAATTCCGGGTTTTCCGGTGCCAGCCGTGCCAGGTCTTCGGCACGCCGCACCACCCGCTCCAGCGCGGCGTCGTCGAACTCGTTGATGGTGGCGATGCCCACGCGCTTGCCGAACGCCACCTGCACCTGCAGGTCGGTGTTGTCGACGAGGCCGCTGGTGGACACGTTGTTGAGTGCGAAACGGATATTGCCGTCGATCGAGCCGCTGAGCGTGGAGGTGCACTCGTCGGCCTTGGACAGCTTGATGACCTTGTCCAGAATGGCCTTAGCCTGCGCTTCGGTAAGGATGCTCATGTGGGTTTCTCCTGTCAGCCGAGCGAGCGGGCGGTGTTGATGACGTTGATGCCGTCGAAACGGGCGGTGGACGACCCATGCGAGACCGCCGAGGACTGGCTCGGCTGGCCCTTGCCGTCGAAGAACGAGCCGCCCAGGCGGTAGTCGCGTTGATCGGCCACGGCGCTGCAGGCGTTCCAGAATTCCGGCGTGCGGATCTGGTAGGCCACGTCCTCGAGCATGCGGGTGATCGCGCCGTTCTTGATCTCGTAGAACAGCTGGCCGCCGAACTGCGCGTTGTAGCGCTGCTGGTCGATGGAGAACGAGCCGTCGCCGATGATGTAGATGCCGTTTTCCACGTTCTTGATCAGATCGCTGACGCTCAACGGCGCCTTGCCGGCAGCCAGCGACACATTGGCCATGCGCTGGAACTGCACGCTCGACCACGAGTCGGCGTAGCAGCACCCATCGGAGGCGGTCTTGCCGAGGATATGTGCCTGGTCGCGAATGGCCTGGTAATCCACCAGCTTGCCATCGCGGATCAGATCCCACTGCTTGGTCTTGACGCCTTCGTCGTCGTAGCCCACCGCGCCCAGGCTGCCGGGCTGGATCTTGTCGGCCAGGATATGCACCTTGTCGCTGCCGTACTGGAAACCGGCCTTGAGCTTGTCCAGCGTGGCGAAACTGGTGCCGGCGAAATTGGCCTCGTAGCCGAGCACGCGATCCAGCTCCAAGGGGTGGCCGACCGACTCGTGGATGGTCAGCCAGGTGTGCGAGGGGTCCAGCACCAGATCGTACTTGCCCGGCTTCACCGACGGCGCCTTGAGCTTTTCCTGCGCCTGCTTGGCCGCGGCGATGGCATCTTCCTTCATGTCGTAGGACAGGCCGTAATTCACCACGCCATTGGGCGAGACGAACTTGCCCGAGGCGGCGCCATCCAGATATTCATAGCCCAGGCCCATCGGCGCGGACAAGCCGTCGCGGGTGCGGAACTTGCCGCTGGCCTTGTCGATGGCGGTCACGCTCAGCGGCGCCCAGATACGGTGCACGTCCTGGTCGATATACGAGCCGTCGGTGCTGGCAAAGTACTTCTGTTCGTTGACCACGAACAGCATCGAGTTGACGAAGTTGGCACCGGCAGCGGTGGCGGCAGCGTTGACGCCCAGCAGCAGGTCCACCTTGTCCTTGATCGGCACTTCCATCGCGTTCTTCCTGATCGGCGTCTTCCAGCTGACCTCGCCCACGCCCGGCGTGGGCGCCAGCTGCACCGGTGTGCCCTGCACCTTGGCATTGGCCTTGGCGATCGCGGCGGCCTGCGAGGCGGCCTTGGCCACGCCCTGTTCGGTGAGCTCGTTGGTGGCGGCAAACCCCCAGGCGCCAGCCACCAGGACGCGCACGCCCGCACCGATGGATTCGGTGTTGACCACGTTCTGCACCTTGTCCTCGCGGGTGATGACGAACTGGCGCAGATAACGGCCGATGCGCACATCGCAATAGCTTGCGCCGGCCTGGCGCGCGGCGTTGAGGCCGGCATCGGCCAGGCGCTTCTTGCGGCCCACATCCAGCTGCGTCACCAACTGCTCGGCGGCGATCGCCTTGCCGAAGTAGGCGGGCACGATCAGGCCGCCCATGGTCAGCCCGGTCAGGGCCAGGAAATCACGTCGCTGCACGGCAACTCCCCAATGATCCCGCGCGGCGCGCAGGTAGTGCGGTGACGCACAGATCGCTATCTGCGCGGTATCGCCGATTCTTGCCGGGCGATGAACGCTGCGTCAAATGACTTTCGGCAGGGGTCGGTGGGCAAACGCTATACCTGCATGAATCGGGTGGCGCAGCAGGCCTGCACGCGTGGCGAGCGCTGCTGACCGGCTGCGATGGATATGGCCGCGCGTTGAGAGTCTGGATGTCAGGCATGCGTGGTTGCCTGCGATCGTGCATGTGTGATCAGCAGGTCATCTGGTGCGGTGTTGCTTCGGGGGCTCTGGCTGAAAGCGTTCGATCTGCGGCTTGGTTGCAGGGCCCTTGCCCGCCCACCATCGCAGGACACGCCGCAAGTACGTCCGTGTAGGCGCTTACGCGGCATCCATGCCGCGTAAGGTCCCACGACGGTGGGCGGGCAAGGACCTGTCGAGATGATCGGTGTGCACAGTTAAGAGCGGTAAGTGCGTGATGCGCGCTGTTCGATGCTGGTGCGCAAGCTCAATCTCTTGGGCACCGCGCCCTCTACCGACCAGTTTCTCTCAACCTAATGCGCGCGCGGTGTTGATCACGTTGATGCCATCGAAGCGCGCCGTGGACGACCCGTGCGAGACTGCTGATACCTGGCTGGGTTGGCCCTTGCCATCGAAGAACGAGCCGCCCAGGCGGAAATCGCGTTGATCGCAGACCGCGCTGCAGGCATTCCAGAATTCCGGCGTGCGGATCTGGTAGGCGCCGTCTTCCACCAGGCGCGTGACCTGGCCGTTCTCGATTTCGTAGAACAACTGGCCGCCGAACTGCGCGTTGTAGCGCTGCTGATCGATCGAATACGAGCCGCGCCCGTGGATGTACAAGCCGCGCTCGACATTCTTGATCATGTCGGCAACAGCCAGCGGCGTCTTGCCTGCCGCCAGCGAGACGTTGGGCATGCGCTGGAACTGCACGCTGGACCACGCGTCGGCATAGCTGCAGCCATCGGACGCGGTCTTGCCGAGCAGATGCGCCTGATCGCGCGTGCATTGGTAATCGACCAGGATGCCGTCCTTCACCAGCTCCCATTGCTTGCTCTTGACGCCCTCATCGTCGTACCCCACTGCGCCCAGGCTGCCGGGCTGGGTGCGGTCGGCGACGAAGGTCACCGCATCGCTGCCCCAGCGGAAACCGGCATCGCGCTTGTCCAGCGTGGCGAAACTGGTGCCGGCGTAATTGGCCTCGTAACCGAGCACACGATCGAGCTCGAGCGGGTGGCCCACCGACTCGTGGATGGTGAGGAACAGGTTGCTCGGGTCGATTACCAGATCGTACTTGCCGGCCTTCACCGACGGTGCGGTAAGTTTGGCGCGTGCCTGTTTGGCGGCGGCGATCGCATCTTCGCGCGCATCGTAGCTGTGGCCGTAGCCGATCAGCCCGCCCGGCAATTGATGCTTCTGGCCGGCATCGCCGTCGAGATATTCGTAGCCCATGCCCATCGGCGAGGACAGTCCGTCGCGGGTGCGGAACTTGCCGCTGGCCTTGTCCACCGCGGTGACGGTGAACGGCAGCCACAGCCGGTGCACATCCTGATCGATATAGGAGCCATCGCTGCTGGCGAAATACTTCTGCTCGTTGATCGCAAACAGGCGCGAGGCCACGAACGTGGCGCCGGCATTGAGCGCGGCCGCGTTGACGTCCATCAGCAGCGCCACCTTGTCCTGCAGCGGCACTGCCATCGCATTCTTCCGGATCGGCGTCTTCCAGCTGACCTGTCCGGCCGGCGTCACCGGCGCCAGCTGCACCGGCGAGCCGCCCAGCCGCGCGTTGGCCTTGGCGATCGCCACCGCCTGGCGCGTGGCAGTGGCCACGCCATCGCTGGTGAGCGTATTGGTGGCCGCAAACCCCCAGGCGCCATCGGCCAGCACGCGCACGCCCACGCCGCTGGATTCGGCGTTGACCACGTTCTCCACCTGCGCCTCGCGGGTGATCACGAACTGGCGCAGATACCGGCCCACGCGCACATCGCAATAACTGGCACCGGCTGCCTTGGCGGTGCTCAGCGCAGTGTCGGACAAGCGACGGCTGCGCGCGGCATCGTTGGGTGTGAGCAACTGCTCGGCCGCGATCAGGCGCGTGTTCGGCAGCAGCAGCCCGGCAGCACCGATGCCGGACAGGGTGAGGAAGGTACGACGGTCCACGGCGGTTCTCCGTTGAAGGCCAGCGGCACGACTCCCCGCCGCGCCAGCCCCCGAGACTGGCCCGTGTGGGCGACGATGGTCAAGTGCTCCAGACATGGCGCCGCCAGTGGCCTTGCCGCGCAGCTCACGCGGCGATGGCGCGCTGCGCCGTCAGCGCCATCCACCGTGACATGGCCGAAACGAGCGCATCCGGCGTCTGATCGATGCCGTCAAATGGCATGACGCATAACCCGCGGCCATCGCGCTGGACCAGCGCCAGCGCGCGCGCGTCGCTGGCCAACTGTGGTTGGCGCTGCCAGTGCCGGCATGCTCCCGGCGTTGACGTGCACACGCCGGAATCCCAACGATCTCCGTCGTCATGGCGCCCCGAGCGAGACCTTCAGATCGCAGTGTCGTGCTGCAGTCGCTGGTCTACGCCCTAACCCGGCACTCCTCCGATGACGGGCATGTTGTCCCCACTCGCAGCAGAGAAGTGGAACTTCTCAGTGCGGTGGCATGTGAGGTGACGGCTCACTTTCTGAAGTCGGTAGGACGTTCCAGCTGGTAGATCGCCTCACCCAGGTCATCCAGCTTGCTGGCAACGATGGCCTGCGCATCGTAGACACCTCGATTGTAGAAATAGGCCCCCACCTCTTCGGCGAAGAAATCCAGCAAAAACTCCGCATCGAAGCGGCCGATCTGCTGCTTCAGTTCCTCGCTGAAATACAGCTGGATCTTGCGCGTGATCGCCGCCCGCTCGCCTTCGCTGAATTTGATCTCTGTCATGGATGCTCTGGTTGGCTCAACTACGGTATCGGGGCGATGTGCGTTGCGACACAGGCAACTTGGGGCGATTGCTGGCGGTTGAACCCAACCGCTTGCCTGGTCGGCATCGAGATGAAGGGGTTAGATGGCAACCGGCCAACGGGAAGGTCTGCCTGCGCGAAGGTAGTCAAGGTATTCGGACTCGGCAATCCCGAGGTTGGTCCAGCGCGTAGGGTCCGCCGCCAGCGATGTGCTGGCATACGTCACGGCAGCGGCAGCGTCCGCAAAGATGGCAGCAGAGGCACGGGGGCCGTCTGGCTCGAAATATGCGAAGTCATACAGATCCGAATCGTCTTCGCTGCCAACGTCCTTGACGTCATACATCCACACCTCGATGCAATCGTTTGCCGGCCGTAACTCGACATGGCGAATGTATGTTGCATCGACTGGACTTTTCCCGAGAAACTGCTCGACCGACGTGTTGCGCCGTAATGTGGCTGGAAGATCGATCGGTAGAAGATATCGCATACAGGCTCCCTGCCTTCAAACTGCCGCTGCTCCTCAAATGCATCGAGCCGCGCCGCGATGCGGCGTCGGCTCGCCGGCATTCATTTGAACTGACTTGCCGCGCGCTTGAAATATGCCGTGCGCATCACCGGGTTGCCGTCCTTGAAGTACGCTTCAATCTCGGTCATGACCTTGCCGTCGGCGCTGACCGTGTAGGTGCGTGTGGATGCCGGGACGCCTTGATACATCAACTGCATCACCAGCACGCCGGGCTCGGGCATTTTGACTGCGGCGCGATCGACCAGGTAGGTGCCCGAGGCCTTGCCCGGTGTGCCGTCCAGCAACAGCGTGGAGTGCGCCTGCAGCGTCTTGTTGTCGTGTTCAATGATCTCGGCGCTGGTGGCCCACTTGTTGCCTGGAACCTGCTTGAAATCCAGGACAACACGTTTGGGTCGTGCAGCCGGTGGCATCGGCAGGCTGCTAGTGTCCAGCAGCCAGGTTCCGACCAGTGGCGATGGCGCGGTTGATGCGGAGAAGGCGGGTGTGGCCTGCAACATGACGGCAGCCACCAGTGCAACACATGCGGTCTTCATGAGAATTCCCTTATCGATATGTGATCCCTGCGGGCAGTCAGACGACTGCTTGCAAGGCATTGCGCGTAGAGATCGACTTCCCGTAGACCGTCCCACTCCGGTCCGAGGGCGATACTCCCCCCTGCCCGATGGTCAGTCAACTGACGGCACGATGTGGCGGTTGGCACAGCGTTCGCTGATCGGCTGGGCAATCGACTTGCGCCACACACAAAGACACCCGCACTCGGCGGGTGTCTTGAGTAAATCGGCATTGCTGGTCGCTAAACCAAAACCTCAGCCCTGCGCCTTATCCGCATACAGGTGATAACGCGTGGCTTCATTCACTTCGTTCTTGGAACCCAAGAACACCGGCACGCGCTGATGCAGCTGCGTGGGCTGGAGGTCCAGGATGCGCTCGCGCCCCGTGGTGGCCGCGCCGCCGGCCTGTTCCACCAGCATGCTCATCGGGTTGGCTTCGTACATCAGGCGCAGCTTGCCCGGCTTGGACGCGTCCTTCTTGTCCCAGGGGTAGATGAAGATGCCGCCGCGGGTGAGGATGCGGTGCACGTCGGCGACCATGCTGGCGATCCAGCGCATGTTGAAGTCCTTGCCGCGGGTGCCGTCCTTGCCGGCCAGCAGGTCGCTGACATAGGACTGCATGGCCGGTTCCCAGTGGCGCTGGTTGGACATGTTGATGGCGTATTCGGCGGTGTCCTCGGGCACGCGCATGTTGGCCTGGGTCAGCAGGAAGCTGCCTTCCTCGCGCTCCAGGGTGAAGGCGTGGGTGCCGTGGCCGAGCGTGAGCACCAGCATCGTGCTGGGGCCGTAGATGCAGTAGCCGGCGGCGACCTGCTGGGTGCCCGGCTGCAGGAAGTGCTCGTCGCCCGGCTTTTCGGTGCCCTTGGGGGCGCGCAGCACCGAGAAGATGGTGCCCACCGAGACGTTGACGTCGATGTTGGAGCTGCCGTCCAGCGGATCGAACAGCAGCAGGAAATCGCCGCTGGGGTACTGGTCGGGCACCGGCTGGCTGTGATCCATTTCTTCCGACGCGCACGCAGCCAGGTGGCCGCCCCAGGCGTTGGCTTCGAGCAGGATGTCGTTGCTGAGCACGTCGAGCTTCTTCTGCGCCTCGCCCTGCACGTTGCCGGTGCCGGCATCGCCGAGTACGCCGCCCAGGGCGCCCTTGCTCACGGCGATGGAAATGCGCTTGCAGGCGCGCGAGACGATGGTGATCAGCTGGCGCAATTCCGGGTCGATACGGCCGGCGTGTTGCTCTTCGATCAGGAAGCGGGTCAGCGAGGGACGCGACATGGGAGCGGGCAGCCTGTGTAGGAAGTGGTCCGCCATTGTCGCCATTGCGCCGTTAGATTTCGATCACTGCATGCGCGTTTTGCAGCAAACCTGGTCGAACGTGCGCGAATGTGTTGGCAAAGACAGGGCTGACGGCAGGTGCCGCTTGCCCCTGACGCAGCTATGCACACCGGCAAGGGTGGCGAAGGGCCACAAAAAAACCGGGAGGCTGGCGCGCTCCCGGTCTGCAGGCGTCGGCCGCGCTGGCCGATCGCGATGCGCTCGCTTACATGCGGCTGACAGTGGCCACGGCCTGCGCCACGTAGTCCAGGTTGCGCTGGCTCAGCGCGGCCACGCAGATACGGCCGGTGCCGACGGCGTAGATCGCGAACTCGTCGCGCAGGCGGTCCACCTGGGTTCTGGTCAGGCCCGAGTACGAGAACATGCCGGCCTGGCGCTGGATGAAGTCGAACTCCGGTGCGCCCAATGTGGCCAGCTTGGCCACCAGGCCCGCGCGCAGGGCGTGGATGCGCTCGCGCATCTCGGTCAGTTCCTGCTCCCACAGGTCGCGTAGTTCCGGGCTGGTCAGCACGCCGGCCACCAATGCTGCGCCATGCGTGGACGGGCTGGAGTAGATCGTGCGGATGATGCGCTTGACCTGCGACTGCACCGCCTTGGCTTCGGCCGCAGTGGCCGAGACCACCGACAGCGCGCCCACGCGCTCGCCATACAGCGAGAACGACTTGGAGTACGAGCTGGCGACCACGTAGCTGTCGATGCCTTCGGCAGCGAGCAGACGCACCGCGTACGCATCGGCCTCGATGCCCTTGTCGAAGCCCTGGTAGGCGATGTCGACGAACGGAAACAGGTTGCGTTCCTTCAACAGCCCGGCGACCTGCTTCCACTGTTCCCTGCTCAGGTCCGCACCGGTCGGGTTGTGGCAGCAGGCGTGCAGCAACACCACCGTGCCCGGCTCCAGCCTGGCCAGATCGGCGAGCATGCCGTCGAAGTTCAGCCCATGGCTGGCGGCATCGAAATAGGTGTAGTCAACGACCTCGAAGCCGGCCGCGCCGAACACTGCGCGATGGTTTTCCCAACTCGGGTTGCTGATGGCGATGGTGGAGGTGGGCAGCAGCTTCTTGAGCAGGTCCGCGCCCACGCGCAAGGCGCCGCTGCCGCCGACGGTCTGCGAGGTCGCCACGCGGCCGGAGGCCACCAGCGCCGACTCGGCGCCGAACAGCAGCTCCTGGGTGGCCTTGCCATAGGCGGCCAGGCCGTCGATGGGCAGGTAGCCGCGCGGTTTGGCGTCCAGCGCGAGCTGCTGCTCGATCTTGTGCACGGCGCGCAACAGCGGGATGCGCCCGTTTTCGTCGTAATAGATGCCCACGCCCAGGTTGACCTTGTTGGGGCGGCTGTCGGCGTTGTAGGCCTCGGTCAGGCCCAGGATGGGGTCGCCTGGAACCTGTTCCACGTTTGCAAAGAAGGACACGGCATGACTCGCTGAAGGACGAAAGAGTGAGGGACTTCCGGGTGCTCGGCCGCGGCTGGGCCAAACCACTTCATCGTAGCAGCCCATGGCCGGCGTAGCATGCTTCGTTCCGTACGCAACGATGCGGCCACAGTACGGATGAGGGACACTACACCGATGCCCAGACTGACCTTGTTGGCCGCCGCCTGCGGCCTGTTCGCCACGAGCGCCGCGCCGCCCGTCCTGGCCGCCGATCCGGCGCCGCCTGCCTCCGCACCGATCCAGCGCTTGCCCACTGTGCAGGTGGACGCCGCACGCGTGCGCGGGGTGGACGACTTCGACCTGCCGGCCTCGTTCACCGTGGTGGCGGCCGATGCCGACAACCGCCGCGGCGCGCAGGTGTCCGAGTTGCTGGACGGCATTCCCGGCCTGGTGGCGCGCGATCGCCAGAACTACGCGCAGGACACCCAGCTGTCGATCCGCGGCTTCGGTGCGCGTTCCGCCTTCGGCGTGCGCGGCGTGCGCCTGCTGGTCGACGGCATCCCGGCCAGCATGCCCGATGGCCAGGGCCAGCTCTCGCATTTCAATGTACTGGGCGCCGAGCGGGTGGAAGTGCTGCGCGGGCCATTCTCGGCGCTGTACGGCAACTCCTCCGGCGGCGTGCTGCAGCTGTGGAGCGCCGACGGCAAGCCGGGCGACCCGTGGCGGCTGCGCGCCACCTATGGCAGCAACGCCACCGTCAACACGGGCGCGCAACTGCTCGGCCAGCAGGGCGCGGTGCACTACAACCTGGCCGCCAATCATTTCGAAACCGACGGTTTCCGCGCCCATAGCCGCGCAAAGCGCGACTCGGTCAACGCCAAGCTCGGCTTCGATCTAGCCGAGGGCCGCCGGCTGGACCTGGTGCTCAATTATCTGGACGCACCCGACGCACAGGACCCGCTCGGCCTGACCCGCGCCCAGTTCAATGCCGACCCGGCGCAGGCCACGGCGGTGGCCACCCAGTTCAATACCCGCAAATCGGTGCGCCAGTCGCAGGCCGGCGCCATCTTCACCCAGCAGTTCGAGGGCCAGACGCTGCGGCTGATGGCCTATGGCGGGCAGCGTAGCGTGGAGCAGTTCCTGGCGATCCCGGTGGCGGTGCAGCGCAACCCGCTGCATTCGGGCGGGGTGATCGATCTGGACAGCAATTACGAAGGCGCCGATGCGCGTTGGGCCTGGCAAGGCGAGGCGCTGGGCCGGCCGTTGCAGCTGACCGTCGGCGCAAACGTCGATCGCCAGCGCCAGCACCGTACCGGTTATGAAAACTTTGTCGGCGACACGCTGGGCGTCAAGGGCGCGCTGCGCCGTGACCAGCGCGATCAGGTCGAGAACGTGGACCAGTTCGCGCAGGCTTGGTGGCAGTGGAGCGCGCGCTGGTCGGCCCTGCTGGGCGTGCGGCATAGCCAGGTGCGCTTCGACTCGGACGACCGCTACATTGTCGGGCGCAATCCCGACGACAGCGGCCAGCGCGATTATTCGGCAACCACGCCGGTGGCCGGCATCGTGTTCCGTGCCGCCGAGGACCTGCGTTTCTACGCCTCGGTCGGGCGCGGTTTCGAAACGCCCACCTTCAACGAGCTGGGGTATCGCAGCGATGGCGGCGCCGGCCTGGCGCTGGATCTGGGCGCGGCGACCAGCCGCAATTATGAGATCGGCAGCAAGTGGCGCGCGCAGAGCGGCGCAGCGGTGGAGGTGGCGCTGTTCCGCGCCGACACCGACGACGAACTGGCCGTGGCCAGCAACACCAATGGCCGCAGCACCTATCGCAACATCGGCGCCACCCGCCGCCAGGGCGCGGAGCTGAGCTGGAATCAGCCGGTGGGCACCACCCAGCAGCTGCAGCTGGCCTACACCTTCGTCGATGCCAGCGTGCGTGATGGCTACCTCACCTGCGCCAGCAGCGGCTGCGCCACGCCCACCGCGCCGGTGGCCAGCGGCGCGCGCCTGCCGGGCGTGCCGCGTCAGCAGCTGTTCGCGCGCTGGCAGTGGCAGCCGCTGCAATGGCAGTTCGCCGCCGAAACGGTGGCCTCCGACGCCACCGTGGCCAACGACCTGGCCAGCGAGCGCGCGCCCGGCTATGCGCTGGTCAATCTGGAAGCCTCCCGGCGCTGGACCACCACGCTGGGTGGGCTGCGCACCTTCGCCCGCATCGACAATGCGCTGGACCTGCACTACATCGGCTCGGTGATCGTCAACGACGGCAACGGGCGCTATTACGAACCGGGTCCGGACCGGACCTACACGGTCGGCCTGCAATGGGATTTCGGCGGCTGAGCTACCCGCAGGCGGTGCGCGTTCAACAACACGCACCGCCCGTAGGAGCGCACCCGGACGCGACAAAGCCATCCCGCCAACGCACGGTCTGCCATCGACCCACCACCCCAGGCCCCCCACATGATCGTCATCGATCACGCCCCCGCAGACTGGTTTCTGCTGCGCGCGGACAACCGCTACTGGCTGGACATCAACTGCTCGATCTCGGCCACCGGCCTCTCGCTCCTGCTGGCGTTGAATGCAACCGAGCAGGCCGATGTGCTGGCAGACGGGCATGCCGCCTGCGCACGGCTGGCCGCGCAGGTGCAATGGCGGCCGCACGCCTTTGCCGCGCGTGATGTCAGTGCCAGTCATGGTGCGCAGGTCACCGCAGCGGTGCAGGCCTGGCGCGCGGCAGGCACCAGCAACGCTCGCGCATGAGCCCATCGCGCCGGGCAAACCGCTCGCGCTGTTCGCCGTGCGTCGCTGCAATGCGCCGCGTTGATGCAGCGGTGACTGCCGGCGATGCGATGCACTAAGCTTGCCAGCGCATTCCCCGCACAAGGATGTTTCCGTTGAACACGCGCTACGCCCCGATCGATTTCAGCGACAAGCTCGCCCTGCTGTCTCAGCACTGGTCCCCACGTGTCGTCGCGGAAATGAACGACTACCAGTTCAAACTGGTCAAGCTGCAAGGTGCATTCGTGTGGCACCAGCATGCGGACACGGACGAGGTGTTCATCGTGCTGGACGGCAACATGACCATCGAATTTCGCGACGGCGTGGTGGCGCTGTCGGCCGGGCAGATGCACGTGGTGCCCAAGGGTGTCGAGCACCGCCCGGCGGCGGAGCGCGAATGCAGCGTGCTGCTGGTCGAGCCGCGCGGTGTGGTCAATACCGGCGATGCGGGCGGCGCATATACCGCAGACAACGACGTCTGGATCTGATCGCCGCGCTGTGCGCGCGGGTGCTGGCGTCATCGGATTGCATGCCCGCAGCCACTTCTGACATGGCACGTTATTGCAATCGCTGAGCTGCGTAAGGCGCACTTGGCCGGGCACAGCGTCGCTGCAACGCCTGATCTCAGCCGGTCGTGCGGTGCGTGCTACGCTCGATTTTCCGCACACGATGCATGGAGCATGGAATGGCATTCCTGGGAGTGGTGTGGGTTGCGGTGCTCGCCGCGACCAGTCTGTTGAGCGGCACCATCGCCAGTGCCGCTGCATCTTCGGAAGCAGGCACGCTACGAGTCACGCGGACCTATCCTGCCAATAGCCCGGCCGTGGCGCAGGTGCATCGCTGGTTGCTGGCGCAGCCGTCCAGGCAACAGTCACCGGCAAGCGCCGCCGAGCTAGGCCAGCTGCGCACCAGTTACCTCACGCACGCACCAGGTGCCGGCGGGCGTGCAGACCTGACCAGTGCCGAGGTGGCGTTTCCGGAGCATGGTCAGCCTGGGGATGCGGTCGCCATCGACGCATGTGGCGCGGGGATGCGCCATCACTGGACGTATCGATGGACGGCGGCATCGGCCACGGCAGGCTGGCAGTTGCAGTCCTATCATCTGAGAAACGTGCAGGACTGCACTGCTGCCATGGCCGATCCCGAGGTCTTCTAGCCGACTGCACCGCGCGGCTAGGGTGCGTGCGTACGGCGTGCAAGTCGCCCGCCGCGATCCACGGCGGCACTGCGGTCGCGGCCTGCAGCGATCGCGATGGCGGGCGAAAGTCCAGGCACTTTGAGTGGAATGGCGGAGTAACGTTCTGTACCCGCACAATCCCGACTTGATGCGCAGCGTGAGATGGCGTTGGTCAGCGGGGGTAATGCGCCGAGCTGGCTCGCGTCGTCGTTTCCCGTTGCCCACACGCCACCGTTTGCGTCCAGGAATACGCATGACGCACGCCGGCACTGATGGCGGCCGCGAGGGGTTCTTGGCGTTGGGCAAGCGTATCCGCGCTCTGCTGGGCCGCGTCGGCGGGCGATGCGTTTGCGCGCCCAGTGTCAGGCCCGTTGCGGGCCGAGCCGGCGATACAGGGTGCTGCGGCTGATGCCGAGCCGGCGTGCCGCCTGCGCGACGTTGCCGCCGCTGGCGTCCAGCGCCTGCCGCATCGCCGCCTGCGCCAGCTGCTCCAGGCTATCGGCAGGTGCTGGTGCTGGTGCTGGTGCGGCAGCGGCTACCGCCGACACTGCGGTCCGGGTGGCAAGGTAGCCCGGCAGCGCGTCGCGGTCTATTTGCTCGCCGGGTTCGCTCAGCGCCACCAGCGTGCGCAGGCAGGCCGAGAGCTGGCGCAGGTTGCCCGGCCAGTCGTAGTCGGCCAGCGCCCGCAGCGCGTCGCCGGTGAGCCGGCGGCCCTGGCCCAGGCGCTGCCACAGCTCCTGCACCAGCCGCGGGCGGTCGGCGTGCGTGCGCAGCGCCGGCATCGCCACCGCGTGGTGGGCGATGCGGTAGTACAGGTCGGCGCGGAAGCGGCCATCGGCGATCGCCGCTTCCAGGTCCTGGTGGGTGGCGCAGATCAGCGCGAAGTCCAGCCGCACCGGCTTGCCGCCGCCCAGCGGCGACAGCTCGCGCTCCTGCAGCACGCGCAGCAGGCGCGGCTGCAGCGCCAGCGGCATGTCGCCGATCTCGTCGAGGAACAGCACCCCGCCCTCGGCCTGGCGCAGCAGGCCCGGGCTGCCGTGCTTGCGCGCCCCGGTGAAGGCACCGTCCTCGTAGCCGAACAGCTCGGCCTCGATCAGGCCCTCGGGTAGCGCGGCGCAGTTCACCGCCACGAACGGGCGGCCGGCGCGCGCGCAGCGGCGGTGCAGCTCGCGCGCGAACACTTCCTTGCCGGTGCCGGTCTCGCCCTGCACCAGCACCGGGAGCTCGGCATCCAGCACCCGGCGGGCGCGCCCGAGCAGGCGCTCGCTCTCGGCCTCGAACAGCGGCGCGTCGCGGTCGCCGTCCTGGCGGGCGGCCGAGACCGTGATCGGCGGCTGCGTGGCGCGCCGGCGCGGCCGCGCGTCGCCATGCGCGTCCACGCGGCCGTAGAGGGCGCGGCCCTGGCGGTCGAACAGGGCGCCGTCATGGCGCAGCCGGGTCAGCGGTTCCTCGAACAGCGCGTCGTAGCGCGCGCGCCCCAGCTCGTGGCGCTCCAGCCCGAACAGCTGCAGGCCGGCGCGGTTGGCCGCCACCAGGCGCCCGCCGCGGAACGCCAGCAGGCCCTCGCGCGCGGTGCCGAGCAGGGCCGGGTCGTGGTGGACCCGCAGCAGTTCGCAATCGGCGATGCCGTCGTCGAAGTAGCGGTGCTCGATGCTGGTCACCGCGCGCCGCGCCAGTCCCAGCGCGTGCATGTGCTGCATGCGTGCGTCGCCGGAGATGTCGAGCACGCCCACCAGCTGCCCGTAGGGGTCGAAGATCGGCGCCGCGGCACAGCTGAGGATGCCGTGCGGGGCGAGGTAGTGCTCGCCGCCGCGCACCTCGATCGAGCGGCTCTCCACGATCGCGGTGCCGATGGCATTGGTGCCGACCACGCTCTCGCTCCAGCAGGCGCCGGGCATCAACGCCACCCGCCCGGCGCGGTCGAGGAAGCCGGTGCTGCCCTCGGCGTCGAGGATCCAGCCGGCCTCGTCAGTGAGCAGCACGATGCTGCCGGTGGCCGCGGCGTCGGCCGACAGCCCTTCCAGCTCGGCGCGCGCGCATCGCCACAGGGTCTCGTGGCGTGCGCGCATCTCGCGCAGGCGTGCGGCACTGACCGGTTCGATCGCCGGCGCCGCCTCGGCGGCCAGGCCCTGGCGCTGGCAGCGCCGCCACGACTGCAGGATCGCGTCCGGTACCTGCCCGGCCGGCATCGCGCCGCGCTCGAAGAACGAGCGCCGCGCGCGGCCCAACTGCTGCTCCGTCAACATCGTCATTGCCCACCTCGTGTCGCAATCTGCGACAGTCCAGAAGATCACTGTCCCGATAAACACCACGTTTGCGGACAGAGCGCAATCGCCGCGCGTGACGCACCGCAGCGAAGACCGCGCCCATCGGTCGCACCCGCGCCGCGCTCAGGCGTGACGCAGTGCAGCAGGCCAAACCTGGCATCCCTTTTGCGTGACATCACGGGCGCCCCGTAACGGGCCTTCCTCCCATGTACCGCAGGAGACACCGATGAATGCCGTCACGTCCGCCAAGCCGCTGAACACCGATCCGCAGTCCATCTTCAAGCCACGCTACGGCAACTTCATCGGTGGGCGCTGGGTCGAGCCCAGGAGCGGGCAGTACTTCGACAACACCACGCCGATCAGCGGCAAGGTGTTCACCTCGGTGGCGCGCTCCAACGCCGAGGACATCGAGGCCGCGCTGGATGCCGCGCACGCGGCCAAGGACGCCTGGGGCAAGACCTCCACCACCGACCGCGCCAACGTGCTGCTGAAGATCGCCGACCGCATCGAGCAGAACCTGGAGCTGCTGGCCTATGCCGAGACCTGGGACAACGGCAAGCCGGTGCGCGAGACCCTCAACGCCGACGTGCCGCTGTGCGCCGACCACTTCCGCTACTTCGCCGGCGCGGTGCGCGCGCAGGAAGGCGGCATCTCCGAGATCGACAGCGACACCATCGCCTACCACTTTCACGAGCCGCTGGGCGTGGTCGGCCAGATCATCCCGTGGAACTTCCCGCTGCTGATGGCGTGCTGGAAGCTGGCCCCGGCGCTGGCGGCCGGCAACTGCGTGGTGATGAAGCCGGCCGAGCAGACCCCGGCCTCGATCCTGGTGCTGATGGAGGTGATCGGCGACCTGCTGCCGGACGGCGTGCTCAACGTGGTCAACGGCTTCGGCCTGGAGGCGGGCAAGCCGCTGGCCTCCAACCCGCGCATCGCCAAGATCGCCTTCACCGGCGAGACCACCACCGGCCGGCTGATCATGCAGTACGCCAGCCAGAACCTGATCCCGGTGACGCTGGAGCTGGGCGGCAAGTCGCCGAACATCTTCTTCGCCGACGTGATGGCCGAGGACGACGACTTCCTCGACAAGGCCGTCGAGGGCTTCGTGCTGTTCGCCTTCAACCAGGGCGAGGTGTGCACCTGCCCGTCGCGCGCGCTGATCCAGGAATCGATCTACGAGCGCTTCATGGAGAAGGCGCTCAAGCGGGTGGCGGCGATCAAGCAGGGCAACCCGCTCGACCCCAACACCATGGTCGGCGCGCAGGCCTCCGGCGAGCAGCTGGAGAAGATCCTGTCCTACTTCGACATCGGCCGCCAGGAAGGCGCCGAGGTGCTGATCGGCGGCGAGCGCAACACCCTCGACGGCGACCTGGCCGGCGGCTTCTACGTCAAGCCCACGGTGTTCAAGGGCCACAACAAGATGCGCGTGTTCCAGGAGGAGATCTTCGGGCCGGTGGTGTCGGTGACCACGTTCAAGGACGAGGCCGAGGCGCTGGCGATCGCCAACGACACGCTGTACGGGCTCGGTGCCGGCGTGTGGAGCCGCGACGCGTCGCGGCTGTACCGCATGGGCCGCGCGATCCAGGCCGGGCGGGTGTGGACCAACTGCTACCACAGCTACCCGGCGCACGCGGCGTTCGGCGGCTACAAGCAGTCCGGCATCGGCCGCGAGAACCACAAGATGATGCTCGACCACTACCAGCAGACCAAGAACCTGCTGGTCAGCTACTCGCCCAAGGCGCTGGGCTTCTTCTGAGCCACGGCCCGCCGCGGCGACGGCCTTGATCACGATCAAGGCCGCCCTCGCGCCACGGGACTACGGTTCGATACAACAACTGCAACCGCAACAGGAGCGCAATGTGGACAAGACGATGAAGGCCGCGGTAGTCCGCGAGTTCGGCAAGCCGCTGGTGATCGAGGAAGTGCAGGTGCCGCGCCCGGCCGCCGGCGACATCCTGGTCAAGATCGAAGCCTGTGGCGTCTGCCACACCGACCTGCACGCCGCCGAGGGCGACTGGCCGGTCAAGCCGAACCCGCCTTTCATTCCCGGGCACGAGGGCGTGGGCCATGTGGTGGCGGTCGGCGAGGGCGTCAAGCACATCAAGGAAGGCGACCGCGTCGGCATCCCGTGGCTGTACTCGGCCTGCGGCCACTGCGAGCACTGCCTGGGCGGCTGGGAAACGCTGTGCGAGGCGCAGCAGAACAGCGGCTACTCGGTCAACGGCGGCTTCGCGCAGTACGCGCTGGCCAATGCCGACTATGTCGGCCACCTGCCCAAGGGCATCGGCTTCGTCGAGGTCGCGCCGATCCTGTGCGCCGGCGTCACCGTCTACAAGGGCCTGAAGGTCACCGACACGCGTCCCGGCGAGTGGGTGGTGATCTCCGGCATCGGCGGGCTTGGCCACATGGCGGTGCAGTACGCCAAGGCGATGGGGCTGAACGTGGCCGCGGTGGACGTGGACGACGGCAAGCTGGCCCTGGCCCAGCGCCTCGGCGCCACGGTCACGGTCAACGCGCTCACCACCGACCCGGTGGCCTACCTCAAGAAGGAGATCGGCGGCGCCCACGGCGCCCTGGTCACCGCGGTCTCGCCCAAGGCGTTCGAGCAGGCGCTGGGCATGGTCCGCCGCGGCGGCACGGTGGCGCTCAACGGCCTGCCGCCGGGCGAGTTCCCGCTCGACATCTTCGGCATGGTGCTCAACGGCATCACCGTGCGCGGCTCGATCGTCGGCACGCGCCTGGACCTGCAGGAGTCGCTGGAGTTCGCCGAGCAGGGCAAGGTCGCCGCCACGGTGGCCACCGACACGCTGGAGAACATCAACGACGTGTTCGCGCGCATGCATGCCGGCAAGATCGAAGGCCGCGTCGTGCTCGACCTGGCGGCCTGAGCCCGCAGCGCCCGCCCGTGACCGCGCCCTCGCCCGCTCCTTCGCTGCCGCTGCAGGTAATGGCCACGCTGGCGGCGTTGCAGTTGATCGACACACTGCGCGCACGCCACGGCGATGTGCTGTTCCACCAGTCCGGCGGCTGCTGCGATGGCTCCTCGCCGATGTGTTTTCCGGTGGGCGACTTCATCGTCGGCGACCGCGACGTGCTGCTGGGCGAGATCGGCGGTGCGCCGTTCTACATCAGCCCCTCGCAGTTCGAATACTGGAAGCACACCCAGCTGATCATCGATGTGGTGCCGGGCCGCGGTGGCATGTTCTCGCTGGAAAACGGCGAGGGCGTGCGCTTTCTGGTGCGCTCGCGCCTGTTTGCCGATGAGGAATTTGCCCGCCTGCAGCAGGCGGGTCGGGCGTAACCCAGACCCGCCTGGCTGTGCT
Source organism: Xanthomonas arboricola (assembly GCF_002940665.1). Lineage (GTDB taxonomy): Bacteria > Pseudomonadota > Gammaproteobacteria > Xanthomonadales > Xanthomonadaceae > Xanthomonas > Xanthomonas arboricola_B. The sequence goes on from NZ_MIGY01000001.1 coordinate 1,551,894, forward strand.
GCCGGGCGGGGAATCAGCCGGCTGGTTTCAGCGGTCTGCCACGGTCGACGGCGCGGTGCCCGGCGTCTTGGCCGGAGTGTCGCCATCGGCAGGAATCAGCTTCTCTGGCGCATCGCCGGCACCGCGGTCTTCGTAGTGTTCGGCATCGCGCTTGCCGTGCTGTTCGCCCGGCTGGGTGGGTTGGTCGCGCAGTGGGTCACGGGACATGCGGTGCTCCTGGTCATCGGGATGGATGCGCAGTTCACCGCGCGCCGGGTGAAGGGGGCGCAGCGGCAGCCGCAGACGCACGGCTCACGCATGGATCACGGCGGCCGCGCTACAGCTATGGGCTATTCGAACAGCACCCGGAGTCACACACCCGATGGCACGACCAATCTGGACCGGAACCCTCTCGTTCGGCTTGCTCAATGTGCCGGTGTCGTTGATGTCGGGCGAGCGCAAGGTGGATCTGCATTTCCGCATGCTCGACTCGCGCGACAAGAAGCCGATCCGCTTCGAGCGCGTCAACGCCGACACCGGCGACGAGGTGCCGTGGAAGGAGATCGTCAAGGCGTTCGAGTACGACAAGGGCAGCTATGTCATCGTCGAGGAGCAGGACATCCGCTCGGCCTCGCCGGAAAGCCACGAAACGGTGGAGGTGGAGACCTTTGTCGACGCCGCCGACATCGACCCGCGTTATTTCGAAAAGCCCTACATCCTAGTGCCGGGCAAGAAGGCCGAAAAAGGCTATGTGCTGCTGCGTGAGACGCTGCGCGACACCGGCAAGGTGGGCATTGCCAAGGTGGTCATCCGCACGCGCGAATATCTGGCCGCGGTGATGCCGCAGGGCGATGCGTTGATCCTGCTGCTGCTGCGCTACCAGCAGGAGGTGGTGGACCCGCAGGATTTCAAGCTGCCGTCCGGTGCGGTGGGCGAGTACCGCATCACGCCCAAGGAACAGGAGATGGCAAAGCAGCTGATCGAGTCGATGTCCGGCACCTGGCAGCCGGAGGATTATCACGACGAATTCCGCGGCAAGCTCGAGCAGATCCTGCGCAAGCGCATCCAGGCCAAGGGCGGCACCACCACCGTGGATGTCGAGCCGCCGCAGCACGAAGACGCCACCACCAACGTGGTCGACTTCATGTCGCTGCTGCAGAAGAGCCTGCAGGCCAATACGCGCACGCCGGCCAAGAAGAGCAGCGCACCGACGGCTGGGTCGGCCAAAAAGACCGCCGCCAAGAAAGTGGCCAAGAAGGCCACCAAGAAAACCGCAGCCAAGACCACCAAGACCACCGCCAGCAAGGCGGCGCCGCGCCGCAAGGCCGGATAGGCGTAGCCCATGTCGTTGCACGACTACAACGCCAAGCGCCGCTTCGACCAGACCCCGGAACCGGCCGGCGACGCGCCTGCGCGTGCCAGCAAGCAGCCGGTCTTCGTCGTGCAATTGCATCACGCCAGCTCGCGCCATTACGACTTCCGTCTGGAGGTCGACGGCGTGCTCAAGAGTTGGGCGGTGCCAAAGGGCCCTTCGTTGCGCGTGGGCGAAAAGCGCCTGGCGGTGCAGGTGGAGGATCACCCGCTGTCGTATGCCAGCTTTGAGGGCGACATTCCGCAAGGCCATTACGGCGCCGGGCATGTAGATGTGTTCGACCACGGACACTGGCACTGCGAAGGCGATGCGCTGGCGGCGCTGGACGCGGGCAAGCTGGAATTCGAACTGCAGGGCACGCTGTTGCGCGGCGGCTTTGCATTGGTGCGCACGCAGATGCGCGGCGGCAAACCGCAGTGGCTGCTGTTCAAGCGCACCGATGCGTACGCGGCGGATCTGGATGCCGATGCGCTGGTGGTGCAGCAGGCGGCCGGCGTTGCGGCTGCGGCGGCGCCGGCAACGCGTGCCAAGACCAGCCGGGCGCGGCGCGCGCCGACGACAACGGCGAGCGCCGGGACGGCTGCGGCCAGCAAACGCGCACGCACAGGGCGTGCGGATTCCAGCCACTGGCGCACCCGCGCCCTGGCGCTGGACGGTGCGCGCGATGCGCCATGCCCAACCGAGCTACGCGCGCAACTGACCTTGCTGCGCGAGCAGGCGCCGGATGGCGAGCGCTGGTTGCACGAGATCAAGTGGGACGGCTATCGCCTGCTGGCCGATATGGTCGATGGCGAGGTGCAGCTGCGCTCGCGCAACGACCAGGCCTGGACGCAGCGCTTCCCGGCGGTGATGCGCGCAGTGCAGGCCTTGCCGGTGCGCGATGCGCGCCTGGATGGCGAGCTGGTGGTGCTGGATGCGCAAGGGCGCAGCGATTTCTCTGCGCTGCAACGCGCGCTCGATGGCAGCGTCACGCAGCCGCTGCGCTATATCGTGTTCGACCTGCTCGGCGTCGCCGGGGTGGATCTGCGCGACACCCCGTTGCTGCAACGCAAGCAGTTGCTGCATGCGTTGCTGGGCGAGGTGCCGGGCACGCTGGCGTTTAGCGACCATGTGGTCGGCCACGGCCCGGAGGTCTTCGCGGCCAGCGCCGGCACCGGCTGGGAAGGCATCGTCAGCAAGCTTGCCGATGCGCGGTATCGCGAAGGGCGCAGTGCCGATTGGGTCAAGACCAAGCACGAAGACAGCGACGAGTTCGTGGTGGTGGGCTACACCGATCCCAAGGGCGCGCGCAGCGGCTTCGGTGCCTTGCTGATGGCGCAACGCGACGGCAAGACGCTGCGCTATGTCGGGCGTGTGGGCACCGGCTTCGACGATGCCTTGCTGGGCAAGATCACCGCGCTGTTGCAGGCGCTGCATAGCGACACCGCCACGCTGGAGTTGCCGACGCACATCCCGGGGCGGCCACGCGATGTGCATTGGGTACGGCCGGTCTTGATCGCCGAGGTCGCCTTCCGCGGCTGGGCGAAGGAAGGCCTACTGCGGCAGGCCGCGTTCAAGCGTCTACGCGAGGACAAACCCATGAGCGAGTTGGGCGGTGACCGCGCCGCGCCAGGCAAGGCGCGTGCTGCAGGTAAAAGCAGTGCTGCGACAGCGACCGCCGCGCCTGCGCGCAGGGTGGCAACGAAGAAAACCTCGAGAACGACGGTCGAAGCGTCCACCAGGACCGCCAGCAAACGCGTGCGGTCGACGGCATCGAAGACGACCGCGACCGCCAAGGCTGCGGCATCCACATCCACTGCGTCGAAGTCCACGGCATCGAGGTCCGCCGCGTCCAAGTCCATCGCATCCACATCCACATCTACGTCGACGGACGGCGTCGCCATCACCCATCCCGAGCGTGTGGTGTTTCCCGCAGCGGGCATCAGCAAGGGCGATATAGCCGATTACTACCGGGCGGTGGCGCCGCTCGTACTGGCGGAGATCGCACACCGCCCGTTGTCGCTGCTGCGCTGCCCCGATGGCGCCGGTGGCGACTGCTTCTTCCAGAAGCACGAAGGCCGCCACCTGGGCACGCATATCAAGGCGATTGCGCTGCAGCAGAAGAGCGGCACCGAGGACTACATCTACGTCGAAGATGCCGCCGGCCTGCTCGAACTGGTGCAGATGAATACGCTGGAGCTGCATCCCTGGGGCGCGCGGATCGACGATGCGGAGCATCCGGATCGGCTGGTGTTCGACCTGGACCCCGGCGACGGGGTGTCCTGGGCCGACGTGGTGGCTGCCGCGCGCGACATCCGCGCAAAGCTGCGCAGCGCAGGCCTGGAGAGCGCGGTGCGGCTGTCCGGCGGCAAGGGCCTGCACGTGGTGGTGCCGATCGTGCCGGAAGCGGACTGGGAGCAGGCGCGCGATTTCTGCGAGGCCTTCGCCCAGGCGCTGGCCACGCACGCCCCGGACCGCTACGTGGCCACCATGAGCAAGGCCAAGCGCCACGGCGTGATCTTCGTCGACTGGCTGCGCAACGGGCGCGGCAACACCAGCGTGTGTTCGTGGTCGCTGCGTGCGCGCGAAAAGGCCACCGTCGCCGTCCCGCTGCGCTGGGAAGAACTCGGCAAGATCAGCGGCCCGGACGCCTTCCCGATGGACAAAGCGCTGGAACGCGCCAAGCGTCAGCGCGCAGATCCATGGGCGTCGGTGCTGGCGTTGCGGCAATACTTGCCCACCGGCGGCGACAACCACTAAGAGCAGCCAACAAGGTGACTGCGCCGCCACCAGGCAGGCGCAGCCGATGCTTGGAATTGGCATGTATCCCGCGTGCGCCGATGCTTATCCACGCGGCCCGCACCCACCCGACGACTGCTCGCTTATGCGATCAGATACGCATCACGCACACAGCCTGACCATGCGCACCGACCATCCCGACAGGTCCTTGCCCGTTCACCGGCGCGGGACCTTACGCGGCATGGATGCCGCGTAAGAGCCTACACGGACGTACTTGCGGCGTGTCCCGCGCCGGTAGGCGGGCAAGGGCCCTGCAGCAAAACCGCAGATCATCCGCCCTGCTACCAACGCATCCGCATCCCGAATCCCGAATCCCGAATCCCCTCAAGGCGCCACCGCGTTCTCCCGCGTCACCCGGCTCAACGCACCGCTGCTGATCTCGGCAATCGAATGGGTACCGGTCAGGGTCATCGCCACGCGCATCTCGCGCTCGATCAGGGTCAGCAGATTCTCCACCCCGGCCTGGCCGCCGGCCGCCAGCGCGTAGACGAACGCACGCCCCAGCAGCACTGCATCGGCGCCCAGCGCCAGCATGCGCACCACGTCCAGGCCGCTGCGGATGCCCGAGTCGGCCAGGATCTTCAGCTGCCCCTTCACCGCATCGGCAATGGCCGGCAACGCGCGCGCGCTGGACAGCACGCCGTCGAGCTGGCGGCCGCCATGGTTGGATACCACGATGCCATCGGCGCCAAAGCGCACCGCATCGCGCGCATCGTCCGGGTCCAGGATGCCCTTGATCACCATCGGCCCGGTCCAGAACTCGCGGATCCATTCCAGATCCTTCCAGGCGATGGAGGGGTCGAAGTTAGCCCCCAACCAGCCGATGTAATCCTGCAGGCCGGTCGGGCTGCCGCGGTAGGTGGAGATATTGCCCAGGTCGTGCGGGCGACCCAGCAGGCCCACGTCCCAGGCCCAGCGCGGATGCGTGACCGCCTGCAGCATGCGCCGCAGCGCTGCGTTGGGCCCGCTCATGCCCGAGTGCGCATCGCGGTAACGCGCGCCCGGCGTGGGCATGTCCACGGTGAACACTAGCGTGGTCACCCCGGCCGCCTTGGCGCGCTCCAGTGCGTTGCGCATGAAGCCGCGGTCCTTGAGCACGTACAGCTGGAACCACATCGGCCGCGCGATCGCCGGCGCCACTTCCTCGATCGGGCACACCGACACGGTGGACAACGTAAACGGGATCCCGCGCGCGGCCGCCGCGCGCGCGGCCTGCACTTCGCCACGGCGCGCGTACATGCCGGTCAGCCCGACCGGCGCCAACGCCACCGGCATCGCCAGCGTCTCGCCGAACAGCTCGGTGCCCAGGCTCAGGTCCGACATGTTGCGCAGCACCCGCTGGCGCAATGCGATATCGGCAAGATCCGAGACATTGCGCCGCAAGGTGTGCTCGGCGTACGCGCCGCCATCGATGTAGTGGAACAGGAACGGCGGCAGCCGCGCCTGCGCAGCGGCGCGGTAGTCGGAAGCGGCGGAAATGATCATCGAAGATGCACGGCAGCGGCGGGTAGCCGCTGAGTGTAAGACCATCGGTGTGGCCGGTGGACTGCTGCGCGATCTGCGGGACGCAAGCCCGGCGAGGCCCCGCGCGGCTGTGCTGCCCCGCTGCCTTCTCAACCCTCACCACACCAGCGGCAGCAAGCGCCGGCTCTGCGCTGCATAAGCCGGGTAGGCCAGCGGAAAGGCACGCTGCAATGCGGCCTCTTCGATACGGATGCGATGCAGGAAGACCCAGGTCACCGGCACCACGATCGCCGCCACCGACAACCCATTGCCCATGCCCAGCGCCAGCCCGTAAAAGGCCATCAGCGCGCCGGTATAGGAGGGATGGCGCAGCCAGCGATATGGGCCGCTGCGCACCAGTTGGTGATCGGGCTGGATGGTCACATCCACCGTGAACCAACGTGCCAGCACCTGGATGGCCCACACGCGCAACGCCAGCCCGCTGCCGATCAAGGCGCAGCCGGCCCATTGCAGCGGCGCGCCCCAACCCTGTGGCCAGTGGGCCAGGCCGCTGTAGGCCAGTGCCACCGCAACGGCCACCGCCGCAGACAACACGCGCCACAGGTGTTGCAGGGTGCCTTGATCGTGCGCGCCACCGTCGCCGGCACGGCGGCGGCGACTGAGCAGCAGTTCGTAGCCGCCCCACAGCAGATTGAGCGCAAGAAACAGACTGGAAGCGGACATGGCGTGACTCCGTGGCGATGGGTGGGCTGGTGATGCCAGTGTGCGGACGCGCCGCAGCGACGGCAGGGGCCGCAGGTCATCGATCGCACCTGCCGGAAGTCACTTTGTGCATGCGCACCATTGCCGAGTGGCCGCGCGGCCGTCAGCATCGCCGCATGAATTCTTCCCTGCCTCATCTTCTGCATCCCCTGCGTCTGGCCGGTGCGTTCACCATTGCCGCGGTGGCGTTGTCGTTCGTGCCGGACGCATCACCCCAGGGCGCCTGGCGCTGGGGCGTGCTGGCCGGCTTCACCGCGTTGTTTCTGCTGCACACCGTGTTGCCGCCATTACATGCGTTGCGCACTGTCGCAACGCTGCTGCAAGCGGTCATGGCCTTGCTGATGGTCTGGATGGAGCCGCGTGCCGGCACCGCCCCGGTGCTGCTGGTCATGCTGGTGGCGCAGGCGGGCATGACCTGGCCGCCGGTGCGCGTGTTGTTGCTGGCGCTGGCATTGAACGCGGGCATGTATGCGCTGCTGGTGCAGGCCGGGTTCGAGCGTCCGTGGTTGATCGTCGGCATCTACGCCGGTTTCCAGGCCTTCGCCGCGCTGACCGCCCATTACGCACGCAGCGCCGAGCGCGCGCGCGATGCCCTGGCCTACGTCAATGCCGATCTGCTGGCCACCCGCGCCCTGCTGGCCGATAGCGCGCGCGATGCCGAGCGCCTGCGCCTGGCGCGCGAGTTGCACGACGTGGCCGGGCATAAGCTCACCGCCATGCGCATCAATCTGCGCTTGCTCGGCGCCTACCCGGCGCTGGCGCGGCGCGACGAGATCGCGGTGGTGGAGCAGCTGTCGGCCGAACTGCTGTCGGACATCCGCAACGTGGTGCAGTCGCTGCGCGACGATCAGGGCCTGGACCTGCAGACCGCCTTGCGCGCGCTGGCCGCACCGTTCCCGCGCCCGGCGCTGCGCCTGCAGATCGACCCGGACGTGCGCATCACCGATGCCCGCGTGGCCGAGCTGCTGTTGCGGCTGGTGCAGGAGGCGCTGACCAACGCGGTGCGGTATGCCGACGCCAACGAGGTTGCAGTGCACCTGCATCACGCCGGTAGGCAGCTGCACGTGGACATCTGCGACGATGGCCGCTGCGCCGAGCGTATCCGCGAAGGCAACGGCATCACCGGCATGCGCGAACGCCTGGCTGCCCTGCACGGGCAGCTTGAACTTGGCCGCACACCCACTGGCGGCATGCATCTGATGGCGAGACTACCGACATGAGTTCACATCGCATTGCGCTGGCCGACGACCAGATCCTGGTCCGCGCCGGCCTGCGCGCGCTGTTGCAGCAGCAGGGCGTGGAAGTGGTCTGCGAGGCCGACGACGGCCAGGGCCTGCTGGACGCGCTCGCCAGCACCACGGTCGACGTGGTGCTCAGCGACATCCGCATGCCCGGCGTGGACGGCATCCAGGCGCTGCAGCAACTGCGTGCCCGCGGCGACCGCACCCCGGTGCTGTTGCTGACCACCTTCGACGACAGCGACCTGCTGCTGCGCGCCACCGAAGCCGGCGCGCAGGGCTTCCTGCTCAAGGACGCGGCCCCGGAGGACCTGCGCGAGGCAATCGAGCGGGTCGCCCACGGCGAGACCCTGCTGCAGCCGGTCAGCACCGACCCGGTGCGGGCGCGCTACCAGTTCCGCGACCAGCAGCCCCCGCGCGAGACCTTCAGCGAACGCGAGGTGGCGATCCTGCGCCTGCTCGCCGGCGGCTATTCCAACAAGGAGATCGCCCGCACCCTGTTCCTGGCCGAAGGCACGGTGAAGAACTACGTCTCCACCATCCTGGAAAAGCTCGGCACCCGCGACCGTACGCGCGCGGTGTTGAAGGCGATCACGTTGCGGGTGATTTGAGGGCGGGGATTGGGGAGTCGGGATTGGGGATTCGTAAGGGCGGGGAATCGGGAATCGGGAATCGCAGGAGCGTAAGTTGGCAGGTGGGATGCTTGATGCAAAAAGGTCCCTCTGCCTCAAAGCCTGCTCTTCTCCAAAGCAACTCTGGCCTTCATGCGGGCCGGGAGCAGAGATCTGTGCGTTGCCGCCACCATGCGCCACTGCCACTGCCACTGCCACTGCCAGTGCGATGCGCATGACGCACGCTGATCGTCGCCGACAACGCTGTTTCCGTCAGGTTCCATCTGGTTGTTTTTAAATGGAATTTCCCGGCTTCGGCTGGATCGGGCAACAACCGTAAGGTTGCCGTCAGGTCGCGTGGGCGGCCTGGCACCAAGGTCGTCCGGCGGCCACCGAGGTCGCTCGGGGACGCGCCGCGCTCCGGTCCGCTGCGGAGTCCGTCATGCGCCTGGTCCGGTATCTGTTCGTGCTGATCGTCGTGCTGTCCACCAGCGCCTGGGCGGCGCCGACCCAGGCCGACTTGCCGATCGCCTGGGTCCAGGCCGCACTGCATACCCAGCCGCCAACCGAGCGCGACCTGCGTGTCGGCGTAGCGCCCTGCGACCTGACCGCGCAGGGCGCGGTGGCCCGAACCTGCGACAGCTTGTCCGCCCATACCGACCAGGGTGGTTGCAGCCCGGGCCCGGCCTGTCGGCCATGGGCAGGGCGCGGCGTTGGCAGCACCCATCGCATCGCCGCCGGCACGCCTGTGGTGTGGTCGACCCGCGGCCAGTTCAAGGTGGCTTTCAGCAACGGCTCCGAGCGCGATGACCGGCTGCACCCGGTGGCGCCGCACTGCACTGCCGGCCTGGTGGACGCGCCGGCCGGCATCCAGCCGCGCGCGCGGGACTGCATGGGGTAGGAACGTCGCCAGGTGCCGTTGGCGAGACCGCGGCAGGCCTGCCTGCCGCTATCTACGGTGGGCCGGAGCACCTAGCAAGGTGCACGTCAGCCAGCTCGCAGCGAGATGCATCGTGACCACCAGGAGTGTCATCCGGTGGCAGCTGGTCCGGTGCGCAGGTCGACCGTAGGTGCCAACGGCAGTGGCTTGGCCATTGCTGGCCCAAGTCCCGCGCATGCGCACGCTGTGCCGCGTTAACACACCGCAGCAACACACCGCCTGGCGGCGAGCCGCCAGGCAGGTGTCGACGCAGGGCTTACGGCCGGGGTGGGGTTTCCTGCGGGTTGATCTGCGGATCGTTGCCGACCTGGGGGTCACAGCTGAACCAGGTTTTCTTGTCCTTCCGGCTTTCGTCCTCGACGATGATGGTCAGAAAGATCAGGGTCGGGACGCTATTGGCATTGGCGACATGCACGCTGCGGCCGTCGGGACTGATCGTGGGTTCTCCGATCTGTTTCAAGGCATCGGAACTCAGCAGACTCTTGATCTTGAAATGCCGGGGGACCACGTCTTCATCGAAGTGATAGAGCAGCGTCGATGCCTTGTCGTGCTTATCCACGATCAGCAGGTCCGGGGCGAAGCTGTAGAAATATTCGCCAGCGCCGGTGTTGCCGCCGAATCCCACCCGTGCCACCGTGAGTTTGATCTTGAAATCCGTCATGAGCTGTCCTGTTCCTTGAGAAGCGGGGCATAGAGGGAGACGAACCCCGGGTGGCGGTAGCCCGCGTGATACAGCCATCCGAGCTGTTGCGTAACGGCGCTGCGCTGGCCCAGGTGCACCTGTGCGCGAATCCAGGGGTCCAGCAGGTTCTTGTCGCGGCTGTTGCCGATGTCCTTGCCCAACACCGCCACCGCGCGCTGCCACGCCGCGCGTGCACCGGCTGCGTCGCCGGCGGCGGCCTGCTGTTCGCCGTGCCAGACCAGCGCCTGGGCCAGGGCGGACAGGCCGAGCAGATCGTCGGGCCTGGCGCGGTGCAAGGCATCCAGCTGCGCAACGATCGGCGCAAGGCCGTCGGTATCGTTGCCGGCGCGCGCGCGCTGCACCCGCTGCAGGCGTAGCGCGATGATGGCGTCCAGCCATTGCCACTCCGGCAGCGGTTGCGCCTGTTTCAGCAACGCGGCCATGGTCTGGCGGGCGCGATCGAGGTGCCGCACGGCCAGTTCGGGTTGCCCGTCCAGCGCGGCCATCCAGCCGACCTGTGCGTCGGCATGCGCCAGATCGCGGCGCCAGGCGACATTGTCCGGCTGCAAGGCCACCAACGCCTGCAGCATGCGCAGGCTGTCCTGCGCATCGGTCTGCGCCTGGCGCAGCTGGCCACGCGCCAGTGCCAGGTTGGAGACGCGGATCAGTGAGCCGGCCAGACGCCTGCGCCAGGCATGCGCGTCGGGATCGTGGTCGACCAGCACGCGCAGCATGGCGATCTGCTCGCGATAGCCCTGCTCGGCGGGGGCCAGCAGGCCCTGCATTTCCTGCGTCAGACTCAGCCAGGACAGGCTGTCGACCAGTTCGTAGCGCAGCGCTGCGTTGTCCGGCGTGTGTGCCAGCAACTGGCGCTTGAGGGCGATCGAGCGTGCAAACAGGCCGATCGCCGCGCCGGTCCGGCCTTGCTCCTTGGCCAGCGTGCCGAGGTTGTTGAGGGCGTAGGACAGTTCCAGTTGCCAGTGCGGGTCCTGCGGCGCGGCGCGCACCAGCTGCTCGCAGGCGGCCAGGTACTGCGACCAGTACCGCTGTGCCACAGGCAACTGCTTGCTCCTGTAGGCAAGATCCCCCAGCCAATACGCGGTTTGCCCGGTTTCGGCGTGCGCCTCCAGGGACGCCGGTGCACGCGCACGCGCCTGCTCGGCAGTGGCGGCGGCACGCGTGAATGCCGCCTGCGCCTCGTCCAGCTTGCCCTGGTTCATCAGCACCTCGCCGGTGGTGCGCAGCGCGCGGGCGTGGTTGATCAGATCGCCCGGCTGCATGCTCGCGCTGGGCAGGTCTTCCAGATAGCGCAGCGCGCGGCTGCCCACGCTGTCGAGCAGCTTGAGGTTGCCCACCGTGCGCAACTGCTCGGCCAGGTCGCCCAGCATGTAGCTCACCAGTTGCTGGGCCTGGTCGCGCCGTTGTTCGGCCACCTGCTGCGCTTGCCGCGCCTGCCAGCCCAGCAGCATCGAGGCGCTTGCCAGTACAACCAGCAAGGTCGCCGCCGCTGCATACAGGCCGCGGCGGCGCCGTTGCGAGCGCTCGCAGGCATGCAGGAACGCGTGGTCCAGCGCATCCAGATCCTGCGGCATGCGCCGCGCCGCCTCACGCGCTTCGCTCAACGGGCGGCCGCTGTTGAGCAGGTGATCGCTGCGCCGGCCTTCGGCGGCCCAGCGCTGTGCGGCTAGCTGCAGCCGCTTGCGCGCCTGCAGCAGGCGGCGGTTTTCATGGATCCACTCGGCTGCGCGCGGCCATTGCCGCAGCAAGGCCTCGTGCGCGACCGCAAACCCCGGCTCGCCGGCCACCAGCTCGCTGACGAACAGGCGCGCCTGCACGAAGGCATCCACCAGCACGCGCGCTGCGCCGTGCGCCGGCAGGGCCGACCACAGCGCACGCCGCGCGGTCACCGCATCGCTGTCGGGATGGATCACGCTCAGCAAGCTCAGCACCTGGCCCAATGCCGCCTGTGCAGCAGCGGGCAGCGCACGGAAGGTGTGTTCGGCATGGTGCGCCAATGCGCCTTCCAGCCCGCCCAATGCGCGGTAGGCGGCAAAGGTCAGCAGCCCGTCGTCGCTGCGTTGCGCGTGCAAGGCATGCAGCAGATGCTGCAGCAACGGCAGCGCATCGGGCTGGCGCGCGGTGGCATCGCGCAGCACATCGTCCAGCCGGCTGGCGCTGTCGCGGTCCTCTTCGAAACGCAGCCCGGCCATGGCCGCAGGCACGCGGATGATCTGGCCGATCTCGCCATCGCGCGGCGCCAGCAGATCCACATGCCCGTCGCCGCGTTTGAGTTCGACGATCTGCGGCAACGCATCGATCAGGCGTGGGTAGAAATCGCTACGGGTGAGCATCAGCACCGCCACCTGCGCGCTGCTGCACAGTGCCTGCAAGGCGGCGGCCAGTGCGGCGCGGTCGGCATCGGTGATCCCGGGCGTGGCCACCAGCGCTTCTGCGTGATCGATCACCAGCAACAGATGGCGCTGGGTCTGCGCGCTGTCGCGCGCTGGTGGGCGTTGACGCATCGCTTCGCCAATGGCCGCATGCAGCGGGGCAGGGCGCTGCAGCCACTCGGGCAACGCCGCCATCTGCGCCGGCGAAAACACCGCGCGCCCGCCGGGGGCCCAGTCGCCCAGTGCGCGCGCCAGCGTGGCGAGCACATCGCCGCCACGGCATTGCGCCAGGTTGCAGTACGCCACCGCAATGGCTTCCAGCCCATCCAGCCCGCCGGGCTGCGCCAGCAGCGGCACCACGCCGGCGCGCAGCAACGAGGTCTTGCCGCACCCGCTGGCGCCACTCACCAGCACCAGCCCGCGCTGGCTGTGCAACTGCGCGCGCATCGCGCCCAGCACCTGCGCAATCGCATGGCTGCGGCCGAAGAAGACCTCGGCGTGTGCGGGATCGAACGCCTGCAGCCCCACATACGGGCTGCCGTGTCCCCACACCTGCGCGCCCATCACCGCACCGCGATAATCGTCGGGAAACACCACCTTGGGCAGCAGCCGGTACCCGCGTTTGCGGATGGTCTCGATGTAGCGCGGTTGGCGGCTGTCGTCGCCCAGCTTGCGGCGCAGTTGGGCGATGGTCTTGTGCACCGGGTTGTCGCCGTAAAAACTGCCGTGCCACACCTCGATCAGCAACTGCTCGGCGCTGACCACCTCGCCAGCACGCTCGGCCAGTGCGATCAGCACTTCCATCATGCGCGGTTCCAGTGCGATGGTCCGGCCGTCGTCGATCAGTGCCAGCCGTTCCGGCTCGACCAGCAAGGGCCCAAGCCGAAACCGCGGCACAGAGCCCAGCTGCGTGACGCGCTCGCTTCGAAGAGACATTCGCTCGGATACCGGTCGCACGGTGGGAGGGGCCCCGACGATCGCCATCAGGCGCGGCCGGGCACGGCACGGCAGGCGCAAAAGTAGCACAGGCGCTGGCGCAGGCAATCGATGGTGATCGCCGTTCGTTCGCGCCCGTGCGCGGAAGATGCAGGCCCGGCCACGCGGCATGCCAGGCGCTGCAAGCGGGCTTCACGCAACGCCATACAGCGGCGTGTGGTGCGCCTCAGGCTGTTTCGCCAGCAGGCCAGCGATTAAGATGCCGCCAGCATCTTGCTGACCAGGAGTTCACGTTGATCATCCATCCCAAAGTGCGCGGCTTCATCTGCACCACCACGCATCCGCTTGGCTGCGAGCGCAATGTGCTCGAGCAGATCGCGGCCACGCGCGCGCGCGGCGTGCGCAATGACGGCCCGAAGAAGGTGCTGGTGATCGGCGCATCCAGCGGCTACGGCCTGGCCTCGCGCATCACTGCCGCGTTCGGCTTCGGTGCCGACACGCTGGGCGTGTTCTTCGAAAAACCCGGCAGCCCCAGCAAGGCCGGCACCGCCGGCTGGTACAACTCGGCCGCGTTCGACAAGCACGCCAAGGCCGCGGGCCTGTACAGCAAGTCGATCAATGGCGATGCGTTTTCCGATGCCGCGCGTGCCCAGGTCATCGAGCTGATCAAGACCGAGATGGGCGGCCAGGTCGACCTGGTGGTGTATTCGCTGGCCTCGCCGGTGCGCAAGCTGCCGGCCACCGGCGAAGTGAAACGCTCGGCGCTCAAACCGATCGGCAACACCTATACCGCCACCGCCATCGACACCAACAAGGACACCATCATCCAGGCCTCGATCGAGCCGGCCAGCGCGCAGGAGATCGAAGACACCGTCACTGTGATGGGCGGGCAGGACTGGGAGCTGTGGATCGACGCGCTGGAAGGCGCCGGCGTGCTCGCCGACGGCGCGCGCTCGGTGGCCTTCAGCTATATCGGTACCGAGATCACCTGGCCGATCTACTGGCATGGTGCGCTGGGCAAGGCCAAGGTCGATCTGGACCACACCGCGCAGCGGTTGCACGCGCGCCTGGCCAAGCGCGGCGGCAGCGCCAACGTGGCGGTGCTCAAGTCGGTGGTCACCCAGGCCAGCGCGGCGATTCCGGTGATGCCGCTGTACATCTCCATGGTCTACAAGATCATGAAGGAAAAGGGCCTGCACGAAGGCACCATCGAGCAGCTCGACCGCCTGTTCCGCGAGCGCCTGTATCGCGAAGACGGCCAGCCCGCCGAGGTGGACGCCGAAAACCGCCTGCGCCTGGACGACTGGGAACTGCGCGACGACGTGCAGGACGCCTGCAAGGCGCTCTGGCCGCAGGTCACCACCGAGAACCTGTTCCAGCTCACCGACTACGCCGGCTACAAGCACGAGTTCCTCAAGCTGTTCGGCTTCGAGCGCGACGATGTGGACTACGACGCCGATGTGGAGACGGACGTGACGTTCGACTGCATCGAGTTGGGGTGAATCGGGAATCGGGAATGGAGAATCGCAAGAGCGGTTTCTCCGCGCTTGGAGTTCCCAGCCCGATGAGTTTGAAAACGGCCGGCAGATCATGCCGGCCGTCTTAATAGGGGCCGTGGTGGTGTTGCGTGGCCCTGCAGCGGGGCACGCGTTGAGACGGCGCGCTGCTGCATTGTTGCGTCGTGGCTCCCGGTGACTGGTTCGACGAGCTCGGTAACGCCTTCATTGCCAATGTGGTGGATGGCGCGACGTGGAGGCGCCGTACCCTCATCCGCCCTTCGTGCACCTTCTCCCGAGGGGAGAAGGGATCAGTCCACGTGTCGCTCACCGCCCCCGGAGACACGTACCTTTGCTTCAACGACACCGCCACCAATCCCGAACGATCACCCCTGATGCCGGCACCCGATGGACAAACTGATCGCTCATTTCTTACTGGCATTTCTCGTCAGCGCCGTGTGCGCCGTGCTGTTGCGCTTTATGCGAGTGCACTTTGCGCTGAAAGCCACCGCCAATTTTGCGATCACAACCGCGGTCGTTTGCGCTGCAGTGATGCAGGACGGCTCGGCGCCTCTTTGGCAGGATGCGCTGCTGATTGCCTCGTTTTTCAGCGTCCCGGCCTCGGTGTGCGTGGTGTTGATGAGCGCCGTCATGGCATGGGTCGCGAACAAGCGCCGCGCACGCGGTAGGCGTAAGGCGGCGATCTGAAGTGGAGCGGGGTAACAGATACAGCGGGCGGCCTGATGGCCCACCCAGTAGTTTTATTGGCCGCTGCTGGTCAGTTCGCGCCGCAGCGCGCTTCATACGCTGCAGCGTCTCAACCAGATAGGCCACCAGAAGACTGAAGCGCCAGCGCTTTCAGCTCTTACGATTCCCGATTCCCCACTCCCGATTTACCGCCTCACATCGAACCGCGCATCCCCCACGCAGGCCTGCACATCGGCCACCGACAGCGGATTGAAATCGCCGGGAATCGAGTGCTTCAGGCAGCCTGCCGCCAGGCCGAAGCGCACCGTGTCCTCCAGCGGCCAGCCTTCGATCAGGCCGTGCAGCACGCCGGCGGCGAACGCGTCGCCGCCGCCGATGCGGTCGACGATCGGGCTCAGTTCCTCGCTGGGCGCGCGCGCCACCGCGCCACTGCGCGGCACCAGCAGCGCGCCCAGGCTGTGGTGGTCCACGTTGTGCGCCACGCGCTGCGTGCAGGCCATCAACTGCAGCTGCGGGAATGCGGCAAAGGCCTGCTGCGCGGCCGCTTCCACACGCGCTTCCAGCGTGTCCTGCGGGAACTCGCCGCCCAGCACCACGCCGATGTCGCGGTAGTCGGCAAACACCACGTCCGCACAGGCGAACAGCTGGTGCAGGATGCCGCGCGCATCGCCCTGCCAGCGTTGCCATAGCTTGGGCCGGTAATTGCCGTCGAACGAGACCTTGACCCCGGCCGCACGCGCCGCGCGTGCCGCCGCCAGCGTGGCCTGCGCCACGTCCGCACCCAGTGCCGGGCTGACCCCGGACAGATGCAGCCACTGCACCCCGTCCAGCAGGGCCGGCCAGTCGTAGGCGTCGGCCGGAGCCAGCGCAAACGCCGAGTCGGCGCGGTCGTAGACCACCTCGCTGGGGCGGTGGAGCGCGCCGGTGGTCAGGAAGTACAGCCCCATGCGCCCGTCCACCCGCCGCACATGCCGTGTGTCCACGTCATGGCGGCGCAACTCGCCCAGCACCGCCGCTCCCAGCGGGTTGTCGGCCACCGTGCTGACCATGGCCACGGCATGGCCGAAATGCGCCAGCGACACGCCGACATTGGCCTCGGCCCCGCCGCAATGCACGTCCAGCCGCGGCTGCTGCAGCAGCAGCTCATGACCAGGCGCCCCCAGGCGCAGCAACAACTCTCCAAAGCACAGGATACGGGCACGACTCATGCGGCAATTACCTCGGCTGTGTGGTGCGTCACGGTGTGGGGGAACCGCTGCGCGTCAGGATGACCATCGGTGTCATTCTAGCCGGCGCCTAACGCGCCGGGCGAGGCCCATGATGCGACGCGCAGTGACCGCTTGCACCCCTTTTGGGCAAATTTGGTGGCGTTTTCTGCTGCGCTGCAAGATGTTACGGGAGGATTCAGCTGGTAACGTCTTTTTGACTAGCGGTGTCATTACCGCTCACAACCAGACTTTCATGTTGTTCATGGACCCTTGGGAGGGGAGTACATGCAATTTCGGACCACCCGCCGGAAGACACCGGTTACCTTGCTGGCGTTGTCGATCGGCCTTGCGCTGAGCGGCCATCTGGCAGCACAAGAAACCACCCAAGCGCCCGCAGAACCGGCCGTCGACCTGGACACCGTCACGGTGACCGGCTATCGCGCCTCGGTGGAAAAGGCCCTGGACATCAAGCGCGGCGAAGCCGGCGTGGTCGATGCGATTGTCGCCGAGGACATCGGCAAGTTCCCCGACCTCAACCTGGCCGAGTCGCTGCAGCGCATTCCCGGCGTGGTGATCACCCGTGAGGCCGGTGAAGGCCGCGCCATCTCGGTGCGTGGCCTGGGCCCGGAGTTCACCCGCGTGCGCATCAACGGCATGGAAGCGCTCACCACCGTGGGCGCCGGCGACCAGAGCGGCGGCACCAACCGCGGCCGCGGCTTCGACTTCAACGTGTTCGCCTCGGACCTGTTCTCGCAGCTGATCGCGCGCAAGACCGCCTCGGCCGATGTGGAAGAAGGCTCGCTCGGCGCCACCGTCGACCTGCGCACCGCGCGTCCGTTCGACTACAACGGCTTCACCTTCGCCGCCAGCGGCCAGGCCGCCTACAACGCCATGGCCGAGAAGGCCAACCCGCGCGTGGCCGCGCTGATCGCCAACACCTGGGCCGACAACACCTTCGGCGCCCTGCTGTCGGTGGCCTACACCGAGCGCGAGGTGCTGGAAGAAGGCGCCAACACCGGCCGCTGGGCCAACGGCCCCAGCAACGGCAACTTCAGCGCCGCCTCGCCGTACGCCGCGGCGCGCTCGGCCGATGTCTACCACCCGCGCTTCCCGCGCTACACCCAGCAGATCCACGACCAGCAGCGCCT
Source organism: Xanthomonas arboricola (assembly GCF_002940665.1). GTDB lineage: Bacteria > Pseudomonadota > Gammaproteobacteria > Xanthomonadales > Xanthomonadaceae > Xanthomonas > Xanthomonas arboricola_B. Next base: position 1,569,606 of record NZ_MIGY01000001.1, read on the forward strand.
GGGCGTCACCGGCTCGCTGCAGTGGAAGCCCACCGACCGCACCACGCTGTCGCTGGACGCGCTGTATTCCAAGATCGACGCCAAGCGCGACGAGCACTACATCGAAGCGATCTCCTTCAGCCGCAACCGCGACGGGCTCACCCCGCGCCGGCCGGAGCGCGACGGCAAGCCGGGCACCATCGTGCGCAACGGCGAGATCCGCAACAACGCGCTGGTCTATGGCGAGTTCGACAATGTCGATATCCGCTCGGAAAACCGCCACGATGAGTGGAACACCAAGTTCACCCAGGTCAGCCTGGACCTGGAGCACCGCTTCAACGACGACTTCAGCATCAACGCCCGGGTCGGCACCTCGCGCTCTGCGCACGAGAACCCGGTGCAGACCACCATCATCATGGACAAGTACGACGTCGACGGCTACAGCTACGACTACCGCGGCAACAGCCGCGCGCCGGTGCTGAACTACGGCATCGACCCGACCAACCCCGCCGGTTGGGAACTGGCCGAAATCCGCCTGCGTCCGCAGTCGGTGGACAACGACTTCGACACCGGCCAGATCGACTTCAACTGGAACATCAGCCCCGGTTTCCGCCTCAAGGGCGGCGTGCTGGCCAAGAACTACAGCTTCAGCACCGTCGAGCTGCGCCGCGCCAACGAACTGGCCGTGCCCACCTTCGCCAACGGCAGCACCATCGTGCCGACCGACCTGACCGAACAGGCCGGGCTCAAGGGCATCAACGGCAGCCCGTCCAGCTGGGTGGTGCCCAACCTGGATGCGGTGGCCGACCTGTTCGGCATCTACAGCAACAGCGGCACCTTCGCCGTGGCGCCGCGCGTCAACAACAGCCGCAGCGTCGAGGAAAAGGACCGCGGCGTCTGGTTGATGGGCGAGTTCTCCACCGACCTGGGTTCCATCCCGCTGTCGGGCAACTTCGGCGTGCGCTACGTGGAGACCGAGCAGGAATCCACCGGCTATGCGCTGATCAACAACGCACCGGCGCTGACCACGGTGGGCCGCAAGTACGACAACACGCTGCCCTCGTTCAACCTGGTCGCCGAGCTGGCACCGGACCTGCTGCTGCGCCTCGGTGCGGCCAAGGTGATGAGCCGCCCGGGCCTGGGCAGCCTCACCCCCGGCGTGACCGTGGCGGTGGCCGGCGGCGCGCGCACCGTGGCCGGCGGCAACCCGGATCTGAATCCGATCGAAGCCACCAATGTCGACCTCGGCCTGGAGTGGTACTTCGACGAAGGCGCCATGCTCGGTGTCGGCCTGTTCTACAAGGACATCGAGAGCTTCATCCAGACCGCGCGCGAAGTGCGCCCGTATTCCAGCAGCGGCCTGCCGGCTTCGTTGCTGGACGGCACCGGCGCCACCGTCAACGACGACTTCGCCTTCAGCATCCCGCTCAATACCCCAGGCGGCGAATTGAAGGGCGTGGAAGCCAACTACACCCAGCCCTTCACCTTCCTGCCGGGCAAGTGGGCCAACCTGGGCGTGCAGCTCAACTACACCTGGGTCGATTCGCAGATCCAGTACCTGGCCAGCAGCGGCGCACCGGTGATGAAGAACGACCTGCTCGGTCTATCGCGCTCGTCGTGGAATGCCACGCTGTTCTACGAAGGCGACTCCTTCGCCGGGCGCGTGTCGGCCACCAACCGCGACGACTACCTCACCCAGGCACCGGGTGCGGAAACCGGCTTCAACGTCGACGGCGTGCACGGCATGACCGGCACCACCATCCTCGACGCCTCGCTGCGTTACAAGATCAGCAAGCAGCTGGAGCTGAGCCTGGAAGGCATCAACCTCACCAATGAAGCCTCCGACGAATGGGTGTCCTCGCCGCGTACCGGCCAGCTGCCGCTGCAGTACGCCGAAACCGGCCGCCAGTACCTGCTGGGCCTGCGCTACAAGTTCTGACCCGCTGTCTGCCCGCTGCGCACACGCGCAGCGGGCCCCGATCCGACGCCTGATCGCTGCGCATGCGTTGCCGTTGCTGCACGCATGCAACGCGGTGGGCGTGATGTTGGAAGCGTCAGGCACCACGCAGCAAATAGTCGCCCGACGACTGCGCAGCGGTGCTGTCGGTCGCTCATCTCGACGCCGGTGGCCCGTGGGGAGGCTGAGCGCGTTATTGCAGCCAGTGCCATTGGAGCGAGTGCATCATGCAAGCCCGTTTGCGTCGTCCCGCCGCCGAGGCAGGCGCCCGCCTGTCCGCCGCGCGTTTGTCGGTGGCCATCGTCCTGGCCTTGCACGGTGTGGGTGCTGCCGCGCAAACCGTCGGCCCGCCGGCCACGCCCACCGATGCGGTCGACCTGGACCGCGTGCAGGTCAAGGCCACCTACCGCGAAAGCCTGCAGCAATCGCTGGACGCCAAGCGCTACAGCGTGGAGCAGGTGGATGCCATCTATGCCGAAGACATCGGCAAGTTTCCCGATCTGAACCTGGCCGAATCGATGCAGCGCATCGCCGGCGTCTCCATCGACCGCGAGGGCGGCGAGGGCAAGCAGATCTCCGTGCGCGGCCTGGGCTCGGACTTCACCCGCGTGCGCATCAACGGGCTGGAAGCGCTGGCCACCGCCGGCAGCGGCAGCGATGGCGTCAACCGCAGCCGCGGTTTCGACTTCAATACCTTTGCCTCCGAACTCTTCAGCCGCGTCACCATCAGCAAGACCCAGTCGGCGCAGATGGACGAAGGCTCATTGGGTGCCACGGTCGACCTGCGCGGCTCGCGCCCGTTCGACTTCGACGGCTTCGAAGCGGCCGCGTCCACCCAATACGGCTACAACGACCTCTCGCGCGAAAAGGACCCGCGCTTTTCCGGCCTGATCAGCAACATCTGGGCCGATGGCCGCGTCGGCGCGCTGATGTCGGTGTCCTACAGCGAGCGCCACCTGCGCGAGGAAGGCTACAACCCGGTGCGCTGGGAACACGGCAACTACCGCAACTCCAACCAGAGCACCGCCACCAACAACGGTAACTACGGTTTCTGTTCGCCGGTGGGCTACAACCCGCAGACCCCGCGCAACCCGCTAGCCAACGAAACCCCTGCCGGGGTCGGCTCGCAGGCCAATCAGGACCGCAACAACGGCTGGGGCAGCTACGGCATCAGCGCCACCAACTGCGGCACCGGCATCGCGCGCCCGGCCAACACGCCGGAGAACATCCAGGCCTACGAAACCGCCACCAACGCCTGGATTCCGCGCTACCCGCGCTATATCCGCACCGACCACGAGATCAAACGCCTGGGCGTCACCGGCGCGCTGCAATTCAAGGTCAGCGACGACACCCTGCTGAACTTCGACATGCTGTATTCCAAACTGGACAAGGACCAGCGCGAAGACTCGGTCGGCGCCAACCTGCACCGCACCGCCAACGTCGGCGGCAAGACCCAGATCGCCGTGCGCGAGGCGCAGGTGGACGACCAGAACCGCCTCACCTACGGCGTGTTCGACAACGTCGACTTCCGCACTGAATCCAGCAACATCGAAGAATCCACCGAGTTCAAGCAGTTCAGCCTGGACCTGCAGCACCGCTTCAACGACCAGGTGCGCGTCAATGCATTGGTCGGCCACTCGACCTCGGACTACGAACGCCCCGAGTTTTCGATGGTGAGCTTCGACAACACCAACCTGGACGGCTTCGTGCTGGACCGGCGCGGTGGCGGCGATTACCCCAGCATGAGTTTCCCGTTCGACGCGGGTAACCCCAACAACTGGCAGTGGCTGGGCTACGGCGCAGTGCCGGTCAACAGCAACGGCACCGCGCGCGGCACCAACATCAGCGAGGTGCGGCTCAACCCGCAGTCGGTGAACAACACCTTCGACACCGCCAAGGTGGATCTGGAATTCAACATAAGCCCCACCTTCACCTTCCGCACCGGGCTGGCCTACAAGAACTACGACATGGACACGTCGGAGTCGCGCAACATCTCCTACGGGCGACTGGCGCAGGCACTGCCGGCCGGTGTGGGTGTGAATGAGCTGAGCACTAATTTGGCCGGCTTCGGCCGCAGCTTGAACGGCAGCTTCCCCACCACCTGGGTGATCCCGGATTTCCAAAAAGTCGCCGACCTGCTCAACATCAATTGCGATTGCGACACCGGCGTGCCCGGCGGCGACTACCGGCTGGCCGATGTCGGCCACTTCGGCTCGTCCAACAACAATTTCGCCGTCAACGAAAAGAGCCTGGGCACCTACCTGCAGCTGGATTTCAACACCGACCTGTGGGGCCGCGCGCTGCGCGGCAACCTGGGCGTGCGCTATGTGCAGACGCAGATCGCCGCCAGCGGCTATGCGCCGTGCACGGCCACCGCGGCCGGTGCGATTTCGCCCAACTGCCAGTCGTTCTTCGGCGTGGCCAGCGCCACCGCCGCGGCCGGCGAGCGCCTGCTGGTGCCCACCACCGTCAACCACAACTACCGCGACATCCTGCCCTCGTTGAACCTGTCCTGGGATGTCAGCGACGAGGTGGTGCTGCGCTTCGGCGCGGCCAAGACCATGGCGCGCCCCACGCTGGCGTACCTGTCGCCCAGCGTCAGCGGCGGCCCCACCCAGTATTTCGACGACGGGCGCTTTTTCTCGATCAACCTGGGCAACCCCAAGCTCGACCCGTTCCGCTCCACCAACTACGACCTCAGCGCCGAGTGGTATTTCCGCGAAGGCTCGCTGCTGTCGGCGGCGGTGTTCTACAAGGACATCGACAGCTACGTGCAGCGCACCCGCGTGCTCAGCACCTGGGAAGCGATGGGCTACTCGCTGGACCTGCTGCCGGCCGGCTTCACGCCGGACACCATCTTCAACGTGCAGAGCTACTTCAACACGCCCGGCGGCCCGCTCAAGGGCTTCGAGCTGACCTACCAGCAGGCCTTCGACTTCTTGCCCGGCTTCTGGCGCAACTTTGGTGTGCAGCTCAACTACACCCAGGTCGATTCCAAGATCAATTACCTGTTCAGTACCGCCGGCAGCGGCAACACCAGCATCACCACCACCGCCACCGAGCGCGACCTGCTCAATCTCTCGCCGCAGTCCTACAACGCCACCGTCTATTACGACGACGGCCGCTTCAGTGCGCGCGTGTCCACCAGTTATCGCGATGGCTACATCAACAACATCCTCGCCCAGGAAGACGTCTACGACCTGGATGGCAAGCGCCTGGTCACGGCCGACGTGACCGGCAAATACAGCGTGGAAAACGTCGATTTCAACATGTCCTACAAGCTCAACGACCAGCTGTCGCTGACCTTCGAGGCCATCAACCTGCTCGACACCCCCGACCGCCGCTACGTCGATTCCACGCTGGAATTGCCCGACAAGTACACCGTCACCGGGCGCCAGTACTACATCGGCGCGCGCTACAAGTTCTGACCAGGAGAGCGACATGCAACCGCATCGCAGAACCGTATTACGTCAGTTGGCCGCCACCGCGTTGGTGGCCGTGGCAGGCCTGTGCAGCAACGCCGCCATTGCCGCCGACCCGGTCTACACCGTGGCCAAGCAGGGCAGCGCCGGCTACCGCACCGTGCAGGCCGCCATCGATGCCGCCGTGCAGGGCGGCAAACGCGCGCAGATCAACATCGGCGCCGGCACGTATCAGGAACTGATCGTGGTGCCGTCCAACGCACCGGCGCTCAAGCTCACCGGTGCCGGCGCCACCCAGACCATCATCACCTACGACAACTACGCCTCGCGCATCAATCCGGCCACCGGTACCGAGTACGGCACCTCCGGCTCGTCCAGCGTCATCATCGCCGGCAACGACTTCACTGCCGAGCAACTGAGCTTCGGCAATCACGCCGGACCGGTCGGGCAGGCGGTGGCGGTGCGTGTGGATGGCGACCGTGCCGCGTTCCGCAACGTGCGTTTCCTCGGCTACCAGGACACGCTGTACCTGCGCGGCGCCAAGCTGTCCTACTTTCTCGACTGCTATGTCGAAGGCACCGTGGACTTCGTGTTCGGCGCCGGCACCGCGCTGTTCGAGAACGTGCAACTGCACTCGCTGGGCGACGGCTATCTCACCGCCGCCTCCACCCCACAGGAGAGCGCACGCGGCTTCGTGTTCCGCAATGCGCGCGTCACCGCCGCCAGCGGCGTGACCCGCGTGTTCCTGGGCCGGCCGTGGCGCCCGTATGCGAGCGTCAGCTTCATCGGCAGCCAGCTCGGCGCGCACATCCTGCCCGAGGGCTGGAACAACTGGGGCAACGCCGCCAACGAGGCCACCGCCCGCTACAGCGAATACCAGAGCAGCGGCGCCGGCGCCAACCCGTCGCGCCGCGTGAAGTGGTCGCGCCAGCTCACTGCTGCGCAAGCCGCCGCGCTGGATCGCAACACTATCCTCGGCACCTGGAGGCCGTTCTGATGCGCAAGCTCACCACCTTCGCCCTTGCCACCGCGTTGCTGCTGGCACCGCTGTCTGCACTGGCCGACAAGATCGCCGACAACATGCTGTTGCTGCAGACCGCCTCCGGCGGTTGGTCCAAGCAATACAAGGGCGTCGCCGTCGACTACAACCGCACCTTCACCGCTGCGGAAATCGCCGAGCTGCAGCAACCCGGGCGCAAGGACGACGCCACCATCGACAACAAGGCCACCACCTACGAGATCGGCTACCTCTCCACGCTCTACAAGACCGAGAAGAACGCCAAGTACGTGGCCGCCGCCAAGCGCGGTGTGGACTATCTGCTCACCGCGCAATACGCCAACGGCGGCTGGCCGCAGTTCTACCCGGACCTGTCGTCCTACCATCACCAGATCACCTACAACGACGATGCGATGGTGCGCGTGCTCAACCTGCTGCAGGACATCAGCGAGGGCAAGGGCGACACCGGTGCGCTGCTGCGTGCCAGCCACGGTGCACGCGCCCGCCAGGCGGTGACCAAGGGGCTGGAATGCGTGCTCGCCACCCAGGTCAAGATCGGCGGCACGCTCACCATCTGGGGCGCGCAGTACGACGAGGTCACGCTCAAGCCGGCCAAGGCGCGTGCGTATGAGCTGGCGTCGCTGGCCTCCAGCGAGTCGGTCAGCATCGTGCGCTTTCTGATGCGCCAGCCCACCCCGTCCGCACAGATCAAGGCATCGGTCGAGGCCGCTGCGCGCTGGTTCGACACCCACCGCATGCGCGATCTGGCCACCAAGAAGATCGACGACCCCACCCAGGAAACCGGCCAGGACGTGATCCTCATCGCGCAACCGGGTGCGTCACTATGGGCACGCTTCTACGACCTGCAGAATCAACGCCCGCTCTATGCCAACCGCGACGGCAAGGCCTTGACCGAGTACATGCAGGTGCCCAACGAGCGCCGCGTCGGTTATGCCTGGCACGGCACCTGGCCGGACAAGCTGTTGAAGGACGACATTCCCAAATGGCGCACCGCCAACGGTCTGTAAGTGCGTCGTCGCCATCGCGTGCAAGCGCGCGGTGGCTGTTTTACGTTTTGGAATTGACGAGGTGAGCGTGTCGAAGTTCTTGTTGGGAATGCTGTGCCTGATCGCGCTGCCGGTGCGCGCGGCCACCACCACCGCGCCGGAGCTGTTGTTCCGGGTGTCGGCCGACCGCGACCTGCAGGCCGATGTGGCCCGCGGCGACGGCGTGCCCAATTTCCGCGACAAGATCACGTTGGTGCCCACCGGCAAACGCGGCAACGCCATCGAATGGGCCGACGACGGCGTGCTGTCGTGGAACGCACCCGGCAACCTCTACACTCAGCGCGGCACGCTCGGCTTCTTCTGGCGCGCGCGTTATCCGGTCGGTGAAGCGCCGTTCGTGATCTTCCGCGTCGGCTACGCCGACCACACCAGCTGGGACATGGCCTGGCTGCGCATCGACTGGAACGGCCACGGCTTCGATGCCTTCGTCACCGACGCCAACCTCGCGCGCACCCGCGTCTCCTTCACCCTCGACAAGAATCCCGCCGCAAGCGACTGGACCCACATTGCGTTTGCCTGGGACGAAACCCGCGGCGTGCGCCTGTACGTGGACGGTAAGGAATCCGCACGCGCGGACTGCGGTGCGCCTTGCGCCAACGGCGGCGCGCTCGACTTCGACGCCGCGCTGGACCAGTTCGGCCTGGCCGGCCGCGTGATGTCGCCGCACCAGGTGCAGAGCCGCTACAACTTCCTGCGCGGCAGCGACGTCGACGAGATCCGCATCTACGACCGCATGCTCGACGCCAGCGGCGCCGCCGCGCTGGCACGCCTGCAGGAGCCCGCCACCGCTGAAGCACCCACCGGCAACGCGCAACACGCCGCCTTCCTGCACCGCTACGGTTGGGACAACGGCCACGCACCGCCGCTGCTGAGCGAACCGGTCACCCGCATCCGCAAGGTGGAGTTCGCCGATACCCGCGACCTCAAGCAATGGATGTGGAAGGCCACCGACGGCATTGCCGAGACCACCTGGCCCGGCGTCTACAACCGCTCGCGCCTGCCCGGGCGTAACGACTACTTCCAGCTGCCGGACTGGAACACCTATGTCGAAGGCGGCAAGGCGCTCGACCTCACCCTGCCGGACGAGCCGGTCAACCGCATCGAGCTGCGCGGCGCCGCCTATGGCCAGGCCACTTACGCCGCGCCCAACGCACAGGCGCAGCCGCTGTTCGCACGTAAGCAAGGCGTGGTGCGCAGCGTGGACCAGTTCGCCCAGCGCCGCGGCGGCACCCTGCGCTTTGCCAACACCGCGCAGGAAACCCCCATCCAGGAAATCTGGGCCTACAACGTGCAGCCGGGCGCCGTGCCCAAGGGCAGCGCGCAACTCAGCTACACCGTGCGCAGCGACATCCAGCCCGACTACGACAACCTCGCCCCATTGCGCGATGTCATCGCCGGCCGCTACCCGCCAGGCGAGCGCCAGACCGTGATCGCGCTGCCTACCAAGGCGCCCGCGCGCAAGCGCCCCAGCGACAAGGCCGCAGCAAGCACGCAGCAACCCATCGTGCACATCCTGGTGCCCTCCAGCCTGGGCAACCCGCCACCGGACCAGGCGCTGATGCGCAGCTGGTCCTACGGCTGGGAGAACATGCACGACGGCCTGGACGGCATCGCCATCACCCTGCCGGCGCTCAACCTGCCGGCCACCCACAACGGCAGCATCCCGCTCAACATCCGCATCAAGGACCCCATCTGGCCCGCGCGCGACATGATCGATGTCTCGGTCGCGGTTACCCCCGGCCAGGCCCGCACGCTGTGGCTTGACCTGCGCGACAGAATCCTCAGCAATGACAGCCTGATGCTCAGCATCGCCGCCGCCGCGCCCGGCTTTGATGCCAACGCGCTCGACGGCACCCAGCTGCAGCTGGTGTTCAAGCCGCGCGCCGATGCCATCAAAGAGCACGTCGCCGACCGCTTCAACCAGGTCAAGGACAACTGGGGCTTTCTGGTCGAAGAACACACCACCTCCAAGCGCCAGCTGCTCTACAAGCGCCTGGACGCGGACATCACCGACCTGCTGCGCGTCGACCCGGACCACGCCCTCGGCCGCCAGTACTGGAACGACATCAGCTACGCCAACCAGGGCGCGTTGCCTGTCGAACTGCCCAGCGTGCCCAAAGGCGTGCCCGCCTGGGCGTTCTGGCAGCTGCAAGACCTCAGCGCCACCCGCCGCTACATCCGCTGGTGGATCGAGCAGCGCCAGGTGGCCTACGGCGATTTCGGCGGCGGCATCTCCGACGACTCGGACCTGGTGCAGCAATGGCCCGGCGTCGCGCTGATGGGCGTGGACCCGGACATGCTCAACGCCTCCATGCTGGCGCTGTCCGATGCCAACTACCGCAACGGCATGTTCACCAACGGCCTGTCCACCATCGAAACCGACGAGCTGCATTCCTACGAAGAGGGCATCAACCTCAACAGCGCCCTGCTGTACCTCAACTGGGGTGACCCACGCACCGTCGAGCGCCTGATGCAAACAGTGAAAGTCTTCGACACCATCATCCAGCTCAACCCGCAAGGCCACCTGCTGTTCGCCAGCAACTGGTTCGGCGGCCGCAAGGTCTACCGCGAGCCCAACTGGCAATGGCAAAAACCGTACTCCTTCCCCATCGTGCACCCGGCCATCCTGCTGGGCGGCTATAACGCCGACCCCAACAGCCGCCGCATCGTCACCGGCCTGGCCGACGGCTATCTCGCCCACGCCTACACCAACGCCAAGGGCAACTGGGCGCTGCCCAACGAGATCAACTGGCAAACCGGCAAAACCCGCGGCGGCGAACTGTTCGAAGGCAGCGGCGGCGCCGACACCTTGCACACCTTCTGGGCCGCCTACCGCTTCACCGGCAAAGATCGCTATCTCAAGCCGATTAATCACCGCGTCGCCAACAGCGGCCCCAACGGCCTCTCCCTGCTCAACGAAAACTTTCTCGATGTCATGGGCAAGCGCAATGACTGGAGCGGCAAGCTCCTCGACGCCGCAAACAAGGACGACGGCAGCGCCCCGGACTTCCCGCACCATGTGGCCTGGGAGCAGACCGGCAACCTCGAGTATCTCGCCGCCATTTACCGCAGCGAGGCACGGGAGAAACTGCAGAACTTCTACATGAACACCGAAGGCCACTGGTGGAGCGACCGCGTGGAATCCCCCACAGTCAATCTGCAGCGCGCACGCTTAGGGGGAGTGGCTCTCAAGCGCAATCAGACCTACCCCGGCCATACCGTGAGCTGGCGCTTCGCCGATCCAGAGGCCGCCACCCAAGTGGCCATCGCCATCCCCGCACCCCAGCAAGACCGCTTCACCGTCATTGCCTACAACACATCGGATAAAAACCAGCGCGCCAGCATGACCGGCTGGAACGTCGCCCCGGGCCAATGGCGTATCACCCAGGGCGTGAGCAAAGGCAACGACGGCAAGCTCGACAGCACCGCCAAGACGCAAGAGGTCGCTTTCGAAAAAAGCGCAGCCATCGACATCGACTTCCCCGCAGGCCGCACCACCGTCCTGCAGCTCGAACGCATCGCAGCCGCCACCCCGGTCGAACTACGCCCGGACCTGGGCATCGGCCACGGCGATGTGCGCGTGACTGCCGATGCCATCGAGGTCACCGTGCACAGCCTCGGCCACACCGATGCACCGGCTGGGTTTGTGGTGCTGGAGGATGCGCGTGGGAAGGAACTGGCAAGAGCCGCGTTCCCAGCGTTGGAGGCTCCGCGGGATTTGGTACCGAAGAGAGCGGTGGTGCGGTTTGCGGTGCCGTCCGGGACTAGCGGAAAGGGCGTGCGGTTGCGTCTAGTGACGGAAGGCGAGGTTGCCGAGGTGACTCAACGCAACAACATGTCGGCGGTTCCTGGAAAGCAGTCAACGAGCTCGAGTAACGGATTTCCTAGATCTCGGCGTTAGGACGCAAATAACTCGGCGTAACAGGATTAGCCCGCAAGGACGCGGCCCAACACCTGGCGTCAAAGGCACGGACACAGCTAAAAAGCGATGAGCTTCAAAAGCTCGTAGCGATTGACCGCAGTCCGGCAGTCGGCGAGGATCGTGTTATGCCGCGCTTAGCAGGCTGCTGAAATACCAGTCGCGACGAAGCAATCATCGGCCAACGTGTGAGCCAGCAACTGCGATGCTGATCGCTTCG
>NZ_MIGY01000002.1 GCF_002940665.1 Xanthomonas arboricola
TCGGTTCCGCGCATGAAGGGGCATCCGTTGGGTCGTACCGAATAGTCTATCGAGGTGGGCGGTATTTCAGCAGCCTGCTAGGGAAGGCGCGGAATTCCTGCAACTAACCGTCAGGGCTAATCAAATGAAAGCACGGCCTGCCTCAGCCAGCTCTTTGATTATCAGTTGTACAAACCGCGCTGCCACGGGCTGGTCAAGTAGCCGTTAGGCCATGGGCCGTCTCCACACATTCCCTGTCCCCACGTATCGCAAAAGTCAGCGCGTAACTGCTGCGACACCTCGGTGTAGGCGATCGAGTTCACGTTGCGCGTATCGCATGCATAGCTGATGACGACGCGCTTGACGGTCGACGTTGTGCCCTGATGCTCAGTCTGATTACTGCAATACAGGATGCTCTGGCCAACCAGGTTTTCGTTAGCGTCGAACCACATCCAGGTACGGCCATACTGCGTCGCTGCGTTTGCTTCAGTGGTGACAGCAAGTGCACTTATTGCCAAAAAGACTGCCGCCAAAAGTACCGTTTTCATTCAACTGGCTCCTTGTTGTGCCTCAAGTCCCTTGAGGCGTAGGTCGTACCCTTTTCCTGATTAGTCCTGACGAATAGCCTGCTGCTTTGCAGATGGCGCCATTTCCCCTTGCGTTTCTAGCGTGCCCAACCTCGGTGTCGCTCAGTACATGTTTTTCAGTTGGAAATTTATGGGCAAATCGAGGTGGGATAGTTTAAAAAGCAAGAGGTACAGAGTCACTGTGATTAATGATCGGGGCTAATCAAAATCCATTAATTCACCGGAAGCGTCAAGGCGACGCTTCCGGTGGCTGCGATCAGAAGTCGTAGGATGCAGACAGGCGCACATAGCGCGGAGTGTTGTAGCTGTAGTTTTCTAGGCCAATTCCATATGTATTTGAAACCAGGCCGGGATCTGTTTCATAAACTCCGTCGATGCGAGTGACAGCGCGATCATTAAGGACGTTGAACACCTGGAGCCCGAGAGCAAACTTGTGTTCGGCGAACGAAGGGCGATATGTCACGCCCAGGTCGACGTTCTTGATCCAGGGGGTCCGGCCAGCATCACCGGGTCGCGAGGGCTGGCCGCCGCAATAGTGATAAGCCGATCCGTAGCTGATCGGATCCGGGTTCTCTGGATCGTTGAAATAGCCCAGGCAGGAAACGGGTGTACCTGACATGACACGCAGGGTAGCTGATGCCATCCATTCTGGCGTGATCTGATAGGCGCCGAACGCTTTCAGTTGATGGCGACGATCATTTGCCAAGCTGCCGCCCGCATAGTACATCAGCGCCGCAGCATCCCAGTCCTGCGTTTTGGAAACGTCAGATTGCCCGATATCTGACTTGACTTGGCCTTCAGTATTGCCATAACTGTGTGACCAAGTGTAATCGATGCGGCCGTACCACTTCTCATCGAACGGGTGTTCCAAAAAGAGGTCAACCGCAATGTAACTACGCTTGGCCTTATCGGTGAAGCCCCAGTCCGATTGGGACATCTGCAGCTGGGTGAAGCCCGATCCATCGCGATTTGCGAGATTGTAGGTGTTGGTTTTGCCTGGATTGAAAATAACGCAATACGGAATATCGATGGTCCTGGGATCGATTCCTTGTGATGCAAGTTTCAGGTCGCCACGTGCGGTGTAGTCATCGTTATGCATGTCGCAGACGTCGTCGATTGCCGCTTCCAGCTTCCGATACGTTGCCTTGGCGCCAGAGTTCCAACTTTCGCCAATCGTCTTTTCAAAGCCAAGAATCAACTCATCCTGGTACTGCGACTTCAAGTCGCTTGGAGCAAATGCTCCTGGGTTGGGTGCTTGACCAAATTCGCCGTTGGCCGAAACCGGTCCCGGCCCGAACGGCGTCAAGCCAGTGGGTTCGCCGTTGGCGTCGATGCCGGTATAGGTGAAATATTGATCGGTATAGGTCGATGCCGACGCGCCGCGGATGGCAACGCTATTAGGAAGCGCCAGGTAGTAACGGCCGAGATTAGCGAATATCTTCAAAGATGAGTCGCCAAAGACATCCCAGCTCGCTCCTAGACGCGGAGCCCACTGGTCACCGCTATCCACGTAGGCGACATGATCACTGTTGAAGTTGGTGAACTGGTCGTTGCGGATGCCCAACGTCAGCAGCCAGTTGTCGTTAACCTGCCAGCGATCTTCCAAGTAATACGCTTTTTGCTCCACTGCCATGCTTGTGGTGGTGGTGAAAATACGTTGTTGGGCGTAGAACCCGTTGGAGCCAGCTCCGGGAGCACCGACGCCCAGTCCTGGACGTACTGGTGTCTGCTCTGTGAGAGCGCGTCCATAGATCCATTGGTATCCGGGACCGGTGGTGCGTACGCCCTCGTCATAGGCATTGAAGTACATGTTGTCCACGCCGGCGGTGATGTCGTGGCCACCCAATCGATAATTCAGCTCCAGACGCAGGCTGCGAGTCTTGTTGATCGGATCCTCCGCCTTCGCGCGGTTGGTCGTCTGATTGTTGCGGATCGGCGTACCGCCGTTCAGTGCGGGGTTCTGGCTAGTGACGCTGCCAAGGAACGGCAGGTCGGAGATAAATGGGTTGAATTGTTGATTATGCTGGTTGCTGCGTCCCCATGTAGCGTTCAAGGTCAGATCGTCCGTCAAGTAGCTTGTGTACTTGAAGATGTCGTAGCTGTCTTTGATCTTGAATGTATCTGGATAGGTTCCGGTGCGATCGCCACTCACTAGGCCATCGTAATCGAACGAGGTGTAGTAACCACTACGGCGATCAGTATTTTGAACGCGCGTGTATTCAAGGATATTGCTGTCGTTGATGTTCCAGTCGACTTTTCCGTAAAACTTTGGAGTGCTGTATTCGTAATTATTGCGGGCCTGGATGCTTGCATTGCTGGCGTTCGTGCCTACGCCGTCAACTTTTTCACTTTCCCCAGCCACAAAAATGAAAAGTTTATCCTCGATCAGCGGGCCGCCGGCGTATGCACTGTAGACAGTGCGTGTTTGCTTGTTGTCCTTGCCGGCGCGGTACAAGGTGCCCGGTTGGTCCGGCGTATCGTATTCGTAGCCATCGGGGAGCGCTGCATTGGGGTACCACACGTCACCACGCGAACTCGCCAGCGAATCTGGCTCCCAAACGGTCTGCACACCAAAATGCCATTCATTGGTGCCGCGCTTGCCGAGCTGGTTGATCACGCCGCCTGTGGAACGGCCGTACTTGGCGCTATAGCCGCCGGTATAGGTTTCCTGCTGGTCGATGGCGCCGTAGGGCAGGCTGACGCCACCCAGGTTGCTCAGCGGATTGCTGACGTTGAAGCCGTTGATGTAATACGCATTTTCGGTAACGCCCGAGCCGCCGAAAGACACCACGGAGCGCGAGCCGTTGTTGAATGCGCCGGCACCTGAAACAGCGCCGGGAGCAAGCAGCGCAATCGCTTCCGCACTACGGCCCAGCGGCAGGGTTGCCAGCTGTTCGGACGTGATCACCGAACGCGAGCTGGTGGAGCTGACGTCGATCTTCGGTGCATTGGCGGCAGTGACCGTGATCGCGCCGAGCGTCGTTGCATCGGTGCTGCCGCTGGCAGCTGCGCCAGCAAACGACACCTCGGTGCCGGATCCGACGCGCAACTGCACGTTCTTGCGGGTATCGACGACCTGATCGCCACGCTTCAAGGTGACGGTGTAGGCGCCGACCGGCAACGAGCCAAGGTTGTAACGGCCATTGGCGTCGATGGTGATGGTGCGGCTGAGGCCGGTGTCGCTCTGAACGACGATGGTACTACCGGCCTCCGAGGGAGCGCTACCGTAGATGCTGCCGGTCGTGCTTTGTGCATAGACCGCGCCATTGACGAGACAGGCGCCGAGCACAACAGCCAGAGCGGTGCGCTTGAGAGCATGACGACGAATTTGATTGCTCATTCCTAACCTTTCAGCTGGGTATCGAGAGAAGTGGCGGTCACCGGAGAGTCAGATGGCCTTAACCCGAACGTAATGAATGTGTGGTCGGAGTCGCAAGCGTTTTGAATGATTCGTTAATGAAAAGGGTGAGATCCGCATCGAATATGCGGATCTGCGCACAAATTGCCGGGCATGCGGACAAGTGCGTACTCAGGTGGCACAGGTATTCATTTTTGTCAGTGCGCGTGATGCGTGGTGACAGCTCGCCGATTAAACGAACGCTGCATGGCGCCGCGTGCATCTTTCGATCGTCGATTTTGCTTGGCTGGTTTCATCTGAAACATCGATTCAAAAAAAGACCCCGGTGGACGGGGTCTTTCCATGCATCGTCGACGGCCTCAGAACCGGACTGTCGTACCCAGGTAGAAAAACCGCCCGATGTTGTCGTACAACGCAGAGTTGAAGTCCGAGCCGAAGTAATTGCGCGGCGGATCCTTGTCGAAGGCGTTGTCGATGCCGAGGTAGACGTCGATCTTCGAGCCGGGGAACTGATAGCCGAACTGGACGTTGTGGTAGGTGTACGCGCCGTTCCTGATCGGGCTGGCCGAGCCCGGATTGCTGTTGTAGCTTTCCGGCGTCACGCGCAGGTTGCCGTCCACATAGTTCATGTCCCACGAGGCGCGCCATGCGTTCCAGTTGTACTTGGTCTGGAACTGCGCGCGCCAGCGCGGGTCGGTCACGTAGGTCACGTACTCGTCGTATTCGGCCGGGAAGTCCTGGAACACCCATTCGCGCGACTGGATCAGGCGCGTACCGACAAGGCGCAGCACGGTATTGCCTTCGCCGAGCTGGAAGCGGTAATCCATTTCCAGATCCACGCCCACACGCCGCGAGCGTGACAGGTTTTCGTTGAGTGCCTGCCAGCCGATGATGCTGTGCTCGGGATAGATGCGGCCCTGCGGGTCGGTGAATCCGCCCAGCGGGGCGCGCTGCACGAAGCCGCAGAAGCTGTTGTTGATGCCGCCTGGATTGTCCACGCAGCGCGTGGCATTGGTCTCTGCGGTCACGGTGCCGATCGCGTCCTGCAGGTCGATGCGCCAGTAGTCGATCGACATGCCGAAGCCGTCGAAGAACTCCGGCTGCCACACCAGGCCGTAGGACAGGCTGCGCGCGCGCTCCGGCTTCAGCTCCGGATTGCCGCCGCTCACGCCGGGACGGGTGGAGGTGAAGGTATCGATCCAGCCCACCGGCACGCCCAGCGCACTGCAGTTGGCCTGGCGCAATGCGACGTCGCCCGCGGTGCCTGGGCGATTGGTATTGGTCGGCAGATAGTTGCAGGGATCGTTGATGGTTGCGAAGTTTTCGCTCTGCGAGTCGTACAGCTCACCGATGCTGGGCGCACGCACTGCCTGTGCCACGGTGCCGCGCAGACGCAGCGACGGGATGATGGTCCAGTCCAGGCCCACGTTCCAGGTCTTGGTCGAGCCGATGCTGTCGTAGTCCGAATAACGCCCCGCCACATCCAGCGCCAACCGGTCCACGCCCGGCAGGCCGGCGAGCAACGGAATGGTGCTCTCGACGAAGACTTCCTTGACGGTGTACTCGCCACCGCTATTGGGAATAGCGTTGAGGAAGGTCGCGCCCGAGGCTGCCAGCGGATCGGTGATTTCCTCGCTCTGCTCCTTGCGGTATTCCACGCCACCGGCAAACCCGATGTCGCCGGCCGGTAGCGACAGCAGGTTGCTGTTGGCCACCGATGCGCTGAACACGGTCTGCTGGATCTTGGCCTGCGAGCGTGCGGTGGTGTTGAACCACGCCGCTGCCTGCGGTGTCACCGCGCCGTTGCCGAACACGCTGAATGGCACGCAGCCTTCGCGCGCCAGTGCCGAATAGACGCGATTGGTGTGGGGGTTGATCGCGTTCGGATCCAGCGTGGTGCGGCAGACGATGTTGCCGCTGGCATCACGTGCGGCATCGATACCGGCCTGCCAGCGCTCGTTGATGCGGTTGTTGAGATTCAGGCGGTCGACCGTGGTCTTGCCGTAGTTGGCGGATACGTCATAGCTCCAGTTGTCGGTGAAGTTGCCTTCGGCACCGAGCACCGCGCGATAGGTCTTGCGCTCGATGTTCTCGCCGCGACGGCCGGCATCGACATTGAAGCGGTTCATCAGGATCTGCGTGGCACCACGCGAGTCCATCAGCGCACCGAGTTCGGGGCTGACATACGGATTCTGGCGACGCACGCGCAGCGAACTGTCGAAGGCCGGCTGGCCGAAGAATTCCGAGTCGGTCTCGCTGTACTTGCCTTCGAAGAACAGGCGATGGTTCTCGCTGACCTCGAAGTTGATCATGGTGTTGACGCTCTTGCGATCGAAGCCGGGCTGCAGGTCGGCGACCGCATTCAGATCAACGAAATCGCAATCCACGCACGAGGTGTTGCTGACCACCGTGCCGTTGTAGCGGTTGCGGCGGAAGCTGCCGTCTTCGTTGAACAGATAGCGGTTGCCATAGCTGGCCGGGTTGCGGAAATCGAAGGTGCCCAGGTTGAAGGTGCCGCCGTAGGACGTGGAATGATTGCCGCCCGGGCCGCTGAGCACGTTCTGCGGATTGCGCTCGCTCGGCGGTTGGCTGGGATCGAACGCGGGGTTAGGAACCGACACCAGATACTCGCGGCCGATGGCGCGGTTGCCGCGGCCGAAGCGGTCCTGCTTGCTGTATTCGCCCGACACCGCGATGTTGCCGCGGCCGTCCGCAAAGTCGGTGCCTGCCGAGAAGCTGGCGAAGGAGCGGTTGTAGTTGCCCTCATCGGCCAGGCCGGTCTGCGCGCGCGTCTCCAATCCGGTGAAGTTCTTCTTTAGGATGAAGTGACCACGCCGGCCACTGCGTCGGCGCCGTAGACGGCCGAGGCACCACCGGTGATGACTTCGACGCGTTCCACCCATTCCACCGGAATCGTGTTGACGTCCACGGCAGTCGAACCCGGGCTGGAACCCACGTGGCGACGGCCGTTGACCAGCACCAGTGTGCGGTCGGTGCCCATGCCGCGCAGGTCGAGCAGGCCCAGCCCGGCGGTACCGATGAAGCGGGTGGAATTGCCCAGCGTGTAGCTCGGTGCCAGCGCCGGCATGCGCGCCATCAGATCGCTGATGGTGGTCGCGCCGGTGGCGCGGATTTCCTCGGCACTGATCGCGGTGACCGGCGAGGGCGTGACGAAGCCGGTACGCGCAATGCGCGAGCCGGTGACAGTGACCTTGTCCAGATCGGTGGTGCCGGGTGCGACCTCGTTTTCTGACTGCGCCGCGGCGTGGCCGGCAGAAGCGGCCAGCACGGTAAACAATGCGGTGCTCAAACGATGACGCTGGGTGTGTTGCTGAAGACGACTCGACATGATGGTGCGGATTCCTCGCCGGATGTTGCGAAACAGCAGTGCTCACTGAGCGCTGGCTGAACTGGTCCCCGAACGTAACAATTCCTTAACCATGTGTCCATATTTGTTAAATTTGTCGCTGCCTGACACATGACTTGGCGTGCAGTGCCGGCGTCTGGCCGCGCTGGGAAACGCGTCTGCCCGTGGCCGAGTCGGTAAACTGGCGATCTTTCCAGCGCTGCGGCTGGCGATGCGGCGATCGCTGCGTTGGCAGCGCACGACGAATCAGGCAGGCAATGACGACGATGGTGCAACGTGCTTCAAGCATGGCGATCGACCTCCTTCAGAGCGCACGCGCATGACGGGCGAGCGCAGAATCCCCGCGCATGCGGTGCAGGGCGCGCTGGCGCCGCACCCGCGGATCCGCAATGTGATTGCGGTCGGTTCCGGCAAGGGGGGGGTGGGCAAGTCCACCACCGCGGTGAATCTGGCGCTGGCCTTGTGCCAGCAGGGTGCGCGCGTCGGGGTACTGGACGCGGACATCTACGGGCCGAGCGTGCCGGCGATGCTGGGCCTGAGCGGGCGGCCGGACAGCCCGGACAACAAGTCGATCGAGCCCCTGCGCGCGTTCGGGATCGAGGCGATGTCGATCGGCTTGCTCGTCGACCAGGACACGCCGATGATCTGGCGCGGGCCGATGGCGACCTCGGCATTGACCCAGCTGTTCAACGACACCCTGTGGGACGACCTCGATTACCTGCTGATCGACCTGCCGCCGGGCACCGGCGATATCCAGCTGACCTTGTCGCAGAAGATCCCGGTGGCCGGTGCGGTCATCGTTACCACGCCGCAGGACATTGCCACGCTGGATGCGCGCAAGGCCTTGAAGATGTTCGAAAAGGTCGAGGTGCCGGTGCTTGGCATCGTCGAGAACATGGCCGTACATACCTGCAGCCAGTGCGGCCACCGCGAGCACCTGTTCGGCGAAGGTGGCGGCGAGCGCATGGCTGCGCAGTACGGCGTGCCCCTGCTCGGTTCGTTGCCGCTGGCGATCGCGATCCGCGAGCAGGGCGATGCCGGCCAGCCGATCGTGGTGGCCGCGCCGGAGTCGGCGGCAGCGCAGGCCTATCTGGCCGCTGCCGCGCGTCTGTCCGAAGAGCTGGGCAAGCGGCCGCGCGCCAGCATCCCGATTTCGGCTTCGCTGCTGTAGCGCGCAGGCCGGCCGCTGGTGCCGGCTGCTTGCTAGACTTCGCTGCCTTTCGCGCAGGCCGCTCGGCCTACCGCCTTCCGTCTTCAAGGAACACCGCATGAGCATCAAGAGCGACCGCTGGATCAAGCGCATGGCCGAACAGCACGCGATGATCGAGCCGTTCGAACCCGGCCAGATCAAGCATGACGCCGCCGGCCAGCGCATCGTCAGCTTCGGCACCTCCAGCTACGGGTACGACGTGCGCTGCTCGCGCGAGTTCAAGATCTTCACCAACATCAACTCGACCATCGTCGACCCGAAGCACTTCGATCCGGGCAGCTTTGTCGATATCGAATCGGACGTCTGCATCATCCCGCCCAACAGCTTTGCGCTGGCACGCACGGTGGAGTACTTCCGTATCCCGCGCGACACCCTGGTGGTGTGCCTGGGCAAGAGCACCTATGCGCGCTGCGGCATCATCGTCAACGTGACCCCGCTGGAGCCGGAGTGGGAAGGCCATGTCACGCTGGAATTCAGCAATACCACGCCGCTGCCGGCGCGCATCTACGCCAACGAAGGCGTGGCGCAGATGCTGTTCTTCCAGTCCGACGAAGTCTGCGAGACCTCGTACAAGGACCGTGGCGGCAAGTACCAGGGCCAGACCGGCGTAACCCTGCCGCGCACCTGATGCAGTGGGCAGCCGTGACCTTCAGCAGGTCGCGGTGGCCCGCTCGCGGTAGCGCAGCACTTGGTGCACGCCGGCGGCGATCAGCAACGCCGGCCACCAGGTCCAAACCAGGTTGCCCAGCTCGATACGGGCCAGCCCGAGGTTGTCCAACAGAAACAGCGTGCCCAGCGTGATCAGGAACAGGGCGGCAATCAGGCGATAGCGCATGGCGGTGTCCTCGGTAGGTGTGCGCGCATGCTGCGCGCAGCACGCCCGCCGATCAGGTGCCGGAAGTCAACTGTTGCGGATGACAGACGTCATGCCGGCAAGGTCATGGCTGCATTGGTGGCCGTGTCGTGTTCGCTGGCAGTCTCACCTTCTCCCGATGGGAGAAGGGATGTCGGCGCTCTGACCAGACGCTGGGGCTGATCGACTGCTGGAATCGCTCCATTCCATGTTCATGGGAGCTAACGCCCATCATGCACACGGGCGAGAGCCGCGCCTCAAGGCGCATTGCCGCATCCAATCAGTGACAGATCAGAAGCTACGGCCGGGTAGTTCGGGAATCAACAGCGCCAGAAGCGCGCCCTTACGATTCCCCAATCCCGATTCCCGATTCCCGGCTATTTGCCGCGCCCAAACAACATCCCCACACCGCAAGCGACCAACGCCGCCGGCCACCATGTGGCGATCAGCCGGCCAAGACTGACATTGGTCCAGCCCAGGTTATTGGCCAGAAACAGCAGGCCGACGAGGATCAGGATCAGCGCGGCGACGACATTGGATTTCATGCGGAAAGGTGGTTGCAAGACGGGCGCCTATCGTAGCCGCTGCGCCCACGTAGCGACATGCTGGCGCAGCGCATCGGCCTCGAAGCGCTGCGCGCTGCCGCTGCCCCAGACCGGGCCTGGCCAGGCCGCATCGCCCGGATGCCGGCCGACCAGATGCACGTGCAGCTGCCGCACGACGTTGCCCAACGCCCCGATATTGAGCTTGGCGACCCCGGGCTCGACCCGCAGCAACTGCGAGAGCTGATTGATCTCGGCCAGCAACAGGCGTTGCTGGCCGCCATCCAGATCGATCCATTCGCTGACATCGGCGACCCGCGGCACCAGCACCAGCCACGGGAAGCGGCTGTCGTCCATCAGCCGCACCTGCGACAGCGGTCCGTCGGCGACGAACACGCTGTCCGCTGCCAGCCGCGCATCGAGTTGGAAGCCGCTCGCCTCGGACATGCCCGCTGCCGTCCCACTCATCCCAGATGCGCTTCGAAAAAACCCAGGGTACGCTCCAGGGCACGCTCGGCGCTGTCGGCGTCGTAGTGGGTGGGGTCGATGCTGCGGTTGAAGGCGTGGCCGGTCGGATACACGAAGGTTTCCATTTGCGGCAGCTTCTCGCGGTGGGCCTGGATCGCCTCGGGCGGAATGCTGGTATCCCGCTCGCCGAAGTGGAACATCACCGGCGCTTTCGGGGTTTCGTCCAGCAATTGGGTGTTGCGCCCGCCGTAGTAGCTCACCGAGGGCAGGCCCAGGCGGATCGCCGACAGCAGCGCCACCGAGCCGCCCCAGCAATAGCCCACGGTGCCGACCTTGCCGGCGCGGCTGAGCAGGGTGGCGGCGGATTTGACCACCTCCACCGCGCGCTCCAGGCCGACCGCATTGGCCAGTGCCAGGCCGCGCTGCAAGCTTTCCTGGTCGTAGGGCAGCTGCACGTCCTTCTCCTGCAGGTCGAAGAAGGCCGGCGCCAGCACTTCGTAGCCGCGCGCGGCGTAATCGTCGGCCACCGCGCGAATATGTTCGTTGACGCCGAAGATCTCCTGGATCACCACCAGGCCGCCGCGCGGGCTGGTAGTCGGGGTGGCGTGCCAGGCGGCAACCTGGCCGTCGGGGGTGTCGAGCGTGGTCCAGTGACCCATGGGAACTCCTGATGCAGGACGGGGGAAGGCGCGCATTATCGACCGGATCGACGGCCCTGCAGGTGAGGGTCTCGCTGAGATGACCTCGCTTGCCCGGCGCACGGTTCAGAGCGCTGCCCGCGCGCCGCTATAATTGCCCTACTCAGGCCCCAGGCCGCTCCGTTCCCAGGCTCCTGCTTCCATGTCCCAGCTGAACCCCAAAGTCGGCTTCGTCAGCCTTGGCTGTCCGAAGGCGCTCGTCGACTCCGAACGCATCCTCACCCAGCTGCGCGTGGAGGGCTACGACATCGTGCCCAGTTACGACGCTGCCGATGTGGTGGTGGTCAACACCTGCGGCTTCATCGATTCGGCGGTGACCGAGTCGCTGGACGCGATCGGCGAGGCGATGAACGCCAACGGCAAGGTGATCGTCACCGGCTGCCTGGGCAAGCGCCCGGAACAGATCCGCGAGGCCTATCCGCAGGTGCTGGCGGTGTCCGGCCCGCAGGACTACCAGAGCGTGATGGAGGCGGTGCACGCCGCGTTGCCGCCGCGTCACGACCCGTTCGTGGATCTGGTGCCCGACTACGGCATCAAGCTGACCCCGCGCCATTACGCGTACCTGAAGATCTCCGAAGGCTGCAACCACCGTTGCAGCTTCTGCATCATTCCGTCGATGCGCGGGGATCTGGCCTCGCGCCCGGTCGATGAGGTGCTGCGCGAAGCCGAGCGGCTGGTCCGCGGCGGGGTCAAGGAATTGCTGGTGGTCTCACAGGACACCTCGGCCTACGGCGTGGACCTGAAATATGCCGAGCGCCCGTGGCGCGACCGCATGTACCAGACCCGCATGAAGGCGCTATGCGAAGGCTTGTCGGAACTGGGCGTGTGGACGCGCCTGCACTACGTCTATCCGTACCCGCACGTGGACGATGTGATTCCGCTGATGGCCGAAGGCAAGCTGCTGCCGTACCTGGACATCCCGTTCCAGCACGCCAGCCCGCGCATCCTCAAGCTGATGAAGCGGCCGGGCGCAGTCGACAAGACGCTGGAGCGCGTGCAGCGCTGGAAGGCGATGTGCCCGGAGATCACGGTACGCTCCACCTTCATCGTCGGCTTCCCCGGCGAGACCGATGCCGAATTCGAATCCATGCTCGACTTCCTGGATCAGGCCCAGCTGGACCGTGTCGGCGCGTTTGCGTATTCGCCGGTGGAAGGCGCCAGCGCCAACGCGCTGCCCGATCCTGTGCCGGAAGAGCTCAAGCAGGAACGTCTGGCCCGCTTCATGGCCAGGCAGGCGGAGATTTCTGCCGCGCGTTTGGAATCCAAGATCGGCAGCGTGCAGCAATGCCTGGTCGACCTGATCGAAGACGACATCGCAGTGGCGCGCTCACGCGCGGACGCACCGGAAATCGATGGGCTGGTGCATATCCAGAACGGCGGCGAACGCGGGTTGAAGGTCGGCGACCTGGTCGATGTGGAGATCACCGACAGCGACGAGCACGATCTGTTCGGCGATGCGCTGCCGGCCAATGTCGCACCCCAGCAGGGGCGCGCGTTGAATCTGCAGATGGTGTAACTGGGTGCGGATTCGTCCGCATCTGTCCGTAGGAGCGCACAAGTGCGCTCCTACATGTCAGCAGATTGCGAATGGATGCCTATGGGATCGCGTAATCCACCGACACCACCACGAAGGTGTGCTTGCCCGACGGCAACTGCGCTTCGAACTCGTCGTCCACGCGTTTTTTCAACAAGGCGCGCGCCAACGGCGAGTCGATGCTGATCCAGCCGCGTCCGGCGTCGGTTTCGTCCGGGCCGACGATGCGGTAGTGCAGCAGCTCGCCGCTGTCGGCGTCCTCCAGCTCGACCTGTGCGCCGAAGAACACCGCGCGCGGGTCGGTCGGCGCGGTGTCCACCACGCGTAGCGCTTCCAGGCGTTTGCTCAGATAACGCACGCGGCGGTCGATCTCGCCCAGCTGCTTCTTGCGATAGGTGTACTCGGCGTTCTCCGAGCGGTCGCCCTCTGCCGCGGCGGCGGCCAGCGCACGCACCACCTCCGGCCGACGCACGCGCCAGAGCTCTTCCAGCTCGGCCTTGAGCCGGGCGTGGCCGTCGGGCGTGATCAGTGCGGTGCTTTTTTCGGCAGGCGGGCGCCAGCGGCTCATGGGCGGTGCGTCGGACAGCGGGGGCGCGATGCTAGCGCGCACGGCCGGCTTGCGCATCTGCCGTCGCACGGCGAAGCTTTGCGCCTTCCGGGACACGGACGTTGTCATGTTGCTGATGCCGCTACACAAACCCTGGTCGCGCCAGAACATTCCCTGGGTGACCCTGCTGCTGGTAATGATCAATGCGGTGGTCTACCTGGGCTATCAGCGCAAGGACGACGCGCTGGTCGAAAACGCGGTGCGCTACTACGTCGAATCCGGCCTCGGTGCGGTGGAGGCGCAGGCCCATGTGCGCTATTTGCAGCAGACCGGCGACACCAGGCTGCGCGCTGCGCGCCAGGCCAGGCTGGACAGCGTGCCGGCGCGGCAACGCCTTGCGTATCTGGCGCACCTGACGATGCACGACCTGGCCTTTACAGAGGCATTGCGCAGCGGCGCATTGTTCGAGGACGAGCAGCGTCTGCGCGAATGGCGCACATTGCGCGCGCCCTACGATGCGCACCTGTCCAGGGTGTTCACGCTGCGGCATCTGCAGCGTAGCTCCGAGTGGTCCCCTGCAAGGATGCTAACGGCCACCTTCCTGCATGGCAGTTTCGATCATTTGCTGGGCAACATGCTGTTCCTGCTGGCGCTGGGCACCTTGCTGGAAGGTGCGATCGGCAGCGGCTGGTTCCTGCTGCTGTACCTGCTGGGCGGGTTCGGCGCCAGCGCAGCCAGCCTGTGGTGGCGCTGGGGCGCGCCGAGCGGCGGCTTGGGCGCCTCCGGTGCGATCGCCGCCTTGATGGGCGCGTTCTGCGTGGTCTGGGGCAGGCGCAGGGTGCGCTTCTTCTACTGGTTCTTTGTGGTATTCGACTACGTGCGCGGGCCGGCGATCCTGCTGCTGCCGCTGTGGTTGGGCTGGGAGCTGTACAGCCTGCTATGGAGCGACAACGGCAGCGTCGCCTTCGAGGCGCACGCCGGTGGGCTGATCAGTGGCGCGCTGCTCGGTGTCGTACTGGTGCTGTTGCGGCGCACGCGCCCGGCCTTCATGCAGGAGAGCGAGGCAGTGCTGGTGGACGATCGCTGGGAGCGCGCGCAGCGGCATCTGGGACGCATGGAGAACGTGGAAGCCGAACGCCTGTTGGCGGAGCTGGCCAGCGAGCAGCCGCATAACCTGGACGTGGCGCTCGCGCGCTACCGCACCGCACGCAATGCCGGCCGCAACCAGGACAGAGTGCGGCTAGCGCAGACGCTGCTGCATCTGCACACACATCACGCCGAGCAGAGCCGCATCCAGCTGACGGTCGCTGCAGAACTGAGCAAGGCCGGGATCGGGTACGCGCCATCGGCACGCACGGCACTGATCGGCGCATGTCTGCGCACTGGATTGTTGGCCGATGCCGAACGTCTGTTGAAGGAAGGCGAGTCGGGGATGCCGCGCGCCGAGCTGGCGCACCACTGGTTCGTGCTGGCCCTGCGACACGGCGAGCTGCAGGACGGCGCGCAGCGTGCGCGCTTGCTGCGTCAGCTGCTGGAGCAGTTCCCCGAGCAGGCGCAGGCCAGCAAGGCGCGCTTTTTGCTCGAGAACGGGTGAGTGATTTCTGCTTGATCCGTGTTGCCAAAGCAAGCGGTGAGGGCTCCGTACACTCGACTCACCGGAGCTTTTGACCTGGCATTTGACTGCACTTGAAAGACACTGCTACGCGAGGTCCGGGTTGCTGTTGTGTCTTCTGCCTCGAGCAGAATTATCTAGCGCGGATGGATGAGTTGCAGAGCGGTGGATCTGCAGCCTGGCTGCAGGGACCTTGCCCGCCCACCCTCGCGGGACACGCCGCAAGTACGTCCTTGTAGGCTCTTACGCGGCATCCATGCCGCGTAAGGTCCCGCGACGGTGAGCGGACAAGGACCAGCCGAGATGGTCGGTGTGCAGGGCTGCGAGCAGTGCATGTCGCAAGATGCGCCAATTTTGTGGATTTACCTGTCGACTTTAAAATTTTGTTGGCCGCTCAAGCTGGTTGAATTGCCACCGCTTTCAGCGCGGCTCCCAGCTTCGCGCGTAGTGCATCGTCGTCGCATTGAGTCAGTGCGTTTTGCAGCACCGCGCGCGCCTGCTCATCGCGGCCGAACCGTTCGCCCAGCAGCAGGCCCGCATCCAGCGACCATGCCGGCATCATCCGATCGCGCGGCCATGCGGCAATAGCCGCAAGCAGGCCATCGGTCGCCAGCTGGAATTGCCCGGCCATCTTTGCGCGCTCGGCCAGCACGGTGGCCTGCTCAGGCGTCAGCGGGGTAAACGCGGAGTCGCCGTCCAGCGCTTCGCGCTGCAATGCGAGCGCGCGGCGCTCCTGTTTTTCCTGCAGCAGACGGTTGATGTACTGGCGGGTGTGCTCGCGCAGTTCGTCGTTGCGATGGTGTTGACGCAGCAGCCGTTGGTACAGCTCGTGCACCGCCAGGCTCACCGCACGCGAACGCACCGCGCCGCGCAGCGCCTGAAATGCCTCGTCGGAATGTCCATCGCGCACGTACTGTTCTGCTTCGTCGAGCAGGCGTTGATCCGGGTCTTCGCGCTCGAACGCCGCGCCACCGCTGGGCATGTAGCCCAGTTCTTCGTGGTACTGGTAGACCAGATACCCCATCAGGTGGAAGCTGGCGAACAGGCTCCAGATCGAGGCGATTACCATCGTCGCCTCGCGCACGATCGGCGGCAGATACTTCACCGCAATGAAGATCGCCGCAGTGGCGCTGCCCTGGATCACGTACAGCAGACCGTATGCGGCCAGATACGGCCAGCCGATGCGCACTGCCATGTCGATCGACACGGCAGGATTGAGCGCGCGGCGCAGGCTGCCGTCGATGGCCAGCGCAATCATCATGCCCGGCAGCAGCAACTGGACTGCCAGATAGGCGATGGTCAGGCCAGGCTTGCCAGCCAGCACGCCCGCCGCAGCAATGACGATGCCCAGCGCAAGCGCCAGCAGGACCAGCCGCAGCACCGCGCTGTCGAAGCTGTTGTAGCCCAGCCGGGGAGCGTCGGCTTGCCCGTCGGCGGTGTGGCGCAGGATGTCGAAGGCATAGGTGTAGGTCGCCATCCCCAGCACGCCGGCAACCACCAGTTTCAGGATGCCCGGCAGCACCAGCAGCGCGCTGCACAGCGTCAGCGCAATCAACGCGTACAGCGCCGATCCGCGCAGCGGATAGGTGGCGATGGCGGGAATGCGGGTCCAGAACGGTACCGGCGCGGCCTGCGCGGCAACCTTGCGTGCGCGAAAACGGTCTTCCATGACGCTCCCCAGGCGTGTGATGTGACCGGATTGTGCGGTGGCGCGCGTCGTCACGCAATTGGGGGAAGGCGAGCCGACTAAGCTGGATGGCCAGCGGCTGGCGACATGTCGCCGGCACGGTCCGGATATTGCCGGCCAGGCCATGCGTCAGTGCCGGCATTGCATCCAAGCTTGCTGTGTCCGATAGCATCGTGCGCGCATCGATAGGCCACCGATTTAGTGCATGCGTCATCTGTCTGACGCTCCAACTCAGCGACAGGTAAAATGGTGGCCCGCCGCAATCCTTGCGGCCCGTACGAGCGATCGGGCGCGCCGCGCCCCTGGCGCTGCCATCGCTCGCATCACAAGGAGTGTCGCTTGAATCCCTCTGCCACCGGCAACCCGCAGGTCCGCATTCGCAGCATCGATGTGCTCTCGGACAATTGGTATGTGCTGCGCAAGGTCACGTTCGATTTTCAGCGCAAGGACGGCCGCTGGCAGACCCTGTCGCGCGAGGCCTACGATCGTGGCAATGGCGCCACCATCCTGCTGTATAGCCGCGCCAAGCAGACGGTGATGCTCACCCGCCAGTTCCGCTTGCCGACGCTGCTCAACGGCAACGCCGACGGCATGCTGATCGAAGCCTGCGCCGGCCTGCTCGACCAGGACGATGCGCTGACCTGCATCCGCAAGGAAACCGAAGAAGAAACCGGCTACCGCATCGACAACGTGCGCAAGGTGTTCGAGGCGTTCATGAGCCCTGGCTCGGTCACCGAACGCCTGTACTTCTTCGTCGGCGAATACTTCGACGGCGACAAGGTCAGCGAGGGCGGCGGACTCGAAGAGGACGGCGAAGAGATCGAGGTGCTCGAGCTGTCCCTTGATACAGCGCTGGCGATGATCGGCTCGGGCGAGATCGCCGATGCCAAGACCATCATGCTGTTGCAGTACGCCAAGTTGCATGGCGTATTGGAGTAAGTTCACGCCAACACGCGGCAGCCTTTCAAAGCGACAGTGTCATCGCAACGTGTCGGCGGCGATCAGGGCTGATCAACACTTCCCACCAAAAATACTACCGAAGATGCCGCGCACGATCTGCTGGCCGATCTTGTTGCCCACCGTGCGCGAGGTCTGCTTGGCCATCGCTTCGAGCATGCCCTGGCGGCGGCCGGTGCCGAACACGGCATCCTTGACGGCTTTTCCGAAACCGCTGTCCTGCGTTTCCTCGTCCTCGCGCGTGCGTGCCGGCGGTGCGGCGTTGTGTTCGGCGACCTGTTCGACGCGGCGCGCCAGCAGTTCGGCGGCCGATGCGCGGTTGATCGCGGTGTCGTAGCGGGTGCCGACCGGGCTGGCCGCGCGCACCTGCGCGCGTTCGGTCTCGCTGATGGCGCCCATGCGGCAGCGTGGCGGGGCGATGAGCGTTTGCTGCACCGGTGCCGGCACCCCCTTGCCTTGCAGCGGCGACACCAGCGCCTCGCCGGTGCCCAGCCTGGCGATCGCCGTAGCCACATCGAGCTTGGGATTGCCCACGAAGGTCTGCGCCGCGGTCCTGACCGCCTTCTGGTCGCGTGGGGTATAGGCGCGCAGGGCATGCTGCACGCGATTGCCGAGCTGGCCGAGGATGGTGTCGGGAATGTCGTCGGGAAACTGCGAGCAGAAATACACGCCCACGCCCTTGGAGCGGATCAGCCGGACCACCTGCTCGATCCGCTGCACCAGCGCGGCAGGCGCATCGTCGAACAGCAGATGCGCTTCGTCGAACACGAACACCAGCTTGGGGTGTTCCAGGTCGCCCACCTCGGGCAGACGCTCGAACAGTTCCGACAACAGCCATAGCAGGAAGGTGGAATACAGTTTCGGTTTGAGCACCAGTTGATTGGCCGCCAGGAGGCCGATCACGCCGCGGCCGTCCGCAGACACGCGCATCAGGTCGGCCAGTTCCAGCGCCGGCTCGCCGAACAAGTGCTCGCCACCGTCCTGCGCCAGCCGCAGCAGGGCGCGCTGGATCGCGGCCACCGACTGGCCGGAGACCAGGCCGTAACGGGTGGACAGCTCCTTGCGTTCTTCCACCACCAATCCAAGCAGCGCGCGCAGGTCGTCCAGGTCCAGCAACAGCAGGCCGCGGTCATCGGCCAGTTTGAACACGATGTCGAGCACGCCGGACTGGGTGTCGTTGAGTTCCAGAATGCGCGCCAGCAGGGTAGGGCCCATCTCGCTGACGGTGGTGCGCAGCGGGTGGCCGAGCTGGCCGTACAGATCCCAGAACACCACCGGGCTGGCGGCCGGCGTGTAGTCGGCCATGCCGATCTCCGTGGCGCGCTGCAGCACGCCGGCGGCGCCGTCGCCCGCCACCGCCAGGCCGGCGACATCGCCTTTCACGTCGGCCAGGAACACCGGCACGCCCATGCGCGAGAAGCCTTCGGCCAGGGTCATCAAGGTCACGGTCTTGCCGGTGCCGGTGGCGCCGGCCACCAGTCCGTGGCGATTGCCGAAGCGCCCTTCCAGCACAACCGGGATGTCGTCGGTGACGCCTTTGCCGAGCAGGAACGAGGCCATTGCGCAGATCCGGTGGGAAAATCCGGATTCTAGCGGGCAATCTGGCCGGGCAAACCGGGCGGGGATCGACCCCGGATTTCGACCGCGCTGTCCGGCTGCCGGCCGCCGACAGGCGGTGTAACGACGCGGCCGGTTTGCCAGCCGCCTGCCGCCCTTCCTCAAGGCATTCCAGGCCCGGTGCGCCACTGCCAAGCTAACGGCCCACTGACCCTGGGGCGCCGCCGCCTTGCCGCGGTGTCGTCCCGGCGGCTACCCTGCCTGCCTTTCCGCTGTACTGCCTACGATGCCGCTCGCTCATTTTGGTTTGCGCCCATGGCCGGTTCTGGTCGTGGTGGCGCTGATGTCTGTCGTCCCCGCTGCCCACGCCATTTCCAAACGCGACACGGAGAAGGCCGCCGTGCTCGATGCCCGCATGGCCGCCGCCGAAAAGCGTTACCGCGATGCGCTGGTGCTGGTGAACAACTCCGACCCCAAGGGCACCGCCGAAGGCGATGCCGCGCTGGAGGACATGGAAGACGTCATCGACGCCTGCATCAAGCAGCGCGGCTGCCTGGTCGCCAATCAGCTGGCCACCTACAAGCGCCTGCTGAAGGCGCGCGCCGATGCCGAAGCACCGGCCGCCGAAGAGCCGGAAGACGACGACACCCTGCTACAGGCCGACCCGGACCATCTCGGCCCGGCGGCGAACGGCGTGCCCGAGGCAGCGCGTGCCGCCACGCTGCTCAACGACCAGCGCCACGATTTCGACAAGATGGTGCAGTACAACCCGGCGGTACAGGCAGGCATCCGCCGCTGGCTGACCGACATGCGCCCGGCGCTGCTGACCAGCTACGAGAACTACAGCAACCTGCGCGGGGTGATGTGGCCGGAATGGCAGAAGCGCGGTCTGCCCGAGGCGCTGCTGTTCGGCATCATGGCCAAGGAATCCAACGGCAAGGTGCACGCCAGCTCGCGTGCCGGAGCGGCTGGATTGATGCAGTTCATGCCGGCCACCGGGCGTCGCTTCGGGCTGGGCCCGGACGGCACCGGCTTCGACACGCGCTTCGATGCACGCAGCGCCGCCGAAGCCAGTGCGGCCTACCTCAACGAGCGCATGGCCGGGCTCAATCGCAACATCGAGCTGGCGCTGGCCGCCTACAATGGTGGCGAGGGCCGTGCCGCGCGCGTGTTCTCGCAGAGCGGCGGACGCGGGTTCTGGGACCAGGACGTCTACAACCAGTTTCCGGCCGAAACCAAGGACTACGTGCCGATGGTGATCGCCGCGGCGTGGATCTTCCTGCACCCGCGCCAGTACGGCGTGGACTTCGCCAAGCTCGACGCGCAGCCGGCCACGCTGAAGCTGGCCAAGTCGACCACCATCTACGAACTCACCATCTGCCTGGGCAGCATGGGCGCGCGCGACGGCTACATGCGCGCGTTGCGCAACCTCAACCCGCGCTATGAATCCGATGGCTGGATTCCGGCCGGCACCGTCATCAACGCCACCAACCGCATCGTCAGCCTGTACACGCGCTACTGCGTGAACGGCCCGCGCGCGGACTTGGCGCGCACGCTGATCACCGCCGACCTCAACAGCGCGATCGTGCGCAGCAGCAGCACCCCCGAGTACGTGCCTAGCGTGGCGGTGGGCGATGTCAGCCCGATGGCCGGCGTGCCGACCACCGTGGCCACCGGCCAGCCCGCGATCGCCAAGCCCAAGGCCAAGCAGGCGCGCAGCTACACCATCGCCAGGGGCGACACGCTCGGTCGCGTTGCGCAGAAGTATCAGTGCGAGATCAAGGAGCTGGCCAGGGCCAATGGCCTGAAGGCGCCATCGTATGCGCTCAAGCCCGGGCAGAGCATCAAGCTGGCCGGCTGCGATCGCTGATCAGCGCTTGCAGTACCGCGTGGGTTAGAGCATCGGCCAGCTGCTTCGGAGAGCTGCGTTGGGCCGCTTCTGTGTGAGCGGTCGGGCGCCCCGTAGGAGCGGACCTGGCCGCGACGAAGCTGCTCCGGTAACTCCAGCACAGGCAAGGCGGCTCCAAACCGGAGGCTGGAGTGCCGAGAGGCGCAAGCACCTCCAGCCTCACTGCGAATGCCACGTCGCGGTCGGGCCCGCTCCTACACCCGCATCGTTCTTGTTGGGAGCCGTACTGGGCATCGGTCTTGTAGCGAGCGAGCCTGAGTGCGACGCCGCTGTCATGGTGGCGTTTCGCCGCGGACAGGTGTTCCTGCTCGGCGTAGGTCATCGAGCTGACCAGCGGAGATCGTTGGTCAGTGCGGGCGTATCGCATCGGGGCACTGCGCCGGGCTGCGCCATGGTAGGAGCGGACCTGGCCGCGACGAAGCAGTCCCGGTCGTTCCAGCGCAGGCGACGACGCTCTACATCGAAAGCTGGGAGTGCGACATGCGCCTGCGCATTGAATTTCGTCGGGAACACCTTGTCGCGGTCAGGCACGCTCCTACGAGGACGTCGCTGCGTTGCATCACTTGCGTGCAGAAGCGGGCAATCGCAGGCGCGCCGCCGTGATCAGCTCGGCTGGCGACGTGCGAGCGCCTGCCCCAGGCGCACCGATGTCTCCGCGGCAAGTCCGCCGTCGAGCTTTGCGACACCTGGCGGCAGCAGCACGATCACGGTCGAGCCGTAATTGAAGCGCGCCATCTCCGCAAACCGCTCCAGCACGATGCCCTTGCCGCGATAATCCTTGCGCGTGATGCGGTCGCCGTAGCGCGGGATCTCCACGCCGCTCCACACCGTTTCCACGCCCGACACCAGCAGCGCGCCCACCATCACCGAGGCCATCGGGCCGAAGTCGGTGTCGAAGTGGCAGACCAGGCGCTCGTTGCGCGCGAACAGCCGCGGCACATTGCGCACCGCATCCGGACCAACGCTGAACAGGCGGCCGGGCACGTGCACGGTCTCGCGCAGGGTGCCGGTCCACGGCATATGCACGCGGTGGTAGTCCTTGGGCGAGAGGTAGACGGTCGCGAACAGGCCGTCGTTGAACGGCAGTGCCGCTTCGGCGTCGCCGAGCAACTCGGCGGCAGTGAACGACTGCCCCTTGGCCTGGAAAATGCGGCCGTTCTCGATCGGGCCGAGCTGGCTGATGCGGCCGTCGGCGGGCATCAGCAGCGCCGCAGGATCGGCGTCGGGCACGCGTGCGCCCGGCTTCAAGGCGCGGGTGAAGAATGCATTGAAGGTGGGATAGGCGCGCGGGTCCGGTTCCAGCGCCTCGCCCAGGTCCACGCCGAACTTGCGCGTGACTGTGTCGATCAACCATTGCTTGGTCGACGGCGTATCGGAATAGGCCAGCGCGCGCGCCAGCGAGGACAGCAACCGGTGCGGCAGCACGTAGGTCAGGGAAGTGACGAGACTCACGGAGCGGTTACCTTGGTCAGTTGCTGGAGGTCGGCGGCGATCGCCTTGGGGTCGAGCGGGGGACGGATCAGTCCGGTCAGGCGGCCCTGCGGGTCGAGCACGGCGATGCCGGCCGAGTGATCCATGCTGTAGTCGTTGGGATTGTCCGCAAAGCCCTTGCCGGGCACTTTCTGGAACACGAAGCCCAGCGCGGTGGCGAAGCGCTGCAGCGCCGGCACCTCGGCGGTGGCGGCCAGGGTGTCCTTGTGGAAGGCATGCGCGTATTCGCCCAGGCGCGCCGGCGGGTCGCGCTGCGGGTCCACCGACACGAACAGCACGCGCGGGCGCAGGCCATCGGGGATGCTTTCCCACTGCTGCTGCGCCACCGCCAGATCGGTCAGCGTGGTCGGGCAGACGTCCGGGCAGAAGGTGAAGCCCAGGAACACCAGCGTCCAATGTCCCTTCAGCTCACCGGGTACCAGCTGGGTGCCGTCGGACTGGCGCAGGCTGAACTGCGGCAGCGTGCGTGGTTGCGGATAGAAGGTGATGGTCCGGGTGGGCGGCCAGGGCGAGCTGGGCGCGGCGCCGAGGAACTTCTGGCCCAGCAACAGCCCCAGGCCGGCGGCCAGCGCCACCAGCAGCACGATGCCGGTATTGCGATTGAACATGGCGGTTTCCAGTGCAACGGACGCTCATGATACCGATCCGACCTCTATAATCGGGGGCCGATTCCTCTTTAGTTGTTGCCATGACTGCCGCCGCGGCCGACGAACTGCACACCATCATCGACCTGATCCGCTACGGCACCAGCCGTTTCAATGCAGCCGGTCTGACCTTCGGCCATAGCTACGACAATGCGCTGGACGAGGCCACCCAACTGGTCCTGCACAGCCTGCATCTGCCGCACGATCTGGGGCCGGCCTATGGCCAGGCGCGCCTGCTGCGCTCGGAAAAGGAGCAGGTGCTGGGCTTGTTCGAGCGCCGCATCCACGAGCGCGTGCCGGCGGCGTACCTGACCGGCGAGGCATGGTTCGCCGGGCTGAGTTTCAAGAGCGATGCGCGCGCGCTGGTGCCGCGTTCGCCGATCGCCGAGCTGATCGAGGCCGGCTTCGAGCCCTGGCTGGGCGGCCGCGAAGTCACCCGCGCGCTGGACCTGTGCACCGGTTCGGGCTGCATCGCGATCGCCATGGGCCACTACAACCCGCAGTGGGACGTGGACGGCGTGGACATCAGCGACGACGCGCTGGCACTGGCCGCCGAAAACAAGGCGCGCCTGCATGCCGACAATGTCACCCTGCTCAAGTCGGACCTGTTCGCCGGGCTGGGTGGCCGCCAGTACGACCTGATCGTCACCAATCCGCCGTACGTCACCAACGACGAAACCGACGCACTGCCGCAGGAGTATTCCTACGAGCCGGAGCTGGGTCTGCGTGCCGGCGACGACGGCCTGGATCTGGTGCTGAAGATCCTGCGCGATGCGCCGCAGCACCTCAGCGAAGATGGCCTGCTGATCTGCGAAGTGGGCGAGTCCGAGCAGCACCTGATCAAGCTGCTGCCGGAAGTGGATCTGGCCTGGGTCGAGTTCAAGGTCGGGCAGATGGGCATCTTCGCGGTCGAATGCCGCGAGCTGGTCGCGCACGGCGCGCGCATCGCCGAGCTGGCCAGTGCGCGCTGAGTCGTCCATCGCGCGGCCGCAGCTGAGCGATCTGCTGTTGCTGGTGCCGGTGTCCATCTTCGGCGTCGGCATTCCGCTCGGTTTGGTCGACGTGGTGTACCGCCTGTTCGACCCGATGTACGGCGGTCCCTCGCCACAGCGCTGGTTGAGCGCGGGGGCGGAGATCGGCTTCGGCCTGATGGCGTTTTTCGGCCTGGTATCGGCGTGGATCGTGGTGGTCAGTTCGGATGCGGCCTTGCGTGCGCACCGGCGCCGCACGCTCATCGTGGCACTCGGCCTGCTGGTCGGAATCGGCGTTGCGCTGTACCTGCTCGCCGATTGGCTGCTCAGTGAGCGCGACAGGCTGGATGCATTTGTACTGGTGTTCAGCGGCCTGTTGGCGGTGGCGCCGTTGCTGGTGGCGGCACGTCACCTGCCGCGCATCCTGCGCGCCACGCCACCTGCTGCACTGTTGAGAGGATGCCGTCATGGGCAGTAACAGTTTCGGCCGCCTGTTGACGGTCACCACCTTCGGCGAGTCGCACGGGCCGGCGATCGGCTGCGTGGTCGACGGTTGCCCGCCGGGCCTGGAGATCGCACCGGAAGAATTCACCCACGATCTGCAGCGGCGTGCATCCGGCAAGAGCCGGCACACCTCGGCACGCCGCGAAGCCGACGAGATCGAGATCCTGTCCGGCGTCTACGAAGGCCGCACCACCGGCACGCCGATCGGCCTGCTGATCCGCAACACCGATCAGCGCAGCAAGGACTACAGCAACATCGCCCAGCAGTTCCGCCCCGGGCACGCGGACTACACCTATTGGCAGAAGTACGGCATCCGCGACCCGCGTGGCGGTGGGCGCTCGTCCGCGCGCGAGACCACCATGCGCGTGGCCGCCGGGGTGATCGCCAAGAAATGGCTCAAGCAGCGCTACGGCGTGCTGGTGCGCGGATTTCTATCGCAGCTGGGCGAGATCCGCCCGACCGGTTTCGACTGGAATGCGGTCGAGGACAATCCGTTTTTCTGGCCGCATGCCGAGCAGGTGCCCGAGCTGGAAACCTATATGGACGCGCTGCGCAAGTCCGGCGACTCGGTCGGTGCGCGCGTGGACGTGGTGGCCGGTGGCGTGCCGGCGGGCTGGGGCGAGCCGATCTACGGCAAGCTCGATGCCGAACTGGCCGCCGCCTTGATGAGCATCAATGCGGTCAAGGGCGTGGAGATCGGCGACGGCTTCGCCAGCGCCGCGCAGAAGGGCACCGAACACCGCGACCTGATCACCCCGGAAGGCTTTCTCAGCAATCATGCCGGCGGCATCCTGGGCGGCATTTCCACCGGCCAGGCGATCACCGCCTCGATGGTGCTTAAGCCGACTTCCAGCCTGCGCCTGCCCGGCGCGACCGTGGATGCGGACGGCGCGGTGGTCGATGTGATCACCACCGGCCGCCACGACCCCTGTGTCGGCATCC
This sequence comes from Xanthomonas arboricola, assembly GCF_002940665.1. Lineage (GTDB taxonomy): Bacteria > Pseudomonadota > Gammaproteobacteria > Xanthomonadales > Xanthomonadaceae > Xanthomonas > Xanthomonas arboricola_B. The sequence goes on from NZ_MIGY01000002.1 coordinate 25,418, forward strand.
GCGCCACCCCGATCGCCGAGGCGATGATGGCGCTGGTGTTGATGGACCAGGCCTTGCGTCATCGCGCCCAGTGCGGCGATGTCGGCGAGGTGGCGCCACGCATTCCCGGTCAGGCCGATGTCTGAGTCGCCACGCGTCAAGGTGTGGGTCAGCCAGCCGCTGTTCGACGATGTCGTCGCGCAGCTGGGCGAGCATTTCGAGCTGACCACCACCGCGCGCGTCACCGCGTATTCGCCGGCCGAGCTGGCTGCGCGGCTGGCGTCGCTGGACGGTGCGCTGATCACCCTCAACGAGCGTATCGGCGCGGCGGAAATCGCCTCTGCGCCGCAACTGCGCGCGATCGCCAACGTCGGCGTGGGTTACAACAACCTGGATCTGGACGTGCTCAGCGCAGCCGGCATCCTGGCCAGCAACACCCCGGATGTCCTGACCGAGACCACAGCCGATCTCGGCTTTGCCTTGCTGATGGCCACCGCGCGCCGCATCACCGAAGCCGAGCGCTGGCTGCGCGACGGGCAGTGGGGGCAGTGGTCGTTCAAGACCATGCTTGGTGCCGATCTCCACGGCAGCACGCTGGGCATCCTGGGCATGGGCCGGATCGGGCAGGGCATCGCCCGCCGCGGCGCGCACGGCTTCGGCATGCGCGTGCTGTACCACAATCGCAGCCAGCTGCCGGCCGCCACCGAACAGGCGCTCGGCGCGCAGTACGTGGACCGCGATACGTTGCTGGCGCAGGCCGATCACCTGGTGCTGGTGCTGCCTTACAGCAAGGACTCGCACCACATCATCGATGCCGCGGCGCTGGGCAAGATGCGCCCCACCGCCACGCTGGTGAATATCGGGCGCGGCGGCCTGGTCGATGAAATCGCGCTGGCCGATGCGCTCGCCAACGGGCGTCTGGCCGGTGCCGGCCTGGATGTCTACGAAGGCGAGCCGGCCGTCCGTCCCGAACTGCTTGCCCTGCGCAACGTCGTGCTCACCCCGCATATCGGCAGCGCCAGCCTGGCCACGCGCCGCGCGATGGTGCAGCTGGCGGTGGACAACCTGATTGCCGCGCTGGGCAAGGGCCCCAATGCCGGCCATCCGCCGAGCGCGCTGAATGCCGATGCAGTGGCTGCTGCCAAACAGGGCGGCGCGCGCGCTGGCGAAGCGACCAGCACCGGCGCCGGCAAAACCATCACGACCAAACGATAGGGAACCTCCGCGGCCAGCTTTGGAGGTTCCCCGAACCCACTGCGCAAGCGCGTTCCCTTCTTTCCTTATTCGATAAAGACAATCTCATGAGCAACGAAAACCGTCGTTTCAACGTCGCGGTCGTGGGCGCCACCGGCGCTGTCGGCGAAACCATGCTGAGCATCCTGGCCGAGCGCAACTTCCCGGTCGCCACCCTGTACGCGCTGGCCTCTTCGCGTTCGGCAGGCGGGCAGGTGGAGTTCAATGGCGGCAAGGTCGATGTGCTGGATCTGGCCGACTTCGATCCCACCGGGGTGGACATCGCGCTGTTCTCCGCAGGCGGCAGCGTGTCCAAGGAGTACGGCCCCAAGTTCGCCGCCGCCGGCGCGGTGGTGATCGATAATTCCTCCGCGTTCCGCTACGACGACGACGTGCCGCTGGTGGTGTCGGAGGTCAATCCCGAAGCGCTGAAGCAGCGCCCGCGCGGCATCGTCGCCAACCCCAACTGCTCGACCATGCAGATGCTGGTCGCGCTCGGCCCGATCCACCGCAAGTACGGTATCGAGCGCATCAATGTGGCCACCTACCAGTCGGTCTCCGGCGGCGGGCGCTCGGCGATGGAAGAGCTGGGCAAGCAGACCAGCGAGCTGCTGAGCTTCCAGCAGATCGACCCGCAACGCTTCCCGGTGCAGATCGCCTTCAACCTGATTCCGCACATCGACGACTTCCAGGACAACGGCTACACCAAGGAAGAGATGAAGCTGGTCTGGGAGACGCGCAAGATCCTGGGCGACGACTCCATCCAGGTGAATCCCACCGCGGTGCGCGTGCCGGTGTTCTACGGTCACTCCGAAGCGGTGGCGATCGAAACCCGCGACAAGATCGGCGTCGAAGACGCGCGCGCGCTGCTGGCTGCATCGCCCGGCGTGGAAGTGGTGGACGAACGCAAGCCCGGCGGCTATCCGACGCCGGTCACGCATGCCTCCGGCAAGGACGCGGTGTTCGTCGGCCGTATCCGTGAGGACCTGTCGCATCCGCGCGGCCTGAATCTGTGGATCGTCTCGGACAACATCCGCAAGGGCGCCGCGCTCAACGCCGTGCAGCTGGCCGAGCTGGTCGCACAGGAAGGCTGATCATGGTACTTCCGTAGGAGCGCGCTGGCGCGCGACGGAGTTTCTCTGTGATGCCTCCTCGTACGCAAGCGCGCTCCTGCCAATGCGTTGTCGATGGCCTGCTGCATGGATATGGCACCGCGGCATCGCGGCGGCATGTGCGCTCTGCGTCCGGTCGCCGACTTTTTCGCTCATGCAGCGGCTATATTGATGCCCATGAAACATAGGGGCGGGGGCGCGATGCGTCCGATACAAGGGATAGGTGCGCTGCTGCTGATGGCCTGCAGCGGCGCTGCCATGGCATTGGGCTTGGGCGATATCCGGGTGCTATCCAGGCCCGGGCAGCCATTGGTGGCCGAAATTCCGGTCATCTCCAACGAGCCGGGCGAACTCGACAACGCACGCGTGGCGCTGGCATCGGCCACCACGTTCGCACGGGTCGGCCTGGAGCGCCCGCAGGGCCTGGTCAGCAACCTGCAATTCCAGTTCGCGCAGGACGCGCGCGGGCGTGCGGTGATCCGCGTGACCAGCAGCCAGGCCGTGGAGCAGCCGGCGATCAACTTCCTGATCGAGGTGGAGTGGGGCCAGGGCCGGCTGGTGCGCGAATACTCCGCACTGGTCGATGCGCCCAACACCGCCGCGGCGATTGCCGAGCCAGGCATCGAGGCGCCGCGCGCCGGGGCCAGCAACGCCATCGCACGCGCGCCGGCCGCTGCGCCGGCCGCCACTGCCGAGCGCGCTGGGCAGGCCGCCGACACGGTGGCGCCCGGCGCACGTTCCAGCACACGCGCTGCCGCGCCGCTGCCGGCCGGCGATGCGTTGCCGGCGGTGCGCTCGGGCCAGACCTTGTCGGAGATCGCTGCCGCCGTGGCCCGTTCCAGCGGACATTCGCTCGACCAGACAATGTTGGCGCTGCTGCGTACCAACCCGGACGCCTTCATCGGCGGCAACATCAACCGGTTGAAGCAGGGCGCAGTGCTGCGCACCCCGCAGGAAGATGCGTTGGCGCAGGTCGGCGCCGCCGAAGCGGCGGTGATGGTGCGCGAGCAGGCCGTGCAGTGGCGACAGGCGCGCTCGGCGATTCCGCAGCCGGCCGAGGCCGGCGCTGCCGCTGCAACGCCCGCGCTTGCCTCAGCTGCGACGTCGGCAGGTGCCGGCGCGCGGCTCGAGATCGCCCCTGCAGTGGCGAGTCAGACCAATACCGCCGGCGCTACGTCCGGTACCAGTGCCGAAGGCGAGGGCGACATGGCGGCCAACCAACAGTTGCAACAGGCCAGGGAAGACATCGCCACCCGCGATGCGGAACTGCAGGATCTGCGCACCCGCGTGGCCGATCTGGAAAAACTCAAGCAGCAACAACAAGCCTTGATCGCCATGAAGGACACCGACCTGGCGGCCGCGCAGAAGCGGCTGTCGCAGACGCCGGCTGCGGCTCAGCAGGGCAGCGGGTTTCCGCTATGGCTGATCGGTGGCCTGGTGTTGATCGTCGCGGCGGTCGTCGCCTGGCTGGCGGCACGCCGGCGCAAACCCTCGCCGCTGCCGCCGTTGCCGCGGCGTCAGTTCGATTTCGTGCCTGTCCGGGCTGCGGCAGACGCCGCCGCGCCGCAGGACGATGCGCAGGCCACTGTGCCCAGCGAGCACGATGTGCTGCACGAACCCGAATTCGAGCAGGCCGATCTGCGCGAAGAAGAACGCGCCTATCAGACGCAGCAACCGCTGTCCGATGTGCTGCGTCGAGAGCCGCTGCTGTCCGAGTCTGTCGCAGCGCCGCCGGTGGTCGCCAGCGAGGATTGGCGCTCGTTGCGTGCAACGCCGCCAGCTCCTCCAGTCGTGCAGCCGGAGTTCGTTGCGCCGCAGGATTCGGTGCCGCAGCAGACGACGTCCGCGCACGCAGAACCGGAGGACGGCGAGCGGCAGCTTGCAGGCGCTGCATATGTCAGCAACGATCTCCCGCCGGGCGTGCCCTCCGCAGCTGTCGCCGCGCAGGACAGCCTGGATGTCGATCCGGCACCCATTGCTCCCGTCGCTGCGCCCAGTGCGGTGACCAGCAGAGAGTTCATCTCGGCTGGGCGCGATCGTCTGGAACTGGCGGTTGCCTACATGGATCTCGGCGACAGGGACACCGCGCGTGGTCTGCTGCTGGAAGTCGCCGCAACCGGCGACGAGGCCACCCGCGCCGAGGCCGCCGAACTGCTGGAACGCCTGGCATGAGCCCTGCGCTGGACAGCATGGCCGCCGCACGCGAGCGCCGCATCGACTACGTGGAATTCGCCTCGCTCGATCTGGAGGCCAGCCGCGCCTTTTTCGAAGCCGTGTTCGGCTGGCAGTTTCAGGCCTATGGTCCGGATTATCTGGCCTTCAATGACGGCCGTCTGGACGGTGGCTTCTATCGCGCCATTGGCGCAGCGCCGGCAGACGCTGGCCCATTGGTCGTGCTGTATGCCGACGCGCTGGAGCCCATGGCCGAGCGCGTTCGCGCGGCCGGTGGCGAGATCCTCAAGCCGGTGTTCGGCTTTCCCGGCGGCAGCCGGTTTCATTTCCGCGAGCCGGGCGGTAATACGCTGGCGGTGTGGTCCGAGCGCGCGGTCAGCTAGTCCGCGCACGCTCCATCGATTCGACAACAGGCAGGTTCCGATGCGTTACGCGCTGGGCGTGGAGTACGACGGCAGCGAGTTCCAGGGCTGGCAGCAGTTGGGTGAACATGGCGGGCCGAGCGTACAGGCCAGCCTGCAGGCGGCGCTGTCCTCGGTGGCCGATGCCCCGGTGCAGGTGGTGTGCGCAGGCCGCACCGATGCCGGCGTGCACGGCGAATGCCAGGTGGTGCATTTCGACAGCGACGCGCACCGCGCGCCGCGTGGCTGGATGCTGGGCACCACCGCGCGCCTGCCGCCTTCGATCGCGGTGCGCTGGTGCGTGCCGGCCGCGGCCGACTTCCATGCGCGGTTTTCCGCACGCGCACGCCGCTACCGGTATCGCCTGCTCAATCGGCAGATACGCCCGGCGCTGTATCGTCAGACCTTGAGCTGGGAACGGCGCCCGCTGGATGCCGATGCCATGCACGCTGCCGCGCAGGCCTTGCTGGGCGAGAACGACTTCAGCGCATTTCGCAGCGTGCAATGCCAGGCCCTGCACGCACGCCGCAACCTGCAGGCCATCAGCGTGCACCGCATCGGCGAGGTGGTGGAAGTGCAGGTCCAGGCCAATGCATTCCTTCATCACATGGTGCGGAATATTGTTGGCTCGCTGATCCTGATCGGAACCGGGGAACAACCGGGCGACTGGATCGCGACGTTGCTGGCCGGCCGCGACCGCACGGTGGCCGGGCCGACAGCGCCGCCACAAGGCCTGGTCTTCATCGGGCCGTTGTATCCCGCAGAGTGGCATCTGCCCGCTGAGGTGACCCAATGAATCGATCGCTGTACCGCACCCGCATCAAGTTCTGTGGCATGACCCGCGCCGGTGATATCCGACTGGCCGGCGAGCTGGGTGTGGACGCGGTAGGTTTCATCTTTGCGCATGGCAGCCCGCGCCGCGTGGCGCCGGCCGAGGCGCGCGCGATGCGCCAGGCCACCGCGCCGATGGTCGATGTGGTAGCGCTGTTCCGCAACAATTCCAAGGAAGAAGTGCGCGAGGTGGTGCGCACGGTGCGCCCGACCTTGCTGCAGTTCCATGGAGAGGAAGACGACGCGTTCTGCCGCAGCTTCAACCTGCCGTATCTCAAGGCGGTGCCGATGGGCAGCGGCGGGACCAACGGCGAGGACGCCAACGCGCGGACCTTGCAGCTCGCCTATCCCAACACCGCCGGTTTCCTGTTCGACAGCCATGCGCCTGGCGCGGGCGGCGGTACCGGCAAGACCTTCGATTGGTCGCGCCTGCCCACCGGCCTGCATCGCCCGTTTCTGCTGGCTGGCGGCATCACCGCCGATAACGTGTTCGATGCGATCGTGGCAACGTTGCCGTGGGGCGTGGACGTGTCCAGCGGCGTGGAACTGGCGCCCGGGATCAAGGACGGCCACATGATGCGCAAGTTCGTTGAAGAAGTGCGCCGGGCCGATTGTCATGAGATGGGGTGAGTTGGGGAATTGAGAATCGGGATTGGGGAATCGGAGCGGGCAGTCTGCCTGGTTGTTTTGATTACTCTTGGGTTATCCAATTCCCGGTGATTGATTGCTTGGTCGTAGTTTCTCCGACCACTGAGCGTTCCAATCAGGCGCTTGCGGCATCCGTGGTGCCCTGCTGATCTTCTGAAAGTGCGCTACGCAACCAGCCGGCAAGCTGTTCGATGCGCGGGTCCGGGTTGCGCCTTGCGGCGCACAGCACCCAGCGGCCGCGGGTTGGCGTGAAGCCCCACGGCGCCAGCAGGCGTCCGGCGGCCAGGTCTGCGGCAACCAGCGGTTGCGGTGCGATCGCCACGCCCAGGCCGGCGGCGGCCGCTTCCAGCAGGTAGACCAGATGTTCGAATTCGGTGCCGAAGCGCAGCGCGTCGGGCGCCAGGCCGTGGCTTTGCGCCCACTCCGGCCAGGCCTGCGGGCGCGAGCGGGTGTGCAGCAAGGCGTGATCGAGCAGGGCGGCAGGCGCTTTGCCGGCCAGCTGTGTCGCCGATGCCAGCTGCGGGCTCAGCACCGGACCGATCCACTCCACCCCCAGCTCGTGCACCTGCCAGTCGCCTGGCCATGGCGGGGTGTCCAGCAGCAGTGCCGCATCCAGGCCATCCAGGTCCGGGCCAGGCGCCTGCTCGTTGGCCGACAGGTGCAGGCGCACCTGCGGCAGATCCCGCTGCAGCCGGCCCAGCCGCGGGATGACCCAACGCGCGAGCAGGCTGCCCGAGCAGCCCAGCACCAGCGGCGCCTCGCTGGTGGGGCGGCGCAACGCGGCCCAGGTGTCGCCGATCAGCGCAAAGCCTTCGCCGGTCGCATCGCGCAGCCGGACGCCGGCAGGCGTCAGCGCCAGGCCGCGGCCCTGGCGGGTAAACAGCGCCGCGCCCAGCGCCTGTTCCAGCGAGCGCATGTGCCGGCTGATGGCGCCATGGGTCACGTGCAACTCTTGCGCGGCCCGGCTGACGCTCTGCAAACGCGCGGCGGATTCGAACGCGCGCAGCGCTGCCAGTGGCGGAAGCAGTGTGCTCATATGTGAGTCCAGGTCACAGGTTGCAGCAATCTTATCGATTTATCGCGCGCCGTGGCTGCGCTACAGTAATGCCTCTTGTATGACCGCATCGCTGCAGAGGATTCCCATGTCGGCCCAGCCCATCAGTGACTTTCACGCCTATCCGGACGCTGCCGGCCACTTCGGCAAGTTCGGGGGCCGGTTCGTCGCCGAGACCTTGATCGGCCCGTTGCAGGAGCTGGCTGCCGCGTACGACCAGGCGCGCCAGGATCCGGCCTTCATTGCCGAGTACGACAAGGATCTCAAGCATTACGTCGGCCGGCCCAGCCCGATCTATCACGCCGAGCGCCTGAGCCGCGAAGTGGGTGGGGCGCAGATCCTGCTCAAGCGCGAGGACCTCAACCACACCGGCGCGCACAAGATCAACAACACCATCGGCCAGGCCCTGCTGGCCAGCCGCATGGGCAAGACCCGCATCATCGCCGAGACCGGCGCCGGCCAGCATGGCGTGGCCAGTGCCACGGTGGCCGCGCGGCTGGGCCTGGAGTGCGTGGTCTATATGGGCGCCACCGACATCGAGCGGCAGAAGATCAACGTCTACCGCATGAAGTTGTTGGGTGCCACGGTGATCCCGGTGACCTCCGGCTCGGCCACGCTCAAGGATGCGCTCAACGAGGCGATGCGCGACTGGGTCACCAACGTGCAGGACACCTTCTACATCATCGGCACCGTGGCCGGCCCGGATCCGTATCCGCGCATGGTGCGCGACTTCAACGCGATTGTCGGCCGCGAAGCGCGCGCGCAGATGCTGGAAGACTTCGGCCGCCTGCCGGATGCGATCAGCGCCTGCGTCGGCGGCGGCAGTAACGCGATCGGCCTGTTCCATGCCTTCCTCAACGACCCAGGCGTCAGGATCTACGGCGCCGAAGCGGCCGGCGACGGCATCGCCTCCGGCCGCCATGCGGCGTCGATCGCGGCCGGGCGCCCCGGTGTGCTGCATGGCAACCGCACCTATGTGATCTGCGACGACGACGGCCAAATCACCGAAACCCATTCGATCTCCGCCGGTCTGGATTACCCGGGCGTGGGCCCTGAGCATTCGTTTCTGTCCGACAGCGGCCGCGCGGTCTATCAGGGCATCACCGACGACGAAGCGATGGCCGCCTTCCACCTGCTGGCGCATACCGAAGGCATCCTGGCCGCACTCGAATCCAGCCATGCAGTGGCGCAGTCGATCAAGCTCGCGCGCGAGATGCCCAAGGACGCATTGATCCTGTGCAACCTGTCCGGCCGTGGCGACAAGGACGTGCACACCATCGCTGCGCGCGAAGGCGTGCAGGTCTGATGCCACTGCGGCGCGTCACCGTGACCGCGCTGGCCGACCAGCCAGGCGAACAGGAGCTGCTGCTCGCCTGGCTCGACCGCTGGGCGCCGCAGATCCGTACCTGCTCGGAGAACAGCGGCTGCGGCTGCTGCCTGGACAGTTTCGACCTCGAGGTCGAGGCCCAGGCATTGGCCGAACTGCCGCCTGCCATGTACCAGGACATCCATTGAAGCGGTCGTACCGCCTCTAAACTTTTGCAAGGTCTTTCAATGCGTCGTATCGACGAAACCTTCCAGCGCCTGCGCGCCGATGGCCGCAAGGCGCTCATCCCCTTCATCACTGCCGGCGACCCGTCGCTGGAAGCCACCGTGCCGGTCATGCATGCGCTGGTGCGTGCCGGTGCCGATGTCATCGAGCTCGGCGTGCCGTTTTCCGATCCCATGGCCGACGGCCCCACCATCCAGCGCAGTTCCGAGCGCGCGCTGGGCCGTGGTGCCGGCCTGGCCTACGTGCTGGAGGCGGTGCACGAATTTCGTCGTGAAGACGCCACCACGCCGGTGGTGTTGATGGGCTACCTCAACCCGATCGAGATCCACGGCACCCGGCGCTTCGCGCAAGCCGCTGTCGCTGCCGGAGTGGATGGCCTGCTCCTGGTCGACCTGCCGCCCGAAGAAGCGGCCGAGACCCGCGCCGTCTTCACCGAGGTCGGCCTAGCCCTGATTGCGCTGGCCTCGCCGACCACCAGCGAGCAGCGCCTGGACATGCTGTGCAGCAGTGCCCAGGGCTATCTGTACTACGTCAGCTTCGCCGGCGTCACCGGCGCCTCGAATCTGCTCGACACCCATGCCGCCAGCGACCGCCTGCGCCAGCTGCGTCGGCGTGCCGGGGCCCCGGTGGTGGCCGGTTTCGGCATCAAGGACGCTGCCAGCGCCGCCGCAATGGCCGTCGACGCCGAAGGTGTGGTGGTCGGCAGCGCCCTGGTCGCCGCGCTGGCCGAAGCTGCCGACGTCCGCAGCGCCCGCGAACGCGCCGAAGCCTTCCTGGTCCCGCTGCGCCAGGCACTGGATCGCTGATGCGCGCTACGATCAATACGTCATGCTGCAGGTTGCGCACGCGGCTGCATTGCATACCTTGACCCCGAAATTGGACTCAAGCTTGCAACTTCCGCCGCTAGCGCAACTACATTTCACTGCGGCAGAAGGGACCTGAATGGATTGGCTTGCCAGCAAGCCTAGTGCCATATTCTCAGTTGCAGAGCCAGTCATGGGGATCTGATAGCCATCGGGGACATCCATCGGTGCAACATAACCATACAGACGGATCCACACCGCATCGCGCCCGCTGGCGTCCACCGGAATGTCCAGGGTCTTTTTGAATGCAAGTAGATCCTTTCTGACGTCGGGGACCGACAGCAGGCGTGCATCGATCCGCGGCAAGCTTCTGACTTCGTCAGCACTGGCAAAGGTCGCACCTATTTGATCCTGCCGAACCGGGTACATCGCTGTGCTTCCACCACGGTTGCATTGTGTGCAGTCTGAGCTCATTGCACAGAAAGTCTGACCATTGGGAAGTAACGTGGGGCTGCATCCAGATCCTCCAGGACATGCGCAGGTCAGGATGGCGGTCGGACTGATTGCCCAGACACCTTTTTCCTGGGTAAACATGAACCAGCCAGTAGGTACCCTTATTGTCATCGAGCCATCTGGATTGATGTGCGACGTCGTCTTGCTTGGAAGCTGTGCGCTGGTCTCAGTTCCGCACATCTTTACTTGGGCTTGGCTGCTACCGATAACGGAGACCAGGAGTAAGAGAGCTGCAATGCATGCCGGTGTTTTCATGATCGATCCTTGTTCACTGAGGCTTCTAGGGGGCTTGTTTCGTTTGGGCGATACGCATTTAAGCAGGCGTATGGCTGCTGGAGCACTCCAGCCCCGATCCCTGGGCGCCAGGTCGCTAATATCATAATCGCGTTGCTTGTAAAAGCCTGTGCCGATCGGCGGCTGTCCGCTCGACTATCTTGCTGGTGTTTCGCCGCGTAGGTCTGCGAAAGCGTCGGGCGCCGGGCTGGTTTACACTCCGCATTCTGATGCCCCATAGGGGGTGCTTTTACGGAATCGAATGAGCTGGCTCAGCAAATTGATGCCCTCCGGCATCCGCACCGAGAACACCCCGGCCAAGAAGCGCAGCGTCCCCGAGGGCCTGTGGGAGAAGTGCAGCAACTGCGGCAGCGCGCTGTACGGCCCCGAGCTCGAGGAAAACCTCGAGGTGTGTCCCAAGTGCGACCACCATATGGCCATCCGCGCGCGCGCGCGCCTGAATTCGCTGTTCGATCCCGACACCGCAACCACCGAGATCGCCGCCCAGCTGGGTCCGGTCGACGTGCTCAAGTTCAAGGACCAGAAGCGCTACGGCGAGCGCATCAAGGCCAGCCAGAAGAGCAGCGGCGAGTACGACGCGCTGATCGCCATGCGCGGCACGCTCAAGGGCAATCCGCTGGTGGCCGCCGCCTTCGACTTCGCCTTCATGGGCGGCTCGATGGGCTCGGTGGTCGGCGAGCGCTTCGCACGCGCGGCCGAAGTGGCGCTGGAAGTCGGCTGTCCGTTCGTGTGCTTCTCCGCCAGCGGTGGCGCACGCATGCAGGAAGGCCTGTTCTCGCTGATGCAGATGGCCAAGACATCCGCTGCGCTCGGTCGCCTGCGCGAGGCCGGCCTGCCGTACATCTCGGTGCTGACCCATCCCACCACCGGTGGCGTGTCGGCCTCGTTCGCGATGCTGGGGGATATCAATATCGCCGAGCCGCATGCGTTGATCGGCTTCGCCGGCCCGCGCGTGATCGAGCAAACCGTGCGCGAGACCTTGCCGGAAGGCTTCCAGCGTTCGGAGTTCCTGCTCGACCACGGTGCCATCGACCAGATCTGCGATCGTCGCGCAATGCGCGACCGCATCGCCGATCTGACCGCGATGATGATGCGTCAGCCGCATCCGCAGGACGCGGCTGCATGAGGCCGGTGGTTGCGCGCGCGCGCGACAACTTCGCACGCGCTGCTGCGTGTGCGCCCACCCGTAGGCAGGAACACCGCAACGCATGAGCAGTCGCAAGTATTTTGGAACCGACGGCATCCGCGGTCGGGTCGGGCAGGGCGTGATCTCGGCCGATTTCGTGCTGAGGCTGGGCAATGCGCTCGGTCGCGTGCTGACCCGTGGCCGTAGCAAGCGTCCGCTGGTGCTGATCGGCAAGGACACCCGGATTTCCGGCTACATGTTCGAAGCCGCACTGGAGGCCGGCCTGGTCGCCGCCGGCGCCGACGTGCAGCTGATCGGCCCGATGCCGACTCCGGCCATCGCCTTCCTGACCAACACCCTGCGCGCCGATGCCGGCGTGGTGATCAGCGCCTCGCACAATCCGCACTACGACAACGGCATCAAGTTCTTTTCCGCCGAAGGCGAGAAGCTCGATGACGCCACCGAAGCGTCGATCGAGGCCGCGCTGGACGAGCCGTTCCACACCGTGGAATCGGAGCGTCTGGGCAAGGCGATCCGCACCCGCGATGCGATCGGCCGTTACATCGAGTTCTGCAAGGCCAGCGTGGCGCGCGGGTTCACCCTGCATGGCCTGAAGATGGTGCTGGACTGCGCACACGGCGCGACGTATCACATCGCGCCGATGCTGTTCCGCGAGCTGGGTGCGGACGTGGTCGTCATCGGTGCCGCACCCGACGGGCTCAATATCAATGCCGGTGTCGGCTCCACCCATATCGACAATCTCGCCGCCAAGGTGCGCGAGAGCGGTGCACAGCTCGGCATCGCCTTCGATGGCGATGGTGATCGCGTGCTGATGGCCGACGACCAGGGCAACCCGGTCGATGGCGACGATCTGCTGTACGTGCTCGCGCGTTCCTGGCAGGCCAGCGGCCGGCTTACCGGCACCGTGGTCGGCACGTTGATGACCAACTACGGCCTGGAGCAGGCGCTGGCTGCATCGGACATCCCGTTCCAGCGTGCCAAGGTCGGCGACCGCTATGTGCACCAGGCCCTGGTCGAAGGTGGCGGCACGCTGGGCGGCGAAACCTCCGGCCATCTGCTGTGTCTGGATCGCGCCACAACAGGCGATGGGATCGTCAGTGCGTTGCAGGTGCTCGAGGCGCTGGGGCGCGATGGACAGAGCCTGCGCCAGGCACTGGGCAGTCTGAGCAAGGTGCCGCAGAAGACCGTCAATGTGCGGCTGGACGGCGGTGCCGCCAAGGCGATTGTCGAGGCCGCCGGCGTGCAGCAGGCGCTACAGCAGGCGCAGACCGCCGTGCAGGGCCGTGGGCGTGCGTTCCTGCGTCCTTCCGGCACCGAGCCGGTGGTGCGCGTGACCGTGGAGGCCGACGACGCCGGTCTGATGCAGGACACGCTCGACCGTCTCTCCGGAGCCGTGCGTGACGCGGCGTGAGTCGCTGATCATTGGTGTCTGCGTGGTCTTTGCCAAGGCCGCGACGTTCTACCTGCTGTATCGCCTGCTGTCCTGAGCGGCAGGCTTTCCTTTTGACTTCCCGACTTCAACTGCAGATATCCGTATGAGCGCCCGCATCCCGACCCTGGACATCACCCGTTTCGACAGCGACCGCGACGCTTTCGTCGCCGAGCTCGGTGCGGCCTATCGGCAGTGGGGCTTTGCCGGCATCCGCAACCACGGCATCGCGCAAGCCGACATCGACGCGGCGTATGACGTGTTCAAGGCGTTCTTCGCGCTGCCTGAGCAGGTCAAGCGTCGCTATCACGTCGAAGGCAGCGGCGGTGCGCGCGGCTATACCGCGTTCGGCGTGGAGACCGCCAAGGATTCCAAGCATTTCGACCTGAAGGAGTTCTGGCACATCGGCCGCGAGATCACGGACGATTCGCCGTACCGCGCGGTGATGTCGCCGAACCTGTGGCCCGAAGAGGTGCCCGGTTTCCGTGAGCGCGGCTATCGCCTGTACCAGCAGCTGGACCAGCTGGGCTCGCGCGTGCTGTCGGCGCTGGCGCTGCATATCGGCCTGCCGCAGGACTACTTTGTCGACAAGACCAACAACGGCAATTCGATCCTGCGGCCGATCCACTACCCGCCGATCACCAGCGACGACATTCCCAACGTGCGCGCCGGGGCGCACGGCGACATCAATTTCATCACCTTGCTGGTCGGTGCCAGCGCGGCCGGGCTGGAAGTACGCTCCAACGACGGCGAGTGGGTGCCGTTCACTGCCGATGCCGACACCATCGTGGTCAACATCGGCGACATGCTGCAGCGCCTGACCAACCACGTGTATCCGTCCACCATCCACCGGGTGGTCAATCCGCCGGGCGAACAGGCGCGCAAGCCGCGCTATTCGGTGCCGTTCTTCCTGCACCCCAATCCGGATTTCCTGATCGACGTGCTGCCTTCGTGCATCACCGCCGACAATCCGAGCCGCTATCCCGAGCCGATCACCGCGCACGGTTTTCTGGAAGAACGTCTGCGCGAAATCAAGCTGAAATGATACGTTCGCAGCGACCAGCCCGTGCAGCAGCTGCGCTTACAGCAGAAGCAATGACCGCTGGCACAGTTTGATTCATGAAGCTCTGTTCGCGTCTGGTTAAAGCTTGCATTCACCTCAGCCGATAACCCAGTCTGATCGCTAGCGCGACGTCGGATTCGCCTGGCGCCGCTGCCGATTGCATTAGAGCTCGGGGGGCGCATGAGGACGCAGTGGTTCAAACGGATCGGCCCGGTTGCGGGGTTGCTGGCGTCCTGCGCCGCAAGCTGCGCATCGGCAACGCCGATCAGCGTGACCGTGGTCGATGGCAACGGCATGTTGGTCGATGCGGTGGTGAGTCTGGAGCCGGCTCGTGCGGTTGCCGCCGGGGCGCCCAGGACCGTCGAGATGGACCAGGTCAATTCGCAGTTCGTGCCTGCCGTGCTGGCGGTGCGCACCGGCACCCTGGTGCGGTTTCCCAACAGCGACCAGATTCGCCATCAGGTCTATTCGTTCTCAGCCGCAAAGCGGTTCGAGTTGCCGCTGTTCCAGGGCAGCACTGCGGCCCCGGTGCGCTTCGACCAGGCTGGTCTGGTAACGGTGGGCTGCAATATCCATGACTGGATGCTGGGCTATATCGTGGTGATGGACACGCCGTATTTCGGCAAGACCGGCAGCGACGGTCGGGTACAGCTGGATGCGCCGGCAGGCAGCTACACGCTGCGGGTCTGGCATCCGCGCATCAAGGGCGCCATGCTTGCCGAACCGGTGGCGCTTGCGCGCGAGGCTGTGCAACGGCGGGTGACCTTGCAGACCACCGGCGTCGCGCCAGCGGTGCCACCGGATGCGCGCGTGCGGGCGCTGCAGGACAAGTTCCGTCGCGCCGACCCGAAGACGCCGAAGCCATGAAGGCCATGCGCCTGCATACCCGGATCGCGGCCTTTCTGGTGCTGGTCGTGCTCGCCACGCAGGCATTGACCTTCATCGCGGTGCAGGTCGCCACCGAGCGCAGCGTCAAGGCGCAGCTCGACGAGGAAATGCGGATCGGCGAGCGCGTCTGGCAACGCATCAATCTGCGCCGCGACGAACAGCTGATGCAGTCGGCCTCGGTGCTGGCCGACGATTTCGGTTTTCGCGCCGCCGTGGCCAGCGGCGATGTGCCAACCATGCAATCGGCATTGCGCAATCACGCGGCGCGCATGTCGGCCCAGACCGCGCTGCTGCTGGCGCCGGATGGCGAATTCTTGACCGGGCTCGCCGATCTGCCGCAAGCCGAGCAGCTGCGCGCGGTGCAGACCCTGCTGCAGCAGGCGCAGCGCGATGGGCACGCGGTCGGCGTGGTCGCATTGGACCGACGCATCGTGCGGCTGGCGGTGGTGCAGGTGCTGGCACCGAGCCGGGTAGGCTGGATCGCGATCGGCAACGAATCCGGCGACGGTCTCGCGCAGGATTTCCGTTCCACCACCGGGCTGGATGCGACCTTCTTCACCGACGGTCCGCCGGTGCGCGTGCTGGCCTCCACCCTGGAGCCGGCGGCGCGCGCCGAATTTGCGCAGCAGTTGCCGGCCGCTCAACGCGCGCAGGGTGCGGCGGTTGCGTTGACCCTGGCCGAGTCGCGTTACCTGGTCAAACTGCGGTCGATCCAGGGCGACAGCCATGTGCGGGTCGCGCTGCAGGCCTCGCTGGATCGCGCGGTGGAGCCCTACCGCGTCCTCAGATTGCGCATCCTGCTGTTGGCCGGTCTGGCGACGGCTGCGGCGCTGGGTGTGGCGATCTTCCTGGCGCGCAGCGTCAGCCAGCCGGTCGCACAACTGGTACAGGCAGCACGGCGCATCCAACGCGGCGATTATCACACTGTGGTCCAGGTGCCACCCGGGCGCGAACTGGCCGAGTTGGCCGACAGCTTCGGGCGCATGCAGCAGCAGATCGCCAGTCGCGAGCAGCGCATCCTGCATCAGGCGCGCCACGATGCCTTGACCGGTCTGCCCAATCGCATCTGGTTGCTGGAGCGGCTGAAGGAGGTGGTGGACCAGACCGTGGCTTCCGGCGGCACGGCGGCGGTGTTGATCCTGGATCTGGAACGCTTCAAGGAGCTCAACGACAGCCTGGGCCACGATTTCGCCGATCAGATCCTGATCGAGGCGGGCCGCCGCCTTGCCGACGTAGTGCAGCAGCCCAATCTCGTCGGGCGGCTGGGCAGCGACGAATTCATGGTGGTGGTGGCGCAGACCGACGTCACCACCGTGCAACAGGATGCGCAGCGCTTGCTGCTGCAGTTGCGCCGCCCGCTGGCGCTGCCGCAGGCGCGCATCCAGCTGGAAGCCAGCATCGGCATCGCCCTGATTCCCGAACACGGCGCCGATCCGGACACCTTGTTGCGCCGCGCCGACATCGCACGTCGCCAGGGCGGCAACGCCACCATCATCGGCGCCAGCGTGTATCGTCTGGGTCAGGACGAGCAGCATCTGCGCCGGTTGCGCCTAACCGGCGATCTGCGCCAGGCCATCGGCGGCAATGAGCTAACCTTGCGCTTTCAGCCCAAGATCTGCCTGCGCAACGATCGCGTCGAACAGGTGGAGGTGCTGGTGCGCTGGCACCATCCGGCGCTCGGGGCGATCGGCCCGGACGAATTCATTCCCTTGGCCGAGCACTCCGGCGTGATCCATCCCTTGACCCGCTTCGTGCTGGACGAGGCGCTACGCTGCCAGGCGCAATGGCGCAGGCAGGGGCTGGAGCTGGGCATGGCGATCAATCTCTCCGCACTGGATCTGTCCGACCCCGGCTTGCCGGATTATGTGCGTGGCCGTCTGGAGCATCACGCGGTGCCGGCGCAGTCGGTCACCCTGGAACTGACCGAAAGCGCCTTGATGCGCGATGTCGAGTCCGCCCTGCACATGCTGCATCAGCTGCGCAGCGTTGGCGTACGTCTGTCCATCGACGACTTCGGCACCGGCTACTCCTCGTTGGCGCAGCTCAAGCGCATGCCGGTGAACGAATTGAAGATCGACAAGAGCTTTGTCATGCAGCTGGCCGAAGGCACCGACGATGCGTTCATCGTGCGCAGCACGATCGATCTTGGACATAACCTCGGCTTGAGCGTCATCGCCGAAGGCGTAGAAAGCGCCACTGCGCTGAGCCTGCTGCGCGGTTACGGCTGCGACATGGTGCAGGGCTATCTCTATTCGCCCGCATTGGAGGAGGTGCCGCTGATCGCCTGGTGCATGCGTCAACTCGATCTGGCGCCGACGGCGCAAGCAGGGATGCATTGATGCACAGGTGGCGAGGCACGTTGCTGTCTGCGGCATTGGCCGGGCTGGGCCTCCCACCCGCGGCGGCGGTCGCAGGCGAGGGGCGTCTGCTCGCCACCGGTGGCGTGTCCATGATCGAAGGCAGCAGCGGTGGCGGCATCGTGCCGTGGGCCACGCTGTCGGGATACGGCACCCGCGACGAACTCGGCAGCGTGCTGTTCGCCACGCATGTGGACAGCGGCGACTACCGGCTCGACGTGCAAGGTGCCGCGCTGACGGTCGGTAACCGGCTGGAACTTTCGCTGGCGCGGCAACGTCTGGATCTGGGTACCCTGCAGGATCGGCTGGGTCTGCCGTGGAATGCGCTCGGCCAGGATGTGTTCGGCGCCAAGCTGCGGGTCTACGGCGATCTGGTCTACGGACATGCGCCACAGGTCAGTGTGGGCGTGCAGTACAAGCGCCTGCGCGATGGCGCGCTGCCGCTGGCGATTGGCGCGCGCGACGATCACGGCACCGACGTCTATGTCAGCGCCAGCCGTCTGTTCCTGCAGGCAGCGGGCGGCTATCAACTGCTGCTCAACGGCACGTTGCGCGCGACCCGCGCCAATCAGACCGGCTTGCTCGGTTTCGGCGGCGATCGTCGCAACGCCCGTCGGCTGGTCGGCGAAGCCAGCGCCGCCGTCGTGCTGTCGCCGGCGTGGGTGGTCGGCGTGGAGTATCGCGACAAACCCGACAACCTCGGCTTCGCCCGCGAGCAGGCCTGGGGCGATGCATTCGTGGCCTGGTTTCCCAGCAAGCATGTGTCCCTGACCGCGGCATGGGCCGAGCTTGGCGACATCGCCACGCTCATCGACCAACGCGGCCCCTATCTTTCCCTGCAGGTGGCGTTCTGATGAATCGACGGCTGCGCTGGCCCTTGCTGTGCATGCTGGCGCTGATGAGTGCCTGCGCCACCACGCAGCCGCGCCCCACGCTCTACGACGAGCTCGGCGGGCAGGCCGGTATCGAAGCGCTGGTGGAAACCATGCTGTCGCGCATCGCCGACGACCAGCGCATCGTCGACAAGTTCGCGCGCGTCAACATCGTGATGCTCAACGAGCGCCTGGTGCAGAAGTTCTGCCATGTCGCCGACGGCCCGTGCCCGGATACCGCCAAGTCGATGCAGCAGGCGCACGCGCACCTGGCCATTCGCGAAGGCGACTTCAACGCGCTGGTCGAGGATCTCAACTGGGCGATGGATCAGCGCAAGATTCCGCGCCGCACGCAGAACCGTCTGCTGGCGCGGCTGGCGGCCATGCACGGTGACATCGTCAATCACTGAGGGTGTCGCACCACTGCCGCGCGCAGTGATGGACGCGCGTGGTCGTTCCTCATGACGGCAGCTTTCCACCCACGGACGACGACCTTGAGCGGGTCGTCCATGGCACCGGAAGTCCGCTCGCGACGTGTTGCCAGTCGCCCTGCGCTGCAGACAGGACCGAGGCCGTGGCCGGTATCGGCCGCGGCCATCGCAACGGACGAGCTGGCTGCTGCAGACGGCGCGCAGTCACGGGCGTGTGGCTGCGCACGCAAAACGCTGCAGGCAGCCGAAGCGCAGCCGCCTCACTGCAACGGACGTACCCGATGCGATCCGCGCGCCATCAGGCGCAATGCGAGCGCATGCGGCAACACGCGCAACGCCGCGTTGACCAGGCGATAGCGCCAGCCCGGCACGGCCAGTATCTGGCCACGCTCCAGCGCGGCAATGCCGTACTCGGCCACGTCGTCGGCCTGCAGCCATGCCCAGCGGGGCAGGGTGGACATCGCCGCGCGGGTGCCGGTGACATCGTGAAACTCCGACCAGGCAAAGCCGGGACACAGCGCGCAGACCTTGACTGCGCAGTCGGCGTTTTCCAGCGCCAGTGATTCGCTGAAGCGCAGCAGGAAGCTCTTGCTGGCTGCGTACAGCGTCTGCCCGTCGGCACTCGGCGCCAGTGCGGCGAACGAGGCCACGTTGAGGATGCGGCCCTGGCCGCTGGCGCGAATCATCGGCAAGAGCCGCCAGGTCAACTCGCATACCGCGCCTACCATTACCTGCAGGAAGCGTGCATGCGTGGGCCAGTCGTTGTGCAGGTAGCGGCCCGGCACGCCGTAGCCGGCGTTGTTGACCAGGGTGCCCACCGTCCAGCCATTGCGCTGGATCTGCGCGACCAGTGTTGTGGCCGCGCCGGGATCGCTCAGATCGGCCGGCACTACTTCCACCCGCACCGACGGCCGCAACTCCACGGCCAGCGCCTGCAGCCGGTCGACCCGGCGCGCGGTCAGGATCAGCGGCACGCCACGCCTTGCGTAGGCGCGCGCAATCTCGCGGCCGATGCCGCTGGAGGCGCCGGTGACCAGCGCGAAGACAGGCGAAACGGACATGGCAGGTTCCCGTTGAAGGAGAGACAGGACAGGCGGGGGACAGAAGTGTGCCGGCTACCGACAGGGCATGGGCTATTCTGTCGCCTGTCTTCCACTCAGGAGCCTGCACCTGATGCGTCGAAAACTTGTTGCCGGAAATTGGAAGCTGCATGGCAGCCGCGCCTTCGCCACCGAACTGGTGGCCCAGATCGCTGCTCACATGCCCCTGGAGGGTGTCGATGTCGTCATCCTGCCGCCATTGCCTTACCTGGGCGACCTGATCGAGGATTTCGAGGAGCACCACCTTTGTTTCGGTGCCCAGGATGTCAGCAGCAACGAGAAGGGCGCCTATACCGGTGAAGTCTCGGCCACCATGCTGGTCGATGTGGGCGCCGAATACGGCTTGGTCGGCCACTCCGAACGCCGCCAGTACCATCGTGAGAGCAGTGAGCTGGTGGCGCGCAAATTCGCCGCCGCCATGCATGCTGGGCTGATCCCGGTGCTGTGCGTGGGCGAGTCGCTGGAACAGCGCGAGGCCGACCAGACCGAGGCGGTGCTGCGCGCCCAGCTCGAACCGGTGCTGGCGCTGGTGGGGAGCGCGGGCTTCGCCCGCGCCGTGCTCGCTTATGAGCCGATCTGGGCCATCGGCACCGGCCGTACTGCCAGCCCGGAGCAGGCGCAGGCGGTCCATGCGTTCCTGCGTGGCGAAGTCGCGAGGGCGGATGCTAGAATTGCCGATTCTCTGCCCATCCTGTACGGGGGCAGTGTCAAGCCCGATAACGCCAGCGAGCTGTTTGCGCAGCCCGATGTCGATGGCGGGCTGGTCGGAGGCGCCTCGCTGGTCGCCGAGGACTTCCTGGCCATCGCGCGTGCGGCGGCCGCTTGATTAACCCATTAAGTTTTGTCCGGGGACGGATTTCGAAATGCTGATGTTGATCCTCAATGTGGTCTACGTGCTGGTCGCGCTGGCGATGATTGCGCTGATCCTGATGCAGCGTGGTGCGGGTGCTGCAGCCGGTTCCGGCTTCGGCGCCGGCGCGTCGGGCACCGTGTTCGGCTCGCAGGGCGCGTCGAACTTCCTGTCCAAGTCCACCAAGTGGCTGGCGGTGGTGTTCTTCAGCATCAGTCTGTTCATGGCGTGGTACGCCACCCACGGCGCGCGTCCCACCGACCAGAACCTGGGCGTGATGTCGCAGTCGGCTGCCCCGGCGCCTGCCGCTGCGGGCGAGCTGACTCAGCCGTTGCCGCAGGCGCCGGCTGCCGGCGCCGTGCCGACTGCTCCTTCGCAGCCAGTGCCTGCCGCAACGCCGGCGCAGTCCGCACCGGTCCAGCAGGCCCCTGCGGCACGCGAAGAAAACGCTTCAGAACCAGCACAAAAACACTGAAGCCGGTTACAATGCGCTGCGCACTGGGATGCCCAGCGGCGCAACGTATGCCCAGGTGGCGGAATTGGTAGACGCACTACCTTGAGGTGGTAGCGACTTAGGTCGTAGGGGTTCGAGTCCCCTCTTGGGCACCATTGTTTGGCTGCAGTTCCTGCGCATCGCTTGTCGCGCGCGGGGTCTGCCTATACCCCATGCCGGCACGCGGCGCGTGCGGGCAGAGGCAAGAGAGAATCGCTGTGCTGGCCGAATATTTGCCGAGTCTGCTGTTTCTGATCGTCGCCACCGGTATCGGCATCGTGCTGATGCTGGTCGGTCGATTCCTCGGTCCGCGTAGTCCGGACCCGCGCAAGCTCTCGCCTTACGAGTGTGGCTTCGAAGCCTTCGAAGACGCGCGCATGAAGTTCGACGTGCGCTACTACCTGATCGCGATCCAGTTCATCGTGTTCGATCTGGAAATCATCTTCATCGTGCCGTGGACGCAGGTGTTCATGGAGATCGGCGCACGTTCGCTGGTCACCATGGGGCTGTTCGTCGGCATGTTGTTCCTCGGCTTTATCTATGTGTGGAAGAAGGGAGCGCTGGAATGGGAGTGATTCAGACCCTGGATCGTCTGATGACCAACCCGATGCCGGAAGGCCGGGTGGAAGACATCCTGCGCCCGGAAGGCGAAAACCCGCTGCTCGAGAAGGGCTACGTGACCACCAGCGTCGATGCGCTGCTGAACTGGGCGCGCACCGGCTCGATGTGGCCGATGACCTTCGGTCTGGCCTGCTGCGCGGTCGAGATGATGCATGCCGGCGCAGCGCGCCTGGATCTGGACCGCTACGGCGTGGTGTTTCGTCCGTCGCCGCGCCAGTCCGATGTGATGATCGTGGCCGGTACGCTGGTCAACAAGATGGCCCCGGCACTGCGCAAGGTCTACGACCAGATGCCGGACCCGAAGTGGGTCATCTCGATGGGCAGCTGTGCCAATGGCGGCGGCTACTATCATTATTCGTATTCGGTGGTGCGCGGTTGCGATCGCATCGTGCCGGTGGACATCTACGTCCCCGGTTGCCCGCCGACCGCCGAGGCGCTGGTTTACGGCATCCTGCAGCTGCAGAAGAAGATCTGGCGTACCCAGACCATCGCGCGCTGACACCCGTCTTCTTCTACTGAGAGCAGCCAAGCCCCCATGGCAGAGCAAGCATCTTCTTTCACTGACCGACTTGCGGCACGTTTCGCCGGTGCGCAGATCGCCGTGGCATTGCCGCGCGGCGAAGTGACGCTGGAAGTTGGTGCGGCCGATTGGCACGCCACCTGTCTGGCCCTGCGCGACGAGCTCGGTTTTGAGCAGCTCAGCGATCTGTGCGGCGTCGATTACCTGGGCTACGGCAGCGACGAGTGGGACACCGCCGACGTGTCGTCGCAGGGCTTCAGCCGCGGCGTCGAGGGCAAGGCCGTCGGTCGTTTCGCCTGGGGCGAATTTCCCAGCCAGGAAAGCTCCGACGGCGCCCATCCGCAGCACATGCCCAAGCAGCGTTTTGCGGTGGTCGCACAGCTGATCTCCTACCAGCACAACCAGCGTCTGCGCGTGCGTTGCTACGCACCGGACGAACAAGTGCCGGTGGTGGCGTCGTTGACCGACATCTGGCCCGGCGTGAACTGGTTCGAGCGCGAAGCCTTCGACCTGTTCGGCATCGTCTTCGATGGCCATCCGGACCTGCGCCGCATCCTGACCGACTACGGATTTGTCGGCCATCCGTTCCGCAAGGATTTCCCGCTGATCGGCAACGTCGAAGTGCGTTACGACGATGAGCGCAAGCGTGTCGTGTACGAGCCGGTGACCTCGGTCGAGCCGCGCGTCGGTGTGCCGCGCGTGATCCGCGACGACGCCCGTTATGAGACTGCCGCTGGTGAAGTGGGCAAGTCGGAGACCGCCAAGTGAGTGAGTTCCGCCAGGCAACCGATGCCTTCGCGAGCAATCCTGTCGAAAGCAAGCAGGAAATCCGCAATTACACGATGAACTTCGGCCCGCAGCATCCTGCGGCGCACGGCGTGCTGCGCCTGATCCTGGAAATGGACGGCGAAACCGTGGTGCGTGCCGATCCGCATATCGGCCTGCTGCACCGTGGTACCGAGAAGCTGGCCGAATCCAAACCGTTCAACCAGTCGGTTCCGTACATGGACCGCCTGGATTACGTGTCGATGATGTGCAACGAGCACGCCTACGTGCGCGCGATCGAGTCCTTGATGGGCATCGAAGTGCCCGAGCGTGCGCACTACATCCGCACCATGTTCGACGAGATCACCCGCATCAAGAACCACCTGATGTGGGTCGGGTCCAACGCGCTCGACCTGGGCGCGATGGCGGTGATGCTGTACGCGTTCCGCGAGCGCGAGGAATTGATGGACGTCTACGAGGCGGTCAGTGGCGCGCGCATGCACGCTGCCTACTACCGTCCCGGCGGCGTGTATCGCGATCTGCCCGATCGCATGCCCAAGTACAAGGAATCCCGCTGGCACAAGGGTGGGGCACTGAAGAAGCTCAACGCAGCGCGCGAAGGCTCGATGCTGGACTTCCTCGAGGATTTCACCAATACCTTCCCGTCGCGCGTGGACGAGTACGAGACGCTGCTGACCGACAACCGTATCTGGAAGCAGCGTACCGTCGACGTCGGCATCATCAGCCCGGATCTGGCGCGTGCCTGGGGCATGACCGGTCCGATGCTGCGTGGCTCGGGCATCGAGTGGGACCTGCGCAAGAAACAGCCTTATGCCAAGTACGACGCGGTGGAGTTCGATGTGCCGGTCGGCACCAATGGCGATTGCTACGACCGCTATCTGGTGCGCGTGGCCGAGATGCGCGAGTCCAACCGCATCATCAAGCAGTGCGTGAAGTGGCTGAAGGCCAATCCTGGCCCGGTCATGGTCACCAATTTCAAGGTCGCTCCGCCAAGCCGCGAAGGCATGAAGGACGACATGGAAGCGCTGATCCATCACTTCAAGCTGTTCAGCGAAGGCTACTGCGTGCCGGCCGGCGAAACCTACTGCGCGGTCGAGGCGCCCAAGGGCGAGTTCGGCTGCTACCTGATGTCCGATGGCGCCAACAAGCCGTTCCGCGTACATCTGCGCGCGCCGGGCTTTGCGCATCTGTCGTCGATGGACGCGGTGGTGCGTGGCTATCTGCTGGCCGACGTCGTGGCGATGATCGGTACTTACGATTTGGTTTTCGGTGAGGTTGACCGATGAAGGCGACGGGTAATTTCGAAGCGGCGCGCGACGTCGATCCGCAGGTGGTGCTGAGCGACAAGACGCGTGCGCACATCGATCATTGGCTGAGCAAGTTTCCGCCCGATCGCAAGCGTTCGGCCGTGCTGCAGGGCCTGCACGCTGCGCAGGAGCAGAACCAGGGCTGGCTGACCGACGAGCTGATCGTCGGCGTGGCAAAGTATCTGGATCTGCCGCCGGTGTGGGCCTACGAAGTCGCCAGCTTCTACTCGATGTTCGAGACCGAAAAGGTCGGCCGCCACAACGTGGCGTTCTGCACCAACATCAGCTGCTGGCTCAACGGCGCCGAAGATCTGCTGGCGCACGCGGAAAAGAAACTGGGGTGCAAGCTGGGGCAGTCGACGGCCGATGGCCGCGTCTACCTCAAGCGCGAAGAAGAGTGCCTGGCGGCCTGCTCTGCAGCGCCGATGATGGTCATCAACGGCCATTACCACGAGCACCTGACGAAAGAGAAAGTCGACGCGCTGCTGGACGGGCTGGAGTAAGACATGGCACATCATCACGCACCCTCAGGCCCGGTCGGTCCGGCGCCGTTGCCGCATCAGGTCGTCTACACGACGCTGCACTACGACACTCCGTGGTCGTACGAGAGCTATCTGAAGACCGGTGGCTATGCCGCGCTGCGCAAGATCCTGGAAGAGAAGATCGCGCCGGCCGACGTCATCGAGATGGTCAAGGCGTCCAATCTGCGCGGCCGTGGCGGCGCGGGCTTCCCGACCGGTCTGAAGTGGTCGTTCATGCCCAAGGGCACGATGCAGAAGTACATCCTGTGCAACTCGGACGAATCCGAGCCGGGAACCTGCAAGGACCGCGACATCCTGCGCTACAACCCGCATTCGGTGGTGGAGGGCATGGCGATCGCCTGCTATGCCACCGGCTCGACCGTTGGCTACAACTACCTGCGTGGCGAGTTCCACCACGAGCCGTTCGAGAACTTCGAGCTGGCGCTGGCCGATGCATACGCCAACGGCTGGCTGGGCAAGAACATTCTCGGCAGCGGCGTGGATATCGATATCTACGGTGCGCTGGGTGCCGGCGCCTACATCTGCGGCGAAGAAACCGCGCTGATGGAATCGCTGGAAGGCAAGAAGGGCCAGCCGCGCTACAAGCCGCCGTTCCCGGCCAACTTCGGCCTGTACGGCAAGCCGACCACCATCAACAACACCGAGACCTACGCGTCGGTGCCGGCGATCATTCGCAACGGCCCGGAGTGGTTCCTGGGGCTGAGCAAGACCAAGAACGGCGGCCCGAAGATCTTCTCGGTGTCCGGCTGCGTGCAGAAGGGCGGTAATTTCGAAGTACCGCTCGGCACCACCTTCGACGAGTTGCTGGAAATGGCCGGTGGCCTGCGTCCGGGCCGCAAGCTCAAGGGCGTGGTGCCTGGCGGCGTGTCGATGCCGGTGCTGAAGGCCGACCAGGTTGCCGGGCTGCAGATGGACTACGACACCTTGCGTGCGCTCGGGACCGGTCTGGGGTCGGGCGCGATCGTGGTGCTGGACGACAGCGTCTGCTGCGTGCGTTTCGCCTGCCGCATCTCGCAGTTCTTCCACAAGGAATCCTGCGGCCAGTGCACCCCGTGCCGCGAGGGCACCGGCTGGATGCACCGCGTGCTGGAGCGCATCGTCGCCGGCAAGGCCACGATGGAAGACCTGCATCAGCTGCGCACCGTTGCCGGCCAGATCGAAGGGCACACCATCTGTGCCTTCGGCGAAGCGGCGGCGTGGCCGATTCAAGGCTTCCTGCGCCAGTTCTGGGACGAGTTCGAGTACTACATCGTCAACGGTCGTTCGATCGTCGACACGCATGTCGGAGTGGCTGCATGAGCGCCCAACCAGTGAACCCGAACGTGCCACCGGACCATGTCACCGTCGAGATCGACGGGCAGTCCCTGGTGGTGCCGAAGGGTTCGATGATCATCCAGGCGGCCGACAAGGCCGGCATCCCGATCCCGCGCTTCTGCTACCACGAGAAGCTGCCGATCGCGGCCAACTGCCGCATGTGCCTGGTGGATGTCGAAAAATCCCCGAAGCCGTCGCCTGCCTGTGCCACGCCGGTGATGGATGGCATGAAGGTCACCACGCGTAGCGAAAAGGCGTTGAAGTACCAGCGCAGCGTGATGGAATTCCTGCTGATCAACCACCCGTTGGACTGCCCGATCTGCGATCAGGGCGGCGAGTGCGAGCTGCAGGACGTGTCGCTCGGTTACGGCCGTTCGGTCAGCCGCTTCAACGAGCGCAAGCGCGTGGTGCCGGACGAGGACATCGGGCCGCTGGTCGCCACCGAAATGACCCGCTGCATCCAGTGCACCCGCTGCGTGCGTTTCACCGCAGACATTGCCGGCACCTATGAGCTGGGCGGCATGTATCGCGGCGAGAACCTGCAGATCGGCACCTACGACGGCAAGCCGCTGACCACCGAAATCTCCGGCAACGTCATCGACGTCTGCCCGGTCGGCGCGCTGACCAACAAGGTGTTCCAGTTCCGCGCGCGTCCGTGGGAATTGATGGCGCGCGAATCGCTCGGCTATCACGATGCGATGGGCTCGAACCTGTTCCTGCATGTGCGTCGCGGCGAAGTGCTGCGCACCGTGCCGCGCGAGAACGAGGCGGTCAACGAGTGCTGGCTGTCCGACCGCGACCGGTATTCGCATCAGGGCTTGTATTCGGAAGACCGTGCGGTCAAGCCGTTGAAAAAGGTCAACGGGCAGTGGACCGAGGTGAGCTGGGCCGAAGGTCTGGCCGCCGCGACGCAGATCCTGCGTGACAACGCCGGCGACCCGCTCGGTGTGCTCGTGCATCCGTCCACCTCCAACGAAGAGGGCGCATTGCTTGCACGTCTGGCCGAAGGCCTGAACAGCGGCAATCTGGATCACCGCCTGCTCAACCGCGATTTCTCCGATGCCGCGGTGGCCGAAGTGTTCGCCACGCCGCTGGCCGAGATCGAGCGCGCCGATGTGGTGGTGCTGTTCGGCACCAATGTGCGTCACGAGCTGCCGTTGCTGCATGCACGCCTGCGCAAGGCCAGCATCCAGAACGGGACGCAGATCCATTCGGTCAATCCGGTCGATTTCGATTTCGCCTTCACCCAGGCAAGCCGTACGGTCGTTGCGCCGTCGCAGCTGGCCAGTGCCCTGGACGATGCGGCATTGCGCGATGCGGTCAAGGGCGCCACGCGCGCCGTGATCGTGGTCGGCGCACTGGCTGAAAACCACCCGCAGGCTGCCGCGTTGCGTGCCGCTGCACGCGACTTTGCCGCTGCAACCGGCGCCTCGCTGTGCCGGATCCCGCAGGGTGCGAACGCAGTCGGTCTGGTGGCGCAAGGTGTGCTGCCGATCGCTCGCGATGTCGCCGGCATGCTGGCGCAGCCGCGCCAGGCCTACCTGCTGTATGGCATCGAGCCGGGCCTGGATTTCGCCGATGCCGCCGCTGCACGCAGTGCGTTGGCGGGTGCCAAGGTGGTCGCATTCAGTCAGTTCGCCTGCGCCTCGACGCGCGATGTGGCCGATGTGATCCTGCCGATCGGCGCACTGCCGGAAATCGACGCATCGCTGACCAATCTGGATGGTCGCGTGCAGACCGCACGTGCCGCCGGTCGCCTGCCGGTCGAAGCGCGCGAAGGTTGGCGCGTATTGCGTGCCCTCGGTGGCGAGCTTGGCCTGGCCGGTTTCGAATTCACCGATCTGGTCGGCCTGCGTGCCGGCATGCAGAACCGTATCGTCAGCCCTGTCGCCTCGGCGCAGCCGGCTTCGAGCAATGACGGGCTGGAAGTTGCCGCCACCGCTGCGATCTATCGCACCGATGCGGTGGTGCGTCGCGCCGCCGCGCTGCAGTCGCATCCGCTCAACATCGCGCCGTGTGTGGCGATGCATCCGGAGCAGGCTGCGCAGCTGCAGGTCGGCGCCGGTCAGATGGTCAAGGTCGGTACCGACGTCGGTAAGGCGACGTTGCCGGTGGTGCTGGACAAGCGCGTCGCACCGGGCACGGTGTGGATCGAATCCGGCCATGGCGCAACCGCGCCGCTCGGTGCCGGTCGTGTAACGGTGGTGGCTGCATGAACGAATTGCTGTTGAACCTGGTCGATCCCCTGCACCAGTGGTTTGTCGGTCTGGGCGATGGCGGCGTGGTGCTGTGGACCGTGCTGAAGATCCTGCTGATCACCGTGCCGGTGATCGTGTCGGTGGCCTTCTACGTGGTCTGGGAGCGCAAGCTGATCGGCTGGATGCACGTGCGTCACGGGCCGATGTACGTGGGCATGGGCATCTTCCAGGCCTTCGCCGACGTGTTCAAACTCCTGTTCAAGGAGATCGTGCAGCCGAGCAGCTCGCACAAGGCGATGTTCATCATCGCGCCGTTGCTGACGCTGGCACCGGCCTTCGCGGCCTGGTCGGTGGTGCCGTTCGACACGCAGCTGGTGCTGTCCAACGCCAACGTGGGTTTGCTGTACCTGCTGGCAATGACCTCGCTGGGCGTGTACGGCATCATCCTGGCCGGCTGGGCATCCAACTCCAAGTACGCGTTCCTGGGCGCGATGCGCTCGGCCGCGCAGGTGGTCAGCTACGAAATCGCGATGGGCTTTGCGCTGGTCGGCGTGATGATCGCCTCGGGCAGCGTCAACCTGAGCCAGATCGTGTTCGCACAGGCGGGCAGCTCCGGCTTCTTCGACTGGTTCCTGATTCCGCTGTTCCCGTTGTTCATCGTGTACTGGGTGTCCGGCGTCGCCGAAACCAACCGAGCGCCGTTCGACGTGGTGGAAGGCGAATCGGAAATCGTCGCCGGTCACATGGTGGAGTATTCGGGCGGTGCGTTCGCGCTGTTCTTCCTGGCCGAATACGCCAATATGATCCTGGTCAGCTTCCTGATCTCGATCTTCTTCCTCGGCGGCTGGTTGAGCCCGATCCAGGGGTGGGTCAATGCGGATATTTCGCCGTGGATCGACTGGGTGTGGAAGGGTGGTTGGCCGTGGCTGCTGATGAAGGTGTTCTTCTTCGCCAGCGCCTACATCTGGTTCCGTGCCAGCTTCCCGCGTTACCGCTATGACCAGATCATGCGTCTGGGCTGGAAGGTGTTCATTCCGCTCACGATCGTATGGATCGCAGTGACGGCGTTGATGGTGTTTTACGGCGTGATCCAGAAGGGCGTGTAACCGATGAACAAGATCACCCATTACTTCAAGAGCCTGCTCCTGCTCGAACTGCTAGGCGGCCTGTGGCTGACGTTGAAATACACGTTCAAGCCCAAGTACACCGTGCTGTATCCGATGGAGAAGTTCCCGCAGTCGCCGCGTTTCCGTGGCCTGCACGCATTGCGTCGCTATCCCAACGGCGAAGAGCGCTGCATCGCCTGCAAGCTGTGCGAAGCGGTGTGCCCGGCGCTGGCGATCACCATCGACTCGGCCAAACGCGAGGACGGCTCGCGCCGCACCACGCGCTACGACATCGATCTGTTCAAGTGCATCTTCTGCGGCTTCTGCGAAGAAAGCTGCCCGGTGGACTCGATCGTCGAGACGCACATCCTCGAGTACCACTTCGAGAAGCGTGGCGAGAACATTGTCAACAAGCCGCAGCTGCTGGCGATCGGAGACCGGTTCGAAACCGAGATCGCCGAGCGTCGCGCTGCCGATGCCGCCTTCCGTTGAGGTCATGATGGACTGGGTCACTATTGCTTTTTACGCCTTCTCCGCCGTCGCGGTCGTGTCCGCCGGTGCGGTGATCAGCGTGCGCAACCCGGTGTACGCCGTGTTGTGCCTGATCCTCACCTTCTTCTCGATGGCATGCATCTGGTTGCTGGTCGGCGCCGAGTTCCTCGGCGTAACGCTGGTGCTGGTCTACGTCGGCGCGGTGATGGTGCTGTTCCTGTTCGTGGTGATGATGCTGGACATCGACACCAGCCGTCTGCGCGAAGGGTGGGTCAAGTACATGCCGGTCGGCGTCATCGTGGCGGTCGCCATGCTGGCGCAGATGGTCACCCTGATCGGCGTCAAGGCGCGCAGTGCCGCACCGTTCCCGGCCGACAACGCCGCCGCGCAGGCGGCCGACGTGTCGAACCTGACCTGGCTGGCCAAGACCCTCTACACCGAGTTCCTGCTGCCGTTCGAGTTCGCTGCGGTGATCCTGACCGTGGCCGTGGTGGCTGCCGTGATGCTGACCCTGCGCAAGCGCACCGGCATCAAGCACCAGAACGCGGGCGAACAGTCGCGGGTGAAGGCGGGCGATCGTCTGCGCATGGTCAAAATGGCGGTTGAAAAGCCGGTACAGGTTGCGCCGAAGCTCGACGCAGCCGACGGACAGGAGGCGAAGTCTTGATTACCTTGGGCCACCTGCTTGGACTGGGCGCGGTGCTGTTCTGCATCTCCCTGGCCGGCATCTTCCTCAACCGCAAGAACGTCATCGTGTTGCTGATGTCGATCGAGCTAATGCTGCTGTCGGTCAACGTCAACTTCATTGCGTTCTCGCGCGAGCTTGGCGACCCTGCCGGTCAGCTGTTCGTGTTCTTCATCCTGACCGTTGCCGCTGCGGAGGCTGCGATCGGCCTTGCGATCCTGGTGACTCTGTTCCGCACGCGCCGCACGATCAATGTGGCCGAAGTCGATACGTTGAAGGGCTGACCTGTAGATGGAAATCACTCTCTCCAAGAGTCTGTTGATTGCGGTGGTGCTTGCACCGCTGGTCGGCAGCATCATCGCCGGCCTGTTCGGTCGCCAGGTAGGGCGCAAGGGCGCGCAATACGTCACCATCCTGGGCGTGGCGGTCAGCTGCGTGCTGTCGTGCCTGACGCTGTATCAACTGGTGGAGCAGGGCGCCAGCCCGTTCAACCAGAACCTGTACACCTTCTTCGATGTCGGTAACTACTCGGCGCACGTCGGCTTCATGGTCGATCGCCTGACCGCGATGATGATGGTGGTGGTGACCTTCGTGTCGCTGCTGGTGCACATCTACACCATCGGCTACATGGAAGAAGACCCGGGTTACCAGCGCTTCTTCAGCTACATCTCGTTGTTCACCTTCTCCATGCTCACGCTGGTGATGAGCAACAACTTCCTGCAGCTGTTCTTCGGCTGGGAAGCGGTGGGCCTGGTGTCCTATCTGTTGATCGGTTTCTGGTTCAAGCGCCCGACTGCCGTGTTCGCCAACATGAAGGCGTTCCTGGTCAATCGCGTCGGCGACTTCGGCTTCATTCTCGGTATCGCCGGCGTGCTGCTGTGGTTTGGCTCGCTGGATTACTCCACCGTGTTCGCCAACGCGACCACCATGGCCGGCGCCAAGGTGCAGCTGTTCGCAGGCCACGAATGGAGCGTGATGACGCTGATCTGCATCTGCCTGTTCATCGGTGCGATGGGCAAGTCGGCGCAGGTGCCGCTGCACGTGTGGCTGCCGGACTCGATGGAAGGCCCGACGCCGATTTCGGCACTGATCCATGCCGCCACGATGGTCACCGCCGGCATCTTCATGGTCGCGCGCATGTCGCCGCTGTTCGAGCTGTCGGAAACCGCGTTGAACTTCATCCTGTTCATCGGTGCGACCACGGCCTTCTTCACCGGCCTGATCGGCATTGTGCAGAACGACATCAAGCGCGTGGTTGCGTACTCCACGCTGTCGCAGCTGGGCTACATGACGGTGGCGCTGGGCGTGTCGGCCTATTCGGCCGCCGTGTTCCACCTGATGACGCATGCCTTCTTCAAGGCGCTGCTGTTCCTGGCGGCCGGCTCGGTCATCATCGGCATGCACCACGAGCAGGACATGCGCAAGATGGGCGGCCTGCGCAAGTACATGAAGGTGACCTACTGGACCAGCGTGATCGGTACGCTGGCACTGGTCGGTACGCCGTTCTTCTCCGGCTTCTACTCCAAGGACACCATCATCGAGGCAGCCGCACACCATGCCCACGAGTCGCATAGCTGGATCGCGACGTACGGGTACTGGGCAGTGCTCGGTGGCGTACTGGTGACCAGCTTCTACAGCTTCCGCCTGCTGTTCCTGACCTTCCATGGCAAGGAGCGCTTCCGCGATGCCCATGCGCACGACGTCCATGGCCACCACGACAGCGCGCATACCGATGCAGAGGCGCAGGTCCACGCGCACGACAGTCATGCGCACGACGCACATGCACACGATACGCACGGTCACGACGATCACGGTCATGGTCACCATGGTGCCCACGAGCCGCACGAATCCAAGTGGGTGGTGACGTTGCCGTTGATCCTGCTGGCGATCCCGTCGGTGGCGATCGGTTTCTTCACCATCGGCCCGATGCTGTTCGGCACCGATTGGCAGGGCCACCACGCCGCGCATGCGATCAAGGGGCAGGCAGTGTCGTTCTTCACCGGCATCGTCGATTTCTACGATCCGGCACGCGACACCGTCGGCGCACTGGCCGAAGAGTTCCACGGCCCGGTCGCCTTCGCGCTGCATGGCATGATGGCGGCGCCGTTCTTCCTGACGGTCGCCGGTCTGCTGCTGGCTGCGCTGTTCTATCTGTGGAAGCCGGAACTGGCTACCAAGTCGCGCAAGGCGTTCGCGCCGGTGGTGTGGCTGCTGGAAAACAAGTACGGCTTCGACAAGCTCTGGATCAATGGCTTCGCCGGTGGCGGCGTGGTCCTTGGCAAGGCGTCACGTGCCATCGATACCCATGTGGTCGACGGTGTCGTCGTCAATGGTTCTGCCCGACTGATCGACCTGGCTGCAAATCTGCTGCGTCGCACGCAATCCGGTTTCCTCTATCACTACGCCTTCGCAATGATCATCGGTTTGATCGCCTTGTTGGCGGTACTGATGCATTTCTGGCGTTGACCTGTACGGAATAAGAAAACGTGTCGAACTGGCCTTTACTGTCTATCCTGATCTGGCTGCCGATTATCGGTGGCGCCTTGATCCTTGCGTTGCGCAACGCCGAGACCGCCCGCTGGGCATCGTTGGCGGTGGCGGTGGCGACCTTTGTGCTGAGTCTGCCGCTGCTGGGCTACGATACGGCCAATGACGCCATGCAGTTCATCGAACTGCATGCCTGGATTCCGGCCTACAACATCGGCTACAACCTGGGCGTGGACGGTATCGCGGTCGCGTTGATCGTGCTGACCACGCTGGTGACGGTGCTGGCCCTGATCGGCGCCTGGCGCTCGATCGACAAGCGCGTCAATCAGTACGTCGCCGCCTTCCTGATCCTGGAAGGCGTCACGGTCGGCATCTTCGCTGCGACCGATGCGATGCTGTTCTATGTCTTCTTCGAAGCCATGCTGATCCCGATGTTCCTGATTATCGGCGTCTGGGGCGGTCCGCGGCGTATTTACGCGGCGATGAAGTTCTTCCTGTACACCTTCCTCGGCTCGGTGCTGATGCTGGTGGGCCTGGTCTACCTGTATCTGAAGGGTGGCAGCTTCCAGCTGGCCGACCTGTACGCGCTGCAGCTGACCGCCAAGGAGCAGACCTGGATCTTCTTCGCCTTCCTGATCGCATTTGCGGTCAAGGTGCCGATGTTCCCGGTGCACACCTGGCTGCCGGATGCGCACGTCGAAGCGCCGACTGCCGGTTCGGTGATCCTGGCTGCGATCGCGCTGAAGATCGGCGGCTACGGCTTCCTGCGCTTCAACCTGCCGATCGTGCCGGATGCAAGCCATGAGTTCGCCTGGCTGGTGATCGCGCTGTCGCTGATCGCGGTGGTCTACGTCGGCTTGGTGGCCCTGGTGCAGGACGACATGAAGAAGCTGGTGGCGTATTCGTCCATCGCGCACATGGGCTTTGTCACCCTCGGCACCTTTATCGCCTTCACCCTGGTCCGTGAGTACGGCAGCACCGACGCCGCCCGCCTGGGCCTGCAGGGTGCGATGGTGCAGATGATTTCGCACGGCTTCGTGTCCGGTGCGATGTTCTCCTGCATCGGCGTGCTGTACGACCGCATGCATACCCGCCGCATCGCCGATTACGGCGGCGTGGTCAACGTGATGCCGTGGTTCGCGACGTTCTCAATGCTGTTCTTCATGGCCAATGCCGGCCTGCCGGGCACCAGTGGCTTCGTCGGCGAGTTCATGGTGATCCTGGCCAGCTTCCAGAAGCATCCGCTGGTTGCCTTCGCTGCCGCCACCACGCTGGTGATCACCGCCGCTTACACGCTGTGGCTCTACAAGCGCGTGTTCTTCGGCGAAGTGGCCAACGCCCATGTGGCCGAGCTGAAGGACATCAATGGCCGTGAGGCGTTCGTGCTGGGGGTGTTCGCCGTTGGCGTGCTGGCCCTGGGCCTGTATCCGAAGCCGCTGACCGATCTGATGGAACCATCGATCGCCAAGCTGGCTACCCAGATTGCCGCGTCCAAGCTGTAACAGCTTGCCGTACGTTTTGATTTCCAGGATTTGATGATGACCACGCCAACGCTCGCGCCGTTGACCACCGCTGACCTGGCTCCGCTTGTTCCGGAGCTGGTGCTGATCGGCGGCGCCTTTGCACTGCTGATGCTCGACCTGTTCGTGAGCCAGCGGAACAAGGTCTGGACCCACCTGTTCTCCGTCGCCGTGCTCGCGGTGGTGTTCGCGCTATTGGCGACCGGTACGGGCGGGCAGGGCGAGATCTTCCACGGCATGTTCGTGCGCGACACCGCGGCCGACGTGATGAAGACGGTGATCGTGCTGGTCAGTGGCCTGAGCCTGGTCTACGGCTGGACCTACCTGCGCGAACGTAATCTCTATCAGGGCGAGATCCCGGTGCTGGTGTTGTTCGCCACCGCTGGCATGATGCTGCTGACCTCGGCCGGCAGCCTGTTGATGGTGTACCTGGGCCTGGAACTGCTCGCGCTGTGCTCGTACGCATTGGTCGCCTCCAATCGCGACAACGGCCTGGCCACCGAAGCGGCGATGAAGTACTTCGTGCTCGGTTCGCTGGCTTCTGGTTTGCTGCTGTACGGCATGTCGCTGGTCTACGGCGCTACCGGGACGCTGAGCCTGAGCGGCATTCACGACGCGATCGACGGCTCCAACGAGCGCACGCTGCTGCTGACCGGCACCATCTTCATGATCGCCGGCGTGGCATTCAAGCTGGGTGCAGCCCCGTTCCACATGTGGTTGCCCGACGTGTACCAGGGCGCGCCGGCGCCGATCGCCTTGTTCATCAGCTCTGCGCCCAAGCTCGCCGCTTTCGGCATGGCGTATCGCCTGCTCGAGGTCGGCATGGGCCCGCTCTCGCCGCAGTGGCATCTGTTGATCGGTGGCCTGTCGGCAGTATCGCTGGTGATCGGCAACCTGATGGCGATTGCGCAGAGCAATCTCAAGCGCATGCTGGCGTACTCGACCGTGTCGCACATCGGCTTCCTGTTGATGGGCGTGGCCGGCGGCGGAGAGCAGGGCTATGCCGCGGCGATGTTCTACGCGGTGAGCTACACCATCATGTCGACTGCCGCGTTCGGCGCCATCATCGCGCTGTCGCGCAATGGCTTCGAAGCCGAGAACATCGACGACTTCAAGGGACTCAACGCACGCAATCCGTGGATGGCCGGGCTGGTGCTCTGCATCATGGCCTCGCTTGCGGGTATCCCGCCGTTCCTGGGTTTCTGGACCAAGCTGGCGGTGCTCGGCGCCGCGGTGAAGGGCGACATGCTGTGGCTGGCCCTGGTCGGCGTGCTCTGCGCGGTGATTGGCGCGTTCTACTATCTGCGCGTCATCAAGGTCATGTACTTCGATGAGCCGGTGGGCGAGCCGTTGCCGGCCAACAACGATCGTGTGCTGGGTACCGTGCTCGGTGTCAACGCGCTTGCGTTGCTTGCGCTGGGCCTGGCTTGGAGCCCGATCATGGTGTGGTGCCAGCGTGCATTTGCAGGCCTAGCCTGAGTCACGCGTCCTTGCATGACCTCGCGGCGCGTGTGCTACGCGCGCCGTCGAGGGAGGACTGAAATAAAGTCGTGATTGCTGTTTCGTTTTTGTTGCAATGCGGTTATCATTTGCCGCGACGTTGAAGCC
This sequence comes from Xanthomonas arboricola, assembly GCF_002940665.1. Taxonomy (GTDB): domain Bacteria; phylum Pseudomonadota; class Gammaproteobacteria; order Xanthomonadales; family Xanthomonadaceae; genus Xanthomonas; species Xanthomonas arboricola_B. The sequence goes on from NZ_MIGY01000002.1 coordinate 61,826, forward strand.
CCCCAGGGTTTTCAATCGATGAAAAACTAGGGCTTGCAATTGCCGCTCAAGTTCTTCATAATTCCGCTTCTGCTGCGGGGTGGAGCAGTCTGGCAGCTCGTCGGGCTCATAACCCGAAGGTCGCAGGTTCAAATCCTGCCCCCGCTACCAAGTTTTGAAGTACTGCTTTAACGCAATGCCTTAGGGCAGTACTTCAGCTTCTTGGATCGCAAAGACGCATGTTCCCGTCTTTGCGCCGACCCTGAGAGGTCGGGCTTTTTTCACACAAGGGGCCCATCGGGCCCCTTGTTTTTTCCGGAACCGGAAAGTTTGCTGCCGGTTGCCGGGGTTCTACTGGCAATCATCTGATCAGGGCAGTCTGTGAGCGAAAAAGCGACCGAAATCGCGAATCTGCTGAGTCCAACGGTTGAATCCTTGGGCTTGGAACTGCTGGGTGTGGAATATCTTCCCGCTCCAGGTGGCGCCACATTGCGCCTGTACATCGATGTGCCGCTGGCCGAACAGCCCGAGCGCGTGATCAATGTCGACGACTGCGAGCGCGTGAGCCGCGAAGTCTCGGCCCAGCTCGACGTCGAGGACCCCATCACCGGCAACTACACGCTCGAGGTGTCCTCGCCGGGTGTGGACCGCCCGTTGTTCACGCTGGAGCAGTTCGGCCGTCACGTTGGCGAGTCCGCCAAGATCGTGTTGAAGCTGGCGCAGGATGGCCGGCGCCGCTTCCAGGGCCAGATCGCGCGGATCGACTCCGAGGCCGATACGGTGGTGTTCGCCATCGATGGCAAGGATGTGCTGGTCGGCTTCGACAACATCGACAAGGCGCGCATCCTGCCGGATTGGGTCGCCCTGGGCCTGGCCCCGCAAAAACCGAACAAGCCCGGCCCGAAAAAACCCGGGCACGAGAAGAAGAAACCATCCAACGAGTCGGCGGCTGGCAAGCCGCGCGCGGAGTGACGAAATGAGCAAGGAACTTTTGCTGGTAGTGGATGCGGTGGCCAACGAAAAGGGCGTGCCGCGCGAAGTGATCTTCGATGCGATCGAGGCCGCGCTGGCTTCCGCAGCGAAGAAGCGCTATCCCGACCAGGACGTGCTGACGCGCGTGACCATCGACCACAAGGACGGTAACTACGAAACCTATCGTCGTTGGGAAGTGGTTGCCGACGATGTCGTGATGGAATCCCCGGATCGCCAGGTGCGTCTGATGGATGCCGTCGACGAAGCCGACGGCGTGGATGTGGGCGACTACATCGAAGAACAGATCGAAAACCCGGACTTCGGCCGTATCGCGGCGCAGGCTGCCAAGCAGGTGATCGTGCAGCGTGTGCGCGAAGCCGAGCGTCAGCAGGTGGTCGATGCCTGGAAGGATCGCGTCGGCGAGTTGATCACCGGTGTGGTCAAGCGCGCCGAGCGCGGCAACATCTTTGTCGACCTGGGCGGCAATGCAGAAGCCTTCATTCCCAAGGACAAGGGCATCCCGCGCGACGTGCTGCGCCCGGGCGACCGCGTGCGCGGTTATCTGGCCGAAGTGCGTTCCGAACCCCGTGGCCCGCAGCTGTTCATCAGCCGCGCCGCGCCGGAATTCATGATCGAGCTGTTCAAGCTCGAAGTGCCGGAGGTGGGCCAGGGCCTGGTCGAGATCAAGGCCTGCGCACGCGATCCGGGCGACCGCGCCAAGATCGCAGTGATCGCGCACGACACCCGCACCGATCCGATCGGCGCGTGCATCGGCATGCGTGGGTCGCGCGTGCAGGCGGTGTCCAACGAGCTCAATGGCGAGCGCGTGGATATCGTGCTGTGGAACGAGAACCCGGCCAACTTCGTCATCAATGCGATGGCGCCGGCCGAAGTGCAGTCGATCATCGTCGATGAAGACAAGCACTCGATGGATCTGGCCGTGGCGGAAGACCGCCTGGCCCAGGCGATCGGCAAGGGCGGCCAGAACGTGCGTCTGGCCAGCCGCCTGACCGGTTGGCAGCTCAACGTGATGACCGCCGACCAGGTGGCCGCCAAGTCCGAAGCCGAGCAGACCTCCGCGCGCCAGTTGTTCATGGATCGCCTGGAGGTGGACGAGGAAATCGCAGCGATCCTGGTGACCGAGGGCTTCAACACGGTCGAAGAAATCGCCTACGTGCCGGTCGGCGAGTTGTTGGCGGTGGAAGGCTTCGACGAAGACATCGTCGAAGAGCTGCGCGCCCGTGCCCGCGATGCGTTGCTCAACGCCGCGCTGGCAGAAGAAGAAGGCCTGGAAGGAACTCAGCCCACCGAGGACCTGCTGGCGCTGGAGGGGATGGACGAGGAAACGGCCTTTGCTCTGGCCGAGCACGGCGTGCGCACCAGCGAGGACTTGTCCGACCTGGCAGCGGACGAGATCGTCGACTTCGGCATCGAGGGTCTGACCCAGGAGCGCGCCGCGGCGCTGATCCTGGCGGCCCGCGCCGAGGAGATCGCCCGTTTGGAGCGCGGCGAATGAGCCGGCAATGAACCGCGCCCTGACCCCATCAGGGCTTAGAATCAGCGTTTCCCTTGCTCTGGGCGAGGGGGCGCCAACCAGATCATAGGATCCGAATGTCGCAGCAAACCACCATCCGCAAGCTTGCCGAACTGGTCAATACGCCGGTCGATAAACTGCTGGTTCAACTGGCCGAGGCCGGAATGAAGTTCAGCGGTCCCGACCAGGTCGTGACCAGCACCGAGAAGATGAAACTGCTTGGCTTCCTGCGTCGCACGCATGGCAAGGCCGAGACGCCTGCCGAAGCGGCGAGCGAAGCAGCCAAGAAGATCACGCTCAACCGGCGCAAGCTGCAGGAAGTCACGGTCAGCGCCGGCCGCACCAAGACCACGGTCAACGTGGAAGTGCGGCAGAAGCGCACCTACGTGAAGTCCGAAAACGAAGGCAGCGGCCGTCCTGCGCCGATGACGCCGGACGAAGAGCGCGCCGACATTCTGGCCAAGCTCGCCGCCTCGCGTCAGCGCAATCTCGACGAGCAGCAGGCGCTGGCCGAAAGCGACCGCGTGCGCGACGAAGCGATCCAGCGCAAGCGCGAAGAGGAACAGGCTGCGCGCGACCGCGCCGAAGCCGAGCGCAAGGCTGCCGAGGAAGCCGCTGCGGCTGCCAGTGCGCCGGCGCCGGTGGCTGCCGCAGCCGCACCGTCTGCAGCCTCTGCCGCACGCACGCCGTCGTCGCCGTCTGCGCCGCGTCCGGCCCGTCCGGCTGGCGCACCGCCGGCATCGCGTCCGGCCACGCCGGCGCGTCCGGACGACCGTTCCAATGCGGCCAAGCACAAGACGCGCGGTTCGCACGTCATGGTGGCGGGTGTCGAAGACGACGATGCGACCAAGCGTTTTGCCGGGCAGTTGCATCTGTCCGCGGCCGATCGTGCGCGCCGTTCCAACGTGCGCGGCAAGCCGACCGGTCGTCCGGGTTCGTCGTCCTCGCGTCGTGGCAACGACAACGGCCGTGGCGGCAACCAGGGCAATAGCGGTCCGCACGGGTTCGAGCGTCCGACCGCGCCGGTGGTACGCGAAGTGGCGATCGGCGAAACCATCACCGTGGCCGACCTGGCGCAGAAGCTTGCGCTCAAGGGCGGCGATGTAGTCAAGGCGCTGTTCAAGATGGGCGTCATGGCGACCATCACCCAAAGCATCGACCATGACACCGCCGCGCTGGTGACCGAGGAACTCGGCCACAAGGCCGTGCGTGCCGACAATGCCGACTTCGAGGATGCGCTGCTGGCGCATGCCGAGGATGCGCAGGGCGATGCTACGTCGCGTCCGCCGGTGGTGACCATCATGGGTCACGTCGATCACGGCAAGACCTCGCTGCTGGATTACATCCGTCGCACCAAGATCGCCTCGGGCGAAGCCGGTGGCATCACCCAGCATATCGGTGCGTACCACGTCGAAACCGGCCGTGGCGTCATCAGTTTCCTGGATACGCCCGGCCATGCCGCGTTTACCTCGATGCGTGCCCGTGGCGCCAAGATCACCGACATCGTCGTGCTGGTCGTGGCGGCCGATGACGGTGTGATGCCGCAGACCAAGGAAGCGGTGGCGCACGCCAAGGCGGCAGGCGTGCCGTTGATCGTGGCGGTGAACAAGATCGACAAGGCCGGCGCGGATCCGCTGCGGGTCAAGAACGAATTGCTGGCTGAAAACGTGGTGGCCGAAGAGTTCGGTGGCGATACCCAGTTCATCGAAGTGTCGGCCAAGGTCGGTACCGGTGTGGACACGCTGCTGGACGCGATCTCGCTGCAGGCCGAGGTGCTGGAGCTGAAGGCAGTGGCCGAGGGCCGCGCCAGCGGTACCGTGATCGAATCCTCGCTGGACAAGGGCCGCGGCCCGGTGGCCACGGTGCTGGTGCAGCAGGGCGCGCTGAAGCGTGGCGACTACCTGGTGTGCGGCATCCAGTACGGCCGCGTGCGTGCGCTGTTCGACGAGACCGGCCACCAGCCGGCCTCGGCCGGCCCGTCGATTCCGGTACAGGTGCTCGGGCTGTCCGGCGTGCCGGAAGCCGGCGACGACTTCGTGGTCGTCGACGACGAGCGTCTGGCCAAGGACGTGGCGCAGCAGCGCGAAACCAAGCGTCGCGAGTCGCGTCTGGTGGCCTCGGCCAGCAACCGCATGGAAGACATCCTGGCCCAGATGGGCAAGGGCGAAGGCCAGCAGGTGCTGAACCTGGTGATCAAGGCCGACGTGCAGGGCTCGGTGGAAGCGCTCAAGCAGTCGCTGGTGGCGTTGTCCAACGACGACATTCGCATCAACGTGATCCACTCCGGTGTGGGCGGCATCACCGAATCCGATGCCAATTCGGCAGCGGCCTCCAAGGCCACGGTGATCGGCTTCAACGTGCGTGCCGATGCCTCGGCCCGCAAGATCGTCGAGTCCAACGGCATCGATCTGCGTTACTTCTCGATCATCTATGACGTGATCGACCAGGTGAAGCAGGTGGCGTCGGGTCTGCTCGGCGTGGAAATCCGCGAAGAGATCATCGGTATCGCGCAGGTCCGCGACGTGTTCCGCAGCTCCAAGTTCGGCGCGGTTGCAGGCTGCATGATCATCGAAGGCGTGGTGAAGCGCAGCAAGCCGATCCGCGTGCTCCGCGACAGCGTCGTGGTGTTCGAGGGCGAGCTGGAATCGCTGCGTCGCTTCAAGGAAAACGTCGAGGAAGTGCGCAACGGTACCGAGTGCGGTATCGGCGTGAAGGCCTACAACGACGTCAAGGCCGGCGACCAGATCGAGTGCTTCGAGCGTATCGAAGTCGCCCGTACGCTATAACGGCTGCCGGGGCCTGCGGGCCCCGGACTCCGTCAGGCGGAGTTGCAAGGCAAGTTCTGCAAGGCGAGGGCGGCATGGCCGCCCGCGTCCGTTTTTGGCTTCGGTGCCAACTGGCCCTCCGAATCAACCAGGTCCATGACCATGCCAACCAAATCATTCCATCGCACCGACCGCGTTTCGGCGCAGGTGCGTCGCGACCTCGGCACGATCGTGCACGCGGCCGTGCGCGACCACGGCCTGCCGTCGGTCAGCGTTTCCGACGTCGAAATCAGCCGCGACCTGGCACATGCCAAGGTGTTCGTTACCGCGCTGCAGCAGGAACGTTCGGCCGAAGCCGTCAAGGGGCTCAAGGAAATCGCAGGTCAGTTGCGCACGCAGCTGGCGCGCGCGATGAAGCTGCGCCACGTGCCCGAGCTGCATTTCCATTACGACGATTCGGTCGACCGCGGCGAGCGCATCGACAACCTGCTGCGTGACCTGGACGATGTCGGCCCCGAGGCCGCGTCCAGCGACGAGGACGCCGAGCAGCGCTGAGCGCTGCCGGCCGGCCGCCTGTCGATCAGCGGCCCTGATTTCAACGGGCGCGCACAGTGCCCGATTCGAGCACCGATCTGTTGAAACCCCGTATCGTCTATCGCCCGTTGCACGGCATCCTGTTGCTCGACAAGCCGGCTGGAGTCAGCTCCAACACGGCCTTGCAGTCCGCGCGCCGCTTGTTGCGTGCCGAAAAGGGCGGCCACACCGGCAGCCTGGACCCGCTGGCCACCGGCTTGCTGCCGCTGTGTCTGGGCGAGGCCACCAAGATTGCCGGCCTGCTGCTCGGTGCGGCCAAGGCCTACGACGCCGAGATCGTGCTAGGTGTCACCACCGATACCGACGATGCCGATGGCCAGATGTTGCGCGAGCGTGCGGTGCCGGCACTGGGCGAAGACGCGCTGCGTGCAGCGCTGATGCCCTTCATCGGCCGTATCCGCCAACAAGCGCCGATCTATTCCGCGCTCAAGCAGGGCGGCGAGCCGCTGTATGCCAAGGCGCGCCGGGGCGAAGTGATCGCCGCGCCGGTGCGCGAGGTCGATGTGCATGCGATCGAGGTACTCGGTTATGCAGCGCCGCGGCTGCAGTTGCGCGTGACCTGCGGCTCGGGCACCTACATCCGCAGCCTGGCGCGCGATCTGGGCGAGGTGCTTGGCTGCGGTGCGCATATCGCCTCGCTGCGCCGGCTCTGGGTCGAGCCGTTTCGCGCGCCGCAGATGATCACGCTGGAGGCGTTGTCGGCAGTCCTGGAGGCGGGCACCGACGCGCAGGCGCTGTTGTTGCCGATCGAGGCCGGACTGGCCGATTTTGCGCGGATCGTGCTCGATGCGACACATGCGGCACGTTTTCGCATGGGCCAGCGCCTGCGCGATGCTGCATTTCCGACCGGCCAGGTGGCCGTGTTCGGACCAGACGGAATCCCCTCAGGGCTAGGCCTGGTGGACGCGGAGGGGCGTTTGTCGCCGCAGCGTCTATTCAATGGACTGAACGACGCCGTAGCTTGTTAAGTTTTGGTCAACTTGTTCCCGGGCCCGCACGACGTTACAATTTTGCGGCCCCGATCGGGGCACCTCCAGCGCCAAGCGCGCTCATCCCTAGCAAACGGCGAGTCCGGCGGTGCGTCATGCACGTTCCTGCCGACCACGCATCTATCGAGTAAACATCATGTCCGTCGACACCCAGAAAGTTATTGAAGACAACAAGCGCAGCGCACAGGACACCGGTTCGCCGGAAGTGCAGGTCGCCCTGCTGACCGCGCGCATCGAGCTGCTGACCGGCCACTTCAAGACCCACAAGAAGGATCACCACAGCCGTCGTGGCTTGCTGCAGATGGTCAACCGCCGTCGCAGCCTGCTCGACTACCTGAAGAAGAAGGACAACGAGCGTTACAAGTCCTTGATCGAGAAGCTCGGCCTGCGCCGCTAATCGAGTCACACCGCCGCGGCGCAGCGATGCGCCGCGGCTTTGTTTTGGTCATTCGCATCACGTTATCTGCAGCATGTGGTTCATGGGCCGGAGCCTCCCGGCCGCCCGTTCTCGGCATGGGTCGACGACGGTCCAACGAAGACAGCAACACCTAAGGGAAAAACCTCCGTGGCAAAAATCACCAAAACCTTCCAGTACGGCAAGCACACCGTCACCCTGGAGACGGGCGAAATCGCTCGCCAGGCAGGCGGCGCCGTCATCGTCAAGTTCGACGACACCGTACTGCTGGTCACCGCCGTCGCCGCCAAGAGCGCGCGCGAAGGACAGGACTTCTTTCCTCTGACGGTTGATTACCAGGAGAAGTTCTACGCCGGCGGCCGCATCCCGGGCGGCTTCTTCAAGCGCGAAGGACGTGCGACCGAGAAGGAAACGTTGATCTCGCGCCTGATCGATCGCCCGATCCGTCCGCTGTTCCCCGAGGACTACAAGAACGAAGTGCAGATCATCGCCACCGTGATGTCGATGAACCCGGACATCGACGGCGATATCGCCGCGCTGATCGGCGCATCGGCCGCGCTGTCGCTGGCCGGCACTCCGTTCAACGGCCCGATCGCTGCGGCGAAGGTCGGTTACAAGAATGGCGAATACATCCTCAACCCGACCGTGACCGAGCTGAAGGATTCGCAGCTGGAGCTGGTCGTGGCCGGTACCGCCAATGCGGTGCTGATGGTCGAGTCCGAAGCCGAGCTGCTGTCGGAAGAAGTGATGCTGGGCGCGGTGACGTTCGGCCATCGCGAGATGCAGAAGGTCATCAATATCATCAACGAGCTGACCGTCGAAGCCGGCACCAAGCCGTCCGACTGGGTGGCTCCGGCCAAGAACGACGGCATGATCGCCGCGCTGAAGGAAGCAGTGGGCGAGCAGCTCGCTTCGGCCTTCCAGGTGCGCGACAAGCTGCAGCGCCGCGATGCGATTTCGGCGATCAAGAAGGACGTGCTGGGTGCGCTGGCACCGCGCGCCACGATCGAAGGCTGGGCTGCCGGTGATCTGTCCAAGGAATTCGGCGAACTGGAATACCAGACCATGCGCGGCTCGGTGCTGAGCACCAAGGTGCGCATCGACGGCCGTGCACTGGATACCGTGCGTCCGATCAGCGCAAAGGCCGGCGTGCTGCCGCGTACCCATGGCTCGGCGCTGTTCACCCGCGGCGAGACCCAGGCCATCGTGATCACCACGCTCGGCACCGCACGCGACGGTCAGGTCATCGACGCTGTCTCGGGCGAGTACAAAGAGAACTTCCTGTTCCATTACAACTTCCCTCCGTACTCGGTGGGCGAGTGCGGTCGCTTCGGTGCGCCGAAGCGTCGCGAGATCGGCCATGGCCGTCTGGCCAAGCGCGGCGTGCTGGCGGTGATGCCGAGCCTGGAAGAGTTCCCGTACACCATCCGCGTGGTCTCGGAAATCACCGAGTCCAACGGTTCGTCTTCGATGGCATCGGTCTGCGGCAGCTCGCTGGCGCTGATGGACGCCGGTGTGCCGATCGAGGCGCCGGTCGCCGGTATCGCGATGGGTCTGGTCAAGGAAGGCAACGACTTCGTCGTGCTGTCGGACATCCTGGGCGATGAAGATCACCTGGGCGACATGGACTTCAAGGTGGCCGGTACTGCCGAAGGCGTGTCCGCGCTGCAGATGGACATCAAGATCGAAGGCATCACCGAAGAGATCATGAAGCAGGCATTGCAGCAGGCCAAGGCCGGCCGTCTGCACATCCTCGGCGAGATGGCGCATGCCCTGACCACCCCGCGTCTGGAGCTGAGCGATTACGCGCCGCGTCTGCTGACCATCAAGATCCACCCGGACAAGATCCGCGAAGTGATAGGCAAGGGTGGTTCGACCATCCAGGCCATCACCAAGGAAACCGGTACCCAGATCGACATCCAGGACGACGGCACGATCATCATCGCCTCGGTCAACGCCATTGCTGCGCAAGCTGCGAAGTCGCGCATCGAGCAGATCACCTCGGACGTGGAGCCGGGCCGCATCTACGAAGGCAAGGTCGCCAAGATCATGGACTTCGGTGCGTTCGTCACCATCCTGCCGGGCAAGGACGGCCTGGTGCACGTCTCGCAGATCTCCAGCGAGCGCGTGGAAAAGGTCGGCGACAAGCTGAAGGAAGGCGATCTGGTCCGCGTCAAGGTGCTGGAAGTGGACAAGCAGGGCCGTATCCGTCTGTCGATCAAGGCAGTGGAAGAAGGCGAAGGCCTGCCGGCGTCTGCCGAGTAACTGTCACTGTTTGACGTGTCACGAAAAAGCGGGCTTCGGCCCGCTTTTTCGTTGGCTGTCCGGCAATGGCGCGTGACTTGATCCTTCTCCGGACGTATGAGGGTAAGGGCGAAGCGTCCTACGGTTGAACCAAGGCTGGGGCTTCGCCTTCGTACCCTCACCCCAACCCCTCTCCCGACGTGAGAGGGGCTTTGAGCCCTGCTTACCTGGGCTGTTGTTTCGGCTCGGGCTGTGCTTCCGGACGCGGCGGCACCACGCGTGGGAAACCCGGCGGCATCGTCTGGTGCGTGGGCAAGGTGGTTGGCGAAGGCAACTGCTCGACCGGCGGTGGTGCGGTCAATACCGCATCCGGACGCAGCTTCAACAGGGCCGCCCAGTCGCGTCGATTGAAATCGCAGAGTTCTTCGTGTGCCGGCGTGCACTCGCTGGCGATGCCCAAGCCGTCCTCGCTCTGGTCCTGGCTGCCGTCGGACTGCGGTGTCGGCAACTCCATGCGGCCGGCGCGGTCCAGCGGCATCTTGCGCATCATCACCGTATTGAACACATTGCCGCCGATCAGATACAGGGTGCGATCGCCACCGACGTTGGCAGCCACCACCACATCGCAATGCGATTGCCACGGCATCGGCGCGCTGCCGCCAAGCCCGGCCTTGAGGCCGGCGTAGCCGAGCGCAGCGCTACGCCCGCGCAGCAGGCACAGCAGATCGCCGGGGGCGGGCTTTTCCACCGCCGGGTCGGTGAACTGGTACGGGCCGCTGGCGCCATCGTTGTAGGCGCTGCGGATGTAATCCAGATGGCGTGCAGAGCGATGGAAACCGCTCAGGCCGGCCTGCGTCATCACCCAGGAGATGAAGGCGGCCGACCACGGGTTGTCGACCAGGAACGCACGACAATCGCTGGCGGTGTAGCGCGTGCCATCCAGTGCCGCGCAGCTCGATGCGCCGGGGCGGCCGCCCATCGATGCCAGCGTGCCGCTGTCGCGCCAGTAACCGGCCACGCGTTGCCAGGCGACCACGCCGTGGTCGGCCAGATAGCCCGATTCGGCTTCGGTCACGCCCAGACTAGCCAGACGGCCCTTGGCATCGATAAACGGGTGCTGCCACAGGCGATGCTCGTTGCAGGCGCTGCGCACGATGGCGATTGCCGCAGGGCTGGTGCCGAAGCGCGGGGGCACATCGCAGACTTCCGCGGCGGCCGCGGTGCCGCCCCATGCCGCCAACACCAGATAGAGCCACGGCCAAGGTTTTCCAGTCATCGCAGATCCTGCACAGAACAATCGCAGCAGGCTGACAGAGCCGGCTGCGGGCAAGCGTGAAATCAGCGCGGCGGCGGGCCCAGTTTGAGCGACAGATCGACCGCGTGCACGTGCTTGGTGAGCCCGCCGATGGAGATGCAATCCACGCCATCGGCCGCAATGGCGGCAATGCCGACCAGATCCACGCTGCCGGAGACTTCCAGCGGAATGCGTTGTTCTCGCGGCAGGGTGGCAACGATGCGCACCGCGTCGCGACGCATTGCCGGGTCGAAATCGTCGATCAGGATGCGCGTGCAGCCGACCTGCAAGGCTTCGCGCAACTGCTCCAGCGTTTCCACCTCGACCACCAGCGGCAACTGCGGTTGCTGCGCACGTGCGGCATGCACGGCGGCGCTCAGCGACCCGGCGGTGCGGATATGGTTTTCCTTGAGCATCACCGTGTCGAACAGGCCGATGCGGTGATTGTCGCCACCGCCGCAGCGCACGGCGTACTTCTGCGCGGCGCGCAGGCCCGGCAGCGTCTTGCGCGTATCCAGAATGCGCGTGCCGGTGCCGGCCACGGCAGCGACGTATGCAGCGGTGGCGGTCGCGGTGGCCGACAGCGTCTGCAGGAAGTTGAGCGAGGTGCGCTCGGCGCTGACCAGGCTGCGGCTGCGGCCATGCAGCAGCGCCAACACCGTGCCTGCGGCGACGTGCTGGCCTTCGTGCACCTGCCAGTCGATCCGCACCCGCGGATCGAGCGCGCGGTGCGTGGCGTCGAACCAGGGACGCCCGGCGATCACAGCGTCCTGCTTGCACAGCAGATACGCGCTGTCGGCCCGATCGGGCAACAGCGCTGCGGTCACATCGCCGGTGCCGATGTCCTCGGCCAGCGCGCGCGCCACATCGGCGTCCACCAGTGCGGCCGGTGGTGCCTCCGGCACGGTGGTGCGCAGGGGAGAATTCACTTTTCGGGGAAGTCGGCGATCTGCGCAGTGCCGATGGCTTCTTCGGCCAGCAGCACCGGAATGCCGTCGTCGACGCGGAAGATCTGCTTGCGGTCGCGGGTGATCAGCGCCTCGCGCAGTGGCTGTGCCTGCGCGGTGCCGTCGGCACGCTGCAGGGTTCCGCCGGCGATGGCGGTGTTGAGTGCTTCCAGGCCCTTGCCGTCGAGCAGCGAGAGCGGCTGGCGGGTGTCGGGCGAGCACAGCAGGTCGAGCAGTTTGCGATCCATCGAAGTCTTGTCTTGCGTGGAAGATGGCTAGAATACGTCTTTACCGCAGGGCAGGGCCATGACCTCCAACCACTCCGCGCCGCTGGTCGGCATCGTGATGGGTTCCCGTTCCGATTGGGAAACCATGCAACACGCAGCTCAGAAGCTAGACGCGCTGGGCGTGCCTTACGAAGTCAAGGTGGTCTCGGCGCACCGCACACCGGATGTGTTGTTCAGCTATGCCGAGCAGGCTGGCGAGCGCGGTCTGCGCGCGATCATCGCCGGTGCCGGTGGTGCAGCGCATCTGCCGGGCATGCTGGCGGCCAAGACGGCGGTGCCGGTGCTCGGTGTGCCGGTACAGTCCAAGGCGCTCAGCGGCATGGATTCGCTGCTGTCGATCGTGCAGATGCCGGCCGGCATTCCGGTGGCGACGTTTGCGATCGGCAATGCCGGCGCGGCGAATGCGGCCTTGTTCGCCGCAGCGATGCTGGCACCGGAGCAGGCGCAGATCGGTCAGGCACTGGAGCAGTTCCGCGCCAGGCAGACCGACGATGTCATGGCCAGCGACGACCCGCGCCAATGACCACGGTCGGCATTCTGGGTGGCGGCCAGCTGGCGCGCATGCTGGTATTGGCCGGCGCGCCGTTGGGCCTGCGCTTTGCGGTGTTCGACCCGGCCGCCGATGCCTGCGCAGGGCAGGTGGCGCCGCTGCAGGTCGGCGCCTTCGACGACACTGCCGCGCTTGCCGCATTCGCCGCACAGGTGGATGTGATCACCTTCGATTTCGAGAACGTGCCGGCCGCCGGCGCGCAGCAGTTGGCCGCGCAGGTGCCGGTGTTCCCCAGCGCTGCCGCATTGGCGGTGGCGCAGGACCGGCTCAGCGAAAAAACCCTGTTCCGCGAGCTCGGCATTCCGGTGCCCGAATTCGCCGCCATCGACGACCGTGCAGAACTCGACGCCGCATTGGCCCGTATCGGCACGCCGTGCGTGCTCAAGACGCGTCGCTTCGGCTACGACGGCAAGGGCCAGTTCCGCATCAAGGCGCTTGCCGATGCCGATGCCGCGTGGGACGCGCTCGGCGCGCAGGCGGAGAAGGTCGGGCTGATCGTGGAGGCCTTCGTGCCGTTCGAGCGCGAGGTCAGCGTGGTGGCAGTGCGTGGGCGCGACGGCGAATTGCGCGCCTGGCCGCTGACCGAGAACTGGCATGTGGACGGCGTGCTCTCGGCCAGTCTTGCGCCAGCGCGTGTGGATGCCGGGTTGCAGGCTGCGGCACAGGCGCATGCGCGCGCGATCGCCGAGCGCCTGGACTACGTGGGCGTCTTCGCGCTGGAACTGTTCGTGCGCGATGGCCAGCTGCTCGCCAACGAGATGGCGCCGCGCGTGCACAACTCCGGGCACTGGACCATCGAAGGTGCCGAAACCTCGCAGTTCGAAAATCATGTGCGCGCGGTGCTGGGTTTGCCGCTCGGCAGCACCGCGATGCGCGGGCATGCCTGCATGCTCAACTGGCTGGGCGCGATGCCGGATGCTGCCGCATTTTTGGCGGTGCCCGGTGGGCATTGGCACGACTACGGCAAGCAGGCGCGCGAGGGCCGCAAGGTCGGCCACGCCACGCTGCGCGCCGAGACGCCGCAGGCGCTTGCACAGACATTGAGCGAAGCAGGCACCGCGTTGCAGCGTGATGCGCAGGTGGAACCGGTGCTCGCGCGTTTGAGCGAAGGGTAATTCGCAGAACCATCGGTGGCGCTGCCGTGGCCTGGTTGATGTGCATTCGTGGCGAAGATGGACAGCAGTGCGCGGTGCCTCCAAATGCGCCGTTGCAACGGATCACCTGATCGTTGACCCGTTGCAACGGCGCGGGCCACTAGCCCAACCGGCTGGCCACGAACTCCCAGTTGATCAACTTCCAGAACGCCTCCAGATACTGCGCGCGGTCCTGCCGGTAATCCAGGTAATAGGCGTGCTCCCACAGGTCGCAGGCGAGCAGCGGGGTGTCCGGCCCGGTGAGCGGCGTGGACGCATTCGGCGTGGCGACGACCGCCAGTGCGCCATCCGGACGCTGCACCAGCCACACCCAGCCCGAGCCGAAGGTGCCCACGGCGACGCGGTTGAATTCCTGCTTGAAATGCACGAAGTCGCCGAACGATTTGGCGATGCGGTCGGCCAGCCGGCCCAGTGGCTCGCCGCCGCCGCGTGGGCGCAGGCACTGCCAATAGAAATTGTGGTTCCACACCTGCGCGGCCAGATGGAACAGCGTGCCTTGCGCCTGCGCGATGATGTCTTCCAGCGTCAGCTCGGCGAACTCGCTGCCTTCGATGCGCGCATTGAGCCGATCGACCTCGTTGCGGTGACAGATGCCGTGGTGCGCCTCCAATGTGGCGGCGGAAAGATGCGGCTCCAGGGCAGCGCGGGAGTAGGGCAATGCAAGGTGTTCGATCGGCATGATGGCAAGGGCAGCGAAGGGAGTGCGGCGACAGGTCGCGCTGAAGGCTTACAATGCGCGCCTTTGCGGAAGTCTATCCGACCCGGCGGTCGGGCCTGCCGCTCCCAGTCAGGAGAGTCCAATGCCGGTGATGGAACGGATCCAGGCCGAAGTCGAACAACACCCGATCGTGCTGTTCATGAAAGGTACCCCGCAATTTCCGATGTGCGGGTTTTCCAGCCGCGCGGTGCAGGCGTTGGTCGCTGCCGGCGCCGACCAGCTGCGCACGGTCAACGTGCTCGAAGAGCCTGAAGTGCGCGCCAATCTGCCACGCTATTCCAACTGGCCGACCTTCCCGCAATTGTTCATCCACGGCGAGCTGATCGGCGGTTGCGACATCACGCTGGAACTGTTCGAAGCCGGCGAGCTCAAGCGCATCGTCAGTGAGGCCTATCAGCCGTGAGTCTGGCGCAGGCCCGGCCCGATGCGGCGGCGCTTGCCGGCCGCGTGGTGCTGATCACCGGTGCAGCCGGCGGCCTGGGGAGCGCTGCGGCGCAGGCGTGTGCATGCGCCGGTGCGACCGTGGTATTGCTCGGTCGCAAGCTGCGCCCGCTGGAGCGCATCTATGACGCAGTTGCCAAGCTGGGGCCGGAGCCGTCGCTGTATCCGCTGGATCTGGCCGGCGCCACGCCGGACGACTACGCCGCGCTGGCGCAGCGGCTGCAGGCCGAGCTCGCCGGCCTGCACGGCCTGCTGCACTGCGCTGCCGATTTCGCCGGCTTGACCCCGGCCGAACTCGCGGCGCCTGCCGATTTTGCACGCAACCTCCACATCAACCTCACTGCGCGCGCCTGGTTGACCCAGGCCTGCCTGCCGCTGCTGCGGCGGCAAGTCGATGCGGCGGTGGTCTTCGTCGTCGATGACCCCGCACGCGTTGGCCAGGCGTATTGGGGTGCCTATGGCGCTGCCCAGCATGCGCAGCGTGGCCTGCTCGCCAGCCTGCATCACGAAACCGCCGCCGGCCCGGTCCGCATCAGCGGACTGCAGCCCGGCCCGATGCGCACCGCCTTGCGCGCACGCGCCTTCACCCATCAGGAAGACAGCGACGCGATGGACCCCGCGCGCTATGCGTCCGCCTGCGTCACCTTGTTGTCCACAGCCGGTGGCACGCACCGCGGTGCGATCTGGAGCCCTTCTGCATGACCATTCTGTCGGCGGCGCTGCTGCTGTTCCTGATCCTCGACCCGTTGGGCAACATCCCGGTGTTTCTCAGCGTGCTCAAGCCGCTGCCGCCGAAGCGGCAGCGCTTCGTGCTCGCGCGCGAGCTGTTGATCGCCCTGTTCGTGCTGATGGCGTTCCTGTGGGGCGGCAAGTACGCGCTGGAGCTGATGCATCTGCGCCAGGAGTCAGTGGCGATCGCCGGCGGCATCGTGCTGTTTCTCATCGGTATCCGCATGATCTTCCCGCGCCCGGAAGGCCTGATGGGCGAGATCCCCGACGGTGAGCCCTTCATCGTGCCGCTGGCGATCCCGCTGGTGGCCGGCCCGTCCGGCATGGCCGCAGTGATGCTGATGGGCAGCAACGAACCCACCCGGCTATGGGATTGGAGCCTTGCGCTGATGATCGCCTGGATCGGTGCATCCACCATCCTGGCCTCGGCCCCGCTGTTGTACAAACTGCTCGGTCATCGCGCACTGACCGCGATCGAGCGCCTGATGGGCATGTTGCTGGTGGCCATTTCGGTGCAGATGTTCCTGGATGGCCTGGGGACTTACTTCAAGCTGCCAGTGTCGATCTGAATCCAGTCGGTGATAAGCGGGCAGGGCGCGTGGGGACGATCTGCGAATGCGCCGGGGGGCGTGCTGACCCGCAATGGTGCAAGCGGTTGGCGGCGCCAGGTGGCCGTAGCGGGAGATGGCTTCCGACAGCCATCGCTGTGTTTCAAGCCAGACGCTGCCGGTTGCAGACAAGCTAGTTCGAGAGCGCGACACCTGTCGCAAATGCCACGCAACTTTGCGCAAGCTGGCGTTTAGGCCTTCACATGCGAAGTTCATGTTGCACTGCGCGAACTTTGTCACGTCGCCGTCACAATCAGGCCTTAGCGTGTTAATCTGTTGTTAACCGTTGCGGCAGCAACCAGCCGCGCGGCAAGGGACCCCAGATCATCGGCAGCCCACCCCCGGGAACGGTTGGGCTGACTGCGCCTTTTTGTCACTGCCCAACCTGTATCGAGGCTACCGAAATGACCCACCCCCGCTGTCTCCGCATGTCCAAGTTGACGCTTGGCCTTGTTGCCGCACTCGCCGCCGCCCCCGTGTTCGCTCAGAGCACCTCTGCCGGCGTCGCTGGCGTGGTCACCAGCAGTGCCGGTCAACCGGTACCGAATGCCGAAGTGACGATCACCCACGTCGAGTCGGGCACAGTCAGCCGCGCCACCACCGATGCCAGCGGACGCTACAACGCGCGCGGCCTGCGCGTGGGTGGGCCGTACACGATCACCATTACCGCTTCCGGCGCGGGCAACACCACGCGTGAAGGCGTGTACCTGAACCTGGACAAGGTCAATCAGGTCGATGCAGCCTTGGGCGGCGATCTGGCAACGCTGGGGACCGTGCAGGCGATCGCAGGCAACTACGGCTCGGCGATCTTCAGCGCCAACAAGATGGGCACCGGCACCAACGTGACCCGCGAAGAAATCG
The DNA here is from genome assembly GCF_002940665.1 of Xanthomonas arboricola. Taxonomy (GTDB): domain Bacteria; phylum Pseudomonadota; class Gammaproteobacteria; order Xanthomonadales; family Xanthomonadaceae; genus Xanthomonas; species Xanthomonas arboricola_B. Next base: position 78,907 of record NZ_MIGY01000002.1, read on the forward strand.
AGTCGCTGCCGTCGATCAACCGCAACCTGCAGGACTATGTGCGTCTGGATCCGCGTGTCGCGCAGACCGACAAGGCGCGCAACGAAATCTCCATCGCCGGCCAGAACCCGCGCTACAACGCGATCCGCGTTGACGGCATCAGCACCAACGACGCCTTCGGCCTGGAATCCAACAGCCTGCCGACCCCGCGCCAGCCGTTCTCGATGGACGTCATCGACGAAATTTCGGTGGACGTTGCCAACTACGATGTGGCCATCACCGGTGGCACCGGCGGTGTCATCAATGCCGTGACCAAGTCCGGTACAAACGAATTTCATGGTTCAGTTTATGGAACCTATCGCGAAAACGACTGGTCCGGCAAAAACCAGAATGGTATCCGCCCACAGCTGTTTGACAATGAAGCCACCTATGGCCTGACCCTGGGCGGTCCGGTCGTCAAGGACAAGCTGTTCTTCTTCGCTAACTACGAAAAATACAAGGGCAAAGGCGTATTCACCGGAGCATCCGGATACGGTCCGACCGGCTCGGGCGCCAGTAATATCGTCAGCGTGAGCCAGGCACAGGTTGACGAGATCGTCGATATCTCGCGCAATGTCTACGGTTTCGATCCCGGAACGCTGGCGCTGCCGGCACTTGATTCTGAGTCGGAAGAGAAGGGCATCAAGATCGACTGGAACATCAGCGACAAGCACCGCGCCTCGTTTCGTTACGGCAAGTCCGAGCAGGAAACCGCCAACCTCAATGGCTTCAGCGCGACCGCCTTGTCACTGAATTCGTACCATTACACCCGCAATTTCGAGCTCGAAACCTACACAGCTCAATTGTTCAGTGACTGGACTGAGAAGTTCTCTACCGAAGCAAAGGTTTCCTACCGCGATTATTCCGCGGTGCGTGACGCTGCCTCGCAATTGCCGGCTGTCGGTGTCCGGATCGGCAACAACTTCGTCAACTTCGGTACCGAGCAGAGTACACAGGCCAATGCACTGCGTACTGAGACGTGGAATGCGTTCTTTGCTGCCAATCTATATCTGGATGATCACACCCTGAAGTTTGGTGGCGACTACGAAGACAACGACATCTTCAACTTGTTTGCTCAGCGTGTCTTTGGTTCGTACAACTTCAACTCGATTGCCGACTACCGCAACAATCGGCCGGCCAGCTACCGTTATTCTCAATCCACTAGCGGAAACATCGACGATATCGCCGCGCAGTGGGGCATGAAGAATGTCGGCCTGTTCTTGCAGGATACGTGGGCTGTCAACAGCAACCTGACCTTGACCTTCGGTGTGCGTTACGACGAGCCAATGGTGAAGAACAAGCCGCAATACAACGCAGCCGCCTCGACGACGTTCGGCGTGCGTAATGATGAAACCATCGATGGCAATGGCCTGCTGCAGCCGCGTTTCGGTTTCAATTACACCTTCGATGCAGACCGTCCCACGCAGTTGCGTGGTGGTGTGGGCCTGTTCCAAGGTGCGGCGGCGTCGGTGTGGTTGTCCAATCCCTACTCGAATACCGGTCTGGCTTACACCGATTACAATTTCTCAAGCGTAAATCTGGTCAACAGCAACGGTATCGCGTTTACGCCGGACATCAACAACCAGCCGCGTGGCAACGGGACATTGAACGGTGCCACTCAGTCCGTCGACTTCGTCGATAAGGATCTGGGTCAACCTGCTGTGTGGAAAGCGAACCTCGCGTTCGACACCGAGTTGCCTTGGTACGGGGTAGTGGCCTCGGTCGAGGGCGTCGTTACGAAGGTCAAGGAAGCCATTTACTACCAACAGCTGAATCTGAGCCAGACAGGGCCGACTGCGGTTGGTCAGGACGGTCGTCAGATCTATTGGAATCAGGCTGGCTTGAATCCTGCCAATTGGAACATCAACGGTACTCAGCCTACGGGTATTTCGGTCGATCCGCGTGGCAATCGTTATCGCAGCTACAACGATGCGATCATTGCTCGCTCTACTAGCAAGGGTGGCAGCCAGAGCCTGACCGTTGGATTGAATAAGCCGTTCAACGATAGCGATTGGTCCTGGAGCCTGGCCTATACCTTTGCCAATGCCGACGAAGTGAGCGGCCTGACAAGCTCCACCTCCGGTTCGCAGCTGGGCAATACTGCGGTGTTCCAGGCCAACGAAGAGGTCAATGCGACCTCTGCCTATGAGATCCGCAACAGCTTTCTGGGAACGTTGCAATGGAAGCACAACTTCTTCGGCGACTTTGCCACCAAGGTCGGCTTGATCTACCAGGGCCGTAGTGGTCGTCCATACAGCTATACGTTTGATAATGATGCAAACGGCGACAGCCGCTTGAACGACCTGCTGTACATCCCGACAGGTCCAGGTGATGTTCGCTTTGGTTCGGCGGCGGAAGAGGCTGCGTTTTGGAACTTCGTCAACAACGATGAATATCTGTCGTCGCATAAGGGGCAGGTTGCACAGCGCAATGCAGTGCGCAACTCGTGGGTCAACCAGTTCGACCTGCACATCGAGCAGGAGTTGCCTGGCTTCTTAGAAGGCAACAAAGCGCAGATCTGGCTTGACGTGATGAACGTCGGTAACTTGCTGAATAAGAAGTGGGGCCGTGTGGACGAGTACGCGTTCCCGAGTATGCGTGGCGTGGTCGAGTACGGCGGCATCGATGCGGCTACCGGCAAATACGTTTACCGCTTCAATACGCCCGATCCGTCAACCATCTACGACGACAAGGGCATCTCCCGCTGGGCGCTGCAGCTGGGCTTCCGCTACCAGTTCTAAAGCTGGTCGGCGTGTCGGAGCTTGCAAAAACGGCCGGGGTCTCCCGGCCGTTTTCTTTTGAGCGGGTGAGTACGCTAAAGTTCTGAGATACGACAGGAGCAAGCTATGGAACTCAGCAGTACGGCAGCACGGGCGCTGCCGGTGGTGGATGCGCGGATCTACCCGCGCGGTGGCCTGGATGTGTTGTCCAAGGCAGAAGTTGCGCGTCTGCGCGATGCCTCCAGTGGCGGCATGCACGAGTTGTTGCGCCGCTGCGCGCTGGCCGTGCTGACCAGCGGCAGCGCGTCGGACGACCCGCGCGCCGCGCGCGACCTGTATCCGGATTTCGATATCCAGGTGAACCAGCAGGATCGCGGCATCCGCATCGATCTGAGCAACGCACCGGCAATGGCCTTCGTCGATGGCGAGATCATCCGGGGTGTGGCCGAGCTGCTGTTCGCCGTGGTGCGCGACCTGGCCTACATGGCGATCGAGCTCGAAGCCCAGCGCGGGGATCTGGATACCAGCGAAGGCATCACCAATGCAGTGTTCGGGCAACTGCGCAATGCGCGTATCCTGCAGCCGTCGGACCCGAACCTGGTCGTATGCTGGGGCGGCCATTCCATCTCGCGCGACGAATACCTCTATACCAAGCAGGTGGGCTACGAGCTGGGACTGCGCGGCCTGGACATCTGCACCGGCTGCGGCCCGGGCGCCATGAAGGGCCCGATGAAGGGAGCCACCATTGCACACGCCAAGCAGCGCAAGCATCACACGCGCTACATCGGTGTGACAGAGCCGGGCATCATTGCCGCCGAGTCGCCGAACCCGATCGTCAACCACCTGGTGATCATGCCGGATATCGAAAAGCGCCTGGAGGCCTTCGTCCGTATCGGTCACGGCATCCTTGTGTTTCCGGGCGGCGTCGGCACGGCAGAAGAAATCCTCTACCTGCTCGGCATCCTGCTGCGCGAGGAGAACGCCGACCTGCCGTTCCCGCTGATCCTGACCGGCCCGACCATTGCCGCGCCGTATTTCGAGCAGATCGACCGCTTCATCCGGCTCACCCTAGGCGAAGCTGTCGCTTCCCGCTACGAGATCATCGTCGGCGACCCGGTCGCCGTGGCGCGTCGCATGGCCGAAGGCATCCACGCGGTACGTGCGCACCGCAAGGATCACAAGGACTCGTACTACTTCAACTGGTCCGTGCACATCCCGCTCGAGTACCAGCAGCCGTTCGAACCCAGCCACGAGGCCATGGCCGCCCTGGACCTGCACCACGGCCGCCCAGCTCCCGCGCTGGCCGCCGATCTGCGCCGCGCCTTTTCCGGCATCGTCGCCGGCAACGTCAAGGAAGACGGCATGCGCCGCATCGAGGAATTCGGCCCTTTCGAGATCCACGGCGACCCAGATATCATGCAGGCCCTGGACGAGCTGTTGCGCGGCTTTGTCGAGCAGCGCCGGATGAAGATCTCGGGGGATTACCGGCCCTGTTATCGGGTGGTGACTTAGTCGCCTAGGACGGTACCGGCAAGGGGCGGCATGACGCTTGTCGGTCCAGTCAGTCCGCCTGTCGGTCCAGTGCTTGTCCGGTGGTGCGTCAAGGTTCATGCTCTCCAGCAACAACGCTGGGGAGCGTCTTGATGTCCGTCGTCCGTATGCGCGGATTCACATTGATCGAACTCATGGTGACTGTTGCGGTGCTAGCCATCACCGCAGCGATCGCGTATCCGAGTTTCCAAGGCGTATTACGCTCAAATCGGGTGGCCGCGTCGAATAACGAAATGATGGCATTGCTCACGCTTTCCAGAAGCGAAGCCATCCGGAACGGCCAAGGCAGCGGCATCTGTGGCAGTGCGAACGGAACGGCCTGCAACGGGAGCTGGAGTGCAGGGGTGATGGCCTGGAGCGACGCAAACGGAAACGGGAGTTATGACTCAGGCGAAACCGTGCTCCGTTACTCGCTGGGAAATCCAAGGCTGGTCGTTCAGGGGCCAACGACAGGGACGGTCATCGCGTTCGATGCGCGGGGACGACGCCGTGCTGCTGCCGATCAACAGGTCACGTTGCAACCCGATCAGTGTGGCGGGCAACCGTTGAAGCGCTCTTTAACAGTCAATGCGTCCGGGCAGATCCGCAGCAAAAAAGAGGCGTGCACATGAACCGAGACCGTTCTTTTCATCGCCGTTCTACAGCAGGCTTCACCCTAATCGAAGTGCTGATTGCCATTCTTGTGCTTGCAGTTGGCTTGCTTGGATTCGCGCTGCTGCAGACCATGAATGTGCGATTCGTCCAAAGCGCTAACTATCGCACACAAGCAACCAATCTGGCCTACGACCTCATCGATCAGATGCGATCCAATCGTTATCAGGTCGGCCAATACACCGCCGCCACATTCGCTGCTGGGGCCGTGACGGCGACTGGCGCGTGTGAATATCCGACAGGCGAAACCGTATCGGTAAGCCAGAACATAACAAGATGGCAATGTCAGGTAGCCAAGGCACTCGGAGATAAGGCTGCTGCTACAGTTACCTATGTTAATGGGGTCGCCACTGTGGCGATCAGTTGGGGCGATCAGCGCTGGGACAAGGAAAACCCTGAGGCAGTGACCAGCTTTGCGTTACGCACGGAGATCTAAGGGAATGAAATTGCGTTCGCGAATGTCTGGCCTTTCATTGATCGAGCTAATGATTGCGTTAGTGATCGGGTTAGTTCTTTTATTAGGGGTAATCCAAGTATTTTCAGCTTCACGCACGGCCGCCCAACTATCCGAAGGTGCTTCGCGAGCGCAAGAGAATGGACGTTTTGCGCTTGACTATCTGGCTCGAGACATTCGCATGGCGGGCCACTTTGGGTGCGTCAACGATCAAGCGCAATTCGTCAAGGGGGAAGGAGATCCCAGGGTCAATCTTTCTGCGACAACAGGAAGCGGGAGTCCTCTGGATTTCTCGGTATCAATTCAAGGCTATGAAGCACCGGGAACGGCTCCGAAAGATCAAATAACGATCGGTGGCAGTGCGAATTCGATAGTTGGCCTGCCAGCGTCCATTCAGAACTTAAACCCCGCGCCGAGGCCGGGCAGCGACATCATTGTATTGCGTTATCTTTCTGCCGAAGGCGTACCTGCGACAGGGATCGCTGCAGCTGGGTCCAACAGCACCTTGACGATGAATGCAACACGTTGGGCACGCCTGACCGACGATGGAGTGGCGGCTCCCACCCTGTTTGGAATTGCGGATTGCGCCCACGCGGATGTATTTGCTGGTACCACAACTGCAGGGTCCGTAACTGCCAGTGGTGTCAATCTTTCCGGGCGTTATGTTGTGCAGCCCACCGGTCAGACGATGGTTTATCGCGCCGAGTCCTTGGTGTATTACGTTGCCAACAGTCCCGATACCGGAGAGCCCGCGCTAAGGCGCGCTCGCGCGGGTAGCAACGGTGTATATGTCAGCGAGGAGTTGGTTGAAGGAATAGAAAGCCTACAATTCCTGTATGGATTGGATACGACGCCGGCGATCGCGACCCAAACTCCGCCTGTCGGTAATATTACCGAGCAACGTGTGGCTAGTGGAGTTGCTACCGGAGCCGATTCGGTGGCCGCCAACCAGTGGCGTCGCGTTGGGCAAGTGCAGGTCGGTATCCTTGCTCGCAGTCCGACGGCAGCAGCTGCAGGTACTCAAGTTGAGGCGAATCGACTGGGCGTGCTAGGTGTCACGATCGTTCCGCCGACAAACAACGATGGACGTTATCGTGCCAGTTACGAGTTGTCCATTGCCCTCCGCAATCGCCTTTTCGGTAACTGATAATGCAGATAAAACGTCTCGCTCGAAATCGTGCGATTAACTATTCGGCAATGACTCGTCAGCGCGGTGCAGTCTTATATGTGGCGCTGATCATATTGGTGCTGCTTGCGCTGATCGGCATTGCAGGAATCCAGGTTTCTGGAATGCAAGAGAAAATGGCAGCCAATTATCGCGCTGTAAACCTTGCTTTCGAGGAGGCCGAGGGCATCGTCAGAAATGCCGAGAATTCAGTTGAAAATATTTCCAATCGAACAACTGCGCCAGCCGGTACCACGAGTTCAGTTGCTGCCGGAGATATCAATCGTGTCTGCGACGACGGTTTTGACCCGATACAGTGGGCGCAGGCACAGACCTCGGCTCGCGCGGTCAATGTCCGCCAGATCGATCAATGTATTCAGGGAGAGGCAAACATCGGCATGGGGCAGCCTGTAGATCCCGCATCTCCTGTTTTCCAGATTACCGGCGTCGCTGCTGACGACGTGAGCAACGCCAGCTCCGAAGCAGCCGTAGACACTATCTTCAAGCTTTGAAGAGAAGCATATGAAATCTCATAGAACGAAAGTAATTCTTGCTTCTGCAGCCGCCGGTGCCGTTGGCCTGGGGTGCTTTATCTATGCGTTGATCGCCGCGCAGGGCCAGGGCGTTCTGGCCCAGGCGCCAATGAATAATCAAGTGCAGACGCCGCCCGCGTTCATCATGGCTGTTGACGATTCGGGGTCGATGACCTTTCAAACCCAGTTTCCAGGGCAGGATGGCCAAGGCTGCTGGAGTACTGCGCAATATACGTTTTTCTCAAGCCCTGGGGTACTCAATACGGAAGATACAAGAAGCGTTGGATGTGGTTACAACCACGTGCTTCCTGGTGTCCGTATCGACGAGAATCGACTAGGTGTTCCTCCGTTGGATAGCCTGGGCTTCGCGCGCTCGGCTGCCTACAATCCAACATATTATGATCCGACGGTCAAATACGAGCCATGGATCAATAATGACGGCACATCATTTCCTCAAGCCGATCCGATGAATACCCGTATTAATCCGCTGCAATCCGCAACCATCGCGTTGGCATCGAATTACATGGGTGAGGATTTCAATAGTAGTTTTCGAATTCAGAACAGAATGGTGTTACCCCGAGGTACAAGTTACAGGCAGCGTTTCAGGGATAATAACAATAATCTCTATTTCGGAGCTGAGACAACGGCGACAACTGATGTCACTTGGAATGGTGGTTCGCAGACGCTGCTGATAAGGTTTTGGCCTGCAACCTTTTTCGTTCCTTACACGGGTAATAATGATGCTCGGCCAGTCCTTCCCGGCTCTGCCTCCGCGTATGACTCAGTGCCGCGTGAGCGTGTACGAGATGTATGCGGAACGGGCTGTGATATGTGGAAGTACACGATCGGTACCACTAATACCGTTGCCTTGCAAAACTTCGCAAATTGGTTTTCTTTCTACGGTAATCGCAATAGGGCAATTATCGCGGGTATGACCAGGTCGTTGGCTGACGTCAATAATATGCGGGTAGGATTCTTTCGCATCAATCAGTACGCCAGCTATGACGCCATTACGGACCGGTTGCCGATGCGAAATATGGCAACGGCAAGCGAGAAAACCGCGCTTTACAATTCGATCCTTGCATTGCCTGCAAGCGGCGGTACGCCAAATCGCCAGGCAGTAAATGCTGCGGGAGTCCAATTCCAGCGTACAGACGGCGCCGCTCCGGTCCAGCTGGCTTGCCAGAAGAACGCCGTGATGCTTTTTACGGATGGTTATAGTAATCAGAATGGGCCGCAGGTCAGTAACGCAGCTGGCGATGGCGGAATGGGAGTTCCATTTAGCGACAGCTATGACAACACCATGGGTGACATCGCTGCCAGATATTACAACAACATCGATGGCGGATCTCCCATTCGTCCTGACTTGGCCTCTGGGCTGGTGCCCGTTCCAAGTTCCTGCAACACCGCGAATGCCAACGTAAGATTGGACTGTCAGAAGAATCTGCACGTAAATTTTTACGGTATCACACTGGGTGCGCGGGGGAACTTATTTGACCCGGATGTGGTGCGGGATGCTTATACCACTCCAGCGATTTACCAGAATTGGCCGCCGCGTGAAAATGACGAAAGAAGCACTGTTGATGACATCTGGCACGCTGCAACCAACACTCGCGGTCAGTACATCAACGCAAAAACTCCGGCTGAAATTACGGCTGCGATGCGGAGAGTTCTCTCTTCGGTGACATCCGGTTCGTCTCCTTCGGGGACGCTTGCACAGAGCGGTGCGCGCATCGGCGCTGGCTCGTTCTCAGTAGTGCCCAACTACGAAATCGCCAATGAGGGCACAGATTGGTTTGGCCGTCTTACCGGCTATACCGTTTCTATCAATCCAACGACTCGGGTCGCAGTGACCACCGCAGCATGGGAGGCAAGTTCACGAATGCCGTCTGCCGCGGCGCGCAATGTCTTGGTCAGCAAGGCAGGATCAGTTAGCGCCTTCAATGCGACTAATGTTTCTCTTGCGGATCTTTGCAACAAATCGACGTCGCTGTATCCAGGGATGTCGCTGTGCGCTGAGTCGGACCTTTTCGCGCTGGGGGCGACCGCAGCTACCGCTACCGCGTACTTGCGTGGGGATGCGTCTGGGGAAGTCCGCAGCGGTGGTCGCTTGCGCGAACGAACCACTGTGCTTGGCGATATCGTCAATTCGACGCCTGTCATCAGCTCTCCATTGGACGACTATGGTTATCGTAGTCTGTCGGGAGTGCCGGGAAGCACTTACGGCGCTTACTTGGATTCAAAGAAAGCAAATAGAAATTATATGGTTTATGTTGGAGCCAACGATGGCATGTTGCATGGCTTCGATGGAGGAATGAATGCAAGCGGTGTGATGAATTCCAATGGGGGCACGGAGCGATTTGCTTACATTCCTTCAACGGCGATCGGTCATATGGGTAACTTGCTGCTTCCCTACGATCCACTTGATCAAAGCGATCAGGAATTTAATCATCGTTACTATGTTGATGGTCCGCTGACCGTATCGGATGCTTACTATGGTGGATCCTGGAAGACAGCTCTTGTAGGGACTGCGGGTGCGGGTGGACGCAGCGTTTTTGCAATGGACGTTACGACGCCGACAAGTATTTCGACCAGCAGTCGCCTTTGGGAGATCAGCGATCTCGATAGCACACTCTCTGCGGCAGTTCGTAATAATATAGGCTATGTGCTTGGCAAGCCTGTTATCGTTCCAGTTGCTAACGCATCTGGCGTTGTGACATGGAAAGCGATTTTTGGAAATGGCTATAACAGCGCCAGTGGAAAGGCCGTTCTCTTTGTTGTTGATATCAAGGCAGGCGCACCCGCTATTACTATGATCGAAGCGACGGAGAGCGGTGGGGGGGTCGCCGGAAGCAACGGTCTTGGCAACATCGTTGTTGTTGATCGCTGGGGCGGTGCCAACCAAGCTGATCGGGTTCGTGATGGATACGCGGACACTGTTTACGCAGCCGATCAAAAAGGGGCCGTTTGGAAGTTTGATCTTCGTGGCACGGTGACATCTGTTTCCGTGCCGCTTTTCACAAGCCGCACTTCAACCGAGAACGGCTCTACCTATCGTCAGCCGATTACCGGTGGACTCGTTGCTACTGCTGGTGATAACGGCGGTGTCATGCTTTTCTTTGGAACTGGAAGCTTCTCATTTGTAAATGATCCGTTTGATACTGCTATCCAGTCGTTGTATGGCGTCAATGACGTTTCCTCTGGAGCAATTACGAGTGCGTTGACGCGCACCAACCTGCAGGCTAATACAATCTCCAGTTCTGGCGGCACGCGGAGTCTGGTGTTGGGAGCGAGCCCAGCAGGGGGGCGTGGCTGGTATGTCGACTTGCCGGCCGGGGAGCGTATGGTCGGAAATCCGAGCGTCGCGTCGGGCATTGTTTTCATCCCGACCTATGTCCCCAATCCGAACAGCGTGGGCTGTGCTGCTCAGGGGAGCAATTGGCTGTTTGGGCTGAACACTAAGACTGGTGGAGCCGCACTCGACGTGGCTCGCCGTAGCTCGCCGACAGGGTCGTCGTTCGCGTCGGGGACTGCAGCGACGTCGCTGACAACTCAGGGAACTACGCCGGTGAAGGATGTGGGTGTATCCGCCGTTCCACGACTGACGCCGGCAGAGTCTGGTGGAGCGCTGCCGCCAGGTGGAAGTTCCTGCTGGATGGTGGTAAGCGTTGCCGGTGCCGAACCGATGTATGTTCCCTATCCATGTGGGCGCCAATCCTGGAGGCAGGTGCAATGAGATATTTGGTCAGAGTATCGAGTGCATGCAATGGGTTTGCTCCACGGTTGGCTTCGCGAGGCTTCACCCTGATCGAGCTGATGATTGTTGTTGCTGTCGTGGCGATTTTGGCTGCGATCGCCTATCCCAGCTACTCGGAATACGTGCGCAAGTCTCGCCGTGCACAGGCCAAGGCAGATCTTGTCGAGTATGCGCAGTTGGCTGAGCGGTATCACACGGTGCAGAACACCTATGTAGACTTTACGCTGCCCAAGAATTTTTCGCCGCGGGAGGGTGGGACCAGTGCATATAACCTTTCATCGCAACAGGTGACTCAGTCCACCTTTGTGATCACTGCGACCCCCACCAACATCCAGTCAGCTGACAAGTGCGGCACTCTAAGTATCGACCAGGCCAGTCGCAAGACCAACTCTAGGGGAGCCTTGTCGGACTGTTGGTGAGGGCGTGCTTTTGGGGATGATGATGGCTGTTGCAATGCCCCAAAATCTTGCTACAATGCCGACCCCGCCCGAATAGCTCAGCCGGTTAGAGCACTTGACTGTTAATCAGGGGGTCGTTGGTTCGAGTCCAACTTCGGGCGCCAAGATGTTGAAGAGGCCGCGACTAGTCGCGGCCTCTTCGTTTTGGCCGTAGCTCACCGTGCGGGGCATGTGGTTGGTTGCCTGTAGCGAACAGACCGCGTTCGCCCTGAGTTGTTGACAATGACATCTGCCAGACGCTGCGCACGCGTGCAGAGGCTGATCGTGATGTTGGTGCCGCTGTTGCGGCCGTTCGGAAGAAATCGGACAAGCGATCGGCCGGTCGTTCCAGTGATACTGATGTTGTCGCTCGCAGCGTACTGCTCAACCTGCAGGACCGAGTCCGTATCTGCAGGCTGGCCAGTGCGCAGCGGATCCTTAAAAAGGATCCAACCCTGGCTCCAGTCCCTTCCAGATCGACAATTTGCCCCATCACCAGACGGGCAGATGCTGACCGGCAAGCGATGCGTGACAGCCAGGCTTCTGGCCATCGCCAGATGTGCGGTGAGTAAGTGAACCCTTGCCTGTGCTCGCTGCCACTCGATCAAAGCGTTGAAGCTGGGCAGGCCGATGGCTGCCACGATCCCGATGATCGCCATCACGATCACTAGCTGTAGTGCCGTGTACCCTTTTTCGCACGAACGAGTCACTGCTTTCACCGTCCTGCTCCCTGGCTCGGAACAAGCAGTCTCTACGGCGTCTATGGCTCAGGTAAGGTCGGCTCTCACGTGATGACGGGTCAGACTTTTACCGAAGGTGGCCTCCGCCGTTCGTGCAGTCCTCCCCCGAGACCCGCTCCATGACCGACCGTTTTCAGCTCGTATCCCCGTACTCCCCAGCCGGCGATCAGCCTGCCGCCATCGACAAGCTGGTGGTCAGCTTCGAGGCCGGCCTGGCCAAGCAGACCTTGTTGGGTGTGACCGGCTCCGGCAAGACCTACACTATTGCCAACGTGATTCAGCAGGTGCAGAAGCCAACCCTGGTGATGGCGCCGAACAAGACGCTGGCGGCGCAGCTGTACGGTGAGTTCAAGTCGTTTTTTCCGCACAACGCGGTGGAGTACTTCGTCAGCTACTACGATTACTACCAGCCCGAGGCCTATGTGCCGTCGTCGGACACGTTCATCGAGAAGGACAGTTCGATCAACGAGCACATTGAGCAGATGCGTCTGTCGGCGACCAAGACCTTGCTGTCGCGTCGTGATTCGCTGGTGGTGGCCACGGTGTCGGCGATCTACGGCCTGGGCGCGCCGGAAGACTATCTGTCACTGCGCTTGATCCTGTCGGTGGGCGAGCACATCGACCAGCGGCAGTTGATCCGCCATCTCACCGATCTGCAGTACACCCGCAACGAATTCGAGCTGACCCGTGGCGCGTTCCGCGTGCGTGGCGAAGTGCTGGACGTGTTCCCGGCAGAATCCGACACCGAGGCGTTGCGTATCGAGTTGTTCGATGGCGACATCGAGCAGCTGACCCTGTTCGATCCGTTGACCGGCGAAACGCTGCGCAAGCTGCAGCGCTACACCGTGTATCCCAAGACCCATTACGCGACCACGCGCGAGCGCACGCTGAGTGCGGTGGATACGATCAAGGACGAGTTGAAGGAGCGGTTGGAGCAGCTGTATTCGCAGAACAAGCTGGTCGAAGCACAGCGGCTGGCGCAGCGCACCCAGTTCGATCTGGAAATGATGGCCGAAGTCGGCTTCTGCAACGGTATCGAGAACTACTCGCGGCATCTCACCGGCAAAGCGCCTGGCGAGCCGCCGCCGACGTTGTTCGACTACCTGCCGCCGGACGCGTTGCTGGTCATCGACGAGTCGCACGTGACCATTCCGCAGATCGGCGCGATGTACAAGGGCGACCGCTCGCGCAAGGAGACGCTGGTGGAATTCGGCTTCCGCCTGCCGTCGGCACTGGACAACCGGCCGCTGCGTTTCGAGGAATGGGAGGCGCGTTCGCCACGCAGCATCTATGTCTCGGCCACACCGGGTCCCTACGAGCTGCGCGAGTCCGCGGGCGAGATCACCGAGCTGGTGGTACGCCCGACCGGCCTGATCGATCCGGTGGTCGAGATTCGCCCGGTCGGAACGCAGGTGGACGACCTGATGTCCGAAATCCACGAGCGCATCAAGCTCGGTGATCGCGTGTTGGTGACGACGCTGACCAAGCGCATGTCCGAGAACCTCACCGAGTACCTCGGCGAGCACGGCATTCGCGTGCGCTATCTGCATTCGGACATCGACACAGTGGAGCGCGTGGAGATCATCCGCGACCTGCGCCTGGGCAAGTTCGATGTGCTGGTCGGCATCAATCTGTTGCGCGAAGGCCTGGATATGCCGGAAGTGTCGCTGGTGGCGATCCTGGATGCGGACAAGGAAGGCTTCCTGCGCTCGACCGGCTCGCTGATTCAGACTATCGGTCGCGCCGCGCGCAACCTGCGCGGCAAGGCCATTCTATATGCCGACAAGATGACGCGTTCGATGCAGGCGGCGATCGATGAGACCGACCGCCGCCGCGAGAAGCAGGTCGAGTACAACCTGGAGCATGGCATCACGCCCAAGTCGGTGGCGCGTCCGATCTCCGACATCATGGAAGGTGCGCGCGAGGATGCCGCCGAGAAGAAGGCCGGCAAGGGACGTTCGAAGTCGCGCCAGGTGGCGGAGGAAATGCCCGATTACCGCGCGATGGGGCCTGCCCAGATCGCCGGCAAACTCAAGAGCCTGGAGCAGCAGATGTACCAGCATGCCAAGGACCTGGAGTTCGAGGCGGCTGCGCAGATCCGCGACCAGATCCAGAAACTGAAAGCTGCCAGCCTGGCATAGGGCATAGGGCATAGGGCATAGGGCAGAGCGACAGCGCGAAAGTTCGAGCGCAGGGAGGGCTTGTGGTGATCCAAACCCTGCGCTAGAATGCGCGCCCTGCACAGCGCAATGCTGACGCAGGAAACGGGCGGTTAGCTCAGCGGTAGAGCACTACCTTGACATGGTAGGGGTCACAGGTTCGAACCCTGTACCGCCCACCACTCTAAGTCCAGGCGGCACGGCGACTTGAGTGGCTTCAACATCGGCAGGCACTGCTGCCACGGATCCCTAAGTGACATGCGCACCAGCTCTTGAAGCTTCCGCGCGTTGCTTGTTTGGTTTCGACGATCGATCACTTGCCTCTATGCATCGCCCAGGCGTGCTGGACGAATTGCGTGCAATGGTCCGGCGTCGCTGCGGCGGAGCGGTGTCCTGGCAAGCCGGGCGGCATGGGCGGTCCCTGCGTGCGAGATCCCTGATGTCAAGCCGCGGCGTATGCACGGCGTGCCATTTCGTCGCGGCGCTGGTCGCTGCATCTACGAAGCGGCAGGCAGGCTATTTACTGCCAGGCGCGCGCGTGGCTCTGGAAGCACATCAAGCGCCAACGGAATTGCACCGGCGCTGATCCATCCCGATCCTCGCCTGGCTCGAATGTGCGCGCGGTTGTGCCGGCTTCGCCGAAACCGCTTTCTCCATCACACGTCTTGCTTTAGCATCGCCTCCGCGCTGACGAAAAGGAAGGCTGGCGATGGACGAGTATCAGCACACCGTGCTGACCAGGGGCGGGTACCGTGTCGTGGCAATCACCCGGGAAGACACCTATGCGCCCGACGCCGTGGTGGCCTATGCCGTCGTGACAGATGCCGGAACTCGGATCACGCCGGATCTTTCCCTGGATCAAGCCAGAGTCTGGATTGACTCGCTCGTCGAGAGCGAGAGTGGTGGACGCAAGTCGGATCTGGTCGATCACAAGCCCGTCGTCCGTCGCTAAGTGCCGTTGAGAAGTAAGCCAAGGAGTAGGGGCGCGTGTCCAAAGCCAAAATAATTGCAATCGCCACCGTGGTGACATTGCTCGTTGGATATTTCCTGTCCGGATATCTGACGCTTCTGTTGTTGCGGCTCGATACCGGGCTGTACGCGTGGGACACCTATTATCGCTACGTCAAGGCGCTGGGCCTGCCGGAGGTGGTGCCTTACGCAACCAAGATCAAGATGTCCGGCATTCTCGGCTTTGGCCTGCCCGCGATCGTCTGGGCCATCACGGTCGTGCTTCTGGTCAAGCCAAAGGCGCGGGCGCTGCATGGCGATGCGCGCTTTGCCGGAGCTGCAGACCTTTCCAAGCACGGTTTGTTCAAACCGAGCGGCAACGGCATTGTCGTGGGCAAGTTCAACGGCAAACTCGTGCGGCTGAGCGGGCAGCAGTTCGTGATCCTCGCCGCGCCGACGCGCTCCGGCAAGGGCGTAGGCGTGGTCATTCCCAACCTGCTTGAGTATCAGGAATCGGTAGTGGTTCTGGACATCAAGCAGGAGAACTTCGACCTCACCAGTGGCTGGCGCGCCAGTCAGGGGCATGAGGTGTTCCTTTTCAATCCCTTCGCCGAGGACCGTCGTACGCATCGCTGGAATCCGCTGACCTACGTGTCCAGCGATCCAGCTTTCCGTGTGTCGGATCTGATGAGCATCGCCGCGATGCTGTATCCGGACGGGTCGGACGACCAGAAGTTCTGGGTCAGTCAGGCGCGTAATGCCTTCATGGCGTTCGCCCTGTATCTGTTCGAAAACCAGGACGAAGAGCTGTCGCTCGGCTTTCCGGGCGGGGCAGGGGCTCCCACGCTTGGCGGCATCTACCGCCTGTCGTCCGGGGACGGCACAGACCTCAAGAAGTACCTCAAGTCGCTGTCCGAGCGCAGATTCCTCAGCGGCAATGCGCGCTCGGCATTCGCCAATATGCTGTCCCAGGCCGATGAGACCTTTGCGTCCATCATGGGTACCCTGAAAGAACCACTCAACGCATGGATCAACCCGGTCCTGGATGCGGCAACCAGCGCGGACGATTTCCTGCTCACCGATCTGCGCAAGAAGAAGATGACGATCTACATCGGCATCCAGCCCAACAAGCTGGCCGAAAGTCGGCTCATCATCAACCTGCTCTTCAGCCAGATCATCAACCTCAACACCCGCGAGCTGCCGAAGTCCAATCCGGAGCTGAAGTTCCAATGCCTGCTGTTGATGGACGAATTCACTTCGATCGGCAAAGTCGACATCATCGCCACTGCAGTCGCCTACATGGCGGGCTACAACCTTCGTCTGCTTCCCATCATCCAGAGCATGGCGCAGCTGGATGCGACCTACGGCAAGGATCTGTCGCGCACGATCATCACCAACCATGCGTTACAGATCCTGTACGCGCCGCGCGAGCAACAGGACGCAAACGACTACTCCGAGATGTTGGGCTACACCACCATCAAGAAGAAGAACGTTACCCGCGGCAGGGAAACCACCCGAAGTGTCTCCGAGGAGCGGCGTGCACTGATGCTTCCACAGGAGCTCAAGGCAATGGGCAATGAGAAAGAAGTCTTCCTGTACGAGGGCATCCCGCACCCGGTGCAATGCGACAAGATCCGCTACTACGAAGATCGCTATTTCACCGCGCGTTTGTTGCCCAAGACCGACGTGAAAACGCTGTCTATCAGATTGTGACCGTCGTCTCATAATTGCTGCGAGGGTGCGCCGGTAATTCTTGACTCATGTGTGCGTTAAGGGCAAGGTGACCCAGAACTCGCGCATTGTTGATTTTTTGTTAAGGGGCGGCGCCGGACGGGGTCGTACAGGAGTAAGGCTATGGATGGTTCTTCGGCGTATTCAGTTTTATCGATTGCGTGCATGCGTGGTGGTGACCTGCCTATGTGTGCTGGGTCGGCCAGGCATGCCCGCTCAAGCGAGTCATCAAAGACAGATTCCCTCCGCCGCCCCAGGGTGAGCGGAGCTGTTGTGCTGTCCGTCTTAAGCCCGAAATCTCATGAGTTGGAGAAGTCAGAGTGAATCCGATGTATGTGTCTAAGCTGTCGCTGGTCTTGGTGGTCGCTGCGTTGGTCAGTGCCTGCGCGACCAAGCCCGCTCCCGATTTTGGTGGGCGTTGGAAGCCGGTTAACCGCTTTGCCGAAACTCCCATGGAGTTGCCTTTGCATGCTTCTTACGTTTACCAAGCCACTCCGATGGATGGAACGTTGAAAACCATGCTGGAGCGCTGGGTTAAAGATTCCAATATGACGCTCGCTTACAATATAACCTCTGATTACACTTTGTATTCTGCTGTCTCCAAAATTGATACTGTTAGTATCAAACAAGCAGTCGAGGAACTCAGTGCGGTTTATGCTGCGCAAGGCGTATACGTGTCTGTCGTTGGAAATCAAATTGTCGTTCAACCCGCTACGCCTCAAGCGGCAGGCTAGATTGATATGGGTCTATGAGCTGCGCATTTCCTGTGCAGATTTGACATTGTGAAATCAAGGTATAAGCGGATTAATCATGTTCCGTAAGAAAGACTCTAGCAGTCAAAATGTTGATCAAGTCGTGGCAAAAGCGGTCAACTATGAGCTGACGATTGCGGATCTTGCGCAACGCAGTCAGCGTCGCGCCTGGATGGTGGCTACGGCCTCTTTAATGATGTCACTACTCTTGGCCGGCGGTTATTACTATATGTTGCCTTTGAAGGAGAAGGTTCCTTACCTGGTAATGGCTGATGCCTCCAGCGGAACTGCAACCGTCGCTCGACTTCAAGGTGATTTTTATAATCAGCAAATAACATCTAGTGAAGCCATAAATCGTAGTAATGTTGCACAGTATGTGACTGCTCGTGAATCTTATGACTCGGAAATAATGACGCTGCGGGATTGGAATTTGGTTTTTATTATGTCCACTGCCCCTGTAGGTGCTGGGCACAAGCAATTGTATATGGAAAACAATCCGGACAATCCTTTTCTGAAGTACGGAAAAAGTAAAGCTATCAGGGTTAGGATTCTAAGTATAACCCCACTGGGGCAGCGTCCATCTGGCGGATTTCGTGGCGCTGCTGTCAGAATTCAGCGCACGTTGTATGAAAAAACAACCGGTACGTCATCATTCATTGATAATAAGTTGATTACGTTGGCGTTTGATTATAACGATAACCTGAAATTGGATGAGCAGGATAGGCTGCAGAATCCGTTGGGTTTTCAAGTAACCGAATACCGCGTGGATAATGATTATGACAAAGCTGTCCCTGATGTAGGGGCGCCCGTCGCAAGTAATACGACACAACCCTCGCCGCCGCAGCAACAAGGAACTGCGGCTCCCCAGAGTGTTGATCAAGCGTCCGTGCCCGCGATTGGTGTTGCGGTTCCTGCAGCGACTGAGACTGCTTCTGGGACAGCTGAGGGGATTTCTATTGGAAATGATGGAGCAAAAGGTCAATGATGCTCAGGCATAGATGGAAGGTGTGGTTATTGGCCTTACTTACATCGGTCTACATGATCGGTAATGTAAGTGCTCAGGCTGTTGACTATTATGATTACAAGGCTGACCAAATCTATCAGATTCGTGCCGGGCTGGGCATAACTACCCAGATCGAGTTGAATCCAAATGAAAAAATTCTAGATTATAGTACTGGCTTTAGTAGCGGTTGGGAATTGACGCGTAGAGATAATGTTTTTTATCTAAAGCCCAAAAATATTGATGTGGATACCAATATGATGGTGCGGACAGAAACGCACTCTTATATTTTCGAGCTAAAGGTCGTTGCCACTGACTGGCGCGAGCTCGAGCAGGCGCGCCGTGCCGGAGTTCAATACAAGGTGGTTTTCAACTATCCCAGCGACTCGCAATTTACCGCAGCCCAGGATACTGCCAAGGATGAGAACAAGCCGCTGCTCAATACCGAACTATCCAAAGATAGGCAGTATTATTTTGACTATTCGTATTCAACGAGAAGTCGTCTCGCTTGGCTAGTTCCTGTAAGTGTCTACGATGATGGTCGGTTCACTTATTTAAAACTTACAGACTCAAATGCATTTCAGACGGGCAATTTTCCAGCTGTCTTTGGTCGTGAAAAAGAACACGGTGAAGATTTCGTTGTGAACACTACCGTGGAAGGAAGTATGTTAGTGATCCATGGCACTTATCCTTATTTGATTATCAGGCATGGAAGCAATGTCGTTGGTCTCCGGAGGAACGTGAAAAAATGAGCCAGAATAATCCTCCTGACAATAACGACGGTCGCCTTGATGGCGGAGATAACGATCGGTCTCAGGCGACAAATAACGGGCAAGATGCGAACAACCCGTATTTCGCGCGCACGCAGGCTCAGCCATTGCCAGATCTGGATGCCTCGGCACCTGAACTGCGTTCTGTAGAAGATCAGCGTTTAAACAGGAAGGCTTTGTTTTTCCTGGGTGCAATTGTTCTTGTTTTGCTTGTGCTCGCCTTTTTTCTTTATAAAAGCGCGACTAGCCGCAATGTCGCAGATGCAAAGAAGGAGCCTACGGCTGCTGTCACAGCACCAAGTTTGCCAAAAATGGCAACCACTCCTGCTCCGGTCGACGTCCAACAGGACGTCCCTCCCATTTCACTTGCACCGCCGCCCCTTCCCTCAGCGGAAACGCCGGACTATCCTCAGCCGGTTTATCAAGCAAGCAACCGTCCGGCGGGACCTACCTTGGCTGAGCGTCGCATGGCCTCCGCCGGAGGCGCTAACGCATCCGGCGGCAGTGGTCCGATGAGCGCTGAAGAATATTCCAACTCCATATTGGCTGGACTTAATCCTGCTAGCGAGGAGGGGGGTGCGGGCGCGGAGCGTGGTAGCGAGGCAGATAAGCAAAAAGTCTCGAACGCTCAGTTCATTCGACATCCGGATGCGTTGCTTGTGCGTGGTACTTATTTGCGGTGCATTCTTGAAACTCGGGTAATTACCGATATCCCAGGCTTCACATCATGCCTCATTACTGAGCCTGTTTATTCCATTAACGGACGGACGTTGTTGTTGCCCAAAGGGTCAAAAATTTACGGAAGCTACAGCGGCGGTCCCACAGGCCAGCGTGTTTCTGTGATTTGGGACCGTATTACGACGCCGACAGGTATCGATGTCTCTATGGCAAGTCCAGGCATTGATAGCTTGGGCGGCGCTGGGCATCCTGGTCAGTATGACGCACATTGGGGCCAGCGTTTGTCGTCGGCATTAATGATCAGCTTGCTAGCCGACGCCTTCAAATACGCGGCAGCCGAATACGGCCCTGAACAGACAACGGTCTCACAGACTGGTGTAGAAGTTCAGTCCCCTTATGAGAGTGCCACCGCTAGGACAATGGAACGTCTTGCAAATGACGCAGCAACGGAGAGCATGAGGCGACCGGCAACTGTCACTATTAATCAAGGTTCGCTGGTTAATGTGTATGTTGCAAAGGACGTCGATTTCACTAACGTACTGCCAAGAAGGTAACGAGAGCACACGTGGACGTAGAAGTTTCTCCCGTCTCAAAGGCATCCAGCGAGTTCCTTGAATACCAGTACAGTGTGCTCGGTATTCGGGAATACATGCTTTCGTCCGAAGTGACGGAGATATGCATAAATCGTCCTGGAGAGGTGTATCTAGAAACCCGTAGCGGTTGGGAGAGGGTTGAGGTGCCAGGGCTGACGTTCGAACGTACTCGCCAATTCTGTACAGCGGTCGTCAATGAAAGTAATACGGGTCAGCGCATTACTGACGCTGATCCGGTTGTCTCGCTGACTTTTCCAACAGGTCAACGGGCTCAGTTTGTTATTCCCCCTGCCTGCGATGCTGGTAAAGTCTCGATTACAATCCGTTTGCCTTCTAAGCATACGAAGACGCTTTCTCAATATCAGGAGGATGGATTTTTTGATCAGATCCTGGAGCACAGCGGAGAAGTAAGCGAGCACGACAAAGAACTTCTGATGCTACGCCAGTGTCGGCAATATGCTGAGTTCTTCAGGCAAGCAGTACTGTACAAGAAAAATATCGTTGTTTCTGGAGCGACTGGTAGCGGCAAGACTACGTTCATGAAGTCGTTAGTCAACCACATTCCCGGTAGTGAGCGACTTGTCACGATCGAAGATGCGCGGGAGCTGTTTATCTCTCAGCCTAATGTGGTTCATCTGCTCTATTCTAAGGGTGGGCAGAGCGCCAGCAACGTGACAGCCAAGAGCTGTATGGAGGCTTGCTTACGTATGAAGCCCGATAGAATTATCTTGGCAGAGCTACGCGGAGATGAAGCGTTTTATTTTATACGAAACTGTGCGTCTGGCCATCCTGGCTCCATTACTAGCTGCCATGCAGGCAGCCCGGAGCAGACGTGGGACCAATTGGCTTTGATGGTGAAGGCGTCGGTTGAGGGTTCTGGTCTAGAGTTCAACGTGATTAAACGATTGTTGATGATGACAATCGATATAATTGTTCATATCAAGGCGCACGAAGGCCGGCGGTACATCACAGGTATCGACTTCAACCCAGAAAGGAGCTTTCAGTCATGATAAAAAAGGGCGGAATGCTTTCTTTTTCCTTGAATGAGGACACCTCGGTCATCTGCGCGTACATGCATTCGTTTGGCACCAAGTGTGAGACAGAGAGGAGGGCGTGTCGTGCTCCCTGGAATTGAGATGATGGCATGTGGAGAAATGGCCGCTCCGCTTTCTGTAATGCAGCATGTTGTCCAAGTAGAGTCTTCACACAACCCCTACGCCATCGGCGTTGTAGGTGGACGGCTGGTACGGCAGCCGATGAATTTGAGCGAAGCGCTGTCGACGGTCCAGATGCTTCAGGAAAAGGGTTATAACTTTTCTCTTGGGCTTGCTCAAGTAAATCGTTACAACTTGTCGAAATACGGTCTGCAGTCTTACGAGCAGGCGTTTCAACAATGCCCGAATTTGAAGGCAGGCTCAGCTATTCTCTCTGAGTGCTATCAACGCTCTGGGAAAGATTGGGGCAAGGCGCTTAGTTGCTACTATTCAGGGAATTTTGTGACCGGCTTTCGACATGGATACGTACAAAAGGTGTTCGATTCTATGGCAAGGGCTACCGCTCAAGCGGGCGTCGCTCCTATTCCGCTGGCGAATCAGATTCCAGTCCAGCTGAGGCAACCAGTCAAGCCGGCCAAAGCATTGCTCAAGTCATTGCCGGATCATGTGTTGTCGCGTGTGGTGGACGACCGTTTGCACGCCGCAACCGCTATGCCGCCAGCTGATCCTGCTCAGGTCTTCCCTCAGAATTTGGCTGTCGCGAGCAGCGTGCCCGTGCGTTCAAGCCAGGAAGATCCCTTGGGCTCTTCTTCCTCAGTGCAGCGAGGTCCTGAGGCTTCCGCGCAATCGCTTGGGATCAGGACGATTAGCTCTCCAAAGTCGTCTAGTGCCTCTCAAGCATCTACGGGCCTTTCGAGCGATGGAGAGGTTGCCGTGTTGATGAGTTCACGAGTACCGGTGATACTAGGTTCCCCTTCAAAGCAAGCTGCCGCAAACCGCCCAGTTCCTGCACCCGCCTCTTCACAGCAGCCAGTTGTGAAAACAGGGGACGCGGCATTCGTTTTCTAGCCTCCGGCACGGCCGATCCGGTAGGTGCACCATCATGTTGGGCCTTAACAAGGAGATTCACAATGAAGCATGCCAAATTTGTTTCCCCCGAAACCCAGCAGACAGCCAAGACGGTCGTCAAGTCTGCGATATTTGTGGCGGCGTTGACTGCATCATCCGCTTTTGCGCAGAATTTTGGTGGCACTGATACGAAGACCTGTGAGTTTTTCACCAGTATTACCGGTCTGCTCAATATCGCTTCGATCGCAGTGGTGACCATCGCGGTGATTTTTGCCGGTTATCAAATCGCATTTGCACACAAGCGCATCGGCGATGTGGCTCCTATTTTGATTGGTGGCGTTTTGATCGGTGCTGCTGGCCAGATTGCTCGTATGCTGTTGGGTACTGGAGCTGGTGGCAGCTGCGGAGCAGTTAACGCCTTCGTCACTCACAGCCTTCCCTTCGTGGCGGCTTAACGTGAAGAAAAACGTCGTCTTCCGCGGCTGCACCAGGCCTGCCATGTTCTTGGGCGTGCCCTATGTTCCGTTTTTCATAGGCGCAGGCGGGACGTTAGTTTTTTCTATGTATACGAATTTGTTATATCTTTTTCTTATTCCGGTGATTATTTTCATAATGCGTCAGATGGCTCGACGCGACGAGATGATTTTTCGCTTACTGGGATTGCGTTGGCAGTTCAAGTTAAGAGTTAGAAACGTTCGTTCCAATGCAGGAAAGTGGGTTTTTACACCCAATAATTATCGGAAAAGTCCGCCTCCATGAAATTGGAAGGCTTTTGATAGTTTAGGGGTCGGCGTCGTCAGGCGCCGGCTTCCTTGCGTTTTCAGTGTTACCCACAGGGGCTAGGCCAAGCAGATGTTCAACCCGGACACCTCCATAAGCGAATTTATTCCCTTTTCGTCTCATGTCTCGACCAATGTGGTCAAGACGACAGGGGGCGACTATCTGTTGACTTGGCACTTGGAAGGTTTGCCGTTTGTCGGTCGCGATGAATGGGAGCTGGAGCATCGGCACAACACATTTAACAGATTGCTGCAGACCCTGCGGGCGCCAGATTTCGTGAACGTCGCCTTTTGGGTGCATGACGTGCGACGTAAAAGAAAGCTGACGCAGAAAGGTAGTTACAGCAACCTGTTCAATCAGCAGTTGTCGGAAAAGTATTTCGATATGCTGTCTTCGCAGAAACTCATGCAAAATGAACTTTATCTGACGATGCTGTACCGTCCAATGGTGAGCGGTAAGCGATTCGCGGAAAAATCTACGGACATCAAAAGATTGCAGGCTTCGCAGGAGCAGGCTGTTGCAAAATTGATGGAACTCGCCGGCAATGTCGAAGCGGTTATTCGAGATTATGCTCCTTACCGGCTTGGCATCTATGAGGCCAAAAACGGCATCGTCTTTTCCGAAACATTGGAGTTCTTTGCTTACCTTGTAAATCGAATTGATGAGCCTGTGCCGGTTCTAACTGCACCTGTCAACGAGTATCTGCCTGTCAGCCGGCATATGTTTTCAGCAAAAAGCGGAGACTATGTGATCAATACTCCCAATGGAGTGAATCACTTTGGCGCGCTTCTGAACGTAAAAGAGTATGCTGAAGGCACATATCCGGGTATTTTAAATGGGTTGAAATATCTTGACTTCGAGTATGTGATTACCCATTCCTTCAGTCCTATTGGGCGTCAGGATGCTTTGCGCGTACTGGATCGTACGAAGGGCATGATGATTTCTTCTGGCGACAAGGCGGTCAGCCAGATCATAGAGTTAGATATGGCGATGGACCAGATCGCATCAGGAAATTTTGTGCTTGGCGAATACCACTTTACGATGGCCGTTTATGCGGACAGCCAAGACATACTGACACAGAATATTGCTGCGACCCGCGCCGAGCTGTCGAATGGAGGATTTGTTTCCGCCAAGGAGGATCTTGCGGTTGCATCCTCTTTCTACTCGCAGCTGCCGGGCAACTGGCGCTATCGCACGCGGATTGCCAATGTCAGCTCGCTGAATTTTCTTGGCTTATCACCGCTCCATAATTTTGCCAGTGGTAAGCGTAGCAATAATCCCTGGGGTGATTGCGTCACCACTCTGCAGACCACGAATGGTCAGCCGTACTTCTTCAATTTTCATGCTACTCATCCTAGTGAAAACTCGCTTGGAGAGAAGGCAATTGCCAATACGATGGTGATTGGTAAGTCCGGTACCGGCAAGACCGCGCTCATCAACTTCTTGTTGAGCCAAGTTCAGAAATACGAGCCTTCGCCGACGATCTTTTTCTTTGATAAGGATCGTGGTGCCGAGATCTTTGTGCGTGCATGTGGCGGGAACTATCTGGCACTTGATAACGGTATGCCCACCGGGTTCAACCCGTTTCAATGCGAAAGGAATGAAGGCAATGTCCAATTCCTTGCCGACTTGATAAAGGTGCTGGCTGGCAAGCGCGAGTATAGCTCGCGTGAGGAAGAGGATATCTTCCGAGCAGTAGAAAACATGCTTGACACGCCGATGCATCTGCGCAGCATGACGAATTTCCAAAAGAGTTTGCCCAATATGGGTGATGATGGTCTATTCGCGCGTATGCGCCGCTGGACTTCCGGCAATTCTCTGGGTTGGGTGTTCGACAATCCAGTTGACACCATCGATCTGTCGCGTGCGAACATCATCGGTTTTGATTATACGGACGTCATCGACAATCCTGAAGTCCGTGTGCCGGTCATCAACTATCTGCTTCATAAGTTGGAAACCCTGATCGATGGTCGTCCTCTGATCTACGTGATGGACGAGTTCTGGAAAATCCTTGATGGGGGCGGCGGCTTGAAGGAATTCGCAAAGAACAAACAAAAAACTATTCGTAAACAGAACGGCCTAGGTATTTTTGCAACCCAAAGCCCGGAAGATGCACTGAAAAGTGACATTTCGGCGGCCCTGATCGAGCAGACTGCGACGTTGATCCTTCTGCCCAACCCAAATGCGGATCGCGAAGATTATATCAACGGACTCAAGCTCAGCGAGGCGGAGTACCAAGTTGTGATTGGATTGGATGAGCGTTCTCGCTGTTTCTTGGTTAAGCAGGGACACGCTTCCAGTGTCTGTCAGCTCAACCTGCGCGGAATGGACGATGCATTAGCGGTGATTTC
Source organism: Xanthomonas arboricola (assembly GCF_002940665.1). GTDB lineage: Bacteria > Pseudomonadota > Gammaproteobacteria > Xanthomonadales > Xanthomonadaceae > Xanthomonas > Xanthomonas arboricola_B. The sequence continues at coordinate 104,758 of NZ_MIGY01000002.1, forward strand.
AGCGTCTACCGACAACATCGAGATCATGCATGCTTCGGTCAATGATGCAGCCTCCCGATTGCATGTATCCGCGAACGACGTGCCGCCCGAAGAATGGCTGCCGGCGTTTTATGAAAATAGAAAGGGTTCTGGTAAAGGAAAGGCAGTAGTTTAGAAACGTAATCGGTCGTTTGAAATCCGATTCTTTCGCTGTTGTCGTAAATATGAATGATAGGAGAGTGTCCATGAGTCGTCAGTTGAAAGTTGGATTTCCAAAACTAAAGGCACGGATTTTGGCGATTTCCTTGTATGCCAGTCTTGGCTTGACCTTGGTGCCGATTAATGCTGGAGCTAGTGGCGTTCCTGTTATAGACGCGGCTGCGATTGGAGAGTCCATTAAGAATATGCTTGCCACCGTAAAGCAGTGGGGGGTGGAGTACAGCCAATACACTGCACAATTTGAGCTGCTTCAGAAAAACCTGGTTCAGTTGCAGTCTATGATCAATACGTTCGGACTGCCAAGTGGGGTCAAACTTGAGCCGGTGTCGCCTAATTTTGGATTCGAGCGTTGCGGCGGTGGTATCAGCTTTAGCATGTCGTCTATCACAAGCATGCTGAGTAGTTCCACTGGATTTGCGAATAGTAATCCGCGTGAGCAACAAAAGCAGCTTTGCGTGGCTATTCAGTATATGAAAAATCAACGCTACAACTACGTCGTTGGTTTTCTTGCTGAAACTATGCCGACCATGGATCAAAGCTTGAACAAGCTGATGTCCCTGCGCAATTTCAGCGTGAAGCCAGGTGATCTTAATGCTTCTATGTATTCTCTAAACGATACGAATACGCGTATGACCAAGACTTTTGAGCAAGTGAATAATCAAGTCAAGGGCTACGACACATATATCGCTGCGTTGGAAGATAACCAACGCGCACTTACGCAGGATATGTTGCGTGGGAAACAGAACATATTGGGCACTGTGGTGAAAACTGCCGCTCTTGCTGAAGCGCTTGAAGATTAGTGAGCGGAGTTTTCAGGATGTTCATCGTTGCCCGAACCGTTGATTGAGGTGTTGTAATGGCAAATGGAATTTCAAATTTTGGGCAATGGATGAATAATCTGAGCGTGCAGGTACTCAGTCCTTATCCGGGTGTCTCGTCGGTTGGCGACTTCGTCTTCTATCGCCAGATCATGAGTTATCTGACGAATAGAATTTCCGACTTTGAAGCGGGTCTTCTGGGGCGTTTTACGCTTTGGGTTTCGGGCATTGCAATGATCGTGTTGACGATCTGGGTGATGATCCAGGGCTTCAATATGATCACAGGCCGTAGTCGGGAGTCGATGGCCGCATTCATCGTGACGATGTGTAAGAGCGCATTGATTGTCACGATTGCGGCTTCGATCGGGATGTCGAGTCCTTTCATCCAGAAGTTCGTCAACGACGATGTCAAGAAGGAGATCGCCTACGCGATCACGGGCGAGAACAAGACGCCGGAAGATCAGGTAGACGAGAGCCTGGGATGGATGCAGGTCGCTCTATCCAGCATCGACGTCCTCGACGTTGTACAAGATCCTACACTGGATTCGCAGAAATCCCGTGCGATGTGGATGGTTGGCATTGGGACTGGCGGCCCTGCCGTTGTGGCTGGTTCCATGATGCTCCTCTACCGCATCGCGATGGCGCTGTTCGTTGGCTTTGGGCCATTGTTCATTCTTTGTCTGCTATTTGAACAAACGAAATCATTATTCCAACGGTGGCTCTTCTATGGAATTGGAACCTTCTTCTCCATGTCCGTGCTGGCAGTCATGACATCCATTGCTTTGGACATGGTCACGAAAGTGTCCCTGGCCTTCTGGGGATCTTCGCTGCTGGGCTCCGTGTTGGGTCAGGATTTTACATCAGGTATCAGTAGCCAAGCGCTGCAGCAAGGCGGAATGGGCTTGATTTTGACGACACTAATCCTGACTGCACCTCCAATGGCTGCGATGTTCTTCCAGGGCACGCTTGGTGCATTTACACCATATGCGGCAATGGGGGCGGCGACTGGGGCCTCTGGAGCTGCGAGCCGTCCAGGTCCGCAGGGTCAGCCGCCTGGATCTTATGGCTACTCTCCACCTACACCAGTTGATGCGGGTAGAGAGAATGTTGGTGATTCCCGAGTTAATCTTCCAAGGTTTAGTGGTACTCCCTCCGGCGAGCTGCTCGCAGGGGCAAAGGGCGCGCACAAAGATCAAGGGATTGCATAAAATCGGCAGCTGTATAGCTGGGTACGTTTAACTGGAAATAATTATGAAAAATTTAGTTGTTTCAATTCTAATTATTTTTTTTGGTAATGTCGTTTTTCTTGATGTTTCTGCACAAACTGCCTGTCCAATTGGTACAGCTGCAGGCTCAGCTATGTGTGGTCCATCGCCAAGCTCGACTGGGGTTCCCGCTGAGGAACTTCCACGGCCGCGCGCTGTCCCGAACGGCGAATGGGAGTCACGATGGGGGTCGATATCAATCGACGGCAACACAGGTAGCGTCGGTACTTCTAGTGACTTGGCTAGTAAGTCAGAAGCGGTGTCGCGTGCCAAAAATGATTGTGAGTCTGATGGTTCTAACGACTGCAAGGTGATTACTACTTATAGCAATCAGTGTGTTGCGTTGGCGTGGCCGTCGGAGAGGAATAAGAAATTCGCTACCGGCCTGAGTAACGAGAAAAATGTCGCTATAGAAAGGTCAGTGACGAATTGCGAAAAATATGGTGGGGAGTGCAGGGGGGTTTATTCGTCATGCAGCCTTCCGGTTTTTCATAGATACTAGGCGTACGGTGTTGTCTATTTGGGGAGCACTTAACCTTTTGGATGGAAAAATCTATTCCAACGTTGACTCTTCTATGGAATTGGAACCTTCTTTTCCATGTCCGTGCTGGCAGTCATAACATCCATTGCTTTTGACGTCCCGGGCCGCAAGGACAGCCGCCAGGATCTTATGCACCACAGGCCTATTCACCTCCCCAAATTGCCAGAGATGCTAACTCTGATGTTGTCGTAGGAATTGCCTCACCCACGAGTGTGACACGTGGATAGTTGATGCCCCTCAGCAGTCGGAAGGGAAATTTGCTAATGCTCCTTTACCTGAGCGACCTGGAGGCAGGAATGCATAACTCAATTTCCGCGAGACCTGCACTTTCTTGCGCTGCGCTACTACTAATTTTGCCGATCACTGCAGCATTCGGCCAAACTGCCTGTCCGATTGGCACTGCGGCTGGTAGTGCGATGTGTGGTCCTGGGCCTTCAGATAGTCAGGGCTCTGGCTCTGACAGCTATATAACGACGCCTGCACCTAGGCCTAATGGTGAATGGCTAAAAACTTGGGGCGCGGTTGCACAGACTCCTAATGGAGATGCCGGTCTAAGTGCTGGCTTTCTTTCCAAAGTAGATGCCTCTACAGATGCACTATCTAAATGCGCTACTTGGGGTGCAGCTGAGTGTCGTGTAATAGTAACGTATAGAAATCAATGTGTTGCTTCTGTTAACCCAGTTGATGGTGGTGCAGGAGGTGCTATCGCTAATGCTTCCTCTGTGGATAATGCAATAAAGATCGCCGGTAAAAGTTGCGAAAAGTCTGGTAGGCTTTGTAAAGTAACATTCTCAGAGTGCTCGCAGCCTAAATTTAGGAGTTTTTAATCTGAGAAAGTAATGGGCTTTTAGATTGTGTGGGTGTAGCAGGTTCAGGCGCTATATGTCAAATGACGTATCCTGCCTGTTCTAATTCTTTCGTAGAAGAATGCTAATCGTCCGCGTTAATTTTTTTGGAATTTCGTGTCATATCTATCAAAGGGGTTTGAAAATGAGCGCTTTGAAGTCTTTGGTTTGGGTGCTTTTGGTTGTCGCTTCACCAGTCTACGCGGGGGACTCCTGCACTACATTGATGTGCATGTCTGGGAAACTAGCGGGCGTAAACACAGGTAAAAGTTGCGCCGAGCCTATGGCGGACTATTTTAAAATCCTCCGTTTTGATCGTCATGGCTACAGTGAAAGAAAAACAAAGAGTGCTCGTCAATCGTATCTAGACTCTTGCAGCTCCGAGACTAGCGGTGAAGGTAAACGGATCAACGAAAAATTTGGTACTATGCGCTTAGGTTTTTAAAAAGCTTTTATTTGGGCTTGGTTTCAAAAATTGGAAGCTTGCCGCGCAATAGTGTGTAAGAGTATACCGATTGTTACGATTTCGGCTTCGATCGGAATGTCGGGTCCCTATCCGACCACGGCCGAAAACAATACGCCGGAAGATCAGATAGACGAGAGCGTAGGATGGATGCAGGTTGCTCTATCCAGCATCGACGTCCTCGACGTTGTACAAGATCCTACACTGGATTCGCAGAAATCCCGTACGATGTGGATGGTTGGCATTGGGACTGGCGGCCCGGCCGCCGTAGCTGATTCCATGATGCTCCTCTAGTGCATCGCGATGGCGCTGTTCGTTGGCTTTGGGCCATTGTTCATTCTTTGTCTGCTATTTGAACAAACGAAATCATTATTTCAACGGTGGCTCTTCTATGGAATTGGAACCTTCTTCTCCATGTCCGTGCTGGCAGTCATGACATCCATTGCTTTGGACATGGTCACGTAAGTGTCCCTGGCCTTTTGGGAATCTCCGCTGCTGGGTTACGTGTTGGGTCAGGATTTTACATCGGGTATCACTAGCCAAGCGCTGCAGCAAGGCGGAATGGGCTTGATTTTGACGACACTAATCCTGACTGCACCTCCAATGGCTGCGATGTTCTTCCAGGGCACGCTTGGTGCATTTGCACTATATGCGGCAATGGGGGCGGCGACTGGGGCCTCTGGAGCTGCGAGCCGTCCGGGTCCGCAGGGGTAGCCGCCAGGTTCATATGGATACATACCGCCTCAGAACGAGGTAGAGAAGTCAGCAAACCAGTCAACACTCCTCAATTCTACTAACAGTAAGAACGGGAGTTCCTTAAAGTTCTCCGACAGTACTAGCAGGTACCAGAGGCCAAGCCTCTGCGGCTAGTATCTAAAGAATCCTACTTGCTTGATGGCGGCTCTGATGAGATTTTCTTTGGCTAAAAGAGGTGGTTTCGCTTTTATCTTTTTGGTGTGTAATTACATCTTTGATGGTGTTGCTGAAGCTCGGACTGCATGTCCAATACGAACAGCCGCGGGTAGTGCAACATGTGGGCCAGCACCTTCGGTTTCTACTGGCTATGCTTCGAGCCAAGAAATTTCCTGCTCCTCGTGCTGTTCCCCTAGTTGGTAGGGGTCAATACTGGTAAAAGTTACGCTAAGCCGATGGCGGATTACTTTAAAGTAGTTCGTTTTGATCGTCACTGTTACATCGCGGGCAAAACCAAAGAGTGCTTGTCAACCGTATCCAGACTCTGCAGCTCCGAGACCAGTAGGGAAGGTAAGAGAATTAACAAAAATTGGGGCGATGCGTGTGGGTTTCTGATCTGGAGTTTTTTAGCAAGCTGCCCGCCGATGAATACGTATGCGCGAGCGCCCTCATTCCGTGTTGCGCAGTTACGCTAATGCCTTTAGCAGGGCGCTTATTCTGGCGCCCGCAATGGCCCGGGAGGGGCGTACATGTCGCAGACACCATGGTGGCGCGGGGCCGTCATCTATCAGATTTATCCGCGTAGTTTTCTGGATTCCAATGGCGACGGGGTGGGCGATCTGCCCGGCATCATCGCCAAGCTTGACTACATCGCCGGGTTGGGTGTGGATGCGATCTGGATCTCGCCGTTCTTCAAGTCGCCGATGGCCGATTTCGGCTACGACATCGCGGACTACCGTGCGGTGGATCCGCTGTTCGGGACGTTGGACGACTTCGATCGTCTGCTCGACAAGGCGCATGGCCTCGGCTTGAAGGTGATGATCGACCAAGTGTTGAGCCACACCTCGATCGCGCATGCATGGTTCCAGGAGAGCCGGCAGGACCGGACCAACGCAAAGGCGGATTGGTACGTGTGGGCCGATCCGCGCGAGGACGGGGCGCCGCCCAACAACTGGTTGTCGCTGTTCGGTGGGGTGGCATGGCAGTGGGAGCCGCGGCGCGAGCAGTATTACCTGCACAATTTCCTGGTGGATCAGCCGGACCTCAATTTCCACAACGCCGAGGTGCAACAGGCGACGCTAGATAACGTGCGCTTCTGGCTGGATCGCGGAGTGGATGGGTTCCGCCTGGATGCGATCAACTTTTGCTTCCACGATGCGCAGCTGCGCGACAATCCGGCCAAGTCGGCTGACAAGCGGGTGGGGCGCGGGTTCAGTGCCGACAATCCGTACGCGTATCAGTACCACTACTTCAACAATACGCAGCCGGAAAATCTGCCGTTTCTGGAGCGCTTGCGCGGGCTGCTGGATCTGTACCCGAATGCCGTGAGTCTTGGCGAGATCTCGTCGGAAGACTCATTGGCGACCACTGCCGAGTACACCGCTCATGGCCGCCTGCATATGAGCTACAGCTTCGAGCTGCTGGTGCAGGACTACAGCGCGGCTTACATTCGCGAGACGGTGAGCCGGCTCGAAGCCACGATGCTGGAAGGTTGGCCGTGCTGGGCTATTTCCAACCACGATGTGGTGCGTGCAGTGACGCGCTGGGGCGGGGCCGATGCGTCGCCGGCGTTTGCGCGGATGGTGGTGGCGATGCTCTGCTCGCTGCGCGGGTCGATCTGCCTGTACCAGGGCGAGGAGCTGGGTCTGGGCGAGGCGGATGTGGCGTTCGAGGATCTGCGCGATCCGTATGGCATCACCTTCTGGCCGACCTTCAAGGGCCGCGATGGCTGCCGGACGCCGATGCCTTGGACGGATGCGTCGTCGGCAGGCTTCAGCAGCGGCAAGCCGTGGTTGCCTCTGGTTGAGGAGCATCGTGCGGCTGCGGTGAGCGTGCAGCAGGACGATCCGTTGTCCGTGCTCAGTGCGGTGCGGCAGTTCCTGGCTTGGCGCAAGGGCGAGCCTGCGTTGCGCGAGGGGGCGATCACGTTCTACGACACCGCCGAACCTGTGCTGATGTTCCGGCGCGAGCATGCCGGTCAGGTGATGTTGCTGGCATTCAATCTGTCGGCCGACACAGCCGAGCTCGGACTGCCGGCTGGCGCGTGGAAGCCGGTCGATGTGCCCGGCGTGGAGCGCGGAGCTATCGAACATGGCCATCTGCGCCTGTCCGGGCATGCGGTGGTTTGTGCGATCGAGGGTGGTTGACGGTGTGTCGCGCCAGCTAACTGTCGGTGCGTGATTGTCTGGAACGCAGCGAGGCATTCCTTGGGGGAAGTGCCTCGCTTTTTTTGTAGTTGACGGCTGCTTGGTTCGCCAAGCATTTACAGCGTTACGCCAGCTTTGCGGTTGTTCCCCGTCGATGAAGTCCTTGCTCTCTGGATGAGGCAGGGTGTGCTGTTTTCCATGCCAGTCGGGGTGTTTTGACCGGAAGGCCGCACATGGATTGCGCTTGACTGCGAGGACGTCAGCGTTACCGGCGGCCTTGTAGCAGCGGCTTGGATTCGTGTTGATGCAGGAAGGCGCTGATGGTGCCGCGATTGGAGACGTTCCGGTGCTACAAGCGAATGCTTTGCGCAGGGGAGTGCCGATGCGCAAGGGTTGCGTGATTGGCGCTTGATCCTGTGCGCTTTTGCAGAGGGCTATGCTAGCTCGGATTCTGAAAATTTTTGGATCAAAAGAAAACCCGCCGGTATCACGTCGGCGGGTTTTCTTTTGATCGACTTTGTCGCTTTGATCAGGAGAGTATTCGGTTCTTCTAGTTAGAAGCCGCATCTTGAGTGATCTCTCATGGAGCCGATAGAGCAGAGCTGGCTGCTTACTGATGCGCGTTGCGCTTGTGCCGTACCCTCACCCCAACCCCTCTCCCGGCGGGAGGGGGCTTTGGTGTCCCGGTGGAGAGGGCTGGCGCCAGGGCCGGCCAGCCTGGTGATGCGCCGGTTGTCACGTAGGAAACGTAACCACCGTTAGCGATGTGGCCACGGGTAACGATGTAGCCACAGATAACGATGTAGCCATCAGCGCATTGTTTGCAGTTCACAGCTCATCAGAACTTGTAGTTGACGCCCAGGACGAAGGTGCGGCCCCATTCGATGTATTCCAGCGGGCGGTCCTTGGTTTCGGCGTAGGTGCGGTAGGGTGAATTGCTGAGATTGCTGGCCTGCAGCAGCAGGGTCAGGCCGGCAAGATCGCTGCGGTCGTTGAAACTGTAGCTGATCTGCGCGTCGGTGATGTTTTCGCCGACCACGTAGCGCAGCGTGCGGTTGCCGTTGAAGTTGCCGATCTCGCCGATGAAGTCCGATCGACGGCGCTGGCTGACGCGTGCCTCGAAGCCCTTGTGCTCGTAGTAGGCGGTGAGGTTGTAGACGCGTTCGGACAGGCCGGGCAGGCTAATCTCGCCATCACCGACGCTGGAGGCGCTTTCCGGGTCGCGGATCTTGACGTCGCTGTCGTTGAAGGTGGCGCTGGCCTGGACGCCGAAACCCTGCAACGGGGCGAACAGCAAATCCAGCGGCAGCGAGGCGGTGAGTTCGACACCGCGCAGGGTGCCGCCCTTGCCGTTGAACGGGGCACTGAAGGTGCCGGTGGTCAGTACTGGCGCCGAGCCCGGCGGCGGCACATAGCCGGCCACCAGCGCGGAGAAGTCGTAGTTGTCGCGGCTCTGGGTGTAGATGTAGCTCTTCAGGTCCTTGTAGAAGAATGCGGCGGCCACGTAGGCGCGCTCGGCGAAATACTTTTCGTAGGAAAGGTCGATGGCGTTCGCGCGCCAGGGGTCGAGCATCGGGTTACCGCCGCTGGCACCGGGGCGGCCGGTGGAGGTGTCGACACCGAATTCCAGCGAGGCACGCAGCTGATCCACGCGTGGGCGTGCGACCTGCTTTGCCATCGCAAAGCGCAGGGTCTGCTCGTACGGGAACTGGAAGGCCAGATTCAGGCTGGGCAGCCAGTCGCGATAGGTCTTGCCGTCGTCGATCGGGCGCACTTCGCTACCTGCCGGCTGCGACGCGTCCCAATAGTTTGCGCGCGAGGATTGGTCGGCGCTCTGCAGCTGCACGCCGATATTGCCGCGCACGCCGACATCGCCCCATTCGGTATCGAGATTGGCGCGCAGCCAGGCGGTGGTGATCTTCTCTTCGACGGTCCAGGCCTTGGACACCAGGAACGAGGCATCGTCGCTGGGATTGAACAGCATGTAACGCGAGACCACCGCCGGGACGTTCCAGGCGGGCAGGGTGCCGATGCCGGCAAAGCCCAGGTTGACCGGCGCGTATTGCAGGTCCGGTGCGATGGTGGATTCGCCCTGCGCGCCAAGGGTGATGTTGCCTTCCGGCTGGGTTTTCTGTTTTTCGCGATTGGCGTAGTTGACGCCCACATCCAGATCCGAGAACCAGCTCAGCGCTTCGGGCATCGGGAAGCTGGCCTGCAGGCGTGCGCCCTTGAGCACATCTTCCACGCTCGGCACCTTGCCGTAGCCGGAGCCGTAGATGGTGTTGGTGAGAAACAGCTGATCGGGATTGGAGTAATCCATTCCGGGCGCAAGCTGGGAGAAGCCGTTGCCGACAACCGTTACGCCGACGGTATCCAGCTGCGGCATGGGCGCACGTTGAAGATTGTTTTCCAGGTTCAGTTCGTCGCGCGTGGCCTTGGAGTAATTGAGATCGGCAGTGATCTTGACCGCACCGGCAGTGATTTCGTTATTCCAGCCGAACGCATCGATGGTGTCTTCGCGCTTGTTGTACATACCGCGCACCAGCGGGTAGACGCCACTGGCGTCGCCGCCGGTGAAGCTGTTGCTGTCGTTGACGCGCACGTTGCTGATGTTCAGACCCGGCGTGTAGCCACCGTTGTAGTTGCTCAGATTGAGCTCGAACTGGTTGGCGGTGTCGATCTGCTCGGCCTTGGTATGGAAGGCGTCGAACGTGCTGGTCCAGGCGTTGGACGGCCGGTATTGCAAGGTGGCCATGACGCCGTCGCGCTTCTGGTTGCCGGTGCGGCGCAATGCCTTGATGCCGTCGGAAAAATACACGCCGTCGGCCACGCCGGGGCGCGGGCGCTGTGCGTTGACTGGCTGCCATGGTTCGTACAAGCCGACCTGATTTTCCTGGATCGGCATGTCGGTGTGCGCATAGCCGATGGTCAGGCCGATGGTGCGGTCGACGAACTGGTCGATGTAGCTGACATTGAAGCGGTTGCCGTACGGATCGACGTTGGCGGCCTTGCCCAGCGAATTGCGTTGGTAACGACCACCGACGGCGATCACCCGCTCGTTGTAGCTGAGCGGGCGTGCGGTCTGCATGTCGACTGTGCCGGACAGGCCCTGGCCGACCAGGCCGGCGTCGGGCGTCTTGTAGACGGTGACGCCGCTGACCAGTTCGGACGGGTACTGGTCGAATTCCACGCTGCGGTTATCGCCGGTGCTGACCACTTCGCGGCCGTTGAGCAGCGTGGTGGAGAAGTCCGGCGACAGCCCGCGCACGCTGATGACCTGTGCACGACCGGCCACACGTTGCGCCGCCAGGCCAGGCAGGCGCGCGAGCGATTCGGCGATGCTGACGTCCGGCAGCCGGCCGATATCTTCGGCCGAAATGGCTTCCACGATCGAAGTCGAATCCCGCTTGACCGAGATGGCACCTTCGATCGCGCGGCGCAGGCCGGTGACCTGGACCTTGTCCAAGTCGGTCACCGCGCCGGCGGTTTGTTCGGTGTCGGTAGCTTGCGCCGGTGTCGCCGATTGCGCGGCGGCCAACGTCGGTGCCATGGCAACGGCCAGGGCGATACTCAGCGCAGAGCGCTTGTGCTTCAACATTTTCCCCTCCCAGGTACATGTTGTTCTTTGATTTTTCGATCCGGCAAACGCCTGGATGCATTGCATCGCGCGCCACTACGGACGTTACGACTGCGACGTATGGTAGACACGGCACCTGGGTGCAAACGGGCACTGCATACGTATTCAACCCGGCTGATTGCGCTGGAATCGATTCCACGCAGGCTTCGCTGCAGCGCGGAAGACCCCTGGCCTGTCGTAAGGCAACGCTAAGGCGCAATCTGCAGCGGCTGCCGCGCCGCTGCGTGATGCACTCGATCGCGTTGAAGATCTCTTCAGCCCGTTGTGACCAGGTCAGCGCCTGCCATCCATCGGCACGAAGCGAATCGCCTGCCCACCACCTGGCGCAAGACGCAGTTCCAGCGTGTCGGCGCTGCTGACCTGGCGTTGTTCGCTGACAAAGGCGAACGGGTTGCTGACATAGTCCGCACCGTCGCAGTCGCGATAGATCTGCGCGGTGTAGCGCACGCCGGGTTCAAGGAATCCCAGCGGCACCTGCAGCAGCCGGCCATGCTCGTCGGTGATGCTGCCCAGGAACCAGTCGCGGCTATGCCGGTCCTTGCGCGCGATGGTGACGTAGTCGCCGACTTCGCCATTCAAGGCGCGGGTCTGATCCCAATCCACCGCCACGTCTTCGATGAAGCGGAAGGCGTCGCGGTGCTGCAGATAATGCTCGGGCAGATCGGCGACCATCTGGATCGGGCTGTAAAGCGTCACGTACAGCGCCAGCTGGCGCGCAAGCGTGCTGGGAATCGCCTGGCCGTTGCGGCCTTTCAGGCTGAGGATGCCGGGCGTGTAATCCATCGGCCCGGCGAGCAGGCGGGTGAACACAAGGTTGACCTCGTGCTCGGGCGGATTCGGTGGCTGGCCCCAGGCGTTGTATTCCATGCCACGCGCGCCCTCGCGCGAGATCCAGTTGGGATAGGTGCGGCGCAGGCCAGTGTCCTTGATCGGTTCGTGCGCATTGACTGCGAGGTGGCGCGCGGCAGCTTCCTGCACCACGCGCAGATGATGGCGTGCCATCCATTGGCCGTCGTGCCATTCGCGCAGCGGTGTGCCGCCTGCCGGGTTACGACGTTCCACCTGGCCGTCGTCGCAGACATAGCCGGTCTTGACCGAGTCCACGCCGAACCGGGCGTACAGGTCCATCGCTTCGGCAATCTGGTCTTCGTAATGATCCACTGCGCACCCCGTTTCATGATGGCCGATCAGATGCACGCCCTTGCCGGCGGCGTATTTGCTCAGCGCGGGCAGGTCGAAATCCGGTGTCGGCCGGGTGAAATCGAAACTACCGCCGTTGCCGAACCATTCGCCGTCCCAGCCCGGATTCCAGCCTTCCACCAACACGCCACGGAAGCCGTGCGCCGCAGCGAAATCGATATAGCGCTTGGTGTTGGCAGTGGTGGCGCCGTGTGTCGGCCCGGTCGCCCAGGTTTGCTGGTTGAGATGCATGGACCACCACACCCCGACGTATTTGGACGGCTTGACCCAGCTCACATCGCCCAAGGCGTTGGGCGCATTGAGGTTGAGGATCAGGTTGGACTCCACCAGCCCGGTGGCCTGGTCGGCGATCTGCAGCGTGCGCCACGGCGTATCGAACGGCAGCTTGCGCCGCACCTTCCAGCCTTCGGCAGCGGGCGACAGCTGCGCGCGCAGGCGCCGGCCTTCGGTGCGGCGCAGCCACATGCCGGCGTAATCGACCAGCGCCGCTTCATGCAGCGCGACATGCAGCCCGCTCTCGGTACGCAAGGTGAGCGGCGTATGTGCCAGCGCGACCTGGTTCAACGGCGTGCGCTGATACAGGTATTCGTAGTGGATCGGCTCGCCTGCCGGAATCCACCATGCCTCGGACGGTTGCGCGATGGCGAATTCGGTGACTTCCTCGTCGATGATGGCTTCGCGCAATCCCGCTTGCTCGGGAAAGTGATAGCGCAGGCCGATGCCATCGTCGTACACGCGCAAGATCACATCGAAGCGGCGTTGCGCGCCGCTGCGCTCGCCCAGGCTGACGCTTAGTTCGTTGTAGTGGTTGCGCACCAGGCGCGTCTCGCCCCAGGGTTGTTCCCAGGTATCGTCATGGGCTTGGCGTGCTTGCGAGAGGACGACCAGGCCGCGGTCCAGCCGGCCGTCGCGCAACTGGAAACCCAGGCGCGAGCGTTCCAGCACTGGCTGGCCCAGGCGTTGCACGCGGTAGTAGGGCGTGCCGCCGTCCACTTCCAGTGTGACCTGCAGGACGTTGCCGGGCGAATCGGCACTGATGGCGATGCGCTCGGCCTGCGCGATGCCTGCAAGACTGCCAAGCAACAGGACAAGCAGTGGCGCACTGCGTGCGGCGCGCGCTATCGAACGCACGCGATGTGAAACCAGCGGCATATCCCCTCCCAAGGCGGCCGTTGCGTCAGCGGCGACTATGCAGCGCTGTGGCGTGGATGGACCATGCTGCACTGCAGCCATTGCCATGAATACGTATGCATTGATGCGGAACCCCGGAGCGCGCGTCTACCATGGCGTCACGGCACCTGGGAGGGTCCGCGCCCGTGGCACGCCAGTGCCGCGCACTACAACGCGTGCAACGAGGGAGGGAGGCCGACGGTGCAAGCCGTCTGGCCGCTTCGATGCTGAAGATGATCTGCATGGCTGCAACGCTCGGCGTTGCGGCAAGCTCGCCGGTGTTGGCCGATGAGCTGGAATTCCAGGGCCGCCGTGCGCAAGCGCAGGCGCTAGAAGACGGCGGTTTCGTGCTGCGCTGGCCGCAGGGCGAGCGCCGCATCGGGCCGCAGCCGATGCGTACCCATACCGCCAGTCCGTTGTTCGACGCCCTGTTCGCCATGGCGCAGCAGGAAATGGCCGACGACCGTGTCGAGGCGATCCGCGATCCGGCCTTCAACGACGGCAAGCCGGTGCCGTGCGCGTGTTTCGAAACCGGTGAGCGCTGGCCTTACGTATGGACGCGCGATGTCAGCTTCGCCGCCGATCTGGCGTTGGCGCGGCTGGAGCCGGAGCGCACGCGCAATGCGCTGCGCTTCAAGCTGTCGGCGGCGCGCGACGGGCGGACGCCAGGGGTGTTTGTTGCGCAGGACACCGGCTCCGGTGGCAGCTGGCCGATCAGCAGCGACCGCGTGGTGTGGTTTCTTGCCGCGCGCGGCCTGCTGGATGACAAGGCGTTCGCTGAAGACGTTTGGGAGGCGTTGCAGGCCACTCTCGCGCAGGATCGTGACGCGGTCTTCGATGCGCAGATCGGCCTCTACCGCGGCGAAACCTCGTTTCTGGATTGGCGCGAGCAGACCTATCCGGAGTGGACGCGCCAGGATGTGCGCTTCATCGCCGAGTCCTTCGCCCTTTCCACCAACGTGTTGCACTACCATGCCCTGCGCCTGGCCGAGCAACTGGCGCGCCAGCATGGCGATGCGCGCGCGTCCAGGTACGCCCAGTGGGCCGATGCGCTGCGTCAGGCCATCGCCACGCGCTTCTGGGATGCGCGCAGCAATCAGTACGTGAGCTATCTGGGCAATGCGGCGCATCCGGTGCGCTATGCCAAGGTCGATCTGCTCGGCGTGTCGCTCGGCGTGCTGGCCGAGGTGTTTCCGAAGGAGCGTGCGCGTGCCGCGCTGCGCAGGTATCCGCTGGTTGCCGGCGGCAGCCCGGTGGTGTGGCCGCAGGAAGCCGAACAGCCGATTTATCACAATCGCGCCGTCTGGCCTTTCGTCAGTGCGTATGCGCTACGCGCCGCACGCCAGCTGGACGACGCGCCGCGCATTGCGCTGGAGTTGCAGTCGTTGATGCGCGGCAGCGCGCTGGCCGGCTCCAACATGGAAAACTACGAGATGCAGAGCCTGGCGGTGCATGTGGAGGAGGGCACACGTAGCGGCCCGGTAGTGAATTCGCCACGCCAGTTGTGGTCGGTTGCCGGCTATCTCTCCGCGGTGCTGGAAGGCGTGTTCGGCATTGGCGCCGATGGCAGCGTGACGCCGAAATTGCCGCGTACGTTGGTGCCGTTGTTGTTTGGCGATCGCCAGCAGATCGTGCTTGAACAGGGCGCCCGACGCTATGTGCTGCAGCGGCCGACGGCGAGTGCGGGTGAGTTGCTGGTGGCGGGGAAGGTCGAGCAACAAGGCCAGACCACGTTGGTGCATCTGATCGGTCGCAAGGCCGATACCACCGCACCGCCGCAGCCAGGCCAGGTGTTCGCACCCAGCACGCCGGAGGCGCCCGTCGCGCAACGGCAGGGCGATGGCTATCGCGTTGTGATTCCGGCTGGGGCGACGCTGTACATGGATGGGCATGCGTTGGACGCCACGCGGCACTTAGACCTGCGCGAGGACGGCCGGCTGCACGTGCTCAGCCTGACCCGCCGCGCCGATGGCCTGGAGTCGCTGCACAGTCCCGCGTTGACGCTCGGTCCGTTGCAGGAAGTCCCGGGCAGCGAGGCCTGGGTTTGGGCTGCCACGCGCGCGGGCCAGCATCGCGTATCGCTGCGTTATCGCAACCCCAACGGGCCGATCAATACCGGCGTCACTGCGGCGGTCAAGCGGCTGCTGCTGGAATGCCCGGGGCAGGCCACGCAGTCGCAGGTCGTGGTGATGCCGCATAGCGTGGGCGAGCAGCTGTCCACGCAGGTCAGCTTCACTGTGGTGGCCGGGCAGCAGTGCAGGTTCCGGCTGGAAGATGGCTTCAACATGAGCGCGCTCGCCATTTTGCGCAGTACAACGGCGGCCGCGGCGGTCGCGATGGCGTGGTCAACACCGCGCAGGTGAGCGCGCTGCTGGTCGGCCCCGCAGCGAGCACGGAGGCTGCGCAATGACCGCCAAGCCACGCCTGAGTTTCTGGCAGATCTGGAACATGTGCTTCGGCTTTCTCGGTATCCAGTTCGGCTTCGCGTTGCAGAACGCCAACGCCAGCCGCATCTTCCAGACCCTGGGGGCGCAGGTCGACGACGTGCCCGGTCTGTGGATCGCCGCACCGCTCACCGGTCTGATCGTGCAGCCCATCATCGGCTACCTGTCCGACCGCACCTGGACCCGATGGGGGCGCCGGCGCCCGTATTTCATGGTCGGCGCAGTCTTCACCACACTGGCCTTGCTGGCGATGCCCAACGCACCGATGCTGTGGATTGCCGCCGGCACATTGTGGGTGCTGGATGCATCGATCAACATCTCGATGGAGCCATTCCGCGCCCTGGTCGGCGATCAACTGCCACCGGCGCAGCGGCCTGCCGGCTATGCGATGCAGAGCTTCTTCATCGGGGTCGGCGCGATCGTGGCGAGTTTCCTGCCGTGGTTGCTGACGCACTGGGGCGTGGCCAATACCGCGCCGCCAGGGCAGTTGCCCGACAGCGTGCGCTATGCCTTCTACCTCGGTGCCGCGGTGCTGTTGCTGTCGATCAGCTGGACGGTGTTGCGTACGCGCGAATACAGCCCGCAGCAGCTGGCCGGTTTCGACGATGCGCATCCGCCTGTAGCGGCTGCAGCGATCGCCGGCACCTTGCCGCCGCAACGTGCGAGTGTGCTCTGGTGCGGCATCGGTGTGCTGCTCGTCGCTGCGATCGCCTGGCAGCACGGCGACCGCATGCTCTACGTGCTGGCCGGCTTGTGCATCGCCTACGGTGCGCTGCTTGGGTTGGCGCACGTGCTGCCGTCCACCAGCATGGTGGTGGCGATCGTGCAGGACGTGCGCAGCATGCCGCTGACGATGCGGCGTCTGGCCTGGGTGCAGTTCTTCTCTTGGTTTGCGCTGTTTGCGATGTGGATCTACACCACCGCCGCGGTCACCCAGGTGCACTTCGGCGCCGAGGACACCGCATCGGCGGCCTACAACGAGGGCGCGAACTGGGTGGGCGTGTTGTTCGGTGCCTACAACGGCTTTGCGGCGTTGGCGGCATTGGTCATTCCACTGCTGGTGCGTGCGATCGGCCTGCGCTGGAGCCATCTGTGCAATTTGTGGCTGGGTGCGGCCGGGCTGTTGTCGATGCTGGCGATCCGCGACCCGCAATGGCTGCTGCTGTCGATGCTGGGTGTCGGCTTTGCCTGGGCTTCGATCCTGTCGCTGCCTTACGCCTTGCTGTCCGACAGCGTGCCTGCCGCCAAGATGGGCGTGTACATGGGCATCTTCAATTTCTTCATCGTGATTCCGCAGCTGGTCGCGGCCAGCGCACTGGGCTTCGTGCTGCACGTCTGGCTGGGCGGTCAACCGATCTACGCGCTGGCCATCGGCGGCGCCAGTTTGCTCCTTGCCGGTGTGTGCGTGGTGCGGGTTCCAGTGGCTTCGGGAGGGCGGTGATGCGTCATGTGATGATGGCTGGACTGATCGTGTGTGCAGGAGCGGCGAACGCAGCGACTGCACATGGCGATTACTACGGCACGCTGGAACCGTTCGCTGCCGACGCGGTGTATTTCGTGGTGACCGACCGTTTCGTCAATGGCGACCCCGGCAACGATCAGCGCGACCAGGGCGGTGCGCATCGCACGTTCGATGTGCCGACGCCTTGCGCGGATGCGGTCGGCGACAACATCGGTTACCTGGGGGGCGACTTCAAGGGCATCGTCGAGCATGCCGATTACATCCGCGAGCTGGGGTTCGGCGCGTTATGGATCACGCCGATCGTCGACAATCCGGATGAGGCCTTCACCGGCGGCAAGCCGATCAGCTGCGGCAGTACGCTCAGCGACCACGGCAAGACCGGCTATCACGGCTATTGGGGCGTGAACTTCTACAAGCTCGACGAGCATTTGCCCAGCCCAGGGCTGGACTTTGCCGGCTTCACCCGCGCCATGCATGCCAACCACTTGAAGGTCGTGCTGGATATCGTGGGCAATCACGGCTCGCCGGCCTACAGCATGCCGGCGGCGCAGCCGGGCTTCGGCAAGCTGTACGACGCCGATGGCCGCCTGGTCGCCGATCACCAGAATCTGCCGCCTGCCCAGCTGGATCCGCAGCACATTCCGCTGCACGCGTTCTACAACACCGGCGGCGGCCTGGCCGAGTTGTCCGATCTCAACGAAAACAATCCCGCCGTGCTCGATTATCTGGCCGGCGCGTATCTGCACTGGATGGAGCAGGGCGCCGACGCGTTTCGTATCGACACCATCGGCTGGATGCCCGACCGTTTCTGGCATGCCTTCGTTGCGCGCATCCGCGAAAAACGTCCGGGGTTCTTCATGTTCGGCGAAGCCTTCGATTACGACGCCAACAAGATTGCCGGGCATACCTGGGCGCGCAATGCCGGCGTCAGCGTGCTGGATTTCCCGTTGAAGCAGCAGCTGTCCGCTGTCTTCGGGCATAAGCAGGCCGGGTTCGAGAAGCTTGCCGCGCCGCTGTTTCTGCGCCAGGGACCGTATGCCAATCCGTACGAGTTGATGAGTTTCTACGACAACCACGACATGGCGCGCCTGGATGCCAGCGACACCGGCTTCATCGACGCGCACAACTGGCTGTTTACCGCGCGCGGCATCCCGGTGATCTATTACGGCTCGGAGACCGGCTTCATGCGCGGGCGTGCCGAACATGCCGGCAACCGCAATTACTTCGGTGCCGAGCGCATCCGCACTGCACCGCAAAGCCCGATCTTCGGCCCGTTGCAGCAGATCGCGCGGTTGCGTCGGGATACCCCAGCATTGCAGCGCGGCTTGCAGGTGGATGTGCTGCTACGTGGGGATCAAGCGGCGTTCTTCCGTGTCTATCAGCATGCGGGCACCAGCCAGACGGCGCTGGTGCTGATCAACAAGGGCGATGTGGCGGCGAACATCGAGGTGACGCATTTTCTGCAGCCAGGCACCTGGCGCGACGCGCTGAGTGGCGAGCGGGTGCCGGTGCAGCGTCGGCTGCTGACGCCGGTGCCCGCACACGGGGTGCGAGTGCTGCTCTCGGACGCGCCGATCACCGACCCGGCCTTGCGCAGGCAGCTCGACGCGCAGATGGCCGAGCAAGCCGCGCGCGATGCCCGCAACAGGTAGGAGCGCACCCGGGCGCGACGGGCATTACCGGGAACGCCTAATCGCGCCCGGGTGCGCTCCTACGAGGCATCAATGGTCTCGCAGCCTGTCGCGCACGATTCCCAATTCCCAATTCCCGAATCAACGCCTGACAGCTCCATCAGCGGCCCGACCAGCCACCGGGTCGCCGGTCTCCGGGCCGGCCGGCCCCCAGCCCAGCGGTGGTTGCAGGCCGCTGCTACGCGAGGAGTCGCGCACTGCCAGCTTTACCGGAATGGTGCGGCTCTGCGCCGCTTCGCCGCGGATCAGCGCCACCAGGCTCTCCACCAGGAGCGTGCCGGCCTGCTTGGTGTCCTGTTGCACCGTCGACAGTGCAGGTGCCACCGACGCCGCCAATGCGATATCGTCGAAGCCGCTTACTGCCACATCCTGCGGCACCCGCAGGCCACGCTCGCGCAAGGCGCGCATTGCGCCGATCGCAATGAGGTCGCTGGCCGCACACACCGCATCGAACGCCTTGCCGCTGTCGAGCAGCTCCAGGCACGCGGCATGGCCGGACGACTCGGTGGTGATCGCATCGAACTGCAGCGCGCGATCTGCCACCAAGGCCTGCTGTTTCAGCGCGGCGACGTAGCCGCGGTAGCGCTCTTCGAACTCGGGGTAATGATTGGACGCGTGGCCGAGAAAGGCGATGCGTCGGCAGCCCTGCGCGAGCAGATGCTCGGTGATGTCCAGCCCGCCCTGATAATTGTCGCTGCCGATCGAAATGCCCGGCTGCCCCGGCAGCGCCGCGCCCCAGCGTACGAAGTGGGTGCCTTGTTCGACCAGCAACTGCAACCGCTGGCGCGACTGCTGATAATCGCCGTAGCCGAGCAGAATGATGCCGTCGGCCTTGTTGCTGTCTTCGTAATCGGCCTGCCAGTCCTTGGACAGCTGCTGGAAGGATACCAGCAGGTCGTAGCCCTGCAGCGCGCAGGCGCGAGTAATCGAGCCCAGCATCGAATGGAAGAACGGGTTGATCAGCGAATCGTCGGCGGTGGGGTCTTCGAAGAACAGCAGCGCCAGCGTGCCGGCATTGCGCAGCCGCAGCGACGAGGCGTTCTTGTCGACCTTGTAGTTCAATTCGTTGGCGATGCGCAGGATGCGCTTGCGGGTTTCTTCGTTGACCATCGGGCTGCCGCGCAGTGCGCGCGACACGGTCGGTTGCGACACGCCGGCCAGGTAGGCGATATCCAGCGAGGTGGCTTTACCCTTGATGGTCATGGTCGGTACTGGCAGCACAGGTGGCCGGCATCATGCCACGCGCATGCCGGCCCCGTGCCGGCATGCGCAACAGCGGGCTGATTGGTTTACCATTCGCTTCCAAGACCCCTTGCGAGAAGGTGGCCCGCGCCCCGCGCCGGCCCAGCGTGCGACATGAGCACTACCACCGCCCACCGCTGATTCCGGCCGCGCCAGTCCGCAGGGCGCGCGTACGGCGTTCGTTCCGCCCCACTTCTCGCCATACCTCTATCCGAGCCTGCGCCGCAACGGGCAGATCTCCCTTGCAGTCGTCGCGCTGCAGCCAGCACAGACCTCATCCTTGCCCATGATCAACATCACGCTCCCCGACGGCAGCCGCCGCGAATTCGAATCCCCTGTCTCGGTGATGCAGGTCGCCCAGTCGATCGGCGCCGGCCTGGCCAAGGCCACCATCGCCGGCCAGGTCGATGGCCAGCTGGTCGATGCCAGCGACGTCATCGACCACGATGCCAGTTTGCGCATCATCACCGCCAAGGATGCCGAAGGGGTGGAGATCATCCGCCACTCCTGCGCGCATCTGGTCGGGCATGCGGTCAAGCAGCTGTACCCGGAGGTCAAGATGGTGATCGGCCCGGTCATCGCCGAAGGCTTCTACTACGACATCTACAGCGAACGCCCGTTCACGCCGGACGACATGGCCGCGATCGAGCAGCGCATGCAGGAGTTGATCGCGCAGGACTACGAGGTGATCAAGAAGGTCACCCCGCGCGCCGAGGTGATCGAGGTATTCGCCCAGCGCGGCGAGGAGTACAAGCTGCGCCTGATCGAGGACATGCCCGACGACATCACCGCGATGGGCCTGTACTACCACCAGGAATACGTGGACATGTGCCGCGGCCCGCACGTGCCCAACACGCGCTTCCTCAAGGCCTTCAAGCTGACCCGCATTTCCGGCGCCTACTGGCGCGGCGATGCCAAGAACGAGCAGCTGCAGCGCATCTACGGCACCGCCTGGGCCGACAAGAAACAGCTGGACGCCTACATCCTGCGCATGGAAGAAGCCGACAAGCGCGACCATCGCCGCATCGGCAAGCAGCAGGACCTGTTCCACCTGCAGGAAGAGGCGCCCGGCCTGGTGTTCTGGCATCCCAAGGGCTGGTCGCTGTGGCAGGTGGTCGAGCAGTACATGCGCAAGGTCTATCGCGACAGCGGCTACGGCGAAGTGCGTTGCCCGCAGATCCTGGACGTGTCGCTGTGGCAGAAATCCGGCCACTGGGACAACTACCAGGACGCGATGTTCTTCACCGAGTCGGAGAAGCGCACCTACGCGGTCAAGCCGATGAACTGCCCCGGCCACGTGCAGGTGTTCAACCAGGGCCTGCACAGCTACCGCGACCTGCCGATCCGCTATGGCGAGTTCGGCGCCTGCCACCGCAACGAGCCCTCCGGCGCGCTGCACGGCATCCTGCGCGTGCGCGGCTTCACCCAGGACGACGGGCACGTGTTCTGCCTGGAATCGCAGATCGAAGCCGAAGTCACCGCGTTCCATCAGCAGGCACTGGCGGTCTACACCGCGTTCGGCTTTGACGACATCGAGATCAAGATCGCGCTGCGCCCGGAAAAGCGCCTGGGCGACGACGTCACCTGGGACAAGGCCGAAGCCGCGCTGCGCAGCGCGCTGGGCGTGTGCGGGGTGGAATGGCAGGAGCTGCCGGGCGAGGGCGCCTTCTACGGTCCCAAGATCGAGTACCACCTCAAGGACGCCATCGGCCGCACCTGGCAGCTGGGCACCATGCAGGTCGATTTCATGATGCCGGGTCGCCTCGGCGCCGAGTACGTTGACGAGCACAGCCAGAAGAAGCATCCGGTCATGCTGCACCGGGCGATCGTTGGTTCGATGGAACGTTTCATCGGCATCTTGATCGAACACCACGCCGGCGCCTTCCCGGCCTGGCTCGCCCCGGTCCAGGTCGTTGTCGCAAATATCACCGATGCCCAGGCAGACTATGTCGACTCGGTTCGGAAAACCCTTGCAAATCAAGGCTTCCGTGTGAACGCCGATTTGCGTAACGAGAAGATCGGATATAAGATTCGCGAGCATACGCTGCAACGCGTCCCTTATCTCCTCGTCGTCGGTGACCGCGAGAAGGAAAACGGCGCCGTCGCCGTGCGGACACGTTCGGGAGAGGACCTCGGGACCATGACGGTTTCGGCCTTCATCGAACGTCTGCAGGCAGAGCAGGCAGCGTGAGCCAACCCCGGCCGGTCTGGATGATCCGGATGCGCCGGTTCGATTCCCCTGGGAGATTGCAATATCAGTACCCCTGACAACAAACAGAACCGCAAGAACCAAGAAATCCGTGTGCCGCGCGTCCGCGTGATCGGCAGTGACGGTGAGATGGTCGGCGTGTTGTCGCGCGACGAAGCGCTCGCCAAGGCCGAGGAAGAAGGCCTGGACCTGGTCGAAATCCAGCCGCAGGCCGATCCGCCGGTCTGCAAGATCATGGATTTCGGCAAGTTCAAGTTCGAGCAGCAGAAAAAGGCCAACGAGGCCAAGAAGAAGACCAAGCAGGTCGAGATCAAGGAACTCAAGTTCCGTCCGGTCACGGACGAGGGCGACTATCAGATCAAGCTGCGCAACATGCGCCGCTTCCTGGAGGAGGGCGACAAGGTCAAGGTCAATATCCGCTTCCGTGGCCGTGAAATGAGCCACCAGGAACTTGGGCGCGAGATGGCGTCCCGGATCGAGGCCGACTTGGGCGACGACATCGTCATCGAGTCGCGTCCGCGCCTGGAAGGGCGCCAGATGGTCATGATGATCGCGCCGAAGAAGAAGATCTGATTCCCGCGCCAGGACGGGCCCTCATGGGTCCGCCAGGCCGGCGACAGCAGCCATTTGCAAGAATTCCCGTTAACGGGCATACTGCGCGGCCCGGTTTTGCCGGGGCGCCGCGCAAGCGGTACAGGACCTGTCCGGATCGTGTTCGATCAAGGACTTACAAGCAGGCAAGGGCAAGGATGGAAAGCGTGGTCGCAAGACTGCCGCCCGGGTCAGTGACAAAACACCATCAAGGACATTGCAATGCCCAAGATCAAGACCAACCGGGCGGCGGCCAAGCGTTTCCGCAAGACCGCCTCCGGCAAGTACAAGTGCGGCCACGCAAACCGTAGCCATATCCTCACGAAGAAAGCGACCAAGCGGAAGCGCAACCTGCGGCAGACGAACCACGTCCGTGCCGAAGATGCTGGCCGTCTCGATCGTATGCTTCCCTATCTCTGAGGACTGACCCATGGCACGAGTAAAGCGTGGCGTACAGGCGCGTCGCCGCCACAAGAAAATTCTGACCCTGGCGAAGGGCTACTACA
The DNA here is from genome assembly GCF_002940665.1 of Xanthomonas arboricola. Taxonomy (GTDB): domain Bacteria; phylum Pseudomonadota; class Gammaproteobacteria; order Xanthomonadales; family Xanthomonadaceae; genus Xanthomonas; species Xanthomonas arboricola_B. The sequence continues at coordinate 128,099 of NZ_MIGY01000002.1, forward strand.
ACGCTCGCCGCAAGGTCTTCCGCGTTGCCAAGCAGGCAGTCATCAAGGCGCAGCAATACGCCTACATTGGCCGCAAGCAGAAGAAGCGTAATTTCCGTTCGTTGTGGATCACCCGCATCAATGCGGCTGCCCGCATCAACGGCTTGAGCTACAGCCGTTTCATGAATGGCCTGCTCAAGGCTGGCATCACCCTGGACCGTAAGGTGCTGGCTGATATCGCCGTGCACGACGCCGCCGGCTTTGCCGCGCTGGCTGAGAAGGCCAAGGGCGCGCTGGCGGCGTAAATGCAGGTCCCGTGCAAGAGCCCGCACATCATGTGCGGACTTTTCAAGGGGTAGTTTCTCGAGGGGGCTTGCACCGTTGGTGTACAGGCCTTCGGCGAGGGCAAGCAGATATGCGGGGGGAAGGGCGCGAGTCCTTCCCCTTTTGCGTTTTGGATGGCCGGCATCGCTGGTTGGATGCCTGGCAAGATGAAATTTGAGTGGCAATGCGTTCCGGTGCACCCGGAAACACCGTTCGGTTGACGCAGTTGAGGCGCGAGTGCAATGAGTGAGATTCAATCCCTGACCGAGCGTGCGCTGGCCGATGTCGCCGCCGCGCAGACGCCGGACCAACTGGAAGCCTTGCGCGTCGCACTGCTGGGCAAGAGTGGCAGCATCACCGCCCAGCTCAAGCAGCTCGGCACGCTGCCGGCCGATCAGCGAAAGGCCGCTGGCGAAGCGATCAACCTGTCGCGCGATGCGCTGACCGCTGCGTTGTCCGAGCGCAAGCACATGCTGGAAAACGCCGCACTGGATGCACGTCTGGCCGGCGAGCGGATCGATGTCACCTTGCCGGGTCGTCGCGGCGAACGTGGCGGATTGCATCCGGTCACGCGCACGCTCGAGCGCATCGTCGAGATCTTTGCGCGCCTGGGCTATGAGTTGTCCGATGGTCCGGAGATCGAGGACGACTGGCACAACTTCGAAGCCCTGAACTTTCCGCCGCACCATCCGGCGCGCGCGATGCACGATACGTTCTACTTCGGCGATGGCCGCCTGCTGCGCACCCATACTTCCGGCGTGCAGGTCCGCTACATGGATGCGCACAAGCCGCCGCTGCGCATGATCGCGGCCGGTAAGGTGTATCGCTCCGACTCGGATCAGACCCATTCGCCGATGTTCCATCAGGTCGAAGGCCTGCTGGTGGACGAGCATTCCAACTTCGCCGATCTCAAGGGGACCTTGTCCGAGTTCGTGCGGGCGTTCTTCGAGCGTGATTTCGAAATGCGCTTCCGCCCCAGCTATTTCCCGTTCGTGGAACCGGGTGCGGAAGTGGACATCGCCTGGCAGCAGCCCGACGGCAGCACGCGCTGGCTGGAAGTGCTCGGCTGCGGCATGGTGCATCCGAACGTGCTGCGCAGCGTCGGCATCGACCCGGAGCGTTACACCGGCTTCGCGTTCGGCCTGGGCGTGGAGCGCTTCGCGATGCTGCGCTACGGCGTCAACGACCTGCGTGCGTTCTTCGAAAACGATGTGCGTTTCCTCAGGCAGTTCGCCTGACGGCGGGGAATCGGGAATTGGGAATGGGGAATCGTTGGAGCCGCGCGCTCCTTGGATCCCGTCCCCCAGGCCCGACGCCCCCGCTTTTGCGATTCCCCATTCTCCATTTCCGATTCCCGGCCCCTCATGAAATTCTCTGAAAATTGGCTGCGCAGCCACGTTCCCATCCAGGCGAGCCGCGACGAGCTTGCCGCGACGCTGACGGCGATCGGTTTGGAGGTCGAAGAGGTCACGCCGTTGGGCGAGGCGCTGGGGCAGGTGGTGGTGGCGCGTATCGTCGAGGCGGTGCGTCATCCGGAAGCCGATCGTCTGCAGGTCTGCAGCGTCGACGCAGGGCAGGGCGAGTTGCTGCAGATCGTGTGTGGCGCGCCCAACGCGCGTGCCGGTCTGCTGGCGCCGTTGGCGCTGGTCGGTGCGCAGATCGGCGCGCTCACCATCACCGCGGCCAAGCTGCGCGGGGTGGCGTCCAACGGGATGCTGTGCTCGGCCAAGGAGCTGGGGCTGGACAGCGATGCGTCCGGCCTGTTCGAGCTGCCCGACGATGCGCCGGTGGGTCAGGCGCTGGCCGAGTACCTGGGCCTGCCTGATGCCAGCATCGAGATCAAGCTGACGCCCAATCGCGCCGACTGCTTCAGCGTGCGCGGCATCGCTTTCGATGTGGCGGCTGCCTGCGCCAGCGAAGTGGTGGCCTTCGATGCCGGTGCGGTGGCGCCGGTGTCCACGCGCACACTGGCGGTGGAATTGCATGCCGGCAACGCCGCGCCGCGCTATTGCGGACGGGTGATCGAAGGCATCGACCCGGCCGTGAAAACGCCGGTGTGGCTGGCCGAGCGGCTGCGTCGCAGCGGCGTGCGTCCGGTTTCGCTGCTGGTGGACATCACCCAGTACGTGATGCTGGAACTTGGCCAGCCGATGCATGCGTTCGATCTGGATACGCTGCAAGGCCCGATCGGCGTACGCCACTCGCGCGGCGGCGAGCAGCTGGCATTGCTGGATGGCCGGCAGGTCACGCTGGACGACAGCTTCCTGACCATCACCGATGCCGGCCGCCCGATCGCATTGGCCGGTCTGATGGGCGGCCTGGATACCCGCGTCACCGAGACCACGCGCAACGTGTTCCTGGAGTCGGCGTACTTCGATCCGGCCGCGATCATGGGGCGTGGCCGCAAGTTCGGTCTGCATACCGATGCCGGCCATCGCTTCGAGCGTGGTGTGGATCCGGCATTGCCGCCGCAAGCGATCGAAGTGGCGACGCGGCTGGTGCTGGAACTGGCCGGTGGTACGCCCGGCCCGGTCGTGCATGCGCAATTGCCGCAGCATCTGCCGCAGCCGTCGCGCATCCTGTTGCGGCGTGTGCGGATCGCGCGCGTGCTCGGTATCCAGATCGACGATGCTGAGGTCGTGCGCATTCTGGGCGCGCTCGGCATGCAGCTCGAGTCGGTTGCCGAAGGCTGGCAGGTGATGGCGCCGAGCCGTCGCTTCGATATCGCCATCGAAGAGGATCTGATCGAGGAACTGGCGCGTATCCACGGGTACGACCGCGTGCCGACCACGCTGCCGGGCGGCGCAAGCCGGATTGCGATGCCGAGCGAAACCCAGCTCGATGAGCTCAGCGTGCGGCGCCAGCTGGTGGCGCGCGAGCTGCAGGAAACCATCAACTACGCTTTCGTCGACGCTACCTTGCTGCAGCGCTGGCAGCTGAGCGACGGCCTGGTGCCGTTGGCCAATCCGCTCAGCGCCGAGCTTGCGATCATGCGTCCGCGCCTGTTGCCGGGCCTGGTGGCGACGCTAGGCCGCAATGCCGCCCGCCAGGCCGGACGCGTGCGCCTGTTCGAGCTGGGAAAGGTGTTCGCGGCCGCATCCGACGCCGGCGCTGCCCCACAGGAGTCGCAGCATGTCGCCGCGGCCGTGTGTGGCGATGCCCTGGCGCTGCAGTGGGGCGAGCCCGCCCGCAAGGTGGACTTCCACGATCTGAAGGGCGACCTGATGGCGCTGGCCGCGGCCAGTGGCGCGGTGATGGAGTTCCAGCCTTCTGCCCGGCCCTTCGGGCATCCGGGGCGCTCGGCCGACATCCATCGCGACGGCGTCTGCATCGGCTGGATCGGGCAGGTGCATCCGCGCCTGGCCAAGGCGTTGGACATCGACGTGGATGTGATCGCGTTCGAGCTGGAACTGACGGCGTTGGTCAAACGTGCGCTGCCGCGTGCCGGCGAGCTGTCGCGGTTCCCCTCGGTACGTCGCGATCTGGCCTTCCTGGTGCCGGAAGAGGTGAGCTGGGCGGCGCTGTCGAGCAGCGTGCGCACCACCGTCGGGCCGTTGTTGCGCGAGGTGCAGCTGTTCGACCGCTATGTCGGGCAGGGGGTCGAGCCAGGTTTCAAGAGTCTGGCTATGGGCTTGATTTTGCAGGATAACTCGCGCACTCTCACCGACCGGGACGTCGACGCAGTCGTTGCCGATGTGGTGGCCGTGATCGAGCGCGAGCACCGCGCCCGGATCCGGAGTTGAGGCGGTAACCAGGGGATTGGCATGGCATTGACGAAAGCGGAGATGGCCGAACGTCTGTTCGACGAAGTCGGTCTGAACAAGCGCGAGGCAAAGGAATTTGTCGACGCGTTCTTCGATGTGCTGCGCGATGCGCTGGAGCAGGGCCGTCAGGTGAAGCTGTCCGGTTTCGGCAACTTCGATCTGCGGCGCAAGAATCAACGGCCCGGTCGCAATCCCAAGACCGGCGAGGAAATTCCGATCTCGGCGCGCACGGTGGTGACCTTCCGTCCGGGCCAGAAGCTCAAGGAGCGGGTGGAGGCTTATGCTGGATCCGGGCAGTAATCGCGAACTACCGCCAATCCCGGCCAAGCGCTACTTCACCATCGGCGAAGTCAGCGAGCTGTGCGACGTCAAGCCGCATGTGCTGCGCTATTGGGAAACCGAATTTCCGAGCCTGGAACCGGTCAAGCGGCGCGGCAACCGGCGCTACTACCAGCGCCACGACGTGCTGATGGTGCGACAGATTCGTGGCCTGCTGTACGAGCAGGGCTACACCATCGGCGGCGCACGCCTGCGTCTGGAAGGCGATGGCGCCAAGAGCGAGTCGGCACTGAGCAACCAGATCATCAAACAGGTGCGTATGGAACTGGAAGAGGTCCTGCAACTGCTGCGCCGCTAGGAAAACGCTTCACAAAGCCGCTATAATGGCAGGCCGCCATTGCGGCGGATGCAACATCTTCGGGGTATAGCGCAGCCTGGTAGCGCACTAGTCTGGGGGACTAGTGGTCGTCGGTTCGAATCCGGCTACCCCGACCAAATACGGAGCCCATGTCTTCACGGACATGGGCTTTTTTGTTGCGTCGCAACATGCGACTCCGGGCCTGTCAGGTACGTGACACGGTATGTCCATCGGCATACTGCACAGCAGCATGAAAAGACCGGTCGAGCCCGTTTGTGTGCGGTTCTATGCGACATGGACCTGGATCACGGAACGCTGCTAAGTATCCGAAAATGCTCTAAAACATTAGCGTCGGATCAGTACGTGGATCACGTTTTGTTAACGCAGTAACGACGAACTTGAATCAATAGGCCAACGCCGTCAAAAAAATGGCGAGCAGTGTCTTGCGATGCGTTGGTTCTATGCCATAGTGCACTGCAACACGTCACACCCGTCGTGATCCCGAGCATCTTGGGATGAATTTCTCTGTCGTACGTTCTTGCTGGCGCGTTGGCCGGTCGAGTGCTGCGCGAGGTCCTGTCCCACCCAACCGAGGCAGCCAGCCACACGCATGAAAAAACTGATCGGACGATTTTGCCAAGGCCTCAGCCTGGCGTTGATCTGCTCGATGGCACTGGGCGCATGCAGCACTGGTCCGAAGATGGCGGATTCCCTGCCGCTTCCGGATCCGCTGGCGATGTCCGCAGTGCAGCCGGAGTATCGACTCGCCCCAGGCGACTTGCTGTTGTTCAAGGTGTTCCAGGTCGACGATCTGGAGCGGCAGGTCCGCATCGATCAGAACGGCCACATCTCGCTGCCGTTGATCGGCGACGTCAAGGCGGCCGGTCTGGGCGTCGGAGAGCTGGAAAAACTGGTGGCAGAACGCTACGCCGCCGGCTATCTGCAACAGCCGCAGGTGTCTGTGTTCGTGCAGGAATCCAATGGTCGCCGGGTCACGGTGACCGGTGCGGTTGACGAGCCGGGTATCTATCCGGTGATCGGCGCCAACCTGACCCTGCAGCAGGCCATCGCGCAGGCCAAGGGTGTCAGCACGGTGGCCAGCCGCGGCAACGTCATTGTGTTCCGCACCGTCAATGGGCAAAAGATGATCGCCAGATTCGATCTGACCCAGATCGAGAAGGGGGCCAACCCGGACCCTGAGATCTACGGCGGCGACATCGTGGTGGTGTACCGCTCGGACGCACGCGTCTGGCTGCGCACCATGCTGGAACTGACCCCCCTTGTGATGGTGTGGCGCGCTTACCGATGAGCATGAATTCAGACAATCGTTCCTCCCCGTCTCATCGTCATGGGCATCTTGAGGTGGCCGACGTCGGCTTGCTCGACTACTGGCGCGCGCTGGCGTCGCAGCGCTGGCTGATCATTCTGATCACCGCCGCGGCAGTGGCGCTGGCTCTTGGCGTCACCCTGCTGATGCCGGAAAAATACCGCGCCACCAGCACGCTGCAGATCGAGCGCGACTCGCTCAACGTGGTGAATGTCGACAATCTGATGCCGGTGGAATCACCGCAGGATCGCGATTTCTACCAGACCCAGTACCAGCTGCTGCAGAGCCGTTCGTTGGCCCGCGCGGTGATCCGCGAAGCCAAGCTCGATCAGGAGCCGGCGTTCAAGCAGCAGGTCGACGAAGCGCTTGAGAAGGCCGCTGCCAAGAATCCGGAAGCCGGTAAGTCGGTCGACTCGCGTCAGGCGATCGTCGAGCGCAGCCTGACCGATACCCTGCTGGCCGGACTGGTGGTCGAGCCGATCCTCAATTCGCGTCTGGTCTACGTCAATTACGATTCGCCGGATCCGGTGCTGGCTGCCAAGATCGCCAACACCTACACCAAGGTGTTCATTGTCAGTACCCAGGAACGCCGCATCAAGGCATCGTCGTTCGCGACCAAGTTCCTGGCCGAGCGCCTGGAGCAGTTGCGCGACAAGGTGGAGGACTCGGAAAAGGATCTGGTCTCCTATTCCACCGACGAGCAGATCGTGTCGGTAGGCGACGACAAGCCGTCGCTTCCGGCACAGAACCTGAGCGACCTCAATGCGATGTTGGCATCGGCGCAGGACACCCGCATCAAGGCAGAGGCCGCCTGGCGTCAAGTCAGCAGCGGTGACGCGATGTCGCTGCCACAGGTGCTGAGCAACCCGCTGATTCAGAGCCTGCGCGGCGAGCAGATCCGCTTGAACACCGATTATCAGCAGAAGCTGTCGACCTTCAAGCCGGACTATCCGGAAATGCAGCGCCTGAAGGCGCAGATCGAAGAGTCGCGTCGCCAGATCAATGGCGAGGTCATCAATATCCGCCAGTCGCTCAAGGCGACGTACGACGCGTCGGTGCATCAGGAGCAGTTGCTCAACCAGCGCATCGCCGGACTGCGGACCGATGAGCTGGACCTGCAGAGCCGCAGCATCCGCTACAACATGCTCAAGCGCGACGTCGATACCAACCGCCAGCTCTACGATGCGCTCCTGCAGCGCTACAAGGAGATCGGTGTGGCGAGCAACGTCGGATCCAACAACGTGACCATCGTCGATACCGCAGACGTGCCTACGTCGAAGACTTCGCCGAAACTCAAATTGAACCTCGCGTTGGGCTTCATCTTTGGCGTATTCCTGGGCGTGGCTGTGGCTCTTGTGCGCTACTTCCTGCGTGGCACGGCAGCGCAGACGCGGCTGGACTGACATCGTCGTGTTGCACAACGATGGTTAATTGAAGTGACAACTGATTCAGCGTGGAAAAGGGTGGATCCCGTATGTTTCGGGCTCCTTCGTTTGAAAGTTTGTCTCTGTTGAAACAAAGGGCTGTCGTGCGATCTGGGGTCGGTAGGTATTACCGCGGTGATCGTTCGACGGAGATGATTGAAAGCTCGCGTGCGATTCGTATGTTCCCCCGCATGCGCCGTATCGAGTTTGGAGGACATCCCCATGCTTTTGGCAGACTTGAGTAGCGCGACTTACACCACATCCTCGCCGCGATTGTTGTCCAAGTATTCGGCTGCAGCCGACCTGGTCCTGCGCGTCTTCGACCTCACCATGGTCGTGGTCTCCGGGCTGATCGCTTATCGCATCGTCTTCGGCTCCTGGGTGCCTGCGGCACCGTACCGGGTCGCCATCGCCACCACGCTGTTGTATTCGGTGATCTGCTTTGCGCTGTTCCCGCTGTATCGCAGCTGGCGCGGTCGCGGACTGTTGAGCGAGCTGATGGTGCTGGGTGGTGCCTTCGGCGGCGTGTTTGCGCTGTTCGCGGTGCACGCACTGATCGTGCAAGTGGGTGAGCAGGTCTCGCGCGGCTGGATTGGCCTGTGGTTTGTCGGTGGGCTGGCTTCGTTGGTGGCGGCCCGCACGGTGCTGCGCGGCTTCCTGAATCACCTGCGCACCCAGGGGGTGGACGTGCAACGCGTGGTGGTGGTGGGTTTGCGCCATCCGGTGATGAAGATCAATCACTACCTCAGCCGCAATCCCTGGGTCGGCATGAACCTGGTCGGCTACTTCCGCACGCCGTACGACATCGCCGTGACCGAGCAGCGTCAGTCGTTGCCGTGCTTGGGCGATCCGGACGCGCTGATCGAGTATCTGAAAGACAACCAGGTCGAGCAGGTATGGATCTCGCTGCCGCTGGGCGAACGTGACCACATCAAGCAGTTGCTGCAGCGTCTGGATCGCTATCCGATCAACGTGAAGCTGGTTCCGGACCTGTTCGACTTCGGTCTGTTGAACCAGTCCGGCGAGCAGATCGGCAATGTGCCGGTGATCAACCTGCGCCAGGGCGGCGTGGATCGCGACAACTACTTCGTGGTCGCCAAGGCCTTGCAGGACAAGATCCTGGCCGTGATCGCGCTGATGGGGATGTGGCCGCTGATGGCAGCGATCGCCGTCGGTGTGAAGATGAGCTCGCCTGGTCCGGTGTTCTTCCGCCAGCGTCGCCATGGTCTGGGTGGGCGCGAGTTCTACATGTTCAAGTTCCGCTCAATGCGCGTGCATGACGACCATGGCACCACCATTCAGCAGGCGACCAAGAACGATACCCGTATTACCCGTTTCGGTGCGTTCCTGCGCCGCAGCAGCCTGGACGAGTTGCCGCAGATCTTCAACGTGCTCGGTGGCAGCATGTCGATCGTGGGGCCGCGCCCGCATGCCGCGCAGCACAACACCCATTACGAAAAGCTGATCAATCACTACATGCAGCGCCATTATGTCAAGCCGGGCATCACCGGTTGGGCGCAGGTCAATGGATTCCGTGGCGAAACTCCGGAGCTGCGCACGATGAAGAAGCGCATTCAGTACGACCTGGACTACATCCGTCGCTGGTCGTTGTGGCTGGATATCCGCATCATCGTGCTGACCGCAGTACGTGTGCTCGGACAGAAGACCGCGTACTGATGATGGCGGGGAGTGTGCGACCTGGCGCGCTGGGCGCCGCGGGCGGCTGCATCGCAGCCGCCCCCTTCAAGCAGGCGTCTGCATGCTGATCCGAATGAGCGACGAGGCCCGCGTTCGCTGGCACAACCTGCTGATCGAGCTGACGCTGCTGATCGGCGTCGGTTATAACCTGGTGCTGGCGCTGATCAACGCGAATGTGTTCACCGTACGTCCGGTGATCACCTACGCAGTCGAGTTCATCATCTACGCCGCATGTTTCCTGCTCGGGTTGGGTTCGCTGAGCCGCAAGCGCATCGCATTGATCATCAGCGGACTGGGGCTGATCGTTACCTTGATGTTCGTGCGCTTCCTGGTGAACTGGCAGATCGATCCGAAGTTCTTCCGCGACGCGTTGGTGGTGTTTGCGTTCGTGGTGCTTGGTTCGGCTTACACCGGGTCGGTGCCAAAACTGTTCGTGCGGATGACCATCATCGTGTCGCTGGTTGCAGCGTTCGAACTGGCGATGCCGAGCGCCTACGGCGATCTGGTCAATCCGAAGAGCTTCTTCGTCAACGCACGTGGCATGAGCGCGGAAGGGTTCTGGAACGAAGACAGCAACCTGTTCGTCAGCGCCACGCGACCGGGCGAGCGCAACTTCCTGCCGGGCTCCAATCTTCCCCGCGCCTCCTCGATGTTCATCGAGCCGGTGACGATGGGTAACTACATCTGCTTCTTTACCGCGATCGTGTTGGTGTTCTGGCGCTGGATGCGGCCGGCGATGCTGATTCTATCGGTCGGTTTGATCGGTTTCATGATCGTGGCCTCCGATGGCCGACTCGCGGCGGGCACCTGCGTATTGATGGTGCTGTTGTCGCCGCTGTTGAAACGTCTGGATCAACGGCTGGCGTTCCTGGTCTTTCTGATCGTGATCATGACTGCGTGGTTGCTGGTGTGGATCACCGGAATCAGCGCCTATCAGGACACCACGATGGGCCGGGTATTTTTCACAGTCAATTCGATGAATAACCTGTCCTTCAACTCGTGGATGGGTCTGGATTTTGCGCAGGCGTATCGTTACTTCGACAGTGGCATCGCCTACTTCATCGCATCGCAGTCGATCGTCGGCGTGCTCGCATTCCTGCTGTCGTATTCATTCCTGTTGTTGATGCCGAGCAAGGAAGGGCAGCTGTTCAAGAACCTGGCGATCTTTGCGTTCGCACTGAGCCTGCTGGTATCCAACGGCTATTTTTCGATCAAGACGTCGGCATTGTGGTGGTTCGTGTGCGGCTGCCTGTGGCACATGCTGCCGACCTGGTCTGCTGCAACCGCTGCGCGCCTGCCCGGACAGGATCCGGCCGACGACGCGGCGCGATTGCCACTGTCCGCAGGAGGCGCGTGATGAGTGTGGCGGCAACGCAGGCACCGCGGCCGGTCGCACCGGTCGCGGGCGCGTCCGTTGCCACCGGCGGGCGCAGCCGCGACCCACGTATCGACGCCACCAAGGCCCTGGCGATTCTGCTGGTGGTGTTCTGCCACGCCAAGGGCGTGCCGCATGCAATGACGTTGTTTGCCTATAGCTTTCACGTGCCGCTGTTTTTCATGGTGTCCGGTTGGCTGGCGGCGGGCTATGCGTCGCGGACCACCGGCTTGCCGCAGACCGTCGGCAAGCAGGCACGCAGCTTGTTGCTGCCGTATGTGACGTTCTATCTGCTCGGTTACGCGTATTGGTTGCTGACGCGCAATATCGGCGAGAAGGCGGCGCGCTGGGGAAGCCACCCGTGGTGGGAGCCGATCGTGGCGATGTTCACCGGCATCGGCCCCGATCTGTATGTGCAGCCCCCGTTGTGGTTCCTGCCGGTGATGCTGGTGACGGTGCTGAGCTATGTGGTGTTGCGCCGCTGGATGTCGCCGGTGGTGATCGCGGTGGCGTCGTTGATCCTAGCCTGGTGCTGGATGCGCTGGTTTCCGGGCCAGCAAGTGCGACTTTTTTTTGGCCTGGACGTCCTGCCGGTGTCGCTGTGCTTTTATGCGCTGGGCGCCCTGTTGATCCGCGTTTCTGCACGTCTGCCAACCTCCTTGCCGGTGAGCGCGCTGGCGACGGTATTGCTGGCGCTGCCGGTGGCCTGGCTGGCTGATCGTAATGGCCGGATCGACGTCAACATGCTGGAGTTCGGCCGCAACCACGCCGGGTTTGTGGTCAGCGCAGTACTCGGCTCACTGATGGTGATCTGTGCCGCACGGTTGGTGCAGGGCTGGGCCTGGATACAGTGGATCGGCCGCAATACCTTGCTGATCCTGTGCACCCACATGCTGGTGTTCTTCGTGCTCTCCGGTGTCGCGGCGCTGGCCGGCGGATTCGGTGCCTCGCGTCCGGGGCTCGGCTGGGTAGTGTTCGTGACGGTGTTTGCGCTGCTCGCGTGCGTGCCGCTGCGCTGGTTGCTGATGCGTTTTGCGCCGTGGTCCCTGGGTGCCCGCCCGGTGGCGGCATGAGCGGCGCTGCACCATGACCACCGCGCCGTATTCCGACGCGGCCGGGCGCGGCGGCCTGGGTGCCAAGGCCGCACCGGCGCCTGCGTTGACCCGCGATTGGCAGATCGATGCCGCAAAGGCGCTGGCCATCGTCCTGGTGGTGTTGGGGCATGCCAACGGCATGCCGGCCGCCTACAAGTTGTTCGCCTACAGTTTTCATGTGCCGCTGTTTTTCGTGCTGTCTGGCTGGGTGGGCGAGCGCTTCGGCCACCGTGCATTGACGGTGGCGACGATCGCGAAGTTGGCGCGCACGTTGCTGGTTCCCTATGTCGCGTTTTTCCTGGTGGCCTACGCCTGCTGGTTGCTGATGGGAGTGACCAGCCGCGCGCCGCATCCATCGCATGTGCTGCCGTGGTGGGATCCGTTTGTCGGCCTGTTCTGGGCCAAAGGCACACGCCTGTACGTGCTTCCGGCGTTGTGGTTCCTGCCGGCCTTGTTCGTCACCACGCTGGCCTACATCGCCTTGCGCACGCGCCTGACGACGGCGGCCCTGGCTGCAGCCAGTCTGTTGCTCGCCTTGGCATGGGCGGGCTGGTTTCCGTCGGTGCACCTGCGGCTGCCGTTGGCGCTGGATGTATTGCCTGTCGCGCTGTTCTTCATCGCCGTGGGCGGATGGCTGTCGCGCTATGCCGATCCACTGCGGGCGCGTGGTGCCTCTTTCTGGGCGCCTGCACTGCCGGTGCTGGCGGTGGCGTGGTGGTGGCTGGCCGGATGGAACGGGCAGGTGGATGTGAACAATCTGCAGTTCGGGCGTTCCGCTGCGGTGTTCCTGCTGGTCAGCCTGCTGGGTACCGCAATGACATTGTGTGTGGCGTATTTCGTTAGACAGTGGCGTTGGCTGCAGTGGATCGGTGGCAATAGCTTGCTGATCCTGTGCACGCACACATTGGTGTTTCTGGTGCTCACCAGTGTGGTGGCACGAACGGGCGTAACCGCTCGCAGCCTGATCGGCACACCGGCCTGGGCGATGGGCCTGAGCGCGTTTGCTGTCGCTGTCAGTGTGCCGATGCGTGCGGTGCTGGTGCGCGTTGCGCCATGGATGTTGGGATTGAAACGTAAATGACGAGCTTCCAGAATGATAAGCCGAGCATGCAGATGTGTCTGCGTCGCTGGCACAGGAGATTGGCGTAATGAAAGTGGTGCATGTCGTCCGCCAATTCCATCCTTCGATCGGAGGCATGGAGGAAGTCGTTCTCAATGTGGCCCGGCAACACCAGGCCACCAGTGCCGATACGGTGGAGATCGTGACCCTGGATCGGGTGTTTACCGATCCGAGCGCGCAGCTTGCGGAGCAGGAGACACATCAGGGCTTGCCGATCCGACGCATCGGTTATCGCGGCTCGTCGCGTTATCCGTTGGCGCCGTCCGTGCTGAGCGTGATCCGCTCGGCCGATCTGGTGCATCTGCACGGCATCGATTTTTTCTACGACTATCTGGCGCTGACCAAGCCGCTGCATGGCAAGCCGATGGTGGTGTCCACGCACGGCGGCTTCTTCCACACCGCGTACGCCTCGCGGATGAAGCAGCTATGGTTTCAGACGCTCACCCGCACCTCGGCATTGGCGTATGCGCGGGTGATCGCAACCAGCGAGAACGACGGCGAGCTGTTCGCCAAGGTGGTCTCGCCGGCGCGTTTGCGGGTGATCGAAAACGGCGTGGACGTGGAAAAATACGCAGGGCAGGGCGCAGCGAGGCCGGGGCGGACCATGATGTATTTCGGCCGCTGGTCGGTGAACAAGGGCCTGATCGAAACCCTGGAGCTGCTGCAGGCGGTATTGCAACGTGATCCGCAGTGGCGGTTGATCATCGCAGGGCGCGAATACGACTTGAACGAGGCCGACCTGCGCAAGGCGATTGCCGAGCGGGGCTTGCAGGACAAGGTGCAACTCAGCATGTCGCCCTCGCAGGAGCAGCTGCGCAGCCTGATGCAGCAGGCGCAGTTCTTCGTCTGCCTGTCGCGCCATGAAGGCTTCGGCATCGCTGCGGTCGAGGCGATGAGTGCAGGCCTGATTCCGATCCTCAGCGACATCCCGCCATTCGTGCGACTTGCCAGCGAATCGGGCCAGGGCGTGATCGTCAACCGCGACCGGATCGATGCGGCCGCAGACCAGGTGCAGGCGCTTGCGCTGCAGGCGGATGCGGATTTCGATACGCGTCGTGCAGCGTCCATGGCGTACGTGAGCCGCTACGACTGGAAGCATGTGGTCGGACGCTACGTCGACGAGTACCACACTGCGTTGGGCACGCGCGCTACCCGGGAGGCAGTGCGATGAGCGCGCCTGCAGCGGCAACGACTGCGCGGGCGAGCGCGCAGCAACAGGTCACCGTGCTGTTCTCCACCGAGAAGCCCAATGCCAGCACCAATCCATATCTGACCCAGCTTTACGCATCGCTGCCCGCCGCAGTGCAGCCGCGCTTCTTTTCGATGCGCGATGCGCTGCTGTCGCGCTACGACGTGCTGCATCTGCATTGGCCGGAATATCTGTTGCGCCATCCCAGTGCGGTCGGCACCCTGGCAAAACAGGTGTGTGCGACGCTGTTGCTGCTCAAGCTGCAGCTGACCGGCACGCCGGTGGTGCGTACCTTGCACAACCTGGCGCCGCACGAAGATCGTGGCTGGCGCGAACGCGGCCTGTTGCGCTGGATCGATCGGCTGACGCGCCGCTGGATCCGCATCAACGCGACCACGCCGCCGCGGCCGCCCTTCACCGACACCATCCTGCACGGCCATTATCGCGAGTGGTTTGCGAAGATGCCGCAAGGCACGCCGGTTCCTGGGCGGTTGCTGCACTTCGGCCTGATTCGCCCGTACAAGGGTGTGGAAACGCTGCTGGAGGTGATGCGTCAGGTCGACGATCCGCGCCTGAAGCTGCGTATCGTCGGCAACCCGGCCACGCCGCAGATGCGCAGCCTGGTGGAGGAGGCCTGCGCGCAGGATCCGCGGATGAGCGCCTTGCTGGCCTATGTCGAAGAACCGGTGCTGGCACGCGAAGTCAGCGAGGCCGAGTTGGTGGTGCTGCCGTACCGGCAGATGCACAACTCCGGCACCTTGTTGCTGGCGTTGTCGCTGGCGCGCCCGGTGCTGGCACCGTGGAGCGAATCCAACGCGGCGATTGCCAACGAAGTCGGCCCCGGTTGGGTGTTTCTCTACGAGGGCGAATTCGATGCGGCATTGCTGACCGGCATGCTGGACCAAGTGCGCGCCGCGCCGCGCGGCCCGGCGCCGGATCTCTCGCAACGTGACTGGCCACGGATCGGACAGCTGCACTACAGCACCTACCTGGAAGCGCTCGGCAAGGATGGAGACGCCGCGCTGTGACCGCAGAGATCCCGACGATGAATTCCCCCACGCCGCCGCCACAGCGCAGCCTCGGTTCGCGCGCCGCCGGTGGCGCGGCGGTGACCATGATCGGCCAGTCGGCCAAGATGGTCGTGCAATTCGGCGGCATCATCCTGCTGGCGCGCTTGCTGACGCCTTACGACTACGGCCTGATGGCGATGGTCACCGCCATTGTCGGTGCGGCCGAGATCCTGCGCGACTTCGGCCTGTCCGCCGCTGCCGTACAGGCCAAGCATGTCAGCCGCGAGCAGCGCGACAACCTGTTCTGGATCAACAGCGGCATCGGCTTGTCGCTGTCGGTGGCGGTGTACGCCTCTGCCCACGTGATCGCCAATTTCTACAAAGAACCGGCGCTGGTGACGATCTCCCAGGCGTTGGCGGTGACGTTCCTGATCAATGGCATGACCACGCAATACCGCGCGCATCTGAGCCGCGGGCTACGGTTTGGCCAGGTCGCGCTCAGCGATGTGGGATCGCAGGTGCTGGGCCTGGGCGCGGCCGTCGCTGCCGCCTTGCTGGGTTGGGGCTATTGGGCGCTGGTGGTGCAGCAGGTGGTGCAGGCGGTGGTCAATTTCATCATCGCTGCAAGCTGCGCGCGCTGGTTGCCGGGCGGGTATCAACGTTCGGCGCCGATGCGCGACTTCATGAGCTTCGGCTGGAACCTGATGGCCGCGCAGTTGCTGGGCTATGCCAGCCGCAACGTCGGGCAGGTCATCATCGGTTGGCGCACCGGCCCGGACGCACTGGGTCTGTACAACCGTGCGTTTCAGCTACTGATGATGCCGTTGAATCAGATCAACGCGCCCGCCACCAGTGTGGCGTTGCCGGTGTTGTCGCAGTTGCAGGACGACCGCGAACGCTTCAGCGCCTTCCTGCTGCGCGGGCAGACGGTGATGGTGCATCTGATCGTTGCGCTGTTCGCCTTCGCCTGCGCGCTGGCCATGCCGCTGATCGTGCTGGTGCTGGGCGAGCAGTGGCGCGAGGCGGTGCCCCTGTTCCAGGTGCTGACGCTGGGCGGTATTTTCCAGACTGCGTCGTATGCAACCTACTGGGTATTCCTTGCCAGGGGCCTGATGCGTGCGCAGTTGCTGTTCTCGCTGGTCAGCCGCATCGTGCTGATCGGCTGCATCTTCGTCGGCTCGCGCTGGGGCGCGATGGGCGTGGCGATCGGTTATTCGTTCGGCCTGCTGGTGACCTGGCCGTTGTCGCTGGTCTGGGTCGGCAAGATTTCCGACGCACCGGTAGGCGCACTGTTCACCAATGCGGTGCGCGCGATGACGGCGTATGGCGTGGCGGGGGCGTGCGCGTATTACGCATCCATCACCGTCGGTGGCCCGCTGTGGCAGCAGCTGGCCGTTGGTGCGGCCACGATGGCGGCGGTCTGTCTGCTGGCGTTGGCGATCTGGCCCGCGTTCCGCCGCGACGTCATTGCCATCCTCAATATCCGCAAGTTGCTCAAGCAGGCCAAGGCACGCCAATGAGATCGACCTCGTCTTCGCCTGCGTTCTTGCATGCTTTCTCCCACTCATTCATAGGACACGGCCCATGAGCGATACACCCGCCGCCGCTTCCGGCATTCGCCGGCCTTGCTACCTGGTCCTGTCCGCCCACGATTACCGCACGCCACGGCGCGCCAATATCCACTTCATCACCGATCAACTCGCGCTACGCGGCACCACCCGGTTTTTCTCGCTGCGCTACAGCCGGCTGTCGCGCATGAAAGGCGACATGCGGCTGCCGCTGGACGACACCGCAAACACCGTGGTGTCGCACAAGGGCGTGGACTGCTACCTGTGGCGCACGACGGTGCATCCGTTCAACACGCGCCGCGCCTGGCTGCGTTCTGTCGAAGATGCGATGTTCCGCTGGTATGCCGCGCACCCGCCACGCCAGTTGCTGGACTGGATGCGCGAGGCCGACGTGATCGTGTTCGAAAGCGGGATCGCGGTGGCTTTTATCGAGCTGGCCAAGCGCGTCAACCCGGCAGCGAAGCTGGTCTACCGCGCCTCCGATGGCCTGAGCACGATCAATGTCGCGTCCTATATCGAACGCGAGTTCGATCGGGTTGCACCGACGCTGGATGTAATCGCACTGGTGTCGCCGGCAATGGCAGAGGAAGTGGCAAGCCGCGACAACGTGTATCACGTCGGTCACGGGGTGGACCACAACCTGGATCAGCTGGGCGACCCGTCGCCGTATGGCGAAGGCATCCATGCGGTTGCGGTGGGCTCGATGTTGTTCGACCCGGACTTCTTCGTGGTTGCCAGCAAGGCGTTCCCGCAGGTCACGTTCCACGTGATCGGGTCGGGCATGGGCCGGCATCCCGGCTATGGCGACAACGTGATCGTCTATGGCGAGATGAAGCACGCCGAGACCATCGGCTATATCAAGCACGCCCGTTTCGGGATCGCGCCTTACGCATCCGAGCAGGTGCCGGTGTATCTGGCCGATAGCTCGATGAAGTTGTTGCAATACGATTTCTTCGGCCTGCCTGCGGTGTGTCCGAATGCCGTCGTGGGGCCGTATCAATCGCGTTTCGGCTACACTCCCGGCAACGGTGAATCGGTCATTGCGGCCATCAGTCGCGCGCTGGACGCACCGCGCGTGCGTTACCGCCAATGCCTGAATTGGTCCGACACCACCGACCGCGTACTGAATCCCGGTGCGTATCCGGAAACCCGTTTGTACCCGCAGCAGAATGGCGCAGCTGCGCGCGCTTCTTCGGAGGCCGTGCTCTCGCACTGATGCCGCGCACCCAACTTTAGGAGACTGCTCGTTATGGCCAATGCTTTGCTGCAGAAATGGATCGAACATGCGGAGCGCCGTGCCTTGTTCTGGTGGCAGCCGAAGAACGCCGGCGTCAACATGGGCGATCATCTGTCCAAGGTGATTGTGTCCTGCGTGCTCTCCTTGCAGGACAAGACGCTGATCGAGAAGCGCGATCTCAGCAAGAAGCTGATTGCCATCGGGTCGGTGCTGCATTTCGCCAAGGACGGCGACACCGTCTGGGGCAGCGGCATCAACGGCAAGATTCCCGCCGAGCGAAATACCTTCAGCACCCTCGATGTGCGTGCGGTGCGTGGCCCGAAGACGCGTCAATTCCTGCTCGATCGCGGGATCGCGGTGCCGGAGGTCTACGGCGACCCCGGTCTGCTGACCCCGATGTTTTTCCCCGCCGATGCGCTGGGAACGGCGAACAAGCGCCCCTTCGCCATCGTTCCGCATTTCAACGAACCGGTCGAGAAGTACAGCGCCTACGCGGATCATCTGGTGTTTCCCAACGTCAAGCCTGCGACGTTCATGAGCGCGTTGCTGGGCGCCGAGTTGGTGATCAGCAGCTCGCTGCATGGGCTGATTCTTGCCGAGGCGTACGGGATTCCGGCCGTTTACCTGGATTGGGGTAACGGCGAGGATCGCTTCAAGTACGACGACTACTACAACGGCACCGGACGCATGCAGTGGCACTCCGGCAACAGCGTGGAAGAGTGTCTGAAGCTTGGCGGCAACGGTGATTTCGACCTGGAGAAACTGCAGGCCGGGCTGCTGGCCGCGTTCCCTTACGATCTTTGGTGATTCGATGATGCAGGGCCGGCACGTGGATACGGAGACGACAGCAACCGCCAACTTGGCGATACCGCAGGGCGTGGTGATTCCGCTCGGCGGATTTCCGGTGCTCTCCACCACGCAGGAAGCGTTTGCACTGGAGTTGTTTCACGCATTGGCCGCCCGGCAACCACGCCGGGTGTTTTTTGCCAACACCAATTTCATCGTGCAATGCCAGGCACTGCGGCTGCGGATGCGTGAGCCCAGCGTGCGCATCGTCAATGACGGCATCGGCATGGATCTGGCAGCACGCCTGATCCATGGTCGGCGCTTTGCCGGCAACCTCAATGGCACCGACCTGATTCCGTATCTGTGTCGTGAGGCCGCGCAGCCACTCAAGTTCTTCCTGCTCGGCGGTCGTCCGGGCGTGGGCAAGACCGCTGCCGCGACCTTGACCGGAACCCTCGGCCAGCAGGTGGTGGGCATGTGCGACGGCTACGGCGAATTTGCAGCCGCCGGCGAGGGCCTGGCCGAGCGCATCAATCGCTCGGGCGCCGATGTGCTGCTGGTGGCCTTCGGCAATCCGCTGCAGGAGCGCTGGATCCTGGATCACAGCCATGCCCTGAACGTGCCGTTGGTGTTCGGGGTCGGCGCGTTGCTGGATTTCCTGTCCGGCACCGCCAAGCGCGCGCCGGATTGGGTACGGCGCCTGCATATGGAATGGATGTACCGGCTGCTCAACGAGCCGCGTCGCCTGCTCAAGCGCTATAGCTGGGATCTGCTGGTGTTCTTCCGCACCTGCCTGCGTGCGGGCAAGCACCTGCCGTGATGCATGCGCGGCGTTGGCTGGCTTAGCATGTAGGCATGCATCCAACCGCCGCCAGCCTGATCCGTTCGCTCGAACTCGCCCCGCATCCGGAAGGCGGGCATTTCCGTCGCGTGTATGCGTCGGCTCGCCAGGTGACAGACGGCAGTCAGCCGCGCCCGGCGCTGACCGCCATCCGCTTCCTGCTCGCTGCCGGCGAATCCAGCGCCTGGCATCGCGTCGATGCGGAAGAGAGCTGGCATTGGCAGCAGGGCGATGCGCTGGAGCTGTCGATCTACGACGAGGCCAGCGGGCAGCTGCAACGCCTGATCCTGGATGCTGCCGAGCGCGGTGAGCCGATGCACGTGGTGCCGGCAGGGTGCTGGCAGGCGGCGCGGTCGCTTGGCGATTTCACCCTGGTGGGCTGCACGGTCTCGCCGGGATTCGTCTGGGAAGGATTCGCGCTGCTCGACGGCGCCTCGCCGCTGGCCGCACACCTGGCCAGCCTGGATCCACGCTGAGCAATCGGCGGCTGCGGCGAACATTTCCCTAACGCGGCCATGGCCGGCTTGGCGTAGTGTCCGCGTTCTCACACAGGGGGCGAGACGTGATGCGAGGCCAGCGGGCGGGGTGGGGCGTGGGAATGATGCTGGTGTCGTTGCTGGCGTCGGCCAGCGATGGCACGACGCCGCAGCCGGCCGCGCCCTCGCCGCCGGCCGTGGTCGATCTGGAAGCGATGGTGGTGCGCGGCGTGCAACCCGGCCCGGGCCTGTGGAAGGTCAGCAAGGGCGATCATGTGCTGTGGATCCTGGGTACCGTGTCGCCGCTGCCGAAGCGGCTGCAGTGGCAGTCGGCCGAGGTGGAAACGATCATCGGCCAGTCGCAGCAGGTGCTGATGGCCCCGACCGTCCAGATCGATGCGGACATGGGGTTCTTCGGCAAACTGACCCTGCTGCCGGCGGCGATGAAGGCGATGAAGAACGAGGACGGCCGCGAACTGCGCGAGCTGCTGCCGGCCGAGCTGTATGCGCGCTGGTCGGTTGCCAAGGCACGCTATCTCGGCAGCGACCGTGGGGTGGAGCGCAAGCGCCCGATGCTTGCCGCCGGCGAGTTGTATCAGGCGGCGATCAAACGCTCCGGCCTGGCGCGCTCGCCGGTGATCTGGTCGGTGGTGGAACGTGCCGCCAAGCGCGCCGGGATCAAGCCGACGCCCACCGCGCTGGATTACAAGATCGCCGACCCGCGCCAGGCCATCAAGGAGTTCCGCGCCGGTGGCATGGACGACACCGCGTGCTTTCGCAGCATCCTGGTCACCGTCGAGCGCGACCTGCCCACGATGGTCGAGCGCGCCAACGCCTGGTCGGTGGGCGACATCGAGGCACTGCGCCAGTTGCCACGCGAGGATCCGCAGGCTGCCTGCATGAGCGCCATGGCCAGTTCCGGCGCCGCCAGGAAGCGCGGCATCGACGATATGGAACGGCGCATGCGCGAGCACTGGCTGAGCATCGCCACCACCGCGCTGCAACGCAATCGCAGCACCTTCGCGGTGCTGCCGATCAGCCGGCTGACCGCAGCCGATGGCTATCTGGCGCGCTTGCAGGCACTGGGATATGCGGTGGAAGCGCCTTGACACGTCGGCACGACTTTCCGGCGGTTGTGGTCTGGAAAGAGGTGGCGATCGACTGACCGATCGCCGTCCTCGCAGGCAGGCGATGCGCATATTGCGCGCGCCGGCGATCGATCGGCTCGGCCCACGCCAGCCACGGTATGCTGCGCGCCTTGTCCAACGAGACCTCCGTGTTGAACGCATTGCCGCTGCGCATCCTGGGCACCGGGCGCCACGTCCCCGCCACGGAGGTGACCTCGCAACAGCTGGATCAACGCTGGCAGCTGCCGGCAGGCACCACCTTCGCGCGCTCGGGAGTGGCCACGCGCCATTACGTGGGCGAGGGCGAGACGGCTTCGTCGATGGGTGCGGCGGCGGCGACCCAGGCGCTGGCAAGCGCGGGCATCGACCCCGGTCAGATCGATTGCCTGATCTCGGCCTGCAGCGTCATGGAGCAGCCGATTCCCTGCCAGGCGGTGCTGATCCAGCGCGCGCTCGGGCTGGGCGATTCGGGCATTCCGGCCTTCGACGTCAATGCGACCTGCCTGAGCTTTCTGGTGGCGCTGGACCTGGCCGCGAATGCGTTGGCGCTCGGGCGCTACCGGTGCGTGTTGATCGTTTCCAGCGAGGTGGCATCGGGCGGGCTGGATGCATCGACGCCGGCCACCGCCGGCTTGTTTGGCGATGGCGCGGCCGCGGTGGTCGTGGGGCGCAGCGCCGCCGATGACGGCTCGGCACTGCTGTCCAGCCGCCTGTCCAGTTACGGCGACGGCGCGGAGCTGTGCCGCATTCGCGGCGGCGGCACCCGCTATCCACGCGGCGAAGAACAGTCGCCTGATGCCTTGCGCAGCTTCAGCATGGATGGGCGCGGTGCCTACCGGTTCGCGGCGCGCCATCTGCCTGCATTCTGGGAACGGCTGCTGGGCGAGGCCGGCACCACCACGGCAGCGTTGCGCTGCCTGGTCCCGCACCAGGCCTCCGGGGGCGGTCTGGATCATGTGGTGCAGGCGCTGGGGCTGCGCCCCGATCAGGTGATTCGCATCCTGCGGGCCACCGGCAACCAGGTCGCCGCCTCGCTGCCGCATGCCTTGCATCACGCCCGGATCGAACAACGCGTGCAGCGTGGCGATCTGGTTGCGCTGCTCGGCACCGGTGCCGGGCTCGCGATCGGCGGCATGGTGTTGCGGTACTAGGGCGTGTGCGCATGTTCCCACAAGGTCGCGCCCTGATGCCGCCGCGCGTGTCGCTCGAGTTGCTGCGCATCGGCCATTGCCGCCACTGCGAGCGCATGGTGCGTGCGGACGGCCACTGGCATGCGGTGGAATTTCCCGCGTTGAGCGTGCTGATCCGGCATCCGCAGCGCGGCGCGCTGTTGTACGACACCGGGTATGCGGAGCATTTTTTCCGCGCGACTGATCCCTGGCCCGAGCGCCTGTATCGCTGGACCACGCCGGTGCACCTGCCCGCGCACGAAACGCTGGGCGCACAGCTGGCACGCCGTGGCGTGCAGCTGGAGGAGATCGCCTGGTGCCTGATTTCGCACTTCCATGCCGACCATGTCGGTGGCCTGCGCGATCTGCCTAACGCGCGCTTCCTGTGCCTGCGCGCCGACTATCAACAGTTGCGCAGCTGTTCGCGCCTCGGCGGCCTGCGGCGTGCCTTGTTGCCGCAGCTGCTCCCCGAGGATTTCGATCGACGCCTGCAGTTTGCCGAGCAGGCGCCGTTGCGTGCGCTGACCGGCGCCTGGCAAGGCCTGGGCGCGGCCTACGATCTGTTCGAAGACGGCAGCGTGCTGGCCGTGCCGTTGCCCGGGCACGTGCCCGGGCAGATGGGCCTGTGGTTGCGCGATCAACACGACCGCGAGGTGTTGCTGTGCGCCGACGCGGTGTGGTCGTCGGCGACCTGGTCTGCGCTGCAGTGGCCTGCCTGGCCCACACGTTTGTTGATGCACGATTGGCGCGCGTTCCGGCGCACCGTGCAGCAGCTGCACGCGCTGTCGCATGCGTACCCGGAGTTGGCCATCCTGCCGTCGCACTGCCAACCCAGTCTTGACCGTTATCAACCGGAGTGGCGATGAGCCTGCGTATTCTCGTGACCGGTGCATCCGGCTTTGTCGGTGGGTCCTTCCTGCGACGTTTCCAGGGGCAGCCGGGTGTGGAGATCCACGGCATCGGTCGCCGCGCCAGCGAGCTGCCCAACTACCATCGCATCGATCTGAGCCAGCCGTTCTCGTTGCAGTGGCAGCCGGATGTGGTGATCCACGCTGCGGCATTGGCCTCGCCGTGGGGCACGCGCGCGCAGTTCCAGTTGCACAACGTCCAGGCCACCGCCAACGTCATCGACTTCTGCAAGCGCCATGGCTGCCCGCGTCTGCTGTATGTGTCGTCCAGTTCGGTGTTCTATCGCGAGGAGCATCAATACGAGCTCAGCGAGGACAGCCCGATCGGGCCGGCGTTCGTCAACACCTACGCGCAGACCAAATACCTTGGCGAAACGCTGCTGCAGCAGTATCCGGGCGACAAAGCCGTGCTTCGCCCGCGTGCGGTGTTCGGGCCGGGAGACACGGTGCTGTTCCCGCGGGTGATCGCCGCTGCGCGCAAGGGGGCGCTGCCGCACTTCGTCGGCCAGACGCAGCCGGTGATCGGCGACCTGATCTACATCGATACGCTGTGCGATTACCTCTATCGCGCGGCGACCGCGCCGCAGTTGCAGCCGGCCTACAACCTCACCAATGCGCAGCCGGTGGATCTGCAGCAGTTGCTGTTGGACTTGCTCACGCGCCTGCAGCTACCGCTGCCGCAACGGGAAGTGCGCATCGCCACCGCACTGCGTATGGCCAGCGTGGTGGAAGCGGCTTATCGCGTGCTGCGCCTACGCGGCGAGCCGCCGATCACGCGCTTCGGCGTGGGTGCGTTCGCCTATTCCAAGACCTTCGACCCACGACGCACGCTCGCCGATCTCGGGCCGCCCAGCGTCAGTCTGGAGCAAGGCATCGAGGCATTCGTGCGTTGGCAGGCGGCGCAGTGGGCGTAGTCGTTCCGATAGTGGCAGCTGCCTACCTGGCGGTGCTGATGGTCAAGACGGCTGCAGTGCTGTGGGTGCTGCGTGGTGCACGCGCACTGCCATCGGGTGGCGCCACCGCAACCCAGGCCGAGGTGGCGATTCTGCAGCCGGTGCTGGGGGGCGATGCGCATTTGCAGCAGGTGCTTGCGGCCAACCTGCAAGCGCTGCCGGACGCGCAGTTTGTCTGGTTGCTGGATGCAGACGACATCCCGGGAAATAGCGTTGCCGATGCCTTGGTCGCGCTGCATCCGCATGCACGCATCCAGCGCATGCGGGTGCCGGCCGCGCCAGCCGGCATCAACCCCAAGGCCTGGAAGCTCGAGCACGCGCTGGCGCATGTGCGCGCGCCGATCAGCCTGATCCTCGACGACGATGCACAGCTGAGCGCCAGCGCGCTCGCACGCCTGCTGCAGGATCTGACCGACGCCGACATGGTCACCGCGCTGCCGTACTACCAGGACAGCGCCACGCTGCCAGGCCGGCTGTTGTCGCAGTTCGTCAATAACAATGCGGCACTGACCTATCTGGGCTGGTTGCCGTTCGCCGCGCCGCTGACCATCAACGGCATGTGCTATGCCGCGCGTACCGAGCAACTGCGTGCCTGGGGCGGGTTTGCCGCGTTACTGCAGCAGCTCACCGACGATCTGGCCATTGCCACCTTGGTGCGTGAGCGCGGCGGGCGACTCCGCCAATCCGTCGCACCGGTGGCGATGCGCACCGCGATGCCGGATCTGGCCAGCTACGCACGCCAGATGCATCGATGGATGCTGTTCGCGTCGATCCTGCTGCGTCGGCAGACCGTCGGCGTGCGTTCGGCGATCGGCGTGCTGCAGGGGCTGCCGCCGTTGCTGCTGCTGGCCTTGCTGGTCTGTGCCTGCGCGCAGGCGAGCTGGCCGGCGCTGGCCTGGGTGCTGGGCACCGTGCTGCTGCGTGCGCTGCTGCTGTGCCTGGTGCAATGGCGGGTGAGCGGCGCGGTTCGCCACCGTCCATTGCTGTCGGTTGTTGCGGAGTGCCTGCAGCCGCTGCATCTGCTGCATGCCGCGCTGGTGCGCACGATCCGCTGGCGCACCCGGCGTTATCGCGTGTTGCCGGATGGGCGTTTCCGTGCGGACTGACGGCGCCAGCCTGCAGATCGCCTTCCTCACCGGGCAAAGCGATCCGGAGAGTTGCGCATTGAGCATGCAACAGCAGCATTTTCTGCAGCAGCTGCAAGGCCCGGGGCGGCGGCTGATCGACTGCAATTATCCGTATCGCTCCGCTAGTCCAACTTACCGGCACATGCCGCTGTGGCGTGCCAGCGTGTCCAACGCGCGCCAGTATCTGGCCGCGCGCGCCGCACGCGTTGCCGATGCGGATCGCACGCGCGTGGTGGCGCTGCTGGAGCAGGCGCCGACAACGGTGCTGCTGGCCGGCAGCTGTGGCCTGCAGTTGCTGACAGCGTTGCAGCTGCCGCAGGCGCTGCGCACGCGTCTTGCGGTGTTCGCCTATGGCCCGGTATGCAATGCGCCTGCCACGTTCGGGCACTTGCGCGTCGTCCAGGGCAGCGGCGACTGGATCTCGCGTGCGCTGTGCGCCGGTGCGCCAGATCTGATGCCTGCCTGCGGGCATCTGCACTATCTGCGCGATGCGGCAGTGCTGGCCGAGTGCCAGGCCTTTATCGCGCAGGTCGAGCAGCCAGTGCAGGGGAGGGAACATGCGCATTGATCTGATCGCGCCGCCGTATAGCGGGCATCTGCATCCGATCCTGGCGATCGCCCGGCAGCTGGCGCCACATCATGATGTCCAGGTCATCAGCACGCCGGCGGCACTGGCGCGCATCCGTGCATGCGGACTGAGCGCGGTCGGCGTGCTGGATGCGCAAGCCGACCGGCAGTTGCTCGATATCGCCAATCCACCGCATGCGGTAGGCCACAATCCCTTGCGGCTGCGCCGACAGTTGCACAGCGCGCTTGGCCTGATGGCGCGGGTAGGCGATGCGGTACGGCAGCGCGGGCGCGAGCGGAGGCCGGACCTGGTGATCGCCGATTTCACCCTGCCCAGCGCGGGTCTGGCAGCGCAGGCGATGGGGATCGCCTGGTGGACCAGCATGCCGTCGCCATGCGTGATCGAAACCGGCGACGGGCCTCCGGCGTATTTCGGCGGTCTGCTTCCGCCATCCACGGCAGCGCAGCGGATCTGGCAGGCGATGGCGCGGCGGCTGACGCGTGGCTTCAAACGGAGCCTGCACCTGTGTTACCGCCGTCAGATGCGCGCATCCGGATTGCCGGCGATCTATCGCAGCGATCGCAGCGAGGCGGTGTATTCGCCGCACTGCATCCTGGCCCTGGGGCTGCCGTCGTTCGAGTTGGCGCGGCGCTGGCCGGCGGCGGTGCGCTTCGTCGGGCCGCAGCTGTGCACGCCGCCCGCGGCGGTTGCGCCGCCGCAGTTCGTTCCCGGTCGTCGGCATGTGCTGGTGACGCTGGGCACGCATCTGCAATGGGTCAAGCAGCGGATGGACCAGGTGCTGCGCGCCGTCGCAGTGCAGCTTCCGCAGGTGATCTTCCACTTCAGCGATGGCGATACCGCTGCGCCGCCAGCGCAGACGCACGGCAACTACCAGCGCCTGCCGTACGTGGACTACGCGCAGCAGCTGCATCGCTACGACCTGGTGGTCCACCATGGCGGTGCCGGCATCCTGTATGCCTGCCTGGCCGCGGGCTTGCCGTCGATCGTCTACCCGCTGGATTACGATCAGTTCGACCATGCCGCGCGTCTGCACAGCGCAGGTGCGTCGTGGTGGCTGCGCGAGCTGGACGGCCTGCCTGCGCTGTTGCGCGAGGCACTTGCCGCCACCGAGCTGCCGGCGGGCGTGCGCAGATTGCAGGCAGAGCTGCATGACATCGATGCGCAGGCGCGCATCCTGCGGCTGGTGGAGGCGTTTGCACGCACCGGGGCGGTGCCGCAGGTCTGATGCGTTATCGCGCGGGATCGGTCGTGTTGCGGGTCAACGCATCAGCGTCAGCACGCGGCATACGGCATTACCGGCACAGGCAGGCGATTCTGCAACCGCCTGCCGCAACTGCCACCGTGGGTGACCCGCGCAGGCCTCAGCCTGCAGCGGCATTCAACGCGGGCGGCTTGCCTGCCATCAGCTGCGGCCAGCGCTTGAGCACGGCGGCGCGGATGCCGGCCTGGTCGATGCCGGCCTCGGCCAGCAGGTCTTCGCGGCTGGCGTGATGCTGGAAGCTGTCCGGCAGGCCCAGGTGCAGCATCGGCATGGTGACCGCTTCGGCGTTGAGCAGTTCGGCCACGCCGGAGCCGGCGCCGCCGGCAACGACGTTGTCCTCGATGGTGACCAAGCCCTCGTGGCTCTTGGCCAGCTCCAGCAGCATGGCTTTATCGAGCGGTTTGACAAAGCGCATGTTGACCACGGTCAGGCCGAGTTCGCGGCCGACCGCTTCTGCGGCGTCCACGCTGGCGCCGAAACCCAGCAGGGCGATGCGTGTGCCGCTGTGACGCAGCTGCGCCTTGCCGATCGGCAGGCTGGTGAGCGATGCATCGAGTGCGCTGCCCGGGCCGGTGCCGCGCGGGTAACGCACTGCCGCCGGGCCTTCGTAACGCACGCCGGTGGTGAGCATCTGACGGCATTCGGCCTCGTCGGCCGGCGCCATCACCACCATGTGCGGGACGCAGCGCAGGAAGCTCAGGTCCAGGTTGCCGGCATGGGTGGCGCCATCCGGGCCGACCACGCCGCCGCGGTCGATCGCGAACAGCACGTCGAGCTTCTGCACCGCTACATCGTGCACCAGTTGGTCGTAGCCGCGCTGCAGGAAGGTGGAGTAGATCGCCACCACCGGTTTGGCGCCCTGGGTCGCCATGCCGGCGGCCAGCGTCACCGCGTGTTGCTCGGCGATCGCCACGTCGAAATAGCGCTGCGGATATTCCTTGCTGAAACGCACCAGGCCCGAGCCCTCGCGCATCGCCGGGGTGATCACCAGCAGCTTGGGCTCGGCCGCGGCCATGTCGCAGACCCAGTCGCTGAAGACATCGGTATAGGTCGGCTTCTTGACGCCGGCCTTGGCGACCAGGCCCTTGCTCGGATCGAATGGGCCCACGGCGTGGTAACCGATCTGGTCGCCTTCGGCCAGTTCGTAGCCCTTGCCCTTGGTGGTGATCACGTGCAGCAGCTGCGGGCCCTTGAGCGTCTTCAAGGTCTTCAGGGCGCCGACCAGGCCGGGCAGGTCGTGGCCGTCGATCGGGCCGGTGTAGTGGAAGCCCATTTCCTCGAACAGCGTGGACGGCACGAACATGCCCTTCCAGTGTTCTTCCCAACGCCGCACGAAGCGCGCGGTGGGGTTGTTCTTCTTGTCGCCGAGGATCTTCTTGCCGCCCTCGCGGATGGCGTTGAGGGTGCGGCTGCCGCTGGCACGCCCCAGCATCTTGGTCAGCCCGCCGACCGCTTCGGAGATCGACATGCGGTTGTCGTTGAGGATCACCAGCAGGTTCGGCTCCGGGTCCATGCCGCCGGCATGGTTGAGCGCCTCGTAGACCATGCCGGCGGTCATTGCGCCGTCGCCGATTACCGCCACCACCTTGCGCTCGTCGCCACTGCGCTGCGCGGCGATCGCCATGCCCAGCGCGGCCGAGATCGAAGTCGAGGAATGCCCGACGCCGAAGGTGTCGTAGACGCTCTCTTCGCGCTTGGGGAACGGCGCCACGCCGTCCTTTTGCTTGACCGTGTGGATCTGGTCGCGGCGGCCGGTAAGGATCTTGTGCGGATAGGTCTGATGGCCCACATCCCACACCAGCTGATCGACCGGGGTCTGATACAGGTAGTGCAGGGCGACGGTGAGTTCGATCACGCCCAGGCCGGCCGCGAAATGCCCGCCGCTCTTGCCCACCGATTCGATGAGGTAGGCGCGCAGCTCTTCGGCGATCGCGGTCAGATCGGCCTCGTCGAAAGTGCGCAGATCGTCGGGGGTCTGGATGCGGGACAGGCGCGGATAGCGGATGGAGTCGATCATCATCGTGTCAATGTTCTGAAGCCGTATTGTCCTCCCCATGCGAAGGCCCGGCAAGCAAACCGGTTCAGCTGTCAGCGGGAAGTGATGGCCGAGCGCGCTGGCAGCGCAGGTACGCGCCGGGTTCCCGGGGCTGCGGCAATCTGCCGCACCCGGGTCAGGGGCCTGCGGCACGTGCCAGGGATGTTGCCTGGCCTTCGTATTGCTCGCGGGTTGAGCCGGCGCATGGGGGAGAACAGGTGCGAGGCCATGCAAGGCTATGCGTCGTTGTGAAACGACGCGTTCGACACCGTCGACGATGTCTTCTCTCTGTCAGCCGTTGCCAACGCTGGTACTTGGCGCTCAAGCCGGAACATCGCGCCGAGCCGGCATGGCGGACTACAACGACAGTTTCGAGCGCTTGGGTAACTGCGCGCGCAGGAACGCCATCTGGTCGGAGAGGATGTTGCGGTTGGACAGGATCAGATGTTCGATCCAGCTCGGCCGGTACGGCACGGCCAGCAGCGGCATATGCGCCTGCTGTGGCGTCCGGTTGGCCTTGCGCGAGTTGCACTGGAAGCAGGCGGTGACCACGTTCTCCCAGCTGTCGCGGCCACCCTTGGAGACCGGCATGACGTGATCGCGGGTCAGCTGCGGGCGACTGAAGTGCTGGCCGCAATACATGCACAACTGCGAGTCGCGCGCGAACAGGGCGGTGTTGCTGAGGGTCGGCGTCGGGTCCAGCGCGCGCGAACGGGCATGCCCGCGTGCGGCGATGATGGGATGCAATGCCAGCGTGCTGCGCTCGCCGGTGAGCCGCGACATGCCGCCGTGGATCTCCATGCAGGGCTCGCCCAGGGTCCAGGACACCGCACCGCGTGCGTACAGGCAGGCGGCGTCCTGCCAGTTGATCCAGTCCAGTACGCGACCATGCGCATCGAGCGAAAGCAGGCGCAAGGTGGGAAGTTGCTGGATTGCAGCGACAGCGCTGCCCGCGACCGGGGCTGAGGAGCCTCCGGGGACGATCACATCACCTGCGTGCGTGTCTGTCTCCATCGGGAAAACAGCTTATACCCGATCGTTGACAGTTTGTGTATCGCAGCGAACGGCTTTGGCGCGCGTCTTGCAATCAGGGGTCGGCACGTCCCCGCCCAGCCGCCCCGGCAGCGCTGCGTCACCCATCTTCGGACGCGTTGCAGGCCTTGTCCGTAGGAGCGCACCCGGGCGCGACGTCTCGCCGAGCGGTACCGCCTCGTCGCGGCCAGGTCCGCTCCTACGACAGCGGCAGAATCCTGGGGTGTTGCCATAGGAGCACACCCGGGCGCGACGTCTCGCCGATCGGTACTGCCTCGTCGCGGCCAGGTCCGCTCCTACGACAGCGGCGGAATCCTGGGGTGTTGCTATAGGAGCGCACCCGGGCGCGACGTCTCGCCGATCGGTACTGCCTCGTCGCGGCCAGGTCCGCTCCTACGACGGTGGCGGAATCCTGCGGTGTTGCCGTAGGAGCGCACCCGGGCGCGACGTCTCGCCGATCGGTACCGCCTCGTCGCGGCCAGGGCCGCTACGACAGCGGCCCTGGCCGCGATGATGGCGCTTGCTCAGGCTTCGCCGAACAACTCCGCGTCCAGCGTCATCAACGGCGCTGCGCCGCTGCGGATGGTGGCGGCATGGGTCAGCGTGCGCGGCAGCACGCGTGCGAAGTAGAAGCGGGCGGTTTCGCGCTTGGCGCGCTTGAACTCCTCGCTGTGCGCGGAAGCATCGGCAGCGGCCACGCTGCGCGCCCACCAGTACGCAAGCACCACATAGCCGGAATAGAACAGGTAGTCGTAGCTGGCGGCACCGAGTTCGTCCGGGTTGCGGGCGGCGCGATCGAGCACATCGCGGGTCAGCATCGCCCACTCGCTGCACTTGTCGCGCAGCGGCTTGATGAACTCGGCCAGCGCCGCCGCGTCCTGCTGCGCATTGGCGAAGCGTTCGACATCGGCCAGGAACAGCTTCAGTCCTGCCGCCTGGCTGGCAGCGGTCTTGCGGCCGATCAGGTCCAGCGCCTGGATGCCGGTGGTGCCTTCGTAGATGGTGGTGATGCGCGCGTCGCGGGCCAGCTGCTCCATGCCGTATTCGCGGATGTAGCCGTGGCCGCCGAAGCACTGCAGCGCGTGGTAGGTGTTCTCGATCGACCATTCGGTCTGGCAGGCCTTGGAGATCGGAGTGAGGAAGCTCACCAGGGTCTCGGCGTCGGCGCGTTCCTGCTCGGTGGTGCCGCGGTGGGCCACATCGACCAGGCTGGCCGCGTGCAGCGCCAGCAGGCGGCTGCCTTCGGTCAGCGACTTGATGGTCAGCAGCATGCGGCGCACGTCCGGGTGCACGATGATCGGGTCGGCCGGCTTGTCGGGAAACCTGGCGCCGCTGAGCGCGCGCGATTGCAGGCGCTCGCGGGTGTAGCGCAGCGCGTTCTGGTACGCCCGTTCGGACAGGCCGATGCCCTGCAGGCCCACGCTCAGGCGTGCGGTATTCATCATCGTAAACATGGCCTGCAGGCCCTTGTGCGGCTGGCCGACCAGGTAGCCCTGCGCGCCTTCGAAGTTCATCACGCAGGTCACCGAACCCTTGATGCCCATCTTGTGCTCGATCGAGCCACAGTGCAGTGCGTTGCGTTCGCCCACGTTGCCGTCGCGGTCCACCTTGAACTTGGGGGTGACGAACAGCGAGATGCCCTTGGCACCGGGCGGTGCGTCCGGCAACTTGGCCAGCACCAGATGCACGATGTTGTCGGTGAGATCGTGCTCGCCGGCAGTGATGAAGATCTTGGTGCCGGTGATGGCATAGCTGCCGTCGGCGTTGGGCTCGGCGCGGGTCTTGAGCAGGCCCAGGTCGGTGCCGCAATGCGGCTCGGTCAGGCACATGGTGCCGGTCCAGCGGCCGTCGATCAGCGGCTTGAGGAAGACATCCTGCTGCCAGGTTTCGCCGTGCTGGCGCAGCGCTTCCATCGCGCCGTGCGACAGCAGCGGGAAGTTGCCCCAGGCCAGGTTGGCCGCGTTGATCATTTCGCTCAATGGCACACCCAGCGTGTGCGGCATGCCCTGGCCGCCGAACTGCGTCTCGGCGGTGAGGCCGTTCCAGCCGCCTTCCACGAACTGGTCGTAGGCCGCACGGAAGCCGGGCGGGGTGGTCACCGCGTGGGTGCTCTTGTCGAAGGCACAGCCGATTTCGTCGCCGATGCTGTTGAGCGGCGCCAGCACCTGCGCGGTGAAGCGGCCGGCTTCTTCGAGTACGGCGTCGATGATGTCGGTGCTGGCGTCGGCATAACCGAGCCGGGCGAACAAAGCCTCGGCGCCAAGCACGTCGTGCAGGGCGAAGCGGAAATCGGTCAGCGGGGCGGTGTAGCTGCTCATGCGGAATCCTTCAAACAAGTGCGGGAGGGCGTGCGCGTCAGCGCAGCACGCCGTTGAGGCCGGGGGCCGGGCTGAGCGTGTTGCGCGATTCGACGCTGAAATCGCGCTGCTTCTTGTCCTGCGGCGTCGCCCACACCGTGCCCTTGAGCGAGTAAGGCAGCGAGCGGCCGCCGGCGAGCACATCGGCCACGGTGAGACGGCCCAGCGAGGTCGGCTGCACGCTGACGGTCACCACGTCGGCGGTTTCCGGGCCGATCGAGATGCCGACGCTCCGGTCGAGCTTGCCGGCCAGCTGATCGCCGGCGGAAATCTCCAGCGCCACGCGCTCGAACTGCATCGGGATGCTGCTGTAGTTCTGCAGGCGCAGGTCCACCGACCAGGAGCCGTCGGCACGCACGGTCAATTGCTGGATGCTGGCGGCCGGCTCGGACACGCGGCGTACCGCACCGCCGCAAGCGCTCAGCAGCAGGCCACAGGCCAGCGAGACGATCAGGAAACGGTAGGCACGACGCATGTACTGAAGTCCTTGGCGGGATGAGGCGGCGCCAAGAATACTACGCAGTACGGTTGCTGCCTTGCTGCCTTACGGCGTGTCCGGGTGCAGGCGTTGCGGAGTATGCCCGGCGCGGCCCGCGTTCAGGCCGTTGGCGTCAACGCAATGGCGCAGCCACGACCAGCGGCGACAGGTCGTAGCCCATCTGCGTGGCCTGACGCTTGAGTTGCTCGAACTGCGCGCGCTGCATCTGTGGCGAGCGCGACAGGATCCACAGATAGGTGCGGTCCGGTTCGCCGACCACCGCCCATTGGTAGTCCGGGTCGAGTGCGATCACCCAGTAGTCGGCCCACACCAGCGGCAACCAGCTCAGCCACTCCGGCGCAAAGCGCACCTGCAGCTGCCCGGGCCGGCCCTCGACCGGCCGTGCCACTCCCTCGGCCTGGGTCAGCTCGCCATCGGCGGCGCGGCAGCCGTTGCGCACGCCGATCAAGCCATCGTCGCGCAAGGTGTAGCTGGCGGTGATGTCGCTGCGGCACTTCTTCTGGAACGACACCGGAAGATGCGCGATCTCATGCCACTGGCCGGCGTAGCGGGATATGTCCAATTGCGGCACTGCGCGTACCGGCTGTTGGGCCGCGGCCATCAACGGCAGCAGCAAGGCGAACGACAACAGCAGGCGGGGCAGGCGCATGACAATCTCCTCGGGACCCGCGCAGGCTAGGCCATGCCGCCTTCGGTGCGGTGTGAACCGATGCAAGAAAGCACCGTCGCCGCGCCGGCCCGCAACAAAGTTCATCGCAAGGCTTGCTCAAACTGCGCCTGCTCGCTATGATGCGCGTCCTCGCAACGCAGGCAGCATGTTGCGATAGTGGCCGAGTAGCTCAGTTGGTAGAGCAGGGGATTGAAAATCCCCGTGTCGGCGGTTCGATTCCGTCCTCGGCCACCATTTCCAAGCCTTCGTTCGCAAGGCTTCCCGGCAGTCGCCGGATGTGCAAACTCTCTTTCTTCTTTTGTTGACGCTCCTTTGCAGCGATTGCTGCGGATGGAATTCTTGCGTTTGCCGGCAGACCTGTCGCCTGCGGCTAAACGAACTGCTGTGTTGCTCCGCGCTGTAACGCCGACTTCTGGGCGGCGCGTGCGTTGATCAAACTCCAGCTGCTGCGCAGCGCCTGATTGTTCCTTCTCCCCTCGGGAGAATGTGCCCGAAGGGCGGATGCGGGTAAGGCCCGCCCTTGAATGGGCTTGGCAGATTGCGTCCGGTGACCCAAGGGGTTGGAGTCGGCTCGCGCGCTGCCGGATCGCGGTGGTTTTCCACGTGGTCTTCAACTGCGCGTGGCGATACTTCCGCGTATGACGCACAAAACACTTCGACGCACGTTGATTCACGGCTACTGCGGTGAGTTCCGCGTGGAAACGATGGAAAGTCAGGCCCCTGGACAGACCCAGTGGTCGTCGACGGCGTTCGTGTATCACCGCGACCACCCCTTGCCGATCGCCACGATCGAGGGCGCGGGGCAGGGTGAGTACCGCGGCGATGCGCGCGAGCAGGCGCTGCGCGTGGGTTCGTGTCTGGCCGAGTTTCTGGACCCGAAGGAATACCGGCTCTGAGGCTAGGCGCCGGCACCGCGGCGCCAGGCTGCGCTGATACGCATGAGCGGGCACAAGGTGCTCAAAGTCGATCCGCGCAAGCCGATCGCATTGTCTGCCTATACCCTGCACCCGATTGACGCGGCAGAGCGATTAGCGGCCTGCTGGCCACCAGTTGTCCATGTTGCGCCGGTAGACGAACAGGCGCGGTGCCTTGGCCACCTGCGCGGCTGCCTGGCGTTCGCCGGCGATCAGCGAAAACCCGATGTCGGCCAGCATGCGCGAGAGCGCGTTGGCGTTGCCGCGGCCCGGGTCGCTGATGACGATCTCGCACGAAGGCCTGGCCAGCGCGGGAATGAGGCTGGCCAACATGGTGGCGTGGCGGGTCTCGTACAGCACGTCGCTGGCGATGATCATGTCGAACTGGCCCATGTTCAGTGCGCCGGCGTCCCAGTCGAGCCGGCGATACGGCACCGAGTCCAGGGAGTTGAGCGCGGCGTTGTACGCCAGGAACACTTCGGCCAGCGGGTGATGATCGCTGGCGACCACGTCGGCGCCGCGCCGGCGTAAGACCAGGCTGGCCAGCCCCAGGCCGCAGCCGAGTTCGAGAATGCGCCGGCCTTCGATCGGGCGCGTGGCCATTGCCTCGGCCAGTAGCCGACCGGCGGGCCAGACCTGCCCGAACAGGCTCCATTGCGCCGAGGAAATGCCTGCATCGGCCGCACTCTCGTCCGGATCGGCGTATTGCTGTTTGTCGGCAAGTGCGCGGATGACGTAGGTCAGTTGCCCAAAGGTCAACTCGTGAATCTGGGTCTGGTAGCCCGGCATGGTGGCATCGCATGATCGCCAGAGCCTGCGCTGGCTGGAAAGACGCGCGCCACGGCGCCAGAACGGCCGAACGAAGCGCAAGAGCTGCTTGCTGCCCGCGCATGCTACGGCAAAACGACCGATGCACCTGCTTGCCAATGCTGGCCCGCCGTGCGGCCATTAACCTGCTTTCAGCAAGCGCCGGCGCAGGCCATCGCTCACCGGTGCACGCTTGCATGCGCTGCTCATGGCCATCGCTGCTTACCGTGAGCTAGGCATTTCGTTTGGATGTGAGGGATCAGCTCACCGGCCCGGACTAGACTATTGCCACGGGAATGGCCCCGCGGAGAACATGCACTTGAACGATCCCGGCGACGCAGAGCTAAGGGCGCCTCACATCGGCGAATCGCGCAGTCTTCCTGTCGATAAGCACCGCTCGGATATCTTCTTTGCGGCGGTGGAAACCACGCGGATGCCGATGACCGTGACCGATCCGCATCTGCCGGACAATCCGATCGTGTTCGCCAACCGCGCATTCCTGGAAATGACCGGGTATTCGGCGGAGGAGATCATCGGCAACAACTGCCGCTTCCTGCAGGGGCCGGAAACCGACCGCTCCAGCATCGACGATGTCCGCGAATCGATCGACAACCGGCGCGAATTCGCTACCGAAGTGCTGAATTACCGCAAGGACGGTTCGTCGTTCTGGAATGCGTTGTTCGTTTCGCCGGTGTTCGACGACAGCGGCCGCCTGGTGTATTTCTTCGGCTCGCAACTGGATGTGAGCCGTCGTCGCGATGCCGAAGACGCCCTGTGCCAGGCGCAGAAGATGGAAGCCCTGGGTCAGCTGACCGGCGGCATTGCGCACGATTTCAACAATCTGCTGCAGGTGATGTCCGGCCATCTGGAGGTGATCCAGATGATGGCCAACAAGGGCGGCGATAACGCGCAACGCATCGCTTTCAGTGCCGAGCACGCGGCCGCCGCCGCCGCCAAGGCCGCCACGCTGACGCAGCAATTGCTGGCGTTTTCGCGCAATCAGAAGTTGCGCGGACGGGTGGTGAATCTCAATGGTCTGGTGGCGGGCATGAACAACATGGCCGAGCGCGTGCTGGGCGGCGGCATCACCATGCAGCAGTCGCTGGACGAGCGCTTGTGGAATTGCCAGATCGATACCACGCAGGCCGAAGTGGCGCTGCTGAACGTGCTGATCAACGCGCGCGATGCGATGGCGCAGGCCGAGCGCAAGCAGGTCACCGTACAGACGCAGAATGTGGAAATCACCAGCCACGATCTGGCGATGTATCACCAGCTGGCACCGGGCCGTTATGTGAGCCTTGCGGTGAGCGACACCGGCTCGGGGATGCCACCGGACGTCGCCAGCCGGGTCATGGAGCCGTTCTTCACCACCAAGGACGAAGGGCAGGGGACGGGCCTGGGCCTGTCGATGGTGTACGGCTTCGTCAAGCAGTCCGGCGGCACCGTGCGCATCTACAGCGAAGTGGGCGAGGGCACCACGGTGCGTCTGTACTTTCCCGCCTCCAGCGAGTTCGAGAACGAGTTGCAGGCCGTCAAGGGCCGTGCGATCGACAAGGGCGGCAGCGAGACCGTCCTGATCGTGGAAGACAAGCCGGATGTGGCGGTGGTGGCGCAGATGTTCCTGGAAGGTGCCGGTTATCGCATCCTGACCGCATCCAGCGGACGCGAAGCGATCGAGGTGCTGGAGCGGCATCCGGAGGTGGACGCGGTGTTTACCGATCTGATCATGCCCGGCGGTATGAATGGCGTGGTGCTGGCGCGCGAGGCGCGCCGCATGCTGCCGAAGATCAAGATCCTGCTGACCACCGGCTATGCCGATGCCAGCATTCAGCGCACTGACGTGGGTGGTGCGGAATTTGGCGTGGTCAACAAGCCGTATACGCAGAAGGAGTTGCTCAAACGGATCCGCATGCTGCTGGACGGGCCCACCGGTGTCGGCTGAGGCGGACCCATCGGGCAGTGCGATGCCAGGATGTAGCCTGCAGATGGTCGCTGCGATCGTGCAGCGGCGGCCGCGCTGCAGGTCTATCCTGCGCTGCGCTCGTTCTGTCCTGTCTTGTCTGAGAACGGCTAAAGCCGCGACCAGCAGTGCTCGGCCCGAAGGAGATGTTGCCCAGGATCTGGAGAGCATGCGTGATGCACGCCGATCTCGATCACCGACCGCGCCTGTTGGCGGTGAGCGCAGTGGTTTGCGGGCCGCGGGCCGCGCTGAATCCTGACATGCTTACTCTTCGCTCATCGGCGCGACATAGCCATCCGGCTTGTCGGCATTGCGTTCGAACAGGAACTTCTGCAGTTCGGCTTCGAGAAAGACGCGGTGTTTGGGGTCGCGCGGCGACAGCCGGTTTTCGTTGATCAGCATGGTCTGGTGTGCCAACCACGCTTGCCAGGCGGTCTTGCCGATCTGCGCGAAGATGCGCTGGCCGAGCTCGCCGGGATACGGTACGAAATCCAGGCCTTCGGCGTCGCTTTGCTGGTACTGGCAGAACACGGTGCGGGACATGCGGATTCCTTGAAGTGCGTGCTTACAGTGCGTCGAGCAGCTTGCGGATCGGCGCCGGCAGACCCAGCGATGCGAGATCGGCGCGGGCGACCCAGCGCAGGTCGTCATTGTCGCGTACCGCAGGGCGCAGTGCGACCTTGCGTACGCGCAACGGCTGCAGATGCAGGCGGTAGTGGCTGAAGGTGTGCACGATCAACGGCATCTCGTCGGCGCGTTCGTAGTCGCCCTCGATGTGGTTGTCGAACCATGTGCGCATGCCGCTGTCGGTCTCGGCCTGCGGCAGCGTCCACAGCGAGGCCCAGATGCCGGTCGGCGGGCGGCGCTGCAGCAGGATCTGCCTGTCCGCGTTTTCCAGCAGCAGCGCGGTGGCTTCGCGCTCGGGCAACGCCTTGCCGGGCTTGGGCGTGGGCAGTGCTTCCACCAGGCCGTCGCGGCGCGCCACGCAGTCGTCCTGCAGCGGGCACAGCACGCAGGCCGGTTTGGCGCGTGTGCACAGTGTGGCGCCGAAATCCATTTGCGCCTGG
Source organism: Xanthomonas arboricola (assembly GCF_002940665.1). Lineage (GTDB taxonomy): Bacteria > Pseudomonadota > Gammaproteobacteria > Xanthomonadales > Xanthomonadaceae > Xanthomonas > Xanthomonas arboricola_B. Next base: position 166,423 of record NZ_MIGY01000002.1, read on the forward strand.
GTGTAGTCGGCCAGGCGGCCGGCCGGCACCTGCGCCACATGTGTCGTCGCCATTTGCCACAACTGCTTTTCGATCGCCGGCAAGCCGGGGTAGCCGGCAATGCCGTGGAAGCGCGTCAGCACGCGTTTGACGTTGCCGTCCATGATCGCGAAGCGGTCGTTCCAGGCCTGGCTGAGGATGGCGCCGGCGGTGCTGCGGCCGATGCCGGGCAACGCCAGCAACGCATCGAAATCGCGCGGCAACTCGCCACCGTGCAGGGCGACGCATTGTTTGGCCGCAGCATGCAGATTGCGTGCACGTGCGTAATAGCCCAGCCCGGCCCAGTGCGCCATCACCGTGTCGTTGTCGGCTGCGGCCAGGTCGGCCAGGGTCGGAAAGCGGGCGACGAACTTGTGGAAGTACGGAATGACCACCGCGACCTGGGTCTGCTGCAGCATGATTTCCGACAACCACACCCGGTACGGCGCGCGCGGATGCTGCCAGGGCAGATCGTGGCGGCCATGGCCGTCGAACCAGTGCAGCAACAGGGCGACGAAGGCGTCAGCGGATGAAGCGGCGAGATCTGCGGGCATGAGGTCTGCTGGCGGCGAAGGAGGGCGGTGCTGAGCACAAGCGCGGTGTTGCGGTGGCGATCTCAGCGCAGTGGAAACGCAATGCAGACCAGGCACTGCTGGCAGAAGAAGCCTTCATCGCCAGGCCAATGCGGCGCCTGAGGTGCGTGGTAGTAAGACACTGCAGCATCGCTGCACTGCGTTGCACGCAGCGCGGCGGGCATGGGGCGCGCGAACTCCAGCACGCGTTTGGCACGCGACCAGCCGTGCGACACCTGCTGCACCGCGCAGCCGGCCTGCAACGCGCTTGCGTACAGGGGCTGCAGATGCGGGCAGGCGTCTTCCACTCAGCTGCCCAATGCTTCCGGCAACAACGCATCGACGAAGGCGACCGGGTCGAATATGCGCAGGTCTTCCGGGCGCTCGCCGATGCCGGCGAAGCGGATCGGAATATTGAACTCGCGCGCCAGTGCGAACACCACGCCGCCCTTGGCGGTGCCATCGAGCTTGGTCACGACCAGGCCGGTGACGCCGACCGCAGCATGGAACTGACGCAGCTGCGAGATGGCGTTCTGGCCGGTGGTGCCGTCGATGACCATCAGCACCTCGTGCGGTGCGGCGGCATCGATCTTGCCGAGCACGCGGCGGATCTTGCCCAGCTCGTTCATCAGCCCGGTCTGGGTATGCAGGCGGCCGGCGGTGTCGGCGATCAACACCTCGGTGCCGCGCGCCTTGGCGGCCTGCAGCGCGTCGAACGCCACCGAGGCCGCGTCGGCATTCTGCCCCTGCGCGATCACCGCCACGCCGTTGCGATCGCCCCAGGCCTGCAGCTGCGCCACCGCCGCGGCGCGGAAGGTGTCGCCGGCGGCCAGCATCAGGCTGTTGCCGTCGTCCTTGAAGCGCTTGGCCAGCTTGCCGATGGTGGTGGTCTTGCCGACCCCGTTGACGCCGACGGTGAGCACCACGAAGGGCTTGGCCGAACGGTCGATGACCAGCGGTTTGGAGACCGGTTGCAACAGCGCGATGAGGTCGGCGCGCAAGGCCTTGAACATCGCCTGCGCATCGACGAACTCGCGCGACTTCATGCGCTTGCGCAGCCCTTCTACCAGGGCGGTGGTCGCGCCGATCCCGACGTCGGCGGTGATCAGCGCGGTTTCGATCTCGTCGAGCAGATCGTCGTCGAGCTTGGGGTTGCGCGAGAACAGACCGCCGAAGCTGCGCGCGAAGCTGCTGTTGCGCAGACGATCGCGCCAGCCCGGCTTGCCGGCCGGGGCGGCCGGTAGCGCATCGCGCTGGCCGACGATGCTGTCGTTGTCGGAGCTTGCCGGCGCTGGAGCGCCGATCACGGCCGGGGCGACGACACTGGGCGCGGTGGCGGGCGACGGGGCGAGGGCCGGTTGCACTGCGGGCGCAGCTGTTGTGGCGGCAGGCGTCACGACAGCGGGTGCAACGACAGCAGGCGTTGTGGTCGACGGTACGACTGCGGGCATGGCGCCTTGCGCAGGCGTCGGTGCCGGCGTGCCTGCCGGCTGCATGGGCGCGCTATGAGGCTGCGCGACTACTGGTGGCACCACTACTGTCGGCACCACCACTGCAATGGGAGCCTGTGACGCGGCAGACGGAACCGGATCGGGCAGCGCCTGCAAGGCCGCAGGCGCGGGCGTCGCCGGCGGCGCGGGTGCGCTGGGAACCGCGGCAATGCTCTGCGCCTGGCCAGTGCGCGTGGCGATGTCCTGCGCAAGCTGTTCGGCCGGCGCCGCAACAGGCGGCGTTGCGGCTGGCGTTGGCGTTACTGCATCGCTGCGCGCGGGTGTGGTGGGGGCGGGCGACGCTGTCGTTGCCGATGTGCCGGGTTCGGCAGTCGGCATTGTCTCGACCGGCGATGCTGGGGTGGCGGCAGACGGCGCGGTGGGGAATGCGGCTGCCAGTTCTTCCAGGCTATAGCGCGAGGTACGCGCGCTGTCGGGCGTGGTTGGTTTGTTGCGGCGGAAAAAGCTGGCCATTGGCAACGCAGTAGGGGAAACCCGAAATTCTACCATCCGGGCCCAGGGTCGCCTTGACGCGACCTTCAGTGCGACCCTGTCCGGGCCACATCCTAAGCACCGCAACAGCAGTGCAACAACCGGGGCAAACCGCGTCGCCGCAGCATCACAAATGCTGCCGAATTCGGCATTTGTGCCAGCGCTGTGTCAGGGTATGTTTACGTGCCTACAACTGCCCCTTGAGCGCACGGTAATCGCGCGGGGTCATGCCGACGGTTGCCTTGAACTGACGCGCGAATGCGCTCTGGTCGGCGAAGCCGCAGCGCTGCCCGATGCTGGCGATGCTGTCATCGCCGTACAGCAGCCGCATCGCCGATTCGATGCGCAGCTTGGTCAGCAGTTGCTGCGGGGTCACCTGGAACACGCGACGGAAGTGCCGTTCTAGCTGCGCCACCGACAGACCGGCCAGGTCGGCCAGGCTCTGCACGCGCAGGTTGTCGCCGAAATGGGCCTGCATGTGATCCATCACCTGGCTCAGACGCTCGTACGCCGAGTGCCGGCTGTCGGGCTGGCCCAGATCGCGCGAAATGCCGACCACGCCAATCACTTCGTTGGCCTCGCAGAGCGGGCGCTTGAAGGTCAGGCACCAGCCGGGCAGGCGGTTGGGATACAGATGCACCTCCAGCTGGTTGTCGATGAGCTCGCCACACAGCACGCGGCGGTCCTGCATCATGTAGCTTCCGCCCAGCGGCAGCGGGAACACTTCCAGTGGCGAGCGGCCGATGATTTCGCTACGCAGCTTGCGTCCGAGCCGGCGTACCAGCGTCAGGTTGCAGTGGGTGTAGCGGCCCTCGCTGTCCTTGATGAAGAACACCACGTTCGGCAGCGCATCGAACAGCGTCTGCATCTCCAGCGCGGGAAGGTTGAGGTCCATCGGCGTCATGGTGGCGGTCACGATTGACGGCTGCACGAAAGGCGCGGCCCTGTATTGATCCTAGCGCAAACGCGGGGCTGTGGACCGGCTTGTCGATTGTGCAGAGTTCCGCATTTGCAACTCGCATTGGACGCTAGTCGCCTGCCAGCCGGCAGTGGGAGCATGAGCCATGCACAGCATCGACGTCATCGATTCCCATACGGCCGGCGAACCTACCCGCGTGGTCCTCTCCGGCTTCCCCGATCTGGGCGATGGCGATCTGGCGCAATGCCGCGAGCGGTTTCGCCGCGAATTCGACCAGTGGCGCAGCGCGATCGCCTGCGAACCGCGCGGCTCGGACACCATGGTCGGCGCCTTGCTGCTGCCGGCCCGCGACCCTAGCGCCTGCACCGGAGTGATCTTCTTCAACAACGTCGGCTACCTGGGTATGTGCGGGCACGGCACTATCGGGGTGGTGCGCACGCTGGCCGAGCTGGGGCGCATTGCGCCGGGCCAGCACCGCATCGAGACGCCGGTCGGCACGGTGGGCGTGGAACTGGCCGAAGACGGCACGGTGTCGGTCGACAATGTCGAGAGCTATCGCATAGCGACCGAGGTGGACGTGGACGTACCGGGTTACGGAACGGTGCGCGGCGATGTGGCCTGGGGCGGCAACTGGTTCTTCATCACCGGGCAGGCGCCGTGTGCGCTGGACCTGGCGCATCAGCGCGAGCTGACCGCCTATACCGAAGCGATCCGGCTGGCGCTGGACGCGGCCGGCATCAGCGGCGAGGCCGGCGGCGAGATCGACCATATCGAAATCAACGGCGCCGCGCCCGACGGCAGCGGCGCGGCGCGCAACTTCGTGCTGTGCCCGGGGCTGGCCTACGACCGCTCGCCGTGCGGCACCGGCACCAGCGCCAAGCTGGCCTGCCTGGCCGCCGACGGCAAGCTGGCCGAAGGCGAGCGCTGGGTGCAGCAGGGCATTCTGGGCAGCGCCTTCGAAGGCAGCTATCGCCTCAGCGGGCGTGGCATTGCGCCACGCATCAGCGGGCACGCCTACATCATCGCACACGCGCAGCTGCTGATCGACCCAGCCGACCCGTTCGCCTGGGGAATCGTGGCCTGATGGACGCCGTGCGGCCAGCATCGGAGGGAGTTGGCAGCGCGCCGGCCGCCGATGCGGCGCCGTCGGCAGCGTCCACGCGACGCAGCTACGACCTGGTCGTGGTGGGCGCGGGCATCGTCGGCGCGGCCTGCGCCGAGGCGGCCGCGTGCGAAGGGCTACGCGTGGCGATCGTCGAGCCCGGCCCGATCGGCGGCGGTTCCACCGCGGCGGCGATGGGGCACCTGGTGGCGATGGACGACGACCCCGCCGAGCTGGCGCTGTCGGCGTATTCGCTGCGGCTGTGGGAGCGTTTTGTACAACTGAGCGAGGCCGAGTTCAGCCGCTGCGGCACGCTGTGGGTGGCCCGCGATGCGCGCGAACTGGCGGCGGTGCCGGCCAAGATCGCGCGGCTGGCGGCGGCCGGCCTGCATGCCGACGCCATCGATGCCGGCCAGTTGTATGCACTGGAGCCGCAACTGGTGCCGGGCCTGGCCGGCGGCATGCGCGTGCCCGGTGAAGCCGTGGTGTATCCGCCGCGGGTGGCGCGGCATCTGGTGAGCCTGGCCTGCAAGGCAGGTGCGCACCTGTTTGCGGGCCGCAAGGTGGAGCAGCTGCAGGCGCATGGGGTGCGTCTGGACGATGGCCAGCTGTTGGCCGGCCCGGTGCTGGTGGCCAGCGGCGTGGCCTTGCCGCAGCTGTTGCCCGAGCTGGCACTGCGCCCGCGCAAGGGCCATCTGGTCATCACCGACCGGCATCCGGGCTTGATCCGGCATCAGCTACTGGAACTGGGCTACGCCGATTCGGCGCATGGCGCCGACGCCACCAGCGTGGCGTTCAATGTGCAGCCGCGGCCGACCGGGCAGATCCTGATCGGCTCCTCGCGCCAGTTCGGCGAGCACGACCGCGCGCTGTCGCTGCCGGTGCTGCAGCAGATGTTGCAGCGCGCATTCGCGTATCTGCCGGTGCTGCGCGAGTTGCAGGCGATCCGGGTGTGGACCGGGCTGCGCCCGGCCACGCCGGACGGGCGCCCGTATCTCGGGGCGGTGCCCGGCCGGCGCGACGTGTGGGTGGCCGCCGGTCACGAGGGGTTGGGGGTCACCACGGCGCTGGGGAGCGCGCGGGTGATCGTGGACAGCCTGCTCGGGCGTACCCCGGCCATCGACCCCAGCCCGTACGCTCCGGCGCGCGCCGTGCACGGTGCGGCCGCATGAGCGCGATGGTGCGTCTGCACGTGGATGCGCAAGCGGTCGAGGTGCCGGCCGGCGCCAGCGTGGCCGCTGCGGTGGCGCTGGCGACGCTGCATTTCCGGCAATCATGCAGCGGCCAGCCGCGCGCGCCGTTGTGCGGCATGGGCGTGTGTTTCGAATGCCGGGTGCGCATCGACGGCGTCGGCCAGCAACGCGCCTGCCTGGTGGATGCGCGTAACGGCATGCAGGTACGCACCGATGGCTGAGCGCGTGCAGCATTTCGACGTGCTGGTGATCGGCGCCGGCCCGGCCGGCCTGGCGGCGGCGCAGGCGGCAGCCGGTCATGGCGTGCGGGTCGGCGTGGTCGACATGCAGCCGCGTGCCGGCGGGCAGGTGTGGCGCAACGATGTGCGGCACGGCGCACCGGCCGATGCGCGCGCGCTGTTGCGGCAGGTACAGGCCGCGTCATCGATCACGCTGCTGACGCAGACGCAGATCCTGCTGGCGCAGCCGGGCTGGCTGTTGGCCGATGGCCCGGACGGTTCCGTGCAACTGCATTACGCCGCCCTGGTGCTGGCCACCGGCGCACGCGAATTGCTGCTGCCGTTTCCGGGCTGGACCTTGCCCGGCGTCACCGGCGCCGGCGCGGCGCAGGCGCTGGCCAAGCAGGGCTGGCCGCTGGCCGGCAAGCGCGTGGTGGTCGCCGGCAGCGGCCCGCTGCTGCTGGCCAGTGCGGCCACGCTGCAACGGCATGGCGCGCGGGTGCTCGGCATCCACGAACAGACCTCTAAAGCTGCGTTGCGGCAGTTTGCATTGCAGTTGTGGCGCTGGCCGGGCAAGGCGGCGCAGGCGGTGGCGCTACGCCTGCAATTGCGCGCGGTGGCCTATCGCGCCGGCAGCTTTGTCGTCTCCGCAGATGGCGACACACAACTGCGCGAAATCGAGATCGAAGGGCCTGCCGGTCGCACGCGGCTTGCCTGCGACCAGCTAGCCGTTGGCTATGGCCTGGTGCCCAACACCGAGCTTGCACAGCTGCTCGGTTGCCGGCTGGACGCGTACGGCGCGCATCAACAGGTGCATGTGGATGCGTTGCTGCGCACCAGCGTCAGGCAGGTCTTTGCAGCCGGCGAAGCCTGCGGCATCGGCGGACGCGATTGCGCGCTGATCGAGGGCGCCATGGCCGGGCACATGGCTGCCGACGCACCGGACGCTGCGCTGCGCCTGCAGCCGCGGCGGCGTGCCGCGCGTGCGTTCGCCGAGGTGCTGCAACGGCAGTTCGCGCTGAATCCACGCATCCGCGCGCTGGCGCAGCCCGACACGCTGGTGTGCCGCTGCGAGGACGTGCCGCTGGCCGCGCTGGACAACTTCAACGATGCACGCGATGCCAAGCTCGCTTCGCGCTGCGGCATGGGCGCCTGCCAGGGCCGCATCTGCGGCACCGCGCTCACCGAACTGGGGCGTTGCCCGCCCGCGCTTTCCACCGACGCCGGCCGCCGGCCGCCGTTGTTCCCGGTCCGCCTCGCGGCGCTGGCCGACCCGTTCACTTCCGACTCGCAAGGGAATCATCCATGAGTATTGCTGCGTTCTGGCACGGCGTGCTGCCGGCCATCACCACCCCGTTCACCGCCTCCGGCGAGATCGATCACGACTTCCTCGCCAAGCACGCCAATCAACTGGTGGATGCCGGCTGCACCGCGATCGTGCCGCTGGGTTCGCTGGGCGAAGCGGCCACCTTGAGCGTGGACGACAAGCTGGCCGTGCTCAAGACGCTGGTCGGCGCATTGAACGGCCGCGTGCCGGTGGTGCCGGGCATCGCCAGCCTGGCGACCGGCGAGGCGGTGGCGCTGGCCAGGGCGGCCAAGGACCTCGGTTGCGGCGGGCTGATGGTGTTGCCGCCCTACGTCTACTCCACCGACTGGCGCGAGATGGGCGCGCATGTGCGCGCGGTGATCGCCGCCACCGACCTGCCGGTGATCCTGTACAACAACCCGGTGGCCTACAAGACCGATTTCGGCCCGGCGCAGATCGCCGAGCTGGCCGCCGAATTCCCCAACCTGCAGGCAGTGAAGGAATCCTCGGGCGACGTGCGCCGCTTTGCCGCGCTGCAGGAGCTGCTGGGCGAGCGTCTGGCGCTGCTGGTGGGCATGGACGATGCCATCGTCGAAGGCCTGAGCATGGGTGCCAAGGGCTGGATCGCCGGCCTGGTCAACGCGTACCCGAAGGAGTCGGTGCGCCTGTTCGAACTCGCGCGCGACGGTGGCTACCCGGCGGCCAAGCAACTCTACGACTGGTTCCTCCCGCTGCTGCGCCTGGATACCGTGCCCAAGTTCGTGCAGTTGATCAAACTGGTGCAGGAAAAGGTCGGCGTGGGCAGCGAGCGCGTGCGCGCCCCGCGCCTGGTGGTCGACGGCGCCGAGCGCGAGGCGGCGCTCAAGGTCATCGATCACGCCATCGCCACTGCGCCCAAACTGTCCTGACGATGAGCTCGCGCTGCACGCCACCGGATGGAGGCCGCGCGCGGATTCACGCGCGGACGCGGTGGCCGGCGTAGCGCGAGGTGGGTCGATGAGGATGTCGCATCAGCGCGACATCCGCGTCGTTTTTTGGTCGGCCCCTGCTGCACAGTGCGCAGGGTCTGTCCTCATGCAACCGAAGGTGCCGCAATGAACGAGACGCTCCACTCCCCGCCAACACAGCAGGCCGAGGTATTGCTGGCCGGCCGGTGGCAACCCAGTCGCGCGGCGAGCGCCAGCTTCCGTGCCGCCGACCCGAGCACGGGCAAGGCGATCGGGCCGCAGTTTCCGGTCAGCGGTGCGGAGGATGTCGAAATTGCGGTTGCGGCAGCGCAGGCGGTTGCAGCGGAACTTGCGGCAGCACCGGTCGAAAGGATTGCCGCATTCCTGGACGCCTACGCCGACGCGCTGGATGCCGATGCCGACACCCTGGTGGCGCTTGCCCATGCAGAAACCGCATTGCCGGCGCCCACGCGCCTGCGTGGCAACGAGCTGCCGCGCACCAGCGGGCAGTTGCGTCAGGCCGCCCAGGCAGTGCGCAGCTATGGCTGGACCCAGCCCATCATCGACACCGCTGCCGATCTGCGTTCGCATCTGGCGCCACTCGGCAAGCCGGTGGTGGTGTTTGGCCCGAACAATTTCCCGTTCGCCTTCAATGCGATCGCCGGCAGCGATTTCGCCTCGGCCATTGCCGCGCGCAACCCGGTAATCGCCAAGGCGCATCCGCTGCATCCGGCCACCAGCCGGCGCATGGCCCAGCTTGCGCACACAGCCTTGCTTGCGGCGGGCCTGCCGGCTGCGGCGGTGCAGTTGCTGTATCACGTCGACAACGCCGCCGGCTTGCGGCTGGCCGGCGATGCGCGGCTGGGAGCGATCGGCTTCACCGGCAGCCGTGCGGGCGGGCTGGCGCTGAAGGCGGCCGCCGATGCGGCCGGCGTGCCGTTCTATGCCGAGCTGTCCAGCGTCAACCCGGTGTTCCTGCTGCCGGGCGCACTGGCCGAACGCGGCGCCGCGCTGGCGCAGGAATTCTTCTCCTCGTGCACCCTGGGCAGCGGCCAGTTCTGCACCAATCCCGGGGTGGTGGTGGTGCCGCAGGGCGAGGCCGGCGATGCGTTCGTGGCCGCGACCACGGCGCATTTCGAGGCCGCCATGCCGATGGTGCTGTTTTCCGGTGCCGGCGTGGAAGGCGTGCAACACGGTGTGGCAGCGCTGCGCGCTGCCGGCGCCGCGCTGCTTGCCGGCGGGCATACCGGCGAAGACGGCTATCGCTATGCGCCGACGTTGTTGAGCGTGGATGGGCAGGCGTTCCTCGCCAGCCCGCATGCGCTGCAGACCGAGGCCTTCGGGCCAGTGAGCCTGCTGGTACGTGCGCGCGACCTCGCGCAGATGACGCAGGTCGCCGCTGCGTTCGAAGGCAATCTCACCGGCACCTTGTATCGCGCAACCGATGGCAGCGACGATGCGGCCTGGCAGGCCATCGCACCGGTGCTGCGGGCGCGGGTGGGGCGGTTGATCAACAGCAAGATGCCGACCGGCGTGGCGGTGAGCGCGGCGCAGAATCATGGCGGGCCGTTCCCCAGCACCGGGCACCCGGGGTTCACCGCGGTGGGCATGCCCGGTTCGATCCGCCGCTTCGCCGCCTTGCACAGCTACGACGCGGTGCCGGACGCCTTGTTGCCGGCCGAATTGCGCCAGCGCAATCCGGGCGGTGTGGCGCGTCTGGTCGATGGGCAATGGAGCACCGCCGACCTCGGAGCGGGCGCATGAGCAGCCAGATCGGCGGGCTGTCGCTGGAGCAGGCGCGCGCGCAGTTGACGCCGTGGACGCAGCGCGCCGCACCGATCGCCGCGCAGGAGTACGCACAGCGCATCGAACGCGCACGCCGCCTGATGCGCGCGCACGGCGTGGATGCGTTGTTGATCGGCGCCGGCACGTCGCTGCGCTATTTCACCGGCGTGCCCTGGGGCGCGAGCGAGCGCCTGGTTGCGCTGCTGCTCACGCTGGACGGCGACCCGGTGCTGATCTGCCCCGCGTTCGAAGAAGGCTCACTGGATGCGGTGCTGAAGATCGCGGTCGCCAAACATCTGTGGGAAGAACACGAGGACCCATACGCGCGGGTGGTGCAGGTGATGGACGACCGCCACGCGCATGCGCTGGCGCTGGATCCGGGCATCGCCTTTGCCGTGCACACCGGCCTGCGCGCGCACCTGGGCACGGCGATCCGCGATGCCGCGGCCATCATCGACGGCTGCCGCATGTGCAAGTCGCCGGCCGAACTGGCGCTGATGCAGCAGGCCTGCGACATGACCCTGCTGGTGCAGCGGCTGGCCGCCGGCATCGCGCAGGAGGGCATCGGCACCGACCAGCTGGTGCGCTTCATCGACGAGGCGCATCGCGCGCTGGGTGCCGACAACGGCTCGACCTTCTGCATCGTGCAGTTCGGCCATGCCACCGCGTTTCCGCACGGCATTCCCGGCGTGCAGCACCTGCGCGCAGGCGAGCTGGTGCTGATCGACACCGGCTGCACCGTGCAGGGCTACCACTCCGATATCACCCGCACCTGGATCTACGGCACGCCCGACGACGCGCAACGGCGCATCTGGGACCTGGAACAGGCGGCTCAGGCAGCGGCGTTTGCGGCGATCCGCCCCGGGCTCGCCTGCGAAGCGGTGGACCAGGCCGCGCGCAGCGTGCTGGAGGCGGCAGGGTTGGGGCCGGACTACCGCTTGCCGGGATTGCCGCACCGCACCGGCCATGGCTGCGGTCTGGCGATCCATGAAGCGCCGTATCTGGTGCGCGGCAATGCGCAGCCGCTGCAGCCGGGCATGTGCGCCAGCAACGAGCCGATGATCGTGGTGCCCGGTGCGTTCGGGGTGCGCCTGGAAGACCATTTTTATGTCACCGATACCGGCGCGCAGTGGTTTACCCCGCCGTCGCCGGCGATCGACCAACCGTTTGCATGAGCCGTTACAGGCTCACGCACGCGTAGGAGCGCACCCGGGCGCGATGGGCAGTCCCGATAAAGCCGTCGCGCGCAAGCGCGCTCCTACAGCCGCCATTGCATCTTGGAGTAACTGCATGAACCACCTGCGTCCCGTCGCCATCGGCCTGCTGGCCGCCGCCTTGTTCACTGCCTGCAAGCCGGCGCCGCCGGCAGCGGAGACGGCAGCTGCGGCCACGCCTGCGCCAACCAGCGAACAGGCCGCCAATGCCTTCGATGCGCTGCTGGACAAGCAATGGCAGTACCAGTTGCAGCACAACCCGGAGTTCGCCAGCATCATCGGCGACAAGCGGTACAACGATCGGTGGAGCGACTATTCGCTCGAGGCCGTGCAGGCCGAGCGCACTGCCACTGCCGAGCTGCTCACGCAATTCGAAGCGATCGACAGCAAGACGCTGGACGAACAACGCCAGCTCAGCCTGCAGATGATGCTCGGCCAGTTGCGCGACAAGCTGGAAGGCATCGACCTGAAGACCTATGCGATGCCGCTGGAGCCGATCGGCGGTATCCAGCTGGGGCTGGCCGGCTATGGGGATGCGTTTCCGTTCGAGGACGCCAAGGATTATCAGGACTACATCAAGCGCCTGCAGACCATCCCGACGGTGATCGATCAGGTGATCGCGGTGTCGCGGCAGGGCGCCAAGGAGGGGCTGGTGCAGCCGCGTTATCTGCTGGAGCGCCTGCCCGAGCAGATCGACAAGATCGCCGCGCTGACCGGCGAGCAGAGCCCGTTCGCCTCGCCGCTGAAAAAGCTCGATGCCGCGGTGCCGGCCGACCAGCGCGCTGCGCTGCGCACGCAGTTGCTGGCCGCGATCGAGCAGCAGGTGCGCCCGGCCTATGCCAAGCTGGCCGCGTTCGTGCGCGACGAATACGCCGCGCAAGGGCGCGCGCAGGAAGGCCTGTGGTCGCTGCCCGATGGCGAACGCCGCTATCGCTACGCCATCCATACCCAGACCACCACCGACATGGCGCCGGAGGAAATCCATCAGATCGGCCTGAAGGAAGTGGCACGCATCGAAGGCGAGATGACGGTGATCGCCAAGGCCCAAGGCTTCGCCGACCTGGCCAGCTTCCGCAAGGCGGTACAAACCGACAAGCGCCATTTCGCCAGCTCCGGCGAGCAGATTCTGCAGCAGTACCGCCAGTACATCGCCGCGATGGAACCTGAGCTCCCCAAGCTGTTCGGCCACCTGCCGACCACGCCGCTGGAAGTACAGGCCATGCCCGCATTCCGGCGCAGCGCGCCCGGCGCCGAATACTGGCAGAGCAATCCGGAAGGCACCAAGCCGGCCATCGTGAAGGTCAACACCAGCGACTTCGCCAGCCGCACGCTGATCAACATCGAGAGCACCGCCTATCACGAGGGCGTGCCGGGCCATCACCTGCAGATCTCGCTGGCGCAGACATCGCCGCTGCCGCCGTTCCGCCAACAGGCCGGCTACAACGCCTATATCGAGGGCTGGGCGCTGTATGCCGAGCGCCTGGGCAAGGAAATCGGTTTCTTCAAGGACCCGTACAACGACTACGGCCGGCTGTTCGGCGAGCTGTTGCGCGCCAATCGGCTGGTGCTCGACACCGGCGTGCATTACAAGCGCTGGAACCGCCAGCAGATGGTGGATTTCTTCCATGCGCATCCGTCCGATGACGAGCCCAGCATCCAGTCCGAAACCGATCGCTACATCGTCTGGCCGGGCCAGGCGTTGGGCTACAAGTTGGGGCAGCTGCAGATTCTTGCGCTGCGTGCGGAGGCGGAAAAAGAACTCGGCGATCGCTTCGATGTGCGCGCCTTCCACGATGCGGTGCTCGGCGGCGGCGCGATGCCGCTGGCGATGTTGCAGCAGCGCGTGCGCCAGTGGATCGCGCAGGCCAAGGCGGCGCCGGAGGCACGCGGATGAAGACCAGCAGCGTCTGGCGCGCGAGCGCATTGAGTGTGCTGATTGCAGCCGGTCTGTGCGGTACCGCAGTGCAGGCGCAGGCCGCAGCGCCCGCGGCCACCACGCAAGACAGTGCAGCGGCACGCTTTAAGGCGTTGTACACGCGCGAATGGCGCTGGCGCCAGGCGCAACTGTCCGGCGCGGTGGATGAAGACAACCAGGCCACCCAGGACAGGCAGTCCGACCATCTGCCCAAGGTCGATGTGGCCACGCAAGACCTGCGCACCGCGTACTGGCAACAGGCGTTGAAGGAACTGGATGCGATTCCGGCAGCGCAGTTGCCGGCCGAAGATCAGGTGAGCTACCAGGTCTACCGGCAGCAGCTGCTGGTGCTGCTGGACCAGCAGCATTTTCGCGCCTGGGAAATGCCGTTCAACAGCGACTCGGCGTTCTGGAGCGACCTGGGCTTCAGCGCCGAGGCCAAGCTGCGTACGCGCGAGGACTACCAGCGCTATCTGAAGATGCTGGCCGATATCCCGCGCTATTTCGCCGAGCACACCGACAATATGCGCGCCGGCCTGGCGCGGGGTTTCAGCCAGCCCCGGGTGACCCTGACCGGGCGCGACCAGTCCATCGCCGACGTGGTGCAGGCCAAGGGCGAGGCCAATCCGTTCTATGCACCGTTCAAGCAGATGCCGGCCACGCTGCCTGCCGATGTGCAGGCGCAATTGCGCCAGCAGGCAGTCAACACCATCGATACGCAGGTGCTGCCGGCCTACGCGAACTTGTTGGACTTCATCCGCAACGAGTACCAGCCGCGCGCGCGCGCCACGCTGGCCGGCGAAGCCTTGCCGGACGGGCAGGCGTATTACCGCGCGCAGATCCGCGAGTTCACCACGTTGGAGTTGAGCCCGGAGCAGATCCACCGGATCGGTCTGCAGGAAGTGGCCAAGCTACGCACGCAGATGGATCAGACCATCGCCGCCAGCGGCTTCAAGGCGCCGGCGGGGCAGGCGATGTTTCCGGCCTTCCTGCAGTTCCTGCGCAGCGACCCGCAGTTCTATGCCAAGACGCCGGAGCAGTTGCTCAAGCAGGCCGCCTGGATCGCCAAGCGCGTGGACGCCAAAGTGGGCGATTACATCGGCCGGCTGCCGCGCCGGCGCTTCGCGATCGAGCCGGTACCGCCGGAGCTGGCGCCGTTCTACACCGGCGGGCGCGGTGGCCCGGGCATCTATCTGGTCAACACCTACAACCTGCCGTCGCGGCCGCTGTACAACCTGACCGCGTTGACGCTGCACGAGTCCTCCCCTGGCCACGCGCTGCAGATGCCGCTGGCGGCAGAGGCGCAGGGGCTGCCGGAGTTTCGCCGCTACGCCTACATCTCTGCCTATGGCGAAGGCTGGGCCCTGTATTCGGAGTACCTGGGCCAGGAAATGGGCATGTACGACACGCCCTATGACCGCTTCGGCTATCTCACCTACCAGATGTGGCGCGCCTGCCGCCTGGTGATCGACACCGGCATCCACCACAAGGGCTGGACGCGCGCGCAGGCGCAGGCCTATCTGCGCGACAACACCGCCTTGAGCGAGCACGAGGTCACCACCGAGGTGGACCGCTACATTGCCTGGCCGGGGCAGGCGTTGTCGTATTACCTGGGCGAGCTGAAGATCCTGCAGCTGCGGCGCAAGGCCGAAACCGTCCTGGGCGAAAAATTCGACCTGCGCCATTTCCACGATGCGGTGCTGCAGACCGGCTCGGTGCCACTGCCGGTGCTGGAGGCGCGCATCGACCGGTTCATCGCCGACGGTGGGGTCTCGCCGTATGCCGCCGAAGATGCTGCCGCATCGGCGGCAGCAGCGGCCAAGGCCTCTGCCAGCGACTGATCCAGGACGCAACCCGCCGACGTTCTTCGCAACACCAACCCGCTATCCACGCTTCGGGGCGACCAATGACCACACACGGTGCGACCACGCAAGGCAAGTTCCACAAGCGGCTCAGCCTGACCGACCTGACCTTTATCGGGCTGGGTTCGATCTTCGGGTCTGGCTGGTTGTTCTCGGCCAGCCACGTCTCTTCCATCGCCGGACCGGCCGGCATCCTGTCGTGGATCCTCGGCGGCATCGCGGTGCTGCTGCTCGGCCTGGTGTACTGCGAACTCGGCGCCGCGCTGCCACGCGCCGGTGGTGTGGTGCGCTACCCGGAGTATTCGCATGGCGCCTTGCTGGGGGCGTTGACCGGCTTCATCACCCTGATCGCGTTTTCCAGCCTGATCGCGATCGAGGTGGAAGCGGCGCGCCAGTATGCGGCGGCATGGTTTCCGGTGCTCAATCAGCCAAACGGCGGCCATCCCAGTGTGTGGGGCTGGTTGGTGCAACTGGCCTTGCTGGTGCTGTTCTTCCTGCTCAACTATTTCAGCGTCAAGACCTTCGCGCTGGCCAACAACATCGTCAGCATCTTCAAGTTTCTGGTGCCGATCCTGGTGATCGTGCTGCTGATGAAGCACTTCAATCCGGGCAACCTGAGCGTGCACGGGTTCGCGCCCGCGGGCATGGCCGGGGTGGAGGCGGCGATCTCCGCCGGCGGCATCATCTTTGCCTACCTGGGCCTGACCCCGATCGTGTCGGTGGCCAGCGAGGTGCGCGACCCGCAACGCAATATCCCGATCGCCCTGATCCTGTCGGTGGCCTTGTCCACGGTGATCTACGTGCTGCTGCAGCTGGCGTTCCTGGGCAGCATTCCGGCTGCGCAACTGGCACCGGGCTGGAGCGGTATCGACAAGGTGTTTGCACTGCCGTATCACGACATCGCGCTGGCGTTGGGAATGGCGTGGCTGGCAGCGCTGGTGATCTGCGATGCGATGGTCTCGCCCAGCGGCACCGGCAACATCTACATGAATGCCACCCCGCGCGTGGTGTACGGCTGGGCGCGCAGCGGCGGGTTTTTGCCGGTGCTGACGCGGGTGGATCCGCAATCGGGCATTCCGCGCCCGGCATTGTGGTTGAGCCTGGGCTTGTCGATCTTCTGGACGCTGCCATTTCCTTCGTGGGAGACCCTGATCGGCGTGGTGTCGGCCGCCCTGGTGCTGAGCTACGCGGTGGCGCCGGTGACGGTGGCGGCGTTGCGCCGCAGTGCGCCGGACTTGCCGCGGCCGTTTCGCGTCCGGGGCCTTGCCGTGCTGGGGCCGCTGTCGTTCATGGTCGCCGCCTTGATCGTCTATTGGTCGACCTGGCCCACCTTGTCGTGGTTGCTCGGCCTGCAGGTGGTCGCGTTCGCGCTGTATGTGCTGTATCGCCTGCCATCGCGCCAGGGCAGGGCACGCCTGTTGCGCCAGGTGCGCGCATCGCTGTGGTTGATCGTGTTCTTCGTGCTGGTGATGGCGGTGTCCTGTGCCGGCACATTCGGCGGTCACGGTTGGATCGCGCATCCGTTCGACACCTTGAGCGTGGCGGTGATTGCATTCTTCATCTATCACTGGGGCGCGCGTAGCGGCTTGCGCAGCGACGAACTGGCGTTGGAGGAGGACGATGGCGAGTGAGCTGCGCCGCGGCGCGGGTGCCTCGCGCTGGTTGCGTGGCTGCTTGAATGGATTGGCTGCGTGCAGCGTATTGCTGTCGACTGCGGCACAGGCCGCGCCAGGCGTGGCCGATTACCAACGCGCGCTGGGCTTGCGCGCGCAATGGAGCACGCTGACCGAGAACGTGGCCTGGCCGGCGCAATGGCAGGACAACGGCACGTTCTACTACCGCAAGACGGTGCCGGGCGGATTCGCCTTTGTCCGTAGGGATGTCGCCACGCTGCAGAGAACGCCCGCGTTCGACCAGCAGCGCGTGGCGCAGGCGTTGAGTGCAGCGACCAGCACGCCCTATACCGCGTTGCAATTGCCATTCGAGCGCTTTGCCTATGCGCCGGACGGCGAGCGCAGCGACGGAGCGATTCGCTTCGCGCTTGGCGAAGCGCCCTGGCGTTGCAGCCTGACGGACTACCGCTGCGCCCGCGATGACGCCGCTGCACAGCAGCGTCCACGCGGCTTCGGTGTGGTGCGCGACCCTGCGGTGCCAGCCGACAATACGCCACGCCGTTCGCCCGATGGCCGCTGGGAGGCGCTCGCCGATGGCTGGAACCTGCTGCTGCGTCGCGTTGCCGATGGACAACTGACCCGGCTCAGCGACGATGGACGTGCAGACGATTACTTCGACCCGGAGAGCATCGCCTGGTCGCCGGACTCGCAGCGGCTGGCGGTGTATCGCGTGCGTCCCGGGTTTGCCCGCCGCGTCACCCGCGTGGAAGCGGCGCCTGCAGACGGCGGCCAGCCACGCGTGCATACCCAGCTGTACCCCAAGCCCGGCGATGCGGTGGATGTGGAGCGGCCGGTGCTGTTCGCCGTGGACGGCACACGCCGCGAGGTGGACACCGCCTTGTTCGCCAATCCGTACGCGTTGTCGCCGCTGCAGTGGCGCAGCGATGGCCGCAGTGTGCGCTTCGACTACGTGCAACGTGGCTTTCAGCGCATGCGGGTGATCGCGGTGGATGCGCAGAGCGGTCGCGCGCACGTGGCGGTCGGCGAAGATACGCGCACCTTCGTCTACGCCGACCGCAGTTTTGGGCATGACGTGGATGGGCGCGGCGATGAGTTGCTGTGGATCTCCGAACGCGACGGCTGGCGGCACCTGTACCTGGTCGATGGCCGCAGCGGCAGGTTCAAGCGGCAGCTCACGCGCGGGCCGTGGATCGTGCGCGATGTGCTGCGCGTGGACGACGCGCAGCGGCGCATCTGGTTCACCGCCAGCGGCATGGATGCGGGCAAGGACCCGTACTACCGGCAGCTGTACAGCGTGGATTTCGACGGCCGCGGGTTGACCCGGCTGACCCACAGCGATGCCGATCACGATGTGGCGATCGCAGACGATGGCCGGCATTACGTCGATGTCTACTCGCGCCCGGACCTGGCCCCGGTGATGGAGCTGCACAGCATCGATGGCCGGCTGCTGCAGCAGGTGGAGCAGGGCAACATCGACAGGTTGCTGACCGCCGGCTGGCGCGCGCCGGAGACCTTCGTGGCCAAGGGCCGCGACGGGCGCACCGATATCTGGGGCATGGTGGTGCGCCCACGCGATTACGACCCGCACAAGAAGTATCCGGTGATCGAGAACATCTACGCCGGCCCGCACGATTCCTTTGTGCCCAAGACGTTCTGGCCGTTCGGCTATCACTCCGCTGGCGACAAGCAGATCGGCATGCAGGCGCAGGCGGATCTGGGCTTTATTGTGGTGATGATCGACGGCATGGGCACCGCCAACCGCTCCAAGGCCTTCCATGATGTGGCGTGGAAGAACCTGGGTGATTCCGGGTTTGCCGATCGCATCGCCTGGCACCGTGCGTTGGCGGCCAGGGACCCTTCCTACGACATCGGCCGGGTCGGCATCTATGGCGCCTCGGCCGGCGGGCAGAGCACGCTGGGCGCGCTCGAACGCCATCCGGACTTCTACAAGGTGGGTGTGGCGTTTGCCGGTTGCTACGACAACCGCATGGACAAGATCAGCTGGAACGAGCAGTGGATGGGCTGGCCGGTGGATGCCGGCTATGCGCAGGCCTCGGGCGTGGTCAATGCGTCCAAGTTGCAGGGCGACCTGCTGCTGATCGTCGGCGAGCAGGACAGCAATGTGGACCCGGCCTCCACCGCGCAGGTGGTCGATGCGCTGATCAAGGCCGGCAAGGACTTCGAGCTGCTCAACGTGCCTGGTGGCGAGCATTCGGTAGGCCGTTCCAGCGGCCCGATCGACTATGTGCAGCGTCGCCAGTACGACTTCTTCGTGCGCCATCTGCGCGACGAACCCACGCCGCATTGGAATTCATTACCGTCGGAGGCGCGATGATGCGTTTGCTTGCCCTGAAGATGCCGCGGCCGCGCGGCCGCATCGCAACCCTGCTGTGGTCGCTGGCGGTGCTGGCCGGCTGTGTGCCGCTGCTGGCCAGCGCGGAAGAGTTGCCGCGCTTGGTCACCCAGAATGGCCGCCATGCGCTGTTCGTCGATGGCGCGCCGTACACCGTGCTGGCCGCGCAGCTGCACAATTCCAGCGCCTGGCCGGCGGTGCTGCCGAAGGCGCTGGACGAGGTAGTCGCCCTGCATGCCAACACAGTGGAAGCGCCGGTGTACTGGGAGCAGTTCGAGCCGGCGCCCGGGCACTTTGATACCACCAACGTGGATGCCCTGATTGCCGGCGCGCGCAAGCGCGGCCTGCGCGTGGCCCTGCTGTGGTTCGGCAGCTGGAAGAACGGCCAGATGCATTACGTGCCGGAGTGGATCAAGCGCGACGACGCCACGTACCCGCGCATGCGCGATGCCAATGGCGAGCCGGTGGATGTGCTGTCGCCGCATGTGGCCGCCAACGTGCAGGCCGATGCGCGTGCCTTCACCGCATTGATGCAGCACCTGCGCAAGGTCGATGGCGACCGCCACACGGTGATCCTGGTACAGGTGGAAAACGAGCCCGGCGCGATCGGCACGGTGCGCGACCATGGCCCGGCCGGCGAGGCCGCGTTCGCGCAACCGGTGCCCGCTACGATCGCGCAGGCGCTGGGCAAACCGCAGGGCAGCTGGCAGCAACTGTTCGGTGCAGAAGCTGCCGAAGCCTTCAACGCGCATGCGACGGCGGCGTATATCGAACAGGTGGCCGCGGCCGGCAAGCGCGCATATCCGCTGCCGCTCTACGTCAACACCTGGCTGCGCTACAAGGGTAAGCGCTATCCGGGCCTGGATTATCCGTCCGGCGGTGCGACGGTGAATGTGTTCGCGCTCTGGCGCGCGGCCACGCCGTCGATCGACTTCATCGGTACCGATATCTATACCAACGACTACAACGAATACACCAAGGTCATCGGCCAGTATGCGCGGCCGGACAACCCGGCCTGGGTCTCGGAGACCGGCTTCGAGGCGGCCACCGCGCCGTATCTGTTCCATGTACTGGGGCAGGGCGGGATCGGCTTTTCGGTGTTCGGCATGGATGGCAACCAGGACAGCCAGGCCAACCGCGACGCGATCGCCGCGCACGCCGCCAACTTCAAACTGCTGGCGCCGCTGCAGCGCGTGATCGCCCAGGCCGCCTTCGACGGCCGGCTGCAGGCGGTGGCCGAACAGCCCGGCGCGCCGCAACGCACGCTGCGCTTCGGCGATTGGCAGGCCAAGGTGTCGTTCGGTGCGCCGATGTGGGGCGATGCGCCGGCGATCCTGCCCGGCAACGAGGACCACGCCGGCCGGCTGCTGGTGGCGCAGTTGGGGCCGGAGGAGTTCCTGGTCACCGGCATGGCCGCGCGGATTGAATTTTTCCGCGAGGCGGCCGATACCCGTCATGGACAACTGTTGCGGGTGGAACAGGGGCGGTACGTGGACGGGCGTTGGCAAGTCGAAAGACAGCTCAACGGCGACCAGACCGACTACGGGCTCAACGTCGGGCGGGTGGATGCGGCGGGCGAGGTGCCGGTGGTGTTGCGCGTGCGGGTAGGCACCTATTGAGCCTGCGTCAGACCGCTGCGCGGCCTGGAGGCGGGCGTAATCGGAATCGGCGGGTGGGACACGTCATTGCGGTTCCTGTCAGCTGGTTCCAACTCGTGAGAAACGCTCGCCACGCGCCTCGGTAGGCGTAAGAACGACAGCAGTGCGGCGCGATTGCCGGCAACGATTGTGTTGATTGGTTGGTAAACAAACGTCATTGGTTATTTCTCAGTTTCTGCGCCGGAGCCACCATGAGTGTCAGCAGTATCGCCAGTTCCGGAATGCAGGTCGCCGCGCTGCGTCAGCAGGTGGCCGCCAGCAATGTGGCACGCCAGCCGGTGGACGGCAGTCCACGTCAGGCCGTTGCAGCCAGTACGCAGGCCAATGCCGGCGTGGCGGCCAGCGTGGTCGATGCCGCCTCCGATCCATCGGCACCTGCCACCGATCTGGTCGAAGGCCTCTCGGCACGCAACGACTTCCAGGCCAACGCCACTGCACTACGGCGCTCCGACGAGATGCTGGGCAGCTTGCTGGATGTGCTGACCTGAGAGTCTGGATTGGACGAAGGCCGGTTGTCGATCTGTTGCATTAGGTGCACGGCCTTCGCCTTGATGCCGCACCTGGCTGCACCTGAAACCGGACTCACGTTCTGCATTTCGTGGAGTCAGCGAATTGATGGCTGCTGCTTATGCCGGTGTCGATAGACGACTCGATAGTGCGCTTGTCTTGGCTGCGGGTTTTTAGGGCAGTGCGGATAGAGCGCAAGCGTGGAACGGCTGGCTTCTTGGCTGGCTGCAGGGCCCTTGCCCACCCACCACCGCAGGACACGCCGCAAGTACGTCCATGTAGGCTCTTACGCGGCATCCATGCCGCGTAAGGTCCCGCGACGGTGGGCAGCCAAGGACCCGTCGAGATGGTCGGTGTGCATGGCTCAGTAAAACAATCAGCACACTGTCTGGTGCTGTGTCCTCGCCGATTGCGGGACCGTGTGGCGGCATGGATGCCGCCACACGGTCCCCACGGATGGGTTCACGGCGTGTCCCGCGAGCGGCGAGGGCACCGCGCCCTCGACTGACTCGCGTTTGACCTGGAGCGTCATGCGGAAGTCGTTGTACTCACTGTCCGTCACTACCTAACACCTGCGCCGCATCGACGATATCCACGCCCTGCAGCTGTCCCAGCCAGTTGTCGAACCAGGGCTTGTGCATGGCACCGACCACTGCCAGCACTTTTGCGCCGGGTTGTTCGG
Source organism: Xanthomonas arboricola (assembly GCF_002940665.1). Taxonomy (GTDB): domain Bacteria; phylum Pseudomonadota; class Gammaproteobacteria; order Xanthomonadales; family Xanthomonadaceae; genus Xanthomonas; species Xanthomonas arboricola_B. Next base: position 188,290 of record NZ_MIGY01000002.1, read on the forward strand.
CAAAGCTGGCGCGCACGTTGGACACCATGCGCAGGTTGCGGATTTCCCAGCCGGACATGTAGCGGTAGCCGTAGTGCTGCGGCGAGCCCTCGCTCAATGCGGCGCGAAAATCCACCGCGATGGCCAGTTGCTGGCTGGCCGGCAGGTTGATCGCGCGATAGAGCTCCAGCAACTTGCCTCGACTTGCCAGCTGGTCCTCGTGCTCACGCATGGCGCGCGCCCGCGGCGCGGCCTTGTCCCAGGCGGCCTGGATCGCCTTGCCGTACGCCGCCGGGTCGCCCAGGTCCACGTTGTCGCCGGTGTGATCGTCGGCCGGGTGGACGCGCTGCAGGCCAAGACGCGCCGCCAATCGCGCGGCGATCTGGTAACTCTCGTTGGGGCGCTGTTCCATGCTGCGCAGTCGCGCCACCAGCGCCGCATCCAGGCCATCGCCGCTGCGCTGTTCTGCCGGCGCAAGCTGCAGCCATTGCACCAGCGCAGAAGGCGGCTCGCCCGAGGCCAGAAACAGCGCAGCCAGGTGCCGACGCTGTGCCGGTGTGGGCGCACTGGGCAAGCTGCGGAGCGCTACACGGACCTGGCCGAGAGCGGCGGGAACGTCCAGCCCGGTGGCACGTGCTGCCTCGCCGGTGTCGGGGCAATAGGTCGTGATGTCCTCGGGCAGATAGACGGCAGGATGGCGCCGCATCAGGTCGCAGGTTTCGCCCGACAGGTCTTCGGTGGTGATGATGGTCGGCGCGTACGCGGCCAGCCGGTCCATCAGCGGTTGCAGGCGCGCTGCACGGATGTCGCTGCCCTTGGGCAACTGCGACAGGTGCACGCTGCCGAGCACCAGCACCTGGGTGCGCGGCGCGGCCATCTCGGCATCCAGCTGCGACAGATCCACCTGCGCCTGCGCGATGCAGGGCACGATCAGGGCCAGCCACAGCCAGCAATGTGCCGGACGTTGCAACTGCCTGGCGGACGCGCTGCCGGCATCGAAAAACCGCGCTGCGGCGCGGGCACTGTGTGCGATGCGCGATGGGGATGGCTGCATGACGTTCCTTGTAGGTGGGCGTGGATTACGCGGCGGTCTGGCGACAGTGCCGCCTGCGTCTGTGCAGCCAGTGTGGCTGCCACCGCAGATACCGGCGTGGCCAGAAAGTCACGTGGCTAAATGGCAGGGGTGGCGACCGGCAGGCGCTGTGCGTCGCCGCGATGGCTGCGCAGCAACAGCTGCTTGTGTGCGGATTTCCGCATACGTGCCAGACAGCTGCCACAAGACGCAAGCCGCGCCGTCGCGCACGATGTGGATGAGATCAACCGAGGGCGCGACGATGGACCGCAGAAGCTTTTTGCGTCAGGGCATGGCGGCAACCGCGGCGGTGGGCGCGGGTGCCGCGCTCGCGCTGCCGGGCACGCCGCACACCCCGGCTACGTTGCCGCCACCGGCACTGCCGCGTCTTGAGGCGCTGCCGTCGGCCGCGCATGTGGGCAGCACGCTTTGCCGCTTTCGGCATCTGCAGCAGGACTGGACCGTCTACGAGCACCTCGACGATCCGCAGGGCCAGCTGACGCTATGGACCGACAGCGGCATGCTGCGCCTGGACAAACGCACCGAGCCGGCCTATCCGGCCGAGGCCAAGCCGTACTTCGGGATGTCGCTGGCCGAGGTGGCGATGGCGCAAGCCGATCTGCTCGCCGACCGCCTGCTGCGCGATGGCGATCCGGACGAGGCGCAGGTGCGCGATGTCGCGCCGCCGCCGGCCTCGCGACTCGACCCCAAAGACAATGGCGGGCGCTGGCCGTGGACCACCTTCGTCGGCACGCGCGAAAGCCTGGACACCATGCCGATCCTGCCCAACGGCCGCAGCCGCACCTCGCGGCCGGAACATGCCTTCGCCGAGCTGGGCGAAGAGGCGTTGATCAAACGGCGCGAGGAGGGCTTGCTGGGTGGCTGGATGCCGGCAGTGCGCAAGGTCATGCGGCGCGAAGGCGAGGATGATGGCTGGTACGACGTGCTGGTGTTTGCCGATGTGCGTGCCAGCGATCGCTTCGTGGTGCAGACCTGGCATCGCACGATGCACGTACGCGGCGGCGAGATCGTCGGCGTGCATTACACCCACAGCTATCCGGCGTTTGCGCCGTCGCGCAAGCCGGCCACCGCCGAGCAGTTCTATGCGGGGTTGATCGATTTCGCCGCGTACTGGCAACAGGCCCTGGACGGCACGGTGCAGGCACAGCTGCCCGATGCCAGCTGGAACGACATGGCGCAATTCGCGTTCGCGCGCGAGCTGGTGGTGCGCCCCGGTGGCGATTATCCGAAGTACGGCGCGGTGGAACGCGACTACTACGGCAACGAGTACGACGGCTTCCAGGACACCTTCACCAGCTCGTTCTACGCCAATCTGGAATGGGGCCGCTTCGCGCAGGCCGCCGCAGTACTGGACAACTACTTCGACGACTTCGTGCAGGACGATGGCCTGCCGAACATGCGCGGGCCGGAGGTCGGGCAGTTCGGGCTGACCCTGTCGCTGCTGGCGCGCTATCTGCGCTACACCGGCGATGCGGCGCGGCTGCGCCGCCTGCTGCCCAAGATCGCCGCCACCGCACAGCTGCTATGCGAGCTGCATGACCAGGCGCTCGCATTACCGCGCAGCGCCCATGGCCATGGCCTGCTGCATGGCTGGAACGAATCCGATGCCTGCCTGTTTCCTGACCCGTCGCTGTGGTGGAAACCGTATTACGCCAATAGCGCGCTGACGATTCGCGGCTGGGAAGACATCGCCCAGGTCTGGAGCACGCTCGGTGGCGATGCCGGCCTGGCCACGCAATGGCAGCGTCGCGCCAGGCAGTTGCGTGCACGGCTGGAAACCAGCCTGCGTGCCAACGTGCGCCGCGAGCTATCGCCGCCGTATGTCGGCCCGCTGCCGGGCACCACACTGACGTTTCGCCAATCGTTGCTGCAGGAAAAGCCCAGCGAGCAGCAATGGCCGCACCGCGCGTATGCGGAATTGCTGCAGGCCGATGTGCTGCCCGACGACCTGGCCAACCTGGTGATCGATTGCCTGCGCGGCCATGGCGGCACCAGCATCGGCGTGGTGGCCAACATCGCACCGCCGGAGCCGGGCAGCCGCGATCTGCTCGGCTTCATTTCCTACGGCTATGCGCAACAGCTGCTGCGGCTGGACCGCATCGAAGAGTATCTGTTGTTCGTCTATGCGCATCGCTACCAGGTGCATACCCGCGGCAGCTGGACCGCCGGCGAGGTCAGCGGCATCACCGGTGGCATGCCGTTGTTCTGCATCCCTGCGCAGATGACCATCCCATTGCTGCTGCGCTGGATGCTGGTCAGCGACGACAGCGCAGGGGAGCAGTTGTTCCTTGCGCGTGCGCTGCCGCGCGTGTGGCTGGGCAGTGGCGCTACGATCGGCATCACCGCGGCGCCAACACGCTGGGGCAAGCTCACGCTGACACTGCGCACCGACGTGGCGGCACACCGCATCGATGCCGAGGTGCAACTGCCGGAGCGGTCCCCCAGGCACACCTGGCTGAGCCTGCGTGTGCCCGAGGGCAGCACGCTCACGCGCGTGCTCGTGGACGGCAAGCCGGCGCGTGCGCAGGGCCCGCGTGCCGATCGCGTGGCGTTGCCCGGCAGCGCAGCGGCAGTGAAGGTGCAGGCCTGGTACGGGTGATGGACCATCGCCGCGACGACCGTGCCGGCCTCGTCGCCTCATCGTGGGCGTCATCAACCACGGCGGCCTCGACCGGCGATCGTTGAAGCGGTGTTGCCGTCTGCCGTGTCCTGGGCTGCCGCATGCATAGGCTTGCTCGACGCCTGGATCGACCGTCATCGCACATGGTTGCAAGCGATGCATCGCCTCGGGTGTATCGCCATCGTTTTGCGCATGATGTCCACCGGCGGGTACCGCTGCAGGGTGCAACGCCACCGCATGCCCGTTCATTTGCGAACCATGCTGTTTTCCGCATGCGCTGTCGCCAAATGCGACAAGACGTGGCGCGTGCGCACAGGCACATTGTGACCAGCTGATGAAACTGGAGCGCATGGGCGCCTCCGGTGCGGAACCAACCCCTTTCCGACAACACGCGCTGCTGCATGACCCTGCGTGGTCGTGCGCGTCGCAGGTTGTCTGCATGTCTGCAGCACGGCGCTGGCGAGAAGTTTCGCTGCGTGCGCGTCTGCCATCCATCTTGCCCTGCGCTGGTGTCCGCCGGCACGGGCGTGTGTTGCCCATCGTTTGTCCGCCATACGAATCAGGAGCCTTGCATGCCGATGTCGCTGTTGCCTTTTTCCCGGACTACCGGCACGCCCACGCGCCCGGTGCCGAGCATGCTCAGCGCCGCACTGCTGCTGGCGCTGTCCGCAGGTGTCAGCGCACCGGTGTCTGCGCAGCAGGCCGGCAGCGGCGGCGATGCGCCACAAACGCTGGACAGCGTGGTGGTCACCGGCTCGCGTCTGCGCCGCGTGGATACCGAAACCGCCAACCCGGTGGTCACGGTCAGCCAGGAGCAGATCGCCGCGACCGGCAAGGCCACGGTCGGCGATCTGCTGCAGGAGCTGCCGTCGATCGCCGGCAACGCCACCAATCCATACACCAACAACGGCGGTGGCACCGGTGCGTCGGCCATTTCGCTGCGCGGCCTGGGCGACAAACGCACGCTGGTGCTGGTCAACGGTATTCGTCTGGCTTACAACGACGTCAACGCGATTCCGTCCAGCATGATCGAGCGCATCGAAGTGCTCAGCGACGGCGCCTCAGCGGTGTACGGCTCCGACGCCATCGGCGGCGTGGTCAACTTCATCCTGCGCAGCCAGTTCGATGGCGTGCAGTTCAGCAGCGACTTCGGCACCAGCAGCGAAGGCGACGGCAACCGGCGCAACTTCACCCTGACCACCGGCAAGACCTGGGAGCGCGGCAGCCTGATCGGCGGCCTGTCGTACCACAACATCGATCCGGTCTCGGCAGCGGCGCGCGACTATTCCAAGGACGCGCTTGCGTTGACCAACGGGCAACCGGTGAAGCAGGGCTCGTCCGCAACGCCGACCGGCACCGTGAATTTCAACGATGGCTCGGATCAGTCCACGCAGCTTGCGCAGGCCAACGGCTGCGGGCGCGTCACCCTCAACAGCGGCGTCAGCGGTCGCGCCGGTCCGGGCGATTTCCACTGTTACAACGCCAGCGCCGACTCCTACAACTACCAGCCGTTCAACCTGTTGCAGACCCCGCAGAAGCGCACCAATGCGTTTTTGCTGGGCACCTATCGCTTCACCGACAACGTCGAGGGCTACGTCAACACCTGGTTCAGTAAAACCGAATCGGCCTCGATCATTGCGCCGATTCCGATCTTCGCCAACGGCGACAACATCCTGGTGTTGTCGCAGAGTTACTACAACCCGTTCGGCGTGAACTTCGGCACCGATCGCAGCACCGGCACCTCCTACAACGACCTCAACACGCGCGCCACCGTGCTGGGCAATCGCAGCTATCAATACAACACCTACAACTTCCAGATCAGCCCCGGTTTGCGCGGCCGCTTCGGCGACAGTTCCTGGCAGTGGGATGCCACCTTCAACTACGGCAAGGTCAAACAGAAGTCGATCAACAACGGCTTTCTCGACTATGCCGCGTTCAACCAGGCCATCGGCCCGTCGTTCCTGGACAGCGACGGCGTGGTCAAGTGCGGCAGCGCGGGCGCGGCGATCGCCGGCTGCACGCCGCTGAACTTCTTCAACCTCAACGACAGCGCCAACCTGTCCACCCTGCAGGGCATGGTGGTCAACCCCATCGTGACCAGCGTCTACACGGTCAAGCAATTCGAGGCCAATGCCAACGGCTCGCTGTTCGAGCTGCCGGCCGGCAGGGTCAGCTTGGCGACCGGCGTCTCCTATCGCAAGGAACGCTCGACCACCGCCTCCGACCCGTTATGGACCGGCGATGAGGACGGCCTGTGCGGGGTGATCGAATTCTGTTCGTCCACCCTGGCCGGCAGTTTCGACGTCAAGGAGGCCTATGCCGAAGCGCTGTTTCCGCTGCTGAAGGACCTGCCCGGCATCAACGCCTTGAACATCACGCTGGGCACGCGCTTTTCCGATTTCAGCTCGGTCGGCAGCAAGACCAACAGCAAGATCTCGCTGGAGTATCGCCCGGTCGAGAACCTGCTGATCCGCGGCACGGTGTCGGAGGTGTTCCGCGCGCCCAACATCAACGAGCTGTATGCCGGCGTGGCCGGCGATGCGGCCACCGTCAACGACCCGTGCAATGGCTATACCGGCGGCAATAGCGTGGCCTGCGCCAATGTGCCCACCGACGGCAGCTACCAGCAATCCGATGGCCAGGTGTCGGGCAAGGTGTCCGGCGCGGCGGTGGCCGGGTACCAGCTCAAGCCGGAAACCGGCAAGTCCTACGACGTAGGGCTGGTGTACGACCCGCAGTGGATCGACGGCCTGTCGCTGAGCGCGGACTGGTGGCGCATCGATCTGGAAGACACCATCACCACGGTGTCGGCGCAGACCGTGCTCAATCAATGTTTCGCCAACCCGGCCAGCTCCTTTTGCGCATTGATCCATCGCAACGGCAACGGCACCATCAATTACATCGCCGAGCCCACCGTCAACCTGGGCAAGCTGTGGGCCAAGGGCATGGACTTCAACCTGACCTATCGCGCGCCACCCACCGCGTGGGGCAATCTCAGCGCCGGCCTCAACGGCACCTATCTCACCCGTTACGACGTGCTGCCCGATACCACCGACCCCAGCTCGGTCACCATCCACAACGTCGGCCGCTACACCCAGGCCTACGGCAATTTCCCGCGCTGGCGTGCGCTGGGTACGGTGAACTGGGCGTTGGACGACTGGAGCGCCACCTGGCGCATCCGTTATGTAGGCCACACCGCCATCGGCAATTCGGATCCGGACCAGAGCCTGTCGGCCGATTCCAGCGAGCCGATGGTGGTGCGCAAGATCGGCGCCTACGTCTACAACAACCTGCAGCTCGGCTACAACGTCGAACCGTGGCACACGCGCTTCGAAGTGGGCGTGGACAATATCGCCAACAAGCAGCCGCCGCTGTATTACTCCAACAACGTCGGCAATGCCAATACCGATGTGGCCACCTACGATCTGCTCGGTCGGTTCTACTGGGCGCGTGCCACGGTGAAGTTCTGATCGTGCCGGTGTACCGCGGTGGCGTGCGGCCAGATGCCATCGGTTGCGGGCGTCATGCATGTGCATGCGTGCGTTGTCGCGACTGCACAGGCGGTTGTTGCAATGGCGCGCGCGGTCTGCGCGCGCCGACAGGAGCTAAGCTGAGCCCATGACCGAGACGCATCCGAGCCAATCGCCCAACGACCACGCGCCGGGCCTGTCGCGGCGGCGCTTTCTGGCCTGGAGCAGCCTGGCGGTTGCGGCGGGTTTCCTGCGGTTTCCGGCCCAGGCCAGCGCAGCACAACCCGGCAGCGTCCGCGCAGTGCCGCTGGCGCAGGTGCGGCTCACGCCGTCGTTGTTCCTGGATGCGCTGCACACCAATCGTCGCTATCTGATGCGGCTGCAGCCGGACCGGTTGTTGCACAACTTCGTGCTGTACGCCGGCCTCGATCCCAAGGCGCCTGCGTACGGCGGCTGGGAGGCGGACACCATCGCCGGGCATACGCTCGGTCACTATCTCAGCGCACTGGCGCTGATGCATGCGCAGAGCGGCGATGCGCAATGCCGCACGCGCGCCGGGTATCTGGTCGCAGAGCTGGCACGCTGCCAGGCGCATGCAGGCGATGGCTATGTGGCTGGCTTCACCCGAAAGAATGCAGCAGGGAAGATCGAAAGCGGGCGTGCGGTGTTCGATGAACTCAGGCGCGGCAAGATCGACCCGGCGCCGTTCTATCTCAACGGCAGCTGGGCGCCGCTGTACACCTGGCACAAGCTGTTTGCCGGCCTGCTCGACGTGCATGCCCATTGCGACAATGCGCAGGCGCTGCAGGTCGCGGCGGGCCTGGCCGGCTATCTGCAAGGCATCTTCGCCGCGCTCGACGACGCGCAGCTGCAGAAGGTACTGTCGTGCGAATTCGGTGGCCTCAACGAATCCTTCGTCGAGCTGCATGTGCGGACCGGCAATGCGCAATGGCTGGCACTGGCGCAGCGCCTGCACCATCACGCCGTGCTCGATCCATTGGTCGCCCAGCGCGACGAGCTGGTGCATCAGCATTCCAATACCAACATTCCCAAGCTGATCGGCCTGGCACGCGAGTACGAAGTCACCGGCGATGCCGCCTCGGGCGCGGCGGCGCGCTTCTTCTGGCATACCGTCACCGGCCACCATACCTACGTGATCGGCGGCAACGGCGACCGCGAGTATTTCCAGCAGCCGGACAGCATCTCGAAGTTTCTCACCGAGCAGACCTGCGAGCACTGCGCCAGCTACAACATGCTCAAGCTCACCCGCCATCTATATCAGTGGGGCCCGCAGACCGCGTTCTTCGATTACTACGAGCGCACGCTGCTCAACCACGTGATGGCGCAGCAGCATCCGCGCACCGGCATGTTCACCTACATGACACCGATGCTGGCCGGCGAAGCGCGCGGCTGGTCGTCGCCGTTCGACGATTTCTGGTGCTGCGTCGGCAGCGGCATGGAGGCGCATGCCCAGTTCGGCGATTCCATCTACTGGCAGGACGGGCAGGGCGTTTACGTCAACCTCTATGTACCTTCCAGCGTGCGCGATGCTGCCGGGCTGGACATGACCCTGCACAGCACGATGCCGGAGCAGGGCAGCGCCTCGCTACGCATCGACGCCGCGCCGGCTGAGCAACGCACGCTCGCACTGCGCGTGCCCGGCTGGGCGCAGTCGCCGCAGCTGCAGCTCAACGGCCGGCCGGTCGATGCCACCGTCAACGAGGGCTACCTGCGCATCGCCCGCGTCTGGCGCGCCGGCGACACGCTCACCCTGTCGCTCGAGATGCCGCTGCGTCTGGAAGCCACACCGGACGACCCGGCTTGGGTCTCGGTGCTGCGCGGGCCGCTGGTGCTGGCGGCCGACCTGGGCGATGCGGCAAAACCCTGGTCGGGCAAGACCCCGGCGTTGATCGGCGGCGCTGAGGTCTTGCAGCGCCTGCAGCCGGTGGCGGGCCAAGCCGCGTTCGACTACAGCGACGGCAGCCAGCAGTGGCGCTTCTCGCCGTTCTACGCGCAGTTCGATCGCCGTAGCGCGCCCTACCTGGAGCATCGCGACGCCGCCGCATGGCAGCAGCATCAAGCCGAGCAGGCCGCAGCAGAAGCGAAACAACACGCGCTCGACGCGCGCGCACTGGACCGCGTCGCCCTGGGCGATGAAGCCTCCGAAAAAGCCCATGACCTGCACAGCGAAAGTTCCTACGCACTGAGCTACCGCCGCCGCGCCGGCCGCGACGCCCGCACCGGCGGCTTCATCGCCTTCATCCTGCGCAACACCGCCCAGGCCCGCATCCTGCGCCTGCGCTACTGGGGCGACGAAACCCGCCGCCGCTTCCGCATCCTGGCCGACGGCGAACTCATCGCCAACGAACGCCTGGACGGCAACCGCGGCCTGGATTTCGTCGATGTGGACTACGCCTTGCCGGCAGCAGTGGCGGGCCGCGCCGCCCTGCAGATCCGCATAGAGCCGGAAACCGGCTATTCGGCCGGGCCGGCGTTCGGGTGTTGGGTGCTGGAGTCGGCGTGAATGCTCTCGCAGGAGATCGTCGATGACGTTACCTGCGCCTTGATCGTAGCGCACGATGCGCGCAGGCACCGGGCGTGCCCGACAGGAGAGAGATGCAAAAAAAGACCGGCGCATGCGCCGGTCCTGGTGTATCACGAGCGAGGCTTAAGCTTCACGCAGACAACTCCAACAACAACTTGTTCAACCGCTTCACATACCCGGCCGGGTCCTTGAGACTATCGCCCGCCGCCAGCGCCGCCTGGTCGAACAGCACCCGGCTCAAGTCGCCGAAGCGGTCCATATCCTGTTCTGCATCCAGCTTTTCGATCAGCGGGTGAGCCGGGTTGAACTCGAACACCGGCTTGGTTTCCGGTACGGCCTGGCCGCTGGCTTCCAGCAGCTGACGCATCTGCAGGCCCAGGTCGCCCTGGCCGATGGCCAGGATCGCCGGGGAGTCGGTCAGGCGGTGCGAGACGCGCACTTCGGCCACGTCGTCGCCCAGGGCGGCCTTGATGCGCGAGGCCAGGCCTTCCTTGGATTTGGCGACTTCTTCCTGCGCCTTCTTGTCTTCTTCCGAATCCAGCTTGCCCAGGTCCAGGTCGCCGCGCGCCACGTCCACGAACGACTTGCCGTCGAACTCGGTGAGGTAGCTCATCAACCATTCGTCGATACGGTCGGTGAGCAGCAGCACTTCGATGCCCTTCTTGCGGAACACTTCCAGATGCGGGCTGTCCTTGATCTGCGCGTAGCTCTCGCCGGTGAGGTAGTACAGCTTGTCCTGGCCCTCGGCCAGACGACCCACGTAATCGGCCAGGCCCACGCTCTGCGCGCCGGTGGTGTCGTGCGTGGAGGAGAAGCGCAGCAGACCGGCGATCTTTTCGCGGTTGGCGTAATCCTCGGCCGGGCCTTCCTTCAGCGCCTGGCCGAAGTTGCGCCAGAACGTCGCATAGTCGTCCGGCTTGTCCTTGGCCAGCTTCTCCAGCATGTCCAGCGAGCGCTTGGTCAGCGCCGACTTCATCGAGTCCACAACCGGGCCGGACTGCAGGATCTCGCGCGACACATTGAGCGACAGGTCGGACGAATCCACCACGCCCTTGATGAAACGCAGGTACAGCGGCAGGAACTGCTCGGCCTGGTCCATGATGAAAACGCGCTGCACGTACAGCTTCAGGCCCTTGGCCGAATCGCGGTGATACAGGTCGAACGGGGCGCGGCCGGGCACGAATAGCAGCGAGGTGTACTCCAGCTTGCCTTCGACCTTGTTGTGGCTCCACGCCAGCGGGTTGCCTGCGTCGTGGGCAACGTGCTTGTAGAACTCCTGATATTCCTGCTCGGTAATCTCGCTCTTGGGCCGCGTCCACAGCGCGCTGGCGCGGTTGACCGCTTCCCACTCCGGCTCGGCGGGCGCGTCGGCCTGTTCGCCGTGATGCTCCTTGCGCATCTCGATCGGCAGGCCGATGTGGTCGGAATACTTCTTGAGGATGCCGCGCAGGGTCCAGCCGTCGGCAAAGCCGTCTTCGCCGTCCTTCAGGTGCAGCACGATGCGGGTGCCGCGTTCGGGCTTGTCGACGCTGGCGACCTCGAACTCGCCTTCGCCACGCGAAGACCAGTGCACACCCTCATTGGCGGGCAGGCCGGCGCGACGCGAGTACACGTCCACCTGGTCGGCGACGATGAAGGCGCTATAGAAGCCCACGCCGAACTGGCCGATCAGGTTGGCGTCCTTCTTCTGGTCGCCGCTCAGGTGCTTGAGGAAGTCGGCAGTGCCGGACTTGGCGATCGTGCCCAGATGCGAGACCGCATCCTCGCGGCTCATGCCGATGCCGTTGTCGTCGATGGTGACGGTGCGCGCGTCCTTGTCGTAGTCCACGCGGATGCGCAGCTCGGCGCCGCCTTCCAGCAGCTCCGGCTTCACCAATGCCTCGAAACGCAGCTTGTCGGCTGCGTCGGCGGCATTGGAGACCAGCTCGCGCAGGAAGATTTCCTTGTTCGAGTACAACGAGTGGATCATCAGCTGCAGCAGCTGCTTGACCTCGGTCTGGAAGCCAAGCGTCTGCTTGTCGGTATCAACGGTCATTGGGGTCGTGCTCCATGGTGGCCCAGGCCGCAACGCGGCCGATGGCCTGGGGGATGAGGCCGTAAGGGGATTTTTTCAAGGCGGGCGTGCGCCTGATGGCCTGCGTCCAGGCCGGCGGGGGGAGGGCGGCTGCGGCAATCGCGGCGGTATCATGGCCGTCCGTCCCGCCTGCCTTGAACCATGTCGCCATTTGCGCTGCCGCCGTCCTGCCTCCGTTCGCCCGCACCCGGCGCGTGGCGATGAGCCGCCCAGCACGGCCGGCGCCACGCGGCGCGGAAGGGCAGGTGCGCATCGTCGGCGGGCGCTGGCGCAATACCAAGCTGGCGGTGCCCGACCTGCCAGGCCTGCGCCCGAGCAGCGACCGCGTCCGCGAGACGGTGTTCAACTGGCTGATGCCGCACCTGCCCGGCGCGCGGGTGCTGGACCTGTTTGCCGGGTCGGGTGCGCTGGGCCTGGAGGCGGTGTCGCGCGGCGCTGCGCACGCGACCCTGATCGAACGCGACCCTGGCCTGGTGCAGCGCCTGCGCCAGCACGTGACCAGGCTGGATGCGGCCGATCAGGTGCAGGTGCTGCAGGAGGATGCGCTGCGCTGGCTGGAGCGTGCGCCGGTGGCGCAGGCCAGCATCGCGTTCGTCGACCCGCCGTTTGCCGCCGGGCTGTGGCCCAGCGTGCTGGAACGCCTGCCCGCGCACCTGAGCACCGACGCCTGGCTGTACCTGGAAGGCCCGGCCGAGGTCCCGCCGCAGGTACCGGCCGGCTGGCATCTGCACCGCGAAGGCGCCACCCAGCAGGTGCGCTATGCGCTGTACCGCCGGGCCGCTGCTACACTGAACGGCGATCCGACCCCGGTAGTTTCCGTATGAGCGTGGCCAATAGCCGCACCGCCGTCTATCCCGGTACCTTCGACCCGATCACCAACGGGCATATCGATCTGGTGAACCGCGCCGCGCCGTTGTTCGAGCGCGTGGTGGTCGGCGTTGCCTACAGCCCCTCCAAGGGTCCGGCCCTGCCGCTGGAACGCCGCGTGGAGCTGGCCCAGGAAGCACTGGCCGCGCATGCCAATGTGGAAGTGCGCGGCTTCGACACGCTGCTGGCCCACTTCGTGCGCGACATGGGCGCCGGTGTGCTGTTGCGCGGCCTACGCGCGGTGTCCGACTTCGAATACGAATTCCAGATGGCCAGCATGAACCGCCATCTGATTCCGGAGGTGGAGACGCTGTTTCTCACCCCGGCCGAACAGTACAGCTTCATCTCGTCCTCGCTGGTGCGCGAAATCGCGCGGCTGGGCGGGGACGTGTCCGGTTTCGTTCCGGCTTCGGTCGTCGAAGCCTTGCGGCAGGTGCGGCAATCCCGCGCGCAGGCCTGATTCTCTAGCAGTCACATCACCACATGCTTTTCAAAGGGAGGAGTTTCATGAAACACACAATGCGCGCGCTGGTGCTCGCTTCGGTCGCCGCTCTGGCCGTCACCGCCTGCAAGAAGGAAGAGCCGGCACCGACCGCCGCCGCCGCTCCGGCTGCGCTGACCGCGCCGGCCAAGGACGACAACGCCGGCTGGAAGAAGTACCTGCAGGAAGTGGTCGGCCAGAACCTGGGCACCACCACCAACAGCCCGTTCCTGTATTACTTGCCGCCGGAGTCCGATGCCGAGTTCGCCGGCAGCTACGAGCGTCAGCTGGAAAGCGTCAAGACCGCACTGGCGCGTGGCGTGCAGCCGGGCAACATGCTGGCCTTCGGTTCGTCCGCCTCGACCAAGATGGCCGACCTGATCGACGCCGCGTTCAAGGACGTGCCGGCCGATTCGATGAAGGGCGTGCGCGTGCTGTTCATCGGCAATGCGGCCGAGAATGCGCGCGTGCAGACCATCGTCCAGCCCAAGGGCGTGGAATACACCTTCGTTGAAGCCAAGTAATGCCGTCCCAGGCCGGAGGCGCGGGAGGGCGCGTCCGGCCGCCGTGCGGGGTCGCAGCATGCTGCTGATCCCGCACGCCGTCGGCGCCGGTCCGCTTGGGCCGGTTGCCGATCACGCGCGTGGCGTTGTCCATGCATTGCGCTACGCCGCGTGCGTCCGCTTGCAGCGGTACGTTGCGTTCCAGCACCTGGCATTGCATCGCGCTGCGTCGCATCGCATGGTGGTGCCGCTATGTCGCTGAAGATCAACGAGCTCTGCGTCAACTGCGATGTCTGCGAGCCGGCGTGCCCGAACCAGGCCATCTCGATGGGCGAAACCATCTACGTGATCGACCCGGCACGTTGCACCGAGTGCGTGGGCCATTTCGACGAAGCGCAATGCGTGGTGGTGTGCCCGGTCGAATGCATCGACCCGGACCCGGCGATACCGGAAACCCACGATCAACTGCTCGCCAAGCTCATGCAGCTGCAGCGCGACCACCCCGAACTGTACGAACAGGAGCCTCCCGCCCCGTGAGCATCTTTTCCCGACGTGTTTCTTCGCGCGGCCTGTTGCTGCTGGCTCTGGTGCTGGCACCGCCGGCCTGGGCTGCCGATGGCGCCAAGCCTGCAGCATCGACGACCTCGCCGATGGCGGAGCATCCGCCCGGTGCGGCGATTGCCAGCGGTCATGCACTGGCCACCGACGCCGGCCTGCAGATCCTGCGCGAGGGCGGCAATGCGTTCGATGCGGCGATCGCGGTGTCGTCCACGCTGGCGGTGGTCGAGCCGATCAGCTCGGGGCTGGGTGGTGGCGGCTTCTTCCTGCTGCACGATGCCAAGACCGGCAAGGACGTGATGCTGGACGCGCGCGAGACCGCGCCCGAGTCGGCCAGCGAGGCGCAATTTCTCGACAAGCAGGGCGCACTGGACCGCGACCGCTCGGTCAACGGCCCCTGGTCGGCCGGTATTCCCGGGCTGCCTGCAGCGCTGGTGGAACTTGCCACCAGGCACGGCCGGCTGCCGCTGAAGCAGTCGCTGGCGCCGTCGATCCGCATCGCCACCGAAGGCTTCCCGGTGTACGCGCGCATGGCCAAGGGCTACGCCTCGCGGCGCGAGGTGATGGAGCGTTACCCCGGCACGCGCCAGGTGTATCTGCGCGGCGGCAAGCCGATTGCCGAAGGCGATATCTTCAAGCAGCCAGAGCTGGCGCATACCCTGCAGCTGCTCGGCGACAAGGGCTTCGATGGCTTCTACAAGGGCGAAACCGCCAAGAAGCTGCTGGCCGGCGTCAAGCAGGCCGGCGGGCAGTGGAAGGCCGCCGAGCTGTCCGGGTACCGGGTCAAGCAGCGCACGCCGATCCAGTTCGACTACCGCGGCTGGAAGATCACCACCGCGCCGCCGCCATCCTCCGGCGGGATCGCACTTGCCGCCATGCTGCAGATCCTGGAAGGCTGGGAGCTGGACACGCTCGACGATGCGCACCGCACCCATCTGGTGGTGGAAGCGATGCGCCGCGCCTACCGCGACCGCACCTTCTTCCTGGGCGACCCGGACTTTGTCGCCGTGCCGCAGCGCGTGTTGACCAGCAAGGATTACGCGCAAGGCCTGCGCGCCACGATCAACCCGGACAAGGCCACCCCCAGCGACCTGCTGTCGGGCAATCCGACGCCGCTGGAAGACGACGAAACCACGCACTTTTCCATCATCGATGGCGAAGGCAATCGCGTCGGCGCCACCCAGACCGTCAACCTGCTGTACGGCTCGGGCCTGATCCCCAAGGGCACCGGCGTGCTGCTCAACGACGAGATGGACGACTTCGCGCTCAAGCCCGGCACGCCCAATGCCTTCGGCGTGATGGGCTACGCGGCCAACGCACCCAAGCCGGGCAAGCGCATGCTCAGCTCGATGACGCCGACCTTCATGGAATCGGCCGACAAGGTCGCGGTGATCGGCACCCCGGGCGGCAGCCGCATCATCACCATGGTGCTGCTCGGCATCCTGGGCTACGACGCCGGCCTGGACGCGCAGCAGGTCAGCGCCTTGCCGCGCTATCACCACCAGTGGCTGCCGGACGTGATCGAGGCCGAGAGCAACGCGTTCTCGCCGCAGACCGCCACGGCGCTGCAGGCGATGGGCCATGCGCTCAAGCTGCCGGGCGACACCGCCGAGGGCGGCCGCGGTTCCAGTCACGTCTGGGGCAACCTGCAGACGGTGGAATGGGACAAGCGCAGCAACGTGCTCACCGGCGGCAGCGACCCACGCAACCCGGTGGGCAAGGCGCAGGTGCAGCTGGAGGCTGCGGCGCGCTGACGGCTGATTGATCGAGATGTACCTGTCCTCGTAGGCGAGGGCAGGCATCGCCGGATGGCAGCGGGTGTTGCCCGTTGCATCTGCCGCGCCGTGCCAGGGCAGGGCCTGTGCGATGACGCGGTTGGCCGCAGGTGCTCGCCACCATCGATGCAGGCATGCGACCGCAGCGATGCATTTCCACGCGGTTGCCTATGCCCGGATTGGGCTTGTCGCCCTGCGCCAATGCAGCGACCATCGCGGCATGAACATTTTCCAGACTCTGCTCACCGGCATGGTGATCGCATCGCCCATCGCCGCCTGCGCCGCCGACACCACCGGCGACCAGACCGTAGCGGCAACGGGCGCTGCCATCCACGTCAATCAGCTCGGTTATCTGCCCGGCTCTGCCAAGCTTGCGGTGCTCGGATTGCCGCAAGATGCGGCGCCGGCTGCGGACCGTTTCACGGTCGAGGATGCGCAGGGCCGCCAAGTGCTGGAGGGCCGGCTGCGGGCTGCTGCGCTGTGGACGCCGGCCGGCCAGCAGGCGCGGGTGGCGGATTTTTCCAGCCTGCGCGCGGGTACCTACCGGTTGAAGATCGACGGGCAGCCGGCGTCCGATCCGTTCCCAATCGCGGC
This sequence comes from Xanthomonas arboricola, assembly GCF_002940665.1. Taxonomy (GTDB): domain Bacteria; phylum Pseudomonadota; class Gammaproteobacteria; order Xanthomonadales; family Xanthomonadaceae; genus Xanthomonas; species Xanthomonas arboricola_B. Next base: position 204,849 of record NZ_MIGY01000002.1, read on the forward strand.
CAGCGCGTATCGGCCCTTGCTGGACGCATCGCTCAAGGCGTTCTATTTCAATCGCGCCAGCACTGCGCTGCCGGCGCAGTTCGCCGGGCCGTATGCGCGCGCGGCCGGGCATCCGGATACGCAGGTGCGTATCCATCCGTCGGCGGCATCGGCCACGCGCCCGGCCGACAGCGTGATCAGTGCGCCCAAGGGCTGGTACGACGCCGGCGACTACAACAAGTACGTCGTCAATTCCGGCATCAGCACCTACACCTTGCTGGCCGCCTACGCGCAGTACCCGGCGCTGTTCAAGGCGCAGGCCCTGACCATCCCCGACGACGCGCCCGGCGTGCCCGGCATCCTGCAGGAGACCTGGTGGAATCTGGAATGGATGCTGGCCATGCAGGACCCGGCCGATGGCGGCGTGTACCACAAGCTCACCGACAAGCAGTTCGATGGACTGGTGATGCCCGCGCAGGCCACGCAACAACGCTATGTGGTGATGAAGGCCACCGCCGCCACGCTGGATTTCGCTGCGGTGATGGCGGCAGCCAGCCGTGCCTACGCGCCGTTCGACAAGCAGTATCCGGGCGCATCGGCGCGCATGTTGAACGCCGCGCGCAATGCCTGGGCGTGGGCGCAGCAACACCCGGATGTGATCTATCGCCAGCCCGACGACGTGCGTACCGGCGGCTACGACGACGCGCAGGTGGACGATGAATTTGCCTGGGCTGCGGCCGAGCTGTATGTGAGCACGCGCGAGGACGGCTTCTATGACGCAATGATCGCGCGCAACGTACCGGCCAGCGTGCCGGGCTGGAGCAACGTCGGCGGCCTGGCCTGGATGTCGTTGGCCGAACATCGCGACCGGCTCACCCCGCATGCCGATCGCGCACGCATTGCCCGTGAGATCACCGGCCTGGCGCAGCGTCTTGCCGATGAGTGGCAGTCCTCGCCATGGCGTCTGGCGATGAGCGACACCGACTTCGTGTGGGGAAGCAACGCGGTGGTACTCAACCGCGCGATGATGCTGATGCAGGGTTATCGGCTGACCCGGCAGCGGCCGTATCTGGATGCCGCGCAGTCGCAGCTGGACTACATCCTGGGGCGCAATCCGTTGGGCTTGTCGTTCGTCACCGGCGTCGGGCTGCGCAGCCCGATGCAGATCCACCATCGCCCCTCCGAGGCCGACGGCATCGACGCCCCGGTGCCGGGCTGGCTGGCCGGTGGTCCGCAACCGGGCCAGCAGGACGCCAGGGACTGCAAGGTGGCATATCCCTCCAAGCTTCCGGCGCTGTCGTATCTGGACAACACCTGCAGCTACGCCAGCAACGAGGTGGCCATCAACTGGAACGCGCCGCTGGTGTATGTGAGTGCGGCGATCCAGGCGTCGACGCGCTGAGGCGAGCTTCAGTGCGATGACGCGAGTTCCTTCTCCCACCGGGAGAAGGTGGCTCGTAGCGCCGGATGAGGGTGCGCCTCCGGGGAGCTACCAATGCCGGCAATGACAAACGCGTCGCCACGCGCCGTCAGAAGTGACTCACCGACTGCTTCGCTCGACGGACCTTCACCCCAATCCCCACTGCGCGCCCCCGGCCCGCGCTTGCGGCGCGGGCGCTTCAAGGCACGCGCGCCAATGGCGCGCAAGCGGAGTCTTCTCGCCCTGCAGGCAGAGGGGCTTCAAGCCTCCGCAGCTCACTCCACCCGCGTTCCGAAGATCCGGTCGCCTGCATCGCCCAGGCCGGGCAGGATGTAGCCCTTGTCGTTGAGGTGGTCGTCGATCGCGGCGGTGTAGACCTCCACGTCCGGATGCACGGCTTCCAATGCCTTGAGCCCCTCCGGTGCAGCGACCAGGAAGATGCCCTTGATCCGCCGCGCGCCGGCGCGCTTGAGCATGTCGATGGTGGCGATCAGCGTGCCGCCGGTGGCCAGCATCGGGTCCAGGATCAGTGCATCGCGCTCTTCCAGGCGGCCGGTGAGGCGTTCGAAGTAGGGCACCGGCTGCAGGGTTTCTTCGTCGCGCTGCAGCCCGACCACGCTCACGCGCGCGGCCGGGATCAGCGCCAGCACGCCGGGCAACATGCCCAACCCTGCGCGCAGGATCGGTACCAGTGTGATTTTCGCGCCGGCAATCCGCTGCACGGTCACCGGGCCGGCCCAGCCAGGTTGCACGTGCGATTCGGTGTCCAAATTGGCGGTGGCCTCGTAGGCCAGCAGCGTGCCCAGCTCGGTGACCAGTTCGCGGAAGCCCTTGGTGCTCAAGGCGGCATCGCGCAGCAGACCGATCTTGTGCTGGACGAGGGGGTGACGCACTTCGACGATTTTCATGGGCAGCGACAGGCGGGAGAGACCCACAGTGTGCCGCAGCCCGCGGCAGCGTCGCCACACATTGCGCGTGATCGCGCTTGCATATGTCATGTCAGTGAAACGTCGTAGACATAGTGTGCCCACCCATTCTTAACCGATTGGGGAAGCACCCGTGTTGAACAAGACTCCGCTGTGCCTGGCGATCACGCTAACGTTGGCGGCGGCTACGTGGAGCCCGCTTGCGCAGGCGGCCGAGGGTGCGGCGGCTGCAACCGGTGCGTCCGGCGCGGCAGCCGTCGATCTGGAGCGCCTGGAAGTGCGCCCGCAGGTGGAATCGCAGGTGCGCGCAGTCGATCTCAAGCGTGGCTCCGATGCGATCCAGGATGCGGTGGCCTCCGACGCGCTGGGCCGCTACCCCGACAAGAATGTTGCAGAATCCTTGCAGCGCCTGCCCGGCGTCAGCGTCACCCGCGATCAGGGCGAAGGCCGCTTCGTGGTGATCCGCGGCCTGGACTCGGCGCTCAACAGCGTCACCATCGACGGCATGACCATGGGCACGCCGGAAGACGGCACGCGCTCTGCGCCGCTGGACGTGATTCCGTCCGACTCCACCGAGCGCCTGAAAGTGGTCAAGTCGCCGACCCCGGACATGCCGGGCGATTCCATCGGCGGTGCGATCCAGGTCGAGTCCACCTCCGCGTTCGATCGCGACGGCCGCACGCTGCGCGGCTCGATCGAAGGCAGCCACCAGGCGTTGTCGGGCAAGACCAGCCCGAAGGGCGCGTTCAATTACAGCGATATCTTCGGCGGCACGGTTGGTGTGGCGGTGGGGGTGAACTACCAGGACCGCGAATTCGAGTCCGACAATACCGAAGTGGCCTACGACAGCTTCGACGGCGGCGCGGCCGACGATCTGTTCGCCGGCGAGGTGCAGCGCCGCAAGTACTTCATCGAGCGCACCCGCATGGGCGCCAACCTCAATCTGGACTGGCGCCCGGACGCGGACAACCGCTATTACCTGCGCACGCTGTACAGCCGCTTCGACGATGCCGAAACGCGCCAGCGCACCATCTTCGGCCTGGCCGATGGGCAGGTCAGCGCCAATGGCGACGGCACCTACGATGTGGCCGATCTGCCGGCCGATTCGATCTCCAAGCGCGTGCGCTATCGCACCAAGAAGGAGGACACCATGGCCTTGAGCGTGGGCGGTGAAAACCGTCTGAGCGCGGCCACGGTGGACTACAAGCTGGGCTACACCAAAACCACCGAGCGCGTGAACGATGAAATGGAAGCGCGCTTCAACTATGACGGCGACGATCTGTCGGCCACGGTCGATCAGAACAGCGGCATCCCGCGCCTGGGGTTCTCCGACAACGGCTGGCAGCGCAACGACGACTTCGTGTTCGACCGCTTCGTGCTTGCGCCCAAGCGGGTCGACGACAGCGAGCGCAGCGCGCAGATCAACGTGCGCTTCGATGGCGAGCATTCCAGCCTGAAGATGGGTGTGCTCGGCCGCTGGCGCGAGCGCGATGTCAATGTGGACGAAAGCGAGCTGCGTCGCGGCCCGGCGATCGATCTGAGCGACTGGACCACCGCCGCACCGGAACACCGCGGCGGCACCCTGGGCGAAAGCATCGGCTCGGACGGCATGCGCCGTTACTGGAACACCTCCGGCACGCTGTACAGCGCACGTCCGCAGGATGTCGGCGGCAACCTGCAGACCTCGCTGCAGGACGACTACAGGGCCACCGAAGACGTGTTCGCCACCTATGCGATGGGCACCTGGGACATCGGCGCACTGCGCGCCATTGCCGGTGTGCGCGTGGAAAACACCCAGTTCGACGCCACCGGCAACCAGGTCGACGTGGCCGAAAACGGCCGCACCGCCACGGTGACGCCGCGCGAAGCCTCCAGCAGCTATACCAATGTGCTGCCTGGCCTGCATCTGCGCTACGACACCGGCAACGACTGGGTACTGCGGTTTGCCGCCAACAAGACCTTGTCGCGTCCTGCGTTCGGCGATGTCTCCCCGCGCGTGAGCATCAATCGTGGCGACAACGAGGTGAACGTCGGCAACCCCGATCTCGATCCGTATCGCTCCACCAACCTGGACCTGTCGTTCGAAAAATACATCGGCAATACCGGCCTGATCTCGCTGGGCGTGTTCGACAAGTCGATCGACGACTACATCGTGCAGACCATCAGCACCAACGATGCCGAGTTCCCCGACCTGCAGGTCACGCGCTCGATCAACGGCGACACCGCCAAGGTGCGTGGCGCCGAATTCAACTGGCAGCAGGCGTTGGACTTCCTGCCCGACGGCTGGAACGGCCTGCTGGTCGGCGCCAGCGCCACCGTGCTGGACAGCGACTTCGATCCCGGCCTGAGCGATCGCGCCGGCGAGGACTTCACCTTGCCGCGCTCGTCCAAGCGCATCTACAGCGGCCACCTGGGCTACGAAAAATACGGCTTCAGTGCACGGGTTGCGGCGGTGTACCGCAGCCAATACCTGGACACCATCGGCGAAAGCCGCGCGTACGATATCTATGTCGCCCCGCACACCCAGCTGGATTTCAGCATGAACTACCAATTCAACAGCCACGTCAGCCTGTATCTGGAAGCGCAGAACCTGCTGGACGAACCGCTGGAGCTGTACCAGGGCGTGCCCTCGCGCACACTGCAGAACGAGGAATACGGCCGCACCTATGCGCTCGGCCTGAAGGTGGCGCTGTGATCGCATCGCGCACGCGGCTCCACACAACGTTACTCCACACCACGCTGCTTGCCACCGCGCTGGCGCTGACTGCCTGCGCCAGCGCACCGGTCGATCGCGAAGCCGACGAAGCATTGCTGAAAGACCCCTTGCTCAGCGAGGCCGAGGTGGCGCACGAAGTGGTGCCGGAAGCCTTCATCACCGCGCTGACCCCGGCCGACAATCTGGATTCGCCGGCCAGCTGGAGTGCGCACGATGGCGGCCGCTGGTTGATCGCCACCGCCAAGGCCACGCATGCGCTGGTGGTGTTCGATGGCGATAGCGGCAAGCGCCTGCGCGTGGTCGGCGGCAAGGGCAAGGCGCTGGGCAAGCTGGATCGCCCGAACGGGATTTCGGTGGTCGATGATCTGGCGTTCGTGGTCGAGCGCGACAATCGTCGCGTGCAGGTGTTCTCGCTGCCCGACTTCAAGCCGCTGACCAGCTTCGGCCAGGACGAACTGCGCGAGCCCTACGGCCTGTGGGTGCGCAAGCACGACGGCGGCTACGAGGTGGTGGTCAGCGACAACTACATGTCGCCGGCCAACAAGGATGTGCCGCCGCCGCTGGCCGAACTCGGTCAACGCTTTCGTCGCTATCAGTTGAGCGCTGCGGGGCAGGGCTGGCAGGCGCGGCTGACGCAGAGCTTCGGCGATACCAGCGACGCGGGCGCGGTGCGGATCGCCGAGTCGGTGTTCGGCGATGAAGCCCATGCGCGCCTGATGATTGCCGAAGAAGATGTCGCCGTGGGCACGCAGTTGCGCGAGTACGGCATGGACGGACGCTATCGCGGCCGCAATGTCGGCAGCGGTTTGTTCAAGGCGCAGGCCGAAGGCATGACGCTGTTTGCGTGCAAGGACGGTAGCGGTTACTGGATCGCCACCGATCAGTTCAAGGACCGTAGCGTGTTCCAGGTGTTCGATCGCCAGAGCCTGGCGCATGTCGGCGCCTTCGCTGGCCGGATGACCGCCAATACCGACGGCGTGTGGCTGGATCAACGCGGCGACGCGCGCTTCCCGGGCGGGGTGTTCTACGCATTGCACGACGACCAGGCGGTGGCGGCATTCGACTGGCGCGATATCGCGCGCACGCTGCGCCTGAAAGAGTGCGCGCCATGAGCGCGGCACGTGCGGCGCTGTCTGCAGCGCTGTTGCTGGTGGCGGTGGCGGGCACCCAATCGTTTGCCGCCGAGCGGGCCGCCGAACCGAATACGCAGGTGCCGGCGGGCTCCAGCCACTATGTTGCCGATGGCTTTCCGGACCGCATCGTCGCCACGCCCGCGCAGGCGGCGGCGACCGGTTTCGCGGTGGCCTGGCGTACCGATGCCAGCGTCGACCAGCCGTGGCTGGAACTGGTGGTCGCCGGCGACTCGCCCGACGTGGGTACGCCACGGCGTATCCGCGCCAGCACCGCCACGCTGGCCAGCGAAAACGGCAGCTCGCATTACCACCGCGCCGATATCGACGAGCTGAGGCCGGACACGCTGTACGCCTACCGCGTGCAGGGCAACCGCACCTGGGGTGCGTGGAATCATTTCCGCACCGCCGCCAGCCCCGACACGCCGCTGACGCTGCTGTACTTCGGCGACACCCAGAACAAGAACCTCAGCCTGGTTTCGCGGGTGATCCGCCAGGCCTGGCGCTCGGCACCGGATGCGCGACTGGCCCTGTTCGCCGGCGACCTGGTCAGCGGCAAGGACGGCCAGGACGACAACGAATGGGCCGAGTGGTTCGAAGCCGGGCGCTGGTTGCTGGAAGGCACCGCAGTGGCGCCGGCGCCGGGCAATCACGAGTACCACGAAGAAGGCGAGGACAGCCCGCAGGCCACGCGCACGCTCGGCAACCATTGGCCAGTGACCTTCGCCCTGCCGCACAACGGGCCGTCGGCTGCGGCGCGCACCAGCTACTGGTTCGACTATCAGGGCGTGCGCATCGCCGTGCTGGACGGCACCTCGGTGCTGGATCTGGGTACCGGCCCGGCACAGGCGCAGTGGCTGGACAAGGTGCTGGCCGACAACCCGCATCCGTGGTCGATCGTGCTGATCCACCAGCCGTTCTTTTCCCCGCGCGCCGATCGCGAGAACCAGAAGCTGGTCGAGCAGGTGCTGCCGGTGATCCGCCGCCACAAGGTCGATCTGGTGCTGCAGGGCCACGACCACACCTACGGCCGGCGCGGCGATGCGGCAGGGCAGGCGACGCCGGTGTTCGTGGTTTCGGTGGCCGGGCCCAAGCAGTACCGGCTCTCGGACATGGCGCGCAAGAGCATGCGTCCGGTTGGCGAAGACACCCAGCTCTACCAGGTGCTTCGCATCGACAACCGGAAGTTGCGTTACGAGTCGCGCACCGCCACCGGACGTCTCTACGATGCGTTCGAGCTGGAGCGCGGAAGCGATGGCGGCAAGCGGCTGGTGGAGCAGCAAGCCGGACGCATCGCACCGCGCGATTGCCCGCGCAGCGCAACCCTGAAGGGACGCGCAGACCGGTGTTGGGAATGAGGGGAGGTGACAGAAGCGACGTCGTTGGCGGGGCCAACCGTGCCGGATGACGCCACTGTGAGCGAGCTTCGGTTCTGCAGTGATTCTGCAAATCGACGGCAGGCGTAACCATTTAAAGTTGTGAATTACGTCACACTAATAATGGGACTACTGTTGTGGCTGACCGGAGCTCCATCCGGGTAGCCGGCTTCGCTGCGGTGCTTCGGTGGAGGTCTGGTTTCCCCCCAGCCCTGAGAAGCCCCCATGATTCCCCACGTGTTCCATCTCACTGCGCCGACCAAGCACCTGCTTTGGGAAGAGCGCAAGATCCAGGCCCGTCTGCAGCGGCTATTGCAGGGCTGGACCTGCCATGTCTGGGACGACGCCGACAACTCCGCACTGATGCGTCGCGCGTTCCCGGAATTCGCCGACCGCTACGAGGCGATACGCTTCGGTGTGATGAAGGCCGACATCGCCCGCTGCGCCTACATGCACAGCTACGGCGGTTTCTACTTCGACACCGACTACAAGCTGCTGCGTCCGCTTGGCGCGGACGTACTGGCACAGCAATGCGTACTGCCGATCGAAGAAGGCGCGCCCGGCAACGAGCAGTTCAAGATCGGCAACGCCGTGTTCGGCTCGGAGGCGGGACATCCGTTCTGGCGCGCGTTCATCGAGCACATCTTCACCGCGCATGCGCCTGAGAGGCTGGAAGACCATCGGCAGATTCCGATGATCTCCGGCCCGCGCGGCTTGACGCGCTTCTACAACGCGCACGCCGGCGAGTTTGCCGGCATCGTGTTCCCGGCGCGCGATGCGTTCCATCCGGATCGCACCTGGTTTGGCCTCGGCCACCGTGGCGGTACCGTCGCGGTGGGCTCGCATCTGTGCTGGGCGTCCTGGCGCGGCAAGTCGCCACGCCGGGCCGTGACCAATTACCTGCGGCGCAAGCTGAGCGCCGTGCCGATCTGACCGGGCCCGGGCACCGCGCCGCCGCGCGTGACGCCAAGGGCGCGCGGTGAGCTTCTGGGGCGTTCGCGCGCCTGTCCTAGGCGCGCAAGTAGTGCCTGCGCCGCCTTGACGTCAAGCGGCTCACAAAACCACGGCGCTCACCGACCGGTGGGCGCGGCCGGCGCTCGGAATCGGCGTGTACCGCTCGAACACCGAAGTTGCCGCGTGCCGTCCGCGCCCACCTGAGGGCTCGCCACGTCCTGTTGGTGGCTCTCAGGCTGCCTCGGCCTGGGCCTGGCGCGGACCTTCCTTCAGCGCACGCGCAATCAACCCGACCAGCAGATCCAGCTCGTCTTCGTCCATCGCAAAGTGCGGGGTGAAGCGCAGCGAATTCTCGCCGCCATGGATTACGTTGACGCCGCGATGGCGCAGCCACTCTTCGGTGGAACCGGCGCCATAGCACTTGAACTGCGGCGCCAGCTCGCAGGAGAACAGCAAGCCGGTGCCCTGCACCTTGGTGATCAAGCCACCCAGCTCGGACTGCAGTGCCTGCAGCTTGGCGATCGCCTGCGCGCCGCGGGCGCGGATGTTCTCGCGCACCTGCAGGGTGAACAACGCCAGCGTGGCGCAGGCGACATCCAGCGCACGCGGATTGGTGGTCATGGTGTTGCCATAGGTGCCCTTGCGGTATACCTGCGCGGCGTGTTCGGTCACCGCCAGCACCGACAGCGGGTACTGCGCGGCGTTGAGCGCCTTGGAATAGGTCTCCAGGTCGGGTGGGTCGAGCTGCTCGAAGCCGGGGTAGTCCACCACCGACAGCACGCCGTGCGCGCGCAGGCCGGCCTGGATCGAATCCACCAGCAGCAGGCTGCCGTGCAGGCGGGTCAGTTCGCGCGCCGCGGCGTAGAACGCGGCCGGCAATGCGCGGCCCGGGTCGCCTTCGCCCATCACCGGCTCCAGAAACACCGCCTCGATGAACCAGTGATTGCGCGCGGCCTCGTCGAAGGCGCGCTGCAGCGCCGCCACGTCGTACGGCGCGATCGCGATCACCGAGTCTTCGTCGCGGTAGCTGGCCAGGTACTTGGTGTAGGTCTTGCGGCTGGAATCGGAATACAGGCCGGGTCGGTCGGTACGGCCATGGAAGCTGCCCTTGACCACCACGCGCTTGATGCCGGCACCGGCATGGCGCGCGCCCGGGTCGGTGTGCAGCTTGGCATTGGTGTCGACGATGCGCGCGGCCAGGCCGACCGCCTCGGAACCGGAGTTGAGACACATGAAACGTGCGAACGGACAGCCGCCGCGGGTCTGGCCGATCTCCGCACGCAGGGCGCGGTCGAGCCGGCGTTGCGCCAGGCTGGGCGTCATCACGTTGGCCATCACCTGCGGACGCGCCATCGCCTGCAGCACCGGCGCAGGCGTGTGGCCGAAGCCGAGCATGCCGTAGCCGCCAGCGTCGTACAGCACCGCGCCCTTGAGCGTGATCACCCAGGGGCCGCGCGCAGCCAGCGCCACGTACGGGGTCACCGCATCGTCGGCGTAGAAGTTGATGAAGCCGTCTTGCACCGCGCCGATCTGTGCGTCTTCGTCCAGGTCCAGCAGGTCGGCGGCCTCCGCGCGCACCAGCGCGTACTCGGCGGCCGCCGCGTCGATGGCGTGTGCGAGATCCGGGTGGTTGGCGGCCAGACGCGCGATGCTGGCATCGTCCAGGCCATCGGTCAGGCGGCGGCCGGCATGGGCACGCAGCGGGGCGAGCGGGGCGAGGACGGACATGGCGCATCTCCTGCAAGGTGGCGTTCCCTTCCTATTATCGGCATGAGATCGGCGTTTGGCAGCGTGAATCCGGGCAGGAAGTCGGGTATTTTCGTCGAATCGACGAACCAATTGGGCAAAAGTGAAAATCACCCCCTCAGACGAACGCCTGCTGTCGCTGCTGCGCGAGGACGCGCGCGCCTCCACCGCGCAGATCGCGCGCCGGCTCGGGCTGTCGCGTACCACCGTGCAGAGCCGGATCGAAAAGCTCGAACGCGACGGCGTGATCAGCGGCTACACCGTGCGCACCCACGACGCCTACGAACAGGGCCGCATCCGCGCGCACATCCTGATCACCGTGCTGCCCAAGAAGATGCCGGCCGTGGTCAAGGCGCTGCGCGACATCCCGCAGGTGCGCCTGCTGCATTCGGTCAGCGGCGCCTACGACCTGATCGCCCTGGGCGTGGTCGGCGGCGTCAACGAGATGGACGTACTCACCGACGCCATCGGCGCGATCGACGGCGTGGAGCGCACGACGACGTCGATCATTTTGTCAACGAAGTTTGAGCGGTGAAGGAATCGGGAATCGGGAATCGGGAGAGCTTGATTCGATGACCGCAGCCCTTACTGCGCAAAGCGGCCCGCTTTTACGATTCCCGATTCTCCAATCCCCGCCGCAGTTACAATGCCCGGCTCCTCAGCCAACATATCCTGCGGCCTTGAAGAAGTCCGATTTCCACTATTCGCTGCCCGACGAGCTGATCGCCCAGGCGCCGTTGGCCGAGCGCGCTGCCAGCCGCTTGCTGGTGGTGCCGCCGTCGCCGCAGGCGCTGGTCGACCGGCAGGTGCGGGATCTGCCCGAGCTGCTGCAGCCGGGCGATCTGCTGATCTTCAACAATACCCGGGTGATCCCGGCGCGGCTGTTCGGGCAGAAGGCCAGTGGCGGGCGGGTGGAAATCCTGATCGAGCGCCTGCTCGGCGAGCGCCAGGCGCGGGTGCAGATCGGCGCCAGCAAGTCGCCCAAGGCCGGCAGCCTGATCGCGCTGGATGCCGGCGGCCAGGCCGAGGTGCTGGGCCGCGACGGCGAGTTCTATCTGCTGCGCTTCGACATTCCCACGCCGCTGGAGCACTGGCTGCTGGAAGCCGGGCGCCTGCCGCTGCCGCCGTACATCCGCCGTGAGCCGGGAGTGGAAGACCGCGAGCGCTACCAGACCGTGTTCGCGCGTGAAGTCGGCGCGGTGGCCGCCCCCACCGCCGGGTTGCATTTTGACGAGGCGCTGCTGGCACGGTTGCGCGCGCGCGGGGTGGAGTTCGGCCATGTCACCCTGCATGTGGGCGCCGGCACCTTCCAGCCGGTACGCGTGGATGCGCTCGATCAGCATGTGATGCATACCGAATGGCTCAATGTCGGCGCCGCGCTGGTCGAGCAGGTGCGCCGCACCCGCGCGCGCGGCGGCCGGGTGATTGCGGTGGGAACCACGGTGGTGCGCTCGCTGGAAAGTGCCTGGCGCACCACCGATGCCGCGCCCGAGGGCGAACTGCTGCCGTTTGCCGGCGAAACCCAGATCTTCATCCTGCCCGGCTACCGCATCCGCAGCGTCGATGCGATGGTCACCAACTTCCACCTGCCCGAAAGCACGCTGCTGATGATGGTCTCCGCCTTCGCCGGCCGCGAGCGCATCTTCGCCGCCTATCAGCACGCCATCGAACAGCGCTATCGCTTCTTTTCGTACGGCGATGCGATGCTGCTGTGGGGCAGGGAATCGGGAATCGGGAATGGGGAATCGTAGGGCGGCATCCGCCGAACGATCAGCCACCTGCCAACCGCTCGTCCGATTCCCAAATCCCGAATCCCCAATCCCGGCCCTTCAATGTCCCGACTCCAGTTCCAGCTCCAAGCCACCGACGGCCATGCCCGCCGTGGGCGTCTGACCTTTCCGCGTGGCACCGTCGAGACGCCGGCGTTCATGCCGGTGGGCACCTATGGCTCGGTCAAGGGCATCCTGCCCGAGCAGATCCGCGCGCTGGGTGCGGAGATCATCCTGGGCAATACCTTCCACCTGTATCTGCGCCCGGGCCTGGATGTGATTGGCGATCACGGCGGGTTGCACGGGTTTGCGCGCTGGGACGGGCCGATCCTCACCGATTCGGGCGGGTTCCAGGTGTTTTCGCTGGCGCATCGCCGCAAGATCACCGAGCAGGGCGTGACCTTCGCCTCGCCCACCGATGGTGCGCGGGTGTTCCTGGGCCCGGAAGAGAGCATGCAGATCCAGAAGGTGCTCGATTCGGACATCGTAATGATCTTCGACGAATGCACGCCGTACCCGGCCACCGAAGAGGTGGCGCGGCGCTCGATGGAGCTGAGCCTGCGCTGGGCGCAACGCTCGCGGCAGGCGCATGACGGGCTGGGCAACGACGCGGCGCTGTTCGGCATCGTGCAGGGCGGGGTGCATCCGGACCTGCGCAGCCGCTCGCTGGACGGGCTGCAGGGCATCGGGTTCGACGGCTACGCCATCGGCGGGCTGGCGGTAGGCGAGCCGGAGCATGAGCGCAACGCGATGCTGGAACACCTGCATCCGCGCCTGCCGGCCGAGCGCCCGCGCTACCTGATGGGCGTGGGCCGGCCGGAGGATCTGGTCGAAGGCGTGGCACGTGGCGTGGACATGTTCGACTGCGTGATGCCGACCCGCAACGCGCGCAACGGGCATTACTTCACCTCCTTCGGCACCGTGCGCATCCGCAACGCCAAGTACGAGCGCGACCTGGACACCATCGAGCCGGGCTGCGGCTGCCATGCCTGCAGCAGCGGCTACACGCGCTCCTACCTGCGCCACCTGGACCGCTGCAACGAGATGCTGGCGCCGATGCTGGGCACCCTGCACAACCTCTGGTACTACGAGAAATTGATGGCCGACCTGCGTGCGGCGATCGCCTCGGGAACCTTTGCGCAGTTCCGGCGGTCCTTCTATGCGGCACGTGGCGCCAGCACGCCGCCGTTGCCAGGGGAAACCAGCTGAGACCGGCCGTCCGCGCCCTTGCGCGGACGGTTTGGAACCTGCATGGCATAATTCCCGGCTGTTCCGCTCCGGCGGTACCTGAATAGCGAGCGGCCGGTTGGCGCGCTGGCACCCAAACTAGGATGCACTGAATGAATCTGCTCGATTTCCTGATCCCCGTCGCCCAGGCGCAGGCCACTGGCGGCGCGCCGGCGCCCGGCCCGATGGGAGGCCTGTCCACCTTCGCGCTGCCGATCATCCTGATCGCGGTCATGTACTTCCTGATGATCCGCCCGCAGATGAAGCGCCAGAAGGAGCACAAGTCGCTGCTGGACAAGCTGGCGCGCGGCGACGAAGTCATCACCTCCGGCGGCGTGGCGGGCGTGATCACCGAGATCGGCGACAACTTCATCACCGTGGAAGTGGCCGACAACGTGCGTATCCGCGTGCAGAAGAGCGCCGTGGGCCACGTGCTGCCCAAGGGCACGCTGAAGTCTGCCAACTAAGTGGCAACCAACCGCTGCGCTCACTGTCAGGTGGGCGCAGTCGGTGCCGCGAACCGGCGCTGACCGCGCCGCTCCGCGCGCACCGCCGCATCCACCTGACGACCGCTGGCGACATTGTGTTGGCCGCTTGAAGTCGTTCTCACTGCTAGGCGCGTCGCCGGGATGGCGTCGCGCGGGACTGTCGCAATGCTCGAATTTCCTCGCTGGAAGTATTTCCTGATCCTGCTGGTGCTGGCGGTCAGCGCGTTGTACGCGCTGCCCAACATCTACCAGAAGGACCCGTCCGTGCAAATCACCGCCAGCCGCGGTGCCAAGCTCGACGACGCCTTGCGCAGCCGTATCGACGCCGACCTCAAGGCCGCCGGCATCACGCCGAAGGCCGTCACCCCGGAAGGCGACAGCCTGATGGTGCGCCTGCCCAACCTGCAGGCACAGACCCGCGCCAACGACGTGCTGCGCCAGCAACTGGGCGAGAACTACACGGTGGCGCTGAATCTGGCCTCGACCGTGCCGGACTGGCTTGCCAAGCTGGGCGGCCGGCCGATGGTGCTGGGCCTGGACCTGGTCGGCGGCGTGCACTTCGCCATGCAGGTGGATCAGAAGGCTGCGCTGGAAAAGCGCCTGGACGGCTTTGCCGAAGACATCCGCACCACCTTGCGCGACGGCCGTATCGCCTATCGCTCGGTCGAGCGCCGCGGCGACAACAGCATCCAGGTCAGCCTGAGCGAAGGCGCCAGCGTCGACGCCGCGCGTACCGCGCTGGCCAAGTCGCAGCCGACCCTGACCTACGAGGTCAGCGGCCAGAACATCGCGGTCAAGGTGCCGGAGGCCGAACTCAAGCAGATCGCCAGCGGCGCGATCGAGCAGAACCTCACCACCTTGCGCAACCGCGTCAACGCGCTGGGCGTGTCCGAACCGACCATCCAGCGCCAGGGCGAGGACCGCATCGTGGTCGAACTGCCCGGCCTGCAGGACACCGCCGAGGCCAAGCGCCTGATCGGCGCCACCGCCTCGCTGGAATTCCGCGCCGTGGTCGAAGGCAATGCCGAAGACGCGGTGCGCAGCGGCAGCATCCCGCCCGAAGCCAAGGTCTACCGCGTGCGCGACACCGGCGCGCCGGTGCTGCTCAACAAGCGCGCGCTGGTGACCGGCGACCAGATGGTCAGCGCCAGCGTCAGCACCGACCAGAACGGCATGCCGGCGGTGGCGGTGACGCTCAACAACGTCGCCGGCCAGCGCATGCTCGACTACACCAGCGCCAACGTCGGCAAGCTGATGTCGGTGGTCTACATCGAGCGCATTCCCACCGTCAGCATGGTCGACGGCAAGGAAGTGCGCAGCGTGCGGGTCAAGGAAGAGGCGCTGTCGCCGACCCGCATCGCCGGCGTGTTCGGCAAGAACTTCCAGACCACCGGCCTGGAGAAGGTGGAGGCCGAGAACCTGGCCAAGCTGCTGAAATCCGGTTCGCTGGCCGCACCGATGGATTTCGTCGAGGAGTACGTGATCGGCCCGAGCCTGGGCGCGGAGAACGTGGAGCGGGGCGTCACCGCGGTGATCTACTCGTTCCTGTTCACGCTGGTGTTCTTCACCGTCTACTACCGCGTGTTCGGCGCGATCACCTCGGTGGCGCTGCTGTTCAACCTGCTGATCGTGGTGGCGGTGATGTCGTTGTTCGGCGCCACCATGACGCTGCCGGGCTTTGCCGGTCTGGCGTTGTCGGTGGGCCTGTCGGTGGACGCCAACGTGCTGATCAACGAGCGTATCCGCGAAGAGCTGCGACTGGGCGTGCCGGCCAAATCGGCGATTGCCGCCGGTTATGAGAAGGCCGGCGGCACCATCCTGGACGCCAACCTCACCGGTCTGATCGTGGCGGTGGCCTTGTACGCGTTCGGTACCGGCCCGTTGAAGGGCTTCGCGCTGACCATGATGATCGGCATTTTCGCCTCGATGTTCACCGCGATCACCGTGTCGCGTGCGCTGGCAGTGCTGATCTACGGCCGCCGCAAGAAGCTCAAGACCGTCGCCATCTGAGATGCGAGTCCGGCCTTGCCCCTTGCAGCGCGCTGCCAGGGGCGGGGGATGAAACCCTTCGCAAGCGTTGCGCATCCTGACGGTGCGCAACGTCTAAACGGAAGATCTTTCCATGAAATTGTTCCCGCTCCATCTCATTCCCAACGACACCAAGATCGACTTCATGCGCCTGCGCAAGCCGGTGCTGATCCTGATGCTGGTGATCGCGGTGGCCTCGGTCGGCGTCATCGTCGGCAAGGGCTTCAACTACGCACTGGAATTCACCGGCGGCACGCTGGTGCAGACCTCGTTCCAGAAGACCGTGGACGTGGATCAGGTGCGCGAGCAACTGGCCAAGGCCGGCTTCGAGAACGCCCAGGTGCAGAACGCGCGCGGCGGCAACGAAGTGATGATCCGCCTGCAGGCGCGCGAGCAGCACAACAACCGCGACGATGCCGCAAGCAGCGTCGCCGAAGAAGTGCGCAAGGCGGTCAGCACCGCGCAGAACCCCGCCACCGTGCAGCCGGGCGAGTTCGTCGGCCCGCAGGTCGGCAAGGACCTGGCCTTGAACGGCGTGTACGCCACCGTGTTCATGCTGGTGGGCTTTCTGATCTACATCGCCTTCCGCTTCGAGTGGAAGTTCGCGGTGGTCGCCAGCCTGACCGCCCTGTTCGACCTGCTGGTCACCGTGGCCTTCGTGTCGCTGACCGGCCGCGAGTTCGACCTGACCGTGCTGGCCGGCCTGTTGTCGGTGATGGGCTTTGCGATCAACGACATCATCGTGGTGTTCGACCGCGTACGCGAAAATTTCCGCGCGTTGCGGGTGGAGCCGCTGGAAGTGCTGAACCGCTCGATCAACCAGACGCTGTCGCGCACGGTGATCACCGCGGTGATGTTCTTCCTGTCGGCGCTGGCCCTGTACATCTACGGCGGCGAGTCGATGGAAGGCCTGGCCGAGACGCACATGATCGGCGCGGTGATCGTGGTGATCTCATCAGTGATCGTGGCAGTGCCGATGCTGAGCATCGGGCCGTTTGCCGTCACCAAGCAGGATCTGCTGCCCAAGGCCAAGGACGTGGAGGCGCTGGCGCGTCGTCCCTGATCGCCCTCGATCTTCGATCACGACAAAACCGCGCAGTGCGCGGTTTTGTCGTTTTGGCGCATCGCGCAGGGCAGCGCAATAGCGTCGTAGGAGCGCGCCAGAGCGCGACCGGGCTTTATCGATAACGCCTCATCGCGCCCGGGTGCGCTCCTACCGGGTTGGGCGTAAATCCGCCGGACGCAGTCAGCCGATGCAATGCAATGCGTCGTAGGAGCGCGCCAGAGCGCGACCGGGCTTTATCGGGAATGCCTCATCGCGTTCGGGCGCGCTCCTACCGGGCCAGGTGAGTGCGCTGCACCGTCCTGCAACGCGCGCCCGGATCCTCGCGGACTCACAGATTCCAGTCGATCCGCATGCCTGCGATCAGCGCGTTCTTCAGATCGCTGGTGCGGGTGGGTTCGTTGAACTGGTCGGGGTTGATCACGTAATGCAGGTTCGGGGCGATGCGCAGGCGCTTGGTGACCTGGATGCCGTAGCTCAGCTCCATCATGATCTGGTTGTCGGCCGGGGTGCCGGTGCCGCCGGCCGAGGCGCGCGCCAGGCGCAGGTTTTCGATCGCCTCGTCGCTGTACTTCTGCTGGGTGATCACAAACGCAATGTTGTCCTGCGGGCGGCTGGCGAAGGTGCCTTTCTGCACCAGGCCCAGTTGCACGAAGTGGTCCTCGATCGCCTGGCCGCCGGTGCTCTTGAGGATGGCGCCGAACACGGTCAGGCCGCGGGCGCCGGACGGATCCGGGTTGGTGACCTGTTGTTCGAAACGCGCGAAGATGCCCGAGCGGCCCTGCTTGTTCTCGTAGCCCAAGCCGCTGAGCACTGCCGGGTTGCCGTTGCGGTCGCGCAGCGGGTCGGTGTAGTCGGAGTTGTCCTGCCAGCCGCCCAGTTCGTATATCGCAGCCATGCTGCCGTCGCCGCCCTTGTTCTTGTAGCCGACCGCGTAAGGCACCACCACGCCGGTGGTGTCGTCGGTGCTCCACTTCAGGCCGTGCTGGCCGTCCTGGGCCTGCACCGGGTTCACCTCGTAGGCGCCCACATGCACGTAGACCTTGGGCGTGACCCAGGCGGTGGCATGCGCGGCCCAACTGGACACCGGCCAGTAGGTGAAGTTGCTGGTGCGGAACACGAAGGTGGGATTGCCGCAGGCCGAGTTGCCCTGGAAGTACTGGCACAGGTCCGAGCCGAGGAAGTGGATGTTGGCCACGCTGCGGCCGGCTTCCAGTTCCAGGCGGTCGTCGAACAGTTTCTGCAGCAGGGTGAAGTTGGCCAGCCGGGTGCCCTGGCCGCCGTAGATTTCCTGCACCGAGGTGCTGTTGCCGATGCTGCTGTTGGCCAGGTTGGTGCCGTGGCGGTTGGTGACGTACAGCTTGACGGTGGCGCCGCCCCAGCCGAACAGGCGGTCCATGTCGACATCGGTGCCGACCATCAGCTGGCCGGCGTAGGCGTCGCCGTTCTTGCGGCCGCCATCGATCATCGAGGCGGCTTCGCCGGTGTAACCCAGCTTGAGCTTGAAGGCATCGGCGGCATCCTGCGCGTGGGCGAGCGGGGTCAGCGCCAGTGCCAGCGACAGGCACAGCAGGCGGGGACGGGCATGGCGGGGGGCGAGGACGGTCATGGCAGGACTCCGAACGAAGGAAGGCGTGGCCGGGTGGCGAACGCGACAGCTAGGGGATGGGCAAGCCGCCGGCGGCGCACGAAGGTGCGCAGCGCAGCGGTGAAACCAGTCAGGGGTGGAGAGGGGCGGCGATCAGGCGTGGCGCATGCGCGGGCGGCAAGCGCCAGTGGCGGGGTGGCCGAAGGTCAGGCGACCACGTCGGCCACCGGCTTCTTGAGCAGGCGCAGTGCCACCGCGGTGACCAGCACGCCGACCACCAGGGCCAGCACGTAATTCAGCAGGTGGGTCACCGCGTTGGGGATCAGCAGCACGAAGATGCCGCCGTGCGGTGCCTTCAACTCGGCACCGGCGGTCATCGAGATCGCACCGGCCACGGCCGAGCCGATCACCAGCGCCGGGATGGTGCGCAGCGGGTCGCGCGCGGCATACGGGATGGCGCCTTCGGTGACGAAGGCCAGCCCGAGCACGCCGGCGGCCGTGGCCGAGCCGCGCTCTTCCACGGTGAAACGGTTGCGGAACACCCAGGTGGCCAGCGCAATGCCCAGCGGCGGGGTCATGCCGGCGACCATGGCGGCCGCCATCGGGGTGTAGACCTGGCTGGCGATCAGGCCGGTGGAGAACGCGTAGGCGGCCTTGTTGACCGGCCCGCCCATGTCGAAGGCCATCATGCCGCCGAGCAACAGGCCCAGCAGCAGCGCGCTGCTGCCCTGCATGCCGCGCAGCCAGGCGGTGAGCCAGGCCAGCAGGTCGGCCACCGGCTGACCGAACACGTACATCATCGCCAGGCCGACCAGCAGCGTGCCCAGCACCGGCAGGATCAGCACCGGCTTGAGCCCTTCCAGGTTGCGCGGCAGGCGGATGTAGCGGTTGAGTGCGGCCACGCCGTAGCCGGCGATGAAGCCGGCGATGATCCCGCCGAGGAAGCCGGCATTGAGGTTGGCCGCGACCAGGCCGCCGATCATGCCGGGCGCGATACCGGGGCGGTCGGCGATGGAGTAGGCGATATAGCCGGCCAGCGCGGGCACCATCAGGGTGAAGCCGGCCTTGGCGCCGATCTGGAACAGCGACCAGGCCAGCGTGCCCTGGTGCGCATCGTCGCCGGCATAGATGCCGCCGAGTGCAAATGCCAGCGCGATCAACAAGCCGCCGGCGGTGACGAAGGGCAGCATGAACGACACGCCGGTCATCAGGTGCTTGTAGGCGCCGGTGCGACCGTTGCCGGTGTTTTCGGCCTTGGCGGCGCCTGCGACCGGCGCCGCGCCGCCGTGCACGCCGGCTTCGGCCAGCGCTTTCTGGATCAAGGCCGGGCCGTCGTTGATGGCCGGCTTGGTGCCGCTCTTGAACAGGCGCTTGCCGCCGAAGCGGGCCAGGTCGACTTCGCGATCGGCGGCGATCAACACCAGGTCGGCGTCGCGGATTTCCGCATCGGTCAGGGCGTCCTGCGCGCCGACCGAGCCCTGGGTTTCCACGCGGATCTGGTAGCCGAGTTTCTTCGCGGCCTGCTGCAGGCCTTCGGCGGCCATGAAGGTGTGCGCGATGCCGGTGGGGCAAGAGGTGATCGCAACGATGCGCTTGCTGCCGGCGCTGGCGCTGCCTGCGGCAGCCGATGCATTTGCGGCGGCCGGTGCGGCGAGCTGGCTCACCGCGGCGGCCGGGTCGTCCAGCACCGCACCCAAGCTCAGGCGCAGCAGCTGCGCGTCGCCGAAACGGGCGGTGTCGGCATCGGCGTCGCCGATCACCAGCACCTGGCCGGCGCCGCTGGCCAGTTCGCCCGGCAATGCGCCGAGCACGCCCTGGTCGCTGCGGATCTCGATCGTCACGCTGCGCCCGGCGGCGGTGGCCGCGCGGCGCAGCGCTTCGGCCGCCAGGACGGCTTCGGTGCTGCGGTCGCCAGCGGCGATGACCACGATGGAAGAGGACATGCAAATCTCCTGCGTTGTTCGGTCGCCGGCAAGTGCCGGCGGGATACGTGGTGTCTTGCGCAAAACACCGGCGCGCTGCGCTGGCGCTGCCAGCGTTCGCGCCGGCGGTGGTGCTACGAGAGCGGGTCGATGACGATCTCGCCGGCGAGCTTGCGTACCTGCTGCGGGTTCAGCCGGCGCGCATCGCCGCTTTCCAGCCGGCTGACCGAGAACGCGGTCGCCAGCCGTGCGCAACTTTCCAGATCGGGGGAGTCGCCAAGCAGCGCGGCGGCCAGACCGGCCACCATCGCGTCACCGGCGCCCACGCTGCTGCCCTGCGCCAGGCGCGGCGGACGCGCGATCAGGCGCTGGTCGCGCTGCACGAACAGCGCGCCTTCGGTGCCCATCGAAATGACCACCAGCTGGATGCCGCGTGCGATCAGTTCGTGCGCGGCGGCGCTGAGGGCGGCGCGGTCGCTCAGCGGGCGGCCGGTCCAGGCCTCCAGCTCGTGCCGGTTCGGCTTGACCGCGTACGGCAGCGCCTGGCGTGCGGCACCGAGCGCGGCCACCAGCGGCGCGCCACTGGTGTCCAACAGCACGCGCGCACCGGCGGCGCTGGCCTGGGCCTGCAACTGCGCCCAGCTGTCGTCCGGCAGGCCGGCCGGCAGGCTGCCCGACAGCACCACCGGCAGGCCGGGGCGCAGCAGCGGGGCGAGGTGATCGGCCACGCCCTGCAGATGCGGCGGGCCCAGGCGCAGGCCGGGCAGGTTGATGTCGGTGGTGTCGTTGCTGCGCGCTTCGACCAGCTTGAGATTGGTGCGGGTCTCGCCGGCCACGCGTTGGCAATGATCGGCAATGCCGCGCTCGCGGAACAGCGCCTCGAACACGCCGGCATTGCCGACCCCGAGCACGCCGAGCGCGGCGACCTGGCTGCCCCAGTCGGCCAGACAGGCGGCCACGTTGATGCCCTTGCCGCCGGCATCGTTGCGCACGCTGCTGGCGCGATGCACCGCGCCAGGCTGCAGGCTGTCGAGCTGGATGGTCTGGTCGATCGCCGGGTTCAGCGTCACCGTGATGGCGTGCAGGTTCATGCCTGGCCCTCGCGCTGCGCTTCCAGTGCACGTACCTGCTCTGCGGTTTCGCAGTTCAGCGCCTGCTCGGCCAACTGCTGCAGCTGGCTCAGTGCGGCGCCGCGCAGGCGTGCCTTGACCGCCGGGATGTCGTTGGGCGTCATCGACAGTTCCTGCACGCCCAGGCCGGCCAGCAGGCTGGCGCCGAACGGATCGCCGGCCAAGCCGCCGCACACGCCCACCCAGCGCTGGTGTTTGCGCGCGCCTTCGATCGTGCTGCGGATCATGCGCAGCACCGCCGGATGCAGGCTGTCGGCTTCGGCGGCCAGCTCCGGGTTCTGGCGGTCGATCGCCAGCACGTACTGGGTGAGGTCGTTGGTGCCGATCGAGAAGAAATCCGCATGGCGCGCCAGCACGTCGGCCTGCGCGGCGGCGGCGGGCACCTCGATCATGATGCCGATCGGCACCTCGGGCGCGTCGAGTTCGGTGCGGATGCGCGCGCAGATGGCGCGCAGGGTGATCAGCTCCGGCACCGAGGTGATCATCGGGAACATGATCGACAGCCGCGCCCCGTCCTTGGCGGCGCGGTATAGCGCACGCAGCTGCGGCTCGAGCAGGTCCGGGCGACGCAGCAGCAGGCGCGCGCCGCGCACGCCCAGGAACGGGTTTTCCTCATGCGGCAGCTCCAGATGCGCCACCTGCTTGTCGCCGCCGATGTCCAGTGCGCGCACGATCAGCGGGCGGCCATCCAGCGCCTGCGCCATTGCCAGATACGTTGCGTGCTGCTCGTCCTCGCTGGGTGTGCTGCCGCTTTCCAAGAACAGGAACTCGGTTCGCATCAGGCCGACGCCTTCGGCGCCCTGGGTCAGCGCCATCGCGACCTGGTCGGGCAGGTTGACGTTGGCGCCGATGTCGATGTGGTGGCCGTCGCTGGTGTCGGCGGGCAATGCGCGTTGCGCGGCTTCGCGCTCGCGGATCGCCTGCTGCTCGGCGATGTGCGTACGGGCTGCGTCCAGGTCCAGCGCGGACGGGTCGATGTACAGCCGCCCGCTGCTGCCGTCGATGATGGCGGTGACGCCGTCTTCGATATCCAGCAACTGGCCGCCGGCCGCGACCAACGCCGGCAGGCCGAGCGTGCGCGACAGGATCGCGGTGTGCGAGGTCGGCCCGCCTTGCGCGGTGGCCAGGCCGAGTACGCGCGCGGTGTCCAGGTTGGCGGTGTCCGACGGCGACAGGTCGCCGGCCAGCAGGATGCAGGGCTGCTCCGGCAGGTCGGCCAGGCCGGCGCCGGCGGCGGCCGGGTCGAGCTGGGCCAGCACGCGGCGGCCGACATCGCGCAGGTCGGCCGCGCGCCCGGCCAGCACCGGATTGCCGAGTGCGGCCAGGCCCGAGGCGATCTGTTCCACCGCCTGATGCCACGACCACGCCACGCCGTGGCCTTCGACCATCAGCTGGCAGGTGCGGGTGATCAGGTCGGTGTCGTTGAGCAGCTCGGCCTGGGCCTTGAAGATCGCCGCGTCCGAGGCACCGAGCCGGCGCTGGGTATCGTCCTGGATCGCCGCCAGCTGCTGGCGGGTGCGGGTCAGCGCGTCGTGCAGCAGCGCGCCGCCATCGCCCAGCCCGACCGGTTGATCGGCGACCTCGGTCTGCGCCGCACGCAGCCGGTGCACGATGCCGATCGCCACGCCCGGGCTTGCGCCGATGCCGACGATGGCCGGCTGCGCCTGCGGCGGCGTCCAGCCGACCACCGGCGCAGCGCGGCGTTGCGCGGCGCGCTCGGCATCGGCCTTTTCCTGCGCGGTCAGGCTGTCCATCACTGCGCGCAGGCGCTTGAGCAGCGCACCCGCATCGCTGCCTTCGGCCGAAACGGTGATGCTGTCGCCGGCACGCAGGCCCAACTGCAGCAGGCCCACCAGGCTCTTGGCATCGGCGGCCTGGTCGCCGGCGCGCACCTGGGCGCGCGCCGAGAAACCGCGCGCCGTCTCGGCCCAACGGGTGGCCGGGCGGGCGTGCAGGCCGCTGGGGTAGGCGATGGTCCATTCGAAGGATTCGGCCAGGTCGGTGGCCGGTGCGGCGCTGGTGTCGGGTGCGCGGTCGCCGGTCAAGGCCGCCACGATCACGCCCGGGTCGTCGGTGGTGAACAGCGTTTCCAGCTGGGCCGGGTCCTGGATCAGGCGGGTCAGCCGGCGCAGCAGGGTGATGTGGGTGTCGGACTGGGCGGCGATGCCGACCACCAGCCGGGTGGTCTGGCCCGGGTTCCACTCCACGCCCTCGGGCAACTGCAGCACCGCGATGCCGTCGCGGCGCACCAGATGGCGGTCTTCGCCGACGCCGTGCGGGATCGCCAGGCCGTGGCCGAGGAAGGTATTCGCCAGCCCTTCGCGGCGCCGCATGCTGGCGTCGTAGCCCGGCGCCACGCAGCCGGCGGCGACCAGCAACTGGGCGGCCTGCGCGATGGCGTCGTCCTTGTCGCGGGCATGCGCACGCAGGCGCACGAGTTCGGGAGTGACGGGGGCTGGCGACGGAGAGGACAAGACGGACTCCGGGTAGGAACGGGCTGGGCAGTATAGTGGGAACGTTCCCACGTTCCAGGTCAATGTGCGCTGCACAAAAACGTTGTAATGCTTTCGGGTTAGCATCGAATCAGAGACGGCGCCCGGCATCGGGTGCGCAAATGGAGCGGGAACGGTCCCAGTGAATATCAGCATCAATGACGTGGCCCGGGTGGCCGGGGTTTCCAAATCGACGGTCTCGCGCGCGCTGGGCACCGGCCCGGTCAGCGAGGAGGTACGCGCCAAGGTCGAAGCGGCGGTGCGCCAGACCGGCTACCGGCCCAATCTGATGGCACGGCGCCTGCGGTCCCAGCAGTCCGGCATCCTGGGGGTGATCGTCGCCGACATCCGCAACCCATATTTCACCGCGCTGATCCGCGCGGTGGAAGAAGTGGCCTATCGCGCCGGCATGCGCGTGACCCTGTGCAATACCGACGAAGACCCCGAGCGCGAGGCGCTGTACCTGCAATTGATGCAGGAAGAACGCATCACCGGGCTGATCTTTGCGCCGACCCGCAATACGGTCGGGCGCATGCACGAACTGGTGCTGGACTATCCGACCGTGCTGGTGGACCGCGCCGGCCCCGGCAGCCGCTACGACAGCGTGGTGCTGGATAACGCCGCGGCCATGGGCGAACTGGTCGCGCATCTGCAGGCGCAGGGGTATCGGCGCATCGGCGGGTTGTTCGGCACCAGTACCACCGCGACCGAGCGCCGCAACGGTTATCTGGCCGCGATGGCTGCACAGGAGCTGACGCCGGGCTACCGCGAAGTGGCGCCCACCGCCGAAGCGGCGATTGCCGAAGTCGGCCAATGGCTGGCCAGCGCAGACCGGCCCGACGCCATCGTCACCAGTAACAGCCTGCTGTTGATGGGTGCGCTCAAGGCCGCACGCACCGCCAGTCTGCGCATCCCCGACGACCTGGCCCTGGCCGGCTTCGACAACGAGCGTTGGACCGACCTGGTCGAGCCGGGCATCACCGTAGTCGAACAACCGGTCGAGGACATGGGGCGCGCGGCGATGTCGCTGCTGCTCGAACGCCTGGCCAGCCCGCAGCTGCCGATCCGTCGCATGGTGATGACCGGGCGCTGCGTAGTGCGCGGCTCCACTGGCGCGCGCCCGCGCATCTAACCGCCCCCGTCGTAGGAGCGCACCTGGGCGCGAGGGGCGTTACCGGTAAGGCCCATCGCGCCCAGGTGCGCTCCTACGATGGCGTGGCGGCTGTCGCGGATCATGCTGTGCGGGTGCCAGCCGGTACGTGGTGCAGGCCTCGCCCAAGCACGCCATGCCCCCAATCCCTGCCATGCCGTAGGAGCGCACCCGGGCGCGAGGGGCGTTGCCGGCAAGGCCCGTCGCGCCCGGGTGCGCTCCTGCGGGAGATCACGGGCGCGCGAACAAAAAAGCCCCGGCGTTGCCGGGGCTTTTCGTTCTGCGCCGTATCCGGGATCAGCGATCCGGACGATGCGGGCCCGAGTCGTTCTGCGCGAGCAGGTATTGCTTGGACTGTTCGTCCAGCTTGTCGCCCAGCATGCGGCGCACCACCACGAAGAACAGCGGGATGAAGATCACGCCGAGCACGGTGGCGAACACCATGCCGCCGATCACGCCGGTACCGATGGAGTGACGCGAGTTGGCACCGGCACCGGTGGAAATGGCCAGCGGCAGCACGCCCAGGATGAAGGCGAACGAGGTCATCAGGATCGGGCGGAAGCGCAGATGCGCCGCCTCCAGCGTCGCCTCGCGCAGCGTCTTGCCTGCCGCACGCTGCTCCACCGCGAACTCCACGATCAGGATCGCGTTCTTGGCCGCCAGGCCGATCACCGTGATCATGCCGATCTTGAAATACAGATCGTTCGGCAGGCCGCGCAGCATCGAGAAGGTGATCGCGCCCAGCACGCCGATCGGCACCACCATCAGCACTGCCACCGGAATCGACCAGCTCTCGTAAAGTGCGGCCAGGCACAGGAACACCACCACCACCGACAACGCGAGCAGCAGCGTGGCGGCGTTACCGGCGATGATTTCCTGGTACGACATGCCGCTCCAGTCGAAGCCGAAGCCCGGCGGCAGATCGTTGTTGACGATCTCCTCCATCGCGCTCATCGCCTGGCCGGAGCTGCCGCCCGGCGCTGGATTGCCGACAAGGTTCACTGCCGAATAGCCGTTGTAGCGGTTCAGTGCCGGCGAGGCGTAGGTCCAGTCGGCCTTGACCACATTGCTCAGCGGAATCATCCCCGGCTGACCATCGGCACCGGTGGCCGTGGCGCTCGGGCTGAAGAAGCTGCGCAGCGACTCCGGGCCGGTACGGAACTGATCGTCGGCACGGATGTTGACGCGCTTGATGCGGCCTTCGGCGAAGTAGTCGTTGACGTAGACCGGCGCCAGCATCAGCTGGATAGAGCTGTAGATGTCGCTGACGTCCAGCCCCATCGATTGCGCCTGGACACGGTCCACATGCAGCTGCAGCTGCGGCGAGTTTTCCAAGCCGTTCGGACGCACGCCCACCAGGGTGTCCTGCTTTTCCGCTGCCTTGCCGAGCACGATGTTGCGCGCCTGGGTGAGGGCTTCCTGGCCGGCGCCTGAGCGGTCCTGCAGCCACATGTCGAAACCGCCGAACTGGCCCAGTCCCTGCACGGTGGGCAGGTTGACCACGAAGATCTGCGCGCCCTTGATGCCGTAGAAGGCACCGTTGAGCTGCTGGATCAACTCTCCGGCGGTGACGTCGCGCTCGTCCCATGGCTTGAGCCGGATGAAGCCCATGCCGACGTTTTCGCCCGAGCCCAGGAAGCTGAAGCCGGCAATCTGCAGCATGCCTTCCACGGCCGGTTGCTTCTCCAGGACCGCGCGCATCTGCGCGAAGGCCTCGTTGGTGCGGATCTTGGTCGCGCCCGGCGGCAGCTGCACGATGGCCACCGCAAAGCCCTGATCTTCTTCCGGCAGGAAGCTGCCCGGCATGCGGGTGAACAGGAAGCCGCACAGCACCACCAGCACCACGAACACGATCATCCACGGCGGCGAGCGCTTGAGGGTGTGGCCGACCACGCCGACATAGCGATGCGCCAGCTTGTCGTAGTACTTGTCGAAGGTGCGGTAGATCCAGTTCTTCTTGGTCGAATGGGTCGACTTGAGGAACGCGCCGCATAGCGCCGGGGTGAAGCTCAACGCCAGGAACGCGGAGAACCCCATCGACATGGCGATGGTCAGCGCGAATTGCTTGTAGATCGCGCCCGAAGCGCCGGGTTGCAGCGAGGAGGGGATGAACACCGCCGCCAGCACCACGGTGATGGCCACCACTGCGCCGGTAATCTGGGTCATCGCCTTCTGCGTGGCCGCCTTCGGCTCCAGGTGTTCCTCGCTCATGATGCGTTCGACGTTCTCGATCACCACGATCGCGTCGTCGACCACGATGCCGATCGCCAGCACCATCGCAAACAGCGTCAGCTGATTGATGGTGAAGCCGATCATGTACATGCCGAAGAACGTCCCCAGCAGCGCGACCGGAATCACCAGCGTCGGGATCACGGTGGCGCGGAAGTTCTGCAGGAACAGCAGCATCACCAGGAACACCAGCACGATGGCTTCCACCAGCGTGTGGATCACTTCCTCGATGGAGATGCGCACGAAGGTGGTCGATTCGTACGGCGAGAACCAGGTCACGCCCTGCGGGAAGGTCGGCTGCAGTTCGTCGAGCTTGGCACTGACCGCCTCGGACACGTTCAGGGCGTTGGCGCCCGGCAACAGCTGGATGCCGAAGGCGCCGGTGGGCTTGCCGTTGTACTGGGTGTCGAAGCCGTAGTTGCTCGGCCCCACGGTGACCCGTGCGACATCCTTCAGGCGCACCGTGGCACCGTTGTTGTCGGTGCGCAGGATGATGTTCTCGA
This sequence comes from Xanthomonas arboricola, assembly GCF_002940665.1. GTDB lineage: Bacteria > Pseudomonadota > Gammaproteobacteria > Xanthomonadales > Xanthomonadaceae > Xanthomonas > Xanthomonas arboricola_B. Next base: position 232,685 of record NZ_MIGY01000002.1, read on the forward strand.
ACTGGTCGGGCGAGCTGAAGCGGCCCTCGGCCGAGACGGTGGCGGTGAAGCTGATGCCTTCCGGAGTGGGGTCCGCGCCCACCGAACCGGCAGCGAACTGCACGTTCTGGTTACGCACCGCGGTCAGCACCTGGGTCGCCGACAGGTTGTAGCCCTGAAGTTTCTCCGGGTTCAACCAGATGTTCATCGCGTACTCGGCGCCGAACTGGTTGGTGCTGCCCACGCCGGGCACGCGCGAGATCTGCTCGAGCACGCGCGAGCCGACGATGTCGTTGAGCGCATCGCGGTTGATCGACGGGTTGTCAGACCGTAACGCGGCCACCATCAGGAAGCCGGCATTGGCCTTGGCCACCACCACACCCTGCTGGGTGACTTCCGAGGGCAGGCGCGGCGTGGCCAGCGACACCTTGTTCTGTACCTGCACCTGCGCGATATCCGCGTCGGTGCCGGTTTCGAACGTCAGCGTGATGGTCACGCGGCCGTTGGCGGCCGAGGACGAGTTGAAGTACAGCAGGTGATCGATACCGGTGAGCTGCTGCTCGATGACCTGGGTCACCGCTTTTTCGGCGGTATCGGCGCTGGCGCCGGGGAAGTTGGCGGTCACGGTGACCTGCGGCGGGGCGATCGTGGGGTACGACTCGATACCCAGATTCAGGATCGAAATCACGCCCGCAAGCGAGATCAGGATCGCCACCACCCAGGCAAAGACAGGGTGTTCGATGAAAAACTTAGGCATGTCCGGGTTCCGTCACTGCTGCTTGGACTGGGAGTCGGCCGGCTGCGCTGCAGCGTCGGGCTTGGACTGTTCCTGCGCGGCCGGTGCCGCTGCATCGGCCTTGTCGGCTGCCGGTGCGGCCTGCGCGTCACCGCGCTGGGCCGCGGCCGGAGCCGCGCCCGGCGCACCCGGCTGGCCGCCTTGTGCCGGCTTGGTCGGATCCCACGGCACGCCCTTGGCCGGCTGTCCTTCCTTTGCCTTCTGTACGCCATCGACGATCACCTGATCGCCCGGGGTCACGCCCCCGGTGACGATCCACTGGCCTTTCTGCTGGCCATCGACAGTGAGATTCTTGCGCACCACCTTGCCGTCCTTGCCCAGCACCAGCGCATAGGCGCCGGTGGCATCGCGCTGCACGGCCTGCTGCGGTAGCAGGTAGGCGTTGTTGCGCTGGCCCAGGCTGGCCTTGAAGGTCACGAACGCACCCGGCAGCAGGGCCTGTTCCGGATTGGGCAGGGTCGCGCGCAGCGACACCGCACCGGTGCTCGGGTCCACCGTCACTGCCGACACATCCAGCGTACCCGGGTGCGGGTATTGCGTGCCGTTGCCCAGTTCCACGTTGATGGTGGACTTGCCATCGCCGCTGAGCTGCACGTTGCCGCTGCTCTGGGCCTGGCGCAGGGCGGCCAGTTCTTCGCTGCTCATCGCAAAGTTCACATACAGCGGGTCGATCTGATCGACCGTGGTCAGCAGGGTCGCCTCACCCGAGCCCACCAGCGCACCTTCGGTCACGCGCTGGATGCCGGCGCGGCCGGTGATCGGCGAGGTCACGCTGGCAAAGCCGAGCTGGATGCGGGCGGACTCGACCTGGCCGCGCGCCTGTTGCACGCTGGCGCCGGAAGAGCGCTCGGTGGCTTCGGCGTTGTCGATGTCGGCACGCGACACGTACTGCTGCGGGGCCAGGCTGCGCGCGCGCTTGGCGGCGACCTGGGCGTTGGCGTAGGTCGCCTGGGCGGCGGCCAGCTGGCCTTGCGCCTGCAGCAGCGTGGCCTTCAGCGGGGCCGGGTCGATCTCGAACAGCGGCTGGCCTTCCTTGACGTCGGTGCCTTCGGTGTACAGGCGCTTGAGCAGCACGCCGTCGACACGTGCGCGCACGTCGGCCGAGCGGAATGCCGACAGGCGGCCGACCAGGTCGCGTTCCAGCGGCAGGGTCTGCGGCTTCATTTCCAGCACCGACACTTCCGGCGGCGGCGGCGCCTGCTGTTGTTCGGGCTTGCTGCAGGCAGCCAGCGCCAGGGTGATGGCACAGGCCAGGCCGAATGTGCGAAGCGGGGCGATCATCAGGAGGAACTCCGTTAGGGTCTTGAAGTGAGAAAGGAAAGCGGGGACAGCGAAGGCGTGGCAGCAACCGCGGCAAATGCACGCAGGAAGGTGTCGACAGCGAACTGCGCCCACTGCTGCCTGGCGGGGAGGCCGGCGCGGTGGGGAACCTGAAAACGTTGCCGGTCGAAATCCAGACCGACGATCATGCTCAACAGCAGTTCGGCCATACAGTGCGGATCGTCATGGCGCAGCTGGCCGGCTTGCATCGCTTGTTGGAAGCGCTGCGCCAGGCGCTGCTGCATACCGACGACTCCGTCCTGGAAGATCTGCTGCGACTGATCTGGGAACCGATGCGATTCGGCCTCCACCAACCGGCAGGTCTGTAACACATCGGGGCGGTTCAGGCGGTCAAGGTGAGCCAGCGCGAAGGCCAGCAGATCCTCGCGCAACTCGCCCGAGTCGGTGCCCAGCGGCACCGTTGCCAGATGCACATGGTCCTGAAGCACGTCGCGCAGCAGGTTTTCTTTACAACCGTAGTAACTGTAGAGGGTCTGCTTGGAGCAGCCGGCACGCGCGGCCACCGCGTCCATGCTCAGCCGCATGCCGCGCTCGGCAAGCAGCGTATGCACAGCCGTATGGATGCGGCGATCGCAGTCCGAGCGCCGGGCAGCACGGTGGGAACGGGGGGTCATGGCGGTAGACTATACCGTCCAGTTTAGTTTTTAAACAGGCTTGACGCTCGCGGTCATGTCGATGCACGCCTTACGCCCCGGGCGCCCGGCCGGACTTTGCCGGGTGTGGCGGTCCGGCGTGCGCTTGTGCAGGGGCCGATCCCGCGACGCCGGCAGAATGCCAGTCGGCGAGGGTGTGTTGACGATGCACCCGGTCGGCGGCCGGCCGGAAATTTGCGCTATGCAGCAAGGCGTCTTCATCCGGCGCCGGTACAATTCAGGTTTTCCACCGAGCACCCCAGCGCTCTCATGACAGCCAAGAAAGCTGCTTCGAAATCGTCCACGACGTCGGTCAAACCAGTCGCCGACCATGCTGTCCCCGTGCTTGCCGCCGCGCCGCAGGCGGTCACCCTGGAGCCGGTCTTCGCCGCGTTGCGCAAGCGCTACCCGGCTGCCCGCCAGTCCGAGGTGCAGCTGTTCGCAGCCGACTTCTACCGGCGCATGGAAGAGGACGAGTTCCCCAACCACCCGCCCGAGCAGTGGGCGGCCCTGGCGTCGGACATGCTTGAATTTGCGCGCACGCGCAAGGCCGGTACGGTCAATGTGCGGGTGTTCAACCCGACCCTGAAGAGCCACGGCTACGAGTCGCCGCACACGCTGCTGCAGATCGTCAACGACGACATGCCGTTCCTGGTCGACTCGGTGAGCATGACGCTGTCGGATCTGGGCATCGGCGTGCACGTGCTCGGCCATCCGGTGCTGCGCATTGCGCGCGACAAGGCCGGCAAGCTGACCGCAGTGGGCGAGGGCAAGAGCGAGTCGATGATGGTGCTGGAGATCGACCGCCAGCCCGCCGACGACATGCCCAAGGTGGAAGCGTCGGTGCGCAAGGTGCTGGCCGAAGTGCGCGCGATCGTGCACGACTGGGCGTCGATGCGCGAGAAGATGGTGATGCTGGCCGACGACCTGGCCACCCGCCGCCTGCCGATGGACGACATCAGCCGCCACGAGGCGCAGGAGTTCCTGCGCTGGGCGGCGGCCGACCACTTCACCTTCTTCGGCTATCGCGAATACCGCGTGGAGAAGCAGGACGGCCAGGACGTGCTGGCGCCGGTGGAAGAAACCGGCCTGGGCCTGATGCGCGGCCACGACACCTCGCCGGCGCGCCCGGTGACCACGCTGGCGGCGCACGGCCTGAACACTTCGGCCAAGCTCAAGGATGCGCTGATCCTGACCAAGACCAACGCGCGCTCGCGCGTGCATCGGGTCGGCTACATGGATTACATCGGCATCCTGGAATTCGATGCCAAGGGCCGCATCGTCGGCGAGCAGCGCTTTCTGGGCCTGTTCACCTCCAGCGCCTACAACCGCCGCCCGTGGGAGATTCCGCTGGTGCGCCAGCGCCACGAATACGTGATGAGCAAGTCCGGGCTGACCCCGAGCAGCCACAGCGGCAAGGCACTGCGGCACATCCTCGAGACGCTGCCGCGCGAGGAGTTGTTCCAGTCCAACGAGGAAGAGCTGTATCGCACCGCGATCGGCATCCTCGGCCTGCAGGAGCGCGTGCGCAGCCGCATGTTCCTGCGCCGCGACAAGTACAGCCGCTTCATCTCCGCGCTGGTGTACATCCCGCGCGAGCGCTTCAACACCGATGTGCGGCTGCGCATCGAGGCCTTGCTCAAGGATGCGCTGCACGGCGAATACATCGATTCCAGCGTGGTGTTGGGCGAGTCGCCACTGGCGCAGCTGCACTTGATCGTACGGCCCAAGAGCGGCGAGGCGCTGGAATTCAATACCACCGAACTCGAGTCGCGGCTGGCGCATCTGCTGCGCAACTGGCGCGATGCCCTGCGCGAGGCGCTGGTGGCACGGCATGGCGAGGTCAATGGCCTGCGCATGGCCGCCAACTTCGGGCGTGCGTTGCCGGCCGGTTATATCGAGGACTCGTCGATTGAATCGGCGGTGTCCGACGTCGAACATCTGGCCGCACTGGACGGCCCGGACGATCTGCATCTGAGCCTGCAGGAAATCCGTCGCGACGACGGCATGCGACTGGACGCCGGCGAAGGCCTGCGCCTGAAGCTGTATCGCCAGCTCGACGACATTCCGTTGTCCGATGCGATGCCGATGATGGAAAACATGGGCCTGCGCGTGATCTCCGAGCGGCCATACCGGCTGCAGGTCGGCGAGACGCCGGTCTACATTCAGGATTTCGAGGTCGAATCGACCTCCGGCAAGATCAATGCGGCCAACGCCGACGCCGGTTTCGGCGAAGCCTTCGAGCGGATCTGGAACGGCGATGCCGAGAACGACGGCTTCAATCGCCTGATCCTGGCCGCCGGCCTGCACTGGCGCCAGGTCGCGCTGCTGCGCGGCTATTGCAAGTACCTGCTGCAGACCGCGGTGCCGTTTTCGCAGGCCTACGTCGAGGCGACGTTTACCCGTTATCCGCTGCTGGCGCGCTTGCTGGTGGAACTGTTCGAGGCGCGCTTCGATCCGTCCACCGGCAACGAGACCAAGGCGCAGATCTTCGCCGGGCAGGAACGCCTGCGCGAGGAGTTGTCGGTGCTGGCCGCTGGCGACGAGGCCACGCTCAAGGCGCTGGAGCCGGTGCTGCAGGCGCGTGGCAGCGATCGCGATGCGCAGCAGGAAGCCGCGCGCGCCACGCTGCTGAAGTTGATGGATCGCGTCTCCAGCCTGGACGAGGACCGCATCCTGCGCAGCTTCATCGGCGTGATCGATGCGACGCTACGCACCAACTATTACCAGGCCGACAAGAGCGGCAAGCACGGCCATTGCATCAGCTTCAAGCTGGATTCCTCGATCGTGCCGGATCTGCCCAAGCCGCGTCCGTACCGCGAGATCTTCGTCTACAGCCCGCGTGTGGAAGGCGTGCACCTGCGCTTTGGCGCGGTGGCGCGTGGTGGCCTGCGCTGGTCGGACCGGCGCGAGGATTTCCGCACCGAGGTGCTGGGTCTGGTCAAGGCGCAGATGGTCAAGAACACCGTCATCGTGCCGGTCGGCGCCAAGGGCGGTTTCTACGTCAAGCGCTCGCCGGTCGGCGGCGACCGTGACGCGATCCAGGCCGAAGGCATCGCCTGCTACAAGCTGTTCATCCAGAGCCTGCTCGACATCACCGACAACATCGTCGGCGGCAAGATCGTGCCGCCGCCGCAGGTGGTGCGTCACGACCTGGACGACCCGTATCTCGTAGTCGCGGCCGACAAGGGCACTGCCACGTTCTCCGACATCGCCAACGGGTTGGCGCTGGACCACGGCTTCTGGCTGGGCGATGCGTTCGCCTCCGGCGGCTCGGTCGGCTACGACCACAAGGGCATGGGCATCACCGCGCGCGGTGCGTGGGAATCGGTCAAGCGCCACTTCCGTGCGATGGGGCGCGACTGCCAGAGCCAGGATTTCAGCGTGGTCGGCATCGGCGACATGTCCGGCGACGTGTTCGGCAACGGCATGCTGTTGTCGCGCCATATCCGCCTGCTGGCTGCGTTCGATCACCGGCACATCTTCCTGGATCCCAATCCCGATGCCGCCGCCTCGTTCGCCGAGCGCGAGCGCCTGTTCAAGCTGCCGCGTTCCAGCTGGGCCGACTACGAGGCCAAGCTGATCAGCGCCGGCGGCGGCATCTATCCGCGCACGCTCAAATCCATCGACATCAGCGCGCCGGTGCGCGAGGTCCTGGGGTTGGAATCCAGCGTCAAGCAGCTCTCGCCCAACGAGCTGATGAACGCCATCCTCAAGGCGCCGGTGGACCTGTTCTGGAATGGCGGCATCGGCACCTACGTCAAGGCGTCCAGCGAGTCGCACGCCGATGTGGGCGACCGCGCCAACAATGGCCTGCGCGTCAATGGCGGCGAATTGCGCTGCAAGGTGGTGGGCGAGGGCGGCAACCTCGGCCTGACCCAGCTCGGCCGCATCGAGGCCGCGCAGGCCGGGGTGCTGCTCAACACCGACTTCATCGACAACTCGGCCGGCGTGGACACCTCCGATCACGAGGTGAACATCAAGATCCTGCTCAACGACATGGTGCAGGCCAAGAAGCTCACCTACGACGCGCGCAACACGCTACTCGCCTCGATGACCGACGAAGTGGCCGACCTGGTGTTGTGGGACAACTACCGCCAGAACCAGGCGATCAGCCTGATGGAGCGGATGAGCGTCAAGCGTCTGGGCTCCAAGCAGCACTTCATCCGCACGCTGGAATTGCAGGGCCTGCTCGATCGTCAGATCGAGTTCCTGCCCTCCGATGCCGAACTGTCCGCACGCAAGGCGCGCGGGCAGGGCCTGTCGCGACCGGAGCTGTCGGTGCTGCTGTCGTACTCCAAGCTGGTGGCGTTCCAGCAGCTGCTGGAATCGGACATTCCGGAAGACCCGTATCTGTCCAAGGAACTGCAGCGCTACTTCCCGCAGCCGCTGCAGAAGAAATACGCCGATGCGATGGAGCGCCACCGCCTCAAGCGCGAAATCATCGCCACCGCGGTGACCAACACCACCATCAACCGCATGGGCGCCACCTTCCTGATGCGCATGCAGGAAGACACCGGCCGCAGCATCGCCGAGGTCGCCAAGGCCTACACCATCAGCCGCGAGACCCTGGATGCGCGCGCACTGTGGACGCAGATCGACGCATTGGACGGCAAGGTGCCCGAGTCGGTGCAGATCGATGCGCTGGAAGTGATCTGGCGCCTGCAACGCTCGTTCGTGCGTTGGCTGCTGTTGCGTCCAGGTCAGATGCCGGGCATCACCGCGGCGGTGGAGCGTTACCACGGCCCGTTCAACGACATCCGTATCGCCTCCGGCGTGCTGTCGGATGCGCAGCGCCCGCAGTACGAAGCCAGCGTGCAGGAATGGCAGGACAAGGGCCTGCCGCCGCAGCTGGCGCAACAGCTGTGCGAGTTGCGTTACCTGGAACCGGCCTTCGACATCATCGAAACCGCGCGCACCCGCAAGCTCAAGCCGGTGGAGGTGTCCAAGGTGCATTTCCGCCTGGGCGAAGCGCTGCGCCTACCGTGGTTGTTCGAGCAGATCGACGCGCTGGAGGTCAACGGCCGCTGGCACGCAGTGGCACGCGGCGTGCTGCGCGACGAACTGGCCGCACATCAGCGCGCACTGGTGGCGCAGGTGCTGACCATGTCCGGCAGCAGTGCCGAGGACAAGGTGGCCACCTGGCTGGCGCGCGACGATTCCAGCCTGCGCTTCACCCTGGCCATGCTGGCCGATGTGGCCGAGCAGAAGACGCTGGACTACCCGACCGTGTCGGTCGCAGTGCAGCGGTTGGGGCAGCTGGCTGCGCACGGCTTGTAACCATGTGCAGCGAGGTGATGGCGGAGCGAGTGATTCGCCATCACCTTGGTTGCGCTGATGCAGTTACGTAGTAGTCTGCCCATGCACAAGGCGGCGCAAGGGTCGCCTTGTTTACATGCGAAATTGCGTCGTACATTCGCGAACTCAATGCGTCGTCCGACTATCGACCAATCGCCAGGCCCAAATCCGATCAGCGACAGCACACGCGTTGCTTTTCTTGTGAGTATGTCTGGATGCGAGTGGCATGGCGGACAAGTCATGTCGGGCGCAGGCGGGCGGGCCCAATGCCTAGGCGCGGTGCCCGCTCATCTCCTGCCCGGCATCCTTGTCGAAACGCACATGCCACCAGGTGGCGCTGAGCGAGATCAGGCTGACCACGCAGAACGCCAGCGAGAAATCGCGTTGCTGCGGTTGCAGATGACTGCCGGCCAGCATGGCCAGCTTGAGGATCATCGCGCCGGCGCACACGCCGACCGAGAGCATCAGTTGCTGCAGGGTGGTGTACAGGCTGCTGGCGCGGCTCATGCGCGATGCGGGGACGTTTTCGTAGGCGATGGTGTTGTAGGCGGCGAACTGGAACGACATGAAGGCGCCGCAGCACAGCAGCAGGCCGAACATCAGCGCCGGCGGCCAGTCGGGCCGGAACAATGCACACACCATGTAGCCCAGGCTGGCGAGTACGCCGTTGCCGATCAGGCTGTTGCGATAGCCGAAGCGGCGCAGCAACTGTGGAGTGATGCTACGCATCAGCAGTGCGCCGAGCGCGGTGGCCAGGATCAGGCGCCCGCTGTGCGCAGCGCTCATGCCGAAGCCGATCTGGAACAGCAGCGGCAGCAGGAACGGATGCGCGCCCTGGGTGATACGCATCAGCGCCCCGCCGATCACCGACAAGCGGAACGAATCGATCCGCAGCAGACTCAGATCCAGCAGCGGAGCGGGGTGGTGGCGTGCATGCCACAGATACCCCAGTGCAGCGCTGCCGCCGATGGCCAGCAGCCAGCTCGCCGTGCCGATGCCGTCCTGCTGGCTGACCATTTCCAGGCCGAACAACAGGCAGCCCAATGCGGTGCCGCACAGCACGAAACCGCGCAGGTCGAAACGTGCCGGTGTGGTGTCGGTGGAAATTTCCGGGATGAAACGGCGCACCAGCAAAAAGCCGGCAATGCCGATCGGCACGTTGATGTAGAAGATCCAGCGCCAGTCCAGATACGAGACGAAAAATCCGCCCAGCGGCGGGCCGAGCATCGGGCCGATGAAGGCCGGCACCAGCGTCCAGGCCATGGCCGACACCAGGTGACGGCGCTCCACCGTGCGCAGCAGGATCAGCCGGCCGAGCGGGGCCATCATCGCGCCGCCGGCGCCTTGCAGTACGCGCGCGGCGACCATGGTGGGCAGGCTGTCGGCCAGCGAACACAGGATCGAGCCGCCGACGAACACCCAGATCGATGCGCCGAACACGCGGCGCAGGCCGAAGCGGTCGGCGATCGCGCCGCTGGCCGGGATCAGCACTGCCAGCGCCAGCAGGTAGCTGGTCATGGCGATGCTCATCGCCGGCGCGGCAACGCCGAAATCGCGCGCCAGGGTCGGCAGCGCGGTCGCCAGCACGGTGGCGTCCATCTGCTCCATGAAGATGGCGCAGGCCAGGATCAGCGAGATGATGCGGTAATCGGGATAACGCGGCGGCGTGACGCCGGCCTCGGACACGCTGGAGGACATCGGGCTCTCGGTTGCGGGGCCGCATCGGTGGCGCGCAGATGGCGATCGGACCGGCCCGCGTCGCACGGTGTTGTGCGGCGCAACATGTGCATTGTCCGCCGCTGCGACGCGGGGTTCAAGCACGCGCCAGGCAACACTGCGTACGCATCACGGAGCCGATAACACTGCCGGCCCGCGTGAGCGGGGCCGTGCGGCCTGCAAGTGGGGCGGAATGCTCGCTCTGGCCTTGAGCAGCGCGGGCGATTAGGGCTTGCTGACGTAATCGGCCGCGCCTGCTTCCAGGCCTGTGCGTTCGTCGTGTTCGCTGCTGCGCGAGGTCACGAACAGAATCGGGATGGCTATGCTGGCGGGCTGCTGCTTGAGCGTGCGCGCCACTGCATAGCCGTCCATGTCGGGCAGCTCGACATCCAGCAGGATCAACGATGGCGCGTGGCGGAGCACCGCCTCCAGCGCTTCGCCGCCGGACTTGGCGAACACCAGCGGAAAATCGTCGCGCAACAGCTGGCGCAGGGTGGCCAGGTTGCTGGATTCATCGTCGACACACAGCAGGGGACGATGCGGCATGGAGGCTCCTTGCCAGCCGGCGTGGTGAGCGGTCAGCGCAGGTGAGTGGCTTGCCAGTCGCGCAAGGTGGCCTCGGCGCGACGGAAGTCGAAATCTTCCACCGCACGCTGCAGTGCTTCCTGCAGGTTGCGCGGCAGATGCGGCGCGCAGATCAGCAGCGCGTGGTCGATCCTGTCGGCATCGTCGCTGCCCAGGGCCGCTTCCAGGATCTGCACGCTGTCCGCGTCCAGCGCGGCATCGTCATCGCCTGCTTCCGCGTCGCTGTCGCCGTGTTGCAGGAAGGCATGGATCGCCGCGGCGGTACGCTGCATGGTGTCCTTGAGTGCGAGCAGTGCCGAGGTGATGTCGTGGCCCTGCTCGATGCGGGTTTCCAGGTCGCTGGCGGCACCGGCCAGGGCCGGCAACGCCAGCGACCCGGCCGCGCCGCGCAGCTTGTGCGCCAGTGCACCGATCGCCGGCAGCTCGTTGCGGCGCAGATGTTCGGCTGCGGCCTCGGCCGGGTCGGGGTTGTCGCGCAGCAATTTGAGCAGATAGCGCTCGTACGGTTTGCGCTCGCGCCACAGGCTGCGTGCGCGCGCCGCATCCAGCACCTCCGGGTCGGCGTGGTCCCACTCGGGGCCGCCCTGCACAGCGGCCTCGTGCGGCAGCGACGGGATGCGCCGTACACCCGGCTGCAGGAAGTGGCGGATGGCGGTGACCAGTTCCTCCACATTGAACGGCTTGGCGATGAAACCGTTCATGCCCGCTTCCAGCGCTTTCTCCTGTTGCGGGCGAAAGGCGCCGGCAGTCAGCGCGATCACCGGCAGGCTGGCCAGCGCGGGGATCTGCCGCAGCCGCCGCGTGGCTTCATAGCCATCGACCACCGGCATCTGCACGTCCATCAACACCAGCTGGAACAGCTCCGGCGCACGCCGCAGCGTGTTGATGGCCTGTTCGCCGTCGTGGGCGACCGTGACCATGGCGCCTTCGCCTTCGAGAATGCGCTGCGCCACTTCGCAGTTGATTTCGCTGTCGTCCACCAGCAGCAGATGCGCGCCTTCCAGCCGACGCGCCACGAAGGTGGGCGCCACCGGCCGCGCGCCGGGGCGTTCGTGGACCAGTTGCTCCACCAGCCGGTGCAGCGCCGCGCTGGTCACCGGCTTGGTCATCACCGCATCCAGGTCCTGTTGCTCGGGATGCTGCTCCAGCAGCCGGCGCTCGTAGGCGGTGACCATGACGATCACCGGATGCGGGCCGGGCACGGCGCGTGCGCGGATCTGCCGCGCGATCGCCACGCCGTCGATATCGGGCATGCGCCAGTCGAGCAGGAAGATGTCGTAGGGCTCGCTGGCCTGCTCGATCGCCTGCAGGGCGGCCTGGCCGCTGGCGACCGCATCCACGCGCCAGCCGAGTTCGCTGGCGATGCGCACCAGGTTGTTGAGTGCCGCATCGTGGTCGTCGGCGATCAACACCCGCGGCATCGCTTCCGGCGGCAGCGCCGGCAGGTCGCGCTGCGCTAGCGGCGGGGCGGATTTTTCCAGCGTCACCACGAAGTAGAACTCGCTGCCGCGGCCGGGCACGCTTTCCACTTCCAGCTCGCCGCCCATCAGTTCAATCAGGCGCCGGCTGATGGTCAGGCCCAGGCCGCTGCCGCCGTAGCGCCGGCTAGTGGAGGTGTCGGCCTGCAGGAACGGCGAGAAGATCAGGCTCTGCTTTTCCTTGGAAATGCCGATGCCGGTGTCGCGCACCGAGAACAGCAGCTTGAGCTTGTTCGGATCGCCGCTGGGGAAGCGCCGCACCGACAGCACCACTTCGCCCTGCTCGGTGAACTTGATCGCGTTGCCGACCAGATTGACCAGCACCTGGTTGATGCGCAGCGCATCGCCGAGCAACCAGCGGCAGTCGCGCGGCAGTGGCTCGACGATCATCTCCACCGGTTTGGTGCTGAGCGAGGAACGCATCAGGTCGGCGATGTTGTCGAACAGTTGATTGAGGTCGAACGGTGCGCGTTCCAGATCGATGCGCCCGGCCTCGATCTTGGAGAAGTCCAGGATGTCGTTGATGATCTCCAGCAGCGAGCGCGCGGAGCGGTCAATCTTGGTCACCATGTCCTGCGCGGCACCGGGCAGTTCGCTGCGCTGGAGCAGGTACAGCATGCCCAGGATCGCGTTCATCGGCGTGCGGATCTCGTGGCTCATGTTGGCCAGGAAATCGGACTTGGACTGGTTGGCGCTCTTGGCCGCATCCATCGCCAGGCGCAGTTGTTTCTCGTGCAGTTTCTGCTCGGTCAGGTCCACCGCCATGCCCAGGTAACCGATCACCTGGTCGTTATCGTCGCGCAGGGTGCTCAGGGTCAGCAGCACCGGCAGGCGGCGGCCTTCGTGGCTGACGTAGGTCCATTCGCTGGTGTCGCTGCGGCCCAGGCTGGTCAGCGCGGCGATCGCCTCCAGCGTATGCGCCACCGGCGCGCCGGTCTGCTCGGACAGCAGGTGCGCGCGCTGCTGCAGTTCTTCCTGCTCGATGAACTGGCCGGCCTTGCGGCGGCCGATCACCTCGTCGGCGTTGTAGCCCAGCAGTTTTTCCGCGGCGCGATTGAACAGAGTGACAAAGCCGCCGGAGTCGGTGGCGATGATGGCAAAGCCGGCGTGTGCCAGGATCGCCCGGTGCAGCGCGGAGAACTTCATCAATTCGCTGGTGCGTTCGGCGACCTGATGTTCGAGCGATGCATTCAGGTCGACGATGCGCTGATGCGAACGCACCCGCTCGGAGATGTCGCGGAAGAAATGCGAGTGTCCGCTCAGGGTGGCATCGCGTTCGATGATCGGGGCCTTGCTGGCCAGCACATGGACCAGATGCCCATCGCGATGGCGCATGCTCAGCGCGGCCGAGGTATCGACCGAATGGTGCTCGTCGGCGTGCTCGATGTCGGGGATCGCATATGGCTGCGGCGACAGCAGCATCGTCAGGTTCTGGCCGATCGCCTCGTCCGCGCTGTAGCCGCACATCGCTTCGGCAGCGGGATTCCAGTGGGTGATGTGTCCGTCCGGAGTTTCGGCAACGATGGCCTCGCTGGAGTGGCTGACCAGTGCCGCCAGCTCCATCTGTTTGCGCAGCACTTCCTCGCGCCGCAGGCCGTTGCTGAAATACAGCACCAGCAATGCCGCCAGCAGCACCGACACGCCCAGCACCAGGCCGCCGGTCAGCCATGGCGAGGTCTGGTTGAGCGAGGCCAGGAAGCTGGCGGTGGGGTGGGCGGTGATGATCCAGGTGCGGCCATAGATCTGCAGCTGCTGGATCACCGGCGGGCGACGCGCGCTGTCGCTGGACGGCGTGCCGCTGCGAAAGAAGTTGTGGGTGGGCTCGTTGCGGTCGGACAGATCCAGCGCCACGTCGTCACGCTCGCCCAGGGTGCTTTCCACCATCTGTTCGACGCTGAAGGGCGCGTACACCCAGCCGCTGGTCGCGGCCATGCGCTGTTGCGGCGTCTGCAGCGGCATGCCCTCGCGATAGACCGCCAGCAGCACCAGGAATCCGCTCTCGCTGGGAATGCGATAACCGGATAGCGAGATCGGCGAGGTCATGATCGGCACGCCGCTGCGTGCGGCCTGCAGTGCCGCTGAGCGGCGACGCGGATCGGAGGCGATGTCCAGACCGATCGGACGGTTGCCCGAGGACTCCGGTTCGAAATACAGCACGATGTAGCGCTCGCCGTCCCAGGGTTCCAGCGGCCGACGCTTGATATCCGGTGCGCCGTCGGCGCGGGCGGCCTGCAGGAAGGCCTCTTCGTCGGCACGCGCGACGCGATGGATGTAGCCGTAGCCCAGCACGCCGGGAAACTCGCGCGCGTAATCGCGCGAGCGGCTGTACAAGATGAAGCGATCGCGACTGATGATCTCTTTACCGGCGCCGATCACCGCACCACGCGCGCCGCGCAGCCCGTGTTCGAAGGAATACATGCGCTCGCTGATGTTGCGTGCCAGCGTGCGCACGACATAGCCGAAACGCTGTTCGCGCTCCAGTTCGTTATGCCGGTGCAGCGAAAGGCCGGCGGAAATGGCGGCAATCAGGCCTGAGGCGAGAATCAGCAGGGCACCAATCAACGCACGGCGCCCGTATTTTCTGCGCAGATCCCAGCGGCCATTCGGCATTTCTGTTCCTTTGCCTTGCCTGTTGCGTGCCCAGTGTGCTGGCCGACAGCAAAGCCGGCCTCGTGGTGGCGCCTGACGATCATCAGAACGCGTGCAGTCTCCCCGGTGTCTGCACGTGTTTCCGGTGGGCGATCAACGTCATTGCCAATGCATCAGAACGCCAGCCAGATCGATAATGCGTGAAGGGCAAGCCCGATCAGTCCACCCACCAACGTTCCATTGAACCGAATGTATTGCAGATCGCGTCCAACACCCAATTCCAATTGTTCGACGAGGTGACGTTCGTCCCAACTTTTCATCGTCGATGCAATGTGGTCGGTCACCGATGCGCGCAAGCGCGTGGTGAGTTTGTCGGCAGCCTGCAGCATGTGCTGGTTGAGCGCTTCACGTAGCGAGGGATCCTGCGACAGGGCCTGGCCGAGCGATTGCATGGAGCGCTCCATGTGCGCAGCCATCGACGATTCCTCACGTGCCAGGTCGTTGCGCAACGCATCGCGAATCTCGCCCCACAGACCTTGCACGTAGTCCTGCAAGGCCGGATGTTCGATCGCGCGCTGCTTGAGTTCTTCCACGCGCTCGGCCATTGCCGGCTCGTCGCGCAGACGCGCGATGTAGCGTTGCAGCCATGCTTCATAGTCGAGCCTGATTGGATGCTCGGGCGTCTTGAGGATGTCCTGCAACTCCTCGATCGCCGCACGCGCCATGCGGTCGGCCAGGCTGTCGCCGATCTCTTCGATCGGTTTGACCCAGTTCACCGTGCCGACCAGCTTGGGCCACTCCCGCCGCGCATAGCGCACGATCAATGCCGAGGCGCGCGTTTTGACCTGTTCCTGATCCAGCCACTGGCCCAGGCGCAACAGCACCTCGTCCAGCAATTTCTGATGCCGGCCATCGGTGGTGAGCAGCGCCATGACATCGCCGACGGTGGCGGCGGCATTCCACTTGCGCAGCCGGTCGACCACGAAGCGCTGGATCGCGCGGCGCACTGCGGCCTCGTCCAGCAGCTCCAGCGCCTGCAGCATCCAGCTGCGCGCCATCTGCGCGAGCATGCGGGCCTGTTCGGGTTTGGCCAGCCATTCGCCCAGGCGGCTGGCCGGGTCGAACACACGCAGTTTTTCCATCAACGCATCCGGTGCGAGGAACTGGTCGCGTACGAAGACCGCCAGGCCATCGGCGAGGCGGTCCTTGCCGCGTGGCAGGATGGCGGTATGCGGAATCGGCAGGCCCATCGGGCGGCGGAACAAGGCCACCACCGCGAACCAGTCGGCCAGTGCGCCGACGGTGGCCGCTTCGCAGAAGGCCGAAACCCAGGCCCAGACGCCTTGTTCGCCCATCAGGTGACTGACGACGAAGCCGGCGAACATGGCCAGCAACAGGGCCACCGCCAACAGCTTCATGCGCTGCAGCTGGGCACGACGGGGATCGACGGGACGGGGAGTGCTGACGCTTGGTTCCATCTGCGCAGTGTACCCAGTCACCGGATCAGGGCATGTCCACGGCGGGCGTGATGGCCCGGTAGCAGCGCGCCTGAGCGCGACGGGGTTACCGGGACAGCCGCGTCGCGCCCGGGTGCACTCCTACGAGCGGTTGCAGCGATCGCGGTTGCCGTTGGCGATAGCGGCCGGTCAATTCTGTTAGGAGCGCGCCTGAGCGCGACGGCGTTACCGGGACAGCCAGGTCGCGCCCGGGTACGCTCCTACGGTGATGTACCGTCTGGCACTCAGCCGCGCAGGCGCTCCAGCTGCGATTGCAGCGCGGTCACCTTGGCCTGCAGTGCGGCGTTTTCGTTTTCCAGTTCGGTGACGCGGCGTTGCAGGGCTTTCACATCGCGGCGCTCGGCTTCGCCGCCTTCGGCCTGGTCGGGCTTGGGTTTACGCTTGGCGTCGCGCACGCGCCTGGCAGCCTGTTTGAGCTCGGCCTTGCCGGCCTGTGCGGCGGCGCGTTGCTCGTCCTCGGACAAGGTGGCCACGGCAGCGGCAGCGCTGATCGAAATCTCGCCGGCCTTGACGGCTTGCACCACTTCCGGGGCGGCCTGTTTGTGGATGCGCTCGATCATCACCACCTGGTTGTTGCTCAGGCGCGCCTCGCGCGCCAGCTCGGCGCGGCTGACCGGAGTGGAGATCTCTTCCCATGGCGGGCTGTCGCTGTCCACGGCGGCCTGCGCGGGGCCCTGGTCGATGCCGTTGGCCGCCTGGTCATCGTCGGCAAGCGCCGGCGCTTCGGTCGCGGCGTCGGCATCGCGCTGGCTGCGCTGGCGCGCAGCCAGGATCTCGCGCTTGCGCAGCGCCAGCACGCCACGCTGGAAGTCCGACACGCTGCGCCGGCCCAGGTGCTGCTCGATCATCCACAGGTGCACGTCCTGCATCGACTGGAAGCGCGGGTTCTGCACGGTCTGGAACGGCAGGTCGTGCTTCCGGCAGATGCCGTAGCGGTTGTGGCCATCCACCAGCACATCGCCCCACAGCACCAGCGCATCGCGGCAGCCCTCGGCCAGCAGGCTGCGTTCCAGTGCCTCGTGCTCGTCGGGCGTCAGCGGGTCGATGTAGGCCTGGAGTTCTTCTTTGACGACGATGTTCATGCGGCAACTGCGGGGAAGTGCGGGGCCGGCATTGTAGTGAGCCTGCTGCGGCTTTGCGCGCTTGACCGCGCTGCGCGCGGGCGTTACGCGCGGGCGCCTGTGCGCTCGTCGTCAGGCGGTGCTGCGCAGGATCGTTCTGCGGCCCATACATGAAGGCATCGTGGATCGCATCGGCCACCAGCACCGCACCCATCGGCACCGTGCCACTGGTCAGCTTCTTGGCAGCGGTGATCAAATCGGGCGGTTGGCGGTGAACGGCATCCAGAACGCGTCCAGTTGCGTAGGTGCCTGCAGCGCGTACGCGGCATCGTGAGGTGGGGGTCGTGCATGGCGGACCTCGTCGCTGGGGATCATTCGACTGTACGGCCTCGGCGCGTCGGCCCTCGCCCCGGCGAAGTGCGACGGCGACCACGATGTGCGGAGCTGCACATGCCGGTCGGCATGGACTAGTCAATTAGTCGCAGCGTCGGCCGCTAAGCTCTCGAAACGCCTGGTGACGCATGCATTGACGGGTTTTTTCGACCGGCTGCGGGGCGCGCCAAAGCATTGCAAAGATTCAGCGATCGCCGATGATGCGCAGAGCAGTGCCAGGGACGCCTGGTAGCCGCTGCTGCCCTTATCGCAACACGTCGATCGATCGCAGCCATCAATCGTAGTCGGGACCATGGAGCCTGCTGCGCACAGTCGTCTTGTCAGGCGCGCCGGACACACTTCTTCATACTTCTTTGGGGAACGGGAATGACACAAGAGTCCACCGTGGCGAGCGCCAACGGCGCAGACGCCGGCCTGCTGTCCAAGGAGCGCATCGTTGCGCGTCCGGGCTTCAATCGTTGGTTGGTACCGCCGGCGGCACTGGCGATCCACCTGTGTATCGGCATGGCCTACGGCTTCAGCGTGTTCTGGTTGCCGCTGTCCAAGGCGCTGGGCATCACCGAAGCGATCGCCTGCCCGGCCGACATGGGCCTGTTCGCGCGCATGGTCGCCACCACCTGCGACTGGAAGATCAGCGAGCTGCAGTGGATGTACACGCTGTTCTTCGTGCTGCTGGGCTGCTCGGCGGCGATCTGGGGCGGTTGGCTGGAACGCGCCGGCCCGCGCAAGGCCGGTGTGGTCTCGGCGCTGTGCTGGTGCGGTGGGCTGGTGATTTCGGCGGCCGGCATCCACTTCCACCAGATCTGGATGCTGTGGCTGGGCTCGGGCGTGATCGGCGGCATCGGTCTGGGCCTGGGCTACATCTCGCCGGTGTCGACGCTGATCAAGTGGTTCCCGGACCGTCGCGGCATGGCGACCGGCATGGCGATCATGGGCTTCGGTGGCGGCGCGATGATCGGCAGCCCCCTGGCCGATGCGCTGATGCGCCACTTCGCCACGCCGACCTCGGTGGGCGTACTGGAAACCTTCCTGGTGATGGCGGCGCTGTACTTCGTCTTCATGATGGCCGGCGCGTTCGGCTACCGCGTGCCGCCGAGCGGCTGGGCGCCGGCCGGCTGGAGCGCGCCGGTGGCCAGCAACAACGCCATGATCACTGCCCATCACGTGCACGTGAGCAGGGTCTGGGGCATCCCGCAGTTCTGGCTGCTGTGGGGCGTGCTGTGCCTGAACGTGTCGGCCGGTATCGGCGTGATCGGCATGTCCTCGCCGATGCTGCAGGAAGTCTTCGGCGGCCGGTTGATCGGGGTGGAGGTCGGCTTCGGCAGCCTGAATGCGGCGCAGCTGACCAGCATCGCGGCCATCGCGGCAGGTTTTACCGGCCTGCTCAGCCTGTTCAACATCGGCGGCCGCTTCTTCTGGGCCAGCATGTCCGACAGGCTCGGCCGCAAGAACACCTACACGCTGTTCTTCGTGCTGGGCATCTGCCTGTATGCAGCCGCGCCGTCGGCCGGCGGCGTGGGCGGAATCGCGTTGTTCGCCGGCATCTTCTGCATCATCGTGTCGATGTACGGCGGCGGTTTCGCCACCGTTCCGGCGTATCTGGCCGACCTGTTCGGCGCCCAGATGGTGGGCGCCATCCACGGCCGCCTGCTGACCGCCTGGGCCACCGCCGGCATTCTTGGTCCGGTGGTGGTGGGCTACATGCGTGAGTACCAGCTGGCTCAAGGCAGCCCGCCGTCACAGGTCTACAACACCACCATGTACATCCTCGCCGGCATGTTGGTGCTCGGTCTGATCTGCAACCTGTTGGTGCGTCCGGTGGCCGCGCGTCACTTCATGACGCCCGACGAACTGGCGCGCGAGAAGCGGCTGGCGCACGAGAAGGCGGACCACGGCGGCAACGTGGTGCTGCCGCCGGAGCAGATGGAGCGTATCGGGCATGGCGGCAATCCGGCACTGGTCGCGCTGGCCTGGCTGGCGGTCGGTGTGCCGATGTGCTGGGGCATCTGGGTCACGCTGCAGAAAGCCTCCGTGTTGTTCCACTGAGTTATTCCACTGAGATGAGATGACTACTCCGTCTTCCCGTTCCGTACGCCCGGGCAGCGTGGTGCGCACGGTGGTCCGCCACCGCGGCGGCCGCAACGCCACGGTGCAGGACTTGGTGGCGGCCGAAATGCCGGTGGCGTTCAACTACAACGGTGTGCCGTTCGCGGTGATGATGGCCACGCCGGAGGACCTGGAGGATTTCGCACTCGGGTTCTCGCTGAGCGAGGGCATCGTCGAGCATCCGCAGGACTTGCGCGTGGTGGCGGTGGAGACGTTTCTGGAAGGCGTCTGGTTGCAGATCGAGATCCCGCCCGACCGGGCCGCTGCACTGGACCGGCGGCGCCGCAATCTGGATGGCCGCAGCGGTTGCGGAGTGTGCGGCAACGAGTCGATCGAGGCCGTGCTGCGTGTGCCGCCCTTGCTGCAGTCGTCGCTGCAGATCGATGTGGCGGCGTTGGCCCGCGCACTGGACGCGCTGCATGCACAGCAGCCGATCGCCGCGCAGACCGGCGCGGTGCATGCCGCCGGCTGGGCCGACCCACAAGGTGTATTGCGCTATGTGCGCGAAGACGTGGGCCGGCATAACGCGCTCGACAAGCTGATCGGCGCCCTGGCGCGCGCGCGCGTCGATGCATCGCGAGGGTTTGCAGTGGTGACCAGCCGCGCCAGTTACGAAATGGCCATGAAAGCCGCGCAGGCGCGGATTCCGCTGCTCGCAGCGATATCGGCACCGACCGCGCTGGCAATCAGCCTGGCCGATAGTACGGGACTGACCCTGATTGGGTTTGCCCGCGATCACGATTGTGTCGTTTACAGCCATCCGCAGCGCCTGGACCTGGGCGCCGTCGTGGGAGAGCCCGCATGAGCAAGAAGACCATCCAGCAATACGACAACCCCGCCGGCGGCTGGGGCGCATTGCGCTCGGTCGCCAAGCACCTGATGGAACAGGACATCGCGGTGCAGGGCGCCAAGACCCTGCTGCATGCCAACCAGCCGGACGGTTTCGACTGCCCCGGCTGCGCCTGGCCCGACCGCGATCACACCTCCACCTTCGAGTTTTGCGAGAACGGCGCCAAAGCCGTCGCGGCCGAGTCCACTGCGCGCCGCGCCGGGGCGGAGCTGTTTGCCTCGCACAGCGTCAGCCTGCTGTCGCAGTACAGCGATTACTGGCTGGAAGGGCAGGGCCGTCTGACCCAGCCGATGCGTTACGACGCCGCCACCGATCATTATGTGCCGGTGAGCTGGGACGAGGCGTTTGCGCAGATCGCCGCGCACCTCAATGGGCTGGCGTCGCCGGACGAGGCGATCTTCTACACGTCCGGGCGCACTAGCAACGAAGCGGCGTTTCTGTATCAACTGTTCGTGCGCGAGTTCGGCACCAACAACTTCCCCGACTGCTCCAACATGTGCCATGAGCCGTCCGGCATTGCGCTGCGTTCGCAGATCGGCGTAGGCAAGGGCACGGTGTCGCTGCACGATTTCGAACTGGCCGATGCGATCTTCATCTTCGGTCAGAATCCGGGCACCAATCACCCACGCATGCTCGGCGAGTTGCGTCAGGCCTCCAAGCGCGGCGCGGCGATCGCGGTATTCAATCCGCTGCGCGAGCGCGGCCTGGAAAAGTTCGCCGATCCGCAGGACAAGCTGGAGATGCTGCACAACGGCTCCACCCGCATCGCCTCGGATTATTTTCAGCTCAAGATCGGCGGCGATCTGGCCGCGGTCAAGGGCATCATCAAGCATGTGCTCGAGCGCGATGCACAGGCCCAGCGCGATGGCACGCCACGCCTGCTGGATCTGGAATTCATCGACGCCCACACCGCCAACTCCGACGCCTTCGCTGCCGAGGTGCATGGCGAATCCTGGGACACCATTGTCGAAGAGTCCGGGCTGGACGAGGCGGCATTGCGCAAGGCCGGCGAACTCTATCTCAACGCCGGGCGCGTGATCGCCTGTTGGGGCATGGGCATCACCCAGCACAAGCATTCGGTGGCCACCATCCACATGATCACCAACCTGCTGTTGCTGCGCGGCCATCTGGGCCGTCCCGGTGCGGGCGTGTGCCCGGTGCGCGGACACAGCAACGTGCAGGGCGACCGTACGATGATGATCTACGAAAAACCGCCGGCCGCCTTCCTGGACAAGTTGCAGACGCTGTTCGGGTTTGCGCCGCCGCGCGAAGACGGTTTCGACACCGTCGGTGCGATCGAGGCGATGCTGGACGGGCGCGGCAAGGTGTTCTTTGCGATGGGCGGCAACTTTGCCGCCGCCACGCCGGATACGGATGCCACGCATCGCGCGCTGCGCAATTGCCAATTGACCGTGCACGTCACCACTAAACTCAATCGCAGCCATCTGGTGCATGGGCGCGCTGCGCTGATCCTGCCGTGCCTGGGCCGTACCGAAATCGACATCCAGCACGCCGGCTCGCAAGGCGTGACGGTGGAAGATTCGATGAGCATGGTGCACCTGTCGGCCGGCATCAACCCGCCGGCCTCGCCGGAGCTGCTGTCCGAACCGGCGATCGTGGCGCGCCTGGCCGAGGCGACGCTGGGTACGCGCAGTGCGATCCGCTGGCGTTGGCTGGTGGGCGATTACGACCGCATTCGCGACCTGATCGCTCAGGTGTTCCCCGATTTTGCCGACTTCAACCAGCGCGTGCGCGTGCCGGGCGGATTCCGCCTGTCCAACACCGCGCGCGATCGGCAATGGGTGACGCCCGAAAAGCGCGCGGTGTTCAAACCGCACGCGGTGCCGACCGACAACCCGATCCATCGCGCACGCCGCAGCCACGCCGGGCAGATGGTGTTTACGCTGGCCACCACACGCTCGCACGATCAATACAACACCACTATCTACGGGTTGGACGACCGCTATCGCGGCGTGTTCGGCGAGCGCCGGGTGCTCTTCATCAATGGTGCGGACATCGCCGCGTTGAACATGAAGCCTGGCGATTGGGTGGATCTGGAGAGTCTGTGCGAGGACGGCGTGCATCGCCAGGCGCGCCGCTTCCTGCTGGTGGACTACAACATTCCGCGCGGCTGTCTGGCGGCGTATTACCCGGAAACCAATGCGTTGGTGCCGCTGTCCAGCTTTGCCGACGAAGCGCGTACGCCGACGTCCAAGTCGATTCCGGTAATCGTGCTGCCGCATCGCGCCGAAACCGCAGATGTGGCGCCGCGCGACATCGGAGCAGTGCTTGTCCGCTGATCCGCAGCTCACCGCGTTGTTGCTTGACACGTTGGCCGATACGCCCGAAGGCGTGTCGCTGGCGCGCCTGTGCAAGCAACTGGGCGTGCGCATGAGTGTGCTGCTGCGCACCCTGGCGTGGCTGGGCAGTGCCAGTCTGGACGGTCAGCCTGGTCCGGGCTGGATCCGGGTGGAAGACCGCGGCGAGCGCCAACTCGCGGTGCTGACGGATGTCGGGCTGGCAGCACATGCGCAACATGCAATGACGCAAACGCCCCAAGGCGACTGAGCAACTTGCTGGTTCTTCCCGGCTGCTTCACTCCCACCGGAAGCTGGTCGGACGCACCGTGATCCGAACGACACGCGCCATGCGCTACTCGCAACCACATACACCGACGATCTCGATGGCTCCTTGCCCGCCCACCGTCGCGGGGCTCTTACGCGGCATGGATGCCGCGTAAGAGCCTACAAGGACGTACTTGCGGCGTGTCCTGCGATGGTGGGCGGGCGAGGGCCCCGCAGCAGAGTCGCAGACCTGACGCTCTGCAAGCGATCTATCAGCCACTCCAAGACCCGCCGAGCTCTTGATCGTGGCGCCGTTATGGAGGCAGTCAAACGCTTGAGTCAAAAGCCTGGTTGGTTGGGCGTGCGGTGTCCTCACCGCTTGCGGGACACGCCGTGAATCCGTCCGTGGAGGCTCCTTGGCGGCATCCATGCCGCCAAGGGTCCCGCAACCGGCAAGGACACCGCACCAGAGAGTTGGCCGGCTGTTCTCCTCAAAGCTTATTTCTCGGCTTGCGGTGGGAAGATGAGACGTTTGTAGGTCGCGTGTTGAAAGCCTGCCTGTTGCTCGGCCTGCATCGGGAGCTGATCGGGCGCAACGTGATCCGAACAACGCGTATCACGCACTGCTCTTAACTGCGCACACCGACCATCTCGACTGGTCCTTGTCCGCCACCGTCGCGGGCTCTTACGCGGCATGGATGCCGCGTAAGAGCCTACACGGACGTACTTGCGGCGTGTCCTGCGGTGGTGGGCGGACGAGGGCTCTGCAACCAAGCCGCAGATCATTCGCTCTACAAATAATCTATCAACACTGTCCGGCGACTCCAAAGCAACCGAGATTCCGAAAGACATGAGGCTGTCATACCTGCAAAGGCAAGCAGTCACGGTTGTAACTTTTTGCAGGTCGATTGGTCTGCGCAAACCGTTGCTGCAATCTGCCAGAATCGGCCGTCTTGTCTTGTCTGGATACCGATCAACGATGACTGCCGCCGCGCCGCTTGCTGCTCCCATCAATTCGCCTGCGCGCGTGCTGTTCGCCAGTCTGATCGGCACCACCATCGAGTTCTTCGATTTCTATATCTACGCCACCGCTGCGGTGCTGGTGTTCCCCACGCTGTTCTTTCCGGCGGGCGATGGCAGTGCGGCGATGCTGCAGTCGCTGGCGACCTTTGCGGTGGCCTTTGTCGCGCGCCCGGTGGGCTCGGCGGTGTTCGGCCATTTCGGCGACCGGATCGGACGCAAGGCCACCCTGGTGGCCGCGCTGCTGACGATGGGCCTGTCCACCGTGGCGATCGGCTTGCTGCCCAGCTACGCCCAGATCGGCGTGTTCGCCCCTGCGCTGCTGGCGCTGTGCCGCTTTGGCCAGGGCCTGGGCCTGGGCGGCGAGTGGGGCGGGGCCGTGCTGCTTGCCACCGAAAATGCACCGCCCGGCAAGCGCGTGTGGTACGGCATGTTTCCGCAGCTGGGTGCGCCGCTGGGCTTTCTGCTGTCCACCGGCACCTTTCTCGGCATGGGTGCGGTACTCGACGATGCGCAGTTCATGCAATGGGGCTGGCGGGTACCGTTTCTGGCCAGCGCGTTGCTGGTGCTGACCGGCCTGTGGGTGCGCCTGAGCATCACCGAGACGCCGGATTTCCAGAAGACCCTGGACCACAAAACGCGTGTGCGCCTGCCCTTGGGTACGGTGATCTCGCAGCACTGGCCGGCGCTGATCATCGGCACGCTGGGCGCGTTCGCCACCTTCGTGCTGTTCTACCTGA
The DNA here is from genome assembly GCF_002940665.1 of Xanthomonas arboricola. GTDB lineage: Bacteria > Pseudomonadota > Gammaproteobacteria > Xanthomonadales > Xanthomonadaceae > Xanthomonas > Xanthomonas arboricola_B. The sequence continues at coordinate 257,350 of NZ_MIGY01000002.1, forward strand.
TGACGGTGTTCGCGCTGGGCTACGGCACCAAGGCCTTGGGCTACGACAAGGAGCAGTTCTTGTTGTTGCAGATGGCCGGTATCGTGTTTTTCGCAATCGGTATCCCGCTCTCGGCCAGGTTCGGCGACCGACATGGCGCGCCGCTGGCGATGATGCTGGCCAGTGTTGCGATCGTCGCGTTCGGGTTGGCATTCGCGCCGCTGTTTCAGGCCAATCACCCGCTGCAGGTACTGGCATTTTTGGGGCTGGGATTCTTCTTCATGGGCCTGACCTACGGCCCATGCGGCACGTTGCTGGCCGAGTTGTATCCCACCGAAGTGCGCTACACCGGTGCCTCGCTGTCGTTCAACCTGGCCAGCATTCTGGGCGCGGCACCGGCGCCGTACGTGGCCACGCAACTGGCCGCGCGCTACGGTGTGCAGGCGGTGGGGCACTACCTGGGCGGTGCGGCGGTGCTGAGCCTGCTGGCGTTGGTAGTGGCCCGCAGATCGCGTCGCCGAGCTGGCGTTTGAAGGCACGCGCGGACCGCGTCATCGCTACGGCAGATCGCGCCCGGGTGCGCTTCCACGAAACTGCCTGCGTCTGCGCGGAACGAGGTGCTCGGGCCCTGGTCCAGGTCGTGCGTGCATTGACGCACCGTCGTGTTGGCGGTGCCGGTCTGCCGATCCATGGGAACGTGCCTGCGCGATGGAGCGCTACCGGCACTGCCTGTCGCGCGCAAGCACGCGCCTGTGCCGGCGTGAGCGCTAGCGGAACAGGCGCCTGAGCGTGCGTCCCAGCCAGTTGCCGTGCTGGTGGCTGCGCGCGAACTGGTCCAGATGCGCGATCACCTGCGGCGCATAGGCCTGGTCGTCGCCGCGGATGTGGTTGAACAACCAGCGCGAGAGCATGCTGCGGAGTTCGTCGCTGACGTCTTCGCCGGCCTGGAACCGCAGCCGGTAATCGCCGACGCGTTTGCCGAAGACCTCGTGCACGCGCTTGTGCACCAGGCTGAAGGGGTAGCCGGCTTCCTCCATCAGTTCTTCTTCGAAGGCAAAGTGCGACAGCGTGTAGTCGATCAATTCGTCGATCACCTCGGCCACTGCCAGGCGTTGCAGGCTGGCTTGCGCTGCATGCAGATGATTGATCATTTCCACGATGCGCCGGTGTTGGTGATCGATGACTTCGATCCCGGTGTTGAGGTCGTCCTGCCAGACCAGCAAAGCCATCGTTCGCCCTTGTTCCCTACGATGAGGGCACGATAGGCGCGCGCGCTCGCCAGCGCGTTGATCTGGATCAAATCCGGCCGCGGCGCGCGGGCGGCGTCCGCGCTGCTGGGCGATGCGGTGTTGCCGGCGATAGCGCCGGATCGGGCACGCTGCCAGCCGTGCAGCGCGCGAGCCTGCGGCAGTCAGTTGGCCAGACGTACCTGGTTGCGACCACCGGCCTTGGCCAGGTACAGATACTTGTCCGCTTCGCCCAGCAGATGGTGCAGCGACTGGCCGTCTTCGGTGGCGATGCACACGCCGATGCTCACCGTCATGCTGAGGGTTTCGTCGCCGATCCGCACGCGCAGCGCGCTGATGCGTTCGCGCAGGGTTTCGAAGTAACTGGCGGCGTTGTCGGCATCCAGCCCAGGGACCAGCAGGCAGAATTCTTCGCCGCCGAAACGTGCCACCAGATCCTGTGGCCGCGCGTGACTGGAGACTGATGCGGCCACTGCCCGCAGCGCCTGGTCGCCAGCTTCGTGGCCCCAGGTGTCGTTGATGTGCTTGAAATGGTCGATGTCCAGCATTGCCGCAGTGACCGTCTGGTCCTGCGACATCAAGGTCGGGATCACCCGCTGGCTTTGTTCGAGGAAATAGCGCCGGTTGGGCAAGCCGGTCAGGAAATCGCGAGTGGCCAGGTCCTGCAGCGTGCCAATCAATTCCAGCTGGTCCACATTCTGCGACACGCGGCAGAAGAACTCTTCGCGCGAAAACGGCTTGCGCAGGAAATCGTTGGCGCCATTTTTCAGGAAGCGCGGGATCAGCGACGAGTCGCTTTTGCCGGAGATGCCGATCACGGCGACCTTGTCGCGCGAACGGACCGCACGCAGCCTGCGGGTGAATTCCACCCCTTCCATGCCGGGCATTTCCTGGTCGACGATGGTCAGGCGGATATCGGGATCGCGCTCGATCGCCTGCAGGCCGGCTGCACCGTCCGCTGCCAGCACCACGCGGTAGCCGTACATCGACAGCAACGCGGCCGCATAGGTGCGGGCGGACAAGGAATCGTCCACCACCAGCGCCGCGATGCGGCGGTTGCGCTCCAGGCGCTGCACCAGCCACGCCAGATATTCGATGCTGCCGGGCGCGTTCTTGAGGACGTAGTCGATGATCTGCTTCTGCAGCACGCGCTGGCGCAGATCCTCGTCGTAGACGCCGCTGACCACCACGGTGGGCAGTTTGCGCGAGAGGAAAAATTCCACGACCTTGTCGCGGTCGCCATCCACCAACACCAGGCCGGTCAGAACCAGAAACCAGCCGTCTTCTTCGTCGAGCACACGGGCGGCTTCTGCCAGGGTCGACACGACCGTGACCGGCAGCTCCACGCGTTGCTCGATGGCTTCGCGCAGCATGCTGGTGAAGGTGCGCGAATTCTCCACCAGCAACACGCGTTGCGGCAGGACTGCGCTTTCACTATTGCGATGTAGGGTACCTGGGGGCATCGGCTGGCCGTGCGGATCGAACCGTCCTACCCGCTAACGGCCCTGCTCGCCAAAACTTGAGCGCCGCGTCTCAACGTGTCCAAGACAGCAGTTGGTTCACCACAACGCATCGCGTAACCGGTACCAGCTCATCGCGGCCACCAGCAGCGGCGTGCGCAGCAGGCGCCCACCGGGGAAAGGCCGATGCCGAATGCGCGCGAACACATCCAGCCGTCGGCTCTGGCCGGCGATGGCCTCGGCGATGACCTGGCCGGCCAGGCCGGTGGCGGCGACGCCATGCCCGGAGAATCCCTGGGCGAAATAGACGTTGGACGCCAGCCGGCCCCAATGCGGGGCGCGATTGCGCGAGATGTCCACGTCGCCGCCCCACAGCGTTTCCAGCGGCACGTCGTGCAGCTGAGGGAAGACCGTGTGCATGCGTCGGGTCATCAGCCGATCCAGGCCGGGCGGCGGACGCGCGGAATAACTGGCGCGTCCGCCGAACAGCAGCCGGTGGTCGGCGCTGAGCCGGTAATAGTCCAGTGCCCGGTTGGTGTCGGCGACCGCCATGTCGTTGGCGATCAGCGCGCGCGCGCGGGCCTGGCCCAACGGCGGCGTCGCGCCGACATAGGTGCCGACCGGCATGATGCGGCGTTCCAGCGCTGTGGCAATGTCGTGCAGCAGGGCGTTTCCGGCGATCACGCCGAACTCGGCGCTGACGCTGCCCTGGTCGGTCTGCATCGTCACGCGCTCGCCGTGTTCCAGCCGGGTAACCGCCGAGCCCTCGTGGATGCGTACGCCTGCCGCCAGCGCTGCGCGTGCCAGGCCCAGTGCATAGGCCAGCGGATGCAGATGGCCGCTGGCCGGGTCGAACATCGCACCCAGGTAGAGCGGGCTGTCCAGCACCTGCCGCGTCTGCGCGCGGTCCCACCATTCCAACGGATAGTCGTAGCGCTCGGCCATGCGCACGATGCCGTGCTGCAGGGCCTGCACCTGGCGCGGTTTCAGTGGCACATGGGCGTGACCGTCGCGCCAGTCGCAGGCGATGGCGTGGCGTGCGATGCGCGCGCGCAGCAAGCGCATGCCGTCGCGCGAGAAGTCGAACAGCAGCCGCGCGTCGGCATCGCCGACCAGCGCTTCCAGGGTTTCCTGCTCGCAGCCGTAGCCGACGATGGCCTGGCCGCCATTGCGTCCGGAGGCGCCCCAGCCGACGCGCCTGGCTTCCAGCACGATGACCTTGTAGCCGGCCTCGGCCAGGGCAAGCGCGGCGGTGAGGCCGGTGTAGCCGGCGCCGAGGATGCAGACATCGGCACGTTGGGCGCCCTGCAGGTGTGGTTGCTCCGGCAAGGCCGGCGTGCTGCGGGCGTACCAGCTGTCGGGATAGCCATTGCCCCGCGGATCGGCAGGCCTTAGCCATGTGGCCGGGCCGTCCATCACACGATCCGCAGGTACCAGGCGTAGTCCAGATCCGGCACCAGCGCCTGGTAGTCGAGCAGCTCGCGTTGTTTCTGCCGTCCGAACACGTGCTGGAACTGGCTGCCGAACTGCGCGCCGACAAAGTCGCTGGCGCCGAATGCATCCACCGCGGCCTGCCAGGTACGCGGCCGGAAGACCGATTGCGCGTAGGCATTGCCGGTGACTGGCGCGCTGGGCTCGCAGGGATGTTGCAGGCCGTCCAGCAGGGCGGCGAGCATGGCAGCGGCGGCCAGGTACGGGTTGGCATCGGCGCCGGCGATGCGATGCTCGATGCGGGTATTGCGGGCATCGCTATGCGGGATACGCAGCGCCACGGTGCGGTTGTTGAAACCCCAGCTCGCATCCAGCGGCACGAAGGCGTTGCTGACGAACCTGCGGTAACTGTTGGCGTGCGGCGCGAACAGCAGCAGCGAGGCATCGGCGTGCCGCTGCAGGCCGGCGATGGCATGGCGCAGGCGGTTGGCGGGTGCATCGACGCTGCCGGCAAATACATTGTGCCCGTCGATATCGAGCAGGCTCACGTGCAGGTGCAGGCCGCTGCCGGCCTGGCCGGGAAACGGCTTGGCCATGAAGCTTGCGAGCTTGCCCTGCTGTTGCGCGATCGCCTTGATGGTGCGCTTGAGCAGGATCGCCTCATCGCAGGCGGCCACTGCATCGGTGCGATGCTGCAGGTTGATTTCGAACTGGCCGGGCGCATATTCGGCCACGGCGGTGTCGGCCGGGATGCCTTGCAGGCGGCAGGCGGCAGTCACCGCATCGGTAAACGCACGCTGGTCGTCCAGGTCCTGCAGCGAATACACCTGGGTGCTGTCGCTGCGCTCACCGGTCTGCGGATCGCGCGGCGTCTGCGGGCGTCCTTGCGCATCGGGTACCGCATCGAACAGGTAGAACTCCAGTTCCACTGCAATGACCGGGGTCAGGCCGACTGCGGCAAAGCCGTGCAGCACGCGCTGCAATACCGCACGCGGTGCGACCTCGAACACGCCGCCGTCCGGCTGATGCATCGCCAGCAGCAGCTGCGCCATCGGCCGCGGTGCCCACGGCACGGGGCGCAGCGAACCTGCGATGGGCCGGCAGACGCGATCGGCATCGCCGATCGCATAGCCCAGCCCGGTTTCCTCGACGGTGTTGCCGGTGATGTCGGTGGCGATCAGCGACATCGGCAGGCACACGCCATCGCGATAGACCTTGCCCAGGACCTCGGCTGTCACACGTTTGCCGCGCAGCACGCCATTGGTGTCGGGCAACAGCAGATCGACCGCTTCGCAGCCATCGATACGCGCCAGCGTGGCGGCATCGGCGGCGGGCAAGCACGCGACGGAGTTCTCGGAAGCCATGGGCACCACCTGCAAGGTCGCCGCTCAGACTAGCAAAGCACAGGTGATCTTTCGCGGCGTGCGCCTGTCGCCCCTGGCAATGCTGGTGGCCGCACGGTAAGTTCGCAGGCATCCTCGACGCACCCCATCGACCCATGGCGAACACACGCTGACGCGTCGTCGCGGTCGGAGGGATGCAGGTGACGCGCAAGACGCCAGCAGCGCGCCGATAGGTGGCGCGCACACTGCCCACGCTTGGCCTGATGGCGAGCGCGCGCGTGATGCAGCAGCGTTCAACCGGGAGATCCGCATGGCTGTCGTTCCACTGGTCGGGTTGCCGACCGATCGCATCCAGCAAGGGCCGCATCCGTTTCTGGCCACCGGCGAGAAGTACATCCGCGCGGTGGTGGACGCGGCCGGCGCAATGCCGGTGCTGTTGCCGAGCCTGCAACCCACGCTGGATGCGCGCGCCTGGCTGGATCGCCTGGATGGCCTGTTGCTGACCGGTGCGGTGAGCAATGTCGAGCCGCATCACTACAGCGACGAGCCGAGCTGGGAGGGCAATCCGCACGACCCGGCGCGCGATGCCACCAGCCTGGGGCTGATTCCGCAGGCACTTGCGCGTGGCCTGCCGGTGCTGGCGATCTGCCGCGGGCTGCAGGAGGTCAACGTGGCGCTGGGCGGGCGCCTGCACCAACGCGTGCATGACGTGCCCGGTCTGCTTGATCACCGCGAAGACCGTGCCGCGCCGCTGGACACGCAGTACGGCCCGGCGCATCCGGTGCAGCTGCATGCCGGCGGCCTGCTGGCAAGCATGAGCGGCAGCGCGCAGGTCGCGGTGAACTCGCTGCACGGGCAGGGCATTGCGCGCTTGGCCGACGGCTTGGCGATCGAAGCCACCGCGCCGGATGGCCTGATCGAAGCCTTTCGCGGCTCCGGGCCGGGCTTTCTGCTCGCGGTGCAGTGGCATCCTGAGTGGCGTGTCACGCAGCATCCGTTTTACCGTGCCATCTTTCAGGCCTTCGGCGAGGCCTGTCGCCAGTATGCCGCCCGACGCGGTCAGTGAGGTTGCATGTCCATCCGCACACGTTCGCGCATCTCCAGGCCCAAACAGCCCGAGAGCGCGCTGCGCCGCTGGCTCAAGGAGCGCCACATCACCGAGGTCGAATGCCTGGTGCCGGACATCACCGGCAACGCACGGGGCAAGATCATCCCGGCGGACAAGTTCTCGCACGACTATGGCACCCGCCTGCCGGAAGGCATCTTCGCCACCACCGTCACCGGCGATGTCCCGGACGATTACGACGAGCTGACCTCGCCATCGGATTCGGACATGCATCTGCGCCCGGATGCGTCCACCGTGCGCATGGTGCCGTGGGCGGCCGACCCCACCGCGCAGGTCATCCACGATTGCTACACCAAGGACGGGCAACCGCATGAGCTTGCCCCGCGCAATGTGCTGCGGCGGGTGCTGGACGCGTATGCCGAGGCCAGGCTGCAACCGGTCGTGGCGCCGGAGCTGGAGTTCTTCCTGGTGCAGAAGAACACCGATCCGGACTTTCCGTTGCTGCCGCCGGCCGGGCGCTCGGGTCGCCCGGAGACTGCGCGGCAATCGTATTCGATCGATGCGGTCAACGAGTTCGACCCGATCCTGGACCTGATGTACGACTACTGCGATGCGATGGAATTGGACGTGGATACGCTGATCCATGAATCCGGCGCCGCGCAGCTGGAGGTCAACTTCACCCACGCCGACGCGCTTTCGCGCGCCGATCAGGTGTTCCTGTTCAAGCGCACCATGCGCGAGGCCGCGTTGCGGCACGGCGTGTATGCGACGTTTCTGGCCAAACCGATGGAGACCGAGCCGGGCAGTGCGATGCATATCCATCAAAGCCTGCTGCATGCAGGCACCGGCAAGAACGTGTTCAGCGGCAAACGCGAAGGCGGCTTCAGCGATACCTTCGCGCAGTATCTCGGTGGCCTGCAGAAATACATCCCGATGGCGATGGGATTGCTGGCGCCCAACGTCAATTCCTACCGGCGGCTGATGTTCGGCGAGGTGTCGCCGAGCAATGTGCTATGGGGCTTCGACAATCGCACCTGCGGGCTGCGTGTGCCGATCGATGTACCGCAGAACATGCGGGTGGAAAGCCGCTTTGCGGGCTCCGATGCCAATCCATATCTGGCGATGGCGGCGACCCTGGCCTGCGGCTTGCTCGGCATCCGCGAGAGGCTCGAACCGACCGCGCCGATCAGCAGCAACGGCAAGCAGCAGGGCTACGGTCTGCCACGCTCGCTGGGCGAGGCGCTGGACGGACTGGAGGGCTGCGAGGCCTTGCAGGAAATGCTGGGGCGGCGCTTCGTGCGCGCCTACATTTCGGTCAAGCGCAAGGAATACGAGACGTTCTTCCGGGTGATCAGCTCGTGGGAGCGGGAGTTCCTGTTGTTGAATGTGTGAGACGCGTGCGCTCCGCGCCGCTCGCCGCGCCGTTCCCTTCTTCCCTCGGGAGAAAGTGCCCGAAGGGCGGATGAGGGTGCGTTGTGCGGTAATGGTCGAGACCCGAGTGCATTGCAGGCGTCCGATGCGTTTCGCGCCAGCTGCTTTTTGCAGCGCCACTGCGCTCGCGCCACTGGCGTGAGCCACCTTCCGGAGCAAGCCGTGCACCCCACTGTGTTGAAGTCCTTGCAGCAACTCGATGCCGCCCATCACCTGCATCCGTTCAGCGACAACGCTGCATTGGCCGGCAAGGGCACGCGCATCCTGACCCGCGGGCAGGGCGTGTATGTCTGGGACGCGCAGGGCAACAAACTGCTGGATGCCTTCGGCGGGTTGTGGTGCGTGAATGTCGGCTACGGGCGCACCGAGCTGGCGCAGGCCGCGGCGCGGCAGATGGAACAGCTGGCCTACTACAACAGCTTCTTCCAGTGCACCACCGAACCCACCATCCATCTGGCCGCCAAGCTGGCGGAGCTGACGCCGGGCGATCTGAACCATGCCTTCTTCGCCAACTCCGGGTCGGAGGCCAACGACACCATCCTGCGGCTGGTACGGCATTTCTGGGCGGTGCAGGGGCAGCCGCAGAAACGCATCTTCATCGGCCGCCACGATGGCTATCACGGCACCACCATGGCCGGTGCCAGCCTGGGTGGCATGCAAGGCATGCACCGGCAGGGTGGCTTGCCGATTCCGGATATTGACCATATCGCACCGCCGTATCACTTTGGCGATGGCGGGGAGATGGACCCCGAGGAGTACGGGCTGCTGGCGGCGCGTCGGCTCGAGGACAGGATTCTGCAGCTCGGGCCGCAACACGTGGCGGCGTTTATCGGTGAACCGATCATGGGCGCGATCGGGGTGTACATCCCGCCGCACAGCTACTGGCCGGAAATCGAACGCATCTGCCGGCGCTACGACGTGCTGCTGGTGGCCGACGAGGTGATCTGCGGGTTCGGGCGTACCGGAGCCTGGTTCGGTGCGGATTATTTCGGCTTCCAGCCCGACGTGATGACGCTGGCCAAGGGCATCACCTCCGGCTACATCCCGTTGGCGGCGGCGATGTTCAACGATCGCGTGGCCGGGGTGCTCAAGGCGCAGGGCGGGGAGCTGGCGCATGGCGGCACCTATGCGGGGCATCCGGTCTGTGCGGCGGTGGCGCTGGAGAATCTGCGCCTGCTGCAGGACGAAGGCATCGTGGAAACCGCGCGCACCCGGATCGCACCGTATCTGGCGCAACGCTGGGCCGAGCTGGGCGAGCACCGGCTGGTCGGGGAGGCGCGTATCGCCGGCCTGGTCGGGGCACTGGAACTGGTGCCGGACAAGCGCCGGCGCGGGGTCTATTTCCCCGAACGCGGTCGGGTCGGCGCGATGTGTCGCGATTTCGCGTTGCGGCGCGGGCTGATCCTGCGTGCCACTTACGATGCGATGCTGCTGTCGCCGCCGTTGATCATCACCTGCGAACAGGTCGACGAGCTGTTCGACAAGGCCTGGGCGGCGCTGGACGATACCGCGCAGGCGCTGGGCATCGGTGCGGCGTAAACCCTGCCAGTGCACCTCAAGCGGCTTCCGATCGCACGCGCATGTTTAAAGGCGGCTGGCATGCGCGACTCCGACAGCGGCCGCGCGCGCCTGCCGTGCGTATATGGATGGCGTCCGCCACGCCGCGCTGTGCAAACACAAACACCATGGGTAGGCTGGACCTTCGGCCGGCCACACACCGGACGCCCTGATCGCGCTGCTCTGGAGACCCGCATGACGCTGCGACTGCTTGCCCTGACGCTGTCCACCACGTTGCTGGCCGCCTGCGGTGGCAGCAATGCACCCGGCAGTGCCGACGCGCAGGCAAAGGTGCTCAATGTCTACAACTATTCGGACTACATCGCCGAAGACACCATTCCCGCATTCGAAAAACGCACCGGCATCCAGGTCACCTACGACGTCTTCGACAGCGACGAGATGGTGGAAACCAAGCTGCTCGCCGGCGGCAGCGATTACGACGTGGTGGTGCCCACGCTCAACTTCTTCGGTCGCCAGATCCAGGCCGGCGTGTTCCTGCCGCTGGACAAGAGCAAGATCCCCAATCTGGCCAATCTGGACCCGGACATCATGCGGCGCATCGCCGCGCAGGATCCGGGCAACGTTTATGGCGTGCCATACATGATCGGCACCACCGGCATCGGCTACAACGTGGACAAGCTCAAGGCCATCTTCGGCAGCACCGAGGTCGCCGACAGCTGGGATCTGGTGTTCAAGCCGGAAAACCTGTCCAAATTGCAGGACTGCGGCGTGACCATGCTGGATACGCCCTCGGATCTGATTCCCATTGCGCTCAATTATCTGGGCCTGGATCCGCACAGCAGCGTGCCGGCCGAGATCGAGAAGGCCGCCGCGCTGATCAAGACGATCCGCCCGTATGTGCAGAACTTTCATTCCAGCCAGTACGTGACCTCGCTGGCCAACGGCAACACCTGCCTGGCGGTGGGCTGGTCGGGCGACGTCATCCAGGCGCGCGACCGTGCGGTGGAAGCCGGCAACGGCATTAAGGTGGCGTATGCGATTCCGAAGGAGGGCGCGCCGCAGTGGTTCGACATACTGGCCATTCCCAAGGACGCCAGACATCCCCACAACGCCTATGCCTTCATCAACTATCTCTTGAAGCCGGATGTCGCCGCGGCCAACAGCAACTTCATCCACTACGCCAACCCGGTGCGCACCGCCACGCCGCTGGTGGACGCGGCGATCCGCAACGACCCCACCATCTACCCGCCGCCGCAGGTGACCGCCAAGATGTTCACCTATGCGATCAATCCGCCGGAGGTGGATCGCCTGTATACGCGGCTGTGGACCGAGATCAAGACCGGTCGCTGACGGCCGCAGTTGTTCCTGCAGCCCTGTACGGGCGCCTGCCAGGCGCCCGCTCATAAGAGCGCCTAACAAGACCACTGCGCAGCCGCCAGGCGCGCGCGGCCGGTGCCCGGATCGGCATGTCCCACTCGTACTCCGGTTCTGAGCGCGCCGTCTGCACCCCTGACGACTGCTCGCTAGGTGTTGTCAGCCGCTCTTCGTCATAGCGCACGCTGACTGCGGTCGTCACGCAATCTGTACCGGACGGTTCAAATAATTGTATGGTTGTGCCGCCTTCGCCGGGCCGCTGATGCGGCACGTCGTCGCGCGCGCCTCGCCCACGACACAGGACGCCTCACCTTGAGCAACCACGACCAGCAGTCCAACGACGGCCAGCCTTCGGGCACGGATGCGCAAGCCACCGGCGCGCACGACGAGCAGGAGCCGCCCAAGCCCTCGCCGTTGAAGAATCCCAAGGTCAAATGGACGCTGATCGTGATCGGGGTGCTGGTGCTGGTGCTGCTGGTGATCTGGCTGGCCTACTACCTGATCAAGGGCCGCTACATGCAGGACACCAACAATGCCTACCTGCAGGCCGATTCGGTGGCCGTGGCGCCGCGGGTCAGCGGCTACGTGACCAAGGTGATGGTGGGCGACAACCAGATCGTGGAAGCCGGCCAACCGCTGCTGCAGATCGATGGGCGCACCTATCAGGCGACCCTGCAGCAGGCCGAAGCCGCGATCGCCGCGCGCCAGGCCGATATCGCCGCGGCCACCGCCAATGTGTCCGGGCAGGAGTCGGCGCTGGTGCAGGCGCGCAGCCAGGTGACCTCGGCGGCGGCAAGCCTGAGGTTCGCTCAGGCCGAAGTGAAGCGCTTCGCCCCGTTGGCCGCCTCTGGCGCCGACACGCACGAGCATCAGGAAAGTCTGCAGCACGAACTGCAACGCGCACGTGCCCAGCACGAGGCCGCGCAGGCGCAGGCTAAGGGTGCGCAGAGCCAGATCCTGGCCAGCAACGCGCAGCTGGAACAGGCCCAGGCCGGCCTAAAGCAGGCCACCGCCGATGCCGACCAGGCCCGCGTGGCGGTGGAAGACACCCTGTTGACCAGCCGCATCCACGGTCGCGTCGGCGACAAGACGGTGCAGGTCGGTCAGTTCCTCGGTGCGGGTACCCGCACCATGACCATCGTGCCGCAGGAATCGCTTTACCTGATCGCCAATTTCAAGGAAACCCAGGTCGGCCTGATGCGTCCCGGCCAGCCGGCCGAGATCGAGGTCGATGCCTTGTCGGGCGTCAAGCTGCACGGCAAGGTCGAGAGCCTGTCGCCCGGTACCGGCTCGCAGTTCGCACTGTTGCCGCCGGAAAATGCCACCGGCAACTTCACCAAGGTGGTGCAGCGCGTGCCGGTGCGCATCCGCGTGCTGGCCGGCGACGAGGCGCGCAAGGTGCTGGTGCCGGGCATGTCGGTTGAGGTCACCGTGGACACGCGCTCGGCCAAGGACGCCAAGCAACGGGCCGAGGAGGAATCCGATCGCGTGCAGGCGCAGGAGCGCGCGCGATGAATGCAACGGCAGCCACCGGCCAGCGTGCCGGCGGCAGCGCGCAGCGCGAGAAGGCCGAGCCGGGCGCATGGCTGGCGGTGCTGGCCGGCACCATCGGTTCGTTCATGGCGACGCTGGACATCTCCATCGTCAATGCGGCGCTGCCCACGATCCAGGGCGAGGTCGGCGCCAGCGGCACGGAAGGCACCTGGATCTCCACCGCGTATCTGGTTGCCGAGATCATCATGATCCCGCTGACCGGCTGGTTCGTGCGCACGCTGGGCCTGCGCAATTTCCTGCTGATCTGCGCAGTGATGTTCACCGCCTTTTCGGTGGTGTGCGGACTGTCCACCTCGTTGACGATGATGATCATCGGCCGCGTTGGGCAGGGTTTGGCGGGTGGCGCGCTGATTCCGACCGCGCTGACCATCGTCGCCACGCGCCTGCCGCCCAGTCAGCAGACCATGGGCACCGCACTGTTCGGCATGACCGTGATCATGGGCCCGGTGATCGGCCCGCTGCTCGGCGGCTGGCTCACCGAAAACGTCAGCTGGCACTACGCGTTCTTCATCAACGTGCCGATCTGCGTGGGCCTGGTGGCCTTGCTGCTGCTTGGCCTCAAGCATGAAAAAGGCGATTGGGCCGGCCTGCTCAATGCCGACTGGCTGGGCATCTACGGTCTGACCGCCGGTCTGGGCGGACTCACCGTGGTGCTGGAAGAAGGCCAGCGCGAGCGCTGGTTCGAATCCAGCGAGATCAACACGCTGAGCGTGATCGCGCTGAGCGGGTTCATTGCATTGGTGATTTCGCAATTTCGCCGCCGCGCGCCGGTGATCCGGCTGTCGCTGCTGCTGCATCGCAGCTTCGGCGCGGTGTTCGTCATGATCATGGCGGTGGGCATGATCCTGTTCGGCGTCATGTACATGATCCCGCAGTTCCTGGCGGTGATCTCCGGCTACAACACCGAGCAGGCCGGCTATGTGCTGCTGCTGTCCGGGCTGCCGACCGTGCTGCTGATGCCGATGATGCCCAAGCTGCTGGACGTGGTGGACGTGCGCATCCTGGTGATTGCCGGGCTGATCTGTTTTGCCGCGGCGTGCTTCGTCAATCTGTCGCTGACCGCCGACACGGTCGGCACGCATTTCGTCGCCGGCCAGTTGTTGCAGGGCTGCGGCCTGGCGCTGGCGATGATGTCGTTGAACCAGGCGGCCATTTCCTCGGTACCGCCCGAATTGGCCGGCGATGCGTCAGGCCTGTTCAACGCCGGCCGCAACCTTGGCGGCTCGGTCGGGCTTGCGCTGATCTCCACCTTTCAGGAGCGCCGCATGACCTTCCATACCGAAACCATCGGCAGCGCGATCACCGCAAATTCCTCGCGCGCGCAGGATTTTCTGTCCGGCCTGACCATGCAGATGCAGGGCAGCGCCGGCGGCGAGGCGGCCATTCGCTCGGTCGCGCAGCTGGCGCGCCTGGTGCAGCAGCAGGCGCTGGTGATGACCTATAGCGATCTGTTCTGGATTTTCGGCGTGATCGTGGTCTGCACGATTCCGCTGGCCTTTTTGCTCAAGCCGTTACCCAAGGGGGCGCACCTTGCAATGCACTGATTCCATGCGCCCGATCCGCATGCCCCTGGCCGCGACACTGAGCGTGGTCCTGCTCGGCGGCTGCATGCTCGGCCCGAACTACACCAAGCCCCCGACAGTGGCCGACGCGGCGGTGCAGGCGCCGGCGCTGCATCGCGCAGCTGGCGCCGACGTGGTCGCCGCCGCGCCATTGAATCATTGGTGGGAGGAACTGCAGGATCCGACCCTCACCCGGCTGGTCACCCAGGCCCTGGCCGACAGTCCCAACCTGCGTGCGGCGCAGGCGCGGTTGCGCGCCAATCGCGCACTGGCCAGCCAGCGCCGTGCCGAGCGCCTGCCCAAGCTCAACGCCAGTGCGATGTATGCGTATGCCGAGCCGCCGCAGACCATCGTCGATACGCTGGGCGGCTTGCAGAACAGTCAGAATGGGCAGCCACCGGCACAGGGCAGCGAGGCGCTGGATCTGGAAAAGACCCAGATCTACAGCGCCGGTTTCGATGCCAGCTGGGAGCTGGATGTCTTCGGCCGCCGCCGTCGCGCCGCCGAAGGCGCCCTGGCACAGGCGCAGGCCTCGGAAGCCGAGCTGGCCGATGCGCAGGTGCAGCTGGCGGCCGAAGTGGGGCAGGTGTACCTCAACTACCGCGGCTTGCAGGCGCGGCTGGCAATTGCCGATGCAAATCTGGACAAGATCGGGCAGACCTTGCGCCTGACCCAGCAGCGCCGCGAACGTGGTGCGGCCTCGGACCTGCAGGTCGAACAGATCGCCACGCAAGTGCAGCAGCAACAGGCGCAGCGCCTGCCGCTGGAAATGCAGTCGCAGGAAGCGCTGGACCAGCTTGCGCTGATGGTGGGGCGCGAGCCTGGTGCGCTGGATGCGCAGTTGAGCGCGCCGCGGCCGTTGCCGATGCTGCCCGCGCAGGTACGTGTGGACGATGCCGGCGCCTTGATCCGTCGCCGCCCCGATGTGCGCAAGGCCGAGCGCGAGCTGGCTGCCTCCAGCGCGCAGATCGGCGAGGCATTGAACGGGTATTTCCCGCAGGTGAGCCTGTTGGGCGGCCTGAGCTGGGTCGCCGGCTCGCCCAGCGATTTCAATTCCGACGCCTTGACCACACTGGCGGTGCCGATGCTGCGCTGGTCGATCTTCGACTTCGGCCGCACCAAGGCGCAGGTGGAGCAGGCACGGGCCGGCAACGCCGGCCGCGAGGCGGCGTACGAGGGGGCGGTGCTGGCTGCGTTGCAGGATGCCAATTCGGCATTGGCGCGCTTCGGCTCGGCGCGCAAGCAGCTGGTGGTGGCACGCCAGGCCGAAGCCTCGGCCACGCGTTCGGCCGGGCTGATGCAACAGCGGCGCGATGCCGGAGCCACCTCGTCGATCGATCTGCTCGACGTGCAACGCCAGCAACTGTCCGCGCAGGACGCCGCCGCGCAGGCGCAGGTGCAGTTGCTGGTGAATTACGTTGCGCTGCAGAAGAGCCTGGGTCTGGGATGGAGCGCGCCGGTGCGGCAGGCACGCTGATCGGTACCCGTCGCGGCGGGCGTCTGTGCCCCGGTCGCGGTAGGGTGTCTTCCTGCTGCAGACGCTGCGCTGCTGCGGGGCCTGTGCCGACCGGTAGTCACCCGATGTGGCAGGTCGTCGCCGGTTTGCTGCAGACGATGCGCTTGAACTGAAAGGGACGGGTGCTGGATCTCGTATCGAGCACTGGCGGTGCCAGCGTCTGG
The DNA here is from genome assembly GCF_002940665.1 of Xanthomonas arboricola. Taxonomy (GTDB): domain Bacteria; phylum Pseudomonadota; class Gammaproteobacteria; order Xanthomonadales; family Xanthomonadaceae; genus Xanthomonas; species Xanthomonas arboricola_B. Next base: position 272,995 of record NZ_MIGY01000002.1, read on the forward strand.
AGGTGCACAGTCGTTGCTGGGCCATGCTTGGCCATCGAGAGGGTTCATGGCAGTTACCGAGGCCGCGCCGGCGCCGCTTTCTTGTGGCGACAACGCCTACTTGAGCATCAGCGAGGTCCGCAAGGAATTCGATGGCGTTGTCGCGGTCGACGAGGTCAGCCTGCAGATCCGCAAGGGCGAGATTTTCGCGCTGCTGGGCGGTTCGGGCAGCGGCAAGTCCACCTTGCTGCGCTGCCTGGCCGGTTTCGAGCGGCCGACCAAGGGCCGCATCGTGCTCGATGGCCAGCCGATCGACACGTTGCCGCCGTACGAACGCCCGATCAACATGATGTTCCAGTCGTATGCGTTGTTTCCGCATATGAGCGTGGAGCAGAACATCGCCTTTGGACTGAGGCAGGAAGCCTTGTCCAAGGCGGCGATCGCAGCGCGCGTGGGCCAGATGCTGGAGCTGGTGCAGCTTGGCAGCCTGGCCCGGCGCAAGCCGCATCAATTGTCCGGCGGGCAGCAGCAACGCGTGGCGTTGGCGCGCTCGCTGGCCAAGCGGCCCAAGCTGCTGCTGCTGGACGAACCGATGGGCGCGCTGGACAAGAAGCTGCGCGCGCAGATGCAGCTGGAACTGGTCAACATCATCGAGACATCCGGCGTCACCTGCGTCATGGTCACCCATGATCAGGAAGAGGCCATGAGCATGGCTACCCGCATCGCGTTGATGGACCAGGGTTGGATCCAGCAGGTCGGCACGCCAGACGAAATCTACGAGCAACCGGCCAACCGGTTCGCCGCCGAATTCATCGGCTCGGTCAATCTGATCGACGCAGTCATCGTCGAGGACAAGCCGGATTACGTTGGCCTGAAGGCGTCCGCCTTCGACGCCAGCATCCGGATCGGCCACGGCATCACCGGTTTCGAAGGGCAGGCGGTGACATTCGCGCTGCGCCCGGAAAAGCTCGTCATCGGCAAGGACGAGCCGGCCCAGGCCTGCAACAAGGCGCAGGGCGTGATCGAGGACATCGCCTATTTCGGCAGCCACTCGGTCTACCACGTGCGCCTGCCCGGCGGTTTCAAGCTGATGGCCAATTTCGCCAATCGTCAGCGCTGGGCCAGCGAAGCGCTGAGCTGGGGCGATGGCGTATGGCTGAGTTGGGGCGAGCACGATGGCGTGGTGCTTACCGCATGAGGCGCCGGATCCGCGCATTGCCGGGCGCGCGCTGGGGCGTGATCGCCGCCCCGTCTCTGTGGCTGCTGGTGTTCTTCGCCATCCCGTTCCTGATCGTGCTGAAGATCTCCTTCGCCGAGCGCGCCACCGCGATGCCGCCGTACACGCCGCTGTTCGCCGTTGCCGCCGATGGGGCGGTGAGCCTCAAGCTGCACCTGGGCAATTATCTGGTCATGCTGCGCGACAGCCAATACGTAGCGGCGTATGCGAGTTCGATCAGGATCGCGGCGCTGTCGACCGTGTTTGCGCTGTTGATCGGCTACCCGATGGCCTATGTGATCGCGCGTCTGCCGCTGACCACGCGCAATGTGGCGATGATGCTGGTGGTGCTGCCGTCGTGGACCTCGTTCCTGATCCGCGTCTATGCCTGGATCGGCATCCTCGACGGCAACGGCTTGCTCAATCAGGCGCTGCTGGCGCTGGGGGTGATCCGCCAGCCCTTGCAGTTGCTGTACACACCGCTCGCCGCCTACATCGGCATCGTGCACTGCTATCTGCCGTTCATGGTGCTGCCGTTGTACGCCAATCTGGTCAAGCACGATGCGCGCCTGCTCGAAGCCGCCTACGACCTAGGCGCGCGGCCGTGGCAGGCGTTCGTGCGCATCACCTTGCCGCTGTCGCGCAACGGCATCGTGGCCGGCTGCATGCTGGTGATGATTCCGGCGGTGGGCGAATTCGTGATTCCGGAAATGCTGGGCGGGCCGGACACCTTGATGATCGGCCGCGTGCTGTGGGGCGAGTTCTTCAACAATCGCGATTGGCCGGTGGCCGCTGCGGTGGCCACGGTGATGTTGCTGCTGTTGCTGGCGCCGATCGTGCTCTTCCACCGTTATCAACAGTGCGAGCTAGAAGGGCGGCTGACATGATGCGCGCCTCGCGCGGTGGTCGCGTGCTGGGTGGCAGTGTCCTCGCGCTGGGCTTCGGCTTTCTGTATCTGCCGATCCTGTTGCTGATGGTCTACTCGTTCAACGCCTCGCGGCTGGCGATGGTGTGGGGCGGCTTTTCCACGCACTGGTATGGCGAATTGCTGCGCGATCGCCAGTTGCTGGAGGCGGCCTGGGTCAGTCTGCAAGTCGCGTTCTGGACCGCCTGTGCATCGACGGTGCTGGGGACGATGGCGGCGCTGGCGATGGTGCGCATGCGGCGTTTCCCCGGCAAGACCCTGTTCGGCGCGTTGATCACCGCGCCGCTGGTGATGCCGGAAGTGATCATCGGCCTGTCGATCCTGTTGTTGCTGGTCTCGATGGGCGGTGTACTCGGGATCGCACCGCGCGGCGCGGTAGCGATCTGGGCGGCGCATGTCACCTTCACCGTCTCGTTCGTGACGGTGGTGATTTCCTCGCGCCTGCAGGAACTGGATCGCTCGCTGGAAGAGGCGGCGATGGATCTGGGCGCGACACCGCTGAAGGTGTTCTTGCTGATCACCTTGCCGATCATCGCCCCCGCATTGGCATCGGGCTGGCTGCTGGCCTTCACGCTGTCGCTGGACGACGTGGTGATCGCCAGCTTTCTGGCCGGGCCCAGTTCGACCACCTTGCCGATCAAGGTGTTTGCCTCGGTGCGGCTGGGCATCAGCCCCAAGATCAACGCGCTTGCCACGCTGATGGTGCTGGCGGTGTCGATCGCCGCGGTGATCGGCTGGTGGCTGCTGGCGCGCGGCGAAAGACGCCGTCAGCGCGATGCGCAACTGGCGCTGCAAGCTGCTTCCTGAGCAGGCACCAACATGGGGGTGGCGAATGCATCGCAACAAGCGGCGGCCAGACGGCTGCGAACGCCCACGCAGCCGACATTTACGACCGCTGCAAGCCGCTTGCAGATGCCTGCGGCGGCTAGCGGACGCCGGGCACGGCAGTTGGCTCGGCCGTTGTTACCTGGCCGGAGGCGTGTACCCGCTGTCCCAGGGCTGCGGCTTGGTCAGGTAGCACTGATACTCGGCGCTGATGTCGTAGCCCTGTTGCTCGACTCTGGGTTGTTCGTCGGCGCGATCCTTGTCCCTGTTCTTGCCGTTCTTGTCGCCGTCGTCCTTGGATTTCTGCTTGCTCGGATAGATCGTGACCATGTTCGGCGACGAGTGCGCGGTGACAAATTGGCGGATGGCAGTATCCGAGCAGGCACGCAGTGCCTCTTCCTTGCAGGGTTGGCTGGGATTGGGCAGCGTGTTGGTGCAGCTCACGGTGACAAATCCGTTCGGGCCGGGGCGCGGGCCGTGCAGCATGTCCTGCAGGACGGCGCATCCCGGCAGGCAGGCGCCGATGCCAAGTACAACTAGAACAATCAGATCCCGGCGCATCGTGGTGGTCTTCCGTGAATGGATGAAGCTGCCAAGTGCCGAATGCTAGAGCATTTTTGTGCGGTGGGACGGTCGGGACAGGGCAGGGCTGCTTCATCAGCGTGGCTGGAAGCGTTATCCCAGCCGCAAGTGATCCACGAGCCGTGCGATGGAGGTGCGGCATTGCGTCGCGGCGTGGGTAAACACAGCGTTGCAGCGATTTGCTGCGGTTGTGACGCGGCTGCAACTTGCCGACGACTAGCATGGCGGGCCTGTAACAGGAGACCGTCATGTCCTACGACACCGTCAACCCGGCCAATGGCCAGGTCGAACATACCCAGCACACCCTGGACGCCGCCGCCATCGAGGCGCGTCTGGCTGCTTCCGCCAAGGCATTTCCGCAATGGGCGGCGCTGCCGCTGGCCGAGCGCGGCGCATTGCTGCGCAGGGTCGGCGAAGAGCTGACCCGGCGGCGCGACGACCTGCAGCGCATCATGACTGCCGAAATGGGCAAGCTGCGCCACGAGGCGCTGGCCGAGGTGGACAAGTGCGCGCAGGGCTGCGCCTATTACGCCGAACATGCAGCCGAGTATCTGGCACCGCGCGATATACCAACCGAAGCGCAGTCCAGCTATGTGCGCTACGAGCCACTGGGCTGCGTGTTTGCGGTGATGCCGTGGAATTTTCCGCTGTGGCAGGCATTTCGTTTCCTCGCCCCGGGTCTGATGGCCGGCAATGTGGCGCTGCTCAAACACGCCAGCAACGTGCCGCGCTGCGCCGATGCGATGAAGGACGTGCTGGACGCCGCAGGTATTCCACCCGGCGTGTTCGACGTGCTGCATATCGACAACGACCAGGCCGCAGATGTGTTGCGTGACGAGCGCATCGCCGCGGTGACGCTGACCGGCAGCGAACGCGCCGGACGTTCGCTGGCTGCAAATGCGGGCGATCAGCTGAAGAAGTGCGTGATGGAACTCGGCGGCAGCGACGCGTTCGTGGTGCTGGAAGACGCCGATCTGGAGCACACCGTCGCCTCTGCCGTGCAGTCGCGTTTCGATAACAGCGGGCAGACCTGCATCGCCGCCAAGCGCTTCATCGTGGTGGACGCCATTGCCGATCAATTCATCGAACGCTTCGTGGCCGCCGCCTCCCAGCGCGTGCTCGGCGACCCGCAGCAGGAGGGCACCACGCTGGCGCCCATGGCCCGCGCGGATCTGCGCGACGAGTTGCACAAGCAGGTGCAACACAGCGTGGAAAAGGGCGCCAAGGTGCTGTTGGGCGGCGAACCGGTGCCCGGTTCGCATGCAGGCTACCCGGCCACCATTCTCGATCGTGTCGCCCCAGGCATGCCGGCTTACGAGGAAGAGTTCTTCGGCCCGGTTGCGTCGGTGATTCGCGTGCGGGATGAAGCAGAAGCAGTACGCATAGCCAACGACACCAGCTTCGGCCTGGGCGGCAGCGTGTGGACCTCCGATGCCAAGCGCGGCGAACGCGTGGCGCAGCAATTGCAGTGCGGGGCGGCCTTCGTCAATTCGGTGGTCAAGAGCGACGTGCGGCTACCGTTCGGCGGCATCAAGCGCTCGGGCTTCGGCCGCGAGCTGGCCGAGCACGGCATCCACGAGTTCATGAATATCAAGACGATTTATGTGGCTTGAGTGCTGGGATTGGTGATTCGGGATTGGGGATTCGTAAAAGCAGGCAGCCTTCCTTCTCCCCCTGGGAGAAGGTGCCCGAAGGGCGGATGAGGGTACGTGCAGTAAACGAGCAGAAGTCACTCGCCTGCTCCAACCAATCCCCAATCCCCACTCCCAAATCCCGGCCGCAAAGCGGCCTACAACCACCGCGCTCGCTTGAACAGGCGATACAGCACCAGGCAGGAGGCGACCACGCCGGCTACCAGCAATGGGTAGGCGTAAGGCTTGTCCAGTTCGGGCATGTGGGTGAAGTTCATGCCGTACCAACTGGTGATCAGGGTGGGGGCGGCCAGCAACGCGGCCCAGGCGCCCAGGCGTTTGACGGTTTCGCCCTGGGCCAGGGTGACCATCGACAGGTTGACGCTCAGTGCGGTGCCCAGCATTTCGCGCAAGGTGTCGATGGCGTCGTTGATGCGCACGGCGTGGTCGAGCACGTCGCGCAGGTAGATGCCGACTTCGTCGTGGATCAGCGAGCCGGGGTTGCGCTTGAGGTGCGAGAGCACATCCTGCAATGGCGCCACGACCAGCCGCATCTTGTTGAGTTCGCGCTTGAGCTCGTACAGGCGCACCACGGTTTCGCGCTTGTAGTCGTCGGCGAAGATGTCCTTTTCCAGACCCTCCAGCGTGTCGCGGAACTCGTCCATGATCGGCAGATAGTTGTCGACCACGAAGTCGAGCACGCCATACAGACAGAACGAGGCGCCCATGCGCAGCATGGCCGGTTCGCGTTCGACCCGATGCCGCACCGGCGTATACGACAGCGACGCGCCATGGCGCACCGTCAACAGAAAGCGCGCGCCCAGAAACGCGTGGGTTTCGCCGTAGCGGATGCGCTCGTTGACAAGTTGCGCAGTGTTGACCACCACGAACAGTGAATTGCCGTAGCTCTCTGCCTTGGGGCGTTGGTGCGCCTTGAGCGCATCCTCGATGGCCAGATCGTGCAGGCCGAACTCATCCTGCAACTTGTGCAGCACCGATTCCTGCGGCTCGTACAGGCCGACCCAGACAAAACCATCCGGGCGCTGCAGCACGTCGCTGATCTGCTCCAGGCTGATGTCGTAGCGCTTGCCGTCGGCGTCGTACCAGGCGCAGGTGATGACGCAGGAGGGGTTATCCGGATGGCGGCCGTGGTGGTTCATGGACGCATCCTGGATCAGCGCGTGCGGGCGGACAAGTCATGCCGCCGCAATGCAATCGCGAGCGCGGTGTGGATCGGCAGCAGCAGCAACACCCACTGCAGGTTGCCCTGCGCCTGGAACGACAGCCAGTGGATCAACAGCGCCAGCAATGCCGCGGCGGCGACTACCCAGCGCAGCACGTCGAACCAGCGCCCGGGCCGGCGCCCGCGCAGCACGGCGATGCCGCCGATCAACAGCAGCACGCATAGCGGGTTCACCAGCAACAAGTTGCGATTGGCCCAGGCCGACTGATGCACGGTGAAGCCCCACAGATATACCAGTAAGCCGCCGCCGATCGCGCACAGCAGCCAATACGGCAGCGCGAAGGCGGCCAGCATGCGTTGCCGGCGACCGAGTGCAAGCACGCCGGCGGCGATGATCAGCCCGGCTAGCAACCATGGCCACCAATGGCGTTGCTGTTCGGCCGGCTCCGGTGTGATGCGATGCGGCAGCAGGACCTGCGTGGACTGCACCAGCGGGCGGCCGGCGCTGTTGTGCACCTGGGTCAGGCTGTCGGCCAGACGCATCGGCACGAACGCTTCCTCCCAGCGCGACAACGGGCGGTCCGCATACGGCCCCAGGCCCAGATCGAAGCCCAGCCACATCCACGGGGCAGGGGAGGCCAGGCGCACCGCTTCGCTGCGGAAGGTATTGCCGCGCGAGCGCCCGGCCAGTTGCGATTTCAACGCGCCACCCATCGCCCGGTCCAGCGTGTCGCGGACCATCGTGGCGCAGTTGGCCACGAAATAATCGTAGTGGTAGCGCGCGTTCTCGGGCTGGCTGCGGATCGCCAGCCCGTCAGCCAGCGCGCGCGCCTGGTCCGGCGGCAGATCCAGCCACTGGATGCTGACGCCGCGGCCCACCGCGCGGTATTGCTGCAGGTCCTCGTCCAGCGGTAACACAACCAGGTAGTACATCATCTCGCCGCGCGCAAAGCGCGGGACGAAATCCGGCTCGCTTGGGTCGAAGAAGCCGAAGTTGTACGAGGTGGCCTGCCCGCTGACGGGATCGACCACCACGATGGCATCGTGACCGAAGCGCTCGAAGAACACTTCGCCCGGTTGCATGGTGACCACGCCAACCCGCGGTGCCGATGTTGCGGCTTGGGCAGGCGCCTGAGTGGCGGCCTGGGCAACGGCGGCAGGCGTTACCAGCAACGCCAGCAGCAGGACACAGAACACCGCCCAGCGCCGGACGCTGCCGCGGTCTGGCGCTGCAGCAGTCGCGCGGTACCAAGGGTTCAAGCGTCGTCCTGCGGGTCTGGCGGCAGAATGGTCACATGGAAGGCATGTACACGCCGCGCATCGGCCTTGGCCACACGGAAGGCAAAGCGTCCCAGCGTCAGCTCTTCGCCGGTTTCCGGCAGATGCCCGATCGCATCGGTGACCAGGCCGCCCACGGTGTCGTACTCGTCATCCGGGAAGTCGGCAGCAAAGCGCTCGTTGAAGTCTTCGATCGGCGTCAGCGCATCGACCACATAGCGTCCGTCGGCCTGGATGGCGATCAACGAATTCTCGTCTTCGGCATCGTCGTGCTCGTCGTCGATCTGGCCGACGATCTGCTCCAGCACGTCTTCGATGGTGACCAGCCCGGCGACGCCGCCGTACTCGTCCACCACGATCGCCATGTGGTTGCGCGACAGCCGGAATTCCTTGAGCAGGACGTTGAGCTTCTTGGACTCGGGGATCAGCACCGCCGGGCGCAGCAGTTCGCGCACGTTGCCGGGGCCGTTGTCGGCAACCACGCCGCGCAACAGGTCCTTGGCCAGCAGGATGCCGAGCACTTCGTCCTTGTTCTCGCCATGCACCGGGAAGCGCGAATGGCCGGATTCCACCACCTGCTTCATCAGGTCGATGAAACGCGCCTCCACCGGCAGCGAGACCATCTGCGAGCGCGAGATCATCACATCGCCCACGGTGAGTTCGGACACCGAGATCGCGCCTTCCATCATGCGCAAGGTGTCTGCGGCGATGAGGCCGTCCTGTTCGGCGGTCCGCAACAACGCGACCAGTTCATCGCGGGTATGGGGTTCGCCAGAGAAGGCAGCGCTCAGGCGCTCGAGCCAGCTACGGCGTTTTTCGGGTGTTTCTTGGGATTGGCTACTGTCGTCTTCGGACATCGTGACGTGGGACGGCACCCGGCAAACCAGGCGATAGCGGCCAGTCTAACAGGAAGCCGCCCAAGCGCTGTGGACGGGTCGGGCGGACGCTGCGCTTCAGGGCAAGTCCAGGCTGTAGCCGCAACCGACCACGGTCTTGCCCGGATGCGACTTCACGTTGGAAACGCTGAGCACGATCGATTCGATCATGGCCTCGCCGGTCTTGGGGTTGGTGGTGTCTTCGCTGACCAGCTCGCGGCCGTACATGACCTTGTCGGCGTTATCCACGCCCGGTTCCAGGTTCAGCTGTCTGGCCAGCGGGCGCGGGTCGGGCAGATCCAACAGCGCCATCACGCTAGCGCCGGAGAACGCGATGTGGGTGGTGCGGTGGCCGAACACGCTGATCGGCGTGTTGAGCGTGTACTCGGTCATGAACAGGTTGGCCTGATCCAGCGGCGTCCAGCCCAGCGCCACCGCCTTGAGCGGGTCGGCAAGCACCGGCGCCAGCGCGTTGAAGTCGCCGATGCGCTGGCGGCATTCGATCAGGGCCGGCAGGTCGGGGCGTGCCGGCGGGGTCTGCGCGTCGGCGCCGGAGAAGACCAGCAACAGCAACGCGGTGGCGACGCAGGCCCGCATCAGCGCTCTCCCGCATATGGATCGTCGATCCCCAGATCGGTCAGGATGTCGCGTTCGAGTTGCTCCATCGCGTCGGCCTCCTTGTCGTCCTCGTGATCCCAGCCCAGCAGGTGCAGGGTCCCGTGCACGGTCAGATGGGCGTAATGCGCGGCCAGCGACTTGCCTTGTTCGGCGGCCTCGCGTGCCACCACCGGCGCACAGATCACCAGATCGCCGAGCAGCGGCATTTTGATGCCCTTGGGCAGGCCTTCGGGCAGCTCGGCCGGAAAGCTCAGCACATTGGTGGCGTAATCCTTGCCACGGTAATGGTGGTTGAGTGAGCAGCCTTCCTTTTCGTCGACAATCCGCACCGCCAGATCGGCCTCGCGGATGCGGCCCTTCAGCGCGGCCGCCACCCATTTGCGAAAACTCACCGCCGACGGCAGACCGGCGCGCGGCAGCGCATAACTGACAGCGACGTCGAGGCGGACAGGTCCACGGGTCATGGCGAGAGTTTCCTGGGCAGAGGGTCAGCGCGTGCAGGTGATCAGCAGTATCACCGCAGGCCCGTTGGCCACGCGGTAGCTCGAACTGCCGATCGGGCCGCGCCCGCAGCCGTGATTGTAGTCCCGCACCCGCAACCTTGAAACGAATCCTGGCTGGTCATGCAGCCAGACCGCAGCGATACCGCTTTCCAGGAGTCCGCCGACCAGCGACTGGCTTGAGCGGTGCGCGTGCTGAAGCGGTGAGCTTTTGCAGCCGCGTGCATCCGTGACCGTTCCCGGTAGATCGAGCAGCCAGCGCGCGCTGCGACCTTGCTGCCAAGCACTGAATCGTACGCGATCGTTCCCTGCCGGCATATCGCCGCGCGCCTGTTCCGCCAGCCTCTCCAAGTGCGCGGTTGGAATGCTGATGCTGGTTTGTTCGGCAGCCAGCGACACACAGGGGGGCGCCACCTGTGTCGCCGGGATCACATCGCGATCCACGGCCGGAATTCCCGGAAGCAGCGGCGCTTCGGTGGCCCCGAGCGATGCCGCCGCGACCAACCCGCTTGCCAACGTCAAGCTGGCAAGGAATAGCCTCATTCAGCGTTGCTCTTGATCGCAGCGTCCTGCTGGTCGCGCTTTTCATACGCGGTGACGATGCGCTGCACCAGCGGGTGGCGCACCACGTCGCGTGCTTCGAAGAAGGTGAAGCTGGCGCCGTCCACGTCGCGCAATACCTCGATCGCATCGCGCAGGCCGGACTTGACGTGCTTTGGCAGGTCGATCTGGGTCAGGTCGCCGGTGACCACCGCGGTGGAGCCAAAGCCCAGCCGGGTCAGGAACATCTTCATCTGTTCGATGGTGGTGTTCTGCGCTTCGTCCAGGATCACGTAGGCATCGTTGAGCGTACGGCCGCGCATATAGGCCAGCGGCGCGATCTCGATGACGTTCTTTTCCAGCAGCTTGACCACCTTTTCCACGCCAAGCATTTCGTAGAGCGCGTCGTAGAGCGGGCGCAGGTACGGGTCCACCTTCTGGCTGAGGTCGCCTGGGAGAAAGCCCAGCTTCTCGCCGGCCTCCACCGCCGGGCGCACCAGGATCAGGCGCTGTACGCGCGACTCGTTCAGGGCCTCCACCGCGCTGGCCACGGCCAGAAAGGTCTTGCCGGTACCGGCCGGCCCGATGCCGAAATTGATGTCGTGCGTGGCGATCGCATGCAGGTACTTGGCCTGGTTGGCACCGCGGCCACGCACGGTGCCGCGTTTGACCTTGATCGCCACGTCCTGGGCCACGTAGGAACGATCGACCACGTGCTCGACATTGGCATCGTTCAAGCGCAGATGGATCGCGTGGTTGTCGAAGGTGGTGGAGGCGGCTTCCTCGTACAGCGCGGCCAGCAGCGTCTGCACGGCAGTGATTGCCGGCTCCGGGCCGGTGACGCGGAAGATGTTGCCGCGGTTGGCGATCTCCACGCCCAGCTTGAGTTCGATCTGGCGCAGGTGCGCGTCGAACGGGCCGGCCAGATTGGCCAGGCGCTCGGTGTCGTCGGGTTCCAGGGTGAAGTCGCGATGTGCAGGTGAGTTCATGGTCGGATCGGACCGCGCACGCATGCGCTGGTCGGTTGGGCGGCAGGCGAGGGTAGCGCGCAGCGTGTGATCCCACCAACACGCCCGGTTGCCGCAACCGGCACGGTCTGGCCGGCACGCGGCGGTCCGCGCGGTTTTTCCACAAGCGCTGTGGAGTCACGTATCACTAACCTGTGGATAAAAATCGTGGCGCCTACTCGCACAAGGTCCGGCAGGGACATGGCGAAAAAATCACCACTGCGGTGGCGGTTGTCCACAAGCGGTGTGGATCGAATTCGGCAAAGCCTGTGGGTAAGTGTTCGGACGCCTTGTGCCGTAAGGCGTTGCAGACGATTGGTGAAATTTTGATCACTCGCCTTGCGTACTGTGTGTCGAGCGGAGTTGGTGTCGTTGCTGTGCGCGATCACGACCATGCCCGGCGTATGCGAGTAATGCGCGCCGTTGTCAACCGAGACCGACCACGGCTCGGTAGCGCGCAGATGCTGGAGCGCCGATCGGCGAATGCAGTGCGGCAAGCACGCAAGCTGTGTGCTTGCCGAAGATCGAGGTGCGAGGCACGACGTGCATAACCTCAACGGAGTTGCCAGCGTGCTGCACGCATGCAGCTACACAAAGCAACGCAACAACGATGGCAGGCAGACGCAGCATCGCGTGCCCGGCCGCAGCGCTACGGGAGTAGTGACCAACCGGCGCGCACCCTGTGATCAGCAAGACGTGATGCATGCCGTAGTGCTACGTGCCGCAGCACCTATGGAGCATCAGCTTTCGCTGTCGTCCACCTGGATAAGACCACGCAGCGAATTGCTCATCGCCTCGGTGATCAATACATCGACAAAGTGCCCGATCAGGCGTGGGTTGCCGGGGAAATTCACCGGGCGCATGTTCTCGCTCTTGCCGGTCAATTCGTTCGGATCGCGCCGCGACGGGCCTTCCACCAGCACCCGTTGCACGCTGCCGACCATGGACTGCGAAATGCGCGTGGCATGCGCGTTGATCTGCGCCTGCAAACGCGCAAGCCGCGTCTGTTTGACCGCTTCCGGCGTGTCGTCCTGCAGGTCCGAGGCCGGCGTGCCGGGACGCCGCGAATACACGAACGAGAAACTCTGGTCGAAGCCCACGTCCTCGATCAACTTCATGGTCTTTTCGAAATCCGCTTCGGTCTCGCCGGGAAAGCCAACGATGAAGTCCGAGCTGATCGAAATATCCGGACGCACCGCGCGTAGCTTGCGGATCTTGGATTTGAATTCCAGCGCGGTGTAGCCGCGCTTCATCGCCGACAGGATGCGGTCGCTGCCGGCCTGCACCGGCAGATGCAGATAATTGGCCAGCTGCGGCACGTCGCGGTACGCATCCACCAGCGAGTCGGAAAATTCCAGCGGATGCGAGGTGGTGAAACGGATACGGCCGATGCCCTCGATCTGCGCGATGGTGCGGATCAACAAGCCCAGATCCGCGTATTGCGCCGCTTCGCCGGCATCGGCGCCGTACGCGCCGCGATACGCATTGACGTTCTGGCCGAGCAGGTTGATCTCGCGCACGCCTTGCGCGGCCAGTTGCGCCACCTCCACCAGCACGTCCTCGAACGGGCGGCTGACTTCTTCGCCACGGGTGTAGGGCACCACGCAGAACGAGCAGTACTTGGAGCAGCCTTCCATGATCGACACGAATGCCGACGGGCCGTCGGCGCGCGGCTCGGGCAGGCGATCGAACTTCTCGATTTCCGGAAAGCTGATGTCCACCTGCGACTTGCCCGATTCGCGCCGCGCGCGGATCAGCTCCGGCAGGCGATGCAGGGTCTGCGGGCCGAACACCAGATCCACGTAGGGCGCGCGCTTGACGATGGCCTCGCCTTCCTGCGAGGCCACGCAGCCGCCCACGCCGATGATCACCGGCTTGCCGCCGGCCTTCAGCGCCTTCCAGCGGCCCAGCTGGCTGAACACCTTTTCCTGCGCCTTCTCGCGTATGGAGCAAGTGTTGACCAGCACCACGTCGGCGTCTTCGGGGTTGTCGGTCAGCTCCAGACCTTCGGAGGCGGCGAGCACGTCGGCCATCTTGGCCGAGTCGTACTCGTTCATCTGGCACCCGTGGGTCTTGATGTAGAGCTTGCCGCGCACCACGGCAGGCGCCGACGGGCGGGCCACCGGCAGCGGCAACAGGGCGGGTGCGTCCACGGCGGTGGCCGCGGACAGGTCGGAAACGGATGTCCCGGGCATGGCGCTTATTCCAGGCGGGTAGAAGATAGCCGCGCAGTTTACCCGCTTGCGCCGGGTCCGTCCGCTTGGTCAGGCCTTGGCGTTGGTGGCCTCGGCGCGCGCGAACGCCGGCCGGTCGGCCATGCGGGCGATGTAGGCACGGGTGCCGGCAGGCGGGTCGATCAGGCCGAAATCGACCATCCAGCCCAGCGCGCCGCCCCACAGCACATCGGCCGCGCTGCAGCGCTGGCCCAGTAGATAGTCGCCCTTGGCTAGCTGCGCATCGATCACCTGCAGTACCGTGTCGCAATCGGCGTAGGGCGACATCGAGCGCGGCGGAGCCTCGCGTTTCATCGCACGGTCGATGATCGCCGGCTCGAATGCCGAGCCGTAGAAGGCCAGCCAGCGCAGGTAGGCGCCGCGATCGGCATCGCCCGGTGCCGGCGACAGACCGGCCTCCGGATACAACTCGGCCAGATACTGGTAGATCGCGCCTTGTTCGGTGACCACGCTGTCGCCGTGCCGGATTGCGGGAATCTTGCCCATCGGGTTGATCGCCAGGTACGCGGGCGCGAGTTGCTCGCCTTTTTCCAGATCGACGATCTGCAGGTCGTAACTGGCGCCGAGCTCTTCCAGCAGCACCAGCACGCCGCGCGAGCGCGAGCGGGGATTGTGAAACAGGGTGATATGGCGGTTGTCGGGCATGGCAGGTTCCTTGGTGGATGCGTCAGGCGTAGAGACGAAGTGCCAGCGCAATCCTATCCAGCTATTGCGGACAGTTTCTGTCCGCAATACGGTAATGCGATGGCCTCGACCGCTGCCCGCTTGTTGCGTCTGCTTGCGCTGCTGCAGGGCGGCCGCAGTTGGTCGGGCGTGGCGCTGGCCGAGCGCCTGGAACTGCATCCGCGCAGCGTGCGGCGCGCGATAGAGCGCCTGCGCGAACTGGGCTACCCGGTGCATGCCGTGCCCGGCGCCGGTGGCGGCTACCGGCTGGGGCAGGGTGCAGCCGCCCTGCCGCTGTTATTCGAAGAAGACGAGGCGCTGACGGTGGCGATCGCGCTGCGCGCAGCGGCCCCGGCGATACGCGGCATGGATGCGGCGGCGGCGCGGGTGCTGCGCAAGCTCGATCCGCTGTTGCCGCGGCGCAGCGGTCGGCGTGCCAGTGCGGCGCATGCGGCCATGGCCAGTCTGCCGGTCACCGAGGAGGCGGGTGTCTTGGTGGATGCGGCGCTGCTGGCGCAGCTGGCCGGCGCCTGCCGCGACCGGGTCACGCTGCGGCTTGACTATCGCCGTCACTCCGGCGCGTCGCTCGCGCGCTGCGTCGAACCGGCCTTGTTGGTGAACTACGGGCGGCGCTGGTATCTGCTGGCCTGGGACTGCGAGCGCCAGGACTGGCGCACCTTGCGCGCCGACCGGATCGACCGGGCCGAGACGACCGGTGCGCAATTCGCCGCTCGCGCATTGCCCGAGGAGCCACTGCAACTCCTGCGCAAGGCGATCGGCGAGTCGCCGTTCCCGTGCCGGGCCCGGGTACGCCTGCACGGCACGCTGGAGGCACTCGCCGCGCGCATCCCGCCCTGGCTGGGCGCGCTGGAAGCCGACGGGCCGGCGCATTGCTGGCTGGGCCTGGGCGCGCCGAGCATGCCGGCGCTGGCCGCCAACCTGCTGCTGCTCGACCTGCCTTTCGATGCGATCTCCCCGGAGACCGTGCGCGCGCCCCTGGCCGAGGCACTGAACGCGTTGCGGACGCGGCTGGGACCTCTGCCCGGATAACCGTTTAGGCCACTTGGCAAGCCCGGGCCAAGCTGGGACACTCCGCCGCATGAAGGGGATGTCAAGATTGCTGGGGCTGTTACTCGTCACGTTGCCGGCAGCGCCGGTCTGCGCCGGCACCTTGTACAAGTGTGTCAGCGGCGACGGAATCACCAGCTACCTGAGCAAGCGCCAGAGTGGCGCGACCTGCAGTGTCATCAGCAGCTATACCCCGGACCGATCCGCACGCCGCGCGCCGCCAGCCATGGCCGGCCGGACGCCGGGCATGGCCGCCGGCCCTGCGCGCGCCAGCACCTCGATCGACAGTGGCGCGCCGGCCACGATCATCAGTCAGCCGGTTGGCCAGGCGCCACGTCGCGCCGCCGAGGTCGCCTCGGCAGTGATGCCGCGCGCGCTGCCGGTGTCGGAGACCTCGGTCGTGCAGGCGCCTGCCACCGCGGTCAATCCGCGCCGGGTGGTCAGCGGACAGGTCTATTCGTATATGAAGGACGGCGTGCGTCACTACACCAGTGCGCGCCCGCGTCAGGTCGCCAGCATCGAAGGCCTGCGCACCATCCATTACAGCTTCATCGAAACCTGTTACGCCTGCGCGGCCAAGCCCGGCGTCAATTTCGGCGCGATCCGGCTCAACACCGATGCCTATCAGCAGGAAATCACAGCGGCCGCGCGTGAGTTCGGGGTCGAGGAAGCGATCGTGCGCGCCATCATCCATGCCGAGTCGGCCTATAACCCGCTGGCACTGAGTCGTGCCGGCGCGCAGGGGCTGATGCAGTTGATGCCCGGTACTGCGCGCCGCTTCGGGGTCAGCGATGCCTATGATGCAACGCAAAATATTCGCGGTGGCGTGCAATATCTTTCGTGGTTGCTGAAACGCTTCAACGGCGATCTCACGCTCGCCGCTGCCGGCTACAACGCGGGCGAGGGCGCGGTGGATCGCTATGGTGGCGTGCCGCCCTACAGCGAGACCCAGCGCTACGTCCAACGCGTCGGCCTGCTGGCCGGACGCTATCGTGGGCAGACAACCGCTGCCAACTGAGCTGCGTGCCTTGCGCCTATTTGCGCGCGCTGCGGCCTGCTTTGACAGTCACGTGCCGAGGCAGATGTCATGCGGCTACCACTCCGCAGAGGCGGCCACTACGCCGGCGCGATGCTGCAGCCCGCGTGCAGCATGCTTGCAACTGACGCCGATCTTTTTGTCGGCACTGCGTCACAGCGGTCCGCCCTGGGTGAGGCTGGCGCATGATGCGGTCGACACGCGCAAGCAGCCGGTGTTTGCACTGCGACGGTTCGACTGCGTACATTGCGTTGTCTGTGCATTAAGCGTTCCGCTACACTGCGGTCGATTCATCGCGGCTGGACCCCCCGCCAGCCGTTGGCAGCCTCACGCTACCTAATCAAGATCGGAGAGCCGGATGGCCAACGATGGGGTTAACGCACCTGCTGATACCGGGCGTCGTCGGTTCCTGACCGCGACAACGGCCGTGGTCGGTGCGGTCGGAGCAGGATTTGTCGCAGTTCCGTTCGTGAAGTCGTGGAATCCCAGCGCACGCGCCAAGTTGGCCGGTGCCCCGGTGACCGCCGACATCAGCGCCTTGCAGGAAGGGCAACGCCTGGTTCTGGAATGGCGCGGCCAGCCCATCTGGATCGTCAAGCGCTCCAAGGCGATGCTCGACGCACTGCCTTCGCTGGATGACCGGCTCAAGGATCCCAAGTCCGAGAACAAGGACCAGCAGCCGGACTACGTACTGAAGAACCCCGAGTACCGATCGATCAAGTCCGACATCTCGGTGCTGGTCGGGCTGTGCACGCATCTGGGCTGCTCGCCGGAAATGGTCGCCGAAATCCGCCCCGAGCCCTACGACCCGCAGTGGAAAGGCGGCTATTTCTGCCCCTGCCACAAGTCGCGCTTCGACATGTCCGGCCGCGTCTTCGACGGCGTGCCGGCGCCGATCAATCTGCTGGTGCCCCCACACCACTACGTGGACGACAACACCCTGGTGATCGGCGTCGATCCCGATGGTGCCGGTAGGTCGGCCAACAGCACGGGGGCTGCCTGATGAGCAATATCCTGGTCCGTACCGCCAACGGTGTGTTCGATTGGGTCAACGAACGCGCGCCCGGGCTGATGCCCATGTACCGCAAGCACGTCAGCGAGTACTACGCGCCGAAGAACTTCAACCTTTGGTACTACTTCGGCTCGCTGGCCATCGTGGTGCTGGTCAACCAGATCGTCACCGGCATCTTCCTGACGATGCACTACAAGACCAGCGCCGCCGATGCGTTCGCCTCGATCGAATACATCATGCGCGACGTGGAGTGGGGCTGGCTGATCCGCTACATGCACAGCACCGGCGCCTCGCTGTTCTTCATCGTGGTGTATCTGCACATGTTCCGCGGGCTGATGTACGGCAGCTACCAGAAACCGCGCGAGCTGGTGTGGATTCTCGGCATGCTGATCTACCTGGTGCTGATGGCCGAAGCCTTCATGGGCTATGTGCTGCCGTGGGGGCAGATGTCGTTCTGGGGCGCGAAGGTGATCATCTCCCTGTTCGGTGCCATCCCCGTGATCGGCAACGGGCTGACCGAATGGATCATGGGCGACTATCTGCCCGGCGATGCCACGCTCAACCGCTTCTTCGCGCTGCACGTGATCGCACTTCCATTGGTGTTGTTGTTGCTGATCGTGCTGCACATCGGCGCGCTGCACGAAGTGGGCTCCAACAATCCCGATGGCGTGGAGATCAAGAAGGGTCCGAAGGGCAACCGCTGGGACGCGCACAAGCCGGCCGACGGCATCCCGTTCCATCCGTACTACACGGTCAAGGATCTGGTCGGGGTCGGCTTTTTGCTATTGATCGCGGCCTTCATCATCTTCTTCGCGCCGGCGTTCGGCGGCCTGTTCCTGGAGCACGACAACTTCACCGAGGCCAATCGCCTGGTGACCCCGGAGCACATCAAGCCGGTCTGGTACTACACGCCGTATTACGCAATGTTGCGGGTGGTCCCCAACAAGCTCGGTGGCGTGCTGGTGATGTTCTCGGCGATCGCGATCCTGTTCCTGGTGCCGTGGCTGGATCGGGCCAAGGTGCGCTCGATCCGCTACCGTGGCTGGATCTCCAAGGCCGCGCTCGGCGTGCTGGTGGTGTGCTTCGTCTGGCTGGGCGTGATCGGCTCCGGTCCTGGCACCGACGCACACGAAACCTATGTCGGGCGCGTGCTGACCTTCCTGTACTTCGCCTTCTTCATCACCATGCCGGTGTGGACGCGGCTGGACAAGACCAAGCCGGTGCCCGAGCGAGTGACCACCCATGACTAATTCCAACGTGAAGTCATGGACGTCGCGCGTGGTCGCCCTGCTGTGCGGGCTGACCCTGGCCGCAGGGGCGCTGGCAGCCGAAGGCGGGAAGGTGCAGCAGGCCGGCAACGACCTGAGCGACCGTGCCTCGCTGCAGCGTGGCGCGCAGTTGTTCATGAACTACTGCTCCGGCTGTCACTCGCTGAAGTATCTGCGCTATTCGCGCATGGCCAGCAATCTGGGCTTGAGCGAAGCGGAGGTCATGGCCAACCTCAACTTCACCGGCGCCAAGATCGGCGAGCACATCGAAGGCACCATGCCGCACGATGCCGCAGCCAAGTGGTTTGGCAAGGCGCCGCCGGATCTGACCTTGATCGCACGCGTGCGTGGCACCGACTGGGTCTATACCTATCTCAAGTCGTTCTATCTGGATCAGAACCGCCCCCTGGGCTGGAACAACCAGTTGTTTCCGAATGCCTCCATGCCCAACCCGCTGTGGGAGCTGCAAGGCCTGCAGCAGGCGCAGTTCGGCCCGCCCGACAAGGCGACCGGCGACAAGCCGGTGCAGGCGCTCAAACTCGGTCAGCCGGGGCGACAGACACCGGTCGAGTTCGATCAGACGGTGCGCGATATCGCCAACTTCCTCGAGTACGCCGGCGAACCGGCTGCCCTGAAGCGACAGAGCATGGGAGTGTGGGTGATCCTGTTCCTGGCCTTGCTTACCTTCATGGCCTATCTGCTGAAGAAGGAATACTGGAAAGACGTGCATTGACCGATCTGCAGGCCGGTCATCGGCTGCAAGAGCGCACCGACCCGGCATGCGAACCGTGTGTCGCCTGCGGCGCAGCGATCGCTTGGCCCCAACCCTTGCGCTCAGCTCTATGCACAGAGGCCGGCGAGGTCCGCACTTCAGGCGACGTGCCTGCATCGGTGGTGCGACAGACAGTCACCAGAGCCCGTCCGAGATAGCCGATGACGCTGCGGCGCGTGTCAAAACGTCAGCGCCGCGTCAGCCTGTGCTCGGAGGCCAAACGGATGCTGTTGCCATGTGTTGGGACTGGCCATTGGGCACCAGTCGTACCCGATATCGTGCACCAGCAATCGTCCGGCTGCGACGCGCGCGTGTGACCCGAAGCTGCATCTCGACGCAACAACCGGTCTGTCCGGGCATCAATCGGCCCTATCACTCTTGGCTTTTGCGTGACGTGATTGCACACTCGAAGGACCGTGGTGACGGTCGGCGTTGGGCCGGCCGCGCCGATGCGGCCGGCGGATTCCGGTCGTCGGAGAGCCTTGAATGGCGACGAGTGTGCGTATGCGGAATACCTTGACTTTGTTTTCGTCCAACGACGACGTGTTGTGCCACCGGGTCCGTTTGGTCCTGGCGGCGAAAGGGGTGACCTACGACCTGGTGCCGGTCGACCCGCAAAATCCCCCGGAAGATCTGATCGATCTCAATCCCTATCATTCGGTTCCGACCCTGGTCGAACGCGACTTGGTGTTGTACGCCGCATCGGTGGTCAGCGAATACCTGGACGAGCGCTATCCGCATCCGCCGTTGATGCCGGTCGATCCGCTCTCGCGCGCACGTCTGCGTCTGGCAATGCTGCGGATCGAACACGACTGGGTGCCACAGGTGCAGGCCATCCAGCTTGGCAACAAGACCCAGGCCGAGGCCGGCCGCAAGCGTTTGAAAGAACTGCTGACCGCGTCGGTGCCGCTGTTCAAGGCCAGCAAGTTCTTCCTCAATCCGGAAATGAGTCTGGCCGATTGCGCGATGGCGCCGATCATCTGGCGACTGGACGCGTTGGAGATCGGTCTGCCCAAGGATGGCAAGGCGATCGAAGACTACGGCAACCGGATCTTCCGCAATCCCGGCTTCATCCGCAGCCTGACCGATCAGGAAAAGAAACTGCGCGACCTGCCGGGCTGATGCGACGGCTGTATGCCAACAGACCGACGCCCCATCGCGCAGCCGCCGCTGCGGGCCGTGTGCGGGTAAAATGACGTCATGAGCGAAGATTTCCCCCGCATGACCAGCCATCGCCCGTACCTGCTGCGGGCCTTGGTCGAATGGATCAACGACAACGGCATGACGCCGCACGTTCTGGTGGACGCTGGGCTGCCCGGCGTGCAGGTGCCTGCCAGTGCCATCAAGGACGGCCGCGTGGTCCTGAACATCGCCGAGCGCGCGGTGGTCGGGCTGCAGGTCGACAACGACAGCGTGCAGTTCACCGCACGCTTTGGCGGCGTTAGCTATCCGGTGATGGTGCCGATGGCCGCCGTCCTGGCGGTGTATGCACGCGAAACCGGGCAGGGCATGGCCTTGCCGGACGATATCCCCGGCACCAGTACCGAGCCGCCGGATCCTGGCGCACCGCCGCCGCCGAGCGCGTCTACGCCTGACGATCCGCCGAGCGCGGGCAAGCGTCCGCATCTGCGCGTGGTCAAGTAACTGCACAAGCGGACGCGTACTGCGCGTCCGTCCGGTGTTGGCGTGTAGGTGCGCCGGGTGCACGGCACGTGCATTTTTCCACCACAACAGGCCGTTGCATGTGCTGCATCGGCGTGGTGGATGCGCGGCATCGACGCTGGCCTCCGGTCGCACGGCACTGCATGCAGGTCAGGTGCCTGCAGACGCACACATCGATCCAGTCGCGGTCAGTTCAGGCGCTGATGGTCCGGGCTCAACGGCGTCACCGTGGCCACCTGCGGTCCGGTGAAGGCGATCAATTGATCGCCGCGCAGCACCAGGCGGCCGCTATGGCGGTCGATGCCATCGTGGGAATACTCGAACCGGAACGTCCGCTCGAAGCCCAGCCAGCCATTGGGCTTGCGGCAGATGCGGATGTTGGTGGAATGCACGCTCTGATCCAGCCATTGCACATCGGCGGCGCGGCAGGCATTGCGGCCGAGGATATCGGCACGTTCGGCCGCCGCGCGCGAGGAGTTCCAGAACGCGTACAGCGCGGCGCCGGCAATCATGAAGAGAATAAGGCTGGGCATGGCGCCAATGTGCCATGGCCTGCGGCCGATCGACAATCGTCACGCCGGGCCGCAGCGTTGCGTTGATGGCTGGTGAGTGGTGCGCTGATGCGCCGGCCAGCCTCCGCCGCTCGTGCAGCAGCCACTGGCCGTACCGCCAATGGCTGTCACCACGTCGCGCGCGCGCCCGCCGGCGCGCCGGATGCGCCCGGCTTGGCCGCTGTGCAGTCAGGCCGGCAGTCGCTTTAACCATTCACCGCCAATCCCGCGGTTGGCTTGTGTCGGGCGCAGCGCAACCCCATCCACTGGACTTGGCCCCGTTGAATCCATACGCCGCTCCTGGCCTGGCATCGCGGCCTGCGGCATCGCCTATGCATCCTGTCCTGAAGCAGTTCCATCCTGTCGTGGCTGCGTGGTTTGCGCAGACCTTCGCTGCGCCCACACCGGCGCAGATTGCCGCGTGGCCTGCGATCCAGGCCGGACGCCATACGCTGGTGGCCGCGCCGACCGGATCGGGCAAGACGCTGACTGCGTTCTTCGCGGCCATCGATGGCTTGATCCGCGATGGCCTGGCCAGCGGCGGCATGTTGCCGGACGAAACCCGTGTGGTGTACGTCTCGCCGCTGAAGGCGCTGTCCAACGACATCCACCTCAATCTGGATGCGCCGTTGCAGGGCATCCGCACGGCCCTGGTCGCGAACGGCTTGCCGGACGTTGCGGTGCGCACGGCGGTGCGCACCGGCGACACCCCGCAGCGTGAGCGGGCACAGGCGCGCCGCACGCCGCCGCACATCCTGGTGACCACGCCGGAGTCTCTGTACGTGCTGCTGGGCTCTGCGTCCGGGCGCAACGCGCTGCGGCATGTGCGCACCGTCATCGTCGATGAGATCCATGCGGTGGCAGCGGACAAACGCGGCAGTCATCTGGCGCTGACCCTGGAGCGATTGCAGCGGCTGGCCGAGCGCCCGATCACGCGCGTCGGGCTGTCGGCCACGCAGAAGCCGATCGAGACCGTGGCGCAGTTCCTGGTCGGGGCGGGCGATGCCGGCCAGCCGCCGCAGTGCGAGATCGTCGATATCGGCTATACCCGCAGGCGCGATCTGGCACTGGCCTTGCCGCCGACGCCGCTGAGCGTGGTGATGTCCAACGATCAGTGGCTGCAGGTGTATGCCGATGTCGCCACGCTCGCGCAGCAGCACCGCACCACGCTGGTGTTCGTCAACACCCGGCGCATGGCCGAGCGCGCTGCACGCCATCTAGGCGATCTGCTCGGCAAGCAGCGCGTCGCCGCGCACCACGGCAGCCTCTCGCGCGAAACGCGTCTGCTGGCCGAGCAGCGACTCAAGGCCGGCGACCTCACCGTGCTGGTGGCCACCGCATCGCTGGAACTCGGCCTGGATATCGGCGATGTGGACCTGGTCTGCCAGCTCGGTTCGCCGCGTTCGATCGCCACCTTCCTGCAGCGTGCCGGACGGTCCGGGCATGCGGTCGGCGGCACGCCGAAGGCGCGCTTGTTTCCGCAGACCCGCGACGAGCTGGTCGAATGCGCCGCCTTGCTGGACAGCGTGCGCCGCGGTGAGCTGGACGCCTTGCGTATTCCGCTGGCGCCGATCGATGTGCTTGCACAACAGATCGTGGCCGAGGCCGCGTGCGAGGACTGGGACGAAGACGCGCTGTTCGCCTTGGTGCGTCGCGCCTGGCCGTTCGCGCAGCTGAGCCGCGCGAGCTTCGATGACGTGGTGCGCATGTTGTGCGACGGCTTCAGCACACGGCTCGGACCGCGTGCAGGCTACCTGCATCGCGATGCGGTGCATCGGCGCCTGCATGCGCGCCGCGGCGCACGCATGACTGCGCTGACCTCCGGCGGCACCATTCCCGAAACCGGCGACTACAGCGTGGTGCTGGAGCCGCAGGCCGAAAAGATCGGCACGGTGAACGAGGATTTTGCGGTCGAAAGTCTTACCGGCGACGTGTTTCAGCTCGGCAATGCCAGCTACCGCATCCTGCGCGTGGATGCCGGGCGGGTGCGCGTGGAAGACGCCAAGGGCGCGCCGCCGAACATCCCGTTCTGGCTGGGCGAGGCGCCCGGCCGCAGCGACGAATTGTCGGCGGCGGTGTCGCGTCTGCGCGGCGAGATTGCGGTGCGGCTGGACAGCCCGCCCCATCAGGCCGCCTGCGACTGGCTGCACACCGTGCTGGATCTCTCGGTGGAAGCGGCACGCCAGCTTGTCGATTATCTCGCCCATGCCTGCACCGCGCTGGGCGCGATGCCCACCCAGCAATGCCTGGTGATGGAGCGCTTCTTCGATGCCAGCGGCGGCACCCAGCTGGTGATCCACTCGCCCTACGGCAGCCGCATCAACCGCGCCTGGGGACTGGCGTTGCGCAAGCGCTTCTGCCGCACCTTCAACTTCGAACTGCAGGCCGCCGCGACCGAGGATGCGATCGTGTTGTCGCTGTCCACCAGTCATAGTTTTGCCCTGGCGGAGGTGGCGCGCTATCTGCACTCGTCATCGGCCGAGCAGGTATTGATCCAGGCCTTGCTGGATGCGCCGCTGTTCGGCGTGCGCTGGCGCTGGAATGCGACCAATGCGATGGCGCTGCCGCGCTTTGCCGGTGGCAACAAGGTCGCGCCGCAACTGCAACGGATGAAATCGGAGGATCTGCTGGCGACCGTGTTCCCCGATCAGGTCGCCTGTGCGGAGAACCTGGTCGGCGAGCGCGAGGTGCCGGACCATCCGTTGGTGGCGCAGACGCTGGAAGACTGCCTGCATCAGTCCATGGACAGCGAGGGCTGGCTGCAGGTGCTGCGCGGGCTGGAGTCGGGGGCGATCACGTTGGTGGCGCGCGATCTGGCGGCACCGTCGCCGCTGGCGGCCGAAGCCTTGAATGCGCGGCCGTATGCATTCCTGGACGACGCACCGCTGGAAGAGCGCCGCACCCAGGCCGTGCAAAGCCGTCGCTACACCCCGCAGAGCAGCGACGACCTGGGGCAGCTCGATCCCGAGGCCATCGCCTCGGTGCGCGAGCAGGCCTGGCCGCAGCCGCGCGATGCCGAAGAAATGCACGAAGCATTGGTCGGGCTCGGCGTGCTTCCCGTCGGCGAAGCGAGCGACGCGCAATGGCAGGCCTGGCTGGCTGCGCTCGCAGGCGATGGGCGTGCCAGTTGTCTTGCGTTCGACGGTGTGCCCGCGCTGTGGATCAGTGCCGAGCGCATCGACTGGTTTGTGCCGCTGTATCCGCACGCCGTTGCGCTACCGCCGCTACGGGCGCCGGCAGATTGCCGCGTTGCCGACTGGCAGCGCGAGTGGGCCGTGCGCGAGCTGCTGCGCGGTCGCCTGTCTGCGGTCGGTCCGGCGCAGGTGCCGGCCCTGGCCGGCGCATTGCGCCTACCAGAGGCCGAGATCGTGCTTGCCCTGGCCGCCCTGCAGCGCGAGGGCTATGTCATGGCCGGCCACTTCAGCGCGCAGGCGCCGTCGGAAGAGTGGTGCGAACGCCATCTGTTGGCGCGCATCCATCGCTACACCTTGGGACGGTTGCGCCGCGAGATCGAGCCGGTGGCGCAACGCGATTACGCGCGGTTCCTGTTCGAATGGCAGCACCTCGACAGCGCCAGCCGGGTGGCAGGGCCGGACGCATTGGCCGGCGTGGTCGGGCAGCTGGAAGGCTTCGAAGCGCCTGCCGTGCTGTGGGAGAGCGAGCTGCTGCCGGCCCGCGTGCGCGATTATCAACCGGCCTGGCTGGACGAGCTGTGCACCGCCGGGCGCAGCGTGTGGGCACGGCTGCGGCCCGGTGGTGGCCGCAGTGGCGCCGCGCTGCGCGGCACACCGATCGTGTTGCTGCCGCGTCGCGAGGCGCAGCGCTGGAGCAGCCTGGCACGCGATGCCGACGACGCGCCATTGGGCTCGCGCGCGCAACGGGTGTCGGAGGTCCTGCAGCAACAAGGCGCCTTGTTCTTCGACGAGATTGCCGATGCGGCCCGCCTGATGAGCACCGAACTGGAAGATGCCCTGAGCGAACTGGTGATGCGCGGGCGCGCGCATTGCGACAGTTATGCCGGGCTGCGCGCACTGCTGGTGCCGGCTTCCAAGCGGCCTTCGGCGCTGTCGCGCCACCGGCGCCGCGCCAGTTCGCTGGGCATTCGCGATGCCGGACGCTGGGCGCCGGTGCGCGCGCTGCCGGAACTGCCGCTGGCCGAAGCCGGCGAGCGCCACCAGGACATGCTCGAACATGTGGCGCACACCCTGTTGCGTCGCTACGGCGTGGTCTGTTGGCGGCTGCTGGAGCGCGAGCCGGCGTGGTTGCCACCGTGGCGCGAATTGCTGCGCATGTATCAACGCCTGGAAGCGCGCGGTGAGATCCGTGGCGGGCGTTTCATCGCCGGGCTGTCCGGCGAGCAATTTGCGTTGCCGGATGCGATCGCGGCCCTACGCCGCGCGCGCGCAAGCCTTGCCGCAGCAGTGGGTGTGCGTGAGTGCGAGCGACCCCAGCAATCTGTTGGGCAGCGTCCTGCCGGGCGAGCGTGTCGCGCGCGTGCCAGGCAATCGCGTGGCATATCTCGATGGCCTGCCGATGGCGGTGTGGGTGGCAGATCGCTTCCAGCCGCTGCAGGAACTGAGCAGCGAGCAGGCCGAGCAGGCCTTGCGCCTGCTGCAACGTGGGCCGGGCGCCGCCGAGCAGACGCCGATGGAGCAATGGCTGGCTCAGTCGCCCGGCAGCACCGCGCGCGTGCCGGCCGCACGCGGAAGCGGGCGTGACAGATAGCGGCTATCGGGAACGACCCAGCGCCATGGCGCATCCATCGCCTTGCGGATTCCGATGCGCGGCGTTGCCAGCGGCTCGGGTGGCGGCGGCAGGCCGTCGTCCTCGATCCACAGGCGTGCGCTTGCGTCGGTCAGGTCCAGCCCGTTGTCCGTCGCGCTCACCCCGAATGCCTGGGCCAGGCGACCGGGACCGGTGGTCAAGGTTCTAAGCGGGGCGGCGTTGCGCGCGGCCTGCATGGAGGCGATTCCGGCCAGCGGTTCGAGCGCACGGATCAGTACGGCGTGCCCGGGCGCACCGCCGCATACCGCGTTGATCGCCCAATGCATGCCGTAGATGAAATACACATACAGATGCCCCGGCGCGCCGAACATCACCTGCGTGCGTGGGGTCATGCCGCGAAACGAATGCGCGGCCGGATCTTCGCTGCCGCAATACGCCTCGACCTCGGTGATGCGGCCGCGGCGTCCGTCTGCGCTGACCAATAGCTTGTTGAGCAAGCGCGGCGCGACCTGGCGGGCATCGTGTGCATAGAAGTTGCGTGGGAGCGGCTGTGGCGACATACGCCAAGCCTAACGGCGCAGTCGTGATGTCGCTGCGGACTGAACCGGACAACGGCGAAGCTAAGGGTAGGGATTTTCCGAGTGCGAGACCGTACTAGCGCATGACCGGTCACAAAAGCGCATATCCGTCGAGGTGAATACGCGTCCAGGCGGCGTTTGCATCTCAAGCACGTTGTGGCGTCGCCGATAGCCATTAACGATTAGTTAGACAAGCCGCATCGCAGTGTGCGGCACCCGTATCGCGCCACCGGGCGACCCTGCAACGAAGGTTGCGCACGCACCATCTTCAAGAGAACTCCCAATGTTAGGCAACTTCAGAATCGGAACCAGGCTGATCTTGGCGTTCCTGGTCGTCTCGGCGATCGGCGCATGCATCGGGTGGGTGGGCTATTCCAACTCCGGTCGCATCAGCGACCTGTCGACTTCGCTTTACGAGCGCGAGTTGCTCGGCTTGTCGAACGTGAAGGAGGCCAATATCAACCTCATCTACGTCGGCCGCGCACGCGCCAACCTGTTGTTGGCCAGCAGCGCCGAAGAACGTCAGTCGCATTTGCAGAGCATCGACAAGTACACCGCCAAGGTGGTCGATTACATGACGCGTGCGCGCCCCAGCTTCCAGACCGAAGAGGGCAGGAACAAGCTGGCGCAGTTCGACCGCGCCTGGCAGAAATATCTGGAAGAGCGCGGCCGCTTCCTCGATGCCGCCAACCGTGAAGCCTTGCGCGACGCCAATCCGGAACTGACCGCGCTGTCACGTGCGGTACGCGCCAGCTCCGATGAAGTCGACAGCCTGATGACCGATCTCAGTGGCCTGCGCGAGCGCAGCGCCGCCTCGGCAAATGCCGAAGCCGGCAGCATCCATGCGCACAGCTCGAGGCTGCTGATCGCCATCATCTGCGGCGGCGTGTTGCTCGGCGCGATTCTTGGCGTGGTGATCAGCCGTAGCGTCACCGGCCCGATCCGCCGCGCAGTGGCGGTGGCCAATGGCCTGTCCGAAGGTGATCTGACCATGCGCATCGACGTGCATGGCCGCGATGAGACCGCTCAGCTGCTGGAGGCGATGCGCACCATGGTGCAGAAGCTGTCGCAGGTGGTGGGCGAGGTCAACACCAGCGCCGAAACGCTGGCCAGCGCGTCGGAAGAAGTCAGCGCCACCGCGCAGTCGTTGTCGCAGGCCGCCAGCGAACAGGCCGCAGGTGTGGAAGAGACCAGCGCCTCGCTGGAACAGATGACCGCATCGATCAGCCAGAACACCGAAAATGCCCGCATCACCGACGGCATGGCTACGCAAGCCGCGAAGGAAACCATCGAAGGCGGCGAGGCCGTGGTCGCCACCACGCAGGCGATGAAACAGATCGCGCACAAGATCGGCATCATCGACGACATCGCGTATCAGACAAATCTGCTCGCGCTCAATGCGGCGATCGAAGCGGCGCGCGCCGGCGAACATGGCAAGGGCTTTGCCGTGGTGGCGGCCGAGGTGCGCAAGCTGGCCGAACGCAGTCAGGTGGCAGCGCAGGAGATCGGCGAGGTGGCCAGTTCCAGCGTCGAACTGGCCGATCGCGCCGGCCGTTTGCTCGATACCATCGTGCCCAGCATCAAGCGCACTTCGGACCTGGTACAGGAAATTTCTGCCGCCTCCGAAGAGCAATCCTCCGGCGTGAGCCAGATCAATTCGGCGGTGGTGCAGCTGAGTCAGACCACCCAGCAGAACGCCAGCGCGTCGGAGGAACTGGCCGCTACCGCCGAGGAAATGAGCGCGCAGGCCGAGCAGCTGCAGCAGAGCATGGCGTTCTTCCGCCTGGGCGGGCAGGGGCCTGCAAGCACGCCGCCCAAGCGTGGCAAGGTGGCTGTTGCACGCCCGGCAGGGGCGCTCGGTCCGCGCGTCTGGCGCAGCCCCGCGACGCCCGCGTACGCGATGTCCGAGGGCCCGGACGAAGGCCAATTCGCCAGCTTCTGAGAGACCGATCGATGACCGCACAGACCCCCGAAGCGATGCCTGGCGACGCCGATGCGGCAGCCCAGTATCTGACCTTCCAGCTGAATGCCGAAACCTTCGCCATCAGCATTCTTGGCATTCGCGAAATCATCCAGTACCGCGCACCCACGCCGGTACCATCGATGCCGGCCTGCGTGCGCGGCGTGATCAATCTGCGCGGCGCGGTGGTGCCGGTGGTGGATCTGCAATCGCGGCTGGGACGCGCCGACAGTGCGATCGGCAAACGCAGTTGCATCGTGATCCTGGCCACCGAGCAGGCACAGGGGCCGCAGGTGATCGGGGTGCTGGTCGATGCGGTCAACGCAGTGATCGAACTGGCCGATCAGGACATCGAAGCGGCGCCTTCGTTCGGCACGCATATCCGCCGCGACCTGCTGCGCGGCATGGGCAAGGTGGGCGAGCGCTTCGTGGTGCTGCTGGACATGGTGCAGGTGCTGCAGGTGGATGAAATCGCCGGCAACACCGATGCCTTGGCGGCCTGAGTCTGGCCAAGCGCAGCTGACAACGCGACGGCCCACCGGCGTGACGGCTGCGCTGCACGCGTCAGCCACTCAAACGCACGCTGCGGGTATGCCGGACATGCTCCGGAAGCGCAACGGCCGCAGCCGTATACAGGCATCGACCGCACTGGCCGAGGCCGGAGATCGCGTCGCTCAACGCCCTGGTGATCGGCCTCGCCAGAGCTGAGCGTGATGCAACATTCAGTCCGGCCGATGCCAGCCATTGAAGCGATGCACGCAGTTGCGTCCATTGCCGATCGCGCCTTGCAAGGCGTGCCGTGCGCGCGCCAGCAGCGTGTTGCTGGCGCGCCAGGCACCGGCCGGCACGTCGACCAACCCTGCGCTGATCGTCAGTGTGCCGGCTGGCCAGCTGGCCGCCTCGATCGCCCTGCGCACAGCCTCGAGCATCTCAACCGCCTCGGTTGCCGTCGCCTTGGGTAGCACGACACACAGCTGATCCCGGCTCAGGCGCGCCACCGTGGCGGCGTCCGGCAACTGCGCTTCGATCATCCTGGCAGCCTGGATTAGCGTTGTATCCGCTGCAGCGGCGCCAGCCTGCAATGTCATCCGTTTGAAGCCATCCAGCTCGATCAGCGCCAGGGCGAGCGATGGCGTGGCGGCGGTGGACGAGCTGTGTGCGAGTGTCTGCAGCGCCTGTTCCAGACCTGCGCGGTTCCACACGCCGGTGAGTTCATCGCGCAGCGCGTCCAGCTCGACCAGCTTGGCCGCACGTTGCAGCTCGATGGTGTCGACGACCTGCCGTGCCAGTGCCTGCAGCGCGTCGCGTTCGGCCACAGACAGGCGCCGGGGTGTGCGATCCAGCACACACAGCGTGCCAAGCGCGATCCCATCGGAGGTCAGTAGCGGGGCGCCGGCGTAAAAGCGGATCTGCGGCTCGCCGGTGACCAGCGCATTACCCACGAAGCGCGCATCCAGGTGGGTGTCGCCCACTTCCATCACTTGATCGGGTTCGAGGATCGCATGCGCACAGAACGACAGCTCGCGCGGTGTTTCGCTCGGCGGCATGCCCAGCTTCGACTTGAACCACTGGCGCTGCGTGTCGATCAGCGAAATCAAGGCCATCGGCGTACGGCACACCACCGCTGCGATCGAAGTGAATGCGTCGTAGACCGGCTCCGGCGCGGTGTCCAGCAGTTGGCAGTCATGCAATGCAGCCAAGCGTTCGTCTTCGTTCGCCGGCAACTGCGCCGCAACGGCGGCATCACCCGACAGGAGCGTGGCGTGGAAGAGGTGTAACGCGGACGCGTCAGGATTCTGCATGGCAAGACCACCGAAACAAGGCGCCGTCAGGCGATGGATATGTGTGCGTGGCGACGGTGTGTCGCAGCCCTTCGCACGCGTTGGTTGGCGCAGTCCTCATCCACCACAGCGGATGAGGTCCGTCAACGATCTTGCCACACCGGGCAGGGCAGGTCGGCGCCAGCGATTCCATTCTGATGCGCCGCAAAACCGCCCGCCTTGCAGGTCATTCGCCCTGGCCAGCGTTGCCCTTGGGGCGGCGCGTCTGTTCGTCATGGATCTGCATATCCTCTTGTCCAGGGCGCTGCTTGGCGGCCTCATCCTGTTTGCGATCCTGCTGGCTCTCTGAAACGCCGTGCTGCTTGTCGGCAGCCTTGTCGGGCTGGCTCTGCTTGTTGTTCATGGCTTGCCTCCGGAATGATGATGAAACGGACGTTAGCGCGCGCGATGTGATCCTGGCGGCATGGCGTCCGGGGCACGGGCGCTCCACCGAGCCGACACGCTACCCGATGCAGGGCCCAAAACGGAAAAGCCTCGGAAACATGGCGTTTCCGAGGCTTTCACGGTCGAAACAATGGTGGAGCGGAAGGGGATCGAACCCTCGACCTTCGCGATGCGAACGCGACGCTCTCCCAGCTGAGCTACCGCCCCACGTGCCTGGATTCTAACCACATGTCGCGCGATTCGCCAAGCACACCGGCGGCCTAGGGCGCGATCCTGCGGCACTCACTCGCGGATCAGCGGGAACTTGAGGTCCGGGTTCTTGGCCTTCCATTCCTTGTACGACACCGAGCCTTCCCAGGCGGCGAAGGCCTTGGGGGTGCGGCCGCGGCCGGACCAGGTCTCGCCGGTATGCGGCAGTTCGTACTTCGGCTTGACTTCGCTGCGGCCGCTCTTGACCACGTCCTTGCGTGCCGTGGTGGTGCCCAGGTAAGCGGAAATATCGTTGCGCTGCTTGGTGTTGAAATGGCCGGCAAACTGCTCCAGCAGCGAAACGATGGTGGCATGCGCAGAGGATGCCTCGCTGGCGCGCTCGGTCTTTTCCTGTTCTTCCAGCTTCTGCAGCTCGTCCAGCAGCTTGGCTTTGGCTTGTGCGATGGAATCCAGTTTGGAGGTGGTATTGCTCACAGAGGTATAGCCTCGGAATAGGGAGGTGGAGACGTTGCCCGATTGGCATGCGTCATTATGGCATGTGGCCCGGGGGCGGCCGTTGCGTGTGCGCGTGCCCGCAGGTGCGGTGACCAGGCCTTGTCTGGTCGCGCGTTCGCAGTGTTCTGGCGAGTCCGACCAGCATGCTTGCGCAAGCTGCGACCCGACCGTAACGATACAACAGCAAGCCAGGCGGGATGACACAGCCGTGCGGCGTTGGCCAGATGCTGGCCAGACACGTCCTGGTTGGCTGTCAGTCTCGATGGCGCGGTATCCAATGGCAGAGGCGGCGATTGACGGGGATGCCGCCGGAGAGTGTGGCCTGATTCATGACCGGCGCAGCCGCCGAACGGCCCTCCGCGCCCTGCCCGCATCGCGACGGCCGCGTGTATGCGTGGTCTCTGGACCGTTGCATCCAGTCACTGCGCTGCAGCGTCTTCCAGCAGCGGTGTCAGCTGCGCTTCCAGCGCGTCGCGGCGCCATTGCCCCAGCGGTGCGGGCCAGCTGCGTTGCTCGATCAGGGTTTCCAGGTGCCGGCGCGAGGCTAGGATGCCGTCGGGCAACCCCAGCTCGCGGCTGCGCTGGGCCACCGCGTCCTGCAGGCGCTTGAGCACGGCCTTGTTGCCGTCGGTGGCGGCCTGCGCCAGCGGTGCATGGTCCTCGTCGGGCAGCGGCGTATTCAATGCTTCCCACACTGCAGTGGCGAGCTTGCGCGGCGCCTTGGGAAACTTGTCGAACTGGCGCAGCAAGGCGTCCAGATCGGCGGGCGGAAACCGCGCCAGCTGGCTGGCCAGTTCGTTGTCCAGGATCCAGCTGCGTGGGCGATCGCTCTGGCGCGCCTGCAGGTCGCGCCAGCGCAGCAGTCGCAACAGGCGACGTTGCGCCGCAGGCTCCAGGAACTGCGCGGTGCGCAGGCTCACGTGCGGCCAGCGCTCGCCATCGTCGTGCTCCACCGTGACGAGCAGGCGCTCAGCGTCTTCGGCCAGCCAGCCCAGGCGATCCTGCTCGGTCAGGCGGCGGGTTAGTTCGTCGTGGATGGCGAACAGGTAGCGCACATCGTCGGCGGCGTATTCCAGCTGCGCCGGCGACAGTGGGCGACGCATCCAGTCCGAGCGCGTCTCGCCCTTGGTCAGCAAGGTGCCGGTCACTTCCTGCACCAGTTTCTGATAGCCCATCCCACCCCCCACACCTGCCAACGCGGCGGCGATCTGGGTGTCGAACAACGGCCGCGGCAACACCCCGCACGCGCATTTAAAGGTGACCAGATCCTCGCTGGCGCTATGCATCACCTTGACGATGTCGGTGGCGGTCAACCACTGCTTGAGCGCCTCGTTCATGCCCGGGATGAGCGGGTCGATCAGCAGGATCTCCTCGCCAATGGCCATCTGCACCAGCGCCAGTTGCGGCCAGTAGGTGCGTTCGCGAATGAATTCGGTATCCAGGCCAATGCGGGACGGACGCGATGCCTGCAGGCGTTCGCTCAGCTCGGAGGGGTGGGTGATCCAATGAGGCACGTGATTTCCGTCGACAGCGAGGGTTTGCGCAGAACGCGCAGAATAGCCTAACGTCGCGATCGCCTGTCGTGCGGCAGAGCACTGGAAGGAGCGGGTGGTGGGTGAGTGCGGTAACCGGATCGCGGCGTGGGCATTGCTGGCGCTCAGTGTGTGCGCCTGTTCGCGTACACCGACGCCAGCGCCTGCCGCTGCGCCGCAACCTGCCGCTACTGCGGTGCCGAGCAAGCCGAATGTGTCCATCGGTGGCGAAGAATCCGCCGAGACCGTGGCGCAATGGCAGCCGCCGCCAGTGGACCTGGGCGATGCGCCGCTGGCGCAGGTGCGCAAGCGCGCCGACCAGGCATTGAAGGACGACCGGCTATATCGCAACGCGGACGACGCGATTCCGCTGTATCTGGCGATCCAGCAACGCACCGACGGCAAGGACGCGGCCAGTGGTC
Source organism: Xanthomonas arboricola (assembly GCF_002940665.1). Classification (GTDB taxonomy): domain Bacteria; phylum Pseudomonadota; class Gammaproteobacteria; order Xanthomonadales; family Xanthomonadaceae; genus Xanthomonas; species Xanthomonas arboricola_B. The sequence goes on from NZ_MIGY01000002.1 coordinate 306,567, forward strand.
GCGGGCTGGAGCAGGCGCGGCGCCGATTGATCGAGCGTGGCCAGGGGCTGATCGAACAGACCGACGGTCAGGACAGCGCGCTGGAACAGGCGCGTGAGCTGGCCATCGTGGCACTGGCACTCGCTCCGCAGGATCCGAAGGTACGCGCACTGCAGCGCGCGGTGGAAACCGCGCAACGGGTGCTGAGCTTCAACCGTGCCGGCGAAGAGGATCTGCGTGGCGACCGCCTGGGCGAGGACGGCAACGGGGCGCTGGTGAACTTTCGCGATGCGGCGCAGCTGGATCCGGACAACCCGCGCACGCGGCAGGGCCTGGCTGCGGTGGAAAGCGGCCTGCTGGCACGCGCCGAACAGGCGGCCGGGGCGAGCGACTTCATCGGCGCACGCTACTGGTTGCAAATGGCCGGGCAGGTGCGTGAGCGCGCACCGACCATTGCCGATGCACGGGCGCGCATCGAGCGTATGCGGCGTGCCCAGATCGCCGCTTTGCACGACGCCGGCCTGCACGATCTCAACTCGCCCCGCGGCCTCAAGGCGGCCGGCGAAACACTGGCCGAGGTGCTGCGCATCGCCGATCCGGGCGATGCGGTGGCCGGCGATCTGCGTCGGCGGCTGGAACTGGCAACCCATTACGGCAGCTTCCGCCCCGGGCAGGTGTTCACCGACGGACTCAAGCTCGGCGGGCGCGGTCCGCAGATGATCGTGGTGCCGCATGGCGCGTTCCAGATGGGCGCAGGCGATGCCGAGCCCGGCGCCTCCGACAACGAACGCCCGTCGCATTACGTGCGTTTTGCGCGCGGCTTTGCGTTGTCGATCACCGAAGTGACGGTCGCCGAGTTCCGCCAGTTCGTCGAGGCGACCGGCGCGCGTCCGCGTGCCACCCGGCGCGGGCATTCGGTGGTGTACGACGAGCGCAGCGGCAACTTCATCCGCCGCAGCGGGGTGGATTGGCAGTCCGACTACAACGGCGCTCAGGCCGCACCCAACAGCCCGGTGATGCACGTCAGCATCCGTGACGCCGAAGCCTACGCGAGCTGGTTGTCGGAACAGACCGGTCGTCACTACCACGTGCCCAGCGAGGCCGAGTTCGAATACGCGGTGCGCGCCGGCACCACTGGACGCTATCCCTGGGGCAATGCCGGCTCGCCGCCGCTGGATGCGGGCAACTTCACCGGCGGCAACGATGTCTCGCGCAGCGGCAGGCACTGGAACAACGGCTTCGTCGGCTACGGCGACGGCTTCTGGGGACCGGCGCCGGTCGGTAGCTTCCGCGCCAATGCCTGGGGGCTGCACGACATGGGCGGCAACCTGAGCGAGTGGGTGGCCGATTGCTGGCATGCCAGCTACCGTCGCGCGCCGGCCGACGGTGCCGCCTGGTTCAACCCCGGCTGCCGTCAGCGCATGATCCGCGGCGGCAGCTGGGCCAACTCGCCGCAGCAGACGCGTGCGGCCTGGCGGCAGTCGCAGGACTCGGACAGCACCAGTGCACGGATCGGCTTCCGCCTGGCACGCGGGATCTAGAGCGCAGCTGTAAGCCAGTGCGCAAGCGCGGTTTGCGCCTGCACGGAGCTCGATCACCGATCGCCGGGCTGTCCGGGTGGCATGCCCGCCTCGAAGTGACATGTCGGTCGCGATCACCCGGGCAGTTCCGGGGTCTGGTCCCGCCGCAAGACCGGGCGCGCAGGCTTAACCGCTGCGAACACTGCCCGCGATCGCGGTGGAACCGGCCGCCTTGGTCGCGGTCCAAGTGCCAGCGCTTGCGAGGATGGCGGTGATGGGCTGGGGAATCAAGGTGTTTCGTTGGGTCATCGCGGTACTGCTGATCGGCGGCAGCGGCTATGCCGTGGCGCGTCATCTGCAGGACGGAAATACCGCCGGGCATTACCGCTCGGTGGAGGTGCTGCGTCCGGAAGGCACGCCGAAGGCCATGGTGGTGCTGTTGCCCGACAGCGGCCATGCGCAGGACGGCCAGCGGCTTGCCGAGATGCTGAGCAACGACGGCGCACTGGTCGCGGTGGTCGACACCGCCAGCTATCGCGCACGGTTGCGCGCGCATCAGGCAGCCTGCAGCTCCCTGGCCGACGATGCCGAACGCTTGGGCAAGAAGTTGCTGCGCGCCGAGCATGTCGATGCATTCCTGCCGCCGGTCCTGGTGGGGCAGGGCGATGGCGCGATGCTGGCGCGGCAGGCACTGGCCTCGGCCGCGCCCGACGTGCTGGGTGGCGCGGTTGTCGCCGATGGCGACGCCAGCGATGGCGGCCTGGCCTGCTCGCGCGACGTGCCCGATGCCAATCAAGGCTTCCTCGACGATCTGGTCGACGCTGCCAGCCCCCTGCAGATCGCTGCGGCCACCCGGGGCCATTTCCTGATGGCGCATGCGCAGGGCGTGGGCGATCTGCCGCTGGTCGAACTGCATGCGCCCGGCAGCGACCGCATGGTGGTCATGCTGTCCGGCGACGGCGGCTGGCGCGAACTCGATAAGGGCATTGCCGCGCAATTGCAGCAGCAGGGCGTGTCGGTGGTGGGCTGGAACAGCCTGTGCTACTTCTGGGCCAGCCGCACGCCGCAGCAGGTCGGGGCGGACCTGGATCGGGTGATTGCGACCTATCAGCAGCGTTGGCATATCCACCACGTCGCGCTGGTGGGCTACTCGTTCGGCGCCGATGTGCTGCCGTTTGCCTATCCCGGACTGTCGCCGCAGCAGCGCACTTCGGTGCAGTTCGTCAGCCTGCTCGGCCTTGCCCATCAAGCCGATTTCAAGGTGCGTGTCGGTGGCTGGCTGGGCTGGCACAACGATGCCGAGCGCGATGTGGAACCGGCGATCCAGGCGTTGGACGCGCATCGCCTGCAATGCATCTACGGCGATCAGGAAACGGACACGCTGTGCCCCGAGCTGCGCGCGCGTGGCGTGCAGGTAGTGGCGCGTCCGGGCGGGCATCACTTCGACCATGATCCTGTGGCGCTGGCCGGGCTGCTGATGCAGGGCTGGCAGCAGGCGGCGCAGACGCCCACTCATGGTTAGAGAGCCGGTGATGCCCTCTGATCTGCACGCGGAGCGGTCTGCGGCGGGTTGAAGGGCTCATCCAGCTTGGTTTGCCTGGGCGAAGCTGATAGCGCCGCATCGGCGCGCCCTCTGTGCAAATCCACGGCGCTGCTCGGTCGACCGCCCTGCAGCTCATCGTTATCGCGACACTGCGATGCGTGTGCGCTTGCTGATCGCCTGCGGCAACCAGGCAGCAAGCGTGGTTACCGCTGTCAGTCGTCGTTGCCCGGCCCGACCCGCACCTCGATGCTGCCATCGGCCAGCTGCGCACGCAGGCGCTCGCCAGTGGTGACCTCGGCAGCGCTGCGCACCACGCTGCCATCGGCGGTGCGGGTCACGATGGCGTAGCCACGCGCGACGGTGGCGAGCGGGCTGACCGCTTCCAGCGAGCGTGCCAGGCTACGCAGCCGCAGTTGATCGTGCTGCAGGCGTCGCTGCATCGCTGCCTGCGGATGCAGTGTTCGCAGTCGTTGCTGCAGCGTGGCCAGATCGCGTTGCGGGTTATGCGCTTGCAGGCGCGCCTGCGTCCGTTGCACGCGTGCCTGCAGACGCTCCAGCACCTGGGTCATGCGCGCGCGCAGCTGGCGGCCGGCGTCCTGCTGCCGGCGTTGCAGCAGTTGCAGCCGCGCCTGCGGGCTGTGTGCACGCAGGCGCAGGGCAAGCCGGTCGGCGCGCTGCATCGCGTTGCCCAGCGCGTGCTGCTGCAGCTGGGCCATGCGGGCATGCGCGCGCCGCACGCGGGCGACCAGCTCGCGCTGATCGGGCACCAGCAGTTCCGCCGCCACCGAGGGCGTGGGCGCGCGCACGTCGGCCACGAAATCGCTGAGGCTGAAGTCGGTCTCGTGCCCGACCGCCGACACCACCGGCGTGCGCGCGGCGGCAATCGCGCGGGCCAGGCGTTCGTCGTTGAAGGCCCACAGGTCCTCCAGCGAGCCGCCGCCGCGGGTGATCAGAATGACGTCGTAGCGCCCGGACGCATCGGCGCGCTGCAGCAACGAGGTGATCTGCGCCGCGGCGCTGTCGCCCTGCACCAGGCAGGGCAGCAGGTCCACTTCCAGCAACGGAAAGCGGCGCGCCAGGACGCTGAGCACGTCGCGCACCGCCGCACCGCTGGGTGAGGTGATCACTGCCAGCCGCCGCACATGCGCCGGCAGCGGCTGCTTGCGCTCGGCATCGAACAGGCCCTCGGCGGCCAGGCGCGCACGCAATTCGTCGAAGGCACGGCGCAAGGCGCCTTCGCCGGCCTCTTCCATGTGGTCGAGTACCAGCTGGTAGTCGCCGCGCGCTTCGTACAGGGTGAGACGTCCGCGCGCGAGCACGCGCAGCCCTTCGCGCGGCTGGAACTTCAGCCAGGTGCTCTTGGGCTTGAACATCGCGCAACGGATCTGCGCGCGCGCGTCCTTGAGCGTGAAGTACAGATGGCCCGAAGACGGGCGCGTGACGCTGCTCAGCTCTGCTTCCACCCAGACCAGCGGGAAGCTGCCTTCCAGCAAGTCGCGTGCCAGCGTGTTGAGCTGGCTGGGGGTGAGGATCTGTTCATTGCGGTCGGCCATCGCCGCATTATCCCGCAGCGGCGATGCGCATGCGTGAGTGCATCGGGCCGAGCTTACCCACCGTGTTGCGCCAGCGCCCAGCCCACATGTTCGCGTACCAGCTCCGACGCGTCGTGGCGACGCGCCTCCAGTGCCGCCAATACCTCCGGCGTGCCGGGCGCATTGCCCAGGCCCACCGCGATATTGCGCAGCCACCGCTGATGGCCGCTGCGACGGATCGGGCTGCCTTCGGTGCGGCGCAGGAACTCGGCTTCGTCCCAGGCAAACAGCTGCGGCAGCGTCGCCACATCCAGCTCGTTGCGGGCGCGGAAATCGGCTTCGTCGGTGCGCTGGGCGAACTTGTTCCAGGGGCAGGCCAGCTGGCAGTCGTCGCAACCGAAGATGCGGTTGCCGATCGGCTTGCGCATCTGCTCGGGAATCGCGCCCTCGTGTTCGATGGTGAGATAGGCGATGCAGCGGCGCGCATCCAGTCGGTAGGGCGCGATGATGGCCTGGGTCGGGCAGATGTCGATGCAACGCGTGCAGGTGCCGCAATGCGCGGTGGCCGGGGTGTCGATGGGCAGTGGCAGATCGAGGTAGATCTCGCCCAGGAAGAACCACGACCCGCCGTTGCGATCGATCAGGCAGGTGTGTTTGCCGATCCAGCCCAGCCCGGCATTGCGCGCCAGTGCGCGCTCCAGCACCGGTGCCGAATCCACGAAGACCCGATAGCCGAACGCGCCGACTTCGCCCTGGATGCGCTCGGCCAGTTTCTGCAGCCGGTTGCGCATCAGCTTGTGATAGTCGCGCCCCAGCGCGTATCGCGCCACGTAGGCGCGGCGGCCGTCGTGCAAGGTATTCCAGGCCTCAGTGTCGTCCTTGCAGCCGTAGTCCATACCTACCGACAACACGCGCAAGGTGCCGGGCACCAGCTCCTGCGGGCGCGAACGTTTGTCGCCGTGCTGGGCCATCCAGTGCATGGTCCCGTACAGGCCTTCTTCCAGCCAGCTGCGCAGATGCGCCTCGTCTTCGCCGAGCTCGATGCCGGTGATCCCGCAGCGCTGGAAGCCGGCCTCGCGCGCAAGCGCACGGATGCGCGCGGCAGCGTCGGTGGGGTCGGGGCGGGCGAGGACGGCAGACATGGCGACAAGTATAGAATTCCCGGCATGTACGCACCGCTCGATCTTTACGACACCGCCGCCGCACGCAGCCTGGACACGCAGGCCACCACGCTGCTCGGCGGCGACGGCTATACCTTGATGCAGCGCGCCGGGCAGGCCGCCTGGCAGCATCTGCTGGATCGCTGGCCGCAGGCACGCCGCATCGTGGTGGTCTGCGGCACCGGCAACAACGGCGGCGACGGTTATGTGCTGGCACGGCTGGCGCAGTGGGCCGGGCGCCAGGTGCAGGTGGTACATCTCTCCGAGCACGGCCCGGCCTCGCCGCTGGCACAACGTGCCTGCACGGACTATCTGGGCGTGGGCGGTGCGATCGAGCTATTTCCGTCGCCGCTGGCACAGGCAGATGTGATCGTCGATGCGCTGTTCGGCATCGGCCTCAACCGCGCGCCCGACGCCGAGACCGCCGCGTTGATCGACGCCATCAACGTAGCCGGTGTGCCGGTGCTTGCGCTGGATGTGCCCAGCGGCATCGATGCCGATCACGGCGTGGCCTTCGGTGCCGCGGTGCGCGCGGATGCCACCTTGCAGTTCCTCGTACCGCACGTCGGGCTCTATACCGGCGATGCGCTGGAGCATGCCGGCACGCGCGCAACCACGTCGCTGGACGTGCCGGATGCCGCGTTCGACGGGCTGGCGCCGGCCGCGCACAGCTGGGACATCAACGCCCTGGCCGCGCAGTTGCGCCCACGGCGACGCAATACGCACAAGGGCGAGTCCGGCCGCGTGCTGTGTGTCGGTGGCAACCTCGGCAGCGGCGGAGCGATCATGCTCACCGCCGAATCGGCCTTGCGCAGCGGGGCAGGGCTGGTGCAGGTCGCCACCCGCGCCGAGCACGTCGCGCCGCTGCTGGCGCGCTGCCCGGAAGCGATGGCGCGCCCGGTGCAGGCCGACGACGACATCGCCGCATTGGCCGATGCGGCCGACGTGGTGGCGCTGGGTCCGGGCCTGGGGCAGGACGCCTGGGCGCAACAGTTGTGGCGTACGGTGCTGGCCTCGGACAGCGCCATCGTCATCGATGCCGATGGCCTGAATCTGCTGGCCGCCAACAAGGAGCCGGCGCGCGGCCCGCGCGTCTTGACCCCGCATCCCGGCGAAGCCGGCCGCCTGCTGGGGCTGTCGACCACGCAGGTTCAGCAGGATCGACTGGCCGTTGCAGACGCATTGGCCAGGCGCTTTGATGCGGTGGTGGTGCTCAAAGGCGCCGGCAGCGTGATCGCCGCGCCGCACGCGGTGCCGCGCATCATCGATGCCGGCAATCCGGGTATGGCGGTCGGCGGCATGGGCGACCTGCTGACGGGCGTGATCGCGGCCTTGCTGGCACAGGGTTGGTCGCCATTCGATGCCGCCAGCCGGGGCGCCTTGCTGCATGCCTGCGCCGGCGATGCGGCCGCACGCGCGGGCGAGCGCGGCCTGCTGCCGACCGATCTGCTGCCCGAACTTCGCCGCTTGGCCAATGCCGGAGCCACTGCATGAGCCAGCTCAACGCGACACTGGTCGATGCGCAGGCCACCGAAACCCTGGGGCAGGCCCTGGCTGCGGTACGGCCCGCCCGTGCGATGGTGCAACTGCACGGCGATCTCGGCGCAGGCAAGTCCACGCTGGCACGCGCGTTGCTGCGCGCACTCGGCGTCACCGGGCCGATTCGCAGCCCCACCTACACGCTGGTCGAGCGCTACCCGCTCGGCACTGGCGACGAGGCCTGGCACCTGGATCTGTACCGCATCGGACAAGCCGGGGAACTGGATTTTCTCGGGCTCGACGAGGGCAGCGCGAGCCTGTGGCTGGTCGAGTGGCCGGAACGCGGCGCAGGTGCATTGCCGCCGGTGGATCTAGACGTGGAACTGGCGGTCGACGGCGATGGGCGGAGCGTCACGCTGTTGGGGCGCAGCGATACCGGGCGCGGCTGGCTGGCGCGGCTGTCGGGCCTGCCTCAGTTGCAGTCCCTTTGTACCAGCTCACAGGAAGAATGAACGCCAGGTTGTGGATTATTAAGGGAAATCACCTTGCAATTCACACGTTTGGGTGATTGAATCCAGCGCCATGACACCGGGGTTCCGCCAGTTTTGCGTTTCCGCCCTGACCGCCAGCCTCAGCCTGGCGGTTTTTGCTGCGTGGGCCGGCGAGATCAAGGGTGTCGGCATCAGCACCGGTGCAACCGGCACGCGTGCCGAGATCCAGCTCGCCGGTAGCGGCGGATTCAAGACCCTGTCGCTGGCCAACCCCAATCGCCTGGTGGTGGATTTTCCCGATTCCTCGGGTGTGCGCGGCCTCAAGCTGCCGCCGGCTGCCGGCCTGGTGACGTCGGTGCGTACCGGGCAACCGGTGCCCGGCACCTTCCGTGTGGTGTTCGAGCTGGCAACGCCGGTGACGCCGTTGAAGCCGCAGATGCAGACGTTGGGCAGCGCATCGACCCTGGTGATCGAGTGGCCGGGCGATCCGCCGGCTGCCGGCATGCTGGCCACCACCACAACAGCACCTGCCGCGCTGCCGCCACCGCGCCCGGCCAATGCACAATCCGAGGCTGCCCGCGCAACTGCTGCGTTGGCAGCGTCTGCGCAACGCGCGTCGGTGGTGCCGCCTGCTCCGGCGCCCGCACCGTATGTGCCTGCCTCGGCCATGCCCAGCGTGACTCCGGCACCGGTACCGACCACGGTCGCCACCGGCGTACCGACACCGCGTCCAGGTACCGCCACGACCACGGTGACGACCGGCACCAACGCGCCAGCAAACACCGCCGGCAACACGCCCAATCGCGTCACCGCCGCGGTGTCGCCCGTCTCGGCGATGGCAGGCAACGGCACATCGCCTGCTGCCATCTTGAATGGCGGCAATGCCGTGGCCGCCACGCCGAATGCGGCTGCCGGCAGCGTCGCTGCGGCGGAAAGCGACGAAATGCCGCCGCGTCCGGTGCTGCCCAGTGAATCCTCGCGGATCAAGATGGCACCGGGCATGCGTCCGCTGATCGTGGCCATCGATCCGGGTCATGGCGGCCAGGATCCCGGCGCCATGGGCCCTACCGGCAAGCGCGAAAAAGACGTCACCCTGGCGGTCGGCCGCGAACTGGCGCGCCAGATCAATGCCACGCCCGGCATGAAGGCGTACCTGACGCGCGATACCGACGTGTTCATTCCGCTGCCGATGCGCGCGCAGAAGGCACGCGCCGCCAAGGCCGATATCTTCATCTCCATCCACGCCGACGCTGCCGAGAACCGCAGTGCGACCGGTTCGTCCGTCTACGTGCTGTCGACCAAGGGCGCCTCCTCGCAGCGCGCGCGCTGGCTGGCCGACAAGGAAAACGCCGCCGACCTGGTCGGCGGCGTGCGTCTGCAGCAGACCGAAAGCACGCTGGCCAATGTGCTGCTGGATCTGGCGCAGAGCGGCCACATGAAGGCCTCCGAAGATGCGGCAGGGCACGTGCTCGGCGGCCTCAAGCGGATAGGCAACAATCACAAGCCGCAGCTGGAACGCGCCAACTTCGCGGTGCTGCGCACCTCCGACATGCCGGCGATGCTGGTGGAAACGGCCTTCATTTCCAATCCGGACGAAGAGCGCCGGCTGATCGACCCGGCCTACCAGCGCAAGATCGCCTCGGCGGTGCTGGACGGCATCGATACCTTCTTCACCCGTCAGCCGCCACCGGGCACGCTGTTTGCCGCACGTGCGCAGGCCGAAGCCGATGCCGGTGTCGGCACCGTGGCCGGCGGCAGCCGCTGAGCCGCTCGGCTATCATTCCGCACTGATTCCTTGATGACGGCGCCTGCGCGCCGCCGGATTGCCGTGCCGACGTCTGTCTTGCCTGTTACACCCTCGATGCGCTCCGCAGTCTGCGTCCAGCGCGAGCGCCTGTGCTGATGGCGATCCGTCAGCTCCCCGAGATCCTGATCAACCAGATTGCCGCCGGCGAAGTCGTCGAGCGGCCTGCCTCCGTGGTCAAGGAACTGGTCGAAAACGCGCTCGATGCCGGCGCCACCCGCGTGGATATCGAGCTGGAGGAGGGCGGGGTGCGGCTGATCCGCATCCGCGACAACGGCGGCGGCATCACTCCCGACGAGCTGCCGCTGGCGGTGTCGCGGCATGCCACCAGCAAGATCGCATCGCTGGACGATCTGGAAACCGTGGCCACGCTCGGATTCCGCGGCGAAGCCCTGCCGTCGATCGCCTCGGTCAGCCGTTTCACGCTGATCTCGCGCCGCCACGATGCCGAACATGGCTCCGCACTGGAGATCGATGGCGGACGCCTAAGCGAGGTGATGCCGCGCGCGCATGCGCCCGGCACCACGGTCGAAGTGCGCGAGCTGTTCTTCAACGTGCCGGCGCGGCGCAAGTTCCTGCGTGCCGAGCGCACCGAGCTGGGGCATATCGAAGAATGGCTGCGCTCGTTGGCGTTGGCGCGCCCGGATGTGGAATTGCGGGTGTCGCACAACGGCAAACCGTCGCGTCGCTACAAGCCGGGCGATCTGTATTCGGATGCGCGGCTGGGCGAAACCCTGGGCGAGGATTTCGCACGGCAGGCCCTGCGCGTCGATCACAGCGGCGCCGGCCTGCGGCTGCATGGCTGGGTCGCGCAGCCGCATTACTCGCGCGCCAGTACCGACCAGCAGTATCTCTACGTCAATGGCCGCTCGGTGCGCGATCGCAGCGTCGCGCACGCGGTCAAGATGGCCTATGGCGATGTGCTGTTCCATGGCCGCCAGCCGGCCTATGTGCTGTTCCTGGAACTGGATCCGGCGCGCGTGGACGTCAACGTGCATCCGGCCAAGCACGAGGTGCGTTTCCGTGAGGCGCGGCTGATCCACGACTTCGTCTACCGCACCTTGCAGGACGCGCTGGCGCATACGCGTGCCGGTGCGATGCCCAACAGCATCGGCACGGACGGCGCCAGCGACACGGTTGCGGCGCCGGGCGGCATGCTCGACCGTCCAAACTACGGTGCCGGAAACGGCAGTGGCGGCGGTGCCGGCTACGGTCAGTGGACGCCATCGCAGACCCCGCTGGGCCTGCGTGTGGACGAGGCGCGTGCGGCCTACAGCGCGCTGTATGCGCCGCCGTCCAGTGGCGCGCAGCAGCAGTCTGCCGCCCTGCCGGAGGGCGCGGGGATGGGCCTGCCTGCGACTGCCGCAGACAGTGGCGTGCCGCCGCTGGGGTATGCCGTCGCGCAGTTGCACGGCATCTACATCCTGGCCGAGAACGCCGAAGGCCTGATCGTGGTGGACATGCACGCCGCGCACGAACGCATCGGCTACGAGCGGCTCAAGAACGCGCACGACAGCATCGGCCTGCACGCGCAACCGCTGCTGGTGCCGATGACGCTGGCGGTGGGCGAGCGCGAGGCCGATACCGCCGAGCGCGAAGCCGACACGCTGGCCAGCCTGGGCTTCGAGATCACCCGCGCCGGCCCGCAGTCGCTGCATGTGCGCAGCATTCCCGCGCTGCTTGCCAACGCCGAACCAAAGGCGTTGTTGCGCGATGTACTCGGCGATCTGCGCGAGCATGGCCAGAGCCGGCGCATTGCCAGTGCGCGCGACGAACTGCTCTCCACGATGGCGTGCCACGGCGCGGTGCGCGCGAACCGGCGCCTGACCGTGCCGGAAATGAACGCACTGCTGCGCGATATGGAAATCACCGAGCGCTCGGGCCAATGCAACCATGGCCGACCGACCTGGGCACGGTTTACGCTGGGCGAAATCGATCGCTGGTTCCTGAGGGGGCGCTGATGGCTGTACTGCACAAGGGGAACCGCTGGCTGCTCGGCATGCTGGTGTGTGCGGCACTGGCCGGCTGCGGCAAGGACGCACCGCCACCGGCAGCGCCGGCCGCACTCGACAAGGCCTTTCTGGCCGACAACGCGGCCTGGCGCGAGGCGCGCCTGACCGAGTTGCGTGCGCCCGATGGCTGGACCAGTCTGGTCGGCCTGCACTGGCTGTCGCTGAAGGCGCATTACATCGGCAGCAGTGCCGACAGCGGCATCAGGCTGGCGGTCGGGCCGCCCAAGATGGGCATGGTCGCCACCGAGGCCGGCACGGTCTGGTTCGTGCCCGAGCGCGGCGCGGCATTGACCGTCGACGGCAAGCCGCTGGCCGGCAGGATCCGCTTCCAGTCCGATCGCGACCCGCAGCCGACCTTCATCCATTTCGATGATGGCAAGGGCGTGTTGAGCCTGATCCACCGGGGCGACCGCAATGCGCTGCGGGTCAAGCATGCCGATGCGCCATCGCGCAGCCACTTCGCCGGTCTGGACTACTGGCCGGTCGATCCGTCCTGGCGCATCAGCGCGCGCTATGTGCCCAACGATGTCGGCAAGACCATCCCGATCGTGGACATCGTCGGCATCAGCAGCGAACAGCCCAACGCCGGGGCGATCACCTTCGAGCGCAACGGCAAGGCGTACCGGCTGGAAACCATCGGCGAACCCGGGCGGCCGATGTTCGTGGTGTTCGCCGACCGCACCAGCGGGCACGGAAGCTATCCGGCCGGACGCTTTCTCGACCTGGACGTGCCCGACGCCTCCGGGCATGTGGTCGTCGATTTCAACCGTGCCTACAACCCTCCGTGCGCGTTCACTCCGTTTGCGACCTGTCCGCTGCCGCCGCCGGAGAACCGCATCGACCTGGCGGTGTCGGCCGGCGAGAAGACCTACAAGGTGCCGCACTGACGTGGAGAGGCCGACATGGTGAAGGCAAGCATGCGCAGCCGGCTGGCAGCCTGGTGCGGCGGTGTGGTGATTGCTCTGGCGCTATGCAGCGCGGCGGCCGCGCCGACCTGGGCGCGCGACGGCAGCGAGGCGCCGGCCGGTCCGCCGGTGCCGCTGTTGTGGAAGGTCGATGGCAAGGGCGGCACGCTGTATCTGCTGGGTTCGTTCCATGTGCTCAAGCCCAGCGATTACCCGTTGTCGCCGGATGTGATGCAGGCCTTCGCCAAGGCCGACCGGCTGGTGTTCGAACTGCCGCCCTCCGATGCGCAATCGCCCGAACTGGCCGGCCGCATGCTGCAGGCGGCGCGTCGCAGCGACGGGCGTCGCCTGCAGGACGCACTGGATCCGAAGACCTGGCAGGCGCTGACCACCTACGCCCGCAAACACGGGATGCCGGTGGACAGCTTGCAGCCCCTGGAACCCTGGTTCGTGGCGCTGACAATCAGCCTGACGGAGATGCGCCGCCAAGGCATGGACCCGAACGCCGGTCTGGACCATCATCTGATGGCGCAGGCGCAGATCAGTGGCAAGCCGGCCGATGGACTGGAGCGTGCCGAAGAGCAGATTGCCTTGCTCGATGGCATGTCGCCCACCGAGCAGCATCAGCTGCTGGAGGAATCGCTGGACGACGCCGGCGCCAACGATCAGCTGCGTCAGCTGCACGCGGCCTGGCGCAGTGGCGATGTGCGCACCCTGTCCACGCAGATGGCCGAAGAGATGCGGCAGCACTACCCGGCGCTGTATGAGGACATCAATGTCGAGCGCAATGCGCGCTGGGTGCCGCGGCTGGAGCAGCGGCTGGGCAAAGGCAGCGGGACCACGCTGGTGGTGGTCGGTGCGCTGCACTTGCTGGGAAGCGATGGCGTGGTGGAACGCCTGCGTGCGCGTGGCTACCACGTGGAGCGGATCTGCTCGGCCTGCGCGGAGCAGGCCGGCCGCTGATTGGCGAGGTCGTGGAGCGGCTCACGCTCCAGGCGCCGCGCTTGCGTTACCCGCGGTTGCGGGCCTTGCCGGTGGTGCCGGCGCTACCGGCAGTGCCGTGCGTGCCGGTGCCCATCGGGCCGCTGCCCATGCCGCTGGCACCCGGCGGCGGCGTACCAGGGCCGCCCGGACGACCGAAGCCGGCACCGAAGTTGCGTTGGAATTCCTGCCACAACTCCAGGTTGCGCTCGGTCAGCTGGTTCATCATCGCCCACGGGGTCTGCCCGAGCAGGTTGCCCATCTGTTGGCGGAACTGCTGCTGCTGATCCAGGAATACCTGCATGCTGCGCTCCAGGTAGTTGCCCATGAAGCCCTGCAGCGAATCGCCGTAGAAACGGATGATCTGACTCAGCAACTGGGTCGACAGCATCGGCTCGCCGTCCTGTTCGCGGTCGGCAATGATCTGCAGCAAGACCGCGCGACTGAGGTCTTCGCCGCTCTTGGCGTCGCGTACCTCGAATTCTTCGCCGTCGATGATGAGCTGACGCACGTCCTCGATGGTGATGTAGCTGGAAATTTCCGTGTCATAGAGACGGCGATTGGGATACTTCTTGATGATGCGAAGTCCGGCCATGGAACGTTCACTCACAACGATAGTGCGCGCAGGATGGCGCACCGCAGCAGCCCTTGCAACCGCTACAAGGCCTTATTTTCTTAAGGAGACACCAAAAAAATGTTGCGCAGCATGATTTTCAAGGATTTTTATGCTGCATCGCAAAGTTGCAGCAAACCTTACCAGCCCATGTGGTGGCCGCCGTTAATATCCAAGTTGGAACCGGTGATCCAGGCGGCCTCTTCCGCAACCAAAAACGCCACCGCATAGGCGATTTCTTCCGGCCGGCCCAGGCGGCCGGTGGGGATGTCGGCGACGATCTTGGCGCGCACCTCCTCCGGGACCGCCATCACCATGTCGGTGGCCACATAGCCGGGCGAAACGGTATTGACGGTCACCCCGAACGCGGCGTTTTCACGCGCCAGCGAGATGGTGAAGCCGTGCATGCCGGCCTTGGCGGCAGCGTAGTTGGCCTGTCCGTACTGACCCTTCAGGCCATTGATCGAACTGATCTGGATCACCCGTCCCCAGCCGCGCTGGCGCATGCCCTCGATCACCGGGCGGGTAACGTTGAACACCGAGTTGAGATTGGTGTTGATGACGTCGTGCCATTGTTCGGCTGTCATGCGATGGAAGGTGGTATCGCGGGTGATGCCGGCGTTGTTGACCAGTATTTCGATCGGCCCCAGCGCTGACTGGACGTCCTCGACCAGGGCGCGCGCATGCTCGGAGGACGCCACATCGCCGCGGAACAGGGCGATGTCGTAGCCCTGGGTCTGCATGCGCTGCTGCCACGCCTGGGCCTTTTCGGCATTGCGGAAGTTGCTGGCCACCCGGTGGCCCTGGTCGGCCAGGCGCTTGCAGATGGCGGTGCCGATACCGCCGGTGCCGCCGGTGACCAATACGACGCGAGATGTCATGACGACTCCAATGGACAGGTAAGGTTGGGGGCGGGCAGGGCACAGGCACGCTGCCCGGCCCGACGCCATTGCTGGGGCGCAATTCTAGTCACGCCGGGGCTGCGATGCGCGTCCGTTCGCGTCCAGATGCAGGTGCCGGGGCAGCCGCTGTGGCGAAAAATGCTGCACCGCATGCTGCAGCAAGGTGTCCAGCGCCGCATGGCGCGGCAATGCTGCCGGCTGCTGTCCCAGCACCGCCCAGGCGGCGTGCAGGGCCGGTTGCGGATCGGCGTCGTCCAGCGCGGGCGCAGCGTGCGACTTGGACAGCTTGCGGCCGGCGTGGTCCAGGATCAGCGGCAGGTGCAGGTAGCGCGGTTGCGGCAGGCCCAGTGCGCGCTGCAGCAGCAACTGGCGCGGGGTGGAGTCGAGCAGGTCGGCGCCGCGCACGACATCGGTGATGGCCTGCGCAGCATCGTCGACCACCACCGCCAGCTGGTACGCCCAGTAGCCATCGGCGCGGCGCAGCACCACGTCGCCGACCTCGGCATGCACGTCCTGCACCACGCGACCCTGCAGTGCGTCGTCGAAACCGACCGGCGGCTGTGGCGGCACCCGCAGGCGCACCGCGCGGCGGGCGCCCAGCGGCGCCACGCAGGCGTGGTGGATGCCGCCCATGCCGGCAAGGTCGGTCCGGCTGCAGCTGCATTCGAAGGCCGGTCCGGTCTCCAGCAAGGTGGCGACGGCGGCGTCGTACTGCGCATGGCGCTCGGACTGATACAGCACCGGCAGGTCCGAGCGCAGGCCGAAGGCGGCCAGCGTGCGCAGCTGGCGCTCGGAGGCGCCGGGTTCGGCACGCGGCGGATCGATGTCTTCGACGCGCACGCACCACTGCCCGCCGGCGTGCCGCGCGAGCAGCCAGCTGCCGAACGCCGCCAGCAGGGAGCCGAAGTGCAATGGGCCGGTCGGGGAGGGCGCAAAGCGGCCGCGGTAGGGGATGGCTGGCATGATCGGCTGAATCGTCGGTCAGGTGAATGCTTGATTTCAAGCGCTGACGACCGCAGATCCGCTGCAGGTCATCCTGCTCGCGTGGAGTCATCGCACCATGTTCAACCGCATTTTCCTGTTCCTGCTGACCAATTTTGCGGTGTTGATGCTGGCTGGCATCGTGATGTCGGTACTGGGTGTCAATCCCGCGCAGATGAGCGGCCTGCTGGTGATGGCAGCCGTGTTCGGGTTCGGCGGCTCGTTCATCTCGCTGCTGCTGTCCAAGTTCATGGCCAAGCGCAGCACCGGTGCGCAGGTGATCACCGAGCCGCGCACGCCGACCGAGCGCTGGTTGCTGGCGACAGTGCGGCGCCAGGCCGAGGCGGCCGGCATCGGCATGCCGGAAGTGGCGATCTACGACGGCCCGGAAATCAATGCCTTCGCCACTGGTGCCAACCGCAACAACGCGCTGGTGGCCGTGTCCACCGGGCTGCTGCAGAACATGAGCCAGGACGAGGCCGAGGCGGTGCTGGGCCATGAAATCGCGCATGTCGCCAATGGCGACATGGTCACCATGGCCTTGTTGCAAGGCGTGCTCAATACCTTCGTGATCGTGCTGGCGCGGGTGGTCGGCGGCGTCATCGACAGCGCCATGTCGGGCAACCGCGACGGTGGCCGCGGCTTTGCCTACTACATCATCGTGTTCGTGCTGGAGATGGTGTTCGGCCTGTTCGCGACGATGATCGCGATGTGGTTCTCGCGTCGCCGCGAATTCCGCGCCGATGCCGGTGGCGCGCAACTGGCGGGCCGCGGCAAGATGATCGCCGCGTTGGAACGCCTGTCGCTCAACCATGGCCAGAACACCTTGCCATCGCAGGTGCAGGCCTTCGGCATCTCCGGCGGTGTCGGCGACGGTCTGCGCCGGCTGTTCCTGAGCCACCCGCCGCTGGCCGAGCGCATCGCTGCGCTGCGCGCCGCCAGCGGTGCGCCGATGTAAGAAGGTCTTGTCAGATGCACGCGTGGCGCATTGATTCACGCCGCCCAACAAAAAACCCGCGGCTTGCGGGTTTTTTGTTGGGCGGAGCAAGGTGGCAGTGATGCGGTAGGGTTTGATGTCTCAGCCGAACTCGTAGTTCATCAACGGCCCGGTCGGTGCGACGAAATCGCCTTGCACATAGTCCACCCCGGCGCTAAAGAAGGTGCTCATCGACTGCGCATCGGCCACGAACTCGGCCACGGTGAGGATGCCGGCCGGCTGCGCGCGCGAGGTGATCTCGCGGATCTTGTCCTGGCTGTCGCGTGCCGAGGCCACTTCGCCGGTGATCCCGCGATCGAGCTTGAGGAAGGCCGGCTGGAAATGCGCCAGCAGCTGGAACGAATCCAGGCCCGAGCCGAACTGTTCCAGCCCGACCTTGCAACCCATCGCCGACACCGCCGCCAGGAACTGCTGGGCATTGCGCAGATGCGTGAACACCTTCGATTCCGGCGTCTGCAACCACAGCCGTTCGCCCGGCACGCCGTAGACAGCCAACTGCTCGCGGATGATGTCGATCATCTGCGGGTCGGAGAACGAATTGGGCCCGATACGTACCAGCAGGTGCGTTTTGTGTCCTGCACGTTGCCGTTCGCCGAGCTGGCGGATCGCGCGCGCCACCACCCAGCGATCGATCTCGGTGATTAGGTCGTGCTCCTCGGCAATCGCCATGAAGGCGTTCGGCGACATCATCTCGCCGTTGCGCTCCAGCCGCAGGAAGGCCTGGTACAGCTCCAGCGGCTCGCCCTGCAGATTAAGCACCGGCTGGTAATGCAGCAGGAAGCCGTCGCCGGCCAGGGCCTCGCGCAGTTGCTGTACCCAGCGTTCGATGCGTTCCTCTTCGGCCCGATCGCCCGCTGCCGGGTCGTAGATGCTGACCGCATTGCCGCCGAGCTCGGCCGTGGTGCGTACCGCCTCGGTGCCGCGGTTGAGCACCTGGCCGATGCTGGCGATCTTCTCGCCGATCTGCACTCCGCCGATGCTCACCGTCACCGTGGCCGAGCGCGCGCCGATGCTGAAGACGTGTTGCGCAAAGGCGTCGCGTATCAGCTCCGCCAGTGCGTGCGTACGCGCGTAATTGCCGTCCATCAACAAGGCAAAGCTGTGCTCGCCGAAACGCGCGGCGACCACGCTGTCATCGCTCACGCTGGCCACATGCGCGGCCAGGGCGGCGATCAGCGCGTCGGCCGAATCCAGGCCAATCTCGGGCAGCAGGCGCGCGTAATGGTCGGGCTCGATCAACAGGAAGCCGGACTGGCCTTCGCTGCGGCCGGCGCGCGCCACGGCCTGTTCCAGCGCCACCATGAACGTGGGCCGGTTGAGCAGGCCGGTGACCTGGTCGCGCTGACGCAGGTCCTCGACCTCGCGCGCCAGCTCCGGATCGAATTCCTCGCGGCGGCGGAATACCACCTGGATGCACGGCTCGCCTTCGTAGGTCGCAGTGGCGAACTCCATCGTCGCCGGGAAGGTGTCGCCTTCCAGCCGGCGCGCGTCGACCTTGTACTGCGCCGGCGGCGGCTCGCCCTTGGACATGGCCTTGAGCAGCTGCTTGAAATCGTCGACGTACTGGGCGGCGATCATGTCCAGCAGCGACACGCCCTCGACGTCGTCGAACGACTCGAAGCCGAACATCTCCAGATACGCCTCGTTGGCGCGGATGTGCATGCCTTCGTGCACGTAGGCGATCGGATCGCGCGAGGAGGCGATCAGGGCGTCGCAGCGCCGCTCGGTTTCGCGCATCTGCGCCTCGATGCGGCGCAGGCCACGGCGTGCCTGCAGGTCGGCCCATTCCGAGCGCACCAGCGCCAGCAGGTGTTCGGGGCGATGACGCAGCACGATGGCGCGAATGCCATGCGCGGCGGCCTCGACCAACGCGTTTTCCTCGATCCGCTCGGCCAGCAGCATGATCGGAATATCCTTGCCGCTGCCGGCGATCTGCTGCTGCAGCGCATTCATCGGGATCTGCAGCGCCTGCCCGTGCAGGGCCAGGTCGATCTGGCCCGACAGCATGCTGGCGAGCTCTTCCGGGGTCTGCGGCCGCGATGGACGCACCGCGATGCCACCGTTGCGCAACGCAGTTACGATCGCCTCCGCGCCTTCGACACTGTCGTCGACGATCATCAGGCGGAGGGTGAGATCTTTGCCTTTTTGCATGCGCGTTTCCCTAGCGACGGGCTTTAATACACGAAGGAACTCGTCTGCGTCCATGTCTGTGGACAAGGCCGCATCCGGGGTGAGACTCAGGCCACGTTTCCATATGTCGACGCCGGAATCATGCGACGCTTCCGGCGGCATGACCGGACGCCCATGCCCATTGAAAGTTGTAGCCGCCCAACCATCCGGTCACATCCAGCACCTCGCCGACAAAGTACAGGCCGGCCACCAGCCGCGATTCCATGCTCGCGCTGGAGACCTGGTTGGTATCGACACCTCCCAGCGTGACTTCGGCGGTGCGATAGCCCTCGGTTCCACTGGCGATCAGCGGGAAGGCGGCCAGCAGGTCCGCTGCGGCCTGCAGCTGCGGTGGGTCGAGCTGGCGGACCGGCTTGTCCGGCAACCACGCCTCGCACAGGCGCTGGGCGAACCGCCGCGGCAGCACGTCGGCCAGCACGTTGCGCAGTTCGGTGGCGCCACGCTGTTTTTTTTGGTCGCGCAGCCATGCCGCGGCATCCTGGCCGGGCAGCAGGTCCAGGCGCAGGTCGTCGCCGGGCTGCCAATACGAGGATATCTGCAGGATGGCCGGGCCGCTGACGCCACGGTGGGTGACCAGCATGAAGTTGCGGAAGCTGACCCCGTTGCACTGCGCCTGGACCGGTAGCGCCAGCCCGGACAGGTCCTGCAGCCGTTCCTGGTGCTTGCCGCTCAGGGTCAGCGGCACCAGCCCGGCGCGCGTCGGCAACAGCGTGTGGCCGAACTGCTGGGCCAGCGCATAGCCGAAGCCGCTGGCGCCCATGCTCGGAATCGACAGCCCGCCGGTCGCCACGATCAGCGACTGCGCCTGCACGCGTCCCTGGCTGGTCTCCACGCTGAAGCCGTCGCTGCCGCGCTGCACCGATAGCACCTTGCAGTCGGTACGCACCTGCACGCCCGCCGCGTCGCACTCGTCCAGCAGCATGCGCACGATCTGCTTGGACGAGATGTCGCAAAACAGCTGTCCCAGCTCTTTCTCGTGATAGGCGATGCCGTGGCGCTCGACCATCTCCACGAAATCCAGCGGGCTGTAGCGGGCGAGGGCGGACTTGCAGAAGTGACGGTTGGCCGAGAGGAAGTTGCCCGGCGTGGTGCCGGTATTGGTGAAGTTGCAGCGGCCGCCCCCGGACATCAGGATCTTCTTGCCGACCTTGTTGGCATGGTCGATCACCAGCACCTGGCGGCCGCGCCGGCCCGCAGTGAAGGCGCTCATCAGTCCGGCCGGGCCGGCACCGACGACCAGCACGTCGCAACGCATGCTCATTCGGCCGGGGCTTGCCGCACCATCGGGGTCAGGGTGACGCTGCCGTGGTCGGCCAGCATCTGCACCTCGCCGTCCTGGATGATCACGTCGAAACGCATGCCGCGCTGGATCAGCGCGCCCAGCGCTTCGGTGGCCTGCGAGTCCAGCTCGATCACGCGCAGGTTGCGCTGCCGGCTAAGCGCGTTGGCCTGCTTCTTCCACCAGGTTTCGGTGGCCTGGCCGCCATAGCCGATCACCACCGCCTCGCGCGACCGATTGCAGGCCTTGCGCACCCGGCTTTCGTCCGGCTGGCCGAGGTCGATCCACAGGTCCGGGTCGCCGGTGTAGTCGCGCCGCCACAGGTCGGGTTCGTCCTCATTGCTGAGGCCGCGGCCGAATTCCAGGCGGTCGTCGGCGAACAGGGCGAACGCCAGCAGCCGCACCATCAGGCGCTCGTCGGTTTCGGAGGGGTGCTGGGCCAGGGTCAACGAATGGTTGGCGTAGTAGCCACGGTCCATGTCGCTGATCTGGAGTTCCGCCCTGCGGACGGTGGCGGTAAGGGCCATCAGGATGCCGGTTGCAAAGGGCACTTATGATACGCCCGCGCTGCAATCCCGGCATGGCGCGGTCAGCGCCGCGCCATCAACGAATGTCGCGAATGACCGCGGGGCAGGCATCGGCATCGACCCAGATATGCGGGCGGGACGGCGGGGCAGGCGTATTCATGTGCTGAAATCGAGAAGGAAAGGGCCTGACAGGTGGTCGGATCCGCCCTGACAGTAAAAAATTTGACGCAAGGTGTCGCTTTTTGCTGGGAACACGAGTACTGTGCACGCACTGTGTTTGCAAGGGTCACCGTGAATCGTGGCCTGATGCAGCCGGATCGTTACAGATCTCGCTTCATCGTTCCGCTTTACCAACGCCTGCAACTCAGTCTCAGCTCCGGCTTTTCGGACGCTGCGATTTATCCATCTATAGTTCAGGAGTTTGTAAATGTCAGATCGTCAGAGCGGTACCGTGAAGTGGTTCAACGATGCCAAGGGCTTCGGCTTCATCACCCCGGAAAGCGGCCCGGACCTGTTCGTGCACTTCCGTGCCATCCAGGGCACCGGCTTCAAGTCGCTGCAGGAAGGCCAGAAGGTGACCTTCGTCGCCGTGCAGGGCCAGAAGGGCATGCAGGCTGACCAGGTGCAGGCGGTCTAATCCGTCTGCAACCGTAAGGTTGCCGAAAACGCCGGTCGCGCAAGCGACCGGCGTTTTTTATTGGGCGCGATTGCGTCAGTGCAACAGGCGGTATCGGGCTGTTCGCCCCGTTCGGGTGAGCACAGCGACGACACGGCGACCGGTAGCATATGCGGTTTCCGCGTGCAGCCTCTTTCATGATCACTGTCCACCATCTCAACAATTCCCGTTCCCAGCGCGTGCTGTGGCTGCTGGAAGAACTGGCGCTGCCTTACCAGATCGTGCGGCATGAGCGCGATCCAAAGACCATGCTGGCGCCGGCGGCATTGCGTGCGATCCATCCGCTCGGCAAGTCGCCGGTGGTTGTCGACGGCGATCTGACCGTGGCCGAGTCCGGCGCGATCCTGGAGTTCCTGGCCGAACGCTACGACACCGAATGCGCGCTGTCGCCGCCGCCGCGTCCGCTGGAATCGCCCGAGCGCCTGAAGTTCCGTTACTGGATGCATTACGCCGAAGGCTCGGCGATGCCGCCGTTGTTGATGACGCTGATCTTCGGGCGGATTCGCAGTGCGCCGATGCCGTTCTTCGCCAGGCCGATCGCACGTGCCATCGTGGACAAGGCGATGTCGGGCTTTGTCGGTCCGCAGCTCAAACTGCATCTGGACTGGATGGAGCAGTCGCTGCAGGCGAGCGAATGGTTTGCCGGTGAGCGTTTCACTGCGGCGGACATCCAGATGAGCTTTCCGGTACAGGCCGCGGCTGCGCGCGGCGGCGGGCTGGAAAGCTATCCACGCCTGCGCGCGTTTCTCGCGCGTATCGAAGCGCGTCCCGCGTACCAGGCCGCGCTGAAGAAGGGCGGCCCATTCGAGCTGATGGGGCGCAAGCCCGTCGCGTGATGCCGCTGTCGCCGTGTCGAGTCTGTGCCCAGAGAAGCTGCAGGTCGCCGCGCTTGCCGGTGCGCTGCTAGGGGTTGGCCAATCCCAAATCCCGATTCCCCAATCCCGCGCCACACAGACTCGCCGGCAGCGGCCACAAATCAATCGGGCGCCCGACATTGCCGCAGGAACTGCAGCGTGTCGCGCAGCACGGGCGAGCGCTCGGGCGATTTGCGCAGCGCCAGCACGATGCCGAGATGGCCCGTGCCCGGGTAGACCTTCAACTCGGCCGTGCCGCCCTTGCGTTGCAGTGCGTGCTGCAACGAGGTGCTGTTCTGCAGCTCGACCACACGATCGGCATCGCCGTGCTGCAGCAGCATCGGCGGTTCGTCGCCGCCGACGTAGTGCACCGGCTGCGATTGCTGTTGTGCGGCCGGTGCCTCGCCGAAGATCTCGATCAGCTCCGGATCGGTCAACGGCAGGAAGTCGTAGGGCCCGGCCAATCCGACCACCCCGCACAGCTGCCGGGGTTGCAGGCCTTGCGTCTGCAGCCAGCGCGCATCGGTACCCAGCAGCGCGGCCATATGCGCGCCTGCAGAGTGGCCCATCACCGCCAGGCGCGTCGGGTCGCCACCGTAGTCGTGCGCATGCCGATAGCCCCAGGCGGTGGCGCCGGCAGCGTCGGACATGAAGCCCTGCAGGCCGACCTGCGGATACTTGCGATAGTCGGCCACCATCGCCACCACGCCCTGGCGTGCGAGCGCGCGGCCGACCCAGCGGTAGTTGGCGCGCGTCCCGCGCTTCCAGGTGCCGCCATAGAAGAACACCACCACCGGTGCATCCACCGCGCCGCGCGGCTGGTAGACGTCCAGGGCCAGACCATGCGCCGGATCGAACACCTGGTCGCGGTGCTCGACAATGCCGTCGCGGCTGGAGGCGGCGTTGATGCCGCCGAAGAACACGCTGCTGCAGGCGGTCAGTGTCAGCGAGCCGAGCAGCAGGAGGGTGGGGCGAAACCAGCGATAGGCGCGCGAGGGCATGGGCAATGTCATTTGAGGGGCGGGGAGGAATAACGCTGTGGCTGTCGCCGGCGTGTGCAGGACCAGCCCGCTTGCTGGCGGCCAGCTGATCGAAGATACGGTACGTGCGCAACGCCGGATGCGTGGTTGCCCATGCGAAGTTCACTGTCGCTGGCCTACGCTGGCACGCATGACGACTCTGCAGTTTGACAACCGCCTGCGACAGCAGCTGCCCGGTGATTCCGAACAAGGTCCACGCCGCCGCGAAGTGCGCGCTGCGTGGTCGACGGTGATGCCGACGCCGGTGGCCGCGCCACGCCTGCTGGCGTATTCGGCCGATGTCGCCCAACGGCTGGGGCTGGATGAGGCGGAGATCGGCAGTGCGCGCTTTGCCGAGGTGTTGTCCGGCAATGCGCTGTACCCAGGCATGCAGCCGTGGGCGGTCAATTATGGCGGGCACCAGTTCGGACATTGGGCCGGCCAGTTGGGCGATGGCCGGGCGATTTCGCTGGGCGAGGCGATCGGGATCGATGGCGGTCGCTACGAGTTGCAGCTCAAGGGCGCCGGCCCGACCCCTTACTCGCGCGGTGCCGATGGCCGCGCAGTGTTGCGCTCGTCAATCCGAGAATTCCTGTGCAGCGAAGCCATGCATCACCTGGGCGTGCCGACCACGCGCGCGCTGAGCCTGGTCACCACCGGCGATGCGGTGATGCGCGACATGTTCTACGACGGCCGGCCGCAGCGCGAGCCGGGCGCGATCGTGTGCCGGGTGGCGCCGTCGTTCATCCGCTTCGGCAACTTCGAGCTGCCAAGTGCGCGCGGCGATCTGGCGCTGCTGCGGCAATGGGTGGACTTCACCATCGCGCGCGACTTTCCGCAGCTGGAAGGTGCTGGCGAGGAGCTCTACGCAGCATGGTTCGCACAGGTCTGCGAGTGCACCGCGGTGATGGTGGCGCACTGGATGCGGGTGGGCTTCGTGCATGGGGTGATGAACACCGACAACATGTCAATTCTGGGCCTGACCATCGATTACGGCCCCTATGGCTGGGTCGACGACTACGACCCGGACTGGACGCCGAACACCACCGATGCGCAGGGCCGCCGCTATCGCTTCGGCACCCAGCCCCAGGTCGCCTATTGGAACCTGGGGCGCCTGGCGCAGGCGCTGGCGCCACTGTTCGCCGACCAGGCGCGGTTGCAGCAGGGGCTGGATCGCTTCCGCGATACCTACCTGGCCTGCGACAGGCGCGACACCGCTGCCAAGTTGGGTCTGGCCGACTGCCGCGACGAGGATCTGCAGTTGATCGATGCGCTGCGCGCGCTGATGCACAACGCGGAAATGGACATGACGCTGACCTTCCGCGGCCTGATCGCGTTGGTGCCGGAGCATCCCGATCCTGATCTGTTGCGTGAGGCTTTCTATGACGAGGACAAGCGCCTCGCGCATGCCGCGCAGTTGCAGGAATGGCTGCAGCGTTACGCTGAGCGGCTGCAGCAGGACACGCTGTCGCCGGAGGAGCGGCGCGAACGCATGCGCCTGGCCAACCCGCGCTACGTGCTGCGCAATTATCTGGCGCAGCAGGCGATCGATCTGGCCGAGCAGGGCGATCCGTCCGGCGTGCAGGCGTTGCTGGAGGTCATGCGTCGCCCGTACGACGATCAGCCGGGCCGCGAGGCGTTTGCCGCGCGGCGGCCGGACTGGGCGCGCGACCGAGCAGGTTGCTCGATGCTGTCCTGCAGTTCCTGACGCGCTCAGACGCAGGTCCGTCGTGACCGCAGCGGCGTGAGTCCGCGCAGCCTAGAATAGGTGGTCCCCACCGGCCCTGACGCCACCACCACCATGACTGACTGCACCCGCTGCGCCGGCACCAATTCTTCCGGACCCAATCAATGGTCCGAACGGATCCGCGACATCGCCGATTTTCCCAAGCCGGGCATCGTCTTCAAGGACATCACGCCGCTGCTGTCCGATGGCCCGGACTTCGCTTCCGCGCTGGACGAAATGGCGCAGCCCTGGCGCACCACGCCGCTGGATGCGGTGCTTGGCATCGAAGCGCGCGGTTTCATCCTGGGTGCGGCGCTGGCGCGCGAGCTGCGCACCGGGTTCGTGCCGGTGCGCAAGCCCGGCAAATTGCCCGGGCGTACCCTGGTCCAGGAATACGCGCTGGAATACGGGACCGATCGCATCGAGATGCACGAGGATGCGTTGCCACGCGGTGCCCGTGTCTTGATCGTCGACGACGTGCTTGCCACCGGCGGTACGCTGCGCGCAGCCTTGAGTCTGGCCGCACAGCTGGAGCTGGAAGTGGTCGGCGCGGCGGTGCTGGTGGAGCTGCTGGCGCTGCAGGGCCGTGAGAAGTGGGCCAACGACGTGCCGTTGCTGGCCACGTTGCGCTATTGATCCAGGTGCCTTGCCGATAGGCTTTCTGAAAACAGGAATGCGCAAGCGTGCGCATCCTCGTGGAGCGTGCGGCAGGCGCTATCGCTGCCGCTCGATCGGTTGGTCGGCAGGGTCGCTGCCGCGCGTTGATTACAGCTTGCTGACCCGGAACCGGCGTCCTTTGATCTTGCCCGCATGCAGATGCGCCAGCGCCTTGGCGACCTGCGCGCGGGCGATGGCGACATAGGAGCGGGTGGGGTAGATCGCGATCTTGCCGATCGCCGCGCCCGAGAGCCCGGCTTCGCCGGTCAACGCACCCAGAATGTCGCCGGCACGCAGCTTGTCGGTCTTGCCGCCGTCGATGCGCAGCGTGGTCATGGCCGCCTGCGGCAGCTGCGCCGGGCGGGCGGTGGCCAAGGGTGCGCGCGACCACTTCAGCGGCTGGCCCTGTTCGGCTTCCAGCGCCTGCGCGCGGCCGGTCTCGCGCGAGGCCACCAGGCTGAGCGCCAATCCGCGCTTGCCGGCGCGTGCGGTGCGACCGATGCGGTGGCGGTAGGTTTCGGTATCGGTGGGCAGCTCGTAATTGACCACTGCCGACAGGTCTTCCACGTCCAGCCCGCGTGCGGCCACATCGCTGGCCACCAGCACGTTGCAGCTGCGGTTGACGAAGCGCACCAGCACTTCGTCGCGGTCGCGCTGTTCCATGTCGCCGTGCAGGGCGAGCGCGGAGAAGCCGAACTCCTGCAGCGAGCCGGCCACCTCGTCCACTTCCTTGCGGGTATTGCAGAACACCACGCTGGATTCGGGATTGAAGCGCAGCAATAGGCCGGCGACGGCCTTCTGCCGGTAGGTCGGGTCGACCTCGAAGAATTGCTGGTCGATTTCCGGCGCGTTGTCGGCGCCTTCGACGGTGATTTCGACCGGGTCCTTGAGGATCTCGCGCGCCAGCGTACGGATGATGTCCGGGAAGGTGGCCGAGAACAGCAGGCTCTGGCGGTGCTTGTCGCAGCGGCTGGCGATCTCGCGGATGGGTTCTTCGAAGCCCATGTCGAGCATGCGGTCGGCCTCGTCCAGCACCAGCGTGCGCACGCCGCCCAGATGCAGGGCGCGCTTGCGGGCCAGTTCCTGGATGCGGCCGGGCGTGCCGACCACCACCTGCGGGTCGTGCGCTTCCAGCGAGGCCAGTTGCGGGCCGAGCGGCATGCCGCCGGTCAGCACCACCAGCTTCATGTTGGGGATGCCGGTGGCCAGCTTGCGCAGCTGCTTGCCGACCTGATCGGCCAGCTCGCGGGTGGGGCACAGCACCAGCGCCTGCGCGCGGGTCAATGCAGGATCGAGCTTCTGCAGTAGCCCCAGCCCGAAGGCGGCGGTCTTGCCGCTACCGGTCGGCGCCTGGGCGATGACGTCCAGCCCCTGCAGGATCGGCGGCAGGCTCTGCGCCTGGATGGGTGTAAGGACGGTGTAGCCAAGGGCGTCGATGCCGGGGGCCAGGGCCGGCGACAGCGGCAGCGCGGAGAATTCGTTCATGGCGCATTTTAGCGGGAATCGGGAGTGGGGAATGGGGAATCGCAACGGCGAGGCTTTTCCATTCCCGATTCACCATTCCCGATTCCCGTACAATCAGCGCATGCCTTTAATCACTCTGCAAAGCGTCGACTACAGCGTCGGCGGCCCCTTGTTGCTGGAAAAAACCGCCCTCACGATCGAGCCGGGCGAGCGTATCGCCCTGATCGGCCGTAATGGCGCCGGCAAATCGACCTTGATGAAACTGATTGCCGGCGAGCTCAAGCCCGACGACGGCGAAGTGCGCGTGCAACAGGGCGTGCGCATCGCGCGGCTGGAGCAGGAAGTGCCGCAGGGTACCGGCGGCAGCGTGTTCGACGTGGTGGCCGACGGCCTGGGCGAACTGGGTCATTGGCTGGCCGAGTTCCATCAGCTCAGCCATGCCGAGGTGTTCGATGCCGACGCGTTCGGCAAGGTGCAGGCCAAGATCGATGCAGCCGAGGGCTGGGCGCTGGATCAGCGCGTCAGCGAGACGCTGACCAAGCTGGAACTGGACGGCGATGCGGAGTTTGCGCGGCTGTCCGGCGGCATGAAGCGGCGCGTGCTGCTGGCGCGCTCGCTGGTGTCCTCGCCGGATGTGCTGCTGCTGGACGAGCCGACCAACCATCTGGACATCGAGGCCATCGACTGGCTGGAGTCGTTCCTGAAGAACTGGAACGGCAGCGTGCTGTTCGTCACCCATGACCGGCGCTTCCTGCGCGCGTTGGCCACCCGCATCGTCGAGATCGATCGTGGGCAGGTCACCAGCTGGCCGGGCGACTGGGCCAATTACGAGCGTCGCCGCGAAGAGCGGCTCAATGCGCAGGCGCAGGAAAATGCGCGCTTCGACAAGATGCTGGCGCAGGAAGAAATCTGGATCCGTCAGGGCATCAAGGCGCGGCGTACCCGCGACGAAGGCCGCGTACGGCGCCTGGAATCGATGCGCAACGAGCGTGTGCAGCGCCGCGACCTGACCGGCAACGTGCGCATGGAAGTCTCGCAGGGCGAGTCCTCCGGCAAGAAGGTGATCGAGGCCAAGGAGGTCGGCTTCGCGTTCGGTGCGCGCACGATGGTCAAGGATTTTTCGACCATCATCCAACGCGGCGACCGGATCGGGCTGATCGGCCCCAACGGCAGCGGCAAGACCACCTTGCTGAAGTTGTTGCTGGGCGATCTGCAGGCGCAGCAGGGCGAGATCCGCATCGGCACCAATCTGCAGATCGCCTACTTCGATCAGTACCGTTCCACGCTGCGCGAGGACTGGAGCGCGATCGAGAACGTGGCCGAAGGCCGCGATTTCATCGAGATCAATGGCAAGCGCAAGCATGTGCATGCGTATCTGCAGGACTTTTTGTTCACCCCCGAGCGCGCACGTGCGCCGATCACCCGGCTGTCCGGTGGCGAGCGCAATCGGCTGCTGCTGGCCCGCCTGTTCGCGCAGCCGTCCAACCTGCTGGTGATGGACGAACCGACCAACGATCTGGACGTGGAAACGCTGGAGCTGCTGGAAGAGTTGCTGGGCGAATATACCGGCACCTTGTTGCTGGTCAGCCATGACCGCGACTTCCTCGACAACGTGGTGACCTCGACGTTGGTGATGGAAGGCGAGGGCTTGATCGGCGATTACGTCGGCGGGTACAGCGATTCGCTGCGTCAGCGTCGCACTCCGGCGCCCAACGCGATGGCGGTCGCCAAGGCTTCGGCGACGGCAGCGGCGACCACGCCGGTGGCGGCTGCGCTGCCGGCCGATGCCGCGCCCAAGCGCAAGCTCAGCTACAAGGACGCGCGTGAGCTGGAGCAGTTGCCGGCGTTGATCGAAACCCTGGAGCAGCGGGTCGCGGCACTGACCGAGGCGATGAACGACCCGGCCTTCTATCAGCGCGACAGCGCGGCGATGGCCGCGCATACCGCCGCATTGGGCGATGCGCAGGCGCAGCTGGATGCGGCGTTCGCGCGCTGGAGCGAGCTGGATAGTTGACGATCGGGCCGGTGCGCGACTGCGTGCCGGCCTTGTGGATTCGTGCCTCGAACAGCTTGCAAGCGCGCACACCACGTCCACTGCGCGATGACGGCCGTTCGGACGGCGCGTAGGGTAAAACGCGGGATGGATACGCGCAGCTCATCGGCGATCATCTGCGTGATGCGTCTGATGGTCGCGCCGTGTACCAGTGGTCTTGCAGTGCGTCTCGAAGGCAGCGCCTAGTCGCAGGCACTCGCAGGCGCCACGAAGGCCGCAAACGTCAGCCCGCGCGCGGCCCAGGCGGTGGCCGCCTCGTCGAGAATATCCAGCAAGGTGTTGCGGTCGTTCGGTGCAGTGCGGGCCAGCGCATCGGCGCCGTCGATCAGCAGCGCATAGCCATGCGACGCCGGCAGCCATGCCAGATCGCGCAAGGCATCGGAGAGCGCGTCCCAATTGCGGCCGAAGCTGGCCGGGAAGTCCAGTTGGGTGGCCAGGCGCATCAGCAACCTGTGCTTGTCGCTGCAGCTGGCCAGGTCCACGCGCAGGATGTGCAGGCCGGCATCGCGTGCGAGCGCGGCCATGGTGTCCAGGTCGTCGGTCTCGGCTTGATAGACGCCCGATTGCTGCGGGTCGGACAGATCCAGTGCGAAAGCGCCTGTGCTCATGGCGCCTGCTCCCCCGCCGGACCCTGGAATGATCTGAAACTCTGGTAATGATCGTCGCTGTAATACCACGCCTGCGGCGGCGTACCGCCGGTGACGAGACGGCGCGCGCCGCGATCGGGGCTGCCCGGCGTTTCCACGGTGTATTCGTGGTAATAGCCGCGCGGACGCTCGGGCAAGCGCTGCTCACGATTGCCGAAGACGCTGCCGTCCTGCGGATGCGGAAACGGCCCGCCGCGTTGGATCAATACGATCGTGGCCATTGCCTCGGTCGGTAGAAATCCCGGCAGCTCTTGCTGCTGCGGCGAGCGTTCGACCGGTGCAGCCGCGGCGATCGGCGCACTGAGCTGTGGCGCGAAGTGCGGCTTGGGCGTCTGCATCGCACGCATGCCCCACAACCCGGCGACGAGCAGCACGATGGCGACGATCAGTAAAGCGGGCTTGCGCATGACAGGTCCGGAAACAGCGTGTGGAGACGGCAGGGCAAGTATGCCGCTGCACGACTGTGTCGACTTTGAACGCGCCGGGTGGCGAGGCGGTTCACGCCCAAGTAACCGGGGCATGGTGCAAGGTGTGCAGCGGATACGACGCGGCATGCGATGGGATGAAGTTTCCCTGCCAACACCCTTGGTAAGCGCCGACGCCGTCCCTACCATCTACCCCGCAACGCCCGGTCTTCGCCGGGCGGCAAGCCCAGGAGACACGCATGGCCTACACCCTCCCGCAGTTGCCCTACGCCTACGACGCGCTGGAACCCAACATCGATGCGCAGACGATGGAAATCCATCACACCAAGCATCATCAGACCTATATCAACAACGTCAACGCGGCGCTGGAAGGGACTGAGTACGCCGACCTGCCGGTGGAAGAGCTGGTGTCCAAGCTGAAGAGCCTGCCGGAAAACCTGCAGGGCCCGGTGCGCAACAACGGTGGCGGCCACGCCAACCATTCGCTGTTCTGGACCGTGCTGTCGCCCAATGGCGGCGGTGAGCCCAAGGGCGAGGTCGCCAAGGCGATCGACAAGGACATTGGCGGTTTCGAGAAGTTCAAGGAAGCCTTCACCAAGGCCGCCGTCAGCCGTTTTGGCTCGGGCTGGGCCTGGTTGAGCGTGACCCCGGACAAGAAGCTGGTGGTGGAAAGCACTGCCAACCAGGACAGTCCGCTGTTCGAAGGCAACACCCCGATCCTGGGCCTGGACGTGTGGGAACACGCGTACTACCTGAAGTATCAGAACCGTCGCCCGGAATACATTGGCGCGTTCTACAACGCGGTGAACTGGGAAGAAGTCGAGCGCCGCTACCACGCTGCGATCGCCTGACGTCCTGCATCAGCGCTAGGTTCTGCGTAGCGCTGTGACAGCGGCACCCAACGAATAAGGCCGGGAGCGATCCCGGCCTTGTTCGTTGGATGTGGAGCTGTCGTAGGAGCGACTCTGGTCGCGAGGGGCTTTGCCGTCGGGAAAGCTCGTCGCGCCCGGGTGCGCCCCTACGTTGTGCGGCGCCGAGTGGCTTGGCATCGGACTGGAACGAACAAGGCCGGGAGCGATCCCGGCCTTGTTCGTTAGATGTGGAGCTGTCGTAGGAGCGACCCTGGTCGCGAGGGGCTTTGCCGCCGGGAAAGCCTGTCGCGCCCGGGTGCGCTCCTACGTTGTGCGGCGCCGAATGGCTTGGCATCGGACTGGAACGAACAAGGCCGGGAGCGATCCCGGTCTTTCCCGTCTACGGAGAGCTGTTGTAGGAGCGACCCTGGTCGCGAGAGGCTTTGCAGGGAAGGCCCGTCGCGCTCTGGCGCGCTCCTACGTTGTGCATGGTCTACCAGAACTTGGGATCGGGGAGCGATCAGAACTTGGCGTCGAACTCGCGGGCGTAGCCGGTGTTGACGATGACCTTTTGCAGGGCGTCGCTGATCTTGATGTTGCCGGCCACGATCTGCTGCGTTTCCGGGCCCATGTTGTCCATACGCGGCGGGGTGGCGCCCTTGTAATCGCAGACGCGGCCACCGGCTTCGCGTACCAGCAGTACGCCGGCCGCGATGTCCCAGGCTTTGACGCCGGCCTCGAAATACGCATCGGCGCGGCCGCAGGCCACATAGGCCAGGTCCAGTGCGGCAGAACCGGTACGACGCACATCCTCGGCCTGCACCAGCAACGCATCGACGCACTTCAGCTGCGCACTGATGCGTGCGCGCTCGCGCGGCGGGAAGCCGGTGTGGACCATCGCACCTTCCAGGTCCTTGCGCTCGGCGATGCGGATGCGGCGGTCGTTGAGCACTGCGCCGGCGCCGCGGCTGGCGGTGAACAGCTCGTTGCGCAGCGGGTCGAAGATCACCGCATCGGTGGGCTCGCCGTTTTCCACCAGCGCGATCGACACGCAGTAATGCGGGAAGCCGCGCAGATAGTTGCTGGTGCCGTCCAGCGGATCGATGACCCAGGTGTAGCGGCCACTCTTGCCACCTTGCACGCCGCCTTCTTCGCCGAACACGGCGTACTCCGGGTAGCCGCGCTTGAGTTCCTTGATGATGACCTTTTCGGCATCGGCATCGACTTCGCTGGCATAGTCCATGCGGCCTTTCTGCACCACGTTGAGCGCATCGAGCTTGTTGATGCCGCGCAACAGCACATTGCCGGCGAGGCGGGCGGCTTTGACCATGACGGTGACGGCGGGTTTCTGCATGGTTAAAGCTCCCGTGAAGGCAGAATCGAAAATGGCGAAGGTAAAAGAGCGGTCCGGCACCAAAGCCGGCCGCGCAGTTTACCATCTACGACCGAATCGCTCCCCAATCTCCGTTCATGTCCGTCAGCCAGCGCATCCGTTTCGTTCTTGTCGGCACCCAGCATCCAGGCAACATCGGCGCCGCCGCGCGCGCGATGAAGACGATGGGCGTGTCGCGCCTGGTGCTGGTGGCGCCGGAGCGTGCGCTCGACGAAGACGCCTATCGGCGTTCGGCCGGTGCCGAAGACGTGCTCGGCGAGGCACCGATCCTCGCCACCCTGGCCGAGGCGGTGGCCGATTGCACCCTGGTGATCGGCTGCACCGCGCGTGCGCGCCGGGTCGCGCTGGAGGAGTTGCCGCCGGACGAGGGCGCGCGCCGTGCCTGGGCCAAGGCCGGCGAACCGGCCGAGGTGGCGATCGTGTTCGGCCGCGAGCGCACCGGGTTGACCAACGACGAGCTACAGCTCTGTCATGCGGCACTGCATATCCCGTCCGACCCGGCGTTCAGCTCGCTCAACCTGGCGGCGGCGGTACAAGTCGTGGCGTACGAGGTGCGGCGGGCGCAGCTGGCGGCCGGCGAAGCGGAGGCCGTACCCGCCACGGCGGCCGGCGCGCTGCGCGACGGCCCGGCCAGCCATGCTCAACTGGAGGGCATGTTCGGCCAGTTGGGCCAGACCCTGGACGAAATCGACTTCCACAAGGGGCGCGCACCGGAGTCGGCGATGCGCAAGCTGCGGCGGCTGTTGCTGCGCGCGGACATGAGCGAGCAGGAGGTACGTTTGCTGCGCGGCATTCTGTCCGACGCGCAGCGCATGGCCATGCTGGCGAAGCGCGCCGGAAGCTGACGTCTGTCACATCTCGAAAGATTCGGCTAGGCTGTCGGCGGCTCTAGGGGAGTGTCCGTTTTGCGCGGTCTACGATGGTGTCTGATTGCCTGCGGGCTGTTGGCCGGGGCAGGCTTGGCCGCAACGGCGACGGCGGCGCCTTCCCCGGTATTGGTGCTTGGACGGATCAGCGACGATCCCGCCACGCATTACGCGCAACTCAAGCCATTGCTGGATTACGTGGTGCCGCGCATGCACGAGGTCGGTATCCGCCGTGGCGAAATCCTGATGGCGCCGGATGCGCGGCAGATGTCCAGTTACCTGCGGCGTGGGCGCGTCGACTGGGTCAGCGAAACCACCGGTGCGGCGATGCTGCTGCAGCAGCGTGGCAGTGCGCACCCGCTGGTGATGACCGAGCGCGCCGGCCTGCGCGAATTCCACACGGTGTTCTTCGTGCGCCGCGACAGCCCGATCCGGTCGCTCAGGCAATTGCGCGGCCACACCCTGGCATTGCAGAACACCTCCTCCACCAGCGGCTATCTGTTGCCGATGCTGGAGCTGGTGCGCAATGGCATCGCCTGTGATGTGCTGCTGTCGCCGGACGACAGCCAGGTGCCGGGCTCGGTGGGTTACCTGATGGTCGGGTCGAAATTGAATATCGCCACCTTCGTGCATCGGCGCCTGGTCGATGCGGGCGCTTTCAGCAACGCCGACTGGGATGACGAGCGCCACCTGCCACAGGTGTTCAAGCGCGACTTCCGCATCGTCCATCACAGTGCGCCGGTGCCGCGCGCGGTGGAGATGGTGCGTACCGGCATGGATCCGGCCGTAGAGCGGCGGCTGCGCGTGGTGCTGCTGCAGGCGGCCTCCGACCCCAAGGCCGGGCCGGCCTTGAAGCGCTTCTTCGGCACCACCGCCTTTCACCCGCTGGATGATGTCAATCGCCGGCGCCTGGATGGACTGAGCGCCGGGCTGCAACGTGTCAGGGATCAAGTGGAATGACTCAGGTGCGCTTCGGGTTGCAGGCACGCTTTCTGCTGGTGATGGCGCTGACGCTGCTGCTGGTCGGTGCGATCCTGGCGTCGCTGCTGCAGCGCCAGAGCGCGATGCAACGCGAAGTGCGCGGGCTCAGCGCGCAGATTCTGCACGAGCTGTTCGATCGCAGCCTGCGCACGCGTGGAGAGACCCTGGCCACCGAACTGGCGAGCGGTCTGGCCAATCCGCTGTACTACTCCGATCTGGGCGCGGTGGGGGCGCTGGTGCGCAATGCCTCGCGGCAGCAGGTGGTGAGCTACGTGCTGGTGTTCGATCGACGCGGCCGGCTGGTACACGATGGCTCGCACAATCTGCAGCGTTATGGCCAGGCCATGACCGATCCGCTCGCGGCCAGGGCGAAGACGACGCGCGCCATGCTATTGCAATCCTCGCCCGAAGTGCTGGACGTGACGGTGCCGATCAAGATCGGCGACCAGCGCATCGGCGGGGTGCGGGTGGGGATGTCGCGCGAGCGGGTGCGCAGGATCGAATCCGGCGCCAACCTGACCCTGGTGCAGAACCTCAACGCGATCGGCAAGCGCGATCTGGGCTGGTTGCTGGTGCTGCTGGCCGCGCTGGTGGCGCTGGGGGTGCTGTTGGCCATCTATGTGCAACGTACCCTGGTGGCGCCGGTGCGGTTGCTGGCTGCGGCCGCGCGCCAGATCGAGCGTGGCGACTACGCGGTGCAATTGCCGCCGCATCCGCGCAACGACGAGATCGGCGAGTTGATTTCCGCCTTCGGCCGCATGAGCGAGAGCATCGCCCGGCACGATCGCGAGGTGCGCCACATGGCCTACACCGATGCGCTGACCGGCCTGACCAATCGGCTGGGTTTCCGCGAAGGCCTGGACCATCTGCTCAACACCGCCCGCAGCACCGGCAGCAAGCTGGCGCTGCTGTTCGCCGACATCGACGACTTCAAGCGCGTCAACGACACGTTGGGCCACGAAGCCGGCGACGAGGCGCTGCTGCAGTTCGCCAGTCGCATCAGTCGCGCGGTCGGTGCGTTGGGCGGCGACGACGCGATCCTGGCGCGCTTCGGTGGCGATGAGTTCGTGATCCTGCTGCAAAATGGCGATGTCAGCCTGCTTGCCGCCCAGCTCGCAGACCGGCTGGTGCACGAATTGAGCCGCCCCTTGAATGTGCAGGGCCGGGAGGTGTTCCTGGGTACCTCGATCGGCATCACGCTGTTCCCGGACGACGCCAGCAACGCCACTGTGTTGCTGAAGAACGGCGACATCGCGATGTACCAGGCCAAGGTGGCGGGCAAGAACTGCCACCGCTTCTACAGCCGCGCCGCCGATCATGCAGTGGAGCGCCGTGTGCACATGGAGCACGAGCTGCGCGGGGCCTGGGATCGCGACGAGCTGCGGCTGGTCTATCAGCCGATCTATCGCACCAGCGACCGTGTGCTGGTGGGGGTGGAAGTGCTGTTGCGCTGGCAGCACCCGGCGCTGGGCACGATTGCGCCGTCCACCTTTATCGATATCGCAGAGCAAAGCGGCCTGATCGAGGTGATCGGCCCCAAGGTGCTGCGCGCGGCGTGTCTGGAAGCGGCGCAATGGCCGGTGGTGGGCGAGGGCTTGTTCATCTCGGTCAACGTCTCGCCCCGTCAGCTGCGCAGTGGCGACCTGATCGACACCGTGGCCGAGTGTCTGGCCGAGTCTGGCCTGCCGGCCGCACGGCTGCATCTGGAGTTGACCGAGACGGCCGTGATCGGCGACGAAATGATGGCCGCCAGCCTGCTCGATCAACTGCACCGCACCGGCGTGAAGGTGTGGCTGGACGACTTCGGCACCGGTTTCTCCGGGTTGAGCCATCTGCGCCAGGTGCCGGTGGACGGGGTCAAGATCGACAAGAGTTTCGTCGCCGATCTGCAGCGCGACCCGGACGATCTGGCGCTGACCACGGCCATCATCGGCATGGCGCATTCGCTGGGTATCACGGTGGTGGCCGAGGGAATCGAGCAGGAAGCGCAGTTCAACCTGCTACGCGAGCGCGGCTGCGATCTGGGCCAGGGCTATTGGTTCAGCCGCCCGCTGAGCCCGGCCGATATGGCGAAGCTGATCGCGGCGGGCTGAGCAGCGTAGGAGCGCACCTGGGCGCGATGGGTGTTACCGGTCATGCTTCGTCGCGCCCGGGTGCGCTCCTACGGTTCAATGTGTCTGAGAGCTGAGTGGTTACAGCGGCCGTTTGCCGGTATCGCCGGGGATTTCGCGCACCAGGCGCGGCACCAGGTAGCCGGACAGGCGCGTGGCCAGCTCGGTGTGCAGGGCGCGCGCGCGCGCATCGTCCACTTCGAAATGCGCCACGCCGGCCACCCGGTCGAGCTGATGCAGGTAGTACGGCAGCACGCCGGCGGCGAAGCTACGTTCGCTCAGGGCCGCCAGCGCGTCCACGCTGTCGTTGACGCCGCGCAGCAGCACGGCCTGGTTGAGCAACTGCGCGCCGGCCTCGCGCAGGGCGCGCATGGCATCGTCCACGGCGGTATCGAATTCGTTGGCGTGGTTGGCATGCACCACAAAGGCCACCGACCACGGCAGGCTGCGCAGCCAGGCCAGCAGCGGCGCATCGACACGCTCGGGCAGCACGATCGGCAGCCGGCTGTGGATGCGCAGTCGCTTGATATGGCCGATGGCGGCCAGCGCGTCGGTGAGTTCGGCCAGCTTGCCGGTCGCCAGCGACAGCGGGTCGCCGCCGGACAGCAGCACTTCGTCGATGCCGGGGTCGGCCGCGATCGCGGCGACCGCGTCGCGCCATCCGTCGCGCGCGGCGGTTTCCTCGGCATACGGAAAGTGGCGGCGGAAGCAGTAGCGGCAGTGCACCGCGCAGCTGCCGGTGCCGATCAGCAGTGCGCGGCCGCGGTATTTCTGAATCACCCCGTCGGCAGTCTTGGCCGCGCCATCGCCGACCGCGTCCAGGCCAAAGCCCGGCACCGGCCGCATTTCATCGTCCAGCGGCAGCACCTGGCGCAGCAGCGGGTCGTGCAGGTCGCCACGGCGCATGCGCGCCACGAACGCCTGCGGCACCCGCAGCGGGAACTGGGCGGCGGCCGCGTGGCTGATCCCGGCCGCCTGCGTGTCCAGGCCCAGCAGCGCCAGCAGCGCGCGCGGGTCGCGCACGGCGTCGCGCCACTGCTGCTGCCAGCGCGGCGGCTGCAGGGTGGGAGGCGGAGATGGCTGCAAGGCGAGGGGGGCTGCGGGTATCATGTGCGGTCACAAAACCAATGCCCGCCGGTTGCGGCGGGCGCCCCATTCTAATCCGACCTGCCACGGCCTGTGGCAGGTCGTGGTCTTATCGAGGAGCTGCACCATGGCCACTGTTGGCATGAACGACGTCAAGAACGGCATGAAGATCCTGGTCAACAACGAGCCGGCGGTCATCACCGAGACCGAATACGTCAAGCCGGGCAAGGGCCAGGCCTTTACCCGCATGAAGTATCGCTTCATCAAGTCCGGCCGCGTGGTTGAAATGACCATGAAGGCGACCGACGACGTGGAAGTGGCCGACGTGGTCGATACCGACATGCGCTACCTGTACAGCGATGGCGAGTACTGGCACTTCATGGACCCGGAAACCTTCGAGCAGGTGCAGACCGACAAGGCCGGCATGGGTGGCGCCGACAAGTGGCTCAAGGGCGAGGAAGACTGCATCGTGACGCTGTGGAACGGCACGCCGATCTGGGTGCAGCCGCCGAACTTCGTCGAGCTGAAGATTACCGAGACCGACCCGGGCGTGCGCGGCGATACCTCCGGCGGCGGCGGCAAGCCGGCGACGCTGGAAACCGGCGCGGTGGTGCGCGTGCCGCTGTTTGTCAACCAGGACGAAATCATCAAGGTCGACACCCGCTCGGGCGAATACTCGGCGCGCGTCAAGTAAGACGATGCGTC
Source organism: Xanthomonas arboricola (assembly GCF_002940665.1). Lineage (GTDB taxonomy): Bacteria > Pseudomonadota > Gammaproteobacteria > Xanthomonadales > Xanthomonadaceae > Xanthomonas > Xanthomonas arboricola_B. The sequence goes on from NZ_MIGY01000002.1 coordinate 344,976, forward strand.
CGGGACACTGGCCTGATCGAGCGGGACGCGGTGCCAGTGTCATGTTGGGGCTGTGGGGTGCGCTGCTCGCGTGCCCGGCTTGTGCGCAATCGGCTGCTGCAACGTGCGACGCCGATGACGTGGCCGCCGTTGCGGCCATCGCAACGTCCGGCGTCGTGGGCAGCGCTGCCGCCGCAGTGCCGGTCGACCGTCTGGTGGCCCAGACCTGCAAGCCGTGGCCGAACGATGCGGCGATCCGGCTGGCGGCAATCGCATTTGCCGGCGACGCGGAGACCGTGCCTGGCGAGCGCGACCTCGAGTTGCGCGTGGCCATGCTCGATGCCGCCAGCGGCAAGGTGCTGGCGTTCTACGCGCAGGCAATGGGCGAGGACGCCGCCTTCGAACTCGCTGCCGACAGCCTGCGCCTGGACACGGCGCGCTACGATCTGGCCAAGGACGTGCGTGCGATCGGCGTGATTGTGCGTAGTGCTGCGCGCGGGCCCAGCTGCCCGGATTTTTACAGCAATCAGGCATTGACCTTGCTGGTGCGCGAGGGGCGCAGCCTGCGCCCGGTGCTGCAACGCGATCTCTATGCGTGGCAACGTGTAAAAGGCGAGCCGTGCAGTCTGGGCAAGGGCGATGTGATCACCGAAGTCGCCAACCTGAGCGTGAGCATGGCGCCGCAGGTACATGCCGGCTATGCGGACATCGTGCTGACAGCCAACGTGTCTACCGTGGAAAGCGCCGCTGGCAGCGACACCGATACCGAGCGCACCCGTCGCGCGCGCCAGGTGCTGCGTTACAACGGCCAGCGCTATGTGCCTGTGGCCGGTGGCGATCCCCGCTGGCCGTTCGACAACTAACCTTTTATGGATCCGCTCATGACCAGTGCCCCTCCCGAAGTCTGCGACCTGTTGATCGAAGCCGGTTATGTCGTGCCGATCGAGCCGCATGCGGTGGTACTCGACGATTACGCGGTGGCGGTGCACAACGGCGTCATCGTGGCGATCCTGCCGACCGCCGAGGCGCGCCTGCGGTTTGCGCCGACGCAGACCGTCTCGCGCCCGGAGGCGGCCCTGATCCCGGGTCTGGTCAATGCGCATACGCATAACCCGATGACGCTGCTGCGCGGCGTTGCCGACGATCTGCCGCTGATGGTGTGGCTGCAGCAGCACATCTGGCCGGTGGAAGCGGCAGTGATCGGGCCGGAATTCGTGGCCGACGGCACCACGCTGGCGATTGCCGAAATGCTGCGTGGCGGCACCACCTGCGTCAACGAAAATTATTTCTTCGCCGATGTGCAGGCGGCCGTGTACAAGCAGCACGGTTTCCGTGCGCTGGTCGGCGCGGTGATCATCGATTTCCCCACCGCCTGGGCATCGTCGGACGACGAATACTTCGCACGGGCCGGCGAACTGCACGACCAGTGGCGCGACGATCCGCTGATCAGCACCGCCTTCGCGCCGCATGCGCCGTACACGGTCAACGACGCCAACTTCGAACGCGTGCGCATGCTCGCCGACCAGCTGGATCTGCCGGTGCATCTGCACACGCACGAAACCGCGCAGGAAGTGGCTGACTCGGTTGCCCAGTACGGGCAGCGCCCGCTGGCGCGGCTGGATCGCCTGGGGCTGGTCAACGACCGCCTGATCGCCGTGCACATGACCCAGCTCACCGAGGCGGAAATCCACCTATGCGCCGAGCGCGGCGTCAGCGTGGTGCATTGCCCCGAGTCCAACCTCAAGCTCGCTTCGGGCTTTTGCCCGGCCTGCGCGCTGCAACGTGCCGGCGTGAATCTGGCGATCGGCACCGACGGCTGCGCCAGCAACAACGACCTGGACATGTTCAGCGAGAACCGCACGGCGGCGATCCTGGCCAAGGCAGTGGCCAACGATGCCACCGCACTGGACGCGGCCACCACGCTGCGCGCGGCCACGCTGGGCGGCGCGCGCGCGTTGGGCTTCGGCGACAGGATCGGCTCGATCGAAGTCGGCAAGCAGGCCGATCTGGTCTGCGTGGATCTGTCCGCACTGGAGACCCAGCCGCTGCATCATGTGCTGTCGCAACTGATCTACGCCGCCGGCCGTCATCAGGTCACCGATGTGTGGATCGCCGGCAAGCCCAAGCTGGTGCAGCGCGAGCTCATCGACATGGACACCGCTGCCCTGGTCGCCAATGCGCGACAGTGGCGCGAGCGCATCCGCACCGTCCGCGCCTGAGCGCGCGGCATCCCATCACGGAGCTCTGCATGAACCCGAATACCCAATCCAATTCCAGCAACTTCCATCAGAGCGAGCTGGACAAGTTCGCGGCGCTGGCCAACCGCTGGTGGGATGCCGATGGCCCGCAGAAGCCGCTGCACGCGCTCAATCCGGTGCGCCTGGACTACGTGTCCGCACGGCTGGGCCTGGCCGGCGCGCGCGTGCTCGACGTCGGCTGCGGCGGTGGTCTGCTCAGCGAGTCGATGGCGCGTCTGGGCGCGCAGGTCACGGCGATCGATCTGGCGCCGGAACTGGTCAAGGTGGCGCGCCTGCACAGCCTGGAATCGGGTGTGCAGGTGGATTACCGCGTGCAGTCGGTGGAAGACCTGGCCGCCGAACAGCCGGGCAGCTTCGATGCGGTGACCTGCATGGAAATGCTCGAGCACGTGCCGGACCCGACCGCGATCATCCGCGCCTGCGCCAGCCTGCTCAAGCCGGGCGGCAAGCTGTTCTTGTCCACGCTCAACCGCACACCTGCCGCGTTCGCGCTGGCGGTGGTCGGCGCCGAATACGTCGCACGGTTGCTGCCCAAGGGCACGCATCACTACAAGGATTTCATCAAGCCGGCAGAACTTGCGGCATGGTTGCGCAGCGCCGAACTGCAGCTGGAAGACGTCAGCGGCATGATGTACGAGCCGTGGCGCAATCGTGCGCGCCTGTCGTCGCGGACGGAGGTCAACTACTTGGCTTATGCGGTGAAGCCGTGACGAGCGGGGATTGGGCAGTGGAGATTCGGGATTGGCAACGGCACGTGCGTATCTGATGTCGGCCGAATCGCAATTTACCGATGACGGCAGGCAAGCGCAGACCGACGGAGCGGTGGTGACGTTTCCGCGTGCGGTGTTGTTCGATCTGGATGGCACCTTGCTGGATAGTGCGCCGGACATGCTGGCGACCGTCAACGCGATGCTGGATGCGCGTGGCCGTGCGCAGATCGCGTTGGCGCAGTTGCGTCCGGTGGTGTCCAAGGGCGCGCGCGCGATGCTGGCGGTGGCGTTTGCGGAACTCGATGCAGTCGAGCGCGATGCGCTGGTGCCGGAATTCCTGCGCCGTTATGAAGCCTTGATCGGCACGCAGTCGCAGCTGTTCGATGGTGTCGAAGAACTGCTGCTGCGGCTGGAGCGCGCCGGTTGCATCTGGGGCGTGGTCACCAACAAGCCCGAGTATCTGGCCCGGCTGATCCTGCCGCAACTGGGGTGGGAGCAGCGCTGCGCGGTGCTGATCGGCGGCGATACGTTGGCCGAGCGCAAGCCGCATCCGTTGCCCTTGTTGGCCGCTGCCGAGCGCATCGGCGTTGTGCCGGCGCAGTGCGTCTACGTCGGCGACGACGAGCGCGACATCCTGGCCGCGCGCGCGGCGGCGATGCCGTCGGTGGCGGTGTTGTGGGGCTACCGCCTGCACGACGACGCGCCGTCGCGCTGGCAGGCCAACGTCCTCGTCGCGCAGCCGCAGGCATTGTGGGATGCCATGGCGTGGCCGCAGACCTGATCTTCTTTCGTCTTTTTCTGGACCCGCCATGAGCCAATCCAGCGCTCTCGACAGTTTTCTCGACAAGTGGCGCACCCGCTGGCCGGAATGGTCGGTTGCCGAACCCTTCATTCCCGAACCGCAGCGACGCCTCACGGCGGCCTGGTTTGCGCTGCTGCAGGAATGGGAAGACATCATGAACATCGCCGGCGACCCGTTGCCGGCCGACGCCAAGCTGGCGTGGTGGCAGCAGGAGCTGCGCGACTGGTCGCAGCAGCGCTCGCGCCATCCGCTCGGGCGCGTGCTGGAGCCGGTGCGCGCCCCATGGGCGCAGCTGGCCGACACCTTGCCGGCCATGCAGCACGCCCGTGCGCAGCCGCACTCGTTGCAGCAGGCGTTGGCAAGATTGCATGCCTTCGCCGAGGCCGTGATCGCTGTGGAAGCTGTGCTATTTGCGCGCACGCAGCCTGGTGATGCCCCTGCAGTGGCGGTGCAGTGGCTGGACGCACGCCAACGTGTGGCCGGCGACAGTGGCGCGCCCGGTGACATGACCAACGCCGCATGGCGCACGCAGTTGCTGCGCGCCTGGCCACGCAAACCGGCGTTGGCGCGGCCGCATCGGGTATGGTCGCGGCTGGCCCGTCTGCGCCTGCAGCGCGAGCTTGCCGGCAAGGCTGCGTACCCACCGCCCGTGCAGCAGCTGTGGCATAGCTGGCGCGCTGCCAGCGGCGCAGACTGAAGTCTCGATCGCTCCAGGCGTCGTGTTCCGAACGCCTGGACAGCGCGGATCGATCGGTCGCAGAGCGGGGGATCTGCGACTTGGCTGCAGGACCTTGCCGCCCACCATCGCGGGACACGCCATGAATCCGTCCCTGCGAGCTCTGCCCACGCTCCAGCACCACATCGTCCAGCAAGAGGGGATCGGCAAGGTCGTGGTCGCGTTGCAATGCCCATGGAAGCTCAACTCGCCGCCCAACGTCTTGGAACACCCAGCGGGTGCGATTGCTCAGCCGGCCAGCCGCGTTGCCACCATGTGCAGACAGGAGTGCCTGTCGTCACATGACGTGGGCAGGCAGACTTCCAGACTGGGACACCCGCGTGGACACGCGCATGTGAGACATCGAGATGGCAGATCCCAAAGAGCTGCAGGACAAATTCTGGAAAGCCCTGAAATCCGATCGCACCGTGATGCTGGGTCTGGATGGCGTGGAAGACGGGCATGCACGCCCGATGACCGCGCAGATCGAAGGCGATAGCGGTGGTCCGATCTGGTTCTTCACCTCCAAGGACAATGCGCTGATTTCCATGCTGGGGCAGGGCCGCCGTGTCATCGGCGCCTTCAGCAGCAAGGGACACGACCTGTTCGCCAGCATTAGCGGCTCGTTGCGGGAAGACACCGATCCGGCCGTGGTCGAGCGTCTGTGGAACCCGCATGTCGCTGCCTGGTATGAAGGCGGCAAGGACGACCCCAAGTTGGCGCTGCTACGTCTGGACACCGATCATGCGCAGATCTGGCTCAACGGTTCCAGTCTGTTGGCCGGCATCAAGGTGTTGTTCGGCGTCGACCCGAAAAAGGATTACCAGGACAAGGTGGCGGACGTTCCGCTGCGTTGAGGCCTGCTGCACGCCTGCACGATCTTCGCGATGGTGCACGGGTCTTATCCATTCATGTGCTGTCGCTTGCGCGGGCGCCGATCCGGTTGTGAGGCCGGATCGGCGCCGCCAGCCTGGACTGCATTCAAAAGCGGCCCTGGCGTCATGCGCTGTGCGCCCGCCCTAGGAGAAACGAGATGCAACAGATCGAAATCGGCCAGATGGTGTTTGTGCGCGATGGCGAAGTCGGCGTCGGTGCCATCCGCGAGGTGCGCAAGGATGGCGCCGAGCTGGTCATCAGTATCGAAAACGGCGGCGACTTCGTGCTGCCTGCAACGGTGGTGCGCGATGTGCATTCCGGTAAGGTGATGCTGGATGTCGAGCAACTGCCGGAAGACGTGCGCCATGCCTTGCGTCATCCGCACGACAACGAGTTGCCAACCAGCACGTATGCGGCCAGCGACCCGCAGGATGGCGCGCTTACGTAATTGGAGTAACTACGAACCAGGTTCAAAGTCCGGCCGCACACCATCAGAAAGTAAAAATGTTCGCGGCGCGGCATCGGACGGGCCAGCCGACGGTAGCGCCGGTCGCTCGGCCTCGTCCTTGAGCTGCACGCCGGACAGCTTGCGTCGGAACGATTCGCGCAGCAGGTACGCAAGCTTGTGCGTGGCGTCGGCGTAGCTCAGTCCCTCGGCGCGGATATTGGAGATGCAATTGCGCGTGGCGTCGGTCAGGCCGACGCGCGGCGCGTAAGTCAGATACAGGCCCAGGCTGTCGGGCGAGCTCAGGCCTGGTCGCTCGCCGATCAACACGATCACCAGACGCGCCTTGAGCAGTTCGCCGACCTCGTCGCCGATGGCGACGCGGCCTTGCGCGATCAACGCCACCGGCGCCAACGACCAGCCTTCGTGTGCGGCCAGGGCGTCGATATGCTCCAGCATCTGCGCTGCGTGTCGACGCACCGCCAATGCAGAGAGTCCGTCGGCGACCACCACGGCGACATCGTGCCCGCCGCCGTGGACCGCGGTCAGGCCACGCAGATGCGCGGCCCCATCCTCGTCCAGGCGCCGGCCCAGATCCGGACGTTGCAGATAGGTGTGCCGGTCCACCGCCGCGCTGTGCAGCAGAATGCTGTCCCGCCCGCGCTGTTGCAGCGCTGCCTGCAGTGGTAGCGGATCGAAGGCCAGATGCACCGCATCGCGCGCCTGCGCATGCGCAAGCTGGAAATCCAGATGTGCCGCGGTCGGCAGGCTGGTGCCGACGCGCCCCAGCGCAATGCGCGCCGGTGTGAGCTGACGCAGCTGCGCCCAGGCATCGCGCGGAGTGGTCGGGCCGCTCATTGCACGCTGTCGGCGTTCAATTGCTCCAGCGCACGCCGGAACGGTGCGGGAAGCTCGCTGCCGAGTTCGAAGCGACCGTCGCGCAGGCGCAGGATGCCTTGCTGTTCCAGCCAGTGTTCGAACTCGGGCGCGGCGCGCAGGCCCAGCGCCTGGCGCGCATACAGCGCATCGTGAAACGAGGTGGTCTGGTAGTTGAGCATCACATCGTCGGAGCCGGGAATGCCCATGATGAAGTTGATGCCGGCGGTGCCGAGCAGGGTCAGCAGCACGTCCATGTCGTCCTGGTCCGCTTCGGCATGATTGGTGTAGCAAATGTCGCAGCCCATCGGCACGCCGAGCAGCTTGCCGCAGAAGTGATCCTCCAGCCCGGCACGGATGATCTGCTTGCCGTCGTAGAGATATTCCGGGCCGATAAAGCCCACCACGGTGTTCACCAGCAGCGGCTTGAACTGCCGCGCCACGGCATAGGCGCGCACCTCGCAGGTCTGCTGATCGACGCCATGATGCGCATTGGCCGACAACGCACTGCCCTGGCCGGTCTCGAAATACATCACGTTGTCGCCGACGCTGCCGCGCCGCAACGAGAGCCCGGCGTCCTGGCCTTCCTGCAGCAGCGCCAGATTGATGCCGAAGCTGGCATTGGCCGCTTCGGTGCCGGCGATCGACTGGAACACCAGATCCACCGGCACGCCGCGGTTGATCGCCTCGATGGTGGTGGTGATATGCGCCAGCACGCAGGACTGCGTGGGGATCTTGTAGCCGGTGATCACCGCATCGAGCATGCGCAGCAATGCGGTGGCGGCGAACAGGCTGTCGCTGGCAGGATTGATGCCGATCACCGCATCGCCGTTGCCGTACAACAAGCCGTCGAGCACGCTGGCGGCAATGCCGGTGGCATCGTCGGTGGGGTGGTTGGGCTGCAGCCGCGTGGACAGGCGTCCACGCAGGCCCAGCGTATTGCGAAAGCGTGTGACCACGCGCGTCTTCTGCGCGACCAGGATCAGGTCCTGCACGCGCATCAACTTCGATACCGCCGCCACCATTTCCGGTGTGAGTCCGGGTGCCAGTGCAGTCAATGCCGCTTCGTCGGCCTGCGCACTCAACAGCCAGTCACGAAAGCCACCGACCGTGAGATGCGCCACCGTGGCAAATGCCGCCGCATCGTGCTGGTCGACGATCAGGCGGGTGACTTCGTCCGATTCGTACGGCACCACCGCCTCATCGAGGAAGTGACGCAGCGGCAGGTCCGCCAGCGCCATCTGCGCGGCCACCCGCTGCAGCCCGGAGTTCGCGGCGAGCCCGGCGAGTTGGTCGCCCGAGCGCGGCGGCGTGGCCTTGGCCAGCAGGGTCTTCAGATCGGCAAACTGGAAGCGCTCGCCGCCGGCGCTAAACGCGAACCCGCTCATCTGGCGCTGGCCGCAGGCGTGGCCTGGCTGCGCAAGCTCAGCACGCAACACAGCGCACCGAGCAGCAACAGGCCCATGAAGATCAGCGCCACGATCGGGTTGAACCAGACCATCGCCACCAGACACACCAGCGCCAGCAGCAGCGCGATTGCCGGCACCACCGGATAGCCCGGCGCGCGAAAGCTGCGCTCCAGCCCGGGTTCGGCGCGGCGCAGCTTGAACAGGCTGAGCATGCTCATCACATACATCACGATCGCGCCGAATACCGACATGGTGATCATCGCCGCGGTCAGCGACATGCCCTGGATCTTGACCACGCTGTCGCTGCAGATCGCCGCGATGCCGATCGCGCCGCCGGCAAGAATCGCGCGATGCGGCGTGCGAAAGCGCGACAGCCTGGCCAGCCCGTGCGGCAGGAACCCGGCACGCGCCAACGCAAAGAACTGCCGCGAATACCCCAGGATGATGCCGTGGAAGCTGGCCACCAGGCCGAACAGGCCGATCCACACCAGCATGTGCAGCCAGGTCGAACTGTTGCCGACCACCGCCTTCATCGCCTGCGGCAGCGGATCGTTGATGTTGGAGAGCTGACGCCAGTCGCCGACCCCGCCCGCAAACACCATCACGCCCAGCGCCAGCACCACCAGGGTGAGGATGCCGGCGATGTAGGCGCGCGGAATCGTGCGCTTGGGGTCCTTGGCTTCTTCGGCCGCCATCGCCGCGCCCTCGATCGCCAGAAAGAACCAGATCGCAAACGGGATCGCGGCAAAGATGCCGGAAATGGCGGCCGGGCCGAACACATCGCGACCGGCCCAGCCATTGGCGGCAAAGCGCGCAACGCTGAAGCCCGGCGCCACCACGCCCATGAACACCAGCAGCTCGATCACCGCCAGCAAGGTCACGATCAGCTCGAAGGTGGCGGCGATCGCCACGCCGACGATGTTCAAGCCCATGAAGATTGCATACGCGCCGATCGCAGCGATGCGCGGGTCCAGGGTCGGGAACTGCACGTTGAGATAGGCGCCGATCGCCATCGCAATGGCCGGCGGCGCGAACACGAACTCGATCAGCGTGGCCAGGCCCGCCAGCATGCCGCCATAGGTGCCGAATGCGCGCAGGCTGTAGGCGAACGGCCCACCCGCATTGGGGATGGCGGTGGTCAGCTCGGTAAAGCTGAAGATGAAGCAGGTATACATCACCGCGACCAGCAGCGTGGTCACCAGAAAGCCCAGCGTGCCGGCGGTGCCCCAGCCGTAGCTCCAGCCGAAATATTCGCCGGAGATCACCAGGCCCACGGCGATCCCCCACAGTTGCCAGGTGCCCAGGGTGGGTTCGAGCTGCTCGTTGCGCATGTCGCGCATCTCCTGCGGTCGGGGGAGGGAGATGAAGCAGGCCCGGCGGCCAAGCACTGGACCGACCGCCAGTGACCGATCGCCCGCCGGTGCATGGCGACGATCGACGGCCGTTCCGGTTATACCCCAAAGCCCTGCGGCGAACACAAGCGCAACGGGTGGGTCGCGGGGAACATGCCGCCGCGCGCCAGCCCCGTCGACACACCGCGCACGCTGGCTACTTGCTGCGCTCAAGCACCAGCAGCGGATCGATGCGCACGTCGAACCAGTTCATCCCCCAATGCAGATGCGGCCCGGTCGCGCGCCCGGTGGCACCGACGGCCGCAATCACCTGGCCTTGCTCCACCCGGTCGCCCACCTTGACGTCGATGCGCGACAGGTGCAGAAAATTCGAGCTCACGCCGAAGCCATGGTCCAGCAGCACGGTGCCGCCGGTCAGATACAGGTCCGGTGCGGCAAAGGTCACCACCCCGGCGGCCGGCGCCTTGACCGGCGTGCCGGTGGGCACGGCGATATCCATGCCCGAGTGGCCTGCACCGGGCTGGCCGTTGTAGACCCGCGCATTGCCGAAGCGCCCGCTGATGCGGCCCTGCACCGGCCAGATGAAGGGCTGGGCGAAATCGGTGCGGGCATCGTCGCGGTCGCGCGCGGCGGTGACCTGCGCCTGCTCGCGCTTGATCCGCTCGGCGATCGCCGCAGGCGGATTGACCGTCTTGGGCGGCACGCCATTGACGCGCTCCACCGGCCAGTCGCGCGGCGTCACCGCGATGCTGGCGGTCTGTTTGCTGCCATCGGGCCGGGTGATCTGCACCTGCAACGGGCCGGTGGCATCGCGGCCGATGCCGAACACCACGCTGCCATAGCCGCTGACCCGCAAGCTGCGGCCGGCGTACTGCACCTGGCTGCCCGCCGGCACCTTGCCGATCACCAGCGCGCCCTGGGAGGCGCTTTGCGGGAAGACTGCTTCCGCGGCGTCGGCAGACTGCGCAGCCACGCTGCCGGCAGCGAGCGTGAACGGCGCCAGCGCAAGCCAGGCGCCAATCAGGGCTGCGCGCATCAGCGGTCGAAGGTCAGGCGTTGACCGGCGGCAGTGCCGACCAACTGTTCGCCGTCCCACACCTGCTGACCGTTGACCCAGGTCGCGGCGATGCGCGAGCGGAACGTGGTGCCTTCGAACGGCGACCAGCCGCACTTGGACAGCACCTGCTCGCGCTTCACCGTGAACGGGGTGTTGTCGATCATCACCAGGTCGGCGAAATAGCCTTCGCGCAGAAAACCGCGTTCTTCCACATCGAACAGCTGCGCCGGCGCATGCGCGAACTTCTGCACGATACGGGTGATCGGCAGCTTGCCCTCGTGCACCAGCTCCAGCGCGGCGACCAGCGCGTACTGCACCAGCGGCAGGCCGGAGGGTGCCTGCGCGTAGGGCTTCTGCTTTTCTTCCCAGGTATGCGGCGCATGGTCGGTGGCGAGCACGTCGATGACGTCTTCGGCCAACGCCTCGATCAGCGCCAGGCGGTCGTCGGCATCCTTGATCGCGGGGTTGCACTTGATCAGGTTGCCCAGCCGCGCGTAATCGCTGCGGTCGAAGCGCAGAAAATGGATGCAGGTCTCGGCGGTGATGCGCTTGCGCAGCTTGCCCTCGGCATCCACCAGCGGGCCGGCCTCGAACAGCGCCAGCTCATCGGCGGTGGAGATATGCAGCACGTGCAGACGGGTGTTGTGCTTGCGCGCCAGCGACACCGCCAGCTGCGAGGACGTCAGGCAGGCCTGCCGCGAGCGGATGTCCGGATGCATCTCCGGGGTCAGCGCGTCGCCATAGGTTTCCTTGTACTGCGCCAGCGTCGCATCGATGGTCGGGGTGTCTTCGCAGTGGGTGATGATCGGCGTCGGCGCGTCGCGGAAGATCGCGTCCAGCGTCTCGGGGTTGTCGACCAGCATGTTGCCGGTGGAGGCGCCCATGAACACCTTGATGCCCGGGGCGGTCTTCGGGTCCAGCGTCTGGATCGCGGCCAGATTGTCGTTGCTGGCGCCCATGTAGAAGCCGTAGTTGGCCCAGGCACGCCCGGCCGCCGCGTCGTACTTGGCCTGCAGTGCGGCCGCGTTCAGCGTCGGCGGATTGGTGTTGGGCATGTCCATGAAGCTGGTCAGCCCACCGGCCACCGCGGCGCCGGATTCGGTCGCGATATCGCCCTTGTGGGTCAGGCCGGGCTCGCGAAAGTGCACCTGGTCGTCGATCATGCCCGGCAGCACCCAACGTCCGGCAGCGTCCACCACGGTGTCACCTGCGGCTGGGGCGATCTTGCCGGCGATCCTGGCGATACGGCCAGCTTCGATCAGCAGATCGGCGTCGAATTCCTTGCCTTCGTTGACCAGGCGGGCGTTGACGATGAGAGTTCGGCTCATGGATGAGGTCCTTTGCAACTGCAGGAAGGGGAAGCGGGCGATGACGCGGACGCAGGCGCGTCGGGGACAGGGTCGAACCCGCCCGGATGGAAGGGATGGCAGCGGCCGAGCCGGCGCGCGGCCAGCCAGCAACCGCGCAGCGGGCCGAAGCGGCCGATCGCGGTCATCGCATACTCCGAGCAACTTGGCGCAAAACGGCAACGCGGCCCCAGCAAGGGGCTGATGAACCGCTTGTAGAAACGCAGCAGCGCGATGAGCAGGCGTGAGATCACTTGCCAATGATATGCCACTTGGATTAATACGTGGTTGCCGGGGGTCCGTGGGGTAAGCTATAAAGGCCCGCTTTCCCGGGCCCCGGGGGAACCAAGGATGAGCGTTTCGTGGCTGCTAAAAAACCTGCAAAAAAGGCCGTAGAGGCCGCCAAGAAGTCCGCCAAACCCGTTGCGAAGAAGGCAGCGGCGCCCGCCGCTGCAAAACCGGCCGCCAAGCAGGCGACGCCGGCTGCCAAGCAACCGGTTGCCAAGAAGGTAGCTGCGGGCAAGACCGTGGCCAAGCCGGCGCCGGTCGCCAAGACCGCAGCGTCCAAACCCGTGGCCGCCAAACCTGTAAAATCTCCTGTCGCCAAGAGTGCTGCCAAGCCGGCGGCGAACAAAGCAGCTCCGGCTGCCGCCAAACCGGCCGCCAAGCCGGTGGCGCCCAAGTCCGTACCGAAGCCGGCTACCAAGTCGACTGCGGCCAAGTCAGTCCCGGTCAAGGCTGAAAAGCCCGCTCCCGCACCGGCCGCCAAGGCCGTCCCTGCGAAGCCGGCAAAGCCTGCGACCCCGTCACTTAAGAATCCCGTGCCCGTTTCGAAATCTTCAGCAAAAACGCCAACCAAAACCGAAGCCCCCGCCAAGCCCGCCGCGACCCGTCCGGTCGGCAAGGTGGCCGTGGCCGTGACTTCCAAGCCGTCCAGCCCGACCCCCAAGACCAAGTACAAGGTGGTCGAGTACAAGACCGACGAAGCCACCGGTCGTCCGATCCTGCCGCAGGGCTACAAGCCTGCAGCCGATGAAGAGTACATGAGCAAGCTGCAGCAGGAGTACTTCCGTCAGCGCCTGCAGAGCTGGCGCAACGACCTGGTCGAAGAGTCCAAGCAGACCATCGAAAACCTGCGCGAAGAAGTACGCGACATCGGCGACGAAGCCGAGCGTGCCACGCGCGAGACCGAGAACTCGCTGGAGCTGCGCACCCGCGACCGGCACCGCAAGCTGATCGGCAAGATCGACAGCACGCTCAAGCGTCTGGAAGACGGCGACTACGGCTATTGCGTGGACACCGGCGAAGAGATCGGCATCGACCGCCTGGAAGCGCGTCTGACCGCCGAGCGCACCATCGACGCCCAGGAGCGTTGGGAGCACTTGCAGAAGCAGCAGGGCGACTGATCGTTCGACAAGGTCGAATCGCTATCAATCGACTGAAAAGACCCCGCCCCGTGCGGGGTTTTTTTATGTGCATCGCGCCTATGGGATGGGCGTTGCATTCATCGACACACCTGACGGATGCCGGGCGGGCGTCGGCGCTAACAGACGTGCGGGAGTGCGCTGTGACGTTCCTATTGCGCGCGCAGGCAACCGCTTTGGCGCGCAGGGATCTCGAGTCCGATGGAGGGCACGGCTGCAGTGCCCGAAGCGAAACCAGCTGCCGGCGGTAGCGGCAACCGGCACTGCATCATTGCGGACCTCACTGCAGGTCGCGCAGGTCCAGCTTGCGCAGCTTGGGCGCCTTCCACGCGGTGGTGGCGACAACGCCCAGGGTCACGCAGCCGCCGATCACCACCGCCGGTACCAAGCCGACCAGGCGTGCCATCACCCCGTCGTAGAACGCACCCAGCTCGTTGGACGAGCCGATGAAGATGCCGTTGATCGACGACACCCGGCCGCGCATCGCATCGGGCGTGGCCAGCTGCAGGATGGTCTGGCGCACCACCACCGACACCCCGTCGCACATGCCGTAGACCAGCAGGATCGCCGCCGACAGCCAGAAGTGCCGCGACAGGCCGAAGGCGATCGTGCACAGCCCGAAGCCGGCCACCGACCACATCAGGATGCGCCCGGCATTGCGCTGCAACGGGTGCCGCGCCAGCCACACCCCGACCACGATCGAGCCCAGCGCCGGGGCGCCGCGCAGGATGCCCAGGCCTTCCGGGCCGTAGTGCAGGATGTCGTGGATGAAGGCAGGCAGCATCGACACCGCGCCGCCCAGCAACACCGAGAACATGTCCAGCGCCATCGCGCCCAGCATGACCTGGTTGGACAGCACGAACTGCGCACCTTCGGCGATGCTGCGGAAGATCGGCGCACGCGGGCCTGCGTTGACCGGCTCGCTGACCCGCAACAGCGCCAGTGCCAGGATCGCCAGCAGCGCCACGCCGGCGGCCACGCCATAGGCCAGGCCCTTGCCGCCCCAGCCGACCAGCACGCCGCCCAGCGCCGGGCCGATCACCATGCCGGCCTGGAAGGTGACGCTGCCGATGCTGGCGCCGCGGGCGAAGGCCTCGCGCGGCAGCGCACGCGCGAACAGCGCGTTGTAGACCGGCGACAGGAACGAGCGCGCTGCACCGGTCAGCGCGATGGCCGCGTAGATCGGCCACACGCCCTGCATCGGCAGCCAGCCATGGGTGATGGCCAACAGCAGCAGCGCGGTGGCGACCAGGCCGAGCACCGCGACCATGCCCAGCCGTCGGCGCGGCAGATGATCGACCAGATAGCCGGCAAACGGCGCGATGCAGAAGAACGGCAGGATCTCCGCCAGGCCGATCAGCCCGAGCGAGAGCGGATTGCGGGTGATCTCGTAGATATGCCAGCCGACCGTGACCGCGACGATCTGGTACGACAGCATCGCCGCCACGCGATACAGCAGCACCAGGCCGAAGCCAGGGTGGGCCAGCAGCGTACGCAGCGAGGCGGCGGGCGAGGGCGTCGGGGTGCTCACTGCTGGGCGCGGGCGGTGTCGCGGATGAAGGCCAGCATTGCCGCCACGCCATTGCTGCGGGTCGGCGATAGATGCTTGGCCAGCCCGATGCCGGCGATGTAGTCCGGCTCGGTGGCCAGGATCTCCTGTGCGCTACGCCCGGAGTACACGCGCAAGGCCAGATAGATCAGCCCGGAGACGATCGCCGAGTCGCTGACGGCGTGGAAGTCCAGCCGCTCGGCATTGCCCTCCGGCACGATCCACACCATGGACTGGCAGCCATGCAGGCGGTGTTCTTCGCTCTTCCACTGTTCGGGGAAGCCGGGCAGTTTGCGGCCCAGGTCGATCAGGTACTGGTAGCGCTCTGACCAGTCGCCGAAGAAGGAGAACTCCTCGGCAATGGCGGCCTGCGCTTGGACGGCGGTGGGTTCGAGCGGGAAGGGGGTGGTGGTCATCAAAAATCCAGAATCGGTCGGTGATCGCGCTGCCCGGCGACACCGCAATGGTGCCCTTCTCCCTGCGGGAGCGGGGTTGGGGGTGAGGGTAGGGGCGAAGCCTCGCTGGAATTGGATGCGGGTGGCTTCGCTCCTACCTCAAGGAAGGTGCATGTGGCTGCGCTCGCACCCTCATCCGCCCCTGCGGGGCAGCTTCTCCCGAAGGGAGAAGGGAAGAAAGTCATGCGCGCTTCCAGCGCACGCCTTGCGGGGTGTCTTCCAGCACGATGCCTTCGTCGGCCAGCTGCGTGCGGATGGCGTCGGCGCGGGCGAAATCCCTGGCTTTCTTTGCGGTATTGCGTTCTTCGACCAGCGCGGTGATGCGCGCATCGTCGCCGGCGTCGGTGCCGCGCGAGAACCAGGCGGCCGGATCTTGCTGCAGCAGTCCCAGCGCCAGGCCTGCGCCGAGCAGCCGGGACTTCAGGCCGGACAGCGCGGCAACACCTGCCGATGCGTCGCTGCCATGCGCGAGTTGGGTGCGTAGCGCGCGGGCCTCGGAGGCGATGCTGGCGATGACCGACAGCGCAAGCGGGGTGTTGAGGTCGTCGTCGAGCGCGGCTTCCACCTCGTCGGGAATCGTGGCCGGCTGCGCAGGGGTGATCTCGGCAGCGTGTTCGGCCGCGGCCAGGTCGCGCACGGTGCCGTACAGCCGGTCCAGCGTGTTCTTGGCTTGTTCGATCAGGCCGTCGGACCAGTCCAGCGGCTGCCGGTAATGCGCGCTCAGCAGCGCGTAGCGCAGCGCCTCGGGCGGGTGCCGGGCGATCAGGTCGTGTACGGTCTCGATATTGCCCAGCGACTTGCTCATCTTGGCGCCGCTGAAGTTGAGCATGCCGTTGTGCAGCCAGAACCGCGCGAAGGTCGCTCCGCCATGCGCGCACTCGCTCTGCGCGATCTCGTTCTCGTGATGCGGGAACTGCAGGTCCACGCCGCCGGCATGGATGTCGATGGTCGGGCCCAGGTGTGCGGCAGCCATCGCCGAGCATTCGATATGCCAGCCCGGGCGGCCGCGGCCCCACGGCGAGTCCCAGCCGGGCAGCTCGTCGCTGGAGGGCTTCCACAGCACGAAGTCGCCGGGGTCGCGCTTGTACGGCGCCACGTCCACGCGCGCGCCGGCCAGCATCTCGTCCGGATCGCGGCGCGAGAGCTTGCCGTAGTGCGCGAAGCTGGCCACCGCGAACAGCACATGGCCTTCGGCGGCATAGGCATGGCCGTTGCCAATCAACTGCTCGATCATCGCCACGATCTGCGGGATATGCGCGGTGGCTTCCGGTTCGATGCCCGGCGGCAGCACGCCGAGCGCGGCCATGTCCTGGCGGTAGATCGCGGCGAAGCGGTCGGTGATGGCCGAGATCGGCACGCCCTGCGCCTGCGCGGCGGCGTTGATCTTGTCGTCCACGTCGGTGATGTTGCGCGCGTAGCGCAGCGCGCCGTAGCGCCGCCGCAGCAAGGCGGCCAGCACGTCGAACACGACCGGGCCGCGGGCGTTGCCGATATGCGCGTAGTTGTAGACGGTGGGGCCGCACACATACAGGGTGGGGCTGGACGGATCGAGCGGTGCGAACGGCTCGACCCGCCGCGTCAGGTTGTTGTGCAGGCGCAGGCTCATCGGCATCTGAAAAAGGATAACCGGGCGATTCTAGCCGGTCGCGGCGGTGTGGCGAACCAACTGCACGACCGCAGCTGCGCCGGTGACCGGATGGGCTGCGTTCAGCCCAAGGGATCGCAAGCTCCATACACTTACGTATTACCTGGCTGCGCCCTCCTGGTACTGATGCGACCTTTCCCGTTCTTCCTGCTGCTGTGTGTGTTCGCCTGGCAGGCATCGTCAGCACACGCGGCAGAAACCGATCCCAAGAACCGGGTGGTGGTGATCGAGAACGTGAAGCTGGATTACGCGCAGGTGCTCAACGTCGAGCCGGTCTACCAGACCTTGCGTGCCACCCGCATCGAAGAGCAATGCGAGGCCGAACCGGTCGCACCGGTGGCAGTGGCGCCGGTCGAGGACGAGGGCCGCATCAACCGGATGGTGGATTCGGTCAAGGAGATGTTCTCCCGTCGCCCCGAGCCGGCGTCCGTGCCGATGGCGGTGCCGCCGACCAGCACGCGGCGCAACTGCCGGGTGGTGGAAGTGCCGCGCGAGTTCCGGCGGCCGATCGCCTTCGATGTGGACTATGTCTACAAGGGCACCAAATACCGGTCGCGGCTGCCGGAAGACCCGGGCAACAGGCTGCGCATCCGCGTGTCGGTCACCCCCTACATCCCCGACGCCATCGTCGCGCCGCCGCGCTGAGCTGCGCGGCGGTTGCGCCGTGCCCGCATGCATGCGAGGATTCGCGCCCTATGTACGCAAACGCCTTTCAGCACGAAACCAGCGCCGCCCGGATGGCCTCCGGCATGACCTCGCGTGCCCGCCGACCGGAATCCCACATTTTCGCTGGGTAACCGGAGCGTTTTGCTGTTCCGCCGTTGAAAACCCAGCCCGCAGGCTGGGTTTTTTCGTTTTGACGTCACAAAAGTTTCAATCGCAAGAAACGCGCATGTCGCGCACCCGCCGCTCCTGGCGGACCACGCAGCAGAAGCACGCAGCACAAGGATCGATCGATGTCACTGAAGCACTTCTTGAACACCCAGGACTGGAGCCGCGCCGAACTGGACGCGCTGTTGACCCAGGCCGCGTTGTTCAAACGCAACAAGCTGGGAAGCGAGCTGAAGGGCAAGTCGATCGCGCTGGTGTTCTTCAACCCGTCCATGCGCACCCGCACCAGCTTCGAGCTGGGCGCGTTCCAGCTGGGCGGGCATGCGGTGGTGTTGCAGCCGGGCAAGGACGCCTGGCCGATCGAGTTCAATCTGGGCACGGTGATGGATGGCGACACCGAGGAGCACATCGCCGAAGTGGCGCGGGTGCTCGGCCGCTACGTCGACCTGATCGGCGTGCGCGCGTTCCCGAAGTTCGTCGACTGGTCCAAGGACCGCGAGGACCAGGTGCTCAGGAGCTTCGCTAAGTATTCGCCGGTGCCGGTGATCAACATGGAAACGATCACCCACCCGTGCCAGGAGCTGGCGCACGCGATGGCGTTGCAGGAACACTTCGGCACCCAGGATCTGCGCGGCAAGAAGTACGTGCTGACCTGGACCTATCACCCCAAGCCGTTGAATACCGCTGTGGCCAATTCCGCGCTCACCATCGCCACCCGCATGGGCATGGACGTGACCCTGCTGTGCCCGACGCCGGACTACATCCTGGACCCGCGCTACATGGACTGGGCGGCGCAGAACGTGGCCGAAAGCGGCGGCTCGCTGCAGGTCAGCCACGATATCGACAGCGCCTACGCCGGCGCCGACGTGGTGTATGCCAAGAGCTGGGGCGCGTTGCCGTTCTTCGGCAACTGGGAACTGGAAAAGCCGATCCGCGACCAGTACCAGCACTTCATCGTCGACGAACGCAAGATGGCGCTGACCAACAACGGCGTGTTCTCGCACTGCCTGCCGCTGCGTCGCAACGTCAAGGCCACCGACGCGGTGATGGATTCGCCCAACTGCATCGCCATCGACGAAGCCGAGAATCGCCTGCATGTGCAGAAGGCGATCATGGCTGCCCTGGTGGGCCAGGGCAGCCGGGATTCGTGATTGGGGATGTGGGATTCGCAACGGCGAACCCGGCTCCCGACCCAACCTAGTCAACTTCTAAAGAGACCCCCATGTCGCAGCACACCGCTTCCACCAATCCCCAATCCCCACTCTCCAATCCCGGCACAAAGAAGGACATCGTCCTGGCGTTTTCCGGTGGCCTGGATACCAGCTTCTGCATTCCGTATCTGCAGGCGCAGGGCTATGCGGTGCACACCGTGTTTGCCGATACCGGCGGGGTGGATGCCGAGGAGCGTGATTTCATCGAAAAGCGCGCGGCCGAACTCGGTGCCGCCAGCCATGTCACCGTCGATGGCGGTCCGGCCATCTGGCAGGGCTTCGTCAAGCCGTTCGTGTGGGCGGGCGAGGGCTACCAGGGCCAGTATCCGTTGCTGGTGTCCGACCGTTACCTGATCGTCGATGCCGCGCTCAAGCGCGCCGCGGAACTGGGCACGCGCAGCATCGCGCACGGTTGCACCGGCATGGGCAACGACCAGGTGCGTTTCGACCTGGCAGTGAAGGCACTGGGCGATTACCAGATCGTGGCGCCGATCCGCGAGATCCAGAAGGAGCATACCCAGACCCGCGCCTACGAGCAGAAGTATCTGGAAGAGCGCGGCTTCGGCGTGCGCGCCAAGCAGCAGGCCTACACCATCAACGAGAACCTGCTCGGGCTGACCATGTCCGGCGGCGAGATCGACCGTTGGGAAGCGCCGGGCGAGGGTGCGCGCGGCTGGTGCGCGCCGCGCAGCGAGTGGCCGGCCGAGCCGCTGACCGTCACCCTGACGTTCGTCGAAGGCGAGGCCGTTGAACTCAATGGCAAGGCGCTGCCGGGCGAGCAGATCCTGGCCCAGCTCAACAAGCTGTTCGCGCCCTACGGCGTGGGCCGTGGCGTCTACACCGGCGACACCGTGATCGGGTTGAAGGGCCGCATCGTGTTCGAAGCGCCGGGCCTGATCTCGCTGCTGACCGCGCACCGCGCGCTGGAAGATGCGGTGCTGACCAAGCAGCAGAACCGCTTCAAGCCGGATGTGGCGCGCAAGTGGGTGGAGCTGGTGTACGAAGGCTTCTATCACGATCCGCTCAAGACCGACATCGAGGCGTTCCTGAAGTCGTCGCAGTCCAAGGTCAACGGCGAGGTCACGCTGGAAACCCGCGGCGGCCGCGTCGATGCGGTGGCGGTGCGCTCGCCGCACCTGCTCAACACAAAGGGCGCGACCTATGCGCAGTCGGCCGACTGGGGCGTGGAAGAGGCGGAAGGCTTCATCAAGCTGTTCGGGATGAGCTCGACGCTGTACGCGCAAGTAAACCGCTGAGGATGCAAAGCCCCTCTCCCCCGGGGCCAGAAGGCACGGCTTACGCGCCACTGGCGCGCGTGCCTTGGAGCGCCCGCGCCGCAAGCGCGGGTTGGGGTGAGGATACGGAGCGAAGCTCTCGATCCTCAGTGCACTGGGCTTCGCCCGTACCCTCATCCGCCCCTTCGGGGCACCTTCTCCCGGTGGGAGAAGGGTGGCTTCGATGAGATTTATGAGCTGTTTGCGCACCTTCCTTACTTCCGGTTAGCCGCCGCTTCGGACCATTGATTAAACCGACATGACCGATCTACTCGTCTCCACCCTCGAACACCTGGAACAGCTGGTGTCCTTCGACACCCGCAATCCGCCGCGGGCGATCGCTGCCGAGGGCGGCATCTTCGATTATCTGCGCGCGCAGCTGCCCGGTTTCCGGGTCGAGGTGATCGACCACGGTGCCGGTGCGGTGAGCCTGTATGCGGTGCGCGGTAAGCCCAGGTACCTGTTCAACGCGCATCTGGACACAGTGCCGGATTCGCCGCAGTGGAGCGCCGACCCGCACGTGATGCGGCGTACCGACGATCGCGTGATCGGCCTGGGCGTCTGCGACATCAAGGGGGCGGCAGCGGCGCTTGTGGCGGCAGCCAATGCCGGGCAGGGCGATGCGGCCTTGCTGTTTTCCTCCGACGAGGAAGCCAACGACCCGCGCTGCATCGCCGCGTTCCTGGCGCGTGGCGTGCCGTATGAGGCGGTGCTGGTCGCCGAGCCGACCATGAGCGAGGCGGTGCTGGCGCATCGCGGCATCAGCTCGGTGCTGATGCGGTTTGCCGGGCGTGCCGGGCATGCATCGGGCAAGCAGGATCCATCCGCCAGTGCGCTGCACCAGGCGATGCGCTGGGGGGGCAGGGCGCTGGAGCATGTCGAGTCGTTGGCGCATGCGCGCTTCGGCGGCCTGACCGGCCTGCGCTTCAACATCGGTCGGGTCGAGGGCGGCATCAAGGCCAACATGATCGCGCCGGCGGCCGAACTGCGTTTCGGCTTTCGTCCGCTGCCGTCGATGGACGTGGACGGTTTGCTGGCGACGTTTGCCGGATTTGCCGAGTCGGCCGCGGCGCAGTTCGAAGAAACCTTCCGCGGCCCCAGCCTGCCGTCCGGCGATATTGCGCGGGCCGAAGAACGCCGCCTGGCCGCACGCGATGTGGCCGATGCGCTGGACCTGCCGATCGGCAATGCGGTGGATTTCTGGACCGAGGCCTCGCTGTTTTCGGCTGGCGGTTACACCGCCCTGGTCTATGGCCCCGGCGATATCGCCCAGGCGCACACCGCCGATGAGTTCGTGACGCTTGCGCAGTTGCAGCGTTATGCCGAGTCGGTACATCGCATCATCAACGGCTCAAACTGAAGCCGCGTTCCGCGCCCCGGCGCGGCCTTTCCTCTCTTCGATCACGGCAATGTCCCTCTCCGCACAGCCCCACAAACAGACCCGCCAGACCATCGTGCGCCTGCTTTCGAGCATGGCCAGCGCCAAGGAGATCAGCCAGTACCTGAAGCGTTTTTCACAGCTGGATGCCAAACGCTTTGCGGTGGTCAAGGTGGGCGGCGCGGTGCTGCGCGACGACCTGGACGCGCTGACTTCGTCGCTGTCGTTCCTGCAGGAAGTGGGGCTGACCCCGATCGTGCTGCATGGCGCCGGCCCGCAGCTGGATGCCGAACTGTCGGCGGCCGGCATCGAGAAGCGCACCGTCAACGGCCTGCGGGTGACCTCGCCGGAAGCGCTGGCGATCGTGCGCAAGGTGTTCCAGGCCTCCAACCTCAAGCTGGTCGAGGCGCTGCAGCAGAACGGCGCGCGTGCGACCTCGATCACCGGCGGCGTGTTCGAAGCGCAGTATCTGGACCGCGACACCTACGGCCTGGTCGGTGAGGTCAAGGCGGTCAATCTGGCGCCGATCGAAGCCAGCCTGCAGGCCGGCTCGATCCCGGTGATCACCAGCCTGGGCGAGACCCCGAGCGGGCAGATCCTCAACATCAACGCCGATTTTGCCGCCAACGAACTGGTGCAGGAGCTGCAGCCGTACAAGATCATCTTCCTCACCGGCACCGGCGGTCTGCTGGATGCCGATGGCAAGGTGATCGACTCGATCAACCTGTCCACCGAGTTCGACCATCTGATGCAGCAGCCGTGGATCAACGGCGGCATGCGGGTGAAGATCGAACAGATCAAGGATCTGCTCGATCGCCTGCCGCTGGAATCGTCGGTGTCGATCACCCGGCCGGCGGATCTGGCCAAGGAGCTGTTCACCCACAAGGGCTCAGGCACGCTGGTGCGGCGCGGCGAACGCGTGCTGCGTGCAAGCTCATGGGGCGAACTGGACCTGCTGCGGCTCAGGACCCTGATCGAATCCAGCTTCGGCCGCACGCTGGTGCCCGAGTACTTCAGCAACACCAAGTTGCTGCGCGCCTATGTCAGCGAGAACTACCGCGCCGCGGTGATCCTCACCGACGAGGGCAGGCTGGGTGCAAGCGCGCTGATCTACCTGGACAAGTTCGCCGTGCTCGACGACGCGCAGGGCGAAGGCCTGGGCCGTGCAGTGTGGAACGTGATGCGCGAGGAAACCCCGCAGCTGTTCTGGCGCTCGCGTCACAACAACCAGGTCAACATTTTCTACTACGCCGAGTCCGACGGCTGCATCAAGCAGGAGAAGTGGAAGGTGTTCTGGTACGGGCTGGAGAACTTCGAGCAGATCCAGCACTGCGTGGCGCACTGCGCGACGCGCCAGCCGACGCTACTGGGCTGAGGACGATGGTGCCCGTCGCATTGCCATCGCTTTGGCGCGAGCTGCCCACGCTACGCGGGCAACACGCAACACTGGAACCATTGCAGGCTGCGCATGCCGATGGTCTGCGCACTGCGCTGGGCGACGGTGCATTATCGCGGCTGTGGTACACCGGCGTGCCGGCACCGGCGCAGGTGGACGACTACGTGGGCGCGGCCTTGGATACGCAAGCCGACGGGCGGGTGCTGCCTTACGTGGTACGCGATGCGGCCGGCGAGGTCGTCGGCTGCACACGCTATTACGGGCTGGATGCGACCGTGCCCAGGCTGTCGATCGGCTACACCTGGTACGCGCCACGCGTGCAGCGCAGCGGCGTCAATACCGAAGCCAAGTTGATGCTGTTGCAGCATGCCTTCGAAACGCTGGGCTGTCTGAGCGTGGTGTTCGAGACCAGTTGGTTCAATCACACCTCGCGTGCGGCGATTGCGCGGCTCGGGGCCAAGCAGGACGGCGTGCTGCGCAACCACGCCCGTCATGCCGACGGCACACCGCGCGACACCGTGGTGTTCTCCATCATCGATACGGAATGGGCCGGGGTCAAACGCCACCTGCAGTTCCGCCTGGAAGCAAACGCATGACTGTTCAAACAACCACCATCGGCATCGTCGGTGCCCGCGGGCATACCGGTTCGGAATTGATCAAGCTGGTGATGGCGCATCCGCACCTGCAGCTGGTGTTCGTGTCCTCGCGCGAGCTGGCCGGGCAGCCTGTGGCCGACCACAATGCTGCGTATCGCGGTGAGCTGCGCTACGAGAGCCTGGATGCCGATGCGGTGGCCGCCAAGGCCGCCGATGTGGTGATCCTGGCATTGCCCAACGGCAAGGCCGAGCCCTTCGTCGCGGCGATCGATTCGCTCAGGCCGCAGACGCTATTGATCGATCTATCGGCCGATTACCGCTTCGATCCGGCCTGGTATTACGGGCTGCCGGAGCTGACGCGCGGCAGCTACGCCGGGCAGAAGCGCATCAGCAATCCGGGCTGCTATGCCACCGCGATGCAGCTGACGATCGCGCCCTTGCTCGACCAACTGGCCGGCCCGCCGCAGTGCTTCGGCGTGTCCGGGTACTCCGGCGCGGGCACCACGCCGTCGGACAAGAACAACCCCGCGTTGCTGGCCGATAACCTGATGCCGTATGCGCTGACCAACCACATGCACGAGCGCGAAGTCTCCGCGCAGCTCGGGGTGCCGGTGGAGTTCATGCCGCATGTGGCGCCGCATTTCCGTGGCATCACCATGACCGTCAACCTGTGGCTGCAGCAACCGCTGACGCGCGAGCAGATCCAGGCGCGCTACACGCAGCGTTACGCCGACGAGCCGTTGATCGAGATCGTCGATGAAGCGCCGTGGGTCAGCCGCATCGCCGGCAGGCACGGGGTGCAGATCGGTGGCGTGACGCTGGCGCCGGGCAACAAGCGGGTGGTGGTGGTGGCGACGCTGGACAACCTGCTCAAGGGCGCGGCGACGCAGGCGATGCAGAATCTCAACCTGGCGTTGGGCTGGGACGAATTGACTGCGATTGGCTGATGATGCGAGTCCCTCGCAAGAGCCCGCACATCCTTGCGCAGGGATTCAAAGGTGCGAGTCCCTCGCAGAAGCCCGCACATCCGTGTGCGGGGATTTAACTGGACGACTTATTTCGAGACGCTTTCCGATGACCAATCTGTTGTGGCAAAAACCCGGCGTGGCGGTGGACGCCAAGATCCAGAGCTTCCTGGCCGGCGACGACGTCATCCTGGACCGCGAGTTCTTCCTGCACGACATCGCTGCCAGCAAGGCGCATGCGCAGGGACTGCAGCACATCGGCATCCTGTCGCTGCAGGAGCTGGGCGGTCTGAGCGAACAACTCGACCTGCTGGCGGCCGACTTCCGCAGTGGCACGTTCGTGCTGGACGAACGCTACGAGGACTGCCATTCGGCGATCGAGGCGCGCCTGACCGAACGCCTGGGCGATGCCGGCCGCAAGATCCACACCGGGCGCAGCCGTAACGACCAGATACTGGTCGCCACGCGCCTGTGGTTGAAGGACAAGCTGCAACGCGTGGCCGAGCTCGGCGCGGAGATCGCCAAGGTGGCGCTGGACCGCGCGCAGGCAGAGGCCGCGTTGCCGGTGCCGGGCTATACGCATATCCAGCGTGCGGTGGTGTCCTCGGCCGGCATGTGGTGGGCGGGCTGGGCAGAGGCCTTTATCGACGATGCGGTGCGTGCGGCCGATACCTTGCGCCTGGTGGACAGCAATCCGCTCGGTACCGCCGCCGGCTACGGCGTCAACCTGCCGCTGGACCGTGCGCATACCACTGCCGAGCTGGGCTTTGCACGCCTGCAGGTGTCGCCGATCTATGCGCAGCTCTCGCGTGGCAAGTACGAACTGGCCGCGCTCGAGGCCCTGGGCAGCGCAACGCTGGACCTGCGCCGGATTGCCTGGGATCTGTCGTTGTTCACCAGCGGCGAGTTCGCCTTCGTCGCGTTGCCGGCGCAATACACCACCGGCAGCTCGATCATGCCCAACAAGCGCAACCCCGACGTGATCGAACTGATGCGCGCCACCCACGCCAGCGTGGCCGCCGCACGGACCGAGATCGAACAACTGCTGTCGCTGCCGTCGGGCTATCACCGCGATCTGCAGAGCAGCAAGGGCGCGATCGTGCACGGCTTCGGGCGCGGCCTGGCAGCGCTGGAACTGCTGCCGGCCTTGCTGGCCAATCTGGAATGGCGCCCGGACAAACTGCGTGCGGCGATCGATTCGGGCATGTACGCCACCGATGTGGCGGTGGAAGCGGCCGTTGCCGGCGTGCCGTTCCGCGAGGCCTACAAGGCGGCCGCGGAGTCGGCCGACACCGCAGGGCAGGGGCGCACGCCAGAAGGCAGCCTGGCCGCCCGCGTCTCGCCAGGCGCCGCCGCTGATCTGCAGCTGGATGTGTTGCATGCCCGCTGGCAGGCGCTGGTCTGATGGCCGTGATCAGCACCGACACCGCCGAGCATTACCCCTGGGGGGAAGCCAGCGACGGTTGGCACCTGTTGCGCGACCCCAACCTGAGCGTGCTGGAAGAACGCATGCCGCCCGGCGCAGCCGAATTGCGTCACCGGCATAGCCGCGCGCGGCATTTCTTCTATGTGCTGGCCGGCCAGGTGATGCTGCAACTGGACGGCGAGCAGCATGTGCTGCGCGCGGGGCAGAGCCTGCATGTGCCGCCCGGTTCCACCCATCAGATGCACAACCTGTCCGAGATGGAAGCGCGCTTTCTGGTGATTTCCACGCCGTTCGGTCGTGGCGAGGCAACACCCGACAAGGAGGCCGGCTGATGGCGATGCGCTATCTGGTAGTGGCGATCCGCAAGCCGGATTTTCCGGCCGATGTGGTGCAGCCGCATCTGGAGTTTCTGCAGGCCTTGCGTGCCGCCGGGCAGCTGGAACTGACCGGCGGCTTCAGCGATCGCAGCGGCGGCGCGTACGTGTTGATCAACGTCGCCAGCCTGGAAGACGCGCGGCAGATCGTCGCGCGCGATCCATTGGCGCTGCGCGCTGCCTCCACGCTGACCGTCCATGAGTGGAACACGCACTGAGCAGGTTGTCGCCATGAGCACGTCCATCGCCACTGCTGGGTCGTTTACCGAGCAGGCGCTGCCGCCGTGGCGGCGCGCGGTGCTCAAGGTTGGCAGCAGCCTGCTCGCCGCCGATGGCGGCGGCCTGTCGCCGCGCTTTGCGCTGGGGCTGGCGCAGTTCGTCTCGGCTAACCTGATGGCCGGGCGCGAGTTGGTGATCGTCTCGTCGGGCGCGGTGGCGGCCGGCCGGGCGATCCTGCCGAAAGCCGCCGAGGCAGGCGCACCGATCGCCGCGCGCCAGGCGCTGGCTGCGCTAGGGCAGGCGCAATTGATCGCGCTCTGGCAGCGCTTTTTCGAGCGCCCGGTGGCGCAGGTGTTGCTCACCCACGACGACCTGCGTAACCGCCGCCGCTATCTCAACGCGCGCGCCACCCTGGGCGAGTTGTTGCGGCTGGGCGCGTTACCGGTGATCAACGAAAACGACACCGTGTCGGTGGACGAGCTCAAGCTGGGCGACAACGACAACCTGGCCGCGATCGTCGCCGCCCTGGTCGATGCCGATGCCTTGTTCATCGCCACCGATATCGACGGGTTGTACAGCGCCGACCCGCGCAGCAATCCGCTGGCGCGGCCGCTCGACGAGGTGGCCGAACTCACCGCCGAGGTGCTGGCGATGGCCGGCGGCAGCGGCAGCAGCGTGGGCACCGGCGGCATGCGCACCAAGCTGGAAGCCGCCGCAAAGGCCGGCGCGGCCGGCATCGAAACCTATCTGTTCAACGGCCGCAATGGCGATGTGGTGCGCGCCCTGGCGCAGGATCGCCTGCACGGCACGCGTATCCATGCCGCGCGCACGCGCATCGCCGCCCGCAAGTACTGGCTGCGGCACGCACCGGTGGAAACGGGCGCGATCCTGATCGATACCGGCGCCGCCGCGGCGCTGACCGACAAGGGCGCCTCGCTGCTGCCGGGCGGTGTGGCCGGTGCGCAGGGCGACTTCCGGCGTGGCGACATGGTGGAGATCCACCTGTGCGACGACACCGGCGAGCGCTGCCTGGCACGCGGCGTCAGCCAGTATTCGGCGGTGGATATCCGCCGCATCGCCCGCCGCCACTCCCGCGAGATCGAGCCCGTGCTCGGGTACAGCTATGGCGAGAATGTGGTGCATCGCGATGATTTGGTGCTTTTGTAGCGGGGATTGGGGAGTCGGGATTGGGGATTGGCAAGCGCATGTGCGCCGCGTTTCTCGAACGTCGCCTCCGTGTCCCGGCCAATGATTCCCTTCTGGTGATAAAACGGTGTCGTCCGCTTTTGCCAATCCCCAATCCCGACTCCCCAATCCCGGCCCTCCAATGACCATCAAAACCCTAGCCCTGCAATGCCGTGATGCCGCGCAAGTGCTGTCGCAACTGTCCGCGTCTGCCAAACAGGCCTTGCTGGAGGCGATGGCGGCCGCGCTGGAACAGGATGCGGCGCTGATCCTGGCGGCCAATGCGCGCGATCTGGAGGCGGCGCGCGCGAAGGGGGTGGGGACCGCAATGCTGGATCGTCTGGCGCTGGACGGCGGGCGCCTGGCCGGCATCGCCGCAGCCTTGCGCGAAGTTGCGCAGTTGCCCGATCCGGTCGGGCAGGTCACGCGCCAGGACATCCGCCCCAATGGCATCGTGGTGCAGAAGGTGCGCGTGCCGCTGGGGGTGATCGCGATGATCTACGAAGCGCGCCCGAATGTGACTGCAGATGCGGCAGCGCTGTGCATCAAGGCCGGCAATGGCGTGATCCTGCGTGGCGGCTCGGAAGCGATCCACTCCAACACCGCGATTGCGCGTGCCCTGCAGCGCGCCTTGCGCGAGGCCGGCGTGCCGGAAGCGGCGTTGACGCTGGTCGAGGATCTGCGCCGCGAGACCATGCTGGAACTGCTGCAACTCAGCGATATCGTCGATCTGGCGATCCCGCGTGGCGGCGAGGGCCTGATCCGCTTCGTCGCCGAGCATGCGCGCGTGCCGGTGATCAAGCATTACAAGGGCGTGTGCCATCTGTTCGTGGATGCATCGGCCAACGTGGACCTGGCCGTGCGGCTGTTGGTCGATGGCAAGGCCAGCCGGCCGTCGGCCTGCAATGCGCTGGAGACCTTGCTGGTGCATGCCGACATTGCCGCACGCTTCCTGCCGATGGCCGCGCAGGCCCTGCGCGAACGTCACGTGGAGTTGCGTGGCGATGCGGCAACGCGCGCACTGCTGCCCGACGTCGCGGCCGCCAGTGACGACGACTACGCCGCTGAATTCCTCGACCTGATCCTGGCGATCCGCGTGGTGCCGGACCTGGATGCCGCGCTGGCGCATATCCGTCAGTACGGCTCCGACCACACCGAGGTGATCGCCACGCAGGACGCCGCCAACGGCGAGCAGTTCGTGCAGTCGCTGCGCTCGGCCGTGGTGATGGTCAACGCGTCCTCGCGTTTCTCCGACGGCGGCGAGCTCGGCCTGGGCGCCGAAATCGGCATCTCCACCACGCGCCTGCATTCCTATGGCCCGATGGGCCTGGAGGCGCTGACCGTGGAGCGTTTCGTGGTGCGCGGCGAAGGCCAGGTACGGCACTGATCGGCGACAACGCGACGAGGCGCACGCAAGTCCGCCGGCGCAGCCGAAAGCAGCTTCATCCGTCCCGAGCGGCGCCGAGGTCGGATGGCTCCGGCGACGATGCGGCTTTCCATGCAGCCACGGGCAGGCGCGGCGACCACGACCTTTGACACTCCCCCGGCAGGCCGCACCCTGCCTACAGTCGACGGCTGCCCCGCACGTTCCGGAGTCGTCGATGCGCCGTTTTGCCGCCTGCCTGCTCGCCACCGCCATTGCCGCCGCCACCGGCGGCGCGCTGGCGCAAACCTCGCCGATGACGCCGGACATCACCGGCAAGCCGTTCGTGGCCAGCGATGCCGCCAACGACTACATCAAGCGCGAGGTGATGATCCCGATGCGCGACGGGGTCAAGCTGCATACGGTGATCGTGCTGCCCAAGGGCGCACGCAACGCACCGATGGTGCTGACGCGCACCCCGTACAACGCCAGTGGGCGCACCGAGCGCATGGCCTCGCCGCATATGAAGGACCTGCTCGCACAGGGTGATGACGTGTTCGTGGAAGGCGGCTACATCCGCGTGATCCAGGACGTGCGCGGCAAGTACGGCTCGGAAGGCGATTACGTGATGACCCGGCCGCTGCGCGGTGCGCTCAATCCCAGCGAGGTGGACCATGCCACCGATGCCTGGGACACCATCGACTGGCTGGTGAAGAACGTGAAGGAGTCCAACGGCAGGGTCGGCATGATCGGCTCGTCCTACGAAGGTTTCACCGTGGTGATGGCGTTGACCAACCCGCATCCGGCGCTCAAGGTCGCAGTGCCGGAAAGCCCGATGATCGACGGCTGGATGGGCGACGACTGGTTCAACTATGGTGCGTTCCGCCAGGTCAACTTCGACTATTTCACCGGCCAGCTCACCCAGCGCGGCAAGGGCATCGGCATCGCGCGCCAGGGCCATGACGACTACAGCAACCTGCTGCGTGCCGGCTCGGCGGGGGATTTCGCCAAGGCCGCCGGCCTGGAGCAGCTGCCGTGGTGGCACAAGCTCACCGAACACGCCGCCTACGACACGTTCTGGCAGGAGCAGGCGCTGGACAAGGTGATGGCGCGCACGCCGCTCAAGGTGCCGACCATGTGGCTGCAGGGGCTGTGGGACCAGGAGGACATGTGGGGCGCGATTCATAGCTACGCGGCGATGGAGCCGCGCGACAAGGGCAATACGCTCAACTACCTGGTGATGGGCCCGTGGCGGCACAGCCAGGTCAACTACGACGGCAGCGCGCTGGGCGCATTGAATTTCGACGGCGATACCGCGCGCCAGTTCCGTCACGACGTGCTGCGCCCGTTCTTCGACCAATACCTGGTCGATGGCGCGCCCAAGGCGAGCACGCCGCCGGTGTTCATCTACAACACCGGAGAGAATCACTGGGACCGTCTGCAGGCCTGGCCGCGCAGCTGCGCCAAGGGTTGTGCCGCGGCCAGCAAACCGCTGTACCTGCAGGCCGGCGGCAAGCTGTCGTTCCAGCGGCCGGCGGCGGGGCAGCCGGGCTTCGAGGAATACGTGGCCGACCCGGCCAAGCCGGTGCCGTTCGTGCCGCGCCCGGTGGACTTCGGCGATCGCAGCATGTGGACCACCTGGCTGGTGCAGGACCAGCGCTTCGTCGACGGCCGCCCGGATGTGCTGACCTTCGTCACCGAGCCGCTGACCGAACCCCTGCAAATCGCCGGCGCACCGGAAGTGCATCTGCAGGCCTCCACCAGCGGCAGCGACAGCGACTGGGTGGTGAAACTGATCGACGTGTATCCCGACGAGATGGCGTCCAGTCCCAAGATGGGCGGCTACCAGCTGCCGGTGTCGCTGGCGATCTTCCGCGGCCGCTATCGCGAGAGTTTCAGCACGCCCAAGCCGCTGGCGTCCAATCAGCCGCTGGCGTTCCAGTTCGGCCTGCCGACCGCCAACCACACCTTCCAGCCGGGCCACCGGGTGATGGTGCAGGTGCAGTCCAGCCTGTTTCCGCTGTACGACCGCAACCCGCAGACCTACGTGGACAACATCTTCTTCGCCAAGCCCGGCGATTATCGAAAGGCCACCCAGCGCATCTATGTGAGCCCCGAGCAGCCCAGCTACATCAGTCTGCCGGTACGTTGACCGCGCGGGCGCCGCGTGGCGGCGGCGCCCAGACGTCTTCCAGCAACTGCGGGCGGCAGGCCACCCAGGCTGCCGCCAGTTGCAGCAGGATGCAGATCACCAGGAAGGCGAATGGCGAGGTCCAGCCGCCGTGGTGGGCGTGCAGCCAGCCGAACAGGAACGGTCCCAGGCAGCTCATCGCATAGCCCATGCCCTGCGAAAACCCGGACAGGGCGGCCGAGCCGGCCGCGGTGCGGCTACGCTGGTTGACCAGCACCAATGCCAGCGGAAACGTGCTCGGCCCCAGGCCGAGCAGGGTCACCCACAGGATCGGCGCGGCCAATGGCGCCCACCACAGCCCGGCGAACGCGACCAGATGGCAGGCCGCGCACAGCAGCACGATCGGAAACGGGTTGCGCATGCGCACTGCCAGCGCCGGCATGGTCAAGGCACCGACCATGCCCAGTGCGGCGAACAACGCCACCATGGTGCCGCCGAACGCGGGCGAGGCGCCGGCTTCGCGCAGCAGGGTCGGCAACCAGGTGAACATCGAATAGGTGACCAGCGAGGTCATGCCGAAGGTCATCGCCATGCTCCAGCCCAGGGCGGTGCGTGCCACGCGGCCCTCGGCTTCGGGCGTGGGCGTGACCGGTGCCGGTCCGGTCGCGCGGAGACGGCGGTGGTTGGTGTGCACCATGGCCCAGGCCACCAGTGCCAGCAGCGCCGGCAACACCCACACCACCATCGAGCTGCGCCAGCCCAGCGCATCGGCCACCGGTACCGCCAGCAGTGCCGGCAGCAGGGTGCCGACCTGCAGCACGGTGATGTAGAGCGTGCTGACGCCGCCGACGCGATCGCCGAAATAGCGCTTCACCAGCGGCGGCAGCACCACGTTGCCCATGCCCATGCCGGCCAGCGCCACCAGCGATCCGATGAACAGTCCGGTGGTCTGGGGCAACAGCGGGCGCAACACCAGGCCGAGGGTGGCCAATGCCATCGACAGCAGTGCCGTGCGCAGCAGGCCGAAGCGGCGCAGCAACGCCGGCGTGGCAACCCCGGTCAATGCGAATGCCGCGGTCGGCAACATGCCGAGCGCGCCCATGGTGGGCGCGCCGAATGCGTACTCGTCGGCAATGCGTTCCAGCAGCGGCGTCAACGAGGTCACCGCGGTGCGCAGATTGAAGGCGGACAACAAAATGGCAGCCAGCACCAGGCCGCGACCACGCAACCGGGCGGACGGGGAGGCAGCGGCAATGACAACAGACATGACAGACCATCCGCACTGCGCACCTGCATGCGCCAGCGCCTGAAAACACAAAACCGGCACGAGGCCGGTTTTGTGTTTTGAAACTGGTCGGGGAGACAGGATTCGAACCTGCGACCTCTACGTCCCGAACGTAGCGCTCTACCAGACTGAGCTACACCCCGAAGGAGCCGCGTATGTTACATAGGGAATGCCAGATCGGCAAGCATCTATCGAAAATATTTTTTACCGATGCGGCTGGCCACGCTCGGGCTCGCGTGCTTCGAACCACATGCCGTTGAGCACCGCAGCCAGTGCGGCCAGACCGGTGCCGAGGATCCAGGCGAAATACCACATTGTCATTCTCCTTGAGTCGTTGAAATACGTGAGACGTTGAAGGCCCGCCGCGGGCGCCATGCGCGCAGCAGCGCAGCGGGGCTTGCTCAGTAGGCGTTTGGATTGGCCGACAGTTCGTCGGCGGTGACCTTGCCCTTGAGCACGCGATAGACCCAGCTTGTGTAGGCCAGCACGATCGGCATGAACAGCGTGGTCGCCAGCAGCATGATCCATAGCGTCAGACGGCTGCTGGAGGCGTCCCACAGCGTCAGGCTTGCGCTCGGTGCGGTGGACGAGGGCAACAGGAACGGGAACAACGCAAAGCCGACGGTGAAGACGATGCCGACGATGGCGAAACCCGAGGCGATGAACGCCAGGCCGCCGCGCCGCACACGCAACAGCAGCGCATTCATCGCCAGCCCGACCAGGCCAACCAGCGGTGCGATCAGGGTGGCCGGCATGCTGCTGTAGTTGTGCAGCCAGCCGCCGGCCGCGGTGAGAGCGGCGGTCTTGGCCAGTGGATTGGTCGGCGCGTCGGTGGCCAGGATCGAGGTCACTGCATAACCCGGCAGACCCAGCGCCACCCATGCACCGGCAGCGGCAAACAGCGCCACCGCGCAGAGCGCGGCGATGCTGCCGAAACGCGCCGCACGCTCGGCGACCGGTCCATCGGTCTTGAGCACCAGCATGGCCGCGCCGTGCGCCATCAACATCGCCACGCTGAGCAGACCGGCGAGCAGCGCGAACGGCGTCAGCAGCCCGAACAGGTTGCCGGTGTAGAACGTGCGCATGCTGGCATCGAAGTGGAACGGCACACCGAGCAGCACATTGCCGACCGCCACGCCCATGATCAGCGCCGGAATGCAGCCGCCGACGAACAACGCCCAATCCCAGGTGTTGCGCCAGCGCTGGTCGACCAGCTTGCCGCGGAACTTGAACCCGACCGGGCGCAGGATCAGCGCGAACAGGATCAGGAACATCGCCAGATAGAACCCGGAAAAACTCACCGCATACAACGGCGGGAACGCGGCGAAGATTGCGCCGCCGCCCAGGATCAGCCACACCTGGTTGCCTTCCCAGACAGGGCCGATGGTGTTGATCACCAGCCGGCGCTCGGCATCGTTGCGGGCGACCAGCGGCAGCAAGGTGCTGACGCCCAGATCGAAGCCGCCCATCACCGCGTAACCGGACAGCAGTACGCCGAGCAACAGCCACCAGATCACGCGCAATGTGGTGTAGTCGAGCAAGATGAAATCCATGGTTGTCTCTCCTGGCTTACGGTGCGCCGCCGGCCAGTGCGCCGGTGCTCAATGGGGCGTCGGGTGAGGACGCGTGGGGCGAGCTGCTGTGTGGCGACGGGGTGCGTTGGATCGGTGGAAACAGCGCATCCGGGCCCTTGCGGATCGTCTTCAGCGACAGCTTGATCGCGATCACCAGCAGCGTGGTGTACAGCGCGGTGAAGCCGACCAGGGTCAACACGATTTCGTACAGGTCCAGTCCCGACGCGGCATAGAAGGTCGGCAGCACGCCTTCCACCGCCCACGGCTGGCGGCCGTACTCGGCCACGAACCAACCGCACTCGATCGCGATCCACGGCAGCGGCAGGCTCCACAGGGCCAGGGTCAGAAACCAGCGTTTTTCCTGGAAGTTGTGCTTGCAGGCAAACCAGAACGCGATGGCGAAGAAGGCGATCAGGTAGATGCCGATGGCGGCCATGATGCGGAAGGTCCAGAACAGCGGCAGCACCCGCGGCACGGTGTCCATGGCGGCCTGGGCGATCTGCTGCGGAGTGGCATTGCCGATATCGTCGCGATAGCGCTTGAGCAGCAGGCCATGGCCCAGATCCTGCCAATGCGCATCGAAGACCTTGCGCGCTTCGGCATCGTCCTTGTTGGCGCGGATGCGCTCCAGCGCGCCGTAGGCGATCTGGCCGCCGCGGATGCGATGTTCGGCACGGCCGACCAGTTCCAGGATGCCGGGGATCGGCTGGTCCAGCGAACGTGTGGCGATCAAACCCATCAGGAACGGGATCTTGACCGCGTAGTCGTTGCGATGGGTCTGCTGGTTGGGAATGCCGAACGCGGTGAAGTCGGCCGGCGCGGCTTCGGTTTCCCACATCGCCTCGATCGCCGCCAGTTTCATTTTCTGATGCTCGTTGGCGGCATAGCCGCTCTCATCGCCGAGCACTACCACCGACAGCGAGGACAACAGGCCGAACGCGGCAGCCACCGCGAACGAACGCCGCGCCATGTCCACATGCTTGCCGCGCAGCAGATACAACGCGCTGATCGACATCACGAACACCGCACCGAGCACGTAGCCGGCGCTGACGGTATGCACGAACTTGGCCTGCGCCACCGGGTTGAACAGCACCGCCATGAAATCGACCACTTCCATGCGCATGGTGTCCGGGTTGAACACCGCGCCGGTCGGATTCTGCATCCAGCCGTTGGCGATCAGGATCCACAGTGCCGAGAAGTTGCTGCCCAGCGCCACCAGCCAGGTGGTGGCCAGATGCTGCACCTTGCTCAGCCGGTTCCAGCCGAGAAAGAACAGGCCCAGGAAGGTCGCTTCCAGAAAGAACGCCATCAGCCCTTCGATCGCCAGCGGCGCACCGAAGATGTCGCCGACGTAATGGCTGTAGTAGGACCAGTTCATGCCGAACTCGAACTCCATCACGATGCCGGTGCCCACGCCCATGGCGAAGTTGATGCCGAACAGCACGCCCCAGAACATTGTCATGCGCCGCCAGATGTCCTTGCCGGTCATCACATAGACGCTCTCCATGATGCCGAGCAGGAACGACAGGCCCATGGTCAGCGGCGGAAAGATGAAGTGGTACATCGCGGTGACTGCGAACTGCAGCCGCGACAGTTCAACAACTGTCGAGTCGATCATGGCGGATGGGCCTGGTTGGGTGTCGATGAAGGAATGCAGCCGATCATCTGCGCATGCCGCGACCCGCGCGTTGATCCAGATCAATGCCGAGGGGGGCGGGTGCGGCACAATGCGCAGCCCGTAGCGGGAAGTGGCGACTTACAATCGCTTGCAACACGATGTCTTCCTTGAGAGCGATGTGAGCCAGCCCAGCGTGCGAGCCAGCGAAACGCCAGCCCAGCGCCGTCAACGCGGCCAATGGCTGGATGCCCTGGCGACCCCGGCCACGCGTGCGCGGCGCCTGGCCGGCGTGGCGGTGGCGGCGGCCGGCGTGCTGCTGCTGGCGCAGGCGGCGGCGATCGCGTGGTTGCTGCAGGCGGTGCTGGTGCAGCATCTGGCGCTGGCGCAATTGCGCGACGTGGGGGCGGGGCTGGTAGCTGCGCTGGTAGGGCGCGCGGTGCTCAACGCCTGGGCGCAGTCGCTGACCGGCGAGGTGGCCGATGTGGCCAAGCGCGAACTGCGTGCCCGCATCGCGCGCCGTCTGGTGCAGCACGGGCCGGTATGGCTGCGCCGGCAACGCAGCGGCGAACTGGGCGAATTGAGCCTGGCGCACACCGATGCGCTGGAGGGCTACTTCGTCGGCTACCAGCTCGCACGCACCGAAATGACGCTGGTGCCGCCGTTGATCCTGATCGCGGTGTTTTCGGTCGACTGGGTGGTGGGCCTGGTGTTGCTGCTGACCGCACCGCTGATTCCGTTCTTCATGATGCTGGTGGGCTGGGGTGCCGAAGCCGCCGGGCGCGACCAGCTGAGCGAACTGGCACGCATGGGCGGGCACTTTGCCGATCGCCTCAAGGGCCTGGGCCTGCTGCGCGTGTATGGCCGCGGCGAAGCCGAGTTGAGCGGCATTGCCGCCGCAGCCGAAGGCGTGCGCGAACGCTCGCTCAAGGTACTGCGCATCGCCTTCCTGTCGTCCACGGTGCTGGAATTCTTCGCCTCGGTGAGCGTAGCGATCGTGGCGCTGTATTTCGGCCTGACCTATCTGGGCATGCTGGACCTGCACGGCTTGCCGACCCTGGGCGTGGGCATGTTCTGCCTGCTGCTGGCGCCGGAATTCTTTGCGCCGTTGCGGCGGCTGGCCGCGCACTACCACGACCGTGCCAATGCCCTGGCGGCGGTGGCCGAAGCCGAGCGCCTGCTGGAAGGATTCGAGCCGCCATCGGCAACGCTACCGGTGACCGCGCCCCTCTTGCGCGCACTGGAACCGGCCCAGGCGCACGGCCCGCTGCTGCAGGCGCGCGCTCTTGCGCTACGGCCGCCGGGCGCGCCACACACGGTGGTCGCGGATTTTTCGCTGACCCTGCAGCCCGGGCAGCGCGTGGCGGTGATCGGTGCCAGCGGCAGCGGCAAGAGCACCTTGCTGGAGGGCCTGGCCGGCTGGCTTGCGCCGGAGGCCGGCAGCGTGCTGCTGCGTCCGGGGGCCCGCATCGGCTATGCCACGCAGCGGCCGTATCTGTTTCACGGCAGCATCGCCGACAACCTGCGCCTGGCCGATCCGCAGGCCGGCGCCGCGCGACTGCATGCGGTGGCCGACGCCGCACAGGTGATGCGCTTCGCTGCGCAGCTGCCTGCGGGCCTGGACACGCAGATCGGCGAACGCGGCTTCGGGCTGTCCGGTGGTGAAGCGCGGCGGGTGGCCCTGGCGCGGCTGTTGCTGCGCGAGCCGGACCTGTTGCTGCTGGACGAACCTACCGCCTTTCTCGATCCGGACACCGAAGCGGAGTTGCTGCGCACCCTGGGTGTGTTCGCACGCGGTCGCGCGGTGGTGCTGGCCACGCACAGCGCGGAGGTGATGCGCTGGGCCGATACGGTGGTCGACCTGCGCGGCGCCACCGTCGCAGCGGAGCTGCCATGAACGACACACAGCCCGACCGTCTGCGCGATGTGTTTCGCCGGCATGCCTGGCGCCTGCTGCTGTCGGCGCTGTTGGTGCTGGTCACCATGCTGGCCGGCGTGGGCTTGCTCGGCCTGTCCGGCAGTTTCCTGACCGCCGCCGCCTTGGCCGGTGTCGCCGGCATGGGCAGCGGCTTCAATTTCTTTTCGCCCTCGGCCGGCATTCGCGCGCTGACCTTCGCGCGTATCGTCTCGCGTTATGGCGAAAAATTGATCGGCCACGACGCCACGCTGCGCATCGCCCGCGATCTGCGCGTGTGGTTCTTCCGCCGCGCGTTGCCGCTGGCGCCGGGCCGCCTGTCGGCCACGCGCACCGGCGATCTGCTGGCGCGGTTGATGTCCGACATCGGCGAGGTCGATGGCGTGAGCGTGCGCGCGTTGGCGCCGTTGAGCGCATTGCTCGGCATCTGGGTGGCCGGCGTGGTGGCAGCGGCGCTGATCTATCCGCCGGCCGGCGTGTTGCTGGTGGTGGTTGGCGTGGTCATCGGCGGCGTGGTGCCGTGGCAGGTGGCGCGCGGCGGTGCGCAGCGCGAACAGCTGCGCGCCCGGCAACGCACCGCCTTGCGCACGCAGGCGTTCGAGGGGCTGGAAGGTGCGGCCGATCTCGCTGCGGTGGATGCGCAAGGTGCCTGGCTGCATCAGGTCGATGCAACGGCGGCGGCGGTGGTCGATGGCGATCGCCTGCAACGCCGTCGCCTGATCGGCGGCAATCTGCTGCATGCGGTCTGCGGCGGTATCGGTCTGGCCGGCATGTTGTGGCTTGGGTTGAGCGCGGCAGAACGCGG
This sequence comes from Xanthomonas arboricola, assembly GCF_002940665.1. GTDB lineage: Bacteria > Pseudomonadota > Gammaproteobacteria > Xanthomonadales > Xanthomonadaceae > Xanthomonas > Xanthomonas arboricola_B. The sequence goes on from NZ_MIGY01000002.1 coordinate 383,417, forward strand.
ATTGATCGCTGCGGAAATGGCGGCCGGGCTGGTGTTCCTGACCATGGCGCTGCTGGAGGTCTGGGCCGGCGCCGGGCTCGCCTTGCAGGCGCTGCAGAGCGCGCGCGTTGCGGCCAGGCGCCTGCAGTCCATCGTCGAACAGGCGCCGTCGGTCGTCGATCCGTCGCAGCCAGTGGATGCGCCACGCAGCGGCACGCTGCGCCTGCAACAGGTCAGTTTTGCGTGGCCGGGCAGTGGACGTGCGCTGCTGCAGGCGCTTGATCTGAGCCTGGCGCCTGGCGAGCGCATCGCCATCAGCGGCGACAGCGGCAGCGGCAAGAGCAGCTTGTCCGCAGTGCTGTTGCGGCTGTGGGACCCGCAGGCCGGGCAGGTGACCTACGCCGATATCGACCTGCGCCACTTCGCGCAGGCGCAATGGCATCAACGCATCGCCTGGCTGCCGCAGAATGCCCCGGTGTTTGCCGGCACGGTGCGCGACAACCTGCGCATCGGCGATGCCGGCGCAGGCGATGCGGCCATGTGGAACGCGCTGGACCAGGTGCGTCTGCGCGCCTGGGCCACCGCGCAGAACGGCCTGGACACCTGGGTCGGCGAAAACGGCGCCACGCTCTCGGCCGGCCAGGCGCGCCGGCTGGCGCTGGCGCGCGCCTTGCTGCGCGAGGCGCCGATCCTGCTGCTGGATGAACCCACCGACGGCTTGGATGTGGATACCGCGCACGCCCTGCTGCTGGATCTATCGGCCGCGCTGGGCGAACGCAGCCTGGTGATGATCACCCACGACAGCGTGCCCGATGGCGTGGTGCAGCGACGCTATCGCCTGCGGGCCGGTGCGCTGGAGCCGTTGGCCTGAGGATGCTGTTGCCGGTTCGCACTGACCGGTTGTGCGCATGTATCACGCAGGCGCCGCTCACCCCAGCAATGCGTGGAGTGCTGCCATCAGCGCAGGTTGGCGGCATGCCCAATACAAGGCGGCGACGTTCGCTACGACAGTGATCCAGAACCGCGGCTGGAAGGCTGCCTTGCTGGATTTATGCCGGAACAGCGCCTGCGCCAGCAACGCGCCCGGCCACCCGCCCAGCAGTGCGATGAGGTGCAGGGTGGCTTCCGGTGTGCGTTGCCGGCCGCGTTGGGCTGCGCTCTTGTCGAGCCGGTAGACCAGCATCGCCAGGATGCTTGCAGCCGCATACCAAAATGCCAGCAGCGCCGGCAGGCGACCTGCAACCACCATCGCGGCCATGCCGGTCAGAAACAGCAGCGCCAGCGTCTTGCGCGGCAGGCCGTGCTGCCGGGACGGGCCCCGATGCCGTTGCGCAGGTCTGGAAATCAGCAAGCGTCCAGAAAGCCGCGCACGGCCGGCCCGAAGCGCGCGAAGTCGACCAGGAAGGCATCGTGGCCTTGTGGCGAATCCAGCCCGATGAAGTGTGCGTCGGCACCGCCGGCGCGCAAGCCTTCGGCAATCTGTTCCTGTTGCTGCACCGGGAACAGGATGTCGGTATTGGCACCAATCGCCAAGGCGCGCGCGATGCGGATCTGCGCCAGGCCGGCCAGCACCGTGGCGTCGGTCGAGACGCCCGTGTCCGGTTTGGCGGCGACAGCAGCGTTGCCGGCTTGCGTGCCATCGGCATGGGCGTCGATGGCCGGCCTGTCGTCGACATACTCGGCCAGATCGAACCAGTCCATCGAGCGGCTCAGATAGAGATAGCAGTTGGGATCGAAGAAGCGCACGAAGCGGCGGGCATGGCCTTCCAGATAACTTTCGACCTGGAATTCCAGGCCAAACGGATCGTCGGCGGCCTGCTCCGAATCCAGCCGCACGCGGCCGAAACGGCCGTCCCATTCCAGTGCCGAGCGGTAGGTGATCACACCGAGCTTGCGCGCCATGCGCATGCCCGAGTCGGGGTAACGCATGTCGTCGTAATGGCCGCCGTTCCAGTGCGGATCCAGGCGGATGGCTTCGCGCTGCAGCGAGCGGATCGCGATTGAGAACGGCAGCGCCTGCGCACTGCCGGAGATATTGATATGGCTGTGCGCGATGCCGGGGTGGCGCAGCAACAACGCCAGTGCGGTCATGCCGCCCATCGAGTTGCCGATCAGACAGGCCAGTCGTTCAACGCCCAACGCGCGCACTACGTCGGCTGCGGCATCGGCGACATCTTCGATCGACAATTCCGGGAAGCCCAGGCGATACGGCGTGCCGTTGGCGGGGTCGATCGATGCCGGGCCAGTCGAGCCCTTGCAGCTGCCCAGGGAATTGACGCAGACCACGAACCAGCGCTCGGTATCGATCGGCTTGCCCGGCCCGACCATCGCCTCCCACCAGCCCGGCTCGGGATTGGCCTGATTTGCCGCGGCATGCGCGTTAGGCGACAGACCGGTAACGATCAACACCGCATTGCTGCGATCGGCTGCCAGCGTGCCCCAGGTCTCGTAGGCCACGCTTGCCTGGTGCAGCACGCCACCGCGCTTCATCGGAAACGGCGAGGGCAGCGCGTGGAACAGCGTGCCGGGGGGAATGAATTCAGTCATGCGGCAATTCTATCTGCCACGGCAGGTGCCGGGGTGCAGGATGGGGAATCGGGAATCGGGAATCGAGAATCGGGAATCGGTTTGAGTCGTTGCGCTGTGTGATGCCACTCTGCAGAGCGGCGGATCTGCGGCTTGCTTGCAGGGCCCTTGCCCGCCCACCATCGCGGGACACGCCGCAAGTACGTCCCTGTAGGCTCTGGCGCGGCGTCCATGCCGCTCAAGATCCCGCGACGATGGGCGGGCAAGGACCAGTGGAGATGGTCGGTGTGCAGGGTTTTCAGCAAGACAATCAGCACACTGTCTGGTGCGGTGTCCTTGCCCTCGACGTTGCGAGCTTGCTTGCAGGGCCCTTGCCTGCCCACCATCGCGGGACACGCCGCAAGTACATCCGTGTAGGCTCTGGCGCGGCATCCATGCCGCTCAAGGTCCCGCGACGGTGGGCGGGCAAGGACCAGTGGAGATGGTCGGTGTGCATGATGTTCAACAACGCAACCGACTCACGCTCTGGCGCGGCGAGGGAACGCGGCTCGGGACTATCCAGATGACGCTGACAGCGGCTGACAACGTGTTGGCGCGGCCAGCGTTTTGTAAACCGCTTTTGGTCCATTGGCCTCAAGCATCGCAACGAAACGTGGCGAGCAATCAGCGACCGATCACCAGCTCCACCGGCGCGGCAGTGGGCAGTTCCACCATCACCGGCACGCTTTCGACATCGCCGGCCTGGCGCATCGCGTTGCCGCTGCGCGACAGCCGTGCCAGCACCTGCACGGTGTCCAGCGACGACAGCGTGCGCGTCGGCATTGGGCTGTCGCCGTCGTCCAGGGTGATGGTCAACGGCAGCTCGCGCAGCGCGTGTTTTTCCACCGCTACCGGCATCGGCGTGTCGGCGGCGCGCGCAATCACGAACACGCTGGTGTCGCCAGGCAACCCGGCGCGTTTTGCGAATGCGGCATCCAGCGTCACGCGCACCTGGATGCGTTTGCCGCTGGCTGCATCGATGGCAGTTGCAGCCGGTGCCTGGATCGGCGCCAGCCTGGCTTCCTGGCGCGCGGCATTGATCTGTTCGAGCAGGCCGGGGCGGGTCGCGGCATCGACCACACGCAGCAACGGCTCCCAGGTCTCGCTGGCCCTGGCCGGCTGGCCGGCCTGTCGTTGCACCACACCCAGGAACCAGCGTGCACGTTGATGGTCCGGTTGCACGCTGAGCGCGTGTTCCAGCAGACGCATGGCCTGCGGATCCGGGCGCCCGCTGTCGTCGGCGAGCATGCGCGACTGCGCGGCAGCCACCAGTACGTCCGGCTCGTCCGGACGCAGTGCGACCGCGCGCGCAAACGCATCGCGCGCTTCGGCAAATTTCTGTTGGCTGGACAGCGAGCGCCCCAGCAACACCCAGCCTTCGGCCCGGTCGGGATTGCGCGCCAGTGCCGCGCGCAGCTGCACGATGGCTTCATCCAGCGAGCGTGGCGTGGCCGGTCGCTCGGCGGGCGCCCGGATCGCGCCCGGCGTGCCGACCTGCCAATACAGCGCCGCGCTCGCCGCCAGCAGCAACACCGCGATGCCGGCAGTCAGCCCGCGTGCATCGCGCCACAGCGGCCGCAGCGCCACGCCGAAGACGACCAGGGCCAGCACCACCACCGCAATGACGAAGCCGACCATCACCACTCCTGCTCATCGGCGGGCAAGGCGGGCGCAGCCACGCTGCGTCGGCGCACCACCAACGCGACGGCGCCACCGCCGATCAACAGCGCCAGCAGCGGACCGAACCACAACAGCCAGGTCCGCGATTCCACACGCGGGCGGTACAGCACGAACTCGCCATAGCGCGCCACCAGGAACTGGCGGATCTGCGCATCGCTGCGCCCTTCGTGCATCAATGCCAGCACTTCGCGGCGCAGGTCCTGGGCGATCTGCGCATTGGAATCGGCCAGTGACTGGTTCTGGCACTGCACGCAGCGCAGCTCGGCGGTCAACGCATGGAAGCGCGCCTCTTCGTCGGCCGAGGCATAGCGCAGCGGCGCCGGGTCACCGGCCGGCTGGGCCAGGGCCAGCCAGGGCAACAGCAGCAGCGTCAGCAGCCAGGCACGCATCATTGCTTGGCGTGCAGGTCCGGTGCGGCACGGGGCGAGCGCTCGATCTTGCGCAGCACCGGAATCAGCTGGGTGTCGATGACGGACTGGGTGAGCATGCCGCTGTACTTCCAGCGCACCACGCCGCGCCCGTCGACCAGAAAGGTCTCCGGCGCCGCGGCGATGCCGAAGTCGATTGCGGTGCGGCCATCCTTGTCGGCCACCACCAGCAGGTACGGGTTGCCCAGTTGCTCGAGCCAGCGCAGTGCATCGGTGCGCTCGTCCTTCCAGTTGTAGCCGATCACGCGCACACGCTTGGTCAGCGCAAAGCGGCTCAATACCGGATGCTCCTCGCGGCAGGCCGGGCACCAGCTGCCCCACACATTGATGATGTACGGCGCGCCGCGCAGCTCGCGCGCATGCACCACGATGCTGGGGTCGTGCAGCAGCGGCAGCGCAAACTCCGGCGCCGGCTTGCCGATCAGCGCAGAGGGCAGGGCATCGCGATCGTCCTGACCGGAGCGCACCACCGCATAGACCAACAGCGCTGCCAGCGCGAGCAGCAGCACAATGGCACCCACCAGGACCGCAGTGGGCAGGCGGGGTGAACGTGACTCAACCATCTTGGATCTCCGGAGAACGACGAAAACGCCGGTCGGCCGCGGTGACCAGGCCGCCAAGCGCCATCAGCAGCGCTCCCAGCCAGATCCAGCGGACGAACGGTTTGAGGTGGACGCGGACCGCCCAGGCCTGATTGCCCAGGGGTTCGCCAAGCGCGACATACAGGTCGCCGAACGGGCCGGGACGGATCGCCGCCTCGGTCAAGGTCTGCCCGCCGCTGGCGTAGCGGCGTTTTTCCGCATGCAGCAGGCCGACCGGCGCATCGTCCTTGAACACCTGCAGGTTGGCACGGTCGGAGACGTAATTGGGCCCGCGCAGTTCTTCGACGTTATCGAAGTGCAGCGCGTAGCGGCCGATCTGCATCTGCTGGCCGGGCGCCAGTGCGACCTCGCGCTGCAGGCTCAACGATTCCACCAGCAACGCACCGGCCAGGAACACCGCCACGCCCAGGTGCGCCAACGCCATGCCCAGCATTTCGGCGGTGAGCTTGCGGCCCTTGGCCGCGCGCCGCGTCCACAGAAAGCGCAGCGTGCCCAGCAGCACCCAGGCCGCGCCGGCCACGCCGATCGCCGCCTTCCACTGGCCCTGCGGCGCGGCGAACCAGGACAGCACGCCTGCGGCAACCGCCAGGCCCGCCCACGGCGCGAGCATCGCCAGCGGGCGCGAGGCCTGCTCGCGCTGCCAGCGGGTCAGCGGGCCGAACGGCAACAGCGCCACCAGCGGCGCCATCAGCACCACGAACAACGTACCGAAGTAGGGCGGCCCCACCGACAGCTTGCCCAGGCCCAGCGCGTCGGCAAGCAGCGGATACAGCGTGCCCAGCAACACCATCGCGCAGGCGCAGGTGAGCAGCAGGTTGTTCAACAGCAGCAAGGTTTCGCGCGAGCTGCCGGCGAATGCGCGGCGCGGATCGTCGACCAGCGACAGGCGCGGCGCACGCAACGCGTACAGCAGCAGCGAACCACCGACCACCGCCAGCAGGAACACCAGAATGAACAGGCCGCGCGACGGATCGGCCGCAAACGCATGTACGCTGGTCAACACGCCCGAACGCACCAGGAAGGTGCCCAGCAGCGACAGCGAAAAGGCGGCGATCGCCAGCAGCAAGGTCCAGCTGGCAAAGCTGCCGCGCTTTTCGGTAACTGCCTGCGAATGCAGCAACGCGGTGCCAACCAGCCACGGCATGAAACTGGCGTTTTCCACCGGGTCCCAGAACCACCAGCCGCCCCAGCCGAGCTCGTAATACGCCCACCAGCTGCCGAGTGCGATGCCGACGGTGAGCATCGCCCAGGCCACGTTGGTCCATGGCCGCGTCCAGCGCAGCCAGCGCGCATCCATGCGGCCTTCCAGCAACGCGGCGATGGCGAAGGCGAACGGCACCGCAAAGCCGACATAGCCGCAGTACAACATCGGCGGATGGATGATCAGCCCCGGGTCCTGCAACAGCGGATTCAGATCGGCGCCTTCCAGCGGCACCGGCAACACGCGCGCGAACGGGTTGGAGGTGAACAGCAGGAAGGCCAGGAAGCCGATGCTGACCAGCGCCATCACCCCGAGCACGCGCGCCACCACCTGCATGGGCAACTGCCGCGACCACAGCGCCACTGCACCGGTCCACAGCGCCAGTACCAGCGTCCACAGCAGCAACGAGCCTTCGTGCGCGCCCCACACCGCCGAATAGCGGTACATCACCGGCAGCAGGCTGTTGGAATTCTCGGCGACATAGCGCACCGAAAAATCCTGCACCAGAAAGGCATGCGTCAGCAGTGCGAAGGCCGCTGCGATCAGGCCCAGCTGCAGCAACGCGGCCGGCCGCGCGACCGCCATCCAGCTGCTGCGCCCACGCTGCGCACCAGCCAGCGGCAGCGCGGCCTGCACCAAGGCCACCAGCAACGCCAGGATCAGCAGGAACGTGCCGAGCTCAGGCAGCATCGGGTCGGCGCATCGGTAGGCATGCAGTGGTGCGAGGCTTGCGGGCGCAGGGCAGAAGCGTCATCCATGCAGCGTCCACGCGCGCCTGCCGGTGCACAGCAACGTCGTCAGCCAGGTAACCGCTGTGCGAGCCACCACCGTGCAGGAATACGAACGTCCTGACGCACGCCATCAACGCAGCGCTCCGGTCTGGTCTGCGGCCGCCGGCACGGCGTGCTTGCGGTGCGCGCTGCCCATCTTGTCGGCCACTTCCTTCGGCATGTAGGTCTCGTCGTGTTTCGCCAGCACATCTTCGGCGACGAAGACGCCGTTTTGCATGCGCCCGGTCGCCACCACCGCCTGTCCTTCGCGAAACAGGTCCGGCAGGATGCGGCCGTAGCGCACCGGCAACCGTGCATCGCCATCGGTGACGCGGAACTGCGCTTCCAGCGAACCGGATGCGCGTTGGAACGAGCCTTTTTCCACCATGCCGCCGAGCCGGAAGCGCGTGTGTTCGCCGGCGTCGCCGCGCAGCACTTCCGACGGTGTGTACAGATAGGCCACGTTGCGCTGCAGGGCCATCGCCACCAGCGTGGTCGCCAGTCCGCCGGCCAGCACCAGCGCGATCACCAGCCAGATCCGGCGGCGCCGTTGCGTGTTCACCGGATCAGCTCCGCATCGGTGGGCACCGCGCGCTTGCGCTCGCGCAGACGCCGCGCCTGCGCCATCCTCACGGCGCGGCGCACCTGCCAGCGGCCGGCGATCAGATCCCACAGCAACACCAGCACGAACACCGCGTAGGCGGCGATGACGTAGGACAGGTAGCTCATGCCGCGCCCTCCGGCGCATCGCGCACGATCCAGGCCTTGCCGGCCTCGCGGCGCAGGTTGTCGGCGCGCGCACGCGTCAGCAGCGAACCGGCGAACCAGAACTTGGTGCCGACCACCATCAGCCACAGCGGCAGCAGCATGCTGGCATCGATGCTGGACGGGCCGAGCAGGCGGATGCTCTGGCCCTGATGCAGCGAGTTCCACCACACCACCGAATAGCGGATCACCGGCAGCAGCGCCACGCCGACGATCGCCAGCAAGGCCGCCGCACGTGCGGCCTGACGGCGATCGTCGATGGCCTGATACAGGCCGATCACGCCCAGATACAGGAACAGCAGGATCAGCTCGGTGGTCAGGCGCGGGTCCCAATCCCACCAGGCGCCCCACATCGGCTTGCCCCAGATGCTGCCGGTCAACAGGGTGATCACGGTGAACGCCGCGCCGATCGGCGCGCAGGCCATCGACAGGATTTCGCAGATCTTGATGCGCCAGATCAGCGCGATCGCCGCGTACACCGCCATCAGCCCGAACACGAACAGGCTCATCCACGCGCTCGGCACATGGATATACAGAATGCGGAAGCTATCGCCCTGCTGGTAGTCGGCCGGTACCGCAAACAAGGCCTGCCAGATGCCCACGCCCAGCAACACCGCGGCCAGGGCGTAGCACCACGGCGCCCAGCGCGCAGTGAAACGGTCGAAGATCGGAGGCGAGGCGAGTTGGTGGAACCAGCGGGCAACGACGTTCATGCGATGGCAGCAGCCTTTGGAATGGCATTGGCTCTCGAAACAGCAACAACGCAGTGCGTGGAGCATCTTGTCGACAGCGCTTCGACCGCACGGCTCAACTCAACGAAATCCGGATCGCGGCAGCCGCAGCCAGCGGCGCCAGCACCACGCCGATCGCCAATCCGGCGCCCAGCAACAACAACGCACCCACCGCATCCTGTCCCTGTCCGCTGGCCGCGACACTGCCGGCTCCGAACACCAGCACCGGCACGTACAACGGCAACGCCAGCAACGCCACGAGAATACCAGAGCGTTTCATCGTCACCGTCAGTGCCGCAACCACGGCGCCAAGCAGACTCAGAAGCGGTGTGCCCAGCGCCAACGATGCCAGCAGCACCGGTAGTTGGTCATGTGGCAGGTGCAGCAATTCGCCCAGCAGCGGCGTCACCGCGATCAACGGCAGCGCGCTGGTCGCCCAGTGCAGCAGCACGCGCACCGCGATCAGCCACGCCAACGGCACCGGCGCCAGCAGCCATTGCTCCATCGAGCCGTCTTCCACATCGCTGCGGAACAGCGTATCCAGCGACAACAGGCCGGCCAGCAGCACCGACAGCCACAGCACCGCCGGTGCGGCCTGCGCCAGCAGGTCCGGGCGACCGCCCAGGCCCAGCGCGAACAGCACCACCATCAGCAAGGCGAACAGCGCCGGCTGCAAGGCATCGCTGCGACGGCGCCACAGCAGCTGCAGGTCGCGGCTGAGCAGCGCGCGCGCGGCCTGCCACAGCGAGGGTTGTGGCGAATGCAGGCTCATGCCGCCGCCTCCAGCGTGAGCATGCGCGTGCGCACCGGCGGCGCCGCGTAGGCGCCGTGGGTGGTGACCAGCGCCGCGCCACCGCCGCGCAGGTGCGCGGAGATCATCCGGTTGACCAGGGTGATGCCGTCCAGGTCCAGGTTGGCATAGGGCTCGTCCAGCAGCCACAGCGGGGCCGGCGACAACCACAGCCGTGCCAGCGCCAGACGTTTGCGTTGGCCGGCCGACAGCTGCCGCACCAATGCATCCTCGTAGCCGGCCAGGCCGACGATGGCCAGCGCGCTGCCGGGCATCTGCTTGGCGCGGCGGCCATGCAAGCCGCACAGGAAGTGCAGGTTCTGCAGCGTGCTGAGATCGGCCTTCAGCCCCGGCAGATGGCCCAGATAGGCCATGAAGCGGCTGCGGTCGCCACGCCGCGCGGTCTTGCCGTCGATCTGGATCTGCCCGCGCTCCACCTGCAGCAGCCCGGCCAGCACCCGCAGCAGCGTGGTCTTGCCGGCGCCGTTGTCGCCTTGCACCAGTAGCGCCTCGCCGGCGTCGACATGGAAATCCAGCGGGCCGAACACCGGCTCCTCGTTGCGGCTGAAAGCCAGCGCGCGCGCCGCCAGCAGCGGCGGCGCAGTGTGCAGCGGTTCGATCATCGGCGCAGCGGGCTCCCGTCGCAGGACGGCATGGGTGGTGGCGAGGCAGGGCGCGCATTGTAGCGACGATGGCGCGCTGCCGGGGGCGCGTTCGGCGGCATGATGTGTCCGGGAACGCTGTTTTGCACCGGTCGGGCGCAACCGCCTGGCGGCTTTGCGTACACTCGCGTTCCCCCGTTTGTTGCCCGGACAGGCCCGATGCCCCTCACGACCAAGCTGCCCAAGGTGGGCACCACCATCTTCACCGTCATGTCGCAACTGGCGGCCGAACACGGCGCGGTGAATCTGGGCCAGGGTTTTCCCGATTTCGCGGTGCCGTCGCGGCTGGTCGAAGAGCTCGAGCGCGCCATGCGCGCCGGCCACAACCAGTACCCGCCGATGACCGGCGTTGCGGCGTTGCGCCAGGCCATCGCCGGCAAGGCGCAGCGCTGCTACGGCGCGCAGGTCGATGCCGACAGCGAGATCACCGTCACCAGTGGTGCCACCGAGGCGATCTTCAACGCCATCCACGCAGTGGTGCGCGCAGGCGAGGAGGTGATCGTGCTGGATCCGGCCTACGACTGCTACGAGCCGGCGATCGACCTGGCCGGGGCACGCGCGGTGCACGTGGCGCTGGACCCGCAGACCTTCGCCATCGATTGGCCGGCGCTGCGCGCGGCGATCACGCCGAAGACGCGCCTGCTGATGATCAACTCGCCGCACAATCCGTCCGGCGCGATGCTGTCTGCCGATGACATGCAGCGTTTGACCGAGTTGCTGCGCGGCAGCGACATCTTCCTGCTCTCGGACGAGGTGTACGAGCACATCGTGTTCGACGGCCGTCGTCACGAATCGGTGTTGCGCTGGCCGGAACTGCGCGAGCGCGCGTTCGTGATCTCCAGCTTCGGCAAGACCTATCACTGCACCGGCTGGAAGATCGGCTACGCCATCGCGCCGCCGGCACTGAGTGCCGAGTTCCGCAAGGTGCACCAATACAACACCTTCACCAGCTTCGGCCCGGCCCAGCATGCGTTTGCTGCGATGATCCGCGACGAACCCGAACACGACGAACAACTCGGCGCGTTCTATCAGGCCAAGCGCGACCGTTTTCGCGAGCAGTTGCTGACCACGCGCCTGACGCCATTGCCGGTGCCCGGCGGCTATTTCCAGCTGGTCGACTATTCGGCGATCAGCGACCTGCCCGACACCGAGTTCGTGAAGTGGCTGACGGTGGAAAAGGGCGTGGCCGCGATTCCGCTGTCGCCGTTCTACCAGACCGCGCCGCAAGGGCAACGACTGGCGCGGCTGTGCTTTGCCAAGAACGATGCGACGCTGGATGCGGCGATCGCGCGGTTGCAGCAGCTCTGAAGTGCTGGGAATGGGGAATCGGGATTGGGGAATCGTAAGAGCGTTACTGGACTCCTTCTCAATTTCTGCCGGCCCGGGACAGGGAATCGTGAGCGCGCCGCTGGTGTTCTTCCTGCCCTCCGACTTCGTCACCCCACATAGCGCACAGACACCACCACACCCGCTCTACCCATTCCCGATTCCCCATTCCCCATTCCCGAGCCTTCAATGCACGATCTTCGCGTTTCCCTGATCCAAGGCGACACCCGCTGGCATGACCCGGCCGGCAATCGCGAGTACTACGGTGCGTTGCTGGAACCGTTGGCCGGGCTGACCGATCTGGTGATCCTGCCGGAGACCTTTACCAGCGGGTTCTCCAACGACGCCATCGACAAGGCCGAAGACATGGACGGGCCGACCGTGGCCTGGGTGCGTGCGCAGGCCGCACGGCTGGGGGCGGCGATCACCGGCAGCGTGCAGCTGCGCACCGGGCAGGGCGTGTTCAACCGGCTGCTGTGGGCCACGCCGGACGGGGTGCTGCAGTATTACGACAAGCGCCATCTGTTCCGCTTCGGCAACGAGCATCTGCGCTACGCGGCCGGGCGCGATCGCCTGACGGTGGAGTGGAAGGGCTGGCGGATCAATCCGCAGGTCTGCTACGACCTGCGCTTTCCGGTGTTCTGCCGCAATCGTTTCGATGTCGAGCGGCCGGGCCAGCTGGATTTCGATCTGCAACTGTTCGTCGCCAACTGGCCGTCTGCGCGCGCTTATGCATGGAAGACGCTGCTGCGCGCACGCGCGATCGAAAACCTGTGTTTTGTGGCGGCGGTCAACCGCGTCGGCGTCGATGGCAATCAGCTGCACTACGCCGGCGACAGCGCCGTGATCGATTTCCTCGGCCAGCCGCAGGTGGAAATCCGCGAGCAGCCGCAGGTGGTCACCACCACCCTCAGCGCCGCCGCCCTGGCCGACCACCGCGCACGCTTCCCGGCGATGCTGGACGCAGATGCCTTCGTGATTGGGGATTAGGGATTAGGGATTAGGGATTGGTGCAAAGCAGGCAAGCCACAGCTCTTTGCTTGCCCGCTGTTGCGAATCCCCAATCCCGAATCCCCAATCCCGGCTACTCACCCAACTTGATCTCGTAGATCTTGGGCCACCGCTTGCCGGTGACGAACAGGCGATCGTGCTCGGCGTCGTAGGCGATGCCGTTGAGCACATCGTTGCCGGGGTCGGTCAGCGTGTCGGCGTCCGGCACCAGCGCCTTCAGGTCGATCCAGGCGACCACCTTGCCGCTGGCTGGGTCGATGCGCGCGATGCGGGTGGTCAACCAGACGTTCGCCAACAGCTCGCCGTTGACCCATTCCAGCTCGTTGAGATTGTCCAGCGCTTTGCCGCCGGCAGTGACCTTGATGCTGCCGACCTGCTGCAGCGTCTGCGGATCCAGCCGTCGAATGTGGGCGGTGCCATCGCTCATGTACAGGCTGGTGTCGTCGCGGGTCAGCGCCCAGCCCTCGCCGGAATAGCTGAACTGCGTGTGCGGCGTCAGCGTCGCCAGGTCGTAGACAAATCCGCGCTGATTGCGCCAGGTCAGCTGGATCAGGCGGTCGTGCCAGGCCACGATGCCCTCGCCGAAAAACGGCGTCGGTGTCGTGGCCTGCTGCAGGACGCGGCCGGTCTCCAGCTCGACTTGGCGCACGCCGGACCGGCCCAGTTCACCGGTGCTCTCGTACAGGTACCCGTCGAGATAGAACAGGCCTTCGGTGAAGGCGGCGGTGTCGTGCGGATAGGTGCGCACGACGGTATAGCTCTGGGTCGGGATCGTCTCGCTGCAATGGGCGAGCGCGGGCAGCAACAGGGCGGCGAAGAGCAGGCTGTAAGCGGTGCGTGGCATACCGCAATCATCCCATGCCGCCGTCGCAGACTGTTGCGGCGTAGGCAGCTGGCCGGCGACATAATGGCTCGCTGAACGGTCGCCTGCGCGGTGCCGGCATGTTGTCGCGGCTGCCACATCGGCGCTGCTAGGCTCGGCGCCACGTTCACCAACCGGAATGCCCGCATGATCAAGTCCCTTTCCCTTCTCGCGCTGCTGGGCGCCGCGACGCTTGCACCGCAAGCGCAGGCCGCCGGCAATATCGACTGCCAACTGTCGTTCAACCTGTCGGGCTGGTCGGTGTTCTACAAGACCGCCAGCGGCACCGGCACCATCAAGTGCGACAACGGCGCGGTGATCCCGGTCAAGATTTCCAGCAAGGGCGGCGGGCTGACCGTCGGCAAGTCCAAGATCGTCGGTGGCCGCGGTACCTTCTCCGGCGCCTACAGCCTCAATGATCTGTTCGGCACCTACGCGGCGGCCGAGGCGCATGCCGGCGTGGTCAAGTCCAGCACGGCGCAGGTGGTCACCAAGGGCGACATTTCGCTGGCCCTGGCCGGCACCGGCGAGGGCGTCGATCTGGGCGTTGCCGTGGGCAACTTCGTCATCGAGCGTCGCAAGTAAGAGGCTGCGCAGTGCCGCGCAGGCGTCGCCAATGGTCGACGCCCGCCTGCGCGCGCAGCGCCTGGGCAGTGCGACTGCGCGCTGGTGTTCTACGACCTGCCTGTCGCTGCTGCCGCAAGTAATTGGCTGTCACAAGCACCTGCGATATCGAGCGCGAACGGAAACACCAATAAAAAAACGGCCCTCTACGGGGCCGTTTTTTTTAGTGCGCGTGCTGCAGTTCAGCGCCCGCGATTACCGCCGCCCGGCGGGCGCCGATTGCCGCCGCCCGGCGGACGACCACCCGGTCCACGCGGCGCGCCGCCCGGACCGCCGGGGCCGCGATTGCCGCCCGGACCACGGTTGCCACCGGGGCCGCCTGCACGTGCGCCGGTCGGGCGACCGGCCGCCGGACGTGCCGCGCCATACGGGCTGAAGCCCGGGTTGGCGTGATCGGATGGGAAGCTCGGTGCATTGCCCGGATGACCGTACGGGTGCTTGCGCTGCCCCTGGCCTTGGCCCTGCGACGGGCCCTGTCCGCCACCGGCGCCGCCACGCCCCGGGCCGCCTGCGCCGGGACGTGCATTGCCCGCGCCGCCACCTGGGCGCGCGCCGCCCGGACCCTTCTTCGCATACGGGCGCGCCTGGCCGGTGCCGGGACCGCCGGGGCCGGCATTGCGGTGACCGCTCGGGCCGGTGCCCACGCCATCGGGCACGTACCAGCTACGGAACGCGGCCGGGTTGCCGTCCGGCAGGCCACGGTCGCCCTTGGCGGGGGCGCGTTGCTTGAAGGGGCGCTGCTGCGACTGCTTGGCCGCCGCTTCGCCGCTGACAGTGAGGCCGCCGCGGAAACCGCCCGGCTTGCCACGGCCACGGCCGCCGCGATCTTCGCGCAGGTTGTCGAAGCGGCGCAGTTCGCGGCCTTCGTCGGCGCCGGAGGTCTGGCCGTTGACGTAGGCATTGCTGCGGCCATCGCGCGAGACGTGCACGGTGGACTTGGCGGCGCGGCGCTGGCCGATCACCGGCTGCAGCGTCAGCGCCGACGGCGCGCCTTCTTCCAGCTTGAGCTCGGCGCGCAAGCTGTCGACCTTGTCCTGCGCCACTTCGATCGACTGCCCGCGCAGCAGCTCGCGCGGCAGCGAGATCTTGCCGTAGCGGCTGCGCTTGAGCCGACTGACCTGGCAGCCCTGCGACTCCCACAGGCGCCGCACTTCGCGGTTGCGGCCTTCCTTGACCACCACGCGGAACCAGTCGTGCGAGTCGGTGCCGCCGATGCGTTCGATCTCGTCGAACTTGGCGCCGCCGTCCTCCAGCAGCACGCCGCGCGACAGACGTTCGATGATGGCGTCGGAGACCTTGTCTTCGCCTTCCGGTGCGCGTACGCGCACCACGTATTCGCGCTCGACCTCGTAGGAGGGATGCATCATCGCGTTGGCCAGCTCACCGTCGGTGGTCAGCAGCAGCAGGCCGGTGGTGTTGATGTCCAGGCGGCCGATGGCGATCCAGCGCGAGCCTTTCAATGCCGGCAGCGACTCGAATACGGTCGGGCGGCCTTCGGGGTCTTCGCGCGTGGTCACTTCGCCTTCGGGCTTGTTGTAGATCAGCACGCGCGCCGGTTCGGTCAGCGCGCTGGCCACGAAACTGCGGCCATCCAGCTCGATCTTGTCGCCGCTGCGCACCGACATGCCGGTCTGCGCGACGGCGCCATTGACCTTGATCAGGCCATCGGCAATACGCTGTTCGAGCGCGCGGCGCGACCCCAGGCCGGCCTGGGCCAGCACCTTGTGCAGGCGCTCTTCCAGCTTGGGCGCTTCGGGCGCGCTGTCGCGCTTGAGGGAAAGCTTGTTCAACGACAGCTTGCGGGGGGTGTCACTCATGTGTCTGGCTCCGGCCGACGCGTTCTGGGTCGGCCTCTGGGTCGGAATCGGCTTCGTCAACAGCCACGGTCGTCGTCGCGACGGCGTTGTCTTCGTCTTCGTTCACTGCATCCGCGCGCGTTCCCGGCGCGGTGTCGGGGTCGCCCTCACGGGCGTCATCTGGGTCCAACGGGTTCAGGTCCTGCGCCGAGGCATGCTCGGGGTGTTGCGGTGTTTGGTTACTTGATTCATCGGCGCTGGCGTGGTCATCGACCGCGTCGGCGTGGTGTTCGTTTTCAGCGTCGAATGCAGTGTCCGTGCCGGCAGTCTGGTCGCTGTTGTCGACATCGTCGGTATCGACATCGGCATCAACATCAACATCAACAGCCATCTCGGCATCGGGATCGGCATCGACGTGCGTTGCGTCATCGCTGTCGCCGCTTGCGTCGGTGGTGCTGCCCGATGCCGGCAGCACGTCCTGCGCATCGCGGTGTTCCGGCGCAGCGTCGCTCGGGTCGGCATCCACGTCAGCGCCAACATCCGCCGCCGCGTCAGTCGTTGCATCGGCGCCGCCTGCATTCGCCGCATCCGCGTCCGCATCCATCGCCGCCGACGCCGGCACCGCGCCATCCAGTTGGCCGTCGCGGTCCAGCGGCAGCTGCGGTTCCAGCTCGGCGATGTCCTTCAACTCAGACAATGGCGGCAGCTCGTCCAATCGCTTGAGCCCGAAGTAATCCAGAAAGCCCTTGGTGGTGCCGAACAGGGCCGGCTTGCCGGGCACGTCGCGGTGGCCGACCACGCGGATCCACTCGCGTTCTTCCAGCGCCTGGATGATGTTGCTGCTGACCGCCACGCCGCGCACCTGCTCGATCTCGCCGCGGGTGATCGGCTGGCGGTAGGCGATCAGCGCCAGGGTTTCCAGCGTGGCGCGGGTGTACTTGGTGCGGCGCTCGGTCCACAGCCGGGCGACCCAGCCATGCACGTCGGCCTTGACCTGGAAGCGGAAGCCCGAGGCTACCTCGACCAGCTCCACGCCGCGTTCGGCGCAGCCGTCGCGCAGCAGTTCCAGCGCGCGCTCGACGCTGCCGGGCGGCGCCGGTTCTTCTTCGGGAAACACGCCCTGCAGCTGCGCCAGCGTCAGCGGCTGGCTGCTTGCCAGCAGGGCAGCTTCGATAATGCGGGTGATCAACGCTTGATCCATTCGATGATCGGCTTCAGATAGGTTCGTTGGCGGCATCGCTGTCGTCGAATTCGCTGGAGAATTGCAGCGGCGCATTGGTATTGCCCAGCGCCAGCGACTTCACGTAGATCGGCGCCAGCGGCGCCTCCTGCACGATGTCCAGCAATTGCTCCTTGGCCAGTTCGAGCAGCGCCAGGAAGGTGACCAGCACGCCGAGCTTGCCTTCTTCGGCGGTGAACAGTGATTCGAAGCGATAGAACCTGCCATCGTCCAGACGGCTCAGCACATCGCCCATGCGCTGGCGCACACTCAGCGCCTCGCGCTTGATCGCATGGCCGGTGAACAGTTCGGCGCGTTTGAGCACGTCGTACAGCGCCATCAGCATTTCTTTCAGTTCCACCGGCGGCGGCAGCTTGACCGCGGCGCGCTCGGGCAGATGCGCCTGCACCGGCGCGCTGTCGCGGCCCATGCGCGGCAGGGTATCCAGATCCTCGGCCGCCTGCTTGAAGCGTTCGTATTCCTGCAGCCGGCGCACCAACTCGGCGCGTGGATCGTTTTCTTCGCCTTCCTGGCTGGGCGGGCGCGGCAACAGCATGCGCGACTTGATTTCGGCCAGGATCGCGGCCATCACCAGATATTCGGCCGCCAGTTCGAAGCGCAGCTCCTGCATCACGTTGATGTAATCCACGTACTGCCGGGTGATCTCGGCAACGGGGATATCCAGGATGTCCAGATTCTGGCGGCGGATCAGATACAGCAGCAGGTCCAGCGGACCTTCGAAGGCATCCAGGATGACTTCCAGCGCGTCCGGCGGGATATACAGATCCTGCGGGATCTGCAGCACCGGTTGCCCATGCACCACCGCCAGCGGCATTTCCTGCTGCTGTGGCGGCGCGCTCGTGGCTGGCGGATTCGCGTCGTGCGCGAGTTCGGAATTCATCAGGTCGACATCGGGTGTTACGGTCGCCGGCCGCGGTCGGAGCCGCGCCTGCAGGGCTTTGCCTTGAGTTATTGCGATCAATGTCGTGCCCGTGCCGGCACGATCCTACAAATCCACATACAACGTGCGCCGCGTGGCATGCGGCGACGGAACAGCGAGGAGGTCGTCTACGCGGGTCGGCGGTGGGCAGCGAATCGGTCGTCGAGGAGGCGTGGGGCCTGGGCCGACGGGCCGCTGCGTCCGATTGCGGGTGCAGTGGTGGCAAGGGTAATGCGTGCGCGGGGGCGGTGTCCAGCGCTGAGGCGGCTAGAATCCCGGGGCTGTTCTTCACGTCTTGGGCGAGGTGGCCTATGTGGTACGTAATCGAAGGGTATGACCGGGCCGACGCACTGGCGGCGCGGCAGCAGGCGCGACCGGCGCATCTGGCCCGTTTGCAGGCGCTGGCGGCGGCAGGGCGTCTGCTGGTGGCCGGCCCGTGCCCGGCGATCGATGCCGACGATCCCGGCCCGGCCGGCTTCAGCGGCAGCGTGGTCATCGCCGAATTCGACGCGCTGGACGCCGCCCGCGCCTGGGCCGATGCCGACCCGTACGTCGAGGCGGGCGTGTACGTGCGCACCGAGGTCCGCCCGTTTCGCCAGGTGTTGCCATGAGCCGGGTCGAGCGGATCCGCGCCGCGCTGCAGGCGGCGCTGGTTCCGACCGAGCTGGAAGTGGTGGACGACAGCCATCGCCACGCCGGGCATGCCGGCGCGCGCGACGGGCGTGGGCATTTCAATGTGCGCGTGGTCAGCGCCGCCTTCGCCGGCAAGCCGCCGCTGGCGCGGCACCGCGCGGTCTATGCCGCGGTCGGCGAGATGATGCAGACCGATATCCACGCGCTGTCGATCGAGGCGATCGCGCCCGGCGAGGCCGGGTAACCAGGCAATCAAGCCGCCGTCGTAGGAGCGCACCCGGGCGCGACGGGGGCTATCGGTAAGGCCTGTCGCGCCTGGGTGCGCTCCTACGGGCGGCGACCGTTCGATACGCAGCGGACCAAACCGCCTCCAACCGTGATCGCCGTCGGCCTTCGTCCGTGGACTCATGGGCGGCATTTGTTGCGACGCAACACATTGCTTCACGCATTCATCACTTGCAGATACTTGATCTGTAAGCGTTTTCACGAGCGTGAAGACAGGGGTTTACGCCCTTGTATGAAAACGCTTACAGTCCGCGCCAGTTTTGGGAAGTCGGTCGCGGAGGGCGACACGAATGGCCAAGGGTGCGGTCACCATCAAAGATGTCGCCAGGGAAGCGCAGGTCTCCGTCGCAACGGTGTCGCGTGCGCTCAATGGGCATGACAACGTCGCCGGACCGGTGCGCCAGCTGGTGCAGGACGTGGCCGCGCGGCTGCGCTACAGCCCGCATGCGGCAGCCCGCAGCCTCAGCAGCCGACGCACCCAGACCTTAGGGGTGGTGCTGCCCGATCTGTATGGCGAATTCTTTTCCGAACTGATCCGCGGGATCGACGGCGCGGCGCGTGCCGCCGGCCAGCATCTGCTGGTGTCCAGTTACCACGGCGACCCGGAGGCGCAGGGCAGGGCATTGCAGTCCATGCGCGGGCGGGTGGATGGTCTGCTGGTGCTGTCGCCGTATGCCGAGCAGCCGGGGTTCCTTACCGATAACCTGCCGCAGGCGCTGCCCACGGTATTGATCAACGCGCACGTTCCCGGCGATGCCTATCCGGTGCTGAGCATCGACGACCATGCCGGCGCGATGGCGATGACCGAGCACCTGCTGTCGGCCGGGCATCGACGCATCGCGTTCATCGGCGGGCCGGCGCTCAATTTCGATGCGCGCGAACGCCTGCGCGGCTTCCGCGATGCGATCGCCGCACACGGGGACACGGCGCAGGGCATCGAATTGCCCGGCGACTTCGATGAGGCCTCCGGCCACCGCGCCGGGCAGGCGATGCTGGCGGACGGGCCGCTGCCCGATGCTGTGTTCGCCGCCAACGACATGACCGCGTTGGGCTGCCTGTACGCGTTTGCCCAGGCCGATGTCTCGGTGCCCGGCGACGTCGCACTGGCCGGCTTCGACGATATTCCACTGGCCCGTTTCGTCCACCCGGCGCTGACCACGATGCGGGTCAGCATCGCGCGCCTGGGCGAGCAGGCAATGTCCCGGCTGATGCGGCTGGTGGACCAGCCCGGCCGTGATGACGGCATCCGCCAACTGCTCAAGCCCGAACTGGTGATCCGCGCTTCCTGCGGCGCCGGCGAGCCCCGCCCCTGAGGTTTCCAGCCCGCTGACCCTTTTCGCGGACGTTCTGTCCGCTCCCGCTGCCCCCCGCAGCGGTCGTTCCTGCAAGTCGCAACGCCACAACAACAATCTGTACCGATCCCTGGAGGGACCAATGCGCCACCACTACCCCCATTCCGCCAGCCCGGCACGCAAGCTGCTCAGCTGCGCATTGGCCAGTTGCCTGCTGCTCGGCGCAGCACCGGCCTTCGCGCAGAGTGCCGCCGCGACCATCCGCGGCCAGGTCACCGTCGACTCGGCACCTGCCAGCCAGGCCCAGGTCACCGCGACCAACCTTGCCACCGGCCTGACCCGCACCGTGCAGGTCAGCAACGGCGGCTACTCGCTCGGCGGCCTGCCGCCGGGCTCGTACCGCCTGGACGTCACCGCCAATGGCCAGACCACCTCGCAGAACGTCACCGTGCAGGTCGGCCAGACCGCCACCTTGAATCTGGGCGTCGGCGGCGAACCGGCCACGGCCGCCGGTGGTAACGCCACCACGCTGGACGCGGTGCAGGTCAAGGCGCCGCCGGTGCTGGTGGAAACCCGTACCTCCGAGAACGCCACCTATATCTCCAACGTGCAGATCCAGAACCTGCCGCGTGCCACGCGCAACTTCCTGGAACTGGCCGACACCGTGCCGAACGTGCAGTTCACCCGCGATGCCAACGGCACCACCAAGGTCCGCTCGGGCGCCACCTCGGCCGAAGGCACCAACGTCTACATCGACGGCGTGAGCCAGAAGAACTACGTGCTGACCGGCGGCGTCAGTGGCCAGGATTCCAGCCGCGGCAATCCGTTCCCGCAGTCGGCGATCGGCGAATACAAGGTCATCACCTCCAACTACAAGGCCGAGTTCGACCAGGTCAGCGGCGCGGCCATCGTGGCTTCGTCCAAGTCCGGTACCAACGATTTCCATGGCAGCTTCTTCTGGGACACCAGCAACGACGGCTGGCGCGAGGAGAGCCCGCTGGAAAAGCGCGCCGGCGTGCGCGACGACTTCGAGGAAACCCAATACGGCGCGACCTTCAGCGGCCCGATCCTGAAGGACAAGGCGCATTTCTTCGTCGCCTATGAAGCCAAGGAATACACCACGCCGAACGTGGTGATCCCCGGTTCGATCTATTCGGACCGCGTCGATCAGCTGCCCACGCAGTTGCAGCCGCTGGTCGCCACCTACAGCACGCCATTCAAGGAAGACCTGTACTTCGCCAAGATCGACTGGACCATCGGCGACAACAGCCTGTTCGAGCTGAGTGGCAAGTACCGCAAGGAAGACGAGCTCAACGACGTCGGCGGTACCTCGACCCTGGAGCACGGCAGCATCAACGGCCAGGAAGAAAAGCGCGCCAACCTGCGCTGGCAGTACAGCGGTGCCAACTTCCTCAACGAAGCCAATCTCAGCTACGAGAGCGCGTTCTGGAACCAGGCGCCGATCAACAACGGCACCGGTTATGTGCTGAGTTATGCGCCGGTGCGCGGCATCGAGGACGAAGTGCTGTCCGCCGGCGCCGGCAGCAGCTTCCAGCGCAAGGGTCAGAAGGGCTGGACCTTCCAGGACGACCTGACCCTGAACAGCCTGGAATGGCACGGCGCGCACACCGTCAAGATGGGCGTGAAGTTCAAGAGCATCGATCTGGATTCCACCCAGTTCAACCCGGCCAATCCGCAGTACTACTACAACATCCTTGGCGATCTCGAAACGCCGTACCGGGTGCGCTTCGGTGCGCCGCTGGTCGAAGGTGGCGGTTCGGTGGTGTCCAAAAACAAGCAGTACGGCATCTATCTGCAGGACGACTGGGAGGTCAACGAGCACTGGACCCTGAACCTGGGCGTGCGCTACGACTACGAAGAAACCCCGGCGTTCCTGGACTTCGTCACCCCGTCCGACGTTGCCGGTGCGCTGCAGAACTGGACCAACCTGCAGAACGCCAACTACGACATCAACAACTTCATCAGCACCGGCAACAACCGCAAGGCATTCAAGAACGCCTGGCAGCCGCGCCTGGGTGCTTCCTATGACCTGTTCGGCGATCAGGCCCACGTGATCTACGGTGGTGCCGGCCGCGCGTACGACCGCAACATCTTCGACTACCTGGCGCTCGAGCAGCTCAACAACTCGTTCAAGTCCTACAGCTATTACTTCACCAGCCCCAACAATCCGGCCTGCCTGGGCGACCCGTGCGTGGCATGGAATCCGGCCTACAACACCCAGGAAGGTCTCGACGCACTGGCGGCGACCAGCAGTGGCGGCGGCGGTCGCGAGGTCTACCTGATCGACAACAACATCAAGACCCCGTACTCGGACCAATTCAGCATCGGCATGCGCAATATGGTGCCGCTGTGGGGCCAGGACTGGTTCACCGACGTGACCCTGAGCCGCATCGAAAGCCACGACGGCTTCGCATTCGTGCGCGGCAATCGTCTGCCGGATGGGTCGTTCTTCCAGCCGGGCACCACCTCTGGCTCGCCGACCGACGGCCCGGACGGCTACAGCGCCATCGTGCTGGGCACCAACGGCGTGGAAACCCGCAACAACCAGCTTGCCCTGCAGGTGGAAAAGCCGTTTGACGAGGAATCCGGCTGGGCCCTGACCGTGGCCTACACCTATTCCGACGCCAAGGAGAACCGCCAGTTCGGCGAGCACTACGCACTGGACCGCGAGCGCGTTGAAGACTACGGCTGGCGCGAGGCCGGTGGCATCGCCAAGAACCGCCTGGTGGTCACCGGCATCTACGAGCTGCCGTACGAGATCAAGCTGTCCGGCAAGCTGTCGCTGGCCAGCCAGACCGCGCGTTACGGGCAGAACTGCCTGGCCGGCAACGATCAGTGCTACATCGTGCAGTTCAAGCCGGACGGTACGCTGGGCTACAAGGAGTTCAGCATCGCCGCCAATAAAGAGTGGGATACCGGTGGCGGTGTCAAATTCAACGTGCGTGCGGATATCCTCAACGTGTTCAATTGGGTGAACTACGCCAACTTTAACGGCGAGACCGGGACACTCGGAGACTTGAACACGGCTTACGGCACCCCGACCGGTGTGCTGGCGTCGCCGATGCGTACCTTCCGTCTGGCCTTTGGCCTGAACTGGTGAGGTGCTCGACCGCTCCGGCAGATGCCGGGGCGGTCGAACTCGGCGCTTGGATAGGGTAGGTTGGCGTGCGAGATGTAATCGATTACACACGTGGGGGGCGGATGAACAGGGGCAGGACGTCGTATTGGTTGACCATTCCACTATTGCTGGGTGCGCTGGTACTGGCGTCGTGCAAACAGGCCGAGCAACCCAAAGTGGCCGAAAAGAAGGCACCGGTGAAAATCATCCTGGTGGAAGCGCAGCTGCCACCCAAGCCAGTCAAACCGCCGCTGCCGCCGCTGTTCTCGGACATCGAGCGCCGCACCTTCCAGTTTTTCTGGGATACCACCAACGAACTCAATGGGCTGTCGCCGGACCGCTTTCCGTCGCGCCCGTTCGCCAGCATCGCCTCGGTGGGGTTTGCGCTGACCGCGTACCCGATCGGCATCGAGAACGGCTGGGTCAGTCGCAATCAGGCGATCGACCGTACCCTGACCACACTCAAATTCTTCCGCGATGCGCCAATGGGGCCGCAGCGGACCGGTAGAGCCGGGTACAAGGGCTTCTACTACCACTTTCTGGACATGCAGCAGGGCAACCGTTACGACAGCTGGGTCGAGCTGTCGAGCGTGGACACCGCGCTGCTGATGATGGGCGTGTTGTTCACCCAGTCGTATTACGACGGCGACGACCCGCGCGAGAAAGAGATCCGGCAGATCGCCGATGCGCTGTACAAGCGTGTGGACTGGCGCTGGCTGCAGCAGCGCGCGCCGCTGATCTCGATGGGCTGGTTCCCCGAGAGCGGGTTCATCGACCACGACTGGATGGGCTACAACGAGGCGATGATGCTGTACATCCTCGCGCTCGGCTCGCCGACCCACGGTGTGGATGTGGATGCGTGGACCAGCTGGACCCGCACCTACAACAACGACTGGGGCGTCTACCAGGGCCAGGAATACCTGTCCTTCGGCCCGCTGTTCGGTCACCAGTACAGCCATGTCTGGATCGATTTCCGCGATATCCAGGACCAGTACATGCGCGAACGCGGCATCGACTATTTCCTCAACAGCCGCCGCGCCACCCTGGCCCAGCGCGACTACGCCATCGACAACCCGATGAAGTGGAAGGACTACGGCGAAAACGTCTGGGGCCTGACCGCCGGCGACGGCCCGCAGAATACCAGCCAGGAATACCGTGGCGAGCAACGCCAGTTCCGCCACTACTCCTCGCGCGGCGCCGGCCTGCGCGAGAACTTCGACGACGGCACCATCGTGCCGTCGGCGGCGATTTCCTCGATCGTGTTCGCCCCGGAAGTGGTGATCCCGGCCACCGAGGAAATGCACAAGCGCTATGGTGATTTCCTGTACTCCAGCTACGGCTTTCTGGACTCGTTTAATCCCAGCTTCAACTACGACACCCCGCTCAAGACCGGACGCATGGTGCCGGACCGTGGCTGGGTGGCCAGCGACTACATCGCCATCGACCAGGGCCCGATCCTGGCGATGATCGCCAACTACCAGAACGAATTCGTCTGGACCGTGATGAAGAAGAACCCCTACATCCGGGCCGGTCTGGAACGCGCCGGCTTCACCGGCGGCTGGCTCACCCCCGAAGGCGAGCCGCAGCCGGCGCCGCAGAAGGACGAGCAGAAGGCCGCCGCCCGCGCGCTGGGCATGGCCGAGTCGCGCGCCGCCGCCGCCCAGGCCCAGCAAGACCCCTCGCAACGCCAAAAACCCGAGTAATCCGTGCGCCTTTTGAAACTGTTGATGATCTCCGCCGCACTGTGTCTGGGTGTGGCGGGCTGCGAACGCTCCGACCCCGGCAAGACCACCGTGCGCTTCTGGGCCATGGGCAAGGA
This sequence comes from Xanthomonas arboricola, assembly GCF_002940665.1. Taxonomy (GTDB): domain Bacteria; phylum Pseudomonadota; class Gammaproteobacteria; order Xanthomonadales; family Xanthomonadaceae; genus Xanthomonas; species Xanthomonas arboricola_B. Next base: position 408,536 of record NZ_MIGY01000002.1, read on the forward strand.
GGCCGAGGTGGTCGCCGAGCTGGTGACCGACTTCGAGAAGCAGAACCCGGACATCCACGTGGATGTGCAGAACATCCCGATGACGGCGGCGCACGAAAAACTGCTGACCGCCTTTGCCGCCGATGGCTTGCCGGACGTGTGCCAGCTCGGCAACACCTGGCTGCCCGAGTTCGCCCTGCTGGACACGCTGGAGCCGATGCAGCCGTATGTGGCCCGTTCCAGGAGCGTCGACCCGCAGGACTATTTCCCCGGCGTGTGGGACACCAATCTGGTCGACGGCACCCTGTATGGCGTGCCGTGGTATGTGGACACCCGGCTGCTGTTCTATCGCAAGGACCTGCTGCGCGAGGCCGGTTACAGCGAGATGCCCAAGACCTGGGCCGAGATGGAACAGGTGATGGCGGCGATCAAGCGCAAGGTCGGCCCGGACCGCTACGCCATCCTGATGCCGCTCAACGAGTTCGAGCAGCAGCTGTCGTTCGCGCTGCAGCAGGACGACCGCCTGCTGCGCGACCACGACAACTACGGCAACTTCCGCGGCGAGGGCTTCCGCAAGGCGCTGGGCTTCTACGACACCATGTATCAGAAAGGCTGGGCGCCGAAGGTTTCCGAGACCCAGGTCTCCAACGTCTGGTACGAATTCTTCAACGGCTATTACGCGTTCTATCTGTCCGGCCCGTGGAACGTGCGCGAGTTCAAGCTACGCCAGCCGCCGGGCATGGAAGGCAAGTGGGGCACCGCGGCGCTGCCGGGACCCAACGGCCTGGGCGCGGGGATTGCCGGCGGTTCCAGCCTGGTGATCTTCAAGTCGTCGCAGCACAAGGACGCCAGCTGGAAGCTGATCGAATACCTGTCGCAGCCGCAGGTGCAGGCGCGCTTCCACGCCATCATCGGCGACCTGCCGCCGCGTCGCAGCACCTGGAAGTTGCCCTCGCTGGCCAACGACGAACTGGCGCATGCCTTCGGCGACCAGCTGGAGCGGGTCAAGGCCACGCCCAAGGTATTGGAGTGGGAGCGCATCGTGCAGGAAATGCGCCTGGTGACCGAGCGCGTGGTGCGTGGCGGTCAATCGCACGAGGCCGCCGTGCAGGAGCTGGATAAACGCGTGGACGAGATTCTGGCCAAGCGCCGCTGGATCTTCGAACAGGAGGGCGGGCATATCGGTCCGGCCAATCCATCTGCAACGCCTGCGGCGACATCTGCCGCCGCGCCAGTGCCGGCATCGGACAAGGGAGCAGCACGATGATGAGGCGTAATTCCGTCGCCGGCTGGGTGTTCGCCGCGCCGTCGATCCTGGTGCTGGGCATGTTCTTCGGCGTGCCGGTGTTCGCCGCGCTGGTGCTCAGCGTCACCGATTTCGATCTGTACGCGCTGGCCGACAGCGGCCATTTGCGCTTCGTGGGGCTGGGCAACTACATCGACCTGCTGCAGACGCCGCTGTTCTGGAAGTCGTTGTGGAACACCACGTACTTCGTGCTGCTGGGCGTGCCGATGTCGATCGGGGTGTCGCTGGGCGCCGCATTGCTGCTCAATGCCAAGGCCTCGCGCTTCAAGGCGCTGTTCCGTACCGCCTTGTTCGCCCCGGTGGTGACCACGCTGGTGGCGGTGGCGGTGATCTGGCGCTATCTGTTCCACATCAGGTACGGCCTGGTGAACTTCGGCCTGAGCCATCTGGGCATCGCCCCGATCGACTGGCTGGGCGACCCGCGCTGGGCGATGCCGACCATCATGCTGTTCGCGGTATGGAAGAACTTCGGCTACAACATGGTGATCTTCCTGGCCGGGCTGCAGGCCATTCCGCAGGACCTGTATGAGGCCGCGCGCATCGATGGTGCCTCGCGCTGGAAGCAGTTCCTGCATATCACCCTGCCGATGCTCGGCCCGGTGCTGATGGTGGTCGGGGTGATCACCATCTCCGGCTACTTCCAGCTGTTCGCCGAGCCCTATGTGATGACCCGCGGCGACCCACTGCAAAGCACCGTGAGCGTGCTGTACTTCATGTTCGAGGAAGGCTTCAAGTGGTGGAACCTGGGCCGCGCGTCGGCGGTGGCGTTCCTGCTGTTTTTGATCATCCTGGCGGTGACCACCGTGATGCTGCGCTTCGGCCGCAAGAGAGATTTGATATGAGTCGTGATGTCGGCCAATCGCGCTGGAATGGCGTGCTGATCAACGGCGGCCTGCTGGTGCTGGCGTTGGTCAGCCTGGCACCGCTGCTGTGGATGCTGTCGGTGTCGTTCATGCCCACCGGCGAGGCCAGCCGCTTCCCGCCGCCGATGCTGCCCTCGGCGTTCACCACCGCCAACTACCACGAGCTGTTCGCGCGTACCGGCATGGCGCGCAACTTCGCCAACAGCCTGATGGTGTCCGGGCTGATCACGCTCGGCTCGCTGCTGATCAACACCATGGCCGGCTATGCGTTCGCCAAGCTGCAGTTCGTTGGCCGCGAGCGCATCTTCAAGATCCTGATGGCGGCATTGGTGATTCCGGCGCAGGTGGCGATGCTGCCGCTGTTCCTGTTGATGAAGCAGCTGCATCTGGTCAACAACATCGGCGGGGTGGTGGTGCCGGCGCTGGCGACGGTGTTCGGCATCTTCCTGGTGCGCCAGTACGCGCGCAGCATTCCCGACGAACTGATCGAGGCCGCGCGCATCGACGGTGCCAGCGAGATGCGGATCTTCTTCCAGATCGTGCTGCCGATGCTCAAGCCGGTGCTGGTCACCTTGACCATCTTCACCTTCATGGGCTCGTGGAACGACTTCATGTGGCCGCTGATCGTGCTGACCGACCAGGAGCAGTACACCTTGCCGGTGGCGCTGGCGGCGCTGTCGCGCGAGCACATCATGGACGTGGAGCTGATGATGGCCGGCGCAGTGGTGACGGTGATTCCGGTGCTGCTATTGTTCGTCGCGCTGCAGCGCTACTACATCCAAGGTCTTCTGCTGGGGAGTGTGAAGGGGTGAAGCCAATGTTCCTGCGATTGCTTGCCATGACCGCTGTTGCCACGTCTGCGGTCACGGCGCAGGCGCAGGAACGCGTGCTCGACGGCTTCAACGACATCAGCGCCTGGCGCCTGGTGGTCTCCAACCAGGTCAGCGGTTCGCTGCGGCCGGTGGCCACCAGTTCCGGCGGGCATGCCCTGTGCCTGGACTACAACTTCAACAGCGTATCCGGCTATGTCGGCATCCGCCGCAGCCTGCCGATCGACTATCCGGACAATTACCGTATCGGCTTTGCGCTGCGCGGCGAGTCGCCGTCCAACGACCTGCAGGTCAAGCTGATCGACGCCAGCGGCGACAACGTGTGGTGGATCAACCGGCCCGGCTTCAACTTCCCGAAGAACTGGACCACCGTCGGCTATCGCAGGCGCAACATCGAAAAGGCCTGGGGCCCGGGTCAGGACAAGCAGCTGCGCAGCAGCGCGGATGTCGAATTCACCATCTACAACAAGGTCGGCGGCAAGGGCACGGTGTGCTTCGACCGCCTGACGCTCACGCCGCTGCCGCCGGAAGACACCTCGCCGTTGAAGGCCGAGGCCATCACCGATACCGCGCCCGCACTGGAACAACGCCTGGCCGACGGCAAGCCGGAGACCTTCTGGCTCAGCGGCGCGGTCAAGCAACAGACCGTCACGCTGGATCTGGGCAAGGTGCGCGAATTCGGCGGCGCAGTGGTGCAGTGGGTGCCCGGCCTGCAGGCCTCGCAATACGTGGTGCGCGCGTCCAGCGACGGGCGCGGCTGGCGCGACCTGCGCACCGTCACGGCCGGTGCCGGCGGCACCGATTGGCTGGCACTGCCGGACACCGAGGCGCGTTACCTGCGTTTCGATCTCAAGGACGGCCCCAACTGGCGCTACGGCATCAAGGAAGTGCAGCTGCAGCCGCTGGCGTTTGCGGCGACCCCGAACGATTTCATCAAGTCGCTGGCCGCACAGATGCCGCGCGGCAGCTATCCGCGCAGTTTCTCCGGCGAGCAGCCGTACTGGACCATCCTGGGTCTGGATGGCGGCACCGAGCAGGGCCTGATCGGCGAGGACGGCGCGGTGGAAGTGGGCAAGGGCGGCTTCAGCATCGAGCCGTTCGTGGTCAGCGGCGGCAAGCTGCTGCACTGGTCCGACGTCAGCAGCGAGCAGAGCCTGCAGGACGATTACCTGCCGATTCCCAGCGTCGACTGGCATCACGACCTGATGAACCTGCGCGTGACCGCGTTCGTGCAGGGCACCCCGGAGCAGGCGCAACTGGTCGCACGCTATCAGCTGCACAACACCGGCAAGGAGGCGCGCGAGTTCACCCTGGCGTTGGCAGTGCGGCCGTTCCAGGTCAATCCGCCGGCGCAGTTCCTCAATACCCTGGGCGGCGTCAGCCGGATCGAACAACTGGCGGTGGACGGTGCGCAGGTCAGCGTCAACGGCAGGCCGCGCGTATTCGCCGCACAGCGTCCGGATGCCGGTTTTGCCAGCGCTTTCGACAGCGGCATGGACGTCAGCCATCTCACTGCCGCCACCCCGCCGGCGATCACCCAGGTCAAGGACGATACCGGCCTGGCCTCGGGCGTGCTGCTGTATCGCTGGAAGCTGGAGCCTGGCCAACGGCGCGAGGTGGCGCTGGTGGTTCCGCAGACCGGCACCGCGCAACTGCCGGCCGACTTCGATGCCGACAATGCGCAGCAGCAGGTGGCCCAGCAGTGGCGCAGCAAGCTTGATCGCGTGCGCATCAGCGTGCCGGCCGAAGGCAAGCCGGTGGTCGACACCTTGCGCACGGCGCTGGCGCACATGCTGATCTCGCGCATCGGCCCGCGGTTGCAGCCCGGCACGCGCTCGTATTCGCGCAGCTGGATCCGCGACGGCGCGATGATTTCCGAAGGCCTGCTGCGGCTCGGCCGCGAAGACGTGGTGCGCGAGTACGTCGACTGGTTCGCCCCGTATCAGTTCGCCGACGGCATGGTGCCGTGCTGCGTGGACGACCGCGGCAGCGACCCGGTGCCCGAGAACGACAGCCATGGCGAGCTGATCTTCAACATCGCCGAGTACTACCGCTACACCGGCGACAAGGCGTTCCTGGAAAAGATGTGGCCGCACGTGACCGGCGCCTACGACTACATGGAAAAGCTGCGCGCCAGCGAGCGCACCGAAGACAACTTCATGCGCAACCCGGCCTTCTACGGAATGATGCCGGTGTCGATCAGCCACGAAGGTTATTCGGCCAAGCCGGTACATTCGTATTGGGACAACTTCTGGGCGCTGCGCGGCTACAAGGATGCGGCGATGCTGGCCGGCGCGCTCGACAAGCCCGACGAGGTCGCCCGCTTCAGCGCCGCACGCGACGAATTCAGTGGCGACCTGGTCGCCTCGCTGGGGGCGGCGGTGCGCCAGCACAGTCTCGATTTCCTGCCCGGCTCGGCCGAGCTCGGCGACTTCGATGCGACCTCCACCACCATCGCGCTGGCCCCGGGTGGCGAGCAGCAACGCCTGCCGCAGGACTTGCTGACCAATACCTTCGAACGCTACTGGAAGGAGTTTTCCGAGCGCCGCGACGGCAAGCGCGCATGGAAGGACTACACACCCTACGAATGGCGCAACGTGGCCGCATTCGTGCGCCTGGGCTGGCGTGACCGCGCCTGGGACGCCACCGCGTTCTTCTTCAAGGACCGCGCGCCGCAACCGTGGAACCAATGGGCCGAAGTGGTCTCGCGCACGCCGCGTGCGCCGTTCTTCGTCGGCGACCTGCCGCATGCCTGGGTCGCCTCGGATTTCGTGCGCTCGGTGCTGGACATGTTTGCCTACGGACGCGAATCCGACGCCAGCCTGGTCATCGCTGCCGGCACCCCGACGCGCTGGTTCGAGGGCAAAGGCATCGGCATCGCCGAACTGCGCACGCCGTACGGGCGTCTGAATTACACCCTGCAGCGCACCGACAAGCAGCTGGTGCTGCAACTGCAGCCCGGCCTGATCCTGCCGCCGGGCGGGGTGGTGTTGCCGTGGCCGTACCAGGGCACCCCGGGCAAGGCCAGCATCAACGGCGAATCGGCGCAATGGCACAACGGCGAACTGCGGATTCAACAGCTGCCGGCCACTGTGCAGATCGATGTGCCCAGCGCGGTGCGGCGGGCCGAGCGCGCTACGCAATGAATGGCGCAGCTCGACCGAGCAGGGCAGCGCTGGCGCGGCGTGGTGACCGATGGCCGGTCGTGTGGGTGGCGCTGCTGCTGTGCGCCGGCGCTGTACACGCCACGCAGGCCAGCCACGCCCTGCAGGTCGCACAACCCGCACAGGTCAACCAGACCGATCGTGCAGAACGCGCATCCCAGCCAGTGCAGCCGCCGGGCCCGGCGCAGCGCGAGATGACCCTGGTCACGCTCAACCTGCATCACGACCGCGAAGACTGGCCGGCGCGTCGCGCCTATATCGCCAAACAGCTCAAGCAGCTGGCGCCGGACGTGATCGCGCTGCAGGAAGTGATCGAACGCCGCGACAGCGTGGAGAACCAGGCCGCCTGGCTGGCGCGCAAGCTGGGTTACGACTACACCTTCGCATCGGTCGATCCGGTCGGCGCGCCCAAGCGCTACGGCAACGCGTTGCTGAGCCGGCGCAGGGTGCTGGCTCGGCATCAGCGCCTGCTGCAGCCGCTGGACGATTACCGCGTTGCCGCGCATCTGCAGGTCGATATCGATGGCCAACCGATCAATGTCTACGTCACCCACCTCAACGAGCGTGCCGATGCACGCGGCACGGCCACACGTACGCGTCAGGTCGCCGACTTGCTGGACTTCATTTCCTCCAACAGCAATCAGGCACCGGTCGTGATTGCCGGCGACTTCAACACCGCCGCCGATGCCCTGGATCTGGAAGCGCTACGCAAGGGCTACGGCGACAGCTACGGCAGCGTGCACCGCAACGGCGACGCCAGCGTCAGCACCTTGAACCTGCATGTCTTCGACACGCCGGCGCGGATCGACCACGTGTTCTTTCAGCAGAACCGCCTGCTGGCCCGCGAAGCGCGCATCCTGTTCGACACGCCGTATGCCGAAGGTCGCTGGGCCTCGGACCACTACGGCGTCTGGGTGTGCCTGCAGCTCGCGCCACAGGCGCAGTCCGCGCCGTAGCCGCGCGCAAGCGATCGAATGCCGTAGGAGCGCACCCGGGCGCGATGGGGCGTTACCGGTAACGCCCCATCGCGCCCGGGTGCGCTCCCACGAGAAGCACCAGATTGCAGCGCCGCCACGCTCACCCGTGCAGGCGATTGAAGATCTGCACACCGGCCAGCCACACGCCCGCCATGCTGCCCACGTTGGTCAGCAGGAAGGTCAGCACCACGCGTGAGACGCGATTGCGGTACCAGCCGCGCAAGGTCTGCGCGTCGTCGCGTAGCGACAGGAAGTCGCCATAGGCCGGCTTGCGCATATGCACTTCGACCAGGGCCGCAAACGCACCGGTCGGCACGCTCAGACGGAACGGCTTGAAGGGCGCCACGACCGCCGCAGTGAGGATGCTCAAGGGATGGCTGCCGGCCAACAGGCAACCCAACGCCGCCAGTCCGCCGGTATACATCGCCCACTGCAACAACAGGTCCGCGCCCATGCTCAGACCGCCGCGCCAGAACCCGATGCCGATGCCGGTGATGATGATCGCCAGGATGCCCAATGTGATCCACGGAATGCGCTTGCGCTGCTGCACGTATTCCAGCGACTCGCGCAACGGGCCGGGTGCGGCGGTGTCCTGTTCCAGGTGGCGCGCAAGACCGGCCAGATGCCCTGCACCGACCACCGCCAGTATCTCGCGCTGATCCGTAGTGGCTTCCTCGCGCAGGCGCGTGGCCATGTACTGGTCGCGCTCGGCAATCACGGTCTCGTACAGCTCCGGGCTTTCGCTGGCAAAATCGCCGAAGCTCGCCTCCAGCATGTCGCCTTGTTTGAGCTTTTCGATTTCCTCTTCGCCCACCTCGTCAGCCGCGAACAGACCGCCGAGAAGGCCTCCGGCCAGTTTCATCTTGCCGAAGAATCCCAGCCGCCCGGACGCGCGCTTGAAGGTCAGGCCGACTTCGCGATCGATCAGGTGCACGGGCAGGCCTTGCGCGCGCGCCAGATTCACCGCTTCCTTCAACTCCGCGCCCGGCTCGATGCCGAGCTGCTTGGCCAGGCGGCGCTGGTAGGCGGCCAGGGCGAGGTTCGCCGCGAACAAGGCCACCCGGCCCTTACGAATCACCTGTACCAGGTCCAGACGGGCGAGGGCGTCCGGATCGCTGAGCGCCTGCAGGCGCTGCGCATCCAGCTCCACCGCCACCGCGTCGTAGCGGCCGCTGCCGATCGCCCGCTGCACTGCGGCCACGCTGGCCAGTGACACGTGCGCGGTACCTAGCAACGTATAGCGCACGCCATCGCGTTCGACGATGCGATGCGGCTGGCCGGACAACGCATCGTCCAGAACGTGGGTGGTTTGCTCAGTCATGGGGTCATTCATCAGAAGGAGGGGCGGTGTCGCCGGAGCCGAGCGCGGTGCATCTGCACGCCGTCCAGCCAGCGACCATGCTTGCGGCCGATACCGGTGAACACTCCGACCGTGATTGCCGGGATGTCCGCGTCGCGGACATTGCGCAACTCGACAGGCATGCGGTCAGTCGATGTAGCGCTTGAGCAGGTCGCCATACGCATCGATGCGGCGATCGCGCAGGAACGGCCAGATGCGGCGCACGTGTTCGCTGCGCTGCAGGTCGACGTCGCACACCAGCACCGTCGGGTCCTGTCCGGCTTCGGCGATGAACTCGCCCTGCGGCCCCAGCACATGGCTGTTGCCCCAGAACTGGATGCCCGACGCGCCCAACGGCGAGGGCTCATGGCCGACGCGGTTGCACGACAGCACCGGCACCCCGTTGGCGACCGCATGGCCGCGATGGCTGAGCACCCAGGCATCGCGCTGGCGCTCCTGCTCGGGTTGCTGGTCATCCGGATCCCAGCCGATCGCGGTGGGGTAGAGCAGCAGCTCCGCACCGGCCAGCGCCATCAGGCGCGCCGCTTCGGGGTACCACTGGTCCCAGCACACCAGCACGCCGAGCCGGCCGACCGAGGTGTCGATCGGCGCAAAGCCCAGATCGCCCGGGGTGAAATAGAACTTTTCATAGAAGCCCGGATCGTCCGGGATATGCATCTTGCGGTACTTGCCGAGCAGGCGGCCGTCCTTTTCGAACACCACGGCGGTGTTGTGATACAGCCCGGCCGCGCGGCGCTCGAACAACGAGGCCACCAGCACCACGCCGTGTTGCTTGGCCAGCGCGCCCAGCCGCTCGGTGCTGGGGCCGGGGATCGGCTCGGCCAGGTCGAATTCGTCCACCGACTCGTGCTGGCAGAAATACGCACCGTTGTGCAGTTCCTGCAGCAGCACCAGCCTGGCGCCCTGTGCGGCAGCTTCGGCCACGCGCGATTCGATGATGGCCAGATTGGCCGCGGCGTCGCCGTGGTTGCGCTCCTGGATCAGCGCGACGGGAAGGAGATGACGGGTCATGGCGGTTGGTCCAACTAGGTGACGCACTAAGGTAGCGCGCGATGGTGTAACACCGGCCTGCCGGCCGGAACAGGAGTGACTCAGGCAGCCAGCAAGCCGGCGGGCAGTTGCATGGTCAGACAGTGCAGGCTGCCGTTCTGCCAGATCAATGGGCGGCACGGCACCGGCACGATGGCGTGCTGCGGAAACGCCTCGGCCAGCACTGCCTGCGCGCCCGCATCGGCCTTGTCGCCGTAAGCCGGCATCAGCACCGCACCGTTGACGATCAGGAAATTTGCGTAGGAGGCGGCCAGGCGCCGGCCTTGATCCAGGATCGGCTCTGCCCACGGCAACGCGAACAGGCGATACGGCTGCCCATCGGCCTTGCGCAATGCAGCCAGTTCGGTGCCCATCGCCTGCAGTTCGGTGTAATGCGAATCGCTGGCCACATCGCAGCCCTGGTAGACGATCGCATCCGGGCCGGCGAAGCGCGCCAGCGTATCGATATGCGCGTCGGTGTCGTCGCCTTCCAGATAGCCGTGATCCAGCCACAGCACGCGGTCCTGCGCCAGCCACGCGGCAAGATCGGCACTCAGCGAATCGCGCGTGCGCTGCGGATGCCGCTCGTGCAGGCATTTCCAGGTGGTCAGCAAGGTGCCCGCGCCATCGGTCTCGATTGCACCGCCTTCCAATGCAAAGTCGACCGTCTGCACCTGCGAGGATACGAACACCCGGGCCGCGTCCAGCGAGGTGACCAGTTGATCATCCAGGCTGGCCTCGAACTTGCCGCCCCAGCCGGTGAAGCGGAAATCCATCAGGCGGAAACCGCCATCCTGGCGCAGCGTGATCGGGCCGGAATCGCGTAGCCAGGTGTCGTTGTAAGCCGCAATCACGAAGCGCACCCGCGCCATATCCACCCGTGCCGAGCGCAGCCGCGCTTCTGCGTAGATCTGCAGATCGTCATCGGCAACGCACACGATCACCGGCTCGAAACGGGAAATCGCCGCGACCAGCGCGATATAGGTCTCCTCCACCTCGGCAAGACGCTCGGCCCAGTCGGTGCCCGCGTGCGGCCACGCAATCAACACGGCGGACTGAGGTTCCCATTCGGCAGGAAAGCGAACGCTATCGGTCATAACTTGCAACTACCTAATCAATGCCAGGCAACGCCGGGCCGTTAATTCAATCCCCGCACATGGACGTGCGGGCTCTTGCGAGGGACTCGCGTCAAATCGGCTCTTGCGAGGGATTGACGTCAAATCGCCCTTTCGAAGGATTCGCCTTGGCGATCCACGGTGATCGCTTTTTGCATCATCGGATCAACCCACTGTTGCAGTCTCAATCCGCTGGAGCCCGAACAACCCGCGATCACCTGATCGGCGGTTTGGGCCCGATCTCGTTGGCATTGGCCTGATTGGCCACCACGTCGATCACCCGGCTCCTTTCGAAGTACACGGTAAAGGCCGGATACACCCAGCGATGGATCGTCGGCCACTGGCGCTTCTGGCCACCGCGCGGTTCCAGCTTTTCCTGCGGCGCGCCGTAACGGCCTTGGACCTGACTCATGCTGTCGCCGCGCAAGGGCAGGGCAGCGGCAGGCTTTTGCTGTGCACGGTCGACCAGTAGCGTATCGGCCCAGGCAACGGCACTGATCCCCATCAACGCGATCAACGGCAGGCCAAACAAACGGTTGCGCATGTCATCTACTCCCCAGTGGACAAGATTCGGATGGTGATTACAGCAAAAACCAGGACGGGCGTGCTTGCAGAGCAGTGTCACCCAACGCCGCGCCGGATGCCTGCCAGCTCCACCGGTACGCGGAGCCGGCCAAGACCTGAGACAGTGCAGCCGGCATGTCGCAACCACCGACCTGAAGCACCGGCCAAGAAAAAACCGCCCGGAGGCGGCTTTCTCGGGTCTTGCGCGCGCGGCAAAGGCTTAGCGCTGACGCGCCTTGAAACGCGGGTTCGACTTGCAGATCACGAAGACCTTGCCGCGGCGGCGGACCACCTTGCAGTCGCGGTGACGGGTCTTCGCAGACTTCAGGGAGGACAGGACTTTCATTGCACACCTCGGCGTAAACGGTTGGATTCGATGGAAGAGTGCCCGCAATCGAGGGTGCACCCGGAATTAAGCCGGCAATTCTAACCGGCTTTTCGTCGTGCTTTCAAGTGGTTGCATCCGAATTCCAATCAGCGGCGCTACACTACCGCCTGATGACCTTCCGGAAACCTGAATGACCGACCTTTCGCCCGTTCTCACCATCGATGGTCCCTCCGGCGCCGGCAAGGGCACCGTGAGCCGGATCGTAGCCGCACGGCTGGGCTGGCATTACCTCGATTCGGGTGCGCTGTACCGCGCGGTGGGCGTGGCGGCGAGCTGGGCCGATCTGGACGTTTCCGACCCGGCCGCGCTGGTGCGCTGCACCTTCGACACCAAGGTGGAGTTCGACGACGCCGGCGAGGCGGGGCTGCGGGTACTGGTCAACGGGGTGGATGCCACCGGCGAACTGCGCCTTGAGACGACCGGCGCGCTGGCCTCGGCGATTGCCGCCATCCCTGAGGTGCGTAGCGCATTGAAAGAGCGGCAACGCGCATTCAGGCGGGCGCCCGGCCTGGTCGCAGACGGGCGCGACATGGGTACGGTGATCTTCCCCGATGCTGCCTACAAGGTGTTTCTGACCGCCAGTGCTGAAGAACGTGCGGGCCGTCGCCATAAACAGTTGATGGAAAAGGGTGTTTCGGTTATCTTTGACGACCTGCTGCGCGAGATCATGGCTCGAGATGCCCGTGATGCGCAGCGGGTGGTGGCGCCATTGCGGCCGGCCGAAGACGCCGTGCTGATCGATACCAGCGGAATGGGGATCGAGGATGTCGTCCAGCGTGTGGTCGGGTTGTTAGCCGTTCGCACGTCGTCGTAAGCGTTCCGCAAGCGGGCATGTCCCGCCGACCGTAAGGCGTTCCAAGGCTCCGTCGCACATCCCGTGTGGCGGTTCTACTACTACTTAACCGACTCGCTGTCCGGAGTCGACCAACAGGCTGGGCGCTTGGCATCTGTCGTATTGGACGATCAACGCCCGTGTGTTCAACTGAGTAAAATTCAAATGACAGAATCTTTTGCTGAACTGTTCGAAGCCAGTCAAGCCAATCTGGCGAAGCTGAAGCCGGGCTCGATCGTCACCGGTACCGTCGTGGAAGTGCGCGGCGACGTGGTGGTGATCAACGCTGGCCTGAAGTCCGAAGGCATCGTGCCGATCGAGCAGTTCCGTAATGACGCTGGCGAGATCGATGTCGGCGTCGGCGACCAGGTCAAGGTTGCCCTCGACTCCATCGAGAACGGCTTCGGTGAGACCGTGCTGTCGCGCGAGAAGGCCAAGCGCGCAATGGTGTGGGACGAGCTGGAAGAGGCGTTGGAAAAGAACGAAACCATCACCGGCCGCATCAGCGGCAAGGTCAAGGGTGGTTTCACCGTGGACATCAAGGATGTCCGCGCGTTCCTGCCTGGTTCGCTGGTGGATGTGCGCCCGGTGCGCGACCCGGCCTACCTGGAAGGCAAGGAGCTCGAGTTCAAGCTGATCAAGCTGGACCGCAAGCGCAACAACGTGGTGGTCTCGCGTCGTGCCGTGGTCGAGAGCGAGCACTCGGAAGAGCGCGAGCAGCTGATGGACAAGCTGCAGGAAGGCGCGATCCTGAAGGGCGTGGTCAAGAACCTGACCGATTACGGCGCGTTCGTGGACCTGGGCGGTATCGACGGTCTGCTGCACATCACCGACATGGCCTGGAAGCGCGTGCGCCATCCGTCCGAAGTCGTCAATGTCGGCGACGAGCTGGACGTGCGCGTGCTGAAGTTCGATCGCGAGCGTAACCGCGTCAGCCTGGGCCTGAAGCAGCTGGGCGAAGATCCGTGGGACAACATCGCACGTCGTTACCCGGCCAACAGCCGCGTGTTCGGCAAGGTCTCCAACGTCACCGATTACGGCGCATTCGTCGAGATCGAGCCGGGCGTCGAAGGTCTGGTGCACGTCTCCGAGATGGATTGGACCAACAAGAACGTTAACCCGTCCAAGGTTGTGCAGGTTGGTGACGAAGTCGAAGTGATGGTGCTGGATGTCGACGAGGAGCGTCGCCGCATCTCGCTGGGCATGAAGCAGGTTGCCGCCAATCCGTGGGAAACCTTCGCAGCCACCCACAAGAAGAACGACAAGGTGTCCGGTCAGATCAAGTCGATCACCGACTTCGGCATCTTCATCGGTCTGGACGGCGGCATCGACGGCCTGGTCCACCTGTCCGACATCAGCTGGAACACCACCGGCGAAGATGTCGTGCGCAACTACAAGAAGGGCGACACGCTGGAAGCCGTTGTGCTGGCAGTCGATCCGGAACGTGAGCGCATCAGCCTGGGCGTCAAGCAGCTGGAGCAGGATCCGTTCGGCCAGTACATGGCTTCCAACCCGAAGGGTTCGAAGGTCGAAGGCGTGGTGCGTGAAGTGGATGCCAAGGGCGCCACGATCGACCTGGCCGATGGCATCGAAGGCTACGTCGCTGCACGCGACATCGCCAACGAGCGTGTGGACGATGCGACCCAGCACCTGAAGGTCGGCGACAAGATTGAAGCCAAGTTCGTGGGCATGGACCGCAAGGGCCGCACCCTGCAGCTGTCGATCAAGGCCAAGGACGATGCCGAAATGCGCGAAACGCTGGAGGAATACCAGTCTTCGGCCGCATCCGGTGGCATGACTCAGCTGGGCGCGCTGCTGCGTGCACAGTTGAACAGCAACAAGTCCGAGTAAGCGCGTAGCGCTCGCAAGAGCGTGATGGATCGGCCCGGGCTTGCCCGGGCCGATTCCGATGTGTCAGTCGAAAAAAGCAAGTCTTCCCATGACCAAGTCCGAATTGATTGAAATCCTGGCGCAACGTCAAGCGCATCTGAAGGCGGACGACGTGGATCTGGCAGTCAAATCGCTGCTGGAAATGATGGGGCAGGCGCTCTCCGATGGTGATCGGATCGAAATCCGCGGGTTTGGCAGCTTCTCGCTGCATTACCGCCCGCCACGTCTTGGCCGTAATCCGAAGACCGGCGAGTCGGTCGCGTTGCCTGGCAAGCATGTTCCGCATTTCAAGCCCGGCAAGGAATTGCGTGAGCGTGTCAGCTCCGTGGTCCCGGTCGATCTGCTGGATGCGGCTGACTAAAGTCGTTCTGCCGCTGTGTTTATGTCGGCTCGGTTAAGCTAAGCCTCTTTCGACGGAGTCTGGCCATGAAGGTGTTTCGTTTGCTGGTGATGCTGGCCTTCCTGCTGGTCGGTCTGATCATCGGTGCGGTCAATTCCCAGGACGTCACTCTCGACTTCCTCTTCTCCAGTGTGCGCACGACCTCCGGGATCGCGATCATCGTCGCGCTGCTGGTCGGCGTGTTGATCGGTGCCGGCATGGTGCTGGTCAGTGTGGTGATTCCCCTCTATTCCAAACTGCGCCAGGCCAACAAGGCTGTTGCAGTCAGTCGCACCGACGCCAGGCCCATTGCGCCTGCCGCAGTCGAGCCGCGCCCCTTTGATGGACTGTAAGCGCGTATGGACTTTCTGACCGAGTGGATCTGGTTCTTCCTGTTCGTGCCGTTGGCAGCGTTGGGGGGCTGGATCGTTGGCCGCCGCGGTGGTCAACGCCACGGCGATACCCAGGTCAGTCGCCTATCCAGCACTTACTTTCGCGGTCTGAACTATCTGCTCAACGAGCAGCCGGACAAGGCGATCGAACTATTTCTGCATATCGCCGAACTGGACAAGGAGACCTTCGAGACCCAGGTCGCGTTGGGGCATCTGTTCCGCCGTCGCGGTGAAGTCGATCGCGCGATCCGGCTGCACCAGGGTCTGGTGCAACGTGCCGACCTGACCGATCAACAGCGCGTGCAGGCCTTGCTGGCGCTGGGCGAGGACTATATGAAGTCCGGCCTGCTGGATCGTGCCGAGACCGTGTTCACCGAACTGGCGCAACTGGATCAGCGTGCCCCACAGGCACTGCGTCATCTGATCGGCATCTATCAGGCCGAGCGCGATTGGGAAAAGGCGATCGACAACGCCACCCGTTACGAAGAAGTCACCGGCGAGCCGATGGGCAAGCTGATTGCGCAATTCGAGTGCGAGCTGGCCGATCGCTATCGTGGCCTGAGCAAGCCCGACGAAGCGTTGCAGGCGATCGCGCGCGCGTATCAGGCCGATGGCACTTCGGTACGCGCCGGCATTCTGGAAGGACGCATCGAAGCCGAGCGTGGACACGATGAAGCGGCCGTGCGCGCATTCGAACGCGCCGCCCGGCATGATCCGGAGTACCTGCCTGAAATCATCCCTGCGTTGATGGCGGCCTATCGCCGGGTCGGCGATATCGCCGGTGCGCGTAATTTCCTGTCGGAGATGACCGAGCACTACCGCGGCATCGCCCCGGTGCTGGCATTGACGCAGCTGATGGAAGCGCAGGACGGCGTGGCCCCTGCGCTGGCTTACCTGGGCCGTCAGCTCAAGGACCGACCATCGGTCCGCGGCGAGTCGGCGTTGATCGACCTGACCCTGGCCGAAGGCAGCGACCCGGTGGGCACCTTGCAGGATCTCAAGCACATCACCGACCAGTTGTTGGTGCGCAACCCGAGCTACCGCTGCACCCGCTGCGGCTTCGGCGCGAAGACGCACCACTGGCAGTGCCCGAGCTGCAAGGAATGGGGAACGGTCAAGCCGCTGTTGAACTACGCGGTGGTCTGATGCCGCAGGTCTGGCTGTGGTGGTGTCTGTTGCACCTGACGGTCGCGGCAGTGGGGACCTGGTTGCTGCGACGCTACGCGCTGCATCGGCGTCTGCTCGATCATCCGGGCGAACGTCGCAGCCATGTGGTCGCCACTCCGCGTGGCGGTGGCATGGCAATCGTTGCCGCGCTGCTGTCCGGGTGCCTGACGGCAAGCGTGTTCTGGCCGGCGGCAGGCTCTGTCATCTATTGGTTCGCTGCCGGGCTGGTGCTGGTGGCCGGGGTAGGTTGGTGGGACGACCATCGTCCGCTCTCGGCCAGGCTGCGGTTCGCGATCCATCTGCTGGCGTCGGCCATGCTGGGTTGGCTGGTCAGCCGTTACACGGGCCAGCTCTGGGATGGCGTGCTCACCGCCATGGCATCGGTGATATTGATCAATGTCTGGAACTTCATGGACGGCATCAACGGCCTGGCCAGCAGCCAGGCGGCGCTGGCCGCACTGGCGTTTGCTGCGGTCGTGCCTGCCGCATGGGCGTGGGCGGGTCTTGCCGTCGCTGCATCCTGCCTGGGATTTTTGCCGTTCAACTTTCCGCGTGCGCGCATCTTTCTGGGCGACGGCGGCAGTGGTGCATTGGGATATGTACTGGCTGCATTGCTGGCGCTGACGGTGGCCAGCGAGCAAGTGAGTTGGTGGATCAGCTGGTTGCCGCTGACCGCGTTTCTCGTAGACGCCGGCTTCACGCTGCTGTCTCGCATGCTCGCCGGGCAACGGTGGTGGGAGCCGCATGCCCAACATCTCTATCAGCGGCTGGCACGCAGGCTTGAGACGCACGTTCTGGTAAGCGCTATTTATTTCGCTTTCAGCGTCGCTGCTGTCTGCTTGTATGTGTTAATTCGTCATGATGCAAATTGGCTGCAGGTCTCTGGAGCCTTGGTATGGGGTCTAGGTGCCACCGCAATCTGGCATTTTCTGCGCGACGGACTGCGCAATTGCTGAGTAATGGACGTTTATGATTTCCTGGCGTGACCATTTGACCAAGGCCCTGCCGCAGGCTGCGGTGGTGCTGCATGACCTGTTGATGGTGTGGGTGTGCTGGCAGCTGTTGCATGCCGGCCGCTACTCCATGCTGCGCGAGGCTCCCGATCTGCCGTTGTGGGATTGGCGCACCGCCGTGGTCCTGGTGGCACAAGGCCTGGTGTTCTGGAAGATGGGCCTGTATCGCGGGCTGTGGCGCTTCGCCTCGGTGCCGGACTTGTGGAACATCTTCAAGTCGAGTTTTCTGGGTCTGGTCGCGATCGTGCTGGCGCTGTCCTACGACCGCCTGGATGGGGTGCCGCTGTCGGTGTTGGTGGTCTACCCGTTTGCCCTGTCGGCATTGCTGGGTACCCCGCGGCTGCTGTATCGCGCCTGGAAGGATTACCAGATCGCGCACTCCGGCGATGCGGCGCAACGGGTGTTGATCCTCGGCGCGGGTCGCGCTGCCGAGGGTCTTGTCCGTGATCTGCGCCGCACCGGTGCATTCGTGCCGGTCGGGTATCTGGACGATGCCAACAATCTGCATGGCGCCAAGATTCAGGGCCTCAACGTGCTGGGCAACCTGGACCAGGCCGCAGCCATCGCCAAGGAGACGGCAGCCAAACTGCTGGTCATCGCGATTCCGTCGCTGGACGCCTCGGGCATGCAGCGCGTGGTGGCCATCTGCGAAAGCACCGGGCTGCCGTTCCGTATGGTGCCCAAGCTGATCAACGTGCTGGAAGGGCGCTCGTTGCCCGGCGAGTTGAAGGAAGTCGCGATCGAGGACCTGCTCAATCGCAAACCGGTCACGCCGGATTGGCGCCTGATTCGCGACTGGTTGACCAACAAGACGGTCATGGTGACCGGCGCGGGTGGCTCGATCGGTTCGGAAGTGTGCCGCCAGTGCGCCCGTCACGGTGCGCGGCGTATCGTGCTGCTGGAAATCGATGAGCTGGCATTGCTGACGATCGATTCGGATCTGCGTCGGTTGTTTCCCGATATCGAAGTGGTGCGTGTGCTTGGCGATTGCGGCGACCCGGCCGTGGTTGCGCATGCCTTGCATACCGCCCCGCCGGATGCGGTGTTCCATGCGGCCGCCTACAAACAGGTGCCGTTGCTGGAAGAACAATTGCGCGAGGCGGTACGCAACAATGTGCTGGCCACCGAAAACGTGGCGCGCGCCTGTCAGCGTGCACGCATCGAGACCTTCGTCTTCATCTCCACCGACAAGGCGGTCGAGCCGGTCAACGTGCTGGGCGCGAGCAAGCGCTACGCAGAGATGGTCTGCCAGAGTCTTGACGCGCGCGATGCGCCGACGCGTTTCATCACCGTGCGCTTCGGCAACGTGCTGGATTCGGCCGGCAGCGTGGTGCCGTTGTTCCGTGAGCAGATCCGGCAGGGCGGCCCGGTCACGGTGACGCATCCGGATGTGACCCGTTACTTCATGACCATTCCGGAAGCCTGCCAGCTGGTGGTGCAGGCTGCGGCCTCCGCCTCGCATGGCGCGATCTATACATTGGACATGGGCGAGCCGGTGCCGATTCGCCTGCTCGCCGAACAGATGATCCGTCTTGCCGGCAAACAGCCCGGTAAGGATGTGGCCATCCTCTATACCGGCTTGCGTCCGGGCGAGAAGCTGCACGAAACCCTGTTTTATTCCGACGAGCACTATCGCCCCACCGCGCATCCCAAGATTCTGGAAGCCGGTGTGCGCGAGTTCTCGCACGAGCAGGTATTGCAGCTGGTGACGCGCTTGCGTGAGGCGGTCAACCGCTATGACATCAAGGCGATGGAAACTGTGCTGGGCAGTCTGATGCCGGATTTTGCGGCTGCTCGACGGAAAGTCGACGCGCGATCTGATACGGTCGTTCCATTCCCCGCACGTGAGGTCAGAAGACTTTAATGAGCAAGCGTATTCGCAAGGCCGTATTCCCCGTCGCAGGTCTTGGGACCCGCTTTCTTCCGGCAACCAAGACGGTGCCGAAGGAAATGCTGCCAATCATCGACAAACCGCTGATCCAGTACGCCGTCGACGAAGCCATCCAGGCTGGTTGCGACACGCTGATCTTCGTGACCAATCGCTACAAGCACTCGATCGCCGACTACTTCGACAAGGCCTACGAGCTGGAGCAAAAGCTCGAGCGCGCCGGCAAGCTCGAACAGTTGGAGCTGGTGCGGCATGCTTTGCCGGAGGGCGTGCGTGCCATTTTCGTGACCCAGGCCGAGGCGCTTGGCCTGGGTCACGCCGTGTTATGTGCCAAGGCCGTGGTTGGCGATGAGCCGTTTGCGGTATTGCTGCCGGACGACCTGATTTGGAACCGTGGTGACGGTGCGCTGACCCAGATGGCGGATGTGGCCGAGGCCTCGGGCGGCAGCGTCATCGCCGTCGAGGATGTGCCGCACGACAAGACCGCCAGTTACGGCATCGTGGCCACCGATGCGTTCGATGGCCGCAAGGGGCGCATCAACGCCATTGTGGAAAAGCCCAAGCCGGAAGTGGCACCGAGCAATCTGGCGGTAGTCGGTCGTTATGTGCTCAGCCCGAAGATCTTCGAGCTGCTCGAACAGACCGGTGCCGGTGCTGGGGGCGAAATTCAGCTGACCGATGCGATCGCCGGACTGCTGCAGCAGCAGACCGTGGACGCCTATCGCTTCGAAGGCCGTCGTTTCGATTGTGGTGCGCACATCGGCTTGATCGAGGCGACCGTGCATTTCGCGCTCGAGCACGAGAAGCACGGCGGGCCGGCCAAGGAAATCCTGCGCACTGCATTGGCCGAGGCCGACGCGCGCGGCTGATCGTCTGGCCATCGGCTGCATCCACGAACGACGCCATCTGGCGTCGTTCGTCGTTGAGATCTTCCGCTTGCGGGCCCTCCAGGTCGCGGTCCGCGTGCTGGTGCTGACCGGCATCGGCGTGTTGCTCGGCGTCACGCCGCCGCTGGCATTCGTCGCCGTGTCCGGCGTCGTGCCGACCTCCACGGCGGTGCTAGGGCAGCTGGCCGAGCCTGGCGATGTCGCCTGGCTGCAGGGTCACAAAAGCGTTCAGCCGTGCCGGCGTTGAGCGGCCGCGA
Source organism: Xanthomonas arboricola (assembly GCF_002940665.1). Taxonomy (GTDB): domain Bacteria; phylum Pseudomonadota; class Gammaproteobacteria; order Xanthomonadales; family Xanthomonadaceae; genus Xanthomonas; species Xanthomonas arboricola_B. The sequence goes on from NZ_MIGY01000002.1 coordinate 428,816, forward strand.
AGGCTTCCAGCTGCGCAGGCGTGGCGTCTTTCTGGTGCCGCTGTTTCCAGTCGGCAAACGGCATGCCGTACACCGCTTCGCGTGCCTGCTCCTTGCTCATCGGCTGGCCATGCGCTTCGGCGGCTTCGCGGTACCAGTCGCCCAGGCAATTGCGGCAGAAGCCGGCCAGGATCATCAGATCGATGTTCTGCACATCCGGGCGCTGCTGGTTGAGATGCTGCAACAGACGGCGAAATGCGGCCGCTTCGATGGACGTGGCGATGGAATCGGGTGTCGAGGTGGTGTCGGTCATGACGGAATCGGGGACAATAGACGGCCTTCGACTCTACACCTGACGCCCCATGACCGTTTCCGCGCCAGCTGCCTCTGCTCCGGCCCGCCTTCTCGATGGTCGCCGCATCGCCGAGGAACTGCTCGACGGGCTGAAGCTGCGCGTGGATACGCGCCTGGCGGCCGGCAAGGCGCGCCCTGGGCTGGCGGTGGTGCTGGTCGGCGGTGATCCGGCCTCGTCGGTGTATGTGCGCAACAAGCGGCGTGCGGCCGAAAAGGTCGGCATCGAAGCCTTCGATTACGACTTGCCGCAGGGCACCAGCGAGGCCGAACTGGCGCTGCTGATCGACCAGCTCAATGCCGACCCCAAGATCCACGGCATCCTGATCCAGCTACCGTTGCCGGGGATTCCCGATGCCAACCGCCTGATCCAGCGCATCGATCCGCGTAAGGACGTCGACGGCTTCCATCCGCAGAATGTCGGGCACCTGGCGCTGCGCGAATTCGGCCTGCGTCCGTGCACGCCGCGTGGCATTGTGACCTTGCTGGGGCACACCGATCAGCCGGTGCGTGGCCGCAACGCGACCATCGTGGGCGTGAGCAATCACGTCGGCCGGCCGATGGGCCTGGAGCTGCTGATCGCCGGTTGCACGGTCACCAGCTGCCACAAGTTCACCCCGCCCGAGGTGCTGGAAGCCAGCGTGCGCAACGCCGACATCCTGGTGGTGGCGGTGGGTCGGCCAGGCCTGATTCCGGGCGAATGGGTCAAGCCGGGCGCAGTGGTGATCGATGTCGGCATCAATCGCCTGGACGATGGCCGCCTGGTCGGCGACGTCGGTTTCGACGCGGCGGTGCGACGTGCGGCCTGGATCACGCCGGTGCCTGGTGGAGTCGGGCCGATGACGGTCGCCACGCTGATGCAGAACACGCTGGAAGCGGCCGACGCGGCTGGCTGAGGCGCGCGTAACGCTGCATTGCAGTCGCGTTGTGTCTTCGTGAAGGCTTTCAGGGTAAAATGCCGCGCTTCCCCAAACTCGGGTCCGCCGATGCTCCGCATCCAGGCTGAAGCTCTCACCTACGACGACGTTTCCCTCGTCCCCGCTCATTCGATCGTCCTGCCCAAGGACGTCAGCCTGGAAACCCGGCTGACCCGCGATCTGCGCCTGAAACTGCCGATTCTCTCGGCCGCGATGGACACAGTGACCGAACACCGCCTGGCGGTGGCCATGGCCCAGCTGGGCGGCATCGGCATCATCCACAAGAATCTGACCCCCGCGCAGCAGGCCGGCGAAGTCGCCCGGGTCAAGAAGTTCGAATCCGGCGTGATCACCGAGCCGTTCACGGTGAGCCCGGACACGACCATCGGCGAGGTGCTCAAGCTCACCCGTGCGCGCAACATCTCCGGTGTGCCGGTGGTGGATGGCAGCGAACTGGTCGGCATCGTCACCAGCCGCGACATGCGCTTCGAGAAGAAGCTCGACGATCCGGTCCGCCACATCATGACCAAGAAGGATCGCCTGATCACCGTGCGCGAAGGCGCCAGTGACGAGGAAGTGCTGGAGCTGCTGCACCGCAACCGCATCGAAAAGATACTGGTGGTCAACGACAGCTTCGAGCTGCGCGGCCTGATCACGGTCAAGGACATCCAGAAGAAGACCGACAACCCAAACGCCGCCAAGGACGGGTCCACGCGCCTGCTGGTCGGCGCGGCGGTCGGCGTAGGCGGCGACACCGAGCAGCGCATCGAACTGCTGGCGGCGGCCGGCGTGGACGTGGTCATCGTCGATACCGCGCATGGCCATTCGCAGGGCGTGATCGATCGCGTGGCCTGGGTCAAGAAGGCGTATCCGCAGCTGCAGGTGATCGGCGGCAACATCGTCACCGGCGATGCCGCGCTGGCGCTGATGGACGCCGGCGCCGATGCGGTCAAGGTCGGCGTGGGCCCCGGGTCGATCTGCACCACGCGCGTGGTCGCCGGTGTCGGCGTGCCGCAGATCACCGCGGTGGACATGGTCGCCGAAGCGTTGCAGGACCGTATCCCGCTGATCGCCGATGGCGGCATCCGCTACTCCGGCGACATCGGCAAGGCGCTCGTCGCCGGCGCCTCCACGGTAATGGTCGGCGGCCTGTTCGCCGGCACCGAGGAAGCGCCCGGCGAGGTCGAGCTGTTCCAGGGCCGTAGCTACAAGAGCTACCGCGGCATGGGCAGCCTGGGCGCGATGGAGAAGGGGTCCAAGGACCGTTATTTCCAGGATTCCAGCGATGCCGACAAGCTGGTGCCGGAAGGCATCGAAGGGCGCGTGCCGTATCGCGGCCCGGTCGGTGGCATCGTCCATCAGTTGATCGGCGGCCTGCGCGCGACGATGGGTTACGTGGGCTGCGCGACCATCGAGGAGATGCGCACCAAGCCGAAGTTCGTCGTCATCACCGGTGCCGGCCAGCGCGAAAGCCATGTCCATGACGTGCAGATCACCAAGGAACCGCCGAATTACCGCATGGGCTGATGCCCATGCGTGAATGGGGAATCGGGAGTCGGGAATCGATGAACCAGCGTCTGCGCCGCTTTGCCCATTCCCGATTCCCCGTTCCCGATTCCCGGCGCCAATGACCAACATCCATAGCGACAAGATCCTCATCCTCGATTTCGGCGCGCAGTACACTCAGCTGATTGCGCGGCGTATTCGCGAGATCGGGGTGTATTGCGAGATCTGGGCCTGGGATCATGACCCGTCGGAGATCGCCGGTTTCGGCGCCAAGGGCATCATCCTGTCCGGTGGTCCCGAGTCGACCACCTTGCCGGGTGCGCCGGTTGCGCCGCAGGAGGTGTTCGACAGCGGCGTGCCGGTGTTCGGTATCTGCTACGGCATGCAGACGCTGGCGGCGCAGCTGGGTGGCGCTACGGAAGCAGCGGATCAGCGCGAATTCGGCCATGCCGAAGTCGATGTGGTGGCCGCCGATGCCTTGTTCGCTGGACTGACCGATCATGCCGGCGCGTCGCGCCTGAACGTGTGGATGAGCCACGGCGACCACGTGTCGCAGGTGCCGCCGGGCTTCACCGTCACCGCGGTGACCGACCGCATTCCGGTGGCGGCGATGTCCAACGAGGACAAGCGCTGGTACGGCGTGCAGTTCCACCCCGAAGTCACCCACACGCTGCAGGGCCAGACCTTGCTGCGCCGCTTCGTGGTCGATGTCTGCGGCTGCCAGACGCTGTGGACGGCGGCCAACATCATCGACGACCAGATCGCGCGCGTACGCGAGCAGGTGGGTGATGACGACGTCATCCTCGGTTTGTCCGGCGGCGTCGATTCGTCGGTGGTCGCCGCGCTGTTGCACAAGGCGATCGGCGACAAGCTGACCTGCGTGTTCGTCGATACCGGCCTGCTGCGCTGGCAGGAAGGCGACCAGGTGATGGCGATGTTCGCCGAGCACATGGGCGTGAAGGTGATCCGCGTCAACGCGGCCGATCGTTACTTCGCCAAGCTCGAAGGCGTGAGCGACCCGGAAGCCAAGCGCAAGATCATCGGCAACCTGTTCGTGGAGATCTTCGACGAAGAATCCAGCAAGCTGGCCAATGCCAGGTGGCTGGCGCAGGGCACGATCTATCCGGACGTGATCGAGTCGGCCGGCAGCAAGACCGGCAAGGCGCACGTGATCAAGAGTCACCACAACGTCGGTGGCCTGCCCGAGCACATGAAGCTGGGCCTGGTCGAGCCGCTGCGCGAGTTGTTCAAGGACGAAGTGCGCCGCCTCGGTGTCGAGCTCGGCCTGCCGCGCACGATGGTGTACCGCCATCCGTTCCCGGGCCCCGGTCTGGGCGTGCGCATCCTGGGCGAAGTGAAGCGCGAGTACGCCGAACTGCTGGCCAAGGCCGATGCGATCTTCATCGACGAACTGCGCAAGGCCGACCTCTACGACAAGACCAGCCAGGCGTTCGCGGTGTTCCTGCCGGTCAGGTCGGTCGGCGTGGTCGGCGATGCACGCGCCTACGAATGGGTGATCGCGCTGCGCGCGGTGGAGACCATCGACTTCATGACCGCGCACTGGGCGCACCTTCCGTACGATTTCCTCGGCACGGTGAGCAACCGCATCATCAACGAACTACGCGGCGTTTCGCGCGTGGTCTACGACATCTCCGGCAAGCCGCCTGCGACGATCGAGTGGGAGTGAATTGACGTCCTTCGAGGACTATCGCTAGCTATCGAAAAAGCGTCGTAACGTGTTGATTTGTTAGGTTAATATGCCGCGGCATCTATCGGTGGCTATCGCCGGCTAGCAAAACAAGTTGACGGTGGCGCTGGCGGTAAGAATCGAGGCCGGATTAAGACACTCTCGTTCACTATTGAGACTTTTACCGTCTTTGACGGTAAAAGTCTTCTCGGGAAAGCTTGTTTTACGCGGCTTTCCGGGCATCAGCAGGTCTCCAGGTCCCTGACGGTAAAAGCCGTCAAAAAACCGGAGGAAAACCTCGATGCTGACCGACGCTGCACTGCGAAATCTGAAGCCTAAGTCCAAGATTTATAAGGCTTCTGACCGAGACGGGATGTACGTGACGGTATCGCCCAGCGGTACCGTCACCTTCCGCTACGACTACCGGCTCCACGGCCGCCGCGAGACGCTGACCTTGGGACGCTATGGCCCGGGCGGTATCTCGCTGGCGATGGCGCGCGAACTGCTCCTGGAGGCGCGCAAGTCCGTTCAGGCAGGCATATCCCCCGCGCTTGAAAAGCAACGCGAGAAGCGGCGGGTGGTCGCCATCAAGACCTTCGGCGCGGCGACAGAAGCATGGCTGACCAATGCGCGGTTGGCCGACAGCACCCGCGCCATGCGCAAGCACATCATCGACCGGGACATCCTGCCGGTGTTCCGCAATCGCCTGCTGACCGAGATCCAGGCCGAAGACCTGCGGGCCTTGTGCAACAAAGTCAAGGAGCGTGGGGCGCCGGCCACGGCAGTCCAGATTCGCGACATCGTGAAGCAGGTCTATGTCTACGCCATCGCCCACGGCGAGAAGGTGGAGAACCCTGCGGAGAGCGTGCGAGCCTCCTCGATCGCCACCTTCGTGCCCAAGGATCGAGCCTTGTCGCCGCTGGAAATCCGGCTGGTGATTCAGCACCTGGAATTGGTGGCGACCTATCCGACCATCAGGCTCGCCTTGCGCCTGATTCTGCTGACGCTGGTGCGAAAGAGCGAACTGATCCAGGCCACCTGGGATGAGGTCAATTTCGAGCGCGCGACTTGGACGATTCCGAAGCAGCGGATGAAGGGGCGCAATCCGCACATGGTCTACCTGTCGAGCCAGGCGCTCGACATCTTCGTCACGTTGCACGCTTGCGCGGCGGGTTCAAGGTTCGTTTTTCCGTCTCGTTACGATGCCGAGCGGTGCATGTCCAATGCGACCTTGAATCGGGTCACGCAGCTCGTGGTACAGGCTGCGAAAACCAAAGGGCTGCCGCTGCAGCCGTTCACCGTCCATGACCTGCGCCGCACCGGCTCGACGCTGTTGAACGAAATCGGCTTCAACCGCGACTGGATCGAGAAGTGCCTGGCGCACGAGGACGGGCGTTCCTCGCGCTCGGTCTACAACAAGGCCGAGTACGCCGAGCAGCGGCGCCACATGCTGCAAGAGTGGGCCAACCTGATTGAAGCCTGGGGCGGCGGGCAGACCTATGTGCCGAAGCTGGTGCCGAGGAGCGTGGTCGTGCCGGCGCTGAGCGCGATCGTATAGGAGGGCCGCATCATGATGTGCCTTGGATCGGCCTTTGACGGATCGGGCCAAGTTCATTTCTTCGAGGAAAAGATCACTTTGAGTGATCGAAAACCTGGAAATCTGAACCTCCTGATGGTCGAGCCGCGCGATACGCGGGCCAATTCCGATGAGGCCAGGTTGTCACTTGACAACCTAGTCGATTGTCTCGATACTGGAGATCACTGATGGCCCGTTCCTCTCATCCGAAGAGAGAGGTCGAGGAAGCTCTCAGGCATGCCGAAGGGCAGGGCTGGCGCGTCGAAGTCGGCGGCAGCCACGCTTGGGGGCGGATTTACTGTCCGTACAACGACGAGGAGTGCCGCTGCGGCGAGTTCTGCATCACATCGGTATGGAGTACGCCGAAGAACCCCGGCAACCACGCCCGCGCCTTGCGGCGTGTCGTGGACAACTGCACCACGCATCGCAAGCAGCGAGAGGCTGGCGACGATGCCAAGGAGTAGCGCGATGGAATACACCTTCACCTTGAAGTACCAGCTTGCCGACGACGATCGCGAGCCTGACGTGCTGGTCGAGCGCCTGGGCGAGGCTGGCTGCGACGATGCCCTGGTTGGCATCGGACAGCCGGGGCGGCTCGCTCTGGAGTTCACCCGCGAGGCGGACAGTGCGGACGCGGCTGTCCGCAGCGCGCTGGCCGACGTGCGGCGCGCCGTACCGTTGGCCAGGCTGATCGAGGTCGCGCCGGATTTGGTCGGGCTGACCGATGTGGCCGACATCGTGGGCCTGTCGCGGCAGAACATGCGCAAGCTGATGCTGGCCCATCCGGGCAGCTTCCCGGCGCCGGTGCATGAGGGCAGCGCGTCGATCTGGCACTTGGCGGATCTGTTGGCCTGGCTGCAGGCCAAGGGCAGCTACTCACTGGCCTTGGACGTTCTGGAGGTGTCGCGCGTAGCCCTGCAGGTCAATGTAGCCAAGGAGGGGCGGCGGTTATCGCGTTCGGCTTCCGAGGAACTGGAAGCTCTTGTGGGATGAGGCCGTCGCAAGCCTCACCCCCGGGAACCCGCCCCAACAGGGCGGGTTTTTCGCAGCTGGACATCCGGTTTGGCGGCGCCAGTGCGAGGAGCCAGCTTGCGTTCGTCGATCCAAGCCTCGACTTCGGCCAGGTCCCACACCACGCAGCGGGGCGTCAGATTGAAGCGCCGTGGAAACTCGCCGCGGCGCTCCATTTCGTAGATCGTCGTTTCGGCAAGGGGGACGATCTGCCGCAACTCGTGGCGGCGAATGGTTCGCCGAAAGGGAAGGGGGCTGTGCTTTGGAAACTGCGGCAGTGCCTCGTAGGCTTCCGTTCCCGGTAAGGGGAGCGACTGTCGGGCGACGATGCCGGATGCATTGGTTGCTTGCGATAGTTTTTCCACCTCGGACTCCATGGCTTGCTGCATGGAGACATGGTGAAGCTCAGGACCTATCGCGACAACCTGTAGTGGCGTAGAAGGGAGTAGTACGTTTGCGGATCGCGCGCACTCTTTTACTCATCTCACCCCACCCAACGTGCCTCGCCCCGCCCTATGCGGCGGATTCTGACATTCGCTCCGTCCTGCAGCGGTTCGACTTCAAACAGGCTGGGCGATTCAGCTTGGAGCCTCTGCTGAATCGTCGTCAGCTGTACAAAGTCAGGTGTTGCAGTGGACACTTGGCCACTTTGCGAATCAACCTCTATCCGCATGGGGAAAGCCGAGCGAGAAGGCCATTGCATCGTCCATTCCTGTGCAGCCCATTTCCCGTCTATGCTGGCAAGAACGTCGAGTCGGAACTGTTGCCAGATTGACTTCGTTTCGGGCGTGGGCCAATTGGGAACATCATCGAAAGCTGCCACCTCCGCCGAACGAAGCCACGCCTTCATCTCTGCGCGAGTTGTGAAATCGGGCTCGATTTGCTCAATGACCGTCTTGGCCGCGACGCGCGAGGGCAAGCCCGCTCGAACAAGCATGGCCATCGCATTGGATGGAAGTCCAGCCTCCAAGCATGCCGCGGCAGCACCTTCGACAAGCATCTCTGATTCGCCACCATTGATGCGCCGATACATCCGGATAGCTTCAATCGCCCATACCAAGCGATAGACGAAAGCGTCGTCCACGACGCGCATGTCTTCCTGGCCAATCGTCGCTACATCGTCGCCTCGAATCCAGGCGCCTAGAAGGTCTCTCCAGTTCGCAGGTAGCGGGTCATCTGGAGCAAAGGGGCGGATCGCAAGTAGCCTCTCGCCCATTCCAACCAGTGCTGCGGTCAAGGCTTCTGCATTTCCAACGAGGGCCGCAGCATCGCCGAGATCAAGAAGCTCGGTCAGCTCAGTAGCCATTGCGTCGATGGCGAGCCCCGATTCCAGGCCCACACCCATTGCAAACTGTCCCTTGCGCTGCTCAACCGTTGTTTTGTTCCAGATGAGCCGTGCTCTACTGACGAGAATCCAGAGCTGCTTTTGCTTTTCAAGGGCATCGAGGTGGGCGATTTGTCTTGCCCAAAGTGAGCCCGCAAGGGCCTCATCAAGCAGTCGTGGAAGATCCGCGCTATCCGCATCAAGCGCCTCGATTAGGCCGAGCACAGTTGAGTCCAGCCGCTCTATAAGGCTTTCCATGGAGTCTGACTCTTGATCATCTTCCACGGCATCCGGAAACCAAGCCTCCTGTGTGTTGGACAGGTACTCTATGGCATCCGCGCGCGCAAACACTCCTGAAGTCGAGAGGCGCCGTATTGCCTCATTGACTACGACGATGATTCCACTCGAAAGAGAGCGGGCCTTGGCCGACGTGACCAGCTCTCGCCATCTCGCGTGACGCCAATCTTCCGGGTCATGCATCACGTGGATTACCAGCCCTTCCAGATCCACAAACGCTCGGCCGGCACGTCCCGCGACGTTGGCGAACTCTTCTCCCGAAATCAGTGTTCCCGCCCTGTACAAGTTGGGAATCAGGAGTACCGCTGCGTTGAGATTCAGGCCCTGGGCCAATGTCGGGGAGGCCACAGTGACACGTAGAACGCCCGCGGAAAGCAGTGCCTCCACCTCTCGCAGGAAGGGGCCTGGGAGACGTCCATGATGAATGGCAACGCCTATGGTCAAGCAACGCACTGCTGGATGCTCGGCCCCTAGCCATTCTCGGCCCACGGCCATGGCACGCTCGACTTCATGTGCATCAGTGAGAAGAGAGGGCAAGAAGCCCCGTCTTTGCATATCCAGGGCGGTTTCTGCAAATCCCTCAACATGATCGCGTTGGGTGCAAAAGATCAGTGCGCGTTTTCCTTGCTCGGAGAACTTCCACGCAGCCGCGAGCGTCAATTCCTTGTTGTCCCTCGGGAACGGAGTTCGACGGGGTCGAATAGGAGGAACCTCCGGCACAAAGTGTCGAATGAACGGACCATCTCGCTCAAGGTCGAAACTCAGGCGTGCCGAATTTCCGAGCCAAGATAGCGTGCCAAAACGCTGGCGTGTAGGCCGCCAGTTGGACTGAATCGGATCGCCCGGAGCATCGCTGCGAATCCATGCAGTCAAATCGTTGAGCTGATCCCCTGCCGGCAGGATCGCCGATAGGCAAACGATTCTCCGATTGGCATGGTCAGGGCGTCGCAGCAATCGCTGCACCAGGTTTTCGTAGCGAATCTCGCGCTCGCTAGGACCAATCAGATGCCCTTCGTCCAGCACAATCAATCCAACGTCATTGATGATGTCAGGGTCGTTTCGCAGCGCGAAGTCCAGTTTTTCAGGCGTGGCGATGACAATGTTCTGTTCCCGCAGAGCATCCTCGTCTGTTCCAGCCACGCCGCTGCTTCCGTAGAGCGATGAGACGGAGAATCCAAGGGGCGTGAATGTCTTGCGAAAGGAGCGCTCGGTTTGCGCCGAAAGCGCACGCAGTGGCGTTACGATCAAAACCCGATGGCCACAAGCCAATGTCATCAACGCCGCGATTTCTGCTATTCGCGTCTTGCCCGCGCTAGTGGGGAGGGCGACCACCAAATCGTCGGATACGTCAACGGCCCGCTGAGCTGCCAGCAACTGAGAAGGCCACAACTCCACCTCGGAGGAGCGCCGGCTATATAGCTCCGAAACAAATAGCTTCCTAAGCTGGGTATAGTTTTCTGAGCCGGGTGGTCCTTCTACGGGCAAGACCTTGTGTAGGCTGCTTGACCAAAGATCGTCGATAAGGTTTGCGGTGATCCGGAGAATCCACCAAAGCGAAACTGCACTGGCAGCCCTGGTCAATGAAATCGCTCGCTTCAGGAGATTGCGCGCTTCCACAACGAGGGAGTTCTGGCCGGTCTGCAGGCCAAACTCGAAGAACACCAGCGATCTGAACATCGTTGATGTCGCCACACGCGAGACAACATCGTCGGGGTCAAGCTCTTCATCGGTTGCGGCTCTGCTGATGCCCTGATCGCTGTTCGCGGGGTCATGTAGCCACTGCCTTGCGCGTTGTTCTAGCCCCTTCAGATCACGCACGATCAGAAGTGCAAGTGCATCCTCGGCAGGTGAGCGATTCTGGTCGGTTTGCGCTTGCGTCAGAAGAGAGAATGCCAGCGCAGAGTAGTTTGCTAGGTGATAGGCTGCGGCCCCGACTGTTCGATAGAAGCCACGGAATGCGTCCTCCTGCGAGCCATTCTGGACCAGCGCCTCGAAAGCTCCAGCTGCATGAACAAAACCCCGTCGCCAAGTCTCCTGATCGCCTCCTAGCTCGCGCAATGCTAGCGAGGCGCGTAGTACCGAAAGACCATAGTCAGCGAGGTCCGAGTCGATTCCCTCGCTAAAAGCGGGGGCATCCGGTGGCAAATGCCCGTCATGGCGGATCAGTGCCCGCGCTTGACCACGGGCCTGCAGACGGCCTCGGTATCCGTCTTGGGTTGTTTCGCGCAGAAATCCTGCCAGTTCTTCAATCGTTTCCAAGCGCCAGAGCCCTTTCGTAGCAGTCCTGGATAAAGGCCTGGTGGTCCTCTATGTGCAGGTGTGCGGATAAATGAGGGCGGGTTCCATCCGCCGCTGCCAGATCATCACGCTGCGCCTGAGGGGTGGAATTGCCCGACATGGTGAAAAGCATGTGACTGGTCCGCGCTGGGGGCGCGGCTCGACTGGCGACATCGTTGCGAATCCGTCTGCCCATCTGCCGACGTTCGCCTTCGCCCTCCATGAGTCGATCCGCGACGAAGAGCAGGGATGTTGCCGTAGGTTTGCCGTCGTCTCTGGAAAGCGCCTCTCGCGCCTCCGAAATGGCGGCGTTCGCGAGGTTTGCTCGACTCTTCGACTCGCCTTTCAAGAAGTGAAGATTCTCTTGGGCATCGAGCTTCAGACCGACAAAATCATCGCCACGCAGGGCCATCTCTCGACCATCCTTGTATCGCAGACGACGGACCGGAACCTCAAACTCAAGATGCTCCTCGACCAACTCGGTCGCGAGGATCTCGCCAAGCTCTCCCGAACGTGCGCGTGGTGAGCGCGGCATGCGCTCAGCCAGAATTGCAGCCGCGCCCGGATATCCCAACTCACGGACGTCTTCAGCTATTTCGTCCAGATTGTCGTAGTGAGATCGGATCCGAGTAGTGAGAGTAGCTTCGATTGCAGCTCTTCCTCCGTCTCGCTCGGATAGGCGCCATAGCTGCTTGCTGCCTTGCTCCTGGATACTTCTGTCGCACCAAGGTTGATATAGCATTCACGAGCTCCGGATTCTTGTGCCAGCACTCTTCTGAGAGGGGGTAAATTGAAGCCCAGTTCGATGGTCGCAAGCTGCAATCATCTTCTAGCCTGAGAGTAGCCTCACGTCATCACCTTAAGTTCTTCGACGTTACCCGCCCCGAATAGATGGTTGACTGCTTCGAGCGCAGGCTTGGGGACGGTTTGGGTCGCGAGCACAGCGAGCCGTGTCTTTGGGCGAGATATGGATACGTAAAGGAGATTGCGGGCGCGGTAGAAGCCTTTAGTGTTCTTTGCATTCAACGCCTTTGTTTGAATCAACTCAAGAAGCTGCGGCCAGTTATAGTGATTCCAGCCGCCACCGAGTACGACCAGGACGTTTTCGAATTCGGCGCCCTTGACGCTGTGCTGTGTTGCGAAGGAAGTTTGTTTCTCAATGAATCTGACTACGTGGGTAACTTCCCGATAGGGAACCTCCCGCAGCTTGCTGTAACGTTGCAGTGCGGATGACTCCTCGGGGATTGGGGCGCCATCCAGCGCCTTAAGTTCTTCCTCGCGCCACAGGACGCGGTCGGGGGGGAGCGGTCGTTTGGTTGATTGTAAAAAATCGATAACTTGACCGATCGTACCCTCTGCCCGTAGCTTCTGGAGAGCATCCATATCCCGACGCCAATTCGCCTTATCCTCGTGTCTGGCAATCGCTGGCCCCGAGCCAAGTATTTTGAACATTTCTCCATAGCGCGAAGAGGCATAAGCCGTGCACATCGGCTCGACAACTTCGGCGAAGAACTTGATCGTAGGATCTTCCTTCTTTGCGAAAAGGTCAGTGCGCCCGCTAAATATCTCTGCGATATTTGGATAGCCTTGCTCCGCAGCCAAGGCGTTGTGGGTGAGCATAAGTACCTTTGTCTTGCTCATGTCCCACCCTTCGGCTTGAAGGCGCTGCGTCAGACCCTCGCGGGTCTTTCGCGCCAAGTCTGGTGGCAGATCCTCTTTGGAATGCCTATCACTTGTTCGCTCGCCTCGGTAGGAATTGGTGTGAAAAAACCTAGCCTCTCCCTTCGCTTCTGGGTCATGAACAGCCTGTTTTAGTTCAGGGCGTAGATTGTTGAGTACGTCTACGACGGCTGGCACCGATCGGAAGTTTGAGCCTTTGGCGATCTCTTCGATTGGGTACTGCGCCAGCTCATACTCGCTTCGATAAATGGTTTGCCAGTGATCCCCGAAAAGTCCAACGAGAGGACCGGCTGCGGGCTTCAGAAAGTTGTCCGTTATCGACTCCATGAACTGGCGATGCGTGTCTTGGTACTCATCGATGAAAATCACTGGAAACTGCTGGCCTAGAATCCGCCTGAATTTCTCTTGGTATAGGAGCTTCGCCATCATCTCTGGGATGTCGTCGTGGCTAAGCGTTATCTTGTCTGTTCCGACCCCAAAAAAACCGAGGTCGTAATCCACCGGCTTTGTACCGACGCCGCCGCTTTGCTCGATCTTCTCCTTTCGCTCCTCCATCTCCGCCAAGCTGTCTCTCAATGCTTTCTGAAACTGGCGTAAAAAGGCCCAGGAGAACCCATGGATGGTGTCGACCAGGATCGCGGGATGGTCCTCAATTTCCTGTGCGATCTCGTTTCTTGCCACCTCGGTGAATGTGATGCAGGCAACTTTTTGCCCGGATTGAACGAGCGCAGGTCCACGCTCTGTAATCAGCCGTTTTAGCGCCGCGACCAAAGAATATGTCTTTCCAGCACCTGCACCGGCCTCAAGCCTAAAGCTGCGGCCCGCGTCAAGGGCTTCGTCGATCCTCATCTGCGCCTGTTGCGCTGCTTCAAGCGCGGGATTTTTAACCTGGCCTGTCATACGACCACCGCGGCGTTCTGCCCTTCTGGGACTTGTGCTGGCGGTGGCGGTGGCTCGGATAGCCACACGAGGCCTTCCTCGATGTATCGCGGCACCTTCCACTCCTTTTCGCGAATCGCAAACCGCAAAGCGGTATCTGCTTTCGCAAGCCCCTTTGCGATGTCCCATGCTTCGGTGGCCTCGTCTTGCTCCTTGGGCCATTCGAACCGATCGGGGTTGGCGAGGACGAGCGCGTCTTCATAGCTTCGCGCGCAGGTGGCTGTTTTTGGGTTCTCTGGAATCTGATAAGCGATGCGGCGGCAACCATTGATCTTTTCTTTTGCAGACTTTGCAAGCAACTGAGCCGGCGAGATCTGCCAACCGTCCACATCCTTGGGATTGGGTGGGCGGAACCAATCCTTGATTGCGGCATTTGATGTGCGCTGACCTTCAGCTACGGGGCACTTCTCCCAAGTAGTGATCATTTTTCCCTTCTTGTTCTCCTTCTCAATTGGCTTGGTGGAATCCAAATCCGTGACAACCAGCGTCTTGAGCTCAAGGAAGTCGAGCAAGGGGTAAAAAATATGAGAGTACGCTCCACCCACCTCAACGCAGGTGACGTACTGCCTGGCCAACTTGTGTTTGTCGTCAAGTGATTTGTCCACGAGACCACACAGTCGCGGAATCAGAAGTCGCTCAGTGGTCCCTTCTACCATGATTGCCTTGTCGGCAAAGTAGAGGTCACACTTGGTCAATGTCATGTACTGATGGAGGAAGTCCTGATCATCAGAGGATATGTTCGCCATCCCCTTCTTGAAGTCCTTGACCTTCGTTTGCCGCGTATTCGGTGTCGCAGGCAACTCGTTCAAGAAATATCGTACGGCCTCGAATGAGGCGGCATTTGCCACGTGCGGTGAGTGTGTCGTGATCACAAACTGCACCTTCCACGCGGGCTCGTCCGGATACGTGGCAGATAGTTTATTGATTGCGATGTTCAGTTGGCTGATGAACACTTCTTGCATCTGAGGATGCAGGTGGGCTTCTGGCTCTTCGATGAAGATCAAGTGCGTGACAGGGCGGGTTGGCTTTGCGCGATAGATCTTGTGGTAGCTCTCCAACTGCAAGAGCATGTAAATGAGGTTTCGCGTCCCTAGACCGTTGTAGCCCTCGGGAAGGTGAACTCCGTCTGTGCCCGCGTATACCACCCTTGTGTGGTCCGAAAGAAGCGCCTCAACGTTGAGAGATGTTTCCGGCCTTAGCTCGGTGTCATTGAGACTTGGGAAGCCCAGAACCTCCATCGTCGGAAGGAGCTCCTTCAGCATTGCGTCAAAGTCGCCTTGAACGCCGCGTTCGATCTCTTCCACAGAAGTCTTCAGCTTCGCTGCCAGTTCTTGATCGGCGGCGGCGGCTGTTGGGGCCGTGGCCGTCTTGAAAAGCGTACTCAGCAATTTTCCGATCACATCAGCATCGCCTTGGCTAGCGTGATCGAGGGTGCGTTGGGCTCGAACGAAATTACATTGGACGAGCGCCGAAAGTGCAGAGGTCCCTTCAAATTCTCGCCGATTGGTTTCGTCCGTCGGATCGATGGCGTTGACGTGAATGGAATAGGCCTTGGGGATTGTGTCGCGCAGTGACCTAAGGAAATGGGCGTTTTGATCAACACCCTCAGCGGGAGCGGGGACGTCGAGCAGGGTGTGGAGCGTTGCTAATGTTGGCTTATATTCCACACGCACCAGCGCCCGGGTGGAGGCGACATCCAAGTCGATGACAAATGGAGCAAGCGGGCCCAGATTCGGTTCGGTGGTGTCGTACGAGAATGTCAGAGTGAGCGCGATCGTCGGAAATGCCGAGAGCACATCTTCCGGTTTCGCTCCACTCTCCCTCAATGTCTTCGCTTTGAAGAAGTTCCCGCGTGAAGCAGCGGAGAAGTCCTCCAGCCGGAAACGAGTTCCACTTTGGCCAATGAAGCGATCAAAGATGTCCGTGAGGGATGTCTTTCCGCTGTTGTTTCGACCGACTACCACAGTCGATTTTTCTTCCAGCATGATCTCGACATCCTGGAGAAGCCGGAAACCTTCGACCTTGACTTTCTCAATTCGCATCTCAGTCCCTGAAAATTGTGTCAATGAGTAATCCAAGGATACATGTAGTTCGTCTTTCATGGTCACATCGTTAGCCCGGTGTGGTCGAATGCGAGACATCGCGCGGTGCCGTCGGCCCATCGTTTGGATCAGCGCCATAGGCGGCATCCGCGATGCGGTCGTATGTCCAGGAAAGGGGCGCTCTGCTCGGTGCTTGCCCAAACGCGGAGCTTGCGAGTGTCTTTCGCCCGAGTAGCTTTCAGGTACTACCAGGGATTTGGCGTCCCCGGCCAAGAGACGGCCGGTCGCGCTGTCGTGCTTCGCATCGAACCCCCTGCGGGGTTTCGCCCCTGACGGGCTTCCATCGTTCCCTCGCTCCGCTCGGCTGACGCCTTCGGCCCGGCTTCCAGCTTCGGGCCTGCGCGCTTCGCTTGCGTGCGGTCAGCACAAAGGGATGGCCGTTGCCTTGTCCAGCCGTCTCCCCTGACTTCATCACCTTACCCGCGACCGTAGCCCGCTCCCGTGTGCCGTCAAGGCGCGCAGGGCCGTGTCCTCGGCTGCGCCTGCGGGCCGCACCAACCCTGCGCTTGTCTCCTTGACGGCCCCCGTCCGCGCGCTCCTGACCGTCGCGGGCGATGAACTCAGGAAAGACGGTGGCAACAGGGCCAACCGGGTTCCTCGTGCCGACCGCACCGAACAGCCGAAAGGCTGGGCTCCGAATCTAGGAATCCGGTGTGCGGTTTGAACAGCAAACCCTTTTCGTCAGGAGAAATGCAATGCAACTCGCATCCCGATTCGCTTCCCGTTCCCCGTCGCTGCGCAGCGATTACCCACTGTCCGATGACCAAATCCGCCGCGTGGCCCCCTCCATCTTCGCGGACGCCCCGCATGAGAGCCGTTCCGAACGGTACGCCTATATCCCCACCGCCGCCGTGCTGACGGAGCTTCGCAAGGAAGGGTTCCAGCCCTTCATGGTGGCGCAGACCCGCGTGCGCAACGAAGACCGCCGCGACTTCACCAAGCACATGATCCGGCTGCGCCATGCCAACCAGATCAACGATGCGGAAGCCAATGAAATCGTCCTGCTGAACTCGCACGACGGCACCAGTAGCTATCAATTGTTGGCTGGCCTGTTGCGCTTCGTCTGCCAGAACGGATTGGTATTCGGCGACACCGTGGCCGATGTGCGCGTACCCCACAAAGGCGACGTGGCCGGACACGTCATCGAAGGCGCTTACGAAGTGTTGAGCAGCTTCGACCGGGTGAAGGAATCCCGCGATGCCATGCGCGCCATCACCTTGAACGATGGCGAATCCGAAGTGTTCGCCCGCGCCGCGCTGGCCCTCAAGTACGACGACCCCGACAAGCCCGCGCCCATCACGGAATCGCAAATCCTGATGCCGCGCCGTCACGACGATTGCCGCCCGGACTTGTGGAGCGTGTTCAACCGCACGCAAGAAAACCTGACCCAAGGCGGCCTGCGCGGGCGCAGCGCCAACGGACGCCGCCAGCAAACCCGCCCGGTGCAGGGCATCGACCAAAACATCCGCCTCAACCGTGCGCTTTGGCTGCTGGCCGATGGCATGCGCCAGTTGAAAGCCTGAATCCCCACGCGGCAGGGGCAGGCAGCAGCCCTTGCCGCTTCTCTCGCTGCTGCATCCCTAACCGCAAGGAGTTGTCACCATGAACGCCGTTACCCAAACCGAAACCCGCGCCATCGAAACCGCCGCGCCGCTGGAAGTGGCCGACCCGACCAAGAACCTGATTTTGGTTCCACTCTCGCAGTTGCTGCCGCGCCGCTCCAAGCGCAACGCACGCAAGACCCCGCACCTGTCCATTCCCGAACTGGCCGCGAGCATCGCCCGCATTGGGCTGCTGCAAAATCTCGTCGTCATCCTGTCCGCCGATGGCGAGCAATACGAAGTGGTGGCCGGCGACCGCCGACTGAGCGCGTTGAAGCTGCTGGCGAAGAAGAAGCGCATTGCCGCCGAATTTGAGGTGCCGTGCCTGCTGGTGCCCGACGCTTCAGCCCGTACCGTCAGCCTCGCGGAAAATCTGCTGCGCGAGAACATGCACCCCGCCGACCAGTTCGAGGCATTCGCCGCGCTGGTCAAGGAAGGCCGCCCCATAGAAGACATTGCCGCCGACTTCGGCGTGTCCCCGCTGGTGGTGCAGCGTCGCTTGAAGCTGGCGAACGTCTCGCCGCGCCTGCTGGCCGACTACCGGGCCGGAGCCGTCACGCTGGAACAGTTGATGGCCCTGACCATCACCGACGATCACCCCGCACAGGAAGCCGCGTTCTACGGTGCGCCGGAATGGCAGCGCAGCGCATCCGCGCTGCGCGAACGCCTGACCGAACGCGAAATCGACGCCACGCATCCGCTGGTGCGCTTCGCCGGGCTGGGCGCCTACACGGCGGCGGGCGGCGGCATCCGCCGCGACCTGTTCGCGGAAGGCGATGCCGGAACCTACCTGACCGACGCCGCGCTGCTGGAAACGCTGGTGCGCGGCAAGCTGGATGCACTGGCCGGGGACGTGCGCGCCGAGGGTTGGGCGTGGGTGGAAGCCGTGCCGCACATGAGCTACGCCGAGCGGCAGGCGTTCCAGAACGCGCCACGGCAGCGCCGCGAACCGAACGCCCGCGAAGCCCGCCGCATCGCCTCGCTGCAAACCCGCCTCGACAAGATCGACGCCGAACTGGAAGAAGCCTACGACGCCGAGGACGAGGGTAAGACCGAGGCGCTGGAACCGCGCCGCGAACAGGTCGCCGGGGAACTGCAAGCCGTGGAGGAAGCCTTGCAGGGCTACGCCCCGGACGTGCGCGCCGTGGCCGGTGCCATCGTCACCCTCGACCGCAGCGGCGAAGCCGTGATTCATCGTGGGCTGCTGCGCGAAGCCGAAGCCAAGGCGCTGCGCACGCTGGAACGCTTGCGGCAGGGTTTCGGCAGCGCGGAAGGCGAAGCCGGGAACGACGACGAAGGCGAGGACGCCGAGCAGCCCAAGGCCGCGAGCCTGTCCGACCGGCTGGCGCAGCGCCTGAGCGCGCACCGTACCGCCGCGCTGCAAATCGAAGTCGCCCGGCATCCGCACGTCACGCTGGCCGCGCTGGTGCATGGCATGGTGCAGACCGTCTTGCAGGACAGCCATTACGGCCACGATTTGCCGCTGGGCGTGCGCCTGACCGTGCAAGACCGGCTGGAAGGCATGGCCCCCGACTGGCCCGATTCGCCTGCCGCCGTGGCCCTGCGCGAGTTGCAGCAGGTCGCGGGCGAAGCGCTGCCGCAGGACAGCGCCGAACTGTTCGCCGCGCTGCTGGCGATGGAGCAAGGCGAACTGGTGCGGCTGCTGGCGGTATGCGTAGCGGCGACCGTGGACGTGGTGACGCCTCGCGCCACGCCGCACCAGCCCGGCGCGGAACTGGCGCAGGCCGTGGGGCTGGACATGGCGGCATGGTGGCAGCCCACCGCAGAAGGCTACTTCCAGCATGTGCCGAAGGCCGCGATTCTGGAAGCCGTGGGCGAGTTCGCACCGTCGCACGCTGCCCGGCTGGCGAAGTTGAAGAAGGCCGACATTGCCAGCGAAGCGGAACGGCTGGCCGATGGTACGGGCTGGATGCCCGCCATCTTCAAGACCGAAGGCCCGGAAGCTGCGCCGCAGGAAACGCAGGCGCAGGACGCCGCGGAGGATGCCAAGGCAATGGCGGATGAACCCGCCGAGGCACTGGTCGCTTGACCCGCGCCGAAGGCAAGCGCCCCGGCCTCGACCGGGGCGCTTCGCTTGAAGGAGAAGCCCCCATGACCCGCACCCCCACCAGCCGCCCGCGCATGGCGGCGATCTATGCACCTGGCACGGTGCGAGCCCGCCGCTGGCACGGCGAAGGCGACGTGCGCGGCTACCGTCCGCCCCCCGGCTGGACGGCCTGCGCCGACCTCACCGACATTCACCCCATCAGCGGCCAGCTCTTGCCGCGTTCGGTGTAGTGGATCATCGAAATCAAGGAATAACGAGCAGCACCGGCCCCAAGCCGTTCCGCCTTTGGGCCGGTGGTCGAAGATCCGGGCGCAGCGGTGGCCGCGCCCGGTTCCAGCGTCCAAAGCAAAATCGCCACGTCGCCGCCTTCGACCAGGCGGCGACATGGCGGACGTGCAAGTGCCTTGCACGCGGTACAGCCATCGGCTCCCGCTGACGCGGGCAAGGTTTCGATGGCGCCCCGCCGCAATGGGCGGGGCTTGTGGGGCTACGCCCCGGCTTGCTGCGGCAGGTTGTGCCAAAGCGTGCCGTCCTCGACGCTGGCAGTTCGCGCCTGTACGTCACGAAGGACGGTTCACCGACACGCCGCCCGGCTTCGCTATGGAGCATCCACGCCACGCCTCAAGCCCGTCGCCGCAATCTGCGGCAAGGAGCGTTCTCGCTCGTCGTTGGGGTATTGGCCTTGCCCGCGGCAGGGCGCAAGCCAGTGAAGCCGTCATGCGGGGATGCCGAGTCGGCCATGTCTCCATTCGGGACAGGCGGCCCGTGCGTCCTTGGCTTGTCGTGAATCCTGGCGGGGGCGCGGCTGCGCCTTGGGCTTCATGGCCACAACCTTCCAGCGAAAACAATTTCCCCGCCGCTGCGCGGCTTCCTCGCGCAGCAAATTCTTTTCGCTTCCAGGTTCTCCACGGTGTTGCGACCGCTGCGCGGTGCGGCCAGCCCATCCCCCGCCGGCCGGTTCACAACAAGGACGCACTGGCGCGACCTTGTTCAACCCGAAAGGAGAAATCATCATGGCCAACATCGGCACCTTCACCGCAGAGAAAGACGGCTTCACCGGCCAGCTCCGCACCCTGACCCTCAACGTCAAGGTCAAGCTGGTTCCCAACGACAAGGGCGACACCGAGAACGCCCCCGACTTCCGCCTTCAGGCTGCCGGCCACGACATCGGCGCGGCGTGGAAGAAGACCAGCGAAGCCGGGCGGCCCTACGTGTCCGTGTCCCTCGACGACCCTTCGTTCCCGGCGACGGTCTATGCCCGCCTGATCGAGAACGAAGACGGCACGCACGACCTGATCTGGTCGCGCAGCAAGCCCAAGGCGGCCTGACGGCCGCCCACCGCGCCCCGTCCATTGCGACGGGGCGCCGTGCTGGCACGTCCGTAGAGAGGATGTCTCCACTGCATGCGGACGTGCTCGTCCAATACCATCTAACCTTGGGAATCGACGGCAACCGATGGGATAGAACATGCAGCAGCGGTTTGAAGGAATCAACGGCGAAATCCTGCCGGATACGCAGATGCCGGATTGGCTGCGAGTTGAGCACGTGCTGCAGCGATTCCGCGACGTGTGGGTTCCGATCGAGACTTATCCATTCTTGGCGGTAGATACCGCGCGGGTCGAGGCGTACCGCAAAGAAGTCCACGAGTTTTCAGTGTTCGCCAACGGCCGCTTGATGCAGAACATACGACCCGACGAAGGCGGGCGCCGATTGCTCAATGTATTCATGGGTGGTGGCGTCGATGCTGGGATGTCGCCGGAGGCACAGGTGATCGTCGAAGGCATGGCCAACCCGCGCGCCCAATGGATGATCTATTTCAACGACCCCTTCTACATCGGGATGCACCCGTTCGCCGCGCTCGGCACGCAATACATCTATGCGGATCGCAGTGGCAGCTATCAGCGTACTTTCGCTGAGCTGGTCATCGTCGATCGGCACAGCCGACCGCGTTCTTCGCACGTCGATTTCGACCCGCTGGCGGACATGGTTCGCACCTTCCACGAGGACTACATCAACGGGCCGCGCGATGCGCCACGCGACATCGGTCGCCTAGCCACGCTACTCGATGCGATGTTCGTCGAGAACGGGAAAATTCACGCCGCTGCGATGCAACACCATCGCGAGCGCGCGCCGCTGGAAAAACCGTTCGACTACATCGCGCCGACACTGACCCGCTACGGCCGACTGACCCACGATGCCGCCGGTCAGCCGCGCATCGAACTGTCGTTCGCGCTGCTGCACTACGAAAAGGCGCTGCGCGAGTTGCACGAGTTAAAGGCGGCCATGCAGAAGCGCGATACCGAAGGTGCGTTCTTCCACGGCGTCTATTGCGTTGTCGCAGTCGCGGCCTGCGCCGAGGCGATCGGCAACCGGCTGGTGTTCCAGCAGACAAAGGTCCATCCCGATCACCGCGACAGGCGGACGCCGGTGCAGAAGATCAACGAGGCCGGGGCGGCGCTGGCTCAAGCCGCTGGCCGGAGCTTCGCGCCTCTGACAGCGGGGCAGCCTCCCTATGACGCGCTGGAGATGGTGCGCGAGCTGCGCAATGCGTTCATGCACGCCAAGGAACGCGACGAGGAAGTCGATCCGGTGGCATTGACCTCCACCGTGTTCACTGCGGTGGACGAAAGCCGCTGTCGCGGCTACTTGCGGACTCTGCGTCTGGCCGTGGCCTGGGTCTACGACCAACTTGCGCCCGAGCACGCGCCGCCGATCGTGACACGTGAGAACGTGAAATGGTTGGGGGATCTGGAAGTACCCTAGAAAGGGCGACTTCTTGCTGCACTACAAGGCCGCCAACAACGCGGCCGAAGGCCCGGCGACTACGGACAGGGCGTTGTCGCTTTGCGTGCGATTGATGTCCCTGACTTCGGTCGCCGTGGCATTGCGCCGGGACAGCAACGTCTGCGGGACCAGAGCGGGACACGCCAGCACGGCGAGGGATCGGGACAGCGGCACCGAGAAACCCTGACGCAGATCGGATTGCGGAATCGGCGTGTCTCCCAACACAAACGCCTCAGTCGCTGGCACATCGAGCAGCCACAGCTCCATCTGCTGCAAGTGCTGCTCGACCAGCGGCATCGCACGAAGGGCATCTTGCTCGGGAAGCTGCGAGGACTGCGGCGACAGCCCGGTCAGTTCGGCCAGATCCGCTGCTAGTTGCTCCTTGGAGCGCGAGCACAGAACTACGTAGCAGTCGTGCGCATCGGCCTCGCTGACGGCAAAGCCGGTTATCCGCGCCTTGAACTCGTCTAGCGAGTAATCATGAGCGGTAGCCAGCACTTGGCCCAACTCGCGGCTGCGTTTCGTTCCGTGCCGGAGGATGTCAGGGTGCCGTGTCGCTTGCAGAGCCAACACTGCGCAAAGGTGGTTCCTGTCATCCGCTGTGCTCGTATAGCTAGGGCTGTGCAGCCGTTGGAACAGCTTGGCATCTTCGGCTTCCACTGCGGAGAGCGCATCTTCCAGTGAGTCCGACGGGTTCCACTGATCGTCGAAGACCGTGTAGAGGTAGTCCTGCTGCATGATCGTTCGCGTCGACACGACTCTGATCCCGTCGCGGAACTTCCCATAAAGGTGCCCATTCGGCCCCCTGAAGCCGCGTTGCCAGTATTGCGGCACGTAGTGGTGATTGGTTTTCTCGAATTTCATCATGAGCAGCTTTGAGCGGATCGCACACAAGAGGAAGGTAATGCAATTCCTGCGCGGCGTCAGATGTCCTTGCGAGTGGCTTCGATCTCTTCCAGCTCTTGGCGCACCTGCGCCAGGAGCTGGTCAACCTTGCGCGTGCTGTCGCCGGCGTAGGCCAGCGTCAGCAGCGTGAGCGGATGCACTCCCATGACCTCGCACAGCTCGGCCAGTTTGTGCATGGTCGGACTTTTCAGGTCGCGCTCCAGCGAACTCATATAGGTGCGGCTCGACACGTCAGAGAACGCTTCCTGGCTCAAGCCACGCGCTTTTCTGACCGTCCGTATTGCCGTCGCCAATGAGTTTTTCGCCGCCACCTATGGTTTCCCCTGAAAAACCAAGATGACAGCCGATTGCGCTCTATAGGGCTACAATCTATAGTGTTCATTTCTGGTTGAGCAACCCGCCTTCGTGCTTTTACGGAAATCCGCCTGGGCGGATTCCAACAGAATCGGGGAACCGCATTCGTGTCTTTCCTGGCCTGCACAATTCCGCTTCTGCGTTTCCGTGCATGTACGGATTCGACGGCTCGCGCCTTCGTGCTTCCGCACGAAAGCACGCATCCGCTTCGCCGGTTCCGCGCTTTGACGGGAAGACGTATCCATGCATCGTCGGATTCGTGGGAGTGCCGACCATGACCCAACCGCTCATCACCGCCGAACACCGCGCCCAACTGCTCGCCATCGGCGAGGCACGCGCTGCGGGCCAGAGCATCGACCCGATGCCGGCGGTGCGGCTGTTCACCTCTGACGCGCACGCCACCTGGCTGCTGGCCGCGCTTGATCCGGCCGATGGTGATACGGCATGGGGACCTGGGAATTGGCATGCCCGGGCTGGGCCATGTGAAGCTGTCCGATGTGGCGTCCATCGTCGGGCCGCGCAAGCAGCCGGTGATGCGCGACCGCTACTTCCAGCCGGTGCGGCTGCTGTCGGAGTACCTGCGGCTGGCCGAGGAAAACGGCTCGATCACCGACTGAGCAACCTCAGCCAACGACGGCGCATTCTGACTATTTCGGTCTTACCCAAGACCCGGAACGTCTGAATCCACACTCTTGCACCGAAGCGGTACGCTTCTGATGCAAACAGTCATGATCTTTGACGCGGGCTGCTGCACGGTGCTCCACGCTGCGCACCATTTTTGTGGCGGCGCAGCCGTCGCATTCAGACGATTTCCGCAATGCCCTGGAGCGAATCAGTCTTGACACCAGCAGTTACAGTTTACCTCGATTTCGATGACTACTTGATGGCGACTCGATAGCTCTCGCACGCCGGAATCCGTCGCGACGTTCCTGCTGAACGACAGGAGGTTGCGTCATGGCTGACCCGAGCGCCGAACACTGGTATCCGACCGCCGCGTATCTCTACACGCTGCACCTTGACGGCCCCGCGCTGGCCTGGGAATACCTGCGCCGCAACCCCGACTACCGGCGCGACTGGCTGCGCCGTCGCCGCCGACCAGACGCGGCGCACGCCTGGGGCCTGCGCCTGCTGGAAGACCCGGCCCTGGATGCGCGCGACGCACATCCGGCCTGGTTCCCCGATCACGATGCCGTGGTGCAGCTTTATCCCGATGCCGACCCACCGCCCGAAGCCTACGCCTTCGAGTTCTGGCGCGTCCCCGGCCGCAAGCACCTGATCCATGATGGCAAGCGCCTGGTGCTGGTGTCGCGCTGGCCCGGCTGCTGTATGCGGCTCGCACTGGCGCCGGGCCTGGAAGACGGCATGGCCTACCTCTACGCCACCCGTGCCTGCGCCACGCCCTGCGCGCGCTATCGCACGCTCGCGGCCGAGTTGGATGCGCTGTCCGCCGCGACCGTGGCCGCGCCTGTGGCAACGGCCCGATCCCGGCCCACACCCGCCGCGCTGCTGGAACTGCACACCTTGCAGGCGCTCGACGCGACCCTCGCGGGCGCGTCCTTGCGCGAGGTGGCCGAAGGGCTGTTCGGTGCCGATGCCGTCGCGGCCGACTGGCACAAAGACAGCGCCTTGCGTGCCCGCGTGCGGCGGCTGGTGCGGCGTGGCGAGGCGCTGATGCGCGGCGGCTATCGCCGCCTGGCGCAGCTTCCGCCAATTGCACCGCATTAGGGGGGACGTTTCGCGCCCCCTGCAAGTCGTCCCTTAGCAGGAAGCCTCGCTTTCTTGAGACTGACTCCATCCGGTCGCGCTGCGTGACCGGGCTTTGCCGACCGATGGAGGTTCACACCATGCGACCCGCTCCCTTGCGGCCTGCCGCCGCTGCCGTCGCTGCGCCCGCGCAGCCCCAACGCTACCTCACCAACGACGAGGCCGCCGAATACCTGCGCCTCAGCCCGCGCACGCTGGAGAAACAGCGCGTGATCGGCGGCGGGCCGAAGTTTCGCAAGTTCGGCCGGCGCGTCATGTACGCGGTGGCCGACCTCGACGCCTGGGCCGATGCACGTAGTTTCGATGCCACGTCCGACCCGGAGTACGCCGAGCGCCATGCGGGTGACTACCGTGATCGCCGCTGATCGTCGGTTCACGGGTGGCCGCCGTCATGTCCAGTCCCGCGCTGCCGTCCCGGCAGCGGTCGGTGCAGGAGCGCGAACAGCTCGACCTGTTCCGCGCCTTGCCGGGCGACATGGCGCCGCGCGACAGCCAGGATTTGATGGCCTATCCGTTCTTCTCGCTGGCGAAGTCGCGGCGCACGGCGCCGATCGACTTTCGCGCAGGCAACGTGACGATCCGCGTGGAAGGCACGCAGGAGCACGGCATCGCCACGATCTGGGACGCGGACGTGCTGATATGGGCGGCCTCGCAGATCGTGGAGGCGAAGGACGCGGGCTTGCAGCCGTCGCGGCTGATGCGTGCCACGCCTTACGAGATCCTGCGCTTCATCGGGCGCGGCAAGTCGCTACGCGACTACCAGCGCCTCAAGGCCGCGCTGGATCGCCTGCAATCGACCACGGTGGCCACGTCCATCCGCGAGACGACGGGGCGGCGCCTGCATCGGTTTTCATGGATCAACGAGTGGAAGGAACTGGCCGATGCCAGCGGCACGCCGCTGGGCATCGAACTGATCCTGCCGGACTGGTTCTATGCAGGCGTGCTCGACGCCGCCCTGGTGCTGACCATCGACCCGGCGTATTTCCGACTCACGGGCGGCATCGAACGCTGGCTGTACCGTCTGGTGCGCAAGCACGGCGGCAAGCAGGAATACGGCTGGCAGTTCGACTTTCGCTACCTGCACCAGAAATCCGGCAGCACCGCCAAGCCCTACGACTTCGCCTGCGACCTGCGCGCACTGGTGGCGCGGCAGTCGCTGCCCGGCTACGTCCTGGGCATCGAGCGGATGCCGGACGACGGGACGGAACTGCTGACGTTCCGGCCCGTGCCGCCCACGGCACGGGGATAACTCCGGGACAAGCTGTGAATGGTGTCGTGCTATCAGGCGTGCGGGGTATCGTGCTATCAGGCGTGGCACTATCGTGCTATCAGGCGTGCCAATCAGCCGCAAACCCGTGCCAGTATTGGGTTTTCTCGCCCTCTAACTACCTAACTTTTAAATCTCTAACTTTTAGTAGAGCAGCGCCGTTTCGGTGGACAACTGCCGCAAGGCAAAAAGCGCCGCAGTCCCGAAGGCAAGAACAGCCCCAAAACCAACCTCGTTCGGCAAGGCAAAACCAGGCTGGCTTTCCAGATCGGAGGGCCGCGCCATGATCGTCGCCTTGCTCAACCAGAAAGGCGGCGTCGGCAAGACCACGCTCGCCACGCACATCGGGGGCGAACTGGCGCTGCGCGGCCTGCACGTCATCCTGCTGGACGCCGACCCGCAGGGTTCGTCGCTGGACTGGACACAGCGCAGAAGCCAGCAGGGCTTGCCCCGGCTGTTCAGCGCCGTGGGCCTCGCCCGCGAAACGCTGCATCAGGAAGCGCCGGAGCTGGCCCGCCGCGCCGATCACGTCATCATCGACGGCCCGCCGCGCATCGCCGCGTTGACGCGTTCCGCGCTGCTGGCGGCCGAGCGCGTGCTGATTCCCGTGCAGCCCAGTCCGTATGACCTGTGGGCCAGCGCCGAGATGGTGGCGCTGATCCGCGAGGCACAGGTGTTCCGGCCTGCGCTGCGCGCGGCCTTCGTCATCAATCGGCGCGTCAGTACCACCATCATCGGCAGAGAAGCACGGCAATCGCTGGCCGAACAGCCGCTGCCGGCGCTGCGCAGCGAAGTGCGCCAGCGCATCGTCTTCGCCGACAGCGTGGCCGCTGGCCGGCTCGCCCGCGAAACCGCGCCCGACAGCGCCGCCGCACGCGAGATCGCCGTGCTCACCGATGAACTGCTGCGGTGGCCGACATGAGCAGCCCGCGCAGCAAGCGCGTCGGCATCGGCGCACGTCCGCCCGCGAATCCGCACGCCGAGGCGTGGATTCGCCAGGGCGATGCCGATGCGCTCAACAAAGGCGACCTCTACACCGCACGCCTGACGCTCGACGTGACGCCTGCGCTGCGCGCGCGCATCAAGATCGGCGCCTTCGGCCAGGGCGTGACCGTGGCCGAACTGCTGCGCGGCTTGCTGGAGCGGGAGTTTCCCGACAAGCGCCCGGAAAACCTGCCATGAATGCATTCGCCTTGCCTGCTGCTCATGCGGCGACGGCTGCACCGGCTGCTGCGCCGCCGCCTTCGCTTTCGACGCTCGCCGGCCAGGCTGGCAGCACGCCGCTGACTCGCGTATCGCTCGCCTACATCGAACCGCGATTCAAGCTCTACCTGCGCTTCGGCGAGCCGGCGCGCACGCTGCGGCTCGACCGCTGGCGGCGCTGCGCGGTGTTCCTGCCGCGTGCAATGTTCTGCCGCGTGCGCTGGGAAGCAAACAACTACGGCACTATCCGCTGGCAACTCATGGTGATGCAAGCCGCGACGCCGCTGGACGACATGCAGCGCATCCCCGGCGTGCGGCCGGGCGCACGCCTGCTGCTGCACGCCGAAGGCGAAAACGCGGTGCGTGCCGTGCTGGAACGCATCGACGGCATCGAAGGGCAAGGCATCGCCGCCATCGACGTGTCGCCCGCATACTGGCGCACGCTGGGCAACCGTCTGGCGGCCCGCCTGGCGCTGCCCGAATACACCGCCGAGCGGCACGCCGCCTGGCTGGCCGGAAGGGCGCTGCCATGACGACCCAATTCAACACCCCATGCACGCACGAAGTCGCGCCGCATCCTCGCTCGCGCCTGCGCGTTCGCATCGTGCTGGCGGGCTTCGCTGCCGTCGGCCTCGCTGCGCTGGCCTGGGCGGCTTTCGTGTCGCCGCTGCCGCGTCTGACCTACAACCCGTCCGACAGCGTGGCGGTCGGCTGGTATCGCATCGAACCGTTCGACCCGCGCACCGCCTCGCTGCCACGTCCGTTGTCCGTGGACAGCATCGTGCTGGTGCCGCTGCCCGACAGGGCCGCCATGCTGGCTGCGCAGCGCGGCTACCTGCCGACCCGCGTTCCGCTGCTCAAACGTGTGGGCGCAGTCGCGCCGCAACACGTTTGCATCGTCGCCGGGCAGGTACGCATCGACGGCGTGCCTGCGGCCGCCGCGTTGCCTGCCGACCGGCTGGGCCGGCCGCTGCCATCCTTGCAGCTTTGCCGCCGCCTCGAACCGGGCGAGCTGTTCCTGTTGAGCGTGACCAATCCGGCGTCGTTCGACAGCCGCTATTTCGGCCCGGTCAGCGCATCCGCCGTGATCGGCGTCGCGCACCCGGTCTGGCTGGAGACTGGCCCATGATGGCCACCGATTCGCTGCACGTTGCCGTGCATCTCATCGTGCCATCGGGCATGC
The DNA here is from genome assembly GCF_002940665.1 of Xanthomonas arboricola. Taxonomy (GTDB): domain Bacteria; phylum Pseudomonadota; class Gammaproteobacteria; order Xanthomonadales; family Xanthomonadaceae; genus Xanthomonas; species Xanthomonas arboricola_B. The sequence goes on from NZ_MIGY01000002.1 coordinate 457,592, forward strand.
CGTTCCGGCTGCTGCGACCGTGTCGTCGCGCGTGCAGCGCGGGCGCATTCGCACCGCGCCTCGCGCAACATCCGGCGCAGCCGTCCAACGTGCAGGCGTCTTGCCTCGAACGCGCCTGGCCTGCGGCCATTGGCGCGTTCGCCGGTGGGCTGGCTACGGGTGCAGCAGCGCTACCGGGACGCCGATGCCCGGAGCGGGAGCGAAGGGCAAAGGCGGAAGGCAAGACAAAAGGACGCGGCACCGTGCCGTGTCGAAAGCCTGTCTGCACATGGGGGTGGCGCAGCACGGAGCGGCTTCGCCGCCGTGCCGCGTGGGGCGCGTGGCCCGCGCCAAGGCTGGCATGTCCGCGTGCTTCGCACGACAGGACACGCTATAGCTTGCAGGGAGCGCAACCATGACCGACCGCGGCGACGACGATTTCCGCGTGCGCCCCAGCGCTCCGAAGAACCGGGGCAAGGGTCAGGGCCAGAGCTTCGTTTCCAAGGTGCTCAGGCAGGCTGGCAAGGCCAGCGGCGGCAAGTCCTCGATGCACCATTCCGCCGCGTCCGGCGGCCAAGGCCAGCGCGTCGGACAGCGGCCCGGCTCACGGCTTGGGCGCGGCCATACGGCGGCGCGTTTCGCCGGGGCGAAGCTGACCTCCATGTCGCGGCGCGTGACCATCAAGACGCTGCTGGTCAATCAGCTCAACGCCAGCCCGCAGTCGCTCGCCAAGCACCTGCGCTATATCGAGCGCGATGGCGCCGGCCGCGATGGCGAACCGGGCCGGGCCTACGGGCCGCAGACCGACGAAGCCGACCTTGATGCCTTCAAGGAGCGGGCCGCCGACGACCGCCACCATTTCCGCTTCATCGTCTCCCCGGAGGACGGCGCCGAGCTGGACGACCTGCGCACCTACACCCGGCATCTGGTGAACAGGATGGAAGCCGACCTGGGCACGCGGCTGGATTGGGTGGCTGTCGATCACTGGAACACCGACAATCCGCACACTCACCTGATCGTGCGCGGGCGCGACGACACCGGCAAAGACCTCATCATCGCGGGCGACTACATCGCCCAGGGCCTCCGCCACCGGGCGGCCGAACTGGCGACGGAATGGCTGGGGCCGCGCACCGAACTGGAGATCCAGCAGACCTTGCAGCGCGAGGTGGAGCAAGAGCGGTGGACGAGCCTGGATCGCACCCTGCAACGCGAGGCCGGCGAGGATGGCCGGGTGCAGATCGAGCACTTCAATGAACCCCGGTTGCAACGCCAGCGCCTGCTGCTGATCGGCCGCCTGCAACGCTTGCAGCGCCTGGGGCTGGCCGACGAGACGCAGCCCGGCAACTGGGCCGTCCATGTGGACGCGGAGAAGACCTTGCGCGCCCTGGGCGAGCGTGGCGACATTATCCGAACGATGCAGCGTGCCATGAGCGGCCAGCCGCGCGAGTTGGCGGTGTTCGAGCCGGGCGAGGTCGGCCGCACCATCGTCGGCCGCGTCGCTGCCAAGGGGCTGGCCGACGAACTGCATGACCGCGGCTATCTGGTCATCGACGGCGTGGACGGCAAGGCACACTACGTCGCGTTGAACGCCCGCGACGAGCTGGCGAACTATCCCACCGGAGCCGTGGTGGAAGTACGCGGTTCCGCCGAGGTGCGCGCGGCCGACAAGAACATCGCCGCGCTGGCGAGCGATGGCCTGTACCGCACCGATCACCACCTGGCGATCGAGCAGGGCCGGGCCAAGGCTGGCCGCGACCCGCAGGAAGTTGTCGCGGCCCATATTCGCCGGCTGGAAGCCCTGCGCCGGGCCGGCATCGTGGAGCGCGTGGCCGAAGGGCTATGGAAGGTGCCGGACGACCTGGCCGAACGCGGCCGCCAGTACGACGCGCAGCACCTTGGTGGCGTGGCCGTGGAACTGAAATCGCACCTGCCCATTGAGCGGCAGGCCCGCGTCATCGGCGCGACTTGGCTGGATCAGCAGTTGATCGGCGGCGGCAAGGGGCTGGGCGACCTGGGCTTTGGCGGCGAGGTCAAGAACACCCTGCAACAGCGCGCCAACTTCCTGGCCGAACAGGGGCTGGCCGAGCGGCGCGGGCAGCGCGTGATCCTCGCCCGCAACCTGCTGGCGACGCTGCGCGGGCGCGATCTGGCGAAGGCCGCACAGGACATTGCCGCCGAAACTGGCGTGGAGCATCGACCAGTGGCCGACGGGCAGCGTGTGGCCGGCATCTACCGGCGCAGCGTCATGCTTGCCAGCGGTCGCTACGCGATGCTCGATGACGGCATGGGATTCAGCCTGGTGCCGTGGCGGCCGGTGATCGAACAGCGGCTGGGGCAGCAGCTCGCCGCGACAGTGCGCGGCAGCGGGGTGTCGTGGGAGATTGGGCGACAGCGCAGGCTTGGTATTTAACGTCCCAGACACTTGTATAGCTGGCATTCGTTATGTCTGAACCGCAAAGTACACCACCATTTTCAAGTGCCGGTGCTCATCGACAACCAGCGTCTCATGACGAAAGTTCCGTTGCTCGCCCCTGGTGTCCACAACTGAACCGATACCACGCATCGCAATCCCGCTGTCCGGCACTTCCCACCCGCGACGAAAGCTGGGAGACAACACGTTCAAATCTTCGATCAAGGCCAGCATTGCCGGGTCTTCCGGTGCAATGGCAACGTCATAGCGGAACTGCGCCAGCAGCTTGGGCGCGTCCTTGTGCCAGTCGGTCAGCCGTCGCCGCATATCGGGGTCGGCAAATGTCATCCGCAGCAGGTTGCGGTCTTCTCGCTGCCTGTGAGCGAAGCCGAACACCCCATCCGCTGCTGCATTCCAGGCCACTACGTCCCAACGCAGGTTCTGTACGTAGGCTGGCCTGGGCAAGTCATCCAGCAATTGCTGGATGTCCGCTGTCACCGAATCCCATTGATGTGCTTCCGGCGGCGGAGGGCGTCTGTGCGCCAGCAAGAACAAATGGCTGCATTCGGCATCGTCGAGTTTGAGGGCATAAGCCACGCTCAACAGGAATTTCTCAGACACCTGGATATCGCGCCCCTGCTCGAACCACGTGTACCAAGTCAGGCCTACGCCGGCCAGGGCCGCCACTTCTTCCCTGCGCAGGCCAGGCGTGCGGCGCCGTTCGGTGGCAGGCAAGCCGACATCGCCCGGCGTCAGCTTCTTCCGATGGCGGGTCAGGAACTCCGACAGTTCGCTTCGAGTACGGCTAAGGCTTCGATCCTGCATGGCTGTTGCTACTAGTAATAGGATAATTACTTAAATTGTCATGTGATGATATTGCCTGGAAGATGTGGTTTTCGCAATCCAGATGGCGCGAGGCCACATTCATGACACATCGGGAGTCTGTCCCCATCGCAGTGCCCGGCGAGCACACACCCGAGCGTGCTGGCGCCCGTGCCTGGGCGGGGCTTGCCCTCTTGTCCCTACCCACCGTTCTGTTGGGGATGGATTTGACGCTGCTGCACCTGACCTTGCCAGCGCTCGCGCTCGATTTGCAGCCGACCAGCACGCAGGCGCTCTGGATCATGGATGCCTATGGCTTCCTGATCGCGGGCTTCCTTATCACGATGGGCACGCTGGGCGACCGCATCGGCCGTCGCAAGTTGCTGCTGATCGGCGCGGTCGCTTTTGCCGCTGCCTCGATGGTCGTGGCCTTTTCGACGAGCGCCAACATGCTGATCGCGGCGCGGGCTGCCCTCGGCGTGGCAGGTGCCACGCTGATGCCCTCGACGTTGGCGCTTATCAGCAATTTGTTTGCCGTTCCGCGTCAGCGCGCACTTGCCATAGGTCTTTATGTGGCGATGTGGGGGATTGGTTATGCATTAGGGCCAGTCGTGGGTGGCCTGATGATGGAGTGGTTTTGGTGGGGGGCCGGGTTCCTTATCGCGGTGCCTGTCGTAATCGTCTTGCTGATACTCGCCCCGTTTCTGTTGCCCGAATACCGCGCGCCAAACGGCGGAAGGCTGGACCTGTTCAGCGTCGCGCTCTCGCTCGCCGCCATGCTGCCCTTCGTCTATGGCATCAAGCAGATCGCGGGATCAGGTATCGCTCTTGATGCCGTTATCGCCATCTTGGCTGGAATGCTGTTTGGCTGGATGTTTGTCAGGCGGCAACGTCGGTTGGCCGATCCGCTTCTCGATTTGAGCTTGTTTGCTGATCGGGCCTTCTCGGTAGCACTGATCGTGCTGCTGTTTGGCTTGGTGGCGGTCGGCGGCACCATGTTGCTGGTTACTCAGTATCTACAGTTGGTGGCAGGTTACACACCTTTGGTCGCAGGCCTGTGGATGGGCTTGGCGGCGCTGGCGATGATTGTCGGCGGCACCGGCGCGTCGCTAGTCGCTCGGGTGATACGACCCGGCTACGTGGTCGCCGGTTCGCTGGCGCTGTCGGTAGTGGGCTACCTGATGCTGACGCAACTGGGGCATGGCACCGCCGGCGTGGCGTTGGCGGTCGCTGCTCTGGCGCTAGCCTTCTTAGGCAATGGCACCATCACCGCCGTGGGAACCGACTTGGTGATCGCGGCCGCTCCAGCAGAGAAGGCAGGCTCTGCTTCTGCGATGACGGAGGTGATGCAGGACTTGGGGGTTTCGCTGGGCATCGTTCTGCTAGGGAGCATCGCCAGTGCGATCTATCACCGCGCTATAGCCGGTCATTTACCGGATGACCTTGACGCCACGGCGCGCGAGGCCGTCAGCGACAGCTTGTGGGCGGCGTCTTCCATCACATCGGAGTTGTCGGTGGGATTGATAGAACAAGCGCAGACCGCGTTCATCACAGGACTTCAAGGTGCAGCAGTCTTCAGCGCGGTGATCGTTAGCGGGCTCGCTGTGCTTTCCGCTGTGACGTTGCGCCATGTGGGCACAAATGCCCGCAAGGTCTGACATGGGTCGTCAAGAATGAAAAGCGTTGCTGCTCTTTTATTTTCGCTGTCGTTCAATCTATCGGGCGGCACCTTTGCCAGCCATCAAGAGGCAAACATGCGCGTCTACATTGTTCACGGATACAGCGCCTCACCATACCGTCACTGGTTCCCGTGGCTCAAGCAGGAACTGGAGAAGCAGGGAGTGGTGGTTTCCATAGTCACGCTGCCTTCACCCGATTCGCCTCGACCAGACGACTGGCAACGTGCGCTGGAAGTTCAGATTGAGTCGATGGATGAGAACACGTACTTCGTCGCCCATAGTCTCGGCGGCATTGCATTGTTGAAGTATCTGGAGACAGCAGGGGGTGCTTCGGTAATCGGCGGATATGTACTGGTGTCCGGCTTCAACGATGGTCTTCCCATCCTTCCGCAATTGGACGACTTCGCCAAACCTGACATCGACTACGAGAAAATCTCCAGAATCTCAGGCCATCGCCTCGTTATTGCGGCGGCAGACGACACGATCGTTCCGCACGCCTTGAGCGAGAGGATGGCGCGGTCGTTGGATGCCAAATTCATTTCAGTGCAGCACGGGGGGCATTTCCTGGATAGCGATGGATTCACCGAGTTTCCGCTGGTTCTCGATGAACTCCGGCAGATTTTTGGGTCCGGCCGATGAGATGGGGCGAATTGAATTACCGTTCCTCCGATGGCCGATACGTTCTCATGTAAGGAGAGGTAGCACCGTGGAACTGCGCCATCTCCGCTGCTTCCTGGCCGTCGCCGAAGAACTTCACTTCGCCCGCGCAGCAGAGAAACTGCACATCGAGCAGTCGCCGCTGTCACGCGCCATCAAGGAACTTGAGGATGAACTTGGCGTGGTGCTGTTCGCCCGCACCACACGCAGCACCCGCCTGACGCGAGCAGGCAAGCTGTTTCTGGATCATGTGCCGCGCGTCTTCGCCGCCTTGCAGCAGGCGCGCGACAGCGTGAAGGCGGCGGCCAACGGCTTCCACGGCCAGTTGCGTATCGCCTTGTCTGACGGCATCACGCCATCACGCCTACCAGCGCTGCTCGCGCTCTGCCGACAGGAGGAGCCGGAAGTCGAAATCCGCCTGACCGAAGTGCCGCTTGCGCAGCAGATCAAGGGCCTGCACGACGATCTATACGACGTGGGCTTTGCCCGCGCCGATGACGCCGGCGATGGCATCGTCGCCTTGCCCGTCTGGAACGATCCGCTGATGGTGGCCGTGCCCGCACGGCATCCCTTGCTGGCACACAAGCGCATCCCGCTCGAAGAACTGCTGCGCTATCCGCTGGTGCTGTGCGATCAGCAGGCGTGCGAAGGTCATGCGCGGCAGGTCGAGCGCGTGCTGCGCCGCGTGGACATGGAGCCTCTGGTGGCCGAGCGGGTGGCGTCCTGCGATTTGATGATGGCGCTGGTTTCGGCCGGCTTCGCCCTGGGCCTGACCGGCGCTGCGCACATCTCGGCCAGCCGAGAACAAGGCGTCGTCGCGCGGCCGTTGGTCGGCCGCTCGCCGATGCTCACGACCTACTTGCTGCGCCTGGATGGCGAACCCTCGGAAACGCTGGCCCGTTTCATCGGGCGCGTACAGGCCATCGAATCCCCCGAAGATGCCCGGCCAGTGCCAGGACATTTACCTGCCCTCCCAGAGGAGCCCACGCCATGAAGAAGGCGATCCCATTTTTGCTGGTCGTGGTGCTGACCGCCTGCGGCCCAGCCGAAACGCCAAAGACGAAAAGCGTGCCAACCGTGGAAGAATTGGCATCCGACCCTGTGCGCCTGAAAGAACTGCGCCAGCAATGCAATACCGATCGCGCCACGCTGGGCGACATGCTGTGCAACCGCGTGGCCGAGGCTACACGCAAACGGTTCTATGGCGATGGCAATACTCCCTACACGCCGCCGGAGAATCAGCCCAAGTTCTGACCGTGGGCGAATGGCCTTCCTGCTGATGGTTCAAGCCAAATCCTGCGCGACCCGTTCGGCCAGGAAATCGAGCAGCACCCTGACCCTTGCCGGCACATGGCGGCCGGGGCCGACGAACACCGCATGGATGTCTTCCACGGCGCCGCAGTTGTGGCTTTCCAGCAAGGGCACCAGCCGGCTGGCGGCAAGATCGGCTCCGACGTGGTAACGCGCCAGCCGGGCGACACCGACCCCGGCCAGCGCCATCTGGCGCATGCTCTCGCCATCGCCCAGGCGCAGGTCGCCCGACGGTGCGATGGCGATGTGCGCGCCATCACCGTTGATGAAAGGCCAAGCATCCACATGCCGGGCGTAGTTGAAGCCAAGGCGCCGGTGCTGGTGCAGGTCTTCGGGCCGTTCGGGAGTGCCGGCGCGCCGCAGATAGTCCGGCGAGGCGACCACCACCAGGCCGCTGGCGCCGAGCCGGCGCTGGGTCAGGCGCGAATCGGGCAGCGGCCCGGTGCGGATCGCCACGTCGCTGCGATCGTCCAGCAGATCGACCACGATGTCGCTCAGCGTCACGTCCAGTTGAACGTCCGGGTAGCGTTCCAGAAATTCCGACAGGCGCGGCAGCAGGTAATGGACGCCGAAGGCCACATGGCTGTTGATCCGCACGCGCCCGCGCGGCGATCCCACCTGTGCGGCCTCGTGCTCGGCGCAGTCGATGTCGTCGAGGATGCGCAGGCAGCGTTCCTGGAAGGCGCTGCCTTCGGGCGTGAGTTGCAGCTTGCGTGTGGTGCGATGCAGCAGCTTTGTCCCCAGGCGCGTTTCCAGCCGATTGATGAGCTTGCTGACGGCCGAGGCCGTCATACCCAACGGCTCGGCGGCGGCGGTGAAGCCTTCGGCGGCGACCACCGCGATGAACACTTCCATCTCGAAAGCTCGATTGATGTTCTGGCGGGACATTCAATGAATCCATTTCAATGGTGAATTGAATTAACGCATCTATTTCATCATAGTCATTCCATCTACGCTCGGAAAGGTCGATCAATCAGACCTACTCGGAGCGTTTTCATGCAGGCTGTTTCCAAGCAACGCAGCACCTTGCCGGCCTTGCTGTCCATGATGGTCGGTGGCTTCGCCATCGGCACCACCGAGTACGCGAGCGTCGGCGTGTTGCCGCAGATCGCCGACGATTTCGGCGTCAACCTGGCGCGGGCCGGGCTGGTCGTCAGCGGCTATGCGCTGGGCGTCAGCTTCGGATCGCCGATCCTCGCGGCGCTGACGGGAAACCTGTCGCGCAAGACACTGATGCTGTCGGTCATGGCCTTGTTCGTCCTGGCCAATGCCGCCGCCGCGTTGAGCGCCAGCTACGAATTCCTCATCGTCGCGCGTATCGTCTCCGCCTTGCCGCATGGCATCTTCTTCGGCGTCGGCGCGGCAATCGCCGCGAGCCTCGTGGGGGAAGACCGGCGTGCCTCGGCGGTGGCGATCGTGTTCGGCGGCCTGACGATCGCGGTCGCGGCCGGCGTGCCGATCGCAACCGTCATCGGCCAGCGCCTGGGCTGGCCGATGGCCTACTGGTTCGTCGCGGCCATCGGCCTGGTGTCGCTGCTGGCGATGGCGGCCACCTTGCCGCGCAAGATCGACATCGCGCCGGCCGGCAGCCTCATCGAACAGGTCAAGGTGCTGGGCAGCGGACGCCTGCTGATCGCGTTCGGCATGAACTTCTGCGCCTGGGGCGGCACCTTCATCGCCTTCGCCTATCTGCCCAGCATCCTGGCCGACATCACCGGCTTCGGCCCGAACGGCGTGGCGTGGATGCTGGCCCTCTATGGTGTCTCGGTGATCGTTGGCAATTTCCTTGGCGGGCGCGTCTCCGACAAGAAGGTTGTGCCGGCGCTGGCGCTGATGCTCGGCGCGCAGGCGGCGGTACTGCTGATCTTCACCTTCACCGCGTCGTCCATGTTGGGCTCGATCCTGACACTCGGCGTGCTCGGTGCACTCATGTTCTGCAATGTGCCGGGGCTGGCCCTGTACGTCGTGCAGCTCGCCCAGCGCCATCGGCCCGGCAACGTGGACATCGCTTCCACCATCAATGTGTCGGCCGCCAACGCCGGCATCGCGCTTGGCGCCTTCATCGGCGGGCTGGTGGCGGAGTCCCGCCTGGGCTTGGGTGCGACGCCGTGGGTCGGCGCCCTCATGGTGGGCATCGGCCTGCTGCTGACCTTGTGGAGCGGCTGGCTCGACAGGCGGCCGGTGCCGGTCGCAGCGGTGTTGGCCGACGGCGCCCAAGGACATTGAAAAATGTCAGGCCGCATCCCACGGCGCATCCCGCCAGCGTTCCAGCAGGAAATCGCTGAACGCCGTCAGCCGGCGCGGCACGGGTTCGCGCCGCGCGCGCACGATGCTGATCTTCGAGGGCGTGGCTTCCCATTCGGGCAGTACGCGCACCAGCCGTCCATCGCGCAGTTCCTCGTGAATGTCCCAGGTCTCGCGCAGCGAGACGCCCAGCCCGGCCAGGCACCAGGCATGCAGCACGTCGCCGCTGTCGCTGCACAGCGTGCCGCCGACCGCGACAGGCTTCTCCCGCCGCTCCTTGCGCAGCGGCCAGGTGCTTTGCAGCAGCCCTGGATAGCTGTGGGCCTGGGGATCGCCTGGATGCTGTGGCAGATGCGGCATCCCGCATTCCTCGGCGCAAGGCTTCATGGGTAGGTGAACGATGGAGCTTCGGCATCTGCGCTGCTTCCTGGCCGTAGCCGAAGAGCTTCACTTCGCCCGTGCCGCGGAACGACTGCACATCGAGCAGTCGCCGCTGTCGCGTGCCATCAAGGAACTGGAAGAAGAACTGGGCGTGGTGCTATTCGCCCGTACTACGCGCAGTACACGGCTGACTCGCGCAGGCGCACTTTTTCTGGAGCATGTTCCGCGCGTCTTCGCCGCCTTGCAGCAAGCTCGCGAAAGCGTGAAGGCGGCTGCCAATGGCTTCCACGGCCAGTTGCGCGTCGCGCTGTCAGACGGCATCACGCCGTCTCGTCTGCCGTCGCTGCTGGCGCTGTGCCGCCAGGAGGAACCCGAGGTCGAGATCCGCCTGTTCGAGGTGCCGCTTTCGCAGCAAATCAAAGGGCTGCTTGACGACCTGTACGACGTAGGCTTCGCACAGTCCGATGAGGTTGGCGACGGCATCGTGGCAGCGGCGGTTTGGAGCGATCCGCTGATGGTGGCCGTGCCGGCACGGCATGACTTGCTCAAGCACAAGCGGATTCCTCTGGAAGAAGTGCTGCGCTTCCCGCTGGTGTTGGGCGACCCGCAGGCATGCGAAGGCCACGTACGGCAAATCGAGCGCGTGCTGCGTCGCGTGGACATGGAGCCGCTGGTGGTCGAACGGGTGGCTTCATTCGATCTCATGATGACGCTGGTATCCGCTGGTTTCGCCCTGGGGCTGGCGGGTGCAGCACACATCGCAGCCAGCCGCGAGCCTGGAGTCGTGGCACGGCCTTTGGCAGGCCGCTCGCCCGTGCTGACGACTTATCTGCTGCGCCCGGCGGGAGAGCCTTTGGAAACGGTCACTCGCTTCATAGACCGCGTCCAGGCCATCGAATCTCCAAAAACTACTAGGCCATCGCCAAGCTATCCCCTCGATCCCCCGGAGGAACCCAAACCATGAAAAGGAGCCTCCTGTTTCTGCTAGCGGCGGTGCTGACGGCCTGTGGCCAGTCCGAAACACCTCAACAGGCGAACCTGCCGACTGTCGAAGAACTGGCATCCAACCCCAAGCGGCTTAAAGAGCTGCGCCAGCAATGCAGAGTCGAGCGCGCGAAGCTGGGTGACGAGCTATGCAACCGAGTAGCCGAGGCCACACGCAAGCGGTTCTATAACGATGGCACGGTGCCCTATACGCCGCCGGAGAATCCGCCCAAGTTCTGATCGTAGGCGCTTCGCCACGAAACTTCCGACTTCTTGCTCGACACGCCGCAACGCGCCATCGCTTGCGGCGTTTTTTCTGCCTGCGCCCCTGCGCGAAATCTTGCTTTTTACTCGACCTTTCTTCCGATAACGGTCTTTGACCGGCACCGACCCGGCACTGATCCTCGCGCTATGCGGCACGTCCTTGTGCCGCGTGTGAGCGAGGAATCAGCGCAGGAGAAATCGGAGGCCAGTCATGCAAGGTCAGGGTGTGCTGTTCGGGCAGATCGCCGCTGTTTTCAGCATCGTGATCGCCGGCGTATGGAGTGCAACGCAATGGACGGCGGCAGCCCTCGGACATCAAGTACGCCTTGGCTCGCCCTGGTTCGACTTCTTTGGCACGCCGGTCTATCACCCCTGGCGGCTGTTTGAATGGTGGTTCTTCTTCGATGCCTACGCGCCGCATGTCTTCGACATAGGTGGTGCGATTGCGGGCGGCAGCGGCCTTCTGGCCGTGGTGGTCGCCATCGCCATGTCGGTCTGGCGCTCGCGGCAGGCCAAGCTGGTCACGACCTACGGCTCGGCGCGCTGGGCTGATACAGCCGATATTCGCAAGGCTGGACTGACCCAGCCGGCCGGGGTCTTCCTCGGCCTGCATCGCGACCAGTACCTGCGCCACGAAGGCCCGGAACACGTCTTGACCTTTGCGCCCACCCGCAGCGGCAAAGGCGTCGGCTTGGTCGTGCCGACCTTATTGAGCTGGCCTGCATCCGTCGTCGTCCACGACATCAAAGGAGAAAACTGGACACTCACCGCAGGCTGGCGCTCGCGGTTCAGCCATTGCCTGCTGTTCAACCCCACCGATGCGAAGTCGGCGGCCTACAACCCGCTGCTGGAAGTTCGGCGCGGCGCGCATGAAGTGCGCGACGTGCAGAACGTGGCGGACATTCTGGTCGATCCCGATGGCGCGCTTGAACGCAGGAACCATTGGGAAAAGACCAGTCACGCGCTGCTGGTCGGCGCCATCCTGCATGTGCTCTACGCCGGCACCGACAAAACTTTGCGCGGGGTGGCGAATTTCCTGTCCGATCCAGCGTGCCCGTTCGAGCTGACGCTGCACCGGATGATGACGACGAAGCACCTGGGCGATGCGCCGCATCCCGTCGTCGCATCCGCCGCGCGCGAAGTGCTCAACAAGTCGGACAACGAACGCTCCGGCGTGTTGAGCACCGCCATGTCGTTCCTCGGCCTGTACCGCGATCCCACGGTGGCCGAGGTCACGTCACGTTGCGACTGGCGCATCGCCGACCTGATTTCTGCCGAGCATCCCGTATCGCTGTACCTGGTGGTGCCGCCCTCTGACATCAGCCGCACCAAGCCACTGATCCGGCTGATCCTCAACCAGCTCGGGCGGCGACTCACGGAATCGCTCGATGGCTCCGATGGTATCGAGCGCCGCCACAAGCTGCTGCTGATGCTCGACGAGTTCCCCGCGCTCGGTCGCCTCGACTTTTTCGAGACGGCGCTGGCGTTCATGGCCGGCTACGGCATCCGCAGCTTCCTCATCGCGCAGTCGCTCAATCAGATCGACAAAGCGTATGGGCAGAACCATTCCATCCTCGACAACTGCCACGTTCGCGTGACGTTTGCGACGAACGACGAACGCACAGCCAAACGCATTTCCGAAACGCTCGGCACCGCCACCGAACTGCGCGCGCAGCGCAACTACGCCGGACACAGATTGGCCCCTTGGCTCGGGCACCTGATGGTGTCGCGGCAGGAAACCGCGCGTCCGCTGCTCACCCCTGGCGAGGTGATGCAGCTTCCGCCCGACGAGTCGGTGGTGATGGTGTCCAGCCTGCCGCCGATCAAGGCGAAGAAGCTGCGCTATTACGCCGACGCCAACTTCCAGCAGCGCGTGTTGTCGCCGCCTGCGCTCGCAGCCGGGCGCTATGCCGATGCGCCGCCGGCCCGACCCGACGATTGGAGCGGCCTGGCGATTCCCGCCGTGCCCGCCGCACCGGCCACGGCATCCGCCGATGACCTTGGCGGCGCCGACGACGGCGGCCCGCGCCGTCAGCCCGAACTCTCCGAAACCGTCGCCTACGACCCCCAGCCGGACGCGCACGCGACCGACCTGGCGCTGCTCGATGACGACGACCTGCCGCTGCCGCTTCCCGGCCAGCTCGACCCCGCGATGCAGCGCACGGCCCGGCTGGCATCGCTGAACCCCAACGACGGAATCGACCTATGAGCCAATACCGACTCAACCTGTTCATCCAGCCCGAGCACGCCAAGCGTCTGGACGAACTGGCCGCCAAGAAGGGCGTGTCCAAGTCGTCCATCGTCGCGGCGGCGCTCGCATCGTGGCTGTCGCCCGATGCCGGCGACCAGCGCGAGGCGGCCATCGCCAAGCGGCTGGATCGCCTGTCGCGGCAGGCCGAACGTCTGGAGCGCGACCAGAACATCCAGATCGAAACGCTGGCGCTGTTCGTCCGCTACTTCTTGACTGTCAGCACCCCGGTGCCCGAGGCGCATCAGGACGCCGCCCGTGCCCAGGGCAAGGCGCGTTTCGAGCAGTTCATCGAACAACTCGGCAGGCACCTGCTGCGCGGCCGAAGTCTGGTGCGCGACGTGGTGGAGGAACTGCATCCCGACCCGATGCGGATGGATGACGCGGCGGCGCTGGCCGAAGCCCAGGAGCGTGCCTCATGAGCGCCGTTCCGCAGATCCCGCCCGAGCCTCGTTCGTCCGCCGCGACCTCGCTCGATCGCCGCATCCAGATGCTGCGTACCGCAATGGGGCCGGTGATCGCCACCGCGCTCGAAGACCCGGACGTGGTGGAAGTCATGCTCAACCCCGACCGCACACTATGGGTCGATCGGCTGTCGTCGGGCCGTGCGCCGTTGGGCGTGGAGCTGCCCGAAGCCGATGGCGAACGCATCATCCGGCTGGTCGCGGCCCACGTCGGCGCGGAAGTGCATCGCGGCCAGCCGCTGCTGACCGCCGAGCTGCCGGAGACGGGCGAACGCTTCGAGGGCATCTTGCCGCCTGCCGCGCCCGGCCCGGCGTTCGCGCTGCGCAAGCGCGCCGTGAACATCATCGGCCTGGATCAGTATGTGGCCGACGGCATCCTCACCGCTGGGCAAGCGGACTTCCTTCGCCGCGCCGTGCGCGAGCGGCAGAACATCCTGATCGCCGGCGGCACCAGCACCGGCAAGACCACGCTGGCGAACGCGCTACTGGCCGAGATCGCCGCGACCGGCGACCGCGTGCTGGTGCTCGAAGACACCATCGAGCTGCAATGCGCGGCCCGCGATCATGTGCCGCTGCGCACCCGTGCCGGCGTGGTGTCCATGACCGAGCTGGTGCGCGCCACGATGCGCCTGCGCCCCGACCGCGTGATCGTCGGCGAAGTGCGCGGCGGCGAAGCTCTCGACCTCATCAAAGTGTGGGGAACGGGGCATCCGGGCGGCATCGCCACGATCCACGCCGGTTCCGCGCTGGGCGCGCTGCTGCGCCTCGAACAACTGATTCTCGAAGTCGCGGTGAACCCACCGCGGGCGCTGATCGCCGAAGCGGTCAACGTCGTCATCCACATCGCCGGTCGTGGCCGCAAGCGCCACGTCGAAAGCATTGCCCGCCTCAATGGCTTCGACGCCGCCGGCTACCGCCTGGCGGACGCGATGGAAACGCCGTTTCCCGCGCTGTCGCCGCCTTCCTCCCCGTCCCCTGACCACCCTGGAGAACTGCCATGACGCAGATGAACGCTGTTGCTTTCCGTTTTTCCGTGAATCCGGCCTCAATCCTTGCGCGCCTGCGGCGCTTGGCCGCGCCGGCACACCACGGCCTGCTGCTGGCCGCCGTCATGCTGGTGACGGCCGGCACGGCGAAGGCCGCCGGTTCCTCGATGCCGTGGGAAGGCCCGCTGCAATCCATCCTCGATTCCATCCAGGGGCCGGTCGCGCGCATCGTCGCGGTCATCATCATCATCGCCACGGGCCTGGCGCTGGCCTTCGGCGACACGTCGGGGGGCTTTCGCAAGCTCATCCAGATCGTGTTCGGGTTGAGCATCGCGTTCGCCGCGTCCTCGTTCTTCCTGTCGTTCTTCAGCTTCTCCGGCGGGGCAGTCGTATGAGTACGGCCAGCGACCTTCCGGGCTTCGAGGTGCCGCTGCACCGCTCGCTGACCGAACCGATCCTCATGGGCGGTGCGCCGCGCACGGTCGCCATTGCCAACGGCACGCTCGCCGCTGCCGTCGGGCTGGGCCTGCAACTGTGGGTTCCGGGGCTGGTGCTCTGGCTCGTCGGCCATTCGCTCGCCGTGTGGGGCGCGCGCGTCGATCCGCAGTTCATGCAGGTCTTCGCCCGGCACATCAAGCACAAGCCGCTGCTGGATGTGTAGGGGGATGCCGCGATGCTGAACCTTGCCGAATACCGCCAGCGCCCGGCCTTGCTCGCGGACTGGCTGCCGTGGGCCGGGCTGGTCGCGCCGGGCGTCGTCTTGAACAAGGACGGCAGTTTCCAGCGCACGGCCCGATTCCGTGGCCCCGATCTGGACAGCGCCACGCAAGGCGAGCTGATCGCCGCGTCGGCGCGGCTCAACAACGCGTTGCGCCGGCTGGGTTCTGGCTGGGCCTTGTTCATCGAGGCAGAGCGCCAATCCGCCGCCGACTATCCGCATTCCGACTTCCCCGAACCGTTGTCCTGGCTCGTCGATGAAGAACGTCGCGCCGCGTTCGAGGAATCGGGCCATCACTTCGAGAGCGCCTATCACCTGACGGTGGCTTTCCTGCCGCCGGAGGAATCCCGCGCCCGCGCCGCGAAGCTGCTCTACGAGAACTCGCCCGGCGATGGCGTGGATTGGGACGGCCGCCTCGATGCCTTCGTGGCGGAAACCGATCGCGTGTTCGACCTGCTCGACGGCGTGATGCCGGAGATCGCATGGCTGGACGACAGCCAGACGCTGACCTACCTGCATGCGACCGTCTCGACGCGGCGCTACCGCATCGGCGTTCCCGAAGTGCCTTTCCATCTGGACGCGCTGCTGGCCGATTCCGCGCTGGTCGGTGGCCTGGCGCCCACGCTGGGCGACCAACACCTGCGCGTGGTGTCGGTGCGTGGCTTTCCGACCTCGACCTGGCCGGGCCTGCTGGACGACCTCAACCGCCTGGGCTTTGCCTATCGCTGGAGCACGCGCTTCCTGTGCATGGACAAAGCCGAGGCGGAAAAGGAACTGGGCCGCCTGCGCCGCCAGTGGTTTGCGAAACGGAAGAACGTCGTCGCGCTGCTGCGCGAAACGATCTTCCAGCAGGAAAGCCCGCTGGTCGATACAGACGCCAGCAACAAGGCAGCCGACGCCGATGCCGCCTTGCAGGAACTGGGTAGCGATCAAGTGGCCTTCGGCTACCTGACGGCCACCGTCACCGTGATGGACACGGATGCCGGCGCAGCCGACGAGAAGCTGCGCATGGTGGAGCGCGTCATCCAGGGCCGGGGCTTCGTGACCATTCCCGAAACCCTCAACGCCATCGATGCGTGGCTGTCGTCCATTCCGGGCAATGCCTACGCGAACGTGCGCCAGCCCATCGTCTCGACGCTGAACCTGGCGCACATGATGCCGCTGTCGGCGGTATGGGCCGGGCCGGAGAAGAACGGCCACCTCGACGGCCCGCCGCTGATCGTCACCCGCACCGATGGCGCGACGCCATTCCGGCTGTCGCTGCACATCGGCGACGTGGGCCATACCCTTGTCGCGGGGCCGACCGGCATGGGCAAGTCCGTCCTGCTCGCCAAGCTGGTCTTGCAGTTCCGGCGTTATCGGGGATCAAGGATCTTCGCCTTCGACATGGGGCGCTCGATGCGGGCCACGGTGCTGGGCCTGGGCGGCGAGCACTACGACCTCGGCACCGATGGCGCGATTGCCTTCCAGCCGCTCGCGCGCATCGACCATGAGGGCTACCGCACCTGGGCGGCCGAATGGGTGGAAGGCCGGCTGTTACACGAAGGCGTGACCGTCGGCCCGGACGAGAAGGCGGCCATTTGGTCGGCGCTCGGCAGCCTCGCCGGTGCGCCGGTCGAACAGCGCACGATGACCGGGCTTTCGGTGCTGCTGCAATCGAACGCGCTGCGGCAGGCGCTGTCGCCGTATGTGCTGGGCGGTGCCCACGGCAAGCTGCTGGATGCGGACGCCGACCGCCTCGGATTCGGCGACGTGCAAGGCTTCGAGATGGAAGAACTGATGCACAGCCCTGCCGCCGTGCAAGCGGTGCTGCGCTACCTGTTCGCCCGCTTCGATGAGCGTTTCGACGGTGCGCCGACGCTGCTGATACTCGATGAGGCGTGGCTGTTCCTCGATGAGCCGTCCTTTGCGGCCCGCATCCGCCAATGGCTCAAGACGCTCAGGAAAAAGAACGTCAGCGTCATCTTTGCCACGCAGTCGCTGGCCGACATCAAGGATTCGAGCATCGCGCCGGCCATCATCGAAAGCTGCGCGAGCAGGATTTTCTTACCTAACCCGCAGGCCACCGAGCCGCAGATTCGCACGATCTACGAGGGCTTCGGCCTCAACAGCCGGCAAATCGAAATCGTCGCCACCGCGCAGCCCAAGCGCGACTACTACTACCAATCCCGTCTCGGCAATCGCCTGTTCGACCTCGACCTGGGGCCAGCCGCGCTCGCGTTCGCGGGCGCATCCACACCGCAAGACCAACGCGACATCGACCGCGTGCTGACGCAGGCCGGCGCTCCCGGCTTCGCCGGCGCGTGGCTGCGCCATCGCGGCCTTGATTGGGCCGCCGACCTGCTGCCGTCCGCACCGGCGGCCGCTTCGTTCCTCAACGCCCAACCACTGGAGGTTTCGCCATGAAGACCAAGCCCCGTTTGCTGTCCGCCTCGCTCGCTGCCGTGCTGTCTGTCTCGCTGATGCTCACACAGCCTGCAGCGGCCATCACCGTGTTCGATCCGTCGAACTTCGTGCAGAACACGCTGACCGCCGTTCGCACGCTGGAGCAGATCAACAACCAGATCAACCAGCTCCAGAACGAAGCACAGATGCTGATGAACCAGGCGCGCAATTTGGCGGCGCTGGACTTCAACGTCGTCAACCGCTTGCGCTCGACGCTCGCCACCACCGAACGCCTGATCGCCGAGGCGCAGGGGCTGGCCTACGACGTGACGAGCATGGATCGGGAGTTCGCGCGTCTGTATCCCGAGCAGTACGCCGCCACCGTCAGCGGCGACCGCATGGCGCAGGACGCCCGCGAACGCTGGCAGAACAGCTTGAACGGCCTGCACACCGCCATGCGGATGCAAGCCCAGGTGTCGCAGAACCTGACCCAAGACGAAAGCGCGCTCGCCGATCTGGTCAGCCAGAGCCAGTCCGCCACAGGCGCGCTGCAAGCGATGCAGGCGACGAACCAGCTCCTTGCATTGCAGGCCAAGCAGTCCATCCAGGCACAGCAGCTCCAGATCACGCAAGACCGTGCGGCCTCGCTGGAACTGGCGCGACAGGCGGCGGCCACCGAGCGCGCCCGCGAAGTACGGCGGCGCTTCCTCGGCACCGGCACGCCGTACACGCCGCAGACCGTCAATTTCTACAACAACTGACTGGAGGCGGCCATGCGATGCGTTCCTGTCCTGCTGGCCGTGCTGCTGACCGCTTGCGGCCAGCAGCCGGCCGAAGACCTGGCCGCCACCTTGGCCGCTGATCCCGCGCGGCTCAAGACGCTGCGCGCGCAATGCGCGGCAGACCGGCAGGCCGTGGGCGAGGACGCCTGCCGCGCTGCTGCCGAAGCCTTCAGGCGGCGCTTCTTCGCCGGACAGACCGAGCCAGACGAATACCGGACGCTGGCCGACCTGCCGCCGATTCCGCCGAGCTTCGATGAACCCGCCGATGGCGGCCAAACGCCGGCCTCGCCTGCATACGAGGACGCGCCATGAACGACGTGACCATCATCGACCGCTTCCTCGACACGTTCTCGCGCTACATCGACTCCGGTTTCGGGTTACTGCAAGGCGAAGTGGCGTTCCTGACCGCCACGCTCATCGTCATCGACATGACCATCGCCGGCCTGTATTGGGCCATGAGCCACGCCACTGGCCAGGGCGAAGACGTGATCGCCAAGCTGCTGCGCAAGGTGCTCTACGTCGGTGCCTTCGCCTACATCATCGGCAACTTCAATTGGCTGGCCGGCATCGTGTTCCGCTCGTTCGCCGGCCTGGGCCTGACGGCCACCGGCTCGGCCATCACGATGGACAACTTCCTGCAACCGGGGCGGCTGGCGAAGACCGGCATCGACGCGGGTGCGCCGATTCTGGAGCAGATCGGGGACATGGCCGGGTTTCCCGAGGTGTTCGTGAACATCGACCCCATCGTGGTGATGTTCCTCGCCTGGCTCACCGTCATCCTGTGTTTCTTCGTGCTGGCGGTGCAGCTTTTCATCACGCTGATCGAGTTCAAGCTGACCACGCTCGCCGGTTTCGTCTTGATCCCGTTTGCGCTCTGGAACAAGACCTCGTTTCTCGCCGAAAAGGTGCTCGGCAACGTGGTGTCGTCAGGCATCAAGGTACTGGTGCTGGCCGTCATCGTCGGCATCGGGTCGGGCCTGTTCGCCGAGTTCCAGACCGTACCGGATGAACCGTCCATCGACCATGCCCTGGTCGTGATGCTGGCCTCGCTTTCGCTGCTGGCCCTGGGCATCTTCGGGCCGGGCATCGCCACGGGCCTTGTGTCCGGTGCGCCGCAGCTTGGCGCGGGTGCGATGGCCGGTGCGGCTGTCGGCGCTGTTGGCACAGGCGTTGCCATTGGTGCCGCCGCGACTGGCGTGGGCGGTGCGGTCATGGCCGGGGCGCGCATGGCGCCGGCTGCCGCCAAGCTGGCTGGCAGCGGTGCGCGTGCTGCTGCCTCAACGGCCGGCAGCGCCCGGTCGGCGTTCCAGGCCGGCTCCGCCGCTGCCGGCGGCGGGGCCAAGGGCGCGGCGGCTGGTCTTGGCAACATCGCCAAGACCGGCGCACAGGCCGCTGGCCAGAAGGCCGCCGCCGGGGCGCGCTCGCTCAAGGACCGCACAACAGCCGCTTTCCGCGCCGACGGCGCGGCACCGGCCTCGGGCAGCGGTGCGACCGCGGCCAGCGGTGGCACTGCGCAAGGGAATACAGCCGAAGGCAATGCCCCGGCCGCTACCCAACCGGCCTGGGCCAAGCGCCTGCACCGTCGCCAGCAGATCACCCACGCCGCGACCACCACCGCCCACACGCTGCGCGGTGGCGATGGTGGCGGCTCGGGGCAAGGCCCGAGCCTGCGCGATTCCGATTCATAGGAGAAACGACCATGCGATTCAAGCGACCGCAGGTGCGCTATGCCGATACGCCGCAGCCTGCCACCCCATACCAATCCGCCGCGCAGGTGTGGGACGAGCGTATCGGCTCGGCCCGCGTGCAGGCGAAGAACTGGCGGCTGATGGCCTTCGGCTGCCTGGTGCTGGCGCTGCTGATGGCTGGCGGCTTGGTCTGGCGCTCGGCGCAATCCATCGTCACGCCCTACGTGGTGGAAGTGGACAACGCCGGCCAGGTACGCGCCGTGGGCGAAGCGGCCACGCCGTACCGGCCCAACGATGCGCAGACGGCGCACCACATCGCGCGCTTCATCACGCTGGTTCGATCGCTGTCCATCGACCCCATCGTGGTGCGGCAGAACTGGCTGGACGCCTACGACTACACCACAGACAGGGGCGCGGCTGTGCTCAACGACTACGCCCGCAGCAATGACCCGTTCGCCCGTATTGGCCGCGAGTCGGTGACGGTGCAGATCAGCAGCGTCGTCCGCGCCAGCGACACGTCGTTCAACGTGCGCTGGACGGAACGCCGCTACGTCAACGGCGCCGCCGCCGGGCTGGAGCGGTGGACGGCCGTGGTGTCCATCGTGCAGCAGACCCCTCGCACCGAAGAACGCCTGCGCCGCAACCCGCTGGGCATCTACGTCAACGGCCTGTCGTGGAGCCGCGATCTGGATTCTTCCGAAGGAGCCAAGCCATGAACCTGCCTTTCCGCTTTTACGCTTTGCCGTTGTTGCTTTTTGCCCTGTCGGGCTGCGCCACGCAGGGCAAGCCGCCGCCGACCATCTCGCTCGATGAGCCCGTGCAGGCCCAGCCGTTGCCTGAACCGCCCAAGCCGGTCGAAGTGGTGGAGGTGCCAACGGTGCTGCCGATGCCGGCGCAGTTGAAACCGCTGCCCGAGGTGGACGAAGCGCCGCCGGCGCCGGAGCCGACCGACGAAACCGTGCGCGTATCGAAGGCCAATGCCGAGGCGCGCATTGCGCCCACGCGCGAGGGCTACGTCAACGCGATTCAAGTCTGGCCGTACACCGACGGCGCGCTGTATCAGGTCTATGCCGCGCCGGGGCGCGTCACAGTGGTGTCGCTCCAGCCCGGCGAAGAACTGGTGACGGTCGCCGCCGGCGATACCGTGCGCTGGATCGTTGGCGACACGTCCAGCGGCAGCGGCGATGAGCTGCGCATCAATGTGCTGGTCAAGCCGATCCGTTCCGGGTTGAAGACGAACCTGGTCATCACCACCAGCCGCCGGACGTACCTGCTGGAACTCACTTCGACCGAACGCGCCTGGATGGCATCGGTGTCCTGGGATTACCCGAGAGATCGGATGCTGGCCTTGCAGCGCCAGGCGCAGGCCGCGCAGGCGACCGCGCCGGTCGATACCGGCCTATCGCTTGAGCGCATCCGCTTCCGCTACGCGATCAGCGGCAGCAATCCGCCGTGGAAGCCGCTGCGCGCTTTCGACGACGGCGAGAAGGTCTATATCCAGTTCCCGCCGGGCATCGCCCAAGGCGAGCTGCCGCCGCTGTTCGTCATCGGCGCACAGGGCGACGGGCAGCTGGTGAACTACCGCTTCCGCTCGCCGTACTACATCGTCGATCGGTTGTTCGGTGCGGCTGAACTGCGCTTGGGCGGGGACGGTGGCGACGTGGTGCGTATCGAGCGCACGGATGGCACGCGGAGGAACTGACCATGAGCCAGGACGACACTCCCGACGTTGCCGTGCCGCAGGCGGGCAAGGTCGAACCCGAAGCGGTGGCGCTGCGCGCCCAGCCGCGTCCGGTCACACGGCTGAACCGGCGCACGCTGGCCATCCTTGCCGGCGGCCTGTCGGTCGCCGTGCTCGGCGCGCTGATGTGGTCGTTGCAACCGCAGCGGCGCGCGGCCAACGAGCAGACCGAGCTTTACAACGTGGATCGCGTTTCACGCTCCGAAGGACTCGACCAGCTTCCGGCCGACTATTCCAAGCTGCCGCCGACCTTGCCCCCCGACGTGCCCGAGCTGGGGCCGCCGCTGCCGGGCGACCTTGGGCCGGCCATCGTGAATTCGCAGCAGCCGGCCGTGGCCGCCTACGCCACACCCGGTCATGACCCGGCCGAGGCGGAACGCCTGGCCCGATTGAAGGAGGCCGAGGAAGCGGCTGCATCGTCGGTATTCTTTCGCACCGGCACCCAGCAAGCCGCGCCCGTGGCGCAGTCGCAGGTGGCCGCCGCGCCGGGCTTCGCCGCCAATGCGGCCTTCGACCCGATGGCGGCCGGGCCGGCTTCGACGGCGGCCCAGCCTGCCGACCCGACGGCCGTGCAGAACAGGCAAGACCAGAAGGAGGCGTTCCAGCAAGCCGGAACCACGGAAACCCGTAATTCCGGCAACCTGCAAATGCCCGCATCGCCGTATCAGGTGATGGCCGGAACGGTGGTCGCCGGGGCGCTGGTCACGGGCATCAAGTCAGACTTGCCCGGCGACGTGATCGCCACAGTGACGGAGCCGGTCTATGACACGGCCACCGGGCGCTTCCTGCTGATTCCGCAAGGTTCGCGCATCCTCGGCCGCTACAACAGCCAGGTCAGCTACGGGCAGAGCCGCGTTCAAGTCGTCTGGAACCGGATCATCCTGCCCGACACGTCATCGCTCACGCTCGACAACCTGGCCGGCACTGACCCGGCCGGCTATGCCGGCCTTGAGGATGGTGTCGATTGGCATTGGGATCGCATCTTCGCCGGTACGGTGCTGACCACGCTGCTGGGCGTCGGCGCCGAGCTGGCCGCGCCGGAGAACCGGCAAGACGGCGATCGCATCATCATCGCCGGGCGCGACAGCGCGCAGGACAGCATCAATCAGGTCGGCCAGGAGATGACCCGGCGCAACCTCAACATCCAGCCCACCTTGACCGAGCGGCCGGGCCTGCCGGTTCGCATCATCGTCAATCGGGATCTGGTGCTGCGGCCGTACCAGCCGCTGTTCTTCAATCGGGGGACTTCACGATGAGCACGACCAAGAAGCTGCGGCTCGGGCCGCTGCCCAAGACCGAGAACGTCAAGCTGACTTTTGCCTGCCCGGCCAGCTTGAAAGCTGACCTCGACCGCTACGCCGCGCTGCACGCGCAGGCGTATGGCGAGACTGTCGATGCCGTGACGCTGATCCCGCACATGTTGGAGGCGTTCATCGCGGGGGATCGGGGATTCAGGCGAGGCAGGGGAGACGACACCCGACCGTCTTCCCGCGCGGCTATGCAGAAAGGGTGAGAGTTTGGATAAGTTTTCATTGTCGTATCCAGACTACGATTGGTGGTGCTATATCAAATTGACTTGCGCTTAGAAAAGTTGTAAAAATCGTAGTATGGCTACGACTACTACAAGCAAGCTAAATGCGCTCTACACCCGGCTGGCACCGGGGGCGCCGCTGACCTCGGAGGATTTGGCGGCGCTGGGCATCTCCGCCGATTTGGCCGTCCACTACGTCCGCGCAGGATGGCTCACACGCTTGGCGCGCGGTGTCTATGGCCGTCCGAACGACACTTTGGCCTTGCATCCCAGCCTGCTGCTGTTGCAGCGCAGGGTCGAGGGGTTGCACGTTGGCGGCAAGTCGGCCCTGGACTGGTACGGCGTGCGCCAGTACGTGTCGCAGCAGCCGGTGCTGCACCTGTATGGCTGGACGGCAGCCCGTCTGCCGGAATGGTTCACCGAATGCTTCCCGGCCGAGTACCACCGCAAGCGCCTGTTCGACGAGCAGCCGGACGCCTTGCTGCACGTCGGCCCGTTCGAGAAGCGCAGCGGCGCGCCGCAGGTGTCGGCGCCGGAGCGTGCATTGCTGGAGCTGTTGAGCGAAGTCGGTGTGCGCCAGCCCTTGCAGGAGGCTGGCGAACTCGTCGAAAGTGCCTACAACCTGCGCGTTGATGTGCTGCATGAACTGCTGCAACGCTGTACGAGCGTCAAGACCGTGCGGCTATGCCTGCAACTCGGCCGCGAGAGTTCGCTGCCCTGGGCAGCCAAGCTCGACCCGGCCACGCTGCCAACGGGCAGCGACCGGCCCTGGGTGTCCCGATCGGCTGAAGGCCTGCTGGTGCTCAAGCCATGAACCAGATCTATCTCGATACCGCGCGCCTGCTGACGCAGGTGGCGCCGCTGGTGTTTGTGGACGACACCTTCGCATTGAAGGGCGGTACGGCGATCAATCTGTTCGTGCGCGACATGCCGCGCTTGTCGGTCGATCTCGATCTGGTCTTTCCCGATCACACGCTGCCGCGTGACGAGGCGCTAACGCACATCAACGCGGCCGTCCGCCAGGCCGCTGAGCGCTTGAAGAAGCGAGGATTCCAGACGCATGCGCCGGCGGCAGCAGCAGGGGAGACCAAGTTGCTGGTGCGGCGCGGCTCGATCCAGGTCAAGATCGAAGTCAACTTCGTTATGCGCGGCACGGTGCAGCCGGTGCGCCGCGCTTCGCTCACGCCCGCCGGCCGCGACGTGTTGATGGCCGATCTGGACATCCCGGTGGTGTCGCTCGAGGACGTGTACGGCGGCAAGCTGGTGGCGGCGCTGGATCGGCAGCACCCGCGCGACCTGTTCGACGTGATGCAGCTCTTTGCGCACGAGGGCATCACGCCTGGCATCCGGCGCGCTTTCGTGGTCTACCTGTCCAGCAGCAACCGGCCGATCCATGAAGTGCTGTTCCCTCCGCTGAGGGACATCCGGCACGACTACGCGCACAACTTCCAAGGCATGACGGCCGAGCCCGTGCCACTCGATGCGCTGCTCGCCGCGCGAGAATGCATGATGCGCGAAATCCAGCAGGGCTTGGACGGCAACGAGCGGCGCTTCCTGCTGTCGCTGGTTGCCGGCACGCCGGAATGGTCGTTGCTGGGCATCGCGCACCTCGAACAGCTGCCGGGCATCCGCTGGAAGTTGCATAACCTGGCGCAGTTACAGAAGACCGATGCGAAGAAGTTCGCGGAGCAGGGCGAACTACTGGCGGCCCGGTTGGCTGCCATCTCGCCGCGCGGAAGTACGGCACCGCCCTCAGGAACGTATAGTAGTACTTGAGCAGCAATGGGTATTGAGCAACAGGTACCCCTTCAGGTCGCTCAATCGCTCGTCAAATTGGCATTTCGGATTTATGCACGCCTGCAGATCTTTGAGGAAGGTGGTCGCGTCGAGCTGACTTAACAAGGATCGCGCCGCTTCCGCTTGTCGTCAAGGCTATACAGTGGCATCGATCCTATAAGCTTGCCGGGATTAGCGAGTTGCTTCTTCCGCTCTTCGATGCCGATTGCGAAGGATACGTAGAACAGTGCGGATCGTGCCATCTGCATGACTCGGATCGTTTTGGCTTCAAGTTCGTCGCTGCCGATAGCGATGCCAAAGCCGGAGTTATTCTTCCCGTTGATCATGAACGGCTTGGCCCAGCCTTCGCTTACACGCAGATAAGTATGCTCAAGCGCATTGCGGATGCCATGGAGTTCACGAGCATCGGCTGCGGTGGTCTGCTTGATCTGGTCGTCGAACAGTTCCTTCGACAACCAAAACAAGCCACGCAGTGGGAGATTTTCGCGCTTCTCGAATTGTGGCAGCAGGCGTGCTTTGTTCTCAACCATCCAGACGTTCTTGAAGCTAATTCTGTCTGGTATCTTGCCCAAGTTCCAGTAACGATTAACGAGAAAGGCGACTTTGTCGAGCAAGGAATAGGCGATGCGGAAGGCCGTGCGGACCCGTTCGCTCGCTAAAGAATAGAGTGGATAGTCGAGCGTGTCGGTGAGCGCGACTCCGCGATCGGAGAAGTGAACCTTTGTGCTGCTTATCCCCTCGAACAGCATGAAGCGCGCTGAGACGTACTCCTGTTTCATCTGACTGAAGAAACCAACGATTGGCGGAGGAAGATGTCCGTCGGGACGGTCGTTCAGGCCTTCGGTCAGGGGCGGAAGCATCAGGTCGTCGGTGGCGGCCGTGAGATGTACCCCAAGATCGTTCAACGGGCACAAAAAAAGACGGTGTTCAAGGCACCAGCGACGATAGGCACGATCGATCTTCGACCGGCCTTCGTCGCCACGATCGAGGTTCTGCATTGCTCGGACTGCGTCGATATTGACGGCGCCAGCGAGCTCTGTCGCCAGATTGGCGAAATAGGCAAGTGCTGCTTGCGGATCCAGGGAGTCATGGAATGCGTCCTCAGCCATCGTCGAACGAAGACTATCGAAGGCATGCAAAGCTAGAATCGCGCGCTCGCGGTCAGCGACCGTCATGCCGGCATAGCCTTTGAGCCCACAGCCACGGTTGCCCCGTGCCATCGCGAAGCCGGGGATGATTTTCAGAGCAGCATCCCACACGGCGATCGCATCGATTGTGCGACCAACCATATTGAGTAGGTTAGCTTGGTTAGTGAGGATCTGGCACCGACGGACCTTGTCGAGGCTCGCAAAGCCGGCATGGTTTGAGGCACGTGACAGCGCAAGCAATTCCGCCTGCCGCTCGGGTGCCTCCCACGACCAGGATCGTCGGACGTTTGCTATATGCGACAGTGCCGCCCAAGAATTGGCTCTGAAATACTCGACCAGTGCGCCATCTGTATCGATGAGTTCACGATTGGATAATTCGTCGAGTAAATAAAGCGCGCGTTTGGCTCCACGCTCTAAGGAAGCGTCGAAGGCATCGTCGATCAACTGGCCAATGTGTGCGAGTGCCTCGGCATCGCTCATTTTCGTGATGCTGCGCTCGCACTGCCTTTTTAGGTCGTCGAAGCTAGGATTGATGGACATCACCTTCAGCATTCTATCAACGGATGGGGTGAGCCCGCACTTAGGGCGATAGCACGACCCGGAACTTCGCCTGGGTAGTCTTGAGTAGATAGAGCTCGGTCGTTGCCAGCAGTCGCAAAGCATCATCGGTGATGGAGGTAACCGAGCCGCCTGGCTGGACAAGCATCATCTCGAACTCGAGTCTCGCACGGCGCGACTTTTCTTTAAAGTAGGAAAGATCTTTGATGTTACCTTTCAGAAAACGATTGTGGCCTTCGCGAACCCAAGTTTCCTGTCGCCTTTTTAGGTCATGATAAAGCGTCGGCAGGCCAGCATGCTTTACTGCGATGCT
Source organism: Xanthomonas arboricola (assembly GCF_002940665.1). GTDB lineage: Bacteria > Pseudomonadota > Gammaproteobacteria > Xanthomonadales > Xanthomonadaceae > Xanthomonas > Xanthomonas arboricola_B. The sequence goes on from NZ_MIGY01000002.1 coordinate 484,682, forward strand.
CTTCTGTGCTTGTCCGCAGACAATGTAGAAGTTCCGAATATCTTGCGATACTCGCGCCTCATGCGCGCCCTTGCAGTGGACGAGGCATAACCGGATCGTATTGTCGTCCAAGTCTTTCAGACACACGAGGTCAGCGGCCTCGCCGTGGCCATCGTCGTTGAAGATGACGTCAAACTCTTCTTTTAGCTGTTCATATGTTCGAAACTGAATAGTATTTTGGTTGCCAACCTTATGCATTGACTCCTTGTTAAGTTCGATGCCGTCCCAGTTCCAAGCTTCGAGCTTGTCACGCTGGTAAAGCCCCGCATCGAGATTCACAGGAATGTGGTAGCAGTTGTACGAATAAGTTCCGTCAGAATAGCGAACGATGAAGGGATCCTTCTGGAGGTATTCCTCTAGTGTCACAGCCGGAAGAGTGCCGTGCTGGAACGTGATGGCCGGGCCGGAAATATGGTCGTGTCGATACCCTCCTGGAATCTCATCGCTGATGACGAGAGCATATTCGGACGTCGCCTCGTCACTTTCGATACGGAAGACAATTTCTCCGTTGGCGCCAACATCACCGAGATTTAGATCAACAGCGAATACAGGAATTTTTGATGAACCAAAGATGACGAATTGCCGATCGTTGAAGCGCATTTGCGCCTGCTCACCCCATTGGGCGGATATCGGCCATGCGGAGTGTGGCTTGGCGAGTTTTTCCGGACGAAGGAAGTCACGGACGATATTGCTCTCGCTTTCAACTTCGGACGAAACCTTGGCCCACGTGGCGGCTGTCCACTCGATCCAGTCGGATATCGAGCCGGATTTTTGCTGCCAGACCTTGCCACGACGCTGGGTTCCTCCCCATAGGACGCGCTCTCCATTCTCGTATCCAAGGCAGGCAAGGTTGTTGAGCGAGGATTCGGCCTTTTCGATGCTGGCGAGTCCCTCCGTCACGTTAGGGCCGAAATACGAGGTGAAGCTGATCGCACCGATACGCGATGAACCAAGGCTTTTCACCAGCGGCAATTCGACATTGTTGAGAATGTTGAAGATGGGCGTACCAGAGACTAGCGTCGTGTCTTCATTCGTGACCGCCTTGGCGAGTTTCTCAGATCGCAACGCATCGTAGTCACTTGCAAATAGGCAAAGCGCTCCAGCAGCTTTATCCCACTTTAGAATCATGAGGTCATAGATAGTGTCGTACACATTTTGGTAGTTGCCCCATGTCACATCGCTAGAGCGGCACACCACGGCGACCAAGACGTTGTCTTGCTCACTGAACGCGTACCAATTCTCGGAGTTTTTCGGAAGTACTGACTTAAAGGCCAGAGGGGTCCAATCCGTGCATTTCGTTCGAAAAAGCTGCGCTGAAAGTGCTGGCCGGAGGTTCCAAAGAGAAAGGTTCGCATGGAGATTACCAGTCTCTTTGAGGGCAAGTACGACATCTTGTAGTCGTAGCTCTTGCGCAATTCTTTCCTCACTCAGGCGCTTAATGAGCCGATCCCAGTCAGCTCCTTCTGCGTAGAGGTCGGCAAGTTTCGCTTCGGTATCGGGGTCGGCAATGTTGGCTATGACCGATGCTTCGCCGATCTTGTCGGCGGGGCCTTTTCGGGTGAAGCGACCGATGAACTGAAGTGTCACAGCCAGTGACTTATGCGTATCGTGAAGAGCCGCGACCTTGAGATACGGGAGATCGAATCCCTCGCCCAGCATGTCGACGCAGATGACAATCCGAGATCCAGCGTAGCCTCGATCGAAGAGCTTTGTTATAGCCTCGCGATTGATCAGAGTGCGTCCGGGCCCAGAGTAAACGACTACCGGCTTCAGGTCCGGGGCGAGGCGCTGGTAGATGCGACCCACCGCTTCGGCTCGGTCTTTCGATGATGTTCGCGCCATCAAGAGGTGATCGAGATGCAGTTTGTCTCGGTCATGTCGAAGCGCGGCAATGGCTTCTTTGGCAATTGCGATGTCGTGGACTTCCTCGTCACCGTACTCTTCGATCGCTCTGAGATTGATAGCGCGGTAGTAGCCGGCGGCCTGGGCATCACCTAGCTTATAGTTGAAAATGATCTTGCCATCGACGCGTTTACCGTCGCGCCGGAAAGGAGTTGCGGTGAACTGGAGGATGCGCTTTGCGGCGAAGTGCTCTCGAACGCGTTGCCAAGTTTTGGCGGTGATATGGTGCGCCTCGTCAACAATGAGATCGGAGCAAGCGTCTGCGAGAAGGCGGATAATTTCGGAGCCCGATGCTTCTAAGACGTTCGGAAGAGCAATGATGACGTTTGAGTTCTGGATGATCGAGTCCAGTTCGTCCGTTGACTTGATGCCGGTGGTGACGATCGCGACACGCGGTTTTGCAAGATCACAGGTGATGACCTGAGCCTCAGGTAGAACACCGAGGCTGATGAACTTCCCGGCGATCTGACTCCGTAGCGCATCGCTGGGAACAAGAACCAGTGTACGTCCCAGCCGTCGATAGACGAGCGTTGCCAGCATGGTTTCTGTTTTGCCCGTTCCGGTAGGGAGAACGATCGTGGCTGGTTCAAAGGTGGAGCCAACTGCAAAGTGGGCAGAGATCGCGTGCAGCGCGCCTATCTGCGGGGTGCGCAGACCCGGAATGTCGTGCTCCTCGTCCTCGGTTCGAAAATCGAACCTGTTGATCCATGACTTCAAAACCTTTTCGGGTGTGTCGGCGTAGGTCGCCAATTCGCCTTGAGAGTCCCACTGAATTTCAAAACTATCGGGAAGGCTGTCCGGATTTTGGACACCTGGTGCCAGGACCACGGGTAGTGGCGTGTCTATTCGGCTTGCCCCTTTTCGGCGTAGGAGGATCTCTCGATACGGAGGATGGAGTTCCGTAGTAATTAGGTCATGCCCTTTAATCTGCGAGGGGGCAATACATGCTTTGGTGGAAGCACCAGCAAAGACGCGCTGAACAATGCGATTTCTGCCAATCTTCAAGCTGCGCTCTGGCAGCGCTGGTAAGTCAAGTGTGCCGCGCCAGACTACGAACAGACTCATGTGGAAGTCTCGCTAAGAATTGAATTTTTATATCTAGAGAGCGTTGTGTAGGTAACCAAGTTGCCATTTCACATAATTGTGAAAGCTCAGCCCTCTTGCTCGGAAACCAGTTTGGCTTCCGCCAACTCCTGCGCAATGTCGTTCCAACCGGCCTCACTGGCGTATTTGACCATTCGATCCACGGTGCGCGTCGGCGCTGCCCGGCGCAGCGAATCTGGAACATCCGCTGGACGCATCTTCCAAGGCCGCAGGACGTGACCGGTCTCGGCCGCACAACGACTCAGGAAGGCGGCGATGCGAAAACCTCCTTCGTCAACATCGCCCCAGTGCAACACCGAAGTTGAAACCGGGAGGTCGGAGAGCAGCCGGAGGTACATTGCCCGCCAGGCAGGGGAGGGCATCCCAGCGGTATAGAGACACAGCACGTCGGAGTCACAGTGCTGGCGCGCCCATACATGGAACGTGGTCTGGTTTTCGATGGTAAGAACTTGGCTGGGCATGGACCCGAGGCCAACTACCGTGGACGGGGGCAAGGCGCCATAGGGGCAGTCCAGCGGGAACGCGCCACGTTCCCGGCGAACCACGATGTTGCCGGCCAGACGCGCTGGCTGCGGCTCGCGGTAGAGGCCGAGTTCTTGCAGAACCTCGGCTTCGGGGCGCGCATCGTCCTCGACGTTGCCTGCCAGCAGAACGTCTAGGCAAGGCACCAGGGACTCGATGCGCTTGCTGTCTTTGAACAGGCGAGCGCTGGCGTCCCGCACGGGTGTTTCCGTGGCGCCGAGCGCTACCTGGGTCTGGCAGTAGGCGATGACGTCACAAGCCATGGCCCAGTTGGCGGCGACGTCAGGCCCAGTACCACGGACCTTCTTGAGCTTCTCCCAGTTGGACAGGATGTCGATCAAGACTGGGTGCTCGCAGAGACGCGCGGCGAGGACCTGTCTTGCCGACTGGACCCGCACTGCATGAGGCACTTTGCCCAAGATCGAGGCCAGCTTGACGACGTTGATCAGTTCGACGCGCTCGATGAGTCCTTGGGGGTCACGCTGAGGTCGCAGGACCGTGATGGCGCCCTCCGCTTGGGCGTAAGCCATCACCGCCTCGAAGTCCTCTTTGGCCTTTAGGCTGCGCAAATCACGGTACTCAGACAATGCAGATTCCGTCAGGGCAGGGCGCCGCACAGCGGTGCCGGCGTCATGCTTGTCGGCGGCCTTCAGCAGGCGCTCCAGCGCATTCCTGGCCAACTGATCCATCTCGACTTGGTCCTGGTGGCTCATGTTGCGACGCCCTCGGCCGAGCCGGCCTGTGTTTGATACTGCCTCCTGATCTCCGCTTCAATCAGTTCCGGATTGAATTCAGGCAGGTCTGCGCGGAACATCTCACGCATTTCTGGAGACACGTCGTGGCCCTCAAGTACTACCACGTTGCTCTCCGCGTCACGCATGATGTCGTAATACCGATCAAGGAATGCGGTCAGGCTACCCAAGGCGTCCCCCGTGCTGGCCATAAAGACTTGTAGGCCCAGTTCCTCGAAGTAGCGCATGGTGGCCACGATATTCCTTGGATCCATCTTGATGAAAGCCTCGTCGATGACCAACAGCCGGATGCCTGTGTCGTCACCGCGCTCCAGCCGATAGGCCGACGACAACGCAGCTCCTGCAATCACGTACAGCGGCGCACGATGCTCGCCACCCGAGCCGGACCCGACGCGCTTGCTGAGCCAGCCGATGTGCTTGGTTGTACCGGTGGAGGCTTCTTCGCGAAGCACCTCGATGTCGAAGTCGAAGAATTCGCGATAGTCGTCTAGTGGAGACTTCACTGCGGCAGCGCCAGCGACCGTCTTCTCGCGCATCAACTCCTCGAATTCCTTGGGCAACTCCCCGGCACCGCCGAGCAAGTCCTCGGTCGGACCGTACTGGGCGACGTCCTTGATGAACTTCAGCAGGACGGCGAATGCCGGCCGCACATGCGAGCGAAACTGGTAACGCTCGTTATTGGTGAACATCGGCGCCAGGCGCAATGCCTCGTTCATCCTGTTGATGGTGTCGCTCAACCACTCGAGGTGCTCGTGCAATGCAACTGCGACGTCGTTGCGGAAGGTGCTCTTGGCGGCGCTCAGGGCGTCTTCCATCCGGGCTTTGTTCTCGCGCAGGCCGGTCTCGTTCAGGACTACGACCCGCGCCTCCAGCCAGGCGCGGGCACTGCGCCAGTCGTCCTGGGTGCCAGCCGGCAGGAACTCGTTGTGCCTGACGAGGAAGGCCGACAGCTTCTGCATAGCGCTAGACCATTTCTGACGGGAGTCAGTCTCAGCGCGATTGCTGCGGTGTTTGCAGTCGGCGACGATCCCACTGAAAGACAGACCTTGACGCGTCAAGAGCCTTTCCCATTGGTCCGATGCGTACTCGGCGTCGTAACCGTCGACCGCGCGTGCCGCTTCAGCGATCCCCTTTTGGGTAACGGCCCAGTCCTGCTTCTTCTTGGTGTCCTCGTTTTTTTGCCGGCATTCGGTCTCTGCGGCGCCGACAGCCTGAGCTGCTTTAAGCTGCTGTTCGCGCAATGCGTTCACTGCTGCGTCTGCCTCTTTGGCAGCTTGCACTAGTTGTCGGTACTCCTCGGTATCCAAGGCTTGCAAGCGCCGCGTCAGATCCGCCTCGTCGCGGGCCTCCTTGGAAATTCGGTCAAAGGCCTCGAGGATATCCTGTACCTTGTCCTGCTCTCCGCCTACGAACGGGCTAAGGTTGTTCAAGAGCTGCTTCAGTTTGCCATACTGGTCCTTGAGTTCATCAACTTCTACTTGGAGCTGGCGGGCGCGTTCAGCGATAGAGGTGCGTGTGGCTGTAGAAGTCGGGCCGATCTTGAAGAGGGCGGGGTCTGCCGGTTTCTTACGCACCATCTCGCCGTCTGCTAACAACATGCCGTCCTTGGTCATCGCGAAGCGATGGGCGAAGCATTCGTCCTCGGTTTCCGCCCGCTGTGTGTCGCCGAACTTGGATCGCAGGTAGTTAACCGCCGCGCTGCTGTTGCCGCTGATCAACTCTGCCACGGCTCCGCGCCTGGGGCTGCCGCGGCTGGAGAACTTGCTGGGCATTACGACCTTCGCCTCGTACACCCCAGCTTGGCGCGACACGCGGAATGCCTTGCGCTCGTCTTTCTCGTCAACCAGCAGCGCTTGCATGTTCGACGTACCCAAATAGGACTCGATGGCAGGTTGCCAGTCTGGGGCATCGACGCGTACTAGATCGCACACCGGGGTCGCATCTACGCCGGCGTTAGCCAACGCGCGTTTGAGCGCCGCAGCCGGCCCCTCTAAAGGCGGCTTGCCTTTGGCGATGCGTGCCTGGTTATCTCGTACGCCGGCAAGCTCGTTCTCGGCCGCCAACTGTGCGCGACCGACGACCTGCATCTCCTCGAAAACCTCGTTGCTCAGCAGCTTTGCCGCGCGCAACGCTTTGCGAACCGTCGACTCCACTGCATCGCGATCGTCGGCCTTGTTGTTCGCTAGCAGCGCATGGATGCCCTTGAACGCCTGAGTAGTAGCTTCGGCACTTTCGGCGACAAGCTTGCCTGGGATCTGTGCGTCGATGGCCTTACCAATGGCTTTGATGCTCCGGTGCAGACCCATTCTTTGTTCGGTGAGCCGGTTCTGTATGCCGGAAAGGCTTTCACGTAGCAGCGCAGCGTCCGCGTGGGACGTGTGCTTGTCTCGGGCAGAGGCGCTATCGCGCGCGTGTTCCTCGGCAGCTTCGAGCTGGCGGTTCACTTCGTCCCGTCGGTCGTTGGCTGCTTCCAGTGCTGATGCCGCCCGGCTTTCAGCTTCCTCTGCGGCGGTCACCGCTTCGTTGGCGACCTCGAACTCGGCGGCTTGGGCCAAGGCAGCGAGTGAAACCGAGTGGACATTGCGTCGGTGTGCGTCGGCGAAATCCGTTTCGATTACCTCGGCCTCGTCGAGCTTGGCCTGTACGCTACGCACCAGAGCGGCCATCTCCTGGAAGGTGTGCAATACATCCTTGAAGCGTTTAATGTTGGTCGGCCGGGTCTCGAGCACCTGCTGGCGGACGATATCGTCGACGCTCTTGTCGAACTTCATGCGCAGCCCGAAGCGGAACGCTTGGCGATAAGCGTCCAAGCGCGGCGCACCGCGTGCGCCCCTAAGCCGGAACAGCATCGCGTTGACGAAGCGCTCAGAATCGTAGAAGAGCACTTCCTCGCCGTGAGCACGCTGCGAGAGCATCTGCCTGAAGCTCGCCCATGGCCGCGGCCGGTATTCGCCGTCGACGAGCTCCAGGTGGTCGTTGAGCGATAGGTCCACCGGTATGATGTAGCGACCTTGCACGTCGGACTTCTCACGGTCCGCGCTCACGTAGATGCTCACACCCGTAGAGACAATCTCCTTGGTCGTGGTGTCTTCCCAGACCAGGGTGATGTAGGTGTTGGCATTGTCGCGCACGCGTGCATCCGGCGAGTCGCCATACTGTCCCAGACAATAGCTACGGATATTGCGGCTGTTGTGGTTGGACTCGTCGGCCTGCGCATTAAAGGCGACACCTGCACTGCCACGGCTCTCGTTGGCCCCTAGCATGACGATCTGCACGGCATCTAAGAGAGAGGACTTGCCGCTGCCGTTCGCGCCAAAGATGCCGCAGTTCATGCCGACCTCGACGTCGCGCATCTCGTACAAGAAAAACTGAACCACTCGGATCCGGATCAGCTTCTTCATACGGCACCGCCTTCTTCCGTGATGGATGCAATGGCACGGTCCGCGTCGCCAACCTCGACGTCCGTGTTGTTGAAAAGGGCGATGCGCGCCAACGCCGCCTCTCCTAGAACCTCGGCGATACCGGGACGGATGATGACTACGTAAGGTTGATCCGCGCTCTGCCCGAACTGATTGCTGTCCTCGTCCGACACCCGGGCGAGGCCCCAGCGCCGCATCCACTGCATCAACGCGATGAGCTTGCCGCCGGAGGCCAACTCGCGACCACCCGTCGTCTGCTTGTACTTGACCTCCAGCGTGACCAGGTCGCAGACCACCTCGCCATTCTCGTCATGGTGCCCGGAGCGGGTTTCCTCGTCGAAGATCTTGCGCAGCACTAGTGCGAGCAGCGTCTGGTCCACGGTGACCGGCGACGTCCTGGCGTGTTTGGGAATCGCGCAGGCATAGCGCAGCTGAGTGTTGACACGCACGATGTAGCCCAGCGGTTCCAAGGCCCGCTTGAACTCGCGCTCGAAGTCGCGGATCAGCCCGTAGGCCACCTTACTGCCACGATCCGCGGCGTATAGGACTTGCTCGGTGACGAGCCGATTCGCTGCCGCCTCGAAATCATCCTCCGTTACCACATTCTTGGTGGCCTCAGCCGCATCCGTCCAGAAACTCATTGGCTTCCTCCCTTGACTGGCTTGGTTGTCCTTGCGATCGTGAAGGGCAGATGAGAGATGCCTTGGCTCTGGACCTCTTCGCCTTCCATCCGGACCGTGGTAAATCCGCTGCTCATCGCTCGTGCGTTGGCACGCAGCAGCTTGCTGGACGTCGCGTTTGCAGCGGCGATCGTGCATAAAACCTGCAGCGCTCGGACGGACTCAATGCTGTCTACTTGGAGGAAGGAGCTTGGCACCGCATCAGCCTCGCCAAGCTGCTGACGCACGAAGGTCGCGAGCTTTGGCAGCGACATAGTGCGCCGGTCCCGAGCCATCAAAGCCAGACGAGCCCTGGCTTCCTGCTCTGGGGACATGACTTGCTTGCGCAGTCCGCTAGGCGGCGGGCGCTTTGTCTCGACGCGGGGCGAGGCGAGGCGCTCACCGCCGATACAGTCACCGGGTGCAAACGGTACCAGCGCAGCCGCCTTGCTGCCGTGCTTTACGACGGCGTCGATGGCTTGGCCGATCAACTCGTCCAGGGGGCGGGCGGCCCGAAGCCGGTAGTCTAGGTAGGCCAGCGCCAGCTTGTTGGCGCGCCGGATTTCGTCGTCCAGCCGGTCTAGGTACTCGTCGATTCGGCGCAGATCCTCCACCTTCTGTATGTCGCGCTCGAACATGGCTTCGGCACGGGTAGGGTCGCGGCCGGCCTGCTTCTCTAGGTACCACTGGATCAGCCGAGCGCGCAGGTCTTGCGTCTGCTGGACATGGGCCACCAAGCGCAGGATCTCCTGGCGTCGGGCCAGGGGGTGCTCGCGCGTGCGTAGTTCCTTGTAGTCGCCGATGAACATGCGCTCGACGTAGTCATCGAAGAAGCGGCGTACGAACTCCCCGGTGGCGTCTACGCGGCCGATCTCCAACATCAGATCGCGCACATTGGTGCCGGCGATGCGGACATGCTCAAGTAGAGCGCGCGATTGCCGAGCCGCCTCCTGTAGCGAGGCGCCGTCCGTGCTCGTGTCCAGGAGCAGCTTCAGGTTGGCCTCGATGCTGCGGATCTTGCCGGAGACGAATTCCGGGCCTGTATGGGCGAACTCGACGAGGCGGTTCATGAAGTGGGCGACGGCGGGTGCCATCGTTACCATCTCGCGCACGCCGACCCGGTCCACGCGTATCCATCCCGATTCACGAAGGCGGTTGAAGACCATGATGGCCCGTATCGCCAGCGGGGTGGCTGGCGTCACGTCATCGCTCTCCGGCGTCCAGTCCTGATATTGGAGCTCTTCGGCGATATCGGCCGTGATTTCGCGCATCAGGAAGCCGGTGCTAGGCGGCAGAGGGGCTTCAGGTCCAAAGCGTTTGGCGTGCAGTACACACAGCAGCGACCAGTACTGGAAGCGGTTGGCCGAGGCCAGCGGCGCGAAAAGGCGGTCGGGCAAGCGTTTGAAGAGCGGCGGATAGCGCTCAGCCGCCTTTTCTTGGCGAATTTGGTCAGTCAGGTCATGAATAGCCATTGCCGACACTCCTCAGTGTTCTCAACTGCTAACTGGTAGTCAGGGGGAACCTGTCGATCCACGTCCGTCGCCGCCATGAGCTCCTGCACCATGTAGTTCAAGAGGGCGGCCCTGCAACTTTCAACGCGTGCTGAGGCCCCGTTGAAGTATTCGCTTCTAACGACCTGTTGCTGTGCGGCGCTGAGTCTGGGGTGCGCGATGAGCCTGACTCGAAGAACGGTGGACCAGGCATCGTCAGCGGCGATGTCCACCTCGCTGGATTCCGACAGCAACTGAACCTTGCTCATGCGCCCCAGCACAAAATCGCGAAAGGCCTGCCGCTGCAGGCAGTAACCTCGGGCATGCCATCGCCGGCCGGCCCTCAACAGGCTGTGTGGCTCGATGGTCCGCTCGTGCAGCTCCGGATTGCTCATGGAGCAGTAGAGGAATTTCACGCGCAGGCGATCGGTGATCGCCAGATTCAGTCGGGAGAAGGTGCGCGGTGAAGTACGGGCGAAATCCCAGGAGATGGAAAGCGGTCTGCCGGGCGTGTCCGGCGCATAGGGGACCAGCATGGCGCTAACGACGCTGCTTTGCGAAACCCTCTCAGCCCGTTCGGCATCCGAGTAGGCCTTGGAAGTGGCCAGGTTTGCCTTGAGTTTGCTGTCCCAGACCACCCAATCAGGAAAGGACTCCCGGAAGTCCCGCAGCCACTCGCTGGCCCGGACGGGGCTCAGATCATATTCGTCAATGAGCCGGCCACGGCTGACCCGGCCTTCCCAAAGAAGGATACGGCCCACTCTGGCATCTCTTTCCTGACGGCCCTCAATAGACATGACGATCTTCGCCTCGTGATGGTTGTCATGATGATATGGAAAAACATATGATATGTAAATCCGTATCATCATGTCGCAGCGAACAGCGACACCTGCCCCTATATGTGCTGAAGTGCCAGCCGACTTCCCGTAGGGCTTATCAGCGCTGGTCGCCGAATCCATCATGGGTGGCTTGACCAGGCCGCAAAAGCATCTGGCGGGAGGTGCCGTAAGCGGAGGAACCTAGGTCGTTCCCAGGCGGGTCAATGGCACGTTAAGATGCACCCTGATTGACGATAGGCTCGGAAGTGTCGTCGCCCCGCAAATCGCTCCATCTCCCGCGTCAGCGAAAGATGTGCGTTTCTGACGGTAAGAGCGACGGTAGAGGCCCATGTCGATCACTGAAAATCCCTTAAGCCACGCGGGTCTGCGTGGCTTGTTGATGATCGAGTGGGAGTGAGTTGAACGACAACGGCGCCGCAAGGCGCTGTTGATGCAGGAGTGGTGCATTTCGGTGACGTTGAACGAGCCGCACGCTTCCTGCAGTACCAGCGCCTCGCGTTCGCGCAGCGCGTCGGTTGGCGAACGGAGTTCAGCGGACATGGCCTCGCTCCTTGCATCGCGTCAATGCAGCGCGATATCCCACAGCAGCTTCAGGTTCAAGCCGACGATCACCGCCGCGATGACCCAGGCGATGCGCACCAGCCATGGCGGTGCCACCAGTGCACCCATCAAGTCGCGATCCGACACGAAGCGCACCAACGGGATTACCGCAAACGGCAACTGCATCGACAGCACCACCTGGCTCAGTACCAGCAGCCGCGCGGTACCGGCCTCGCCATACAGCCCGGTCACGATCACCACCGGCACGATCGCGATGCCGCGCGTCAGCAGACGGCGCAGCCACGGCGGCAGCCGCAGCTGCAGAAAGCCTTCCATCACGATCTGCCCGGCCAGCGTGGCAGTGACGGTGGAATTGATGCCGGAGGCCAGCAGCGCCACCGCAAACAACGTCGAGGCCAGGCCCACGCCCAGCATCGGTGCGAGCAGGGCATGGGCCTGTTCGATTTCCTGCACATCGGTGCGGCCCTGCGCATGGAACACTGCCGCCGCCAGGATCAGGATCGAGGCGTTGATGAACAGCGCGAACATCAACGCCGCGGTGCTGTCGGTCACCGCCCAGCGCAGTGCCGACCTGCGGCCCACATCGGTGCGGGCGTACGCACGTGTCTGCACGATCGACGAATGCAGGTACAGGTTATGCGGCATCACCGTCGCACCGATGATGCCGATCGCCAGATACAGCGCATGCGGGTCGGTGACCACCTGCGCACGCGGAATGAAGCCGCCCAGCACGGCTGCGATCGGCGGTGCCGCCAGCGCGATCTGGATGCCGAAGCACACGGAGATGATCAACAGCAGTGCGATTACGAACGCTTCCAGCGCGCGGAAGCCGCGGTTCATCAGCAACAGCACCAGCACCACATCCACCGCGGTGATGATGGCGCCCATGGTCAGCGGAATGCCGAACAACAGCTTCAATGCGATGGCGGTGCCGATCACTTCGGCCAGATCGCAGGCGATGATGGCCAGTTCGCAGATGCCCCACAGCGCCCGGTTCACCCCGCGCGGGTAACGTGCCTGGCAGGCCTGTGCCAGGTCCAGCCCGGTCGCGATGCCCAGCCGCGCCGACAGGCTCTGCAGCACGATCGCCATCAGGTTGGACAGCAGGATCACCGACAGCAGCAGATAGCCGAACTGCGAGCCGCCGGCCAGGTCCGTGGCCCAGTTGCCCGGGTCCATGTACCCGACCGACACCATGTAGCCCGGACCCAGAAACGCCAGCAGCCGGAACCACCAGGGGCCGCCCTTGGGCACGGCGATGCTGGCGTGGTGATCGCCCAGCCCGCCAATGGCCGCGGCCGGCGAGGGGAGGGGCGAGGCTGCGTGAGGATGGAAATCGACGGACATGCGGAAGCAGGCTGGCTGAGGTTCGTACCGATGATATAGCAACTGCTATGCTGTTGAGCATTGGCAATCTAAATCGTAATGATCGGCTGCGTGCTTCAAACTACGCATCCCGGCAGTCGCGCCGGACGTGATGACGAGGATGAGGGTGGGCAAGAGCGAAAAGCTGGAAGCAGCCGCGCCGGCGCTGATCGACGCACAGGTGCATATGGAGAGCTTCCGTCAAGTGCGCGAAGCGCGCCGCGCCGAGCTGGTCGAGGACTATGTGGAGCTGATCTCCGACCTGCTGGTCGACGGCGGCGAGGCGCGTCAGGTCGATATCGCCGCGCGGCTGGGCGTGGCGCAGCCGACCGTGGCCAAGATGCTCAAGCGGCTGGTGCGCGACGGCTGGGTGGTGCAGCGCCCGTACCGCGGGGTGTTCCTGACCCCGGCCGGCGAGGCGCTGGCGGCGTCCAGCCGGCAGCGCCATCAGATCGTCGAACGTTTCCTGCTCGCCCTGGGCATCGACGAGGCCACCGCGCGCCGCGACGCCGAAGGCATCGAGCACCATGTCAGCGAAGCCACCGTGGCGGCATTCGCCGCGTTCCTGGATCGCCAGGGCGGCAGCGCCGCGTGAGCATGCCGGTGGAGACCGCGGTCGACGCGGCGCAGGCGCTTATCGACCAACAGTGGATGCAACGCGCCCTGCAACTGGCCGAGCGTGCCGAACGCGACTTTGACGAGATCCCGGTCGGCGCGCTGCTGATCGATGCCGGAGGCACGGTGCTGGGCGAGGGCTGGAACTTCAATATCGCCAGCCACGATCCCAGCGCACATGCCGAGATCATGGCCATGCGTGAAGGCGGCCGCCGCCTGGCCAACCACCGGCTGCTCGGCTGCACGCTGTATGTCACGCTGGAGCCGTGCGCGATGTGCGCGATGGCGATGGTCCACGCACGCATCGCGCGGGTGGTGTTCGCCGCCAGCGACCCCAAGACCGGCGCCTGCGGCAGCGTGTTCGACCTGCCCGCCGATCCGCGCCACAACCACCGCGTGCAGGTCAGCGGTGGCGTACTGGCCGCCGAGGCGGGTCTGCGGCTGACCAATTACTTCAGGGCCAAGCGCGGCAAGCCACCCCTTGCGCCCTGAGCGGCGCGGCCGCGGTATGATGCGCGCCCTTCAGCATCCGGCCGGCGACGGCCCTCCACAGGACGGCGACATGGCAGACACCCTTGCAGGCAACGACCGACTGATCTGGATCGATCTGGAAATGACCGGCCTGGATACCGATCGCGATTCCATCATCGAGATCGCCACCATCGTGACCGATGCGCAGTTGAACGTGCTTGCCGAAGGGCCGGAACTGGCCATCGCCCACCCGCTGGCCACGCTGGAAGCCATGGACGAGTGGAACCGCAATCAACACCGCCGTTCGGGGCTGTGGCAGCGCGTGCTCGACAGCCAGGTCACCCACGCCCAGGCCGAAGCGCAGACGGTAGCCTTCCTGAGCGAGTGGATCCGCGCCGGCGCCTCGCCGATGTGCGGCAACTCGATCTGCCAGGACCGCCGCTTCCTGCACCGCCAGATGTCGCGCCTGGAGCGCTACTTCCACTACCGCAACCTGGACGTGTCCACCATCAAGGAGCTGGCACGGCGTTGGGCGCCGACGGTGGCCAGCGGTTTTGCCAAGAGCTCGGCCCACACCGCCTTGAGCGATGTGCGCGATTCGATCGACGAGCTGCGCCACTACCGTCAGTTCATGGGCGCGTTGGGCGGCGATTCCCAGGCCGACGTGCAGGGTTGAGTGCTGGTCGGTTACGGCGGCATTGCACGCCGTAGGCGTGTCGCCGGCGTCCAGTCGCGTACGAGGGCAAAGGCTGCATCAGGCAACGCTGGCCGCCGACCGCGCAGGCTAGACGCCGCTCGGTGGCAACGCATCCAAAAAAGGCCGCATCGTTCGATGCGGCCTTCTGCTTTTCCATCACGCCACTGAGTGCATCAGCGCGCCAGCGGCGGTCCCTTGCTCAAATCGCCATCGTCGGCGATGCCTTTCAGCAACAGATCCGAAATGGGCTTGCCGTCGGCATCGTGGTGATACACGTGCAGGTCGCGCTGCGGATACGGGATGTTGAGTCCGTTCTCGAGCAGCTGATTGCGGATCTGTTCCAGGGTGGTGCTCTTGGCTGCGCCGAAATTGCCGTTGGTCGCATAGGCAAACAACATCAGATCGACCGTGCTCTCGCCCAGATTGGTGACCTGCACAAACGGCGCCGGCGACTCCAGGATGTTGGGATTGTCCTTGGCAATCTGCAGCAGTAGTTGCTGGGCTTTCTTCAGGTCGTCTTCGTAGCCCACACCCACCGTCACTTCCAGGCGCCGGTTGGGCAGGGTGCTGTAGTTGACGATCGGTGAGGTGGTGATGGTGCTGTTGGGCAAGGTGATCATGCGCTCGTCGAACGAGCGGATCCGGGTCTGGAAGATCCGGATTTCATCCACGATGCCTTCCTGGCCGGCAATCACCACATGGTCGCCATCGCGCATCGGCCGCAGCACGATCAGCATCACGCCTGCAGCGATGTTGGACAGCGAATCCTTCAACGCCAGACCGACTGCCAGGCCGGCCGCACCCAGCACTGCGATCAGCGAGGTCGGCGGCACGCCGATCTTGCTCAACGCACTGACGAAGACCAGCACCAGCAACAACGCATACAACACGTTGCGCAGGAAGTTGGTCAGGGTGATCTCGACGCGGGCGCGTGTCAGCGCACGGTGCAGCCACTGGCTGAGTTGCTTGGCCAGCCACATGCCGACCACCAGGATCAGCAGGGCCAACCCCCAGTTGAGCGCGTATTGCGCCCACGGGATGTTGGCCCAGTTGAACGCCGGTTCCGTGGCCTTGGCCACCACCGGCCTTGCGGCGACTGCTCCCGCAGCCGCCGCCGACACCGCCCCCAACATGCCCATCAGCTCTCGCTCTTCAACTTGGCCAGACGCAGCCAGGTGTCGACCACGGTGTCAGGATTCAGCGACACCGACTCGATCCCTTCCTGCATCAGCCATTCGGCCAGTTCCGGATGATCCGAAGGACCCTGGCCACAGATACCTACATACTTGCCCTTGGCGCGCGCCGACTTGATCGCCATCGACAGCAGCTTCTTGACCGCCGGATTCCGCTCGTCGAACAGGTGCGCCACGATCGACGAATCGCGGTCCAGGCCCAGGGTCAGCTGGGTCAAATCGTTGGAGCCGATCGAGAAGCCGTCGAAGATCTCCAGGAATTCGTCGGCCAGCAGCGCATTGGACGGCAGTTCGCACATCATGATGATCTTCAGGCCGTTCTCGCCCTGCTTGAGTCCGTTCTGCTCCAGCACCTCGATCACCTTGCGACCTTCTTCCAGCGTGCGTACGAACGGGATCATCACCCAGAGGTTGTCCAGGCCCATCTCGTTGCGCACCTTCAGCACCGCCTTGCACTCCAGCGAGAAGGCCTTGGTGAAGGACGGATCGACATAGCGGCTGGCGCCGCGAAAGCCGATCATCGGGTTCTCTTCATGTGGCTCGTAACGCGAGCCGCCGATCAGGTTGGCGTACTCGTTGGACTTGAAGTCCGACAGGCGCACGATCACCGTATTCGGCGCCACCGAGGCGGTCAGCGTCGCGATGCCTTCGGCCAGGCGATTGACGTAGAAGCTCACCGGATCGCCGTAGCCGGCGGTCTTGGCGTCGATCTTCTTGCGGACGTCGGCGTCCTGTTTGTCGTATTCCAGCAACGCGTTGGGATGGATGCCGATATGCGCGGCGATGATCATTTCCAGACGCGCCAGGCCGATGCCGGCGTTGGGCAGCTGGCCGAAGTCGAACGCACGCTCCGGGTTGGCCACATTCATCATGATCTTGAGCGGGGCAGGCGGCATGTTGCCCAGGTCGGTGGTGGTGCGCTCGAATGGCAGCAGGCCATCGTAGATGAAGCCGGTGTCGCCTTCGGCGCAGCTTACCGTCACTTCCTGACCATCGCTGATCACATCGGTGGCATTGCCCGAGCCGACCACGGCCGGTACGCCGAGTTCGCGCGCGATGATCGCCGCGTGGCAGGTGCGGCCACCGCGATTGGTGACGATGGCCGAGGCGCGCTTCATTACCGGCTCCCAATCGGGATCGGTCATGTCGGCGATCAACACGTCGCCGGCCTGCACGCGATTCATGTCGTCCAGCGAGCGCACCACGCGTGCCACACCGCTGCCGATCTTGGCGCCCACCGCACGGCCTTCGACCAGGATCTTGGCGTCCTTGGCTTCCAGCGAGAACCGCTCGATCTGGGTGGCATGGCTGCGCGACTTCACGGTTTCCGGACGCGCCTGCACGATGAACAGCTTGCCGCTGACACCGTCCTTGGCCCACTCGATATCCATCGGGCGGCCGTAATGCTTTTCGATCACCAGCGCCTGCTTGGAAAGCTCTTGCACATCTTCGTCGCTGATCGAGAAGGTGCTGCGTAGTTCCACCGGGGTGTCCTCGGTGCGCACGCGTTCGCCGGGCACATCCGAGTACACCATGCGGATCGCCTTGCTGCCGAGCGAGCGGCGCAGGATCGCCGGCTTGCCTGCGGTCAGCGTGGGCTTGTAGACGTAGAACTCGTCCGGGTTGACCGCGCCCTGCACGACCATCTCCCCCAGGCCGAAGCTGGAAGTGACAAACACCACGTCGCGGAAGCCCGATTCGGTGTCCAGCGTGAACAGCACGCCGGCCGCACCGACGCCCGAGCGCACCATCAACTGCACGCCGGCCGACAGGAACACGTCTTCGTGCTTGAAGCCATGATGCACGCGGTAGGCGATCGCGCGGTCGTTGTAGAGGCTGGCGAACACTTCCTTGACCTTGTGCACGACATCGTCGGCACCGGTCACATTGAGGAAGGTTTCCTGCTGGCCGGCGAACGAGGCATCGGGTAGGTCTTCGGCGGTTGCGGAAGAACGCACCGCCACGGCCACCTCGCCCCCACCGTTTTCCGCGCACAGCTGCGCATACGCGGTGCGGATATCGCGGTCCAGTTCCGGATGCAGCGGCGCATCGATCACCCAGTCGCGGATCTCCTTGCCGGCCACGGTGAGGGCGGTGACATCTTCGACGTCCAGCGTTGCCAGCTTGTCGAAGATGCGCTTGGACAGATCGTTATGCGCGATGAAGTCCTTGAAAGCTTCGGCAGTGGTCGCATATCCACCGGGAACCGAGACGCCAAGTCCGGCCAGGTTGCCGATCATCTCGCCGAGCGAGGAATTCTTACCGCCTACGCGGGCCAGGTCGGCCAGGCGTAGCTCATGCAACCACAGGATATTCTCGTTCAAGCGCGATGCTCCGTATGGCCATCGCCCGAGCGGGCTGGATGGCCGCGTCCGTAGGAAGAAGCCGCTATGATGCAGTGCACAGCGGAATCTGCACAAGCATGAACCCGTAAGTTTTGGACACCAGTTCAAAGAGGTGGTCTTGATGTCAACAATTCGACCGGTGTTCTACGTCTCCGATGGAACCGGTATCACCGCTGAAACGATTGGGCATAGCCTGCTCACGCAGTTCAGCGGGTTCAACTTCGTGACTGACCGCATGTCGTTCATTGACGATGCAGAAAAAGCACGCGATGCGGCACTTCGGGTGCGCGCGGCAGGCGAGCGGTACCAGGTGCGCCCGGTGGTTGTCAATTCCTGCGTCGATCCCCAGTTGAGCATGATCCTCGCCGAAAGCGGCGCCTTGATGCTGGATGTGTTCGCGCCCTTCATCGAACCGTTGGAGCGCGAGCTCAACGCGCCGCGGCATTCGCGCGTAGGGCGTGCGCACGGCATGGTGGACTTCGAGACCTACCACCGCCGCATCAACGCAATGAATTTCGCGCTGAGCCACGATGACGGCATCGCACTCAGTTACGACGAGGCCGACGTGATCCTGGTGGCGGTATCGCGTGCCGGCAAGACGCCGACCTGCATCTACCTGGCCTTGCATTACGGCATCCGCGCCGCCAACTATCCGTTGACCGAGGAAGACCTGGAAAGCGAGCGTCTGCCGCCGCGCCTGCGAAATTACCGCAGCAAGTTGTTCGGCCTGACCATCGATCCTGAGCGGCTGCAGCAGATCCGCCAGGAGCGGCGCGCCAATTCGCGTTACAGCGCGGCAGAGACCTGCCGGCGCGAGGTGTCCACCGCCGAGCGCATGTTCCAGATGGAGCGCATTCCGACCCTGAGCACCACCAATACCTCGATCGAGGAAATTTCCAGCAAGGTGTTGTCCACCCTGGGGCTGCAGCGCGAGATGTTTTGAGGTGGGGATTGGTGTGGCGGGATTGGGGATTGCACACGCGCATGGCGCGTTCAGGATCCGGGTGGCCGTGAGGTCCTGCGGTCCGTTGGCAAGCTTCAGGCAAACAAAGCGGGCGGAGCAGTGCTCTGCCAAGGTAGGCCTGCCCATGGCTGGTCGTCAATGCTGCCCGTGTGGCAGCGCAGCGTGTAGGATCGGTTCATGGCGCAAGCACTGAGTAAACTCGAACGCATCCCCAAGTTGAGCCGGTTCGGCTGGCTGATGGGCTTGTACGCAGAGAACTTCCAGCACCTGACGCGGCTGTTCGCACCGGCCGACCTCGCTCCCGGCTCCTATGTGTCGTCGATCGGCGATGGCCTGGACCTGCGTCTGGACGTGATCGAATGTCACCGTTACACGGTCGAGCTGCGGCTGACCTACGACCTGTGCGACCCGGTGACCGGCGAGCCGGACCCGTCGGCCTATGTGCGCCTGTACCGCGATGCCCGCCAAGCCGAGACCACCCATTGCTACGTCGGCCGTCGCTGGCAGGACGTGATGGGCATGTTCCCGCCGCCGGCCGAACTGATCAGCCACCGCATGCGCATGAACACATTCCTGGGCAAGTGGTTGGACTATCTGGCCGAGCGCGGTCATGGCGTGGCCACCTTGCGTTTGGATACCGACAACGTCGCGCCACCGCGCCCCGGCTCGCACGCCGCCGTCGGCTGAGGCTGCGTCGCGTCGTTTGCGCGGCATCGGTCATACTGATGCGCTCGATTCTAGCGCGCCCGCCATGCCCTACACCCCCATCGTCGCCACGCTCGGTTACCTGTTGTCGCCCGACGGCACGCAGGTATTGATGATCCATCGCAATGCCCGCCCCGGCGATCAGCACCTGGGCAAGTACAACGGGCTCGGCGGCAAGGTGGAAGCGGACGAAGACGTGCTGGCCGGCATGCGCCGCGAGATTCGCGAAGAGGCCGGCGTGGAGTGTGGCGACATGCAACTGCGCGGCACCATCAGCTGGCCGGGCTTCGGCAAGCACGGCGAGGACTGGCTGGGCTTCGTGTTCCTGATCCGCAGCTTCAAAGGCGAGCCGCAGGCCTCCAACCCGGAAGGCACGCTGGAATGGGTGGCAATCGACCGCATGGACCAGGTGCCGATGTGGGAGGGCGACCGCAATTTCCTGCCTCTGGTCTTTGATGGCGACCCGCGTCCGTTTCATGGCGTGATGCCGTATCGCGACGGGCGCATGCAATCGTGGACGTATTCGCGCATCTGAGCGGGGATTGAGGGACTGCGCCGCCGCCCAGGCGAGCGGGGCTGTTGCTGCTGGCTGGCGCGATCACCGAAGTAGCAAACTTCCGCTTTGCCTCCCGTCGCTGATCGCGTTCGGTCTGCTGCCGGCAATGCGCACGCGGTCGGATTAGCCAGCGCAAGCGCAAGCCGGCGCTGCACGCTGTGGCGGCATGCCGGCTGCATTCTGCTTCGTGCATTTCTCCACACCCGCTGTGGATGAATCCTGCGCAAGTCTGTGGACAACTGCGCGCGCGCCTTACGGCGCAAGGCGGTCACGTCGGCTGGTGAAAATTTCGCCAGCCGTGCTTATTGCGCAGTCCAGCCGCCATCGATGGCGATCGCCTGCCCGGTGATGTTGCGCGCGGCATGCGAGATCAGGAACGCGACCGTGCCGGCGAGTTCGTCGTAGTCGATGAAGACGCCCTTGGGCATCGGCTTGAGCATCACATCGTGGATCACCGCCTCTTCGGCAATGCCGCGCGTGCGCGCCTGGTCGGCGATCTGGCGCTCCACCAGCGGAGTGCGCACATAGCTGGGGCATAGCGTGTTGGCGGTGATGTCGCAGTCGGCGGTTTCCAGTGCGATGACCTTGGCCAGGCCGACCAGGCCGTGCTTGGCGGCGACATACGCACTCTTGTAAGGGCTGGCGACCAGCGAGTGGATGCTGCCGATGTTGACGATGCGCCCATAGCCGGCCGCGCGCATGCCGGGCAGGACCGCACGGCTAAGCCGGGCGGCGCCGGTCAGCATCACGTCCACCAGCAAGGCCCAGCGCTGCATCGGGAAATCTTCCAGCGCGGCAACCTGCTGCAGCCCGGCGTTGTTGACCAGCACCTGCGGCGCACGCGTTGCCCGCACCAAGGCCTGCGCGATGCTGTGGTCATCGGTCACGTCCAGCGCCAGCGCTTCGGCCGAGCAACCGGCGTCGCGCAGGCTCTGCGCCGTGCGTTCGGCTGCCGCCAGGTCCATATCGCTGACAATCAGATGGTGGCCGTCGGCAGCCAGTTCGGTGGCGACGCCGGCGCCGATGCCACTGCCTGCGCCGGTGATCAGGATGCTGCGCTTCATGCCGTCCTCGTCGTCGATCGTGCCCGGCCGGAGCGGCCACGCTGATCGCCAGCCTAGCCGATAGCGCGAAACGGTCGCCTGCATGGCGTGCGCGCGTTACCCTTTGCGCCTCGATCACCTCAGGCTGCGCATGAAACGCCATTTCTCGATGCTGCGCGATTTCCAACTCGCGGACTGGTTCACCCTGGCCAACGCCTTCTGCGGCACCGGCGCGGTGTTTGCGTCGATGCGCTTCCTGCAGGAGGGCTATCGCGGCGACCTGCTGCTGGGCATGGCGCTGATCCCGCTGGCGTTCGTGTTCGATGCGCTGGACGGGCACGTGGCGCGCTGGCGCAAGGCGTCCTCGACCCTGGGCCGCGAGCTGGATTCGCTGGCCGATGTGATCTCGTTCGGGGTGGCGCCGGCAGCGCTGGGCTATGCCTGCGGCATGCGTGGCGGCTGGGACTGGCTGGTGCTGAGCTATTTCGTCTGCTGCGGCGTCAGCCGGCTGGCGCGCTACAACGTGACCGCCGAAGAGATCGCCGGCGCAGCCGACAAGGTGCCGTATTTCGAAGGCACCCCGATTCCCACCAGTCTGCTGCTGGTGATCCTGCTGGCGGTGGCCGCCAGCAGCGGCCATATCGGCCAGAACTTGTGGTGGGGGCAGTGGCAGCTCGGACCGTGGCAGTTTCATCCGTTGGTGCTGCTGTTTGCGGTGTCCGGCTCGCTGATGATCAGCAAGACGCTGCGCATCCCCAAACCCTGAGCGGT
Organism: Xanthomonas arboricola; assembly: GCF_002940665.1. Taxonomy (GTDB): domain Bacteria; phylum Pseudomonadota; class Gammaproteobacteria; order Xanthomonadales; family Xanthomonadaceae; genus Xanthomonas; species Xanthomonas arboricola_B. The sequence goes on from NZ_MIGY01000002.1 coordinate 506,694, forward strand.
ACAGCCGGGCACACGCGGTAGGATGGCTGGCGGACAGTCACGGGAAGGGGATCATGGCAACCAGCGGTTCGGACAACGGCAACTTCGAAGACAAGGCGCGCCAGTACTGGAGCGCCTGGGGAGATGCCTTGCGCCACGGCCAATCCGGCCACGCTGCGCAGCCTGGCGCCGTTCCCGGGACGGGGCCGGGCACCGAGCCACCGCAGGATTGGCGCAAGGCGATGGACTGGTGGTCGCAACTGCTGCCCACCCAGGCCGCACCGCAGGCGCAGGAGGCGATCGACCGCTTCCGTCATCAGGCCGGCGACTGGTTCGGCACCATGCAGCAGGTGGCCGCGCAGTTTGCCGGGCGCGACACTTCGGCCAACGAAGTCTCCGAGGCCTGGCGGCGTGCCGTGCAGGGGCAGGGTGAGCAGCTGATGCAGTGGACGCTGGGCTCGCTGCGTTGCGGCAGCCCGGGCGGCTTCGACCCGTGGCTGCAGGACGCCGCGCAGGCCTTGGCGAAGTGGCGGGAAGAAAACGCGCCGTGGCTGGACATGCCGGCGTTCGGCGTGAACCGCAATCACCAGGCCCGCCTGCAGACGCTGGCCCGTGCGCAGCAGGACTACCAGGTGCAGTCGCAGGCCTATGGCGAACAACTCAAGTCGGCCATCGAACAGGCGTTCGGGCGGTTTGCCTCCAAGCTGGGCGAGCACGAAAGCAGCGGTAGTCAGTTGACCAGTGCGCGTGCCTTGTTCGACCTGTGGATCGAGGCCGCCGAGGAGTCGTATGCCGATGTCGCCTTGTCCGATCAGTTTCGCGAGGTCTACGGCGGCTTCGCCAACGCGCATATGCGCTTGCGCGCCGCGCTGCAGGAAGAGGTGGAGCAGTTGAGCGAGCGTTTCGGGATGCCGACGCGTTCGGAGATGGACGCCGCGCACCGCCGCATTGCCGAGCTGGAGCGTGCGGTGCGGCGCATGCTGCGCGCCGCCACCAGCCCGTCCGGCAAGCCCGCGGCGGCGGCTGATCCGGTTGCGCCGGCTGCGCCGGCCACGGCCAGACGCGCGCCGGCCGCCAGGGCGGAGGCCGCGTCCAAGCCGCCAGCGGCGACCAAGTCGGCCAGGAAACCGTCAGCGAAAACCGCCCCAGCCAAGAACACAAAGGCGGCCAAAGGCGCCGCCTCCAGGCCATCCGCCGGCACATCCGCCGGCACGCCGGCCGCACGCAAGTCACGTGGAGCGCAGGCATGAAAGGCCCGTTGGGATTCAGCGCCGAAGACCTGATGCAGGAAACCTTGTCGATGCAGCGCAAGCTGCGCGAAGGGCTCAAGCTGCTGCCCGGCGTGGAAGACGTGGATTACGGCGTGACCGAGCGCGAGGAAATCTGGCGCGACGGCAAGGTGGTGCTGTACCGCTTTGTCGGCGAGCAGGCGCCGGTGGCCAGGACGCCGCTGCTGATCGTCTACGCGCTGGTCAACCGCCCCTACATGGTCGATCTGCAGGCCGACCGCTCGCTGGTCAAGGGCCTGCTGGGCCACGGCCAGGACGTCTACGTGCTGGATTGGGGCTACCCGGACCGTTCCGAGCGTTACCTCACGCTGGAGGACTATCTGCTGCGTTACATCGATGGCGCGGTGGATCACCTGCGCGCGCAGTCCGGGCTGGAGGCGGTCGATGTGCTCGGCATCTGCCAAGGCGGCACGTTTGCGCTGTGCTATGCGGCGCTGCAGCGGCCGAAGGTACGCAACCTGATCACCATGGTGACGCCGGTGGATTTCCACACCCCCGACAACATGCTCTCCAACTGGGCGCGCATGGTCGATGTGGATCTGTTCGTGGACACCATGGGCAACGTGCCGGCGGATCTGATGAACGCCAGTTACCTGATGCTCAAGCCGTTCCGGCTGAACCTGCAGAAGTACGTGGGCTTGCTCGACATCCTCGACGACAAGCAGGCACTGGAAGATTTCCTGCGCATGGAGAAGTGGATCTTTGATTCGCCCGATCTGGCCGGCGAGGCCTTCCGCGAGTTCGTCACCCAGTTCTATCAGCGCAATGGGCTGGTGAGCGGGCAGGTGCGCATCGGCGGGGAGGCGGTCGATCTGCGGGCGGTGGACATGCCGGTGCTCAACATCTACGCCGAACACGATCATCTGGTACCGCCCGACGCCTCGCGTGCATTGCGCGGTTTGGTCGGCAGCGACGACTACACCGAGCTGAGTTTCCGCGGCGGGCATATCGGCATCTATGTTTCCGGACGTGCGCAGCGCGAGGTGCCGGTGGCGATCCACTGCTGGTTGCAGGAGCGTGGCGGCAACGCGTAATGCGACTTCGCGTTGCGCTGCACCTGGGACAAGCAGCCGCAGCCATCACGACGCGCTGTCGCTGCGCTTTTTAGACTGGGCATCACGTTCGAAGGAGCCTTCCATGGCCACGACCACCGCATTGTCCCGTTCCCTCAACGATCGCATGATCGCCGGCGTTATCGGCGGCATCGCGCGCCGGTTCGGCTGGAGCTCCACGCTGTTACGGATCCTGTTCGTGATCGTGTCGATCGCTTCGGCCGCGTTTCCCGGCATCCTGGTCTATCTGATCCTGTGGCTGCTGATCCCCAACCAGGCCGATTGACGCCCGGCCGGCGCCGGTGGTCTGCCGTGCAGGTGCTGGGCGCGTTGTGGACGCTGCCCAACACCTTGCTCGGTCTTGCGATCGGTGCCACGGGAAGCTGCTTTGGCGCGCGTCCGCGCTGGTCCGGTGAGGAACTCGCCTTGGTGTTCCATGCCTGGCCATGGGGACCGGGCGGGGCGATGACGCTGGGCAACGTGATCCTGCTCAAGGGCGCCTCGCTCGATCTGCAATGCAGCACGTATGCGCATGCCGCCGGGCGTTGTCGGCACCCGCCGGTGCGCCTGGGCGACCACGAGCGTGCGCATGTCTACCAGTACATGCTGCTTGGCCCGCTGTTCTTGCCGGTGTATTTCCTGTGCGGCGGCATCCATGTACGCAACCCGCTGGAACGGGCCGCCGATGCGTATGCGATGCATGGCCACGGCTGGTGGCCGTGGGGACTTCAGCGTAATCGCGAAAAACCGAACAGTTCCGACAACGGGTGAGGCCTGCCTTCCAGTTGCGCGCGCAGCAGCCCCGCGCCGATCGCGCTGTAGGTGATGCCGTTGCCGCCGTAAGCCATCGCGAACGACACCCGCGGCCCATGTTCGGGATGTGGGCCGAAGAACGGTAGTCCATCGGCGGTTTCGGCGAAGGTGCCGCCCCAGGCGAATGCCGGACGCAGGCACATGTCCGGCATCGTCTGGTGGATCTTCTTCAGCAGCGTCTTCAGCTTGCTCGTGACACGTGCATCGCGACGTGCGGGGAGATCGATATTGTCGTCTTCGCCGCCAGCCACCACGCGTCCATCCGGCGTGCTGCGCAGGTAGAGATAGGGGCGCGCGGTTTCCCACATCATGGTGTGCTTGAGCGCGCCCATCTCGCCGTCGTGCAGGGGATCGGTCACGAATGCGTAGCTGCTGCGATTGCGTGCCACGCGCTGCGACAGCCACTGTTGGTTCCCGTAGCCTGCGGCCATGACGACATGCCGGGCGCGCAGCGCGACCCCGTCCCGGGTACGCAACTCGACATGCCGGTCGTGGGGTTTGAGGGTGGCGATCGTGGTGCGATCGTAGATGCGCGCACCGTATTGTTCGCCTTCTGCAAACAAGCGGTAGCACAGCCGATACGGGTCGACGCTGGCGGCCAGACGGCTGAGGATCGCGCCCTCGGAGCGCACGCCGTAGTTCTGCCACAACGGCGCGCGCCCGATCCATTCGACCGGAAGACCGTGGGCTTTTCGCATGTCCAGTTCGCCGCGCAGGTCGTCGAGATCCCGCGACCGGCTGGCGTAGTAGAGACTGTCCTGACGGCTGAAGTCGCAGCCGCCCAGCGTATTGCAAAGGCCTTGCAGGTCGAGGATGGCTTGCGCGCACGCGGCGTATGCCAGCGCGGCGGCCGGCATGCCGTATTGGTTGGCCAGCTCGATCATCGGCGTGTCGATTTCGTACTGCAGCAGGGCGGTGCTGGCCGAGGTGCTGCCCCAGCCGATCTCGCGTTGCTCGACCACCACCACCTCGTGCCCGTGCTTGAGCAGCTCGTGCGCGATCAGGGCGGCGGTGACACCGCCACCGACGATGGCCACCTCGCAATCGGTGTCCTGCTCCAGACGCGGATAGGCGCGCATCAAACCGTTGCGGATCGACCAGAACGGGTAGCCACTTTTGAGGTCCATGCGGTTTCGTAGGTGCGGGCGGAGCGCAATTGGACGGGCAGGCGGGGTGAAGCGGTCGTGCAGACCGGCGAGGGGATCCAGCCGTCACCAAACCGCAAACAGCCGGCGTTAACGTGCGTGGAAAGCTCCTCACGGCACGGTCGTTATGCTCGCGCCGCTAACGTAGTCACAGTTGTTAACGAGGGTGTGGGCATGTCGATCGTTCTGTACGTCGGTGGCAGCAAAGATGGCGACAAAGGCGTTGTGCCTTACGGGTTCAGCAAGTCGCGTGCGATGACCGACGCCGGCCCGGAGATCTATGTCGAGCGCATGGTGCCGTTGAAGGACGTCGGAAAGATCCGTGTGATGGCGTTGGAATCCCTGCACGAAAGCATCCTGGTCGAGCGCGCGGCGACCCATTACGCAGGTCGCGCCAGCTAAAGAGCGGCCACTCAGAGGGCTGCGCCTGTTGCCAGCTGGGCGTGCCAGGCATCCGGTACCGGATGTACCGTTCCTGGACTCAGATTCCTCCGCACCATCCACGCCTGCGTGCCTGACGACCGTCCGTTGGGTCTGTACATGTCGAAAGACGCGTCGGCATAGGCTTAGGGCGATCCTGTCAACGGGTTCCCGCAGCGGCCCAGCACTGCGAAAATGCTTTTTTCAGTGAAGCGGCTCCGGCCGCGCCGCCATGCACGACAGCCAGCTTGCCCAGCAAATCGCCCGCACCATCGCCGACGAGATCGGTGCCCAACCCGCCCAGGCGCGTGCCGCCATCGCCCTTCTCGACGAAGGCGCCAGCGTTCCATTCATTGCGCGCTACCGCAAGGAAGTCACCGGCGGGCTGGACGATACTCAGCTCCGCAATCTGGAAACGCGCCTGACCTATCTGCGCGAGCTGGAAGAGCGCCGCGCCGCGATCCTGTCCAGCATCGGCGAGCAGGGCAAACTCAACGACGAATTGCGCGGGGAGATCGTGGCGGCCGACACCAAGTCGCGGCTGGAAGACCTGTACCTGCCTTACAAGCCCAAACGCCGCACGCGTGCGCAGATTGCGCGCGAGGCCGGCCTGGAGCCGCTGGCCGACGGCCTGCTGGCCGACCCGAACCAGGCGCCGGAAGTCGCGGCTGCACCGTATATCGATGCAGACAAGGGCGTGGCCGACATCAAGGTGGCGCTGGAGGGCGCACGCGCCATCCTGATGGAGCGCTGGGGCGAAGATGCCGCCTTGGTGGGCGAGCTGCGCAGCTGGTTGAACGACAACGGCGTGATCCGCGCGCGCGTTGCCGAGGGCAAGGAGGAGGCCGGCGCCAAGTACCGCGATTACTTCGATCACGCCGAGTCGCTGTCCAAGATTCCCTCGCACCGCTTGTTGGCGCTGTTTCGCGCGCGCCGCGAGGAATTCCTGTATCTGGATCTGGAGCCGGGCAACGATGCCGAGGCCGGCCATCAATACGCCGAGGGCCGTGTGGCGCGCAATGCCGGCATCTCCAACCAGAACCGCCCGGCCGATCGCTGGTTGCTGGATGCCTGCCGTCTGACCTGGCGCGCCAAGCTGCACATGCATCTGCTGCTGGACCTGTTCAACCAGGCACGAGAGAAGGCCGAGGCCGAGGCGATCGCCGTGTTCGGCGACAACCTCAAGGACCTGATGCTGGCCGCGCCGGCCGGCCCACGCGTGGTGCTGGGGCTCGACCCCGGTATCCGCACCGGCTGCAAGATCGCCGTGGTCGATGCCACCGGCAAGCTGGTAGCCACCGAGACGATCTACCCGCATGAGCCCAAGCGGCAGTGGGACCAGTCGCTGCAGACGATCAAGAAGCTGTGCCTGCAGCACAACGTGGAGCTGATCGCGATCGGCAATGGCACCGCCAGCCGCGAGACCGACAAGCTCGCCGGGGAGGCGATCGCGCTATGCGGGGCGAGCAAGTTGCAGAAGATCGTGGTCAGCGAAGCCGGTGCGTCGGTGTATTCGGCGTCCGAGTTCGCCGCCAGGGAGTTCCCCAACCTGGACGTGTCGCTGCGCGGTGCGGTGTCGATCGCAAGGCGCCTGCAGGATCCGCTGGCCGAACTGGTCAAGATCGAGCCCAAGGCGATCGGTGTGGGCCAGTACCAGCACGATGTGGACCAGTATCGGTTGGCCAAGGCGCTGGAGGCGCGCGTGGAAGACTGCGTCAATGCGGTCGGCGTGTACGTCAATACCGCGTCGGCAGCGCTGCTGTCGCGCGTGTCGGGGCTGTCGAGCACGGTGGCGGAAAACATCGTGCGCCATCGCGACGACAACGGTCCGTTCAAGCGCCGCAAGGACCTGCTCAAGGTGCCACGCCTAGGCGACAAGACCTTCGAACAATGCGCCGGTTTTCTGCGCATCGCCGATGGCGACGAGCCGCTGGATGTGTCGGCGGTGCATCCGGAAGCCTATCCGCTGGTCGAGCGCATCGTCGGCAGCACCGGCAGGCCGATCAAGGCCTTGCTGGGCGACGGTGGCTTTCTGCGCGGACTCAAGCCGGAGCTGTTCACCGACGAACAGTTCGGTGTACCGACCGTGCGCGACATCCTCAAGGAGCTGGAAAAACCCGGCCGCGATCCGCGCCCCGAGTTCAAGGCGGCACAGTTCGCCGAAGGTATCGAGGACATCAAGCACCTCACGCCCGGCATGGTGCTCGAAGGCGTGGTCAGCAACGTGGCCGCATTCGGTGCGTTCGTCGATATCGGCGTGCATCAGGATGGCCTTGTGCACATCTCCGCGTTGTCGGACACCTTCGTCAAGGATCCGCGCGATGTGGTCAAGGCCGGCGACATCGTCAAGGTCAAGGTGCTGGAAGTGGACGTGGCGCGCAAACGCATCGCACTGACCTGCCGTCTGTCCGATACGCCACCGCCGGCCGATGGCGCGGCCCAATCGCGCGATCAGCGCGGCAACGGCGGCCCGGGGCAGGGCCGGCGCGATGGTGGCGGTGGGCGTGGCCCGGCGCAGGGCAACGGCAAGCCGCGCACCACTGCGCCGCCGGCCGACAACGCGCTGGCCGCGGCGTTCGCACGCGCCAAGCGCGGCTGAGCCAGCATGCCAGGCGGCTGTCCTGGCGTGGCTGGGCAGTGTAGATAGACCCGTTCGCAAGGCGGCGGGTCCGCTGCTGCGATTGGATCGCGCTTGGGCAGGCTGATCTACAACTTGGCCGCGGGGTCCGTGCACTCCGACCATCGCGGTGCGTTTATGCAGATACGATCAGTCGTCAAGCGACTGATCTGAGGCATTGCTGCAGGGCCCTTGCCCGCCCACCGTCGCAGGACACGCCGCAAGGACGTCCGTGTAGGCGCTTGCGCGGCATCCATGCCGCATAAGGTCCCGCGACGGTGGGCGGGCAAGGACCAGTCGGGATGGTCGGTGTGTGTGCTGCAAGCAGTACTCGGTTGACCACGCTGTTTTACTGCGTTTCCAGGCGATCTCACGCCTCGCTGCGTACCGTGCGCGTCGGCAAGATCAGGCGCTCGATCAGGTCGACCAGACCAGGTGGCTCCACCGGCTTGCCCATATGCGCATCGAATCCTGCAAGTACCGCGCGGTCGCGGTCTTCTTCGCGCACGTAGGCGGTCAGAGCGATGGCGGGGATGTGCCGGGGCAGGTCGGCGCGACCGGAGCGTACCGTGCGGATCAGGTCGTAGCCGTCGCGCGCCGGCATCGCAATATCGCTGACCAGCACATCGAAGGGTGCCTCCGCAAGGCATTGCTCGGCCGCCTCCACCGAGCCGGCCGCATGCACCTGCGCGCCGGCAAGCGTCAGGAACTGCACCACCGCCTCGCGCGAATCCTGGTCGTCGTCGACCAGCAACAGGCGCACGCCATCCAGGCGTCCGAGGCAATCGCGCGGCAGCGGACCGACCTGCAGCGACTCGGCCGACGCCGGGCGCAGATCGCTGACCCCGTGCTGGAACGGCAGCACGATGGTGAAGGTCGAGTCCTTGCCTTCGCCCGCACTGGATGCCCCCAGGCTGCCGCCGTGCAGATCGATCAACTGACGGGAGATCGACAAGCCTAGCCCCAGCCCACCCACGCGCCGCGTGGTGCCGGCATCGGCCTGCCGAAAGCGGTCGAATACATGCGGCAGGAATTCGGCCGCGATCCCGATGCCGGTGTCCTGCACGCACAGCCGCAGCCGGTCGTCCTCGATGTCCAGCCCCACCCGCACCGTTCCTCCGGGTGAGGTGAACTTCAGTGCATTGCTGAGCAGGTTGGACAGCACCTGCTGCAGGCGCCCGGCATCGCCGAAGAACCACAGCTCGCCTTCGCCGGGCGCATCCAGCTCCAGCGCGATGTCGCGCGCCGCTGCCGACGGCTGCATCAATTCCACCGTGCTGCGCATCAGTCCTGCGATATCGAAGTGCTCTGCCTGCAGGCGGACTTTGCCGGACAGGATCGCGCTCATATCGAGCAGGTCGTCGATGATCTGCGTCTGCGCGCGTGCGCTGCGTTCGATGATGATCAGCCCCTTGCCCAGATTGGCCGGCTCGAACAGCTCCGACTGCATCAGCCGCGACCAGCCCAGGATGGCATTGAGCGGCGTGCGCAATTCATGGCTGAGCGTGGCCAGAAACTCGTCCTTGACCCGGCTGGCGTGCTCGGCCTGGCTGCGTGCGGCGGTCTCGGCTTGCAGCGATTGCTTGAGCTTGACATCCACGTGCGTGCGCTCGATGACGATGCCGGCCAGATGCGAGGCAGAGCGCGCCATCGCCTGCTCGCGCAGCGAGGGCAGGTGAGCGCGGTCGTAGTAGATGTTGAGCGTTCCCAGCACCTGACCGTTGCTGTCCAGGATGGGCGTCACGCAGCAGGCGACGATGCCCAGTGCCGCCGAAATCGCATGGTGGTCGCTGAAGCTGGGGTCTGCCTGGATGTCCTCGCAGATCACCTGCTGGCCGAGGTAGGCCGAGCGCGCGCAGGGCGGTCCGTTCGGCCCGATCGGCGAGGCCTCGAAATGCCCGCGGTACTCGATCGGAAAATGCGGCGCAGAACCGAAGCTCAGCGTTTTGCGCACTTCATCCAGCACCATCACCGCGCAATACAGCGCAATCTCGCCACGCGCTTCCACGCTCGATGCAATGGCGTCAAGCACTGCCGGTAGCGGTGCGCCGGTGGTGATCAGGCTTAGGATGGCGCGGTCGGAGGCGGTGGCATCTTCGATGTGCTTGCGTTCGGAGATATCGGTCAGCGAACCGATGTGGCCGAGAAAACGTCCGTCGCTGGCGAAGTGCGGCGACGCGGTATCGATGCACCAACGGTATTGCCCGTCATGACGACGCACGCGGTACTCGGCCAGGAACTCGCCATGCTGCGCCAACGCCTGCCCGAATGCGTCGCGTACGCGCACGGCATCGTCGGGATGCATCACATCCCACCAGCCCTGGTCCATCGCCTGGTCTTCGGCCTGCCCGGTGAAGTGATACCAGCGCGGATTCCAGTACACGCAGTCGCCCTGCGCATCGGCCATCCAGATCATCGCCGGCACCGTCTCGCACAAGGCACGGAAGCGCACTTCGCTTTCGCGCAGCTGTTGCTCGAATGCACGCCGGTCATGGATATCGGTGTAGGTACCGATCCACTCGCTGATGCTGCCGTCGTCGCCGCGCACGGGCAGGGCGCGCGCCAGATGCCAGCGCCGCTGGCCGTCGCGGCATTGCAGTTCGCACTCCATTTCGTAGGCGCGCTCGCCCTCGATGGCCAACGCCCAGGCCTGCGCGGAGAGCTGCAGGCCATCGATGGTGTGCGCCCGATGCCACGCAGCGCTCTGGCTGTCGGCAGGATCCAGTCCGGTGTATTCGTACCAGCGCCGATTGAAGTAATGCGGCTGACCCTCAGGGTCGGCGATGAAGATGATCTGCGGCAGTGTGTCGGCCAGTCGGCGCAGCCGTGCCTCGTTGGCGGCCAGTTGTTGCTGCGCCTTGGCGCGTTGCATGGACTCCCAGCAGCGCGCCGCAACCAGGCGGACCACTTCGATCTCGGTGGGCAACCAGCGCCGCGGTGCGCGCTGATGCACGCCGATGGCCGCAACCAGGCGGCCGTGTTTGTGCAGCGGAATCGCCAGCGACGCGCGCAGGCCGGAGCGCCGATACTGCTGCGCCACATAGTCCGGTGCACCGGGCGCCATCGCATCGGTAGTGAACCAGGGGCGGTTTTCCAACAAGGCGTCGCGCAGGCCTTGCGCCACTTCCAGCGGAAAATCGCCTTGCAGGCTTGGCATGTCCTGCACATGGTCACTGATCACGTGCATGGTTTTGCCGTCGGCCGCCGCCAGGCCGAATGCGCAGCGATTGACCTGCAGATGTTCGCCCAGCAATCGCACACTGGTATCGATGATCTGACGCGGATCGGAAACGTTTTGCAACGCGTCTTCAAGCATCAGCAGGAAGCTGTCGCGACTTGCCATGCTGCGTTGCTGGGTGACGGAGAGTCCGTGCACCAGGATTGCATCGAGGCGGCCATCGCGCTCGCGCATCGGCTGATACAGGAAATCCACGAAGGTCTGATCGAGTGCATCGCCGGGCATACGCTGCAGATGGGCGGTCATCGACTCGCCGATGACAGGACGGCCGCTGCGTCTCACCTCATCGAGCAGCTCGAGATAGCCCTTGTCGGCGATTTCCGGCATCGCCTCGAGTAATGCACGGCCCAGCAACGGACGCTGGCCGATCAGCTCGTGGAAGCGTTGACTCGCGCTTTCGACGATGTAGCTGGGTCCACGCAGCACCGCCATGAAGGCCGATGACTCATCGAGTGTGGGGGCAACCGCCGCGGGCACGGCCTCGCGACGGGTCGGCCCAGCAGCAGGGGCGGGGGTGCTGGCGACATACAACATGCCCACATGTTCGCCGGCATGCAGCACCGGGCTGCAGGACCACGCCGACAGCGTCAATGCCACACGCGCCTCGGCAGAGGTGCGGTCGGCTTCAGCGCTGTCTGCAAGCTCTGCCAATGGCTGGCCGAATGCTGCCGGGTGGCGTTCGCCCAGCAGCGCGATGCAGGCATCGTTATAGATGCAGCGCGACGGCTTGCCCCAGACCAGCAGCATCGGAACCTGCGCGTGCAGGCACACTGACAGCGTCGTCCGCAGCGCCTGGCTGTCGCGCAGCAGCGGATCGGCGGCGCACGCGGACGACGCCAGCAACAATCCGGCTGTCTCGCACGTTTCCGGCAACAGGCCGGCAAACGGCGACACGGCGATATCCATTCGGTGACCTACCCCATCATGCCTGGATGCACGATTCTAGTGGCAAGCGGGCAGCGATCGAGCGTGGCGGCAACCGGCACGACCGCGGGAATGGCCTGCGTCAAGCGCGGCAGTCGCGCAGCCAGCAGATGCGGCTGGCAATGGAGAGCGTCAAACGTCGGCCACGCCCGCATGCTGGTGACGCACCGGCTGTGCTGTCGCCCTCAGCTGGCGGCACCGCTCAGTTGCCGCGCCCTGGACAGAGCGCCGATCAGTTCGTCGGACAGGTAGGGCTTGGTCAGGATCACGCCGCGTTCGAAGCCGCGGGGGATGGTGCCACTGGCAACACCGGTAGCCAGCACGAACGGAATCCCGAGCTCCGCCAGCAGTCGGGCGACCGGCTCGCTGGTCTCGCCGTTGCCGAGCCGGTAGTCGAGCACTGCGATCTCCGGCGCCTCGGCCTGGATCAGCGCCAGCGCTTGTGCAACTTCTCCGACCGGACCCAGCACGACCGCGCCAGCCTGGACGAGCTGCAGGTCGAGCAGCATGGCATTCATCTGGTCGTTCTCGACCACCAGCACCCGAACTCCACGCAACACCGACATTGCTTACTCCTTCATCTAAGTGGGTCAGTATATCGACACCGCTCCACCGCGGCGCTGATGGCTCCGCTTGCACCTGAATTCGTCAGGCGCGGTCTGACACTGTTCGTTTCATACACAAGCCGCTATACTGCGCGGCCACGCCGAAGTGGCGGAATCGGTAGACGCAGCGGATTCAAAATCCGCCGCCCTTAAAAGCGTGTGGGTTCGAGTCCCACCTTCGGCACCAATGACTTACGGCAGCTTCGGCTGCCGTAATCATTTCCGCAATCTGAGGGGCATTTCCGCAATCCTCAGCGAGTGGGGGTCACCTTGGTCCCGCGCCTGTTGCGCACATAGTGCTCCGTCATCACCACCGAGCTGTGCCCCAGTTGCTGCTGAGCCTTCCGGATGTCGCCGGCCGAATCGGTCTTGTCGGTACCGGCCTTGGCCCGAAGGTCGCGAAACTGGATTCCCGTCACCTTCGCAGCTTGGCAGGCCTTCTGCCATCGCCGGGACATGCCAGCAACGCTGACTGAGCGTCCATGCTCGCTGACGATGAGCATCGTGCTGTGTACCGCAAATGCCCTTTTGCGTTCCCGGATCCTCTCCAGCAAGGTCGCCAGCTGACCCTCATCAGCGATTTCGACGCGCAGACGCTTACCGGTCTTGCCCTGTTTGACGTGCACATCGCCGCCGCGCACATCCATTTCGGACATGGCCAGTACGTCCGCAGGGCGTTGGCCTGTCAGGTAGGCCAGATCCATCGCATCCCGCAGGCACGGGTCAGCTGCCTCCCACACGGCTTGGTATTGTTCGTCCTCTATATAGACGTCCCGGCCGGTCTCGCGAAATCCCTTGATGCCGGCGCACGGATTGGGCAGGGCGGTGTAGCCCCGATCCCTCGCGAAGTTCCAGATGTGGGATAGCAGCGCCTTCTCGCGGTTCGCGCGCACGTGTGCCGTGCCTCCCTGGGTGCGCCAGGTCAGGTATTGGCGGACATGCACCGGCTTGATGGCCTCGATGGGCGCCGGTGGGTCGTCGAAGAATTCCCTCAGCTTCAGCACCTCCTTGCGATTGTCGGCGAGGGTCCGGGTTGCCTTGCGACTGGCCACCTGTGCCATGTATTGATCGCAGACCCAGCCAAGCATGACCCGCGGGGCCGGCGCGGCATGCGCCTGCCCCTGCAGCTCAGCCCAGCGCTGGATCGCGAGGCCATAGTCACTGCCGAGCGATTCCTCGCGCCGGCCCGTGCCGCCGCGGGTTCCGTGGTCATAGAAGTAGTACGTCTTCTCGCCGCGCTTGCGCTGGCGGAAATTGGGGATGGCTCCCTGGTTGATCGGTCGCCGTCCCATCAAGCTGCCTTGTTCGGTTTCCAGGCGACTGCCTCGGTACCGGCATCCGCCGCGGGCGTGCCCTCGATCGTCGATCGCAGCACGACTGGGCGGCCATTGAGGTCGACGTAGTGCCGGATACCGTTGCTGACGAGGAACAGAAGCTGCCGATCAATGTATGGCGTACCGGTCAGGCCTTTGACTTCGTAGCGCGAAAGGCGGATTCCATTTTTCTGCTCAGGCATTTCCCTGCTCCTGAAGATAGGCGTCCCACCCGCACTGCACGCGCTTGAACTCAGCTGCGTCGCCGCCGGCACGGTCAGGGTGGTGCTGCGAACGCAGCCGGCGGTAGCTGCCCTCCGGGTCGGCCGGGTCAAGGACATCGCGCCAGGACAGCGCAACCGGCGCGGGCAGGGCAGCGAAGCCGGTGAATGCCCGCTCCATCATGTCGGAACTGCCCCAGCGCTCGATGCCGCGAATCGCGCCGATCGTAAGGGTGATAGCCCGCAGATTGGCCTCGCGCTTGGCGAACTTGTCGCAGGCCAGAACCATCTCCACGCCCTTACGGGTGAAGTAGACGGCGATCCCCTCGTCGTCGTTGCGAGGCTGCTGGCTGTACGGCATGCCGTCCTGGCGCAGCTTGAGGTTGCTGCTGACGATGATGTTGCGCGCGCCGAGCCGGCCAAGCTCGTCCACCAGGTCGCGGAATGCGCGGTCGGTGGTCTGCGCCTTGAACGGACTGTGCGCGCGGAGGTGGCCGGGCGTGCGCGGCCAGCCAGCCGGCCAGGTCAGCGGATAGCGTTGGTCGGGACGATCAGCCATTGCAGCCTCCCAGCACGCCGCGCTCGGCACTGCGCAGTGCTCGCGCTAGCTTTGGCGCCCACCAGGCCGGCTTGCCGATGATGGTGCCGGCGGGCATCTCGCGCTCAAGCCATTGCACGAACAGCTCCGGCACGCCAGTCGCAGCTGCCGGCTGGGGGTGGGTGGCTCGTGCAGCGTTAATTCCTTCCCCGCATGCTTGCTTGCCGAGCGCGTCACGAAGAGCCACGCGCGCCTTGTGAGCCAGATCGGGACCGGTAAGGTTGGTCCCCATCCACAGCAACCCGTAGGCCAGTTTGGCCGCTTCAACGATCTCCGTATCTTGTCGCCCATCCACCGGCGCAGCAGCCGGCGTGGCTAACTGTTGCAGCATCTCGGTCCAATTGCGAATGGCGACCGGTGCGTGTCCCTGGGTGATCTCGCATGTGTCCGCTACGCCCGCGTAGTTGAGCATCGAGGCAATGATTTCGGCCAGGCCAACCGCCGGCGGCACTTTGGAGTCGGTCTTCATCGTCAGTAGCTCTCCGCAGCAAACAGGCGCGGGAACTGGCCGCCCTCGGCCACTTCGATTGCCAGCTGCTCTCGAAAGGTTCGCGGCGCACTGGTGGGGAGCTCGTCTTCGTCGGTGTCCTGAAACATCAGCACATCGAGCGACTCGTCGCTGACCTCCTCGAAGTCTTCGAGGTCTTCCTCGGTGCGGCCTTGCTCATCCTGCACGGCGGCGCGCACTGTCTCGGCATCTTGGCCGATCCACCATTCCATATCGTCGATCTGGAAAATTTTCATCTGGGTGGTCTCCCTGGTCATGATTACGGGATCTCCTGTTTCGCCAGCGCGGCGCGAAGCTGCTCGGCCTGGCCCTGGCATGTGGTGATGGCTTCTGCGCAGATGGCGCGCAGTGCGTGGTTCTCGGCGGTGACCCGCTCGATGTGGTCGGCGGCCATGGCGAGCTGCTGCCGGAGCAGATCCTTGGCCGGCTGTTTCATGCGGCGCGGCTCGCGCGGGAAGAGCAGGGGCTTCATGCGGCGCTGCCCAGGTTGCGGACACTAAATGCTGGGAGTAACGTCCGCGGTGAGCCAAGGGGGCTTGTCGTAAAGGACGTGCGATGGCAGAACATCCGAAACAATTCGTGATCTACAAGGACGCCAAGAGTGAATGGCGCTGGACCCTTTACGCAGCCAACTCGAAGAAAATTGCGGACTCTGCAGAAGGCTACCAACGAAAAGCGGACTGCGTGCATGGAGCGCGGTTGGTTGCTGCTGTGGCAACAGATGCCGTCATCTGGAACGGCGAAGACAAGGTTTGGGAGGCCTAGTTTCATACCGAATCCCTTAGCAGCGTTATCGCGAGCGCCTTCGCAGTGCGGTTCGGTACCGCATTGCCGATCTGCTTGGTGATCTCGGTGGCATTGCCGGCGAAGTCGTAGACCTCGCCCTCGTCGTCGAAGGACGTCGCGCGCGCCAGCTCTCGCCAATGCAGCATCCGGTAGTTGATGTCGATGCGGACCTCGTCGCATACCTGCGTGGCCGGCTGAGCCAGGCCCAGTTCGCCACGGTTGGCACCGGTGATTGTCGGCAGCGGTTCGTCCATGCCATGGGTGCGCGTGTCGCCGTGGTGAGTCACCGGCAGGGCGAATGCTAGCGATTCGGATGTTGTGATGGTCGGCAGAGGGTCGGTTGCGCTGCGCATGTCGCGCGTGCGGCCTATGCCTACGTTGCCCCGCATGACGATCGGCTGGGCGATGGCCACTTCGTTGGAGCCGGTCAACGCGGGCACCGGCGCGTCGGGATTGAGGATGCGGCTTGCCGGATCGCGACCATCGCTGTCCCCATGGCCGGCGCGCGTCAGCACCGGTTCGGCCAGTCCGAAGCGCGCTTTCGTGGTCACGCTGGGCACGGGCTCGCTCACCGCAGCGGCGGTTAGTCCGGAACCGCCGCCGTAGTAGGGCGCCACCAGTGGCATAGCAACCGCCTGATCGCCGCTCTTTGCGGTGGTGACTGTGCGCAACGGATCTTCAGCACTGCGCGGCGGTGCCTTGTTGCTGCTGTTCGACACCGGGACGATCAACGGGTCAGCGAGGAAGCCGCCGCCGGCCGTGCAGATCGTGGGCAGCGGCTCATCGATAGGACGCGAGGTGCGCCCGCCATCGCTGTTGGTGCGCATCACGATCAACGGCTCCACGAGCTGGGGACGTGCACAGCCAGGACGCGCTCCGCCAGCGCCGCCCGTGGTGATGGTTGGCAGTGGCTGGTCGAGATCTCGCGCGACGCCACCGCTGGCCGTGGCCAACACGATCCCCATGCCATCCGGCGCGACCAGACCGCGTTCGATCGCCTCGGCGCGCGGGAATGTCAGGCGCGGCAGGCCACCATCGAGCAGTGTCTGGAGCGCTTCGACGTAGGGGGCTGGCCAGCTGTATTTCACCGCTCCTGCCAATATCCGGCGGATCGTGTTGGGCTTCAGCGGCTTCTTGCGAGTGAAGATGCTGGCGCCGGTCATGCTCCAGTCGATGACCTCGCGCGCGCCGCGCCACTTTGCGCGCGTGCCGACCAGATCAGAAGAAGCTGCACGGGCGTGCGATGGCTCTGGCCATTCCAGTGGTCCGCGATCGCTGCGGCCGATCAGGAAGAAGCGGCGCCGCGTGGTCGGGTCGCCATAGTCCGCGCAACAGAGAATGCGCCAATCCAGGCGGAAGCCGATCGCTTCGAGCGCGGCTACCCATGCGCGGAAGTACTCGCCCTTGCGGCTCGGAATCGGCCGGCCGGTCACCAGCGAACACGGACCCCAGTCCATGAACTCGGGCACGTTCTCGACTTCCAGGCGCTTGACCCGCAACTCGGTGCACCAACGCACCACGTGCCACGGATCCATGCGCTGCTGGTCGTGCACGGGCCGGCCGCCGCGAGCGCGGCTGTGGAAGACACACGACGGCGCCGCGATAAGCAGGTCCAGATAGCCCTCGGGCACGTGATCCAGCGGCAACGCCGTTTCCAGATTCGCGCAGGCAATGCGAGCTGCGTGTTCCGGATGGTTGCGTCGGTTGGTCTCGATCGCGACATCCCAGTGGTTCACGCCCACCAGCTTCATTCGCAGGCCGAGCTCGCGCACGGCGCGTGCCACTCCGTTACTCATGCCGCCGGCGCCGCAGAACAGGTCGGCCACCAGCAGCGGGCGCGTGCGCCCGCGTGGTTGCACCTCGATGTTTGCGGGGTAGGAGCCGTCAGCCACCGCGAGCCTCCCGCTGCGCTTTGTCGCGCAGCTGCTGCAGCGCCGGCAGGTGGGTGAGTCGGATCAGTTCATCGCTGGTGGCCGCTTCGCGCGCGCGGCTCAAAGCCCAGTCCAGTGCGGCGAGCTTGTCGTTCGGGTGGAGATTGGTCATGGCAGAATCGGCTCCAAGTGCATGGGGGTCGAATGAGCAATGTGACGTTGTGGTCGTGGGCCGTTCATAGGTGCGCGGTCTTGGAGACGGGCTGCGAAGTGGATTGGGATGCCTGGGCGGCTGCGGCTGGCTGGTTCGGCGCCCTGGGGGGCTGGGCAGCTGCTGTCGCAACAGTTCTCGCGGTCGTCCTGCCTTATCGCCGCGATGTCAAACGATCGCGATACCGCGCATATGTAGCGATGAAGTCTTTCAGAGAAAGCCTCGGCCGCTTGTCGCGTAGGCTTCGCGCGATCTCCAGCATTCGGAACCACCTCACTACCGACCTTCACCAGCTCGAGGCAGCAGATCTGGATGCCATCTTCGGGATGGAGTTGGAGGCTCCGCTGTTCGATATGGAACCAGAGTTGGACGACGTAATGAACGCCGTCGCCTTGCTTAGGTATCACGTCAACACCTGGCAGCAGTTTGTTGCCATGCTGAAAATTGGCGCTGACGATCCATGGTCGCCCAAACGAGGGTTGTCGGAACGGATCAACGATATGGCACCGCTGTTCGACGAACTGGCTGGCGAAATTCAGAAAGCCATCGCAACCGTCGAAGGAGCTATCGACAGAATCAAGTTTCGACCTGGCCGGCTCTAAGCGATCTTTCTTCACATCCGGGACGTTAGCGAAGCTCACGCAATTTTCTCCACACGTTCGAGCGCGGCCAGGTCGATGTCGTCCACGCGGTCACGCAGGATCCGGCAGGCGCGGCGCAGACGCTGTGCGATGTAGGCGCGCGGTTCGGCGTAGGTGAATTGCAAGGTGGACATGTGGATCGCACCGCGGTGGTCGCGGCGGAACAGTTGCCAGGTCACAGCGTTGCCGCTGTCATCGGGCGTGCGGCCCCAGCACAAGCCGCGTTTGCGCTTCGGCGCGCGGCGGGTGAGGTGGCGAGTCATGCGGGAGCTCCTTCGCAGATTTCGATAACCCGGTGGAGGTCTTCGTCCGACATCCATCCGATGTGGCATTCGCGTGCATCCAGACCGGTGCGTTCGCGCAGCCAGGCGTAGGCATCTTTTCGCTTCATACCGCCCGACTTCCAACGTGGGTCAAAGGCCTCGTGCGCGCGCATCTTGAGTTGCCGCGTTGCCGCGTTGGCGAGGCGACCCATGCGCTTCTCGGTGCCTGGATGGCACCCCGACCACGCGCGGCACGGCATGCATGCCCACAGTGGTTTCTCGAATAGGTCGGGGCGGTGCGGATACACCTCTCGGCCGGTCACGAGCTCATCGTCCTGGCCGCAGTAGGGGCAGGGGCGCGGATTAGAACGGTTCAAGCGGCATTCCTCAGCAGGTGAGTGCGCTGCACCGGGCCGTGCCACAGCGCAGCGACGTTGTTGAGATGGATCTGCTCGGGATCACGGCGGATCGGTGCGAGCCTGGTCTGGGCCCGCTTGATGTCGTTCCGGCAAAGCACACAGACGTTGAGCACGCGGCCGTTCTGCGTCGGGAACTCGGCTTCATCAAGACGCCGCGTGCAGCTCGTGCAGGTGCGCAACATCACGCGGCCTGCTGGTAGCTGGCCGTGGCCGCGCGGGCGAACACCTGCTGCATTGCGCTGAACATGGCCGGCAACTGGGCCGCGTCGTACAGCTTCGAGGCGCGCTCGATGGTCACCGGCATGAAGCCCAGCTGCGCCAGGCCATCAGCGGTGATCGTCAGCGGTGCGATCTTTGCGTTGATGTCGCCGAGCTTGATGAGCACGACCTGGGCGGGTGCCGGCGTGGCCAATGACTTCACCGCCTGAGAGAGAGCAGGGGAGAGGGCAGCAGGAGCCGCAGCCACCGGTCCCGGTGCCGGTGCCGACAGTACGGCCGGGGCGGGAGCAGCAGCGGCGGGCGCCGGCGCAGCTGCTGCGTTACGTGCTGCTTCGGCCTGGGCATCGGCGCGACGCTGCGCTTCCTCGCGCTCCTGCTGCTCGCGCGCCAGCTTGGCCGCTTCCTCCTGACGGATCTTCTCGCGCTGCGCTTCCAGCCGCTGCTCGTCGACACGCTTCTGCTCCGTGATGCGCGCGGTGATCAGGTTGCGCAGATCCTCCGGCGACTTCGTGGCGCACAGCTGCACGCGGTCATGGAACAGGCCGGCGAACGTGCCCATTTCCATTTCCAGCACGCGCACGTTCGCGCGCACACGCTCGGCCTGCTGGCTGGCGGCGATCTTGGCGTTTGCTGCAGCGGTACCGACGGCATCCTGCATGCTGCTGATCGACTTCTTGCCCTTGATCACCGCGCCGATGTCGGCCTGCAGCGAAGCCGGTACCGCCAGCGCATGCGCATCGAGTCCCGCGTTGATCGATGCGTAGTGATCCCGCACTGCCTGCACGCTGTTGGCGACGATCTGCGCGCGACGGTTCTGCTTCTCAGCCTTGACGGCGTTCTCCAGCACCAGTCGTGCAGCACGGATCGTTTCTCTGACGGACCCAGCGGTGCGGAGCAGGGCATCGATGTCGACCATCTCGCCCAGGGTGCTATCGGTGGCGGCAGTAATACGATCCTCCGCCTCGGAGCATGCCTTGACCGCGGCCTCGGCATCCGCGAAGTCCTGATCCGTCCGTAGCTGCTCGGCGCGAGGCAGCTGGGCAAGGAATGCCTCGGCGTTGGCTTTGAACGCGTCCATGTTGGAGGCCAACACGCGGCCCTCGACACGGATGGCCAGCGCACCAAAGCCGGCGATGGGCGCCGCGACTGGTTCAGCCTTGGCCGGAGTGAGCTCGAATGCGGCCACATCGGCCTCGAACTGCTCCCAGCCAGCGACCAGCTCGGCGCGCAGCGCGGCGTCGCTGGCGTACCAGCAGTGCCGTTCCTCGACCAACTCATCGCCGTTCCACTTCGACGCCATGAACAGCACACGCGCCGCGCCGGACACCAGAAGCTGCTGCTCCATCTGCACCTGGTAATGCTTTGGCAGGCCCCAGCCGTTGCCCTCGTCACGCATGCAGGCACGCAAGTCGTTGTTGAGGCTCTTGTGCTCGAACGCGGTTTCCTCGAGCAGCGTCAGGCCGTCGAAGCTGGCCGAGTACTTGCCCTCGGTGCCGACGCACGGGTACAGATCCTCGCCGATGATCTGCTCTGCGATCGGGCGCGCCAGCGCTTCGTAGCGGTGGCCATCGGCAAAGCGCTGCAGGGTGGCGTCGTCGTGTTCCTCACCGATGCCGGTGGCGACTTCGCGCACCAGCTGCGCGCGCGTCTTGTACGGGCTGCAGCCAAGCATCGCCGGCGCGTCGCTGGCGTTGAGGTGGGTCGCGCGATGCGAGTGCCACTCGGCAGAACCCTGAATCAGGTCAACGGTTTTCATGCTTTCTCTCCTTGGCCCGGGGCATCCCAATCGATAGGACCCGCATCGGCGTCTGCGCCGGTTTCGGTGGTTTCGTCAGCGACGTCTTCAGCCTGGTCGAAAGCCTCGATCGCGATCATTTGCTCTTCGGTGAGCGAGCCCTTGGTCTTCACCATGTTGATGATCTGGCTGGCAGTCTTCTTGCCGGCCTTGATCAGCTCACCCCACGCAGATAGGTTCTCCGCGAACTTGTCGACCGGGTAGGCGGCAAGCTCGGTGGCGATCTGCTTGGGTGCCTGCTCTTGGCGGATCGGCGCCGCTTCGCCTTCGAGGACTCGACCTTCCATTTCTTCGGCAGTGGGCTGCGCACCTACGGCCTCCGGAAACGCCTTGCGCAGCGCTAGCGCCTCGGCGCACTTCTCGATCTGACCAAAGGGGCGCTTCTTCCACATCGCATTCGGTGCATCGCTGTCGCGCTTCTGCGTGGCGTAGCTCTCCAGCCAATAGGCCTTCGCCGAGTAGCGCACCGGGTTGCCAGCGACCAGGCGGTACACCGCGACGCTGCACCACTCGGGATAACGCACGCGAACGCCCCCGAGGGTTTCTTCGATGGTCGGCCCGAAGGTTGCTTCATCCTGCCCTGCGTATTCGCCAGTGCGGTGCGCCTTGGTGCGATACAACTCGATGCCGGGCATGATCACGTCGCGCATGCCCGCTGGACTGATCAGGCGATTGCCTTGCTTCTTCTCCGGCACCCACATCGGGACGATGTGCACGGGCTTTGTCATCGGGTCCAGCGCACCAGCGCGGCAGTACGCCAGCACCATGTCGACCGATTCATCGGTGGCGCCGGGGTACAGGCTGGTCTTCAGCGCGGTGCGAATCGCCTCGGCCTGTTCTGCGTTAATCAGCTGTCCGCCGCTCGGCTTGATCTGTGCAACTGCGTTCACTGCAATCTCCTGCCGGCGGCGCCGGCGTGTTGTCGATGGGTGGAGGGGCCGGTAGTGCAATTCCGGCTTGACGGGACTCAAACCCGCCTACGTTTAACGGTCACGGCGCGTCATTTCGCCAGCATCAACCGGGTCTGCCGGTTCCGCCGTCACCAGCGGATTCGCTTTCGCTACCAGCCCCGAACTACATCGGGGGTTCTTTCCCGGACG
Source organism: Xanthomonas arboricola (assembly GCF_002940665.1). Classification (GTDB taxonomy): domain Bacteria; phylum Pseudomonadota; class Gammaproteobacteria; order Xanthomonadales; family Xanthomonadaceae; genus Xanthomonas; species Xanthomonas arboricola_B. The sequence continues at coordinate 528,721 of NZ_MIGY01000002.1, forward strand.
TGAGCGCATCACCACTGCGCATTCCCTCCATAGCGGAGCGGCCTGGTCTTCGATACGCAAGACATGGACGCTCGTTGATCGCAAGCCGCTCCGCGATGGATAGAGGCCGGTCTTTCCCGGCGGTCAGCGGCGTTGCATCCGCATCACTCGTTCACCCATGAGCTTTCGCTGGGGCCGGTCTTTCCCGGCTGCATAGGATTTCGCCTCCCGCTCCTTCTCGCGCACATGTCGGCGGTGCGTGCGGTTCCCTTCCTGCCTTTAACGTCTGACCTTCGAGAGTCAATGCGCGGTGCGATCGCGTCCGTGGACACCTGCCACGGATCAGGGTTTGGGATCAGGCCGCGTCGGAAAGCGGGCGGTCTTCGACCTTGCGGTAGGGCCAGCGCACCGGATCGGCCTTGATCACCTTGTTGAAGTGGCCGCCCTTCGACTCGGCCGCCTGCAGCGCGGCGTAGTCCTCAGCGGTGAAGTTGTCGTAGTGGTAGAGCGAGGTGATCTCGCCCTTCCAGTTCTTGAAGCGCACGGCCAACGTCTGGCTGGTGGCGTCGTGGCCGATTGCCGCGATCTGGCGGCTTTCCACGTCAATCAGCGGGATGCGGATGGGCGCGTTCATGCGGCAGCCTTCTTGCCGGCGTCGATCAGGCTTGCGGCTTCGGCAGCTGCTGCCGCGCTGTCCTGCGCATCGAGCGTGTCGCTGCCTTCGCTGAGGTCTTCGTCAGCGGCTTGGCGAGCTGGTGGAGTGATCGTTACCTGCACCTCTCGGCGCTGCATGTGACACAGCAGCCCTGATTCGTCGGTGTCCGGATGGGCGATGAGCGTGAACTTGATGCCCACGCTGCCACCATCCAGCAGCTTGAAGCCGATGTTCTTGAGCTTCGCATCGACCAGCACGATCGGGTCTTCGAGGCCAAGGCCATTGCTGATCTGCGCCTCATACCCTGGGTATTCGCCGGACCACGACGTCTCCAGCTGGGAGAAGCGCACGGCCGTCAGATCATCCTTATTCTTGGCCTGCAACAGAGATCCCTGATCGCCGGACGTGGGCGCGCGGTACAGTGCTTCACGCAAACCGGGCTGGAAGTCGTTGAGCACTTCGCTGCTGGCGACCACTTCAAGGGTGATCGAGCCACCGGGCACGATCTCCGGCCCGTGCTTCTCCGAAGTGGGGTTGAACTTGACCACCTTTGCGGTGGCCTCTCGTAGTTGGAACATGGAAAACCTCGTCGGTGGTGCCGGCGGACCGGCGGGGATCAGCGGATGCCGCGTCGCGGCTGTTCCGGAAAATCGGGCGTGCTGCCGGTGGCCGGCGGCGACTGGTCGCGGTGCGCGCTCGCACGGGCGTTGCACCAGCTCTCGGGCAGATGCAGCGCCAGGAAAAAAGCGATCGTGTGGAGCGCTTGGGCGATCAGAGCGGCGTTGCGGCTATAGGAAAGGCAGCCAAACGCCACCAGCACGACAACCAACACGCACAGCCACGCAAAGCTGGTGTAACGGCGGCCGGTCACAGGAATACCGCCTGGGCCAGCAGCGTCAGCACAGCGCCCACAACCATGCAAACGATCGCGAACGGAATGTCCTCGCGCAGCATGTGACGCTGGAACTCCTTCTCATCCATCTCGTCCATCACGCAGCCTCCGGGCCGTCGAAGTAGGTCGTTGCCGACTCGTCCGGATCGCGCACGTGCTGCGATGCCTGCACACGCAGAGGGCGCACGTTGTCGGGATTGAAGGTGCGTACCAGCTGCGCCACGGTGATCGCGCCATAACCGCGATCAAGCGCGATGTCGCGCACCAGGTCCGCGCCGCGCGCAGCGGTGGGGAAGGGAATGACGGCGCTCATGCCTCTGCCTCCATCTCGAAGCCATGAGAAGCCAGCTCGGCTTTCCCAGCACGCAGCTCGCGCGCATAGCCGTCCTCGCGCTCATGTGCTCGCGTGATGGTGTCGACCACCGATCCGTCCGGGCGCGTGATGGTTCGGCCGCCACGCGCACACCTGTTGATCGAGTAGCCGAGGTGATCCCAGATGCCGTTCGGGCCGCACTGTGGGATGGTCTTCATGCCGCCACCCGCCACGGCATCACAGCGACAGGCGCCGGTTTGGCTTCGTACACCGTCAGGTAGTGCTGCACCGCCTCGATGCGCGTGCAGTCCACGTCGTCCATGCGGCCGTTGATCAGCTGCGACAGGTAGTCGGTGACAGCGTTGCGCAGGATCTCGGCGGCGCCTTCGTCGTTGCCCTGTGCCAAGTGGCCAGCGATCAGGGCCAGCTGCTCGGTCGTCAGCTCGCCCAGCGCCTCGCTCAGTACGCTGCCGTCGCGGTGCAGGGCTAGCGCCAGGACGTCGGCGCGCTCGTCGGACAGCTCATGCCGGCTGCAGGTCGCGCAGCCGCATTGCGGGTGGTACGGGTGGCGATTGACCATGGCTCAGGCCTCCCCACGCTGGGCGGACTGGCCGCTATGATCTGTAAGCGAATTCGCGCCAATGGAGGAAGCGCTATGCCTGTCTGGGCACAATGGGTCACGTTCGCGGCTGCCGTTATCGGCTGCGCGGTCGCTGTCTCGAACTTGGCTATCAACTACGTGCGAGGTGCCCGCAGTCTCCGAATCGGCATGCAGTTCGAGCCAGTCCATGACAAGCCGACCCGCCTTCTCATCAAGGTCGTAAACCGTGGCGGTGTAGCGGTGACCATCGCAGACATAAGCCTGATAGCTGGCCGGGATGGGAAGGGCCAAGCCCATCGCCTGAGGGTCGAACACGGGCAGCAGTTCGTTGGCGCCGTTGTTGAAAAAGGCACCGCACTTTCTTTCCGCATCCACCCCGAGGCGCTGAACAAACCACTGGATGCTGGCACCCACACTGTCCAAGTCACCACGGCGGATGAGCGCGTCTACAGCCTGCGCTTCCGGGAGCTGCTTGACCGCAAGGATGAGCTGCAGTGCGTAATCGTCCCCAACGGGGCAGCGCATGAAGGCTTCCGCATCGAGCGCCGAAACGCGCTTCCTGATCAGGCGCGCTCCGAGTCCCGCCAGCGCGGCGATGGTGATCGCCACTGAGGTTCCGACAAGTAGGGGCTGGTCGTACATCTACGTTCTCCGTCGCACGTCCCCGGCGGGATCCGGGTGGTTCGTTGCGATGGAGGTAAGTTACCCGTGGGTATCTGTTAAGTCAATACCCAAAGGTAAGTTATTTGGTCACGGGGCTGCGCGCCTCGTCGCGTGACAGGGCAAAACTTCGTTCGTCGGGCTGGGATAGGCCTTGTGGTGCTACTCAGATGCGGCCGTGGCGGCCCGTGTGGCAAGCATTCTGGCCTTAATTGCCCTCTGGGCTATCTGGATCTCTCTTCTGCCTACGCTCTCGTGGCAGAAATGCGCCGCGAATGCCTCCAAAAAATCAGCCTCTACGCTGAAAATTTTGCGCTTTCGCAGGATCACGGCCACGCGCCACGCGTACGCAGGCGGCGGAGAATCGCCATGTCGGAGGTAGTGTTCAACACCTTCTTTCACGATCTTTATTTGCGCTGCAAGGTCGTCTGAAATGGACCTCATATACGCAACAAACTCCGCGTGATCCCGGGTCACCATTGCAGTCCCCGGACCTCCTGATGCTTCGCCTAAGGTGCAGCCCGTAGCAAGCATCTTGTCCCACATTGATCGAGAGTATTCCCGCGATAGCGCAAGGCTGACCTCGTCCGGAACCAAAGGCGTTTTGTTCAAGAAAGCTGTCAGCAGTTGCACTTCGATGAGCGCTGTTTGGAACGCTTCGTCAGTAACCGCCACTGCCCGTTACAACCCAGAATCGATGATGAAAATCGACTTGGCCTTACTCAGCTCTGCCTGTGCAATGCCGTTGTCCAAGTCCCGCCTGGAAGTGGCCTTGATGATCGCGTCGCCGTAAGCGAGCGATGCCGCGTACAGGTTCTTTGCAGAAGATTTCGCCTCAGCGCCTGGGTTTGACGCGACATATGCGTCATATGCTGCACGTAAACGTGCACGCCCGTCGTTTGCACAGTCGCCGATTGCTCCCGCGTTGCTCGGAGCCGCTCGGCCATAGAGACGCTTGTTGAGCTCTTCTTCTCCCAGCAATCGGGGGCAGCTCACAAAAGAGCCGTTGACCTCCTGCAAAAAGGTACGCGCTGGAGGTTGATCTTCTGCTGCTACATGCAAAGGCAGCAGCGATAGCAGAGCGGCGGTGACCCATGAGTACTTCATCCCTTACACCCCTAGTTCAATCGATCAATGCGGTTGCGCAGGTAAACCTTCCCGGCTACCAGAGCATGGGCGGGAAGCGGGAAAGCGGGGTAGAGGCCAGCATTGGCGCTGACGACATAGATGGCGTCACCTCTATCCTGAAGTGCCTTGATCTGCTGCCCGTTTCCGGTGTTGATCAGATAGATGCCGTCACCGTCGAAGCCTGCGACACCTGTGTCGACGATCAGCGACTCACCTGGTTGAATCACCGGGATCATTGAGTCACCGCGGCCAGTGATGAGGATCAAGCGGCCGGGTGGCGGCACGAACCCCACGACTGAGCGAATGTAAGCTGGCTCGAAATCCATCGAGCGAATCACCTCTGGGTAGTCGTCGTTGATCCGTCCTTCGCCCATGCCTGCCTCCGCGTCCAAGTGTTGGACGCGAACGTAATCCCCAGCCGTCTCAGTCGCTGGGACTGGTGAGACAGAAATCGACGAGCCAAATTTCTCTGGGTAAGCCCTAGCCAGCGCTTCCAGGGTGTCCTCCCCGATCCGTTTCCTCCCAGGCTTGCCCTCGTCGTAGAGCATGCGGGACACGTAACTCGCATCTTTGCCAATACGCGATGCGACCTGCGCTGTCCCACCGCGGCCCAGGGAGTCGATGAAGGCCTTTAGGGCGAGGCGACGGGTTTCGTATTTGTCCATCCTCGTATTGCAGCCTGTCACTTACCTACAAGTAAATTCCCTGTAGGTATTGCTTTGATGATTACCCAAGGGTATTGTTTGCGCATGGACACTCTGCGCAGCTACCTCACGACCTTGACCCCAGCCGAGCAGGCCGACTATGCCGCTCGCGCTGGCACTTCCATTGGCTATCTCCGCAAGGCGATGAGCAAAGGCCAGCGTTTCGATGGCGGCCTGGTGCGCCAGCTGCACGTTCAGAGCCAGGGAGCCGTCTCTCTGACCGAACTGCGGCCTGATATCTGGCCGCCGGCCAGCCCCGCAGGGGAGGTGGCCGATGCTACCTCCCGGCAGGAGGCTGCCTGACATGTCGCCGCAAGATCGCAGAGACCTAATCGCTGTTTGCATCGTGGCCTTTGTCGTTGGCACCAACTCTTTCAGCCTCGGCATGGTCGTCCAGAACCATCTGGGAAAGTCTTTCTGCAGCGACGAAGGTCGCGCAGACAGCAAGCCAGAACGCGGCGATGCCCATCCAGCTCCAGACAGCGGAATCAAGAGTGGAACGAATGGCTTCAACGCCAGCGGTGCCGCCGACAGTCAGGATTTTGTGGTGGGTCTGGATGTCCGACATAACCAGCATTTTCGCCGTGCCCAATCCTGCAAGTCCGAAGATGCCGGCACTGAGGCCGCCAAAGGTGATCCCGATAAAGAATTCGGAGATACGCAGGCAGACGCGCGGCTTCTTCACCGCCAAGGCCGCCAGCCCTCCGGCAAGTGGGATGCAGATGGCCACAATTAATTGAATCCAATTCATATGTCCGTCTCTGGTCGATGTGGTGGTTGGCTCCCCACATCGTACCGGTGGGCGGGCACCCACCTAGCTTCCCTTCCGTAACAGCTTCACCAGCATGCGGCCGTCGACCCACCGCAGCCCAAACACGTTGCCTCCCACACGCACGATCGTCGTGACGTTTGGGGCCCTTCTTCTCGCTGATTTGATCCGTCGTTGCAGTGCGTCCATGGCGCAAAGCGTGGCGGATGGTCCCTTCACGAACCACGTTCAGGTATCCCGCCGATGAACATCTCCGATGCAGCACACAAGACCGTTCGCGATTACCCGGGCGGCAGCATTGCCCTGGCGACTCGCCTCATCTCCATCAACGACCGCGGCGAAGAGAAGCCGATGTCTGCGGCCGTGCTCCGCAGCAAGGTCAACCCGAACACGCGCACGCACCACCTGACCCTGGCCGAAGCCAGCGAGATCATGGGGCTGAGCGGCGACTTCCGGATCCTGCACGCGCTGGCCGCCGAGCATGACTTCGTGGTTCAGCGCGCTGACACGCCGGTGGCCGGCGACATGATCGCCGCGCTGCTGAAAGCGTCCTCGCTGAAGGGCATGCTCTCGGCCCTCATCGCAAAGGCCATGGCCGACGGCCGCATCACCCCGAACGAGGCGAAGGGCATCGCAGAGCTGTGCGGCGACCTGCAGGCGATGGTGGCCGAGGTCGCGCAGCAGGCCTGGTCGGCGGCCAATCAGAGGGCCGCAGCATGATCCTGCAGCTGCTCGAGGACTGGCGCCGGGAGCGCCGCATCCGCCGCTTGGCGGAGCTGCTGAGGAAGGCGCAGGCAGCCGGCAAGAAGGCCGTTGCGCGCGCTTACTGGCTCGACATGAAACGCGAGTGCGAGGGCCGCAGCGACCGTCAGGTAAAGCGCATGGAGCGGGCGGGCGGGATTGTCTGATGGCCAGGATCCGCACCATCAAGCCCGAATTCTGGAAGCACGAGGATCTGAGCGCGCTGCCAGAGATCACGCACATGCTTGCCGCCGCGTTGCTCAACCACGCGGATGACGAGGGCTACTTCAACGCCAACCCGGCACTGGTTAAAGCCGAGTGCTTACCGCTCCGTGAGTCCTCAGTGAGTACTCACGACAGCCTCCAATCGTTGGCAAAAGTTGGCTTCATCGAGCTCGGCGTCGGCGAGGACGGGAAGCGCTATGGCCGCGTCGTGAAATTCGATGAGCACCAGCGGGTCAACAGGCCAACTCCCAGCAAAATCAAGGCGATGCAGGTGGTGTGGGAGTCCTCAGTTACGACTCACGCACAACTCAGTGAGTCCTCACCACCTGAAAGGAAAGGAACAGGGAAGGGAAAGGAACAGGGAAGGGAAGAGGAAACATCCTCGCTTCGCTCGGATTCGTCCGCGTCGTTGACGCTGACCCCGCCTGGTCCCCCACCGGCAGACCTGAGCAAACGCAAAGCCCAGCGGATCCAGCAGATCGCCGAGGAAGCACAGGCCGCCTACAACCGCCTGCTGGCCAAGCCCAACGGCGAACTGACCGCATGCACCGTGCTGAACAAGCCGCGGCTCAAGGCCGTCGAGAAGGCCCTGCCGACCGTCCGGGCCATCTGCCATCAGCTCTACGGCAATGAGCGCGTCACGGCCGAATTCTGGACCGCGCTGTTCGAGACCGCCGCTGACGACGAGTTCCATTCCGGCCGCAAGCCTGGCGGTGCCGGCCATGAAAACTGGAAGCCCGACTTCGAGTACCTGCTGCGCGAGAACGTCATCGCGAAGCTGTTCGATCGAGCGATGACGGAGAACGCAGCATGAGCAGGGTCCACGACTACGACCACCACGCCGACGAGTCGCAATTTCTCGACCAGCTGGACGCCGAGCGCGCCGAGAGCGCGTCTATGTGGCACGACCGGCCATCGGAGGCACTGCGCATGCCGCCGCACAGCGTGGAAGCCGAGCAGGCTGTGCTCGGCGGCCTGATGCTGGTCAACCGCGCATGGGACGACATCGCCGACCTGGTGGAGGAGGGCGACTTCTACCGCCGCGACCATGTGCTGATCTTCCGCGCCATCCGCGAGATGGCGACAGCGAACCCGCGCAGGCCGTTCGACATGGTGACCATGGGCGACTGGTTCAAAGCGCAGGGGCTGCTGGAGCAGGTGGCCGATGGCGCCTACCTGATCGAGCTGGCCAGCACCACGCCGTCGGCGGCAAACATCCGCGCCTATGCGGAGATCGTGGCGGACAAGGCGCGGCTTCGCCGGCTGATCCAGGTCGGCACCGACATCGCCAACGCAGGCTACAACCCGGAGGGGCAGAGCAGCATCGAGCTGATCGGCGCCGCGCAGTCGCGCATCGGCTCGCTCATGGACAGCCAGCCGTGCGAGTTGGAATCCGTCGCGCCAGTGATGGATCGCGTGTTCGAACGCCTGGGCGAGCGCTCCCGCGACGGCGGCGGTATCCACGGCATCACCACCAGCATCGACGACCTCGACGCGCTGCTGGGTGGCCTGAAGCCGGGCGGCCTGTACGTCCTGGCGGCACGCCCGAAGATGGGCAAGACCACGCTGGCGCAGAACATCGCCGAGCACGTCGCGTTGCACCTGCGCAAAGCGGTCGCGGTCTTCAGTTTCGAGATGCAGGCCGAGGAGCTGGGTGACCGCATGCTGGCGTCGGTCGGTGGCATCGACGGCAACCGGATCCGCTCCGGCGACCTGGACGACGTGGACTGGACGAACGTCACCAGCGCGATGCGCAAGCTGCGCGCGGCGGACATCTTCGTCAGCCGGCCGCGCCGCGCACGCGTCGAGCACGTCAGCTCGCAGGCACGCCGGCAGCACGCCCGCAAGCCGCTGGGCCTGATCGTCATCGACTACCTGCAGCTGATGGAGATCCAGGGCGACAACCGCGCCAACGGCGTGGGCGATATCAGCCGGGGCCTGAAGCTGCTCGCCGGTGAGCTGGGCGTGCCGGTGCTGCTGCTGTCGCAGCTCAATCGCAAGCTGGAAGACCGCCCCGACAAGCGCCCGCAGCCTGCGGATCTGCGTGACTCCGGATCGATCGAGCAGGACGCCGATGCGGTGATCTTCATCTACCGCGACGAGGTGTACCACCGCGACAGCCGCTGGAAGGGCACTGCCGAGCTGCTGGTTCCACTGCAGCGCAGTGGCCCGCCTGGCGAGGTGCGCGTGCTCTACATGCCGGAGCGCTTCAAGTTCCAGAACCTGCCCGAGTACTGGGAGCCGGCGCCGATCGAGAGCGACGACGGCACGCCCGCGCCGCGCCCGCGCGGCTTCCGCAGCCTCACTCCGCGCGCGCCGCGGCAGGACGTCGACGCATGACCATGACTGCTGCAGCAAAGAAGATCCGCGCCAAGCGCGCATCGCGTCCCATCTATGCGCTGATCGAGCGAGTGGTGGTGATGGACACCGGCGAGGAGCGGCTGGCCATGCTCGCCGAGCATCCGGTCGACCGTGAGTTGATGAAGCAGCGCGGCTACCGGCGCGGCCAGGAGGTGAGGCTGGAAATCAAGGCCCCGCGCGACGCCTGGCGCCACCGGCTGCTGCACAAGATCGGTCAGCTGATGGTCGAGAACGTCGAGGGCTGGGAGAACCTGGACAGCCACGAGGCGATCAAGCAGCTGCAGCGCGAGGCTAACGTCTGCTGCGAGCAGATCGACATGGACGCCACGCCGGTCGTAGCCGCGGTGCTGGCCGCGTCAGATGCGGCCTTCGGTCCTGGCGCCGCGAAGCTGCTGCGCGAAGTCCTGCCGAGGATCGAAACGATCCCCGTCACGGTCGCGCGGTCGCTGGCGTTCGATTCGATGGATGAGGACGAGTTCCGCCGGCTGTTCGAAGGCATCACCCGGCACATCGGCGCGGCGTATGCGCACGTGCTGATAAACGACGTGCTGGCGGAGTTCTGGCTGATGGCCAGCGGCCAGGGCACGCAGCCGGCACCGGCGCGGAGGGTTGCATGAAGGCGGCTGAAATCAAGGCGGCATTTCCAACTGAGGCGGCCTTATGTGACTGCTTCCTCGCTGGCCTGAAGAAGCTGGGCGGCTGGACCGCATATCCGGAGACCGCAGGCTTCGACATCCTCGCGGTGTACGACGCCACCGGCCACCAGCTCGGCATTGAGGCGAAGCTAGCGCTGAACGCGAAGGTCGCCGACCAGATACTGCCGGATCACTACATGGGGTACGGCGACGAGGGGCGTGAGGGGCCTGACTTCCGTGCAGTCGTCGTCCCGTCCATCACTGACGCGTCGGCTGGGATCGCGAAGATGCTTGGCATCTTGGGCGTGATGGTGTGGGCGCCGGAACCGGGCTACAGCCGTGGGTGGAGTTTCGAGCGCTGCCTGGACCACTACGGCGCCGCGCGCCCTGACCGGCGTGCCTACGACGCCGAGGCCGGCCCGCTCAACGACTGGGACATGGCTTGGCACGACTGGAACCCGGCAAGGCGCTGCACGCTGCCAGAAATCGTCCCAGCAGTTCGCTGCGGCGTGCCTGCGCCGTTGCGGCTGACGCCCTGGAAGATCGGCGCGCTGCGCGTGATGGCGCAGTTGGAGATCAATGGCTTCGTCACTGCAAAAGTGGTTCGCGACTGCGGAGTCGATGCGCGGCGTTTCTGTGCCAGCGATGGCTGGCTCGAGCAGCTCGGCGGTGGGCGGTGGGGTCGCGGGAAGATGCCAGCATTCGACGCGCAGCACCCTGAGGCTTACGCGCAGCTTCTGGCAGAGGCAAAGACGAAATCCCAGCAGGTGGCGGCGTGAAGTGCGCCCACTGCGGCCGCGCACGCGCCGTCAACACCTGGACTGTGGAGGCCTGCGCCGACGGTGGTCGTAAGCGGAGGAAGTGGCTCTGCGATCCCTGCGATGTCCGCCTCAATCGGCTGGTGCTGAAGTTCTTCCGTGACCCCAAGGCGGCCGAGAAGATGCGCCGATACAGGGCGACGGCATGAGGCGCGCAATCAAGCCGGCGACACGCGCCGAGCAGGCCTACCAGGACGCCGCGCGCGCACTCGGCTGCGTCGTCTGCCGCTGGCGCATCGCCGCCGGCCTGCAGCGCGCCATCCAGTGCGGCCACACGCAGATCCATCACCGCAACCTCGGCGACCTGCATGGCCAGAAGCAGATCGGCCATCACGCAGTCGTCGCGCTCGGCGCCTGGCACCACGACGGCGACCAGATGCCCGGCATGACCCGCGACCGCATGCGCGAGGTCTTCGGACCCAGTTTCAAGCACCACGCCCGCGAGTTCCGCATCTGGACGTTCGATGTCCTGGGCGGCCGCGGCACTGAAGCCTGGCAGACCTACCAGGACCAACTACTCAACATCCCGAGGGCAGCATGAACCAGCAAAGCTATGAGAACGCCCGGCTCGCCGGCCACCGCGCGCGTCAGGCCAGCAGGAAGCGCGACGACTCACCGAAGTACGCCATGGGCGAAGAGGGCGCGCTGCTTCGCGAGGCCTGGCGCGAAGGCTGGGACGAAGCCGATGCAGAGCGGAGGAAGGCGGCATGAGCATCCAGCAAGCAGCGAAGCTGATCTCGAACGGCGATCAGCGTGTGGAGACTCTGACCAAGCGCGAGGAATTCGCCAAGGCAGCAATGCAGGGGATCGTCGGCAGCATCCAGAGCGAGGACGGCTACAACCGTTTGGCGCGGCATGCGGCCGTGAACGACATGAAGGTCAGCCAGTGGATTGCGCACGACGCGGTGAAGCAGGCCGACGCGCTGCTGGCCGAACTGGAGAAGCGGCCATGACCGCCACCCCGATCCGATTTGAGGGCAAGGTGTTCGCCAGCGTCGCAGAGTTCTCGCGCACCTATCCGGCCTATGCGCGTTGCGTCGATGCAATCCGCGACGGCGCCGACACGATTGCCGAGGTGGAGCGGCGCGTCGCCGTCGGCAAGCAGAAGGCGATCGCCAGTACACGCGAGCGGGCGCAGCAGGCCTATGCGCTGAAGGCGGGTGCGCGATGACCCTGCGCGTGGTGTTCGGAATTGACCCCGGCATGTCCGGCGCCGTGGCCGCGCTGATCGACGGCGAGGCCGGCCCGATCCTGGACATGCCGACAATGACGGTGGGCAAGAAGCAGGAAGTCGATGCGCGTGCGATCGCGGTCTTCATCCGCGAGGTCCGTAGCCAGCACCCCGGAGCGGTATTCGCTGGATGCGTGGAGCGGGTTCGGGCGATGCCGCCGAAGGACGGCCGACAGGCCGGCGCGCAATCCTCGATGAACTTCGGCGAGAGCTACGCCAAGGCGAAGGCGGTGCTCGAGGTGATGGGCATCCCCTTCAGCCTGGCCGAGCCGCAGAGCTGGAAGCGCCATTTCGGCCTGATCGGTCGGGACAAGGATGCATCGCGGCAACTTGCCATCCGTCGGTTCCCGTCCGCCGCGCCGCAGCTGCAGCGCAAGAAGGACGACGGCCGCGCCGAAGCTCTGCTGCTGGCCCTGTGGCACGAGCAGAAGAACCAGCCGGGAGCCCTCGCTGCATGACGCTCAACCCGACGAACCTGAGCCGGCCCGAGGCCTACTACGAGAAGCTGCTGCGGAAGCGATACGCGGCGGCGGTGCGCAAGCGTGGGCTGTGCGCGTTCTGCAGCTGCCGCGATCGCACGCTGGGGATCGTGCACTGCCAGAGCAACGAAAGCAGGCAGATGGGGATGTGCCAGGACGACGGCAGGCTGCCGCAGTTCAGGCTCGATGATGAAACGTTGGAGGAATTTCGCCATGCGGCGTAATGAGGATCCGCTGCTCGCTGAGCTGCGCAGGTGGGGATACGCCCACGCAAACCGCTACACCCTCAGCCGCGCCGACCGCAGCCGGCACGTGCTGGAGAACGCCAAGGACTACGCGCCCAAGACGGTGGAGCAGGCCTTCTGCGAGCTGGTGGAGCGCGACGGTCGCCAGCGGCGGCGCTTCATGGCCGAGCGGGCTGGGCTGACGGCGCTGGGCGAAATTCCGGCCTGGGCCGTTGATCCGGTGCGCGCGCGCAACGACGCCGACCGGCCGCACGACAATCCGGAGGTCGCCGTCGACATCGGCATCCCCGACGACCTCCGTTGGATCGACCGGGCGCTGGCTTCGATGTCGAGGCAGTTCCCGCTGCGTGTTCTGGTGGTGCGCACCGAGTTCACAGTGGCGGCGAGCCAGGCGGTCAAGACGCGGATGGTGGCGGAGCAGTACGGGGGATCCGTCTCTGTTTGGCAGTACCGGAGGGAATTGCAATTTGGCCTGGAGTGGATAGGCATGAGGAACGCGGCATGAGCATGATCAATATGCGCCGGGAATTGCGCTTAATCACACATTCGATACACGCCCTTTTCGTTTATGCGGCATGCACGGAAGACGGCTACGTAAAGGTGGGTATTTCGCGGACACCGTTCGACCGTATCTACGACATCCACTGCAACTCGCCATCGCCGGTTCGCGCCGCGCAGTGGGTATGGGTAGGGTCAAAGCAGTGGGCGATGCGGATCGAGAAGATGGTATGCAGCGAATGGACTCATCGACGCACCAGGGGGGAGTGGTACTGGTTCGATTACGCCAACCCTACTGACAAACAGGAGTTCCACGACACGCTGTCTGCAGTCGTCGAGGTCGTGACGAAAAAGCGCCCTGAGTGGAACCGGCTTGGACCGCAGAAAGTGCAAGAATTGATTCTGGCAGGGAACAAGGTGGCTCAGCAGAAGAAGGATCAAGCTCGCGGCGCTTGACGGTGCACAAAAAGAAACTACTATATCGATGTCGTCAAAAGTTCCCCCTGAAACCCGGCCCAGCGCCGGGTTTTCGCGTTTCTGGGGCCCCAATACCGACCGCTGCCAGCGTGCCAGGTCCTCGTCGAGAAGCGAGGCGCTGCGCGCCGGGATCGCGCACGGGCCGGCGACATGACGCCGCCCACCAATCCGCCGGCGGCGGTCGGTACCTATCGGAGAGCACTGCCGCGATCTGCCCAGCTGGGCGGGACCAGCGCGGCGCAGCGGACCTGCTGAAGGGACAGGACCATCGCGGCGGTGCTCGCCGTTCTTCAATGCCCGCATCCCAGACCGGATCAACCCTCGTGCCTAGCCGGCAGCGGGGCGGGCACCTATCGCCGCTTGGACTGGGAGTACCCGGTCGCGGCACCTCCGGCTCGTCGAGAGACGCCCGGGAGACGGCTGCGCATGCAGCGCCGGAACCGTAACCGGCACCTATTTCCGCCGCCGACGCGCGGCTCCAGCCCTGCCAGCCGGCGGGGCTTTTTGTTTGGAGACAGCAATGGCGGTCATCACGCCCGAACAAGCCGGTGGCCGCAACGTCGTGGCCTTCCTGGACATGCTTGCGCATTCGGAGGGAACGTCCACCAGCTCGGCCACGAAAAACGGCGGGTACGACGTCATCGTCACCGGCGCCGATCGTAAGCCGGAGATCTTCACCGACTACAGCCGGCATCCGTTCGCCGGCGGCCGCAAGTCGAAGGCGATCAACACGAAGGGGCTGACCAGCAACGCGTCTGGCCGCTACCAGTTCATGCTCAAGGATTACGCGCACTACCGCGACCTGCTGAAGCTGCCGGACTTCGGCCCGCTCTCGCAGGACCGCTGGGCACTGCAGCTGATCAAGGAGCGGCGCGCGATCGCCGACATCCAGGCCGGTCGCTTCGTGGAAGCGGTGGCGAAGGTGCGCAACCTGTGGGCCAGCCTGCCGGGCGCCGGCTACGGCCAGCCCGAGCACGCTATCGAGAAGCTCATCGCCGCGTACAAGAAGGCCGGCGGCAAGGTCGGGAGCGCATGACGATGCCGGACCTGGACGACGAAGCCCTGCTAACCGCAGAGCGCGAATCGCTCAACGAGGCGGTGCTGCTGCTGCAGGAATGCTGGGGCCGGACAACCCGCCCACGTCGCGACAGCCGGCACGTGCTGCGCCTGGGCTACGGCCGGGCGATCGAAACCCGTGAGCAGAGTGAGCGCGCCGCCACCCTGGAGCTGACCGAGGACGTCATGGAAGCCCAGGAGACATTGCGCGGTCGATTCTTCGAGCTGCTGGCGGTGCACCCGGAAATGCGCGGCTCGCTGCCGTACATCATCGCCATCGCCGACATCATCGGCGCCACCGTGGTGCGCGACAGCGCCGACCTGTGGGCAGCGGCACGCAAAGGCGACTGGCTTGAGTTCGGCTCGGTGATCCAGGAGTTCCGCTGGGAGATGTTCAGCGATGCCACCGAGCGCGATAAGCGCGCAGTGTCGCGCCTGGTCATGCGCCTGGTCATGGGAGCATCGGCGGTCACGCCATGACATTCATCACCCGAAACATGGGCACGGCTCGACTCGGCATCGCCTTGATCGTGTTCCTGCTCTACGGCTTGGCCATCGCGGTGCTCGTCAACTCCGAGATCCCGGCGGGCAATAAGGACGTGCTGATGCTGCTCCTGGGCAACCTGGGCCCGCTGATGGGTGCCATCGGTGGCTACTACTACCGGGCGCAGCGAGAGGCTGGCTCCTGACATGGCCGACAACTGGGACCGCGGCCTGCCGCCGCCACGCGATCCACCCGGCTGGCTGATCACCGCGCTGTGCGGCCTGCTGCTGGCCGCGCTGGCCTGGATCTGGATCACCTACACAAACACGAGGGCTTGAGATGGACGACAACAGCATCGAAAAGGAAATCCAGGCGAAGGGCCTGACCGCGCCGCGCGTGACGCCGACAGATATCGAGGCGGAGATCAGCGGCGAGTACTTCTTCACCGCAGCGGAAGGCGTGCAGGCTGCTGGGCACAGCAACCCGGAGGCTGTCGTGGCCGGCATGCATGGCGAGCTGCGACTGCTGACCTTCTGCGTGTTGCGCCTGCGTAACGGCTTCACCGTCACCGCTGAGTCGGCTTGCGCCAGCCCGGAGAACTTCGACCCCGATATCGGCCGCAAGATCGCGCGCCAGAATGCGGTCGCGAAGATCTGGCCGCTGCTGGGTTTCCGGCTGCGCGACAAGCTGGCCGGTTGAGCCATGAACCGCATAGCGATCGCCATCATTGCCGCGCTGCTGTGGTCGGGCGCCATGTTCGGTGCCGGCTGGGCCTGGCGCGGTGATCGTGCCGAGGGGGCCACCAGCAAGCAGGAGGCAGGGGCCGCCCTCGGCGCCCTGGCCGGGGAGCAGGCCGCCCGGACGACAGAACACCAGCAGGCCGGAGCCGCGCAGCAAGCCGGCGACAAGGCCACCACCCGAGAGGACAAGATCGATGCTGACTTCGACGCACGCATTGCGGCTGCTGTTGCTGGCCGTGACTCCGAGCTTGGCCGGGTTCGGCGGCTGTGGGCAGGTTGTGAAACCGACCGTCTGTCCGGTGGTGCCGCCGCTGCCGCAGAAGCTGCAGAACAAGACCGACTACGCGGGGCAAGTGCGGCGCGAATTGTACGAGCCTGCGAGCTCGCCCAGTCCGAGCGCGACGAAGCCGTCGACCGATACCAAGCCCTCCGACAGCCAGCTGAGGTGACGCCATGAGTCTGGGAACACCTCAGTTGATCTATCTGGCCCTGGCCATGCTCGGCATTGGCCTTGAAATCGCCAGGCACGGCGAGCCCAAGACGGGGCACCACGACGCCGTGTCCAGCATCGTCGCCACCATCCTGATACTCGCCCTGCTGTGGTGGGGCGGTTTCTTTCCCTGACCCATCGGCCCCACCCGGAGGGCCAGACCCATGCCCAAGAAGAAACTTAAGCCCAAGGCGCGTGCAGCGCCCGGGCTGACCCAGAAGCAGCAGCGGTTCGTGGTCGAGTACCTGAAGGACCAGAACGCAACCCAGGCGGCCATACGCGCCGGGTACAGCGAGGGCACTGCCAAGCAGCAGGGCTCACGCCTGTTGACCAATGCTGACATTGCGGCAGAGGTCAACAAGGGGCAGCGCCGCGTCGCCAAGAAGGCGGAGGTCACGGTGGACACCCTGGCCGCTGAGCTGGACGAGGCCCGGAGCGCGGCCATGAAGAAGAACCAGAGCAGCGCGGCCGTGCAGGCCACGATGGGCAAGGCAAAGCTCTACGGCCTCGGGGTCGAGCATCGCCGGCTCAGCGGCACGCTGCAGGTGGTCAACGTGACGATCGAAGACCTGAAGGGGCTGACGAAAGATGAACTCGATGTCCTTGAGGAAGCCCTGCCAGTTCTCGAGAAGCTCGGGATTACCGGCGGCGATCAGGGCGAGGAGGGCGCAGCTTGAAGCCGAGGAGGAGCGTGCACGCATCCTGGGGAGCGCTGAGCGCATCCGGGAACGCTGCAGCACCTTGGCCGGTTTCATTCGCGAGGGCTGGCAGGTACTGGAGCCGTCGCAGCCGTACGTGCATGGCTGGCACATCGACGTGCTGGCGCAGCACTTGGAAGCAGTCACCAACGGGGACATCACCCGGCTGCTGATCAACATCCCGCCGGGCACCATGAAGTCGCTGATCGCCAGTGTGTTCTGGCCGGCCTGGGAATGGGGGCCGCGTGGGCTGCCGTCGATGCGCTACCTGACGACCTCCTATGCGGAGAAGTTCGTGAAGCGCGACAGCCGGCGCATGCGCGACCTGGTGCAGTCGGAGTGGTATCGGAGCCTCTGGCCGGAGATTGAGCTGGCGCGCGCGGGTGAGATGTCGTTTGCCAACACCAAGATGGGTGGGCGAGAGGGCATGGCGTTCTCCAGCCTCACCGGTGGACGCGGCGATAGAGTGATCATCGATGACCCGCACTCCACCGAAACGGCAGA
Source organism: Xanthomonas arboricola (assembly GCF_002940665.1). GTDB lineage: Bacteria > Pseudomonadota > Gammaproteobacteria > Xanthomonadales > Xanthomonadaceae > Xanthomonas > Xanthomonas arboricola_B. Next base: position 546,104 of record NZ_MIGY01000002.1, read on the forward strand.
GAGCGCCACGGAGCGCGCGACCACCACCCGCATCTTTCGCGAGTCGGTACCGACGCGACTGAACAACCCGGCCACGTCAGCGATCGTGGTGATCATGCAGCGCCTGCACGAAAAGGACGTCTCGGGCCAGATCCTCGACCTTGGGCTGGGCTACGAGCACCTGATGCTGCCGATGGAGTTCGAGCCGGAGCGACGCTGCAAGACTTCGATCGGCTTCAGCGATCCGCGTACTGCCGATGGCGAGCTGCTGTTCCCGGAACGCTTCCCGCGCGCCGTGGTGGAGCGCGACAAGAAGATCCTTGGCAGCTACGCCGTCGCTGGCCAGCAGCAGCAACGCCCCGCGCCCCGCGAGGGCGGCATGTTCAAGCGCGCATGGTTCGACGTGGTGGATGCGGCGCCGGCCGGAGCAAGGAAGGTCCGCCGCTGGGACTTCGCTGCGACCGATCCGAAAGAGCAGGCGAAGAAGAGCGATCCGGACTACACCGTCGGCCTGCTGCTGAGCGAGCACCGCGGCGTTTACTACGTCGAGCACATTACCCGCGACCAGGTGTCGCCTGCTGGTGTGGAACGGATGCTCAAGGCGACGGCCGAGCAGGACGGCAAGGGCATCAAGGTGCGCATTCCGCAAGACCCCGGCGCTGCCGGCAAGTCGAATGCGGCGCACCAGATCAAGCTGCTCGCCGGCTGGGACGTCCGCGCAGCCCTGGAGTCGGGTTCAAAGGTCGTCCGCGCGGATCCGGTATCGGCGCAGGCAGAGGCAGGAAACATCAAGTTGGTGCGCGCCGCCTGGAATGAAGCTTTCCTCGAGGAGGTCAGCGTGTTCCCCAACGGCGCGCATGACGACCAGGTCGACGCGCTATCCGGCGCCTTTGCCGAGCTGGTCACTGGAAGCACATACAACCTTGGGAACGCACTGTGATGGGCAAGCTCGCCGCACGAATTACCGACGGGCTGGTCAACCTCGTCGCCAACCTGGGCACCGGCCGTGACAAGGCGGCTGCAACGCACTACGGCCTGCCGATGCTCACTGAGGTCGACGCCTGCAACGCATATCGCGGCACGTGGCTCGCTCGCAAGATCATCGACATCCCCGCGCTGGACAGTTGCCGCAATTGGCGCACATGGAACGCTGATCAGAATCAGATCAGCGCCATTGAGGCCGAGGAGAAGCGACTGGGCCTGCAGACGAAGCTGTTGGAGGCGCACACCAAAGCTCGGCTATTCGGCGGTGCTGCGATCTACATCGGTACCGGCGACTCGCGGCCGGATCTGCCGCTGGACCCGGCACGCATCCAGAAGGGCGGCATCCGCCACCTCAACGTCGTCACGCGGAAGTACTTGCAGTCCGGCGAGCGTGATCGCGACCCGAAGTCGCCCAGCTATGGCAAGCCTGCGTTCTACACGATGACCAGCAGCACGGGGCAGGTGGAGATCCACCCCTCGCGCCTCATCGTGCTGCAGGGCGCGCACAAGCCGGACGACGACATCGACCTCGGTGACGGCTGGGGCGATTCGGTGCTGATGGCGATCATGGATGAGATCAAGCGCGCGGACAGCACGAGCGCAAACATCGCGTCGCTGGTCTTCGAGGCCAAGGTCGACGTGATCAAGATCCCCAACTTCATGGCGAGGATGTCCGACCCGATCTACGAGGAGCAGATTCTGCAGCGCCTGCAACTGGCGGCGATGGCGAAAGGCATCAACGGCACGCTGGTGATGGATACCGAAGAAGCCTACGAGCAGAAGTCGGCCACTTTCACTGGCCTCACCGACGTGCTGCTGGCCTTCATGCAGCTGGTATCGGGTGCTGCCGATATCCCGGTCACGCGCCTGCTTGGGCAGTCACCGGGCGGACTCAATGCCAGCGGCGAAACGGACATTCGCAACTACTACGACCGCATCCGTGCTGGGCAGGAACTGACGCTGGGTCCGGCCATGTCGGTCGCAGACGAATGCCTGATTCGCTCCGCGCTCGGTACCCGGCCGGCGGATGTGTTCTACAACTGGCGCAGCCTGTGGCAGACCAGCGACACCGAGCGCGCCACCAACGGCAAGACCACGGCCGACACGATCAAGACCCTCGCCGACACCAAGCTCATTCCCGACGAGGTGCTGGCCGAGGTGGCGGTGAACATGCTGACCGAGGCGGGCGTTGCGCCTGGTCTGGAGTCGGCGATGGACGACTTCACCAGGGCGAATCCGGACTGGCAGGAGGATCAGGACGAGGAGGAGCGTGCAGCGGCCACGCTGGCTGCTACGCAGGGCAACCAGGGCAATCCGCTGACCGACGCCGAGCCTCGCTCGCTGTATGTGCGCCGGGACGTGCTCAACGCGGCGGAGATCGAGGCCTGGGCACGGGAGCAGGGCATCACGGACATCGCCGACGACCTGCACGTGACGGTGGCCTATTCGCGCCAGCGTTTCGACTGGATCAAGGCGGGCAACGCGAGTGAGTGGAGCAGCGATAGCAGCGGTGAGCTGATCATTCCGCGCGGTGGGCCGCGTGCCATCGAGCCGTTGGGCGGTATGTCGGCGGTGATCCTGTTCGCGTCCACGCAGCTCGCCTGGCGCCATGAGGAGATCGTCCGGGCAGGCGCCTCGCACGACTTCCCGGACTACACGCCGCACATCAGCCTGACGAAGTCGCCCATCGACCTGTCGAAGGTTGAGCCGTACCGGGGCCGCATCGTGCTGGGCCCGGAAATCTTCGAAGAGCTCCGCGAGGACTGAACCATGTTTCTGAAAGATCGAGTCTCGGTGTCGGCGCCTCGCCGCACCGCGGACGGCTACCTCGTGGCCAGTGCGTGCTGGAGCGGGTTGGAACCTGCGCTATCGACAGACGAAAGGAGGGCGATCTCATGGAGATCATCGACAGCCTGACGCTTGACGCGTCTGGGCTCGCGTTTACGCGGGATGGGTTCCTTGTCGGAGACGCCAAGGTAAGTCGCGCCGGCAATGTGCAGCATTACCTAGGTCGCGAGCTCGGCCTGACTGGTGACGAGGCCACACAGGTCTTCGGCGTTTATCGGGATCCCGCCACGGTATTCAACGAAGACAGCATGCGTTCTTTGGTGGGCCGGCCGGTAACGCGTGGTCATCCGCCTGATGGCGTCACCGCCGACAACTGGAAGGAGCTGACTGTCGGCCAGGTCGGTGGGCGTGTGGTGCGGGACGGTGAGCACGTAGTCGCGCCCATGGCGATCATGGATTCGTCTGCTGCGAAGGAGGTTGCGGCTGGCGCGCGAGCACTCTCCGCTGGCTACAGCGTGGAGATCATCGCTGATCAGGGCATCGCACCTGACGGGACCGCCTACCAGTACCGGCAATCAGGATCGCTTCGTTTCAACCACGTCGCCTACCTGCCCGACAACAACCCGCGTGCGGGTAATACCCGAATGGGGGACGCGCACTGGGGCACGCCCACCGCTGATCAATCAAGCATCGGGGATGGGCGCACCCCCGATGGCAAGCATCGCGCCGACACCCAATCTCCCAAGGAGAAACTCATGAGCAATACCCGTACGGTCCTGGTGGACGGTCTGTCGGTGGAAACCACCGACGCCGGCGCCCAGGCCATCGACAAGCTGCAGCGTCAGCTCTCCGACTCCACCGCAGCTGCCGCGCGCCAGGCGACCGAGCACACCGCAGCCCTGGCGCTGAAGGATGCCGAGATCGCCAAGCGCGATGCCGCCATCGACGACCTGAAGGGCAAGGTGTTGGACGACGCTGCCCTGGACGCGCGCGTGCAGGCGCGTGGTGACCTGGTGGCCACGGCCAAGGCAATCCACGACACCGATTACCGCGGCAAGAGCGATGCGGACGTTCGCAAGGCTGCCGTCATCGGCAAGCTCGGCGACGCTGCCATCGCCGGCAAGGGCGACGCCTACATCGAGGCGCGCTTCGACATCCTCACCGATGGCGTCAAGCCGTTCGACCCGGTCGCGCGCGCACTGAGCGATGGCGCCGCACACCGCACCGTCGTGCAGGACAACGGCTACGCCGCGTCCGTTGCCGGCCTCGATTACCGCACCAAGAACCAGGGGGCCTAAGTCATGGCACTGCAAACCAACTACCCGGACATCCAGCCTGCAGCCACGCGCGGCATGCAGGCCACGATGCTCCCGTCCACCATCATCTCTCGCACTGTCGAGGACGTCGCCGGCCTCGCGTTCGGCCTGGCCGTGGCACAGGGCGCGACGGACAAGGGCATCGTCACGTTCGGCGGCGCCAACCTGAAGTTCGTCGGCATCACGCTGCTGGATCGCTCGGCCACGGGCCTGGACCTGTTCCCGCAGCGTGCATCGGCGCGCGTCATCACCAAGGGCGACATCTGGGTGACCGCCTCGGTCGCCGTCGCCGCCGGCGATCCGGTGTACCTCACCGCAGCCGGCGCGTTCACCAACGTCGCCACCAACAACACTGCCATCACCGGCGCCCGCTGGGACACCAGCACCACCGCGGCAGCCCAGCTGGCCGTTGTCCGTCTCGGCTAAGGAGCCTATCCGCATGCGTGCACATCCACTCTTCGACGCCCAGGTGGTCATGGGCTTCGTGGTCTCGCAGACCACCATCATCGAGCCCGGCGTCTACCGGACCGTCTACCCGGACATCCAGTACCGCGACCTGGTCCCGGTCGATACGTCCGGCAGCGAGTTCGCCACGTCGGTCACCTACTACTCGCAGGACCAGTACGGTAAGGCCGACTGGATCAACGGCAACGCCGACGACATCCCGAAGGCCGGCACCAACCGCTCGCAGTTCCAGACCGGTGTGCACACCGCTGGTATCGGCTACGGCTACGGCTGGGAAGAGGTCGGGCGCGCGCAGCTGCTCGGCATCAACCTGTCCAACGAGGACGCAGCGGCCGCGCGCCGCGCATCCGAGGAGATGGTCGACCGCGTTGCGCTGCTCGGCGACGCCAGCAAGGGTTTCAGCGGTCTGTTCAACGCCACCGGCGTGACCCCAGTTGCAGCCCCCACCGGGGCGTGGGGCACCCTGCAGGCGCCCGGTACCGCCACGTCCGACCAGATCGTTGGCGACATGAACGCGGCGCTGATCAACGTCTTCAATGGCACCAACACCACCGCCATCGCTGACCGTCTGCTGCTGCCGTGGTCCAAGTACATGCTCATCTCGACCAAGAAGATGAGCGAATACAGCGATCTCACCGTGCTTCAGTACTTCCTGGCCAACAACGTCTACACGGCCACCACGCGGCAGCCGCTGGACGTGCGCGGCCTGCGCGGCCTGGATAACGCCGGTGTCGGCAATGTGGCGCGCATGGTCGCGTACCGCTATGACGCCAACGTGCTGAAGCTGCATATGCCGATGCCGCACCGCTTCCTGCCGGTGTACCAGAGCGGGCCGCTGCGCTGGGACGTGCCGGGCGTGATGCGCCTGGGCGGCCTGGACGTGCGCCTCCCCAAGCAGGTCGTCTACGTCGACGGCATCTGATCCACAACGGCCCCGCGCGTCACCGGCGGGGCCACACCGGAGCATGCAATGAAGATCAGCAATAACCACAAGACGCCGCTGGCGTTGCCGGACGGCACCGAGATCATTCCCGGCTCGCCGGCCATCGTGCCCAACTGGCAGGCCATCAAGAAAAACGCCGTCGTGCAGGCGTGGCTCGCCGCGAACATCCTCACCGAGTCGGAGGACGACACCGCGCCGTTCCTGCTCGGCACGTTCAACCTGCCCGATAGCATCCTGCTCATCGAAGGCGGCGACAGCGTCACGCGCGACGACGTCGTGCAGCACGCGTTCAAGGCCTCGGCGCTGTCGCTGGAGGACTGGAATTCGCTGGACGAAGTGGACCGCGAGGCACGTATCAGCGCATCGCTCGACGCGCTGAAGGCCGAAGCCGCTGCTGCCGCGCAGGCGGTGATCGACGCGAAGGCCGCCGACGACCAGAAGAAGGTCGATCTGATCGCCAAGCTGGAAGCCGGCGGCATCAAGCACGACAAGCGCTGGGGCTTGGAGAAGCTGCAGGCCGCGCTGGACGACGCCGAGAAGCCCAAGACCGGGAGCTGACCATGTACGGCACGCTGGAAGGAGCGGACGCGTATCACCTGGTCCGTGGCAACGCGGCATGGGCGGCAGGCAGTGAGGAGGCCCGCAGGGCGTCCCTGGTGCGCGGTACCGACTACATCGACGGCCGGTACCGGGTGCTGCTGTCTTCGGGCCGGTGGCAGTCGATGTTCCCCGGCGTGCGTACTGACGGGCGGGGCCAGCCGAACGAATGGCCCCGCACAGGCGCAGTCGATTACGACGGCAACCCGATCGCCGCCGACGCAGTGCCGATCGAGGTGGAGCACGCGGCGTACGAAGCAGCGCTGCGCGAGCTGATCGAGCCCGGCAGCCTATCGCCGGACTACGTCGCGAGCGCGCAGGTCACGCGCGAGAAGGTCGGCCCGATCGAAGTCTCATACGGTGCCAGCACCGCTGCAGGCAGCACGCCGAACCGCCCGGTCATTCCGGGCATCGACGAGATCCTGGCGCCGCTGCTGCGTCGCCCGATGGTGATGCCAGCCGTGAGGGTGGTCTGATGGCCGCAGCGCTCTATGCACGACTGGAAGCGACCGCTCGCAGGCTGATCGGTGGCTATGGCTACCTCACACAGCTGGAGCGCGACGGCGCCATCACCGGGCCGCCGCACAACCCGCAGCAGGGTCCACCGATGCGGCACGACTGCAAGGTGGTGGAAACCGAGTACAGCCTGACCAACCGCGACGCCACGCTGGTGCTGCAGGGGGACAAGCTGGGGCTGATCTCCACCGATGTCGCCATTGAACCGATGAAGGACGACAGGATCCTGCTCGGCGGCGTGCTGTATCGCTTCATTGACCTGCAGCCGCTGTCACCGGGCGGGCAGGTCCTCATGTACGAATTCCATGCGAGACGCTGATGGCCGCAACGACTTCCCGCCAACTCGAACAGCTGGCGGCGAAGCTGGAGCCGGCGATCGCGCGCGCCTTCCTCAAGGCGATATCCGAGGTCACCAGCCAGGCCGGCGTGCAGCTCATCGCAGATCTGCTGCAGGCCGGGCGGATCGACGACGTGCTCACCGTCATGGGGCTGGACGAGCCGCGCTTTGCGGATCTGGGCGAAGCGCTGCGCAACGCCTACGCGGCAGGCGGGCAGCAGGGTGTGTCGGAGATGCCGAAGATGCGGCTCAGCCTGGATCCGATCATCACCGGCAACTACAAGCCACGGCAGGACGTGCGTTCGCCGGCACTGCGTCCGAGCTTCGACCTGCGCAACCCCACCGCTGAGGGCTGGTTACGCGACAAGTCCAGCAACCTCATCACCGGCATCGTCAACGACCAGCGCACGCTGATCCGCAACGTGCTGGAGAGCGGCATGGTCACCGGCCGCAATCCTCGTCAGAGCGCGCTGGACATCGTGGGGCGCGTGGGAGACACGGGCCGGCGCACCGGCGGCGTGCTGGGCCTGACATCGCAGCAGGGCCAGTTCGTGCAGAGCATGCGCGGGGAGCTGGCCAGCGGTGACCCGAAGGAGATGGCGAAGTACTTCGGCCGTAAGCGCCGCGACAAGCGCCTCGACGGCATCGTCAAGCGCGCCATCGCCGCCGGCAAGCCGGTATCGCAGGCGGACATCGACAAGATCGCCGGGCGCTACGCCGACCGGCTTCTGCAGCTGCGTGGCGAGATGATTGCGCGCACCGAGTCGATCGGGAGCTTGAGCGCTGGACGCGAGGAGGCGTATCGGCAGCAGATCGAATCCGGCGCGCTGTCGGCAGACAACGTCATCGGCACGTGGTCGGACACTGGCGACCAGCGCACCAGGCACACGCACAAAGCCATGAACGGGCAGCGGCGCGCCTTCGGCGAGCCATTCCAGTCGCCGAGCGGCGCACTGCTGAACTACCCGGGCGACACGAGCCTCGGCGCCGGCCCGGAGGAGATCGTCGGCTGCCGCTGCATGAAGCAGTACCGGATCGACATGACGGCGGAGGTGCTACGTGGCAAGCAAGTTCGGTAACCAGGTCCGTGCATTTGCCGAGAAGGCCAAGCAGCGGCAGGAGGCCATCTTTCGCGAGTCGGCGCAGGCGGTGATGGATCAGGCGAACACGCCGGAGGGGCAGGGCGGGAGGATGCCGGTTGATACCGGGTTCCTGCGCAACTCCGCTGTCGCATCCAAAGATGGTCCGGCGTCCTCGGAAAGCGGCGAGCCCGCGCTGGTCTTCGCAGCCCTGCAGCTGGGCGAGGCCGTCTGGGCCGGCTGGACCGCCGCCTATGCGATGCGCATGGAGCATGGATTCAGCGGCAAGGACAGCCTCGGCCGGCAGTACGAGCAGGCCGGCAAGGGCTTCATGCGCGCTGCTGCGCAGAACTGGGACTTCATCGTCAACGAGGTCACCGCGAAGGTGAAGGCACGCATTCCATGAGCGACACCGCGATCTATGACGCCTTCGCCGGTCTGGTTGGCGCCTTCGCCGCGAGTATCGGCCTGCCGTGCTCCTATCCGGGCATTGGCTTCACCCCGCCGACCAGCGGATCCTGGCTCGAGCTGCAGTGGTTCCCCAACCAGACGCAGAATTACGGCATGGAGGACGACGGGCCGTCGCTGATGCAGGGCTTCGGCCAGCTGGCGGCATGCTATCGGCCAGGCGCCGGCATCATGGTCGGCACGCAGCTCACCGACCAGATCATCGCGGCATTCGGCAAGGGCACCACCTTCGCCGGCATGCGCGTGTACCGAAAGCCGTGGACCTCAACCATCATCCAAGACCCGGAGCGGCACATGCATCCGGTGACCATCATGTGGCGCGGCTTCGACAGCTAGGCCGCTCTGATCTGTGATAGAAACCCGTCATGAAGATCCGACCACATCGCGGCACCCTGGCAGATGCAATGGCCATGGCCGCCGACATAGAGCCAACGCGGGACGCTGTCGCGGATTTCCTGCAAAGGGAGGTCGACGGAGCGATCGACATCGCCGTCGACCTGATCAGCGTTGAGAGATACGGAACCACCGACGTCCGAACCGGGTGGGACACCCATGCAGTGATGCTGAAGGGAACAGGCATTCTTGCGTGGACAGACGGTCCGCTTCGCTACTCGGAGTAGTCAGGCACAACCCATATCGAGGCCCGCCATTGTGCGGGCCTTTTCGTTTCCCCAACCCCGCCCCGTGGCGGGTTTTTTTATGCCCAAAGCGAGGAGATATCAGCAATGGCTGAGGCACAAACCAACAGCGGTTCCAAGCTCTACATCTGCGCCACGCCGAAGAACGAGGATCTGACCCAGACCCAGTTCGCGGCGCTGACCTGGGTGCAGGTCAAGAAGGTCGGCAGCGTCGGCGAGCGCGGTCTGACCACCAACATCGTCACCTACGACACGTGGGACACCGCTGTCGCACTGAAGGGCAAGGGCATCTCGAATGCCGGCGACCCCGAGGTCGAGGTGGCGCGCGTGTTGGACGATCCGGGACAGGTCGCCATGCGTGCCGCCGGCTTGCCGTCGGTCACCGACGCCTACGCCTTTAAGGTCGAGCGCCCGTCCGGCGAAATCGAATACCTGCGCGGCCTGGTCACCGGCCCCCGCACGCCGGGCGGTCGCAACGAGGACTTCGTGCTGCACGTCTATTCGCTCGCCCTGAACCAGGTGCCGATCGAAGTGCCGACGCCCGTCACCCCGTAACCGAACAGCGGGGGATAGGGCGGCCGCCTGATAAGCCGGATCTGATCCAGCCGGCTTCCCTCGCTTCCTCTCCGGATCGATCGCAAAGGATCACCCATGACCGAATTGACCACCATCGTTGCCGCCGAGCGCGTCATCGATATCAAGCATCCCGCCACCGAGGCTCCTGTGGGCCTGCGCATCACGCTGCTGCCCGATACCCACCCGAATGTGCGCGCGGCCAGCCGCAAGGCGCTGAACGACCGCCTGATGGGCAAGGGGAAGATCACCGCCGAGAAGATGGAGCAAGGCCGCACCGACATGCTCGTTGCGTCTGTGGGCGGCTGGGAGTGGCAGGGCGACCTGACCTTCCACGGCAGCAAGCCCGCGCTGACCGACGAAGCCCTACGCAAGGTGCTGAAGGAGCTGCCGTGGATCAGCGACCAGCTCGAGGTGGAGCTGGGGAACCGCGCGGAGTTTTTTCGCAGCCCTGAAGGCGAGGATCTCTGACGCCACGTATCTCACCGTCCGGTACGACATGCCGGACGCGAAGGGCGAGACGCGGCGGCAGCGCAATGCCCGCTTCGAAGAACCGGCGCCTGACGTGGACATGCCTGAAGAAGCGGCGCACGTGTGGGACTGGTTCTGGTTGATCTCGGGCCGGCGCCAATCCGGCCCCGAGGCGCTGTCCTACGCCGAACTCGACGCGTGGCAGCGACTGCTCCTGCGCGATGTGCTCCCCGAAGAGGTGGAGATGCTCATGGCGATGGACGACGCCTACCTGCGTGCCGTGCGCGAAGAACAAGCAGCGGCGCGCGAGCGGCCGCCGGAACCGAGCAACACCTGGAGCTGATTGATGGATATCGCCGAACTTGGCTTTAAGGTCGATTCGAGTGGCCTGGTCGAAAGCACCAGGGCACTGGACCAGAACGCCGCCGCCGCCGACAAGGCGAGTGGATCAGCAGATCGGCTGGAGCGTTACTTCCAGTCGATGTCCCGCTCGATCGACCGCTCAGCCGTTGCGCTCGGCGACCGTTTGGGCGGAGCGCTGGAGCGGATCGGCATCGGTACCGGCACGGTAATCACCGAACTACAGGCGATGAACCGCGCGCAGGCGGAGATCGTCTCGGCGCTGGCGGCCATGGAAGGCCGTCTCACCGGTGCGGCGGCTGGACTGCAGGCCTACAGTGCGGCGGGCAAGAGTGCCGCTGCCGATGCGAGTGCGTCTGCCGCGGCGTCGGAGAAGCTGGAACGGCAGCTGGCAGAGCAGGAGGCGCGCTACCGCAGCGTCGCGCAGCAGGCGATGGCCTATGCCGAAGCAGGCCGCACGACGAACCTGTCGGATCGTGCCCTTGCTGAGGCTGCGCGCGACGCGGCAGCGGGGATCGACGTGCAGGCTGCGGCGATGTCGCGCGCCGGTACCGAGCAGGAACGCATGGTGGCGCGTGCGCGGGCGTTGCAGGAGGCCGAGGCACGCACCGCTAACCAGGCACGTGCAGCGGCGGAGGCAGCGCAGGCGCAGGAGATCAACCTCAAGCGCCTGCTCGCGCAGATCGATCCCACCGTTGCCGGTTTGAATCGGCTGGCCGAGATGGAGGAGCGGCTGGAGCGTGCCGGCGACCTGGGGCTGATTAAGCCGCAGGTGATGCAGCAATACCAGGCGCAGATCGAGGCAAGCCGGCAGGCGCTGCTGAAGTCCAAGAACACCACCGAGCAGTACGGCATGACCGCGCGCCAGACGGCCGCGGCGATGCGCATGATCCCGGCGCAGATGACGGACATCGTCACCAGCGTGGTCGCCGGGCAGCCGATCTGGATGGTGGCGATCCAGCAGGGTGGCCAGCTGAAGGACCAGCTTGGCGGCATCGGCCCGGCTGCGAAGGCCGTGTCCTCCTATGTGCTGGGCATGGTCAATCCGATGACATTGTCGGCTGCCGCCGCAGTCGCGTTGGCGGTGGCGGTGAAGCAAAGCCAGGATGAGCTGTTCGACTTCCAGAAGAACCTGATCCTCACCGGGCGAAATGCGGATATCAGCGGTGGCCAGTTCCGTGGCTTGGTGTCGGATCTGGACAAGCTGGCCGGTGTGACGCGCGGCGGCGCTGTGGATGCGCTGACCGCCGTCGCTGCTTCCGGCCAGTTTGCCGGCAAGCAGTTCTTGATGGTCGCCGAGGCGGCTGCCCGCATGGAGTCTTCCACCGGCCAGGCCAGCAGCAAAACCGTCGAGGCGTTCCAGCGTATCGCACGTGATCCTGTGAATGCGTTGGTGGAGCTCAATAAGCAGGAGGGCTTCCTCACCGCGGCGCAGCTGCTGCGTGTCCGCACGCTGCAGGAGGAGGGCCACGAGCAGCAGGCTGTTGCTGAAGCGCTGCAGATCTACTACGAGCGGTCAATCAATGTCGCCAATCAGGCCGAAGCAGCAATGCCGAGCCTGGTGAAGTGGTGGCGAGATGTGAAGGACGAGGTGGGCGGCGCCTGGGGCGAGGTAATGACCTTCAGCACCGAGCTGGAGAAGCTTGGCGGGAAGCTGAAGAACCTGCTACCTGCGTCCGGCCTGCAGTTCGACATGATCGCCACGCTCGCGTCGCCAAAGGCTCAGATGCAGCGTTTGAACTCTCTGATCGGCGGCGGCCGCATGCCCACGCCGGTTTTCGAGGTTGAGGTAAATGGTGGCAAAGCGATTGAAGATCTGGCGAAGGTCTACCAAGAGCAGGACGTAGCGGCCAAAGCAGCATCGGAAGCACTCACCACGCGGCTTGCCGGGCTTGACCGTGAATCGGCCAAGCTGGCCGCCCGCAACAAGATCATCGAGCTTTACAACAAGCTGGAAGGCGCGCGCGACGCGAAGGGGAACCCTGATTCGCGGTTGTCCGACGGATCCATGCAACGCCTCATCGCGCAATCCAACGCGCAGATCGACAAGCAGTTCAATCAGCGGGAAGGCGTCGGCAAGGCCAACACGGACGACAACGCGGCGCAGAGCTTCATCGCCAGCGTGCAGCGGCAGATCACCGCCAACCAGCAGCTGGCGGAGAGCGGCGACAAGGTGTCGGCCAGCGACCGGCTGGTGATCCAGGCGCGGCAGCTGCTGGCGGACAAGACCAACACGATGACGGCGGCGAGCAAGCAGCTGCTACAGGCGATGATTCCGCAGCTACAGGCGAGTGATGCGCAGGCCGAGAAGGCGAAGCAGACACAGCGCGACCTGGTGGCGCAGGCGGCTTTGACCGAGCGGCTGGCGCAGCTGGAGAAGCAACGGCAGGAGCAGTCTGATGTCGATCTGATGGGCATCGGCCGTGGGGCAGACGCCACGCAGATGCTGCAGCGTCAGCTGGACATCCAACGCGAGTACCTGCGCGAGCGGGAAAAGCTGGAAAAGGAGCAGCGCGGCCAGAACCCGCTCAGCGACGGCGAGTACCAGAACGAAATCGCCCTGCTCGAGGCGAGCAAGCAGCGTTCGCTGGAGATCGAGCGGGACTACCAGCAGCAGCGGATGGCGATGCTGGGAAACTGGCGGACTGGCTTCACTCGCGTCTGGGAGGACTACGCGTTTTCCGCTGCGAACGCCTCGGATCTGGCGGGTTCCGCCCTGTCCAACGGCCTCAGCGCGGCGGAGGATGCATTCGTCCGCTTCGTGCAGACGGGCAAGCTGTCGTTCTCGGATCTAACAAAGTCGATCCTGGCGGATCTGGCGCGCATTGCCGCAAGGCAGGCGATCGTCGGGGCTATCGGGTCCATCGTCGGATCGTTCGCTGGGTCAGCGGCCGGTGGTGCGTGGACTGGCACCAGCGCGGGCGCAGGCAGCAACCTCAACTTCGGCAATAACGTGGACAGCTTCACCGGCAGCAGCTGGGCGAGCTTCGGCGGCGGCCGCGCCGGCGGTGGCAACGTCTCCAACTCGTCGATGTACGAGATCGGCGAGTACGACCGGCCGGAGATCTTCAACGACCGACGCGGGCGCAGCTACCTGATCCCCGGCAACGACGGCACGGTGGTGCCGATGCATCAGCTGGCGTCCAGCAACGGTGGCGGCTCTGCCACTCCAACCGTAAACGTGAGCATAAACACCGTGGTCCAGAGTGATGGAAGTAGCACCACATCGGCCACCACCGGCGACGACAACGCGATGGGTCGCGCGCTTGCGAAGTTGATCGAACCAGAGGTGAAGCGGGTGCTGGTGCAGCAGATGCGGCCGGGCGGCCTGCTGACGGGAGCGCGCTGATGGCTGATGTATTTCCATGGAAGCCCACATCGCAGAGCAGCGGCACCGCGACCGGTGTGGTCAAGCGTGCAGACTTCGGCGACAGCTACAGCCAGTCCTCTGCCGATGGCATCAACCCGATCAAGCGCTCCTACCAGGTGACCTTCACTGGCCCCGAATCGCGCATGAAAGAAATCGCCGCGTTTATCGACGCACACATCGGCATCTCGTTCCTCTGGACGCCAAGGATCGGCGGCCAGGGGTACTACCAGTGCGACGGATACAGCGACCGAGGTGAGGGCGGCCGCATGCTCTCCATCAGCGCCACCTTTGAACAGAAATTCCAGCCTTAGGAATAAGCATGGCACGCCAAGTCATCGACACCACCAGCAACAATGGAACTTATATTGGGGATCCAGCGCCTACAGCGTTTGGGAAGGTCAACGCAAATTTTGCCGAAGTATATGGCTTGGCAAGTGGCGCGCTTCCGAAGACGGGCGGCACGATCATTGGGAATGTTGTAATTCAGTCCCCAAATGGCGCGGGGCTGGATGTATTCTCAACCAGCACCAACGTCACACGCGTTGAGATCGCTAACGGTAGTGCCAGCGGACGCAGATATCAGCTGTACGCATCTGGCTCATCGGGTCCAACGGTTGCGGGCAGCTTCGGCCTGCTCGATGCGAGTGAGGGCGCAATTGTTTTCAGCATCGATCCCGGTAGCCGCATATTCCGACAGAACGGCCCAATCAATGCCACGGCTTTTAATCCGACCTCGTCATTCGACGTGAAAGACAATGTCGAAGGTTATTCCGGCGCGCTAGAGGCAATTAATAAGCTCTCTGTCATTACGTATAACTACATCGAAAGCGTCGATGTTGAGATGCGGAAGCGAGTTGGTCTTCTTTCGGAGAATGTGGCCGACGCAGTGCCTACTGCGTTTAATCCAGCGCCAGCCGAGAACGCATCGAGAGCTGATGAGGACTCGGAACAGCCGCCCACCGTGCCTCCTTTGGCTTCAAGCATCGACATGATGCAGCTGCTGGCCGTCGCGATCAGAGGTGTTCAAGAGCTATCGCGCGAGAACAAGATGCTGTCCGTCCGATTGGCCGCGCTTGAGGCTTCCTCTACATGAGCATCCTCGCCGACATCCAGACCCTGGAGCCAGGCGCGCGCGTGACACTGTTCGAGCTGGATGCAACGGCGCTGGGTGCAGACTCGCTGCTGTTCCATCCGCACCTGCAATCCACGCCGATCGTCTGGCAGGAGAGGCTATACACGCCATGGCCGGTCGAAGCATCTGGCTTCGAGGTGACCAGTGATCAGCAGCCGACGCCCAGGCTGCGCGTTGGCAACGTGAACGGCACGATTACCGCGCTCTGCCTGCTTTTCGACGATCTGGTCGGCGCGCGCGTGGTTCGTCGCCGGACGCTGACCAAGTACCTGGACGCGGTGAACTTCGCCGGCGGAAATGCAACGGCAGATCCGAACGAGCACTTTGCCGACGACATCTGGCTGATCGAGCGCAAGGTCTCCGAGGACAACGAGGTCGTGGAGTTCGAGCTGGTCTCCCCGGCGGACTTCGCAGGCGCGTACTTGCCGGGGCGTCAGATCCTTGCCGGTTTGTGCGGATGGATCCTGCGCGGTGGCTACCGTGGCCCCTACTGCGGCTACAACGGACCAGCGGTGGCAGACGCAGACGATCAGCCTACGGACGATCCAGCGCGTGACGTCTGCGGGGGGAGGCTGGGCAGCTGCAAGCTGCGCTATGGCGCGAACAACCCGCTGCCCTATGGCGGCTTCCCGGCGGCAGGCCTTCTGCGGACCTGACAACGCACATTCAAATCCAACTATTACCGGCCCGCCTCGTGCGGGCTTTTTCATGGGCGAGACATGGAACAGACGACCTTCGAGGCAATCAAAGCGCACGTTGTTGCGGAGTTCCCGCGTGAGGCCTGCGGCCTTGTCGTGGCCACCGCAGAGGGCGAGCGCTATATCCCCTGCCGCAACACCGCCGACACCGCGAGTGAGCACTTTCGACTGCCTGGTGAGGACTACGCAGAGGCTGAGGATCAGGGCGAAGTCCTGGCGCTGGTCCACAGCCACCCCAACGCGCCGGCAACGCCGAGTGACGCCGACCGCGTCATGTGCGAACTGAGCGAGCTGACTTGGCACATCGTCAGCGTCGGGCAGATCGACGGCATGCCGGAGTGCGGCGATGTCCAGACAATCACGCCGAGCGGCTACGCCGCGCCGTTGGTGGGCCGTCAGTTCGCCCATGGGGTGTTGGACTGCTACACGCTGTTGCGCGACTTCTACGGGCGCGAGCTCGGGATCCACCTCGGCAACTACGACCGCGCCGATAAGTGGTGGGACAGCGGCGGTGACCTTTACCTGCAAAACTTCGCCAACGAAGGGTTTGCCGAGATCACCGATGAGCCGCTCCCTGGCGATGTGTTCCTGATGCAGGTTCGCTCACCGGTGATCAATCACGCCGGCATCTACCTCGGCAACGGACAGATGCTGCACCACCTGCATGGCCGATTGTCCGAGCGCGTGGTGTCCGGCGGCTACTGGGCTGAGCGCACCGTCAAGGTGATCCGCCATCGCGACATGCAGGGCCGGCAGGCTGCCGCATTGGAGAGCATCACGTGAACACCAAGATCCGCACCGTGCGGCTGTACGGCGTGCTGGGCGCGCGGTTCGGTCGGAGTTTCAGGCTTGCAGTCAGCAGCCCTGCCGAGGCGATTCGTGCGCTCTGCGTGCAGATCCCTGGCCTAGAGCGCTTCCTGATGGAATCGAAGGACCGCGGCATGGCCTTCGCTGTGTTCATCGGCCGCCGGAACCTGCGGGAGGATCAGCTGGATGATCCGCCGGGTAACGACGACATCCGTATCGCGCCGATCCTCACCGGCTCCAAAAGCGGCGGCGTGTTCCAGACGATCCTGGGCGTCGCGCTGATTGCGGTTGCTGCCGTCGCAGTGGTGGCATCCGGCGGTACCGCAGCCGGCGTATTCGCAGCGGGCGGCGTGTGGGGTACCACAGCCCTCGTCGGCCTATCGCTGACCATCGGCGGCGTGGCGCAGATGCTGGCTCCCCAGGCCAAAGGGCTTGGGACAAGCGAGCGACCCGAAAACCAGCCCAGCTACAGCTTCAACGGCCCGGTGAACACGCAGGCGCAGGGCAATCCGGTGCCGGTGGCATACGGCCGTGTGTGGGCCGGCGGGGCAATTATCAGTGCGGGCATTTACGCGGAGGATCAGGCATGAGCGCGATAGTCGATATCCGTGGCGCGAAGAAGGGCAGCAGCGCCGCGCGCCAGCCCGTGGAGTCTCCGGACAGCCTGCAGAGCATTGCTTACGCCAAGATCCTGCTCGCGGTGAGCGAAGGAGAAATCGGCGGGCCGGTGAACGGACTGCAATCGATCTACCTGGATGGGACGCCGCTGCAATCTCCGGACGGCAGTTTCAATTTCCAGAACGTGCGGGTGCAGATGCGTTCCGGCACGCAGGACCAGGAGAGCATCGCCGGCTTCCCGGATGTCGAGAACGAGATTGCCATCGGCGTGGAGCTGACCAGCGAAACGCCCGTGGTGCGTACCGTGTCCGGTGCCGAGCTGTCCTCGGTTCGTATCCGCGTCGCAACCCCGACGCTGCAAAAGACCGACACCAGCAATGGAGACATTACCGGCTATCGCATCACCTACGCCGTCGACATCGCGACCGATGGCGGCGCTTACTCGACTGTCCTCACCGACACGATTTCGGGCAAGACCACGTCGCTCTACGAGCGTAGCCGTACTGTTGATCTGCCGCCAGGGAGCCAGTGGCAGATTCGAATTCGCCGGCTGACGCCGAACGCGAATAGCAGCACCATCGGCGACGTGATGTACGTGCAAGCAATCACGGAGATCATCGATGCAAAGCTGCGATATCCCAACACGGCGCTGCTTGCGATCGAACTAGACGCAAGTCAGTTCCAGGCGATCCCGACGGTGGCCAGCGACAATGAAGGCCGCATCATCCAGGTGCCGAGCAACTACAACGCAGACACGCGCACCTACAGCGGGATCTGGGATGGCACCTTCAAGTCGGCATTGAGCGACAACCCGGCGTGGGTGTTCTTCGACATCGTCACGCAGGACCGATTCGGCATGGGGAACACCATCCCGATGGCGTGGGTTGATCGTTGGCGGCTTTATCAGATCGCGCAGTACTGCGATGAGCTGGTGAGCGATGGCTTTGGCGGCATGGAGCCGCGCTTCACGTGCAATGTCTATCTGCAGACGAAGGCAGATGCGTGGCGCGTGTTGCAGGATCTGGCTGCTGTGTTCCGTGGCGTCACCTATTACGCGCAGGGGCAGGTGCTGGCCTCAGCTGACATGCCGATGGACCCGGTGTATTCGTACACCAAGGGCAACGTGATCGACGGGAAGTTCACCTATTCGGGGTCGGCCCGGAAGACGCGATATACGGTTGCGCTGGTGTCCTGGAACGACCCGGCCGACTTCGGCAAGGCGAAGGTTGAGCCTGTGCAGTACTTGCCAGGCATCGCGAAATACGGCGTGCAGGAAGTTGAGGTCACCGCGTTCGGCTGTAACTCGCGGAGCCAAGCTCAGCGCGTGGGCAACCACATCCTGCTGTCGAACAACCTGGAGACCGAGACAGTCAGCTTCGGTGTGGGCCTGGAGGGCACCATTGCTCAACCTGGCCAGATCATCGAGATAGCCAACCCGGATCGCGCTGGGCGTCGCAACGGTGGTCGGATTCGATCCTCAACCGGGCAGTCGGTGGTCATCGATGCAGTACCGGCGGATCTCGCATTGGGTGACAGCTTGCGCGTCCTCAATCCCAGCGAAGGCCGCAGCGAGTCGCGCACCATCACTGCGATCAATGGCCAGACGATCACTGTCAGCGTGCCTTTCAGTCAGCCGCCACGAGCGCAGTCAGTTTGGCTTGTGGAGAATTCGGATCTGGCTCTTGAGACGTTCAAGGTGCTTTCTGTTGCGGAAGGGGAGGGCATCACCTACCAGATCACTGCGCTGAAGCATGTACGTGGGAAGTTTGCCTTCATCGATAGCGGCACCAAGCTGGAGCTGCAGCCGGTGAGCATCATCCCGCCGAGCGTGCAGCCGCCGCCTACGAATGTGCGGCTGTCGTCGCACAGCTTCGTCGAGCAGGGCATCGCGCAGCACGTGCTCACGATCGCCTGGGATGCGGCCGATAAGGCGATTGCCTACGACGTGGAGTGGCGCCGCGACGACATGTCATGGGTCAAGGCAGGCCGTGCCACCACAACCAACATGGAAGTGCGCGGCATCTACGCCGGCAACTACATTGCGCGAGTGCGAGCGGTCAATGCGCTCAACGCTGTGTCGATGCCTGCTTTGTCCGGCCTGACTGCCATCACTGGCAAGACCACTCCGCCACCCTCGTTGGCTAGCCTCACGGCCACCGGGATCATTTTCGGCATCGATCTGTCGTGGTCTTTTCCGTCGGGTGCGACTGACACACAACGAACGGAGATCTGGTACAGCCCGGCCAATAACTTGGCTGGCGCAATCAAGCTGGGTGACTTCGCATATCCGCAGGCCAAGCACTCAATGCTGGGCCTTGCCGCCGGCACGCGCTTCTTCTTCTGGGGCCGCCTGGTTGATCGAAGCGGTAACACTGGCCCTTGGTATCCGCTCACCAACGGTGTCCTGGGTGAGAGCAGCACTGATGCCACCGCCATCCTGAAGTACTTGGCCGGCAAGATTAGCGAGAGCGAGCTTTCGCAGAATCTGCTCACGAAGATCCAGAGCGTGGACAGTTTGCAGCCGCTGCTGCCTCTGCTTTGGAATCAAGCGGCCAGCTATGGCAAGGGCCGGACCGTGGTCTACAACGGGCGCGTGTATGCATGGACACCCGACCAGGCTGGCAACGAAACGCCACCGGGGACGAAGTGGCAGGACGTAGGCGCGGCAACGGCGGGTTACGGCGCGTTGGTCACGCAAGTAGGGCAGAACACCCAGAACATCACCTTGGTCGACGGCCGAGTTACTGCACAGGGGACCAGGGTCGATGGCATCTTTGCTCAGTTGGATGTGAAGGGGGCTGGCGATACAGACTGGGGTGCCGGCGACACCAACGTGTTTGCGGGAACCGTCACGGTGCAAAGCGTTCTGGCCAACGCTGACTTGGCGCTGGCGCAGCGGATCGACACAACCCAGGCCACGCTGGCTGAGAACACCGCAGCAGTTCAGGTGGAAGCAACGGCACGAGCGACAGCGGACAGTGCCATTGCACAGCAAGTCACGACGGTTCAAACCACAGCGAACGGCGCGCAGTCCTCAGCTTCGCAGGCACTGAGCAGCACCGCGAGCATCAACGGGAAGCTGACCAGCTTCTACACGCTGCGCGCGCAGGTCACTGCTGACGGGAAGATCTACGCAGCGGGCATGGGCCTGGGTGTCGAGCAGCAGCAAGATGGCAGCTACCAGAGTCAGATCCTGCTGCAAGCTGACCGTGTGGCAGTCATCAACGTAGCCAACGGTTCGCTGACGTCGCCGTTTGTGATCCAGGGCGGCCAGACGTTCATCAACCAGGCACTGATCGGTAACGCGTGGATCACCAACGCCATGATCGGCGACACCATCCAGTCGAATACCGTCGGTGCCAATGGCAGGCCGCGCTGGAAGTTGGACAAGAACGGCACGCTGGAAATGAATGGAGCGAACGATGGCGGTTTCATGACGCTTAACGAGAAGGCTCTACGTTTCTGGAATGCGGACGGAACCGTGGCCCTGTTCGAAGCAGGGGAGCTGCTCTGATATGGCACGAGGCATCCGTCAGCGCGATCTTGCGGGCAATATCTTGATCGACATCTCCACCCGCATGCCGAGCAAGTTTGGTGCTGTAGCCATCGCCGCAGGTTCAAGCGGCTCTGTGTCCGTGCCGACCTTGGGCACCAACGAGATCTACTACTGGTTTTCAGCCAGCAGCAGCGCCAACCTGACTCAGTCGCCGCTTTTTAGCGTCAACGAGCAGGCTGGCACGATCAGCTGGAGCTACGGTGGTGGCAGCAACATGGGCACGCAGGTTGGTGGCTTGCTCACCTACGGGAGGTACTGATGGTGCTTGGTGTAAGAGCCCGGCCCGAGACTGGCGGCATTATTCAAATTGACGAGCGCTACGAGAATCTAGCGCTCAAGCAGAAGGGCACTGTCACCACGGCGGGTCTCAATTCGGCCAACCCAAACAGCGGGATTGGCTTGGCCACGGTCACCGTGGGCGGGGGCAATACGCCGCTGATCGCGGTGAGCTGCCCGTCTTTCGTTGGCCTGCGTCGTCGCGCGCAGAGTGGCACCACCTTCACCTTCGACCTCGTTTGCGAATCTACCAACGTCCCAATCGACTACTACGTGTTCGACACAACTGACGTGGCGCAGATGGCCTTCGTCATGACAAAAGGTGCGCGCTTCCGCAATCCATCGACGAGAAAGGTGGCATTCGACAGCCGCTATAAATACATGCGGGTGATCGGGCGGATGCGCACCACCGCCGGCACCAGTCAGGCGGACTTCCCGACGCAGTCCGATGGGGTCGCAATCGCACTTGGGCACACCGGTGCATCGTTCACCATCGTGAGCGGGATGATCGGCGGTGGTGGCGGTGGACCTGGCGGTGGCTGGGTGATGGACCGGCTCGGCTACGTCGCGGGCGTCCGCTACCGGCCAGGGGTCGCGTCTGCTCTGGGCATCAACACCTTCTACGTGCACGAGCAGGGAACGGGAACACAGCCGCCGGCGCCCTCAGGCACATACGGAACCATGCAGGTCGATTGCCTGCTGCTCAACGTCCGCAATTACTGAGCCGGCGCGCCGGCTACGCGCCGCACGCCGTTGCGGTCTTGGAACTTGATGATCCAGGGGGTTATCAGGTAGCCGGCCCGGCGGTAATAGATGGCCGGGATGTGGTTCTCGCGCGCGTCCTTCGCGATGCCGTTGACCAGCACATAGGGCGCGGCGGTCTTCGGCACCTCGCACCACTCCTTTCGCCCGTCGGTTTTGAGCGCCAGGGTGTAGGGGCCGGCGCCCTGGATCTGGCCGCACACGATGGTTCGGGAAGTCACCGAGGCTGCGCGGGCGCGCTGCGCGATCCGGGTGACGAATGCATCCAGCGTCTCGCCGGCGGTCGACGTTTCCTGGTACAGCTGGGCTGTCCGGCCGAACTGGCTGTGTTCGCCGGCAGCGGCAGGGATGGCGACGCCAATAAGCGCCGCGGCGGCGGTGATCAGCAGTGCGTGCATTACGTTCTCCGAATGTGCTGCGCCGGTCAGCGCCGGCGGCGCGAGGTCATCTCGGCGCAAGGCCAAGATGCATGGCCCGCACATGCAAAAAAACGTTCATTTGAGCTATGCCTGCACGCGTCATCCGCTCGGAAAAATCCGACGCCATCGTGCGGAACTGGCCGATATGTGAAATCCCATATCGCTGCCAATCTACATCTGCCGGTCGCGGTGCCAAGATGGCCGCTCAACCCGCGAGGCGCCTGAGCAGCGCCAAGCCGGCCCCCTAGACGTAGCCCTGAAGGTCGTCGTGTGTGAGCACGCCCAGACGATGCCCCCAGGACGCGACCAGCTCGACAATCACCGTCGCCTCGGCAGGGAATGCATACAGCAGCTCTGCTTCGAACTGATTGAGCACTTCCAGTGGCTCTGGCGCGCACGCCAGCCGCTGCCGCAGTTGTTCGAATAGGCTGGGGGGCGGGGTGTCCATGTCGGCAGATTCTACGTCCCCCTGTCTCACACCCTGAGACGGCCGTGCAGATACTGCGGGCATGGACAGAGCCCAACTCCGAACCCATCTGGAAAATCTCGATGCCGCGGTGCCGGCGCTGTTGAAAAGCAGCCCCGACCGCTGTCACTTCTGGCAGGCCTTCGCCGGCATGGCGGACGTCATTGAGGACGGCGCCATCACGGGCGAGGATGCCCAATTCGTCTCCCGGCGGCTCGATGAGATCTTGGCCTGGCATGGCCTCCAAGATACCGACCGCGACTGTTGAGAGGCGGCCATGTGTTACTCCGCGCAGATCCGAGCCGAGTTCAAAGAGTTCCAGCGGGCGTTCGGCGCCGTGATGGACATCGACACCTATGTGAAAACCTTCTGGTGGGGCGAGGGCGCCCAGGCGCGGCGGATCAAGGCGCCACGCGCGATGGTGCGTGAGCTGCTGGAGATCGGCCCGCCCGAGCTGCAGGAGAACCTGCGCGCGGCGGACGCGGCCGAGGCAGACACGCTGACCCGTGAGATTTTCGACCAGAAGCGCCGTGTCGGTGATGCCGAGCGGGCGCTGCAACTCAAGGAAACGAAGAAGGCGCGCGAGGATGTGCGCATCGGCACGAACAAGATCCAGCAGGCGCAGCGGCGCCTCGACACGCTCAAGGGCACGCGCGGCCAGGACGACAGCCGGATCTTCCCCGGCGTCTACTGCCCGGTGTTGGTGGTCGAGAACGGCCAGCGTGTCGTCAAGCCGATGCGCTACCAGTGCCGCCCGGCCGGTACGCCGGCAATGTACGACCGGAAATTTCCCGGTACCTACAACGCCCGCCGCGACAACCTGGAAGGGTTCTGGCGCCGGCAGTTCGGCTACACCCACGGGCTGATGGTGGCCGACCGGTTCTACGAGAACGTCGAAGGACCAGACGGGCAGAACCAGCGCATCGAGTTCGTGCCGCGCACCGGCGAGCCGATGCTGGTGGCGTGCCTCTGGTCGCACTGGCGCGATCCCGCAGGCGTTGAACCCGACCTGCTGTCGTTCGCCGCGATCACCGATGAGCCAGAGCCGGAGGTCGCCGCCGCTGGCCACGACCGGACGATCATCAACATCAAGCCCGAGCACGTCGACGCCTGGCTCAATCCGGATCCGCGCAACCTGGACGCGCTGTACGCCATCTTCGACGACAAGCGACACCCGTTCTACGAACACCGGCTGGCAGCGTGACCAGCAGCAGCCACAACCAGGATAGATAGCAATGCCATCACGATCTGCACATCGCGCCGCGCTTCAGCGATCTAAGGAACCGGGCGTCATTGCTCCCGAAGGTGTGACGCTACCGCCTCTCCCTCGCGGTATGAACTGGAACAACCCTGTCATCGGCGATAAATTCGAGCGGGAAGAATGGAACCTCTTACGTGTCGGTCCAGGCGGGGCAGACGTCCTGGCAAGGGTTCGGCGTAATGGGGAAACTGAGGCAGCTGTGTCGCTGACGATCGCCGGAAGCCCAGTAATACCGCCGCCTGTAACGCTGCCGATCGCTCAGGCTTTCGAGGTGGCGGCCGAGTTCGCGCGGACCTTCCCCAGGTGATGGGGCGCCGCTCCATGATCCCCTCGACCGGCTAAAAATCGTTCCGCAACTACGGCGCCCCCCCTTGTCGCGTAAGGCATGCAGAGCACTGAATTGCTGGTCATTGCGGAACGCAAAATCGGCCAAAGTGCTTGTCGTGTCTACTTCTCGGGTCGGATTCAAAATCCGCCGCCCTTAAAAGCGTGTGGGTTCGAGTCCCACCTTCGGCACCAAGATGTAGCAGCACAAGTAGAGCCCTTCTGGCATATCCAGAGGGGCTTTTCTTTTGTGCGCTCGGCTGCCGCCGGAGCGGGTGAATGCCTGCCGCTTTTTGCATCGCCGCGCCTGAGCCATGCCGTCAGGGCAGCGTCACCTTCTTCGCACGGCGGCGTGTCCCACTGCGGCGCACCGCTCATGGGTAGCCGCTGAAAAATTCCGGCGAGACGAGTTCGGTTTGCCGCCAGGTGCTTGCAGGCACGCAACCATCACGCGCGGTGCGTACCTTGGAGAACTCTTTCAAGCAGGTGGCTTCCATGGATTTCGATTCTTCGCAGCAACTGCGCATTTTGCGCGACATCCACGACACCACGCCGGTCGCCGACGAAGAGGCCAACTGGGCGGTGCGCGCCGGCTATGCGACACAGGCCGAGGACGGCGATATCGATCTCACCCACGAAGGCCGCAAGGCGCTGGATGACGGCCAGACCTGATCCGTCGTTGCGCCAATTCGTTCGATTCGCGAGCGGTGCAAGTGCTTCATCGAGCGCGTACGTTCCCCCGTCGATACGCGTGTGCGTGAGTGTGGATGGAGTTACACGTGCGCGTATCGTGCCGCCACCGACTGCATGCGGTGGAGTGGAGTGGCCTGAATTTCAGGCAAAAAAAAGCCCCGGCAATGCCGAGGCTTTCAGATGATTGGCGTCCCCACGGGGATTCGAACCCCGGTGTCCACCGTGAAAGGGTGGTGTCCTAGGCCTCTAGACGATGGGGACGCGTATCAAAACCTGGTTGTAGATTCCAGACGGCCTATGTCGGGAATTTGGTGGAGCCAGGCGGGATCGAACCGCCGACCTCCTGCATGCCATGCAGGCGCTCTCCCAGCTGAGCTATGGCCCCACGATGCTGCGAGCCGGCAATCATAGCGACATCGATGACACTTGGGAAGTGGTCTGTGCAAAAAGTTTTGCGCGACCGATTCGCACGCGGCGGGGGATCAACGTGAGACGTGGCTTCGCGAGGAATCGATGAGTGCGCGCCCCGCAGACTGACCGACCTTGATGTCGTCTGCATGCACGAGTGTCTGATTGCGTAGGGTGTGGCGATGCAGTCGCCGTGGCATCTTTTGCACGTCGGTCATGTGCAACAGTCTGCGCACAACATTCGATCAGCATCGCAGCATCCTGCGTTTGCTTGCACCGCCGTCTGCGTAGCCGTGCCGGCAACCGCAGCAGGTGAGGTGCAAAGGTCCAGGTCGCACTACGCTGATGTGGAGCTGTTGCATCATCGATATCGACAGATGACACGCCACACTACGAGCACCGCGTGCAGATAGCTGCGCACGCAATCGATGCTGAAAAAAGCACGCAAAAAAAGCCCCGGCAGTGCCGGGGCTTTCAGATGATTGGCGTCCCCACGGGGATTCGAACCCCGGTGTCCACCGTGAAAGGGTGGTGTCCTAGGCCTCTAGACGATGGGGACGCGTATCAAAACCTGAGTTGCCATCCTGACGGCCTAAGCCAGGAATGGTGGAGCCAGGCGGGATCGAACCGCCGACCTCCTGCATGCCATGCAGGCGCTCTCCCAGCTGAGCTATGGCCCCACGAAACTGAGAACGAAATGATAGCGGCCTGTTAATGCTCGTGCAAGTGCTTTTTCATTCCGGATGAGACGCAGCGTGCGTGCGGCACGCTGTGCGACAGCCCCTCACTTGACGCCGTGCAGGTCGCGCAGCTGCGTCTGCCGTGCACCGAAATAGGCGGCCAGGTCGGCGATGTCCTGGTCGCTCAGCGCGGTGGCTTGGGCCGTCATCAGCGGGTGCTGACGATCGCCACTGCGATAGGCTTGCAAGGCGTGCGCAAGATAATCGCCGTACTGTCCGCCGAGCTTGGGATAGCTGGGGTCGATGGGCGCATTGCCGTCGGCACCATGGCAATCGATGCAGCTCTGACCGGTCGCCTTGCCCTTGGCGTGCGCCAGCTTGTCGCCAGCCTCGGCGCGTCCGTTCGGCAGGCCGGCTGACGAGCCGGAGCCATGTTCGCCACTGGCGTGGCCGGCATCGCCGGCGGAATGGTCGGGGGACTCAACCTGGGATTGGGAGCAGGCCGCCAACATCAGGGCAGCGACCAGGGCGATGGCTAGACGCAGAGCGTGCAGGGCGTTCGGCATGTGGGCGCTTATTTGAGGGTGGACAGGTAGGCGGAGATATCGGCGATGTCCTGCTCGGAAAAGCTCTGCGCCTGCGCTTGCATGGTGGGATGCTTGCGTTTGCCCTGGCGGTACTCGGTCAGCGCCTGGGTCAGATACTGGCTGGACTGGCCGCCGATCTTGGGCACGCGATAACTGGGATAGGCGTTCTTGTAGCCGGTGACGCCGTGGCAGCCCTGGCAGGTATAGGCCAGCAAACGTCCGTTGGACGGGTTGCCGGCGGGCGCTGCGGGCGTGGCCACCGCCGCGGCGGGCGCGGGGGCGGCGGGTGCCGCTGGCGTGACTGACGGTGTCGCTGATGCGCCCCCAAACGGCAGGAAGACGACCAGAGCGAGGCAAGCGGCGAGCGGCTGCGGGCGCATGGTTTCGTATCCGGAAGACTGATTGAACGTCCGCACGTGGGGGCGTGGCGGAACCGGTCCGAGTATGCCTGCGATTTGGCGCGGCGCAAACGGGGTGAATACGCGAACTTGAACAGACCATGACCTTTGGCGCATTGGCGACATGATCGTTCGGGTGGTCTACTTGCCTACAACACCTGTTCACGCATCAACTAGGACACGACGATGTCGCCACTCTCCTTCCTGCCCGGCCGCAGCGGAACCTGCGCCGCTGCATTGTTGATCACCACGAGCCTGTTGTTGGGCGGCTGCAAGGCGGGAGATGGCGAGGCCAAGGCCGCCGAGGAAAAGAAAACCGTCGATGCGGTGCCGGTGGAAACTGCCAAGGCCGCACGCCGTGCAGTGGCGGCCAGCTATACCGGCACCGCCGCCCTGGAGCCGCGTGCCGAAGCGCAGGTGGTGGCAAAGACCTCCGGCGTGGCACTGGCGGTGATGGTGGAAGAGGGGCAGAAGGTGGCCGCTGGCCAGGCACTGGTCCGCCTGGATCCGGACCGCGCGCATCTGGCGGTGGCGCAAAGCGAAGCGCAGTTGCGCAAACTGGAGAACAGTTATCGCCGTGCCACCCAGTTGGTGGGGCAGCAGCTGGTCAGTGCCGCCGATGTCGATCAGCTCAAGTTCGATGTCGAGAACAGCCGCGCGCAGCACCGCCTGGCATCGCTGGAGCTGTCCTACACCACCGTGCAGGCGCCAATTTCCGGGGTGATCGCCTCGCGCTCGATCAAGACCGGCAACTTCGTGCAGATCAATACGCCGATCTTTCGCATCGTCGACGATTCGCAGCTGGAAGCCACGCTCAATGTGCCCGAGCGCGAACTGGCCACGCTCAAATCCGGCCAGCCGGTGACCCTGCTGGCCGACGCCTTGCCCGGTCAGCAGTTCATCGGCAAGGTCGACCGCATCGCGCCGGTGGTGGATTCGGGCAGCGGCACCTTCCGGGTGATCTGTGCGTTCGGCCAGGGCGCCGAAGCGCTGCAGCCGGGCATGTTCGGGCGCATCCGCATCGATTACGACCAACGCAAGGACGCATTGGTGATCCCGCGCCTGGCGCTGCTGGACGACGGCGAGCCGGCGGTGTTCGTGGTACGCAACGGCAAGGCCAGCCGGGTACCGGTGAAACTCGGTTATGCCGAAGGGCCATGGCTGGAAGTGCGGCAAGGCCTGAAGGAAGGCGACCAGGTGGTGACCGCCGGCAAGGTGGCGCTGCGCGATGGCACGACGGTGCAGGTCATCGGCCAGCCCGATCGCAAGCCGGTTGCGGCTGCGGCACCGGCAACCGGAAGCGACGGGAAACGCTCATGAGCGATCACGGCAACGCGCACGGCCCCGTGCACGACCCGCATGCGCCTTTGCACGGAGGTGGCGGTGGCTTGGTGGCCTTCGCCACACGGCGTCGGGTGACCATCGCGATGATCACCGTGACCATGCTGCTGTTCGGGCTGATCGCCCTGCGCAGTCTCAAGGTCAATCTATTGCCGGATCTGAGCTATCCCACGCTGACCGTGCGCACCGAGTACACCGGTGCGGCGCCAGCGGAAATCGAGACGCTGGTGACCGAGCCGGTGGAAGAAGCGGTCGGCGTGGTCAAGAACCTGCGCAAGCTCAAGTCGATCTCGCGCACCGGGCAAAGCGATGTGGTGCTGGAGTTCGCCTGGGGCACCAACATGGACCAGGCCGGCCTGGAAGTGCGCGACAAGATGGAAGCCCTGTCGCTGCCACTGGAAACCAAACCGCCGGTATTGCTGCGCTTCAATCCCTCGACCGAGCCGATCATGCGGCTTGCGCTGTCGCCCAGACAGGCGCCGGCATCCGACAACGATGCGATCCGCCAGCTCACCGGCTTGCGTCGCTATGCCGATGAGGATTTGAAGAAGAAGCTCGAGCCGGTGGCCGGCGTAGCTGCGGTCAAGGTCGGCGGCGGGCTGGAAGACGAGATCCAGGTCGATATCGATCAGCAGAAACTCGCCCAGCTCAATCTGCCGATCGACAACGTGATCACCCGGCTCAAGGAAGAGAACGTCAACATCTCCGGCGGCCGCCTGGAAGAAGGCTCGCAGCGGTATCTGGTGCGCACGGTCAACCAGTTCGTGGATCTGGACGAGATCCGCAACATGTTGGTGACCACGCAAAGCAGCAGCGGCAGCGCTGCGGACGCGGCGATGCAGCAGATGTATGCGATCGCCGCGTCCACCGGCTCGCAGGCGGCGCTGGCGGCAGCGGCCGAAGTGCAGAGCACCTCGTCGGCAGCCAGCAGCAGCATTGCCGGCGGCATGCCGGTGCGATTGAACGATGTGGCCCAGGTGCGCCAGGGCTACAAGGAGCGCGAGGCGATCATCCGCCTGGGCGGCAAGGAAGCGGTGGAGCTGGCGATCTACAAGGAAGGCGATGCCAATACCGTGTCCACCGCCGCGGCGCTGCGCACACGTTTGGAGCAACTCAAGGCCACGGTGCCGGGCGATGTGGAGATCACCACCATCGAGGATCAATCGCACTTCATCGAGCACGCGATCAGCGACGTCAAGAAGGATGCGGTGATCGGCGGCGTGCTGGCGATCCTGATCATCTTCCTGTTCCTGCGCGATGGCTGGAGCACCTTCGTGATCAGCCTGTCGTTGCCGGTGTCGATCATCACCACGTTCTTCTTCATGGGCCAGTTGGGGCTGAGCCTCAACGTGATGTCGCTGGGCGGGTTGGCGCTGGCCACCGGGCTGGTGGTGGACGATTCGATCGTGGTGCTGGAAAGCATCGCCAAGGCGCGCGAACGTGGCCTGAGCGTGCTGGATGCGGCAATCGCCGGCACCCGCGAAGTCAGCATGGCGGTGATGGCGTCCACGTTGACCACGATCGCGGTGTTCCTGCCGCTGGTGTTCGTCGACGGCATCGCCGGGCAGTTGTTCCGCGACCAGGCGATGACCGTGGCGATCGCGATCGCGATTTCGCTAGTGGTGTCGATGACGCTGATCCCGATGTTGAGTTCGCTCAAGGGTGCACCGCCAATGGCATTCCCGGACGAGCCAAGCCGGCCGCAGTGGCAGCCGCGGCAGCGCTGGCTCAAACCGGTGGCCGCCGGCCGGCGCGGGGCCGGCGCGAGCATGCACTATGCGGTCTTCGGTGTGGCGTGGGCGGTGGTCAAGCTGTGGCGCGGCATCGCGCGGGTGGTGTCGCCGGTGATGCGCAAGGCCAGCGACCTGGCGATGGCGCCATATGCCCGCGCCGAGCGTGGTTATCTGGCGGTGCTGCCGGCGGCATTGCGGCGGCCCGGCCTGGTGCTGGGATTGGCGGCTGCCGCGTTTATCGGCACCGTGTTCCTGGTGCCGATGCTGGGTGCGGATCTGATTCCGCAACTGGCGCAGGACCGCTTCGAAATGACGGTAAAGCTGCCTTCCGGCACGCCATTGGCGCAGACCGATGCATTGGTGCGCGAATTGCAGCTGGCGCACGACAAGGATCCGGGCATCGCCTCGCTGTACGGCGTCAGCGGCAGCGGCACGCGGCTGGATGCCAATCCCACCGAGAGCGGCGAGAACATCGGCAAGCTCACCGTGGTGATGGCCGGCGGCGGTAGCCCTGCAGTGGAAGCGGCGGCCACCAGGCGGCTGCGCAGCAGCATGGCCGGGCATCCGGGGGCCCAGGTGGATTTCGCACGGCCGGCATTGTTCAGCTTCTCCACGCCACTGGAAGTGGAGTTGCGCGGGCAGGATCTGGGCGAACTGGAACGTGCCGGGCAGAAGTTGGCGGCAATGCTGCGGGCCAATGGCCACTACGCCGACGTCAAGTCGACGGTGGAAGAGGGCTTCCCGGAAATCCAGATCCGCTTCGATCAGGAACGTGCCGGTGCGCTTGGCCTGACCACCCGCCAGATCGCCGATGTCATCGTCAAGAAAGTGCGCGGCGATGTGGCCACGCGCTACAGCTTTCGCGATCGCAAGATCGACGTGCTGGTGCGTGCGCAGCACAGCGACCGCGCCAGTGTGGATGCGATCCGGCAGCTGATCGTCAACCCGGGCAGCAGCCGACCGGTGCGTCTGGCGGCGGTGGCCGAGGTGGTGGCGACGACCGGACCGAGCGAGATCCATCGCGCCGATCAGACCCGCGTGGCGATCGTCTCGGCCAGCCTGCATGACATGGATCTGGGCGGCGCGGTGCGCGAGGTCGAGTCGATGGTGCACAACGATCCGCTGGCCGCCGGCGTGGGCATGCATATCGGCGGGCAGGGCGAGGAGCTGGCGCAATCGGTCAGGTCGCTGTTGTTCGCGTTCGGTCTGGCGATCTTCCTGGTCTATCTGGTGATGGCCTCGCAGTTCGAATCGCTGCTGCATCCGTTCGTCATCCTGTTCACCATTCCGCTGGCGATGGTCGGCGCGGTGCTGGCCTTGCTGATGACCGGCAAGCCGGTGTCGGTGGTGGTGTTCATCGGCTTGATCCTGCTGGTGGGGCTGGTGACCAAGAACGCGATCATCCTGATCGACAAGGTCAACCAGCTGCGCGAGGAAGGCGTTCCCAAGCGCGAGGCCTTGATCGAAGGCGCGCGTTCGCGCCTGCGGCCGATCGTGATGACCACGCTGTGCACCTTGTTCGGCTTCCTGCCGCTGGCGGTGGCGATGGGCGAGGGTGCCGAAGTGCGCGCACCGATGGCGATCACCGTGATCGGCGGGTTGCTGGTGTCCACGCTGTTGACCCTGCTGGTGATCCCGGTGGTGTACGACCTGCTGGATCGCCGCGCCGATGCGTACTACCTGGTGCGTGGCCGGCGCATGGCCGGCCAACGAGCGCAGGCGACCGGGAACGCCGACGGGCTGGAGGCGCTATGAGTGTTGCCGCCTTCAGCATCCGTCGCCCGGTCACCACCATCATGTGCTTCGTCTCGCTGGTGGTGGTGGGGCTGATTGCCGCGTTCCGGCTGCCGCTGGAAGCGCTGCCGGACATTTCCGCACCGTTCCTGTTCGTGCAGTTGCCGTACACCGGCTCCACCCCGGACGAGGTGGAACGCAACCTGGTGCGGCCGGCCGAAGAGGCGCTGGCGACGATGACCGGCATCAAGCGCATGCGCTCGACCGCCACCGCCGATGGCGCCAATATCTTCATCGAGTTCTCCGATTGGGATCGCGACATCGCCATCGCCGCATCGGATGCGCGCGAGCGGCTGGATGCCATCCGCGACGATTTTCCGGAAGATCTGCAGCGCTTCCACATCTATAAATGGTCCAGCAGCGACGAACCGGTGCTGAAGGTGCGCCTGGCCAGCCAGACCGATCTGACCGGCGCGTACGACATGCTCGACCGCGAGTTCAAGCGACGCATCGAACGGATTCCCGGCGTGGCCAAGGTGGAGATCTCCGGCGCACCACCGAACGAAGTGGAGATCGCCATCGCCCCGGACCGGCTCACCGCGCACGACCTCAGCCTCAATGATTTGAGCGAGCGTTTGGGCAAGCTGAATTTCTCGGTGTCTGCAGGCCAGATCGACGACAACGGCCAGCGCATTCGGGTACAGCCGATCGGCGAATTGCGCGATCTGCAGGAGTTGCGCGATCTGGTGCTCAATGCCAAGGGGCTGCGGCTGGCCGACATCGCGCAGGTGCGGCTGAAGCCGACGCGGATGAATTACGGCCGCCGCCTGGACGGACGTCCGGCGATCGGGCTGGATATCTACAAGGAGCGCAGCGCCAACCTGGTGGATGTGTCCAAGGCGGCGTTGAAGGAGGTCGAGGACATTCGCGCCGAACCTGCGATGCGCGATGTGCAGATCAAGGTGATCGACAACCAGGGCAAGGCAGTGACCTCGTCGCTGGCGGAACTGGCAGAGGCCGGCGCAGTGGGCTTGCTGTTGTCGATCACGGTACTGTTCTTCTTCCTGCGCCACTGGCCATCGACGCTGATGGTGACGCTGGCGATTCCGATCTGCTTTGCGATCACGCTGGGCTTCATGTATTTCGTCGGCGTCACGCTCAACATCCTGACCATGATGGGCCTGCTGCTGGCGGTCGGCATGCTGGTCGACAATGCGGTGGTGGTGGTGGAAAGCATTTACCAGGAGCGCGAGCGCATGCCCGGTCAGCCACAGCTGGCAGCCTTGCTCGGCACGCGCAGCGTGGCGATCGCGCTCAGCGCCGGCACCTTGTGCCATTGCATCGTATTCGTGCCGAACCTGTTCGGCGAGACCAACAACATCAGCATCTTCATGGCGCAGATCGCCATCACCATTTCGGTCTCGTTGCTGGCCTCGTGGCTGGTGGCGATCAGCCTGATTCCGATGTTGTCGGCGCGCATGAGGACACCGCCGATGGTGAGTTCAGAGCGCGGCGTGATCGCACGGCTGCAGCGCCGTTACGCCAAGCTGCTGACATGGACGCTGGCCCATCGCGGCTGGAGCGTGGCCGGCATCGTGTTGGTCAGTGCAATCAGCCTGGTGCCGATGAAACTGACCAAGGTCGACATGTTCGGCGGCGACGGCGGCAACGAGGCCTTCATCCAGTATCAGTGGAAAGGCTCGTACACGCATGAGCAGATGGGTGAGGAGGTGGGGCGGGTCGAGCATTACCTGCAAGCCAATCGCGCCAAGTACCACATCACCCAAATCTATTCGTGGTTCAGCGAAGCGGAAGGCAGCAGCACCACGGTGACCTTCGACGCGAGCAAGGTCAAGGACCTGCCGCCGTTGCTGGAACAGATCCGCAAGGCATTGCCGCGCTCGGCGCGGGCGGACTACAGCATCGGCAATCAGGGCGATGGCGGTAGCGGCAATCAAGGCGTGCAGGTGCAGTTGGTCGGCGATTCGACCCAGGCCCTGCAGGCCCTGGCGGACGATGTGATCCCGCTGCTGGCGCAGCGCAAGGAACTGCGCGACGTGCATGTGGACACCGGCGACCGCACCAGCGAGTTGGCGATCCGGGTCGACCGCGAGCGTGCGGCAGCCTTCGGATTCAGTGCCGAGCAGGTGGCGAGCTTCGTCGGCCTGGCATTGCGCGGCACGCCGTTGCGCGAGTTCCGCCGCGGCGACAACGAGGTGCCGGTGTGGGTGCGGTTTGCCGGTGCCGAACAGAGCAAGCCGGAAGACCTGGCCAGCTTCACGGTGCGTACCAAGGATGGTCGCAGCGTGCCGTTGCTCAGTCTGGTGGATGTACAGATTCGCCCGGCCGCCACCCAGATCGGCCGCACCAACCGCCAGACCACGCTGACCATCAAGGCCAATCTGGCCAGCAAGGTCACCGCACCGGAAGCACGCGCGGCAATGGAGAAGCCGCTCAAGGCGATGCGTTTCCCGGCCGGTTACAGCTATACCTTCGACGGCGGCGATTACCAGAACGACGGCGAAGCGATGGGGCAGATGGTGTTCAACCTGGTGATCGCGCTGGTGATGATCTACGTGGTGATGGCGGCGGTGTTCGAGTCGCTGCTGTTTCCTGCGGCGATCATGAGCGGCGTGGTGTTTTCGATCTTCGGGGTGTTCTGGTTGTTCTGGATCACCGGCACCTCGTTCGGGATCATGTCCTTCATCGGCATCCTGGTGCTGATGGGCGTGGTGGTGAACAACGGCATCGTGATGATCGAGCACATCAACAACCTGCGCCGCCGTGGCATGGGGCGTACCCAGGCACTGGTGGAAGGCTCGCGCGAGCGCTTGCGCCCGATCATGATGACGATGGGCACCGCCATCCTGGCGATGGTGCCGATCTCGCTGACCAGCACCACGATGTTCAGCGACGGCCCGCCGTACTTCCCGATGGCCCGCGCGATCGCCGGCGGGCTGGCGTTCTCGACGGTGGTGAGCCTGCTGTTCCTGCCGACGATCTACGCAATTCTCGATGACATGAGCAACGGCGCAGCCGCGCTGGTACGACGTGCGCGTGGCGTGTCGAAGACGCCGCCGACAAGCGTCGCGCTGGAATCGTGAGCGCCAACACTGCTGAAGTTTCCCCGGCCTAAGGCATTCACCAGCGCACTGAGGCCCTGGGTGACAAGGCGCAAAGCCCCTCTCCCGGTGGGGCGAGGAGGCACGGCTTGCGCGCCATGGACGCGCGTGCCTTGGAGCGACCGCGCCGCAAGCATGGGCCGGGGCGCGGAGCGAGGTGAGGATACGGGTTGTCTGGGTACTGCTCAGTACACGGCTGCCATTCGCTGGCTTCGGTGAGGGCGACAGCGTGTCCGCGGACTGGCTCCTCGGCTCGGTCAGACATCCTGTCTGACTCGCCGCCGCGGCACATCCCTGTGCAGCTCTCCGCCAATCCCCGGCCACGCTGTCGCTTCGGCGAGTCGTTTCCGCGACGTTGAGCGACGAAAAAAGGCTGCCGATTCAGTGCTCGATTTTGGCGCGAGCCAATCATCCGCCAAGGTCACCGCACGTCTTCTGGACCTTCGACTTCGTAGCTCTCAGACAAACCGCCCAGATGCCAACTACTCAGAAGTGCACGGTTTCCATCGCTCTCAATCCGCCGCCTTCAAGAAGGATGCGAAGAGGCCTCTGCCTCATTGGGCGGGGCAACGACCAAAGCTAGGTCGGGCATGCCATGCGGCAGTGGCTGCTCTCCGTTACGCCAACACAGGAACATTCGAGAGTGGTCCGCGGGCGCCGGGGCAGGGCCTTACACGACAAGGCGCGTGTAAGAGCCCCCATGGATTGGTTCACGGCGTGTCCTGCCCCGGCGCCTGCGGGCCGCTCGCACGCATGAAACAAGTCGCCTGCCAGCAGCCTTTCCTCAACCAAAATGAAAGCGCCAGCAAACCGGCCTTTACTCATTCAAAACCAAAGCGCCAACTGATCAGCTGTCCTCAGCTATCCAGCGTTCCCGGCAACCTGGGTTCCAAGCTGCTGGATACGCCGGCCAGAGAATCAGGCCGCGCGCACCTGCCGCACGATCGCCGCCGCCTTGGCCGAGCTCTCCTTGACCTTGTCCCACTGGCCCTGCGCCAGCCAGTCCTTGGGCACCATCCACGAGCCGCCGATGCACAGCACGTTCGGCTGCGACAGGAACTCGGCCGCGTTGGTTTCGCTGATGCCGCCGGTGGGGCAGAGCTTGAGTTCGGACAGCGGGCCGGCCAGGCCCTTGAGCATCTGCAAGCCACCCACGGCGGTGGCCGGGAACAGCTTGCAGACGCGGAAGCCCAGGCCCATCAGGGTCAGCAGCTCGGTCGGCGTGGCCGCGCCGGGCACGGCGGGGATCGGCGCATCGGCAAGCAGGCGCGCCAGCGGCGCCGGCGTGCCGGGGGTGACCAGGAAGTCGGCACCGGCATCCACCGACTGACGCAGTTGCAGCTCGCTCAGCACGGTGCCGGCGCCGATCACGATGTTGGGCAGCTCGCGCTTGAGCATGGCCAGCGCTTCGACCGCGATCGGGGTGCGCAGGGTCAGTTCGATCGCGGGCAGGCCGCCTTCGAGCAGCGCATCGGCGACGCGGCGCGCCTGGTCCAGCGTGTCCACGGTGACCACTGGCAGGATGCCGGCGTCGCGCAGCAGCTGTTCGGCGGTGTTCTGAGTCTGGGCAATCGTCATTGCAACTCCGTTAGACGGCGACCGCTGGGCGGTCGCGCAGAGGGAAGGGAAATCAGGCGTCCTTGGACTCGTGCGGTGCGGCGGCGGCCGCTGCATCGGCACCGAGTTCGTACTCGGCGTCGTAGCTCCACAGCGCACCGTCCGGACGGGCGGGGCCGCAGGAAATCGAGATGGCGCCCTGGTCGGCCGGCCCAACCACCTGGCGGTTGATGGCGAACAGGTTGCGCCCCAGATCGTTGCCCGCCACCGAGGTGTTGGGCGCGACTTCGCGCGATGCCCACTCTTCGGCCGAGACCAGCACTTCCAGCGTGCCGGCTTCGCCATCCAGGCGCACGATGTCGCCTTCGCGCACGCGCCCGATCGGACCGCCGCGCGCGGCCTCGGGCGTCATATGGATCGCCGCCGGGAACTTGCCCGACGCACCGGACAGACGACCGTCGGTGACCAGCGCCACACGCCGGCCCTGGTTCTGCAACAGGCCCAGCAACGGCGCCATCGAATGCAGTTCCGGCATGCCGTTGGCACGCGGGCCCTGGTAGCGCAGCACCACCACGAAATCGTGTGGCAGCACGCCGGCGGCATGCAGCTTGTTGAGTACCTGCGGCGTATCGATCACCACCGCTGGCGCTTGGATCGTGCGGTGCTGCGGTTTGACTGCCGACAACTTGATCAGCGAACGCCCCAGGTTGCCGCGCAGCAGGCGCAGGCCGCCCTGCGATTCGAAAGCGGCGCTGACCGGCCGCGCCACGCTGTCGTCGGCGGTGGTCGCAGTGCCGGGCACGTAGACGACCTTGCCGTCCTGCAGGCGCGGCTCGTTGGCGTAGGCGCGCATGCCGCCTTCGACCACGGTGGGCAGGTCGTCGTGCATCAGCCCGGCGTCCATCAGTTCGCGGAACACGAAGGCGGTGCCGCCTGCGGCCTGGAAGCGGTTCACGTCGGCTTCGCCGTTGGGGTAGATGCGGGTCAGCAGCGGCACGGTCTGCGAGATCAGATCCATGTCGTCCCAGGTCAGCACGATGCCGGCCGCACGCGCCACCGCAATCCAGTGGATGGTGTGATTGGTCGAACCGCCGGTGGCCATCAGCGCGACCACGGCATTGACGATGGCGCGCTCGTCGATCAGGCGACCGAATGGACGGAAGTCCTGGCCCAGCGCGGAGATCGCCAGCGCACGCGCGGTGCCCTCACGGGTCAGCGCATCGCGCAACTGCAGTTCCGGGTTGACGAACGAGGCGCCGGGCAGCTGCACGCCCATCGCTTCGAGCAACACCTGGTTGGAGTTGGCGGTGCCGTAGAAGGTGCAGGTACCGGCCGAGTGATACGAGGACGACTCGGCTTCCAGCAGTTCGGCGCGGGTGGCTTCGCCGGCGGCGTAGCGCTCGCGCACTTCGGCCTTCTGCTTGTTCGGAATGCCCGGCGTCATCGGGCCGGCCGGCATGAACAGCGCCGGCAAGTGTCCGAAGGCCAGCGCGCCGATCAACAGGCCCGGCACGATCTTGTCGCACACGCCCAGGTACACCACGCTGTCGAACATGTCGTGGCTCAGGCCGATCGCCGCGGCCTGGGCGATGTTGTCGCGCGAGAACAGCGACAGCTCCATGCCGGCGCGGCCCTGGGTCACGCCGTCGCACATCGCCGGCACGCCACCGGCGACCTGCGCGGTGGCACCGAGCGTACGCGCGGTGTCGCGGATCAGCTGCGGGTAATGCTCGAACGGCTGATGCGCCGACAGCATGTCGTTGTAGGCGGTGATGATGCCCAGGTTGGGTGTGGCCGCACCGCGCAGGCGCGACTTGTCGGTCGGCTCGGACGCGGCGAAACCATGCGCCAGGTTGCCGCAGCTCAGACGGCTACGGAACGGACCCTCGCGCAGGGCGGCATCGAGACCGGCAAGATACGCCGCGCGCGACGGCGCGCTGCGCTTGCGGATACGGTCGGTGACGGCTTGGATGTTCGGATGCAGGCTCATTGGCTACCGGCTATGAGAAACGGGGGGAAGAAAGTAAGCACGCTCTTTTTGATACCCGCACAAGGATGTGCGGGCTCTTGCGAGGGACTCGCATCTAAGCGCACCAGTGAACCCGCAATTTCGGGCCAGGCTGCTGCAGCGCCACCCGGATCGGATACTGGCTGACATCGTCACCGGCCAATGCAGCCTGCAGCACGTCCAGCTTCTGCTTGCCGCGCAATAGCAGCAGGCGGGTCGGGATGGCGGCCAGCCCGACCGGTGTCAGCGTGATCCGCAGCGGCCACTGATTCGAGCCAGGGCAGCCGGTGGCATCCAGCGACGCGTACGGCTGCGGGCTGGACAGCGCCTTGCTCAGATCGGTCGAGCCCGGGAACAGCGAGGCGGTGTGTCCGTCGCCGCCCATGCCCAGCACCGCCAGACACGCGGGTTCGGCATGCGTGGCCTGCAGGTTCGCGGTGTGCACGCACTCGGGCAACTGCTTGCCCGGACGCACCAGCGGAATGAAGGTCGCGGCCGGTGCATGGGTCAAAAAACTGTGATTCACCAGCCAGGCGTTGCTGTCCTGATCCTGCGGGGAGAGCCAACGCTCATCGACCAAGCCCACTTCCACCCGCGCCCAATCCAGCGGACGGTGGGCGAGGGATTCGTACACCGGCGCCGGCGTGGTGCCGCCGGACAGCAGCATGCGCGCCTGGCCGCGGCGCGAAATCTCCTGTTCCAGCAGGTCGGCCATCTCGCTGGCGACCGCCTCGGTCCATTCGGCCGGGTCTTCGTAGCGCACCAGTGTGATGCGCGGATTGTCCTGCAGGTTCATCGCTGCTCCCCTGGATGCTGACGCTGCGCATCCACCGCATAGGCGGCGGCGCCGAGCAGGCCGGCATGCGGATGCATGACGGCCAGCGATGGCACCCGCGACATGATCGCGGAGAAGCGTCCCTTGTGTTCGAAGCGCTGGCGGAAGCCAGAATGCTGCAGCGAATCCAGCACCTTGGGCACCAGCCCGCCGGTGAGGAACACGCCGTCCCAGGCGCCCTGCATCAACACCATGTCGCCGGCGATCGCACCGAAGATGGCGCAGAACAGATCGATGGTGCGCGACGAGCGCGGATCGCCCGCAGCCGCACGCGCGGTGATGTCCTTGGGCTGCAGCGGGCCCGGGTCGACCCCGGCGATCTCGCTGAGCGCGCGATGGATGTTGACCAGGCCCGGGCCGCAGATCAGGCGCTCGTTGGAGACCCGGCCGAACTGCTCGGAGAGGATCTCCAGGATGCGGATCTCCTCTGGCGTGCCGGGCGGGAAGCTGACGTGGCCACCTTCGGTTTCCAGCGGGAAGCAGCGCCCGTTGCGGATGATCAGCCCACCCACGCCCAGCCCGGTGCCCGGGCCGATCACGCCGTAGTTGCGCGGCTGATCGATCGGCGCCGGCCGCCAGCTGGCGCCGCCGACCTGCACCACGTCCTGCGGGCGCAGCAGGCTGATCGCCATGGCCTGCGCGGCGAAGTCGTTGATCAGGTGCAGGGTGCTGAAGCCCAGCATCGCCGCGGTACGCGAGCGCGAGATCACCCACGGATGATTGGTGATGCGCGCCTCGTCGCCGTCCACGCGGCCGGCCACGGCGAACACGCCCTGGGTGGCCTGCACGCCGATCTGGTCGAGGTAATAGCGCGCGGCTTCGCCGAGCGAGCCGAAATCGACCACCGCAAATTCGCGCGAGGTGTCATCCAGCAGCGGCACCGAGGCGTCGACGTCGGCCAGCGCGAAGCGCGCATTGGTTCCGCCGATATCGGCAACCAGCACTGGCTTGGAAGGAGCGGTCATGCGGTGTGTCCCTGTGCGTCGGTGGCCGGGGGCAGGAAGGGGCCCGCGGCATCGGGGCCCCAGCTGCCGGCCGGGTAGGGCTGCAGCGGCAACTGCGCGTCTTTCCACGCATCGCTGACGCTGTCGATCCACGACCAGGCGGCCTTGACCTCGTCGTCGCGCACGAACAGCGCCGGGTTGCCGTTGAAGGCATCCACGAACAGGCGCTCGTAGGCGATGCGGCGGTGCAGGCCGGTCGGCACCGACAGTTCAAGTTCCAGCGGCTGTAGTTCGATCGCGCCCCATTCCGGGCCGGCCAAGCTGCTCATCAGGCCGAGCTCGATGTTTTCTTGCGGCTGCAGCTGGAAGGTCAGGCGATTGGGTACGGCGTTCTGCCGGTCCGGGCGCTCGAACAGCCAATGCGTCACCGGCTTGAGCGTGACCACGATGCGGGTGGAGCGTTCGGCCAGACGCTTGCCGGTGCACAGGTGGAACGGCACCCCGGCCCAGCGCCAGTTGTCGATATGCGCGGTCACCGCGACGAAGGTTTCCACGTCGCTGCCCTCCGGCGGGTGATAGGCCTGCGCCGGCTGGCCGTTGATGCTGCCGGCGGTGTAGCGGCCGCGCACGCTGTCGTGGGCGGCATGCTCGGCGGTCATCGGGCGCAGGGCGCGCAGCACCTTGACCTTCTCGTCGCGGATGCGGTCCGCTTCCAGCGAGGCCGGTGGCTCCATCGCCACCAGGCACAACAACTGCAGGATGTGACTCTGCACCATGTCGCGCAGCGCGCCGGAGCGCGCGTAGTAGGCATCGCGCCCGTCCACGCCTTCGCTTTCGGCCACCAGGATCTGCACCGACTCGATGTAGGTGCGGTTCCACACCGCTTCCAGCAGCGTATTGCCGAAGCGCAGCGCGATCAGGTTCTGCACCGCCGCCTTGCCCAGGTAATGGTCCAGGCGGAATACGCGGTCTTCGTCGATCAGCGCGCCGATCGACTGCAGGATCTCGCGGGCGCTGTCCGAGTCGTGGCCGATCGGCTTTTCCAGCATCAGCCGGTGCGGCGCGGCCAGCGCACCGCCCAGGGCCAGGCCCTGGCAGGTGCTGATGTACAGGCCCGGCGGAATCGCCAGGTAGCTCACGCACTGGCGGCTGGCCAGCTCGCGCACGGCATTGGCCACCGACTCGGCATCGCGCAGATCCACCGAGCGATAGTCGACCCGCTGCAGCAGCGTTTCGATCTGTTCGGGCGTGGCGATCGGCAGCGCGGCGGCCAGGCGCGGGCGCAGGACCTCGCGGAATGCCTCGGTGTCGTGTGGCGACAACGCCAGCGCACGGATACGGAAATCCTCCGGCAGCAGGCCATCGACGAACAATCGCAGCAGGGACGGGAAGAGATAGCGCTGGGCGAGATCGCCGGTGGCGCCGAACAGGATCAGGGTGTTATGCATGGACCGAATTTCGGATTCTGGAGACATCATGATCAGCAGCTGGTCGGAAAGGCGCCGGACAGCCGGCGGTCGGTACGTCTGTTGCTGAGCGACACTGGCGTGCGCGCAGTGGGGGATGGACGCGCACGCCCAATCCCCGATTGTTGCAGCAAGTGGCCGTCAGCGGTTAGCGCTGCGGCGGGATGCCTGCACATGCGCGGCGAAATGCCGGGCCTTGCACGGTAGGCTGCACCGCTTGAAGCAGCGGCTTGGGTCGGTGGCGGCATGGTCCCTCCCGAGATCGATGTTGCCATGTGAAAACGATTACATGTCAGAATAAACCAATGCATTCGTTTGCAGGAGATTTCCTTGCAGGCGCATGTCGCGTCACCGCCGTCGGGAGGGCCGAGGGCAGGGCGCACAACTTACGTTGAGGCCGAAAATGGCGAAAGTGCAGTTGGAAGGTGTCCGCAAGGTCTACGAGAACGGTCAGGTCGCGGTGCAGGGTGCGAGCTTCGAGGTCGCCGATGGCGAGTTGATGGTGCTGGTCGGTCCGTCCGGCTGCGGCAAGTCGACCCTGTTGCGCATGATCGCCGGGCTCGAGGACATCAGCGCCGGCACGCTGAAGATCGGCGAGCGCGTGGTCAACGACGTGGCCCCGAAGGACCGCGACATCGCCATGGTGTTCCAGAGCTATGCGCTCTATCCGCACATGACCGTGGCCGAGAACCTGGCCTTCGGGCTCAAGCTACGCGGCCACCCCAAACAGGTCATCGCCGAGCGGGTCAACA
This sequence comes from Xanthomonas arboricola, assembly GCF_002940665.1. Lineage (GTDB taxonomy): Bacteria > Pseudomonadota > Gammaproteobacteria > Xanthomonadales > Xanthomonadaceae > Xanthomonas > Xanthomonas arboricola_B. The sequence goes on from NZ_MIGY01000002.1 coordinate 588,565, forward strand.
ACGCCGCCGAGCTGCTGGGGCTGACCCCGATGCTCGACAAGCTGCCCAAGGCGATGTCCGGCGGCCAGCGTCAGCGTGTGGCGCTGGGAAGGGCGATGGTGCGCGAATCGTCGGTGTTCCTGCTCGACGAGCCGCTGTCCAATCTGGATGCCAAACTGCGCCACAGCGTGCGCACCGAGATCGCGCAGCTGCATCGCAAGCTCGGCACCACGATGATCTACGTCACCCATGATCAGGTCGAGGCGATGACGCTCGGCCAGCGCATCGTGGTACTCAAGGATGGGGTGATCCAGCAGATCGACAGCCCGATGGCGCTGTACGACCGCCCGGCCAATCTGTTCGTGGCCGGATTCCTCGGCAGCCCGGCGATGAACGTGCTGCAGGGGCGCCTGGATGAGCAGGACGGCCTGCATCTGGTGATGGCCGATGGCTGGCGCGTGCCGCTGGGTGCGGCACGGGTGGAGCGCAGCTGGTTCGGTCGCGAGGTGATCGTCGGCGTGCGCCCGGAGCACCTGCAGCCGTCAGGCGATGCCGCGCTGGGCTTTGACGCGCGTGTCGAGGTGATTGAGCCGGTCGGCAATGAGATCTTCCTCAACCTCGACCGCGGCGGCCAGCCGCTGGTGATCCGGGTCGCGCCGCAGGCCTTGCCGGCGGTGGGGGAACCGCTGCGCCTGGCGCTGCGCAGCGAGGCGTTGCACTTCTTCGACCCGGCCAGCGGCGAACGGCTGGCGCTGGCCTAACGCGCCAGTCCCTGCATGAACGCAAGCGGGCGGGCGGCATGCGCGCCCGCCTGCAGCACGGCGTCGGTCTCCAGGGTCAGCTCCAGCGGCAATACCGCCAGCGCAAGATCGCCCGCCACGCTGACCAGCGTGCCGACAGTGGCATCGCCCAGCAGCACGGCCTGGCCCGCGTCGACCGGCGCATCGCTGCCAACCGTATCGACCTGCAGCAATTGCAGCGCACGCTTGGCCTTGCCCAGGAAGTGTGTGCGCGCGACGATCTCCTGGCCCGGGTAGCAGCCCTTCTTGACGCTGAACGCGTGCAGGCGATCCAGCGCCAGCTGCTGTGGTGTCCATTGCTCGCGTTGCGCATCGGGCAGGCGCGCCAGCCCCAGTTGCAGGTCCGTACGGCGCCAGTCGGCATCCATGTGCCGTGATTCGATAGGCGCTGCCAATGCCTGCTCGCCCGCAAGCAGCACCAGCGTGCGCGGCAAGGCATCGCTGCCCATGTCCAATTCGATACGCTGCGTTCCGATATCGGCCTGCGCGCCTTGCGCGCGCGCAGGCGCGGCATGGCCGCCATACGCCGAAAGCGCCGCGACGCCGATCTTGAGCTTGCGCCGGAACACAAAACGGCCGAGTTGGGTTGCGATCTCGGCCGCATTGCCATCGGGCAACAGCATCAGCAGGTGGGTGTCGTCCTCACGCAGGAGTGCGAAGATGGCGATCACGCGCCCCTTTGCCGTCAACCACGCATTCCATTGCCACTGCCCGATCGCCAGCGCCTGTACGTCGTTGGCAAATTGCGCATGCGCGAACGCCACTGCATCCGCCCCGATCAAGCGGACGTATTGCATGTCGTGCAGGGAGCCGAAACCCTGCGGAATGAGATTCAGGTTGTCAGCCACGGAAGGGGAGGACTAAAATCGCAATGTTGTGAGACCACTATGATAGGCCATCCAACCCCCACCCCAGCGCAGGATTCCGAGACGCAGCCTTCTCCTCAGGAGCCTATTCCCGAGAAGCAGCCACTGCCCAAGGAGATCGGTGGACGCGACGGCCCTGAGCCAACGCGCTACGGCGACTGGGAAAAAAATGGACGCTGCATCGATTTTTGAGCAGCTTTTAGCCACAGCGGTCTAGTGCCGCCCAGCCGAGAAAACGAGCCCAGCGAATGGCGATCCGCGAACGTCCTCTTTCCCCGCATCTCCAGGTGTATCGCTGGCAGATACAAATGGTTACCTCGATCCTGCATCGAGCGACCGGCATCATTTTGTCAGCAGGAGCGCTGGTCATCGCCGCCGCTTTGCTGGTGTTGATGATCGGCCAGGACCACTGGACCTGCCTCACCCAGCAGCTTGGTGCCTGGTATGGTCAGCTTTTCCTGTTCGGCTGGACATGGGCATTTGCCTACCATCTGTGCAACGGTATCCGCCATATCGTGCAGGACTTCGGGTACGGCTTCAGCATTCCCGCCTTCGTGCGTAGTGGCTGGGCCTCGGTACTGGTCAGCCTGCTGATAACCGCCGCGATCTGGGCCTATGTCGTGATCGGAGCTGGCGCATGAACCGTTACCGCACTCCGCTGAAAAACGTGCGTGGTCTGGGCGCGGCCAAGACCGGTACCGAACATTTCGTTCTGCAGCGACTGACCGCCACCGCGCTGGTGGTGTTGTCGATCTGGTTCCTGGTCTTCGTCCTGAGCCTGCTCGGTTCGGACTACCCGGCCGCGGTCGCGGCCGTGTCCAAACCCTGGAACGCGATGTTGCTGGTCGGCTTCCTGGTGGCGATGTTCTGGCATGCGCAGATCGGTCTGCAAGTGGTGCTCGAGGATTACATCCACAACTCGTTGCTGGCGCTTGCGTTGCAGACCACGGTCAAATTCGTTGCCGCGCTTGGCGCGATCGTCAGCATTTTCGCAGTGGCGCGCATCGCGCTGGGCGGTGCCTGAGTCATCGGGCACCCAGAACAGGAATCCAGATTAGATGTCCGCTTATAAGATCACAGAACACAAGTACGACATGGTCGTGGTGGGCGCAGGCGGCGCTGGCTTGCGCGCCACGTTCGGCCTGGCCCAGAAGGGCTTGCAGACCGTCTGTTTGACCAAGGTCTTCCCGACCCGATCACATACCGTTGCGGCGCAGGGCGGCATTTCGGCCGCGCTCGGCAACATGGGCGAGGACGACTGGCGCTACCACTTCTACGACACCATCAAGGGCTCCGATTGGCTGGGCGACCAGGACGCGATCGAGTACATGTGCCGTGAGGCGATCCCGGCCATCATCGAGCTCGAGCACTACGGCGTGCCGTTTTCGCGCACCGAAGAGGGCAAGATTTATCAGCGCCCGTTCGGCGGCATGACCACCAAGTACGGCGAAGGACCATCCGCACAGCGCACCTGTGCGGCGGCCGACCGTACCGGTCATGCGATGCTGCACACGCTGTATCAGCAGTCCCTGGCGCACAACGCGCGCTTCATGATCGAGTACTTCGCGCTCGACCTGATCTTCGACGAGGAAGGCGTGTGCCGCGGCGTGCTGGCGCTGGACATGGCCGATGGCAGCTTGCATCTGTTCCGCGCCCATGGCGTGGTGCTGGCCACCGGCGGCTATGGCCGTGCCTACTTCAGTGCCACCTCCGCCCATACCTGTACGGGTGACGGCGGCGGCCTGGTGATGCGTGCCGGCCTGCCGGTGCAGGACATGGAGTTCGTGCAGTTCCATCCCACCGGCATCTACGGTGCCGGCTGCCTGATCACCGAAGGCGTGCGTGGCGAAGGCGGCATCCTGCGCAACAGCAACGGCGAGCGCTTCATGGAGCGCTATGCACCGCATTACAAGGATCTGGCATCGCGCGACGTGGTGTCGCGTTCGATGACCGTGGAGATCCGCGAAGGCCGCGGCGTAGGCGAGCACAAGGATCACATCCTGCTCGACCTGACCCATCTCGGCCCGGAAGTCATCAACGAAAAGCTGCCCGGCATCGCCGAGAGCGCGCACATCTTTGCCGGTGTGGACGTGACCAAGCAGCCGATTCCGGTGTTGCCGACCGTGCACTACAACATGGGCGGCATTCCGACCAACTTCTACGGCGAAGTCGTGCGCAAGCAGGGCGATAACCCGGATGCGGTCGTGCCCGGCCTGTATGCGATCGGCGAAGCCGCCTGCGTATCGGTACACGGTGCCAACCGCCTGGGTTCCAACTCGCTGCTGGATCTGGTGGTGTTCGGCCGTGCGGTGGCAAACCGCTGCGCCGAGACGGTCAAGCCCAACCAGCCGCACAAGACACTGCCGTCCGATGCCTGCGACAAGGCGTTGGGCCTGCTGGACAAGCTGCGTTACGCCAACGGCTCCACACCGACCTCGGTGATTCGCGACAACATGCAGCGCACCATGCAGTCGGACGCGGCCGTGTTCCGCACCAGCAAGACGCTGAAGGAAGGCGTCGACAAGATGGCTGAAATCTTTGCCACTTTCGAAGACGTCAAGGTGTCGGACCGCTCGCTGGTGTGGAATTCGGATCTGATCGAGACCTACGAGTTGAACAACCTGCTGCTCAATGCAGTGGCGACGATCAACTCGGCCGAGCAGCGCCATGAAAGCCGCGGCGCGCATTCGCACGAAGACTTCCCGGACCGCGACGACGTCAACTGGCAGAAGCACACGCTGGTCACCGTCGACGACAAGGGCAAGTGCGCGTTCGAATATCGTCCGGTGCACATGTACACGTTGAGCAAGGACGTGGACGTGGTCCCGCCGAAGCCGCGCGTTTACTGATCGATGCGAATGGATCGAACCGCTTCCGCGTTGTGTCTGCCGGCCGGCCTGTCCGGGTACGGTAGCCATGCACCGCGCCAGCCGGATCGCTTCATGACGCAGGGGCAACGCCGGCATGCCGCCGTCCGTTGCGCCACCGCCTCGGCGGTGGCATCCGTCATCTTTACCTTCATGCGCTCGGTGCGGTTGTCGTCCGCACCGCGCATCGCCTGAGCCAACGAGAGCAGCTATGGCAGAGTTCACCCTCCCCAAGAATTCAAAGATCGGCAAGGGCAAGCATTACCCTGCACAGGGCGCCAAGAACAAGCGCACCTTCAAGGTCTACCGCTGGGATCCGGATGGCGAAGCCAACCCGCGTACCGACAGTTATGAGATCGATCTCGACAAGTGCGGCCCGATGGTGTTGGACGCGCTGATCAAGATCAAGAACGAAATCGACCCGACGCTGGCATTCCGTCGCTCCTGCCGCGAGGGCATCTGCGGTTCGTGCGCGATGAACATCGACGGCACCAACACGCTGGCCTGCACCAAGGCGATCGCCGCCTGCGGCAAGGCCGAGGTGCCGATCTACCCGCTGCCGCACATGAGCGTGATCAAGGACCTGGTGCCGGATCTGACGCATTTCTACGCGCAGTACGCGTCGATCAAGCCGTGGATCCGCACCCAGACCCCGCCGCCGCCGGATCGCGAGCGGCTGCAGTCGCCGGAAGACCGCCGCAAGCTCGATGGGCTGTACGAGTGCATCCTGTGCGCGTGCTGCTCGACCAGTTGCCCGAGCTACTGGTGGAATGGCGAGCGCTATCTGGGCCCGGCGATCCTGCTGCAGGCGTATCGCTGGATCATCGATTCGCGCGACGAAGACACCGGTGCGCGTCTGGACGACCTGGAAGATCCGTTCAAGCTGTATCGCTGCCACACCATCATGAATTGTGCGCGGACCTGCCCCAAGGGCCTGAATCCGGCGCTGGCGATTGCCGAGATCAAGAAATTGATGATGGCGCGTCGCGCCTGATCGCAAGGCAACACGGACCCGCCTCGGCGGGGAGATGGTTCACAGCGGCACCGGCCCTTGGTCTGGTGCCGCTGTCGTTTTCGGCGCCGGCAAGGCGAGGTGGAGAGGGAGATGGACGAACAAACCCTGTTGAAGAAACTGCGCTGGCGCTGCCGGCGCGGCATGCGCGAGCTCGATCAATTGTTCGGGCGCTATCTGGATCGGCGCTGGGCGCAGGCTTCCGACTCCGAGCGCGCGGTTTTCCTACAGCTGCTGGATTGCGAAGACGATAAGTTGTGGCGCTGGTTCATGGGATACGAAGCCTGCCCCGATGCCGCCAACGCCGCACTCATCGCCGATATTCGCGCCATGCCGGCTTGAATCGCGGCCCTCGCGCGGGCTTGTTTGCGCGCTGGGCGTGCTGAACGCGCTCGCGTTGTGGGCGCTCTGGCGCAGCGGGGTGCCGCTGGGGGCGGCAGTGTCGTTGTCCGTCTATGTAGTGTTGACCGGCGGGCGATCGCTGTGGGTGCTGTTGCGTTCGCCAGCACGGGAAGTGGTTGTGCCCTGGAGTGAAACACCCGCCAGCGTGGACGGCGAACAGGTGCAAGGCCTGCAGGTGGCGTGGCGCGGGCCGATTGCGGTGGTGTCGTGGACCGGCCTGGATGCACGTCGCCAACGCCTGCACTTCTGGCCGGATACCTTGCCCGCAGCGCGGCGACGTGAACTGCGTCTGGCCGCTCAGGCACACGTCATTTCGTCCCGGCCGCCGCAAGTGGCACCATAGCGTCCCTTTCCTGGTTGAACCGCATGTTCAAACCTATCCCGGTTGCCATCGGCCTGCGCTACCTGCGTGCCAAGCGGCGCAATGGCTTTATCTCGTTCATCTCGATGGCATCGATCCTGGGCATCGCCCTGGGCGTGACCGTGCTGATCACCACGCTGGCGGTGATGAGCGGTTTCCAGAAGGAAATCCGCGACCGTCTGCTGCAGATGGCCGCGCATGCCACGGTCAGCGCGGACGGCGCGCCGATGCACGACTGGCAACACGCGATCGAGGTCGCCATGGCCGATCCGCGCATCGCCGGTGCCGCGCCCTACATCGAAACCGAATCGCTGCTGCAGGGCCCGCGCAAGCAGCCGGCGATCGTGCGCGGCATCGTTCCTGCCGAAGAAGGCAAGGTGTCGGTGCTGGCCAAGAAGATGCAGCAGGGGTCGGTCGACAGCCTGACCCCGGGCTCCTACAACATCGTCATCGGCAAGGAGCTGGCGATCTGGCTCGGCGTGGACATGGGCGACAGCATCGTGGTGCTGCTCAGCGATACCCAGGCCACGCCGCTGGGCGCCATGCCGCGGCTCAAACGCTTCACCGTCAGCGGAATCTTCGAGGCGGGCTACAACGAGATCGACCGCGGCCTGGCCGTGGTCAACATGCAGGACCTGGCACGCGTGCTGCGCATGGACGGCGTCACCGGCGTGCGGCTGCGCCTGCACGACATGGACCAGGCCTGGCCGGTCGCGCGCGATCTGGCGATGAAGTTGCACGGCCCGTACCGGGTCAGCGACTGGACGCAGGAGAACGCCAATCTCTACCACTCGTTGAAGATGGAAAAGACCGTGATGGGCATCCTGCTGTCGTTGATCGTGGCGATGGGCGCGTTCAACCTGGTGTCCTCGCAGGTGATGCTGGTCACCGACAAGCAGGCCGATATCGCCATCCTGCGCACGCTGGGACTGTCGCCCGCGGGGGTGATGCAGGTGTTCATGGTGCAGGGCTCGTTGATCGGTTTCATGGGCACGATCATGGGCGTGATCGGCGGCATCGTGCTGACGCTCAATCTGGAACGCATCCTCGGCGTGATCGAGACGATCTTCAGCGTCAAGCTGTTGCCCGAGGACGTGTACTACATCACCGGCTTACCGACCGACATGCAGACCCAGGACGTGGTGGTGATCACCGTTGTCGCGTTGGCGATGAGTTTCCTGGCGACCTTGTATCCGGCATGGCGCGCGTCGCGTACCCAGCCGGCGGAGGCGCTGCGTTATGAATGAGATCAGGGAACCGGCCGTGCAAATGCCACACCAAGCAGAGGCGGTGATCCGCGCCGAGGGTCTGGCCAAGACCTACGCCGAAGGCAAGATGCGCACGCCGGTGTTCGATGGTCTGGATCTGACCGTGGCGACCGGCGAAACCGTGGCCATTGTCGGCGCCTCAGGGGCGGGCAAGAGCACGCTGCTGCATCTGCTCGGCGGGTTGGATGTTCCGACCTCCGGCGAGGTGTATGTGGCCGGCCGGCGCATGTCGGCGTTGTCCGATGGCGAGCGCGGCAAGCTGCGCAATCAGGCCCTGGGTTTCGTCTACCAGTTCCATCATCTGCTGCCGGAATTCACCGCGCTGGAAAACGTGATGATGCCGGTGCTGTTGTCCGGGAAAGAAGTGTCGGTGGCGCGGGCGCAGGCCTTGCAGTTGCTGGAATCGGTCGGGCTCGGACATCGCATCGAGCACAAGCCCAGCGAATTGTCAGGCGGCGAGCGCCAGCGTGCGGCCGTGGCGCGTGCGCTGGTGAACAAGCCGGGCTGCGTGCTGGGCGATGAGCCCACCGGGAACCTGGACGACAAGACCGCCGAGACCGTGTTCGAGCTGATGCTGGAACTCAATCGTGCACAGCGCACCAGCCTGGTCCTGGTAACGCACGATCGCAGCCTGGCGCGGCGCCTGGATCGCGTGCTCGAGCTGCATCAGGGCAAGCTGCGCGAATTGGCACCATCTGCGGTGTGAGAAACGCTGCCTGGCCGTCGCAATCCCTGGCGGCTGGGCGGTGTTGAACCGCGGATCTCAGGTCGAAGATCCTGACGCTGGTTGCGGGTGCATCCGCGTAATGCGTCGGCCGACAGTGGCAATACCATGCGCGCTCAGCATGCAGTGCCCGCGCGCAGCATCGCGTCGATGCTCGCGGTGACAGGGCTTGCCTGACAGGAAGAACGGTCGCCGCCACGTGTGTGGCGACGACCTAGCGCATCAGGGAATGATGCGCTGCGCGCGCAGACGCGTGAACAATTCCAGGAACGATGCGCGACTGTCGTAGAAATCCGCAAAGCCCAGTTCGCGGCTCTTGGTCATGTCGTTGACGCACTCGATCTCGCGGCCCAGGTCGGCATCGGTGTGCCACCAGGATGCCAATCGATTGACGTCGGTTTCCACCAGGCCATGCTGGCTGGCGATCTCGCTCCATCGTGCCGGCGCGGTCTCGCTCAGGCGTGCCTCCAGCGGCTGCGGCGTCTCGGGGCAGGGCGCAGCGTCGAGCCCGAAGAAGTCGGCAATCTGGCCCCACATCCAGCGCCAGCGGAACACATCGCCGTTGACGGTGTTGAAGGCCTGGTTGCGTGCGGCCGGGCTCAGGCCGGCCCAGGCCAGCTGCTTGCCGAGCAGGCCGGCATCGGTCAGGTCGGTGAGGCTGTTCCACTGCGCCTGCGAGCCGGGAAACACGAACGGCTGGCCGGTGTGCTTGCACAGCGACGCGTACACCGCCAGCGTCACGCCCATGTTCATCGCATTGCTGCCATTGGCCATGCCGATCATGGTGTGCGAGCGATGCACGCTCCAGCCGAAGCCGTGCTGCTCGGCGTGCGCGAACAACAGGTCTTCCAGCGTGTAGTAGAAGTTCTCGCCAGGCTGGCGCGGCTCGCTTTCGCGAAACGGCGTTTCCGCCTTGCCGCTACCGTAGTTCTCGAACGCGCCCAGGTAGTGCTTGGTGCCGGTAACCAGCGCCATATGCTGCAGCGGCGCATCGCTCAGCGCTTCGCACAGATGCCGCATCATCGCACCGTTGGCTTCGACGTTCTCGCGCTCGGTGTCGCGCCGTGTCCAGGTGCAGAAGAACACGTGGGTGATCGGCAGGCCACGCAGCGCGGTGCTGGTGCTTTCGGCATCCAGCAGATCGGCCGCAAGCGGGAGCACACCGTCCTGGGGCAGCGGGCGCCGCGCCAGGCCGTAGACGGTCCAGCCATCGGCCACCAGGACATTGGCGAGGTTGTAACCGGAAATGCCGGTCACGCCGACAATCAGTGCAGTGCCTTTACGCATGGGGAAACCCTTCGACAACAGTAACGAACATAGCCCAACAGGCATGAAATCGAGGCGAATGCATGCGGATGCAGTCGGTGCGCGGTCTGCACACGTCGTCATGCCCAGCGTACTGCACCTCTAGCAGCACCTTTCACCGGCTGGATGCACCACAGCAGGCGCAGCCTTATTCCTACCGGGAAATGCGCCGCTCGCTGCTGTGCCCAATGCCGGCGCTGGTCTAACTTGCGTCGGTGGATGGACCACGGCCAGGATGGCGACCGACAGCATGGATGCGTCAGCACAGGCACCGCCGACGCCGCAGTACGTATCGACGATGACCGTGGCAGCGGCATTGTTGCTGGGCATCATGGTGTGCGCGTGGTCGCCTGCGCTGCTGTCGCGTGCGGTCTATGCGGCATGCCTTGGTGCAGCGGCGTTGGGCATCGGCCTCGGCACATGGCTGCGTCCGCGGCGGATCATGCTGGTGTGGGCACTGGCCAGCGCTGTTTTCGGTTTCGGTCTGATGGGCTGGCAGGTCGCCGGCGTCTTGCAGGCACAACTGCGCCCGCAGGATGAAGCGCGAGAACTGACGGTGCGCGGCCAGATTGTCGAACTGCCGGTCGCCGAGCCACGACGCACGCGCTTTCAACTGCGCGTGGACGACGATCCCGCACAGCCTGCCGCAGTGCGCGGCAAGCTGCTGCAGCTGGCCTGGTATGACGACTTCGGTGCCGAGCGCATCGGGCCGCGTGCCGCGCTACGCGCGGGCGCCACCTGGCAGCTGCGGCTCAAGCTGCGCGCGCCGCGCGGCTTGCGCAATCCCGGCGGCTTCGATGCCGAGCGGCAGGCACTGGCGCAGCGCATTGCCGGCACCGGCTATGTGCGGGTGCCGGCCGCGGCGCGTCAGACCGCTGCGGCGCGCGGCGTGGATGCCTGGCGCGAAGGGATGTTGCAGCGCATGGCCGAGCGCGTGCCCGGGCCATCGGCGCCTTACCTGCGCGCGCTCGCGTTGGGCGACACGCGCGGGCTGGACGACGCAGCCTGGGCCACCCTGCGCGCGACCGGGCTCAGTCATCTGATTGCGATCTCGGGATTTCATGTGGGGCTGGTCGCTGCATTCGTCGCCGTGCTGGTCGCCGGACTCTGGCGATCCTGGCCCGCGCTTGGAACGCGGATCCCGCGTATCCACGCGGCGGCAGTCGCCGCCCTGCTCGGTGCGGCAGGGTATGCGGTGCTGGCGGGCTTGGCGCTGCCCACCGTGCGCACCGTGCTGATGATTGCCGTGGTCGCATTGGCGCGGGTGCTACGGCGCCGTGCAAGCACCGCGCAGATCCTCGCGCTGGCTTTGTTGGCAGTGCTGCTATGGGATCCGTTGAGCGTGCTGGTGGCGGGCTTCTGGCTCAGCTTTGCCGGGGTGGCCTGGCTGGTGTGGTGTCTGCCTTCGGACGATCGCGCGATCGTGCGGGGCTTCCTGTCCGCCCAGACCGTCGCCACCGTTGGCCTGCTACCGTTGACCGTCAGCCTGTTCGGGCAGGCATCGTTGGTTGGGCCATTGGCCAATCTGGTCGCCATTCCCTGGTGGACGTTCGTGGTGGTGCCGCTCGCCTTGCTGGGTACCGGTCTGGAAGCAGTGCAGCCGGGAGCAGGCGTGTGGGCATGGCGATTGGCGGGATGGTGCTTCGAGCTGACCTGGCCGGGTCTGGTCTGGCTCGGGCAGACATCGGTGGCGCTGTGGTGGGTGCCCGAGTCCGATGCGATCGCGTTGATCGCGGCCTTGCTCGGCGCGTTCTGGTTGTTGCTGCCGCGCGGTACGCCCGGCAAATCCCTGGCGTTGCTGTTGTGGTTGCCGCTGCTGTGGCCGGACCGCGAACTGCCCGCGGCCGGAGAGGCCGACGTGCAGGTGCTGGATGTGGGGCAGGGCCTGGCGGTGCTGGTGCGCACGCAACGGCATACGCTGCTGTTCGATACCGGCCCGGCGGTGCGCGATGGCTTCGATGCCGGCGAGCGGGTGGTGCTGCCGGCCTTGCGCGCGCTCGGGGTGCGCCGCCTGGATGCCATCGTGCTCAGTCATGCCGACGCCGATCATGCCGGCGGCTATGCAGCGGTGCGTGCCGGGTTGCCCGTTGCGATGACGGCGGCGGCGCCGCAGGCGCCGCTGGACGTCAGCACCCGCTGCCGTGGCGGCCAACAGTGGGCATGGGACGGTGTGCACTTTCGCTTCTTGCATCCCAGCGCTGGCTTTCCGTATCTGCGCAATCAATCCAGTTGCGTGCTGCGGATCCAGACGCGATATGGAAGCGCATTGTTGCCGGGCGATATCGATGAGCTCGTCGAGCGCCGCCTGCTGCGGCAACATGCCCCGGAGTTGCGCGCCGATCTGGTGGTAGTCCCGCACCATGGCAGCGCCGACGGCTCGCATGCCGGCTTCATCGTCGCTACCGGCGCGCGGCTGGCGCTGGTGTCCTCCGGCCACGGCAACCGCTTCGGCCACCCGCGTGCCGAGGTGGTGCAGCGCTGGCAGGGCAGTGGCGCCGAGGTGCTGAACACGGCCCAGGCCGGGGCGATCCGGGTCTGGCTGGGCGCCGACGGCCTGCAGGTACGCGAGCGGCGACGCTGGCAGCCACGGCTATGGGATGCTGCAGAACGGCGGCGGTCGGCTGCTATCCTATCGACCAGCGAATAGGCGGCCGCGTTGCCGGAGGAATCGAATCGTGTTGGAGCTGGTCAAGGCAGGCGGTTGGCCGATGGTGCCGTTGCTGTTGCTGGGCGTGATCGCCCTGGCGATCGTGCTGGAGCGTCTGTGGAGCCTGCGCCGCAACGAAGTGACCCCGCCAGGTCTGGGCGAAGAGGTCCGTAACTGGGCCGCGCGCGGCAAACTGGATCCCAGCCATATCGAGTCGCTGCGGCACAATTCGCCGCTGGGCGCCTTGCTGGCCGCTGCGCTTGACGTACGTGGTCGTCCGCGTGAGTTGATTCGCGAACGCATTGAGGACACCGGCCGGCATGTGGTGCACCGCATGGAGCGCTATCTGAATGCCTTGGGCACCATCGCCTCGGCCGGGCCGCTGCTGGGACTGCTGGGCACGGTGGTCGGCATGATCCAGATGTTCCTGGGCATCCTCGATCACGGCGTGGGCGATGTGAACCAGCTGGCGGGCGGCATCGGCAAGGCGCTGGTGTGCACGGCCACCGGCATGATCATCGCGGTGCCGGCATTGATGGCGCACCGCTTGTTCAAGGGCCGCATCGCCGGCTACATCATCGAGATGGAGCAGGAAGCCACCTTGTTGCTGGACACGATGGACGGCCGCATTGTGCCGGCCGCCGCGACGCCGGTCGCGGCAGCTGGCAAACCTGTCATGGCAAAGGGCTGACGGATGCGCATCGGCAGTGACCGAGGCCAGGACGAGCCGCAGATCGATCTGGTGCCATTGATTGACGTGATCCTTGTCCTCATCATCTTTTTCGTGGTGACCACGACCTTCGACGCACGCTCCACGCTGCAGCTGCAGCTGCCGACCGCCAGCGACCAACACAGCAGCGCGCCGCCACGTTCGTTGAGCGTGCTGGTCAATGCCGATGGGCGTTACTTCATCAACGACCAGGAAGTGCTGCGTTCGGACGTGGACGCGCTCAAGCAGACCATCGCCCAGCTCGCTGGCGACGACCGCGAGCAGACAGTGTTGCTGCGCGCCGATGCGCGTACGCCGTATCAAGCGGTAGTGACCGCGCAGGATGCATTGGGGCAACTCGGCTTCCGCCGGATCGCGATCGCCACAGCGCCTCAAGCCGGGGCGACACCTACGACCGGCCAGACACGCACTAACGGAACCCGCCAGTGACCACCTTCAACGACCGCCCGGCGCCAGTTTCGTCCTGGCGCACGTACCGTCGCCTGCTGGCCTTCGCCAAGCCGTATCGCCTGTTGCTGGTCGCCGCGCTGATTGCCGCGCTGATCGAAGCGGCGGGCACGACCGGCTTCCTGGCGTTGATGAAGCCGATCACCGACGAAACCTTCATCTACAAGAATGCCGAAGTCAGTCGCTGGCTGCCGGTGCAGATCATCCTGTTGTTCGTGGTGCGCGGGGTCGCCGGCTACATCACCGATATGGCGATGGGCAAATCCGCACGCAGCATCGCGCGCGACCTGCGCGTCAAAGTGATGTCCAAGTATCTGCGCCTGCCGGGATCGCGCTTCGATTCCGAGCCGGTGCCGTCGATGCTGATCCGCCTGGGCTCGGACTCGGACCAGGTGGCGCAGGCGGCGGTGGATGCGGTCAAGGTGATGATCCAGCAGTCGCTGCAGGTGATCGGCGCGCTGGCGCTGATGCTGTGGCATAGCTGGCAGGTCACGCTGACCATCCTGGTGCTGGCGCCGGTGCTGGCCTGGGTGATGGACAAGGTGGCACGGCGCTACCGGCGCATCAGCCACAGCATCCAGGAAAGCGGCGCGCATCTGCTGCAGGCGGCCGACCAGACCTTGTCCAGTCATCAGGAGGTCAAGATCTACGGCGCCCAGCAGACCGAAATGGAGCGCTACGGCGCACTGGCCGATCGCAATCTGCGTCTGGCGATGAAGGTCGAATCCACGCGTGGCATCTCCACCGCCACGGTGCAGATGATCGGCGCGATCGGTCTGTCGGCGCTGCTGTTCGTGGCCGGTGCCCAGGCGCTGGCCGGGCGGCTGACCGCCGGCGACTTCGTGGTGCTGATGACCTCGATGCTGACCATCATTCCGGGCCTCAAGCAGCTCACCAATGTGCAGAACATGGTGCAGCGCGGCCTAGCCTCGGCCGAGCGCCTGTTCTCGGTGCTGGACAGCCCCGACGAGCCCGATCTGGGCGCGGTGCCGCTGACGCGCGCCAAGGGCCTGATCGAATTCCGCGATGTCACTGCGCGTTATCCGGGCCAGGTGAATTCGGCCCTGGCCGAGGTCAGTTTCGTGGCGCAACCGGGCACGGTGACCGCCATCGTCGGGCGCTCCGGCAGCGGCAAGTCCAGCCTGATCAAGTTGATTCCGCGCTTCTACGAAGCGGAAGCCGGGCAGATCCTGCTCGACGGACATCCGGTGCAGGCGTACGCGCTGGCCGATCTGCGTCGGCAGATCGCGCTGGTCGGCCAGCAGGTGATGCTGTTCGACGGCAGCATCGCCGACAACGTCGCCTACGGCGAAATGCGCACTGCCAACGCCGGCCAGCTGGAACGCGCCATCCTGGGCGCCAACGCGATGGAGTTCGTTGCGCAATTGCCCGACGGCCTGCAGTCGCATGTGGGCACCAAGGGCGGGCGCCTGTCCGGTGGCCAGCGCCAGCGTCTGGCGATCGCGCGCGCGATGCTCAAGGACGCGCCGATTCTGATCCTGGACGAAGCCACCGCAGCGTTGGACAACGAATCCGAACGCCTGGTGCAGGACGCCTTGCACAAATTGATGCCGGACCGTACCACGCTGGTGATCGCGCACCGCCTGTCCACCATCGAGCATGCCGACCAGGTGCTGGTGATGGATCAGGGCCGTATCGTCGAGCGCGGCACGCATCACCAATTGCTGGAGCAGGGCGGCTTGTACTCGCACCTGCACGGCATGCAGTTTCGCGAACGTCAGGCATGAGCAAGCGCGGCACCCGCACGCCGGGTTACTGGTACGACAATGCACCGATCCCGCTGTCGGCGCGCCTGCTGGCGCCGGTCTACGGCGCTGCCATCGCGCTGCGACGAGCCCTGTATCGCCGCGGCTGGCGCAAGCGTCACGGCGTGCCGGTGCCGGTGATCGTGGTGGGCAATGTCACTGCCGGCGGCACCGGCAAGACGCCGTTGACGATTGCCCTGGTCGCC
Source organism: Xanthomonas arboricola (assembly GCF_002940665.1). GTDB lineage: Bacteria > Pseudomonadota > Gammaproteobacteria > Xanthomonadales > Xanthomonadaceae > Xanthomonas > Xanthomonas arboricola_B. The sequence goes on from NZ_MIGY01000002.1 coordinate 603,945, forward strand.
AAGTTGCAGGAGGCCGGTTGGACGCCCGGCGTCGCCAGTCGCGGGTATGGCCGTGACGAATCAGGCACGGCGCGCTGGGTCGAGGCGGACACGCCGGTCGCGCTCGGCGGCGACGAGCCGGTCCTGATCGCCTGGAAGACCGGCGCACGCGTGCGCGTGGACAGCGATCGCCTGGCCGCGGCGCGCGCCCTGGTCGAAGCGGGCTGCGACATCGTCATTTGCGACGACGGGCTGCAGCACTACCGGCTGGCCCGCGATGTCGAGATCGAAGTCGTCGATGGCCAGCGCCGCTACGGCAACGGGCGCCTGTTGCCTGCCGGGCCGCTGCGTGAACCAGCGGCGCGTGCACGCGACTGCGATTTCCGCGTGGTCAATCTGGGCCAGGCCAGCGCAGCAGCGACGCCATCCGGGCCCGATGACGCCGGATTCGGTGAATGGCAGATGCGCCTGAGCATCGACAGCGTGCAACCGATGGATGGTAAGCGCGCTCAACCATTGAGCAGGCTGGCCGGTCAACGCGTGCATGCGGTGGCCGGGATCGCGCACCCGGAACGCTTCTTCGCGATGCTGCGCGCGCGCGGCATCGGCGTGGTGCCGCATGCGTTCCCCGATCACCACGTCTATCGCGCGGCGGATTTCAGTTTCGGCAGCCGCCTGCCGGTGCTGATGACGGAAAAAGACGCGGTGAAGTGCCGGCCGTTCGCCGACGAGTGGCTGTACAGCGTGCCGCTCAAGGCAGAGTTGCCGGCGGCGTTCTGGGTGAGCCTGCTGGATCGACTGGACAAGTTGGCAAGCCGGCAGGGCGTTTGAACGCTGCGCCGGTAGTGGTGATCTGCGGCCTGGTTGCAGGGTCCTTGCCCACCCACCGTCGCGGGACCTTTCGCTCAATCACACAACGACATCATGCGATTCGGTTATCTCGTTTCTTCAACTCTTCCTGCTTTCCAGAGCGCGCACGTATGACCACCTCAACGCCTGCAGATTTCGTCGTCGCCATTCCCGCGCGATACGCCTCAACGCGCTTGCCGGGCAAGCCGCTGCAACTGATCGGCGATCGCCCGATGATTCAGCATGTCGCTGAGCGGGCGCTGCTGGCCGGTGCGCGCGAGGTCTGGGTGGCCACCGACGATGCGCGCATTGCCGAGGTGATCGGAGGCGTGTCCGGCGTGCACGTGGCGACGACCAGCGACGAACACATATCGGGGACCGATCGGCTTGCCGAATGCGCACGGATCGCCGGCTGGGAGGCCGACACCTGCGTGGTGAACCTGCAGGGCGACGAGCCGTTCGCGCCCGCAGCCGGTATCCGTGCGGTGGCCGAACTGCTGCTGCACTCCGGCGCCGAAATGGCCACGCTGGCCGCGCAGGTCGACAGCGCGCACGAGCTGTTCGATCCGAATGTGGTCAAGCTGGTGCGTAGCGCAGGTGGCGACGCCTTGTATTTCAGCCGCGCGCCGATTCCCTGGCATCGCGACAGCTTTGCCAGTCAGCGCGACAGCTTGCCCGGTGATGGGCAATGGTTGCGCCATATCGGAATCTACGCCTACCGCGCAGGGTTTTTGCAGCGCTTTGCCGCAATGCCGTCCGGCATGCTGGAGCGTATCGAGTCGCTGGAACAATTGCGCGTGATGGAGGCCGGCTACCGCATCGCAGTGGCGTTGACGCCCGAACACTTCCCGCCGGGCATCGATACGCCGGACGATCTGGCGCGCGCGCAAACGCGCGCGGCAGCGGCATGAGGGTACTGATCGTGTGCCTGGGCAATATTTGCCGCTCGCCGATGGGCGAGGGCGCCTTGCGTGCGCGGCTGGACGCGGCACGGTTGTCGCGCCGGATCGAGGTCGATTCGGCCGGCACCGGCGACTGGCATGCCGGCGATCCACCCGATCCGCGCGCAATTGGCTGTGCAAACGGCCATGGCGTTGACATCTCCGGATTGCGCGCTCGCCAGGTGCGTGCCGCAGACGTCGAACACTTCGACTGGCTGCTATGCGCCGATGCCAGCAATCTGCGCGATCTGCAACGCCTCGCCCCGGCGCCGCTGCGCGACCGGATCGCGCTGTGGCTGCCCTGGGCGGGGGTGGAAGAGCGCGACGACATCCCCGACCCTTATAGCGGGGGCATGGACGATTTCGAGAGGGCCTGGCAGCTGGTCGATACCGCTGCGCGCCAGACCGTGGCCAGACTCACCCGCGGCTAATCGGGCTTGGGCATAATTACGCCATGACTGCCCAGCTCACCCAGGAATTGCCGGAATTTCCTACCTGGCTCAATGCCAGGCCTTCCACCCTGCAGGAGCATCGCGGGCGGGCGCTGGTGCTGGCATTCGTCAACGCCAGCTCGGTGTGGTGCGCCGAGCGCCTGGCCGAGCTGGCGCATTGGCAGGCACGCAGCCCCGGCCGGCTGCAGGTGATCGTGGTGCAGGTGCCGCGCTTTGACAGCGAACGCGAGCCGCAACGTGCGCTCAAGCAGCTCCGCGGTCATGGTGTCAGTGCGCCCATTTTGCTCGACAGGGATTGGGAGAGCTGGCGTCGTTTCGGCGTCGAATCCTGGCCCACGCTGGTGCTGCTCGATGCCTATGGCCGTGAACGTCAGCGTCTGGTCGGGGTGACCGGCGATCTCGACAAGGCGCTGGTCGCACTGTGCGAAGGCCAGCAGCCGCCATCGGATGCCGATCTCCAGGCGGTGGTCGAGCGCGATCCCGAGCCGCGCCTGGAACTACGGTTTCCAACCGGTCTTGCCGCCACCGAGGACCGTCTGTACATCGCCGACACCGGACATCACCGCGTGCTCGAATGCACGCATGGCGGCCGCGTGCTGCGCCAGTTCGGCCATGGCAACGCGGACTTCATCGATGGTGGCGTCGGTGAAGCGGCGTTCCGGCGCCCGCAAGGCCTGGCGCTGGAGCGCGACCAGCTGTATGTCGCCGACACTGGCAATCATGCCCTGCGCCGCATCAACCTGCGCAGCGGGCAGGTCGATACCTTGTGCGGCACCGGTCGTTCCGGCGAGCCGGTCGAGGGGGCGCTGGCATTCGCCGGCGCCTCGGCGTTGAACTACCCGCAAGGCCTGGCCGTTGCCGACAATCAGGTGTTGATCGCCATGGCAGGCGACAACCGCATCTGGAGCTATCACCTGGGCAGCGCCGCACTGAGCGCGCTCGCCGGTACCGGCGCGCTCGAGATTCGCGACGGCAGCGGGCATCTGGCCGCGTTCGCGCAGCCGGCCGGATTGGCAGCGGTGCAGCAGGTGGCCTACATCTGCGATGGCCTGGGCTCGTCGATCCGCACCATGCAATTGCGCGGCGATCTGGTACAGACCCTGGTCGGCGGCCAGGGCACCTGGCAGTTCGGCGACGAGGACGGCCCGCGCGGCACTGCGCGCCTGCAGTTTCCGCAAGCCATCGCGCTGGCTGCCGAGTCGCCGGTGCTGTGGATTGCCGACACCGGCAACGGCCGCCTGCGCTGCCTGCGTCTGGGCGGCGGCGAACTGACCACGGTCGCGCTGCCACGTCGCCTGCATGGCCCGGCCGGGCTGGCGGTCGCCGCCGGTGCGGTGTGGATTGCCGAGACCGATGCCCATGCCGTGCTGCGCTATGACCTGGCGAGCGGCGAACTGCGCGATGTTTCGATAGAAGCATGAACGCAAGGCTCCAATCCGATTTCGATGGAAAGGCGTTTGCTGCGCAATTGAGCACCGCGCCCGGCGTCTACCGCATGTACGCGGGCGACGACACCCTGCTGTATGTCGGCAAGGCCGGTGCGCTGCGCAAGCGCGTGGGCAGCTATTTCAACGGCACACCGAAGAATGCGCGTCTGACCTCGATGCTGTCGCAAGTCGCGCGGATGGACGTCACCGTGACCCGCAGCGAAGCCGAAGCGCTGCTGCTGGAAAACCAGCTGATCAAGTCGCTGTCGCCGCGCTACAACGTGTCGCTGCGCGACGACAAGAGTTATCCCTACGTGCTGCTGACGCGTGAGCAGTGGCCGCGCATCGCCTTGCACCGTGGCCCGCGCGCCGTGCAGGGGCGCTACTTCGGCCCGTACACCGGCGTTACCGGCGTGCGCGAAACGCTGAGCCTGATGCACAAGCTGTTCAAGCTGCGCAGTTGCGAAGACAGCGTGTTCCGCAACCGCTCGCGGCCGTGCCTGCAATACCAGATCGGCCGCTGCAGCGCGCCCTGCGTGGAGCTGGTCGCCGCGCCCGACTACGCCGAATCGGTACGCCGCGCCACCATGTTTCTGGAAGGCAAGAGCGACCAGCTCGGCGAAGAGATCATGCAGTCGATGCAGCAGGCCAGCGAGGCGCTGGAATTCGAGCGTGCCGCACGCCTGCGCGATCTGCTGTCCTCGCTGCGCAGCATGCAGAACCGCCAGTACGTGGACGGCCGCGCGGCGGATCTGGACGTGCTGGCCTGCGCCACGCAAGCCAGTCAGGCCTGTGTGCTGCTGCTGAGTTTCCGCGACGGCCGCAACCTGGGCACGCGCTCGTTCTTTCCCAAGACCAATGGCGAAGACAGCGCTGCCGAAATCCTGGCTGCGTTCGTGTCGCAGTACTACGCAGAACATTCGCCGCCGCGCGAGATCCTGCTCGATCGGGAAATTCCCGATGCCGAGCTGATTGAAGCCGCACTCGGCACCGCCGCCGAATACAAGGTGACGTTGAAGTGGAACGTGCGCGGCGAGCGTGCCGGCTATCTGCTGCTGGCGACACGCAATGCACAGCTGACCCTGGTCACCGAACTCACCAGCCAGAGCGCGCAGCACGCACGCAGCGAGGCATTGCGCGAGATGCTAGGGCTGGCAGAGCAGGTCAGGCGGGTGGAGTGCTTCGACATCAGCCACACCATGGGCGAGGCGACGGTGGCCTCGTGCGTGGTGTTCGATGCCAACGGGCCGGTGCGCGGCCAATACCGACGCTTCAATATTTCCGGGATCACGCCGGGAGACGACTACGCTGCGATGCGCCAGGCCATCGAACGACGTTTTCGACGCGCGGTGGAAGAAAACGGCGTGCTGCCGGATGTGCTGCTGATCGACGGCGGCGCCGGTCAGCTGGCCCAGGCAAAGGGCGCGCTAGCAGATCTGGGCATCGAGAATGTGCTGCTGGTCGGCGTGGCCAAGGGCGAGGAGCGCAGGGCAGGGCACGAGGCGCTGATCATGGCCGACGGCCGCGAACTGCGCCCGGGCGCGGCATCGCCGGCACTGCAGTTCATCCAGCAGGTGCGCGACGAAGCGCACCGCTTTGCGATCACCGGTCACCGCGGGCGCCGCCAGAAGGCGCGCATGACCAGCAAGCTGGAGGATATCCCCGGCATCGGTCCGCGCCGGCGCGCGAGCCTGCTCAAGCATTTCGGTGGCCTAGTCGGGCTCAAGGCCGCCGGCGAGGCCGAGATTGCGCGGGTGGAGGGCGTCAATGCCGCACTTGCCGCGCGAATCTACGCTAACCTGCACGGGCTGGCGCTTCCCGATGCGGCAGGCGAGTCGAGTCCGTAATGAAGTTGACCATCCCCACGTGGCTGACACTGCTGAGGATCGTGATGATCCCGGTGTTGGTCGTGGTGTTCTACCTGCCGTACACCTGGACCAATTTCGCCTCCGCCGGTGTGTTCGCGCTGGCCGCCATCACCGACTGGCTGGACGGCTGGGTCGCGCGGCGTTATCACCAGTATTCGGCCTTCGGCGCATTCCTGGACCCGGTGGCCGACAAGTTGATGGTTGCAGTGGCATTGTTCCTGATCGTGCAGGGACACCCCACGCCGTGGATGGCGTTCTGGGCGGCGGTCATCGTCGGCCGCGAAATCGCAGTGTCGGCGTTGCGGGAATGGATGGCCGAAATCGGCCAGCGTGCCAAGGTACGGGTGGCGGTGATCGGCAAGGTCAAGACCACCGCACAGATGGTCGCGCTGCTCTGCCTGCTGTATTCGGTGACGCCGGGGCAGATGCCCACACACCAAATCTGGTTCGGCAACCTGATCTTCCGCGCCGGTTACTGGACGCTGGCGATCGCCGCATTGCTGACGCTGTGGTCCGGATTCCAGTACCTGCAGGCCGCCTGGCCGAGCCTGCGCGCCGACGAAAAAGCCGCGATCACCAGCAAACCAAAAAAAGTCGAAAGCAATAGTTGACAGCGATGCTGTTCGCTGTAGAATTTCGCCTCCCAAGCGGGAATAGCTCAGTTGGTAGAGCGCAACCTTGCCAAGGTTGAGGTCGCGAGTTCGAGTCTCGTTTCCCGCTCCAGATGTAGACAAGGCCCCTTGCCGGAGGTCTCGTTGTTTCAAGGCAGGATGCCTTGGGTTTGATGTTTCGGCCTGGTGGTAGAGTGGTTATGCAGCGGACTGCAAATCCGCGTACGCCGGTTCAATTCCGGCCCAGGCCTCCACATTGCATGCGTTGTTTCATGCGCCGGCAACGGCGACAGGACTGGCGCAACGAAGTAACAAGCTGTACAATTTTGCTCCACGCGGGAATAGCTCAGTTGGTAGAGCGCAACCTTGCCAAGGTTGAGGTCGCGAGTTCGAGTCTCGTTTCCCGCTCCAAATTCAAGCCTCGTATATCTAGCGATATACGAGGTTTTTTTATGGGTCGATGCTGCTGTCTGACGTTGCTCTTGAAGGCAAGTGCTTGTTTTCTTCCCGCTGACGCTGGACCGCGTACCTGGCCCGATTGTTCAGTGCACTGAATGCGCCGTTTCTGCCGCAGGCAAGATCGCATCGTTGCGCGGGGCAATGTGTGGGTACTGCGATCAATGCTGTTAGGAGACATTGCAAAAGCCGAGCTGCCTGCATTCGCTATGCGAGGAGGGGCGTGCCGCTCCATCTTGGTTAGACCAGGTCTTGGTGTCACCGTCGACATCACCCTTAGCGTTGATGCCTGATCCGCCCGCGGCCCTCCACCTCAGCCTTTGATGCATTGACGGTTGCGGTGATGTACGAAGCGGAGGATTTGCCTGAGGACGCGCCACGCATTTGCAATACACGAGGCAGAAGCGGCATGGATCGCCATGCGAGATAGTTGCGACGGCGTAGCGCGCGAGACTTGTTGGCGCGTTGGTGGCGTTGCGCGACTTGCAGCGCCTTGAGAACGTGCCCGGGGCGGGAATCGAACCCGCATAGCCTTGCAGCTGAGGGATTTTAAGTCCCTTGCGTCTACCAGTTTCGCCACCCGGGCATTGCGATAGCGTGCCTGATTACGCACCGATTGTGAATCGCTGCGTCGCAGGCCTGCCGCACTGATGGCCGGATGGCTGCCTGCGCTATGCTCCCACCGCGCAGGCGCGCAGCAACCGGCTGCGCACGATTGAAGGAAGCCGCATGTCCCGCACCACGCTACTCGCTCCGCTGCAGGCCCGCATCGCCGTGATTGGGTTGGGCTATGTCGGCTTACCGCTGGCCGTTGCATTCGGCGAGCAACGCGATACGTTGGGCTTTGACATCGATGCGCAGCGGGTCGGGCAACTGTGCGACGGCCACGACGCCACGCTGGAGCTGGACGACACCGAGCTGGCTGCCGCCACCCGGTTGCGCTACACCGCGAACGCTGCGGACCTGGCTACATGCAGCATCTTCATCGTCACCGTGCCGACGCCGATCGACAGCTTCGAGCAGCCCGACCTGGAACCGCTGCGCGGTGCCACCACGCTGATCGCCGCTGCGCTCAAGCCCGGCGACCTGGTGATCTACGAATCCACCGTCTATCCGGGCACCACCGAAGAAGTCTGCGTGCCCTTGCTCGAAGCCGCATCGGGGCTGCGTTTCAACGACGACTTCTTCTGTGGCTACAGCCCCGAGCGTGTCAATCCGGGTGACCGCCAGCGGCGTTTGCGCGATATCCGCAAGATCACGTCAGGCTCCACCGCAGAAGCCGCCGATGCGGTCGACGCGTTGTACACCAGCATCATCACCGCCGGCACCTGGCGGGCGCCGTCGATGCGCGTGGCCGAGGCCGCCAAGGTGGTGGAAAACATCCAGCGCGACGTCAATATCGCGCTGGTCAACGAGCTGGCCTTGATCTTCGACAAGCTGGGCATCGACACGCTGGATGTGCTGGAGGCTGCAGGAACCAAGTGGAATTTCCTGCCGTTCCGTCCCGGCCTGGTCGGTGGTCACTGCATCGGGGTGGATCCGTATTACCTGATGCACAAGTCCGAAAGCGTGGGCTATCACCCGGACCTGATCCACACCGCGCGCCAGGTCAACAATCGCGTCGGCCGGCACGTGGCCGAGCGCGTCTGCGGCATGCTGGCCACGCGTGGTGTGGTGCTCGCGCAGGCCAGGGTGCTGGTGCTGGGCGCCACCTTCAAGGAGAACTGCCCGGACCTGCGCAACAGCCGAGCGCTGGAGCTGGTGCAGCTGCTGCAAGCCGCGGGCGTGCAGGTCGACACCTGCGACCCGTGGGCCGACCCTGCAGAAGCGCTGCATCATGCCGGCGTGCAGTTGTGCGAGGTTGCGGACGAAGGCGCGTATGACGCCGTTGTGCTGGCAGTCGCGCATGCGCAGTACCGCGACTACGACACCCGGCGCATCGCAGCTCTGGGCAAACCGGGTGCGGTGATTTACGACGTCAAATCGGTGTGGCCGCGCGAGGCGGTCAGCGATCGTCTGTAGCGCGGCCGTTCTGCTGCAACCACTGCACCGCGCCATGCGCGGCGCGTAATCCGCTGGCGAAGCAGGCGGTCAGCAGATAGCCGCCGGTCGGCGCTTCCCAGTCGAGCATCTCGCCGGCGCAGAACACGCCAGGCTGGGAGCGCGCCATCAGCTGCGCATCCAGCGCCTCCAGCTGCACGCCACCGGCCGAGCTGATCGCCTCGGCAAGCGGTCGCGCCCGCAACAGGCGTAACGGCAAGCGTTTGAGCGTACGCGCCAGCAGCGCGAGATCGCTGCCCGCCTGTTTGCCGAGATGTTCGTAGAGCAAGGCGGCCTTGACGCCGTCGATACCCACCTGCCGGCGCAGATGCTCGCTGAAACTGCGTCCCTTGCGCGGTTTTTCCAGTTCGGCGCTGACGCGTTCCAGCGAGCGTCCCGGAAGCAGGTCCAGGCCAAGCTCGGCGACGCCATCGGCATCGATCTGCGCGCGCAGATCCGCAGCCAGCGCATAGATCAGGCTGCCCTCGATGCCGGTGGACGTCGCAACGCACTCGCCCTGCAACTGCTGCGGTGTGCCGCTGCCATCCTGCCAGTGCGCGACCACGGGCTTGAGCGGCGCACCGGCATGCCGCTGCACAAAATGCGTGCTCCAGGCGATGTCGAAGCCGCAGTTGGCCGGCACCAGCGGCGCCACCGCAATGCCGCGTTCCTGCAGCACGCCTTGCCAGAGACCATCGGAGCCGAGCTGCGGCCAGCTGCCGCCACCGAGCGCCAGCACCACGGCATCTGCGGTGCGTTCGACATCACCGGTGGGCGAATGGAAACGCAGCGCACCGTCATCGCCCCAGCCAAGCCAGCGATGCTGCACATGAAACGCGACGCCTTGTTCCTTGAGTCGGCGCACCCAGCCGCGCAGCAGCGGCGCGGCCTTGCGATCCATCGGGAACACGCGCCCCGAGCTGCCGACATAGGTCTCCACGCCGAGATCGCGCGCCCAGGCGCGCAGCGCGTCCGCATCGAACTGCTGCAGCCACGATGCGACGGCCTCGCTGCGCTCGCGATAGCGCTGCGCAAACAACGGCATCGGATCGGAGTGGGTGAGGTTCAAGCCACCCTTGCCGGCGATCAGGAACTTGCGCCCCACCGAACCCTTGGCTTCGTACAGGTCGACCGCAAGGCCCGCCGCACATGCCGCCTCTGCCGCCATCAGCCCGGCCGGCCCACCACCGATGACGGCCAGCCGCCGCTTGCTCGCATCCGTCATTGCTCAGACCTTCAGCGCGGCTGCACGCCGAGCAATTCCACATCGAACACCAGCGATGCGCCGGGCGGGATCACCCCGCCTGCGCCATTGTCGCCATAGCCGTACGCGGGCGGAATCATCAAGCTGCGCTTGCCGCCCACGCGCATGCCGGCCACGCCTTCGTCCCAGCCGCGGATCACCTGATGGCCGCCCAGCACGAACTGGAACGGCTCGGCGCGGTCGAGCGAGCTGTCGAACTTCTTGCCGTGCTTGTCGGCGGCTTTTTCGTCGTACAGCCAGCCGGTGTAGTGCACGGTGACCATCGCGCCCGCTGTGGCTTCGGCACCGGTGCCGACCTTGCGGTCGATTCGCTCGAACGTGGCGATGGTGCCGCCGGACGGCGGCAGGGCAGGCGCACAGCCCGCGAGCAGCAGGGCAGCACAAAGCGTCAACAGAAGGCGCATGGGGTGGTCCAGCAAAGAGAGTGCGCCATTATCGCACCTGGCTCCCGGTATCATCGCGCCCATGGCCAAGCTGCTGCTCAATCTGCGCAATGTTCCCGATGACGAAGCCGACGAGGTGCGGGCGCTGATGCGCGAGCATCTGGTGCAGATCTACGAAACCCGGCCCAGCAACTGGGGCATCTCCGCCGGCGGTATCTGGCTCAGCGACGATGCCGATTACCCGCGCGCCAAGGCGCTGATGGACGCGTATCAGGCCCGGCGTGGCGCCCTCGCGCGAGCGCAACACCGGGATGCGCTCGCTGCCGGCACGGCCGAAACCTTCGGCGCGCTGCTGCGCAAGCGGCCGCTGTTCGTGATCGCCACGTTGGTCGGCATGCTGGTTGTCGCCTCGCTGGTCCTGTTGCCGTTCCTGCTGTTGCGCGGCTGATCGCACCTGCGGCCGCATCGGCTTAAAATGGCCGCATGATCACCAATACCGCTGCCTACCAATTCGTCACCATCCAGGACCCGCAGTCGCTCGCCGACAGCGTCCTGGCACACGCCGGGCAGCAAGCCTTAAAAGGATCGGTGCTGGTGGCCGAAGAGGGGATCAACCTGTTTCTGGCCGGCGAAGCCGAGCAGATCGACGCCTTCTATGCGTGGCTGCAGGCCGATGCGCGCTTTGCGCAGATGCGCGTCAAGTACAGCCTGAGCGCGCTGCAGCCGTTCGCGCGGCTCAAGGTGAAGGTCAAGCCGGAGATCATCAGCTTTCGCCGCGACGATGCCTCGCCGCTGCAGAGCCGTGCGCCGGCGGTGACGCCTGCCACGCTGCGCGAATGGATACGGGCAGGGCACGACGATCGTGGCCGCCCGCTGGTGCTGCTGGACACGCGCAATGCCCAGGAAGTGGCGTACGGCACGTTCCAGGGCGCGTTGACGCTGCCGATCGACAAGTTCACCGACCTGCCGGCTGCGCTGGAAGCACATCGCGCGGCGTTGGCCGACGCCACCGTGGTGAGCTTCTGCACCGGAGGCATTCGTTGCGAGAAAGCTGCGCTATGGATGCAGGCCGACGGCATGGACAACGTGCTGCAGCTCGAGGGCGGCATCCTCGGCTATTTCGAAGAAGTCGGCGGCGAAGGCTACGACGGCCGCTGCTTCGTGTTCGACGAACGCGTTGCACTGGATGCGCAATTGCGGCCGTTGGTGGACGGCGCGCCCAGTACCGAAGCAGGAAAAATCTGACCGAGCGCGCGTGAATTGCCCGATGTTCGCGTATCTGGAGCGCTCGCATCATCCGGTCATGCCGCGATAGCGCATCCAATGCCTACCACGACACGTGGCAGCAGGGTGCTTTCGCGCTCTGACTCAGACGTAATACGTTGCATCGAGCTTGCCCTGAATTATTCACGGAGATAGGCTGCACCAGCCAGCCGCACAGCGAGGACAACAAGGATGACCATCAGAGTTTTTCTGATCGACGATCATGCACTCGTGCGTACCGGCATGAAGATGATCCTGTCCAAGGAAGTGGACATCGATGTGGTGGGAGAAGCGGAGAGCGGGGAGGCGGCCTTGCCGCAAATTCGTCAGCTCAAGCCCGAGATCGTGCTGTGCGATCTGCACCTGCCCGGTGTCAGCGGTCTGGAGATCACCGAGCGCATCGTCAAAGGCGATTACGGCACCCGCGTCATCATCGTGTCGGTGCTGGAAGATGGCCCATTGCCCAAGCGCCTGCTCGAAGCCGGTGCATCGGGGTATGTCGGCAAGGGCGGCGATGCGCAGGAACTGCTACGTGCAGTACGCGAAGTCGCACTGGGCCGGCGCTATCTCGGCAACACCATTGCGCAGAATCTGGCCCTGTCCAACCTGGAAGGGGGCAGCTCGCCCTTCGACGCGCTATCGCCGCGCGAGCTGGAGGTCGCGCTGTTGCTGACCCAGGGCCTGCGCCAGGAAGACATCGCCAAGCGCCTGAACCTCAGTGCCAAGACCATCAACACGCACAAGGCGCGACTGTTCGAGAAGGTCGGCATCCAGGACAACATTGCATTGGCGCGTCTGGCCAATCAGTACGGCCTGACCGATCCGGCGCGTACCTTGTAAGCCACGCCCTCGGGTTCGATCTTGCAGATGCAGCAGTCAGAACCTGGTCATCCAGTAGCGGCATGACACTGCCGCACACAAAAACAAGGCGGCCCGAAGGCCGCCTTGTTTGACACTACCCGCCTGTATTCACTCAGGCGGGTTCAACCGGCTGGGAAACGATCAGTGATCGCCACGCGGCTTGTTGATGTCGTCCTGCTGCTCCTGCGCGTCATCGCCACTGCGCGCTGCATCTGCCGGCTTCGTTGCCTCGGATACGACGACCGTCTGCTTCGGCTTGTCGGCAGTCTGCTCGTTGGCGTCTGCAGACAGCGCGGGCGCGACCGCTGCCGGCCGCTCGGGCGCCTTGTACGGCACCGGCGCTTCGGCCTGCGGCGGTGTCGCAGTCGTAGTCGCTGCTGTTGCGTCGGCCGGAGCGAATGCGTCAAGCAGCGTGGTCTGCACAGGGGCGTAGGGCTTGCGTGCCGGCGCAGCGTCGGCAGACGGCGAGGTCTGCGGCACCGTGGTGGTGGACGTCGCAGCAACATCGGCTGCCGGGCTTGCCGGCGCTGACGGCTCGGCATGCGGCGGCTTGGATGTCACGACGTCCGCCTGCGCGCTGGAAGGCGCAGCAGCGAGCGGCTTGGGCACACTGACAGCTGCCGGCGCTGCGTCGGTTTTCACCGTATCAGCTCGCGTTGCCGCCGCGGCGGCAACCGGTGCTGCCTGTTCCTGCCGAGCAATTGCAGGCGCTGCAATGTCGGCAGATGCCGACGGCACCGGCGTCGACTGCACAGCCGGCTCGGGCGAACGCACGGCCGAAGGAGCAGCACGCTCGACCGGCCGAGCTGCAGGAGCCGCGGCTGGCGTTGCGACCGGAGCCGAGGCGGCAACCGGTGTAGAGGCAGCGGATGGAGTCGCAGCGGCAACCGGCGCCTGAGCCGGCGAGGTGGCCGATTGCTGCGCAACATCCGGAGCCTGAGGCGCTTGCGAAGCCGTCGGCGCAGCGGCAGAAGCCTGCGCAGCCGCTGCCGATGCAGCTGGCGCCGTGGTGCTGGCCGATGCGGCGGTTGCAACTGGTGCCGAAGAAGCCGCCGGTGATGCATCGCCACGTGCCTGCTCGACTGCGGTGACTGCCGGAGTCGCAGCCTGCTGCTCGAACGACGGGGTGGCATTGGAAACCGGCGCCGTGGTCGACGCCGTGTCGGCCGCCAGCGGCGCTTCCGCCCGTTCCTTCGGCACCGGGCGCGGCTTCACTGCGGCCGGGGTGCTGGATTCCGGCTTGGCGCGTGCCGATACCGCCGGCGTGCTCGCGTCGTCGTCGAAGTCGAACTCCGGTTGACCGGCGCGCGGGGCAGCCGACGTGTGGGCTTGCGCACCGGCATCGTCGCTCTCGTTGTCGCCATCGAGATCGCTCTCGGCATCGCCGTCCAGATCGTCCGTCTCCAGACCATCGACGCCAGTCCCGCCTTCACCGTTTGCGCCAGCGCCGCGACGGCGACGACGGCCACCGCGACGACCGCGACGACGACGGCTGCCGCCTTCGCCATTTGCCGCATCATCGCCTGCGGCCTCCGGTGCCTGGCCCTCAGCATTTGCGTCGGTGCCGCGATCGGCCTGCGACTCGGTCACGATGACCTCGACCGGGTGCGCCGGAGTGACCGCAGCTGCCGCAGCCTGCGTTGCCGGTGCTGCGGTGTCGGCAATCGTCGCGACCACGGTTGCAGTCGTTGCGGTTGCAGCGGTGGACGTCAGCGTCTGCGCCGAGGCAGTGCCTTCGTCCTGACGCGCAGGGCGCTGCTGCCGCTCGGACGGCGCGCCGTCCTGCGGCTGGGCAGCTGCACGCGGCGGGCGCGGTGGCTGGTTCTGCGGCTTCTGCTTCTGCTGCTGGGCCTGCTGCGGCTGCTTGGCTTGTTGCTGTGCCTCGTTGCGCGGCGGCTTGGGCACCTGCACCTGCTGCGCCTGACCGCCGTTTTGCGCAGCCTGCCCATTGGCCGGCTGGCGACGCTCGTCACGACGCTCCTTGTTGGCGCCATTGCCGTTGCCGCCATTGCCGCGGTGCTGATTGCCGCCGTTGCCACCATTGCGGGCATCACGGCCGTCGCGACGCTGGCCGCCGCGATCGCTACGCTCGTTGCGGTTGCTGCGGCCGGCATCGTTCTGACGCGGACGCTGGGTCGACTCGGGCGCAGGCGCAACCGGCTCGACGCCACCGAAGATGCGCTTCAGCCAGCCGACCACGCCGGTCACCGGCGCGGGAAGCGGCAGTGGCGCGACCGGAGCCGGTGCAGGTGCTGCTGCGGCGACCGGGGCAGGGGCCTCTTCCCGCAGCGGAGCCGGCTGGCTGGGCTTGATCGAGGTCACTGCCGGCGCAGCGGGGATGTTCAACTGTGCCTTGGTCAGCGCATGCACCGGCAACTTGCGCGGGGTGCCGCGCTGGTAGCTCGGCTTGCCGCTGTCTTCGCCCAGCTCGTTCTCACGCAGACGCGTGACTTCGTAGTGCGGGGTGTGCAGCTGTTCGTCGGCGACGATGATGATCGGCGACTCGTGGCGCTGTTCGATCTCACGCAGCGCGCTGCGCTTTTCGTTGAGCAGATAGTTGGCGATCTCCACCGGGGCCTGGACCAGCACCTGTCCGGTGTTTTCCTTCATGGCGTGCTCTTCGGCCACGCGGATGATCGACAGCGACAGCGACTCGACGCTGCGCATGCGGCCATGGCCATCGCAACGCGGGCACACGATCTGGCTGGATTCGCCCAGGCTCGGACGCAGACGCTGGCGGCTCATTTCCATCAGGCCGAAGCGCGAGATGCGGCCCAGCTGCACGCGTGCGCGGTCGTACTTGAGCGCGTTCTGCAGTTTGTTTTCGACTTCGCGCTGGTGCTTGGTCGAGGCCATGTCGATGAAGTCGATCACCACCAGGCCGCCCAGGTCGCGCAGGCGCAGCTGGCGGGCCACTTCCTCGGCCGCTTCCAGATTGGTCTGGAAGGCGGTTTCTTCGATGTCGCTGCCCTTGGTGGCGCGCGAGGAGTTCACGTCCACGGCGGTCAGCGCTTCGGTCTGGTCGACCACGATCGAGCCGCCCGACGGCAGACGCACGTTGCGCTCGTAGGCGCCTTCGATCTGCGATTCGATCTGGAAGCGGTTAAACAACGGGATGTCGTCGGTGTAGTGCTTGAGCTTGCGCAGGCTCTGCGGCATCACCTGCTGCATGAACTCCTGGGCGTCGGCATACAGCTCCGGCGTGTCGACCAGGATTTCGCCGATGTCGGCGCGCAGGTAGTCGCGCAGGGCGCGGATGATCAGGCGCGATTCCTGGTAGATCAGGAACGCGGCCGGCTTGCTCAGCGCCGCCTCGGCGATCGCCTTCCAGGTCTGCAGCAGATAGTCCAGATCCCACTGCAGTTCTTCGGCGTCACGGCCGACACCGGCGGTGCGGATGATCACGCCCATGTCGTCGGGGATGTCGAGCTTGTCCAGCGCTTCCTTCAGCGCGGCACGGTCCTCGCCTTCGATCCGGCGCGAGACGCCACCGGCGCTGGGCGAATTGGGCATCAGCACCATGTAGCGGCCGGCCAGCGAGATGAACGTGGTCAGGGCGGCGCCCTTGTTGCCACGTTCTTCCTTGTCGACCTGCACCACGATTTCCTGACCCTCGCGCAGTAGCTCGCGGATGGTCGACTTGTTGTGGTCGACGCCAGCCTGGAAATAATCGCGGGAGATTTCCTTCAGCGGCAGGAAGCCATGGCGCTCGGCGCCATAGTCCACGAACGCCGCCTCCAGGGAGGGCTCGAGCCGGGTGATACGGCCCTTGTAGATGTTGGACTTCTTTTGTTCCTTGGACGGCTGTTCGATGTCGATGTCGTACAGGGTCTGGCCGTCCACAATCGCCACGCGCAGCTCTTCGGCCTGCGTTGCGTTGATCAGCATTCGCTTCATTGTTGCGTTCCTCTCGCGCTCTACCGCGCGGAACGCCGTGACGTTTCGCCTCTGGAACAGCTTGTCGGCCCTTCGCGCAACGCGCGGACAGGCCTGACCAGGGTTTCCAGCGCTACAACACCACGGCAGGCCGCGGGAGCGCTTGTCTTAAGTTTTATAGGTGTTTCAGGGCCGGCAGCCGCGTCCGGACGGACCGGGGCAGCGCACGGGACATGTTCAGCGCGACGGTTGGAAACCGCCGGCGATGGCCGGGTAGGCCGGTGAGCCGCTAACATGGCCGCCCCGGGGGCGGTGGTCGCGCACTGTGCCGGAATCATCGGAAGGCAGGCTTCTGGCCAATCAACTTCCAACGAAATCAAACCCTTATCTCGCTCGCCGAGTGTAACAGAATAAAGAGCCGGATGACCGACCACCAGCCCCCCAAGCCGCCCACCGACCGTGTGGGTGTGCGCATTCTCAAAGTTCCGGAAGACCGTGCTGGGCAGCGGCTGGACAATTTCCTGCTCGGTCAGCTCAAGGGCGCGCCGCGCAGCCTGATCTACAAGCTGGTGCGCAGCGGCCAGGTGCGGGTGAATGGCGGGCGGGCCAAGGCCGAGCGCAAGCTCGAGGGCGGCGAGGAAGTGCGGATTCCGCCGGTGCGCGTTGCCGAAGAGGGCGACAAGGCGGCGCCACCGTCGTCGTTCCTGGCGCGGCTGGAAGCGGCAATCGTGTTCGAAGACGCGCGCCTGCTGGCGCTCAACAAACCGTCCGGAGTCGCCAGCCATGGCGGCAGCGGGATCAGCTTCGGCGCCATCGAAACCCTGCGCGCCCTGCGACCGAACCAGACCCTGGAACTGGTGCACCGGCTCGACCGCGATACCTCCGGCCTGCTGATCGTGGCGAAGAAACGTTCGGCGCTGACCGAACTGCAGGCCTTGATACGGGAGGACGACCGTGTCGACGGTCGCGGCATCACCAAGCGCTATCTGACCCTGCTGGTCGGCCGCATGCCGGACGGCGTAATGACGGTCGATGCGCCGCTGCATATCGGGCTGCGCCAGGGCGGCGAGCGGCATGTGCAGGTCAATGCGATCGGCAAGCCCTCGCTGAGCCACTTCAAGCTGCTGGAGCGACGCGGCGGGCACTCCTATTGCGAAGTCCGCATCGAAACCGGCCGCACCCACCAGATCCGCGTGCACGCCCAGCACCTGGGGCACCCGGTGGCTGGCGACGACAAGTATGGCGAAGCGGAGGTCAACAAGCGCCTGCGCGACCAGCTCGGCCTGAAGCGCCTGTTCCTCCACGCCGCTTCGCTGGAATTCACGCTGGATGCCGGCAAGACGCCCTATGTGCTGAGCGCACTGCTGGCGCCGGAGCTGGCCGAGGCATTGGACCGGCTGGGGCGCTAAGGCCGCCGTTGCGCTGCGGCGACGCTTCCATTCCGATTGAAGCCGCCAGGACGTTGCCGGCGTACCCGGGCGGTGCTGGCGTCGTCGTGTCGGCGGCCGCGGCTCGGCCGGGCGCTACGGCGTGGCGAAGCGGAACAACACCAGGCTGATCGCCAGCGTGCCCATGCCGGCCACCAGGCCATAGACCGTCTCGTGGCCCTGCGCGTAGCGCTTGGCCGCCGGCAACAACTCGTCCAGCGCCAGGAACACCATCACCCCGGAAATCAGGCCGAAGACCGTGCCGAACACCGCTTCGGACAGCACGCTGGACAAGGCCAGGTAGCCGATGCCGGCGCCGATCGGCTCGGCCAGTCCACTGAGCAGGCTGGCGCCGAAGGCATAGAACTTGTTGCGCGTGGCGAAGTACACCGGCACCGCAATGGCGATGCCCTCGGGAATGTTGTGGATGGCGATGGCGAACGCGAGCGGCATGCCGACTGCGGGGCTTTCCAGTGTGGCGAAGAAGGTCGCCAGGCCCTCGGGGAAGTTGTGCGCGGTGATGGCGATGGCAGTCATCAGGCCGACCCGGCGGATATAGGCACGGTTGTCGTCGCGGAACAGCGGATCGTCGCTGGACAGGCTCTGGTGCGGGTTGGGCACCAGGCGGTCGATCACCATGATCAACAGCATGCCGGCCAGAAACGCCAGTGTGCCGAAGGTGAAGCCGAGCTTGTCGTTGTAGGCGATGGAAAACGAGGCGATCGACTTGTTGAGAATCTCCGACAGCGACACGTACACCATCGCGCCGCCCGCGAATGCCAGCCCGAACGCCAGCAGGCGCGGGTTGGGCTTCTTGGAGAACACGACCATCAGACTGCCGAGTCCGGTCGCCAGGCCAGCGGCCAGCGTGACCGCAAATGCGGTCCAGACATTGTGGGATGACACTTCGAGCATGTGACGCACGACCTCGTGGAATAGAGCCTACCCGGCAGGGGGCGTGGCGACTGCTGCTGCGCACTCTTTGCATCACCACACTGCGGCTGCAGGATGGCCATGCCTGGATGACGAACGCGTGGTGTCTAACGCGACAACCACGGCAAGTGCACGCTGCCACCACGCAAGCGCACTGGTACCCGGAGTTGATGCGGGCTGTTCGTCGCGCCCAGCGCTGCGCGCCGGCGAGTTGCCGCGGCCGCTCTTCGCGCAATGCGTCGAAGGCGGCTTAGAGCGGCTTAAAAACTACCGCGACGCCGTCAGTCGGGCGCGACCGGTGCTCGGAATCGGCGTGTACCACTCGTGCATTCCGGCGCCTGTGCGCTGTCCGCACCCGGCTGACGACCGCTCGCTACGTTTTGTTAGCCGCTCTTATCCGCCCCGACGCGCACGCTCTTCGATGGCAAAGCATTCGTCCGGCCGCGGCACCGGTGGCTTGAACGCGACCGGCACCTGGATCGTCTGCGGCACTGCCTGGCCATTGCGCGTGGCGGCTCGGAATTTCCACTCGCGCACGCGTTTTTGCGCTGCTTCGTCCAGCACCGGCTGACCGCTGCTTTGCGATACCGAGACCTCGGTCGGGGTGCCTTCGACACCGACCACGACCCGAAGCACGGAGGTGCCGCCGATGCCGGCACAGGCCAGCTGCGGGGAGTATTCCGGCGGGGGGGTCTTCAAGGCGGCCAGTTCGGTCGGTGCCACCGCCGGTGCGGCAGGCTGCTGCGACGACTTGCCACACCCGCTGATGCCGACGGCAATGAACAGGCCGGCGAGGGCAGCGCGAGACAGGGTCATGGGGTGGCTCCTTGATCGTAAAGCTGGGCGGCCTTGGCCGCACAGATGAAGTCGTTTTCGCTCAATCCGCCGACATCGTGGGTGGAATAGCGCACCACCACGCGGTCATAATGCACGCCCAGGTCGGGGTGGTGGTCTTCGCGGTGGGCGATCCACGCCAGCGCGTTGACGAAGGCCAGCGTGCGGTAATAGTCGGCAAAGCGGAATGTGCGGGTGATCGCGGTGCCCACTTCGGCCAGCTCCCAGCCCGGTACCTGCGGCAGCAATTCAGCCAGGCGTGCGTCGCCGAGCTTGTGGTCACTGCCCTTGCGCGGCAAGCAATGGGCGTGCTCCAGGGGAATCAGATCGGTCATGACGGTCTCGCAGGGGTGGCGGACGGCGCGTTCACTCAGGATCACGGTGTTCCATGAGCGCAGGCGCATTGAGCGGTAGAATAACCCGCATGATCCAGATATCCGACAAAGCCCAAAGCTATTTCCGCAAGCTCATCGAACGCGAAGGCGTGCCTGGCATGGGCGTGCGCCTGAGCGCGGTGGACGCGGGCACCCCGCGTGCCGACGCCCGGCTCGAGTTTGCCGAACCGGCGGACCTGAGCGGCGACGAATGGGCGATCGACTGCGACGGCTTCACCTTGTATATCGTCGCCGCCAGCGTGCCCTGGGTGGATGGCGCCGAGATCGACTACGTCACCCAGTCCACCGGCAACCAGCAGCTCACCATCAAGGCGCCCAAGATCAAGGGCGAAGCGCCGGCCGATTCCGCATCGATGGTGGAGCGCGTGCGCTGGGTGGTGGAGAACGAGATCAACCCGCAACTGGCATCGCATGGAGGCCGTGTGGCAGTGCAGGAGGTCTCGGCAGAGGGGGTCGTGCTGCTGCGCTTCGGTGGCGGTTGCCATGGCTGCGGCATGGCCGATGTGACCTTGAAGCAGGGCATCGAGAAGACCCTGATGGGGCGCGTGCCCGGCGTGATTGCGGTGCGCGACGCGACCGACCACGCCACCGGCGACGCGCCGTATATCCCGCGCGACAGCGCGGCCTGATTCCGCGCCACCGGTGACCACGGCCGCCGATCTGCTGCAGGCACTGCGCGCGCGCATGCCGGGCAAGCTCATCCTGGATCGGCGTACCGGTCTACCTTACGGCTGGGCAACCTGGATGAGCAGCCGCATCGGGCCGGCGGCTGCGTTCGACGATGACCAGGTGATGGGGGTGCTGCTGGCACGGCCAGCGCCGCCTGCAGGTGCTGGCATGGCGTTGCTGTTGTCGCCGTTCCAGGCATTTCGCAGCCTGTGGTGGCAGCACTGGGAGCCGCGGCCGAAAGACCAGCGACCGCAACACTGGCTGGCGCTGCTCGGCAGCCTGTTGATCCACCTTGGCTTCATCGCACTGCTGATCTGGGTCGTCACGGTGCGCTGGGCGCCGGATGACACCAAGACCGGCGACGAATCGCGGGTGCGCATGACCTTCATCGGCGACGGTGCGGCAGAGCAGGGCGGTGGGCAAGGGCAGCCCGCTGACGCTGCGCAGGCCGCCTCGGGCGATGCGGCTTCGGCGCCGCCGTCCGGTGCATCCGCTGCGACCGGCAGGCCAAACGTATCGAGCGCCGCGCCGTCGGAGCCTGCGCCTGTCGAGTCCGTCGATCCTCCTTCAAATGCTCCCCAGGCCCAGGACATTGCACCGGAACCGGTGGCTGCCGCTGCCAGCGAACCGGTGGCCCCAGAGGTGCCACGCGTGACCGTACAGGTGCCGCCGGTCACGATCGAATCGCCGCTGCAGGTCACCGAAACACCGGTGGCCACGAACGACTTCGTCGTACCGCCACCGCCGACGATTACGGCGGCTCCGCGTCCGGTCGAGCCGTTGGCGCCGCAGATCGAGGTGCGCCAGCGCGATATCCAGACCGTGACCGAGCAGCCGCAACTGCGCGAATTGCAGCGTCCCGCAGCGACCGTCGCGATGCGCACTGCCAACGCACCGACGGTGCGCGAGCGGGAGATCGTCGTGCTGGACCGGCCCCAGGTCGTTGCGCCATCGGTGCGCAGCCGCCAGATCACACCGACGGTGCGCATGCCTGACGTGGCCATTCGAACGGCCGAGTTGCCAAGCGTGCCGGACCCGACGCCCCAACCGGCACCGGCCGGGCCAGCCCAGCAGACGCCGACGACTCCAGCGCCGACGTCGGTAGCTGCGGCAACGCAACCATCGGCGGCGTCCACGCAGCCCAATCAGGCACAGGCGAATTTGGCGCGATCGGCGCAACCCAGCAGCACCACGGCGGCAGCCGCAACCAAGCCGGCGACCAGTAATGCCGGCCCGGCGCCAGCAGACCGCAGGGGCGGCTGGGATGTTGCGTCCAATGCAGACGACTGGAGCAAATCCGACCGTCATCGCGCCGGTGAAACCACAGGCGCCGATGGAGCGCGCAACGGCATGTTCAACGCAGACGGCAGCGTTCACGTCGCCGCCGGAGCCGGCGATGCCGGCAACGGCGCCGGCGACCGCGGACCGCCGGGCAGCGAAACGGACACCTGGACCCGCGACCAGATCGCCCAGGGCGGCACCTGGCTCAAGCGTCCGCCGTACGGCTACACGCCGACCTCGCTGGACAAGTACTGGATGCCGAACCAGTCGCTGCTGCAGGAATGGGTACGGCGCGGCCTGAAGAAGATCGAGATCCCGATCCCGGGCACAACCACCAAGATAAGCTGCGTGGTGTCGCTGCTGCAGTTCGGCGGCGGCTGCGGCCTGAGCGACCCAAACCTCAACGATCAGCCGGCAACAGCCAGACCGCCACCGGATGTGCCGTTCAAGGGGGAGCTGCAGGAAGACGATGGGGCTCTGAGGTAGTTGGCTGCCAATCTGCTTCTGACATAATATACATTATGCGAAAAAGTGGTACTTCCCTTAGTGTTGCATGGAGGACCGCTTTTAGCTCCTTTTGACCGCAACAGTAAGCAGGATTAATGGTACAAATCAGGTTGCTTGGCTTGTTGGGATCTGCCTATGCTCTGCCTGCTCACAGATCCTCTGGTTCCAAGCTCGCTACGCGGTGCCTTGCTTATTGATGATGTTCAAAGGTTGCCACGGTACTGGGCTGGCGTTTGGGCTTTGATGGCCAACCACGACCTCGCCGCATCCAGCCAGATCAAGAAACTTCGGTACATCGAGAATCTGTACGGTCATGCGGACCGTCTGTTTGGCAGCCATGCGCTAGATGACGCGTTGGGCAGCCTGAACGATGCCGTGCTCGCCGACATCCTGGAGTCCTGGTTCATATCGATCCGAAATCAACCCTCCGTGGGCCCAGCGGACGAGTCGCGCTGGCGAGCTGGGCTTGAATTCGTCGTGTCGATCGTTACTTGGTTGTCCAAGACAACGCTCTCGACCGACCGCCTCCGACAGATCGAGGCCCGATTGCATCGCTTGTCCCATCTTTACAGGCAACTGCACATCCGTCAAAGCAGGCACACGAATCAGGTCCGATCGCTGCCGGCGAGCGTAGTCCAGGCGTTATACGAAGTCCTGGACCCATCATCTGCCAGCAATCCCTTTCCACGCAGGCATACCCGGTGGCTCGCCTTCGTGGCCTTCCTGTTGATGCTCCACCAAGGCCTTCGACGCGGCGAGTTACTGCTCCTTACCGCGGACGTGATCAAAAACGCCTTTGATGAAAGACAGCAGCGATCCCGTTGCTGGTTGAACGTGCAAGAAAGCCAATATTCCGACGACGATGATGATCCGAGGTACTCCAGGCCCAGCATCAAGTCGGCGAGTTCGGTCCGTCAACTGCCGGTGAGTGACGCGATCGCTGGGCTGATCCAAACCTACGTCGAAAACTATCGAGGAAAGCCAAGTCACGCCTTCCTGCTGAACACACAGCAAAACAGCCCGTTGTCGACAGAATCAGTGACAAAGATGTTCGCAAAAGTATCCGCCTGCCTGCCACCGTCGATCCGCCAAGAATTGAAGGACCGCAGCGGAAAACAGTCCGTCACACCCCATGACCTCCGCCACACGTGCGCGGTGGTGCGGCTGAATCAATTGCTCCAGCAAGGGGACTCGATGGACGAAGCCCTGCAGAAGTTGCGCGCCTTCTTCGGTTGGTCCCGAGAGTCACAGATGCCAGTTCGCTACGCCCGGGCAGTGTTTGAAGATCGCCTCTCGTCAGTCTGGAACGACGCGCTAGATGAGAGAGTTGCGGTTCTAAGAGCAATCCCGTCCTAGGCCACGCTTGGAGCGCAACATGGCTAGAAGTGAAAATGTTCAATGGCAGTTGGAAGCTGGGGCTCACGAAATATTTGCTCAACTACCGTTGTTGCCTCCGGTGATTCGGTACTACGACGATTTCGACGAAAAGCAACGATCAATTCGAGATCCAACCACTGCCAAATGTTTTGCGGTCCATATCGATGGCCGCGTTGTCAAAGTTGGTTTTGATCATTTGCCCGAGCAACTCGCCCTGTTGATAAAACACGTCTTCTTGTACCTCCTGGGTGAAGGACTGGCTCCATCGTCGGCAAGCAAGTACGCCCTTGGCAGCAAGGCAATCGGCGAGGCAGGAATCGTCAATTTGTTGGGGGTGGCACCAACAGAAATAGGATCGTTCTGGGCGGCATTTTCTGCACGCGGCCTGCCGGCGGAAGCGTACGCGTGCGCGAAATCGATCCTTCGACTGCTATGCAAATATCGACTCAACCAATGGGCTGACTCCTATCACGACGTCATATCCGCCCTACCCCTCCCCTTCAAAGACAAATACGCCGTCGTTCGGTCCGGCGAGGCCTTTATTTCGGCGGGCGATGAAGCTGCGGTAGTTCGGTTTTTGGATGAAGCGGCGATCCAGGCCGAAAAGTCGTTGCTGGCTCTCGAAGATGTGCAAGACGCTGCAATGTTGCTTTGTGCGTACCAGTTCGCAATGCGACCGGTTCAGATTGCAATGCTCACGTTTAATGACGTAAAAGTTCGTCGAGAAGGCGTCGACATGCTTGCGTCCGTCCACATCACATTCCGCATGGCAAAGCAGCGTAGTTCCAGTGCCACCAAGCCGCTGCTTAGGCGAGTGAAGCGCGAGTGGACCCCTCTCTTCGTCGAGATAGATCGGCGCTTTCAGGCTGATGGTGATGATGCGGGCGCTAGGGTGTTCGGCGCCACATCCGCTAATGAAGCAAGTCGTCGTATCAGCTCTCTACTTCGCGATCTGCTCGAGCTCGGCGCGACTGCCGTCAATCTGCGGCACACAGCCGCTCAACGCCTCGTTGACGCCGGCGCAAGCCAAGAGGAACTGGCCGAGTTCCTTGGGCACTCTGATGTGACGACTGCGCTCGTGTACTACGAAACATCAGCCAACCAGGCTGAGCGGGTGAACAAGGCACTGGGAATCTCCGAGATCTATCAGCGCGTGGCTCGGATCGCCCACGATCGGTTTATCGGTCCAGAAGAGCTCGCTCAGTTGAAGGAGTCTCAGCAGATCGGCGGAGCGCCACATGGTGTTCCCATCACGGGGATCGGTGGATGCACTTCCGGACAGGCTGCGTGCCCCTACAACCCGATCTTGTCCTGTTATGGCTGTCGAAAGTTCATGCCGATTTACGACGTTCAGATGCACTCGAGAGTTCTAGCCGACTTTCGGGGTGTGGCGCGGTTCTTCCATGACTCATCCCGTGGCGACGCGGTTTCGCCGGCCTATCTACAGCTTGAACGGACGATCGCAGAGGTTCAGGCAGTGGTGGTTGAGCTCGAAGGTGCGCCGTCTTGAATCCCCACTTCTCCGCTTTCATCAAGCTCGGAATGGAGCTGGCCGCGACGCATGGGGTTCCTTGGGAAATTCCTCTGGACCAGAGCGGCACGGCGATCAAAGGGTATGACTGGGACCTCACTGCGTTAGCAGGAGGCGTCGCACCCAAGCATCGCTTGCGCCACTTCAGTTCGGAACGTTCGGCACTTGAGGCGCTCAACGCAGCCCACTCTTCTAACGGGCTGCCGGTTCTGCCTGCTCGCACTTTTTCGCCCGCATGGCAAGACCTCATCAAAGCTGCCGTCATGGAGCAGCTATTTGTTCGCCGCAATTCGTTCGGTCACATCGCCAACAACGTGGTACGTCCCTTGCGCGTGATCGCTACATGCGCGGGAGGCACCGAGCCGTGGGGTGTCACTGTTGACGAGATGGCTCTCGCGGTTCGTACCGGCAACAGCATCCAGGCATCCGGCAAGCTTGGCGACTTGATCGCGGGACTGACCAAGGTGTTGTTTGATACCAACCACTTGGCCGATGTGGGACCGCTCTACCCTGCCCTCGCCGCCGCCCGTCTCCAGCCCAGAGCCACTCGGCGGTCCAAATTTCTCAATTCTCAAGCGGAGATTCGGCACAACCTGGAAGAACGCAAACGCGCTGAGCGCCTACCCGAACGTCGCGCGTTCTGGGAGTTGGTTCGGATCGTCATGACCGAGCAGCCCCAGACCTTCGTGGACGAACTGCGCTTTGCAGCCATTCGGATCATGATCTTGACGGGCTTCCGAATTGGAGAGGCCACGCTCCTTCCCGCTGAGTGGCGAACGGACCGGCACTACTACGACTCGAAGCAGCGGCCTGCCGGGGAGCTAGGTGGGTATTCCCAATCGCTCATGATCCGACACTTCGCCGAAAAGCAGCAGGCAAAGAATGCTGATAGCAAGGTGCTCATCGCCAGGACTCATTACGTTCCCCAGATGTTCGAGGAGATCGTGAGCGAGACCTTGACCCGTGCTGCGGCAATCACCAACCCGCTACGAAACACGCTGAGGAAGCAGACTGAAACAGGGCGGGTTTTGCCAGACTTCGCGCTCAGTGAGCTGGTGCCGACCACGAAAATCTACACCCGCCTCTCCGGAAACGCCTTCTGGTTAGACCTGGCCGAGGACAAAAAGCGGTATTGGATGCATAAGTGCCGTCAGAACTATTCTGCTGATTGCTTCGACGAGCTCCACAAGGTTCAAGAGAGCTTGAACGCTAGTTTTCAAGGTGAAATGAGTGCGACCGCTCGCATGTACTTTCGCCGGATGGCGCGATTTGAGGCCAAAGATGGTGGCGCATTGGTGCTGAGAGACGTTGAAGGCAGGGCAGTCTCACCCAACGGAAGGCGCGACATGAGCAAGGTCTTCGTGAGAATCGGAGATCTTGAAAATTACCTTCGTGTCGCGGCAGGCTCAAAGTTGCCGGACACCGAGCTTTTCAGTCTGACCGATCGCAGCTTTGCTTCCTGGGAATTTCTTTTCTTGCATCCGAAACGATCCTTGGCTGAGGAGCGAAACAATGGAGTCTGCGATGTCACCCGATACGTCTCCGTTGGTCGGCCTGATACAAGCTTGGTCAATCTTTCCCTTGGCGAGCAGAAGTCCCGTGACACGTTGTTCAAACGGTATGGGCAATCTGACGACGACAAGGACCTGGTACTCACCTCCCACACCCTGCGTCACCTACAGAACACCGAGCTTTTCCGTCTCGGCGTGGCCGACACCATCATCTCCAAACGCTTCAATCGCCGCAGCATGGCCCAAAGCTACGAGTACGATCATCGCAGCCTGGCGGAAGAGCTGGATCAACTCGAACTGCCTGCAGACGTGGAAATGGCGCTCGGCGAGAAAGCCAGCACTGTCGCGAAGATGATCCAATCCGGGAAAGCCAGCGGTCCAATCGTGGATGCGTTCAAGAAGATCCAGAGCACCGAGGGTGACACCGCCGCGTTCGAGTTCCTGAAGGTTGAAGCGGACGGTTTTCACGCGACTCCCTACGGGCATTTCCTGAACAGCTTCACTGTCGATCCGTGTCCAAAGCATCTTGAGTGCTTTTCCGGCTGCCGCCACCTTTCGGCAACTAACTTGCCGGAGAACCGCCGTCACCTGCAGACGCTCGAACTCAAGCTTGCCGCGGCTGTCGGGACCGCTGAGGCCAAACCATCAAAGAGCATCGGTCGCACGAACCAGATTCAGCATGCCAGGGTTCGGCTTGACGGCGTGCGTACGCTCTTGGCGGCCAAGCAAGGCGAAAAGCCATTTCCCGATGGTCCCGACCTCTCCCTTCCTCGCCGCACCGGAGTCATGGATGGATAACGACAGCTTGAAAGAAACCGGATCCGATTCTGATCCAGAAATGCGCCGAGTGCTGGAAAACCTGCTCTCGCGCGACGAGGACATTACCGCTCGGGCCGTTGCGCGATTACATCCGCGAATCAATGCGGCATCTTCGATCACCCGGAGCGTCGAACGCAGCCACATGCTTGCGCAGTATCAGGAGCGGCAAGCCGAGTTCCGTCGTTGGCGTGGCAGGCCGGGCAAGCTCTCCGGTGTCGCTGCGGCCAGTGCCCTGGCAGATCGCGACGTGCGCATCGCCGAGCTCGAATCGCAGGTCGCCCTGCTAACGGCGTCCCACGTCGCGATGATCCGTGCCGTCGGCGAACTGGGCGGTTTCAGCAAGTGGTCGCAATTCTATGAGTCCTACCAAGCTTCGAGAAACAAGTTGGCGCAACTTGGTGCCCTTCCCAGCGCGGACCTAACTCCTTTGCGTGTCCCGAGCAGGACCAATGGAAAGCCTGAAGCCTGACTATGCCAGCGTGAGAAAAATTTGGCGCCCGGTCGCGAGAGATCTATGCGACGCCGGATGACCACTACAAGCCGGCAAGCTCGAGAACTTCTGAGACCTTGACCTTTAGCCCATCGGCGAGGCGTGCCAAGGTCCCTATGGTGATGTTCTTCTCGCCTCTTTCGATGGAGCTGTAGTACGCCCGGTGCATCGAAATTGAGTCCGCGAACCCCTCTTGGCTAAGGCCAGCCGAACTCCTGAGGCTACGCAGGGCGGCGCCCAATCGAGCGGCAAACTTGTCGTCAGTCATCTGACAAGGATTTGGCCTTGCTACTTCTGTAGCTACCACCTCATAGGTAGACTACATATATGTATCAGTCGATTGCCAGCCCATGCCGCTTCTACTGCTCGATTCTGAACTTGACGTCCTTATCCAATTTGAAGCTCCGGATCATGTGCTTGCTGCACTTCACGAGCAGTGGGCTCGACTCTTGCACGAGCCAGAGCGCGAGATCTTCGTGGCACAAGTCACCCGACGATTGCTTCCTGTTCTTCTTGACTGTCTAGACTGGGATCTCAAGACGCCAACTCCGGCCCAAATCTCCTTTGCAACTTCAGTTGCCAAACAGCTCGGGATTGATCTACCGGCGGACGTGCTTCAACGTAGAAGTGCGATGGGAGAATTCCTCGACAGCTATGGACCTATCCGGCGTCGCGCGAGATATACACAGGGGCAACGCGCATGACAAATGAGCCACCAAATTCCGATGGCCAGTCGAAGGTCGACGATCAGCGGCTAAGCGCAGATGTACTCCCTTTCAGGCTGAAGGGTGAAGTCAGCGACTACGACGCTAGGGACATAAAGGCGCTTGAAGGGCTCGAGAAGATGCGCAAGCGTTCTGATGTGACTTGGCTTGGAGAGAGCGCAGTACCTATCGCAGTGCTACACGAGCTCTCTCATATCCTAGACAATCACCCGGAGCTTCGAGCAATGAGGATCCTCGACCACAATGGCCACGAAATGACCCTGTGGACCGGAGATCTTCCGAATGGATATGGCTAGTTCTTTTTTCGATTAAGCATCATCGAATAGTAGGAAGTGCATGCGATTATTCCTGGATTGCGAATGGGCAGATGTGCTTGAGGCGGAACTGGTTAGCATCGCCTTGGTCGGCGAAGACGGGTCGAGCTTCTTTTATGCCGAGTGCGAGCAGCTTCCTGCACCTGCGCCCTTATTCGTGCAGCAGACTGTCTACCCGCTCCTGGAGCGTGGCGTAGCTGCAATGAGTGCCCTAGCCCTAACCCGGGCGCTTCGCAATTTCGTTGGTGCCGCATCAAACCCAATCGTTGTCGCAGACTATCCGCTGGACTTCGAGTTATTTCGTAGTGCACTGGATGGCACTGGCCTACTGGCCAGCGAGAGAATGGATCTAGGCCCTGCGCCAGATTTTGAAATGCAACTGGCTACCGGCTATTCATTGCAAGCGGCTATAGAAGCCAGGTTTTCTACCGATCCAATGGTCGCGGCTCATAGGCACCACGCGCTGGTTGATGCACGAGTGCTTCGGGATGCGTGGCTTAGTTTGAGAACAAACAGCTGAGAACCCAGGGCTTTTGGAGCCCCTTTTCTCGCGCAGGTTCATCGGCTGGTCCGTCAGGCCGCCGCTTCATCGCGAACTGGTTGTTGGGGCTGTGATGTGTCTGACTACATAGAGGGGTTCTACAATTGCACACGCAGCCACAGCATCCTTGGTGGCGTCAGTGCGAAGTTCGAGGCGAGTTAGCGACGCCGTCGATCAGGTATCCATTAAAGAGCTTAGAGCGGCTAACAAAACGTAGCGAGCAGTCGTCAGGTGGGTGCGGACGGCGCGGAGGAACCGGAGTGTACGTGGGTACATGCCGATTCCGAGCACCGGCCGCGCCCGCCTGGCGGCTGCGCAGCAGTTTTGATAGCTGCTCTTAGAACCCTGCACGCTGGCGCACCATCTCTCTGCGGGCCGCAACGGCCAGCGATCTGCGACGCAGCCCCGAACCGGCATTTGACTTGCGGCCATTGTACGGTATTATTCCGTACAAGGAGAGCCACCATGACCACTGCCGCCGCCCGTCTCGATCTACGCCTTAACCCCACGGACAAGGCGCGTATTACCCGCGCCGCCGATCTGCGAGGCGTGCCGCTGTCCGCTTTCGTGCGTGATGCGGTACTGCGCGAAGCTGAGAACGTCATGGCGGCGGAACTGACCGTCACCCTGTCATCGGAAGAGTCCCGACGTTTCCTCAAGGCGCTGGATGCTCCTTTCCAGGCCAACGCCAAGCTGAAGAAAGCCCTCGCCCGCGTCGCGCAGGTCTAACAGGCCTAATACGTGCTCGTTGTCGAGCAACTCAAACCCAAGCGGCATGATCGCGAGGGGTTTGCGTGTGGCGAGCCCACGCTGGATGCCTACCTGCAGCAGCAGGCCGCCCAGCACCATCGCGCCGGCATCAGCACTACGCACGTCCTAGTGGATGACACAAAACCGGCCTGCATCCTCGGCTACTACAGCCTGTCCGCTGCCCAACTCCTGCTGACCGACTTGCAGGAGGCGGATCGCAAGCACCTGCCCAACTACCCGGTGCCGGCGATCCGGATGGGGCGGCTGGCTGTCTCAGCCAGTGAGCAGGGTAAGGGGCACGGTGACTACCTGCTTGCGCATGCCGTGGCGCGCTGCCTGGGGCTGCGCGAGCAACTTGGGGTGCGCGTGCTGCTTGTGGATGCACTGCATGAGAAGGCCGCCCGTTTCTATCGCGCCTATGGCTTCCGGGAAGGCGCGGCGAATTCGCATACGTTGTATTTGTCGTTGGGGAAGATGATCGCGCCGTGATCGTGTCGACGGGACCAACGCCATTTAAGTGATTGCTCTAGGGGAAGCTATGCCGCG
Organism: Xanthomonas arboricola; assembly: GCF_002940665.1. Classification (GTDB taxonomy): domain Bacteria; phylum Pseudomonadota; class Gammaproteobacteria; order Xanthomonadales; family Xanthomonadaceae; genus Xanthomonas; species Xanthomonas arboricola_B. Next base: position 634,865 of record NZ_MIGY01000002.1, read on the forward strand.
CATTTTCGACAATATTGAAAAACCACTACTACCCGCATTGCAGGAAACGCTGAAAGTCGCCGAGCGCGCTGACTTTTGTGTAGGCTACTTCAACTTGCGTGGTTGGCGTCATCTGGCCGCCCATGTGGACCGATGGGCCGGCGGCGACGGGCAGTGCTGCCGCCTTCTGGTTGGCATGCATGTCTCCCCAAGCGATGAACTGCGCCAGGCGCTTCGCACGCGAGAAGGCGAGGAACTACTCGACAACCAAACAGCGCTTCGTGAGAAGCGTCGGATCGCTGAAGAGTTTCGCGAGCAACTGACGTTCGGGGCACCAACCAACAATGATGAAGCCGCGCTTCAGCAGCTCTCCGCACAAATCCGTGCAGGGAAGCTGGTTGTAAAGGTCTATCTGCGTCACCCACTCCACGCGAAGCTCTATCTATTGCACCGGCAGGACGCTAACAATCCTGTAACAGGTTTCCTCGGGAGCTCGAACCTTACGGCGGCCGGCCTGGCCAAGCAGGGAGAGCTAAACGTGGACGTGCTGGAGCATGACGCGTGCAACAAGCTGGTCGCCTGGTTCGAGGATCGCTGGAGTGATCGCTGGTGTCTCGATATTTCCAAAGAACTTGCCGACATCATCGATGAGAGTTGGGCAGGGGAACGTTTGGTTCCGCCTTACCAAGTCTATCTCAAGATGGCATACCACTTGGCGCAGGAAGCGCGGGCTGGCCTTTCCGAGTTCCGCATTCCTTCTGTTTTCGGCGATACGTTGTTCGACTTCCAAGTGGCGGCAGTCAAGATTGCCGCTCATCACTTGAACAAACGCGGTGGCGTCCTGATTGGCGATGTCGTCGGCCTTGGAAAGTCGATGATGGCCACCGCGCTGGCCAAGGTTTTTGAGGACGACTACCACACTGAAACGCTGATCATCTGCCCCAAGAATCTGGTGTCGATGTGGGAAGACTACGCACATCGATATAGCTTGCATGCAAAGGTGCTGCCACTATCCAGGGTCATCACCGAGTTGCCGGAGAAGACGCGGCGTTATCGATTGGTTCTGATCGACGAATCACATAACTTGCGCAACAAGGAAGGCCGGCGCTGGAAGGTCATCCGCGAATATATCGAGCGAAACGAGAGCCTGACCGTTCTTCTTTCGGCAACACCGTACAACAAGACCTACCTTGATCTTTCGGCGCAGTTGGCGCTGTTCCTCAACGAAGATGCCGACATCGGTATCCGGCCGGAAAAGCTGCTGGCTGAACTAGGTGGAGAGCACGAATTCATCCGTCGCCATCAATGTGGCGTGCGCTCTCTAGCAGCATTCGAAAAGAGTGATATCCCGGATGACTGGCGCGACCTTATGCGCCTTTATATGGTGCGCCGTACCCGCGGCTTCATCATGCAGCACTACGCCCAGGAAGACGTACGCGGAAAATACCTCCTGTTCTCGGATGGGCGGAAATCCTATTTCCCCAAACGACTGCCAAAAAACCTCTCCTTCAAGATTGACGATGCCAATCCCGGCGATCCTTATGCGCGCTTCTACAGCGAACCGGTCGTCAATGCGATCAATGAACTGATCCTGCCGCGCTATGGGTTGGGTAATTACATCGCACCAAGGCCGAAATCGCCGCCCACACAGAATCAAGCACAGGTCATCGAGGGCTTGTCGCGTGCCGGTACTCGCTTGATGGGTTTCTGTCGCACTAATCTGTTCAAGCGACTTGAAAGTGCCGGCCCGGCATTCATTCTGTCCATCGAACGGCACATCCTGCGAAATTTCATTGTTTTGCATGCCATCGAAAATGGACTCGATATTCCGTTGGGAACGCAAGGTGCGGAACTGCTCGACACTCGGCACTACGACGAAGACAGAGATAGCCTGCTGACTGACGACAACGGCGATGAGGACACGTCAGATATCGCCGCCACCAACGGGTTGCGCATGGAAGCAGATTACCGCGCACGTGCTGCAAAGGCGTACGAGGCTTATAGCGGCCCACTCAAGAGTCGGTTCAAATGGTTGCCAGGCTCACTTTTCATAAAGGCATTGGCCAACGATCTGCAAGCCGATGCGCAGTCGTTGCTGGAATTGCTGGCCATATGCGGGGGTTGGAAGGCAGATGCAGACAGCAAGCTGGCCTCCCTGATCGAACTCATCAACCAAAAGCACCCGAAAGACAAACTTCTCGTATTCACCCAGTTCGCTGACACTGCCCGCTATCTCAAAGCACAGCTTGTCGCACGCGGCATTCAACAGATAGAAGAGGCCACCGGCCAGAGCGCCGACCCCACATCGCTTGCCTGGCGTTTTTCGCCAGAATCGAATGACAAGCGCAATCAAGTCAGCAAGGCCGATGAGCTGCGCGTGCTCATCGCCACCGACGTGCTTTCCGAGGGGCAGAACCTTCAGGATGCCCACATCATCGTCAACTACGACTTGCCTTGGGCCATTATCCGCTTGATACAGCGCGCTGGCCGTGTGGACCGTATTGGCCAGCAGTCCGACTCCATCCTGTGCTACTCCTTCGTGCCTGCTGACGGCGTGGAGCGCCTGATCAATCTCCGCGCGAGGGTCAGGCAACGCCTGATCCAGAATGCCGAGGTTGTTGGTTCGGATGAAACTTTCTTCGACGATGAAACCGATGAAGAGCTGATTCGCGATCTCTATACCGAAAAGAACGGCATCCTCGATGACGATGGCGACAGCGAGGTCGATTTGGCTTCGTATGCTTATCAAATCTGGAAGAACGCCACGGATGCCGATCCGTCGCTCGCCGCCAAGATTGAAGCGATGGCCAATGTAGTCTATGCGACCAAAGCGCACATAACCTCCCCAGCCTCACCGAAAGGCGCTTTGGTTTATATGCGTACGGCGCAGGGCAACGACGCGCTTGCTTGGATGGATGAAGCCGGCGAGGCAGTTACCCAATCCCAGCTCACCATCCTGAAAGCTGCCGCGTGCAATGCCGAGACCCAGGCTCTGCCACGCACCGAGCACCACCACACCCTCACGCAACAAGGGTTAGCGCACATCGTCCAGGAAGAAACATCCTCTGGCGGTGCGCTCGGTCGCCCTTCCGGCGCTCGTTTCAAGGCCTTCGAACGCATCAAACGCTTCCGCGAACGCCACGGCAACACGCGTGATCTATTCGTTACCGAGGACTACGTGCGTCGCATAGACCGAGTGATGGAAGAAATCTACCGCTATCCACTCTATCAATCCGCTACCGATAGCATCAATCGACAAATAAAAGCAGGAATCGGGGATCACCAGTTGATCGACCTGATCTTCTCACTGCGAGAAGATGGGCGGCTGTGTGTCATTGACGATCAAGACCAGCAGCGCGAGCCAAAACTCATCTGCTCTATGGGGTTGGCTTGAAATAACAAGGGAACTGAGTATGACCATTGATGCTGCCCGTTTTCAGAAGCTGCTCGGCGAATTCAAACTGGAGTCGCTGTTCAACGAACTCGGCTGGGAACGCGCCACGCTCAAACCGCAAGCCACTGCGGTCAATGGTGAAGCCTTCACGCTTATGCAAGTCGCGCACAAACGCGGCGTGGCGGTGTTTCGCTGTTCGCCTGACAGCATGGGCAAGATTCCTGCGCGTCCGGTATTACTGAAGATAGAAAAAGAAACCGCCAAGATCGCCCATGAGCACCTTCTGGTCTTTGCGGATGCCGAACAGAGCACGATGACTTGGCTATGGGTCTCGCGCACACCAGGCCAGCCAGCCACCACACGAACGCACACCTGGCACAAAGGACAAAGCGGTGAATCGCTGCGACAGAAGCTTGCACAGATTGTGTGGTCTCTGGAAGAAGAAGAGGCCATCACCCTCACCGACGTCATCACCGGCCTGCGTAACGCCTTCGACCGGGACAAGATTTCGAAGGGCTTCTACGACAAATTCAAGACCCAGCACGAGGTCTTTGCGGAGTTCATCGAAGGCTTGAAGTCGCAAGCCGATCAGGCCTGGTATGCCTCGCTGATGCTAAACCGGCTGATGTTCGTCTATTTCATCCAGAAGAAAGGTTTTTTAGACGGCGACGAGAACTATCTTGGCAGCCGCATGGAGCAGGTGCGGGCCGCCGCAGGCAAGGGTAAGTTCCACAGCTTCTACCGCCAGTTCCTGCGTCGCCTGTTCCACGAAGGGCTGGGTCAGGCTAAGGCTGAACGCAACACCGAACTCGCCAAGCTGATCGGCGACGTGCCCTACCTCAACGGCGGCCTGTTCTCGCTACACGAACTGGAAGAAGCCAACCCCGGTCTGGACGTGCCCGACGAAGCGTTTGAAAATCTTTTCGCCTTCTTCGACGCTTGGGACTGGCATCTGGACGACCATCCACTATCCAGCGGCAAGGAGATCAATCCCGACGTACTTGGCTACATCTTCGAGAAGTACATCAACCAGAAGCAGATGGGGGCGTACTACACCAAGGAAGACATCACCGAGTACATCAGCAAGAACACCGTTATTCCGCACCTGCTGGACCAGGCGCGCGAACGCTGCAAGGTCGCGTTCGACGGTGATACCTCGGTATGGAACCTGCTCAAGACCGAACCCGATCGCTATCTTTACCCGGCCATGAAAACCGGGGTCATCGATGCCAACGGCGATGTCGTGCCTGAAAGCGTATTGCCGGACTTCGTGCATGCCGGGATGAAAGACGCCAAAGCGCGCATGTTCGAGCGCCGCTACAACCTGGGCGAAGCCGCGTTCCACACGTCCACTGGCGAACGCGGCACGCTGCCTACTGAAACTTGGCGCGAATACGCGGAGCGACGCAGTCGCTGCTTGGCCATGCGCGATAAACTAGCGCATGGCGAGATCAAGACTGCCGACGATCTGATCACCCTGAACTTGGACATCCGCCAGTTCATGCAGGACGTGGTGGAAACTAGCAGCAGCCCCGACCTATTGCGTGCCGTGTGGCAGGCCATCGTCGGCCGCGTACCGGAAAAGGCCAACGAGAGGTTCCGCCATGGCATCACCGTGCTCGACCCCACCTGCGGTTCCGGCGCCTTCCTGTTCGCCGCGCTGAACGTGCTGGAGCCACTGTACGAAGCCTGCCTGGATCGGATGGAAAGCTTCGTCGAGGATGCTAAAAAACTCGGCAAGACTGGTGAGGCCGACTTTATGAAGGTGCTTATCGAGGTGGACAAGCATCCCTCGCGCCGCTACTACATCTACAAGAACATCATTCTGCACAACCTTTTCGGCGTGGACATCATGGCCGAAGCGGTGGAAATCTGTAAGTTGCGCCTCTTCCTCAAGCTCGTTTCGCAGGTGGATACCGGGCGCGACCTGGAGCCCCTGCCGGACATCGACTTCAACATTCGCGCAGGCAATACGCTGGTGGGCTATGCCACCGAAGCGCAGTTCGATACGGCCAACAACTTGGCCAGTGACCAGAAACATCGTGAAGAAATCAAGGCCAGCACTGCCGACCTGGCCGATCTGTTCGACCGTTTCCGCGAGCAGCAGACCGTGCACGGTGGCAAGGTAACCTCGGATGACAAGCGCCGCCTGCGCGATAAATTGAATGGTCTAAGCCTGGAGCTGGACAAATACTTGGCCCAAGACTACGGCATTGATCCTGACAAGAAGAAGGCCTTTGCGGAATGGCGCGAAAGCCACCAGCCATTTCACTGGTTCGCCGAGTTCTACGGTGTGATGCGTGAGGGTGGTTTCGATGTGGTGATTGGGAATCCGCCATATATACAGCTTAAAGAAGTCAGTGAGTATCAACTTCGCGGTTATGCATGCACAGACTGCGGAAACGTCTACCCGGTGGTGCTTGAACGGTGCTTGTCTATTTGCGGCCGTGGAGGAAGACAGGGGTATATCGTTCCCGTTTCTTCTATTTCGACCGATGGCTATAGCTCTCTACAAGATCGCTATCGAAACAAGCGGGTTCATGTCAGTTGCTACGACGATCGCCCCTCTAGACTGTTTGATGGTCTTGAACATATCAGACTCGTCATTTTTCTTCTGTCCGATAACCAGCCTTCTTGGTTCTCAACGCGCTATCATAAGTGGAACAGCCAAGAGCGCGAAAGCTTGTTTGAGCGACTTGCCTACGTTTCGGCAAAAGAGGGCATAGTCAAGAATTCAATTCCGAAGCTGATGTCTTCATTGGAGCTGTCAATCCTTTCCAAGCTCGCAACTGTTTCCATGACGGTTGGCGGAAGGACAGTACGAACTGGGCCACACTCTATAAATTTCTCCCGCAAAGTCGGCTACTTCTTGCAAGTGCTCAATTTCCAGCCGCGCGTTGTCGACGGCGACGGCAACCTTCGTCCTCCAAGCGAATTCAAGTCGTTGACATTCTCCGCTCCTGCCCAGAAGCAATCTGCTCTTGCTTTGCTCAATTCAAACCTCTTTTATTGGTTCATGACAATTTTTTCCGATTGCCGGCATCTCAATAAGCGAGAAGTTGATGCCATGCCATTTCCTGACGCTTTACACGCTAATGCTGATTTGGCAACGCGGCTCAATCAACATGCTGACGAGTTGATGACAAATTTGCGGGCGACGGCTGATACCAGGCAGATGAAGTTCCGCCACGACAAGCTTGAGATTGAATGCATCATTCCAAAGCGCAGTAAGCGCTTCATCGACAATATTGATCTTGATGTGGCCAACGCCTTCAATTTCAGTGCAGAAGAAACCGACTTCATCATCAACTACGACATCAAGTACCGTATGGGCAGCGCCGGCGACGAAGAATGAAGCCCGCGCCCGTCACCTTGCCAGCCCACTGCGCCCAGCGCGTCAGCCCTGAAATCGCCATGCGAATCGTCGGCGTGGGTGATACGGCGCTGCTGGCCAAGCCGCTGCTCGGCCTCATCGCTTCCCGCGAATGCCCCGGCCACGTTTTTCTCGAAACGCTGGAACTCGTGCCGCAATGGGTGCAGGCCGGCCGCGCCGTCGTCAGCGGCTTTCACTCCCCGCTGGAGCAACAGGCACTCAAATCCCTTCTGCGCCGCCGGGGCCGCGCGGTCAAGGTGCTTGCGCGTGGCATAACCGACTACCGGCCCACACCTGAAGAATCCGAACCACTGGCGGCGGGCCGTATGCTGGTCATCAGCGCTTGCCCGCCTGTCGTAACGCGCACCACCCGCGCCACTGCGCTTGCGCGCAACCAGCTGGTGCTGGCACTGGCTGCCGAGAGCGTTGTCCCCTTCGTATCGGATGACAGTCCACTAAGGACTTTGATGCGCGAAGTCACGTGAGGCTTCGCTTTCGGGTACGGACGTTAACCGTCCAAGCCTAGTGGATGTTGTTCCATGTCGTCGAGGATAGTCTTCTCGTCTACCGACAGGTCCTCAATCGGCAGCAGGCCTTTCATGGCGGCCTTGATGCGCTTGAGCGTCATTGAATCTTCTGCGTCGGTCATTCGTCGGAGCATTGACCAAGACGCGCCGCGGAAACGACCGCGTCAGCAAGTGATGCTGTATTCGTTGAACTAAGAATTTCTGCTTCGTAGGCAGCCATCTTCGGTGTCCTGATGCCAAATTGTTTCGCGTTGAGAAGGTACGTAATTCCGTCTTCAGCTTTTCGATCCATTCGCACGCTTTTAACTGCGCGCTCTGCAAGTTGGGCAGGTGTTTCGGACTCACAGGTTGCGCCAATTCGCGTGTAATAGACGGCATCGAATCCCGCAAAATTACGTAGTTCTTCGACGAGCACAGTATTCGGACCGGGTGCGAGGGGACGGCTGTATCGTCTTGATTTGTCCGCTGCTCGGGTTTCGCGCCTCCAAATCATGTCCATCGCCAGTCTTGAATCTGCTGATGGGGCCAGTTCTAAGATAACCGCCGCTACGGGAGAGCCCCCTTGATCAACAGGAACGAGCGTAGCGGAGTCCCCGCGCGTCTTGCTGACCCGGGCGAATTCAACGGCAAACGGGGTCATGACGCCGGCAATTCGATCTACGATCAGCGGGCCAAGCTCCTCGCCCGGATCGTCAATTAGAGAGCCAAATGCAAGCACTCCGATTCGATTAGTAGTGTTCACTTACCGGGCCTTGATTGCGCAGTAGACTGCTATGGCGTCGTAGTTCACATCATGCCTGTGGTCGTTCGCCGGCGCTTTGTCGCGAGGCGCTCGCGCACCTGCCCTGCGGTCAAGGTGCGGTCGGGGTTGCTTGGGCAACCGGTATGACCTGCTCGCGCAGCCAGGCTTCCATGGCCCGGTCTCGGGCCAGCAGCGTGCGCAGGCCTTCACGGATGACCTCGCTTTCGCTGGCGTATTCGCCACTGGCGACTTTGGATCTCACTTGATCCGCCATTTCGTTCGGCAATGTGATGCTGAATTGTTGGGTCGATCGCACGGCCGGCGGCCTCCACAGGTTCAGTAGGATTTAATCCTACTCCGAACGGACCGAGCAGAATCCCCTTGAAATGGCAAGGCGCCATCCCCAAGAAGTTGTGGAACGGGTATTGGCCAAGCACCAGATCTAGTGGGGTGGCTGTCGCAGACCATGCGACAGCCGGGGTGCCAGGCTAACCGTCGGGGGCACATGGGGTGCCACTCGATGAGCAAGCTGGTCAGTCCGACTGACCCGGCACTGGAGTGATGGATGGGACAGCAGCACGTGGGGCACAAGGAAATCGCGAGTTTTGCCGAAGATAAGGTCAATTTGCCCAAGGACAAGGCGAACGAGCTGCGCGCACAGGCGCGCCGGCTGCGGGAAAAACTGGAGGGTTACGTCGACGAACACCCCGACTTCACCCTGAAGAAAATGATGCTGTCGGGCAGCTTGGCCAAGGGCACGGCTTTGCGTTCCCTCAATGACATCGACGTCGCGTGTTACATCAGCGGCGCCGACGCTCCGAGCGACGTCGCCGCGCTCCTGAACTATCTGGCCGAGCGACTCCGCAAGGCGTTCCCCAATTTCAAGCCGGAGCAAGTCAAACCGCAGACGTATTCCGTGACCGTGTCATTCCTGGGCACGGGCCTGGACGTCGACGTCGTGCCGATCCTGTACTCGGGGGATCCCCAGTGGTACGGCAACCTGGTTAGCCAGGACGATGGCTCGTTCTTGCGCACGAGCATTCCCCTGCACTTGGATTTTGCCAAGAAGCGCAAGCAGTGCCAGGAAAAACACTTCGCGCAGGTGGTTCGCCTCGTCAAGTATTGGGCGAGGCGCATGAAGGCCGAGAACGATGGCTTTCGCTTCAAGTCGTTCATGATCGAAATGATCTTGGCCAAGCTGTGCGACGAAGGGCGGGACTTCTCCGATTACCCGGAGGCGCTGCAGCACTTCTTCACCTACATCGCCCGCACCAATTTCCGAGAGCAGATCGCCTTTGGCGATTACTACGCTGTTTCGAGCATCGGTTCGTTCAAAGACCCGGTTCGAATCATTGACCCGGTTAATGCGGATAACAACGTGGCTCGGCTGTACACCGTGGCGAATGCCGACGCGATCGTCGATGCCGCGCTGGATGCCGGCGATGCAATTGACGCCGCTCTGGCGGCCCCCACCAAGCAGGAGACCGTCCGTTACTGGCAGAAGGTCTTCGGCTCCGCATTTCAAGGCTGAGGTGAGCCATGTCCTATAGCTACACGGTCTCCGAAACGAAGACTTTCACGATCACGCATGCCCGCCACATGGCGGCGAAGGTGGCCACCGACCTGAAGCGCATGCAGCGGCTCTACGGATCCCCCAGCGACTCGTCCATCGCTGACTACGAGACCGAAATTATTGAGCTGCTCAAGGCTGGCTACCTGGGTACCGTGACCTACGGCTTCAAGCGCGACGACAACTGGATCGTGCCCACGCTGCGTTACACGGCCAAGGAGCTCGCAGGCACATCCGCTAACGACGACGACCCAGGCAAGGTTCCGCCCGGCGCTAACGTGGATGGTGCCTCCTTCTATAACTACCTCACCTATAGCTCTACGTGGGACAAGCTGACGTCAGCAGAGTCCGAGGCATTCAAGAAAACCCTTCCTTTCCAACGGGTCGGCGCACCGGAGCCTGGGATCAATGGTTACCTCGTTGACGACCGCACCTACTCCGCAGGTGGTCGGGCCATGAATCGCGCCAGCGTGAGGAGTTACTGATGGACAGTAAGCCAATGCTCGACGGACTGTTCGACCACCGCATCACCTACCCGGACTTGGACATCCAGGCCCGGCTCGCTCGCCTGGTCGGGCTGGACGAGCAGAAGTCGCGACTGGCAAAGATCCTGGGCCTGCTGGTCAATCCATCCGGTCTCGAGGCATGGGCCAAGGCGCATCACCCTGAAGCTGGCGCGCTTCTCGACACCGTACTGCGACGCCCGCCTCTGGTTGTTCTCGCCGGAGACGTCGGGTCGGGAAAGACCGAGTTGGCCGAGACGATCGGCGACGCGGTAGCCCGCCAAGAGAAGATCGACATCACGCTGCTTCCCTTGAGCCTGTCGACGCGCGGTCAAGGCCGCGTTGGTGAAATGACACAGTTGCTGTCGTCCGCATTCGACCATGCGGTGGCTGAAGCCCAAAAACTGAAGTCGAGCCACGGCAAGTCACGAGGGGCAGTAATCCTGCTCGTCGATGAGGCGGACGCCCTCGCGCAATCGCGCGAATCCGCGCAGATGCACCACGAAGATCGTGCGGGGGTTAATGCCTTCATTCGAGGCATCGATCGGCTCGCGAATGCCAAGTTGCCCGCTGCCGTCATCATGTGCACGAATCGATTGAGCGCCCTCGACCCGGCAGTTCGACGCCGGGCGGCCGACGTGCTCACCTTTGCGAGACCCAACGACGCCCAGCGGCGCCATGTTCTCGAACATCGTCTCGAATCGCTCGGCCTCTCCAAGAAACACCTGGAAGGGTTGGTTGCCACTACCGGGCGTCAGGACGGCCACGACGTGGGTTTTACGTTCTCTGACCTGACGCAGCGGTTGATTCCGACGATCGTGTTGGATGCCTACCCCGATCGCGCCGTCGACGGAGCTCGCGCAATCTTGATTGCGCAGGAAATGACCCCGACTCCCGCATTCCGCGACGAAGGCTGATCGTTCAATGACTCAGGCGAACACCGCTCGACGGGATGGAGACGCCTTCCAAGCACGCCAATTTTGGTTGCGCGCTGCGAGGCTGCTCGATGACCGCTCCCCAGTCCTTCGAGTTGGATTCGAAAGCGGCCCAAAGAGCTACGACGATATTTGGGTGCAATACGACCCCTCCCACGGGCCTTCCGACCAGTACGGCCGACCGCTGCTCCGCGAGCATCTTCAGTGCAAGTGGCACGTGAGCCCGGATAGCTACGGCTACCTGAATCTCGTCGATCCTGACTTCGTCAACGCTAACGCACGATCCTTGCTGCAGCGAGCGCACCGGGCCCAGTTGGACTATGCGCCTGCCGGCGCGGGTGCACGGTTCAAGCTGCTGACCAACTGGCGCTTGGATAGGGCTGACCCTCTTCGCGAAATCATTGGCAATCGGTCGGGCGCCCTACGTGTGGATCGGTTGTATGGGACACAAACCGACAACAGCAAGGTCGGTGCCATTAGAAAGAGCTGGCGAGAACATCTGGGTATCGACCAGGATGCGCTGAAGGTGCTAGTCGACACGTTGGCTTTCGGCGAAGCGACTGACTCGCTGGATGACATCCGCGAACAGCTGGATATTCTTTTCGGCTTTGTGGGTCTACGGCGAGTGCCACTAAATCGGAGCGCGTTCGAATACGACGATCTGGTGTACCAGTGGATGGCGCAGGGGCGCTTGGAATTTGATCGCGTGTCATTCCGTCAAGCGTGCGAGCGCGAAGGACTGCTGGTCGATGCGCGTGCGCGTCCTGTCGTTTTTGGCGTGAAGTCGTTTGAACATGCGCTCGATCGCCTCGAGGACCGGTGCGTAAGAGTTTTGGATTTTGTTCCCGATTTCGACGAACGCTACCTTCGCACCGAGACGGATTGGGCGGACAAACTTTATCCGTCGCTGAAGTCGTTCTTACTTGAAGCGGCCAAGCACAGCGAACGCCCGCGCCTGGCTCTGGATACGCACGTCACGTTGGCTTTTGCTGCTGGCTCCGTCCTCAATCATAAGCTGGGGCGCGTCGTCGAACTCGAGCAGCGATCTCCAGTTCGACAAGTTTGGGCAGAGGACGATTTCCCTCGTGACTCGACGTGGCCGGCGCTCGAATGCAGCGTGATTGAAATCGCCGATGACCGTCCAGAACTGGCAGTTGCCGCTTCGATGACTCATGACATTACTGCAGATGTTCGCGCCCACATTGACCGCGAACTTCCGCAAGTCGGCCGCGTCCTGCTACTGCGTCCCGTCGGCGGGCCCGGCCGCACAACTATCAGCTGCGGGCGTCACGCATCCGATCTGGCCGCGTCATTGGCTGCGCTTGTGAAGCAGTACCGAGTTTCTGCGGTGGACACGATGATGCATTTGTTTGTCGCCGGGCCAAACGCCTTCGCGTTCTTCGTTGGCCAACAGCAGGTCACGATGGGTCGCACGTGCCTGTACGAGTTCGACTTTGATCGAGGCAAGGATGGCTCTTACTCCCTGTCGCTCACGCTTCCGATCGCAGCGCAATGACGGCGCTGGCACGGTCTGCATGCGCTGGTGGCGTCTTCCCACGAACCTATTCGTCATCCCTTGAAAAATGGGCATCGTCTTTCGACCCGCAGCAGGCGCATCGGATTGTCACTTCATCCATGACCTGATCATGAGCGAGGTGCCAAACGGGCATTTCGATGCGCAGCTGCTCAGTCCAGGCGCAAGCGCGGGTTTGATGCTGAACATCCAAAAGATGGTGGTAGAGCAGAGGCGCTTTGAGCCGCAGAAACGAGAGGTTCCCGCGCACATCACAATGGTTGACATCTACGGGGAAACCGCGGGCTTCGGGATAACAACGGTCCTCCAGATCGAGGAGGTCAGGTTCAACGAACTATGGTTGGCGGGAGTCGCAGCTAGGCATCGTCGCCGTGGCGCCATGACTTCCCTAGTCGGCTTCTATTGCGCCCAACTGGACCTGCAGGGCATCCGGATGGCCGCTCGACTACTGCCTGCATCGCAGGGAATGAGGGTGGTGCTTGCTAGTCATGGCTTTGAGGTGCTGGAAACTCTATCAAGTGGCCATGCATTTCTCGTCAGAAATGCGAAAGCAGATCAGCGAACGTAGATCGCTAGCGCGCTAAATCCTGATAGTCGTTCGCCACTGAGGGGTCCACCTCGACTCGGGCACCGTCGTCGGAGAGGGTAATCAGGCCCTTGTCGTAAAGTGCGTGCACGTCGCGACGAAGCAGCCAACCGTCGTGGGCGCCGTTGTGACCATCTTGCCAGCGCCGGCCGCGGCGGTGGGCGGCTTCGAGCGCTGGCATGGCCGCGCAGCCGGTCACGACGCACCGCCCGCCGCAGGCCACGAAGACGCGGTTGCGAAATGCGCGTTGCTCGGGACGGATGGCCACTTGGGCAAACTGCCGGGCTCGCTCACGCAGGGCGGTTGCCTCGGGGACCTGTGCCGCGGGCATCTCGCCCCAATATGCATAGCAGGCCGCGCGTTCGGCGATGTCGTCGACGCCGAATTCTTTCTCAAAACCGGGCGAGGTTCGGCCCGTGTCATTGACAATCAGCGAGGTTAGGATCGGCTCACCCGCGTCGCGGCACTGGTTGCCAAGTCGGTCCATCGCGTGGCGCAGCTCGAAAGTGCGCAAGCCGTCCGGCGCCCGCGCCTGCGCGTAGGTGCAAGTGACGCCCTGCTGCGCCAGGGCGATCAGGCGTTCGCGCATCCGCGGGATTGCGGCGAGGTAACGCGCGGGTGCCTTCACGGGTACGGGCGCAGTAGGGACTAGCGGCGCAAGCGGAAAGTCCCCCTGCCCCGTTTTCAACCGATGCCGACCAGCGTGCCGGTGCAAACGCTCCACTGGCACCGCTTCGCCGAGTTGGGCCCATACGTCGCCTTCCACCTCTGCTAGGCAGACGATGCTACGCACAGTCGCTGCGTCGTAGTGGTGGATAGCGCGGGTGTGCGCCGCTGGGTCGACGGCTTGGGCGATCACCGCGTAGCCGGCCAAGCCGCCGGACCACAGCAGCCTTAGGTGGTCGATTCGCTCGCGGCGGCCCACCGAGTCGACTCGGGGCGGGCTATCACGCAACCGCAGCACCCTAACCCAACCGAACCGCTCCTCGTCCGCCCACGCCACTAGCAGGACCCCCTCGGACGTCATCGCGCCCCAGGAGTTGCGCACGTTGCGCAGCGGAAAGCCGAGTTTCCGGAGGAACTCGCTGATCGGCGGCGTGGATTGGCGCCCGGTCATTACTTCACAAGTTGAAGCACAGGCTTGGCTCGTGGCTCTTCAACAACAGCCAGGCAAGCAGGCAATATTTCTGAAAGCAGCTCCGTTTTCACGTCCAAATGATTGGCGACCGCGTCACGGCCAAGTTTGTGATGAACACGCAGAACCTCCAGAGCCTTCGTGACGATTTCCGCCTCTTCCTTCTGGCAAAAAGCATCTTCCGCTTCCTGGATTGCCTCTCCGCGATTCTTCAGCGTAATGACAGCGCTGCGGTATTCGTCCTCATCCAGCAAGTCGAGCGACTTTGCCCGATACAGAATCGCCGCCTTGCTGACCTGAAACTCCAACTTCAGGGCACGAATGCCCGCCCAGTCAATGCGACTGCCTCGCCTAGGAAAGACCTTCATAAACGTCGATCGGGGCAGCAGAAACGCTGAGGCGAAACGGTTCGCCTCTGACTCTGTTTTCCGATCGCCTGTTACATGCCCTTCGTGCAAGACCAAGTGGCCCAGCTCGTGGGCGATATCAAAGCGCATACGGAACGGGCTGGCTTTGGCATCGTTACGCACGATGACCGGCCGGCGCGACGTAATCGACAACGCATCGATCTCGGTCGACGCATCTTTGAAAAATGCCACAACCGCCCCTGCACGTTCCACTACACGCACCATGTGCGAAATCGGGCCCGTGCCGAGGCTCCAATGCCGACGGACGCGCTCAGCGGCGAGCTCTATTTCCTCCGCCGATTGCGCACCCGACTCATCAGGGAAGTCGACGTCAGGTAGCTTCACCTTCGTGTCGATGAACTCAACCACCTGGTCAAAAATAGTCCCCATCGCCAATACCCGCTGCCGGGTACTGGTCTTAGTCGTTGCCAGCTTACGAAAATGCGCCTGGTCCTCGGACAACAAGATGCCGGCAGACTTGTAGAAGAATGCCGGCTTGACCTGCAGAGAATCCGCCAATGATTGAACTATCGGATCGTCTGATCGAGGCTTTGCCTTTCCGGTTTCAAGCTGTGAAACGTATTGGCGGGTTTTTTCAATATCGACCGCGACGTCGTTGAGCGTCTTCCCCCAAAAATGACGCGCAAGTCGAAGCTGTCCGCCGTTAAAGCTCTCGGTCACCAACTGCGTCGGCGTTTGCGTTGGTTTCATGGGAGTCCCCGGATGTTGCTGCTTCGTCGTAAATGGGAGTCAGGTCGAGTGGCGCGAGTTCGGCCGCTGCCGGGATGTGATCGTCCACCGCATAGAGCGAGCGGACCGATTCGCTGTATTGCCACTGCGCGACCACCTCAGTCATTCGGTTGTAACCGACAAAGAAGACCTGGTGCTCGTCGTCCTCGGTTAGCGCACGCTCGACAATGAATCGCCACAGATCGACCGACTTGCCGCCGGACTCGGGCAAGAGTTCAAGCTGGATTGCCTCACTCTCGGTGGGGTTCAGCACTCGGAGCTTGCGAGGATTGAGGTGGTCATCCAGAAAAAAACGAACAGGATGGGGGCCGATGCCGATCAAGAGATCGTTGCCTCCGTGCTTCAAGCTCAACCAAGGATATCGCCGCGTAGCGATCAACTGCTTGAGCGCATTCCGGATACGACCCCATGGGAGCGTGCCGCGCGTATATGCGCAATCGTGTTCGGTATTCGTATCGAGCAGCGCCTTGTGCAGGACATCCAGCATCACCTGCGCAATAATGCTCAGGCGACCAGGGGCCAACTCGTCGGAGATGTCTGAGGGACTTGCCAGTTTGTCCACTTGCCCGTTCCCAATTTATGATTTGTAAAGCGAATAATTGTTCCGATCCGCCCGCTTGTCAACCCTTGGTTCGCCGGATGCCCATCGGCAGCCGAAGAGATTGGGGTCGGGCGGTAGCAAAAGTGCGCAACAGGCCGGCGGGTAACTGCGGCTAGAGCAAGCGGAAGCTGTTGCGCCGATGCCGGCTAGCGATGACAACAGACTCGGGGGCGACAGCCAAGCAACACGTTCCAAGGCCAAATTTTGTCGCCGGCCTTACTTGCGCTGACTATTGGCGCGCAACACTTGGTAACTAGTACCAAGATTGCGAAATTGCGTACCGGGCGATGCGGGCACGACTCCATTGGATTCCGTGTCCTTTTTGCTCGGATCGCGCCCCTCATTGATTTGTAAGGACTTTTCCTCTCCCGCGGGACGCGACCCTAAATAAGGCGTGGGTGCTCTCCGCAGAGGATGCCTGGACTGACTCCGTCAAACATGTTGCTGCCAGGCTGCTTCGAGTGTTCTGCGCTTAACGCAGTTCTGGACGATCTGGTCACCACACTAGAGAAAAACGGCATCCAGCCCTTTGGCTCGCAAATTTCAGATCAAAGTCTGCACATTCAGTTCAGAAGCTACGAAGCTTTCCGTGAGCATGTTCGATCCTTGAGCGATCTCAGCAGCATGTCATCAATGAGCTAGAGCAGATCAGGTCGTGCCTGCTCTTGGCCGGCCTCATGCCGATGCAGTTTGCATCCACACCGGCGCTGGAAGGCACATTTGTCGGCGATTCGCATCAGTTTGGGGTGCAGTTCGGCCAGTGCCGGTGTCCAGGTACTGATCGAACTCCCACAGCTGATCCGCCCCGCGGCGTCGATATCCGGCGTCTCCCGAGTCGGTCCAACTAGTGAGGAATGGTCTGGCCTCAAGAGTGTTCCCCCAGGCTAGCTAGTCCGACTCAGGAGTCGGACCTTCTGCGACTCTCAAGGTCCGCAAAAGGTTGGAAGCGGCCCTTCCCTACCCTCGATAAATCCTCCTGATCCCTACCCTGCAACTGTCCGCTTCCGGTCAGAAGCAACATTCCCCTACACCGGCCGAAGCATGCGCAGTCGTGATCAGTCGGCCCAATAGAGCCGCATCGGGTTGTCGACCAGCAGCTTGCGCTGCAGTTCGGCGGTCAGAGCGATCTTGGGGATGAAATCCACCAACTTGCCGTCGTCTGGCGCGTGCGTGGTCATGTTGGGATGCGGCCAATCGGTGCCCCACAGCACGCGGTCGGGAAAGCGCTCGACCAGATGCTTGCCGTAAGGCACTACGTCGTCATAGCCATCAGGCCCGATCTTCGAGAGCCGCTCGGGGCAGCTGACCTTGCTCCAGACGTTATCATGCTCCATGAGGCGCACGAATCGCTGGAAATCCTCGCCTTCGACCGGCTTAGTGACATCCGGTCGGCCCATATGGTCGACTATCAAGGTGGTCGGCAGCGATGTGAAAAAGTCCCAACGTTCGGCCAGGTCCGCGGCCTCGAAATAGATCACCACGTGCCAGCCCAGTGGCGCGATGCGCTCGATGATCGCCTGGTAGTAGGCATCCGGTTGGGGATCCACCAGGCGGCGAACGAAGTTGAAACGCACGCCACGCACGCCGGCATCGTGCAGTTCGCGCAGCTCGGCATCGCTCACCGTATCGCGCACCGTGGCGATGCCACGCGCGCAGCCCGCACTTGCCCGCAGCGCGTCGACCAGCGCACGATTGTCAGCGCCATGGCAGGTCGCCTGCACGATCACGTTGCGCTCGAAGCCGAGGAAATCGCGCAGCGCGAACAGCTTTTCCTTGCCGGCATCGCAGGGCGTGTACTTGCGCTCTGGCGCGTACGGAAACACATCGCCCGGACCGAATACGTGGCAATGCGCATCCACCGCGCCAGACGGCGGCACGAAGAGTGGCTTGCTCGGATTCGGATGGAAGTCGATCCAGTTCGCATCTTTATGGAAAATGCTCATCCTAGGCCCCTTGCCTTCAGCTGCGCATCCAGGCGCGGATAGACGCGGCGCGCATTGCCGGAGAACACCTTCTGCTTGTCCGCATCGGAAATGGACAGCGCGTCGATGTAGCGCTTGGTGTCGTCAAAATACTGCCCGGTCTGCGGGTCGATCCCGCGCACCGCGCCGACCATCTCCGATCCGAACAAGATGTTGTCCACGTCGATCACCTCGAACAGCAGGTCGATGCCCGGCTGATGGTAGACGCATGTATCGAAGAACACGTTCTTCATCACGTGCTCGGCCAGCGGCGGCTTGCCCAGCATGTCGGCCAACCCGCGGAATCTGCCCCAGTGATACGGCACCGCGCCGCCCCCGTGCGGGATGATGAATCGCAACTGCGGGAAATTCTTGAACAGATCGCCCTGCAGGAACTGCATGAACGCGGTGGTGTCGGCATTGAGGTAGTGCGCGCCGGTAGCGTGGAAGTTGTGATTGCAGCTGCCCGAGACATGCACCATCGCCGGCACGTCCAGTTCGACCATCTTCTCGAAGAACGGATACCAAGCCTTATCGGTCAGCGGCACGCCGGTCCAGTGGCCGCCGGATGGATCGGGGTTGAGGTTGCAGCCGACGAAGCCGAGTTCGTTGACGCTGCGCTCCAACTCGGCGATCGAATGGTCGATCGGCACGCCCGGCGACTGCGGCAGCTGGCACACACCGATGAAGGTCTCCGGATACAGACCGACCACCCGTGCGACCAGGTCGTTGCAGTGGCGCGTCCATGCCTGGCTCACCGCTTCGTCGCCGACGTGATGCGCCATCGTGCTGGCGCGCGGCGAGAAGATCGTCATATCCGCGCCGCGTTCGCGCAGCAGCCGCAACTGGTTCTGCTCGACGCTCTCACGCAGCTCGTCGTCGGAGATGTCCGGGTACTTCGCCGCAGGCAGCGAAGGATTCTTGAAGTGCGCCACTTGCGCCTTGCGGAAAGCGTCGTGGCCGGCGGGCGCGGTGGTGTAGTGGCCGTGGCAGTCAATGATCATGGGGGAACCTCGAGACAGAAACGAAAGAACGGTGCTACCAGCCCATCAGATGGGCGACCTGCACGTCCACGCGCAGCCCAACGATCAATGCGTCAGGAATGTCGGTGATGCGGGTGGGTGCATAGATGGGGTCGGGGTTGATCACATACTGGATATTCGGCAGGACGCGAAGACCCGGGCGAACCTGCCAGCCATAGTTGATCTCGCCGACGATTTCGTCGGCCGACGGCGCCCCGGTGCCGCCGGCCTTGGCCCGGCGGTCGCGCAAATAGGCGATCTGCTCGTCGTCGAAATGCGTGTTGGAGATGAAAGCGGAAAACGTATCGCGATCGCGGCCTTCGAACGTGCCGGTCTTCACGAACCCCGTCGCTGCGTGCCATTTGATCGATGCAACATTGCCAGTGTTGACGAAGTAGCGCCCGAACACCGTCAGGTTGCGCGTGCCCTGCCCGCGCTGCACTGTCTGGTCGCCCATCACGTACCAACCCATGCGCGCGCCGTCCAGCGCGACAGTAGGCTTGCCGGTCAGCGCCGCGGAGTTGCCATCGGCATCGAAGTAGGGGCTGCGGCCACCGTCGTCATTGCGGTAGAAGCCCAGCTTGTAGCGGCGCGCATAGCGGTCCTTGGCCAGGCTGGTTTCATAGCCCACCTCGCCCGACACCACGGTACCGGTCCCCTCGTTCCACGAGAAATCCAGGCCATGCTTGTCAGCCAAGTTGAGTGTGTTGTTGTAATCGAAGGCGCCGGCCTGCATGTACCAGCGGTCATCCACGTCCCATCGCACCAGGCCGGCCCATGAGGAATTCGGGAACGCGGTGATGCCGATATCCGCGATGGGCCCGTAGGTGGTCAGGCACATTACGTTGCTCATGAACACGCAGTTGAGCGGCGAATTGTTGAAGTAGCTGTTCACCGGCGCGCGGCCGGCCGTCAGGGTCAGGCCGTTGTCGAATTTCTTGCTCAAGGTCAGCCGGGTCAGGCGCGCCCCACCCACCGGGCGCCAGGTCTGCTGTGGGCTGATCGAGTTGCCGATCTTTTCCCGCGCGAGGTTGTCGCCGTTGAAGTATGCGGCCTGGGTATCCAGCTCGGTACCCTTCCAGCCCCAGAGCTTGTCCAGATCGAAGCGTCCCTGCGTCATGACCCAGTAGGACGCTTCGGCGCCATGCGCGATGCCACCCACCGGGTTGCCTGCCACGTTGCCGACGAAGTCCAGTGACAGTTGCACGCCATCGGGCAGTGTGCGTTGTGTGGATGGCGTGGTACTGCCGGTCGGCGACTGCGCCAGTGCGGGTGCTGCGAGGGCCGCGCCGAGCGCGATAACGCAAAGATGGTGATGGAAAGTGGACATGATCCCTCCGAGCCGGCCGCGCCGCGGCCAGGTGATCGTGTGATGGACGTGTGGCGTGGCGCCGCGTGAGTTAGGTCAGGCGTCGTTCGCGGCCAGATGACGCTGGCGCGTGGCCCGATTGCCGATAGTCTGGGCAAGCATGGTCCGATCGAGCTTGCCTTCCCACTTGGCGATGACCACGGTGGCCAGTGCATTGCCGACCAGGTTCACGAAGGTCAGGCCTTCTGCAAGGATGCGGTGGATCCCGAGGATCAACGCGATGCTGGCCACGGGAATCGTGCCGGTCGTGGACAGCGTAGCTGCCAGCACCACGAAAGCGGCGCCTGCCACGCCCGCAGCGCCCTTGGAAGTCAACAGCAGCACGCCGATCAGGCCCAGCTCATGCCAGAAGGTCAGCGGCGTATTGGTAGCCTGGGCCAGAAACACCGCCACAGTGGTCAGGTACAAGCAGGTGCCATCGAGGTTGAACGAGTAGCCGGCGGGAATGACGAAGCCAACGACGCTTTCCTCGCAGCCAGCACCCTTCATCTTCTGGATCAAGCGCGGCAGCACAGTCTCAGTAGAAGTGGTGGCGGCGACCACAATGATCTCGTCGCGGATGTAATACAGCAGGCGCCACAAGCTCACCCCACACCACCAAGCCACGCTGCCCAGCACCACCACGGTGAACACCGCGCAGACCACGAAAAACTCCAGGATCAACTCACCCAGCGAAGCCAGTGAGCCAGCGCCGAACTTTCCGACCGTGAAGGCGATGGCGCCGAAGGCCCCAATCGGTGCGAAGTACATGATGTAGCCGACGATCTTGAAAAGCGCCAGCGAGGTGCCTTCGATCACCGTCATCACCGGCTTGCCACGCTCACCGATGGCCGCCAGCGCCACACCGAACAACACCGCCACAAACAACACCTGTAGCACGTGTGGCTCGGTCAGCGCGCTGACCAGCGTGGTCGGAATGATGTTCATCAGGTACGCCGTGACCGTTTGGTCGTGTGCGGTATGCACGTAGCCCTGGATCGAACCGGTGTCGATACTGGCCGGGTCGATGTTCATGCCCACGCCGGGCTGCCACAGGTCCACGCCGATCAGCCCGATCACCAGCGCCAGGATGGTGATCACCTCGAAGTAGATGATCGACTTCAATGCGACGCGGCCGACGCTCTTCATGTCGTTCATGCCGGCGATGCCGTGCACGACGGTGACGAAGATGATCGGCCCGATCATCATGCGGATCAGCTGGATGAAGGCATCGCCCAGCGGCTTCATCGCCGCGCCAGCCTCCGGCGCCAGCCAGCCCAGCACGATGCCGATCAGCGTGCCGGCCAGCACCTGGAACCAGAGTTGCCCCAGCACGCCGAAGCGGCCGGTGTTGCCTGTTGCGGTCATTGCAGACTTCCTCCCAGAAGTGATTATCCGGACGTGCACGGATCAGCCGTACAGCACGCCATCGAAAAGCTTGCGCGCCGTGCGCAGCAGGCCGGCACTGATTACGGTCCCGTCCTGGTCCAGTTCGATCACGCAGTCCATTGCCCCGCTGGGGTGTTCGACGGCAAGCGTCTTGTGCACACCAGCGGGCACCTGCGCCAGCGTTGCCGCGGCAGACCCCTCCAGCAGGCAGGCGGTGGCCACGCTCACTGCGGCGAGTACGCCGATGGAGGCGTGGCAGCGATGCGGAATGAAGGAGCGCGTGTTGATCGCACCGCCCTGCAGCGGCGCGGAGACCAGCGTCATCTTGGGTACCGACTTGTCGGTGACATCGCCAAGCCGCATCAATGGGCCGGCCTGCAGCCGGATGTGCTCAAGACGGGCCTTGAGGGCGGTGTCGGCATCCAGGGTGCCGCGGCCCTCATCGCCACGCAGGTTAAGGTCCTGTGCCCGCAGGATCACGCAGGGCATGCCGTTGTCGATCAGCGTCACCTGCAGGCCATCGATCTCATCGACCACGTTGCCCGTGGGCAACAGCGCACCGCAGCTTGACCCTGCGATATCGGCGAAGGCCAGGGGCACGGCCGCCGCCGTCCCCGGCACGCCATCGATGCGCGCCTGACCTGCATAGGTGACCTGGCCACCCGCCGTGGCGACCGTCGCGGTGGCCAGCTTGCCAGTGTTGACCATGAAGATCCGCACGACAGTTTCATCGCCGGTGGCCGGCAGCAGGCCACGCTCAATCGCGAACGGGCCCACGCCGGCCAGCAGGTTGCCGCAGTTCTGCGCATCGCTGACCAGTGCCTTATCGACGATGACCTGCAGGAACAGGTAGTCCACGTCGGCATCGGCGCGCTGGGAGCGCGAGACGATGGCCACCTTGGAGGTCAGCGGATCGGCCCCGCCCATCCCGTCGATCTGGCGCGCGTCCGGAGAGCCATAGGCGCGCAGCAGGAAAGCATCGCGCGCGTCGCGGTCGGCGGGCAGATCATCTGCGAGAAAGTAACCGCCCTTGGACGTCCCTCCGCGCATCCACATCGCACGCACGCCCTCAGACATAGTCCAACCCCTTGGCCGCCAGGCGCTCGCGCATCCTGTAAATGTCCAGGCCCAACTCGCCAGCGGCCAGGCGCGCGCGCTTGTCGGCCTCGCGCGCTTCGCGTGCCTGCGACTCTGCCAGCACCCGTTCGGCCTCGACCCGCTGCACCACGCAGACCCCATCGTCGTCGGCGATCACGACATCGCCCGGGTGGACCAGCGTGCCCCCGCATACCACCGGCACGTTAACCGAGCCCAAGGTTTCTTTGATGGTGCCCTGTGCATGGATGGCGCGGCTCCACACGGGGAACTGCATCTGCGTCAAGTCGCGCACGTCGCGCACGCCGCCATCGATCACCAGCCCGCGGCAACCATGCGCCTGGGCCGATGTAGCCAACAAGTCGCCGAAATAGCCATCGGTGCATTCGCTGGTCGGCGCCACCACCAGAACGTCGCCCGGCTGCAGTTGCTCGATGGCCACGTGCATCATCCAGTTGTCGCCCGGCGGCACCGATACGGTCACCGCGGTGCCGGCGATGCGCGCCCCGCTGTAGATCGGCCGCAGCCGCGGATGCATCAGCCCGCTGCGCCCCTGGGCCTCGTGCGCGGTGGCCACGCCGGCCTGTGACAGGCCCTCCACGGCGGGCCCTGCGGCACGTTCGATCCGGGTCACGACTCTCGTCATTGCATCCATCCTCCGTTAGCGATGGGCGAGTTTGTTCCGGCAAGCCGTCCTATCCAATTTCGTTTTGCGACTTATCCATTCAATTTGGTTATAGTTTGTCTCGATGGAGGCCATTCCCGAGTTCAACCTGCGGCATCTAGCGGCCGTGCCGACGATTCATCGTCGCGGGAGCATTGCGGCCGCGCTGGACGAGGTGAACCTGTCGCAGCCGGCGCTGACCCAGGCTTTGGCGCGGCTGGAACGGTTGGTCGATCAGCCGTTGTTCGACCGCCACCCCGGCGGCATGGTCGCCACCCCGGCGGGCCAGCTGCTGGTGGCGCGCATCGAGCGCGCCCTGGCATACCTGGCGCAAGGCGTGCAACGCGCGCGACGCCTGGCGCGCCTGCCGGGCCTGCCCGCGGTCGAGCGCCGCGTCACGCTGCCGCAGCTGCGTGCGCTGATCGCAGTGGAAGCGGCAGGCAGTTATTCCCTGGCTGCCGTGCGCAGCGGCGTGTCGCAGCCTGCGGTCTATCGCGCCGTGCAGGAACTATCCACGCTGATCGGCGTCACCCTGTTCAACCGCCAGGGCAAGACCGTGCAGCCCACGCTGGCCGCCACACGCTTACTGCGCTTCGTGCGCCTGGCGCTGGCCGAACTGTCGGCGGCGATGGATGAGCTGCATGCGCTACGCGCGCAGGGCGCCGGCCGCATCGCCGTGGGCACCTTGCCGCTGGCGCGTGCGGTGCTGCTGCCCCAGGTATTGGCCCGGTTCGCGCGGGCGTTTCCGGCGGCTTCGGTCAATGTCGCGGAAGGATCCTACGCCGAACTGCTGGCTCACCTGCGCGAGGGCAGCCTGGATGTGCTGATCGGCGCGACCCGTCACCCGCCGCCGGTGACCGACATCGTGCAAGAGATGCTGTTCGACGACGAACCGGTGCTGGTGGCGCGATGCGGGCATCCACTGGTGCAGGCCGAATGTTCCATCGATGCGCTACTGACCTATCCATGGGTTATGCCCGCACGCGGCGCGCCGATGCGCGAGCGTTGGGAGCGCATGTTCAACCAGCATGGATACTCCCCGCCGCCGCTGCGCGTCGAGTCGGGCTCGGTCCTGGTCATGCGCGGGCTGCTGCTCGAGGACGACTGGCTGACGATGATGTCGCGCGACCAGTTCCTGTTCGAGCAACGCGCCGGCCTGCTGCGCGAGCTTCCCTTTCACGTCGCCGGTGGGCGTCGTCAGATCGGCCTGACGATGCGCTCGGACTGGCACCCGACCACGGTGCAGCGCGCCTTCGTGGAGAACTTCCGCCAGGCCTGCGCGCAGCGACGAGATGGAGTCCCGGCCTGGCCGTTCCGCCACTTAGGTATAGCTAACTGACAGACGCCGCGTCAGGACTCAAAGCAGCTTCATCCTTTCGCTATTGACCAAAAGCGAGCGTCTGCTTTGGATCGGAAGCTGCCATGCTCCTTACCCCCGATAGGCCTTCGTGATCTTCTGCGTTATTGACGAGTCAACCCCCTTTCTCGGTTACCTCCATGGAGTGCGCCCTTAGGTAAATTCCCCGATCGGATGTGGGTATCAGATCTGCTCGGTTAGCTGCACGCGCTACATGACAATCCACTACGCCAAGGCAAAAGGCAGGCCACCACTTTGACTCACTGCCTTGAGTGCCAGTTGCTTGCCCATGCTCAACTCATCATTGCTCATGGTCGCCATGAGATACAGCCCAAGGTGTTGAAACGCCTCTGCCACAAATGGCCGATCTTGGCCTTGCCGCGCCACCCCGCTCATTGCCTTGTCCAGCGACAGACGAGAAGTACTGGCGGTAGCCCGGAAGTAATCCTTCAAAGAATTTCTAGTTGCCACAGAGCCTTCTACAGCAAGAACGAGTCCGGGATTCATCTTGCTGGAGTTGTTCGCCGCCCTAATCGGTGGCTGGGTACGGCAAGAGCAGCGCGGCAGCGACGCGCCCCCCCACCCACGAAGAAAGATAGCGCCATCTACCGCAAGGAAGTTAGTTGGCACTTCCTGAACTTGTGGAGTGATTGCTGATTCTTCGTTGAGCGTGGGGCGAATTTTTGGCTGAGATTGCCGCCCTCAACTTGCCGCCTTGGGATAAATATTTCTTCACCATCAAGCACCTACAAACGGGCGATTTCAGGTCGTCGGGCATGTGTCAGTTTTCTCGATTCGTGTCCCATTGCTTTCGCTTGGGCTGCCGTAAGATCGTTCAACTTGACCAGTTGTGGCTCAAGTGCATCCGCGCTTGCCTGCTGAAATCGTGATCTTGGCAAAGCGCGGAAACATTGCCCTGTCTGCAGGCATTATTCGCCGCCTCTTGCGCATCTCCGAAATCGAGGCGTTCGAGGTCAGGCGACGTTTCAAGCGGATAAATCTCGACGGTCGGCACGTACCATCGTCCTGGCGAACTCAGGGCGTGCGCATCGACCAGTCGACGGCCGCATCGAACAGCGCGAGTCCGTCCGGACTCAGATTCGAAAAGGTGTCGTTGTCCAGGAACAGCGCCACACGGCGCGCGGGCGCGACGAAGTCGTAATCCATCGTGGCGCCCTTCTCGTAGCCGAAGACCACCGCCTTGTCGGGTTCCCCCGGTAGCGTTGCGATCACGCTGGCGGCCCTGGCAGGTACGCCCCAACCCATCATCACGTCGCGCGGATAGACATAGGTCTTGCCATTCCGCAGGCCACCTGCAAGCGGATGCGGTGCATTGATGATGCGGATGTAGTGCTCTTTCTCCACCTCACCGTAGTCCACGCCCTTCCGTCGTCCGGTCAGGCGCAGCGAATCCATCAGATCGTTCTCCCAGGTCAGCAGCGGCACCGCGACGTTTCTGAAGCCGGTGTCGGCCATCTCGCGAGACTGCACCACCGAGGACAGCACCACCAGATCGAAGCCCTGCGCCTTGGAAGGGTCGACGGTCTGATCGAAGAAACTCACCTTGCAGCCAAGCCGCTGCAGATGGGTGGCAACGGTTCTGTCGGCGCTCAGACCGTGTTGCTGGACGTCGCGCTGGCGCTCGGTGGCGCCTGGTACCTCGTCCAGACGCGTCACATAGAACACGCGTTTGCCAGCCAGGTTCGGACTTGCCGCCTGGACCACTACTGACTGGCTGCAAAGACCCACCAGCACCATCGATACCGCGATGGATTTCATGCGCACTCGCATCGAGACAGCCTCTCGCATCAGAAGTCGAAGGTGGCGTTGAAACTGATCGTACGTGGCAAGCCCATCGCCAATTGCCCGCTGCCAGCCGCGCTCCAGTAACGTTTGTCGGTCAGGTTTTCCACATTGAACTTGAACGTGGTCGGCACGCCATGCAGCCGGGTCGCGTAGGCAGCGCCGGCGACGTAGGTCGTATAGCCGGGAATGCTGGCGCGGTTCTGGTCATCGATCGGCCGCGATGCCAGTGCGAATCCGCCTGCGCTCACCGACAAGCCTTCCAGCATGGGCACGCGATAGTTGAAGAACAGGCTGGCGGTGCGCTCGGGCGTGTTGTTGGGCGTATTGCCTTCCAGGCTGGCAGTGGTCGCCTGCACGATCTGGGCATCCAGCAGCATGCCCGACACCGCCGCCGACAGGTTCTCGGTCAGGTTGCCTTGAACCGAAAATTCCAGCCCCCGATAACGCGAGCGTCCGTTGAGCGCATAGACGCCGTTGTCGTCGGTATCGGCCGAGGCCTGGTCCAGGCGGAACAGCGAAGCGGAAAACAGCGTTCCATTGTCCATGCGATAGCGCGCGCCCACTTCCTTCTGGCGGCTCACCGCCGCCGGCAACGCCTGGCCTGCGTTGACGGCGGCCGACCGCGCCGTACCACCCGACTCCAACCCTTCCACATAGCTCGCATACACAGATGCCTTGGGCGATAGCCTGTAGGTCACGCTAGCCGACGGTGTGGTGGCACTGACGTCGTAATCGGCAGTCTCCAATTGTCGCGTGCCGTAGCGCGCATAGCGCAACGCGCCGATCAGCTGCCAGCGGTCGCCGATGCCGATCCGATCCATTGCATACACGCCACTGTTGCGGATGGTCTGCTCCAGGAAGCCGCGATCGCGCAGCGTCGTCTTGGATCCGGTGGGCGCGCGGATCAGGTCGACAATCTCCATAGGGTCGTACAGGTTCTGCGCTGCGCGATACATGAAGGTGTTGAAACTGGGTTGATACAGCTTGTTGGCATCGACACCGATCTGCAGGTCGTGGGTCACGCTGCCCGTGCGGAAGCTGCCTTCCACGTTTGCCCGCGCATTGCTGTTGGTGTACTCCTGCCCTTTCTGGTCGGCTCCATAGACGCTGCCCTGGCCGGTTCGTAGCGAGTAGTTGTCGAAGATCCACAGCCAGCGGTCGCGCCGGGTGACCGATTCGCCCACGCTGAAACGCGCCGTCCAGGCACTGTTGAGCGCGTACTCGCCGCTGAGCAGATGCGTGGTGGCGTCCGACAAGGTGTCCTTGCCCTTCATCGACAGCAGGATGCTGGGATCGGGCATGCCGGGGAGCGTGATCACGCCGCCGACGGCCGCAGGCGGAACCACCGCGGCCTGCTCGGTGATGCGAGCGCGGATGCGCTCGACGTCGTAGTGCAGGCTGAAATCGCTGCTGACGTCCCAATCCAGCGCAGCGCTGAGCATGCGGCGGTAACCGTTGTCGTCCTCGATCGGCAGGTGGATGTTCTGGCTCAACGCATTGACCCGGACACCGAACTGTTGATGGCTGCCGAAGCGACGGCCGAGGTCCACGTGCAGCTGCGCCGAGCCTTGGTTGTCGCCGGACAGCGACAGCGAGGTCACCGGCGCGACAGTGGCGCGTTTGGTGACCAGGTTGACCACCCCGCCCGGGGTGACGAAGCCGTAGTACAGCGCAGCCGCGCCCTTGAGCACTTCCACCCGTTCCTTGTTTTCCATCGGGATCGGCACATTGTTGTCGAACGGCAGCACACCGTTGAACAGATAGCTGGAACGGTTGTCAAGGTTGATGCCGCGGATCGAAATCTGGTCGTAAGCCACCCCACTCTGCTGCTGGCGCACGACGCCGGCAACGTTGCGAAGCGCGTCGTAAAGACCGGTGGCGCCCTGTGCATCCAGCAGATCGCGCGAGACCACATTGATATTGGCGGGCACATCCAGCATGTCCAGGCCGCGATACGGCCCGGTCTGGCTGTCGGGAACGGTGAATCCGTTCTGGCGCAGGCCAACCACCCTGACGGTGTCCAGATCGGCCTGGACTGACTGGGTCGAGCGCTCAGGCTCAAGTTCGGAAATTGGCGATTCGGAAGCAGACGCAGGCGTTGCTGCCAGCAGCGCTAGCGCAAGTAATGAAAGACGCGGAAACATGGCTGCCTTGCGGGGAGGACAGGAAAGAGAATCCAGCCCATAAATGCGAATGGTTCGCATTATTGTACCCTCAAGCGGGTCGCCTGCCAATCCAGAGACGGATCTGTTCGTGTCGCTTCGTCAGTCAGGTTGACCGCCTCCCGCCTCAGACGCTCGCAGAACAGGAAAAAAGATCATCGAACGCTTGATGCCCTTGATTCATGCGCGTTCGAGTTCGGTGATGAACCGGTCGCCCCGTCGTGCGCAGCCTAAGCCTGTCATGGCATGACAGCGTCCACGAGGGTGGGGAATGGCCGAACCGGAAATTTCTCCCCGCTACTGGGTTCGCACCGCTACTCCACACCTATTGCAGCCGAATCCGGCCGGCGCGGATCGGCGGAGCCGAACGCGGATCCATCCGGCGCGATCTCGATGGATTGAATGCTGGTCTGGGTGATGAATGGCTCGACCCGATGGCCCAATGCCTCCAGCCTGTCCAACGTGTCCGGCGACAGCGCCAGCTCGTAGGAAATGGTGCCATCGCGCGCAGCGTTGATGCGCGGGCGCGCAGTGGCCTCGGCGATGTTGAGTCTGAAGTCGACCACATTCACGATGAACTGCGCCAACGCCGAGATGATAGAGCCACCACCTGGGGTGCCAGCCACGATCCATGGCTTGCCATCCTTGAAGGCAATGAACGGGGTGATGGTGGTCGCCAGGCGTTTACCCGGTGCCGGCGCGTTGGGCGAGTTCTTGGGACCACCCCAGGCGAAGTTGCCCAACGAGTTGTTGAGCAGGATACCGGTACCGGGAGCGATCACCGCCGCGCCGAAATTGTTGCTCAGCGTATAGGTATTGCTTACCGCGTTGCCTTCAGCGTCCACCACCGAGTAATGCGTGGTATCAGGGCTTTGCTGAAGTAGCTCCCCCGCCTTGATCGCCTCGGCTGGCAGTGTGCGCTCAGGCGAAATCAGCGCGGCGCGCTGGTATGCATACTTCTTGTCGAGCAGCCTTTCATTAGGCGTGTTGTGCTGCGGGGGGCCACCGTAGAAGGCACTGCGGTCAGCACCGGCCAGGCGTGTTGCCTCGGCAATGAGGTGGTATGCCTTCGCGCTGCCGGCGTCGGCCGGTTGCAACGGAAATGGCTCGATCAGGTTGAGCAGTTGCGCCAGCGTGGTACCTGACGAGGGCGACGGCGCCAACGCCAGCTCCACGCCGCGATAAGTGGAACGCACCGGTTCCAGCTCGCGCACGCGATAGTTGGTCAAATCCTTGGCGCTCAAGATTCCGCCGTACTTGCGGCTAGCAGCGACGATGCGCTTGGCGATTTCCCCCCGATAGAACGCGTCGGCACCATCGCGTGCAATCTCACGTAGCGACCAAGCCAGGTCCGGCTGGCGCAGGAGCTCGCCGGCGACGTAGCTGCTTCCATCAGGCTTGAAGAACTGCGCACGGGTTTCCGGCGTGCGCCAAAGCGTGGGCTTGGCCCAATCCAGGATCATCGCCTCGTCGTCGGACAGGCGCACGCCCTGTTCGGCGAGCTCGATGGCTGGTTGTACCAGACTCGCCCACGGCAACCTGCCGTACTTTTGGTGTGCCGCATAGAATGCCGCGACCGTGCCTGGAACGGCCACGCCTTTCCAGGAGATCGACGCGCCTCGTTCGGGTTTGCCGTCGCGACCCAGCAGAAGCTTGGCGGTGGTCGCTGCCGGCGCCGAGCCATAGTAATCAAACGCAGTAGTGCGACGGTCCTTCGCCACGTAGATGACCAGCGCTCCGCCGCCACCCAGGTTGCCAGCGCGTGGCAAGGTCACCGCCTCGGCAAGGCCAACGGCGATGGCTGCATCGATTGCGTTACCACCCTCGCGCAAGATCCGGGCACCCACCTCGGACGCCGGTCGGCTCTGGCTGACCACCACGCCCCCTCGGGCGTGCAGCGGATGGTGGATCGGCTGGTAGCCGCGTGCGTCGTCGACGTTGCCCTTGCGTGGGACGGTGTTGGGTACATCGGCGAATGCTGAGGGAAGTACAAGCAGAAGCAGCGCAATCCACGGTGCACGGCGGCAAGCAGACGGGAAAGGCGTGGAGGCGTTGCGGGGCATCGGTGATCCTTGGTTTGCGAGACGATCAGAAGGCATGACGGACACTGGCGTACCAGTAGCGGCCGTAAGGCTCGTACAAACTGCCTAGATAGCCGGATGCCGTAGCCGCCAGCGGTGGCGTTTCGTCGGTGAGATTGCGCACTCCGAGACGCACGCGGGTGCCGGCGGCCTGGTCGCGGCCAAACGCGTACTGCACGTACAAGCTTCCCGTCGTCGTCGCATCCACCCGCCACGGGCGGCCGCTGCTGTCGATCAGGCCGGTATCGTCCACCGCTCCAACGTATTGCACGAACGCGCCGGTGGTGAACTTGCCGTACTGCCAGGTCAGCGATCCCGACCCCTTCCACTCGGGAGTACCGTTCTGGCCGATCAGGTCACCGCCGCCGGAGATGCTTGTTCCAGCATTCAGTTGACCGGCATCGCGAGCGGCGATCAGCGCCGCGATTTCAGGTGACGGGTCGCGGTAAAACTCCAACAGGCGCGTGGCCGACAAATCGACCTTGAACGTGCCTGCGCGATCGGTGCCCTTCTGCCAGCTGGCGTTGAAGTCAAGCCCGCGGACGGTCTGCGGGCGCAGGTTGACATACTGGTCCTTGACGTAGATCACGGTGCCAACCGGTGCCAGTCCCGTGCCGGCTACAGCTGCGGCGTCGTCGGCGGTGGGTGCGGCGCGAATGACGTTGGGGTTGCTGCTGCCTTGGGTGCGCAGCAGGTAGTCGAGGATGAGCGCGTTGTCCTCTCCAAACAGGCCGATGATCCCGGTCTGCTCAACGCTCCAGTAATCGGCGCTGAAGCTGAAGCGGCCCAGACGCGCATTGCCGGGTGTCCACAGCAGCCCGGCGGTCCACGACGTGGACTCTTCCGGGTCCAAGTCTGGATTGCCGCTGCGCTGAGCGGTGGCCACACCGCTGTGCGAGCAGTTGGCGAAAGAGCTGATGCGCCCGGCGCGCAGGTCGGCCTCGCATAGCACCCAATCGGTGCGGGTGTTGCCACGGGTGACCAAACTGGCATTGACCTGCTCCAGATTGGGCGCACGAAACCCCTCGGACCAGGAACCGCGCACGCGAAAATCGTCGAACACTTCCCAGGCGGCCGCAATTTTCGGCTTAGCCACATTGCCGAAATCACTGTAGCGCTCGAAGCGGCCGGCCAGTTGCACGTCAAGCGAGCGAACCAATGGCACCTCCATTTCCGGGGATATCAGCGGCGCGGCCAATTCCACATAGGCCGACCATACGTTGCGCGAACCGCGGGTATCGGGCGTGGGGCTGACGCCGAACAAGTCGGCGGTCTGTACCTCGCCGGTCACCGCATCGACGAAACCGAGACTGCCGTCCACGCGTGCGTCGCGGTCATCCAACTGGGTCTCGCGTCGAAACTCGATGCCCGCTGCGGCACCGACGTCGCCGCCTGGCAGCTGCAGCAGATCGGTGCGAGAGAGCTTGAAGTCACCCAGGGCAAGGGTGGTGCGGCTGCGTCGGGTAGACGCTACGCGAATCGCCTCCTGCGCGGCTTGACTACTCGGCGTGGCATCCCCGCCCGTGGCAGGAAACAGCAAGTCGCCGCCGTTGAACGGGTTGTAGGCGTCCGGGGTGGACAATGCCAATTGACGCTGTAGCGCCGTAGAGCTGATGCCGTCCTGGCGATCCACGACTTGCGCTTGGGAATAAAGCAACGCGCTGTCCCAGTCCCAGCCGTTCCAGTGTCCACGCAGGCCGCCGAGTATGCGCGCCTGGGTGTTCTCCACCTTGACCAGGGTCGGGCCAAGGTCCATGAAACGGTAGTTATTGAGCGTGACAGGCAACCCCGATGCAGGGATGTTCAAGCCGGAAATCCGGTTCGGATTCGGACTGCCGTCGGGCAACGTAGTCGCTCCGAACGGGTTCCAGTAGTTACTGGCGGGAATGGTGACCTTGGTGGACCCGATGGTGAACACTGGGCTTTGCAGGGCGCGGGTATCTGCTTGGTACCAGCCCAATTCACCGTAGGCTTCCACGTCGTCATTGAGTGCGTAGTGACCGGTCACAAAGACGTTACGGCGCACAAGCGAAGGCAGCAGCGAAAGCGGATACGTAGCGCTGTCGTATCGCAGGTTGCGATCGGCTCCGGCGGTGGCACGTGCGCCATCATCTACGCATAGTCCCTGGGCCAGTGGTGCAGCGCAGCCGCCATTCGTGCTCGGCTGGATATGGAATGCGCCGGCCGCACTGGTCAACGCGTTGCCGTTGCGGGTGACACGACCGAACGACGATGGCACGGCCAGGTCTGCCCACGCACTCAACGTGTTGCGCATGTCGAGGCTGCTGACTCCTTCAAACCGCGTGCCCTCGAACAGTGGCCGCTTGTCACTGGACGCGGCGTAGTCCAAATCACCGGCGGGCAAGTCGCTGCGGCGGGTCTGGTTGAGGAATACCGATACGTTGCCCCTTCCGTCGCGGAAGTCCCAGCCGTAGGCACCGCTGATGTCGCTCTGGCGCAGGCTGGTGCCCTCAGCGCCGCCGTACCGCAGTTCCAGCCAGCCGCCCAGCAGGTTGTTCTGCAGCACATTGTTCACGACGCCGCCTACCGCATCGGAGCCATAAATGGCCGAGGCACCGTCGCGTAGCACTTCAACGCGGGACACGCCGGCCACCGGAATAGCATTGGCGTTGTAGGTCAGGACCGGAACCAGGTTGTCATCGGCCTGGCTGCCTGGGTGCACCACGGTGCGGCGGCCGTTCAACAACATCAGCGTATTGCCCACACCAAGGCCTCGCAAGTCGACCGAACCCACGTCGCCGCGCGAAAAGTTGCTGCTGGTCGCACCATTTGTGGGGTTGAACGACACATCGCCCATTTGCGGAATAGTGCGGTACAGCTCATCACCGCCTGTGGCGCCGGTGGCATCCACCTGCTGGCGATCGAGCGAAGTGACCTGGAGTGCGGCCGCGGCCGAACCACCTTGGATCTGGCTGCCGACAACGCTGACGCTGTCCAGGGTCTTGGCGCTAGGAGTTTGTATGCCGGAAAGATCGGTTGCCGGCCCCTGGGCATGTGCGGATAACGAAAGAGCAGCTGAAACGGCAGCGGCGAGCGACAAGCGCGTGTGCAACATCAAAAAGGTCCCCACATCCGGATGCGTCGATCTGCTGCGACGCGTCATTGGATCTTAGTAGCCCATGCGTGCTTTCCTCAGTTTCCGATCATTGCCGATAGTGATGTCGATATGAATTAGTGGCCTGCCACCGGATGCCCATCAGAGCGTTTTCGAACGGATTTTCCTCCGACATCTTCTTTGGTCGGGCACCTGGAGTCTCCATATCCATGATCGCCACACTCGCTCGTGCAGCAGACTACTAAACTGCTCTTGGCTGAAACACCGCTTCTCGTCTTAACGATAGTTTCTAGCTCTAGCGCCACTCGATCCGCTAAAGATCAGCCTCCACGTTGCTCGATCGCAGAATGCGATCTGCGATCGAGCAGGCGCTCTCGTTGATTCATTGACGAGTGCCGTATGGATGCAATCAGCAAACGTGTCAGCCAGCGATCGTAAAAACCGATCCCGAATCCACTCTGATACCCGCGCCGTTGATGAAGCTGGCGCGCTCGGAGCACAGGAAGGCAACCGCCGAAGCCACTTCCTCCGGGCGGCCACGTCGCTTGAGCACCATGCCGGGACGCTCTTCGTCCAGGAACGATTGGATCGCCTGCTCGAACGTGGTTCCGTTTTCGCTGGCGCGCTTTTGCATCATCTTGTCGG
This sequence comes from Xanthomonas arboricola, assembly GCF_002940665.1. Taxonomy (GTDB): domain Bacteria; phylum Pseudomonadota; class Gammaproteobacteria; order Xanthomonadales; family Xanthomonadaceae; genus Xanthomonas; species Xanthomonas arboricola_B. The sequence goes on from NZ_MIGY01000002.1 coordinate 669,507, forward strand.
TCATCGGGGTTGCGATGAAGGCGGGCGACACCGTATTGACCAGTACGTTGTCCGCTCCGTAGGCCTTGGACAGGCCCTTGGCCAGGCTCAGGATTGCCGCCTTCGATGCGCAATAGGCCAGCTCGTCCACATAGGGCTGCACGGCGTCTTCCGAGGCGAACAGCACGATCCGGCCCCATTGCTTGCGGCGCATGGCGGGAATGGCCTGGCGACACATGCGCACCGCGCCCATCAGGTTGATGTCCAGCGTCTCGAGCCAGCCGGCATCGCTGACCTCCAGGAAATCACCGGTTGCGCCGGTGACGCCCGCTGCGTTGATGTAGATGTCGGGGTCGCCCAGTTGTTCGCGCACCTGCGCCCAGATGGCGGTGACGTCCTGCTCGCGGGTGACATCGCCTTCGATGGCGATGATCTGCCCCAGGCCCGACAGTTCCGCCACTGCCTGGTCGAGCGTGCCGTCCGCAAGATCGGTGATCGCCACGCGCACGCCGGCTTCGAGCAGCTGCCGCGCGGTTTCCTTGCCCATTCCCGAGTCGCCGCCACTGATGAGGGCGATCCGATTGTTGATTCCGAGATCCATGCTGAACTCCTGGTGGTAGAGAAAGGTGGGGGGTAAGCGCGCAATTAGCGGGCGAGAAAGCGCTCCGCCGTGCGCAGGCCAAGTGCCATCTGCGTCAGCGCGGGATTGGCTGCCAGTGCACTTGGAAAAATCGAGTTGTCGCAGATGTAGAGGTTGGCGATATCGAATGCGCGGCCGTCCGGGTCCACCACGGCCTGCTCCGGGTCCGTGCCCATGCGGCAGGTGCCCAGCGTGTGTGCGGAGCGAGCGGCGGCGAAGATGCGTTGGGCACCGGCTGCCTCCCAGATTGCGTGCAGCGATGCGCGCGCGTGGGCATCAATCGCACGTTCGTTGGGCCCGTAGCTGAAGTCGATACGCGCCTTGCGCTGGCCGAAGGCATCGCGCTCGTCGGACAGGGTCAGCCGGTTGCCGTCCTGCGGCAGGCAGTCGCCATTGATGCCGATGCCGGCCAGGCGGTTGTAGCGCGTCATGGTCGTTACGAGCTCCCTCCCCCACATGCCTGCGCCACGTGCCAGGGTGTTGGCCAGGGTGATCGGCTGCACGCCCAGGCTCTGCACCAGATAGCCCCCGATGAAATCGGCATTGGCCGGGCGCAGCATGTCCTCGGTGATCAGCGACGAGGGGTAGCCACGGTTCATGCGCATGTCTGCATCGAACTCTCCCCACACCTGGGTGGCCACATGCGCCATGAAGTTGCGCCCCACCTGGCCGCTTGAGTTGGCCAGCCCCAGGTTGAGCAGCAAGCGCGGTGTTTCCACGCCGCCTGCGCACAGGAACAAGCTCGTGCAACGCTGGCGCAGTTCGCGTCCGTTCTGTTGATAGACCACCGCGCTGACCATGCCCCGGGCGCCGCGCTCTATGTCGATGACCCGGCAATCGGGTCGCAATTGGGCGCCGTGCGCGCGCGCCAGCGGCAGCCAGGTGGTATCGACGCTCACCTTGGCGCCGTTGCTGCACCCCTGATGGCAGGCGCCGCAGTTGTTGCAGGCCGCGCGCCTGCCGTGGTGCGGCTGCGCGTGCGCCCTGGTCACCAACGCGGCAGGCGCATCGGTGGCGGTGATGCCAAGCGTGCGGCAACCGCGCTCCATCGCGTTGGCCGACGCATTGCGTTGCGGCGGCGGATAGGCGTAGCTGCGCTCGGGATCCCACGGATAGTGCGCCGGCCCGGAGACGCCGATGAACTCCTCGACGCGGTGGATATAGGACAGCAGCTCTTCATGCGCGATCGGCCAGTCCATGCCGTGCTGCCCGGTGTGCGTCGACAGGCTCAGATCGCGCTTGTCCGGACGCGGGCAAAAGGCGCCCCAATGCAGGGTCGAACCGCCCATGCCCGAACCGGAATTATTGGCGCCAAACGCGGTTGGCGTCTGCCCGCCGCTCAGGCGCTCCTCCATCCAGTAGATGCCGGCCGTCAGCTCATCGGGCAGATGGGACGTGGGACTGAAGGCCGCACCCGCCTCCAGCACCACCACCGAGAGACCTCGTTGCGCGAGCCGTGCGGCCAGCGGGCCGCCGCCTGCCCCGCTGCCTACCACCACCACATCGACTGCGGCGTCGTGCACGCCCGGGCTCATCGCAAGCCTTCGGCAGGAAGCTGCCAGGCTTCCTGCCGGTCGGCTGCGGTGTGCTGATAGCCCGGGCTGTCGAGACCGGCACCGCCAACCGCGAAGCCGTCGTATCCCAGTGCAGCCATCGTGGCGGGAAGGCTGACCCAGGTCCGCACGGCTTCGGCGCGCACGTCCTCGAACCAGTGCGCCAGCTGCGCTGCATCCAGCCCGTGCGCCGAAGGATCGCCGGCCATCGATCGCGACACCTGACGCAGCCATTGATCCTGCATCTCTACGGGTAGACCAGCAAAGCCGGTCGTCAGCGCGTCGAGCGCGTCCAGGCCCAACGGCACCGCAAGCCGATCGGGTGGCAACGCTGCATGGCGCCAACCATCTCCCGCACCTTCGGCAAGCTGGATATCGATTCGTCGTGCAATCTCGCCCGCATCGCTGGCCCCATCCAGGACACGTGCGACGACTGCGCCGAGTGTTCCCAGTTGATGCTGGCTCAGCACGCCTTGCGCACCGGCGGGTGGGCCGGCATGCCGACTGAGCAGCAGCTTGCGCATGCGCGGGGCAACCCGCTCCATATTGAGCAGCGTGACGAAGTCATCGGGCAGGCATTTGCCCACGCTGCGATCCACATGCGCTGCGATCAGCTGGGCCAGGTGTTGCGGTTGCTCGTACGGGATCAGATGCGCCGCATCAGCCACGACGGCGATACGCGCATGGTGATAGTGCGGCGCGTTCAGCGCTGTTTGCGCGGCTTCGCCCAGGTCGCCATCTTCATTGCCGGCGATGATCATCGCGGGCACCTCCACGCAGCCTGCCTGCGCGCTTAAGTTCTCGCGACTGGCATGCGCGAGCCAGGCGATCCATGCTCTCGCACTGGTTCGCAGCACATCGTCGACAGCTGCGTCCCTGACCGGTGCTGGCAGCGCCATCGCACAGTTATCGTCGATGAACTGCTCCGCCTCTTGCCGCGTGGGATGGCCGTTTTCGAACCAGGCAAGCATCGTACGTCGGCGAGACTCATCCATCGGCTCGGGCGCCGGTGGCGACGCAGCGACCAGGATCACGCCGGCCAGTCCGGCAAGCCCGGCCGTGCCATCGCGCGCCTGCGCTGCTGCCAGGGTGGCGATCTTTCCGCCCATGCTGTGCCCGATCGCAAACCAGCACGTCGGTTGCCGCCGAATCACCTCTTCGACAAACCAGGCAACCAGTGCGGCGGTGTCGACATGCTCGATCGGCGGCGCCTCTCCAAAACCGGGAATATCGAGCGCCACACAATCGAAACGCGCTTCCAATCGCTGGATCACACCAGACCACTCGTTGCTGCTGGACCCAAGGGCGTGCAGGAAGAACAGCGTCGGTTTCGCCATGTAACACCTCTATCCGCCAGCGCACATGATGACCGGCGTTTCGTCCACGGCTCGTGCAGATGAGTCCGACGCCTTGTGGTGGCCCAAGACCTCACGCCTGTCCCCCCAAACCGCCCGCTGCACCCTGATTGGCGTGCTTGCGAAGCGGCAGATCGGCGTCACACGTGCGGCCCGGTTGCACGGCCCGGTACGTTCCCGTACCACCGCGACCGCATCGGGTCCAACCGATGAGCATCGGCACCTGCATGGCTCGCACGGCACCTCTTAAAACGACAGGCCCCCTCACACCAGATCGCGATAATCCTGCAGGATCACCATCACCAACTGGCTGCGAGAACGCACGTCGAGCTTGTTGAACAGCTGCTGGAAGGTCGCCTTGATGGCACTCTCCGAACTGCCCAGCTGGCGTGCGATCAACTTGTTGGACTGCCCACGCAGCAAGCCACGCAGCACTTCGCGCTCACGGTCGGTGAAACTGGGCCGGCTTTCCTGGGTACCCTGTGCGACCAGCGATTGCAGATAACGCTGGTCGATCAGCACCCGGCCCATCGCCACCGCATGGATGCTGTCGATCAGTTCATCGGTGGAAACATCCTTGCGGCAGATACCGGACACCCCGAGCCGGATCAAGGCCAGCGCGTCGCGCTCGGGCAGACCGGCGGTGACGATCAGCGTGGCGGGGCGGCGCGCCTGTTCGGCCTGACGCCGCATGTAGTCCAGCGCGTTGTACTCGCCCATGTCGTAGTCGAGGATGACCACGTCCGGCGTCAGCGACGCGATCTGTACGATGGCCTGCGCCAATGCGCCGGACTGCCCGACCACCTGGAAGCGGGCGTCGGCACCGAGCAGGCGCAACAGGCCTTCGCGGAACAGCGTGTGGTCGTCCAGCAGGTAGAGGCGAACCGGTTCGCGCCGCGACTCATCCATCCCGCGCCTCCACAGACGGTGCATGCGCCAACGGCAGATGCAACTCGAAGCAGGCGCCCTCGCCACCGGGCGCATAGCGCAGCAGGCCGCCCTGGTTGGCCATCAGCGCACGCGAGATGTACAGCCCCAGGCCGGAGCCGTCGCTGTCGCTACGAAACGGCTGGAACAGGCGGCCCGGATCGGCGATGCCCGGTCCGGTGTCGCGCACACTCAACACTGCGCGCTGCTGTTCCAGGCGTGCACTGACGATCAACTGGCGGCGTTGCGGTGGCAGCGCCTGCGCCGCGCGCAACGAATTGCGCGCCAGATTGAGCAGCACCTGCAGCAGCGCGTGGCGGTCGCCGTGCACCGACGGGAACTCGGCCGGGACCTGGATCACCAGCTGGCCATCGACGTCCTCCCAGTCCGAGCGGATGATCACATCCAACTCGCTGCACAGCGTCTGCAGCCGCGTTTCATGCGCTTCGTCGGGCAGCTGCCGACGCAGGTTGAAGGACGCCAGCTCCATCAATGCCGCCACCAGGCTGCGCAGCGCGGCCAGATCCGGATCTGCGCCAATGCCAGGATGCCGCGCAAGGTTGGAGGTGACCACGCCCGCCGCCGAACACAGGTTGCGGATCTCGTGCGACACCGCGCCGGCCAGCAGGCGATTGTTCTTCAGCACATCGTCGAAGTGCGCCGACTCGCGCGCGCGCACTTCCTCGCTGGTATCGACCAGGATCGCAGCCAGGTGACGCTCGGCGCTGTCTTCGTAGACCGAGAACCAGGTGGTGGCCGGAAAGCGGGTGCCGTCGCTGCGGCAGCCCCAGGTGCTGGCCGAAGTGCGCATGCCGTCCAGATTGGCGCTCATGCTCAGCGCATCGTCCAGCAGCGGCAGGAACTCGCGCACCGCGCGGCCCTCCAGCCCGCCTTCTTCGGCCATGTCCAGGATCTCGTGCGCGGCGCGGTTGGCCGCCACGATACGGCCGTCGCCGGCCACCGTCAGCAACGCCGCCGGGCTGCTTTCGGCGAGCAGCCACAGTTGCCGCTCCAGCCGCCGACGCAGCCGCTGTTCGGCGCGCAGCTGCACGTAATGGGCCAGGATCACCCGGCGAGTGCGGCTGATTTCGGCCACGAGCAGACCACAGCCGGCATAGGCAATCGTCGCCATGAAGAAGCGTAGCGCCTGTTCGACCACTATTTCGTCGGTCACGAACAAGCCGCGCAGCACCGCACAGGCGATCGCGGCGATGACGATGTCGCGCCGCGACAATACCGTGGCCGCCAGCACCACCGGCAGGATATAGAGCAGGCCCAGCGACACGCCCAGGTGCGAGTACCATTCCGCCCACACCAGCGAGGCCAGCATCGCCAGCGACGCCCACAGCGTCGGGCCGCGATTGAGCTTGACCACCTGCCCGCGCCACTTGAATGGCAGTCTCAGTCTGTCCATTGCCTACCCATGCATGTGCGTTGCAATGCCGCTCCTCTGTGGCTGTGGTTGAAGCCACAGCATCGTGGCCGGGCGTGTGGATTTCACCCTATCGAAAGATAGCCTGCCCGCATCGTTCGGACGGTGCGTGCACTGTCCAACGCTGGCGCAAGGATGGCAGACACGACCGTGGAGGCTGGGTGTAATGCATCTACCCCACGTCCATGTTGTCTCTCCCATGATCACCCGCGATACGTTTCCGCTGCGACGCATCTGGCCCAAGACCTATAAACGCCTGCTGGTATTGCTGGCGTTCGACTGCGCCGTGGCCATCCTCTATACCTTCTTCGACTGGCAGTGGCTGTCGATCGAAGCATTGCCGCTGGCCCAGCTCGGCTCGGCGCTCACCATCTTCCTGGCGTTTCGCGCCAATGCGGCCTATGGCCGCTGGTGGGAGGCGCGCCAACTCTGGGGCGCGCTGGTGAACACCTCGCGCGCCATCGCGCGCCAGGCCCTGACCGCGCTGGATGTGGATCCGGTCGACCCACGCCGGGCCGGGCTGCGCGACGATATCGTGGTGCACCAGATCGCCTTCGTGCACGCCTTGCGCTGCCATCTGCGCCGGCAGAATCCGTTTCCGGAGCTGGCCGGGCTGCTCGGCCAGGCACGCGCGGACGACCTGCGCGGCTACGCCAACATCCCCAACGCGCTGACCCTGCGGCTGGGCCAGCAACTGCAGCAGGCGCGCGACTGGGACATGCTCGACAGCCTGCGCTGGTCCTCGCTGGACGCCAACCTCACCACACTGGCCAACATCCAGGGCGCCTGCGAACGCATCAAGAACACCCCGCTGCCGCGGCAGTTCTCCTCGCTGCCGCGCACGCTGGTGAACATGTATTGCTGGCTGGTGCCGCTGGGCCTGATCGCCGGCATGGGCCTGGCCATGCCGATCGCCTCGGTGCTGATCAGCTTCACCCTGATCGCCATCGACAGCGCCAGCAGCGCCATCGAAGACCCGTTCGAGAACACCGTGCACGACACCCCGATGACCGCGCTGTCGCGCGGCATCGAACTCACCCTGCGCGAAATGCTGGGCCAGCGCGTACCGCTGCGCGAAGTGCGCGCCATCGACGGTTTCATCTACTGACCACGGAGCCAGCCATGCAGACCACCCCCACTCACCTGATCTTTGCCACCAATTTTTCCGAGACCTGCCATGCCGCGATCCCGACCGTGGCGCAACTGGTGGACCGCCTGAGCGCGCGCCTCACCATCCTGCACGTGCATGCCAAGGGCAAGCGCGCGCAGGCCCAGCAGTCGCTGGATGCCTTCTTTGCCGAGGCCTCCAACTACCCGGGCTGCGAGCGTGCACTTGCCGGTGGCCCGGCCGCCGCCGGCATCGTCTCGTTCTGCCGCAGCCGCGACGACGCGTTATTGATCATGCCGCCGTCCGAGCGCACCGGCCTGCCGCGCCCGTTGCATGTCTCGCTGCGCGCGCGCGTGCTGCAGCGCGTGGCCACGCCCATGTTGACCCTTCCCTACGCCGATGCGATCCCGCGCGACGGCGCCGTCGGCGGTCACGTCGCCTGCTGGATCACTGGCCGCGAAACCAGCCTGGAATCGCTGCGCGATGCCGCCGCACTGGCACGCCGCCGCGGCGCCGACCTGCACCTGTTGCACGTTGTGCCGGAGATCAGCGAAGGCCTGTTGGTCGACAGCCTGTTCAACGACAAGCCGCTGAGCGAAGACGCGGCCGCCAGCTGGCTCGGCGACCTGGTCCAGCAACTGCCCGACGAGGACCTGCGCGTGCGCATCCACGTGGCCGTCGGCAACCCGCGTCGCGAAATCGCCGGCCTGCTCAAACGCGCCTGCGCCGACGTGCTGGTGGTCGAACACGACGCTATCGTCCGCCGCGGCGTCTGGCGTTCGTCGCTGCAGTCCGCTTTGGCAAAAACGCCGTGCGTGCTGATCTGCCTGCCGCCGCCCCATCTGCGCCGCCCGATCCTGGGCAACGGTGGCGATCACGCAACCACCACGCCCAGCCGCAGTCTCGCAAGACCGCTATTGCGCGTGTGAGCCGAACCGAGCGCTGGGCGAGCGTCTGGCCAGGTCTCTGAAGTTGTCAGCTACGCGAGGGAATACGTTCCGCGCCCCGACGCACCGCTGATCGCGAGGCGGTGCCGCGCAATCATGGCCAGGCGGCTCGTTCCCCAGGCCGTATTTGAGGACGCGCACCTGCACTTATCAGCGGTGCGTCGACCAGTCTGTCGATCGAGTGCGTTAGCAGCTGCGCCTGGAACTCTGCGGCGGATATTTGCGGGCGATAGTAAGTCAGCTGGCCGCTACGCAGGCTGGCCCGCACCCGCAGAATCCAGCGCCCTACCCCGTCAACACAAGCGACCCATCCGGATACCTGTCGCCCATGAAGTCCACGAACGCGCGCACCTTCGGCGCAGCCAGACGCCTGGACGTGTGCAGCACCCACAGCGCCGGTTCCACGCCAGCGATCGTGCCCCATTGCACCAGTTCGCCGCGCGCGAGCTGGTTCCATGCGATCGACTGCGGAAGAAGCGCAACGCCACCGCCTGCAATCGCTGCGTCGCGGACCATCAAGAACGAGGAAAACCGCAGTCTTGGAATGGGTTCCAGGATCAGGCGTCCGTCATCGAGGGTCCATGTCGTCGGTTGGAAGCTCGACGTCACCACCGCGGGCATTGGTGCGACCGCGTTGTCGGTTGGCATGGCGATGCCGGGTGCGGCCACCACAACCAGCCGATCCCTGGCAAAACAGCGCCCGACCAGGCTGCTGTCCGGGCTGGGGTTGATCCGGATGGCCACATCGAACTGCTCTTCCACCAGATCGACCGTGCGGTCTTCTGCCACCACCTCGAGCGTGATCTCCGGATAGGCCGCGCAGAACTCTGCGCCAATGCGTCCCATCGCCAGTTGCGAGAACAGCACCGGCGATGCCACACGCAAGCGTCCGCGTGGACTCGAGAGCCCCTCGCGTGCAGCTGCCATGGCCTCGGCCACCTCGCTCAACGGCACTTCGGTGCGGTCCATCAGCAGCTGCCCGGCGTCGGTAAGCCTGAGGCCACGTGCGCTGCGCTCGACCAGTCGCACTCCCAGCTGCTCCTCCAGCTCGGCGATGCGGCGCGACAAGGTCGCCTTCGATCTGCCACTGGCACGGCTTGCCTTTCCCAGGCCCTGGTTCGCTGCGACCAGGGCGAAGTCGATCAATGCATTGAGATCCATGGTGTTCCACATTTGAAACCAGGTGTCTACATCTTGGCGGCTTCGTATTAGCGATGCAACGGCCTATCGTCTCGTCACCGCAACGTCAGTTGTGGCGCAGGTGTCGCGCTGACGCCCTTCCATCCACAGCAGGAGATTCACATGAGCATTCTCGTTACCGGTGCCACCGGCACCATCGGTTCCCTGATCACCCAGGGCCTGGCCGACGCAGGCGCCAAGGTCGGGGCACTGGTGCGCCAACCCGGCAAGCGCGCCTTCCCGGCCGGCGTCACCGAAGTGGTTGCCGACCTCACCGACGTCGCGTCGATGCGTGCCGCGCTGACGCCGGTGCGCACCCTGTTCCTGTTGAATGCGGTCACTCCCGACGAAGTGACACAGGCGCTGATCGCGCTGAACCTTGCCAAAGAAGCAGGGATCGAACGCGTCGTGTACCTGTCGGTGATCCATGCCGACAAGTTCACCAACGTGCCGCACTTTACCGGCAAGCACACGGTCGAGCGCATGATCGAAAGCTGCGACATTGCTGCAACGATTCTGCGCCCGGCGTATTTCATGCAGAACGAGGCGATGATCCAGCAGACGATTCAACAGTACGCTGTCTACCCGATGCCGATCGGTTCGACAGGTGTGGGGATGATCGATGCGCGTGATATCGCAGACATCGCGGTTGCCGAGTTGCTGCGACGCGACCGCGCGCCCGCCGCACTTGAGCGTGTCACGCTCGAACTGGTTGGCCCGCATGCGGTGACGGGTAGCTCCGCCGCGAAGGTCTGGAGTACGGCGCTTGGACGCGAGATCGCCTACGCGGGCGATGACCTGGCCGCTTTCGAAGCGCAGATGGCTGCCCATGGCCCATCCTGGCTGGCCTACGACATGCGCCTGATGCTGGCCGGCATCCAGACATACGGCATGCGGGCGACCGATGGCACGGTGGAAAAACTGCAGGCCATGCTGGGACGTCCGCTGCGCACCTACGAAGACTTCGTGCGCGAGGCGACAGCCCGGGCCTGAGCGCAGCTGGCGCGACAGGCGCGGCGATTACGGCGCAGGTTGTCATGCCGCTGCATGGCACCTGCGCGCCTGAGGCAGACTATGCAGATGGACAAGATTCGGCGGTATCAATCTCAGGACTTCGACGGGTGCATGGCGCTGTTCGATGCAAATGTGCCGGCGTTCTTCAGTGCCGGGGAGCGTGCCGACTTCGCCGGCTTCCTGACCCATCACGCCGCGGCGTGGCACTACCAGCTGCTCGAGCGCGGCCACGCCATCGCTGGTTGCGCTGGCTACGCGATCGGCGCCGATGGCACCACGGCGAGCTTGTGCTGGGGCATGGTCCACCCGCGCCTGCACCGTTGCGGCCTGGGGACGCAGTTGCTCCTGGCCCGGCTCGACGCATTGCGTCAGATGCCGGATGTCCGGCGCGTCATGCTGGATACGAGTCAACACACCCGGCAGTTCTATGCCCGCTTCGGCTTTGTCGTGCAACACGTGACGGTGGATGGCTATGCGCCCGGGCTGGAGCGGTGGGACATGGCGCTCGATCTGTCGTCCTGTGTGCCGCGTGCAGGCCGCGCCCGGCAGGCACGGTAGCGACGTTGTCCACCGCGGACCGATGCCCGAGCAGTCTTGCAGACACCGAGCCTTTCCATAACGCCGCTTTTTCGAGCTGGTCACCGAGCGCGCCATCGGACACGACTCTCTGGGCACATCCTCGGGCGATGCAGCATCCCTAGCGCGCTGCGTCCTTTTTGACCTGGGCACGCGCAAGCACGCTCGCCGATACCAGAAGGTCCGGCAACTCCTGGCGGAAGGCCTCGGCTTGCCCCGCCTGCAGCAGCCCGTGAAGGCTTGTGTTGTCGAACACCGGCCTGCCCTGTAGGAAGAAACCGTCGCGGCCTTGCACGACGAAATGGAAACACGCCTGCCAGCGCGGATCCGGGCTGGCCGACAACTGCACAACGACCTCGCTGCCGGCAGATGCTGTGCCTGCCGGAGTGACCGTGATCGTTCGCGCGGTGATCTGGTGACTGCTGTTCATGGCGAACATGATCACGCCTGAGGCGTGGTGGCGGAGTGAGTTGGCGATGGCCTGCGACATGGCCTCGGAGCGGCGGCGCGGTGACGGCGCTTCGGCTCGGGCATGAGAGGAGTGGCCCGCCAACGGCTCGGTGTCCGCACCGTCATCGCACTGACGCCCGGTGTGGCCGCGATGGGGGGAACCTGAGGCCGTTTCGGCCGCACCAGCGCCATCCATGCAGCGATGCTCAGGCTTGCCTGCCGACTGCGGCGGTGCCGCGCGATGCGGCAAAGCCATGCCGTTTGGCGGCCCATGCCACCGCCAGCGTGGCACCAAGCAGCACCAGCAGGACGGGCGCAAACGCACGCACGCCGAACTGGTCGAGCAGGATGCCGCCCACAAGACCGCCACCGGCAATGGCGGTATTCCAGGCGGTGACCAGCATCGATTGGGCGACATCGGCATCGGCACCGGCCGAAGTGACCAGCGCCGTCTGGAACAGAGTCGCGCTGCCGCCGAAGGCCAGCCCCCACGCCCCGACTGCTGCGTAGACGATGGCCGGCATGTCGCCGGCCAGGCCCAGCGCCAATGCCGCAGCGCCGAACAGCGCCGTGCTGCTCAGCGTCAGCACGCGCAGATGGCGGTCGATCAGAACGCCCACCAACCAGATGCCGAGCACGGACGCGCCGCCGAATACCAGCAACACCAGGTCGATACGGCCTGCCATGCCGGCTTGCGCCAGAAACGCGGCGATGTAGGTGTAGAGCATGTTGTGCGCCAGCACGAAGGCCAGCACGACCACCAGCACCGACCGGATGCCGGGCAGCATCAACACGCTCCCGAGACGTTGCTGCCCGCCTTTGGGCTGGCCTGCAAAATCTGCGAGCTGCAGGCGCACCCAGACCATCAGCAGCAGGGCCAGCATACTCAGGATGCCGAAGCACACACGCCAGTCCACCAATGTGCCGAGAAACGCGCCAGCAGGCACGCCCAGCGACAGTGCCAATGGTGTGCCGACCATTGCCACCGCAATGGCACGCCCCTTCTGATGTGCCGGTACCAGCCGCGCGGCATAACCCGCCAGCAGCGCCCACAGCAGCCCGGCCGAGACGCCGGCCAGAAAGCGTGCCAGCATCGTCAGTGCATAGCTGGTGGACACGGTGGTGACCGTATTGGCGATGGCGAAGCCGGCGATGGCGGCCAGCAACAGCGGACGGCGAGCAACGCCCTGTGTGGCGACGGTCAGGGGGATCGCGGCCATCAACGAACCGATCGCATAGATCGTCACCGTCTGCCCCACCCAGGCTTCGGAGACCCGCAAGCCGTTTGCCATCTGCGGCAGCAAGCCTGCGGGCAGCGCTTCGGTGAGGATGGTGATGAACGCCGCCATGGCCAGTGCCAGCAGTGATGCCAGCGGCAGACGATCGTTACGAGGCGACCTCACTGCCCTGCCCTCACTGCGGCATACACCGCATCACGCAGATCGGTGACGAAGCGGCCCGACATGCCTTCGTAGAGCGTATTGGTGAAGGCGACCACACTCAATCCTGCCGCTCGGTCCACGCACCAGGAATGACCGTAGGCTCCACCCCAACGCCAAGTCCCTGCGGACTCGGGCGATGCGGCAAGCGCGGGGTCACGCAAGACCGAGAAACCCAGCCCGAAGCCAAGCCCGGGAAGATCCGGCAGGGCGGCGCCATCCGTGTGGTCGCGCGCCGCCTCCTGGATCAGCCTGTCAGGCAGCAATCGGCCGCCACCGGTACGCAAGGCTTCCAGCAGCCGCAGGAAGTCACCGGCGGTCCCCACCATGCCCGCCCCACCGGAAGCAAACGCACCCGGATCGAAACCACGCGCCGGGCTGTAGGCGATGCCGATTGCACCCTCGAAGGCGGAGACGGTTTCTCCTTCCTCCAGGCGATGCGGCCGCGGCCGATCACTGACGTATGCGGTGGTCATGCGCACCACATCGGAGGTGGAAAAGTCGGTGTCCGACATTGCGAGTGGCCCGGTGACCAGGGTGCGCACCGCCTCGTTCAACGGGGCATCGAGCACCCGCTCGATCAATGCACCCAGCACGTCGCTGGCCAGCGAGTAGCCCCAGGCCGTGCCGGGAACATAGAGCAAGGGCACGCTAGCGATACGACGCAGGTTTTCCTCCAGGCTGACGCCGGAGGCATCCATGCCGTCGGACACGCCGGCCAAGGCATAAGGCCCGTTTGCGTCGGGCTCGAGGAAACGGTAGCCCAGCCCCGCGGTGTGGCTCAGCAACTGCCGCGCGGTCATCCGCGCGCGGCGGCCATCGGCCAGCCGTGGCTGGAAGTCGGGCAACCAACGCGCGATGTCCGCGTCGAGGTCCAGGCGACCTTGCGCGACCAGTACCAACGCAGCCGTCGACACGATGGGCTTGCTGACCGAGGCAAGACGAAACAGCGCATCCACGCGCATCGCACGGCGGCTTTCCCGGTCCGCCCAGCCGGCCGCCTGGCGATGCACCAGCTTGCCGTTGCGTGCAACCAGCACCACCGCCCCGACCAGACGCTGATCGTCCAGTGCATGCTGCACGACAGCCTCGATTCGATTGGATGACACGGAAGTGCCCAGGTCCGGATGCCGCGAAGATGGAGGCGTGCTCATGGGAGTGCATTACCGGTGACTGATCCGTGCAGGTTAGACAGCCTTTGACTGCAGAAAAACCGGGGTACAGTTCCTGATTGTGCGGACGCTGATGTCCGCAATGAGGGATGCAGTGGACAGTCTCAGCGGGTTCGTGGTGTTCGTGCAGGTCGCCGAAACGCGCAGCTTCGTGGCAGCGGGCCGGCAGCTGGGCGTCTCCGCATCGGCGGTCGGCAAACGCGTGGCGCGGCTGGAAGAAAAGCTAGGCGTGCGTCTCTTCCATCGCAGTACGCGCAGCGTCACGCTGACTGCCGAAGGCGTGCTGCTTCTGGAGCGCAGCCGCCGCATCCTTGCCGAGATCGAGGCTGCGGAATTGGAGCTGTCGCAAGCGACTGCGACACCGCGTGGACGCCTGCGCGTCAGCCTGCCGCTGGTCAGCTCGCTGATGCTGCCGGTGCTCGCCGACTTCATGCGGCAGTACCCCGAGATCGAACTGGACCTCGATTTCAGCGAACGCATGGTCGATGTGATCGAGGACGGCTTTGACGCGGTGGTGCGCACCGGCAAGCCCAGCGATTCGCGCCTGTCGGCAAGGCGCCTTGGCCGCTTCCAGATGATGCTGGTCGCCTCGCCTCACTATCTGGCGCAACGTGGGGTGCCGCGCGTGCCCGGCGATCTGCTGCAGCATGTCTGCCTGCACTACCGCTCTCCAAACTCGGGAAAGCTGGAGACCTGGCCGCTGCGCATGCGACGTCATGACACCGAACTGGTGCTGCCCACTGCGATGATCTGCAACAACATCGAGACGCGGGTGCATTTCGCGACACAGGGGCTGGGCATCGCCTGCCTGCCGGACTTTGCCATTGGTGATCTGCTCGCAGACGGACGCCTGCTGCCGGTGCTGGCGGATCACGTCGAGCGGACAGGCGTATTCAATGTACTGTGGCCCGCAAGCAAGCATCCGTCACCGAAGGTGCGCGCGTTTGTCGACTTCCTCTGCTCCCGCGTGTTCCCCGACAACGCAGACACGCCGCGCAAGCGAGCCAGGCAATGAGACGCGCACCGACACTGCAGTGAATGGTGCCCTGCGCGCTGTGTGGAGCGCGGTGAACCAGGGGACCGGATCTCGGATGGGTGCCGTGACCATGAGCCAAGGGCCAAGCGCCATGCCGACGCACACAACATCAGCACTATCACGTTAATCGCCACTGCGCGGCCAGTCGGTTTTTTCCTGACCTGCGTGAACGAAACAGCGAGCTAAACGTAGCCCGAAGCGGGCTGTTTAAGTTTCTGATCCCCGCGTCGTTATCACGTTGCCGAGGCATTCACGCGAACATCGTGCGGCCTGCCAGCCGGTGCTACCCACTGGACATGAGGACGACCCGCATGAGTTCCTATTTGCAACGCTATAACGTCGGGCGCCGTCTCGGCCTCGCCTTCGGAATCCTGATTCTGCTGTCGAGCCTGCTGGTGGCGACGGGCCTGGTCACCATGGCCAATGCAAGGCAGCAATTCGATTTCATCGTGCTCGATCGCATGGCCAAGATCCAGATCGGCAATGGCATGCTGGATGCCAACTCATCGATCCTGATCGCGCTGGGCACCTATGCCATGGCCACCAGCGATGAACTCAACAACGAAGCGCTGACCACCATCAAGGCGCAGCGCCAGCGCTACAACGAGTTGCGTGCCAAGCTCGATACGCTGCCCAGCTCCGAGGAAGGTCGCAAGATTCGCGCCGAGATGGATGCGCGACGTGCCATCTCGGGCAAGATCAACGACCAGGTCATGATACTTGCCGCTAGAAACGATAATGCGCCAGCTCAGGCCTTGCTCAGCGAAAAGGCGCGCCCGGCGACGATGGCATGGCAGGACAAGATCCGCGAGCTGGTGACGCGTCAGGAAAACCAGAGCCAGCAAGCCTATGCCGACGCAGTGGCGTCGATGAACCGCGGCAAGCTGCTGATCATCTCCGGTGGCGTTGCCGTGGTGGTGATCAGCAGCCTGCTTGCCTGGCTCATCACCCGCAGCCTGACCCTGCCGCTCGCACGCGCAACCAAGGCCGCAGAGGCGATTGCCAACGGCCAGCTGGACAATGACGTGGAAAGCGACGCCAAGGATGAAACCGGCCGTCTGTTGCGCGCGATGCGTGGCATGCAGAGGCAGCTGCAATCCTTGCTCGACGCGCAGAGCGACATGGCCAGACGCCACGATGATGGCCAGACCAGTTTCCGCATCGATGCCGCGGCGTTTCCTGGCGACTATGGCCGCATGGCCAAGGACACCAATACGCTGGTGGCGTCGCATCTGGCGGTGCAGACCAACCTGGCACGCATCATGGGACGCTACGCCGTCGGCGACCTCAGCGAGAGCATGGACCGCCTGCCCGGCGAGAAGGCGGTGCTGACGCAGACCATGGACGAGGTGAAGGCGAACCTGTCTGCGATGAACCGCGAGATCAAGCAACTGGCGCAATCCGCAGCCAACGGCGACTTCAGTGCACGCGGCGATGCCGAGCGTTTCCAGTACGACTTCCATGTGATGGTCGACAGCCTAAACCAGCTCATGGCCACTGCCGACGGCAACCTGCAATCGCTGTCGTCGCTGCTGCAATCCATCGCCGCAGGCGATCTCACCGCGCGGATGACCGGCGAGTTCAAGGGCGTGTTTGCGCAGATGCGTGACGACGCCAACGCCACTGCCGCGCAGCTGGCAGAGATTGTCGGCCGTATCCAGCACTCGGCCGTGTCGATCAATTCTGCCGCCAGCGAAATCGCGGCAGGTAATCAGGATCTGTCGCAGCGCACCGAGCAGCAGGCGGCCAACCTGGAAGAAACCGCCGCGTCGATGGAAGAGCTGACCTCCACCGTGCGCCAGAATGCCGAACACGCCCGTCAGGCCAATCAGTTGGCGATCGGTGCGGCGGGTGTGGCATCGCAAGGCGGCGAGATCGTGAGCAAGGTCGTGGGCACCATGGCCGGTATCGAGGCCTCGTCCAAGAAGATTGCCGACATCATCTCCGTCATCGACGGGATCTCGTTCCAGACCAATATCCTGGCCTTGAATGCGGCGGTGGAAGCGGCACGTGCCGGCGAACAAGGCCGCGGCTTCGCGGTGGTCGCGTCGGAAGTCCGCACTCTCGCCCAACGCTCCACCGCTGCGGCGAAGGAGATCAAGAGCCTGATCGACGATTCGGTCGAACGGGTCGCCGAAGGCTCGACGCTGGTGCATACGGCGGGTTCCACGATGGCCGAGATCGTGGCCAGCGTGCAGCGCGTGACCGACATCATGGGCGAGATTTCTGCGGCATCGCAGGAACAGTCGGCCGGCATCGAACAGGTCAATACCACCGTGACGCAGATGGACGAAACCACGCAGCAAAACGCAGCGCTGGTGGAAGAAGCCACCGCCGCTGCACGCTCGATGGAAGAACAGGCCGTGCAGCTGACGCAGGCAGTGTCGGTGTTCAAGATCAGCGAGGGCAGCACGCACCCGACGCGTTCGGCAACGCCGGTTGCAGCAAGGCTCAGCCAAATTGCGGGCCGACCTGTCGCGGTCAAACGCCCGCTACGCCAGGCACCTGCAACGAACCGGGCGGTGGCCGCAGGCGCTTTGCACGATGCAACCGACTGGCAGGAATTCTGATCTCCCGCATCGCAAATGGCCCGGCTAGTCCGGGCCGTTTGCTTTCGAGAAGCGATGGACTCTGCAGTTAACCCGCGCGCCAACGCGATCTGTCACTGGATGTGCGAGCGAACGTACTGCGTGCCCCTGACTGACCATCGGGCGCTGCATTGTCCGTCGACGCGCCTTGGCAGATTGCAGGCACCCTGCCCGCTAGCCCAGCTGCGCCCGCGCCGTATCCAGAGTGGTCATGATCTGGATCACTTCATCAAGTGGATGGAGCGGAGATTCCTTGCGCCCTTCCCCGATATAACGCGCGGCGGCTGTCGCTTGCCACGACAGGCCCGCGTAGCCGCTGATGCCGGTTGGATCCGTCCACACTGCGGGCGTGCCGACATTGTCGTTGCCGACCAGGCTCAGCGCGGTCGGATTATGGAATTCGCCAGCCAGGTCGATGCGGCCCCGGCCGCCGGTGACATAGGCCAGGGAGCTGCTGCGGGCCACGATGGAACTGATCAGGGTGGATTGCGCGGTGCCGCCATGCGACAGCACCATGGTCGAAAACGCATCCACGCCGGTGTCGGTCAGCGCGCCAGTCGTCGCGATCGCGGTTGGCGCGCCCAGGATCATCGAGGAAAACTGCACCGTATACACGCCCAGATCCAGCAGCGCGCCACCGCCGAGCGCGGGATTGCGCTGGCGGTGCGCCGCATCGTCAGGGCCACGTTGACTCAGATCGGCAAACACATGGCGAAGCTCGCCCAGCACGCCATCGGCCAGCAGTCGCCGCAGCACCGAGGTATGCGGCAGGTAGCGGCTCCACATGGCCTCCATCAGGAACAGACCGCGCTGCCGCGCTTCCTGTACCAGCACGCGCGCGTCGTCGGCGCGCGTGGTCATGGGCTTTTCGATCAGCACATGTTTGCCCGCGCGCAGCGCCAGCAGGCCCTGCTGCAGATGTGCGCTGTGCGGTGTGGCGATATAGACGATGTCGACATCGCGGTCCTCGACCAGCGCCTCGTAGCTGCCATAGGCGCGCTGCATCGCCCAAGTGCCTGCAAAGGCCTCGGCATGCGCACGCGTACGCGAAGCCACTGCGAACGGCTGTTGCCTGGTATGGCTGCGCAATGCGCTCACGAACGCGGAGGCGATCGATCCCGGCCCAAGTACACCCCATCGCAACGACGGCTCGCCCCGCCCCGGCAGAAACAGCTCGGGCTCGGGAAACACGGTTGGCGCCATGCGCGTGGCCTCCTGGGTAGCATGTGCGTGCATCCTAGCAAAGCGGGATTGGCGTTCCTGGCGATGCCAGCTTGCGCAGCGTATAGAACGGTTCGGGTGGATCGCGGCAGGCTCGGCGTGCAGCCCTTTCTACGGCGCAGCCGAAGACGCGCTTAGAGTACGCACGCAGAAGCTCCGGCGCATCGGCATGGCTGCGGAGGGCGATATGGGCCATCCGGCCGCGCCACGATCGGCACCCTGGTGTCCGCAATGCGCGTGCACTTCTGTCCGCTTTGCCCGCCTGACGCGTCACACGCCATGCACTGTGCGCTGCTTAGTTTGTTCCGATGAGCGCACGTATTTTATCGAACACCGTTGCCTTGGCATCGAACACGGCTTCAGTCCTGGGCGACGGACTCAAGCATTCGATTGCGGACAGGTGGCTCAGGACACACCCGACCCTGCCACTCCCCGGGCGCGGTCACACAATAGAACGCTGGCAGACGCTTGCCGATATCGGCGCAGAAGATCTATGCGTGGCGAAGTTTCTGGAAGCACATTACGACGCGCAAGCCATCTGCGCCGATCTTGGCGTGGACATCATGACGCCGCCCCAGCGTTGGGCCGTGTGGGCGGCTGAGCCTCCCGGCTCCGACATGCGTTTTTCCGGGCAGGCGCTCGACGGCACCAAGGCATGGTGTTCCGGTGCCACGCAAGTGACGCATGCCCTGGTAACAACGCGTCATGCAGGCGCCAGTTGCCTGTTTGCCGTGGCCCTGGATCAACCCGGCATAAAGATCGACAGCAGTGCGTGGCAGGCGGTGGGCATGCAAGGCATCGAGACAGCCAATGTGCGCTTCTGCGGTACGCCAGCGCGGCAGATTGGTGCGGGCGATGCGTATCTGACCCGGCCTGGCTTCTGGCACGGAGGCGCCGGCATCGCCGCGTGCTGGTTCGGTGCAAGCGTTGTGGTCGCCGATGTGCTGCGCGCCTCTGCACGCCTGAGCAAAGATCCGCATGCGGCGGCGCATCTGGGTGCCATCGATGCAGGTCTGGCATCTGCGGCTGCGTTGTTGCGTCAGCTGGCCTTGCGCATCGATGCACAGCCGGAGCAGGCGCATGTGCGTGGCGTACTGCAGGTGCGCAGCGTGGTCGATGCGGTCGCACGCGACACGCTGGATCGGGTCGCCCGCGCCCTGGGACCGGGGCCTCTATGCGGCAACCGCGCACACGCGCAGCGATGTGCCGATTTGTCGGTGTTCATTCGGCAGCATCATGCAGAACGCGACCTGCAAGCGTTGGGCGAGTTATGCCAGCAGGAGGCGCTGTCTTGGAGGATCTAGCCGGACAGCCCATCCAGGGCATGGGGACGACGGAAGCCACTTGGCGCGCTGCACCGTGTCTCATTGAGTTGCCACGCGCCACGCTGTCGCAACTGCTGCAAGGCAGCCAGCGCCTGGTGGTAGTGGCCCCGCACCCGGACGATGAGGTGCTTGGATGTGGCGGTTTGATTGCCGCCGCGCGTGTCGCAGGTGTACCGGTGCTGATCATTGCGCTGACCGACGGGGAGCAGGCTTATCCGGACGAACCCGGCTGGTATCCACAGGTGCTGGGTCCGGCGCGGCGCCTGGAACTGCAAGCGGCCGCGCAGCAGTTGGGTGTATTGCCTGGTGCATTGACCCATCTCGCATTGGGCGATGGCGCGCTGGCGGCATGCGAAGCGCACATGGCAGAAGCCATCGGCGATCTGATCACTGCGCAGGACACGGTGCTGGTGACCTGGGAGCGCGATGGTCATCCGGATCATGAGGCGGCGGCGCGTGCGACCTCTGCCGCATGCAAGGCGCAGTCTGCGCGGTGCCTGCAATATCCGGTATGGGCGTGGCATTGGTCGCATCCGGACGATGGGGTGTTTGCCGATGGTACTGCCCTGCGCCTTGATCTATCGCCTGCGGTGCAGAGCGCCAAGCAACGCGCCATCACGTGCTTTTCGACGCAGTTGGGCGATTGCACGCCGGCTGTCGCAGAACCGATTCTGCCGCCATCGGTGCTGGAGCGCTTCGCTCGGCCGTTTGAGGTATTCATCCGATGACCGCGCTGAGCGCTGAGCATTTTGAGCAGATATATGCCGATGAAGATCCGTTCGGCTATCGCTCGCGCTGGTACGAGCAGCGTAAACGCGACATTCTGCTCGGCGCCTTGCCCTACCCCAGATTTGCGCGCGGCTGGGAATTTGGATGTTCCAACGGCGAATTGACCGCGCAGTTGGCGCTGCGCTGCGACATGCTGCTGGCGACGGATCTATCGCAGCAGGCGGTGGATTTGGCGAGCGCGCGCGTCCAGGCACTGCCTTCGGTCTCGCTGCAGCAGGCCGCACATCCGTTGGACTGGCCGCAAGGTCTGTTCGACCTGATCGTTTTCAGTGAGGTGGGCTATTACCTGGACGATCCGGATTTTAAAAAAACCGTCGCGCTGTTCGCCCGCTCGCTCACTGCCAGGGGCTGTCTGGTGGCCTGTCACTGGCGACATGATTTCAATGGCGCATTGCGCAGTGCCGAACAGGTCCATGGCGCGCTGGACCAGGGACTGGTAATGGACACGCTGTGCTCCTATCAGGACGCGGACTTCGTGTTGCAGGCTTGGATGTCAGGGCCGTCGATTGCGCAACAGGAGCAGCTGCGATGATCGCGGTCACCATCCCGGCACATAACGAAGTGGATCTGATCGGCAAGTGCCTGCAATCCATTCTGGTGGCAGCCGCGCATCCACACCTGTTTGGAGAGCGCGTGGAAATCCACGTCGCGCTCGATCGCTGCACCGACGGTACTGGCCCCATCGCACGCGCGCACGGCGCAAGGACCATCAACACCTCTGGGGGTGTCGGCATTGCGCGTGCAGCGGCGGCATCGGCCGCCATCGCGCGTGGGGCGCGCTGGCTTGCCTTCACCGATGCGGACACCCGCGTGCCCCCGGATTGGCTGTCGGCACAGCTCGATTGCGCTGCGGATGTGTTCTGTGGCGTGGTGGAGGTGACCGATTGGCACGATTTCCGTCCCGAAACACGACAAGCCTTTCTTGCCAAGGAAATCCGTCGAGATGGGCACCCGCATGTGCATGGTGCCAATCTCGGCATGAGCGTGGCCGCGTATATGGCAGCCGGTGGCTTCTCTTCGCTGAAATGCAGCGAAGATGTGGCGCTGGTTTCGGCATTGGAGCGCGCCGGCATGCAGATTGCCCGCCTGGTGAAGCCGGTCGTCAATACCAGTGCCCGCCGCATTGCGCGTGCGACCGGTGGATTCAGCGATCACCTGGCCCGCCTTGAAATGGCCGTGCTGGCAGGCGAGGCAGTACTGCGCAATCAGGTGTAGTTTAGCGCCCGGTGCGTCAGCGGGTGTTGTTCGGCAGCAAGCGGGAGCATCGATTGCCGGCATTTGGATGGGCTCGCCGTTGGAAACATCGCAGGTAACCCGATTCATTGCGTTGATCGACGATTCGATCACGGTGGGCTGTCTCGACACTGGACAGCTCGATTATGCATATGGTCGAGCTGCACATAATCCGCTGCAGCCGCACTCCTCCGATTCCATCGCTACCTGCAGATCCTCATCCGAATCGCTTCCACGTTGGAAAAACGATCATTTCGCAACTTCCCCCACGTGCCGCAACCGGTTCGAGCCGGCCACTGCCGCTACCGAGGTTATGATGGACTCCACGATGTTTCGACACATTGGCCGGTATCGATTGACTGCACATACGGCTCCGGTGGACGGTGTCTTCGCCCCAGAGATTCTGGTGTCGCTCAATGATGGAATCACCCTGTATGGAAATAGGCGTGACATGCGATTCGACACGCAACTTGCGGCGCACCATTACGCCAGGCAATGGATGAGCAGATGCACCATCACCTCGACGGGCATCCTTGAGAGCGCATAAGCATCGCCCGCATGTCCAATTTCAGGCCCCGGACATTTCCGCTGCCGGAAAGCGCAAGGTGAAGCAGGCGCGCTGACCAGTCACCGACTGCACCTCCATATATCCGCCGCCCTGGCTGACCGCCGCCATCTGCTTGCACCACGCCCAGCCCCGCGCCTTCCCGCCGATTTTGTCGTGAATCAGGCATCGGACAATTGACCGCAGATTGCCGATGCAATGCCGCTACCATTGTCGTCAATGGAGAGGGTGACGTGGTGTTAGTTCGCAGTGCTTACATCGATCACGTATTTTTCGCGCAGGAAACGTAGTGTGATCAATGCATCCTCAGAAAATCTGCTTTATGCGCTCTACAAACGAAAAACTGATTCTTGTCGTCGAGGACGATGCTGACACTCTCGAGCTCGCCACGCTGTTGCTGACCGCAAGTGGATATGCAGTGGTGACCGCAATCGATGCGCAAGGCGCGCTGGAACATATCGATAATTTTCCGGCGATCGCGCTCGTTTTCACGGACCTGCAGATGCCGGGCTTGCTGGATGGCTACGGCCTGATTTCGTACCTGCGTGCGGACGGCAATAATCTGCCGGCGATCCTCACATCGGGCTTGGGGCATTCCCCGAATGGATTGCCGACCCGGACGACGTTTTTAAGCAAGCCCTACACCCGCCGCAGCCTTGTGCAGAATATCGAGGCATTTGTCGGGCATTAGCGACACCGTGAGAGCGCAGCCGCGCACCGGACGGTGCCAGTGCACGTTTCGGTCGGAGTGACCGTAGCGCCCTGGATCGATTGATCAGAACACTCCAGGAAGAATCGCTAGGGGCGCCGGATGCGGGGCGCCGTAAGACTGCTGCGCATCGCTACCGGGCATCAGCGTGCCGCACGCCGCCAGCCGGCATTGATCGCTTCCTGGCTGGTGCAGAAGAACCGCTCGCCCTTGGCAGGTGAGATGCTGGTCCGCGTGTAATCACGTTGCCCGGGCATGTGAAAGATCTTGCTGCCCTCGCTCGAAATATTGCCCTTGATGGCGCAGTGCGCAGGCGCCTGCGTCCGCGTTGCCACCCGAGCACGCTGTGCCGATTGCTTGCGTTTGTTGCGCCGGTAATCGGCGGGCATCTGAAAGGTGCCGGCCCAGAGGTTGTGCCGTTGCTGCTGCGCGTTGCGTTCGTCGGCGACGAATGCGGTGGCGTACTCGCGGTAGGCCACTGCCCAACCGGATTGCACCATCCAGCGGTTGACCGACTGCCCCTGCACGTAGCACTCGGCAACGATCCGTCCGTAGCGGTCGGTGTCCTTGGGTTGGCAGCGAACCGTCTTGTCGCGCAGGTAGCCATCCAGTGCTGCGGCGGAACGTCGGCCGCACGGCCACGCGCTACCCGCGTTGCTGGTGCATTGCTGCGCACTTTCGGGTGCATCGACGCCCCACAGGCGGATGCGTTTGTGCGCGACAGTGATGGTGTCGCCATCGGTCACGGTTGCGCGGCCGACCAGCTCTGCTGCGACAAGGGGTGAGGCGAACAGCGCGACGACAACAACCACCGAACATCTGAACAACATCAACAACAAGCCTCGGATGATCGGCAGAGCGTGGTCCGTCTGTTCTTGCCTTGGTGATAGCGTCTAGCCGATTGGCTCACCAGAGATCCATCGCACCGATGCCTGCGTCAGTCAGGGCAGACGCGGGGTCGGCACTGTATGCCAATGGGACGGCGCTGCCTATCCCTTGCGCTGGTCCGCGAAGATGGTGTTGCGCTCGGTGTTCATCGACGTACAGTCATCACGGCTGGATTGGAGGCCGATCAATCGCGGTATTGATAGACGGCCAACTAAAGGCCCGTGCCTTGAAGACTGGCGCCTCTGAAAGGTTGGATTGTTCCTGATGAGACCTACACGTGGCCCCTGCCCCATTGCACACCGGCGCAAGTAACACACCACATACTGCCCGGTTCTTTGCAGAACCGGGCATGCAGGCAGGCTTACTGCGCAGCCGCTTGCGCCGCGGCAGGCGCCGCATCCGGCGTCACTCGCCAGATCGTATTGGCCAGATCGTCCGCCACGATCAACGCGCCACGCGGGTCGAGCGTGACGCCGACCGGACGACCGCGAGTCAGGCCATCGTCGCCGTGGAAGCCGGAGACGAAGTCGATGGGGTCGCCCGCCGGGCGGCCATCGCGAAACGGCACGAACACCACCTTGTAGCCCACCGGCGGATCACGATTCCAACTGCCGTGCTCACCGACGAACACGCCGTCGGCGAACCGCGTCCCCATCGCGGTGGACGAAAACGCGACACCGAGTGCGGCCACATGCGAGCCCAGCGCGTAATCCGGAACGATGGCCGAGGCGACCTTCTGCGGATCCTGCGGCATGACCCGCGTGTCCACATTCTTGCCCCAGTAGCTGTACGGCCAGCCGTAGAAGCCACCTTCGCGCACAGAGGTGAGGTAATCGGGCACCAGGTTCGGGCCGATCTCGTCGCGCTCGTTCACCACCGCCCACAGGGCGCCATTGCCGGGCTGGATCGCCAATGCAGTGGGATTGCGCAGGCCGGTGGCGTAGCTCTTGTGGGCGCCGGTGGCTGGATCCACCTGCCAGACCTGCGCGCGGTCGACCTCGGCAATCATGCCGCGCTCGGTGATGTTGCTATTGGAGCCGATCGCAACATACAGATAACGCCCGTCGGCACTGGCGGTAAGAGCCTTGGTCCAGTGATGGTTGATCGCTGACGGCAAGTCGGTGACCTTGCTGGGCGCAGTACTGGCCTTGGTCTGCCCTTGCTGATAGTCAAATCGCACCAGTGCGTCCTGATTTGCCACGTACAAGGCGTTGCCGATCAGCGCCAGGCCATACGGTGCGTTGAGCTTGTCGGCAAAGACGGTCTTCAGCTCATACATGCCGTCGCCATCGGCATCGCGCAGCAGCGTCAGACGGTTGCCACTCTTGACCGAGGTGTTGCCCTTGGCCTTGATCGCGCCGGCAATCACGTCCTTGGGTTTGAGGTTGGGTGCACTGCCGCCGCGGCCTTCGGCAACCAGGATGTCGCCGTTGGGCAACACCAGCGTCTGGCGTGGAATGCCCAGACCGGTGGCGATCGCGGTGATCCGGTAACCCGCAGGCACAGTGGGCTTGCGCTCGCCCCACGCTGCCGGCTTGGCGATGGTCATGTCGGGCAACAGGCCTCGATCCGGCGCTGGCAGCTCGGGGCCGGCCCCGTGTTGTTTGAGCTCCGGTGCCTTGCCGCAGGAAGCGAGCGCGGCAGCGAGCACCGAAACCGACACGACAGTAAGGGCATGACGTTTCATCGGGCACCTCCCACACGCAGACTGGATAATCCCGACCATGTCGCAACCAGCGCGAATGCAGTCGCAATGGCTGAAAACACCAACGCTGCCGGCATGATCGCCCAGGCATCGCGGGCATGATGCAAGGCGTCGAAGAAGCCGACGATCCATGCCGCACCCAGTGCGATCACATAGATGACATTGCGGCTTCCGCGAGCGAAGCCGACGATCGCGCAAAGCAATGCAATGGTCGCCAACACCATCGCGCCGATCAACAACCACGCGGCAAAGTTGGCCCACTGGATCTGATGACTGCTCCAGTACGCGTAGTCGCTCAGCAAGGCACCGAGGAACAGCGGCCACACACCGCCGAGCACGGCTGCGTGGAACGGATGGATGGCCCAGGATCGGGCGGGCATGGCAGTCGGATTCATGGCGGACTCATTGGGCGCGTTGGTGAAACGTGCCCCGATGCTGCCAGCTGCCACGTGATGAGCGCGGTGATGCTGGGTCGTTTCCGCGCGATGGACTGGCCGGCAAGAGTCGGAACCCCACTCATCCTGCCGAGCGACCGCTGGACCGCCGCCATGGCCACAGCGAATGCCGCTCCAAGCAGGGCACAGAATAGGACCGCACCGGTGCGACTGCACGAGCTGCGTGGCCAGGATCAGCGTCGGCTCCCCGACCCGCCGGTGTCGTCAGCAGCACGCATCCTTGAGAGCTTGAGTTCCAATGCGCATCTGCAGTGACGAGCACCGGTCATAGGATCATGCAATCTGGATGGATGGAGCGGCGCTGCATCCGTCTCATGCTCGTTGCCTGTCTTCATGACAAGGAGACAGCGATGGGAAGCGCAGCCTCAATGCGTCCGACTCCGCATGGTATACGCGCAGCCGGGGCGTCATCAGCGCTGCAAAGCTTGGCGTCGGATGCGGTTGGGCGCAGCTGTCCTGCTCTCTGTTGTCCCTCCCCCGCAGCACATCCTTCCGAGGTCATGTCCATGACGACCTGGACTGGGTGAGCCGTGAACTGGCCACGATCAACGTGCTCGCCGTACTGGAAAGCGTGGAGGCGCAGCTGCAATCGCATTTGAAAGATCGGCTTGGACGTCGGTGTGACCGAGGCGCTGCTTCACGAACTGGCCCAGGTGCTGGACAAGCGCGTCGGTGCGGCCGCGGGCACACGCGCCAAGGGCGGCACCGGCCAAAGCCAGGGCCCAACGAGCCTGGACAAGGCTTGATGACCGCGGCGCATGCTGCCGGTGCGCATGCGGCTGCCGATGGCGGCACCAGGTCGAAACCGATTGGACCCCGCTAAAGCGGCGTCGGGCCAGCCGCCAGCGCAGACCGCACGCCGGCCTGCTTGACGATCAACTGGCCGATGTATTGCTCGGCCAGCCTGGTGCCGATCTCCAGCGCGGTCTGCAGCGAGCCAAAGGTAGGCGCAGCCGGCAGCGGAACAGGATGACCACAGACGTGCAAGGTCTCAAGCACGATGCGCCGGTGCCCGAGCTGTCGAGCGACCACGCGGTATGGCAGGCCCCGGTCGGTGCCTTCCGTGGACATTCTGTCGGTGCAAGAGGTGCTCATCGGATTCGAGCATAGCTGTGATGCCCAAATTCGGTGGCAACGGAACTTGAACAATTTAGACAGGCGCTAGCGCTGCGACTGCAGCGCACTCCTGATATCACGGATGCGACCTGACCAAGCCGTGCCGTGCCGAGATGGCACCGATGTTCCGCCCTGCGTGGCGCACGTCGCGCCACCGACGAGGCAGGCATCAGCGATCTGCTGTAGGAGCACGCCGCATTTTGAATGCCGCCTGTGCTCAATACCCACAGCAAGCCAAGCACGGACGGATCGATCGTATCGCTTCAGTTGAACACGGAGATGGCGCTACCCAGACAAACGCAATTGCACGACTCATTTTGTTCCCCCTGTATGGCCCTGTAGAAACTCACGTATACACGCACGCGTTTTGAGAAAGCAGCAGGGCCATTGCTGTCGCGTTGGTTCAAAACGGCTCGGACCGCGGCAAACGACATCGGATACGGATGAGCACGTTTAATACCTTTACCATTGAAACCAGTGCCACCTGTCGACGCGCGTCACTGATTACGGTATTCGTCTGCAGCCGCGCCGCCAGTCCAGTTTATTGTCGTGCTCGATGGTGGCGCGGGGTTTTCATTGGAATGGGCCGGTTTATTCGAAAAGGCGGTACCGCAAAATGATCGTCACCTGTCGACGACCTCGGTTTGTTTCTAGTAGCCGTGCAGTGTGTGATCTTCAACACGGAATATGACGACATGACGCTTGCTTTGGATAACAAACGGCAGGAACAGCACTCCGACTGGTCGGGGGTGCCGATCGACCTGGGTGGCATGGAGCCGCTCGATCAGATCGCGCGTCTGCTGTGCCATGCACTGGTTGCGCCTGCGGCCGCATTGACCATCATCGAGGGCGGTCGCGTGCGCGTGCTGGCAGCGCGTGGCATCAGCGCCGCCCATGTCCAGCAGGCCATCGAATTGTGCCTGCATGTTTCTGCTGCGCCCAATGGCGTGACAGAGCTGATTGAACCTGCCGCCCTTGCCCCAATCCAGCTGGGCGACGCCGCCTTCCCGGGCTTGCCGGCGCGTTTCATTGCCTGCGTTCCTGTAGGCGCACCGCAGACCGGTGTATCCGGCACCCTGTGCGTGATCGATACGCGTGAGCGGCGCCTGGCCAGCCAGGAACACCAACAGCTGCTGATGTTCGCCAATGTGGCTGCGGCGCAGCTGGAACTGCAATTCGGCGCCGGGCGGCGCGAACCGCATAGCGGCTTGCTCAATGCACGCCAGCTGCAATCGGACCTGGATGCCCTCGCCTTCGGCAGCCATTGCGTACCGACCATTGCTGCCTTCATCGAGGTCTACGACACCCAGGCGGCCAATGAGGCGCGTCAGGCGCTGGGCATGCAGCCGCTGGAAGAACTGGTGCGCCACGCCAGCTATGTGCTGACCCGCGCGCTGCGCGGCAAGGCCACCGTCTATCACGTGGCGCCAATGCGCTTTGCGTTTTTCCTATTGAATTCCGCGCCCGACGAGATGGAGGACTTGCTGCTCGACCTGCGTGACATGTTGCATGCGCCGATGGATGCGGCCGGCATCCCCATGGCGTTGACCTTTCATGCCGGAGTTGTCCGCTTTGCACCACAGCAGCCGGACACCAACGATGTCATGCGCAAGGGACTGGTGGCGCTGGGCGATGCGATCAGCAATCACGCCATCGTGTGCTGGTACAGCGCATCTCATGACGACGCGATCCAACGTTCGTACCGATTGGCGCTGGATGCCGAAAAGGCCCTGGACGCGGGCGATTTCCGTCTGGTTTTCCAGCCCCGGATCAATCTCGAAGACTTGTCGGTGACCGGATTCGAGGCGCTGTTGCGCTGGCGTCATGCCAGCCTCGGCCCGATCGGTCCGGATGAATTCATCCCGCTGTTCGAAAAGACCGCCTTGATGTGCACCGTCACCAACTGGGTGATCGAAAACGCGTTGGTGCAATTGGCCGGGTGGCGTGCGCAGGGGCTGGACTTCTCCATGTCGATCAATCTGTCTTCGCGCGATTTCGGCAACCGCAATCTCGCCGCAGACGTCATCCATCGCTGCAAGGAACTGGCCATTCCCACTTGCCGGATCGAGCTGGAAATCACCGAGGGCCGCTGGCTGCGCAGCAATGTGGAGGCAGTGCCACGGCTGCGCAGCCTGCGCGAGGCCGGAATCAGTGTGGCCATCGACGACTTCGGGACCGGCTACAGCAACTTCGGTTACCTCACCGAATTGCCGGTCAACGTCCTCAAGCTCGATCGCTCGCTGGTGACCGGCATCGCCACCAAGGCCGGCATGCAAATGCGCGCCGAGGCCGTGGTACGCCTGGCCAGTGCGCTGGGCTATCGCACCGTGGCAGAGGGCATCGAGCACGCCGACGAAATCGCGCTGCTGCGCAGTTGGGGATGCGATGAAGCGCAGGGCTATCTGCTGGCACGGCCGATGGAGGCGGAACTGGTCGCGGCATATGTGGCACACGCCGCAGCCGAGCGACGCTTGCCATGATGCGATCTGTCTGAAGCGCGATACGCGTGTGCATTGCTCTTGACCGATTCGCGCGGCACCGCCCTCGCCTGCTGCAGTGATACACATGGCAACGCAGCGCCCACGCTGTGTTGCCATGCGGCGGCTAGCTCAGATCGTGCAAGTCCTTGCCCAGTGGCGGACCTAACGTCCAGTCGGAGAAACGCACCTTGAGCCCGGCACGCTCCGGCGTGCAACACATCGGCCCCACCTGATATGCGTCGGCGACAGGAAACGGGGAAAGCCTCACCAGTGGCCAGGTATGGCCATCGGCCGACACCTGCAGACGCAGAACGCCGTCGGCAACGGTGGCGCGTATCCAAAAGTCCTTGGGGTCGGCCTCATAGGGGCCTGTCGCCCAATCCGAGACCGGATTGGTCAATACGCTGCTGAGCATGGCACGGCCATCGCTAAGCTCGATGCCCGCCTTGACCCAATGCTGCTCGTCCACGCGCACCATGATGCCGGCCTGATCGTAGAGCGACTCGTATTGCGCACGCACCCGCAACTGCGCGGTGAACCGCGCTGCAGCGGCAATACCGAGAAAATGCCCGCCATCGCGCGTAAATCCGTAATGCGTCTTACGCCAGAAATCGGTGGCCTTGTCAGTGACCACGTCCAGCATGCCACCGTTGATTGCGACGGTCCGCGGCCGATTGAGCCAGCTGCCATCCTGCCACTGGGTGTCCTGTGCCATCGTGTTCTCCGTGTTGGATTGCCTGGCGAGTACACCGCCGCTGATGGCCATTCCCATTGCGCCGCCCAGCAGGCGCCTGCGTGCACCGTCTATCGCATCGTGGGTCATTCAGTGTCGTCCATGCATTTTGAAGAACTGCATAGTCTAGCCGCGCACTGGGTCAATACGCGCGGGTTTGGGAGGTGCTGCAGGTGGATGGCGGCGCTGGGGCGCCAGCTTCGATGCTCGCGCCAGCCCATGCTGTCAGCGGTGTGCGAGCGCGTAGTCCAGCGCCGCGCAGATGGCCGCCACCTGCGCGGCATTGCACTGGGCCGGCGTGGCGCGCGGGCTGTCCGGATACACCTCGGTGGTGGTGCGATAGCGGGCGTCGGTGACGCCCGCGCACAGACCCAGACGCCGCACCGGGTAATTGATGACCCCATGAGCGACCACCGCTGCGCCGATGATCTGGCCGTTCGCGTCGGCAGGTGCGATATGGGTGACCTCGGCGACGGCGGCGATGATTGCCTGCTGAAATTGCGGTTGCGGATCTTCGCTATCGCCCACCAGGTAGAAACCGTCCGGAATGCTGCCCGGCACGAAATCGACGCCGTCGCGTGCGGCCAGGGCCGGACGAAATTCGGTCTCGTCGCTGTCGGTGGTTTCATGCAGATCGATGTGCACCAGCATCTGGCCGGCCACTGTGGCGACCAGTTGCATCAAGGCCGCCGACTCGGCGGCCGGGCTGTCCGGCCGAAACGCACGATTGGGGTCGATGGCATCGGCATTCCAGCGTTGGACCCGTTCGTAGCCCCAGGGATTGACGCACGGCGCCACCAGCAGATTGAGCTTGCTTGCGTAGGCCGCGGCGCATTGCTGCAGGAACTGCAGCGCACCCTGCACGCCGCTGGTTTCATAGCCATGCACGCCACCGGTCACCAGCGCGCAGGGCAATGCGGCGTCCCACTCGGCACTGCGCAGTGCGATCAACGGATACTGCTCGGACGTCGCCTGGATCGTTCCGTAATGCACGCGCTGGTAGCTGGCATCCAGCGCATCGATCACCTGCACCACATCGATGGCATGACTGCGCTGACCCACCTGGCGCGCTCGCCATACGGCGCGCTCTGCCTCGCCCCAGGGTTGTCGTGGGGTGCCGATCGGATACGCCATGCGTTCTGTCATTACGGGTGCCGTCCGTTGAAAGACGGCCAGGGTAAGCGCTAGGCGCTGGGCGGTCCATTCGGCGGCAGACGCGATGACAGCAACCGCCCGCAAGGTCGAGTTCGGTGACGGCTTGCCATCAGACTTCAGTGTCCAAAAGCCTCTGTCGACCACGAGTCCGCTACCGCCCTGCAGGCAACTTACCACGACTGCGGCCGATGCAAATACTGCACTCGCTTTGCGCAGGCGCACCAAGCAATCGCGAAATATCTCACTGCAATCGATGGCGGGTACGCGACAACAAGTGAAAAAACTTCCTGCGCCTTCGTGATGCAATGCATATCAAATGTCTTCGTCAGGTCTCAAACAACCTAAGCAAAGCGTGATTGCATCGAAAACAGTGGGGAGCTGCAATCGATTGTTCCAGCAGTACTGTCAGCGCTGCGGACAGTTCCGCAGAAACGAAGCAGGCCCTGCACATAGCGTGCAGGGCCTGCAGCCCGCTGTGCAGCAAGAACGGCGCGCAGGATGCGCGCCGCACTCTTGCTCAGACGGCTTCTTCCTGAGGCTTGGCCTGCTTGGAACGCCCACCCTTGCTGCCGATCCGCGACATATGATCGCGATCGCGACTCACGGCCTGGCCGCCTTTGCGGCCGGCTTCACGTGCTTCGTCGCTGGTGAATTCGTGCGCGTTGCCGCTGGCATGCGCTGCCTTGCCGCCGCTGCTCGCCAACACACGTCGCTTTTCGGGATCCAATGCGGCAAAACCGCGCCGGCTACGAGTACTGCTTTGTCCGTCTTCCACTGTGCCTCCTCTCGATGCGTCGATCACGCCACTGGTAGTGGGGGCAACGCAACTATCGTGCCAACCCGAGAGCCATGCAAGCCGGTGCCAAGCCGCACAATGCAGGAAAAAACAGCTGCGCTCGCTGTGCAAATCTTGCACTCCGGCCATGCGCTGGCTGATGTTGCGCTGGCGACACATGGATAGCGCTACCAACGCGTCCGCACGAATGGCCTGCTTGGTGCGGACGCGCCGGCGACAACCAGGCGCAGCATCGGCGGATCGATCGATGTCCCAGCTCGCCCGGTGCGTTGGCGAACTGGAACCAAGAGCAAGGCTGGGAGACGTCAGACCGGCACCGCCGTAGCGCCGCGCCCCGCAGCAAGCAATGCGGCCACATGCCGCCCGATGCTCAGGCAGCAGGTCAAGCCTGGCGACTCGATCCCGAACAGATTCACCAGACCGGCGATGCCGTGCATGGACGGACCGTCGATACGGAAATCGGCCGCCACCTCGCCCGGCCCGTTGATCTTCGGGCGCACACCGCAGTAGCCGGGCCGCAACGCACCGTCCGGCAAGCCAGGCCAGTAGCGCCGGATCGCTGCGGCAAAACGCGCGGCATGCGCTGGCTCGCAGTGATAGTCGGGCTGCGCGACCCACTCCACGTCGGGGCCAAAGCGCGCACGCCCATCCAGATCCAGCGTGAGATGCACACCCAGGCCGCCAGGTTCGGGCATGGGGTAGATCAACTGCTGGAATGGCGAACGTCCCGCCAGGGTGAAGTAGCTGCCCTTGGCGAAATAGCCGCGAACCTGTGCATGCGCTGGCAGGCCATCGATCCGCGCGGCCAGTGGCGGCGCGCCGTGACCGGCGGCGTTCACCAGCCAGGCGCAGGTCAGCCTCTCAGGCTGACCCGCGACGGTCACGCACAGACCATGCACAAGCGGCTCGATCTGCGCGACTGTGGCACGCAGCGCCACGGTGGCGCCATGCGCCTCGGCATCGCCTTGCAACGCCAGCATCAACGCGTGGCTGTCGATGATGCCGGTGGTGGTGGACTCCAGCGCCGCGACGCAGCGCAAGGCCGGTTCGCGTGCATGCACATGTGCCGCGTCGAGCGGCAGCAAGCCGTGCGCGCCGCTGGCGATGGCGCTGCGGTACAACTGCTCAAGCTGGCCGCGCTGCGCCTGGTCGCAGGCGATGATCAATTTGCCACAGCGCCGATGCGGCACGTGGCGTTGTTCGCAATAGGCATACAGCAGCGGATTGCCGCTGATGCACAACTGCGCTTTCAACGAACCGGCCGGATAGTAGAGTCCGGCATGAATCACCTCGCTATTGCGTGCGCTGGTGCCGGTGCCAACGGCGTCTTCGGATTCCAGCACCAGCACCTCGTGCCCTCGCATCGCTAGCTCGCGCGCAATTGCCAGCCCCACCACTCCGGCACCTATCACGATGCATTCGACGTCTTGCATGCCCGCTCTCACACGATGGTCGATCAGTCTATCTGCACACTGGAACCATCCGCACACTGGAACGCGCAGGATTGTCGGGACCGTTATCACTGTTTTCTCACTATCCGGCTCTATATTCGGCCCACCACATGACGTGAATCACGTTATTCGACGCCGACAGACGTTTTTCCGAATGTTGCGGTGCGCATTCTTCCCCCGCCCGTGCGCGACCTGTTGCGTCCGGTTCGAAGCTGCAATCACCGAAGGAGTTTGAATGGACGCAACGCGTTCGGTCCTGCTCGCCTCTAATTACGAGGCATGGCCAGAGGCCTTCAACGGGCAGGCATATGCATTGCTCAACGTGGTCCGCAGCCTGGAACACGCGAAGCTGCTGTGCCCTCCCGCAGCCGATTACACCCGCGGACGCGGCGTCAATCCTGGCGTGTCGTATCTGCTCAACGAGCTCAAACATCGCGGCATCTCTGCACTGCAGCGGCTGAACGGGCGGCCTGCGCTCTCCAACGCACAGCCCCGGGTTGTCGAACAGGACTACGACCTGTTCTTCTACGTGTGCCAGTTTCCCAGGGAATTGAGCACGCTTGGACGCATCAAGGGATGGCGCGAGCGCTGCCGCAGCCGCGTGGTGTATCTGCTGGAAACCTGGCCGGAATTGCTGGAATCGCAGAAGGCGGAGTTGAAACTGCTGGATCAGTTCGACCATGTGTTCGTGCTCAATGCCAGTTGCGTCGATGCGCTGCGCCGCTACACCAGCACACCGGTGTCGTTTCTGGCCAGCGCCTGCGACACCCTGCTGGCAACGCCATGGCCGCGGCCACCGCAGCGCTGCATCGACGTGGTCAGCATCGGCCGGCGTATGCCGCAGGTACACGCGCAATGGCTTGCGCATGCACAGGCCAACCCCGATTTTTTCTATCTGCATGATGTGCTGCGCGGCGGCGCGGTGCAGGACTGGGCTGCGCATCGGCTGCAATCGGCTGCCATGATCAAGCGCGCCAAGTTCTTCATGGCGCACGACTTCGTGGTCGACACACAGGGATTCTTCAAGGGCGTGAAAAAACAGGCGCTGGCAACGCGCTACTTCGAAGGGGCCGCCGGGGGCGCGGTGATACTCGGCTCCGCACAGGCATGCCCGGAATTTGCCCAGCACTTCGATTGGGAAGACGCGGTGATCGAGCTGCCGGCCGATGGCGAGAAAGTCGGCCTCTTCCTGCGCGATCTGGAGCAGCAGCCCGACCGACTAGAGCGTGCCAGACTGCACAACACCGTGCAGTGCCTGCGACGGCACGACTGGGCACACCGGTGGGCGCAAATTCTGCAGACGCTGCAGCTGCCGCGCCCGCCACTGATGGCCGAGCGCTTTGCCATGCTCGACAACCTGGCCACGATGGCCGAACAGACTGCCTGCCCACCGGCGATCGCGCTGAGTATGACCGCCTAGCGCTGCATCGCACTGCACCGAGATCACCGGCGCATCAGTTCAAGGATCAGCAATGAAAGCAGTCATCCTGGCCGGCGGCCTGGGAACGCGCATTTCCGAAGAAACCACCATCCGCCCCAAGCCCATGGTGGAGATCGGCGGCAAGCCGATCCTCTGGCACATCATGAAGATCTACGCACACCACGGCATCCAGGATTTCATCGTCTGTCTTGGCTACCGCGGTGAGGTGATCAAGGATTTCTTCATGAATTACCACATGCGCGAATCCGACGTCACCTGCGATCTCGCCAGCAACACCATCACCTTGCACAACACCCGCGCCGAGCCTTGGCGCGTGACGCTGGTCGATACCGGCGCTCAGACCATGACCGGGGGCCGGTTGCGCCGCGTGCGCGAGCATCTGCGAGACGAGGCGGCGTTCTGCATGACCTATGGCGATGGCGTGGCCGACGTGGACATCACGGCCGCCATCGCACTGCACCAGCGCGAAGGCCGCATGGCCACGGTCACCGCAGTACAACCGCCGGGCCGCTTTGGTGCCTTGCGCGTGGAAGGCGAGCAGGTCACCGGATTTCGTGAGAAGCCGCTGGATGGCGATGGCCTGATCAACGGCGGTTTCTTCGTGCTCGACCCGCGCGTGATCGATGTGATCGACGGCGATGCCACCGTGTGGGAGAACAGCCCACTGGAAACGCTGGTCGACCGCGACGAACTGAGCGTGTATCGCCACGACGGCTTCTGGCAGCCGATGGACACGCTGCGCGACCGCAATCATCTCGAAACCCTCTGGTCATCCAATCGCGCGCCCTGGCGCGTCTGGGAGTAAAGACATGCGCATTCTGATCACCGGCAACATGGGCTACATCGGCCCGGTCGTGGCAGCGCATCTGCGACAACGCTATCCGCAGGCCTGGTTGGTGGGGCTGGATCGCGGCTGGTTCGCGCATTGCCTGTCCGACCCGCGTCGCCTGCCGGAAGTGGTGCTGGACCAGCAATGGTTCGGCGACGTGCGCGATCTCACCGCGCAACAATTGCAGGGCTTCGACGCAGTGGTGCACCTGGCGGCGATTTCCAACGATGCGATGGGCAAGCGTTTCGAACTGGTCACAGATGCGATTAACTGCCGCGCCAGCGTGGCGGTGGCGCAGGCAGCCGCGCAGGCCGGCGTGGGCCACTTCGTGTTCGCCTCCAGCTGCAGTGTGTACGGCGCCGCCGCCGATGGCACGCCACGTTCGGAAACCAGCGCCATCGCACCGCTGACAGCGTATGCGCATTCCAAGATCGACACCGAACGTGCGCTGGCGCAGCTGGACACCGACATGGTGATCACCTGCCTACGGTTCGCCACCGCCTGCGGTGCCTCGCCGCGTCTGCGGCTGGATCTGGTGCTCAACGATTTCGTTGCCAGCGCGGTGGCCAACGGCACCGTGGAAGTCCTGTCGGATGGCTCGCCATGGCGGCCGTTGATCCATGTGCGCGACATGGCCCGCGCCATCGACTGGGCACTGAGCCGCACGCCAGTGGCGGCCGGGCAGTTCCTGTTCGTCAATGCCGGCTCGGAGCGCTGGAACGTGCAGATCCGCGATCTCGCCCATGCGGTCGGTGTGGCGATTCCCACTGCGCATGTCGCGATTTCCACTAGCGCACCCAGCGACAACCGTTCCTACCGCGTGGACTTCTCCTTGTTCGAACGCCTGGCGCCGGAACACCAACCGCAGGAAACCCTGCGCTCCACCATCACCGAGCTGCGCGACGATCTGCAGCGCGCCGGATTCCGTGATGGCGACTTCCGTCAGGGTTCGGACTTCATTCGTTTGCGCATCCTGCAGCACTTGGTCGATACAGGAACCCTGGCACCGGATCTGAGGGTGGCTGCATGATCTTCCACCCCACCCCGCTGGCCGGTGCGTTCGTGATCGAGCCCGAACAACACGGCGATGCGCGCGGCTGGTTCGCACGCGTGTTCTGCACCCAGGAGATGGCGCAGGCGGGCCTGGTCGATCAGTTCGTGCAGGTCAATAACTCGTTCAATGCGCACGCCGGCACCTTGCGCGGCATGCATTATCAGTTGCCGCCTGCCGCAGAGGTCAAGATCGTGCGCTGCATTCGCGGTGCGCTCTGGGATGCGATCGTGGATCTGCGCCCGGATTCGCCCACCTATCTGCAGTGGTACGGCACCGAATTGACCGCGGACAATCGCCTGGCGCTGTACGTACCGCGCGGCTTTGCGCATGGCTTCATCACCTTGCAGCCGCAAACCGAGGCGTTCTATTTCGCCAGTGCGATGTACACGCCGCAGGCCGAGCGTGGCTTGCGCTGGAACGATCCACGCCTGGGGGTGCAGTGGCCGCTCGAACCCCAGCTGGTGTCCGACAAGGATGCGGCTTGGCCGGATTTCGACGAACAACAGCACGGCATTCCCACCCATGCCGGACTCACTCAGCGGGAGCGCCCATGAATATCGATCGTCTGTTGCAGGCGCGTGCCGCCGAAGGCCGCCCATTGCGTGTTGGCCTGTACGGCGCCGGCTTCATGGCGCGCGGCATCGTCAACCAGATCGCGCACTCGGTGCCGGGCATGCTGGTATCGGTGATCTGCAATCGCAGCGTGGACAAGGCGCTGGAAGCCTACCGCCAGGCCGGCCAGCACGCACGCGTGGTGGATGGGGCCAGCGAGTTGAAGCGCCAGATCGCCGCCGGCATTCCGGCTGTGACCGACGATCCCGCACTGCTGTACGAATGCGATGCGCTGGATTGCCTGATCGATGCCACCGGCGCCATCGACTATGGCGCACGCATCAGCCTGGGCGCCATCGCCCATGGCCGCCATATGGTCACGATGAATGCCGAACTCGACGGTACCGTCGGCCCGCTGCTCAAGCGCAGGGCCGATGCCGCCGGGGTGATCTTTAGCGCCTGCGATGGCGACCAGCCCGGTGTGCAGATGAACCTGTACCGGTTCGTGCGCTCGATCGGTTTGACGCCGCTGCTGTGCGGCAACATCAAGGGCTTGCAGGACCCGTATCGCACACCGGCGACACAGGCCGGTTTCGCGGCGCGTTGGGGCCAGGACCCGCACATGGTCACCAGCTTTGCCGACGGAACCAAGATCAGCTTCGAGCAGGCGATCGTGGCCAATGGCACCGGCATGTCGATCCTGCAACGCGGCATGACCGGCTACGAGCATCGCGCACATGTCGACGCGCTGACCCGGCGCTACGACATCGAGGCCTTGCGTGCGGTGGGTGGCGCGGTGGATTACGTGGTCGGCGCCCTGCCCTCGCCCGGCGTGTTCGTACTGGCCAGCCACGACGATGCCAGGCAGCAGCACTACCTCAATCTCTACAAGCTCGGCGAAGGCCCGCTGTACAGCTTCTACACGCCGTACCACCTCTGCCACTTCGAAGTACCGCTGTCGGTGGCGCGGGTGGTGCTGCTGGGCGATGCGGTGCTGCAACCGCTGGGCGCACCGCTGGTGGAAGTGATCGCTACCGCCAAGCGCGACCTGACCACCGGCGAAACCATCGACGGACTCGGTGGCTACATGAGCTACGGCCAGTGCGAGCGCGCCGATGTCACCGCAAACACAGGGCTGTTGCCGATGGGCGTGGCGGAAGGCTGCGTGCTCCGCCATGCGGTGCCCAAGGACCAAGTGCTGACCTACGACGATGTGCAATTGCCGGCCAACCGCCTGATCGATCGTCTGCGTGCCGAGCAGGCCAGTGTCTTTGCCGACGCTGCGGAACTGGCCGCCTGAGCGCAGACATCGGCCTGCGTCCGCGTGCCGATGTCACAGCCGATGGCCGCCCTGCCTACCCGCCCCACCATCCGCGTCCTGCAGGCCGGGCGTGCGCTGGCCGCCACGATGGTGGTGCTCAGCCACAGCGTGCTGCCTACCAACCACCTGGTGCAGCGGCTACCGGCATGGCTGGCTGCGGCGCTGGCGCACGGCTATCTGGGCGTGGATTTCTTCTTCGTGCTGTCGGGCTTCATCATCTACTACGTCAACCATGCCAGTGCGGGCACGCCGGGCTGGAGCCGCGACTACGCCAGCAGCCGTATCAGCCGCATCTATCTGCCGTACTGGCCGGTTGGTGGTGCGTTGGCGCTGGCCTATACGCTGCGGCCCGCCCTGGACGATGGCGACATGGGCTGGTCGTGGTTTGCCACGCTGAGCCTGCTGCCGGTCGAAGGGCAATCCGCATTGGGCGTGGCCTGGACGCTGAGTTACGAGCTGATGTTCTACGCGCTGGCGTGGCTGTTCTTTCGTAGCGGGCATCCACTGCGCTGCGCGCTGCTGTGGGCAAGCGTGACGCTGCTGCACGCGGCACTTGGCGCGCCGTTCGCGCAGCCGGTGGAAGTTTCCTGGCGCGCGTTGCTGCTGCATCCCATCACGCTGGAATTCGTCTTCGGCATGCTGGCGTCACGCGCGGTGTTGAGCGCTGCGCCATGGTCGGCGTGGGTCGGTGGTGCGGTCGCGCTCATCGCGTCCGCGAGCTTCGTGCTCGACGGCATGCAGCGCGTGCATTCGCCGTTGTTCGGGCTGGCGATCGCCGGCGCGTTGACCTGCTTGGTGCGCGCGGAATGGCGCGGCTGGTTGCGTATCGGCCCGACGCTGCTGTTGCTCGGCGATGCGTCGTATGCGATCTACCTGGTGCATATGCCGCTGATGTCGCTGGTGGCGCGCACCACGCGCCGGATGGGGCCGCTGGCCACCTGGCCGGTGAACCTGTTGCTCAGCGTGGGCGCTGCGCTATCGCTAGGCGTGGTCTATCACCTGTGCTACGAGCGCATCGCGTTGCGGCAGGCGCGCCGGGCGCTGGCACGCCACACTACCCGGTGATGTTCTGACAGCGAAGGCGTTCATGGATCGACGCATGCAGTGGCCTGAGCTGGCCAGCGCCTGCGGCAAGGCCTGACCTCGACCACCAGCCTGCGCGAGCGCCCGCGAGGGCGAGCAGTGTACCGACCGATGCCACATCGCCTGGCACCGTATGACCTGTGCGCAGCGATGCCTGACACAATGCGCCGCTCGGCGTTTCGGCAGCGTTGACCAGCACCACACGGATGGGCGACAGAGGTATGGACGTGGTTAGCGGGTGCCATGCAACATGCTGTCGGTGCGAGCCATTTTTTCGGAGGACATTTGATGCCGTTGTTTCCGCTGTTCGCAAACCTGCAAGGGCGCGCCGTGCTGGTCATCGGCGGTGGCGAGGTCGCCACGCGCAAGGTGCTGGCGCTGCTCAAGGCCGGTGCGCATATCCGGCTGTACGCGCACGCGCTCTCGCCCGAACTGGCGGAACTGATGCAGGCCGGCCGTTTCGAACAACTGGACGGCGAGTTCGATCCTGCCTGGATCGACGACGTGTGGCTGGTGGTCGCGGCCACCGACGATGGCGAGTTGAATCAACGCGTCGCCGCTGCCGCCGGTGCGCGCCAGCGCCTGGTCAACGTGGTGGACGATGCGGAGTTGTCGACCTATCAGGTGCCGGCGATCGTGGATCGCGACCCGCTGGTCATCGCCATTTCCTCTGCGGGCGCGGCACCGATGCTGGCACGCCGGCTGCGCGAACGGCTGGAACGCGAACTGGATGTCTCGGTCGGCCGCTTCGCCGGCATGTTCGCGCGTCACCGCGAGCGCATCCGTAGCCAGTTTCCCGACATGAACCGGCGCCGGCGCTGGTTCGATCGCGTCATCGACGGCGACGTGCCGCTGCTGCTGCAGGCCGGCAACGACAAGGCAGCCGAAAGCGCATTCGTCGCTGCACTGGACGATACCGGGGCGGTGCCGGCGCGCGGCAGCGTGCAACTGGTCGGCACCGGGCCGGGCGATCCCGGCCTGCTCACCATCAAGGCGCTGCGTGCGATGAATCTGGCCGATGTCCTGCTGATCGGCGACCACATCCCCGGTGCAGTACTGGAACTGGCAAGGCGCGATGCATCCCGCCGCGCCTTGCCGCAGGAGGCCGACGCACAACAGCATCTGTTGTTGGAACTGGCCGCAGCAGGCCTGCACGTGGTCGCGTTGCACAGCGGCGCCGGCTACAACGATGCCGATGCTGCGGCAATCGAAGCGGCGCTGCAGGCGCGTGGCCTGGCCTGCGATCGCGTGCCCGGCATTGCTGCGCGTCTTGAAATCGACGCATGAGTGGTGCGCGTGTGCATCCGCAGCGAACTCAGCTTTTCGGAAAACGCTTGCGTGCGCTATCGCGCACATCGACATCGAAGGTCACCTGCAACGTCGTCTGTTCGGCATGGCCAGCACCGGTACCGAAGCTGAAACGCAATCCCTCGCGGCTGGGCAATTGCCATGCATGTTCTTCCAGCGCATCACGCGGCACCGACAACTGCCAATGCTCGGCAGTGCAATTGCAGGCCGCATCACCGTCGCTCAGGCTGACGCTGTGGCGCAGCAGTCGCGCGCCTTCCCCGCTCGGCAAGCGGCTCAGATTCTCGACGGTGCGCCCGGCAAGCAACTCGGCCAATTCGGCTTCGTCGATGCGCAAACGCAGCTGCTGAGCTTCAATCTGGATTTTCATGAATGAGCTGACTCCACTGCTCGGGCGTATTGCAATTGACGAACGCGGCGCGTTCGCTGGCGGTGACAGCGACGCGATGGCATTGCAGCGCAGCCTGCAGGGCGCGCAGCGAGCGTGACGAACCGGGGCCGGCCATCAGCGCAGTGAGCGCCTCGCGCACAACGCCATCCACGTACAGACGCATCGGCAGCATCTGGTCTTCAAAGGTAATGCAGCGCCGATGCGGTGGCGCCAGCAGCCGATCCAGCAATGGCCCGGACAGCAACGGCATGTCGACCGGCACCACCACC
The DNA here is from genome assembly GCF_002940665.1 of Xanthomonas arboricola. Taxonomy (GTDB): domain Bacteria; phylum Pseudomonadota; class Gammaproteobacteria; order Xanthomonadales; family Xanthomonadaceae; genus Xanthomonas; species Xanthomonas arboricola_B. The sequence goes on from NZ_MIGY01000002.1 coordinate 711,771, forward strand.
AGTGTCGTTGCATCGGCCACCCGATCGATCACGCTGGCCAGCCCTCCGAGCGGCCCCAGATCCGGCTGCGCGTCGGCAATCCCGGCGTAGTCCGGGCGATCGCCGCTGATCACCACCTTGTGCGCGCCGGCATCGCGCAATAGCGCCTGCATGTGCTCCAGCAATGGACGTCCGCGCCACGGCAGCAGCGCCTTGTCCTGCCCCATCCGCGAGGAACGGCCACCGGCTAGCACCACGCCCGTCCATACAGGCCTCGCGCTCATGCCGCCTGCTCGCCGGCACGGCATCGCACTACGTGCAAGTGCAGGCTCATGGCGCGATCGCCGGTGCAGCCGGCTGCAGATGGCCCAGCCCGAACACCTGCGCAGTCGTATCGGGCGCGGCGCCATCGTCCTGCGGTTCCAGTACCGCCCATACATTGGCCTGCAACAATGGCGCCACGCGGAACGACTCCTGCTGCGGCAGGATCTGCACGCAAAGCACTCCAGCAGCGCTACAGGTCAAGCATGCGCGTAGGTGCTGCCGCCACAGCGGTCGCGCAGGCATCGGCGTTTGCAACGCAACCTGCAAGCCGCGCTCGGCCGGCATGCCAAGCAACCGGCGTAGCGCCGGCTCCACGAAAAAACGCAGCCCGGCAGCGCTGGCCATCGGATTGCCCGGTAAACCGATGTACAGCGCGCCGTCTGCAAAGCGCGCCAGCAACACCGGCTTGCCCGGCCGCACCGCAACCTTGTGGAACAACACCGCCGCGCCGTGCCGTGCCAAGGCATCCGGTATGAAATCGTAACGACCAAGCGACACCGCACCGGTGCTCAGAATCACCTCGGCGTCCGCGCCTCGCGCCTGCGCAAGCGCCCGGTCGAAGTCGGCATCGGCATCGCCCACCTGCCCCTGCCAGACCACTTCGGCCCCGGCTGCACGCAACTGGCTGAGCAGATAGCCGCTGGTGCCATCGCGAATCTGGCCAGGCCGCAACGGCTGCGCCGGATCGCCGATCAATTCGCGGCCGGTCGCAATCAGGGCCACACGCGGACGCCGCACCACCTGCACACGCGCACAGCCCAGCCCTGCCAACAGCATCAAGTGCGCGGCGCGCAGCACGGTACCGGCCTCGATCACGCGATCGTGCAAGGCCACATCTTCTCCGCGTCGACGGATATGCTGACCGCAGCGACTACTGGCACGCAGACGGATGCGGCTGGGTCGTGGGCCATCATGCGCCAGCACGTCCACCTGCTCGATAGGCACCACTGCATCGGCACCCGTAGGCAAACCGGCACCGGTCATGACTTCCCAAGCATTACCTGCCGGGATGCCGCCCGCATCTTCGCCTGCGGCAACGCTGCCAGCGACCACATGTTCGCTACCGGCAATCGCACCACAGCCGGCAGTGGCCAACGCAAAACCATCCATCGCGCTGTTGTCGAAAGCCGGCAACTCCGCCGGACTCGACAACGCCTGCGAAAGAACACGTCCTTCGGCATCGGCACTGTCCACCCACTCGCCGGCAAGCGCGGCGACCTGCTGACGGACAATCGCAAGTGCGTCGGCGTAGCTGATCATGAACAGGGCACGGTCGACCGATGGATGACCTGGCTAGGATACCGGCGCCCGGCGCGGCTGGTACAGGCGTGGCGATTGCGACATCAGGGCGTCCAATCCCGTGCATGGCTTCGTCTCACCCACCGCGCACATCGCTTGAAGCCGCTAGAACGCCTTGCCCACACGGCATCTCGCACAGTGGACGCAGTTCTCCACGGTCTCTGTGCCGCATGCAACTCGTCGACCTTGTAGGCTGGCTCGCCAGTGCCGTGTTGATTGCCACCTTGATCCGCCAGATCTACAAGCAATGGCGCTCGGATGCGGCACAGGGCGTTTCGCGCTGGCTGTTCATCGGCCAGATCAGCGCTTCGGTGTTGTTTATCCTCTACAGCTATTTGGTCGGCAATGCGGTGTTTATCGTCAGCAACGTATTGATCCTGCTGACCGCCCTCACCGGGCATGTGCTGCACCAGATCAAGCAGCGTCGGGTGGCGCGTCACGCGGGCAGTATCGGCTAGCCCTGCCGCGTCATTCGGCGCTTTTCTTCGCCAGCTTGCGCGGCTTGGTGGTTCCGATTGACTTCCTGGCGGCAGGCCGCGCTGCGGCCTTCTTCGCCGCGGTCTTGGTCGTTTTCTTGGTCGTGGACTTGCGCACCGGGGCTGCCTTTGCCACGGGCCGCTTTCGTGGCCTGGGCACGGCCTTGGCCTGCGTTGCTGGTTCCGCTACCGCTTCCGGCACACGCACGCGGATCCAGGTCGGCGCATGATCGCTGGCCTTTCCCAGTGCGCGTACCCACTTGTCCACACCGGCATCCTGCAGCCCGGGCGCCAGGGTGCGATTGAGCAGCAGGTGGTCGATGCGCAAGCCGCGATCGCGCGCAAAATGCTGGCGAAAATAATCCCAAAAGGTATAGATCGGCGTGTCGCCATGCACTGCAAGCAGGCTGTCGGTCCAGCCCTGTTCGAGCAGGGTCTGGTACGCCTGGCGACTCTCCGGTTGCAGCAACGCATCCCTGCGCCAGCCCTTGGGATCGTAGATGTCGGCATCGGTGGGCACCACGTTGAAATCGCCGATCAATGCTACCGGGTGCGGCAGGTCCACCAGCGTCCTGGCGTGCCGGATCAGGCGTTGAAACCACGCCAACTTGTAGTCGAACTTCGGCCCCGGCTGCGGATTGCCGTTGGGTAGATACAGGCAGGCCACCACCACCCCGTGAATTGCAGCTTCCAGGTAGCGGCTCTGCGTATCGCCGCGGTCCCACGGCAGCCCACGACGGATTTCCACCGGATCGGCGCCGCGCGCCAGCAATGCCACGCCATTCCACGACTTCTCGCCCTGCCAGATCACGCCGTACCCGGCATCGCGGATCGCCTGCTCCGGAAAGGCGTCCTGCGTGGCCTTCAGTTCCTGCAAGCCGACGATGTCCGGTCGCTCGCGCTGCAACCAGTCCAGCAGATGCGGCAGCCGACTATTGATGCCATTGACGTTGAATGTCGCGATCTTGCGGGTGGTGGTGGACATGGGCGAGCGACCTGGCGAGGCATAAGGCGATAGCATCGCCGCCATGGCATTAAGCAGATGCTCAAGCACGGTGAAGCTCCGCTGCCTACTGGCGTACGAACTCACGGCTCGCACACCACCCATCGCCGGCGATCGCACGCGATAGCCCGCGTTCTGGACTGCCCAGCTATGCACCCGCTGCTGGCGCGGTTACCTCACTGGAAACGCGTCACTACTGCGATCCGGTCGACGAAGACCTGGCGCAATGCGCGCTCTACAGCGGCAATGCCGATCGCACCAACCGACCGACAGCAGCATTGCCGCGCCGGCTTGCTGCCAGTTGCTACGGATCATGTCCAAACCGGGCGCAGGCCGGTGTTACCTTCCGTAGCGCCCGCGCATCGAGGTTGCTGGATCAGGCGCCGGGATCCGCAGGTCCCAATTGATTGGCCGACAGGATTTCGTCGATCCGTTTGACGATTTGCGCAGCCTGTTCCTGCGAGTCGGCGGCGGCAGTGATCTTCTCTGCACGTGCATGGAATACATCCCAGAAATCGTCTGGATGCTGACGACGAATATCAGGCAATGCATCGGCGAGTTGTTTCAGTTGCGCATCGATATCAGGTGTCATTGAGGATCTCCTTGTATGCCCACGCTACCGCCGTGCTGGTGAGCCTGACGCCAACATGGCAAACCCGTGCATCGCACGGCCTGCCTTTGCGCGACAATGGTGCCATGAGCAGCCACGACATCCCTCCTGCAAATGCCCGCCTGCGCGCCCTGCAAGGCGCCTTGCTGATCGATATCCGGCAGCTGCACGAACGTGCCGGCGGCCAGGCCGAAGGCGCGTTGGCGATTGCGCAACACGATCTGGAAACGGCACCCGCACGGCATCTGCCGGCGCAGGCGCGTGAAATCGTGTTGATCTGCCAGAGCGGCAAGCGCTCGGCACACACGGCGGAGATCTTGCGCGCGCACGGCTATACGCAGGTGTCTTCGGTGCTCGGTGGCACCTCCGCGTGGACCAGCGCCGGCCTTCCATTGGTGCGCCCTACCTTGCCGCCCGACGAGCAGGATTTTCTCGAGCGCTATTCGCGCCATCTCCGCCTGCCGCAGGTCGGTCTGGAAGGCCAGCAGCGTCTGGAGCGTTCGCGCGTGTTGCTCGTCGGTGCAGGCGGGCTCGGCTCGCCGGCGGCGTTCTATCTGGCTGCCGCTGGCGTCGGCCACCTGCGGATCGCCGATGACGATGTGGTGGACCGCAGCAATCTGCAGCGTCAGATCCTGCATGTGGAGGACAGCGTCGGCGTTGCCAAGGTCACCTCCGCCGCGCAGCGCATTGCCGCGCTCAATCCACGCGTGCAGGTCCAAGCGCTGCAGGCACGTGTGACTGCCAGCAATGTCGAAGCCTTGCTGGAGGACGTGGATGTCGTGGTCGACGGCGCCGACAATTTTCCTGCGCGCTATCTGCTCAACGATGCCTGCGTCAAACTCGGCAAACCGCTGGTGTACGGCGCGGTACAGCAGTTCGAAGGGCAGTTGAGCGTGTTCGATGCCGGCCGCAGGCGCGGCCAAGCACCGTGCTATCGCTGCCTGTTTCCCGAACCACCGCCGCCCGAATTCGCACCCAGCTGCGCCGAAGCCGGCGTACTGGGGGTGTTGCCCGGGGTGATCGGATTGCTGCAGGCGACCGAGGCGATCAAGTTGCTGCTGGGCATCGGCGACACCCTCACCGGGCGCCTGCTCAGCTTCGATGCACTGGCGATGCGCTTTCGCGAGATTCGCCTGCCCCCCGATCCGCATTGCCCGGTGTGTGCACCCGGTGCTGCATTCGCCGGCTATGCCGATTACGCCGCCTTCTGCGGCAGCGCAGTCGGCTGAGAGCGGCGATCACGCCATGTAACCGGCGCTCGTGCGGGCCGATCGCCCGACAGTCGTGCACCTGGTAGCCGCGCTCGGTTCACCAGACGCTCAAAGCGCGTAAGGAATCACCTGTACGATTTCGCCTGCCTCAAAACGCCGCGCCTGTTCCGGCAACACGATCAAGGCATTGCTGTCGGCCGCACCGCGCAACAGATGCGATGCATCGCCGCGATGCGGCAACGCCGTCAGACGCCCGTCTTCGCCGCACTCCAGGCGCCCGCGCAGGAACTCCAGCCGCTCGTGGCGTTTTTCCCAGGGACTCGCCAAGGCCGCATGCCACAACGGGCGCGGCTCGCTACGTCCCTGCAGGCCATCCAGCAACGGCACGCCGTAGGCGATCAACGTCGCCAGCACCGAGACCGGATTGCCCGGCAGACCCAGCACCAGGCAGCGGCCGATCTGGCCCAGCACCGCCGGCATGCCCGGGCGCATGCGCACGCGCCAGAAGTGGATGCGGCCCAGTTCGCCGATCAGTTGCGGCAGATAATCCTTTTCCCCCGCCGAGACGCCGCCACAGGTGATCACCACGTCGAAGGCCGCAGCCGCGTCCTCCAGCATGGTGCGGATGCGTTGCGGATCGTCCGGCAGGGTCGGCCATGCGGTCGGCGCGTAGCCCAGTGCGCGCAGCTGCGCCATCAGCATGTCGCGGTTGCTGTTGTAGATCTGTCCCGGCCCCAACGGCATGCCCGGCTCCACCAGTTCATCGCCGGTGGCCAGCACCGCAATGGTCGGCCGCGGCGCCACCGCAAGCCGCGACAGACCGAGCGCAGCCGCCAGTCCGATCCGCGCAGGCGTCAACACCTGGCCACTCTGTACCACCAGATCGCCCGCGCGCACGTCACTGCCGGCCTGGCGCACCGCCGCACCCGGCGCAGGCATGCTATGGAAACGCACCACGCCATCGCGTTCCTGCGTATCCTCTTTCGGGATCACCGTATCGGCGCCATCGGGCAGCGGCGCACCAGTGGTGATGCGCAGGCATTGACCGGCGCTCAGCGTGCCGGTCCAACGCTCGCCAGCGAACTGTTCGCCGACCAGTTGCAACGGCGCATCGCCGCCAGCGACATCGGCATGCCGCAACGCGAAGCCGTCCATTGCGCTGTTGGCAAAAGGCGGCAACGCGATCGGTGCGATCAGATCGGCAGCGCTGATGCGCCCGTCGGCACGCGAAGTGGCGATGTTCTCGTCGGGCGGACGGCTGTTGGCGGCGACGGCCTGCAGGATCTGCAACGCCTGTGCATAGGGAATGCGGGAGGGATAGTCAGTCATGGCATGCAGGATACCAGTGCGCCACGACGGCCCAGAACGTCTGGCGATGCCAGTGCAGGCGCCAGAAGAATGTCACTGCAGCTTTCTGGCATGGCTCGTAGCACTGGACCACGGCAGCTTGAGGCGCTGCGGCCACTCCACCTGACGATCATTCGCCAGGCACGGATCGTTCCCTGCTTACTTGCCCTTGACGTGCTTCATCAACCGCCTTTTGCGCGCCACCTGCCGTTCGGTGAGCGTGTTCTTCTTGCCCTCGTACGGATTGGCGCCTTCGCGGAAGATGAAACGCACCGGCGTGCCGACCAGCTTGAAGCGCTTGCGGAAGAAGTTTTCCAGATAGCGCTTGTACGACTCCGGCAGCACCTTCAGGCGCGTGCCGTGCACGATAAAGGTGGGCGGATTTGCGCCACCCGGGTGCACGTAACGCAGCTTGGAGACGTGACCACGGATGCTCGGCGGCGGATTGGTCTCGTAGGCGATTTCCAGCGCCTGGTTGACTTCGCTGGTGCTGAATTCGTGCGTGGCCGACGCGTGGGCACGATGAATCGCCTGGAACAGCTCGCGCATGCCCGAGCCGTGCAGCGCGGAAATCCGCACCGCCTCCGCCCAGCTGACGAAGCCCAGCTTGCGCGACAGCAGGTCTTCGGCCTGCGCTCGCTGGTAGTCGCTCTGCCCGTCCCATTTGTTGATCGCCACCACCAGGGCACGGCCAGCGTCCAGGATGGCGCCCAGGATGGTCGCATCCTGGTCGGTGACGCCTTCGCCGGCATCGAGCATCAGCACCGCGACCTGGCATTGTTCGATCGCCTGCAGCGTCTTGAACGCGCTGAACTTCTCTACCGCTTCCTCGACCTTGCCGCGGCGACGCAGGCCGGCCGTATCGATCAAGCGGTACTGGCGCCCGTCGCGGTCCATGTCCACGGCGATCGAATCGCGCGTGGTGCCCGGCACTTCCGAGGCGATCATGCGTTCTTCGCCGAGCAGGCGATTGACCAGCGTCGACTTGCCCACGTTCGGGCGGCCGACGAAGGCGATGCGCACACGCGCCGGGTCGGTATCCAGCAACTCGCCGGCACCTTCCTCGGGCAGGCGTACGCCGACTTCCTCGAGCAGTTCGTCGATGCCTTGCCGATGCGCTGCAGACAACGCCACCACATCGGAGAACCCATAGCGCGCGAATTCCGAGCGTACGGTCTCCTCGTCGGTGCCGTCGATCTTGTTGATGACCAGCACGGTCGGCCGCGCCAGCTTGCGCAGCCAGGCCAGGATCTCGTCGTCTAGCGAGGAGGCGCCTTCGCGCCCATCGACCACGAACAGCACCAGATCGGCCTCACCGGCAGCGGCGCGGGCCTGCCGCGCGGTGGCGCCGGCCAGGCCTTCCTCGTCGCCAGCGATACCGCCGGTATCGACGACGATGAACGGGCGTTCCTCGTCAAGACGACAGACCCCGTAGTTACGGTCGCGGGTGACGCCGGGCTGGTCGTGGACCAGCGCGTCACGGGTGCGCGTCAGCGCATTGAAGATGGTGGACTTGCCGACATTGGGCCGTCCGACCAGGGCGACCAGGGGCAGCATCGCAAAGTCCTTATTGTGCCAACCGGAAGGCGGTGAGATCGCCATCGGTGTTTTGTACCAACAGAATGCCGTCTACGACGATCGGCTGCGCCAGCAGCGTGTCGCGTCCAGCGCGAGCGCGCGCGGCCAGTGCACCGTCGCTGAGTTTCAGCCAGTGCAGATAGCCCTTGTAGTCGCCGACCACGGCGTAATCGCCCTGGATGGCCACACCGGTCAGGGAGCGACGCGCCAGCGCGGCCTGCGACCACATCGCCGCACCGCTGCTCTTGTCCAGGCCCCACACCGAGCCGGCGTTGTCGGAGACCACCACCACCGCCGACGACACGCCAACGCCACCGGCGCCGCCGTGATCGCGCGTCCACAGCGGACGACCGCTCGGGCCTTCCAGTGCGAGGGTTTCGTTCTTGAAGCTGGTCGCATACAGCGTGGTGCCGTCAAGCACCGGGGCACCGTCCACATCGGACATGCGCTCCAGCTCGGTGCGGCCTTCCGGCACGCCGATGGCCTGTTCCCACAACGGGCGGCCATCCTGCAGCGCCAGGGCGCTCAAGGTGCCGCTGTCGTTGCCGACGAACAGCACGCCCGGGCCGGTCACGATCGGCGCATTGCCGCGCACCGACAAGGTCGGGCCTTCCTCGGCATGGAACCAGCGGCGCTCGCCGGTGGCAGCATCGAAGGCGCTGACGCGACCGTCGTTGCTGCGCACCAGCACCAGGTTCTGTGCAATGGCCGGTGCGGCGATGACTTCGTTCGGCACCTTGGCACGCCACTTCTCGGTGCCATCGGCCTGGTTCAGCGCAATCACGTCGCCAGACAGCGTGCCGATCACCACCAGGCCTTCGCCGACGCCGGGGCCACCGGACAGGCGCTGCTTGAACTTGCGGTCGTTACGCTCTTCCTTCTTGGGCTTGTATTCCCACACGCGCTTGCCGGTCTGCAGATCCAGCGCCTGCACGCCGCCGGTGATCGCCGCGGCGTATACCTTGCCATCGGCCACCGCCGGACGCTGGCGCACGCCGATATGGCCTTCGCCCTTGCCCACGCCGGTGGACCAGATCTTGTCGACCTTGACCGACGGCTCGAACTTGACCAGCTCGGCAGGTTCCTGCGCCTTCTTGGCAGCGGCGTCCTTCCCGGCAAACCAGCCCTTGACGGTGCTGCAACCTGCCAGCGACACGCCCATCAGGGCGATCAATGCAATGCGCTTGTACATATCAACCTGCTTCATCAAATCTGCTCCGCCGGATCGGGCACCTTGCCGCCCACATCCATCAGCTTGGTTTCCAGCAAACGGCGCTGCGGCGAGGCCACATCCACCGTGGTCAGGGCCTTGGCGTAGAGCGCACGCGCTTCATCCGGCTTGCCCTGCACGACCAGCGCATCGGCGCGGATCTCCAGGCTGGTGTGGTCTTGCGCATCGGCCAGCAGCTTGATCGCTTCGTCCGGCTTGCCGCTTTCGGTCAGTACACGCGCCAGGCGCTGCTGCACGATCTGCTTGAGCTCGCCTTCGGCCGGCACGTCGCGCAGGGTCTTGATCGCTTCGGCATGCTTGCCGGCATCCACCTGGGCCTTGGCCAGACGCAATGCAGCCAGTTCGGCGTAGACACCGCCCTTGCCGTCATCGAGCGCCACGATGTCCTTGGCCGCCTTGTCCAGGTCCTTGCCCTGGATGGACTTGACCACCGCCTCGTAACGGGTATTGGCTTCCACCGATTGAGTGGCGGTGTGCTTCTGCCACCACTGCCAGCCCAGGATCAGGGCCAGGCCCACCACGACACCGCCCACCAGCCCTGCGCCATTCTTTCTCAACCAGGAACGAACGCGTTCGCCTTGTTCGTGTTCGTCCAGCAGATCGTCGATCGCCATGCGTACTCTCGCTCCGTCATCCCGGAGGCGCGGAACATCAATAGGGAAAAATGAAAAACCGCAGTCCGCTTCACTCGGAAGCAGGTACCACGGAGCCGTCGGAGGATACCGCAAAACGGGCCACGTTAGCGCGCTGGAACGGTTTCACGTCGACGATACTGCCGCCTTGCTGAACCTCTACCGCCGACGCATTGCCCAGCACGATGCGGCCCACCTGCCCTGGCGAATAACTGCGACGCTCGCCGGCACGCACCAGCGCCTTTTCGACCGCGCTGCCATCCGGTGCCAGAATCTGCACCCAGCTGTCGCCGCTGAAAATCAACGACAAACTGCCGCCACCAGCGGCCGACGCCGCAGGGGTCTCGAGCTCGGGCGTGGCCCGCGGCACCGGCGTCATCGACGCGATGTACGGCGCCGGCTGCTCGCGCGGCGCACTGGCCGGCTGCGTTGCAGCGTTGACCGGGGAGCCGGTCCTGGGCGCTTCCGGCATGCTGTCCAGCGATACCGTGCTGGGCGCCTTGCCATCCAGATGCGAACGGGTCGCGTACCACACCGGCACCGCGAACACGCCGGTGATCACCACATACATCGCCTTGCGCGCCGTGCTTTCCAGGATGCGCCGCGCCCGCGGCGTATGCGTGTGGCTGACCAGCTTGACCGGCTCGATCGGCGCAATCGCCGCCTGCTGCAGCAGCGGCTCCAGGTCCACGTGCAGCAAGCGCGCATAGCTGCGCAACTGACCGCGCACGAAGACCGGCGCACCCAAGCGTTGCCACTGCTCCTGTTCCAGCGAGCGCACCACATGCGCCGGCATACGCAGCTTGCCGGCGACCTCGTCCACGCTCAGACCTGCTGCTTCGCGCGCGTCGCGCAAATGCTGTCCGCAGCCCTTTTCCTGCTCGAAAGGGTTCGGATTGGAATCACTGATCACAATACATTGGCCCCGGGGTTAGCGGTCGCTGCGTCAGGGAATTCCTTGACCAACCGCTGTTGATAACGGCTGGCAGCTACCTTGTCGCCTAGCCCTTGCTCAATCTGAATGGCGAGTTGTAACACGGAAGCGGTTGCAGGTGCAGCCGCAAGCCGCCGTTCGATAAACGCGCGCGCTTCGAAATAATTGCGATGCGTCGATTCGGAGCGCGCCATCGATTCAAGTGCGTATGGATTCTGCGGATCCAGTTCCAGCGCCTTGCGCAAGTCACCGGCAGCCCGCTGCGGCTGCCCCGCCTTGAGTGCGCAGCCACCTGCATTGCCCAGCGCAGAGGCTGGCGATGCGTAGGTTCTGTCGGTCAGGGCGCGATCGAACCAGGTCAGCGATTCGGCCGGCGAGCCGTTCGCGCACAACCATGCGCCGTAATTGTTCAAGACATCGCCGCGCTGCGGTGCAAGTTCTGCGGCCCGGCGGTATGACACACCGGAACCGGCAACATCGCCCTTGGCGCCTTGAATCAGCGCCAGCAGACCAATGGCATCCACCGACTGCGGATATTTCTTCAAGGCTGCACGGACCTGCTCTTCGGCAGCGGCGTAGTCGCCGGTCTGCAGGCGGTTGTTGGCCAAACCGAGCTTCTCCTGCACCGCCAGACGATTCTTTGTCGCAGTGCTGTCGCGGAACGCATGCACCTGCGCCACCTCCTCGACCGTCTGGACCGAGCCCGCCTTGGCATTGCGGCCACCGCAGCCGACCGCGCTCAGCGCGATCGCCACGGCCGCCATGACTAGAAGATCACGCTGCCGCATCTCGACCGGCCTGCCCTTCCAGGGTGCGCAGGAAATCCGCCTGACGACGGGTGCGGTCCATGACCTGTCCCTTGAGCTGTCCGCAGGCGGCGTCGATGTCGTCGCCGCGGGTACGGCGGACCATCGTCAGCACTTGCGCGTCGAGCAGGATTTTCTGGAAGGCACGGATCTCCGTCTCTCCGGAGCGCTCGTAACGCGTGCCCGGGAACGGATTGAACGGAATCAGGTTGACCTTGCCGGCGTCCTTGGACTGCACTGCGTTATCGAACTGACGCATCAATCTGGCCAGCTGACGCGCATGCTCGGGCTGGTCGTTGATGCCCTTCATCAAGGTGTATTCGAAGGTGACCGAATCGCGCTTCTTGCTGCCGCGCAGATAGCGCGCGCAGGACTCCATCAGCTCGGCGATCGGGTACTTCTTGTTCAACGGCACCAGGCTTTCGCGCAGCGCGTCGTTGGCGGCATGCAGCGAGACCGCCAGCGAGACATCGCTTTCGGTCGAAAGCCGGTCGATCATCGGCACCAGGCCCGAGGTCGACAGCGTCACCCGCTTGCTGGCCAGGCCGTAGCCAAGGTCGTCGCGCATCACGCTCATCGCGCGCACGACGTTGTCGAAATTCATCAGCGGCTCGCCCATGCCCATCATCACCACATTGGTGAGGCGGCGCTGCTGGTGCGGCACGTTGCCCAGATGGCGCGCCGCCACCCATACCTGCCCGACGATCTCGGCAGTGGTGAGGTTGCGGTTGAAGCCCTGGGTGGCAGTCGAACAGAACGTGCAGTTCAGGCCGCAGCCGACCTGGGACGACACGCACAGCGTGCCGCGGCCCTTGTCGGGGATATAGACGGTTTCGATCGCGTTCTTGCCGTCGGTACCCATGGCCAGCAGCCATTTATGGGTCCCGTCGGTGGACGGCTTGTCGAACACGACATTGGGGACAAGGACCTCGGCGTGCTGGTGCAATTTCGCACGCAGCGCCTTGCCGAGGTCCGTCATCTGGTCGAAATCGGTGACGTAGCGATGGTGGATCCACTTCATCACCTGATGGGCACGGTAGCGTGCCTCGCCGAGCGTGTCGGCAAAGAAACGCTCCAGTCCCTCGCGGTCGAGGTCGAGCAGGTTCTGCTTGCGCAGTTCCGGGGCGCGGACGGGGACGTCCTGCAGCACGGAGGGGATCACGACCTCATTCACGATTCGACTCTCTCGGCCTCAGCGCGAGACCACTTCGGTGGCGGCAAAGAAATACGCGACTTCGTTGGCGGCGTTCTCGACCGAGTCCGAACCGTGGGCGGCGTTGGCATCGATCGAGTCGGCGAAGTCGGCGCGGATGGTGCCCGGCGCAGCGTCCTTGGGATTGGTCGCACCCAGCAGGTCACGGTGTGCGGCAACGGCGTTCTCGCCTTCCAGCGCCTGGATCACCACCGGGCCGGAGATCATGAACTCGACCAGCGCATTGAAGAACGGACGCTCGCGGTGCACGGCATAGAAGCCTTCGGCTTCGCGACGCGACAGCTGCTTGTACTTGGATGCCACGATCTTCAGGCCGGCCTTTTCGAAGCGGCTGTAGATTTCGCCGATGACGTTCTTGGCAACGGCGTCGGGCTTGATGATGGACAGGGTGCGCTCCAGCGCCATGGGAAGATCTCCGTTGGGCGGGCCACTGAAGGCCCGAGATTATCATGAAAAAAACCCGCGTCAAAACGCGGGCTTAGGCTTCTTTGCGATGGTCAATTCTATCTCTTCGTCGTTGCAATTGCACACCGCCCCCTGAATCGTGCCGCATTGCCGCATGACCGGTGCGCCGTCCTGCCCGTAGACTCAAACAATCGTTTGATTGAGTTCCACCCCGCGCATGCCCAAGCCCGCCCACTTCTCCACCAAGGACCGCATCCTCGGCGCGGCCGAGGAGCTGTTCGCCCAGCATGGCTTCGCGGGAACCTCGCTGCGCCAGCTGACCACCCAGGCCGACGTCAATATCGCAGCCGTCAACTACCACTTCGGCTCCAAGGAAAACCTGGTCAACGAGGTATTCCGTCGCCGCATGGACGAGATGACCGCCGCGCGCCTGCAGCAACTGGAAACCGCCAGGCGGTCGCAGCCCGGCGAACTCACAGCGGTGCTGGCGGCCTTCGTCGAGCCGGCGCTGGCAATGGCGCAGGACCGCCAGAGCGGCGGCGCGTTCGTGCGGGTGATTGCACGCGCCTACGCCGAAAAGAACGACAACCTGCGCAAGTTCCTGTCCGACCACTACGGGCATGTGCTGCGCGAGTTCGGCAAGGCCATCGCCGCCTGCGTGCCGGGCCTGAGCAAGGAAGAGCTGTACTGGCGTCTGGATTTCCTCGCCGGCGCGCTCACCTATGCCATGGCCGATTTCGGATTGATCAAGCGCCCGGCCGGGGTCAGCGAGGCCGACCACCGCGCGCGCGCCGCGCGCGAACTGATTCGTTTTGCGGAACCCGGTTTCCGTACCCATTCCACACCGTAGTCGCTCACACCAAAGGCTCATCGCTATGTCCAATCCGTTGCTAGTCCGTCGTGCTGCCGTGCTCGGTGCCGGCGTCATGGGCGCGCAGATCGCCGCGCACCTCACCAACGCCGGTGTCGACACCGTGCTCTTCGACCTGCCTGCCAAGGAAGGTCCTGCCGACGGCATCGTGCTCAAGGCCATCGCCAACCTCGGCAAGCTCAGCCCTGCCCCGCTCGCCAGCAAGGCCCTGGCCGAGGCGATCACGCCGGCCAACTACGGCACGCCTGACGACAGCACCGGTCTGGCGCAGCTGCGCGATTGCGACCTGATCATCGAAGCGATCGCCGAGCGCATGGACTGGAAGCAGGACCTGTACAAGAAGATCGCCCCGTTCGTGGCCGATCACGCCGTGCTGGCCTCCAATACCTCGGGCCTGGGCATCAACAAGCTCTCCGACGTACTGCCCGAGCAGTTGCGTCACCGCTTCTGCGGCGTGCATTTCTTCAATCCGCCGCGTTACATGCACCTGGCCGAGCTGATTCCGGCCAAGGGCACCGACAAGGCCGTGCTGGAAGGACTGGAAAGTTTCCTGGTCACCACGCTGGGCAAGGGCGTGGTGTATGCGAAGGACACCCCGAACTTCATCGGCAACCGCATCGGCGTGTTCTCGATCCTGTGCACCATCCACCACACCGCCGAGTTCGGGCTGGGCTTCGACAAAGTCGATGCGCTGACCGGCCCGCTGGTCGGGCGCCCGAAGTCGGCGACCTACCGCACCTCGGACGTGGTCGGCCTGGACACCATGGCGCACGTGATCAAGACCATGGGCGACACCCTGCCTGACGATCCGTGGCACCAGTACTTCAAGTCGCCCAAGTGGCTGGATGCGCTGATCGGCAAGGGCGCGCTCGGCCAGAAGGTGGGTGCCGGCATCTTCCGCAAGGTCGGCAAGGACATCGTGGTGCTGGACCTGGAGAAACAGGATTACCGTCAGGCCGATCGCAGCGCTGCGCCAGAGGTGGTCGAGATCCTCAAGATCAAGAATCCGGCCGAAAAGTTCGCCCGGCTGCGCGAAAGCCAGCATCCGCAGGCGCAGTTCCTGTGGGCCACGTTCCGCGACCTGTTCCACTACAGCGCCTACCACCTGGCCGATATCGCCGAGACCGCGCGCGACGTGGATCTGGCGATCCGCTGGGGCTACGGCTGGTCGCTGGGCCCGTTCGAGACCTGGCAGGCCGCCGGCTGGAAGCAGGTGGCGCAGTGGATTGCCGAAGATATCTCCAACGGCAAGAGCATGAGCAGCGCGCCGTTGCCGAACTGGGTGTTCGACGGCCGCGATGGCGTACATGCGGCCGAGGGCTCGTACAGCCCGGCGCGCGATGCCAAGCTGCCGCGCTCGGCATTGCCGGTGTACAAGCGCCAGCGCTTCCCCGATCCGCTGCTGGGCGAGCAGTTCTCGCCGGGCGAGACAGTGTTCGAAAACGACGGCGTGCGCATGTGGCACGACGGCGACGACATCGCGGTGGTCAGTTTCAAGACCAAGATGAACACCGTCTCCGATCACGTGCTCAACGGTCTGCAGGAAGTCGTCGGTCGCGCCGAGAAGGACTTCGCCGGGCTGGTGATCTGGCAGCAGAAGGAGCCCTTCTCCGCTGGTGCGGATCTGGCCGGCGCGTTGGGTCTGCTGCAGGCCGGCAAGGTCGATGCGTTCGAAGCGCTGGTCGCCAACTTCCAGGCCACCAGCCAGCGCATCAAGTACGCGCAGGTGCCAGTGATTTCGGCCGTGCGCGGGCTCGCGCTGGGCGGCGGTTGCGAGTTCCAGATGCACAGCGCCAAGACCGTGGCCTCGCTGGAAAGCTACATCGGCCTGGTCGAAGCCGGCGTCGGCCTGCTGCCGGCCGGTGGCGGTCTGAAGGAAATCGCCGTGCGCGCTTCGCAGGCCGCGGGTCCGGGCGGCGATGTGTTCGCCGAGCTGAAGAAGACCTTCGAAACCATCGCGATGGCCAAGGTCTCCAACTCTGCGGTCAATGCCCAGGAGCTGGGCCTGCTGCGTGCCACCGACAAGGTCGTGTTCAACAGCTTCGAGGCGCTGCACATCGCCAAGGCCGAAGCGCGCGCACTGGCCGAAGGCGGCTACCGCGCCCCGCTGCCGGCACGCCGCATCCAGGTCGCCGGCGACGTCGGCATCGCCACCTTCAAGATGCTGCTGGTCAACATGCTGGAAGGCCGCTTCGTCAGCGAATACGACTATGAGATCGCCACCCGCATCGCCACGGTCATGTGCGGCGGCGAAGTCGATCGCGGCGCGCTGGTCGACGAAGAATGGCTGCTCAAGCTGGAGCGCAAGCACTTCGTCGAACTGGCCCAGCAAGAAAAGACCCGGGCGCGGATTGGGCACATGCTCAAGACGGGTAAGCCACTCAGGAACTGAGATTCGGGATTGGGGATTGGGGATTCGCAACAGCGGCTCCCCTGCCCTCCGACATTCTCGATTCCATCAAATTTATCCGCCGGGCAGGAACATTCAGGAATCAGGATCTGCAGTTGCGAATCCCCAATCCCGACTCTCCAATCCCGGCCATCGGAGATAGCCAAATGAGCAAGCAGATTCAAGAAGCCTACATCGTCGCCGCCACCCGTACGCCGGTCGGCAAGGCGCCCAAGGGCGTGTTCCGCAATACCCGTCCCGACGACATGCTGGCGCACGTGCTGCGTGCGGTGGTGGCGCAGGCGCCGGGCATCGATCTGTCGCGGATCGACGATGCCATCATCGGCTGCGCGATGCCCGAGGGCGAGCAAGGCATGAACGTGGCGCGCATCGGCGTGCTGCTCGCCGGCCTGCCCAACACCGTGGCCGGCCAGACCATCAATCGTTTCTGTTCGTCCGGCATCCAGGCCGTGGCGATGGCCGCCGACCAGATCCGCCTGGGCAATGCCGACCTGATGCTTGCCGGCGGTACCGAGTCGATGTCGATGGTGCCGATGATGGGCAACAAGGTCGCCATGTCGCCGAATGTCTTTGCCGACGACCATGTGGCGATCGCCTACGGCATGGGCATCACCGCCGAGAAAGTGGCCGAGGAATGGAAGGTCTCGCGCGAGGATCAGGATGCGTTCGCGCTGGCCTCGCATCAGAAGGCGATTGCCGCCATTGCCGCCGGCGAGTTCCGCGACGAGATCACGCCGTACGAGATCCTGTCGCACCAGCCCGACCTGGCCGGCAATGTCATCGCGCTGCGCAAGCGGCTGGTCGACACCGACGAAGGCCCGCGTCCGGACAGCTCGCTCGAGGGTCTTGCCAAACTGCGCCCGGTGTTCCGTAACGGCCAGTTCGGCGGCAGCGTCACCGCCGGCAACTCCTCGCAGATGAGCGACGGCGCCGGTGCGGTGCTGCTGGCCTCCGAGCAGGCGATCAAGGATTACGGCCTCACCCCGCTCGCGCGCTTTGTCAGCTTCTCGGTGGCCGGCGTGCGCCCGGAAGTGATGGGTATCGGCCCGATCGCGGCGATTCCCAAGGCGCTCAAGCAGGCTGGTCTGACCAAGGACCAGCTCGACTGGATCGAGCTCAACGAAGCCTTCGCCGCGCAGGCATTGGCGGTGATCCGCGACAGCGAACTGGATCCGTCCAAGGTCAACCCGCTTGGCGGCGCCATCGCCCTGGGCCACCCGCTGGGCGCCACCGGTGCGATCCGTGCAGCCACCCTGGTGCACGGCCTGCGCCGCCGTCAGCAGAAGTACGGCATGGTCACCATGTGCATCGGCACCGGCATGGGCGCGGCAGGCATCATCGAAGCGTTGTAAGTCACCGATTGCGAGATCGGCCGCCAGGCCGATCTCGCAACGCTGATCAGGCTGCCAGTCAACGACGGCGTGCGCGGGCACGCCTTCTTCGTTATCCGCCAGTGTCGGCGGTCAGCGACTGCGAGCGATGCCGTGTCTCCATCTACGCGCCCGGTAGGCGCGCCGGCCCAACGTCGCGTTTGAGCATGACTCCTGACGTGCAGATTGACCGCCGCATGGCGGTGCCCCCGGCAATCACACCCCGAACATGCCAGCAGGTCGAGAGCTGGTATGGCGCTACGCACGCTACGCCGCCGCATCCCGGCCTTGGCTTCACTCCCGCGGTTACACGGCAGAGCTGCGCCTAACGCGTCACCAGCCACTGACCGGTACGCGCACCGGCGAACACCAGCGCCAGCCCGGCTACCAGCGTGATGGCCAGATACACGCCGATCATCGCTGAGCGCTCGCTGCGCGCGAACACCAGGCATTCCATCATCAGCGACGAGAACGTGGTCAGCCCGCCGATCACGCCGATGATCAGCAAGGCCCGCAGCGCCCAGCTCGCCGGCCCGCGCGCATCCAGCCAGACCAGCAGCACGCCGGCGACGAACGAGCCGAGCAGATTCACCGTCAGCGTGCCCCACGGAAAGCCGTTACCGAAGCGCTGCAGCAACGAGGCACCGATGGCAAAGCGCAGGCCGGAACCCAGCGCACCGCCGGTCATCGCCAGCAGCAACTGCTGCCACCACACCGGCGCGCTCATGCGCGCACTCGGCAGGCGGCCGAAGGGGTTTTCAACGAAGTGTCGTGCATGGTCGGCATCATCGGGTTCCTGAGCGAGAATAGATGCCGGGGCACAGGCCTGCCGCCCCGGCGGGGGTGGGCAGGCATCATCAGCGCGCAGAGTGCGTGCGGTTCAAGGAGCAATGCCATCTCCTGTGCGGCCGATCATGCCGTGGGCTTGCCGCCCTTGTCAGCCCGCGCCTGTTCGCGCGCGGCGCGCAGGCGGTCGAGCTTTTCCTTGAGCTTGATCTCCAGCCCGCGCGGCACCGGGTTGTAGTAGACCCGCTCGCCCATCGCATCCGGAAAGCCGGTCTGGTCCAGCGCGATCCCGCCTTCGGCATCGTGGTCGTATTGATAGTCCTGCCCGTAGCCCAGCGTCTTCATCAGCTTGGTCGGCGCGTTGCGCAGATGCAGCGGCACCTCCTGCGTGCCGGTGGCGCGCACCTCGGCCTTGGCCTGATTGAAGGCGGCATAGCCGGCATTGGACTTGGCGGTGCTGGCCAGATACAGCACCAGTTGCGCGAACGCCAGCTCGCCTTCCGGACTGCCCAGGCGCTCGTAGATGTCCCAGGCTTCCAGCGCCATGCTCTGCGCGCGCGGATCGGCCAGACCGATGTCCTCGATCGCCATGCGGGTCAGCCGCCGCGCCAGATAGGCCGGGTCGCAACCACCGTCGAGCATGCGCGTGAGCCAGTACAGCGCGGCATCGGGGTTGGAGCTGCGCACCGATTTGTGCAACGCCGAAATCTGGTCGTAGAACTGCTCGCCGTTCTTGTCGAACCGACGCGTGCGGTCGGCCAGCACCTGCAGCAGCGTCTGCGGGGTGATCTGGCCACCCTCGCCGCCTGCCAGTTCCGCGGCGATCTCCAGCAGCGTCAATGCGCGGCGCACGTCGCCGTCGGCCGCGCCGGCAATTTCCAGCAGCGAGGCATCGCTGACCTGGATGCTCTCCTGCCCCAGCCCGCGCTCTGGATCATGCAGCGCACGTTGCAAGGCCTCGACGATATCCTGCGGCGAAACGCCCTCCAGCACGTGCACGCGGCAGCGCGACAACAATGCCGAATTCAGTTCGAACGAAGGATTTTCCGTCGTCGCACCGACGAACAGGATCGTGCCGCGCTCGATATGCGGCAGGAACGCGTCCTGCTGCGCCTTGTTGAAGCGATGCACCTCATCGACGAACAACACCGTGCGGCGCCCGCCGGCGAAGCGCTGCGCAGCCTCGGCCAGTACCTGGCGCACCTCGGGCAAACCCGACAGCACCGCCGAGATTGCCTTGAATTCGGCATCGGCGTAATGCGCCAGCAGCAGCGCCAGGGTGGTCTTGCCGCAGCCGGGCGGACCCCACAGGATCATCGAATGCACCCGGCCGGATTCCACCGCGCGTCGCAATGCGCTGTCGGGTGCGAGCAGTCGCTTCTGCCCGACCATCTCGTCCAGGGTGCGCGGACGCATACGCTCGGCCAGCGGGCGCAGGTGCTCGCCGTCTACGCTGAGCAGATCGGCTTCGGGAGCGATGGGGAGCTTGGTTCGTGCCACGCGGCATTGTATCGCGTCCGCCAACGACCTTCTGCGAACAAGGCGGTTGGTTGCGCGGATGCCGCCGGCAACTGCTTACTGCGCGTTGCCGACCACATCCACGCCTTTGCCCGGCACGTAGCGGAAGGTGTCGGCAGCGAAGGCCGGATTGCGCTTCCAGCCGCTAAAGCTGATCGCGGTGCGTTGGCCGACCGCATCCACCACTTCCATCTTGGCCAGGCCATCCTTGCCGAACCCCAGCGAGGCCATCTGGAAACTGGCTTCGGTGTCGACCTTGGGCGTCAGCGACAGCCACTGCAGGCCGTCACGCGGCGCCGCTTCTTCGCTGACGTCGTATTGCTTGTCCAGGCGCGCCGGGTCGATCAATGCAACCAGTGGACTGTTCTGTTCTTCGCTGCCCTGCGCACGCACGGTCACCTGCTCCAGGTCCGGATCGAACACCCACACCTTCTTGCCGTCGGCCACGATCAGCTGCTTGTAGGGCTTGGCGTATTCCCAACGAAACTGGCGCGGCGCCGACAATGCCACCCGCCCGCTCGCGCGCTCCTTGACCCGGCCGTTGGCATCGGAGACCTGCTGGCTGAACTGCCCGTCCAAGCCTTTCAGGCTACGCGTGAACGTGTCCAGCTCCTGACGCGCACCGGCAAACGCGGTGCCGGCGAACAGGGCGGTGGCGAGGACGGCATAACGGAGCTGGCGATGCATCGCGGTGTTCCAGAAAGGGAATGCGGGAATTCTGATACTTCATAGATGAATGGGCGAGCGCTATTGAACGACGCATTCAGATCGCAGCCGCCGCCAGTCGGTCCATGTCACTGCGCCGTCTGCACCTCGGACAGATTGCCGTAGACGATCTGTCCGCGAAAGCCGCGCCGCACCTGCTGGTAGAGCTCGCGGAACGCGCGGTAATCCTGCGGCTGACACAGCGCCTGCGGCCCACGCACCGCCGCACGTTGCAAGCGATGCACCGCCGTCACCGTCTGCCCCTGGCGCGTCCACTCGACCGCGTACTCGCCAGCGGCATTGCGGAAGCGGCGGCTGCGCGGGATCGCGATGATCGGCACCGTCGCCGGGAAACTCACCACATAGGTCTCTTCGCGCACGCTGTCGTTGCAGTAGAACGGGGTCAGATTGTCTTCGGCCGAGGTGGTCGTATAGATGCCACGGGTGGATTCGGCACCGGGCATATCGGGCAGGGTCATGCCGCCAACCACCGAAAAGTCCACCGCATCGTCGGCCTGGAAGGTGTAGCGATAGTTGAATGGGGCGTCCAGATCCAGCGGGTCGCCCTGGATCGATAGATCGCCGGTGCCATCGAAGCCGGATTGCGCAATGATCGACTCCTCGATGCGATTGCGGTTCTGCGCATTGAGCTGCACGAACATCGCCCGCAAGCCCACTTCGCCGGTCTGCCCGCTATCGAGCATGGTCAGACCTTGCAGCCCGCCCTTGGGGGTGAAGCGATACTCGGTACGCGCCACGTAGCGATTGACCTTGCGGTCGTTGGGCGGGGTATGCGTGACCTTGCCGTCCAGCGTATGCACCACCGGCGCCCCGAGGTCGCCGGCCGGCAACTGGCCGAAGCGCGCGTACGGGTTGGTCGAATCCACATACAGATCGAACGCCGGGATGTAGGTGATGGCGTGATTGAAGCGGCCGAGCACCGGGATCGGCGGCAGCGTCGGCCCGCCCTCGGCACCGATCAGCACCGGTGTGCTGGCGATGCCCTTGGCCGCCAGCAAGGCCTCCAGGATCACGGTGTGGTCCTTGCAGTCGCCATAGTGGTTGGCCAGGATGCTGTCGGCGCTGTTGGGCTCCAGCCCGCCATTGCCCAGGTACACCGCCACGTAGCGGATATTGCGTGCCACCCACGCGTACAACGCAGCGGCCTGTGCCCGCGGCGCGTCGATGCCGCGGGTCACCTCGTCGGCCAGCGACTGGATCGCCGGCGTCACCGTGGCAGCGCGGCCGCCCTTGACGTGATAGGCCAGACCCATCTGCGACCAGCTGTCGAAGGTGCTTGCCATCAAGGTGGGGCTGAACTCCCAGGTCGCCGCGCTCCAGTTCTGGTTCTTCATCGGCGTGATGCGCTGATAGCGCCATTCCCAACGCGCCTGATCGCCGCGTACCACAGGCTTGGTCCCGCCCTGCAGCCCGCGCACCGACAGATGCATCGGCAATGTCTTCGGCGCCACCAGCGTGACCACCGCATCGTCGTATTGCGCAAACACGCTGAAGGTCTCCCACAGGCTGAAGTAACCCGGGAAGTACGGGGTATTCTGCGCACGCCGCACGCGATAGACGATGCGCGCGCCCGGCGCCAGATTCGGGAACACCACCACCTTGACCTTGCGGTCGGCATACATCGCCGCTGCCGCGCTGGAATAGCTTTCCTGGGTGTAGATCTTGTCGGACGCCACGTCCTGGCGCAGTCCTTCGGCGGTGACGGTGTAGGCCTGCAGCACCTCCAGGGTTTCCATCTTCTCGCTGTAGCTCAGTCGCACCTGGCTGAACTGCTCCACTGCCGACTTGGTCTTGAGCAGGATCTCGTACTCGTCGGTTTCCACGCTGCTGGCGTCGGCACGCACTTCGTAATCGGCGCGATAGCGCACGAAGCTGTAGTTGGTGTCGGCCTGCGTACGGGCCGCGGCGGCAGCAGGTGCGGCCTGTTGCTGGGCCTGGGCCAGCAATGGCAATGGCAATGAGATCAGCAGCAGGAACGACAGCACGGAACGACGCAGCATGGGTCTTGATCGCGGCGGGCCGGAGCGACCCTTGTGCGACAGGGTAGCCGGTGTGCGCCGCAGCGTCAGGCACCGGCCCCAATTGCCGCATCTGTGCGCATGCAAAGACGCGCACACGCACCGGACAAACCCGGAACGCGGCGCCACGACCAAGCCGACACGCGCCGCGTTGCCGGCCGCCGATTACTTGGGCGGCGGCGGCGCCAGCACGGTGCGGTCGCCATTGTGCTCGGGCGGGCTGACCACGCCGGCCGCCTCCATCGCTTCGATCAGGCGTGCGGCGCGGTTGTAGCCGATCTTCAGGCGCCGCTGCACGCCGGAGATCGAGGCACGCCGGGTTTCGGTGACGATGCGCAGGGCTTCGTCATACAACGGGTCGGACTCGTCGCCGCCACCGCCGCTACTCTCGGGCAAGCCGGTCGCACCGACCACGGTGCCATCGCCCATGGTCTGCACTTCGTCCAGCACGCCTTCGACGTAGGACACCGGCCCACTGGCCTTGAGATGCTCGACCACCCGATGCACTTCCTCGTCGCTGACGAAGGCACCATGCACGCGATCCGGCAGCGCCGTGCCCGGTGGCAGATACAGCATGTCGCCATTGCCCAGCAGCGCCTCGGCGCCGGACTGATCCAGGATGGTGCGCGAGTCAATCTTGGAGCTGACCTGGAACGCCACGCGGGTCGGGATGTTGGCCTTGATCAGGCCGGTGATCACATCCACCGATGGCCGTTGCGTGGCCAGGATCAGATGGATACCGGCCGCGCGCGCCTTCTGTGCCAGGCGCGCGATCAACTCTTCGACCTTCTTGCCGACGATCATCATCATGTCGGCGAATTCGTCGATGAAGATCACGATGAACGGCAGCGTTTCCAGCGGCCGCGGCGCCTCGCCCAGTTCGGGATTGGGCTTGAACAGCGGGTCCATCATCGGCTGGCCGGCGTCGATGGCGTCCTTGATCTTCTTGTTGAAGCCGGCCAGGTTGCGCACGCCCACCGCGCTCATCAGCTTGTAGCGGCGCTCCATCTCGGCCACGCACCAACGCAGGCCGTTGGCGGCCTCCTTCATGTCGGTGACCACCGGCGCCAGCAGATGCGGGATGCCCTGGTAGACGCTCAGCTCCAGCATCTTCGGGTCGATCATCAGCATCCGCAGCTCCTTGTGCGAGGCCTTGAACAGCAGGCTCAGCACCATCGCATTGACCGCCACCGACTTGCCCGAGCCGGTGGTACCGGCCACCAGCAAATGCGGCATGCGCGCCAGATCGGCCACGGTCGGGCGGCCGGCGATGTCCTTGCCCAGGGCCAACGTCAACGGGCTGGCCGACTTGTCGTATTCCTTGGAGCGCAGCAGCTCGGACAGGAAAATCATTTCGCGGCTGACGTTGGGGATCTCCAGGCCAATCACCGACTTGCCCGGAATCACGTCGACCACGCGCACCGATTTGACCGACAGCCCGCGCGCGATGTCCTTGTCCAGCGAGCTGATCTGGCTGACCTTGATGCCCGGCGCCGGCTCGATTTCGAAGCGGGTGATCACCGGACCCGGATAGGCCCCGACCACCTGCGCCTCGATGCGGAAGTCCTTGAGCTTGAACTCGATCTGCCGTGACAAGGTCTCCAGCGTTTCTTCCGAATACCCCTTGGCCTGCGGTTTGGGGTCGTCCAACAGCGCCAGCGGCGGCAGGTCGGAGCCGTCGGTGCTGACGCCCTGGAACATCGGGATCTGGGTATCGCGCTTGGCGCGCTCACTCTTCTCCACCACCGGTGCCGGCGGCGGCTCGATCTTGACCGGCTCGCGCTTGGCCTGCTTGACCGCATCGACCTTGCGCACTTCCTCACGCTCTTCGCGCATCACGCGGGTCTGCTGCCACTCGGTGGCTTGATGGGTCTTGCGCTGCATCAGCGGCCCCAGCGCCAGCACCCAGGTGCCGATGCGTTCCATCACCGCAAACCACGACAGGCCGGTCGCCAGGGTGATCGACACCAGCAGCAGCACCAGCACGAACAGGTTGGCGCCCAAGGCGCCGAAGCCGGCGCTCAGCGAATTGCTGACCAACCGCCCCAGGATCCCACCAGCGCCGGCCACGTCGCCGGTGAACAGCCGCAGATGCAGGAAGCCGGTCGAGGCGATCAGAAAGCCCACCATGCCGACCAGCCGCAATGCCGGGCCCAGATCGGCTTCGGCCTGCCCTTCCTTGTCCATGCCGAACAAGGCGATCCAGGCCACCGCTCCCAGCACCACCGGCAGCAGGAAGGCCACATAACCGAACAATTGCAGCAGCACATCGGCCATCCAGGCACCGACGCGGCCGCCCATGTTGTGCACCGGCGCGACCACACTGCCGGTCTGCGACCAGCCCGGATCGGCGCTGGAATAGGTAAATAGGCTGGCCAGCAGATACAGCAGCAGCGGCGCCACCGCGATCAATGCCAGATCGCGCCAGAGCTTTTGCCGACGCGGATTGTCCGCCACCGCTGTCTTGCGCGAGGACGTCTTGCCCTCAGCGGGCTTGCTGCGTTCGGGAACCTGCTTTGCCACCTGTAGCCAGACCTTAGAAAAATGCTGTTAGTGGTTGATAATAAACGACTGAAGCCACGGTTTCAGCTGTTGCATGAGCATCGCTTGCGTGGGCATGCGATGGCCAACAAAAAACGCCGCACGGGGCGGCGTCGATTACGCGGACTGGGTGGACCAACCCATCTGCGGTTCAAGCAGTTCCATCGCGCCGCCTTGATTCACCGGGTGGGGACCGCCACTCTATGCCGCCACAGGGGTGCGAATTCACTCGCCTGCCCTGCCAATTCCTAGATCGCGAGTATACATGAGCGCCTCTTCTGCCAGTCCCGCCAAGCATTCCCGCCTGTTGATCCTGGGCTCCGGCCCGGCCGGCTGGACCGCCGCGGTCTATGCCGCCCGCGCCAACCTCAAGCCGGTGGTGATCACCGGTCTGCAGCAAGGCGGCCAGCTGATGACCACTACCGAAGTCGACAACTGGCCGGGCGACCCCCACGGCCTGATGGGCCCGGACCTGATGAGCCGCATGCAGGCGCATGCCGAGCGCTTCGAGACCGAGGTGATCTTCGACCACATCCACACCGCCGACCTGTCGCAGCGCCCGTTCCGGCTGACCGGCGACGGCGCCGAATACACCTGCGACGCACTGATCATCTCCACCGGCGCCACCGCCAAGTACCTGGGCATCCCCAGCGAGGAAGCCTTCAAGGGCCGCGGCGTGTCCGCCTGCGCCACCTGCGACGGGTTCTTCTACAAGGACCAGGACGTGGTGGTGGTCGGCGGCGGCAATACCGCAGTCGAAGAAGCGCTGTACCTGTCCAACATCGCCCGCAAGGTCTACCTGGTACATCGCCGCGACACGCTGCGCGCCGAAAAGATCATGCAGGACAAGCTGTTCGACAAGGTCGCCGCCGGCAAGATCGAAACCGTCTGGCACCACGCCATCGATGAAGTGCTGGGCAACGATGCCGGCGTCACCGGCGTGCGGGTCAAGTCCACCCTCGACGGCAGCACCCGCGAGATCGTCGCGCACGGTTTCTTCGTTGCCATCGGACATCACCCCAACACCCAACTGTTCGACGGCCAGCTGGCAATGAACAATGGCTACCTGGAAATCCGCTCCGGCCTCAACGGGGCGGCGACCGAGACCTCGGTGGCCGGCGTGTTCGCCGCCGGCGACGTCGCCGACCAGCACTACCGCCAGGCGATCACCTCGGCCGGCTTCGGCTGCATGGCCGCGCTGGATGCCGAGCGCTACCTCGACAAGAGCGCCTGAGGTGGCTGCTGACCGCCGGCCGCGCCGCGCGGGCAGCGCCGATACCAGCGGGCCGTGTGCATGAGCGTCACTGCCCGCTGGTGCCACCGGCTGGACGAGCTTCCGGCCGGTGCCTGGGACGCGCTGCACGACGGCGCGCACCCGTTCATTTCTTATGCGTTCCTGCAAGGCCTGGAGCGGGAGGGCTGCCTGCGCCCGGACTGGGGCTGGAACCCGCTGCACCTGACGCTGTGGCACGGCGACACGCTGGTCGCCGCCGCACCGGGATACCTGAAGAACAACTCGCATGGCGAGTTCGTGTTCGACCACGCCTGGGCGCATGCCTACGCGCGCTACGGGCATGAATACTTCCCCAAGTGGCTGTGCGGGGTGCCTTACTCGCCGGTGACCGGCCCGCGCCTGCTGGGGGCACCGCGCTGGCGCCCGCACTTGCTCGCGGCGATGCGCGCGCTGGTGGAGCGCAGTGGGCTGTCGTCGGCGCACGTCAACTTCCACCCGGCCGACCAAGACACCGCCTTCGATGCCGACTGGCTGGAGCGCAACGATCTGCAATACCACTGGCATAACGCCAGTGGCTGGAGCGATTTTGAAGGCTACTTGGCGGCGATGGACTACAAACGGCGCAAGAACATCCGCCAGGAGCGCGCCAAGGTGCAGCGGGCCGGCGTGCAGTTGCGCGTGGTGCATGGCGATGAAGCCAGCGACGCCGACCTGGACGCGATGTATGGCTTCTATCTCAAGACCTTCAACGAATACGGCAACTCGCCTGCGCTGACGCCGGAATTCCTGCATCACCTGGCCCGACACCTGCCGCGTCAGCTGGTGATGTTTCTGGCCGAGCTGGACGGGCAGCCGATCGCCGGCGCGCTCTGCCTGCGCGGGCGCGACACGCTGTACGGGCGTTACTGGGGCGGCCAAGCCCTTCCAGGCCTGCATTTCGAAACCTGCTACTACCAGGGCATCGAATACTGCCTGCGCGAGGGCCTGGTCCGCTTCGAGCCCGGCGCACAGGGCGAGCACAAGATCGCGCGCGGCTTTCTGCCGACGCTGGTCCGCAGCCGTCACTGGATCGCCGACCCCGGCTTCCGCGAGCCACTGGCGCAATGGTGCGCCGACGAGCGCCAGGCGGTAGCCCGGCACGCACGCGAACTGGCTGAGCACAGCCCGTTTCGCGACTGAGCCTGCGCGGCGGCGCCGTAGGGCGCAGTCGCAGCTGATCGCCGGCCGGGCGTATTGGGGACGTCGGAGCAAGGCGGCCGAATCCACCCAAAGAGCAATCGTCTGGCGAGTACGAACTGCGCGCCCAGCACCGGGATGCTTGTGGACGCATGCCGCAAAGCGCGCCGACAACACCCGCAGACCGTCGCGTGCCGGCAATGGTCGTCGCCCTGGGTGCGCCATGTACGACACGCTCTACACTGCGCGCATGTCCCGCGCCCTTCCCTACCTGCTGGCGGCCGACCCAGCCGCGCCGTTTCCGCCTGCCGAGTACGCGTTGCGCGAGCCGGACGGCCTGCTCGCCATCGGCGGCGACCTGTCGCCGCAACGCCTGCTCACCGCCTATGCCGGTGGCGTGTTCCCGTGGTTCTCGGAAGGTCAGCCGATTCTGTGGTGGAGCCCAGACCCGCGCACGGTGTTTCGCACCGACGGCATGCGCCTGTCCTCGCGTTTCCGGCGCCAGCTGCGCAGCAGCCACTGGATCGTGCGCGCCGATACCGCCTTTGCGCAGGTGATCGATGCCTGTGCCTCGATTCCGCGTGCAGGTCAGGACGGCACCTGGATCACCACGCCGATGCAGCAGGCCTATATCGAACTACATCGGTTGGGCCACGCACATTCGCTGGAAGTGTTCGATGGCATGCGCCTGGTCGGCGGCATCTACGGTGTGGCGATCGGCCAGATGTTTTTCGGCGAGAGCATGTTCAGTGCCGCCAGCGGCGGCTCCAAGGTGGCGCTGGCGGCGCTTGCCGCCCATCTGCATTCCTGCGGTTGGCCGTTGCTCGACGCGCAGGTGGAGAATCCGCACCTGATGCGCCTGGGCGCGCAACGCTTGCCACGCGCAGAGTTCCTGCAGCGGATGCGGCTGCAGGTCGGCCTGGCAGCGCTGCCTGGCAGCTGGTCCGAGCGCTATGACGAGCGGCCTGCCAGCGCGCTCGCTGAAGTCCGCTTAACATAAAATTTGCACCGCGGGGAGATGGAGCGTAAAATGCTGTCCCTTACGGCCCTCCCGGGCCAGCCGTGATTGCACAGGATTACATGTCGAAAGACGACTCCATTGAATTCGAAGGCAGCGTCAGCGAGACGCTCCCCAACACCACGTTCCGGGTCAAGCTGGAAAACGGGCATGAGATCATCGCCCACATCTCCGGCCGCATGCGCAAGAACTACATCCGCATCCTGACCGGCGACCGTGTCAAAGTCGAGATGACTCCCTACGACCTGACCAAGGGTCGTATTACCTACCGCATGAAGTAAGTGGTTCTGGTGTAAGACGCGAGGCGGCCGGTGGCCGCTTTTTGTCGTGGCCGAGATTTGCCTATCTGGACGGCAGCGATGATCGGGCGGTGCCGGCTTGCTTCTGCTCTGGCTTGTGCCCTTGCCTTTAGCGCTTGCGCCCCGGTCTCTATATCGCTCAGGTTCGGCAGCGCCCTGTCGTGGCTCCTCGCGAGCTACAACCGCCGCTCAGCCTCCACGATCGCCCGGACCACGTGTTCCGAGGACAAAAAAAACCGCTCTTTCGAGCGGTTTTTTTTTCAGGACCGCAAGACGATCAGTCGACCGTGGCCGGCAGCAGACGCTCCGGTTCCGGGTGCGCTTCCACCACCAGCTCGCCATCCTTGACGTCGATGTTGACCCGGCCGCCTTCCACCAGCTTGCCGAACAACAGCTCGTCGGCCAGCGGACGCTTGATCTTCTCCTGGATCACCCGCGACATCGGGCGCGCGCCCATCAGCGGATCGAAGCCGTGCTGGGCCAGCCAGTCGCGCGCAGTCGGGGTGGCCGACAGCGAGACGTGCTTTTCCTGCAACAGCATCTCCAGCTCGATGATGAACTTGTCCACCACCCGCAGGATGTGGTCGAAGCCCAGCGGCTGGAACTGCACGATTGCATCCAGGCGGTTGCGGAACTCCGGCGTGAACCCGCGACGGATCGATTCCATCGCATCGGTGGAGTGATCCTGCTTGGTGAAACCGATCGAGCGCCGCGACGCCTGGGTGGCACCGGCATTGGTCGTCATCACCAGAATCACGTTCTTGAAGTTCGCCTCGCGCCCGTTGGTGTCGGTGAGGATGCCGCGGTCCATGACCTGCAACAGGATGTTGAAGATGTCCGGATGCGCCTTCTCCACCTCGTCCAGCAGCAGCACGCAGTGCGGCGTCTTGACGACCTTCTCGGTCAGCAGGCCGCCCTGGTCGAACCCGACATAGCCCGGAGGTGCACCGATCAGACGGCTGATCGAATGCGCTTCCATATACTCGGACATGTCGAAGCGCACCAGTTCGATCCCCAGTTGCAGCGCAAGCTGCTTGGTGACCTCGGTCTTGCCGACACCGGTGGGGCCGGCGAACAGGAAGTTGCCGATCGGCTTTTCCGGATTGGCCAAGCCCGAGCGCGCCAGCTTGATCGAGCCGGCCAGGGTCTCGATCGCCGGGTTCTGGCCGAAGATCACCATCTTCAGATTGCGCTCCAGATGCTGCAGCACGTCCTTATCGGTGGCGCTGACCTGCTTGGCCGGAATCCGCGCCATCTTGGCGACGATGGTTTCGATTTCCTCGATATCGATCAGCTCCTTGCGCTTGCCTTCCGGCAGCAGACGCTGACGCGCGCCGGCCTCGTCGATCACATCGATCGCCTTGTCCGGCAGCAGTCGGTCGCCGATGTGCTTGACCGACAGGTCCACCGCTGCCTGCAACGCGTCGTCGGCATAGGTCACGCCATGGTGCGCCTCGTACTTGGGTTTGAGGCCCTGCAGAATTTCGAAGGTCTCGCCCACGGTCGGCTCGACGATGTCGATCTTCTGGAAGCGACGTGCCAGTGCACGGTCCTTTTCGAAGATGCCGCGGTATTCCTGGAACGTGGTCGAGCCGATGCAGCGCAGCTCGCCCGACGACAGCGCCGGCTTGATCAGATTGGACGCATCCATGGTGCCCCCCGACGCAGAGCCCGCACCGATGATGGTGTGGATCTCGTCGATGAACAGCACCGCGTTGGGCACCTTCTTCAGCGCCGCCAGCACGCCCTTGAGACGCTTTTCGAAGTCGCCACGGTATTTGGTGCCGGCCACCAGCGCTCCCAGATCCAGCGAAAAGATCACCGCATCGGCCAGCACTTCGGGCACGTCGTTGTCGACGATGCGCTTGGCCAGACCCTCGGCGATCGCGGTCTTGCCCACGCCGGCCTCGCCGACGTACAGCGGGTTGTTCTTGCGGCGGCGGCACAGCACCTGGATGGTGCGCTCTATTTCGTCGCCGCGGCCGACCAATGGGTCGATCTTGCCGTTGCGGGCCTGCTCGTTGAGATTGGTGGCGAACTCGGCCAGCGCGTCGCCCTTGGCCTCGCCCTCCCCGCCCTCGCTCTTGGGTTCGCCATCGGACGCGGATGGCTGCTCGCCGTCCTCACCCAGCTTGGCGATGCCGTGCGAAAGGTAATTGACGATATCCAGGCGGGTGATGTCCTGCTGGTTCAGGAAGTACACCGCGTGCGAATCCTTCTCGCCGAAGATCGCGACCAGCACATTGGCGCCGGTGACTTCCTTCTTGCCCGAGGACTGCACGTGATAGACCGCACGCTGCAGCACACGCTGAAAGCCCAGGGTGGGCTGGGTGTCGCGGCCATCGTCTTCGGCCAGGCGCGAGACCGAGGCCTCGATCGCCTGCTCCAGATCGTTGTGCAAACGCACCTGGTCTGCGCCGCAGGCCTTGAGGACTGCCTGGGCGGACGGGTTGTCCAGCAGCGAGAGCAGCAGATGCTCGACGGTCATGAACTCATGACGAGCCTCGCGTGCTCGCTTGTAGCACTGGCCGATGGTTTGCTCTAGGTCTTTGCTGAACATTGGTCACTCCGAACGGCTGTTGCCAACAATATGCGGCTTTTGTTGGGATTTACCACAACCCTATCGGATAGGCATGTTCAGACGGCGTTAGCATGTGATTGCAGCCACAGTGTTGCGTTGCTGGAATGATCAGATTGGCCGGTCAGGTCTGTTCCATCGTGCACAACAGCGGATGTTGATGCATACGCGAGAATTCGTTGACCTGAGCCACCTTGGACTCGGCGACTTCGCGGCTGTAGACCCCGCATACGCCGCGTCCACGGGTATGGACATGCAGCATGACCTGCGTGGCGCGCTCCAGATCGAGGTTGAAAAACTGCTGCAACACCGTCACCACGAAGTCCATCGGGGTGTAGTCGTCGTTCAGCAGAAGCACCTGATACCGTGGCGGTGGCGCCACTTCAGGCTTGCTGGCTTCGACCGCGAGGCCGTGATCGTGTTCGTGTGAGGTCTTACGTGGCATCCGGTCATTATACGGTTCATCGCCGCGTGCATTGGACGATTTACGCCGCGCCCCGCACAATTTGTCTTCGACTCCACGGCTGCCCCCTTGATGACCGATTCCCTCACCGCGCCGTTACTGACGCCGTCGTTCACCGCCGACCCACCCGGGTGCGAGCACCTTGCAGGGCTGCAGCGCCGCCTGACCCGGCGTCAAGCCGAGCGGTTCGCCGGTGGTGCCAGCGCAGCCCCGATGAGCCAGGACCTGCAGCGATGAGCGCTTCCGAACCACGCTGGCACCCGGATGTCACCGTGGCGACGGTGGTGGTGCACGACGGGCGCTTTCTGCAGGTGGAAGAGACCATCGGCGGCCGGCTGCTGTTGAATCAGCCTGCCGGGCATCTGGAACCGGACGAAAGCCTGCTCGACGCGGCGGTACGCGAGACCTTGGAAGAGACCGGCTGGGACGTGCGCCTGACCCACTTCATCGGCACCTACCAGTGGGTCGCCCAGAGCGGCCAGTGCTTCCTGCGGTTTGCGTTTGTCGCCGAGGCGGTGACCCACCATCCCGAGCGCAGCCTGGACACCGGCGTGGTGCGCGCGTTGTGGATGACGCCGGAAGAAGTGCGCGGCTCGCCCGAGCGGCTGCGTAGCCCACTGGTGTGGGAAGTGATTGCCGACTACCTGGCCGGCCAGCGCCATCCGTTGTCGTTGGTGCGGCACGTCGCATGAGTACGCCGCATATCGTCGTCGGCGTCTCCGGCGGTGTGGATTCGTCGGTGGCGGCCTGGCGGCTGGCCAAGCAGGGCGAATCGATCGCCGGCCTGTTCATGCAGAACTGGGCCGACGACGGCAGCGGCGACTGCCGCGCCGACGACGACCGCCGCGATGCGGTGGCAGTGTGCGGGGTGCTGGGCATCCCGTTCCACTTCCGCGATTTTTCCGGCGAATACTGGAGCGGCGTGTTCGAGCATTTCCTGGCCGAATACGCGTCCGGGCGCACGCCAAACCCGGATGTGCTGTGCAACCGCGAGGTCAAGTTCAAGCATTTTCTTGAAGCGGCCCAGGCGCTGGGCGCCGAGCGCATCGCCACCGGCCACTATGCACGGGTGGCGCACAGCGGCGGGCGCTGGCGCCTGTTGCGGGGCGCCGACCGCGGCAAGGACCAGAGCTACTTCCTGCATCAGCTGGGGCAGACCCAGCTGGCCGCAACGCTGTTTCCGATCGGGGACCTGGAAAAAAGCACGCTGCGTCGGATCGCCGAGGATGCCGGTCTGCCGACCCACGCCAAGAAGGATTCCACCGGCATCTGCTTCATCGGCGAGCGCGATTTCCGCGAGTTTCTGGGCCGTTACCTCCCCGCACGCACCGGCGATATCCGCGACCCGCAGGGGCAGCGCATCGCAGAGCATCCGGGGGTGTTCTATTTCACCCTGGGTCAGCGCGAAGGCCTGAACATCGGTGGCGTGCGTGGACGTGCCGCCGCGCCGTGGTACGTGGTCGGCAAGGATGTGGCGAGCAACGTGCTGTATGTGGACCAGGACCGCGACAGCCCGCTGCTGCAATCGCGCTGGCTGCAGTCCGAGCAGGCGCATTGGGTCACCGGGGCACCGCCGGCGCGCAGCTTTGGCTGCACCGCACAGACGCGTTACCGGCAGCCCGACGAGCCGTGCACGGTGCAGGTGCAGGACGACGGCAGCGTGCAGGTGCGTTTCGAACGGCCGCAGCGGGCGGTGACGCCTGGGCAGTCGCTGGTGTTGTATGACGGCGAGGAGTGCCTGGGCGGCGCGGTCATAGCCGCCACCGATGCGCCGCTGGAACGCCGATTGGCGGGATCTTCTTCTTCACCCGAGGTAGTGGCTTGATGAGTTCTTCCATGGATCACCGCGTGCTGGCGCTTGCCGGCGTTGCCCAGGCCCTGCAACAGGTGCGGCGGATCGCCGAAACCGGGCACTCGGAGGCTGCGACGGTGCGTACCGCCATGGACAGCGTGTTCCGGGTGGACGCGTCCTCGCCGGAGGCGGTATACGGCTCGCCAGCGGACCTGGCGCCGGGTCTGCGGTTGCTGCACAACTATTTCCACAATCAAGCCCAGGACGAGGTCCTGCCGCGGCTGGCACTGGCGGTGCTACAGCTGGAGCGCCGCTTCGTGCGCGACACTGGCACCGTCGCCACGGTCTCCAACGGCATCGAAGCGGCGGCGCATCAGGCACGCAGCCTCGGCGACAGCGGCCACCCGGACGTATTGAGTTCGCTGGGCGGGCTGTATGCGCAGTCCATCAGCCACCTGCGTCCCAAGGTCATGGTGCAGGGCAATCCGCATTATCTGGGCCAGGCTGGCGTGGTCGCGGAAATCCGCGCGTTGCTGCTGGCTGCCGTCCGCTCGGCCGTGTTGTGGCGGCAGATGGGTGGCAGCCTGTGGGATTTCCTGTTCGCCAAGCGCGCAATGATCGAGGCCGTGGACCGCGCGCTGCGCTAAACCACTGACGAACCCGGTTTGCCATACGCGCTCGCGGTTGCTGGCGCGTGTCAACGTCGGTTGAATGGGCAAGGGGATGTGGCGATCGTCGCTAAAGACAAAGGGGGTACGGCCGATACAGCAACCGTGACTCTGCCGAGAACGCCCATGTATTCACGTCCACTTATCCGTCTGGCCGCCCCTTTGGCTCTGACCTTGCTGTTTCCCTTCGCTGTCGGATTCGACTGGCCCGCTTCGGTGCGCTGGGCGATCCTGGCGACCATGACGCTCAGCTGGCTCGGTTTCGCCGCCTGGGTGACCTACTCCCAGTTCCGGCGTAATCCGGACCAGACCCGCATCCTGCGCGAGCAGGACCAGCTGCTCAACGAACTGCGTACGTTCGTCAGCAACGAAGTCGACGGTTCGCGCTCGGAAGTCGAGCGTGCCCGTGAACTGATCCGCCAGGCCGTGTCCGGTCTTGGTGGCAGCTTCGAAGCGATGAACCGCAAGTCGCGCCAGCAAAGCCAGGCATTGGCCCGCATCGTCGACCGTGCCGGTGACGACGGCAGCGCCGGCGTCGACGTCGCCCGCTTCGCCCAGCACGCCAGCTCCCGCATGGAGCAGTTGGTGGAAGCGCTGGAACAGGTGAGCGGCCAGAGTACCAACACGGTGCACCACATCGATGAGATGGCCCAGCACCTGGATGGCATCTTCGCGCTGCTGGAAGACGTCAAGTCGATTGCCGACCAGACCAACCTGCTGGCCTTGAACGCCGCCATCGAAGCAGCCCGTGCCGGTGAGGCCGGTCGCGGCTTCGCAGTGGTCGCCGA
Source organism: Xanthomonas arboricola (assembly GCF_002940665.1). Lineage (GTDB taxonomy): Bacteria > Pseudomonadota > Gammaproteobacteria > Xanthomonadales > Xanthomonadaceae > Xanthomonas > Xanthomonas arboricola_B. Next base: position 747,075 of record NZ_MIGY01000002.1, read on the forward strand.
CGAGGTGCGCAATCTGTCCGAGCGTTCCACCACCTTCAACGAACAGATCCGCAAGCTGGCGCACAGCTCCAAGGAATCGATCGCCAAGGTCCGTGAAACGGTCTCGCAGCTGGCCTCGCGTCACATGGATCGCTCCCGCGAAGCCCGCCACGAATCGGCGGCGATGCTGGAGAACGTCGCGCAGATCAACGCCTCGCTGGGCGACGGTATGCGGGAGATCTCCGAGTGCGCGCGTTCCATCGACGGTAGCGTGGCCGAAGCGGTGCGTGCCCTGCAGTTCGAGGACATCGCCACGCAGACGCTGAGCGGTATCCACACGCACCTGGATCGCCTTACCGCGATCAACCGTGAAGCCGTAGCGCTGCAGGAACTGTTGCATCGCAATGGCGGCGTGTACGACAGCGATCTGGTCGCCGCACTGCAGAAGGTGTCCACCCGCCTGCGCGACATGCGTGTGGAATGGGAGCGCCCGCCGCACAAGCCGGTGGCGCAGCAAGGCATGGGTGCGGGTACGGTCGAACTGTTTTAAGACCAATGTCACGCACCGTCTGATTTCCGACATTCCCCGGCCTTCCGGGGATTTGTCGTTCCGCAATAACCGTTGCGCACTAACACTGGTGTTCCGCTGATGACGCTCCTTGCCCCGCCCACCGATGCCTCCACCGCCGTGCTGGAATCAGCCGCGCTGGCGGCTGCACACGCCCGGCGCATCGCGCAGAGCGACGCGGCCCGGCCCGCGCTGCGCAGCGTGCGCATGCCGGCCGCGCTGGAACGGCTGGAGCGTGCCGCCCGTGCGGAAGTGCAGGCAATGCAGAACCCCCGCCGCAGCTGCAGCGAAGAAGAACTGCTGTTTGCGACCGTGGCCTGGGATATGGGGCTGGATGGCGCCGCCGTCGACGTGTCTGGACGCTGACGCTTTTGTGCGGCGACGGGGCGCGCCTCGGCAGGCGCCCCGCCGGTTGTGTCCACTGCACGACCGCTGACGTTTGTGCATCAGGCCGTGCCGCCAGGCATGGCCCTGAACACGCAGTACCGTGCGACTGCAGCACCAGGGTGAGGTCTGCCCTGCCCGCCTGCTCGACGACGTCTATGACACCACGCAATGCATCGATCGGCTGATCTGCGGCCTGGCTGCAGGGCCCTTGCCCGCCCACCATCGCGGGCTACGCCGCAAGTACGTCCGTGTAGGCTCACGCGGCATACATGCCGCGTAAGGTCCCGTGACGGTAGGCGGACAAGGACCAGTCGAGATAGTCGGTGTGTGTGGTCGCAAGCAAAGCATGAGGTGCATCGTTCGGATCACCTTGCGTCCGAGCATCTTGCCCACGCACGCCGAGTAACAGGCAGGCTTTCAATAAGCAGGCGATGGACTTCTCAAAGTCTCAAGGCCTTGCAACACGTATGTTTTTATCTGGCCACCGACCAACTCTCTGGTGCGGTGCCATTGCCGGTTGCCGGACCCTTGGCGGCATGGATGCCGCCAAGGAACCTGAAGGGACGGATCCGCGGCGTGTCGCGCAAGTGGCGAGGGCATCGCGCCCTGGACTCACCGAACTTTTGAGCTGCGCATTTCAACAGCCGGCCGCACGACGCCAGGCGCTGCTACAGAGTGCGTCAGCTGGCGATGACCAGGCGCGCACCGAGGCGCATGCCGGCTTCGGCTTCGCGCAGCCACTGCGCCATGTCGCGCGGCGACAGCGGCCGCGAGTAGAAATAACCCTGGATTTCGTCACAGCCCTGCTGGCGCAGCAATGCGTCTTCCTGCACCGTCTCTACCCCTTCGGCAACCACCTGCATGCCGAGCGCGTGGCCCAGATGCACGATGGCCTGGGTCACTTCGGCGGTGTTGGCGTCGTCGAGCATGCCCTGTACGAAGCTGCGGTCGATCTTCAGACGCTGCACCGGGAAGCGGTTGAGGTAATGCAGATTGGAGAAGCCGGTGCCGAAGTCGTCCACCGCCAGCAGCACACCGTTCTGCTCGAACAGCTCGAAGCAACGGCGTAGCGAATCGGAATCGCGGATCAGTGCCGATTCGGTCAATTCCAGTTCCAGACGCGATGGCGACCAGCCGTTGTCGCGGCAGATTTCCAGTACGCGCTCGGCAAAGCCGCGCTCGCGCAGCTGCACTGCAGACACATTGACCGCAATGCGGCTGAAATTGAGCCCGGCGCGGTCCCAGACCACGGCCTGGCGGCAGGCCTCGCCAATCACCCATTCGCCCAGGCGCACAATTTCGCCGCACTCTTCGGCAATCGGAATGAATTCGACCGGACTGCACTGGCCATGGCCGGGGCGATTCCAGCGCATCAGCGCTTCGATCGCAGGCGACGATTCGCCTACCGTATTGACCAGCGGCTGATAGACCAGGGTGAACTCTTCGCGTTCCAGCGCACCTTGCAGCGCGTGCTCCAGTTCCAGGCGGCGCTGCGCACGCATCAGCACGTCCTGGCTGTAGTAATGGAAGGTGTTGCGGCCCGCCTCCTTGGCGGCATACATCGCCGCATCGGCGGCGCGCAACAGGCTGTCGAAATCCGACAGGCCTTCGCCCTGCAGCGCGATACCAATGCTGGCGCCGAGCTTGAGGGTGACGTGGTCCTTGCGCAGCGGCTCGCCAAGCGCGCTGATCAGCTTGCGGGCAACATGGCCGGCGTCTTCGGGCTCGGACAGGTCGCGCAGCAGGACGACGAATTCGTCGTCGCTGAAACGGCCGAACAGGTCGCTGTTGCGCAGCTGCTGATGCAGGCGTGCCGAGGCAAGTTTGAGCAGGTTGTCGCCGGTGGCGTGACCGAACGAATCGTTGATGCTCTTGAAGCCATCCAGATCGATCAGCAGCATCGCCAGCACCTGGCCCCGCTCGTGCGCTTCGCGAATCGCGTTCTCTGCCTGCTCGCGCAGCAGAAAGCGGTTCGGCAAACCGGTCAGGCGATCGTAGTGGGCCAGCAGTTCGATGCGCTCGTTGGCCTCGCGTTCGCGGGTGACGTCGCGGAACAAGGCGACGAAACGCGGCGGCAGGCCTTCGCGGCGGTCCAGCTCGATCAGCACCTGGACCCAGATCCGCTGGCCCGAGTTGCGGTAGAAACACAGCTCCAGCTGTTCGGGCAGGCCGCCATCGGAGATACGCAGCAGCGCCGCCTCGAAGGCATCGCGCGAATCCTGCGTGTACAGCGACAGCGCCTGCTCCAGGGTGATGTTTTCCTTGCGCAGGCCGTGGATGCGGTAACACTCCTCGGTCCACTGCATGCGCCGGGTGTCGACCTCGATCTCGCAGCCGCCGATCTTGCCCAGCGCAGACACGCGGTTGAGCAGCTCGGTGCGCCAGCGGATCAACGCATCGGTCTGGCGCTGCTCGGTGACGTTCTGCAACTGGCCGAGCAGACGCACCATGCTGCCATTGCCGTCGAAAACCGGCTGCGCCCAGATCCGCAAGTGATGCGGATTGATGCCGGCGTGCACGTTGATTTCCAGCTCGAAATGCACCGGCAGGCCGTCGTGCTTGATCTTGCGCCAGGCACTGCGCAGATGCGCAACCGATGGCCGGCCCAGCAGGCGCAGGATGTCGCGAATGCTCTGCAGGCGCAGCTGGGTCATGCCGAGCTGTTGCAGGAAATCCGGTGACACCCACAACGCGTCCTTGAGCGTGTCCCAGCTCCAGCTGCCCATGCTGGCGATGCGCTGGGCCTCTTCGAGCTGGGCCTGCTGCTCGCGCAGCTGCTGCTCGAGCAGTTTGTGGTGATGCACATCGGTATGCGTACCGACCATGCGCAATGGGCGGCCGTCGGCGGTCCGCGACACCACGCGGCCGCGATCCAGGATCCAGCGCCACTGGCCGTCGTGCTGACGCAGACGGAATTCGGCCGTATAGGTATCGGTGCGCCCCTCAAGGTGCGCCTGCACGGCGGCACTGACCAGCGCGTGGTCGTCGGGATGGATCAGTCCGGACAGCGCGGTGAGATTATTCGGCAGCGGCTGCTCGGAGTAACCGAGCATGCGGGTCCAGCGCTCGGAACGATAGACCACATCGGCCGGAATATCCCAGTCCCACAACCCGTGATCGGCGCTATCCAGACCCATTTCCCAGCGGCTGGTGCCGTCGGCGCCCATTGGCTCGGGAATGCTCAGGGTGAAGGCCATGACCTGGCCGTGTTCGTCGCAGACGGCGCGGAGCCAGCCTTCCAGACGCCCGCCACCGATGCCCGGCAGCACGCAAGCGGTCATGCCGCCGCTATTGGCCACCTGGGCGCGACTGCTTTCCAGGACTTCGGCATAGGCACCGAGGGTGGCCGGCAATCCCAGCGATTGCGCAACACGGTTGGCCGCCAGCGGCTGACCATGGGCATCCAACAACACCACCGCCGAGGTCAGCGGGTGTTGCAGCATGCTTGCGATGACGCCTGAGTCCACTCTGGAACACTCCGAAGAATCGACCCCGGCCTTCGGAGTCGCAATGGATAACGGCCGTTTCCGCGATTAGTTGAGGCGCGTGTTTCGGGCTCGACCGAACCGGGCCGAGTTGCGGCTAAGATGGTTGCATCGCCAGCACCAAAGGTCGTCCGCGGACCCATGCCTCATCCTGTCGCCGCGCCCGCATTTTCGTCCGCTCCCGTGTCCCGTCTCCGCCTGGCCGAGCGCCTGCAACAGGGTCTGTGGACCCTGACCGGGCTGTACCTGTTGGTCGGCGTGATCTGGCTGCTGCTGGGCAACCGGCTGCTGCACCTGGCAGGCGCCCCCATGCCGGGGCGCTGGTCGGACGCGAGCTTTCTGCTGGTATCGAGCGTCGTGATCCATCTGGTGCTGCGCCGTTTCGTGGCGCTGATCGTCGAAGAGCACGCGCAACTGGCACAATCGGAGGCAGTACTGCAGGCCAAGTTCCTGGCCCTGCCCAGCGCTGCCCTGATCTACGATCTGGCCACGCTGCGCATCCTGGATGCCAACCCGGCAGCGCTGGAATTCTTCGGCTGGGAGCGCGACGCATTTCTGCAGCAGACGCTGCAGGCGATCTGGCCCAGCGCCGACGGCGCGCGCCTGGAGGAAATCATCACCCAGATTCGCGCCAAGGGCGCCGACACCTGCACCCGGCACGAGGATCTGCTGACCCGCAGCGGCCTGCGCCATGTCGAGATCCGCAGCAACCAGCTGCATCTGGTCAGCGGCCCCGCCCGCCTGGTGGTCATCGTGGACCGCAGCGAGGAACGCCAGGCACAGCATCTGCGCGACGAGGCTCTGCAGCGGCTGGAAGAAGCGCAAGGGATCGCGCGACTGGGTTCCTGGCAGCTGGATCGCGCGACCGGATTGGGGCGCTACTCGCCGGCGGTGTACCGCCTGCTCGGCCGGAGCGTGCCGGTGCATCGGCGCGAACATCGGCTGGAAGAACTGCTGACCGCCTCGGACACCGCCACCCAGACGCGGATCGAACGCATCATCGAGGACATGTGCACCGGTGGCGAGGTGCAGATCGACGTGCTGCTGCCGCTGACCGGCGGCGATTCGCAGCCGCGTACCGTCCATCTGCGCGCCGAAAGCGTAACCAGCCAGAACGGCGCCCGGCATATCCATGGCACGCTGCAGGACGTGAGCGAGCGCGAACAATCGCGCAGGTTGCTGCGCGAGCGCGAGGAGCAGTTTCGCGAGCTGGTCAGGGTGCTGCCGGATGGCGTGCTGATCCTGGCCGACGAGCACGTGATGTATGCCAATGCAGCCGGGTCGGTGCAGTTCGGCTTCCAGGGCGAAACCATCCTGGGCGAACCGCTGCAGACCCTGGTGAGCGAAAGCGATCTGCCGGTGGTGCGCGAGTATCTGCGCGCAGGCAGCGATCGCAACGAGCCGGTGTCCAGCGCACGGGCGATGCGTCGTCGCGACGGCAGCGCCTTTTATGCCGGTCTGTCGGCCGGCGATATCCGCTATGGCGGACGCAGCTGCAAGCTGCTGGTGGTGCGCGACCTGAGCGAACCCGAGCGCATGCGCGATGCGCTGGCCGAAAGCAATGCCGAGTTGCAGGCGATGGCCAAGCGCCTGTTCTCGCTGCAGGAAGACGAACGCCGCGCGATCTCGCGCGATCTGCACGACGACATCGGCCAGGCCATCACGGCGATGAAGCTGTCTGCGCATGCCGCACTGGACGAGCCGGATCCGGACGCGCGCCGCGATGACCTGCTGGAAGTGGTGTCGCTGGCCGACAGCACCGTGACCAAGCTGCGCAACCTATCGATGCTGCTGCGTCCTCCGCAGCTGGATGCCCTGGGTCTGGAAGCGGCCTTGCGCTGGCAGGCCGCGATGCTGTTTCGCGCATCGCCGGTGAGGCTGGAGCTGGATATCCAGGCACTGGACGTGCGTCCGGGCAACGAGATCGAGCAAGCGTGTTTTCGAATTGCACAGGAGAGCCTGACCAATGCCCTGCGCCACGCCTGCGCGGGCGAAGTGCGCATGAGTCTGCACTCGATCGACAGCGAGAGCTTTCGCCTGCAGGTCAGCGATGACGGCGATGGTTTCGAACCGGAGGGCCCGCGCGGACTCGGACTGATCGTGATGCGTGAGCGTGCGCAAACCGTGGGCGGTGCGCTCGCGATAGAATCAGCACCCGGAGCAGGCACGCGCGTGACGTTGCGCCTGCCCTATCACCCGGTCGGCGAGTCCGTCCACGACGATGGTGGACGTTAAGTCATGTGGAGTCCCGTAATCCCGCCCGGACTGGAAATCGTCAAACCCACCCGCCTGGGCGCGGGCAATCCCGAACTGCTGCATCTGGTGGACGCTGCCGCATCCGGCGGCCCGCCGTTGATGGTGTTCCACATCGATATCGATCACTTCGCCTCGATCAACGAGAACATGAGCGGCGAAGTCGGCGATCAGGCGCTGACGCTTGTGGCGCGCCGGCTGCAGGACTTTCTCGGCGCGCGCGGCAAGTTGTGGCGTCACGGCAGCGATGAAATGGTGGTGGTGGCGGTGCGTCGCGAAGACACCCCGCTGCCGGAGGATTTTGCCGAAGAGATCCGTCAGCAGCTGGAACTGCCGCTATCGGTGCTGCCGTACACCTTGTTCATGACCGGCAAGGTCGGCATCAGCCTATGCCCGGAGCACTCGAGCTCGCTGTCGATCCTGCTCGACTACGCCGAAGAAGCCAGCTACCAGGCCGCACGCGAAGGCGGCAATACGGTGCGCCTGTACACGCGCAACTCGACCACCAATGCGCATAGCGAAAGCATCATTGCGCGACAGATCGTCGATGCGATCCCGCATGGCGAACTGCGGCTGCGCTACCAACCGCTGGTGAGCGCGCGCGACGGCCGTATCGTCGGTATGGAAGCGCTGCTGCGCTGGCAATCGCCCACATTGGGCATGCTGGTGCCGGAGCGCTTCATGCGCACCGCCGAGCGCCTGGGCGTGATCGTGCAGATCGGCGAATGGGTGCTGCAGAATGCGGTGCGTCAGGCGCGGCTATGGCGCGACCAGGGCTTTGACGATTTCAGCATTGCGGTCAACGTCTCCACGCTGCAGCTGTTGCGCCCGGGCTTCTTCAACGAAGTGATGGCGATGCTGCAGACCGCCGGCGTGCCGGCGCAGTTCGTCACGCTGGAGATCAACGAAAGCGCGTTGACCAATAACGTCAACTTCGTCCACGAGACGATGGCCAACCTGCGCAACGAAGGCATCAGCCTGAGCCTGGACAACTTCGGCACCGGCGATTCCAGCCTGAGCGCACTGGTGCGCTATCCGGTCGACCGGCTGAAGATCGACCGCAGCTTCATCAAGAGCGCGCCGGCCGGCAGCCGCGAGGCGGCGATTGCGCGCGCGATCATCGCCATGGGCCACCAGCTCGGCATGACGGTGATCGCCAACGGCGTGGAATCGCAGGCGCAACTGGGCTTTTTGCGGCGCAACGACTGCGACATCTTCCAGGGCTATCTGTTCGGCGAACCGATGTCGGCCGAGTCGGCCGGCATGGCGTTACGCCGCCGCTACCTGCGCCCGGAATCGTTCGCCGAAAGCCGCCCCGACCGCACGCTGCTGCTGCTGGACGACGAGGAAAACGTGCTGCGCTCGTTGGTGCGCCTGTTCCGCCGCGACGGCTACCGCATCCTGGCTGCCGGCAACGTGCGCGACGCCTTCGACCTGCTCGCCACCAACGACGTGCAGGTGATCCTGTCGGACCAGCGCATGAGCGACATGAGCGGCACCGAGTTCCTGGGCCGGGTCAAGATGCTCTACCCCGACACCGTGCGCCTGGTGCTGTCCGGCTACACCGACCTTGCCACGGTCACCGAAGCGATCAACCGCGGCGCGATCTACCGCTTCCTGACCAAGCCCTGGAACGACGACGAACTGCGCGAGCACATTCGTCAGGCATTTCGCACGCATGATGAGCTGCGTAATGGCAGGGAATAGGGATTCGGGATTGGGGATTGGTAAGAGCCAACAGCAGTATTTCTAAGCCGCAATCGGAGATCTGTTGAGCAGGGCAGGCGGCAAGGCGCGGCAAAACCGCTCTTGCCAATCCCTAATCCCTAATCCCGACTCCCCAATCCCAGCACGAAGCGCTACCGCGGCTGCCGCACCGGCAGCACGATCCGGAAACTGGCGCCCTGCCCCGGGATGCTTTCGACATCGATGCGGCCATGGTGCTTGTTGATGATGCCGTAGGAGATCGACAGGCCCAGGCCGGTGCCGCTGCCGACCGGCTTGGTGGTGAAGAACGGGTCGAAGATGCGTTGCAGCAGGTCCGGGGCGATGCCGGCGCCGCTGTCCTGGAACTGGATCCAGACGTTGTCGGCCTCGTCGCGGCCGGTGGTGACGGTGATCGTGCCGCGCTCGACAATCGCCTGGCCGGCGTTGAGCAGCATGTTCATGTAGACCTGGTTGAGCTCGGACGGCAGGCATTCCACCAGCGGCAGCTCGGCGTAATTGCGCTCCAGCGTGACCTTGTACTTCAGCTCGTTCCAGATGATGTTGATCGTGGATTCCAGACCGGCATGCAGGTCGACCATCTTCCACGACTCGGAACGGTCCGAGTACGAGAAATCCTTGAGGTCGCGCACGATGCGGGTGACCCGCTCGATGCCTTCGCGCGACTCGGCCATCAACTGCGGCAGGTCGCGGCTGATGAAGTCGATGTCGGCGCGGTTGCGGATCTCGTCGATCTCCGGAATCAGCGCCTTCGGATCCGGCGCCTGCAGCGCGCGCTCGTAGGCTTCGATCAGCGTGAACAGGCTGCGCAGGTATTCCTGCAGGCTGCCGAGATTGGAGTGTACGTAACCGATCGGATTGTTGATTTCGTGCGCCACGCCGGCGGCCAGCTGGCCGATGGAGGCCATCTTCTCCGATTGCAGCAGTTTGTCCTGGGCACCGTTCAAACGCAGATAGGCCTGGCGCAGTTCGGCATGGCGCTGTTGCAGCTCGCGCTCGTAATCCTGCTGGCCTTCGATGTTGTGGAACAGCACCAGGAAATGCCCGACGCCCTGCTCCTCGTTGTAGTACAGATGCGCGATGACCACCCGATCGGCCACCGGCAGGCTGCCGGTCCAGCTGCCTTTGCTGCGCGCCTGGTTCAGCGCATCCGAAGGCAGCACCTGCGAGATGCGCTCGCCAAGATTGCGGTCGTCGGCAGGATCTTCCTTGCACAGGCTCTGGCGTGCGACGGCGTTGGCCAGGATCAGCTGCCCGTCTGCGCGGAACAGCAGCACACCCTCGAGCATCTGGTCGCCGAACGCGCGCAGCATGGTCGAGGACGGTAGTAAGGTTTGATTGAGAAAAAACTTGGCAGTCACGGGACAAGGGCGGCGTAGAGGACGCTTCAATATACGCCGAACCGCCCAGGCCTCGTATTGCGCGGGACCACGTTCCTGTACGCCTGGCAGCTCGGCGCTGCACTGCTTAGCACTTGGTCCAGCCTGCGCGTGCGCTCGGGCACGCTGCGATGCTTCAGGCCACAGCCAGCGAACGACCGCCGCGCAGCACGCTGGATTGACCCTTGGCGTCGTAGGACGGCGCACTCTCGGTGCGGCCCAGATGACGCAGTGCCCAGTTCACTTCGCGACGCCGGCGTGCCAGCAGCGCGCCGTTGGCGCGATTGGCTTCGGCCAGTTCGCGCAGCCGCTCTTCCTCGCCCTGGGGCATTGCCGCTTCCAGCGCGCGCAGCGCCGACAGCTTGTCCTGCGTGTGGCGCATCAGCCCATCGATGTCGTTCTCGAGTAATGCCTGGCGTTCGCCGGCCAGCGCATCGCTGAGACGTTGCAGGGACTCGTTCACGTTCATCCTTTGGGTCGGGGATCAACCCGCCAGTTGCTGATTCAGATCCATCATGCGGCTGGCGATGGCATCCGGGTTGATGGAGTAGCTGCCGTTCTGCAACGCATCCTTCACTGCCTGGACGCGACCGGTGTCGATCGCCGAGGACTGCGACAGCGTGCGCTGCAGGTTCTGCAGGTTGGTCGCCTCACCGGTCAGCTTGACGCTGTCGGTCGGCGGCAATGCGGCGATCGGAGACGCGCGATCTTCACCGGCCGAAGCGATCTTGCTGCTCGTGGCCGCAGTGCGAAGGGTTGCAGCGGTCGGTAGATTGCCTTCGATTTTCTGGCTCATGTCAGGAACTCCTCTACAGGTCGTAGGGGATAACGGCATGCGCCAAAAAAACTTTATAGCGAATTTCTATCTGGATACCACAACGGTCCCGCTCGCTTCGACAACCCCTTGCACCACCCGGCGCGAGGAGGAGTTTTCCACCGAAACCCGCTCGTTCTCGCCGGCATCGGACAGCGCGCGACCGCTCATGCGCACCTCCAGACCGCCATTGCGCGACACCAGCGGCACGGTGTCGCCGCGCCGGACCAGCCGCTGCGTGACCAGATCGTTGGACGACAGCAGCGAGCCGGCCGGCAGGATGCGCCGGGCGGTCTTGCCCACCGCCGCCACCGGGTCGGCCAGCACCGCACCGACGATACGCGCGGCGTCACGCTTCTCGATACTGATATCGGCCAGCGAAATGACTTCTCCAGCGCTGATGCCGCGGCGCAACACCAGCACGTCCTGATTGCGACGTACCTTCAGCGGCACGAACAGGCGCCAGCCGGCCGGCTGGGGGCAGGCCACTTCCACCGTATTGGTGCCGGTCGGCTGCGCCTGCAGCGCGATCGGACAGGCCGGCATGCGCAAGCCGGGATCGAGCGTGGCCTCGGCCTCGGCATCCGGACCCACGGTGGCCAGCGCCGCGGCGCGGATGGAATCGACAGACTGATAGCTCTGGGCCCAGGCCGGAGCGGCAGCCAACAGGATGACAAGCAGGAGCAGGCGCATGGGACCAGATCCGGAGGGAGACGGAACATTCGCTGCAAGAGGCGTGCCTGTTTTCTGCCGGGATTGGGGAGTTGGGATTGGGGATTCGCAAAAGCGGCTTCGCGGGTGATTCATTTAGCCGGTGCCAAGTTCGTTTGAGCCAGCGCGCCTATACGACCAACTGTCTCCGAAGTCTTCTGGGCTGCAGAAGCAGCAACGGCCTGACCAACGCGCTCATTCACGCCTTTGAGCCAATCCCCAATCCCAAATCACCAGATCCCGGCGCTTGAGCCAATCCCGAATCCCGACTCCCCAATCCCGACAGCGCCCCACACCAAACTTAAAACCACTCAAGTTTTCCAAGGGCGCTGTCGATATCTGCCCCATGACCCACGATCTGCTCAACCGCATCGACCAGCGCACGCGCCTGGCTGGCCACAATCGACTGGCCCTGCTGCTGTTCCGGCTGGGCGGCCGCCAGCTTTTTGGCGTCAACGTCTTCAAGGTGCAGGAAGTGCTGCGCCGCCCCGAGCTGTTCCAGGTGCCCGGACTGCCGACCGAGTTCGCCGGCGTGGCCGACGTGCGCGGGCGCTCGGTGCCGGTGCTGGATCTGGGCCTGGCGATCGGCCACCCGGAACGCGATGCGCACTCGGAAAACGGCCCCGGCTATCTGGTGGTGGCCGAATTCAACCGCTCGGTCCAGGGCTTTCTGGTCAGCGGCGTGGAGCGCATCGTCAATATTGCGGTGGAAGATATCCATCCGCCGCCGGAACTGGGCGCCGAAGCCACTTATTTGACGGCGGTGACGCGCTTCCAGGGCGAATTGATCCAGGTCATCGACGTGGAAAGCGTGCTCGCCGACATCGCCAAGGTCAGCAAGGATGTACAGCTGGATCCATCGCTGCAGCTGGTCGCCTACGACCGGCAGTTTCAGGTGCTGGTGGTGGACGACTCGCGCGTGGCGCGTCAGCAGATCCGCAGCGTGCTCGACCAGCTCGGCGTCTCGGCGACCTTGTTGTCCGACGGCCGCCAGGCGCTGGACCACCTCTTGCAGGTGGCTGCATCAGGCGAGAATCCGGCCGACCGCTATGCGATGGTCATCTCCGACATCGAAATGCCGGCCATGGACGGCTACACGCTGACGACGGAAATCCGGCGCACGCCGGGCCTGCAAGGCCTGTACGTGCTGTTGCACACCTCCCTGTCGGGCGTGTTCAACAACGCCATGGTCGAACAGGTCGGCGCCAATGCCTTCGTGGCCAAGTACAGCGCCCACGAGCTGGCCGATTACGTGCTGGCGCGCCTGAAAGTGGTCGCCGAAGCGGCCTGAGCAGGCCAGGCGGCTGCCGGGTCGGAGCCGATGGCAGCGACAAGGCGCCGCGCCGGGCTTCCAAGAGCCAAGTAACATCGAAGTTGGTTCGGTGTGCGTCAACCCGCTTTTAAAGTGACATCCGCTGACGCCGGGCGTCGCCGGACCGCGCCTCGGTTAATGCCGAACCTTCCGGCCTGGCGCGCCTGAGTGAAGCAACGCCGCGACGGATACGAAGTCCATCGCGTTCCCGGGACGGCCAAGCTGCCGTTCGTCGGCAGCGCCGATCATTCGCCGCGTTCCGTAACCCGCACCACCTCGATTGGCACAAACATTGCTTTCTCCCTGGTAACACTTCGCGGGAGAGCACCGTGTCCAACTCCATCTCGTCCTTTCTAGGCATCCACGGCGATGCTCTGCCGCTGCGCGAGCAGCGCATGAAGCTCATCGCCAGCAACCTGAGCAACGTGGACACCCCTGGCTACAAGGCAAAGGATCTGAATTTCGAGGCGGCGCTCAAATCGGCCGAAGGCGTGCGCGACGGCACCCTGCTGCAGACCACCGACTCCAAGCATTACGAGATCGGCAGCAGCGGCGGACTCAACCCGTTCCAGATCACCCGCGAGTCCGACCAGCCCAGCCTGGACGGCAATACCGTCGATCCCGATGCCGAACGTGCTGCCTACGGCCGCGCCGCGCTGGAATACCGCGCCTCGCTGAGCTTCCTCGAATCCAAGGTGCGCTCGATGCTCACCGCGATCACCGGCCAATAAATCATGAGCAATCTCCCCATCTTCGATGTGGCCGGCTCGGCGCTGCACGCGCAGTCGGTCCGACTGAGCACCATCGCCTCCAACCTGGCCAATGCCGACTCCGTCGCTGGCTCGGCCGAGGCGACCTACAAGCCGATCGAGCCGATCTTCCAGGCCCAGCAAAGTCGCCAGGACCCCAGCCTGACCTCGGTGAACGTCAAGGAGATCACCACCACCAACGCGCCGCCGATCCGTCGCTACGAGCCCGGCCATCCGCTGGCCGATGCCGATGGCTATGTGTTCTCGCCGGACGTGGACCCGGTCTCGCAGATGGTCAACATGATCTCGGCCTCGCGCAATTACCAGGCCGGCGTGGAAATGCTCAACACCGCCAAGGAACTGGCGCTCGCCACCCTGACCATGGGTCGCTGACCCTCCTAGCTGACCCTTCCCTTACGGACCCTTTCAAATGAGCACGATCGGTAGTGACCTCTACACCAGCCTCGGGCTGACCTCCAGCAGCGCCACAACGACCAAGAAGAAGGAAGAATCGCTCGGCCAGGCCGACTTCCTCAAGTTGATGACCGAGCAGCTGCAGCACCAGGACCCGCTCAAGCCGATGGAGAACAGTGCGTTTCTGGGCCAGTTGGCGCAGTTCTCCACCGTGCAGGGCATCGGCGACCTCAACACCAAGGTCAGCAGCCTTTCTGCAGCACAGAGCAGCGATCAGGTGCTGAAGGGCGCCTCGCTGGTCGGGCACAACGTGCTGGTGCCCTCCGCACAGCTCGCCATCGATGCCACCAACTCGGCCAAGGGCGTGGTCGCAGCGACCTCGGCCGGCACCGTCAATTTCGAAATCACCGATGCCAACGGCGCCTTCGTCAAACAGCTCAGCGTGCCGGCCAGCGCCGCCGGTGAAGTGGCGTTTGCCTGGGACGGTACCGATGCCAACGGCAACCGCATGGCCGCCGGCAAGTACGGCGTGACCGCCACCCAGACCGACACCGCCGGTTCCAAAAGCAAGTTGTCCACCTATGTCGACGCACCGGTGGACAGCGTCACGATCGGCTCGGACGGCCTGTATCTCAACCTGACCGGGCTAGGCACTTCCCCGCTCGCCAACGTGCTCCGCGTCAGCTGAGCCGGCAACCGACACTCAAAGGACCTCATCCATGGCTTTCAATACCTCGTTGTCCGGCATCAACGCAGCCAATGCCGATCTGAACGTGACTTCCAACAACATCGCCAACGTCAACACGACCGGGTTCAAGGAATCGCGTGCCGAGTTTGCCGACATGTTCCAGAGCACCAGCTACGGCCTGTCGCGCAATGCGGTGGGCTCGGGCGTGCGCGTCAGCAATGTGGCGCAGCAGTTCTCGCAGGGCAATATCGATCCGACCGGGCGCAGCCTGGACCTGGCGGTCTCCGGCGAAGGCTTCTTCACCGTGACCTCCAACGGCGCCAAGATGTACACCCGCGCCGGCAACTTCCAGACCGATGCCAACGGCTATGTGGTCAATCCGCAGGGCGCGCGCCTGCAGGTCTTCGCTCCCAACCCGAGCGGCAACGGCTTCGACGTCGGCCGGCTGTCGGACCTGCAGTTGCTGACCACCGACAGCCCGCCCAAGTCGACCTCCACGGTCAACCTGGCCTTCACCCTGCCCGGCAATGCCACCGCCCCGACCGTGACCCCGTTCAGCCCGGCAGACGACAAGACCTACAGCCACTCCACCGGCGGCATCAATGTCTACGATTCGCTGGGCGTCAGCCATGTGCAGACCTCCTACTTCATCAAGACCGCCAACCCGAACGAATGGCAGGTGCACAACTACGTGGACGGCACCGCGGTCGGCGCGCCGACCACGCTACAGTTCTCCGATACCGGCGCGCTGACCACCCCGGCCAACGGCATCATCACGATGGACCCGTTCACCCCGAGCACCGGCGCCGGCGTGCTGAGCATGCAGCTCAACGTCAGCGGCTCGACCCAGTACGGCGAAACCTTCGCGCTGCGCGACACCCGCCAGGACGGCTATGCCAGCGGCAAGCTCAACGAGATCAGCATCGACACCAGCGGCGTGGTGTTCGCGCGCTACTCCAACGGCGCCGACAAGCCGCTGGGCCAGGTCGCGCTGAGCAGCTTCGTCAACCCGCAGGGCCTGCAGTCGCAGGGCAACAACATGTGGGCCGAAAGCTACACCTCCGGCTCCGCCCGCACCGGCGCACCGGACACCTCGGACCTGGGCCAGATCGAATCCGGCTCGCTGGAATCCTCCACGGTGGACCTGACCGAGCAGCTGGTGAACATGATCGTGGCCCAGCGCAACTTCCAGGCCAACTCGCAGATGATCTCGACCCAGGATCAGGTCACCCAGACGATCATCAATATTCGTTAACGGCTGGGAATCGGGAGTGGGGAATCGGGAATCGTAAGAGCTGGCATTGCGTGCATCGGATGCCGGCCTTGTCCCCTCTTCCAGTCTCCAGCAATCCCGCTCTTGCGATTCCCGATTCCCGATTCCCGATTCCCGATTCTCCATTCCCGACTCCCCAATCCCGGTGCCTCATGGACAAAGCTCTCTACGTTGCGATGACCGGCGCCCGTGCCTCCCTGCAGGCGCAGGGCACCGTGTCGCACAATCTCGCCAACGTCGATACGGTGGGGTTCAAGGCTGCGTTGGCCAATACCGAGGCGTTCAAGATCCAGGGCAAGGGCTATCCGTCGCGGATCGATGCGCTGCATGTGGACCAGGGCTTCGACCGCAGCCAGGGCCACCAGAAGGTCACCGGCAATCCGCTGGACGTGTCGCTGCAGCAGGACCGCTGGCTGGCGGTGCAGTCGCCCGATGGCAGCGAGGCCTATACCCGCAACGGCGAGCTGGCACTCACCGCCAATGGCCAGCTGGTCACCGCCAATGGCCATGCGGTGCTGGATGAGGGCGGCAACCCGATGACGATTCCGCCGCACCAGGCGATGGAGATCGGCAGCGACGGCAGCATCTCGATCATTCCGCAGGGCGAAGGCCCGCAGACCATGGCCATCGTCGGCAAGATGAAGGTGGTCGATGCCCCCGCCGACCGTTTGACGCGGCGCGCGGACGGGCTGATGCGCAACACCAGCACCGACCCGGCGCAGGCGTTTGCTGTGGCCACCGGCAAGACCGTCAACAGCGGCATGCTGGAAGGCAGCAACGTGGATGCCGCCGGCGCGCTGGTGGAGATGATCCAGCTGCAGCGTCAGTTCGAAATGCAGGTCAAGATCATCAAAAACGGCGACGACAACGCGCAGTCGGCCAACTCGCTGCTGCGGGTCAGTGGCTAAGCGCCACTGACGCCCACTGCCCACCGCCGCTTGGCTTGCCGCTCTGCCCAGCACCTGGATGGCGGCCGCCCGGGGGATGTGGCTCGCGAGCGAAGTGGCATGTCGTTTAACCCTGCGGTCCCGCAGCTGGTTCGTACGCGGTTGATGCCGACTAGCGATGGTTTGACGGCAAGGTGTGTGCGGTTGGCAACGCTGTTGAGCTGGGCCTTCGCTACAGAGTGGCTGGTGCGTGACCTGGCTGCAGGGCCCCTGCCCGCCCACCCTCGCGGGACACGCCGCAAGTACGGATCCATGCCGCGTAAGGTCCCGCGACGGTGGGCGGGCAAGGACCTGTCGAGATGGTCGGCACGCAGGATTGCGAGCAGAGCATGCGGTGTGTTGCTCGGATCGCATCGCTTCCGATCCGCTTCCCGATTCAAACCGAGCAACAAGCAGCTTTTCACACGACCACCGATTCACTCCCAGGTGCGGTGTCCTCGCCGATTACGGGACCGGGTGGCGGCATGGATGCCGCCACCGAGCCTACATGGACGTATTCGCAGCGTGTCCCGCAAGCGGTAAGGCCGCCGCGCGCTCGACCAACCAGCCTGTTGACTGCGTCGCAATGCCGGAACCCTTACGCACGCAGCGCCAGGGGTTCACGCGTCGTCGAACACACCGCGGAACGGCGACCGATCTAACGCGCCTATCTGCCGCGCAGGTTTCCACCGCTTCCGCTTCGCCGCTGCCTACCCGCCGCCAGCCCTGCCCCGCGAAGGCCGCCGCGCCCGCCCCGCGTGATCCAGCGCACAGCCGGCAAAAATCCGGCGCGGGTTTGGCACGGCACGTGCATATACCCACCCGTACCCGGAACACATCCCCGGGTCTAACGAGGAATCGGGTCATGAATCAGGCTTTGTGGGTCGCCAAAACCGGACTGGATGCGCAGCAGACGCGCATGTCGGTCATTTCCAACAACCTGGCCAATACCAATACCACCGGCTTCAAGCGCGATCGTGCGGCGTTCGAAGACCTGTTGTACCAACAGGTGCGTGCGCCGGGCGGCTCCACCTCCGCGCAGACGCAGCTGCCGACCGGCCTGCAGCTGGGCACCGGTGTGCGGGTGGTCTCCACCTTCAAGGGCTTCGACCAGGGCAGCCAGCAGCAGACCGGCCGCGCGCTCGACGTGATGGTCAACGGCCGCGGCTTCTTCGAAGTGCAGATGCCTGACGGCACCTCGGCCTATACCCGCGACGGCACCTTCCAGATCAATGCGCAGGGCGAGCTGGTCACCAACAGCGGCTATCCGCTGCAGCCGGGCATCCAGATCCCCGAAGGCGCGCAGTCGCTGACCATCGGCAACGACGGCACCATCAGCGTGACGCTGGCCGGCCAGGCCGCCGCGCAGGAAATCGGTGCGTTGACGCTGACCGACTTCATCAATCCCTCGGGCCTGCAGTCCAAGGGCGAGAACCTGTTCGTCGAAACCACCGCCTCCGGCCCCGCGCAGAACGGCACCCCCGGCCTCAACGGCCTGGGCAATACCGTGCAGGGCGCGCTGGAAGGCAGCAACGTCAACACGGTGGAAGAACTGGTGAGCATGATCGAGACCCAGCGCGCCTACGAAATGAATGCCAAGGCGATCTCCACTACCGACTCGATGCTCGGTTACTTGAACAACAACGTCTGATCGGCCCGCCGGTCGCTGCCCTCTCAGGAATCCACGCCATGTCCCGCCTGCCTTCTCTCTCCTCCCTGTGCCTCGCCATCGCCTGCAGCGCGCTGCTGGGCGGCTGCGTGGCGGCCGGCGATGTGCGGCCGTTCGCCGAACTGGCGCCGATCGTGCCGGTGGTGGCGCCGGTGGCGCAGCCCACCGCCGGGGCGATCTACGCCGCCGGCCCGGGCCTGAATCTGTACGGCGACCGCCGCGCCCGCGATGTCGGCGATCTGCTGACGGTGAACCTGGTCGAAAGCACCACCGCCTCGTCCACCGCCAACACCAGCATCAGCAAGAAGGACGCGACCACCATGGCCGCCCCGACGCTGCTGGGCGCTCCGCTCACCGTCGGCGGCCTGAACGTGCTGGAGAACAGCACCAGCGGCGACCGCAGCTTTGCCGGCAAGGGCAACACCGCGCAGAGCAACCGCATGCAGGGCAGCGTGACGGTCACCGTGATGCAGCGCCTGCCCAACGGCAATCTGGTGATCCAGGGGCAGAAGAACCTGCGCCTGACCCAGGGCGACGAGCTGGTGCAGGTGCAAGGCATCGTGCGCGCCGCCGACATCGCCCCGGACAACACCGTGCCCTCGAGCAAGGTGGCCGACGCCCGCATCGCCTACGGCGGCCGCGGCGCGATCGCGCAGTCCAACGCGATGGGCTGGTTGAGCCGCTTCTTCAATTCCCGTCTGTCGCCCTACTGAGCCTGCGACCATGAATCTGTTTTCCCTGCCTTTCCGTCTGCTGGCCGCCGCTGTGGCGGTCTGCGCGATCGCCGCGCCGGCTTCGGCCGAGCGCATCAAGGATCTTGCCCAGGTCGGCGGCGTGCGCGGCAACGCGCTGGTCGGCTACGGCCTGGTGGTCGGCCTGGACGGCAGCGGCGACCGCACCAGCCAGGCGCCCTTCACCGTGCAGAGCCTGAAGAACCTGCTCGGCGAGCTGGGCGTCAATGTGCCGGCGAACGTCAATCCGCAGCTGAAAAACGTCGCGGCCGTGGCCATCCATGCCGAACTGCCGCCGTTCGCCAAGCCTGGCCAGCCGATCGACATCACCGTGTCCTCGATCGCCAACGCGGTGTCGCTGCGCGGCGGCTCGCTGCTGATGGCACCGCTGAAAGGCGCCGACGGCCAGGTCTATGCGATGGCGCAGGGCAACCTGGTGGTCGGCGGCTTCGGCGCGCAGGGCAAGGACGGCTCGCGGGTGTCGGTCAACATTCCCAGTGTCGGACGCATTCCCAACGGCGCCACCGTCGAACGCGCATTGCCGGACGTGTTCGCAGGCACCGGCGAGATCACCCTCAACCTGCACCAGAACGACTTCACCACCGTCTCGCGCATGGTCGCGGCGATCGACAGCAGCTTCGGCGCCGGTACCGCGCGTGCGGTGGATGGCGTGACCGTGGCAGTGCGCTCGCCCACCGATCCTGGTGCGCGTATCGGCCTGCTGTCGCGGCTTGAGAATGTCGAACTCTCGCCGGGCGATGCGCCGGCCAAGGTGGTGGTCAACGCACGCACCGGTACGGTGGTGATCGGCCAGCTGGTGCGGGTGATGCCGGCAGCGATCGCGCATGGCTCGCTCACCGTGACCATCAGCGAAAACACCAACGTCAGCCAGCCTGGCGCCTTCAGTGGCGGACGCACCGCGGTCACCCCGCAGTCGACGATCACGGCCACCTCCGAAGGCAGCCGCATGTTCAAGTTCGAAGGCGGCACCACGCTCGACCAGATCGTGCGCGCGGTCAACGAGGTGGGCGCCGCGCCCGGCGACCTGGTGGCCATCCTGGAAGCGCTCAAGCAGGCCGGTGCGCTCACGGCGGAGCTGGAGGTGATCTGACATGCGTATCGCAGCCTCGCCCATTGATCTCAACCCGAGCACCAAGGCCGATCCCGCCAAGATCGACAAGGTCTCCCGTCAGCTCGAAGGACAGTTCGCGCAGATGCTGGTCAAGAGCATGCGCGATGCGAGCTCCGGCGACCCGATGTTTCCTGGCGAAAACCAGATGTTCCGCGAGATGTACGACCAGCAGATGGCCAAGGCGCTGACCGACGGCAAGGGGCTGGGCCTGTCGGCGATGATCTCCAAGCAGCTGAGCGGCGACACCGGCGGCCCGGCATTGAATACCTCGCTCAGCACGGCCGAAGCCGCCAAGGCCTATGCGCTGGTGGCCGGCAAGCGCGACGCCTCGTTGCCGCTGCCGACCCGCGATGGCGCGACAGGCAGCGTCGGCGCAAACAGCGGCACTGCCGCAGGCATCGGCGCGGGCAGCCTGAGCGGCATCGGCATGAGCCAGGTGCTGGATCTGATCGCCGGGCGCACCGGCAGCAGCGATGCCGGCAGTGACGATGCGGCCGCACTGAGCTGGCCCTCGGCCAACGATCGCTGGAGCGACGTGGCGGCCAGCGATGCCGCCGATGCCAGCGCCGCGGTCACTGCAAGCGCGGCGAGCAGTGCTGCCGCCAGCCTGGGCGAGCGCACCCCGGAAGGCTTCGTCGCCAAGATCTGGACGCACGCGCAGAAGGCCGCGCGCGAACTGGGCGTGGATCCGCGTGCGCTGGTCGCACAGGCGGCGCTGGAAACCGGCTGGGGCCGTCGCGGTATCGGCAATGGCGGCGACTCCAACAACCTGTTCGGCATCAAGGCCACCGGCTGGAGCGGCGACAAGGTCACCACCGGCACCCACGAATACGTCAACGGCGTCAAAACCACCGAAACCGCCGATTTCCGCGCCTACGGTTCCGCCGAGGAGAGCTTTGCCGACTACGTGCGGCTGCTGAAGAACAACAGCCGTTACCAGCCCGCCCTGCAGGCCGGTACCGACATCAAGGGTTTTGCACGCGGCTTGCAACAGGCTGGATACGCCACCGATCCGGGCTATGCAGCCAAGATCGCGGCGATCGCCAACGGTCCGACCATCGACCGTGCGGTAGCCGCGATCGGCAACGCGGCGGCCGACCTGTCCAACCGCTATGCCAGCACCGCCGAGCCTGCTGGGCTCGGCACCATTCGTCGTTGAGGTAAACGCCCATGTCCATCATGTCCACCGGGACCAGTGCGCTGATCGCCTTCCAACGGGCGTTGTCGACCGTTAGCCATAACGTCGCCAACATCAATACCGAAGGCTACAGCCGCCAACGTGTGGAATTTGCAACGCGCACGCCCACCGACATGGGCTACGCGTTCGTGGGCAATGGCGCCAAGATCACCGACGTGAGCCGGGTGGCCGACCAGCTGGCCACCTCGCGCCTGCTCGACAGCGGCGGCGAGCTCTCGCGCCTGCAGCAGCTATCCTCGCTGTCCAACCGCGTCGACAGCCTGTACTCCAACACCGCCACCAATGTGGCCGGGCTGTGGTCGAACTTCTTCGACTCCACCAGCGCGGTCTCGTCCAATGCCTCGTCCACCGCCGAACGGCAGAGCATGCTCGACAGCGGCAACTCGCTTGCGACGCGTTTCAAGCAGCTCAACGGGCAGATGGACAGCCTGAGCAACGAGGTCAACAGCGGTCTGACCTCCTCGGTGGACGAGGTCAATCGCCTGACGCAGCAGATCGCCAAGATCAACGGCACCATCGGCAACAGCATCGACAATGCCTCGCCGGATCTGCTCGACCAACGCGATGCGCTGGTATCCAAGCTGGTCGGCTTCACCGGCGGCACCGCGGTGATGCAGGACGGCGGCTTCATGAATGTTTTCACCGCAGGCGGCCAGGCGTTGGTGGTGGGGACCACCTCGTCCAAGCTGACCACCGTGGCCGACCCGTATCAGCCGGCCAAGCTACAGGTGGCGATGCAGACCCAAGGCCAAAATGTCAGCCTCAGCGCCAACTCGCTGGGCGGACAGATCGGCGGCCTGCTGGAATTTCGCACCAGCGTGCTGGAACCGACCCAGGCCGAACTCGGCCGCCTGGCCGTGGGCATGGCCAGCGCCTTCAACGCCGGTCACGCGCAAGGCATGGACCTGTACGGCGCGATGGGTGGCAATTTCTTCAATATCGGCTCGCCCACCACCTCCGCCAACCCCGCCAACACCGGCAGCGCGTCGCTGAGCGCCAGCTTCAGCAACATGTCGGCGGTGGATGGGCAGAACGTCACGCTCAGCTTCGACGGCACTGCGTGGAAGGCCACCAATGCCAGCACCGGGTCGGCGGTGCCGATCAGCGGCACCGGCACCCCCGCCAATCCGCTTGTGCTCAACGGCGTCAGCCTGGTGGTCGGCGGCACGCCGGCCAACGGCGACAAGTTCTTGCTGCAGCCCACTGCCGGGCTGGCCGGCACCTTGTCGGTGGCCATCACCGACCCCTCACGGATTGCCGCGGCCACCCCGGTCAAGGCCACCGCCACGGTCGCCAACCTGGGCACCGGCAAGATCAGCGACGTCAAGGTCACCAATGCGCAGAATCCGGCGCTGCTGACGCCGGCGTCGGTGGAGTTCATCGATGCCAACCAGTACACCATCGACGGCACCGGCCCATTCGCCTACACCGCCGGCCAGACCATCAGCGCCAACGGCTGGAGCTTTGCGCTGGACGGCGCGCCCAAGGCCGGCGACACCTTCGGCGTCGGCCCCACGGGCGCCGGCTCCAGCGACAACGGCAACGCCAAGTTGCTGGCCAATCTCGACGATGCCAAGGCGCTCAACAGCGGTACGGTCACGCTCAACGGCGCGCTGTCGGGCCTGACCACCTCGGTCGGCTCGGCCGCGCGTGCGGCCACTTACGCCTCTGACGCGCAGAAGGTCATCAACGACCAGGCACAAGCCAGCCGCGACTCGATTTCCGGCGTCAACCTGGATGAAGAAGCCGCCAACATGCTGAAGCTGCAGCAGGCCTACCAGGCCGCCGCACAGATGATTTCCACTGCCGACACCATTTTCCAAGCCATCCTGGGCGCCGTACGCTGATGACCGACCGTATCTCCACCAGCATGATGTACAGCCAGTCGGTGTCGTCGATGACGGCCAAGCAGTCCCGGCTGAACCAGATCCAGGCCCAGCTCGCCAGCGGGCAGCGCCTGGTCACCGCCAAGGACGACCCGGTCGCCGCCGGCACCGCCGTCGGACTGGATCGCGCGTTGGCCGCGATCACACGCTTTGGCGAAAACGCCAACAACGTGCAGAACCGGCTCGGCCTGCAGGAAAACGCCCTTTCGCAGGCCGGCGACAAAATGGCGCGCGTCACCGAATTGGCGGTGCAGGCCAACAACTCCTCGCTCAGCCCCGACGACCGCAAGGCGATTGCCTCGGAACTGACCGCGCTGCGCGACAGCATGGTCAGCCTGGCCAACAGCACCGACGGCACCGGACGCTACCTGTTCGGCGGTAGCGCCGATGGCAGCGCACCGTTCATCAAGAGCAATGGCAGCGTCACCTACAACGGCGATCAGACCCAGAAACAGGTCGAAGTGGCGCCGGACACCTTTGTCAGCGACACCCTGCCCGGCAGCGAGATCTTCATGCGTATCCGCACCGGCGACGGCACGGTGGATGCGCACGCCGACAGCGCAAATACCGGCACCGGATTGCTGCTGGACTTCAGCCGCGATGCCAGCACCGGCAGCTGGAACGGCGGCAGCTACAGCGTGCAGTTCACCGCCGCCGACACCTACGAGGTGCGCGACAGCACCAATACGGTGGTCGGTACCGGCACCTACAAGGATGGGGAGGACATCAATGCGGCCGGCGTGCGCATGCGCATCAGCGGCGCACCGGCGGTGGGCGACAGTTTCCAGATTGGCGCCTCCACCACCAAGGACGTGTTCTCCACCATCGACGACCTGGTCGGCGCACTCAACTCCGACACGCTGACCCCGCCGCAGAAGGCGGCGATGATCAACACGCTGCAGTCGTCGATGCGCGACATCGCACAGGCCTCGTCGAAGATGATCGACGCGCGCGCCTCCGGCGGTGCGCAGCTGTCGGCGATCGACAACGCCAACGCGTTGCTGGAGTCCAACGAGGTCACCCTCAAGACCACCCTGTCGTCGATCCGCGATCTGGACTACGCCTCGGCGCTGGGCCAGTACGAACTGGAGAAGGCCTCGTTGCAGGCCGCTCAAACGATTTTTCAGCAGATGCAGTCGTCGTCGTTGTTCAACCTGATCCGCTGATTTGCAGCAGAAAACCTGCGTTTTCTGCACTCCTGCGCGCCAAAACTTGCGCAGGCCGACGGAGTTTATTCGTCGAAAGTTATACCAACGCTAAAGATCTGCGGGGTGCTGCCGAATAAACCAAACCCCTTGATACACAACGCTTCCGTATTTCGTCCTGTAGCAGAAAACAGTAAAAAAATACTGGATTTCGCTAAAGGTTCCCGACGCAACGCCGTTATTCATCTCAGCAGCGGCAACGGCCAACTTGATGGCCCCCCTGCGGAGGCTCCGGGCAAGTCCCCCTTGCCGGAAAAATCGCTTAGGAGAAATCAAAATGGCACAGGTAATCAACACCAACGTAATGTCGCTGAACGCTCAGCGTAACCTCAACACCAGCAGCGCGAGCATGTCGACGAGCATCCAGCGTCTGTCCTCGGGTCTGCGCATCAACAGCGCTAAGGACGACGCCGCAGGTTTGGCGATCTCCGAGCGTTTCACCACGCAGATCCGCGGCCTGGACGTTGCCTCGCGCAACGCCAACGACGGTATCTCGCTGGCCCAGACCGCCGAAGGCGCGATGGTGGAAATCGGCAGCAACCTGCAGCGTATCCGCGAGCTGTCGGTGCAGTCGTCCAACGCCACCAACTCGCCGACCGACCGTGACGCGCTGAACTCCGAAGTCAAGCAGCTCACCGCTGAAATCGACCGCGTCGCCAACCAGACCAACTTCAACGGCACCAAACTGTTGAACGGCGACTTCTCCGGTGCGCTGTTCCAGGTCGGCGCCGACGCCGGCCAGACCATCGGCATCAACAGCATCGTCGACGCCAATGTCGATTCGCTGGGCAAGGCCAACTTCGCTGCCGCCGTCTCCGCCGCTGGCGTGACCGGCACCGCCACTGCATCCGGCTCGATCAGCGGCATGAGCCTGTCGTTCAAGGACGCCAGTGGCAACGCGCAGAGCGTCACCATCGCCGATGTCAAGATCGCCAGCGGCGAAACCGCCGCCGATGTGAACAAGAAGGTCGCGGCGGCCATCAACGACAAGCTGGACCAGACCGGCATGTATGCCTCGATCAAGACCGACGGTACGGTGCAGATCGAATCGCTGAAGGCCGGCCAGGACTTCACCTCGCTGACGGCCGGCACCTCCAGTGCCACCGGCATCACTGTCGGCGCGGGCATCACCACCGCCTCGGCCGCGTCCGGCTCCGCCACCTCGACCCTGAGCAGCCTGGACATCTCCACGTTCTCCGGCTCGCAGAAGGCGCTGGAAATCGTCGACAAGGCGCTGACCGCGGTCAACTCCTCGCGCGCCGACATGGGTGCGGTGCAGAACCGCTTCACCTCCACCATCGCCAACCTGAGCGCTACCTCGGAAAACCTGTCGGCCTCGCGTAGCCGTATCCGCGACACCGACTACGCCAAGGAAACCGCCGAGCTGACCCGCACGCAGATCCTGCAGCAGGCCGGTACCGCGATGCTGGCCCAGGCCAAGTCGGTTCCGCAGAACGTGCTGAGCCTGCTGCAGTAATCGGCAGCGCTCCGTAGCAACTCCAGAGCCCCTCTTCGGAGGGGCTTTTTTGTGGCCGCGAATCTTTCGCCCCCCAAATCCGGCACGATCGCGCAGCACGGTCTGCCGGCGCGGTTTTCTTGACGCATGCCCGGCATGGAAATTGCATTACCCAACATCGTGAGCGAAGCGGGTCGCTGCCGCTAAAGTCCTGGCGGATGCGGCCGATACCCGTCTCGTAATCCCATGCGTCCATCCTTGCTTGGACGCCCAGACGAGGAATGCAACATGGCATCGGTGATCAGCACTTCCGGCTCCGGTCTGGACATCCCAACCGTGGTGTCCACCCTGGTCTCCCGGCAGAAAGACCCGGAGCAGGCGCGTATCAACAAGGCCGGAACCGCCGCGACGACGCAGTTGTCGGCGATCAGCCAGATCAAGAGCAGCATGACCACGCTCAAGTCTGCGCTGGACAAGGTCATCAGCAGCGCCGACACCAATGCCTACAAGGCGACGGTGCCGACCGATGCCGGCTTCACCGCCACCACCACCAGTTCGGCCGCGCCGGGTAACTACTCGGTGGAAGTGGTCTCGCTGGCCAGTTCGCAAAAGCTCGCCTCCGGCGCGTTCGTCGCCGATGCCACCGTCGGCAGCGGCACGCTGACGATCGGGTATGGCGAAAAAAAAATCACCGTGGACATCAGCGGCACCGACAAGCTCGCCGACATCGCCGCCGCCATCAACAAGGCGGCTGATGGCAAGGCCGTCACCGCCAGCGTGGTGACCGCCAACGACGGCCAGCACCTGGTACTCAATGCGATCGACTCCGGTACCAAGGGCGCATTGACCGTCAGCGCCAGCGACCCGAGCCTGAGCAGCCTCACCTATGGCGCCGGCGTCACCGGCGGCCTGACCCAGTCCGTGGCCGCGACCGATGCGCTGGTGCGCGTGGACGGCTTCGAACGCACCTCCAGCTCCAATACCGTCACCGATATCGTGCCGGGCGTGGTGCTCAACCTCACCAAGGCCGCCGAAGGCACCAAGGTCACGTTGGGCGTTGCTGCCGACACCAGCAGCATCAAGGCCAATCTGACCGCGTATGCCGCCGCCTACAACACCGCCAACACCTTGCTGGCCAAGAGCAGCGCCTACGACGCCACCACCAAGACCGCCGCGGCGTTGACCGGCGACGCGCTGGTGCGCGGCCTGCAACAGCAGCTGCGCGGCCAGGTCAGCGGCAACCTCAACGAACTCAAGGCGCTGGGCCTGACCATCGACAAGGATGGTGTGATGAGCTTCGACGGCAGCAAGTTCGACACCGCCATCGCTACCGACGGTGTTGTCGCCGCCGATGTGCTCGGCAAGGACAGCAAGTTCGGCTCGGCCATGACCAAGCTGCTCGACAGCAACGTCAACGTCAACAACGGCACCCTGACCCTGCGTTCGGACAGCCTGAACAAGCAGATCAAGGGCTACGAGGATGACCTGGACGACCTCGACGCGCGCATGACCAAGCTCAGCGATCGCTACACCGCGCAGTTCACCGCGATGGAAACCATGATCAGCAAGCTGCAGAGCAGCACCAGCTCGCTCAGCAGCCTGCTGACGAGCTGATTTCCGTGATGAGGATCCTCAAGTCCCGCAATGGTCTTGCCGATACAAGAAGGGCCTATCGTGATTTCGGCCTTGCCTTCCGGCAGGAGCGTCGTCGCCCGAGCGCAGCGCTCCGGGACCCGCGAAGGTCAGCCCATTGAGGAGTCATCCATGTACGGTTCCAATCGTCAGTATGCCGAGCAATACCGCAAGGTCGGCGTGTCCACCAGCGTGACCGAAGCCGACCCGCACAAGCTGGTGTCGCTGCTGTTCGCCGGCGCCTGCCAGCGCATCCGTCTGGCCCAGGCCTGCCTGGCGCAGGGCGACCAGGCGCGCAAGGGCAAGGCCATCGGCGAAGCCTGCGCGATCGTCGGCCACTTGAACGGATCGCTCGATCACGAAGCCGGTGGCGAGATCGCTGGTAACCTGTCGGCGCTCTACGACTACGTGATGCAGCGGCTGACTGCCGCCAACCTGCACAACGACGAAACTGCGTTGACCGAAGCGCTGGAACTGCTCAGCGAAATCGACTCGGCGTGGAATTCCATCCCCCTGGACCAGCGCGGCCTTTCTGCCGTCTCGTGAGCCATACCATGCATAGCGCGCAAAGCCTTCAAGCCGAAATCGCCGACATCCGCCTCGCCATGGCGCAGGAGGAGTTCGAGGTGATGCCGTTCATGCTGGACGCCCACGACCTGCACCTGCGCGAGTACGCGCAGCAGGTGGACCTGAGTCAGGACCGCGAAGCCTTGCAGACGCTGCAGGCCATGCAGCAGGATCTGATGCGGATGATGCTCGAACGTCGACGCAAGCTGCTGGATCTGATTCGTGCGCAGCGCACGTCCTCGTCGGCCAGCCGCGCCTACGCACGGGTCGGACGAATCTGATGTCCGCGCCCGGCACACTCGCGCCATCGGCCGATGCCGCGCTGTTCGCCGACACGCTCAGCTGCGAAGTGCGCCTGCCGGTCGGCTTCCATGCCGGCAGCGACGCCGGCTCGCAGAGCACCGCAGAAACCCTGCTGCGCAGCCTGGGCCAGGTGGAGGACCTACGCAGCGAGGAAACCAGCGAAGACCGTGGCGAGCTACCGCTGCTGGTGCAGCGCATGGACGCCAAGCTCGACCTGATGCTGGCGCTGATCGGCCGTTTGGTGCAACAAGGTGACACCGGACTGATCCAGGCGGACGTGCGCTGGTCGGTGCGCGGAATCCGCATGAGCTGCGCAAGCAGCCATCCGCCGGGCACGCAGGGTTGCGTTTGCCTGCAACCCTCCGACTGGCTTCCTGAACTGGTACAGCTTCCTGCCGAGGTCCTGGCAAGCGCAAGCGACGGCCACGATCACTGGCTATGGCTGCGGTTTGCGCCGCTTTCGCCGGGCTTGCGGGAGGCACTGGAACGTCATCTGTTCCGTCTGCATCGCCGCCAGATCGCCGACGCCCGCCGCCAGCGTTGATCCCACCTGTTGGCGCGGAGCGCCGGGTCGGCTAAGGTGCCGTTTACTGAAAAAGGTCTCTTCTGCGCCGTGCGAGTCATCATCGTCGACGATCACACCCTTGTGCGTGCCGGCCTGTCCAGGCTGCTGCAAACCTTCGCCGGCATCGATGTCGTGGGTGAGGCCAGCAATGCGCAACAAGCCCTGGACATGACATCCCTGCACCGGCCCGACCTGGTGTTGATGGATCTGTCGCTGCCCGGCCGCAGCGGCCTTGATGCCATGACCGATGTGTTGCGCGCTGCGCCGCGCACGCATGTGGTGATGATGTCGATGCACGACGACCCGGTGCACGTGCGCGACGCGCTCGATCGTGGCGCGGTGGGCTTTGTGGTCAAGGATGCCGCGCCGCTCGAGCTGGAGTTGGCATTGCGTGCAGCGGCAGCCGGCCAGGTGTTCCTGAGCCCGCAGATCTCGTCCAAGATGATTGCGCCGATGCTGGGCCGCGAAAAACCGGTTGGTATCGCCGCCTTGTCGCCGCGCCAGCGCGAGATCCTGCGCGAGATCGGCCGGGGCCAGAGCAATAAGGAAATCGCCGCCGACCTCGGCATCAGCGTCAAGACGGTGGAGACCCATCGCGCACGCATGATGGAGTCGCTCGGCTGCCGGCGTGCCAACGATCTGGTACTGCTGGCCGCCAAGCATCATAACGAGCTGGTCTGAGCAGACCGCCGTGCGGCGACCGGAAGCGGCCGCTAGCGACCAAACAGTGACGAGATTCCGGCGGGCACGCTTGAGTTCGTATTTGGTGTCAGGGAATTCCCCACGGACTGTCAGGAAAATCATGAATTGCCTCACGCGATTCCCTGATTAGAAACCCGTCGTCTTGTCCTGCAAGATGCGTTCCATCGCTGCCGCGTGCGGCGCCTTCCGGAAGCGCTTCGATGAAGACGACCATTTCCGCCCAGCTTGGCCAGCAACTGCACCTGACCCCGCAGCTGCTGCAGTCGATCCGTCTGTTGCAGTTGGACGGCATGCAGTTGGAACTGGAAATCCGTCGCGCGCTGGAAACCAATCCGCTGCTGGAACTGGAAGAGCTGGCCGATGGCGATGCCGCCGCGACCAGCGACGATGGCGCCTCCGACGTCGCCGCCTTCGACGAACTGCCGGAAAGTACGATGTGGGACGTGCAGAGCAGCAGCTGGAACGACGGCGACGACGATCGCATGCAGCGCGTGGCAGCCGGCGAATCCACCGACCCGCACGTGCGCATCCTGCGCGATCTGGCACTGGACCTGGATGAGGCCGCACTGGGGGCCGCCGCGTTCTGGCTGGAGCAGACCGACGACGCCGGCTATCTGACCGAGGCCCTGGCGACGCTGCAGCAGCTCGGCGTAACCCGTCTTGGTATGACCGTGCAGGCAGTGGAAGCGGTCCGTCAGCGCCTGCTGCACGGCGACCCGGCCGGCCTGGCCGCCTGCGACCTGCGCGAGTGCCTGCAGGCCCAGCTGAGCGCCCTGCCCGGCCGCGTGCCGGCGCGTCATCTGGCTGCGCGCATCCTTGCCGGCGACCTGGACCTTCTGGCCAGCCACGACTATCCGGTGCTGGCACGCGCACACGATGCCGAAGTGGACGATGCACGCGAAGCGGTCCGGCTGATCCTGTCGCTGCAGCCGCGCCCCGGCGATGACCTGTTGCAGGAAAGCAACGCGAGCGTGATTCCGGACGTGCTCGCCTGGCATGCCGACGGCAGCTGGCGGGTGGCGTTGAACCCGGCCACCACCCATCGGGTGAGCATCAACCCCATGCATGAGCGCGCACTGGCCGAGGCCGGCGAAGCCGCCCAGCCGCTGCGCGACATGCTGCAGGAAGCGCGCTGGCTGACCCGTGGTCTGTCGATGCGCTACGAGACCCTGCTGCGCGCCACGCGCGCCATCGTCGAACGCCAGGCCACCTTCCTGGTGCGTGGCGAAGAAGCGATGGCACCGCTGACGCTGAAGGAAATTGCCGATGAGATCGGCATGCACGAATCGACCATTTCGCGCATTACCACCGGCAAATACATCCAGACCCCACGCGGTACCTTCGAGCTCAAGCACTTCTTTGCCGTGCGCCTGGAAGGCGCCAGCGTCTCCGGCCAGGCAGTCAAGGCGATGGTGCGACGACTGATCGAAAGCGAGCCGGCCGGTCGGCCGCTTGCCGACGAAGCCATTGCCGGGCTGTTGTCGCGCCAGGGCGTTAATATTGCCCGTCGCACTGTGGCCAAGTACCGCGAACAACTCGACATCGCCCCGGCACGCGAGCGCCGCCGCAACAACAAACCGCTGCTTGCCCGGGCAGGATAAGGACTACTATGAGCAAACTCACCGTGCTGCTGGTCGACGACCACGAGGGCTTCATCAACGCTGCGATGCGTCATTTTCGCAAAGTGGAGTGGCTCGATATCGTGGGCAGTGCCGCCAATGGACTGGAAGCGATCGAGCGCTCCGAGTCGCTGCGCCCCGATGTCGTGCTGATGGACCTGGCCATGCCGGAGATGGGCGGGCTGCAGGCGACGCGTCTGATCAAGACGCAGGACGATCCGCCGTATATTGTCATCGCGAGCCACTTCGACGATGCAGAGCATCGTGAACATGCTCTTCGCGCGGGTGCTGACAATTTTGTCAGCAAGCTGTCCTATATCCAGGAAGTCATGCCAATCCTGGAGGGCCTGACGGAAGGAGCCAGGAATGAGTGAGTCCCGCATTCTGCTGATCGACAGCGATGCCGTGCGCGCCGAGCGCACTGTCTCGTTGCTCGAGTTCATGGACTTCAATCCACGCTGGGTCACCGACGGCGCCGACATCAATCCTG
Source organism: Xanthomonas arboricola (assembly GCF_002940665.1). Classification (GTDB taxonomy): domain Bacteria; phylum Pseudomonadota; class Gammaproteobacteria; order Xanthomonadales; family Xanthomonadaceae; genus Xanthomonas; species Xanthomonas arboricola_B. The sequence continues at coordinate 778,893 of NZ_MIGY01000002.1, forward strand.
GCCGCCATCGCCACGACGAATGGATGGCGGTGATGGTGGGCTCGGCGCAGGACGCTGCACAGGCCGACAAGTTCTTCGACTGGCTGGCCGACGCCAAGCTGCCGCCACCGGTATTGTTGATGGAAGGCAGCCCGAGCGCGTTTGCGCAGGCCCACGGCCTGCACGAAGCCAATGTCTGGACGCTGGACACGCCGCTGCGGCACACACAGCTGGAGGCCTTGCTGCGCCGTGCCAGCCTCAAACGCCTGGATGCCGAACATCAGGCAGGTGCGCAGCAGGACACCGGTCCGACCGGCAACAGCGAGGCCGTGACCCGCTTGCGCCGCCTGATCGACCAGGTGGCTGCATTCGACACCACGGTGCTGGTGCTGGGCGAATCGGGGACGGGCAAGGAGGTTGTCGCGCGCGCCATCCACCAGCATTCGCCGCGGCGCGACGGGCCGTTCGTGGCGATCAATTGCGGCGCGATCCCGCCGGATCTGCTGGAAAGCGAGCTGTTCGGCCACGAAAAAGGCGCCTTCACGGGTGCATTGAGCACCCGTAAGGGCCGCTTCGAAATGGCCGAGGGCGGCACCCTGCTGCTGGACGAGATCGGCGACATGAGCCTGCCGATGCAGGTCAAGCTGCTGCGCGTGCTGCAGGAGCGCAGCTTCGAGCGCGTCGGCGGTGGCCAGACCATCCGTTGCAACGTGCGCGTGATCGCTGCGACCCACCGCAACCTGGAAACCCGCATCAGCGACGGCCAGTTCCGCGAGGATCTGTTCTATCGCCTCAACGTGTTCCCGATCGAGATGCCGGCGCTGCGCGAACGCGTCGACGATCTGGCCATGCTGGTGCAGACCATCGCCGGGCAGCTGGCGCGCACAGGACGCGGCGAAGTCCGCTTTGCCGACGAAGCATTGCAGGCGCTGCGCAGCTACGACTGGCCAGGCAACGTGCGCGAGCTGACCAACCTGGTGGAGCGCCTGGCGGTGCTGCATCCGGGCGGGCTGGTGCGCGTGCAGGATCTGCCGGCGCGCTACCGAGGTGATTTTGCCGCGGCCGTGCCGGTCGAGCCTGCGCCCGAACCGGCGCTGGTTGCCGCCCCCGTCGAGGACATCGCGCTGCCGGGCAATGTGGTGACCCTGCAACCCACGACGGGCGATGCCGAACCGGTGACCAGCTCCAGTCTGCCTGACGACGGCATCGACCTGCGTGGGCACATGGCCAACATCGAACTGGCGCTGATCAACGAGGCGCTGGAACGCACTCAAGGCGTAGTGGCGCATGCGGCGCAGCTGCTCGGCCTGCGCCGCACCACGCTGGTGGAAAAGCTGCGCAAGTACGGTATCGACCGCGAGCAGACCGAGCTGGCGAACTGAGCGGGCCGGTCTCCTGGCCCCCCGCTTGCTGGCATAGCGCTTGCTTCAGCACGATCACCCCGTCCACAGCCGTCGGCTGCGATGGAACCCCGACATTCACCAGCACCTGCCGAGACATTGATGCCCATCCCTGTCACCAGCCCGCTGCTGCCGCCGCTGGAAGAATTTCTGCCCTACCTGGAGCAGATCTGGACCAGCCGCATTCTCAGCAATGGTGGTGACATGCATCGCGCGCTCGAACGCGCGCTGTGCGAGTACCTGGGCGTGCCGCACCTGGCCTTGCTCACCAATGGCACCACCGCGTTGATCACCGCCCTGCAGGCGCTGCGCATCACCGGGGAAGTGATCACCACGCCCTACTCGTTCGTGGCCACTGCGCATTCGCTGCTGTGGAAAGGCATCACGCCGGTGTTCGTGGATATCGATCCGGTGACGCTCAATATGGATCCGTCCAAGATCGAGGCGGCCATCACCCCGCAGACCACCGCGATCATGCCGGTGCATTGCTACGGGACCGCCTGCGATACCGCTGCCATCACGCGCATCGCCGACATCTACAACCTCAAGGTGATCTACGACGCGGCACATGCCTTCGGCGTGCGCGACGATGGCGGCTCGATCCTGCGCCATGGCGACCTGAGCGTATTGAGCTTCCATGCCACCAAGGTGTTCAACACCTTCGAAGGTGGCGCCATCGTCTGCCCCGACGAAAGGACCTATCAGCGCATCGGGCACCTGAAGAATTTCGGCTTTGTCGATGAGACCACGGTGGTGGCGCCAGGCATCAACGGCAAGATGAACGAGATCAGCGCGGCCTTCGGCCTGCTGCAGCTCAAGCACATCGATCATGCCATCGCCCAGCGCAGCGCCATCGACGCGCAGTATCGGCAGCGCCTGAGCGATGTTCGCGGCGTGCGCTGCGTGGCGCGGCCCGATCATGCCAGTGCCAACTACGCCTACTTCCCGATCCTGGTACAGGACGACTACCCGCTGTCGCGCGATGCGCTATACCAAGCGATGCGCGAGCACGGCATCCTGGTGCGGCGGTACTTCTATCCGTTGATCAGCGATTTCCCGATGTATCGCGCCCTGCCCTCCTCGGCGCCGGCATGGCTGCCGGTCGCGCGTGCGGTGGCGGCACAGGTATTGTGCCTGCCGATCTTTCCTGGCCTGACCCGCGACCAGGTCGATACCATTGCCGATCTGATCGCCGGGCAACGGGCGACATGACGGCAACCGGCTCCATGTTCTTTTCAGACTTCCGCATCTTCAACAGGCAACCAGGCGAGAACGCATGACCCAGGCAACGTTTATCGAGAACTTCATCGCCGCCACCGACTTCCAGGAGCCGGTCGAGGTCACTGCCGACACCGTGCTGCTCGAACTCCCGGAATGGGATTCGCTGGCCGCGCTGGGCGTGATCGTGATGTTCGACATGGAGTACGGCAAGACCATCACCGGCGAGGACCTGACCGCCGCCGTCACCGTGGGCGACCTCTACAGACTGACCGAGGCGTAAGCACCATGCCGACCTCCACGCTGCACAACGTTCGCTTTGCCGGCATGGCGACATGCGTGCCGAAGCGGGTGGTGTCCAATCTCACCGATTGCCGGCCGCAGATCCGCTCCGAGCGCGAGCGGCTGGTGCGCAACATCGGCATCGAGACACGCCGCATGGCCTCGGAGTGGCAGTGCTTTTCCGACCTGGCCTTCGATGCGACGCAGGTGCTGCTGGAAAAACTGCAGTGGAAGCGGGAGGAGATCGATGCATTGATCGTGGTGACGCAATCGCCGGATTATCCGATCCCGGCCACCGCGATCATCCTGCAGGACCGGCTGGGGCTGTCGCATGCCACGGTCGCCTTCGACGTCAACCTGGGCTGCTCGGCCTACCCGTTCGGCATCAACCTGCTCGGCTCAATGATCGCCGCCGGCGGCGTCAAGAAAGGCCTGCTGCTGGTCGGCGACCGCAGCGCCAATCTGGAAGACCCGATCTTCTCCGACTCCGGCACCGCCACCGCAATGGAATTCAGTGCCGACGCGCCGCCGATGCATTTCGATCTCAACAGCGATGGCAGCGGCTACAGGGCAATCATGCTGCCGGTGGGTGGCCACCGCGAACCGGTCGCCATGCAGCACCTGATTCCGTTCCGCGAAGAACCCGACGGCCCGTGGCGGCGTGGCGTGGACCTGATCCTGGATGGCGTGGCGGTGCTGAGCTTCTCCACCCAGCGCATCCCGCCGGCAGTGCAGAAACTGCTCGACTACACCGGCGTGGCCAAGGAGGACATCGATTACTTCGTGTTCCACCAGGCCAACCGCATGATCAACGAAACCATCCGCAAGAAGCTCGGCCTGCCGGTGGAAAAGGTGCCCTCGACGCTGCGCGACTTCGGCAACTCCAGCGGCGCCTCGCTGCCGGTGACCATGACCGCACGCATCAACAAGGAACTGGAGACCGGCCGCAAACGCGTGTTGCTGTGCGGCTTCGGCATCGGGCTGTCGTGGGGCACCTGCCTGGTGGACATCGAGGGTGCGGTGTTTCCGGATCTGATCGAATCGTGAGTAGTGCCCCCGACCCTTTCTCGCTTGCCGGCAAACGCATCCTCGTCACCGGCGCCTCCTCGGGCATCGGCCGCCAGATCGCCATTTCCTGCGCAGAGCTTGGTGCCCAGCTGGCGATCAGCGGACGCGACCGCGCGCGACTGGCCTCGACCTTGCAGGCGTTGCCGGGCGATGGACACGTGGCAATAGCGGCAGACCTTGACCGACAGGAGGACATCGATCGTCTGGTCGCCGACGTCGGCGTGTTGGACGGAATGGCGCACGCGGCCGGGATCTCCCGGCTGGTTCCGCTGCGCCTAGTCAATCGGGCGCATTTGGACGACATCTTTTCCAGCAACACATTCGCCCCGATGCTGCTGACCCGGGGCCTGCTGGCGAAGAAGCGCATCGCTGCGAACGGCTCGCTGGTGTTCGTCGCTTCGGTTGCCTCGCACATCGGGCCGATGGCGAGCAGCGCGTACGCGGCCAGCAAGAGCGCCCTGCTCGGCATGGTGAGATCGCTGGCGCAGGAAGTTGCCAAGAACGGCATCCGCGCCAACTGTATCGCCCCCGGTTACGTGCGCACGCCGCTGCTAGATGGCCTGCAGGGCAGCGGCGGCAATATGGAAGGGCTGTTTGAACTGACGCCACTTGGCATGGGCGAGCCGGAGGACGTCGCCTACGCCGCCACGTTCCTGCTGGCCGATGCCAGCCGCTGGATCACCCGCAACTATTTTGTCGTGGACGGCGGGCTCACCGTGCCGATGGACATCTACGCATGAACACGCCGGCACGCACGGCGTTTTCGCTCGACGGCAAGACAATCCTGGTGACGGGAGCGTCGTCGGGGCTAGGCCGGCAGATCGCTATCGCCTGCGCGCAGCGAGGTGCCCGCCTGGTTCTCGCCGGCCGCGACAGGGACCGCCTCGCGCAAACCCAGGCACAGCTGCAGGGCATGGGCCACGTTGGCGTGCTCGGCGACCTGACCAGCGCCGCCGATCGCCAGGCACTGGCGACTGCGGCGGGCACGACGGTACATGGCTTGGTGCACTGCGCGGGCATGCAGAAGCACTGCCCGATCCGCCAGCTGAGCGAGGCGGCGATGACCGAGATGTACACGGTCAACTTTCTTGCTCCGGTGATGCTGACACAGCGCCTGCTGCAGGCAAATGCCATCTCCCCGCAGGGCTCGATCGTGTTCATGCTATCCACTGCCGCGCACCTCGGCACGCGCGGCGTAGGGCCGTATTCGGCGATGAAGGCCGGCCTCATCGGCATCATCAAGTGCCTTGCGCTCGAACAGGCCAGGCGCAGGATCCGGGTCAACGGCATTTCTCCGTCTGCCGTGGCCACACCGATGTGGGGCGCAGAGCAACTCGATGCGCAGAAGGCGCGGCATCCGCTGGGCCTGGGTGAGCCGCAGGACGTAGCCAACGCCGCGATCTACCTGCTGGCCGACGCCAGCCGCTGGGTCACCGGAACCAGTCTGGTCATGGACGGCGGCTCGATCCTATGACCCATCCCGCATTGATCGTCGGCGCAGGCGGATGGGGTCGCGAGGTCCTGGCGCAGATGCAGAGCGATCCGGCATGCGGAGTGCAGTGGCGTCCGGTGGGCTTTCTCGACACGCGCCCGCAGATACTGGACGGTCTGGGCTGCGACCTGACCATCGTCGGCAGCCCGCTCGCGTACCAGCCGCAGGACGAAGAACGCTTCGTCTGCGCGATCGGCGATCCGCATTCGCGCCAGCGCTATGCGCAGCCATTGCTGGCGCGGGGCGCGCAGTTCATCGCCATTCTCACCGGTGCGTTCCTGAGCCCGCGCGTGCACATCGGCCAGGGCTGCTTCCTGTGCAATCGCGTACAGCTCAGCCCCGACGTCTGGCTGGGCGACTTCGCCAACGTGCATGCCAACACCATGCTTGGGCACGACGTCCATGTCGGTGACTACGCGCAGATAGGGGCGATGACCTTCGTCGGCGGCGGCGCGCGGATCGGTGTGCGTGCCATCGTGCACCCGCACGCCACCATCCTGCCCGGCATCCACATCGGTGATGGTGCAGTGGTCGGTGCCGGTGCGGTCGTCGTCAAGGACGTGCCGGCCGGCGCCAGCGTGTTCGGCAACCCGGCCCGGGTCATCTACCACAAGGATTCCTGAGGAAACCGCGCCAATGCGTTCGCGAATGCACCCCAACTACTACCTGTCGACGGACATCTTCGCCCGCGAACAGCGCAAGATCTTCCGCAAGGTCTGGCTGTTCGCCGGCCTGAAAACGCTGCTGCCCGATAACAACTGCTTCATCACCCGCAGGCTTGCCGGCATTCCGGTGCTGATCCAGAACTTTCAGGGCCGGCTGCGCGCGTTCGAGAACGTCTGCCTGCACCGCAGCGCGATGCTGCAGACCGCTGCGGTGGGAAAGCGTCCGCTGGTCTGCCCCTACCATGCATGGAAGTACGACGCCGAGGGCCGGGTTGAGAACATCCCCGAGTGCGCGGCTGTCTACGGATTCGACGAGGGGCAAAGACGCGGCCTGAAGTTGCGGGAGTTCGCCTTGCGTGAGGTGGGAAACCTGCTGTTCGTCAACCTCGATCCCGACCCGATGCCGCTTGAGGAGCAGTTTTCGCCTGACTTCATCGCCTTGCTGGAGAGTAGTTCCAACGCCTATGACACTGAGGTCATGGTGACCACATGGCATGGCCGGTACAACTGGAAGCTGGCCTACGAGAATCTGCGGGACGCCAACCACCCGCGCTTCGTCCACCCCAAGACCCTGGCCAAGAGCGTCAGCTTCGTTCCCCAGGTGAACGCGGAACAAGCCAGGGAGTCCATGGAAGCCTTGCAGGGCACATCGCCCGCGGCGTTGCGGTGCGAAATGCGTCGCTTCAGCTTCGGTGGGGCTGACGCGCCAATCCCCGAACTTAAGCATTTCGGCTGGCACGACAAGGTGGAACGCTGGGGCGAGCAGGACGCCTACTTCAACTGGCTGGCCTTCCCGAACTTGCATATCGCCAGTGCCAACGGCGGCTATTCCTTCACGCTGGAACACCACATCCCGGTCGCGCCGGACCGGACCGACCTGGAGATCTATTGGTTCAGCGCACGCAGGAAACAGCCTTACGGTTCTTCCAGCCAGGTGCTGCTGGCACAGATGCACGGCAGCAAGGTGGTGGTCGGCGAAGACGTCGACATCATGGAGCGGGTGCAGGCGGCATTGCACGCAGACGCTCCGCTGCCCACCCAGGGAGCCTATGAATCCATGAATCGCCTGGTCGAACGCTGGTACACGATGCTGATGGAGACCGAACATGAAATCTAGGTGGATCGTCGGCCGCAGCGACTACCTCGACCTGGCCTTTCACGCCTGGAAACAGGCGCGTCAGGACGAGACGGTCATCAGGATCGACGTGCCACAAGATTCGGGACACGAATTCGATCTGGGCGTGCTGGATGGACTGAATCCGACCGACGGGGCCATGTTCGTGGCTTTCGACGAACGCCTCGGCAACTTCAAACGCATGGAACTGATGCAGGCAGCGATGGAACGTGGCTTCAAGCTGGAGCCCTTCATCCACCCCAGCGCAGCCATCGGCTCTGACTCGGTCATCGGGCTCAACGCATTCGTGGGTGCCAATGCTGTCGTCGGGCACGGGTGCAGGATCGACTACAACACCGTCATCCATGCCGGCGCGCACCTCGGACCGGCGTGCCGCGTCAAATCGTCATGCTGGATAGAGAATGGTGTGCAAATCGGCGCGGGCGTGGAGATCGGCAGCAATAGCATCCTGCGGACCGGCGCCATCGTGAGTGGGGGCGTCAAGGTGGGACGAAGCTGCGAACTTGGCTGGCCGCGCGTCTACTGCGAGGACGTGCCTGCCAAGACGTATTTCGACGCCCGCTACGACGCCCCCATTCACACCTACGAGAGATGACGTTCATGAACTCAAGAAACGAGCAGCTTCGCCAACGGATTCTCCGTATTGCGGAGCAGGAGCGCCCTGTACTGGAGGATGTCATTGCGCGCCTACCCGCGATTGCCAACCGCCCTGTATTTCTCGTCGCTCCCGAGTCCTATGCCGGCATGGTGCACGGTCCCAGGGTGGTTGCCGACCTGCATCATGTTGTTGCCGCAATTGATGACCAGAGCATCCACCTGGACCGCATTCATGGCGCGCCGCGCTGGAGCAGTCAGGAGTTTCTTGCCAAGGCGGGGCAGTATGCCGATGCGATCGCTATCGATTTCTCTTGCAGTCCGCGCGGACGGGCGTTTGCAAATGACCTGTGCACCAGCGCGGGCATCGAGCAACTGAGCGTTGCGCCTTGCTTGGATCCGCTGATCCCGCATTTCGAGCAGCGCCCCCTCTTTTTGCTCCAACCGCGCTCGGGCATTGGCGACATTTATGGCCCAAAGATCGTCCAGCGCTCCAGCCATGTAGTTGCCGCCGTCGATGACCAGCCAGGCGACAGCGATACCATTCATGGGGTACCGCGTTGGAGCTCGCGCCAGTTCATCGAACAAGCGGCCCAGCATTCCCAGGCATTGGCCATCGATTTTTCTTACAGCCCGGGAGAATCGGGCCTGGCCCGCAAGCTGTGCGAGCAAGCAGGCATTGAACGGGTAGATGCCTGCCTGGCCGTTGCTCACTGTGGGTTGCCCGCCGTATACGAGCCTGCCCGGGTATACCGTCAGCGCACGCTTGCGCGCCTGGACGATTTTCTGCGTTTTGCGGATCGGCTGGACGACAATTTCAGTGTCTTTACGCTCTACAGCAACCTGTTGTTCCGCCTGACCTACGATTCCAGCCTCCTGTTGGACTGCTGGGCTACGCCGATCAACGAGTACTTTTCAACATACGCCGATAGCACCACGTTCCAGCTGGGCCAGCGTGAGCATTTCTGCGATGGCGGTGCCTTCCAGGGCCCCATCGTGCACAAGTTTCTAGAAGCCTCCCGCTATCACTACGAAAGCATCACCGCCTTTGAACCCGACAGCATCAACTTCCAGAAATTGGAGGGTATCGCGAGTGCGCTCCCCCTACCCCCGCATAACTTCAAGGCCATCAAAAAAGCCATTTCCAACGAACATACGACGCTACGCTTCGAGGAGACCGGCACCGTTTCAAGCCATGTAACGCCGGATGGCGGAATCTCCGTGGCTACGACGCGCCTGGACGACGAGTTGGAAAAGCTGACGCTGCTGAAGTTGGACATCGAAGGGTTCGAAGCCAGGGCACTAGAAGGCGCATCCAACCTCATCCGTACCCAGCGCCCGCGTATGGCTATCTGCGTGTATCACTACGCCCAGGATCTACTGGATATCGTGGAACAACTGGACAAATTGGTCGATGGCTATCACTTCCGCCTACGCCAGCACTCTCCCGGGCACTACTACGACCTCGTTCTGTATGCATCGCCCGTCGCCGGTGCCGCACCGCCACCCTGGGCAGAGTAAGCCTGGGGAAACTCACCACCTGCCCATTGGCCCATGATGCACCACCCAGAAGATCGCTCCGCCACCTGTGCGCTTGTCAGCATCGTGATGCCCGCCTACAAGCTGCGCTATCTCGATGAAGCGCTTACGAGCGCAGTTCTGCAGTCCTACCCCAGGCTCGAGCTGATCGTCTGCGACGACAGTGTCGATGCGCTGATCGAGCAATGTGTCGCCAGGCATGCACTGGAATGCTCTTTCCCGATCCGCTATTTCCGCAATCCAGATCGCCTGGGCGAGCTCGGCAGCAAACTCAAAGGGATCGGCCTTGCGCAGGGCACTTACATCAAGTTCCTGCACGACGACGACGTGTTGCAGCCCGACTGCGTCGCCCAGCTAGTGGGCGCAATGGAGCGCAACCCCGGCACCGTGCTGGCATCCTCGCGCCGGCTGCGTGTGGACGAGAACGGTGCGCCGTTGCCGGACATCCTGGCGACCAGCTTCCCGTTCGCCGACGACGTGCTGATCGACGGGCCGGAGCTGGTGTCGTTCCTGGCCGACCATGCCATCAACTTCATCGGCGAGCCGAGTTGCGTGCTTGCACGGCGCGCCGACCTGGTGGCGCTGGGTGGCGAGCTGATGATGTTGAACGGCAAGGCCATCCACTGGGTCGGTGACCTGGCGATCTACGTCAAGCTGCTGCGTCACGGCAACCTGGCCTTGCTGTCCGGCCCGCTCACGCATTTCCGCGTGTCCGGCGCGCAGTTCAGTCAGGCCGGCCGCGATCAGCCGGGCATCGGCGATCAAGGCCACGAAGACCTGCGCCAGGGCATCCGCCAACTCGGCTGGCGACGCGAAAGCGGCGACAACCGCCAGGTGCGCGTCGCCCCGCTCAGCACGCACAAGGCGCGCGTGTTCAAGTCGGTGGATCTGGTCAACGCGCTGATGCAGAGCGCAGGAATGGCCGAGCGCGTGTCGCCGTCCACCTGGTTGGGGGTGCGTCATCCGAGCAACGTGCAGCGCGCCTTGATCGATGCGCGCCTGCAAACGCATGCGGGCGGCCCGCAGATCGCAGTGCTGGTGGTCGACAGCGACGGCGATGCGGCAGCGGTGGCCGCAACCCAGGCCAGTCTGGCGGCGGTGGCGTGTTATCGGAACCAGCAGACCTGGGTGATCAGCAGCTTGCCGCAGCAGGCCGACGAGCACGGCGAGCGCGGTGTGCTGATCGGTCCGGACGGGTTGGTGCCCACACTCAATCGGACCATCGCCACGCAACAGTCCATCGACTGGGTGCTGCTGGTCCAAGCCGGCAGCCTGTTCACCGCCAGCGGCCTGCTGATGCTGGCGCTGGAGATGCTGGTGCTGTCGGAGGAGTGTCAGGCCGTCTACGCCGATGAAGTGGTCGCGCTGGACGACGGTCAGCTGGGGCTGGCGATGCGGCCGGCGCTGTATCTGGACATGCTGTTGAGTGCGCCGTCGACGATGTCGCGGCATTGGCTGTTCCGGCACCGCACGTTGCGGGCCGCTGGCGGCTTTCCAACCGGAACGAGCGACGCCTTCGAACTGGATTACCAGCTTGGGTTGGTCGAGCGCTACGGCCTGGCCTGCATCCGGCACATCGCCGAGCCCTTGCTGGTGGCATCGGCCACCACGCGGCATGACGACGAAGACGAACAGCGCGCCATCAGCCGCCATCTTGCCGCGCGCGGTTACGTGGACGCAGTGGTGAGCAGCAGTGGTCCCGGCCGGCATGCGGTGGACTACCGCCATGCGCAGCAACCGATGGTCAGCATTCTGGTATTGGTGGATGGCCGCCTGGCGCAGGTACAGCGCTGCCTGGAAAGCGTGCTCGCCAACACCGGCTACCCGCACTACGAATTGCTGTTGCTGGATCGCAGCGACAGCACCGAGCCGGCGCTGCGCGACTGGCTGACAGGCATCGACAACCTCGGGCTGCAACAGATCCGCGTGCTGCGCTTCGAAGGTGAGCCCACGCGCGAGGCGGCCTGCAATGCGGCGGCCGAGCAAGCACGCGGCGACATGCTGCTGTGGCTGGCGGCCGGCGCGGCAGCGATCAAGGCCGATTGGCTGGCGCAGCTGCTCAACCACGCGCTGCGCCCGGAGGTCGGCGCGGTGGCCGGCAAGCTGCTGCGCGGCGACGGCACCGTGCATCACGCCGGCCTGCTGCTGGGCCTGGGCGCACCGGCAGCACGCGCCTTCGACGGTGCGGCGTTCGACGAATCGGGCTATCTGCAGCGCCTGCAGCTGGATCAGGACTACAGCGCGCTCGGCGGCGAATGCCTGATGCTGCCGCGCCAGCTGTTTCTGGACGCCGGCGGCTTTGCGCAGGAACCGGCATTGGCGCCATGGAGCGATGTCGATCTGTGTCTGCGCCTGCAGCAGGCCGGCTATCTCAATGTCTACGCTGCGCGCGCGCAGCTGCTGATCGACCCGCCCGACGCGACGCCCGCCACTGCACGCGACGAAGAAGCGATGTATGCGCGTTGGCTGCCGGTGATGGCCAACGACCCGGCCTACAACCCGGGCTTCTCGCTGGATCCCGGCGCCGGCTTCCAGCTGGCCGACCCGCGCGCCAGTTGGCGGCCGCTGCAGTCGTGGCGACCGTTGCCGACGATGATCGCCCTGCCCGCCGATGTCGAAGGCTGCGGGCACTACCGGGTGATCCAGCCGCTGCGCGCCCTGCGCGAAGCCGGCGTGGTCGAAGGTGTACTGTTCAACGGCTATCTGGAGATCAGCGAGCTGGCGCGTCAGGATCCCGACGTGGTGATCCTGCAACGCCAGGTCGGCGAACCGCGACTGGAAGCGATGCGGCGAATGCAGGCGCTGTCGCGCGCCTTCAAGGTTTACGAGCTGGACGACTACCTGCCCAAGCTGCCGCTGAAGAACGCGCATCGCGAGCACATGCCCAAGGACATCCTCAAGACAGTGCGGCGCGGGCTGGGCATGGTGGACCGCTTCGTGGTGTCCACCCAGGCGCTGGCCGAGGCGTTTGCCGGACTGCATAGCGACATCCGCGTGGCCGAAAACCGCCTGCCGCCGCATTGGTGGGAACACCTGCCCGCGCGCAGCGGATCTAGGCAACGCCAGGGCGGCAAGCCACGCATCGGCTGGGCCGGTGGCGCCAGTCACACCGGCGACCTGGAGCTGATCGCCGATGTGGTGCGCGAGCTGGCCGACGAGGTCGAATGGGTGTTCATGGGGATGTACCCGTTCGCATTGCGCCAGCACATCCATCAGTTCCAGCCCGGCGTGCCGATCGATCATTACCCGGCCGCACTGGCGGCGCTGGATCTGGATCTGGCCCTGGCGCCGGTGGAACAGAATCTGTTCAACGCGTGCAAGAGCAATCTGCGCTTGCTGGAATACGGCGCCTGCGGCTATCCGGTGATCGCCAGCGATGTGCGTTGCTACCAGGGCAACCTGCCGGTGACTCTGGTGAAGAACCGCTACCGCGACTGGATCGGCGCGATCCGCGAGCATCTGGTCGACCCGGCCGCTTCGGCAGCAAAGGGTGCGGCGTTGCGCGACGTGGTGCGCCGCGACTGGATGCTGACCGGAAGCAATCTTGATCAGTGGCGCCAAGCGTGGTTGCCGGATTAGTCGATCGAAGCCGCGGTGTGGGCGCCGCTTCCGGGGCATGGTGTCATCAGGCCAAGCAAAGCCGGCCGGTTCAATCGGCTTGCAGCGACAGTGATGTGGAGTCGTAGCGTCGTTTGCCCGCCTTCAAACGCGGAGTCGGTCGAGGGTGCGGTGCCCTCACCGCTCGCGGGACACGCCATGAATCCGTCCGTGGAGCTCGGTGGCGGCATCCATGCCGCCACACGGTCCCGCAACCGGCGAGGACACCGCACCAAGAGGTTGGTCGGTGGTCAGGTAAAAAAACCACGCTTATTGCGAGGTATTGAGATGCCGAGAGGTCCATCGATTGCTTGTTGGACGCCCGCCCGTTGCTCAGCTTGTGACGGGAAAATTGTCGGACACAAGGTGATCCGGACGATGCACGCCATGGCCTGCTTGCAACCACACACCGACCATCTCGCTGGGTCCTTGCCCGCCCACCGTCGCGGGACCTTACGCGGCATGGATGCCGCGTAAGAGCCTACAAGGACGTACTTGCGGCGTGTCCTGCGATGGTGGGCGGGCAAGGGCCCTGCAGCCAAGCCGCAAAACCCGCTGCTTCGCAACCAACGTGAAAGTTGATCGATGGTCATGTGAAAAGCCGCTGGCCGTGCGACGTGCGTCGGACGTCGGACGTCGGACGTCAAGCCGTCGCATCAGTATCGGACAAGGTGTAGCACGCACCGCTCTGATGAGCGTGCACACCGATCATCTCGACTACTCCTTGTCCCCAGACCGTCGCGGGACTTCATGCGGTACGGATACTGCATAAGAGCCTGATGGCACGGGGCGGCACATCGCGCGATGGAGAGCGGGCACTGCTCCCGCAACCACGCCACAGACCCAAAGCCCTGCACCGAAGTCCCCCCGCGCCATCGCCCAGCGCCGGACCCATCCGCGGCTGACTTAAAGCCCCTCCCCGCCCCCGGCGCCGGAATCCCGGCGCGGTTTCGGCACGCCGCTTGCATTGGTGTGGATGCCTCCCTGGCTGACCGCACCCATGAGCGACTCCGTTACCTCCATCCTCTCGCAGATCCGCAGCTACCAGACGCAGATGGGCCAAGGCCCGATGGGCGCGGTGGGCGATGCGGCGCGCGGCAATCAGATCCAGGGGCTGGCCGGCACGCAGGGAACACCGGCCACCCAGGCACCGAGCTTCAGCGAGACCTTGCGCGGCGCCATCGGCGGCGTCAACGAGGCCCAGCAGAAGTCCGGCGCGCTGGCCAAGGCCTTTGAAATGGGCGACCCCAGTGCCGATCTGGCACGGGTCATGGTCGCCTCCCAGCAGTCCCAGGTGGCCTTCCGCGCCACCGTGGAAGTCCGCAACCGTCTCGTCCAGGCTTATCAGGACGTCATGAACATGCCGCTGTAAGGGTTGACGACACATGGCTCTCGCGATCACCAAAGAAAACATGAACCAGAACGCCGAAAAGGCGGGGCAATGGTTCGACCGTGTCCGCAGCCTGCAGATCACCCGCAAGCTGACCATGATGGCGATGATCGCCGTGGCGGTGGCAGCGGGTCTGGCAGTGTTCTTCTGGTCGCAGAAGCCCGGTTACCAGTCGCTGTACACCGGCCTGGACGACAAGGGCAATGCCGAAGCGGCCGACTTGCTGCGCACCGCGCAGATCCCGTTCAAGATCGACCAGGACACCGGCGCCATCTCGGTGCCGCAGGACCGTCTGTACGACGCCCGCCTGAAGCTGGCCGGCTCCGGCCTGACCGGCAAGGAAACCGGCGGCGGCTTCGAGCTGATGGAAAAGGACCCCGGCTTCGGCGTCAGCCAGTTCGTCGAAAACGCCCGCTACCAGCACGCCCTGGAAACCGAGCTGTCGCGCACCATCGGCACCCTGCGCCCGGTGCGCGAGGCGCGTGTGCATCTGGCCATTCCCAAGCCGAGCGCCTTCACCCGCCAGCGTGACGTGGCCAGCGCCTCGGTGGTGCTGGAGCTGCGCGGCGGCCAGGGCCTGGAGCGCAACCAGGTCGATGCCATCGTCAATCTGGTCGCCTCCAGCATCCCGGACATGACCCCCGAGCGCGTCACCGTGGTCGACCAGAGCGGCCGCATGCTCTCCATCGCCGATCCCAACAGCGACGCCGCCCAGCATGCCGCCCAGTTCGAACAGGTGCGTCGCCAGGAAAGCTCCTACAACCAGCGTATCCGCGAGCTGCTCGAGCCGATGACCGGCCCGGGCCGGGTCAACCCGGAAGTCAGCGTGGACATGGACTTCTCGGTGGTCGAGGAAGCCCGCGAGCTCTACAACGGCGAACCGGCCAAGCTGCGCAGCGAACAGGTCAGCGACACCAGCACCAGCGCCACCGGCCCGCAGGGCCCCCCGGGCGCCACCAGCAACAGCCCCGGCCAGCCGCCGGCGCCAGCCGCAAACGCCACTGCCGGCGCACCGGGAACCCCGGCCGCTGCCAACGGCCAGGCCGCCGCACCGGCCGCGCCGACCGAAAGTTCCAAGAGCGCCACCCGCAATTACGAATTGGACCGGACCTTGCAACACACCCGCCAGCCGGCCGGCCGCATCAAGCGGGTGTCGGTGGCGGTGCTGCTGGACAACGTCCCGCGTCCCGGTGCCAAGGGCAAGATGGTCGAGCAGCCGCTGACGGCCGCCGAGCTCACCCGCATCGAGGGCCTGGTCAAGCAGGCGGTGGGCTTCGACGCGGCCCGTGGCGACACGGTGTCGGTGATGAACGCCCCGTTCGTGCGCGAGGCGGTGGCTGGCGAGGAAGGTCCGAAGTGGTGGGAAGACCCGCGCGTGCAGAACGGTCTGCGCCTGCTGGTCGGTGCGGTAGTGGTGCTGGCGCTGCTGTTCGGCGTGGTGCGCCCCACCCTGCGCCAGCTCACCGGCGTGACCGCGATCAAGGAAAAGCAGGCGAAGGGCGGCAACGATGGCACTCCGCAGAGCGCCGACGTGCGGATGGTCGACGATGACGACCTGATGCCGCGCCTGGAAGAGGACACCGCCCAGCTCGGTCAGGACCGCAAGAACCCGATCGCGCTGCCGGACGCCTACGAAGAACGCATGCGTCTTGCACGCGAAGCAGTCAAAGCCGATTCAAAACGTGTCGCACAAGTCGTGAAGGGATGGGTCGCCAGTGAAGCCTGATACACCACCGATGACCGGCGTACAGCGCGCCGCCGTGCTGCTGCTGTCGCTTGGGGAAAGCGACGCCGCCGAAGTGCTCAAGCACATGGACCCCAAGGAGGTGCAGAAGATCGGCATCGCCATGGCCACCATGACCGGTATCTCGCGCGACCAGGTCGAGAAGGTGATGGACGAGTTCAACGGCGAGCTGGCCGGCAAGACTTCGCTGGGCGTTGGCGCCGACGACTACATCCGCAACGTGCTGATCCAGGCGCTGGGCGCCGACAAGGCCGGCGGCCTGATCGACCGCATCCTGCTCGGCCGCAACACCACCGGCCTGGACACCCTGAAGTGGATGGACCCGCGCGCGGTCGCCGACCTGGTGCGCAACGAGCACCCGCAGATCATCGCCATCGTCATGGCGCATCTGGACAGCGACCAGGCCGCAGAGGCCCTGAAGCTGCTGCCCGAGCGCACCCGCGCCGACGTGCTGCTGCGCATCGCCACCCTGGACGGCATCCCGCCGAACGCCCTGAGCGAGCTCAACGACATCATGGAGCGCCAGTTTTCCGGCAACCAGAACCTCAAGTCGTCCAACGTGGGCGGCATCAAGGTCGCCGCCAACATCCTCAACTTCCTCGACACCGGCGCCGACCAGGGCGTGCTGGGCGAGATCGGCAAGATCGACGCCGACCTGGCCGGCAAGATCCAGGACCTGATGTTCGTGTTCGACAACCTGGTGGACCTGGACGACCGCGGCCTGCAGACGCTGCTGCGCGAAGTCTCCGGCGAGCGCCTGGGCCTGGCCTTGCGCGGCGCCGACGTCAAGGTACGCGAGAAGATCACCCGCAACATGTCACAGCGCGCCGCCGAGATCCTGCTCGAGGACATGGAAGCGCGCGGCCCGGTGCGCCTGGCCGACGTGGAAGCGGCGCAGAAGGAAATCCTCACCATCGTCCGCCGCCTGGCTGACGAAGGCGCCATCAGCCTGGGCGGCGCCGGTGCGGAGGCGATGGTATGAACGACATCGTCACCCGCTGGCTGGCCCCCGACCTGCACCTGGAGCCGGCCCCGCCGGCGCCGGAGTACGACGAGCCGGCCATGCTCGAACCGGTGCTGCGCCCGCCGACCCTGGAAGAGATCCAGGCGATCGAGGACGCCGCCCAGCAGGAAGGCTACGCGCGTGGCCATGCCGAAGGCTTTGCCCAGGGCCAGTCCGAAGTGCGCCGCCTGACCGCGCAGATCGACGGCATCCTGGACAACTTCACCCGCCCGCTGGCGCGGCTGGAAAACGAAGTGGTCGGCGCGCTCGGCGAACTGGCCGTGCGCATCGCCGGCTCGCTGGTCGGGCGTGCCTATCAGGCCGACCCGCAGCTGCTGGCCGAGCTGGTGCAGGAGGCCGTCGATGCGGTCGGCGGCGCCGGCCGCGAGGTGGAAGTGCGCCTGCACCCGGACGACATCACCGCGCTGCTGCCGCATCTGGCGCCCAGCAGCACCACCCGCGTGGCGCCGGACCTGAGCCTGAGCCGCGGCGACCTGCGCGTGCACGCCGAAAGCGTGCGCGTGGACGGAACCTTGGACGCGCGCCTGCGGGCTGCGCTGGAGACAGTCATGCGCAAATCCGGAGCAGGCCTGTGAGCGCCCTGCTGGGTGCCACCCCTGCCGACTGGCTGGACGCGCGCAACCTGCGCCTGGCCACCCGGCTGAGCGGACTCGGGCTGGAGCCGAGCGCCGGGCGCACCCTGATCCGCGAAGGCATCCTGCGTCGCGCGGTCGGCCTGACCCTGGAGGCCACCGGCTGCGAAGCGCCGATGGGCGCCACCTGCAAGGTCGAAGTCGACGGCGGCTGGGTGGATGCCGAAGTGGTCGGCTTTGCCGGCGAACGCACCTACCTGATGCCCAGCGCCGAGCTGCATGGGCTGCTGCCGAACGCCCGCGTGGTGCCCTCGCGGCGCCGCGGCGGCGTCGAAGTGGGCGAAGGCCTGCTCGGCCGCGTCATCGACAGCGACGGCACCCCGCTCGACGGCAAGGGCCCGATCCGCGGCGAAGGCAGCGTCAGCATGGCCGGCGTGTCGATCAACCCGCTGGCGCGCGAACCGATCACCACCTCGCTGGACGTCGGCGTGCGCGCGATCAATGCGCTGCTGCCGATCGGCCGCGGCCAGCGCGTCGGCCTGTTCGCTGGCTCCGGCGTCGGCAAATCGACACTGCTCGGCATGATGACCCGCTTCACCTCGGCCGACGTCATCGTGGTCGGGCTGATCGGCGAACGTGGCCGCGAAGTGCGCGACTTCGTCGAAACCACCCTGGGCGAAGAAGGCCTGCGCCGCGCCGTGGTGGTGGCCGCCCCGGCCGACCGACCGCCGTTGGCGCGCCTGCATGGCGCCTATCGCGCCACCGCGATCGCCGAATGGTTCCGCGACCAGGGCCTGAACGTGCTGCTGCTGATGGATTCGCTGACCCGGTTTGCCCAGGCCCAGCGCGAGATCGGCCTGTCGGTCGGCGAGCCGCCGACCACCCGCGGCTACCCGCCGAGCGTGTTCGCCAAGTTGCCGGCGCTGGTCGAGCGTGCCGGCAATGGCGCCAAGGGGCGCGGCTCGATCACCGCCTTCTACACCGTGCTGACCGAGGGCGACGACCCGCAGGACCCGATCGCCGACGCGGCGCGCGCCATTCTCGACGGCCACATCCTGCTCTCGCGCCGGGTTGCCGACAGCGGCCTGTACCCGGCCATCGACGTCGAATCCTCGGTCAGCCGTGTGGTGCAGGACATCGCCGACGACACCTGGCGCCTGCGCATCCGCAAGCTCAAGCGCCTGCTGTCGGCCTACACCGCCAACCGCGACCTGATCGCCATCGGCGCTTACCAGCGCGGCAGCGACCCGGCCACCGACGAAGCATTGGCGCGCTGGCCGGAAATCGTCGACTTCCTCGGCCAGGACGTCCACCGCGCCGCCGACCTGCCCGACAGCCTGTCCGCGTTGCAGCGGCTGGTCGAACCCGAGAACTAATCCATGATGCAGTCCAAACGGATCGACCCCCTGCTGCGCCGCGCCCAGGAACAGGAAGACAAGGTCGCGCGCGACCTGGCCGAGCGTCAGCGCGCCCTGGACACCCACCAGTCGCGCCTGGAAGAGCTGCGCCGCTATGCCGAGGAATACGCCAACAGCCACATGGCCGGTACCAGCGCCGCCGCACTGACCAACCGCCGCGCCTTCCTGGACCGCCTGGACAGCGCCGTGCTGCAGCAGGCGCAGACCGTGGAGAACAACCGCAACAAGGTGGAAGCCGAGCGCACCCGGCTACTGCTGGCCAGCCGCGAGAAACAGGTGCTGGAGCAACTGGCCGCCAGCTACCGCGCGCAGGAGAACAAGGTGATCGAACGCCGCGACCAGCGTGAGATGGACGACCTCGGCGCGCGTCGTTCGCGCCTGGCCCGCAGCGAAGACACCCACGGAGAATCCGCATGAACCCCTTGTCCGCTTTTGCCGCCGGCCTCGGCGCACTCGCCGGCACCGGCAAGAAATCCAGCTACAGCGACCCCTCGTCCGAGCCGGACGCCGGCCAGGACCAGTTCGCGCGCAT
Source organism: Xanthomonas arboricola (assembly GCF_002940665.1). Taxonomy (GTDB): domain Bacteria; phylum Pseudomonadota; class Gammaproteobacteria; order Xanthomonadales; family Xanthomonadaceae; genus Xanthomonas; species Xanthomonas arboricola_B. The sequence goes on from NZ_MIGY01000002.1 coordinate 798,542, forward strand.
GCTCAATCCGGCCAACCCGCCGAACCAGTCCCCGCCGCAGGCGCCCGAGCGCGTGCCGGCCAAGCAGGCCGCGCCCAAGCCCAACCAGCCCGACAAGCAGCGCAGCGACGACGACCACGGCGACGATGCGCCGAGCGACGCCACCGCACGCCCGCGTGCGCAGGACGGCGATGCCAAGGCCGCCACGTCCGGCGCCGCCAAGACCGGCAAGGGCAGCAAGACCGCGAGCAATGGCGAAGACGCAGCGACCGATGCAGCGGCCGCAACCGACACCGGCTGGCCACCGCCGGGCCTGGGCGGCTTCGGCATGGGGCTGCTTGCGCAGGCAGTGCCCGGCGGCGATGTGCTGGCGGCCGCGGCTGCGGCGCTGGCAACCGGGGTGACCGCTGCCGCCGGCGCCACGACGACCGCAACCGCGCTGCCGACCGATGCGGCCGCACCCACCGTCACCGCGACCGCCGGCACCGCCCTGCCCTCGTTGGGCGCGCTGGCACCGGCTGCCGCCGCCGGCGCCAAGCCCACTTCCGTCACCGCCTTGAGCGGCGATGCCCAGGCGGCCGCATTGATGGGCATGGCGACCAAGGCGCTGGACCCGGGCACCGACGACAGCGCCGGCCCGGCCGCGCCGGACGCCCCGGCGTTCGTGCTGCCGACCACCACGGCGGCCGCGCTCGGCCGCCTGCAGGACCCGGCACCGGTGTTCAGCGCCTCGCCCACCCCAACCCCGGAAATGGGCAGCGACAGCTTCGACGACGCCATCGGCGCGCGCATGAGCTGGCTGGCCGACCAGAAGATCGGCCATGCCCATATCAAGGTGACCCCAAACGAGATGGGCCCGGTCGAGGTGCGGCTGCATCTGGACGGCGACAAGGTCAATGCCAGCTTCAGCTCCGCCAATGCCGACGTGCGCCAGGCGCTGGAGCAGAGCCTGCCGCGTCTGCGCGAAATGCTCGGGCAGAACGGCTTCCAGCTCGGCCAGGCCGATGTCGGCCAGCAACAGCAGAGCCAGTCCGGCAACCGCAACGGTGGCGGCAACGACGGCAATGGCCTCAGCCTGGACGACAGCCCGCCCGTCGGAATTCCGTCGGTGGTGTTACGCCAGCGTGGATTGCTGGACGCCTACGCCTGAGCGCGCGCGCCGGGCACGCCCCGGCGCGGCTGAAACCTTGGGTGCCGGCAAGCTCCGGCACCGCCCCACGACCCTCGCAGCGCAAGGCCTGCGGGGGTTTTGTCGTTGAAGCTGCACGCGCGCCAGGAAACCGTCGCCGGATTGGCACGCCAATTGCATCCACTGGGTGAGCATTCCCCCTGGAGCAGACTGTGGCAGCCGCGGAAAAACCCAAGAAGACCGAAGACAAAGACGACAAGGGCGACAAGAAGAAGGGCGGCAAGAAACTTCTGCTGATCGCCGTCGGGGTCGTGGTGCTGGCCGCTGCCGGCGGCGGCGCCTGGTTCTTCTTCGGCCACAAGGGCGAGGAGAAAGACGGCAAGCACGCCGCGCCCAAGGTGGCCGAAGTGCCCAAGCCGGCGCAGTACTTTCCGATGGATCCGGCGATCGTGGTCAACCTGGCCGACCCCGGCGACGGCCCGCAGTACCTGCAGGTCGAAGTGCAGCTGGTCACCCGCGACCCGGAAGACCTCAAGCTGATCACCGAAAACGCCCCGGCCATCCGCGCGCATCTGCTGATGCTGCTGTCGCAGGTCAAGGCCACCGATGTGGCCGACCTGGTCGGCAAGCAGAAGCTGCAGAAGGCCGCCCTGGCCGAAGCGCAGAAGGTCATGACCGGCGAAACCGGCAAGAAGTGCGTCGAAGAACTGCTGTTCACCAGTTTCGTTACCCAGTAAGGCCTGCCCCATGAGCGTCAGCGATCTGCTTTCCCAGGACGAAATCGATGCCCTGCTGCATGGCGTGGATTCGGGTGCGGTCAACACCGAGCCGGAGCCGCTGCCCGGTGAGGCACGCCAGTACGATCTGTCCAGCCAGGACCGCATCATCCGTGGCCGCATGCCGACCCTGGAGATGGTCAACGAGCGCTTCGCGCGGCTGTGGCGCATCGGCCTGTTCAACCTGATCCGGCGCTCGGCCGACCTGTCGGTGCGCGGCATCGACCTGGTCAAGTTCAACGAATACATGCACTCGCTGTATGTGCCGACCAACCTCAACCTGATCCGCTTCAAGCCGCTGCGCGGCACCGGCCTGATCGTGTTCGAACCCACGCTGGTATTCACCGTGGTGGACAACTTCTTCGGTGGCGACGGCCGCTACCACACCCGTATCGAAGGTCGCGAGTTCACCGCCACCGAGATGCGCGTGGTGCAGCTGATGCTCAAGCAGACCTTCGCCGATCTGAAGGAAGCCTGGGCGCCGGTGATGGAAGTGGACTTCGAGTACATCAATTCGGAGATCAACCCGCACTTCGCCAACATCGTCACCCCGCGCGAGTACGTGGTGGTGTGCCGTTTCCATGTCGAACTGGAAGGCGGCGGCGGCGAAATCCACATCACCCTGCCGTATTCGATGCTGGAGCCGATCCGCGAACTGCTCGATGCCGGCATCCAGAGCGACCGCAACGACCGCGACGACTCCTGGAACGTGATGCTGCGCGAGCAGCTGGACACCGCCGAGGTGACCCTGTCCAGCGTGCTGGCCAGCAAGCGCATGAGCCTGCGTCAGCTCACCGGCCTGAAGATCGGCGACATCCTGCCGATCGACCTCCCCGCACAGGTGCCGCTGTGCGTGGAGGAGATCCCATTGTTCACCGGCGAATTCGGCGTCTCCAATGGCAACAACGCCGTCAAGATCACCGCCGTACGCCCGCCCGGCGTGCAAGCCCCACGCGCCGTTCCCTCCCAGGACTCCAGCAAATGATCAACTCCGACATCCTCGACGCCGCGCCTGCCACCTTCGACAGCCTGCAGGCCGAGCACGACCAGAATGCCACCGACCTCAACCTGGACGTCATCCTGGACGTGCCGGTGACGCTGTCGCTGGAGGTGGGCCGCGCGCGCATTCCGATCCGCAACCTGCTGCAGCTCAACCAGGGCTCGGTGGTGGAACTGGAGCGCGGCGCAGGCGAACCGCTGGACGTCTACGTCAACGGCACCTTGATCGCGCATGGCGAGGTGGTGGTCATCAACGACCGCTTCGGTATCCGCCTGACCGACGTGGTCAGCCCCAGCGAACGGATCCGGAGGCTGCGGTGATCGGCCTGCTGGCCGCTGCCGCGCCGGTCGCGGCCAAGGCCACCCAGGTCGGCGCGCAGGCGCCGTCCTCGCCCAGCCTGTTTGGCGCGGTCTTTGCATTGCTGCTGGTGCTCGCGCTGATCGTCGGCCTGGGCTGGTTGCTCAAGCGCATGCCCGGCAGCGGCTTCCGCACTACCGAGGGCCTGCGGGTGGTGACCAGCCTGGCGGTGGGTGCCAAGGAACGGGTGGTGGTGGTGGAGGTCAACGGCCAGCAGTTGCTGCTGGGCGTCACCGCCGGCGGCATCACCACCTTGCACACGCTGTCCGAACCGCTGCCGTCCGCGCCCGCACCCACCCTTCCCAACTTCAAGCAACTTCCCAATTTCGCCCAGCTGCTGGCACAGAAGCTGCGCAAGGACCCGTGACATGTTGAGTCGTTGGAATCGCTGGGGGCGCAGCCTCCGCCTGGTGCTGATCCTGCTGGTGATGAGCTGCCCGCTGCTGGCCGCTGCCACGCCTGCCGCACTGCCGGCCATGGCCCAGGCCGCCGCACCCGCCGCAGCACCGGCGGCCGCTCCGGCCGGTGCCAATCAGCTGCCGTCCTTGCCCAATGTCAGTGTCGGCCGCATCGGCGACCAGCCGGTGAGCCTGCCGCTGCAGACCTTGCTGCTGATGACGGCGATCACCCTGCTGCCGTCGATGCTGCTGGTGCTGACCGCCTTCACCCGCATCACCATCGTACTGGGCCTGCTGCGCCAGGCGCTGGGCACCGGCCAGACCCCGTCCAATCAGGTGCTGCTGGGGCTGTCGATGTTCCTGACTGCGCTGGTGATGATGCCGGTGTGGCAGAAGATGTGGGGCGCCGGGCTGTCGCCGTACCTCAACAACCAGATCGATTTCCAGACCGCCTGGACGCTGACCACCCAACCGCTGCGCGCCTTCATGCTGGCGCAGATCCGCGAGACCGACCTGATGACTTTCGCCGGCATGGCCGGCGACGGCAAGTACGCCGGCCCGGACGCGGTGCCGTTGCCGGTGCTGGTGGCCTCGTTCGTGACCAGCGAGCTGAAGACCGCATTCGAGATCGGCTTTCTGATCTTCATCCCGTTCGTGATCATCGATCTGGTGGTCGCCAGCGTGCTGATGTCGATGGGCATGATGATGCTGTCGCCGATGTTGATCTCGGCGCCCTTCAAGATCCTGCTGTTCATCCTGGTAGATGGCTGGGTGCTGGTGGTGGGCACATTGGCCGCGAGCTTCAACGCGTCCTAGCCGCAAGGTTTGCGTGCGCGCCGCCTGCCGTCGTGTCCACACGCCCTTCCGCTTCGGTCCGGGTGCAGAGGCTTCGCCTCGTACCCTCACACCAACCCCTCTCCCGCTGGAGAGGGGCCAGTCCCGATTCCCGATTCCCGATTCCCCAATCCCATCCTTTGGCACCCCACTTGCATCATCGCACCCATGAGCCCTGAAATCGCCCTGACCGAATTGCGTGGTGGCCTGGTCACCGTCCTGTGGATTGCCGGACCGATGTTGCTGGCGGTGTTGGTCGTCGGTGTCGTGATCGGTGTGGTGCAGGCCGCCACCCAGTTGAACGAACCGACCATCGCCTTCGTTGCCAAGGCGGTCGCGTTGACGGCGACCTTGTTTGCCACCGGCAGCATGCTGCTGGGGCATCTGGTCGAGTTCACCATTGCGCTGTTCCAGCGCATTCCGCATCTGATCGGTTAGCGGACCCGGCCGGATGGATGCCGCTACCCAGATGGTGATCGACGGCCAGCGCGCGTTCGCGATGGTCGGGGCGATCATGTGGACCATGCTGCGCACCGGTGCGTTGCTGACCGCGATGCCGTTGATCGGCACCCGCGCGGTACCGGGACGGGTGCGGGTGATGCTGGCCGGAACCTTGTCGATGGTGCTGGCGCCGCTGCTGCCGCCGGTGCCGGACTGGGACGGTTTCACCGCACAGGCCGTGCTCAGCGTCGCCCGCGAGCTGGCGGTAGGCGCCAGCATGGGCTTCATGCTCAAGCTGATCTTCGAAGCCGGCGCGATGGCCGGCGAGCTGGTGTCGCAGTCCACCGGCCTGTCGTTTGCGCAGATGTCCGACCCGCTGCGCGGGGTGACGTCCGGGGTGATCGCGCAGTGGTTCTATCTCGGGTTTGGCTTGCTGTTCTTCGCCGCCAACGGACACCTGGCGGTGATCGCGCTGCTGGTGGACAGCTACAAGGCCTTGCCGATCGGCACCGCGATTCCCGACGCCGCCGCCTTCGCCGAGGTGGCGCCCACCCTGTTCCTGCAGATCCTGCGCGGCGGGCTGACCCTGGCATTGCCGATGATGGTGGCGATGCTGGCGGTCAACCTGGCCTTCGGTGCGCTGGCCAAGGCGGCGCCGGCCTTGAACCCGATGCAGCTGGGCCTGCCGTTGACGGTGTTGCTGGGGCTGTTTCTGCTGTCCAGCTTCGCCAGCGAATTCGCACCGCCCGTGCAGCGCATGTTCGATACCGCCTTCGACGCCGCCCGAGAATTGACTGCCTAGCGGACCCATCCATCACCGTGAATTGCCTCAAGTTTTTCCCCCGCCGGCCGTCAATGCCACAGGACGATTGATACCGCAAATCGCCATCACTCATCCCCATGCCAACGCCCGCGGGAATCGATGCCCAACGTGTCTGCGCTGTTCGCTGCGATTGCGTCACGAGGCGGTCACGCGTGGGCCTTGGCCTGTCTTTGGATTGCCGGGCTGGTCGTGAGCGGCCACGTACAGGCACAGACCTACAGCGTCCGTGACTATGCCCAGGCCGAGGGCCTGCAGGGCATGACCGTCAACAGCCTGCTGGAAGATCGCCAGGGCGTGGTCTGGGTGGGCACCGAGCTGGCCCTGCACCGCTTCGAGCGCGAGACTTTCACCCCGGTTGGCCAGGAAAGCGGCCTGGATGCGCGCTACATCCGCGCACTGGCGCTGGATGCGGCAGGACGGCTATGGGTGGCCAGCGCCAATGGCGTGTTCGTCCGCAACGGCGGCGCGTTCGTGCAACTCCTGCATGACGGCAAACCGATCCGCGCCGACAGCGGCAATGTGCTGGCCGCCTACGCCGACGGCATGGTGTTGGTCAGCGAGAACGCCTTGCTGCGCCTGTCCCCGGACCGCGCGGGCGGCTGGTCGGTGCACCCGTTGCCGTTGCGGCTGGCCGATGGCACCCGCCTGCCGGCCGGCAAGGCGTTACTGGCCGATGGCACAGCGCTGTGGGCCAGCTGCGGACAGCAGGTCTGCCGGATCGACGAGAGCGGACGCGCCGAGCTGTTGGGCGACGCCGACGGTGTGCCGGCGCGGCAGTGGCGGGCGATCTTTCGCGATCACCAGGACACCCTGTGGCTGCGGGGCGATGGCCTGGTGCTGTCGCGCGCGCCTGGCGAACGTGTGTTCCGCCGCCATGCGGCGCCGGCAGGCACCAGCTTCGACACGCTCTCGGCGGCCACCACGCTGTCCGAAGATGCGCAGGGCCGCCTGCTGACACGTTCCGATCGTGGCCTGGTGCGCTGGGAGGGCGATCACTGGCGCTACTTCGGCCACGACCAGGGGCTGCCGATCAGCCCGATGGTCGGCCCGCTGATGATGCAGAGCACCGGTCAGCTGTGGATCGGCACCCGTGGCCTGGGAGTACAGCGCTGGCTGGGCTACGGCAACATCGAGCACTGGGACGAGAGCCAGGGGTTGGCGGAAGCGCCGACCTGGATGATCCAGCGCCTGCCCAGCGGGGAACTGCTGGTCGGCAGCGATGCCGGCTCCAACGTGCTGGATCCGCGCAGCGGACGCATGCAGCCATGGACGCTGGACGACGGGCAGCCGCTGCTGCAGTCGATCTCCATGGCGCTCTCGCCCGCAGATGGCGCGGCCTGGCTGGCGCGCTCGTCCGGCGCACTGGCGCGCCGCGATCCGCGCAGCGGCAAGACCGTCGATGTGTTGCAGCTGGGCCTGCCGATCAACAAGCTGCTGTTCGACGCGGCCGGCACCTTGTGGATCGCCACCCCGCGCGGCCTGTACCGCATGCCGCCCGATGCGCCGTATCAGGCCACCCGCGACCCGGGCGTGCCGGCAGCGTTCGTGGGCGAAGTCGATCGCGATTCCCTGGGCCGGCTCTGGGCCACCACCCGCGAGGGGCTGTACAACCGCCGGACAGACGGGGCCTGGCAACGCGTGCAGGTCCGGGGCGCGCTGCCCAGCCAGGACTTCTTCCTGATCGATTTTGCTCCAGATGGCGAGTTCTGGGTCTCGCTGCGCGATACCGGGCTATGGCATGGCCGCCTGCAAGCAGATGGCGTGCTGGCGCTGCGCGCGGTGGACGATCCGCTGGTGGCGCGGGTGATGCCCTTCATCCTGCACCACGACCGCAGGGGACGGCTGTGGCTTGGCAGCAGCCAGGGGCTTGACTTGCTGAAAAACGGGCATTGGTCGCGGGCCACGCGCACTGAGGGCCTGTTGTGGGACGACATGTCGGCCAACGCGTTCTTCGAGGATGCGGATGGCAGCATCTGGCTAGGCAGCAGCCGCGGTGCCAGCCATCTGATCGATCCGCTGCGCATGTTTGCCGCACCGCCATTGCGCGTGGACATCCTGCGCGTGCGGCGTGGCAACCAAGCGATCACGCCGGGGGCGCAGGTCGATTGGTCGCAGGTACCGCTGGATGTGGACATCAGCGCACCCGGCGCCGAAGGCGGCCCGGACCGCATCAGCTTCCGCTACCGGGTGGAGGGCCACCAGGCGCGCTGGACCCAGACCTCGCTCAGTCACCTCACCTATCCCCTGCTGCCCCCCGGCACCTACACGCTGGAAGTACAGGCGCTGGATGCCTACCAGCGCAGCGCCAGCCCGGTTGCGCGGCTGCGTTTCGTACTGCGCCCACCGTGGTGGCGCGGCACGCCGGCAGTAGCCGGCTACGTGCTGCTGGGCATTGCGGCGGTGATCGCGCTGCTGCGCTGGCGTACACGCAAACTGCTGCGGCGCAAACGCGAGCTGGAGCAACTGGTGGCCGAGCGCACTGCCGAGCTGGAACAGGACAAGCGCGAGCTGGAAGCGGCACGCGCCGAACTCGCGCTCAAGGCCACCCACGACGAACTGACCGGGCTGCTCAATCGCGCCGGCATCCTGCACGCGCTGCGCGGCATGCTGGCGCGTGCCGATAGCAGCGCGCGGCCGCTGGCGGTGGTGCTGATCGACCTGGACCACTTCAAGCTGGTCAACGATCAACACGGCCACCTGGCCGGGGACGCGGTACTGGCCGAGGTCGGCCGGCGCCTGGATGCGCTGGTACGCGGCGACGACCGCATTGGTCGCTACGGCGGCGAGGAATTGCTGGCGCTGCTGCCGGGGCTGAGTGCCGAGGCCACCCATCGCCTGCAGGCATTGCACCGTGGGATCTGTGGCGACTACCTGATCGATGGCGGCGTGTTGCCGGTGACCTGCTCGGCCGGCGTGGCATGGTTCCAGGCGGGCGAAACCCTGGAACAGCTGCTGGCGCGCGCCGACGCCGCGCTCTATCGCGCCAAACGCAGTGGACGCAACCGCATCGAGTACGACCATGTGAGCTATGCCGCCGCGGCCAGCGGCTGAACCTGCGTTTCGACGCAGGGCCAAAAAACAGCGCCGACAGACGCGTCGCTCAACACCACATGCCTGAGGCCACGCAGGTGCTTGTGCGCGAGCAGCACGCAGCCGTTTCGAAATCGGGCATCAAGCAATCTGCGCGATCCGCTTGCAGCGACACTGCGCGGCCCGGAACTATCACGCGCCGGACAATGGCCGTGCCTGCTGCGCAAGCGCGCCGCCGGGTCGGCTTAAGCATTAAAGAAACACGCGTGAACAGCCGCTAGTCGGTGTACCGCGGCCTGGTATGTCGGCCGCCCATGGCAAGCGTGAGATGCCCGCGCGATGGTCGCGGACCACACCTGCCGATGCGTGGGAGAGTGCAACGCCCGTGGGGTTTCAGTACCGCCAATGCAGGTCGTCAGGCCGGCGTGCACCGTTTATTGCAGTGCTGCTGGCCTTGCTGTCGCTGGCCGATCTGGCGGGCGCGCAGAGCGCGAGCATCCGTCGTTACGCCCACGACCAGGGCTTGCTCGGGCTCGCCGGCACCTGTCTGCTGCAGACCCGCGCCACGCTGCTATGGGTGTGTACCGAAAGCGGCCTGTATCGCTACAACGGGCGCAGCTTCCAGCAGGTCGTGCTGGATGGCATGCGCAACGAACCGATCACCTCGATGACCGAAGCCGCTGACGGTCGGCTGTGGGTGGCAGGCTTCCAGGCCCTGTTTGTCGGCGACGAGCATGGCTTTCGCAAGCTGGCCCCCGATGAGGCCGAACATCTGCAGGAAGGCATGCTGCTGGCCAGTCCCTCCTGGGGCACGGTGCTAGCCAATGGCGGCACGCTGGAACGGCTGAGTGCGCGCGGCAATGGTCACTGGCACAGCGAACCGCTGCTGGACACCGCCACCCGGGTGCGCGTGCCCGAACTATCCAAGGTGCTGAGCCTGTCGGTGGAAGGCGACACCTTGTGGGCTGGCTGCGCCAAGCGGCTATGCGCCATCGATGCGCAGCGCAAGGTGCAGGTCTACGGGCCGCAACAAGGCGTGCCGGAAGATCGCTGGTACAGCGTGTTGCGCGATCACGAGGGCGCACTCTGGGTGCGTGGCACCGGCAACCTGCTCTATCGCGCGCCAGGGGCAAGCACCTTCCGTGTACGGCCGTTGCCATTGCTCGACGGCAGCACCATCGGGCGACAGGCGCCGTTGGTACTGGACCGCAAGGGGCGCGTGCTGGTGCGTCGCAACGACGGGCTGGCGCGCTGGGAAAACGGCCGCTGGCGCAGCTTCGGTGCCGACAACGGGCTGCCGCCCGGCAGCAGCGATGCGATTGTGGTGGACCGCGATGGCGATGTCTGGATGACCGTCGATGGCGAAGGCCTGGTGCGCTGGGCCGGCTACGACTGGATCGAAAACTGGGACGCCTCGCAAGGCATGCCGGCCGCACCCACCTGGTCGATCGCGCGCGACGCGCAGGGCGCGCTGCTGGTCGGCAACGAGCACGGCACTGGCCGCCAGGTCGATCCGAGCGGGCGGTTCGTTCCGGCCCTGCAGGCCTCCGGGATCCAGATCGTGGGCATGCAACGCAGCGCCGACGGCAGCCTGTGGACACTCAATTCGGCCGGTTTCCTGCGCCGCACCTGGCCGGATGGCCGCAGTGCCCAGATTGCCAAACTGCCGCGCACCGCGCGCCGCCTGCTGATCGATCGACAGGGGCGAATGTGGATGCTCAGTGTGGGTGGGCTGTTCGTGATCCAGCGCCCGCTGGAGGGCGGCACGGTGGAAGCGGTCACCGACATGCCCACGATCGCCTATACCGATATCCAGCAGACCGCCAGCGGCACGCTGTGGGTGTCCACCGCTAACGGGTTGTTCCGCCTGCAGGGCGCGCGCTGGTCCAAGCTCAAGGTACTGGTCAATGGCGGCACGTCCGACCCGTGGATCAGCAAGTTCCATATCAGCGATAGCGGCGAGGTGTGGCTGGCGTTCTATCGGCCGGGTCTCTGGCACGGCATGCTGCTGGGCGACACGCTGGATCTGCAGGCGACCAGCGACCAAGCGCTGCGCGATGTCGGTGTCTACGTGATGCGCGGCGACAGCCTCGGCCGGGTCTGGGTGGGGCATGCGCGTGGCGTGGAGATCTACGACGGTGGGAGGTGGGCGCATCTGTCGCAGTCGCAAGGCCTGCTCTGGGACGACATCTCCGAAGCCGCCTTCGCCGAGGATCCGGATGGTTCGGTATGGATCGGCACCGCGCGCGGGGTGAGTCATCTGCTCGATCCGGCGCGGCTGTTCGATGCGCGCCAGCCCAGCGTACGCATCGACAGCGTCAGCCGTGGCGGCGTGCCGGTGCAACGCGGCCAGTTGCTGGGCTGGAGCGACAAGCCGCTGCATATCGAGCTGTCGACGATGGAGGTGTACGACGACCCAAGTCGCCTGACGGTGCGTTACCGCCTGCTCGGTCTGCACAACGAATGGATCCAGGGCAACAACCTGTCGATCGACCAGGCGCCGCTGCCCTCCGGGCACTTCCGTCTGCAGGTGCAGGTGCTGGACCACTACCGCCGCACCGCCTCGCCGATCGCCGAGCTGCCGTTTGCGGTGGCCCCGCTGTGGTGGCGCAGCCCGCCGGCGATCGCGTCGTATGTGCTGATCGGCAGTGCATTGCTGGCCGGCCTGTGGCGCTGGCGGCACGGCCAGCTGGTCGCGCGCGAGCGCATGCTGGCCGAACTGGTGGCCGAGCGCACCTGTCAGCTGGAGCACGAAAAACGCGATCTGGAAAGCGCGCGCGCAGCGCTGGCCCTGAAGGCCAGCCACGACGCCTTGACCGGCCTGCTCAACCGCTCCGGCGTGCTCGAAGCCATGGCCGACGAACTGCAGGCCTGCGCGCACGGCGGGCATCCGCTGGCGGTGGTGCTGATCGATCTGGACCATTTCAAGCTGGTCAACGACGAGCATGGGCATCTGGTCGGCGATGCGGTGCTGGCCAAGGTCGGCGCCCGCCTGACCGCCTGCCTGCGCGACTCGGACAAGGTGGGCCGTTACGGCGGCGAAGAACTGCTGCTGTTGCTGCCGGGCATGCCGCGGCACAGCCAGCACCGGCTGCGCGCCATCCACGAGCAGCTCAGCCTGGCACCGTACGAGGTCGGTACCGCCCGGCCCCTGCAGGTGACCTGTTCGGTCGGCGTGGCCTGGTTCCGGAGCGGGGATAACGCCGCCACGCTGCTGGCGCGTGCCGACCAGGCGCTTTACCGCGCCAAGCGGCATGGCCGCAATCGCATCGAACCGGAAGAGCCCGAATCGTCGATGGCATGAGCCCGAGCGGCATGGGTCGGCGCAGGCCGTCTCGTAAAGACCGACCTTAGCTCCGATGCACGGCATCGACGCATGCAGTGGCAGCCACCAGCACGTCGATCACAGCACTGCAGCATCGTCGGCACTGTCCCTCTGTGCGGAAAAGCCTCACGGCCGACCACGACATCACGACATCGCCGGTTGCCCGCGCCCGGTCGACCGGCGCATGCGCGCGTCCGATCGCCAACGGTTGCCTGCAGGCGCTCAAGAAGTGGCGCCCGGGGTCGCTACGTGCTTGAGCAAACGCGTCCGTCGGCGCTGGAAGTGGATGGGTGGTCGAAACCTATAACCCTGGCATGGTGATGCTGTCGCTGGTGGTGGCCGTGCTGGCTGCCTATACCGCGCTGCATCTGGCCGCACGTGTGACTGCCAGTCGTGGCCGCGGTGCCGTGGCCTGGCTGACGGGTGGCGCGGTGGCGATGGGAATCGGCATCTGGTCGATGCACTTCGTCGGCATGCTGGCGTTTCGCCTGCCCATCCCGCTGGGCTATGACCCGGCGTTGACGACCTATTCGATGCTGGCGGCGATTCTGGCCTCGGCCTTCGCGCTCTGGCTGACCTCGCGTGCGGACCTGCCATGGCCGCGATTGGGTCTGGGTGCAGTGCTGATGGGCCTGGGCATTGCGCTGATGCACTACATGGGCATGAGCGCGCTGCGCATGTCCCCGGCCATCACCTACGACCCGCTGCTGTTTGCGCTGTCCCTGGCCATCGCCATCGGCGCCTCGGCAGCGGCGTTGTGGATCGCCTTCCGGCTACGCCACGATGGCCGCTGTTACGGCCTGCGCCTGATCGCCGCGGTGATCATGGGCCTGGCGATCGTGGGCATGCATTACACCGGCATGGCGGCGGCGCAGTTCGCGCCCGGCAGCCGCTGCGGCGCGGCGGCCGGTGCGCAACTGCCCTTGCCCTGGCTGGCCGCAGCGGTGGTGCTGGTCACGCTGGCGCTGTTGGTGCTGGCGTTGGTGATCTCGGTGCTGTCGCGGCGGTTCCAGCAGCGCACCGACGTACTCTCCCGATCGTTGGCGCAGGCCAATGCCGAGCTGGTGCTGGCGGCCCTGCACGACCCGCTCACCCGCCTGCCCAACCGGGTGCTGCTGCACGAGCATGTGCTGCAACGCATCGACCGCGCCCAGCGCGACGGGCAACGCTTTGCGGTGGTACTGATCAACCTGGATGGCTTCAAGGCGATCAACGACGGCTACGGTCACCATTTCGGCGACCAGTTGCTGGTGGCGGTGGCCGAGCGCATGCGTGCGCATCAGCGTGCCCACGGCAGCCTGGCGCGGCTGGGTGCCGACGAATTCGTGCTGGTGTCCGCCATCGCCGACCCCGAGGATGCCGCCGCTATCGCCGCGCATCTGCTGCAGGCGCTGGCGGTGCCGTTCCTGGTCGCCGACCAGGAATTGCGCCTCAGCAGCAGCGTCGGCATTGCGCTGTATCCCGAGGGTGCCGGCAGCGAGCATCAGTTGATGACCCATGCCGACGCGGCGATGCGTCACGCCAAACAGGCCGGGCGCAACCGTTACAGCTTTTTCGAGCACTCGATGACCGGCACCACCCGCGAGCGCCTGCAGCTGCTGCAGGACCTGCCGCGTGCGCTGGAACTGGGCCAGTTCGTCCTGCATTACCAGCCAAAGTACTGCGCCGACGATGGCCGCCCGATCGGCGCCGAGGCGCTGATCCGCTGGCAACACCCCGAGCACGGCCTGGTGCCGCCGGACAGCTTCATCCCGCTGGCGGAACGCAGCGGCATGATCGGCCCCCTCGGCAGCTGGGTCCTGCAGCAGGCCTGCCGACAGATGCGCGCCTGGCGCGAGGCCGGGCATGGGCACTGGCGGGTGGCGGTCAACCTGTCGGCCATGCAACTGGCCTCGCCCAGCCTGCTGGACGAGGTGACCACCATCCTGGCCGACTGCGCGATCCCACCGGCCCAACTCACCCTGGAAATCACCGAAAGCATGGCCATGCGCGATGCCGAGGCCTGCCTGCGCACGCTCGACCAGCTCAATACGCTGGGCGTGCGCATCGCCATCGACGACTTCGGCACCGGCTATTCCAACCTGATGTACCTGCGCAGGCTGCCCGCGCACGAACTCAAGATCGACCGCAGCTTCGTGCAGGCCATGGACAACGGCCCGGAAGACATCGCCATCGTCGCCGCGGTGGTGGCGCTGGCCCACACCATGCGCCTGCAGGTGGTGGCCGAAGGCGTGGAGACCACGGCCCAGCGCAACACGCTCGAACGCCTGGGCTGCGATCAGCTGCAGGGCTATCTGCTGGGCCGGCCGATGGACGCCGAGCGCTTCATCGCACGGGTCGTCGCCCAACGCGACGGCCCGCGTCGCCCGACCGGCTGAGCAAAGGGCGTCAAAACGACCGCCGCCCCCGCACCGGCGATCGACCTGTAACCCGCCAACCGAGCCGAACATCAGTGGCGGCAGGTGGGCCACCCCCGCCCTGCTGCCCTTCCGCTCACCACCACAACACCCGCCAGCGGCTCCACTCATGGCCGCGGCGTCCCGCTTTCCCCACTCCCGCTTCGCGACTCCCGATTACCGACTCCCCAATCCCGGCCCCACCAACTGGAACGCCGCTTGCATGATGCATGGCTGACCAGTCACCGGCACCCCCATGTCCGAGTCCGAAGACGGCGGCGAACGCACAGAGCTTCCCACCGAAAAACGCCTGCGCGAAGCCCGCGAGCAGGGCAACATCCCGCAATCGCGCGAGTTGTCCACCGCTGCGGTGTTCGGGGCCGGCGTGTTCGCGCTGATGGCCCTGGCGCGGGGCATCGGCGACGGCGCCAGCGTCTGGATGAAGACCGCGCTCAGCCCGGACCCGAAGATGCGCGAAAACCCGATGGCGCTGTTCGGCCACTTCGGCGATCTGTTGCTGCAACTGTTGTGGGTAATGGTGCCGCTGATCGGCATCTGCCTGGCCGCCGGCCTGGCCGGCCCGCTGTTGATGAGCGGACTGCATTTTTCCGCCAAGGCGATCATGCCCGACCTCACCAAGCTCAACCCGGCCAACGGGATCAAGCGCATGTGGGGCAGCAACAGCCTGGCCGAGCTGGTCAAGTCGGTGCTGCGGCTGCTGTTCGTCGGACTGGCCGCCAGCCTGTGCATCTCCAAGGGCCTGCACGGCCTGCGCTCGCTGGTGAACCAGCCGCTGGAACAGGCGGTGGGCAACGGCCTGGATTTCACCAAGAGCCTGCTGTTCTACACCGCCGGTGCGCTGGTGCTGCTGGCCGCCATCGACGCGCCGTACCAGAAGTGGAACTGGCTGCGGAAGTTGAAGATGACCCGCGAAGAGATCAAGCGCGAGATGAAGGAAAGCGAGGGCAGCCCGGAGATCAAGGGCCGCATCCGCCAGATGCAGATGCAGATGTCGCAGCGGCAGATGATGGAAGCGGTGCCCAAGGCCGACGTGGTGCTGATGAATCCGACCCACTACGCGGTGGCGCTCAAGTACGAGGGCGGCAAGATGCGCGCCCCGATCGTGGTGGCCAAGGGCGTGGACGAAATGGCCTTCCGCATCCGCGAAGCCTGCGAACAGCACCGCGTGGCGATCGTCACCGCCCCGCCTTTGGCACGCGCCTTGTATAGAGAAGCGCAAATCGGCAAGGAAATTCCCGTGAGACTCTATTCGGTCGTGGCCCAGGTGCTGTCCTACGTCTACCAGCTGCGTGGCTGGAACGGCGGCCCGATGCCGGAATTGCCGTCGCTGGACGTGGATGAGTTCGGCAAGGGAGCCAGCGCATGAGCGCCCAACCCGCCCCGATGAATGCCCGGCGCGTCATGGAGTTGCTGCGCAATGGCCTGGGCGCGCCGCTGGCCCTGATGGCCATGCTGGCCATGCTGATGGTGCCGCTGGCCGCGCCAGTGCTGGATGCCCTGTTCACCTTCAACATCGCCATCTCGCTGATGGTGCTGCTGGCGGTGGTGTACGTGCAGCGGCCGCTGGAATTCACCATTTTCCCGATCGTGCTGTTGATGACCACGATGCTGCGCCTGGCGCTGAACGTCGCCTCCAGCCGCGTGATCCTGATCAACGGCCAGGACGGCCATGCCGCCGCCGGCAAGGTGATCGAGGCGTTCGGCCAGTTCGTGATCGGTGGCAACTACGCCGTGGGTATCGTGGTGTTCGCGATCCTGACCATCATCAACTTCGTGGTCATCACCAAGGGTGCCGGGCGCGTGTCGGAAGTGACCGCGCGCTTCATCCTGGACGCCATGCCCGGCAAGCAGATGGCCATCGACGCCGACCTCAACGCCGGTTTGCTGACGCGCGAGGAAGCCAAGGCCCGACGCGAGGAAGTCCGCGAGGAAGCCGACTTCTACGGCGCGATGGACGGCGCCAACAAGTTCATCCGCGGCGACGCCATCGCCGCCATCCTGATCCTGTTCATCAACCTCATCGGCGGCATGGCGGTGGGCATGTTCCAGCACGGCATGAGCTTTGTGGATGCCGCCTCCACCTACACCCTGCTGTCGATCGGCGACGGTCTGGTGGCGCAGCTGCCGGCCCTGCTGGTGTCGTCCTCGGTCGCCTTGCTGGTGACCCGCGCCTCGCGCGCGCAGGACATGCGCGGCGCCATGATCAGCCAGGTGTTCGGGCAGCACCGCGCCCTCGCCGTGGCCGCGGCCATCCTGGGACTGGTCGGCCTGGTGCCGGGCATGCCCAACGTCGCGTTTTTGACGCTGGGCCTGATCCTGGGCGTGATCGCCTGGAAAATGTACAAGCGCAGCCTGGTCATTCCGCCGACCGGCGACCCGGCCACCGATCCCAAGGCCGCCGCCGCGGCCACCGCCGCCCAGGCCAGCTCCGAGCTCAGCTGGGACGAGCTGCGCCCGATCGATCCACTGGGCCTGGAGGTGGGCTACCGGCTGATTCCGCTGGTGGACAAGCACCAGGGCGGCGAGCTGATGGCGCGCATCAAGGGCGTGCGCCGCAAACTCACCCAGGACATCGGTTTCCTGGTGCCGCCGGTGCATATCCGCGACAACCTGGAGCTGTCGGCCAACGCCTACCGGCTGCTGGTGCACGGGGTGCCGGTGGCCACCGCGGAAATCTATCCCGATCGTGAGCTGGCGCTGGACCCGGGCGGTGCGCTCGGCCAGCTCGACGGTATCCCCGGCAAGGACCCGGCGTTCGGCCTGGATGCCACCTGGATCCAGCCGCATCAACGCGCCTATGCCGAGTCGATGGGCTACACCGTGGTCGACCCGGCCACCGTGGTCGCCACCCATCTATCGCACCTGATCCGCGAACACGCCCCGGAACTGCTCGGCCACGAGGAGGTGCAGCAGCTACTGGCGACCCTGGCCAAGACCGCGCCGAAGATGGTCGAAGACCTCACCCCGAAGGCGCTACCGCTGTCGGTGGTGGTGCGCGTGCTGCAGAACCTGTTGATCGAGCGCATCCCGGTGCGTCAGCTGCGCAAGATCGTCGAAGCGCTGGTCGAACACGCCCCGCACAGCCAGGACCCGACCACCCTCACCGCCGCGGTGCGCACCTCGCTGGGCCGCTTCATCGTGCAGGAGATCGCCGGCATGTCGGCCGAGCTGCCGGTCTACACGCTGGCCCCGCAGCTGGAGCGCGTGCTGCAGGAATCCACCCACGGCAACGGCGTGGCGCTGGAACCGGGCCTGGCCGAGCGCCTGCACCAGAGCCTGGCCGACTGCGTCGGCAAGCAGGAAGCCCGCAACGAACCGGCGGTGGTCCTGGTGCCCGGCCAGGTCCGCGCTGCGCTGGCCCGCCTGGTCCGCCACAGCGTCCCGACCCTGTCGGTGCTGGCCTACAGCGAAGTGCCCGAAGACAAGCGCCTGAAACTGGTCGGCACGATCAGCTGAGACCGGCCCTCCAACAAACCCACCTCGTAGGAGCGCACCAGGGCGCGACAAGCTTCACCGGCACAACCCGTCGCGCCCGGGTGCGCTCCTACGACAGGCCGGGCAATCCAAGAACACGCCGCGGACGCCCACACCACGGTAGGAGCGCACCAGGGCGCGACAAGCTTCACCGGCACAACCCGTCGCGCCCGGGTGCGCTCCTACGACAGGCCGGGCAATCCAAGAACACGCCGCGGACGCCGACACCACGGTAGGAGCGCACCTGGGCGCGACAAGCTTTACCGACACAACCCGTCGCGCCCGGGTGCGCTCCTACGCACCTATCCTCGCCAGGCCGTCATGCGGGCCAGCGATGGCTGCAGGCCGGCGACCGACCAGCACACCCGGCGTCGGAAAGCCGCCACTGGTCCGGATCTCCAATCGATTGCACGGCGCTGACCGCTTCCAAGCGTTCCTAGCGCCCCAGGCTGGACCTGCGGCCCGCCAGCGCATCCTTCTGCACAGGGAGGCCGCCGCATCGCCGCCCCGAAAAAAAGCCAATCAATCCATTGACTTGAAACCTTGCGGCCGGACCCGACGCACAGCCCCCGCCCTGTCCCGACGCACAGTGGCTCGCGCCGGAACCCCGGCGCCACGTTTTGGCACGCCGCGTGCATTAGTTCTGGCGAGACCGCAGCCAGCCCCACCGCTGCAGGGCGAGAGCAGGACTTGGAACAACCGAACGGGACAGGCAACTCATGACGCTGGCGACACACCCACATCCATCGCGCACCCGTCCGGCGTCCGGCGGGTCCCGTTCCTGGAGGCACCTCGCATGAAAATCAAACGCTTCGTTGCCCCGGACATGCGCACCGCATTCCGCATGGTGCGTGAAGAACATGGCCCGGACGCAGTGATCCTGTCCAATCGCCGCACCGCCGAAGGCATCGAGATCGTCGCTGCCAGCAACTACGACGAAGAACTCGTGCAGCGCGCCCTGGAAACCGCGCGCTCCGAGCCGCCGGCCGTTGCCGCCGCGCCGATCCCGTCGGCACCTGTCCAACAGGCCCCCGCCCTGCAAACTGCGGCCGCGCCCATCCACGCACCGCTCCAGCCGGCCGCCGATGCCGGCACGAGCCAGCGCCAGCGCGTTGCCAGTGCCGCCGAGGACATGATCGCCGCGATGGCGCTGCGCCAGCCGGTCAATGTGCCGCGCCAGCCGCCGGTCGCCACCCCGGTGCGGCGCGTCGCCGTTCCCTCGCCCGCCGCCCAGGCCCTGGCCCATGCCGTGGCAGTGACCGCCGCCCCGCGGCAGGAACACGCCCTGTCGGCCGTGCCGGAACAGCTGTTCGCCGACTTTTTGACCACCGCCCCGGTGCAGCGGGCCGCCGTGCAGGCTGCCCCGGTGCAGGCGCCGACCCCGATCATGGCTACCGCCGCTGCCCCCGCCCAGGCCGGCTACGACCAGGACCAGGACGCGCTTGCCGACGAGGCCGACTTCGACCTGGACGCGCTGCCGCAGATCCTGCCGCCGGCCGCGTTGCCGCCGCTGGTGGTCGCACCGCCGGCGCTGGCCGCGGTGCCGGTCGCCGCCGCCCCGGCGCCGCAGAACGATGAAGAGCTCAAGCAGTTGCGCGGCGAGCTGGCGCTGATGCGGCAGATGATCGAGCGCGAAATGAACCGCCTCACCGACGAGCGCCTGCGTGGCTCACCGGTGCGTGCGCAGGCCCTGGAACTGATGGACGACTATGGCTTCGACGCCGGCCTGATCCGCGATGTGGCGCTGCAGATTCCGGCCGATACCGAACTGCACCGCGGCCGCGGGCTGATGCTGGGCCTGCTGTCCAAGCGCCTGCCGGTGGCCCCGGTCGACCCGCTGGAGCGCGGCGGCGTGATTGCCCTAGTCGGCCCGACCGGTGCCGGCAAGACCACCACCATTGCCAAGCTGGCGCAGCGCTTCGCCGCCCAGCACGCGCCCCGCGACGTGGCCCTGGTCACCACCGACACCCAGCGCGTCGGCGGCCGCGAGCAGCTGCACAGCTATGGCCGTCAGCTCGGCATCGCCGTGCACGAGGCCGACAGCGCCGAGAGCCTGCTGGAACTGCTCGAGCGCCTGCGCGACTACAAGCTGGTGCTGATCGACACTGCCGGCATGGGCCAGCGCGACCGCGCCCTGGCCGCGCAGCTGAACTGGCTGCGCGCCGCGCACCAGGTCACCTCGCTGCTGGTGCTGCCTGCCAACGCGCATTTTTCCGACCTCGACGAGGTCGTGCGCCGCTTCGCCCACGCCAAGCCCCAGGGCGTGGTGCTGACCAAACTTGACGAGACCGGCCGCTTCGGTAGTGCGCTGTCGGTCGTCGTCGATCACCAAATGCCCATCACCTGGGTGACTGACGGACAGCGGGTCCCCGACGACCTGCACCGCGCCAATGCCGCCAGTCTCGTTCTTCGCCTTGAAGATTTGCGGCGCGCTGCCGATAAGCCCTGTACTCCGGAGCACAACCATGCAGTCGCGTGAATACGCCAAGCTGACCAACGCCTTCCCCTTGTCGGCGACCCGTCCCGAGCCCCTGGGCCCGGTGCGCACCATCGCCGTGACCGGCGGCAAGGGTGGCGTGGGGAAAACCAACATCTCCGCCAACCTGGCCGTGGCCTTGGCCGACATGGGCAAGCGCACCCTGCTGCTGGATGCCGACCTGGGCCTGGCCAACCTGGACGTGGTGCTGGGCCTGTCGCCCAAGTACACCCTGGCCGACCTGATCGCCGGCCGCTGCACGCTGGATGAAGTGATCATCGAAGGCCCCGGCGGCGTGCTGGTGGTCCCGGCCGCTTCCGGTCGCCGCCATATGGCCGAACTGGCCCCCGCCCAGCACATCGGCCTGGTCAACGTGTTCTCCGAACTGGAACGCGACCTGGACGTGATGGTCATCGACACCGCCGCCGGCATCACCGACAGCGTGCTGACCTTCTGCCAGGCCGCGCAGGACACCGTGGTAGTGGTCTGCGACGAACCGGCCTCCATCACCGACGCCTACGCGCTGATCAAGGTGCTCTCGCGCGAGCGTGGCGTGGACCGCCTGCAGATCATCGCCAACATGGTGCGCGACCCCAACGAAGGCCGCCTGCTGTACGACAAGCTGTCGCGGGTGTGCGAAAAGTTCCTCGGCGACGTGTCGCTGAACTACCTCGGCTACGTGCCGCAGGACGATTGGTTGCGTCTGTCGGTGCAGCGCCAGCAACCGGTCATCAAGGCCTACCCCGCCAGTCCGTCGGCGCAGGCCATCGCAGAAATCGCTCGCCGTACCTCGCGCTGGCAGGCCCCCACGGTGCCGCGCGGCAATGTCGAGTTCTTCGTCGAACGCATCATCCAACGGGGAGTGGCCGCATGAGCACCGCCACCGCAACAGCCAGCGCGCAGTACCGCGCCGTGCAGCGCAACAACGCCAACGATATCGTCACCCAGCACGCCGACCTGGTGCGCCGCATCGCCCACCATCTGGCCGCGCGCCTGCCGGCGAGCGTGGAAGTGGACGATCTGATCCAGGCCGGCATGATCGGCCTGATCGAAGCCTCGCGCAGTTACGACTCAGAGCAGGGCGCCTCGTTCGAGACCTATGCCTCGATCCGCATCCGCGGCTCGATGATCGACGAGATCCGCCGGGGCGACTGGGTACCGCGGTCGGTGCACCGTCGCGCACGCGACGCTGCCGCCGCCGTCCGCAAGATCGAACAGCACACCGGCCGCGCCGCCGCTGCCACCGAAGTGGCCGCCGCGATGGAAATACCGCTGCCCGATTACCTGCGTCTGATGGAAGATGCCGCCCGCGGCCAGGTGCTGAGCCTGGAGTCGCGGATCGAGGATCATGGCGAGCTGGACACCACCGCCAAGGGTGGCCCCAATCCGCAGCAGATGATGGAGCGTGGCGAATTCGGCCGCGAGCTGGGCAAGGCGATCGGCCAGTTGCCCGAGCGCGAGCAGCTGGTGCTGTCGCTCTACTACGAACAGGAATTGAACCTGAAAGAAATCGGCGCCGTGCTCGGTGTCAGCGAATCGCGCGTCTGCCAGATCCATGGCCAGGCGGTGGTACGTCTGCGCGGCCGCCTCAAGGTCTTCGAACTGGCCGATGCCGGTGTCGAAATTGACGAATAATTTTTCGTGTTAGGAGCTTGATGTGAACAAGAACATGCGGATTTTGATCGTGGACGACTTCTCGACGATGCGACGCATCGTCAAGAATCTGTTGGGCGATCTTGGCTTCACCAATACCGCAGAGGCCGAGGACGGCAACAGCGCATTGGCTGCATTGCGGGCCGGCCCGTTCGATTTCGTGGTCACCGACTGGAACATGCCCGGCATGACCGGCATCGACCTGCTGCGCAACATCCGCGCCGACGCCAAGCTCAAGCACCTGCCGGTGATGATGGTGACCGCCGAAGCCAAGCGCGAGCAGATCATCGAAGCGGCCCAGTGCGGCGTGAACGGCTACATCATCAAGCCGTTCACCGCACAGACCCTGGAAGAGAAGCTGGGCAAGGTGTTCGAACGTCTGGCGGCGACCGCCTGATGAACGCCACCGTGGAAGCCGATGCCGAACGAGCCGCATTGATCGAGCGCCTGCAACACGCACTCGATGCACTGGAAAGCGGTGACCAGGCCGCCTGGCGGCGCGAGGTGGACCAGCTCGCCGCGCTGCGCACGCGCCCGATGATGCAAAGCCTGAGCCGGCTCGCGCGCGAACTCGGCCAGGCGCTGGGCGAGCTGCCCACCGTGCCCGAGGAAGCCGGCGAGCTGGACGATGCCTGCTCGCGCCTGGACCATGTGGTGGAAATGACCGAGAAGGCCAGCCATCGCACGCTGGATCTGGTCGAGGAATGCCGTGAGCTGGCCAACCAGCTGCGCGACGGCGGCCTGAATCAGGACCAGGGCGCGCTGATGGACAAGATGCGCCACAACCTGACCGAGCTGTCGTTGGCGCAGAGCTACCAGGACCTGAGCGGCCAGATCATCCGTCGCGTGGCCGGGATCGTGCGGCGCGTGCACGAAGGCTTCGGTGCGCTCGGCCTGCCGCCGAAGAATCCCGAGCCGAAGAAAGACGACGGCGGTCTTGCCGGCCCTGCAGTCAAGGGCCTGGACCGTCACGCGGTGTCGCAGGACGACGCCGACGACCTGCTGTCCGGATTGGGGCTGTAACCATGAGTGCTGTTCCAGACGATATTGCTGCCGATTTCATTGTCGAGGCCCAGGAAATCCTGGACCGCCTCGGCGAACAGCTGGTGTCGCTGGAACAGGCACCGGACGAAGCGGACCAGCTCAATGCGGTGTTCCGCGGCTTCCACACGCTCAAGGGCGGCGCCGGCTTTCTGGCGATCAAGCCCATGGTGGAGCTTTGCCACGCCGCCGAGGAAACCCTGGGCATGGCGCGCTCCGGCCAGGCGGTGTTGCAGGCGCATCACTTCGATGCCGCCCAGCAGTCGCTGGATTATCTGCAGGCCATGCTGGATGCGATGGGCTCGGGCGAAACCGTGCCGCATGCACCGGCCTCGCTGATTGCGCAGTTCGATGCCAAGAGCGGCCCGCCGGCGGTCAAGGCCGCACCCAAGGCCGCTGCCGCAGCACCCGTACACGATGACGGACATGGCGCTGCCGCGCCTGGCGCCAAGGCCGCGCCCAAGGCTGCGGTCAAGGGTGCCGACGCCGAGCAGACCGTGCGCGTGGATACCAAGCGCCTGGACGCCATCGTCAACCTGATCGGCGAACTGGTGCTGTCGCGCAACCGCCTCAAGACCCTGCGTACCCGTCTGCGCGACGAAGAACTCGACCGCGCGGTCAGCACCCTGGACATCGCCACCGCGCGCCTGCAGACCGCGGTGATGCGCACCCGCATGCAGCCGGTCAGCAAGGTGTTTGCGCGCTTCCCCAAGGTGGCCCGCGATGTCGCGCGTACGCTGTCCAAGGAAGTGGAACTGGAACTGATCGGCGCCGAAACGGAACTGGACCGCAACCTGGTCGAGGCCCTGGCCGACCCGCTGGTGCACCTGGTGCGCAACGCGATCGACCACGGCATCGAATCGCCGGCCCTGCGCGAAGCCACCGGCAAACCGCGCAGTGGTCATGTGCGCCTGTCCGCGCAGCAGGAAGGTGACTACGTCAGCATCGAGATCCAGGACGACGGCGCCGGCATCGACCCCGAACGCCTGCGCGAAATCGCCCGCAACAAGGGCCTGATCGACGCCGAGGCCGCCGCCCGTCTGAGCACCGACGAGTGCCTGCATCTGATCTTCATGCCGGGCTTTTCGACCAAGGCCGAGGTCACCGACATCTCCGGCCGCGGCGTGGGCATGGACGTGGTGCAATCGCGCATCCGCGAACTCAGCGGGCAGATCCAGATCCAGTCCGAACTGGGCCGCGGCAGCCGCTTCATGATCCGCGTGCCGCTGACCCTGGCGATCCTGCCGACCCTGCTGGTGCAGGCCGGCGAAGCGGTTTATGCCTTGCCGCTGGCGCGCGTGGTCGAGGTGCTGCACGCTCCGCAGACCTCGCTGGGCTGGTTCGACGGCCGTGCCGTGCTGGACCGTCGCTCGCACACCCTGCCGCTGATCGACCTGCGTCGCTGGCTGGGCGTGCCTGCCGAGCAACCGCCGCTACTGACCGTGGTGCTGCTGCAGGCCGGCGAAACCCGCTTCGGCCTGGTGGTGGACCAGGTCCGCGGCCGCGAGGAAGTGGTGATCAAGCCCCTGCCCCGTGCCCTGCGCGGCCTCCCCGGCTACGCCGGCGCCACCCTGATCGGCGATGGCCGCATGGCGCTGATCCTGGATGTGGATGGATTGCGCTCCAGCGATCATTGAGGTTGGGGATTGGGGATTGGGGATTTGAGAATCGGGAATCGGGAATCGGGAATCGACAAGACGATCCTGGTTGCCTGATCTAACGGCAACGGCCGCGTACTGCGGCCGTTGTCGTGTCACTACCAGCATCGCTGCCGATCTATGCCGCTATGCGCGCAGGCATGGGCGCGATGGTTTGGCGACGGCCAGGCTGCCGTGGAAGTGAACCTGGAACCGTTATTTGGACCTCGTTATCTCGTTGCGAAACACTCAGCGCGTCATCGACGGACCAGCCTGGCTGACGGCTTGCTGGGACTGCTCGAGCGCCTGCTGCTGTTCGCGCGCCTGAGCCTGAGTCTGGTTGATTGCCTGCAGGCGATCGAACGACTGGGTCTCTGGTGTCTGCACGGCGTCCATGGTCGACATATGGGCACGCTGGTGAGCCGGGTCGTTGAGGGCGCCCTGCACGACGAAGACCTTCTCGCCGCCCGCCAGCTGAGCCGTTGGGTTGTTGAGCACCACATGATCCACCCGCGACAACCCTTCCTCTTTTGCCAGCGCAAGCAGGCTAGCTGTCATGCGCTCGCTCGATGCATCCCACTGCCTGCCATGTGCGCTATCGAGCTTTTGCACCCCGGCTCTGATCTGCTGGTATAGCGGGTGATCCGCATGGCCTGGGTCTGACGGAAGACGCTGAGCTGAGGTCCCTTGCAATTGGGATTCACTTGCACGGAGCTCCTGCCCCAGTTCTTGTGCAGAGATCGGCGAGACATGCAGATGAGTGTTCTTGCTGTGCTGGAACAAGCCCGGCGTCGGGGGCTGGGTGCTGCTATCCAGGTAAGGCATCGGGCGCGTATTGCTGCCCAGATCAATACCATTGCGCTCGAGTATTTCTTCTTTCAATCCCAGACGTCGCATATCCAGAATCATCGGCTGTTCTGGCTCTCCGGGCTTTTGCTTGTTGTAGTGGCGCTCGTAGATGGCAGCTGTTGCAACTACCCACGGGCCGTAGTGATTGGCATAGTCGGACTGACCCGTATAGCCGATGCGAGTGCTCTTGGCGTCCTTGTCGAAGAAGTTTGCACCCGTCGCCTCGACGTTGGCAGGAGTGACGGGCATCGTCATATCTGCGTTCAAGGTAAGGTTGGACTTGAGCGCGTAATTGAATTGCGGCATTCCGCCAGTTCGATCAATGAAGTCGTGCATACGGCCGGGTGCTTCCCGAAAGATATCTTCCAGGGAGGCATCCGGCTTTGCTTGCTTTACCCTGCTGACGATTGCATTCCAGCCTGAAATTTCTGCGCTTGCTTCATCTACACGGTTGCTTGATAAAACCTTCTCCGCTGCGTCCGAATAATCGTGCGTGGTCTTGGCTATCTGCACCGCCGCGGTTTCGAACGCCTTACGGGAAGCAGCTGCAGTTGGGCTGTACATGGCGTGCTGCAGTTCATGCCCCAGCACAAACGTCATGTCACCGGAATCAAGCAACTTGCCACCATGCCCATTGGAAAGCCTGGACAGCGGCAGCCGGATGGAATTCTCATCCGGCGTGAACGTCCCGCCTGCATTCGGATCAGTCAGAGGTTTTAGACTGAGTACGCGTTGCTTGGCAACCGCATCATTGAATTGGTCAAGCAGAACCGGCGATGCGGCAAGCACACCCTGTAGATTGGTGACATGTTCGGTGGTGACGCCCAGCTGGCGCCCGAAGTCGTCAACAATAGGTTGCGCCTGTGGACTCAATGGCATGACCGTTCCTTGGATTAACGAATGTAGATCCATTCAACACAGTGGTGCTCCACCCGCTCCTGTGGCGCATCGGCCTCGCCTCGTGGAAACACCTCCACGCGCATGCCCGGGCGGCTGAAGAAGTCACTCATCCATCGCCCGTCTTCCACCATGTTGCGTTGACGTACAAACCCGATGTTTTCCAGCTTCTTGGTAAACGTATCGAAATCTATCCCGCAGATCTCCGTCATGGACGGGGAAGCACCCGCTTGCGCTGGAATAAAAGTGAACTCGAACCAACGCCCCGCAGTAGGCGTCTGGTCCATGCCAAAGCTGTAACCCCACTCACTGGTAAGCGGAGCACTGGCGCCATAACGCTTGGGATCAGCTGCCGCACGCGTCACCGGAACCCCCATTTTTGACTGCAGGTAGTCAGGTGTCAGATCGTCCAGTCCATCAATAGCTTGAATCAATGCAAGCATGCGGGTGAGCGCATCCTCTGCCGTTCGTATCGGCCCACTGGGTTCACTGCCAGCGGGAGGGACTGCGGATTCGGATGAGGAACGCATGGCAGATGTCTCCGTGACGGTTGCCGCGGCTGGGGTGGCCGACGTGTGGGCGCATGCGCCCAGAGCGAGGGTGGCGAGCAAGGCGTAGAGGGGGCGCGCGATCATGAAGCGTCCGTTGTGCGCTGGTGTGGCTGCGACGCTAGTGGCATCCGGCACCGAGGTCAATCGCAAGGCTTATGGCAGCCGCCGCATCATCGCCGCACGCTACGCGCCCTGGCCGGCGCCTCCGCCGGCGGCAACACCTCCATCAGCAGCTGCCCCGCGCTGGCGGTGATGCGCAGCTTGGTGCCGATGGCAAAGCCCAGTTGTTCTAGCCATAGGCCGCTGAGGCGGACGTGGGGCACGTGCTGGTCGCCGGCGTGGTCGTGGGCGCCGGGGTAATGGGTGTAGCTGACGGTGCATTGGCGCGGGCGGCGGGCGCGGCGGGGCGCGCGTAGCGTGCCGGGGCCTTGCGGGGAGGCGTCCGGGTCGGGTGGCAGCATCGGTGGCAGCTTGGTGCGGTCGGGTTCCACAACGACCCACTGCACCCGCTTGGGCGGTGTGGGGCGCGTACGCGTGCGGGTGGGCCGTGCGCTGGCAGTTGCCGTGGGTGGGCGGCGGCGCGTCATGGCGCCTCCGGCTGGTGGCGGGTGATGGATGCGGCAAAGCACTGCTGCAACCCCACCGTCGTGCGTGCGACCCGGCGGCGCGAGGTGTGCGGCAACACACCGGGCTGGCGACTCAGCGGATGCGCGGGATGCTCGCTCGCCGGCTCAACAGCCGCGCGTGCGAGCCGGTGCAGCACCTCGCCCACATCCCAACGTAGGCGGTGAGCGGTGATTGGCAACAGATCAACCGGCACAGATGCCGGCAGGGATGGTGCGGTAGACATGGCAACGCCCTCCTGGAACAACCCAAGAACCGCCGCCAACGGCGACGGGATGTCGGGAGGTTCGAAACCGCACGTAGCCGGCGGGCATATTCCCCTTGCGGGTGTTGTATTAGCCGCCCTCCCGACGCAGGCATTGCGTCGGCTTGTACCTGCAGGATGCAGGCACAAAAAACCCACCGGTTTGACGGAGGTGGGTACCGCTACGTGAGGAGTTTCGACGCTCCTTGGGACTAGATTGCAAGTACACGGTCTGGCGTGTCAATACACGCTGACGGGTCTCGCGCGGCTATGTGCGCCGTTGGCGCAGT
This sequence comes from Xanthomonas arboricola, assembly GCF_002940665.1. GTDB lineage: Bacteria > Pseudomonadota > Gammaproteobacteria > Xanthomonadales > Xanthomonadaceae > Xanthomonas > Xanthomonas arboricola_B. Next base: position 826,787 of record NZ_MIGY01000002.1, read on the forward strand.
TCCATACGGGCCACGCAAGCCGAGCGCCGTTGCCTGATAAGTGCACCTGACCCCATTACGCCCAAGCAGCTTCTTCAAATTACGGGTATGAGCTTCCATGTGATCTCTTATTTCTCAGCGCTTCGTGCGCGCCATGTTTCAATAATGAAAAGACAAAGGGAGTGCGCCGCATGCACAACTAAGCGTGCATGTCGTGGTGCAACTTTGTAGGTTCTCTTGTGCTGACCATGAGCGCTGCCAGCATGGGTTCTGAACGCACCAAGTCCATCAACGATAGAGCTGAGACCACTGAGCACGCGCTTCAAATCATCGTCCTCGACACGATCGGGTGACAGCTTCAAGTGCTTAGAGACTGCCTGCCACAGCGGCTTAACCGTTTGGACGCTGGAAAGATCCAGCTTCTCTACTGCGATGTAGTGCTTGCAGAGCGCCTCAACGATGGCACAGGCTGCTGTTACGGCTCCTGGCGGGTCCGAATCGATGAAGCGGTTTGCTCGGCTGAACTCATCTTCGATCTCAGCAACAGAGAATTCTTTGAGGGCTTCGCCTAACAGGCTGCTGAAATACCAGTCGCGACGAAGCAATCATCGGCCAACGTGTGAGCCAGCAACTGCGATGCTGATCGCTTCGTATTGAAATCGACGTTCCCAGTGCTCGCACTGCACTGCATGAGGGACTCCAAACGCCCGATTCATGCCGCTTTCCCAGATTGCAGGCACACCTGTCCCAAGGTCCGCATTCGCACCAGGTTGTAGGCCGCCATGTTCAACACGAACATCTGGTCCACCTTCTCCAGCCCACGCACCATCGCCTGGCGAATGCGCCCGATCGACTTGGCCCAACCGAACCCCTGTTCGATCAGCTTGCGCTTGCGTTGCGAGACCGCGTACCCATCACTGGCCGCAATCTCCTCCGCAACCGCAGAGCGGCGACCGGAGGTGTTCTGCGCCACATGCGGGACGACTCGCATTTCCTGCAGCGCCTCGATGAACTCGGCCGCGTCGTAAGCCTTGTCCGCGCCCGCCGTCACCTCCGCGTCCTCCGCCGCCGCCTGGCGCGCGTCGCCCAGCATCGCCTTGGCCGCCTCGCGCTCGGCGTAGCCATCGGCGCGCGTCACCCGCGCATTGGCGATCAGTCCATGCCGGTTGTCGCTCAACGTGTGCCCGATGTAGCGCAGTTCGCTTGCCGTGTTGCCCTTGCGGTACAGGCGCGCATCGGGATCGGTCGTGGACGCATGCGTCTCATTGCTGCGCTTGCGGCCCTTGAAGTCGCTGCCGTCCTCGTCGTCCCCGTCCTTGCGCACGAAACTCTTGTGGCCCGCCCACGCCTGGATCAGGGTTCCGTCCACGCTGAAGTGCTCACCCGACAGCCAGCCCCGATCATCGGCCATCGCCACCACCTCGTTGAACAGGGCGACCACCGCATCGTGCTTGATCAACCGCTCCCGGTTCTTGCTGAACACTGTCGGCACCCACACCGCATCGTCCATCGACAACCCGATGAACCAGCGATACAGCAGGTTGTACTGCACCTGCTCCATCAACTGCCGTTCCGAACGGATGCTGTAGAACACCTGCAGCAGCATCGCCCGCAGCAGCTTCTCCGGCGCGATGCTCGGCCGGCCGCCTTTGGCGTCGGCGGCATACATCTGGGTGAAAAGCCCATCCAGCCTGATCAGCGCTTCGTTGACCATCCCCCGAACTAGGCGCAGCGGGTGATCGGCGGGCACGAAGTCCTCCAGACGCTTCACCGTGAACAATTGCTCCATGAAAACGTCGGTTCCGCGCATGAAGGGGCATCCGTTGGGTCGTACCGAATAGTCTATCGAGGTGGGCGGTATTTCAGCAGCCTGCTAAGGCCTTGCTTGGTGCTGTGACACTCGTAGCACCATAGATNACCCGTAGCTCAACTGGTTGCGTGCAAGTGCATCTGTTAGTCGTTTGATGAATTTCGGCTTCTCACCATAAGGAATGTTCCTATCACTATCACCATCCATCAGGTCTTCAACGACCTTCCCAAGAATCAGCAGTGACTTTGCTGCATCCTCCCTTCCCTCTCGAATGAGCCATAGTTCAGTCTTCTTGTAAACATTCCCCTCTGGTGGGTCACCAGAAGCACCTGCTTCATAGAACAGCGTCTCGATGGACTTGTGGTGGAAGTAGTAGGTGCCGATGATCTCACCGACGATGCTAGCAAGCGGCCTTGGGAATTCTTTAAGCATGGTGACCTCTTGACTTGTCCTCGACAAGCCTCAGAAGTGGTGTTGGCCACTTTGCCCCAAGGTCCTTGCTCTTCTGCAAGCTATTCCAAGTGTTTGACCAACTTGGGTGGATGGAGTCGAGGGTGTGGTATGCATCGATCATAGACACCATCAACTTGTCCCGCTTGATCTTGCTGCGAATTCCAAATCCGACATTGAGGATAGTGAGCGTTACCCAGATCCCAATCCACCACCCAGAAATCGTGCTGAGGAAGCCAAGAATGGCAAGCCATATCCCCCAAGTCAGGACGAACGCTCCAACTTTTAAAGCTAGCTTTCCCCACCGGAATTTGCCACTCCTGGTCCACTTGGGATAGCGCCAAGTGTGCATGGTCTGGTTGACTTCTGCATAGCAAAGAGCGTCAGCAAGCAGCCAGTCCAGCTGCTTGATCTTGAACCACTTAGGAGCTTCGTTGTAACGGTCCAGAAAGCTGGATAATTCGCCGATGTGCGGAGAGACAATTTGGCCTCCAATCCCCATATCTTGGGTGGGGACATGCGTCCAAGCGTCTTTGCCAATGGCGTTGAAGACCTGAGCCACATCATCGGTGATTGACTCAGGTCCATGGGGTGCCCTCTCCCCTAACAGTCTGCTGATTACCGACCGATCAATCCATGCCATTCCATGTTCCCCCTGAACAATGATCAGCAGATTTTACAGCGACAGCCCTTTCAACGGCTGGAATTTTTGTCTGAATGATCCTGCCCCCCCAACCTTAAAGATGGTCGGCGCGCTCTCCATTTTGAGAAGAACCCTTTCATCCTTAGAGTCCTCGTCACCATTGATGATGTAGCCATACTTCTGCAGAAGCTCGATCTTCTGCTCAATATTCATGATGTAGAGCTGGGGCAGCTTCTTGGTCATGGCTCGATAGGCTTAGGTCGGCTTGTTGGAATTTGAAACTCAGCACCAAATCTTTGGAGCACACCGCCAGCGATTTCATGGCTGCTCTCACCAGCAACCATGATCGTGACCAACACAGATGTCAGGGCAATCGCCTCAATGCTTTCCAAAGCATTGATGACATCATCGTCTTGGTAGGAAGCACCTATCTCATTCATCGCCAAGTATGGAATAGCGATTTTGTTGCCGCCATGGGTGAAGCTATGGAGGTGTTCAATGCCGTTCTGGAATTGCCGAGTGAAGATCGGGAAGCATTTGAAAGGTTCCTCCACTTCTATGGCAGCAACCATCACCCTGGTATTTGGCAACTCATCGCGATCCATGAAGGCTTGTGCCTGAGCTTCGGTCGCCCCAAGAAATAACGGTTCCAGGTTCACTTTTCTCAGCGAACTCTGAGTCAAGCGCAGCATCGCCGACCAGTTTGATTGAAGAAGGTTGCGAAACAACGCCATAGCAGCCACGGCCACGGTGCGAGCGTTCGCAACAGAAGAGACCTCGTGAGATGAGATCCTGCGGTGAACGACCGCGCACACGCGACGATGTCGTCGCGGACAGCGAACACTGCAGTCCGGCCGTCACCTAACCATCGCGCCCATACCGCCCCGCGGCAGGCATGGGCACGACACGCTGCGACCTAGAACTTGTAGGTCAGCCCGAGGTACGCCAGCCGGCCTGCGTAGCCGCCGGTGTAGAAGCGGGCGCGGGTGTCCTCGCCCAGGTGCGAGCGTGACTCCTGCTTGGTCAGGTTCAGCACCGAGGCGGTGAGGCTGAGCGCCGGGGTGATGTTGTACGCCGCGTTCAGATCGACCTGGTAGTACGGCTCCTCAAAGACGTTCAACCCGTTGACCAGGCCCTGCACCAGCTCGCCGCGACGGTTGTACGAGGCGCGCAGCAGCAGGCTGTCGGTCTCGTAGAACACGGTGAGGTTGGTCTGGTTCTTGGCGCTGCCCGGCATGGAGGTCTTGCCGACCTCGGTGCCGTCCTCCAGCCGCACCGCCGCCTTGCTGGCATCGTTGTAGGTGTAGTTGAACTGCACACCAAGACCGAATGGCAGCGTGTGCTGCGCGTAGAGCTCCACACCCTGCGAGACCGCGTCCTGGCCGCCGGCCTGGGTGCTGTAGTTCTGCACGGTGACCGGTTGCCCGTCGACCACCATGTTCACGTCGCTGATGACGTCGACCGCAAAGTTCTCCACGTTCTTGCGGAACAGTCCCACACCTGCCACCGAACCCGGGTGGAAATACCATTCCAGCCCCAGGTCGAACTGGTTGGCCTTGTACGGCTCCAGGTTCTTGTTGCTGCCCGAGCCGTACCAGCCCTGCTCGCTGGCACCGCCGGTCAGGCGCCGGTCGGCCACATACTCGGGACTGTAAAACTCTAGGCTGCCAGGCGCGGCGATGTCGTTGTAGCTGGGACGTGCGATCACCTTGGCGGCTGCCGCGCGCAGCAGCAGGTTCTCGGTCAGGTCGTAGGCCAGGTTGAAACTCGGCAGCACGTCGGTGTAGTTGCGGTCCAGCCCGCTGACCACGAACGACTCGGTGCGTTGCACGCTGTCGGACAAACGCCAGTAGCCTTCGGTCCCGCAATAGGTGTCGGCCGGGGCGCCGCTGGGCATGGCGGCGCCCTGCTGGCAGGCCAGCGGATTGCCGTCGGCGCCATCGAAGAAGTAGTCGTTGTAGGCGGTCACCTTGTCGGTGGAATCGGCACGCTGGCCGGTGCGCGCCACCCGCACGCCGACGTTGCCACGCAGCCGCTCGATGTGGAAGTTGAGTTGCAGGTAGGTGGAATAGATCTCCTCGTCGACGTTGTAGACGAAGTTGTCTTCGCTGCGGGTCTGCATCGCGCCGTAGGTCTGGTTCAAGTAGCCGATGTAGCCCGGGAAGTTGATCGCCGGGAACGCGCTGGCGTTGACGCCACCGGCCAGGTTGTCCTGCGCGAACAGCAGGCCCGGCGAGAACTGGGTGGCGATGGCATTGCAGCGCCCGTTCCAGTAGCGGTTGTCGTAGTCGCCCGGGTCGGTGCCCGGGCACACCCAGTAGTTGTTGCCGGTACTGCGGTGGATGCCGCCGTCGCGACGCTTGAGGCCGAACTGCAACGAGTCGACGACCTCGCCATCGAAATGCCAGGTGGTATCGATCTGCGCGTACTGCTGCTGATTGGTGTTACGGGTCCAGGACGAGCCGGTCGAGCCCAGGTCGACCTGCAGGATGCCGTCGCGCAGGTTCTGCATCAGCTGCGGCGAGAACGTCATGCTCGGTATGCCAGTCAGGTCCCAGGCGCTGGCGAAGTTGCCGTTGCTCCAGCTGCCGTCGGCGTTCTGCAGGCGCGGCTTGATCGGCAGGGAGAACTGCAGCTCCGGCCCGCCCTTGGCCCAGGTGCGGCCGACCTTGAACGCCACGTCCACCTGCTCGCCACGCCATTCGCCGCCCAGGTCCACCGTCTGCGACTGCGATTTCTCGATGTTGTAGCTGCCGGTGATCTGCGGCGTCGGCACGGTGCAATCGTCCGAGCCCCAGCCGCCCGGTGGCAGGCCGGCCGCGGCGGCCTGCGCCTCGCTGCAATAGTAGGTCTTGCCCGGACGCAGGCTGTAGGCGGCGCCAGTGACGATCGTGCCGCTGGGATCGAACTGCAGCCCGTCGAGCAGACGGCCGCCGCGCCAGTTGCCGTCGCCGTTATAGCGGGCAATGTTCCACTCGGGAATCTTGATGGTATTGGTCTGCGAGTCCTGCGACAGGTCGAAACGGAAGTAGTTCGCGGTCAGCGTCAGGTCGTCGGTCGGCTTGAACTGCAAGGTCAGCTGCCCACCCTTGCGCTCGCGCTCCTCGCGTTTGACGTCCAGGTTGACCGCCGTCGGCATCATGAAACCGGTGGAGTAATTGCCGTCCTGGTTCCAGAAACCGGTCCCGCCCCACCAGTTGGCATTGAAGTCCGAGGGATTTCCATTCACGTCGACCGCCGGGCCGACTTCGTCGCGGCCGTACCACTGCCAGCTCTCGGTACTGGCATTGAGCGTGCGCGCGGTGCGCTTCTGCTGCGTGTAGCCAACGAAGACACCGAAGCGGTTGTCCTTGTCGTGCCACGAATACGAACCGGAGAACTGGCCGTCGGTCTTCTTGCTGGTATCCGACCAAGTGCCCTCGGCCGAGACGAAGCCGGAATGTGGCTCCAGTTCCAGCGGGCGCCGCGTCTGCAGGATCACCGTGCCGCCGATGCCGCCTTCGTCGATGCGCGCTTCCGGGGTCTTGTACAGCTCCGCGCTGCCCAGCAGGTTCGACGGCAGCAGCGTGTAGTTGAACGAGCGCGTCGGGTCGCCGTTGGACTCGGCGGTGGCGATGTAGTTGCCGTTCAATTCGGTCAGCACCAGCTCCGAGGACAGGCCGCGCACACTGACGTTCTTGCCTTCGCCGCCGTCGCGGCTGATGACCACGCCGGGCACGCGCTGCAGCGCATCGGCCACGTTCTTGTCGGGGAACTTGCCCACGTCCTCGGCGGTGATCACATCGACCACGGCGTTGGCGTTGCGCTTCTGCTCCAGGCTTTTTTCGATCGCGTACCGGTAGCCGGTCACCGTCAACGCATCCAGGTCCGTGGCCTGCACCTCGGCCTGGTCCGTGGGCGCCGGCGTGGCGTCGGCCTGCTGGGCGACAGCGGTGGTAGAGGCGGCGCTCGCGAACAAGACGATGGCGATACCGGCGGACAGCCTGCTGCGGTGGCGTGCGAATGGCATGCAGTTCATTTCGATCATGCTCTCCCAACAGTGAGTGGCTTCGGCCGATTCCTGTCGATCCAACGATCGGACAAGAACGCTGCGCGAAGTGACACAAAAATATCCGGCGCCGTTGCGGCAACCTGCCCCTCCTCTTGCGTCCGCTTCCACGCAGATGCAATTAGATCGTTCTAATACCGTGGAAAGCTAAGTAGCACAGCCCATGCGGCAGCGCATGCTGCCGCGCAACAGACCAGCGGCGTTGCAAGGCATCCACGATGGGCAGCCGGCCCCGCTACGCTTGCACGCGGCATGGCACGGCCTACCGCGTCGCCGGCTGCAGCAGCGTGATCGCTGCAAGCAACACACCCTCGCCCGCAACCGGACGCAAGTGGTTTACCGAAGCGCCAGCACACACCTTATTTGAAACCGAGCTCAGCAATAGACTGGATCGACGTGAGGGCATCGCCCACCACACGCCGCTTGGCGGCCATCGCCAACGCGATCGCCACACCGAACATGCGCGCGCTTGTTGCCTGCGTACACGCGCAAGGGCGGCGGGGCCTGCTGCGGCATTGATGACACGCCCTGGTCGGAAGCGCATGCGCCGATGACCTGTCAGCCATGCATCGACGCCAGAGTGGAAGCGGCCCATGCCGCAAAACGACAACTTTCTGGCGCTTCAACCAAGCGCGCCTATCAAGTCCGCCGCGCTCGCGCCGATATCGCTTCCATGGACAGACTCAGCATTATCGGACTGGTGCTTGCGCTCGTGGCGATCGTGGGCGGCAGCGTGTTGAAAGGTGCCGGCATTTCGTCGCTGTGGTCGCCGGCGGCCTTCGTGATCGTGATCGTCGGGACCGTGGCGGCGATCCTGCTGCATACCTCGCCGGCGGTTTTCCGGCGCGCCTTCAAGATCCTGCGCTGGGTGATCCAGCCGCCGGCCAGCGATCGCCCGCAGCTGGTGGCACGGATCGTGGAATGGAGCAACATCGCCCGCCGCCAGGGCCTGCTGGGCCTGGAAGACCAGCTCCCGCGCCAGGACGACGCGTTCCTGCGCAAGGGCCTGCAGATGCTGGTCGATGGCGTGGAGCCCGAATCCATGCGGCATATGCTCGAGATCGAAATGGACAACCAGGAGCGTCAGGATCTTGCCGCGGCCAAGGTGTTCGAAGGCATGGGCATCTATGCGCCCACGCTGGGCATCATCGGTGCGGTACTGGGCCTGATGGCAGTGATGAAGAACCTGGCCGACCCGGCCATGCTCGGGCACGGCATCGCCGCGGCGTTCACCGCCACCATCTACGGCATCGCCTCGGCCAATCTGCTGTTCCTGCCGGTCGCCGCCAAGCTCAAGAGCGTCATCCATTGCAGCACCAACGAGCGCGAAATGGCGATCGAAGGCCTGATTGCGATCGCCCAGGGCGAGAACCCGCGCAACATCGAGTCGAAACTGGCCGGATACTTGCATTAGTCCCGTCATGGCCCGCCGTCGCAAACATCACGAAGACCATGGCAACCACGAAGCGTGGGCGATTCCGTATGCCGATCTGATGACGCTGCTGCTGGCGTTCTTCGTGGTGATGTACGCCATTTCCTCGCTCAACGAGGGCAAGTACAAGGTCATGGCGCAGGCGCTGACCACCGCCTTCGGCGGCTCGTCCACTGCCGCCAGCCCGGTGCAGATCGGCAAGACCCAGGCTCTGGGCGCCGATTACGACCGCCCGTCGGTGATCAAGGCCGGCGCGCCGATGGCCGCGTCTAGCGGACCGACCGATCCGACCCTGCTGCCGTCGATGGCCGCGCAGATGCGCATGCCGGTGTCGCTACGCAACCAGGCGCAGCTGGCGCGCGCGCAGCGGCAGATGGACGCGGTGGCCCAGCAGCTGGGCAAGACGCTGGCGCCGTTGATCGAGCAGAAACTCATCACCATCCGCCGCAACGATCTGTGGATCGAGGTGGAGATCAACAGCGACATCCTGTTCGGCACCGGCTCGGCCTCCCTGGCCGGCAACGCCCGCGGCACCTTGTCGGCGCTGGCCGCGGTGTTGCGCGATGCGCCCAACGGCGTGCGCGTGGAGGGCTATACCGACAACCAGCCGATTGCGACCGCACAGTTCCCCTCCAACTGGGAACTGTCGGCCGCGCGCGCCGCCAGCGTGGTGCACCTGTTTGCCGACGACGGCGTCGCCCCGCAGCGATTGGCGATGGTGGGCTATGGAGAATTCCGCGCACGTGCCGATAACAGCACTGAGGCGGGACGGAATGCGAACCGGCGTGTGGTGTTGATCATCCTCGCTGACTCGGCTGGCTCACTCGCACCCGATCCGCCATCGCAGATGAATGCGACCGCCGCCGGGGCGCCCAAGCTTCCCAAGTCTGACGGCGGCCAAACGGCCGTCACCACCGAAAGCGGCACAAGTTCCGTCCCCGCCGTAATTCAAGGAGTGCAGTGAGATGCGTATCTGGGCAATCGCCAACCAAAAGGGTGGCGTCGGCAAGACCACCACGACGCTGGCATTGGGTCGTGGCCTGGCCGCGCTCGGCCACCGGGTATTGCTAATCGACCTCGATCCGCACTCCTCACTCACCCGCGCGTTCGGTGTGGCGATCGACCCGCCGCCGCGCGGGGTACTGGACCTGTTCGGCACCCCGCCGAGCGACCTGGCCAGCCTGGCCCATGAAAGCGCCATCCCCGGCCTGTCATATGTGTGCGCGCAAGCCGCCCTGGCCACGCTGGAACGCCGCAGCGCCAACCAGCCCGGCCTGGGCCTGGCCCTGCAGAACGCGATGACCCGGCATGCCGGCCAGCACGATTACATCCTGCTGGACTGCCCGCCCACGCTCGGCCTGCTGATGATCAACGCGTTGGCTGCGTGCGACCGGGTAGTGGTGCCGACCCAGGCCGAGCCGCTCGCGCTGCATGGCCTGGCCAGCATGGTACGTACCGCCGACATGGTGCAGCGTTCGCGTCGCCGCGCGCTTCCGGTGTCGATCCTGCCGACCCTGTTCGACCGTCGCACCCGCGCCGGCACCGAGACGCTCAAGGAGATGCAGGACACCTACGGCGCTATCGTCTGGGAAGACGCGGTGCCGGTGGACACCCGAATCTGCAATGCCGCCGCCCTGACCGTCCCCGCCACCGGCGGCGACTATCAGGGCCGCGGCCTGTCCGCCTATCGCCGCGCGCTGGAATGGGTGCTGGCCGATGACGCGATGCGCATGGAGCAAGCCGCATGAGCAACCACACCGCCAACGGCGAACTGGACGATTATCTGGAAGGCCTGTTGCACGATGCCGGCGCCGAGATCCCGGCCCCGGCTGCCGTTGCCGCCGTCGCTGGCGCACCGGACGCCGCCGATGCGGATGTCGCACTGGCCGAGCCGTCGGTACAGACCGATGCCGCTCCCGATACCGCCGCTGTCTCTGAAGCGGCGACCTCCAATGCGATTGCCGCAGTGCTGGGCGCCGACGCGATCGCCGCCGATTTCCTTGCTGAAATGGATGCCGACCCGGCCTTTGGGCCGCCGGCGGCCGCCGCGCCCAGCGCCGCCGACATCGCCGCCGATTTCCTCGCCGAAATGGATGCCGACCCGGCCTTCGGGCCGCCGGTGATCGCCGCGCCCAGCGCCGCCGACATCGCCGCCGATTTCCTCGCCGAGACGGATGCCGACCCGGCCTTCGGGCCGCCGGTGACCGCCGCGCCCAGCGTCGCCGACATCGCCGCCGATTTCCTCGCCGAGATGGATGCCGACCCGGCCTTCGGGCCGCCGGTGACCGCCGCGCCCAGCGCCGCCGACATCGCTGCCGATTTCCTCGCCGAGATGGATGCCGACCCGGCGTTTGCCACCGCTGCCCCTAGCCCGTTCATGAGCACCGCCGATCTGATGGCCGAAATGGACGCAGACCCGGCCTTCGCCACGGCTGCCTCCGGCGCCGACCTGCTGGCGGCCGATCTGCTTTCGGAGATGGACGCCGACCCGGCCTTTGCCGATGCCGCACCTGCCCCGCCGGCACCCGCACCGGCACCGCCGCGCTCTGCACCGGCGCCGCACCGCGCACCGCCGCCGCCGATCTACCCGCAAGGCCTGCAGGCACTGCTGGCTCCCGGCCAGGCCGAGCACATCCAGGCCGAGCGGCGCGCCAGCGAACGCAGCACGCGCTGGCTGCGCCTGCGCTGCGGCGAGCAGACCTATGCGCTCGAATTGCTCAAGGTGCAGGAAGTGGTGCTGCCGGTACCGCTGCTGCCACTGCGCGGCACTGCCAGCGCGATGCTCGGCATCATGAACCTGCGTGGCCAGGTGGTGCCGGTGATCGATCTGGGCATGCATCTGGGCTCGGCGCCGATCAACATGGATCTGCAGACGCGCGTGGTGGTGCTGGAAGAAAACGGCGAGACCATGGGCCTGCGCGTGTCGGCGGTGGAAGACGTCACCAGCCTGACCGATCAGCAGATCGAACCACCGGACAACGCACGCCTGTGCCGCATCTCCAACAACCTGTTCCGCGGCGTCGCGCGGCTGGGCCATCAACCGATGATCCTGCTCGATGCCAGCCATTTGCTGCACTGATCCACCGCGCAGCTGACGCGCACCTGCACGCGCAGCGATTCACCGTTAAAGCTTTCCCGCCCCCCGCCGTTAGTACGCATAGAACCATCCGTTCGGAGCAACAATGAGCACAGTGACATTGGGTGAGGATCTCGGCATCGAGACCAGCGCCGACCTCAAGCAGAAGCTTGCCGCGTTCCTTGCCCAGGACGGCGACCTGGTGCTCAATGCCGGCGAGGTCCGGCGTATCCATACCGCCAGCGTGCAGTTGCTCTGCGCCTTTGTGCAGACCCGCCGCCAGGCGGGGTTGCATACCGAATTCGATGGCTGCAACGACACTTTTAGAGATGCGGTCCGTCTGCTCGGCGTCACCGACGCGCTCGGACTTTCCGCATCCAATGACAACCTGAAATCTGTGGAGAACGCCGCATGAGCGCACGTATCTTGGTGGTGGACGATTCGGCGTCGATGCGCCAGATGGTCTCTTTCGCCCTCACCTCTGCCGGCTTTGCCGTCGAAGAAGCCGAGGACGGCGCCGTTGCGCTGGGCCGCGCGAAGGGCCAACGCTTCAATGCGGTGGTGACCGACGTGAACATGCCCAACATGGACGGCATCTCGCTGATCCGCGAGCTGCGCCAGCTGCCGGACTACAAGTTCACCCCGATGCTGATGCTCACCACCGAGTCGGCGGCCGACAAGAAGTCCGAAGGCAAGGCGGCCGGTGCCACCGGCTGGCTGGTCAAGCCGTTCAATCCGGAACAGCTGATCGCCACCGTCCAGAAAGTCCTGGGTTAATTCCACTTGCCTCACCATCGGATGTCACGCCCATGAGCATGGACCTGCAACGTTTCCACGCCACCTTTTTCGAGGAAAGCCGTGAAGGGCTGGATGCGATGGAGTCCGGGCTGTTGTCCCTTGAAGAGGGCAACCGCGACCCGGAAATCATCAACTCGGTGTTTCGCGCCGCACACTCGATCAAGGGCGGCGCTGCCACCTTCGGTTTCGAGGCCGTCGCCGGCCTGACCCACGTGCTGGAGACGCTGCTCGACGAATTGCGTTCCAACAAGCGCCAGCTCGAACCCAATGCGGTCGATGCCATGCTCGGCTCGGTCGACGTGCTGCGCGCCCTGCTGCGCGAAGCCGAACACGGCACCCCGGCCGACCCGGCCGCGGTCAAGGCCGTGCATACCCGTTTGAACGCCGTGCTGGCCGGCGAAGCGCCGACCGCCGCGGTGGTCGCCAAGCCGAAGGAAGAAGAACCCGAAGCCTGGCATATCGGTTTCACCCCGGCGCCGTCGCTGTTCATGAGCGGCAACGACCCGCTGCGCATCATCCGCGAGCTCGAGCACCTGGGCCCGCTGCAGATTGCCGCACGCCTGGAGCGCATGCCGGGCTTCGAGAACATCGACCCGCTGGAAGCCTACCTGGCCTGGGATCTGGGCCTGATCGGCAAGATTCCGCGCAGCAAGATCGAAGACACCTTCGCCTGGGTAGTGGACGATTGCGAGCTGGACATCCGCCCGATGGCGGTGCCCGGCCCGCCGCCCAGCCTGGCCGTCGAAGCCACTGTCGCGGCGCCGGTCGCCGTCGCAGCGGCACCCGCCGCCGCTGCCGAACCTGCCGCCGCTGCTGCCGCCGCGCCGGCCAAGGCCGCCGCTGCCGAAGCAGAGACCTCGATCCGCGTCAGCGTCGACAAGGTCGATGCGCTGATCAATCTGGTCGGCGAGCTGGTCATCACCCAGGCCATGCTCAAGCAGGTCTCCACCGGCCTGGATCCGGCGCATGCCGAACAGCTGTTCGCCGGCCTGGATCTGCTGGAACGCAACACCCGCGACCTGCAGGAAGCGGTCATCGGCGTGCGTATGCTGCCGGTGGATGCGGTGTTCCGTCGCTTCCCGCGCCTGGTCCGCGACCTCTCCAGCCGGCTCGGCAAACAGGTGCGCCTGCGCACCATCGGCGAAGGCACCGAGCTGGACAAGGGCCTGATCGAAAAGATTGCCGATCCGTTGGTGCACCTGGTGCGCAACTCGATCGACCACGGTCTGGAAATGCCCGATGCGCGTCGTGCCTCCGGCAAGGACGAGACCGGCACCATCACCCTGGCAGCATCGCATCAGGGCGGTCATATCGTGATCGAGGTCAGCGACGACGGCCGTGGCCTCAATCGCGCCAAGATCCTGGAAAAAGCGGCCGAACGCGGCATTGCCGTGCCGGACAACCCGACCGATGCGCAGGTGTGGGATCTGATCTTCGCTCCGGGCTTCTCCACCGCCGATGCAGTGACCGACCTGTCCGGCCGTGGCGTGGGCATGGACGTGGTCCGCCGCAACATCCAGGGCCTGGGTGGCGAAGTGCAGCTGGAAAGCAACGCCGGCAGCGGTACCCGCGTGCTGATCCGTCTGCCGCTGACCCTGGCCATCCTCGATGGCATGACCGTCTCGGTGGCCGGCGAAACCCTGATCCTGCCGCTGGCCTACGTGCTCGAAGCCCTGCAGCCGGCGCCGGAGGACGTCCGTTCGATGGCCGGCGACGGCCGTGTGCTGCGGGTGCGTGGCGAGTATCTGCCGATCCTGTCGCTCACCGACTACTACGGCTTCGGCGGTCAGCAGTCCTCGCAGGAACCGCTGGTGGTGGTGGTCGAAGGCGACGGCCAGAAGATCGCGCTGGAAGTGGACGAGCTGCTCGGCCAGCAACAGGTCGTGGTCAAGAACATCGAAAACAACTACCGCCGTATCCCGGGCGTGTCCGGCGCCACCATCCTGGGGGATGGTCGGGTCTCGCTGATCGTGGACATCGGCGGGCTGGTGCGCTCGCTGCGCGTGCCGCAGGCCGCCTGAGTCCCGCGCGGCGCGGGCGCTGGCCCGCGCCGCGCTGCGTGCCCATGCGCGGGAACCGGCGCCGGCTCGCCCGCTGACGAAGCAGAACAGGTTAAGAAAAAAGCCGCGCACCACGCCATCAAGTCCGCGCGCCGCCACGCCGATACCACTGGACGACCGGGCACCGACGCGTCCCGGATTCTTCGGACTCTGCAGGAGCAGGCAATGGAACTGACGACCTCCTTTCGTGCGTACCGGGCCACGGCCCTGGCCGGGCTGACCGTGGTCGCGCTGCTGGCGGTGGTGAGCTGGCTGGTGCTGGGGCCGCTGGGCCGCACCAGCGACCGCCTCGACTACCTGGAGCACCGCCGCATCGCCCCGTCGCTGGCGCTGCACGAGCTGCGTGCCAGCCTGGCCGAGTTCCGCGCGTTGGAGCTCGGCCAGATCGTGCACGTCGGCGATGCTGCCGAGGTCGCCGACTACGACCAGCGCCTGGCCGACACCCGCCAGCGCCTGGATCGCGCCTGGAGCCACTACGCCGCGACCGCGCCGGAGGGCGACGAGGCGCGGCTGCGCAGCTCGCTCAAGAGCCGGCTGGACAGCTACCTGGACCTGCACGCCCGCATCGCCGAGGCCGCGCACGCCGGCGACAAGGCGCAGGCCAAGGCGCTGTCCACGCGCCAGGCGCTGCAGCAGCGGCGCGAGCTGTTCACCGAACTCAGCGCGCTGATCGCCCGGATCGACCAGCGGGCCGGCCCCGACGCCGGCTGACGCCCCGGCCCTCTTCCCAACGGCGCAACGCCGGCCGCCGCCGGCACTGCAGGAGCACTTCGATGAAATGGTTTTCGGATCTGAGGATCGTCTACAAACTGGCCCTGGTGTTCGCCGTGGTCAGCCTGCTGACGCTGCTGCTGGGCCTGTTCGTCTACGACCGCACCTCGCAGTCGATGGCCGAGTTCCAGCGCGTCGAGGGCAAGTGGATCCCGGCCACGCAGTCGCTGGCGGAGATCCGCGCGCAGCTCGGCGAAATCCGCACCTACGAGCTCGCGCAGCTGTCGCGCATCGACGAGCCAGACGCGGTCGCCGACTACTTCGCGCGCATTCAGAAGGCCCGCGACGAGGTCGCCCGCCAGCAGGCCCGGTTCGAGGCCACCATCCAGGAGCCGGCCGAGCGCCGCCTGTACGACGCCGTCGCAACCTCGCTGGCCGCCTACCTGGCCGCCAGCCAGCGCATGGGCGAGGCCGTGCGCGCGCACGACGCCGCGGCCGCGCAGACCGTCTCGGACAAGGAGTCGCGGCCGCTGCGCCGCGACCTGTTCGAGAAGCTGATCGCGCTCAACGAGCGCAACGTCGGCCAGCTGGACCAGGAGATGACCGCCACCCACGCGCTGCTGGCACGGACCCAACTGTTGATCGTGGGCATGCTGCTGGCCACCCTCGGCGTGGCGCTGGGCACCGGCTGGCTGATGGCGCGCAGCATCAATCGCCAGTTGCGCTCGGCGACCGCACTGTCGCGCGCCGTCGCCCAGGGCGACCTCGACAGCCAGGTCGAGCGTGGCGGCCGCGACGAACTGGGCCTGCTGATCGACGACATGCTGGCGATGCGCACCCGCATCCGCGAGGTCGTCGACGCGCAAAACGAGATGGGACGCCAGCACGAGCTGGGCTGGATCAGCTACCGCATCGACCAGGACGCCTTCCCCGGCGAGTACGGCGCAATGGTCCGCAACACCAACGACCTGGTCGCCGCCCACATCGCGGTCAAGATGCGGCTGCTGGGGATCACCCAGCGCTACGGCGTGGGCGACCTGTCGGTGGACATGGACGAGCTGCCCGGCGAGAAGGCGGTGCTCACCCAGACCATGGGCGAGGCCAAGCGCAACCTGACCGCCATCAACACGCAGATCCAGCAGCTGGCGCAGGCCGCCAGCGTCGGCGACTTCTCGCTGCGCGGCGACGTCAGCCGCTTCGACAACGACTTCCGGGTCATGGTCGAGAATCTCAACACCATGATGGCCACCGCCGACACCAACCTGGCCGCGTTCTCGCAGCTGCTCCAGGCCATCGCCGACGGCGACCTCACCGCGCGCATGGACGGCGAGTTCCATGGCGTGTTCGCCACCATGCGCGACGACGCCAACACCACCGTGCAGCGCCTGACCGAGATCGTCGGCCGCATCCAGCATGCCTCCGGCTCGATCAACACCGCCGCCAGCGAGATCGCCAGCGGCAACGACGACCTGTCGCGCCGCACAGAACAGCAGGCCGCGAGCCTGCAGGAGACCGCGGCCTCGATGGAGGAGCTGACCTCCACCGTCAAGCAGAACGCCGAGCATGCGCGCCAGGCCAACCAGTTCGCCATCGGTGCCGCGGACGTCGCCTCGCGCGGTGGCGAGGTGGTCGGCCAGGTCGTCACCACGATGAGCGGCATCGAGGCGTCCTCGAAGAAGATCGCCGAGATCATCTCGGTGATCGACGGCATCGCCTTCCAGACCAATATCCTGGCGTTGAACGCCGCGGTGGAAGCGGCGCGTGCCGGCGAACAGGGCCGCGGCTTTGCGGTGGTGGCCAGCGAGGTGCGCACGCTGGCGCAGCGCTCGGCCGGCGCCGCCAAGGAAATCAAGGGCCTGATCGACGATTCGGTCGGCAAGGTCGCCGAGGGTTCGGCACTGGTGCACACCGCCGGGCAGACCATGGGCGAGATCGTCACCAGCGTGCAGCGCGTGACCGATATCATGGGTGAGATCTCCGCGGCCTCGCAGGAGCAGTCGGCCGGCATCGAGCAGGTCAACCACACCGTGACCCAGATGGACGAGGCCACCCAGCAGAACGCCGCCCTGGTGGAGGAAGCCACCGCCGCCGCCCGCGCGATGGAAGATCAGGCCGGGCAATTGTCCGATGCGGTGGCGATCTTCAAGATTCAACAGATGCCCGCGTTGCCTGCAGCGCCGGTCCGCACCGCGACGCAGCACCAGGCAAGCACCAGGCAAGCTGCCGCCAAGCGATCGGCCGCAGCAGCGGCGACGCCTGCGGCCAGGTCGAACAACACCGCTGCGGTGGCGGCGCGCACGCCGGCAACGGCAACCGCCGGCAACGATTCGAGCTGGCACGAATTCTGACCGCGACCTCCGATTGCCAGGCCGCCGCCCGCGCGGCCGGCACGGCCAGGCCCCGACAGCGATGCCGGGGCCTGGCGTTTTCAAAGACTGCGAACAAACGCCGGCGCTGCGCCCATTTCCTCGATTCCCATGCAATCGCGCCGTCTGTCGAAAGGTGATCAAGCGCAGGCTTCGGCGGCCGATACAGGGAACAACGAGGGCTGCCTGGCCCCCGCTACGTCCAAGGAGGTCCGCATGCCTACCGTCAACTCACCGCGCTCTGCCCGCCACATGCTGGGTTCGGTATGCGCCGTCGCGCTGCTGGCTGCCAGCGTCTGGTTGCCGCCGTCCTTCGCAGCACCGGCCGCGCCGGTGTCGGTCCTGCTGGACAACGTGCCGATGAGCGCGCTGCAGTCGCTTGCCACCGACCTGGTGCAGTTGCGCGACGACCAGCGGGCGCAGCTTGCCGCAGCGCACGACCCCGCCCGTATCGAAGCCTACGACGAACGTCTGGGCAACCTGCGGCAACGCATTGCACGGCATGCAGGCTACTTCCAGGCCAGCGCGCCGCAGGGCGAGCAGGCGCGCCAGTTCGCACTCGTGCAGCAGCAGTTGGGTCGGTACCTGGCGCAGCATCGGCAGGCCGATCGCGCCCTGCACGACGGCGACCTGCAGTCTGCGCAAGCCCTGTCGCTGGGCCATGCGGGCGATACGCGGCACCTGCTGTGGACCGAACTGCAGACCCTGCAGCAGTCGGTGGCAAGGGTCCGCAACACGCAACGCGATTGAGCCATGCCCGCGTGACGGCGCCGATGGTCGCAGCGGTGTCGCTGCCTCCCCAACCGGCCCTGCGCTGCGCCAAACCACGCGACCTGCCGTGGCGTTCCTCAAATGCCCTGGCTGGCCCAGCTGATCCTGGTGCCGCATACCCTGCCCGCCCGTGTGCGCTGCCGCCGCGCCTTCATGGCAACCGTGTGACGCGCGCGGCATGCGGCCGCCACCGCGTCCAGAATCGCTGAAAACCGCCATCCGATCGGTGGCCGCGTAGTGCTCAACATTTTGGGGATCAGGTCGCTATTCGACTTATCCCGGTCACCCTGCCTTGCTGGATACCTGCCATGACGTTCAAGACCACGATTGCAAACACGCTGGCCAACGTTCCGCTGAAGCGCAAGTTTCTGGCACAGACCGCGCTGGTGGCGCTGGGCATCATCGCGTTGGCGGTGATCGCCGCACGCATGCAATACGTGGACCTCACCGATACGCGCCGCGATGGGCTCAAGAGCCAGATCGAGATGGCGATCGCGGTGGTCAATGGCTACGCCGAGCGCGCCGAAAAGGGCGAGATGGATGTGGACAGCGCCAAGAAGGCCGCATTGCATACCTTGTCCACCATGCGCGCACGTGGCGGCGTGGATTACATCTATGTCACCGACCAGGCGCCGGTGATGCTGATGCACCCCACCCGCCCGGACCTCGACGGCAAGCCGCTCAACGATGTGCTGAGCCCCGATGGCAAGCGCATTTTCCCGGCCTTCGTCAGCGCGGCGCAGTCCGGCGGCGGCTACGTCGACTACGCCTGGGCCAAGCCCGGTGAAAAGGAGCCGGTGCAGAAGACCTCGTACGCATCGCTGTACAAGCCGTGGGGCTGGGTGATCGGCACCGGCGTCTATCTGGACGATACCCAGTCGCAGGCGCTGGCCTTCACCGGCATCGTCACCCTGGCCGGCGGCGTACTGGTGCTGCTCAACCTGTTGGTGGGCTGGCTGATCGGCAATTCGATCCTGGAGCCGGTGTCGCGCGCGCTCGCCGCCATCAAGGGCGTGGCGCGTGGCGATCTGAGCGTGCGCACCGCACAGCATGGCAGCGATGAAATCGGCCAGATGCTCAAGGCCACCGACGACATGGTGCACACGCTGGAGCGCTTTTCCGCGCAGACCAAGGTGATGATGCACATGCACGCCGGCGAAGACGTCAGCCACCGCATGCCTACCGATTTCCCCGGTGTCTACGGCGAACTGGCCGGCGGCATCAATACGATGATCTTCGAACATCTGGACGCCATCATCGATACGATCGGCATCCTCAACGAATACGCGCAGGGCGACCTGTCGCGCGACGCCGCGCGGCTGCCCGGCACCCGCGCGGTGCTCCACGAAGCGATGGATGCGGCCAAGGCCAGCCTGCTGGCCATCAACACCGAGATCAAGCGCCTGGCCCAGGCCGCAGCCAATGGCGACTTCAGCCAGCGCGGCGATGCCACGCGCTTCGAACACGACTCGGCGCGCATGATCAACGACCTCAACGCGATGATGGAAGTCAGCGACCGCAACCTGGGCAAGCTGTCCGAGCTGCTGGCGGCGCTGGCCGAGGGCGACCTCACCGCGCGCATGGATGGTCAGTTCCACGGCGTGTTCGCACGCATGCGCGATGACGCCAATACCACTGCCACGCAGCTGGCCGGCATCGTCGGGCGCATCCAGCAGGCCGCCGGCTCCATCACCCGGTCGGCCAGCGAGATCGCCGCTGGCAACAACGACCTGTCGCAGCGTACCGAGCAGCAGGCTGCCAACCTGGAAGAAACCGCCGCCTCGATGGAGGAGCTCACCGCCACCGTCAAGCAGAACGCCGAGCACGCACGCCAGGCCAACCAGCTGGCGATCGGTGCCGCCTCGGTGGCCTCGCAAGGCGGTCAGGTGGTCAGCCAGGTGGTGGACACCATGTCCGGCATCCAGACCTCGTCCAGGAAGATCGCCGACATCATCTCCGTCATCGACGGCATCGCCTTCCAGACCAACATCCTGGCCTTGAACGCAGCGGTGGAAGCGGCACGTGCCGGCGAACAGGGCCGCGGCTTTGCGGTGGTCGCCTCCGAGGTACGCACGCTGGCACAGCGTTCGGCCGGCGCAGCCAAGGAGATCAAGCATCTGATCGACGACTCGGTCGGCAAGGTGGCGCAGGGCTCGGCACTGGTGGATCAGGCCGGCAAGACCATGGCCGACATCGTGTCTTCGGTGCAGCGCGTCACCGACATCATGAGCGAGATCTCCGCCGCCTCGCAGGAACAGTCGGCTGGCATCGAGCAGGTCAATCTCACTGTCACCCAGATGGACGAGAGCACCCAGCAGAACGCAGCGCTGGTGGAAGAGGCCACCGCCGCCGCCAACGCCATGCAGCAGCAGGCGCAGCAACTCGACGAGGCGGTGTCCAGCTTCCGGGTGACGGCGGCCTCGCCCGTGCAGCGTGGCACCGGTCGCAGTGCTGCGCGCGCAGAGGCCTTGCCCGTCGCCAGCTGATGGCCGCAAGATCGCTCCCCGCACCGCCTCCGTCAAGTCATCGCCTCGGAAGGGCGTGGCGCGCCATCGGGCCGGGCAGACCGGCAATGCGCTGAAGAAAGCGTTTATTGCCGCAGAGTCGATCGCCAGCGCCCTGCTGGCGCAGCGTGCGATGGCTGGGCAAGCCGCGATGCGGCGGCGGCGATCGTGCACGACCAGTTGCAGAACCATCCCAATGGGTGCACATGGGCGCGTGCCCACCTGCCTGCCACCGCTGTGTTGCCAGCGGCATGATCGCGGCACACGCAAGCCGGACACCGCACCGTTCATCCGTCGAAGATAAAGAATCATATACGGCAGCCGCTAGCGTCGGAGAGCGCTCCTGCGCAATGCCCCGGAGTAACTGATGAACAAGTTCAACGATTGGCCGATCCGCCGCAAACTGATGTTTGCCTTTTGCCTGAGTGCCGTGCTGACCGCCCTGCTGGGCGGGCTCGGCCTTTCGCGCATGCGGCAGATGCAGCAACAAACCACCCTGATCAACCAGGACGTGGTGCCGGTGCTGAGCCGCCTGTCCGAGCTGCGCGGGTTTGCCGGCGAATTCCGCGTCTATGAAGTAGGCCAGTTCGTCAATCTGGACGATCCGCAACGCTATGCGGTGTTCTCCAAGCGCATGGACGAGATCCACGCCAAGTATCTTGAAACGCAAAAGCTGCTGGACGCCAAGATCGGTGCCGCCTCGCCGCTGAAGGCCGAGTACGCCAAGCTGACCGACGCCAGCACGCGCTACTTCGCCGCCAACCAGCAGCTGCGCACGCTCTATGCACAACCGGACCGCGCTGCGGCGATGGAATTTTCGAGCAAGCAGTCCGGCGAGATCCGCAAGGAACTGTTCGCTTCGGTCGACAAGCTCTATGCGCAGCAGTCCAGGGCCCTGAGCGACATGGTCGCGGCCAGCACCGCGTCGTTCGAACTGACCAGCGTGATGTTGCTGCTCGGCACGCTGCTGATGGCAGCGCTGTCGGTGACCTTTGGCTGGCTGATCGCGCGCAGCATCACCAATCCGCTGTCCAAGGCGCTGGGCGCCATCAAGGCAGTCTCGCGCGGCGATCTGAGCGTGCAGGTCAACAAGACCAGCAATGACGAAATCGGCCAGATACTCGACGCCACCGGCAGCATGATGCAGATGCTGCGCCGCTTCAGCGACGAAACCGCGCGTATGTCGCACCTGCATGCGGCCGAAGACATCACCCACCGCATGCCCGAGGATTTCCCCGGCGTGTACGGCACGCTGGCCGGCGGCATCAACACGATGATCTTCGAGCATCTGGATGCCATCACCGACGCGGTCCGTATCCTCAACCAGTACGCGCAGGGCGACCTGACCCAGGACGCGCGCCGCCTGCCGGCCAGCCGCGCCATCCTGCATGAAGCGATGGATGCGGCCAAGGCAAGTCTGTTGTCGATCAACACCGAGATCAAGCTGCTGGCGCAGGCCGCAGCCGCAGGCGATTTCAGCGCACGCGGCGACGCGGCGCGCTTCAAGTACGACTTCGCGGTGATGGTGGCGGATCTGAATTCGATGATGGAGGTCAGCGACCGCAACCTGGGCAAGCTGTCGCAGCTGCTCGGCGCGGTGGCAGAAGGCGATCTGACCGCACGCCTGGACGGCGACTTCCACGGCGTGTTCGCGCGCCTGCGCGACGATGCCAATGCCACCACCCAGCGCCTGACCGACATCGTCGGGCGCATCAAGCACTCCACCCTGGCCATCAACACCGCCGCAGGCGAAATCGCCGCCGGCAACCAGGACCTGTCGCAGCGCACCGAGCAGCAGGCCGCCAACCTGGAAGAAACCGCCGCCTCGATGGAAGAGCTTACCTCCACCGTCAGGCAGAACGCCGAGCACGCACGCCAGGCCAACCAGCTGGCGATCGGCGCAGCCGATGTGGCCTCGCACGGCGGCAGCGTGGTCGGCCAGGTGGTCACCACCATGTCCGGGATCCAGACCTCGTCCAAGAAGATCGCCGAGATCATCTCCGTCATCGACGGCATCGCCTTCCAGACCAACATCCTGGCCTTGAACGCGGCGGTGGAAGCGGCGCGTGCCGGCGAACAGGGCCGCGGCTTTGCGGTGGTCGCCTCCGAGGTGCGCACGCTGGCACAGCGTTCGGCAGGCGCGGCGAAGGAAATCAAGAGCCTGATCGACGACTCGGTCAGCAAGGTCGCCGAAGGCTCGGCGCTGGTGAACCAGGCTGGCAGCACCATGAGCGAAATCGTCTCGTCGGTACAGCGCGTGACCGACATCATGAGCGAGATCTCCGCCGCTTCGCAGGAACAGTCGGCCGGCATCGAGCAGGTCAACCAGACCGTCACCCACATGGACGAAGCCACCCAGCAGAACGCCGCGCTGGTGGAAGAAGCCACCGCCGCCGCGCGGTCGATGGAAGAACAGGCCCAGCAGCTTACCGAAGCGGTGGCCTTGTTCCGCCTGTCGGCCGAGCGGGAAGCGGTGACGCGCGCAACACCGGTGGTGCGCCAGATCGCTGCCAAGCGGCCTGCTGCCGCCAGCGCACCGGTCACCAAGCCACCGGTCGCCAGGCCCGCTGCACGCGCCGCGGCGGCATTGGCACCGTCCAACGAGTCGGACTGGGCCGAGTTCTAGGACACGCCCGCAGCGAGCCGCGTGCTGCCGCCGCAACACGGGCCGCTACCCTCGGAACGCGTCTGTTTTCCGCACCGTTTTTACGCAGGCTCATCGATACAAGCGGCCCCGTGCCGCTGCCACAAGCGGCCAAGCTCGTCTGCTTGCCGCGTGGCGCGGTGGCGCGGTGGCGCGGTGCATTCGCGCGCCGCGTGCGTACTGCACCCATGCGGGCGATCGCATGGCGCCGTGGTGCAGCGCGGTCGTCGGCAGCGCCATGACCGCCTGACGAACGCATTGCCGCATCAGCCGGTGCTTGCCAGCTGAGCATCTTTCGCCACGGCAATGTCGCATCGCGCCCGACTGAGTGAAAAGAATGTGAATCCGCCGGCAGGTGCGCCGACGTAGACAGCGCTCCGAGCAGCGTTCCCGGCCTGTTTGTGCACATGCGCCTCACTTCGGTGACGGTCGCCCATACGTGGCGACGTCGGAACGTTCAGTCACCCATTCGCTGGCCGTTACCTACAACGGCATGCCTACCTGCCTTGCAATCGCCCGGGTCGCCGTGTGACCCGGGCGATGGATCGGCTGGATGCCTGCCTGCTGCGCCGTCACTGCGCATCGCCTACGCGTCCGCCCGACGCGTCTTGTTCTTTCTTGCACACTGCCTCGAGACCCCAAAATGATCGCTCTTCTTCAACGGTACAACGTCGGCAAGCGCCTGAGCTTCGCCTTCGGCACCCTGATCGTGTTGTCGTGCGCGCTGGTTGCCGCCGGCCTCTACACACTGGCGCAGGCCCGCGACCGCATGGACACGGTGGTCAACCGCAACATCGCGATCATGCAGTACACACAGGACATGGCCAACGCCACCTCGGTCATCGCCGTGCAGCTGCGCAACATCGTGTTGCCGACCTCGCAAGAAGACAATCTGCGCTTCTATGCCATCATCAAAGACCAGCTGAAGAGCTACGAAGACACTCGCCGCAAGCTGTACGAGTTTTCTGCCTCGCCTCGAGCCACCCAGATCCGCGAGCGGATCGATCTTGCCAGCGACCAGGCCCGCAAGACCAACGAAGACGTCGCGCAGCTGGGCCTGACCGGCAAGCCCGAAGAAGCACTCAAGCTGCTACTGGACAAAGCCGCACCGGCGACCGCGCAGTGGCAAGACACCTTGACCGAATACTCGGTGCTGCAGCGCATGCGCACGACGGAAGCCTACGCAGCGACCACCACCGAAATGGCCCGTGGCCGTGCGATGCTGATCGGCGGCGGGCTGGCGGTGGTGCTGTTCAGCACCGTGCTTGGCTTCCTGATCACCCGCAGTCTGGTGCGCCCGTTGACCCAGGCCACCCGCGCTGCCGAAGCGATCGCCAACGGCAATCTCGACAACGATGTGCGCACGCAATCCAACGACGAAACCGGCCGCCTGTTGCAGGCCATGGATCGCATGCAGGGCCAGGTACGCAATCTGATCACCGCACAGCTGGACATGGCCAAGCGGCACGATGACGGCCAGATCAGCTTTCGCATGGATGCTGATGCATTCCCGGGCGAATTCGGCCGCATGGCAAAGGACACCAATGCGCTGGTCGGCTCGCACCTTGCGGTGAAGATGCGCCTGGCGCAGATCATGGGCCGCTACGCGATTGGCGACCTGTCCGAGGACATGGAAAAATTGCCCGGAGAAAAGGCCCTGCTCAGCGACACCATGGCACAGGTCAAGCTCAACCTCGGCGCGATGAACACCGAGATCAAGCGACTGGCGCTGTGCGCGGCGAGCGGCGACTTCAGCGCCCGCGGCGATACCGAGCGCTTCCAGTACGACTTCCGCGTGATGGTGGAAAGCCTCAACAACCTGATGGCGACCGCCGACGGCAATCTGCAGTCGTTGTCCGGTCTGCTGCATTCGATCGCCGCCGGCGATCTCACCGCACGCATGAGCGGCCAGTACCAGGGCGTATTTGCGCAGATGCGCGACGACGCCAACGCCACCGCCGAACAGCTGGCCGGCATCGTGGGCCGCATCCAGACCGCTGCCGACGCGATCGGCCTGGCATCGGGCGAGATCGCCTCCGGCAACCAGGACCTGTCGCAGCGCACCGAACAGCAGGCCGCCAGTCTGGAAGAAACCGCCGCTTCGATGGAAGAGCTCACCTCCACCGTCAAGCAGAATGCCGAACACGCCAGCCAGGCCAACCAGCTCGCCATCGGCGCGGCGGCAGTGGCCTCGCAAGGCGGCGATGTGGTGGCCCAGGTGGTCACCACCATGTCCGACATCCAGAGCTCGTCGAAGAAGATCGCCGAAATCATCTCCGTCATCGACGGCATCGCCTTCCAGACCAATATCCTGGCACTGAACGCAGCGGTGGAAGCGGCGCGCGCCGGTGAGCAAGGCCGTGGCTTCGCGGTGGTTGCCTCCGAGGTACGCACCCTGGCGCAGCGTTCGGCCAGTGCGGCGAAGGAGATCAAGCAGCTGATCGACGACTCGGTCGACAAGGTCACCCAGGGCGCCACCCTGGTCGATCAGGCCGGCACCACCATGGCCGAGATCGTGGCCAGCGTGCAGCGCGTCACCAACATCATGGGCGAGATTTCCTCCGCGTCGCAGGAGCAGTACTCCGGCATCGAGCAGGTCAACCAGACCGTTACCCAGATGGACGAAACCACCCAGCAGAACGCCGCGCTGGTGGAAGAAGCCACCGCCGCCGCACGTGCGATGGAAGAACAGGCCCAGCAGCTCACCGAAGCGGTCGCCGTGTTCAAGGTCGCAGAGCACGCACCGATGGCGCGCCGGTTGTCGGCCATTGCCAATGCGCCCGCCAATGCCCGCGGCACACCGCGCCCGATCGCCCGCACCAGCAGTGCCGCGCCGTTGCGGCGCAGCGCCGCAGGCGCATCCGCGACGACAACCGACGTGGGCGACTGGCAGGAGTTCTAAGCGGCACTGACCGCTGCCGGCAACGCGCGTGTCTGTGCGCGAGGGACACACCACGCCCAGGCACGCGGCCATGTAATCCGCATCAGCAGCATCTTTATCACGGCACCGCACACGCGGTGCCGTTTTGCGTTGTGCACGACCAGGCAGCTGTCCGCACGCCGCTATGGACCGTGGGCAGCGTGAAATCGCACTTCACATCGTCCAGACCGGCCTGCGCCGGCACACCTCCAAAACCGCATTCAAGCGGGGTTTTCTAGGGATATTCCCCACACACCCCCACCGATCCCCTACCCCACATACACATGGCAGTCACGTGCCTGAGACCCGGCTTTACCAACCGGTCCAGCCTGCCTCAATGCAGCAGCGCTAACGCCGTTATCTGACCGACGCATCACACAAGGGATGACGTGCAACGCACTGCTCCAGCACTGCGCTGCATGCCACTCCATCCAACGGCACATTCGCTCAGGTCACTCCATGAACTCCTTCCTGCACCGCTTCAACGTCGGCAAGCGCCTTTCCCTGGCCTTCGGCGTCTTGATCCTTCTCTCCTGCGCGCTGGTGGCCGCCGGTCTGTACACGCTCAGCCAGGCGCGCGAACGCCTGGACACCATCGTCAACCGCAACATGGCGATGATCCAGTACGCCACCGACATGCTGGACGCCAATGCCACCATCTCGTTGAATCTGCGCAACATCGTGCTGCCGACCACTGCCGAGCAGAATCGCCAGTTCGGTGAAGTGATCGACGCCCAGCGCATCCGCTACAAGGAGCTGCGCGACAAGCTCTACGCATTTCCCGCCGACGCGCACGACCAGGAATTGCGCAACGCGCTGGATTCGACGCGCGAGCAGGCACTGGCGCATAACCAGCAGGTGCGCGAACTGGGCACCGCCGGCAAGGTCGACCAGGCCATGCCGATCCTGCTCGAACGCGCCGCGCCGGCCACCCAGCGCTGGCAGGATGCGATCCGTACCTACTCGGACGCGCAGCGCAAGAGCAGCCAGCTGGCCTACGACCAGGCCAATGCCTCGATGGCGCGTGGCCGCAGCATGCTGATCGGCGGCGGCCTTGCGGTAGTGCTGCTGAGCGCCCTGCTGGCCTGGACGATCACCCGCAGCCTCACCGGCCCGTTGAACCGCGCCACCCGTGCTGCCGAGGCGATCGCCGACGGCAAGCTCGATAACGCCGTGCACAGCGAGGCCAGCGACGAGACCGGCCGCCTGCTGCAGGCGATGGACAAGATGCAGTCGCAGGTGCGCAACCTGATCACCGCGCAGCTGGACATGGCCGAGCGCCACGACAGCGGCCACATCAGCTTCCGCATGGATGCCGACGCGTTCCCGGGCGACTACGGCCGCATGGCCGGTGACACCAACGCGCTGGTCGACAGCCACGTCCAGGTCACGCTGCGTCTGGCACAGATCATGGGCCGCTACGCGATCGGCGACCTCAGCGAGGATATGGACGCGCTGCCGGGCGAAAAGGCCAGGCTGACCGACACCATGGCGCAGGTGAAGACCAACCTGTCCTCGATGAATCAGCAGATCAAGCAGCTGGCCCAGTCCGCCGCCGACGGTGACTTCGGCGCACGCGGCGATGCGACGCAGTTCCAGTTCGATTTCCGGATCATGGTCGAGAGCCTCAATCAATTGATGACCACCGCCGATGGCAGCCTGCAGTCGCTGTCGGGCATCCTGCGGGCGATTGCGGCGGGCGACCTGACCGCGCGCATGGACGGCGATTTCAAGGGGGTGTTCGCACGGATGCGCGACGATGCCAACGCCACGGCGACCCAGTTGGCCGGCATTGTCGGACACATCCAGCATTCGGCCACCTCGATCAGTGCCGCTGCCAGCGAGATCGCCGCCGGCAATCAGGATCTGTCGCAGCGCACCGAGCAACAGGCCGCCAACCTGGAGGAAACCGCTGCCTCCATGGAAGAACTCACCTCCACCGTCAGGCAGAACGCCGAAAGCGCACGCCAGGCCAATCAACTCGCCATCGGTGCCGCCGGGGTGGCCTCGCAAGGCGGCGAGATCGCCAGCAAGGTGGTCGAGACCATGAGTGGGATCGAAGCCTCGTCCAAGAAGATTGCCGACATCATCTCGGTCATCGACGGGATCTCGTTCCAGACCAACATCCTGGCCCTGAACGCCGCCGTGGAAGCGGCGCGTGCCGGCGACCAGGGCCGTGGCTTTGCGGTGGTCGCCTCTGAAGTGCGCACCCTGGCCCAGCGTTCGTCCGCAGCGGCCAAGGAGATCAAGAGCCTGATCGACGACTCCGTGCAGCGTGTGGCCGACGGGTCGCAACTGGTGGATCAGGCCGGCAAGACCATGGCCGAGATCGTGGCCAGCGTGCAGCGCGTCACCAACATCATGGGCGAGATCTCCGCCGCCTCGCAGGAACAGTCGGCCGGCATCGAGCAGGTCAACCAGACCGTCACCCACATGGACGAAGCCACCCAGCAGAACGCCGCGCTGGTGGAAGAAGCCACCGCCGCCGCCCGGGCCATGGAAGAGCAGGCCCAGCAGCTCACCGAGGCGGTTGCCGTGTTCAAGATCGTCGAGCAGGGCCAAGCCGCGCCTCAGCCGTCATCGATGCTGGCTGCGCCGGTCAATGCACGCTTTGCCGCCCGCCCGGCCGCACGTGCCGGCAGCAACGCAGCGCCACGCCGCAGCACCGCAGGCACGGCCACAGCGGCAGCCACGGCAGGTCCCAGCGACTGGCAGGAGTTCTGAGCCCCACTGCAACACGTAACACGTACCAACCGCAGTCTCCAGAAACACCATTCGAGCGTAGTTGATTCGGTCAACGAATCTTGAGGGTCGCTTCCTAGCGAGGGAAGCGGCCCTTTTTTGTTACGGGCGTCGACAGGCGTCGGGCCACGCATGGCGGCGAAGCTGTCCGTCGGCACCCTGCCCGACCATGCACGGATTCACCGCCTGTCCCGCGATGGTGGCGGACAAGGGCCCGGCAGCACGGGCGCAGGTCCGCCGCTGCGGAACCGATCCATCCGCACCGTCCGGTCCCTCGGACCACCCCGCCCAAGGCGAACGAGGGTTCACGCTTTGGTCTTCTTTCAGCCGCCCTTAAGGATTCGGCGTCGCCGCCGATATCAAGGCGACGCCAGGACAACCGTTCCGACGTCTTCCCACATCTACTGTGCTTGTGCCCATGTCCCAAGGCGATACCTCAGAGCTGGACCACGACGTCGATCACCTTGCCGAAGGTGACGAGCGCTATCTGCTGCGCAACAAACGGCAGATCCGTGGCCTGCTGCGCCAGTTGCTCGACCAGCGTGCCATCGTGACCATGCATGTGGCCGGGCGCGACATGGCCGTGCCCACCGCCGTGCTCGAAGTGGATGAAGACGAGGACTGCGTGATTCTGGACGGCAGCCACAACGAGGCCTCCAACCGCGCCATCCAGGAGGCCAAGTACCTGCTGTGCTACGCACAACTGGAACGGGTCAACATCCGCTTCCGGCTGGAAACGCCCGACCGGCTGGAACGCGACATCCATGTCGCCTTCCGCGCCGACCTGCCCGAGGCGATGTACCACATGCAGCGCCGCGAGTCGTACCGGCTGGAAACGCCGATCACCGACTCGCCCATCTGCATCATTCGCCAGGACGAGGCACAGGGCGGCAATCTCAACCTGCAATTGCGCGTGATCGACATCAGCAGCGGCGGCCTGGCGGTCTCGCTCACCGACGGCATGCCCCTGCTCGAACCGCAGCGCACCTACCGCAACTGCACGCTGCAACTGCCCGACACCGCGCCGATCACCCTGCCGCTGACGGTATGCAGCCAGTACAAGCAGACCCTGCCCAACGGCAGCGAAGGCTTCCGGGTCGGCATGCAGTTCAGCGACCTGCCACGCGGTGCCGACGAGACCATCCAGCGCTACATCTTCCGGGTCGACCGCCAGCGCAATGCGCGCAAGAGCGGCGTGTTCTGAACCCACCCGCACCAGCCTCGGCGCACGGCTAAAGTTGCCCTGCACTGCGCCGATGTTGCTAGGGCAATCCTCATCCGCATGCTTTTTTATAGCTGCAATCCGACACTCAGCCGCAACGCCCGGAGTTTCCATGAACGACAAAAGCACGACCACCGGCACCGGTGGTGAATTCCTCAGCTTCGCCCTTGGCGAAGAACACTACGGCGTGGACATCCTGAAAGTGCAGGAAATCCGCGGCTACGACTCGGTCACCCGTCTTCCCGACGCACCGGACTACATCAAGGGTGTGATTAACCTGCGCGGCACCATCGTGCCGGTGATCGACCTGCGCCTGAAGCTGCGCCTGAAAGAAGCGCGCTACGACGCCTTCACCGTGATGATCGTGCTCAATGTCGAAGACCGCGTCGTCGGCATCGTGGTGGACAGCGTCTCGGACGTGATCCCGCTCAACGACGATCAGATCCGCCCCACCCCCGAATTCGGCGCCTCGGTCGATACCCGCTTCATCTCGGGCATCGGCACCCAGGACGATCGCATGCTGATCCTGCTGGATATCGAGACCCTGCTGGACAGCACCGAGCTCGGTCAGCAGCAGCTGGCCGAAGAAGCGGCCTGATCCAGACCATCTGGTGTCGGGAGCTTCCCGACACGAGACGCACAACGAAGTTGAAGTGAGATAGAAATCACGTTTTTCGGATTCAAGTTGAACGGCGGCTAGCCGATAGCTGAATAGAAGCCCGCGTACATAAACGGGTCACCGTTCGACTTTTGATTCTGGAGAATCCCAATGAAGTTCCTGCTCTCGCTCCTCCCCGTCGCTGCTCTCGTGATCGTTGCTCCCACGCTGTCGGCTCAGTCGCAGGAAATGATTCCGCCGGAAATGGCGACCCGTTTCGTCGGCAAGGACGGCATGGTGTGCGGCAAGGTCGAAAAGGCCAAGTACGCCCAGAGCTCGGAAGGTGAACCCACCTTCCTGTACATGGGCGGCATGTTCCCGCGTCACACCTTCTCGGCCCGCATCGACGGCGCCAACCGCGGCAAGTTCAGTTTTGCCCCGGAATCCCTGGAAGGCAAGGACGTCTGTGTGCTCGGCAAGATCCAGCGCGACAGCTCGCGTGCCGAAATCGAAGTCAGCTCGCCGGCCAGCCTGAAGTTGGCCACCATCAAGTAATCGCCTAGCAGATCGCCACGCCCTCGCGCGTGGCGATCTGCTGTTTGCGGTTATGCGCACTGACTTCTACCGGGGAATCGTGTCAATGCAATGGATCAACAATCTCAAATTGATGCCCAAGCTGATGCTGGCGTTCGGCATCGTGCTGCTGATCATGCTGGTGCAGGGCATCATCGCCTATGCGGGTCTGGCATCGCTCAATAACGTCACCCGCGACCTGGCCGGCAACACCATGTCCAGCGTGCGCGAAGCAGGCGATCTGCGCGGCATGCTCGGCGAATATCGAAATGCGTCCTATCAAAATCTGGTGCGCGCCAGCGACTCGGTCAAGCAGGAAGCCAAGGTCCGCGCCAAGCGGCTCAATGGCGAAATCGAGGCCACGATCAAGGGCTATCCCCGCCTGATCGAGAGCCCGCAGCAAAAGCAGCTGTTTGCCACCTTCGTTGCGGATTGGAAGAAGGCCTCGGCCTCTTACGAAAGCGTCGACGAAATGCTGGAACTGAACCTGCCTGACGACGCCGTCGATACCTTCGTTGGCGAAACCAGCGCACTGCATGCCAAGGCACAGGCATCGTTGGCCGCATTGATCGCCGAAGACAACAAGTTGGCGCAGGCTGCCAAGAGCAAGGCCGAAAAGGTCCATGCCACCTCGGTCTCGTTGACCGTGCTGGTGCTGCTGATCGGCATCGCCGGTGGCCTGGGCCTGGCATTCCTGTTCGCACGGTCCATCGTCAAGAGCATGCGCGGCGCGGTGTCCACTGCCACCGAAATCGCCAGCGGCAAGCTCGACGGCCAGATCAATGTGCAGGGCCAGGACGAAGTGGGCGAACTGATGCGCTCCATGCACCGGATGCAGCGCGACCTGAAGGAACGCATCGAACGCGACAAGAAGATCGCCGACGAAAACCTGCGTATCCGTACCGCACTGGACAAATCCTCCACCAGCACCTTCATCACCGACACCGATCGGATCATGATCTACGCCAACGAGGCGTTCCAGAAGCTGGTCACGCATTACGAAGGCAGCATCCGTCTGTCCTCGCCCGAGTTTGAGGCCAGCAAGATCATCGGTCAGCACATCAGCTATCTCGGCCTGCCCGAAGCGACCGTGCACAAGGCCATCGCAGCGCTGGAACGCGACGGCATCACCAGCTTCGAGGAGCGTTACGGCGAGTTTGTGATGATGCAGACCGTCACCGTCATCAAGAACGAGCAGGGCGAGAGCACCGGCGATGTCTGTGAATGGCGCGATCGCACCATCGAGGTCCAGGTCGAAGAAGAAGTCGCCCGCATCGTGCGTGCCGCCGCCAGCGGCGACATGAGCGGCCGGGTGGAAACCGATGGCAAGCAGGGCTTCTTCCTGCAGCTGGCCCAACAGCTCAACGGCCTGCTGGATGCCAACGCCGCCAGCCTGGAGCAGATCTCCGCATTGCTGTCGGCGTTGTCGCGCGGCGACCTGACCGTGCGCATGCGCGGCGAATTCAGTGGCGTGTTCGCGCAGATGCGTGACGATGCCAATGCCACCGCCGAGCAGCTTTCCGACATCGTCGGGCGCATCAAGGTCTCGTCCACCGCGATCAACTCGGCTGCCGGCGAGATTGCCTCCGGCAACAGCGACCTGTCGCATCGTACCGAGCAGCAGGCGGCCAACCTGGAAGAAACCGCCGCCTCGATGGAGGAGCTCACCTCCACGGTCAGGCAGAACGCCGAAAGCGCCCGCCAGGCCAACCAGCTCGCCATCGGCGCCACCGGCGTGGCCTCGCAGGGCGGCGACGTGGTCTCGCAGGTGGTCACCACCATGTCCGGCATCGAGGCCTCGTCCAAGAAGATCGCCGACATCATCTCGGTCATCGACGGCATCGCCTTCCAGACCAACATCCTGGCCTTGAACGCGGCGGTGGAAGCCGCCCGTGCCGGCGAACAGGGCCGCGGCTTTGCCGTGGTCGCCTCGGAAGTGCGTACGCTGGCACAGCGTTCGGCCGGCGCGGCCAAGGAGATCAAGGGCCTGATCGACGACTCCGTGCACAAGGTGGCCGAGGGCTCGGCACTGGTGCGCAAGGCCGGTGCCACCATGGCCGAGATCGTGGCCAGCGTGCAGCGTGTCACCGACATCATGGGCGAGATCTCCGCCGCCTCGCAGGAACAGTCGGCCGGCATCGAGCAGGTCAACCAGACCATCACCCAGATGGACGAGACCACCCAGCAGAACGCCGCCCTGGTGGAAGAAGCCACTGCGGCCGCACGCTCGATGGAAGAGCAGGCCGGCCACCTGGCCGAAGCGGTGTCGGTGTTCAAGCTGGACGAGCCGGCTGCGCCGGCCGCGCCGGCTGCACGCGCCCGCCCGGTCGCCTCGCGCCCGGTTGCGGTGACGCCCGCAACCAAGCCGGCCGCGCGTGCGGCGGCCACGCCATCGCGGCCGGCCAAGCCGCAGGCCGCCCTGGCCGACGGCAACTGGCAAGAGTTCTGATCCAAGGGTTGTCCCCGCAAAGCCCCGGCACTGCCGGGGCTTTGCGCATCTGCAGCCAGCGCAGTGCGCAGCGCCGCGCATTGGCCTCGCCCGCTACCCCGCCAACGCGGTTGCAGGCGCCAGATGCGACCCTGCCCCCGCAAGACACCGATTAGTGCTTCAGTTGCATGACCACGTGGCCGATATCCAGTCATAGCTCACGACGCTTATGGATATGACGACCACCTCGACTCCCGCTTCAGACACACGCGAATTTGATTTTGGCGACCGCGATTTCAAGCGCGTCTGCGACCTGATCTATCAGCGTGTCGGCATCGCCCTGGCTCCGGCCAAGCGCGACATGGTGTATGGCCGGCTGTCGCGTCGTCTTCGCGTGCTCGGTCTGCGCTCCTTCCGCGACTATCTGGACCAGCTGGAAGCAGGCACCGACGAAGAGGAATGGCAGGCGTTCACCAACGCGCTGACCACCAATCTGACCTCGTTCTTCCGCGAGCCGCACCACTTCGACAAACTGCGCGAAGAACTGCAAAAGCGTGCCTCGCAGGCGCCCTTGAAGATCTGGTCGTGCGCGGCCTCCACCGGTGAGGAACCCTACTCCATCGCCATCACCGCCTGCGAAGCCTTCGGCACCTTGACCCCGCCGGTCAGCATCGTGGCCACCGACGTCGACACCCAGGTGCTGGAAACCGCCTCGCGCGGCGTCTACGCCATCGACCGCGTCGCCTCGCTGGACGCATCGATCAAGCGCAAGTATTTCCAGCGCGGCAGCGGCCCCAACGAGGGCAAGTGCCGGGTCATCCCTGCGTTGCGCCAACTCATCGAATACCGCCAGCTGAATCTGCTGGCACCGCGTTACGACGTCGGCGGCCCGTACGCGGCGCTGTTCTGTCGCAACGTGATGATCTATTTCGACAAGCCGACCCAGCGCGGCATCCTGTCGCGTCTGGTCAGCCACATGGGCGATGACGGTCTGCTCTACACCGGGCACTCGGAGAATTACCTGCACGCAGCCGACCTGATCCAGCCGTGCGGGCGCACGCTGTATCGGCGTGCGCCGCGCGCCGGAGCCGCCACATGAGCACCGCCGTGCAGGTCGACGATGTCATGCGCTACCGCGACTCGCGGTTCCAGACCATCACCGCCAAGCTGCTGCCCACCCAATACCTGGTGGTGGACGACGACACCGCGTTGACGACCACCTTGGGATCGTGCGTTGCCGCCTGCCTGCGCGACCCTGTCCTGAAGATCGGCGGCATGAATCACTTCCTGTTGCCGGAAGGCCAGGTCGGTGACGGCGCACCCGCGCGCTACGGCAGTTATGCGATGGAGTTGCTGATCAACGACATGCTCAAGCGCGGCGCGCATCGCAAACGCATCGAAGCCAAGGTGTTCGGTGGCGCCAACGTGCTCAAGGGCTTCACCAGCAATCCGGTCGGCACCCGCAATGCCGAGTTCGTGCGCCAGTACCTGCAGGCCGAGCACATTCCCATCATTGCCGAGGATCTGTGCGGCATCCATCCGCGCAAGGTGTGGTTCTTCCCGACGACCGGACGCGTGGTCGTGCAGCGTTTGCCGCATGCACACGAAGCCGAAGTCGCCGCCGCCGAATCGGCCGTGCGCGCCCGTCTGTCCAAAGCACCGGTCACCGGTGGAGTGGAGTTGTTCGAATGACGCTGGAAACCCCTGTGCGTGTATTGATCGTCGACGACTCGGCGGTCGTACGCCAGATGCTGACCGAAATCCTCTCGCGCGATGCCGGCATCGAGGTGATCGGCTCGGCCGCCGACCCGATCCTGGCGCGCGAAAAGATCAAACGCCTCAATCCGGACGTGATCACGCTGGATGTGGAAATGCCGCGCATGGACGGCCTGGTGTTCCTGGAAAACCTCATGCGCCTGCGCCCCACCCCGGTGGTGATGATCTCATCGCTGACCGAGCGGGGCGCCGACACCACCTTGCAGGCCCTGTCGCTGGGCGCGGTGGATTTCGTCTCCAAGCCCAAGATCGACGTCGCACGCGGGCTGGAAGGCTATGCCGAGGAGATCGTCAGCAAGGTCAAGATGGCCTCCAAGGCCAAGGTCAGCGCGCTCAATCGTCCCAGCGCGCCCAAGGTCACCCTGGACATGCAGTCGGCACCGGTGCCGGGCAGCGCGCTGCGCTTTCGCACCACCGACCGCCTGATCGCCATTGGTGCTTCGGCAGGCGGCACCGAAGCCCTGCGCGTGGTACTCGAGCACATGCCCGCCGATGCACCGGCGGTGGTGATGACCCAGCATCTGCCGGCCAGCTTCAGCACCGCCTTCGCCGAGCGCCTCAATCGCCACTCGGCGATGTCGGTACGCGAGGCC
Organism: Xanthomonas arboricola; assembly: GCF_002940665.1. Classification (GTDB taxonomy): domain Bacteria; phylum Pseudomonadota; class Gammaproteobacteria; order Xanthomonadales; family Xanthomonadaceae; genus Xanthomonas; species Xanthomonas arboricola_B. The sequence goes on from NZ_MIGY01000002.1 coordinate 862,931, forward strand.
AGCGATGGCGAGGCGATCCTGCCAGGCCATGCCTACCTGCCGCCCGGCGGCCAGCATCTGCGCATCATCCGCGACGGTGCGCGCTGGCGCTGCCGCATCGACGACGGCCCACCGGTCAATCGCCACAAGCCGGCGGTGGACGTGCTGTTCCGCTCCGTCGCTGCCAACGCCGGCCCGAATGCGGTCGGCGCCATCCTCACCGGCATGGGCGACGACGGCGCACGCGGCCTGCTGGAAATGCTGCAGGCCGGCGCGCCCACGCTGGTGCAGGACGAAGCCAGCAGCGTGGTCTGGGGCATGCCCGGTGCCGCCTATAAACTCGGCGCCGCGCAGGAAGTGGTACCGCTGGACCGCGTGGCCGAGCGCCTGATCGCGCTGTCGGCGCAGGCGCGCTGATCCGGCATGAAGTCCCGCCCCCCGCACCCGACCGAACAGGCGGCGGCTCCCGGCGTCGCGGATGCCGCGTCGCCGGTGACGGCGGATGCGCGGGCAGATCACCCGCTCATGCCCGGGACGATCAAGGCCGGCCCGATCACCGCCGGCATGACCAGGCCCGACGAACATCCCGACGCCACGCGCTCGCGCCTGCTGGCCGAAGCGCTGGACGGCAGCAGCAGTGCGATCCTGATCTGCGATCTGCAATCGCGCCTGCTCTATGCCAATGACGGCTTCCAGCGAATGTTCGGCTATACCGAGGCCGAACTGGTCGGCAAGCGTCCCTCGGACGTGCTCACCCGCGCGCAAAGCGACCAGGACGAGGTGGCACGCATCCGCGACCGCGCTGACGCCCTGCAGCAGACCCAGGCCGACCTGCTTGTGTATCGCAAGGACGGCACGCCGCTGTGGATCTCGCTCAACTTCAATCCGATCTACGACGCCAGGCATCTTCCCTCGCATTACGTGGCGGTGCTGACCGACATCACCGACACCAAGATGCATGAAGTGCTGCAGCACCGCGTGCTCGAGGCGCTGGTGCAGGAGCGGCCGCTGATCGAGGTGATGACGCTGATCTGCACCGAGGTCGAGCGCATCGCGCCGGACGTGCTGGCCACGGTCATGAGCGCGGACAATCAAGGCTGCCTGCATTCGCTGGCCGCACCCAGCCTGCCGCCGGAATACGCCGATGCGGTCAACGGCTTGAAGATCGCGCCGGGTGCAGGCGCCTGCGGCACGGCCGCCTGGCGCGGCCGGCCGGTGATGGTGGAAGACATCGCCACCGACCCGCTGTTTGCGCAATTCCGCGAACTCTTGCTGCCGATGGGCTTGCGCGCGTGCTGGAGCACGCCGATCCGCTCCAACAGCGCACGCGTGCTCGGTACCTTCGCGCTGTACTACCGCAAGGCGCAGCGTGCCGATGCCTGGCACGTGCGCCTTACCGATCTGTGCCAGCAACTGTGCACGCTGGCGCTGGAACGCGAACAGATCCGTCAACGCGTGCATCAACTGGCGTTCTACGATGCGCTGACCGGCCTGCCCAACCGCATCATGTTCAGCGCACGTGCCGAGCAGGCCCTGACGCAGGCCGAATATGCCGGCGAACCGGCCACGTTGATGTTCATCAACATCGACCGCTTCAAATTGATCAACGACAGCCAGGGCCATGCCGCCGGCGACGGCCTGTTGCGCGACATCGCCCTGCGCATCGGCGAACAGCTGCCCGCCACCGCCATGCTGGCGCGCCTGGCAGGCGACGAATTCGCACTTGCGCTGCCGCAATGCAGTGCCGAGCAGGCCAGTGCCGCCGCAGAACGGGTGCTGGGCACCATTGCCAGGCCACTGCCGGTCGGGCACATGACCGTGCATCCGTCCGCCAGCATTGGCGTGGCGATGTTTCCCGAGGACGGGCGCGACATCAACATCCTGCTGCGGCATGCCGATCTGGCCATGAACCGCGCCAAGCAGGAAGGCGGCGGACGCTTCCGCTTCTTCAGTTCCGACATGAATCGCATGGCGCAGGAGCGCGTTGCGCTGGAAGCGGAGCTGCGCCAGGCCATCGGCCGCGATCAGCTGCAGCTGCACTATCAACCGCAATTGCACAGCGCCGCGCCGCACGCGCTGTACGGCGTGGAAGCATTGTTGCGCTGGAATCATCCGCAACTGGGCGCCATTTCGCCGGCGCGTTTCCTGCCCGTGGCCGAAGAGCAAGGCATGATGCCGCAGCTCAACGATTGGGTATTGCGCAGCGCCTGCCGGCAGATCGCCGATTGGCGCACGCGTGGTGTGCCGGTGACGCGGGTGTCGGTGAATCTGTCGGCGAGCAGCTTCGAAAGCCCGCGCATGCTCAGCGACCTGCTGCGGCTAATCGCCGAGACGGGCGCGCAGCCCTCCGACCTCACGCTGGAAATGACCGAGAGCGTGATGCTGTCCGGGCAGCCTGGCGTGCTGGAGAACCTGCATGCCATCCGCGAAGCAGGTATCTCGTTGTCGCTGGACGACTTCGGCACCGGTTATTCCAGCCTGAGCCACCTGCATCGCCTGCCGATCGACGAACTCAAGCTGGACATGAGCTTCGTGCGCGACATCGAACACAGCGAAGACGCCCGCGCCCTCACCACCTCGGTGCTGCGCATCGGCGAGCATCTGCGCAAGCACGTGGTTGCCGAAGGCGTGGAAAACGAGGCGCAGCGCCTGTTCCTCGCCGACCTCGGCTGCGAAGTGCTGCAGGGCTATCTGTTTTCGCGACCATTGCCGGCGGCGGCGCTGGAAGCCTGGTTGGGCACGCAGCCTTAAGGCGGCTCACGACACCCCGTCGTGGTCGTCAGGCTTGCGCTGATAGCGTTTTACGCTCGCATCAGCAGGTCGAAGCAACCTGCCAAAAGACAAAGCATCCGATCTGGTGCTTCGGTGCAGCGCCCTTGCCCGCCCACCGTCGCAGGACACGCCGCAAGTACATCCGTGTAGGCTCTTACGCGGCATCCATGCCGCGTAAGGTCCCGCGACGCTGAGCGAGCAAGGACCAGTCGAGATGGTCGGTATGCATGGCAAGAGCAGGAACGGCAGTTGGCGGGTTAGATGCAGCGGTGGTTCCGTGGACCTTGTGTGATCTGGCCGACGTGGTCTGATTTCCAAAACTTTCCGTCGAAGACGGGCCGCAAGTGGATTGGGTTTGCCCTTATCGCTAAGTAGCCATGCACATATGCGTGCAGGCGACAAAGCCGTTGCGTTAAGCACCTCGCTTAAGTCATCTCGCTTTTGCGGTTGCATCAGCGCACGACCAACTTAGGAGGCGTGATGTCCTTACCGGTTCCGGGACCCTTGGCGGCATGGATGCCGCCAAGGAGCCTCCACGGACGGATTCACGGCGTGTCCCGGAAGTGGTGAGGGCATCGCGTCCTCGACCAACCGGCTTTGCTGGTTTGAAACGGCAGACAGAGCTCAAAAGCAGGTTGTCCTGAGCTCAGGCTGCACGCTATGGAAGAAGCGAACACAGCGCACCTGATCTGGCGCTTCGATGCAGGGCCCTTGCCCGCCCACCATCGCAGGACACGCCGCAAGTACGTCCGTGTAGGCTCTTACGCGGCATCCATGCCGCGTAAGGTCCCGCGACGGTGGGCGGGCAAGGACCAAGTGAAGTGATCGGTGCTCATGGTTGCAAGCAGCGCCAAGTGAGGTGGCCGGTGCTCATGGTTGCAAGCAACGCATGATGTCGTTCTGATCGCCAGATCAGCAGCACATCATTAGAGCGATGCCTGTGCCTGGACGCTGCCTTCAGGCGCGCGCCTTTCCATCCGCGTCGAATCCGATGCCACGGTGCGCTTCAACCAACCCAGCAACTGCGCGGTGACGAACGCCGGATTCTCCAGTGATGCGATATGCCCGGCATCGGGGATCAGCTCGTAGTCGCAACCGATCACCTCGGCCATCAGCCACAGCTCTTCGGGCGGGCGCGGAATATCGTCTGCGCCGCCGAGCAGGAAGGTGCTGGCCGGATTCAGCGCGGACATCGCCTCCAGGCGATCCGCGCGCCCGAAGATCAGCCGGCCCAGCGGCACGATGGATGTACGCAACTGCTCGGCCGACATCGCCGCCAGACGCTGCGCAAACGCAGCCGGCAGTGCGGAATTCAGATCGATGCCGGGGCGGAAAAAGATCGGCACGATCGCCTCGATCAACGCAGGCGTCACCTGCCCGGCCGCTTCGATCGCATCGAGCAGACCGAAATAACGCGTTTGCGTGGCCTGCGGCTCGGCACCCAGGAAGGTATCCATCAGCACCAGGCTGCGCACGCGCTGCGGTGCCAGCAGCGCCAGCTCGGCGCCCCACATGCCACCGACCGACAGGCCGACCACCGCGCATTGCGGCAGTTCCAGCGCATCCAGCAACAGCAGCATCTGCCTGGCAAGATCGCCAACCGTCTGTGTGACCGCTGGCAGTGCCGCCGATTGCCCGTGCCCCCACAACTCGGGAACGATGACCCGATAGTGCGGCGAAAGCGCCTGGATCTGCGGCTCCCACATGGCCGCGTCCCAGAGATAACTGTGGCCAAGCAACACCGGAAACCCTTGACCGTATTGTGCGTAGTGCAGCGTTTGACCAGCGATCGTGCAAGTGGGCATTGGAGATCAATCAGAGCGATGGGAGCGGCGCCACTCTAGACCTCCGGACTTCAGATTTTTGTTGCAATGCGATAGCCGAGTTAACTGCGATTGCCTTAACTTCCGACATTACGCAGCCAAAATGAAGTCATCGCCCGAATAACGAAAAACGCCCGGCATTGCCGGGCGTTTTCGAACAGGTGATCAACCAACTGGATCAGGCAGCGACGGTATCGGCCACGTCCTGATATTCCTGGATCTGATCGAAGTTCATGTAGCGGTAGATCTGATCGCCACTGGTCTTGATCACGCCCACATCGGCCATGTACTCGTCCTTGGTCGGGATGCGGCCCAGACGCGAGCAGATCGCCGCCAGTTCCGCCGAACCCAGGTACACGTTGGTATTGCGGCCCAGACGATTCGGGAAGTTACGCGTGGAGGTGGAGAACACCGTGGCGCCCTCGCGTGCCTGCGCCTGGTTGCCCATGCACAGCGAGCAGCCCGGCATTTCCATGCGTGCACCAGCCGCGCCGAAGGTGCCGTAATGGCCTTCCTTGGTCAGCTCGGAGGCGTCCATCTTGGTCGGCGGCGCAACCCACAGACGGGTCGGGATATCGCGCTTGCCTTCCAGCAACTTGGCAGCGGCACGGAAGTGACCGATGTTGGTCATGCACGAACCGATGAACACCTCGTCGATCGCCGCACCGGCCACGTCGGACAGCGTCTTGACGTCGTCCGGGTCGTTCGGGCACGCCACGATCGGCTCGTGGATGTCGGCCAGGTCGATCTCGATGACGGCTGCATATTCGGCGTCGGCATCGGGCTGCAGCAGCTGCGGATCGGCCAGCCACTCTTCCATCTTCTTGATGCGGCGGCCCAGCGTGCGCGCATCGGCATAGCCTTCGGCAATCATCCAACGCAGCAGGGTGATGTTGCTGGTCAGGTATTCGATGATCGGCGCCTTGTCCAGGTGCACGGTGCAACCGGCCGCCGAACGCTCGGCCGAGGCATCGGACAGCTCGAACGCCTGCTCCACCTTCAGGTTCGGCAGGCCTTCGATTTCCAGGATGCGGCCGGAGAAGATGTTCTTCTTGCCCTGCTTGGCCACGGTCAGCAGACCGTCCTTGATCGCGTACAGCGGGATCGCGTTGACCAGGTCACGCAGGGTCACGCCCGGCTGCATCTCACCCTTGAAGCGCACCAGCACGCTTTCGGGCATATCCAGCGGCATCACGCCGGTGGCGGCGGCGAAGGCCACCAGGCCGGAGCCGGCCGGGAACGAAATGCCGATCGGGAAACGCGTGTGCGAGTCGCCACCGGTACCGACGGTGTCGGGCAGCAGCATGCGATTGAGCCAGCTGTGGATCACGCCATCGCCCGGACGTAGCGACACACCGCCACGGGTGGAGATGAACTCCGGCAAGGTGTGGTGGGTCTTGACGTCGACCGGCTTCGGATAGGCCGCGGTGTGGCAGAACGACTGCATCACCAGGTCGGCCGAGAAGCCCAGGCAAGCCAGGTCCTTCAACTCGTCGCGGGTCATCGGGCCGGTGGTGTCCTGCGAGCCCACCGAGGTCATCTTCGGTTCGCAATAGGTGCCCGGGCGCATGCCCTGGCCTTCCGGCAAGCCGCAGGCGCGGCCGACCATCTTCTGCGCCAGCGAGAAGCCCTTGCCGGTGTCCGGCGGGTCCATCGGCAGGCGGAACAGGTCAGAGGCCGGCAGGCCCAGGAACTCGCGCGCCTTGGCGGTCAGGCCGCGGCCAACGATCAGCGGAATGCGGCCACCGGCGCGCACTTCGTCGAACAGCACATCCGACTTCATCGCGAACTCGGCGATCACCTGCCCGTTCTTCAGCGCCTTGCCGTCATACGGACGCAGCTCGACCACATCGCCGTGCTCCATCTGCGACACGTCCAGCTCGATCGGCAACGCGCCGGCGTCTTCCATCGTGTTGTAGAAGATCGGTGCGATCTTGCTGCCCAGGCACACGCCACCAAACCGCTTGTTCGGAATGAACGGAATGTCTTCGCCGGTCCACCACAGCACCGAGTTGGTCGCCGACTTGCGCGAGGAACCGGTACCGACCACATCGCCCACGTAGGCGACCAGATGGCCCTTGTCCTTGAGATCGGCGATGGCCTGGATCGGGCCGCGCTTGCCGTCTTCTTCCGGTTCGAAGGCCGCGCCATCGCGGGCGTTCTTCAGCATCGCCAGCGCGTGCAGCGGGATGTCCGGGCGCGTGGTCGCATCCGGGGCCGGCGACAGGTCGTCGGTGTTGGTCTCACCCGGCACCTTGAACACGGTGACGGTCATGCTCTGCGGCACTTCCGGCTTGCTGGTGAACCACTCGGCATCGGCCCAGCTCTGCAGCACGGCCTTGGCATGCGCGTTTCCGGCTTCGGCCTTTTCCTGCACGTCGTGGAACGCGTCGAACACCAGCAAGGTGTGCTTGAGCGCTTCGGCGGCGGTGGCGCCCAGCTCGGCGTTGTCGAGCAGATCGATCAGCGGCTGGATGTTGTAGCCACCCAGCATGGTGCCGAGCAGCTCGGTCGCACGCGTGGGGCTGATCAGCGCGGTCTTCTCGGTGCCGAACGCCACCGCGGCCAGGTACGAGGCCTTGACCTTGGCGGCGTCATCGACGCCGGCCGGCACGCGCTGGCTGAGCAGCTCGACCAGGAACTCTTCTTCGCCCGCCGGCGGAGCCTTCAGCAGCTCGATGACCTCGGCGGTCTGCTGCGCGGTCAGCGGCAGCGGCGGGATACCGAGCGCGGCGCGCTCTGCAACGTGGTGGCGGTAGGCTTCCAACATGCGGATTCTCCGAAAGACAACAGTGAATGTGTAGACGCGAAACGTGGATCAGCTTGCGGGTTTGGGAACAACGATCTTCAAACCCTTGAAGTAGTCGCGGAAAAAGCCCTCGTCGCGGGTGATCAACCCGTCGCACTGGAGCATCGCGTGGGCACCGATCAGGAAATCGGCCACCACCCGCTCGCGCTTGCCGCCGCGCGCGCGGAAGCGCTTGTTCATATGGCCGGCGCGCACCGCCGCCGCTTCCTGGGTGGCTTCGTAACGCACCCCGATCGAGGCCAGGGTTTCCATCAGGTCGACCTGGGTGTCGAGCATGGCCAGCACCTCGGCCACCACCGCATCGCAGACCACCACCTCGTCGCGCGCCAGCGCATCGCCGATGCAGATCTCCGACACCTCGCCGTAGACCGCATCGCCGACCAGGATGTCGAGCAGCACCGAGGAATCCAGGGCAATCATGGGTCGAACGGATCCCCGGGGGCGCGGCCGCGGATGGCGCGCATCGCCTCGTCGGTGCTGGTCAGCCCGTCGACCAGCTTGAACTTGCCGCGCACCTTGCGCAGCGCCTCGCTGACGTCCTTGCGCAGGATGATGCGCCCGCCGTCGAGCTCGATCTTGAGCGTGGTGCCCTTGGTCAGGCCCAGGGCATCGCGCACGGCCTTGGGCAGCGTGATCTGCCCGCGTTCGGCAACTGTGGCTTCCATGGAGGTGGCCCCGGGAGAAAGTATGCGCCGATTTTACATACTTGACTTGTCGTACTCAAGGCCACATACCCTGTCCTGCAACCGAACGTACACACTGAATTGGTCACACTGTTCCAAACAGACCTACAGCCTGCAGCCATAGGAGTGATGCATGAGCGATTCCTTTTCCACCCGCACCTCGTTCGAGGTCCACGGCAAGCGCTACGAGTACTACAGCCTGCCGAAACTGGGCGAGCGCTTCGATATCGGCCACCTGCCCTATTCGATGAAGATCCTGCTGGAGAACCTGCTCCGGCACGAGGACGGCGGTGTCACCGTCGGCAAGGACCATATCGAAGCGGTCGCCAAGTGGGACCCCACCGCCGAGCCCGATATCGAAATCGCCTTCATGCCCGCCCGCGTGGTGCTGCAGGACTTCACCGGTGTGCCATGCGTGGTCGACCTGGCCGCGATGCGCGATGCCGTGGTCAAGCTCGGCGGCAAGGCCGACCAGATCAACCCGCAGATTCCCTCCGAGCTGGTCATCGACCATTCGGTGCAGGTGGATGTGTTCGGCTCGGCTGACGCGCTCGACCTCAACGGCAAGATCGAATTCCAGCGCAACCAGGAGCGCTACGGCTTCCTGCGCTGGGGCCAGAAGGCATTCGAGAACTTCAAGGTGGTGCCGCCCAATACCGGCATCGTCCACCAGGTGAACCTGGAAAACCTGGCACGCGTGGTGATGAGCGCGGACAAGGACGGAAGGCGGATCGCCTACCCGGACACCGTGTTCGGCACCGACAGCCACACCACCATGATCAACGGCATCGGCGTGCTGGGCTGGGGCGTGGGCGGTATCGAGGCCGAGGCCGCGATGCTGGGCCAGCCCTCGTCCATGCTGATTCCGCAGGTGGTCGGCTTCAAGCTCGGCGGCAAGCTGCCCGAAGGCGCCACCGCCACCGACCTGGTGCTCACCGTCACCCAGATGCTGCGCAAGGCCGGCGTGGTCGGCAAGTTCGTCGAGTTCTACGGCGACGGCCTGCAGCACCTGCCGCTGGCCGACCGCGCCACCATCGGCAACATGGCACCGGAATACGGCGCCACCTGCGGCATCTTCCCGGTCGACGAAGAATCGCTGACCTATCTGCGCCTGTCCGGCCGCAGCGAGGAGCAGATCGCCCTGGTCGAAGCCTATGCCAAGGCGCAGGGCCTGTGGCACGACGCCAACACCCCGCCGGCCCAGTACAGCGCCACGCTGGAGCTGGACATGGGCGAGGTCAAGCCGTCGCTGGCCGGCCCCAAGCGCCCGCAGGACCGCGTGCTGCTGGAAGACATGCAGTCCAACTTCCGCGAGAGCCTCAAGCCGTTCGTGGACGCGCGCAGCAAGCGCCTGACCGACATCAAGCAGGAAGACCGCCTGAAGAACGAAGGCGGCGGTGGCACTGCAGTCGGCGCCAAGGCCGCGCAGGCCGAGAGTTCCACCGACAGCGGTGCCGGCTGGCAGCTGCGCGACGGCTCGGTGGTGATCGCCGCGATCACCTCCTGCACCAACACCTCCAACCCGGCAGTGATGCTGGGCGCCGGCCTGCTCGCGCGTAACGCGGCGGCCAAGGGGCTGAAGGCGCAGCCATGGGTGAAGACCTCGCTCGGGCCGGGCTCGCGCGTGGTCACCGATTACCTGAGCAAGGCCGGCGTGCTCGCCGATCTGGAAAAGCTCGGTTTCTACGTGGTCGGCTATGGCTGCACCACCTGCATCGGCAACTCCGGCCCGCTACCGGACGATGTCTCTGCGGCGATCGCCAAGGACGACCTGGTGGTGTCTTCGGTGTTGTCGGGCAACCGCAACTTCGAAGGCCGCGTGCATCCCGAAGTGAAGATGAACTACCTCGCCTCGCCGCCGCTGGTGGTGGCGTATGCGATCGCCGGCACCACCGACATCAACCTCACCACCGACCCGCTGGGTACCGGTAGCGACGGGCAGCCGGTGTATCTGCGCGACATCTGGCCGAGCAACAAGGAAATCGGCGACACCATCGCCGCCACCGTCGGCCCGGAGATGTTCAAGCAGAACTACGCCGACGTGTTCAAGGGCGACAGCCGCTGGAACACCATCGCCTCCCCGGATGGCGCGCTGTACGCATGGGACGCGGCCTCGACCTACATCAAGAATCCGCCCTACTTCGACGGCATGACCATGCAGGTCGGCCATGTCGAGGACGTGCACGGGGCGCGCATCATGGGCCTGTTCGGCGACTCGATCACCACCGACCACATCTCGCCGGCCGGCAACATCAAGAAGGATTCGCCGGCGGGCCGCTTCCTGCAGGAACGCGGCGTGCAACCGGCCGACTTCAACAGCTACGGCAGCCGCCGCGGCAACGACGACGTGATGGTGCGCGGTACGTTCGCCAACATCCGCATCAAGAACCTGATGTTCGGCGGCGAAGAAGGCGGCAACACCCTGTACTACGGAAAGGACGGCGCGGCGCCTGAAAAACTGGCGATCTACGATGCGGCAGTGAAGTACAAGGCCGACGGCGTGCCGCTGGTGGTGCTGGCCGGCAAGGAATACGGCACCGGCTCCTCGCGCGACTGGGCGGCCAAGGGCACCAACCTGCTCGGCGTCAAGGCGGTGATCGCCGAGAGCTTCGAGCGTATCCACCGCTCCAACCTGGTCGGCATGGGCGTGCTGCCGCTGCAGTTCCTGGAGAACGAAAATGCGCAGACGCTGGGCCTAGATGGTTCGGAAGTGCTGGACATCACCGGCCTGCAGGACGGCGCCAGCCGCCGTGCCACCGTGGATGCCAGAAAGTCCGACGGCAGCGTCAAGCAGTTCCAGGTCAAGGTGCTGCTGCTGACGCCCAAGGAAGTGGAGTACTTCAAGCACGGCGGCCTGCTGCAGTACGTGCTGCGCCAACTGGCCGCACGCAAGGCGGCCTGATCGCAAGGCGCGCTGCGCCATTGGCTCGAAAACACTCCCGCCGCCTGGCGGGAGTGTCGTTTTGGACGCTCAGAACTCCGCTGCCGCTGGACAGGGGAGCAAGCGTCACGGCCACCGGCCCCAGGGTCACGCCGATGCGGCGGTTGCCCAGCATCTGCAGTTGCATCAATCGCCGCAGGCCGGCTGCGTCCAGCCCTTGTTCGCCGACAAAGTCCTCGGCCACCGGCGTCATTGCCTCGCCGACCTGGCGCGCCTCGATCGCCTGATGCATCGCTTCCAGTGTTGCGCGCAGCCGTTGCTCCGGTGCAGCACGCGTGCAACCGCTCAGGGCCACGACCAAAATCGCGACCAACCCGACCCGCCACCGCGCTTGAATGCTGCTCTGCATCACGCTTCGCCTTTTCCATCCATGACGGTATGCTGCCCGCTGTTGTAGTGCCGTGGAACACACCGCGTCACGTACCGAATACCCTGGAGGGGGGCAGATGAATCAGGCACGTCCTTGGTTGCAAAGTTATCCGGCCGGCGTTGCCGCCGAGATCGATCTGGAGCAGTTCCGTACCGTGGCCGAGGTGTTCGCCACCTCGGTCAAGCGGTTTGCCGACCGCCCCGCGTATCACAGCTTCGGCAAGACCATCACCTATCGCGAAGCTGATCAGCTGGTCGAGCAGTTCGCCGCCTATCTGCTTGGCGAACTGCAGTTGAAGAAAGGCGACCGCGTCGCCCTGATGATGCCCAACTGCCTGCAGTATCCGGTCGCCACCTTCGGCATCCTGCGTGCCGGCCTGACCGTGGTCAACGTCAATCCGCTGTACACCCCGCGTGAGCTGAAGCATCAGCTGATCGACTCCGGCGCCAGCGTGCTGGTGGTGATCGACAACTTCGGCACCACCGTGCAGCAGGTGATCGCCGACACCCCGGTCAAGCAGGTGATCACCACCGGGCTGGGCGACATGCTCGGCTTCCCGAAAGCGGCGCTGGTCAACTTCGTCGTCAAGTACGTCAAGAAGCTGGTGCCCGATTACCGCCTCAATGGCGCGATCCGTTTCCGCGATGCACTGGCGCTGGGCCGCAAGCACAGCATGCCGACCTTGCAGATCGAGCCCGACGACATCGCCTTCCTGCAGTACACCGGCGGCACCACCGGCGTGGCCAAGGGCGCGATGCTCACCCACCGCAATCTGGTGGCCAACATGCAGCAGGCCCATCAGTGGCTTGCCGGCACCGGCAAGCTGGAAGAAGGCGCCGAGGTGGTGATCACCGCGCTGCCGCTCTACCACATCTTCGCATTGACGGCCAACGGCCTGGTCTTCATGAAGATCGGCGGCTGCAATCACCTGATCAGCAATCCGCGCGACATGCTCGGCTTCGTCAAGGAACTGAAGAAGACCCGCTTCACCGCCTTCACCGGGGTCAACACGCTGTTCAACGGCCTGCTCAATACCCCCGGCTTCGATCAGGTGGATTTCTCGTCGCTCAAGATGACCCTGGGCGGCGGCATGGCGGTGCAACGTTCGGTCGCCGAACGCTGGAAAAAGGTCACCGGCCTGACCCTGGTCGAGGCCTACGGCCTGACCGAAACCTCGCCGGCCGCCTGCATCAACCCGATGGACCTGAAGGACTACAACGGCTCGATCGGCCTGCCGATTCCGTCCACCGATGCCTGCATCAAGGACGACGCCGGCGCGGCGCTGCCATTGGGCGAGATCGGCGAGCTGTGCATCAAGGGCCCGCAGGTGATGAAGGGCTACTGGAAGAAGCCCGAAGAAACCGCCAAGGTCATGGATGCCGACGGCTGGCTGCATACCGGCGATATCGCGCGGATGGACGAACAGGGCTTTGTCTACATCGTCGACCGCAAGAAGGACATGATCCTGGTGTCCGGCTTCAACGTGTATCCGAACGAGATCGAGGACGTGATTGCCGAGATGCCCGGCGTGCTGGAAGTGGCCGCAGTCGGCGTACCGGACGAAAAGTCCGGCGAGATCGTCAAGGCCGTCATCGTGAAGAAGGACCCTGCCCTGACCGCCGACGCCGTCAAGGCGCACTGCCGCGCCAACCTGACCGGCTACAAGCAGCCGCGAGTGATCGAATTCCGCAAGGAATTGCCGAAAACCAATGTCGGCAAGATTCTGCGCCGCGAATTGCGGGATGCGCCCCCGAAGTAATCGTAGACACGCCTCGGCAGCAAGTGAAGTGCCGTAGCGAAGATGCACAGCAGAGGGCTTTTCCAGCGATGGGAAAGCCCTTTGCGTTCATGGAGATAGTGCCGGTGTAGCATCGATTCGGAGTGGATTGTGCGCGCCCGCCGGCATCCACTCTCCCGCCGCGGGCCTTTCCAGGATCATGCCCATGAACACGATCGAAAAGCGTTACCTCGGCCATCCTCACTCCACCATTCGTGTTGACTCATCGGTCGCCGACGGCACCCACTGGTTGTTCATGCACGCGGACGCGAATGCCGGAGTACGGCCATGCTGCCGCACCGACTTGTTGGAAGACATGTGGGAGATCATGAGCGCCATCACCCGCGCTCCGCACGAGCGTCGCACCGGCGAGCTCCGTCATTTCGTACTCGCCTCCGACGCGGACGCATTCAATCTCGGTGGCGATCTGGACCTGTTCGCACGCTTGATCCGCGAACAGAATCGCGAGCAACTCATGCGCTACGCCATTCGCTGCGTGGAAGGCGTCCATCACCTGCATGTCGGCTTCGGTGGGGACGTGCGCAGCATTGCGCTGCTGCAAGGCGATGCATTGGGAGGCGGATTGGAGATGGCCCTGGCCTGCCACACCATCGTTGCCGAGGAAGGCATCGGCATGGGACTGCCGGAGGTCCTGTTCGGCTTGTTTCCGGGCATGGGTGCCTATTCCTTCCTGTGCCGCCGCGTCTCGCCCCATCTGGCGGAAAAAATCATTCTCGATGGACGCATCTACAGCAGCGAAGAAATGCATGCGATGGGCATCGTGGACGTGCTGGTGCCCAAGGGACAGGGCATCGCGGCCACCGAAACCCTCATTCGCCGGCAGCAGCGTATCTCCAATTCCTACCTGGCAATGAACGCGGCACGCAATCTGGCACAGGCGGTGCCTTACGACGAGTTGCTGCGCATTACCGAAGTGTGGGTCGATACGGCGCTGGCGCTGAGCGACAAATCGCTGCGTACGATGGACCGCCTGGTCAAGGCACAAAATCGCCGAGCCGGCGCAAGCGTTGCCTGATTTTTGGTCGATCCAATACTGGGGGAATCAGGCCCGGCCGATGGCCGGGCTTTGCTCAGCCGGGATCGCCCTTACCCGTGACGTCGTCGTCGGATGTCTTCTGTGCGCGCAAGGCAAGCGCTTCGCGTCCCTGCATCAATCCGCTATCGAGTTGCTCCAGCCGCTGACGCCATTCGGCGCGTAACTGCGCTTCGGAAAGACGCATCAGCTCACCACCCTGCTCGGCCAGTCCAACCAGCCCGAGATTGCTGGAAACGCCCTTGACCGCATGCGCATGCTCGCGTAACCGCTCCCAGTCCTGGTCGGCGGCGGCCTTGCCGAGCTGCACTACACAGGCGGCCGCATCGCTGAGGCACTGTTGAATGAACTCGCGTTCGAATTCTTTCCCCATGCCCAGTGCAGCCAGTTCGTCCAGCACGGCAGGATCGAGCACGACACCGCTCAACGCCGGGCCACGCAGACCAATCGTCAGATCGTTCTGACGTAACTTCTGGTTGACCGCAATGTCGGCCAAGGTGTCCAGCAACTTGACCGCTGCAACGGGCTTTGCCAGAAATGCATAAGCACCGGCTTGCTCGCAACTGCGAATCGACTCGGGTGTTACATCGGCACTCAGCACCACGACCGGTGTGCCCGGTTTGCCGCCCGCCTGCATGACCCGCAATTGCTTGAGCATGTCCAGGCCACTGACGCCGGGCATGTGCAAGTCGACGATGGCAGCGTCGTAGTCGGTTTCGGCCAGTGCGTCCAGGACGGCCTCACCCCCATCCACGCAGGCCACCCGATGTCCCGCCTTCTGCAATAGCCGCTGCAGGACAAGGCGGTTTGCCAGGTGATCGTCTGCCACCAGGATCATCATGCTGCGCACACGGGCACGGTGACGCAGGAATGGATCGGCAAAAGCAATCACGTTGCCCGGTATCGTGGCGGCCTCGGCTTCCTGCAACACGGGCAGTGCCGCAGTTGCCGGCTTGGCGGTCGCTAGAGCGAACGGAAGCTCGAACCAGAACAGGCTACCGCCTTGCGGGTTTTCCTCGAAGCCGATTGCGCCGCCCATCGACTGGACCAGTCCCCGCGCGATGGTCGTGCCCAGACCGCTGCCTTCGAAACGCCGCGCCAGTCCGGTATCGGCCTGTTCGAAAGCCTCAAACAGTCGCGGGCGCATGTCGACCGGCACGCCGATCCCTGTATCCAGGATCTCGAACCGCAGGCGGACCCCCGCGCGGGCATGCCCTGCGATCGCCGCATGAGGATTGCCGACTGCCACGGTCAGCTGCACACGGCCATGATCGGTGAACTTGACCGCGTTGCCCACCAGATTGAGCAGGATCTGCTGCAGGTGCAACGCATCCCCGTGCAACAGCGTTGGCACATCCTCGGCCACGTTCGCCCGATAGTGCAGGCCCTTTGTCTTCGCCTGCGGTTCCAGGATCAACGCGATGGCCTGCAGCGTATCGCGCAATGCAAAATCGGACGCGTTGATGCGGAGCTTGCCGGCTTCGATGGCCGAGATGTCCAGCACCTCCTCTACCAGCGCCAGCAGACTGCGTGTTGAGGCCTGAATCGTTTTCAGGCACTCGCGCTGCTCATCGTCCAGACGGGTCGTTGCCAAGACCTCGGTCATGCCGGACAAGCCGTTGAGCGGTGTCCGAAACTCGTGACTCATGTTTGCCAGAAAGCGGCTCTTGGCCTCGCTGGCACGGCGCGCCTCGGCGGTTGCGCGCGTCAACTGCCGCAGAAGACTGGAGAAATACAGCGGAACTGCGGCCAGACCTACGGCAAGCCCGGCACCAAGCCGCTGGTTGCGTTGCCAATATTCGGTCATCGACAGCGTCGTGGAGAAACTCACCACCGCCATCGCCACCGCAAGGTACAGATAACGGTTGCCATAGCGCAGGCCGTTACCGACGGTGACCCACATCACCACGACATAGACCCAGGCCAGCGGCTCGCCCATCTGGATCATGCCGGCCGCCATCAGCCCGTAGTCGGCCAGCATGCCCAGGATGCGACGCGCATCCGAGCGGTCGGGTCGACACAGCAGCCATCCGAACAATGCAAGACCGAGACCGAGGCCTGTCAGCACAATGACCAACACACCCGTGTGCTGGTGCAACGGCAAGCTGTGCCGCACACTCGGCACAAGCACATACGACAGGATCAAGCTGATCAGAACGATGCGGACGATCGCCTGACCATGTTCGCTGTCAGGTCGATTCATCAACCGCTGCCGGATCCTTCCGAACGGATTCATAGCCTCACACCCCGGGTCGAGCCGATGCGGTGGAGAATTCGCCGCAGATCTGGTCCAACTGCGCACGGCCGCGCAGCAGCGCATCGACGCAACGCGGGTCGAACAGGCGACCCCGTTGGGCGTACAGATAGGCCAGCGCGGCGTCCATGGTCCAGGCCTCCTTGTACGGGCGCGGCGACAACAGCGCATCGAAGACGTCGGCCACCGCCACGATGCGCGCCTCCAGCGGAATCGCCTCGCCCACCAGTCCATCCGGATAGCCGGTACCGTCGTAGCGCTCGTGGTGACGCAGCGCGATCAAGGCCCCCACCTGGATGAAGCGGTTCTGGCTGCCGCTGAGCAGCTCGTAGCCGATTCGCGGATGCCGCTTCATGATGCTCATCTCGTCGTCGGTGAGCTTGCCCGGCTTGAGCAGCACCGCATCGGGAATGGCGATCTTGCCCATGTCGTGCAGCGGTGCGGCCATCTCGATGATGCGCACCTCCTCTTCCGACAACCCGAGCTGCTCGGCGATCAGGCCGGCCACGTGCGACATGCGCTCCAGGAAGGCGCTGGTGCACGAGTCGCGGTACTCGATGGCGCGCGCCAGCCGCGACAGCGTTTCGCGTTCGCGCTCTTCGACCTCGTTCATGCTGGCCAGCAGACGCTGCTCCAGCGACAGCGCACGCTGCTTGACGCTTTCGCTCTGCTGACGCAACTGCAGCAAATTTGCGCAGCGCGCGCGCAGTTCGCGCGGGCGGATCGGCTTGACCAAGAAATCGATCACGCCCGCTTCCAGCGCCGCCTGCCGGATCGGCTCGTCGCCGACGATGGTGATCAGGATGATCGGAATATCGCGATGGCTGGGCAACCGGCGCAGACGCCGGGCAAATTCCAGGCCATCCATGCCGGGCATGCGGTAGTCGAGCAGCAACAAGTCCACCCGTCCGGCCTCGCACCACGCCAAGGCGTCGAGCGGGTCGCCGAAATCGTGGACCTTCAATTCCGGTGCGATGTCCTCGATGACGTGGCGCAGCATCGTCCGCGCAGACATCTGGTCATCGACAATGACGATGTTCAATCCCAGATCCGCCTTTTCCGACCAGCTTCCCGATGGATCCGCCGACGATACGCCGGCAAGATTACCCAAAACATCCTGCATAGCCGTTGCTCCTCTATCCTGAGAACGGAAAAGCGATGACGCCGGCAGCTGTGCCGGCTCCCCCGACAATACGCCATTCGGGGCTCCGCTCTAGGATATGCAGTATCTGTGCCGTCGGCACGCCGACGACACAAATAATGATCAGGCTTCCGGGCGCATGTACGGAAACAGCAGCACATCGCGGATCGAGGTGCTGCCGGTCAGCAGCATCACCAGGCGGTCGATGCCGATGCCCAGGCCGCCTGTCGGCGCCATGCCGTACTCCAACGCACGGATGTAATCGGCGTCGTAATGCATCGCCTCGTCGTCGCCACCGTCCTTGGCCTGCACCTGCGCCTGAAAGCGCGCGGCCTGGTCTTCCGGGTCGTTCAACTCGGAGAAGCCGTTGGCCAGCTCCTTGCCGTTGATGAACAGCTCGAAGCGGTCGGTGTACCCCGGCTCGGTGTCGCTGGAGCGCGCCAGTGGCGACACCTCGACCGGGTGGTCGGTGATGAAGGTCGGCTGCACCAGGGTGTGTTCCACGGTGGCCTCGAAGATTTCCAGCAACAGCTTGCCCCAGCCGTAGGACGGCTTGACCTTGATCTTCAGCCGCTCGCAGTGGCGCAGCAGCGCATCGCGGTCGGTGCAATCGACCGCGCTGATCTGAGGATTGTGGTGACGAACGGCCTCATCCATGCGCCAGCGCCGGAAAGCCGGCGCCAGATCGATGTCGGCGCCGTCCCAGTTGACCTGGGTGGTGCCGAGGACCGACCGGGCAGTGTCCCGGATCACCTGTTCGGTCAGATCCATGATCTCGTGGTACGTGGCATAGGCCTCGTAGAGCTCGAGCATGGTGAACTCGGGGTTGTGCCGGGTCGACACGCCCTCGTTGCGGAAGTTGCGGTTGATCTCGTAGACCCGCTCCAGTCCACCGACCACCAGGCGCTTGAGGTACAGCTCCGGCGCCACGCGCAGGTACAGGTCCAGATCCAGCGCGTTGTGGTGGGTGGTGAACGGCTTGGCGGTGGCCCCGCCGGGGATGTAATGCATCATCGGCGTCTCCACTTCCAGGAAGCGGCGCGCATCCAGCCAGGCGCGGATCGCGCGAATGATCTTGGAGCGCTTGATGAAGACCTCGCGCGCTTCCGGGGTGACGATCAGGTCGACATAGCGCTGGCGATAGCGCTGCTCCACGTCCGACAAGCCATGCCACTTGTCCGGCAACGGACGCAACGACTTGGTCAGCAGGCGTAGCGCACTGGCCTTGACCGACAGCTCGCCGGTCTTGGTGCGGGTCAGCCCGCCCTCCACTGCCATGATGTCGCCGACATCCCAGCCCTTGAACGCGGTATAGGCATCGCCGAGCACATTGCCCTGCAGGAACAGCTGCACGCGCCCGGACTCGTCCTGGATCTGCGCAAAGCTGGCCTTGCCCATCACCCGCTTGGCCATCAGGCGCCCAGCCATCCTGACCGTGCGTCCGGTCGCTTCCAGCGCCTCGGGGGTCCAGGTGTCGGCATCGGCGAATTCGGCCTGCAGATCGCCGGCGAAATGTTCGCGCACGAAATCGTTGGGATAGGCGATGCCCTGGCCGCGCAACGCGCCCAGTTTCGCGCGACGCTCGGCGATGAGGCTGTTCTCGTCGGCGGGGATCTGCGGCGCGGGGGTCTGCTCGGTCATGGCGGAATCGGTCTGCTGTGGATCGGGCGCGTGCCCGGTGGAGAATGCGGAACCGGGCTGGCCGGTTCCTGCGTTTTACGGTGTATCGGTGCCAACTGCACGGCGCAACGGGACTGCGTGGCGATGCGTCGCGCTGCATTGCGCTGCACGCGTGGCGGTAGGCGCGGAGACGTCCCTGCGCGGCAGGCGCAGCGACGTCTCCGTGCGATCAGGCATCCAGGCGCTTGGAGCCTGCCGCCAGACCGGCCTTGAGGCTGGCCTCGACGAATTCGTCCAGATCGCCGTCGAGCACTTTCTGCGTATCGCTGCGTTCGATGCCGGTACGCAGATCCTTGATGCGGCTCTGATCGAGCACGTAATTGCGGATCTGACTGCCCCAGCCGATGTCGGACTTGGTGGCTTCCAGCGCGTCTCGCTCGACATTGCGCTTTTGCACCTCCAACTCGTACAACTTGGCGGCCAGCATCTTCATCGCGTTGTCGCGGTTCTGGTGCTGGCTGCGGCCGGTCTGGCAGGCGACCACGGTGTTGGTCGGGATATGCGTGATACGCACCGCCGATTCGGTCTTGTTGACGTGCTGACCACCGGCACCCGAGGAGCGATACACGTCAGTACGCAGATCGGCCGGATTGATGTCGATCTCGATGTTGTCGTCCACTTCCGGCGACACGAACACCGAGGTGAAGCTGGTATGCCGGCGGTTGTCCGAATCGAACGGCGACTTGCGCACCAGCCGGTGCACGCCGATCTCGGTCTTCAGCCAGCCATAGGCGTACTCGCCCTCGATGCGGATCGTGGCCGACTTGATGCCTGCCACTTCGCCGCCGGACACTTCCATCAGCTCGGTCTTCCAGCCGCGCGACTCGGCCCAGCGCAGGTACATGCGCAGCAGGATCTCGGCCCAGTCCTGCGCCTCGGTGCCGCCGGCGCCGGCCTGGATGTCGACAAACGCGTTGGCGCCGTCCATCTGGCCGGAGAACATGCGCTGGAATTCCAGCTTTTCGACATGGGTCTGGTACTTGTCAAGATCGGCGATCACCGCCACCGCGGTGTCTTCGTCCTGCTCGCTTTCGGCCAGTTCCAGCAGATCGCCGGCATCGCTCAGGCCGGCCAGCACATCGGCGATGCCGATGACGGTTTTTTCCAGCAGCGAGCGCTCGCGACCCAGGGCCTGCGCACGCTCGGCGTCGTTCCACACGTCGGGGCTCTCAAGCTCCCGGCTGACTTCTTCTAGACGCTCTTTCTTGACGTCGTAGTCAAAGATACCCCCTGAGCGAGAGCACGCGATCGCTGAGATCGGTGATGCGCTGGCGGATCGGATTGGTTTCGATCATGACGGATTTCCGGCAAACAAGCCCGGTAGTCTAGCAAGGGGGCGGCGGCGACGGAACGCGGTGAGTAGGCTGTTCAGCCCGGCACAGCCGGCACCGCTGGCGCGTCGGCCTGTCCGGCGGCGCGGCGCAGCGACGCCAGGTAACGACGGCTGCACGGCAGCTGGCCATTGCCGGACAGGTGCACGCGCGCCTCGCCAGCGTCCAGCGGCTCGATCGAAACAACGCACCCCAGGTTGACGATGTAGCTGCGATGGATGCGCACGAACGCGGCCGGGTCGAGCCTGGCCTCGATCGCGGCCATCGTGCTGCGCAGTGGGTAATCGTGGCCCCGCACGTGCAGATTGACGTAGTTACCCGACGCCTGCAGCCATTCGATATCGGCGGCAGCGACCAGGAAATCGCGTCCCAGCTTGCGCACCAGAAAACGTTCCGGGCGATCCAGCGGCTCGACCGGCGGGCCTTCGTCCGGCGCGGCCAGCAACCGCACCTCGCCCTGCAGACGGCGCAGCAAAAACCGATAGCCGTGCATGCACGCAACGATGATCGCGAAGGTGCGCACGTCCTTGAGGTACTCGTAGAACAACTCCTGCGGCCACGCGCCAAAGTCGTAATGCCCGCCCAGCAGCCGATAGGTCAGCATGCGCAGGCCGACCATCGTCAGGACATGCACCACCGAGACCACCATGCTGGCCAACAGATACCAGGGCAGCCGGCGCCACCAGGTATCCAGATGCAACGGCAGCTTCCGCGTGAACCAGGCAATGACGGGAACGAGCATCAGCAGCCAGACCAGGCCGCTGGAGATCTCCCATACCCAGGGTTCCCAGCTCTGGACCGGCAGCCCGGCGCGCCTGCGATCCATCAATTCGGTGACGGCGTTGCCGCTGGCGTTGATCGCCAACACCATCAGCCAGAAGGACATGCCTGCGCTGCGCTGCCAGGGCAGAAAGCGCTCTAGGGTCGTACGTGCCGGGTCGTTACTCATGCCCATATTCTAGGCTGGCAGCGCCGATCGTCACCCCAGGGCTGAGCCCATTCGTCCCTGAAGATCGGTGTTTCGTCCCTCCCCGCTGGTCGCCTGCTGCGTCAGCCCATGTAGTTCGGGCATCTCCACGGTGGCAGGGGCAGCCAATGCAAAGGCGTCATGATCTGGACTGGCTGCGCGTCATCGCCTTCGGCCTGTTGGTGCTTTATCACGTCGGGATGTACTACGTGACCTGGGACTGGCACGTCAAAAGTCCCAGGACCCACCTGATGCTGGAGCCCGTCATGCTGCTCAGCAGCCCGTGGCGGATGTCGCTGCTGTTCCTGATTTCCGGTGTCGCCACCGCCTTCATGCTGAGCAACACGCCCCAGGGCTTCCTGTACCGACGTTCGCGCCAGCTGCTGCTGCCGCTGCTGTTCGGCATGGCCGTGATCGTGCCACCACAGTCCTACTATCAAGTCGTCGAACAATTGCCCGGCGGCTACCACCAGGGCTACCTGGCGTTTTATGCCAAGTATCTGAGCGCCTACCAAGGGTTTTGTGGTGCCGATGGCGACTGTCTGCGCCTGCCCACCTGGAATCACCTGTG
Source organism: Xanthomonas arboricola (assembly GCF_002940665.1). Taxonomy (GTDB): domain Bacteria; phylum Pseudomonadota; class Gammaproteobacteria; order Xanthomonadales; family Xanthomonadaceae; genus Xanthomonas; species Xanthomonas arboricola_B. The sequence continues at coordinate 885,083 of NZ_MIGY01000002.1, forward strand.
GTTCTTGCCCTACCTGTGGGCGTACACCCTGGTGGCGTGGCTGCTCTGGCGCCTGCTTCCTGCGGCAGCGAAGCTGCGCCTGCGCGCATGGGCCGCGCGCGCGCTCCGGGGCTGGGGCGCGTTACTGGTACCCGTAACGCTACTGGCGGTTGCGCGTCTGATGCTGCTGGCTCGCTTCGAGCAAACCAACTGGTTGTTCGACGATTGGTACAACCACGCGCAGTACCTGCCGGTCTTCCTGATCGGGGTGCTGATCGCGCCGATGGCCGGCGTCTGGGAGTCGTTACAGCGGCTGCGCTGGGTGGCACTGCTGCTGGCCTCGTGCAGCTATGCGCTGATGATCCACACCTGGTACTTCTCCATTTATGACGATGCGCATCCCGCGCCCACCGCCCTGCGCCTGCTCTTGCGTGTCATGTGGGCGGTCGAACAGTGGTGCGCGATTGCCGCCATCCTGGGCTTTGCCTATCGTTTCCGTCATGCCGATAGTGCCGTGCTGCGCTATCTCACCGCTGCCGTGTTTCCGGTGTATGTCCTGCACCAGACGATCATCGTGGTACTGGCGCATGCCATGAAACCATTGGCGCTGCCGCAGCCGGCCGAGAGTGCGACGCTGATCGTCGCGACCGTTGTGCTGTGTTTGGCCGCCTATGAGGTCATTCGCAGGCAGCGCTGGCTGCGGCCGCTGTTTGGCCTGTCGGCGATGGCGACGCGGCGGGCCGCGACTCCAGTACAGCGTAAGACCGCAGCGTAGCAATGCCAGGCCCGGGTTTCTGACTGGGGAATGCAGCCGCGCGTTTCGGACAAAACCGCCCAACATCCGCCCCGGTTCGTCCCTGCAGGACCGCAACTGGTCACTCGGGGACGGCATCGCCCCCCCTGGCGCACCTGCAACCGGCCGGAGTTGCCGAGGATGCGGGCATGCCTCCTGCCGACACGACCATGACCGAACGCCGCCACGATATCGATGCCTTGCGCGTCTTCGCCTTCGCACTGCTGATCCTCTATCACGTGGGCATGGCCTACGTGGCGGACTGGGATTTCCACCTCAAGAGCACACACACGGCGCCGTGGCTGCAATGGCCGATGATCGTGCTCAACCGCTGGCGCATGCCCTTGCTGTTCATGATCTCCGGCATCGCGATCGGACTGTCGCGGCCGCAGGCCAGGCCCTGGCGCTTCGCCCTGCAGCGCTGCGCACGATTGCTGCCGCCGCTGTTGTTCGGCATGTTCGTGGTGGTCGCGGTGCAGGCCTATTGCCAGGGCGTGAGCAACGGCAAGGTCAGCCCGGGCTTCGGCAGCTTCCTGTTGCGCTATTGGCAGGTGCGGCCGTGGCCGGCCGGCAGCTTCGATGGCTGGGAGCACGGCATCACCTGGAACCATCTGTGGTATCTGGCCTATCTGCTGCCCTATACCGTCGCGTTGATGGCGCTGGTGTCGCTGACACGCCCGCTGCTGACCGCATTGCCTCGCTTGCCCGCTGCGCTGGCGGTGCCGGCACTGCTGCTGTTGCCGATCCTGTGGGAGACGTTCTGCGTGCTGTGGGTGATGCCGCGCCATCCGCCCACCCATGCGCTGGTCGGCGACTGGTTCGTGCACGCCGAATCGTTCCCGCTGTTCGTGCTGGGATATCTGCTGGCACGCCGCGAGCGGTTCTGGCAGCTGGCCGTACAACTGCGCTGGCTCACCTTGGTCGCCGCGCTGGTGGCGATCGGCGCCGAACTGGGCATTCGCTATGCCGGCATCCAGGGGCAGACTGCGCAACTGGGTGCACCGCTGGCCGCGCTGCCGTGGGAGGCGATCGAGCACGGCGCGCGTGCCGCCTACACCTGGCTGGCACTGCTGACGATTCTTGGCTGGGCCAGGTACCGGTTGAATCGCCCGTTCCGCTGGCTGCCTTACTGCACGGAGGCAGTGTTCCCGTGGTACATCCTGCACCAGAGCCTGATCATCGTGACGCTGTACTGGCTGATGCCCTTGCATCTGAATGCCTGGCTGGAGCCGGCGCTGGTGATCGCCACCACGGTGATCGGCTGCCTGGCGTTGCATGAGTTTGTGATCCGTCGGGTGCGCTGGTTGCGTCCGTTGTTCGGCTTGCGCACGCCGCGCCTGGCGAGCAAGACCGACAGCGCGCCGGTGCCATCGTGAAGGTGCTGCGCAGGCATGTTCCGCTCCGGCATACGACGCACTGGACGGCCCGTCGGCAGCAACGCAAGATGCGCGCCGGACACGCTCTTTCGAAGACACCATGCGCCCTACCCTGCTTGCCGCCACCTTGTTGCTCGCGCCCGTCGCCGCCCTTGCCGATGCGCCGGTCGGCATCGCCTTCGAGCACCAGGACTGGACCATCGCCTGCGACAACACCCGCACCTGCCGCGCTGCCGGCTATCAGCCGGATGGAGACGACAGCACGCCGGTATCGGTGTTGCTGACGCGCAAGGCCGGTGCCACGCAGCCGGTCGCTGCGGAGTTGATGCTGGGCCAGTACGACGAGGTCAAGATGCCGGCGTCGCTCACATTGCGCATCGACCAGCGCGACCTGGGCAGGCTGGCGTTGAATCGCGACAGCGGCACCGCGCCGCTGACCGGCGCGCAGGTGACCGCGCTGCTGGCGGCACTGACCCGCAGCAGCAAGATCGTGGCGGTCGGCAACGATGGCCGCCGCTGGCAGCTGTCCGATCGCGGCGCCGCCGCGGTGCTGCTGAAGATGGACGAATTCCAGGGCCGGCTGGGCACGCGCGGCGCACTGCTGCGCAAGGGCGATCGCGACGAGGCTGCAGTGCTGCCGGCCGTGCCGGCACCGCAGGTACGCGCGGCCAAACTCGCAGCAACGCAAGCGGCCGATACGCGCCTGGGCACGCTGCCGGCGCTCTATCAAGCGCTGCGTGCCAGCTTGCCGGCCGACGAGGAATGCAAGGGACTGCAAGCCGGCGACGCAGCCGAGCCGCTGACGGTCACCCGGCTCAGCAGCGACAAACTGCTGGTGTCGACCGACTGCTGGATGGGCGCCTACAACGTCGGCACCGGCTTTTGGGTCATCAATGCACGCGCGCCGTTCGCGCCGACGTTGGTGACCACGCAAGCCAGCGATATCGACGGCTCCACCATCCTTGCATCGCACAAGGGCCGCGGCCTGGGCGACTGCTACAGCCAGGCCAGCTGGACCTGGGACGGCCGCCGTTTCGTGCCGACCTCCAAATCCACCTCCGGCCTGTGCCGGCTGGTGGCCGCTGGCGGGGCGTGGGAATTGCCGACCTTGGTGACCGAGGTCAAGACGTCGCCCTGATCGGAGCTAGGAGAGTGCGAGCGCCGATGTGCGCTTGCAGGGTCTTGAAAGACGCTTTGAGCGGCCAGCGTGATTACTTTGCGACCGTCAGGGATGCGGTTCTTAGGGCATTTACCACCGCGTATAGGTCGCCTGCGAGTGCGCCGTCCCGTGCAGAGCGGTTGATGTGCGGCTTGGCTGCAGGGCCCTTGCCCGCCCACCCTTGCGGGACACGCCGCAAGTACGTCCGTGTAGGCTCTGGCGCGGCATCCATGCCGCTCAAGGTCCCGCGACGGTGAGCGGGCAAGGACCTGTCCAGATGGTCGGTGTGCGTGGTTGCAAGCCGAGCATGACGCGTATTTCTTGGATCAGGGCGCGTCCGAACACCTACAGAGTCGTCATCGCGAATCTTGAAAACAAGATGGTGGATTGGCCTGCCCTGACCAGGTCGTGGAAACGACAAGCCGAGGCGGCAGCGTGGCCGGGGATTGGCGGAGAGCGGCACAGGGATGTGCCGCGGCGGCGAGTCAGACAGGATGTCTGACCGAGACGAGCAGCCGATCCCCGGACGCGCTGTCACCCCTACCGAAGCCAGCCATTGACAGCCGCACGCTCAGCCAGTGGCTGTTACCGGCTCGCTGTGTTCGACGATCAACTGCACCGCCGTGCCGCCGCGATAGTCGTCGCTGACCAGGCGGTACGCCAGCCGCACCATGCGTGCCGGCTCGCTGCCGCGCCAGCCGTTGAAGTGGATGGCGTTGAGCGGTTCGGCGCGGCCGGCGCAGCGCAGCGTGAGCTTGAGATGGCGTTCCTTGAGCAGGCGCCATTGCAGCACTTCGAACTGACCATCGAACAGCGGCTCGGGAAAGCCCTGCCCCCACGGCCCGGCCACGCGTAGCGCCTCGGCATGCAGGTGATCGAGTTCGTGCGCGGCCAGTTCGCCATCGCTGTGCAATTCGGCATGCAGCAGCGAGGCGTCGACCATCGCCTGCACCTGGCGCTGGAATGCCTGTTCGAAGGTCGCCAGCGCGGCATGCTCCAGACTCAGCCCGGCGGCCATCGCATGCCCGCCGAACTTCTGGATCAGGCCCGGGTGGCGCGCATCCACTGCCGCCAGCACATCGCGGATATGCAGGCCGGGGATCGAACGTGCCGAACCACGCAGCTGACTGCTGCCCGGCTCGGCCGGCGCCAATGCAATCACCGGGCGATGCAGGCGGTCCTTGAGCTTGGAGGCGACCAGGCCGATCACGCCCGGGTGCCAGTCGGCATCGAACAGGCACGCGGCGATCGGCAGCGCGCCATCGGCATCGAGCACCACCTTGGTGACGGCCTGTTCGGCATCGTCGGTCATCAATTGCTGCACCGCGCGGCGCTCGGCGTTGATCTGTTCCAGGGTGCCGGCGATCTCGCGCGCACGGTTCCAGTCCTCGCTGAGCAGCAGCTCGATGCCCAGCGCCATGTCTTCCAGCCGGCCGGCTGCGTTGAGACGCGGACCCAACGCAAATCCGATGTCGCTGGCGCTCAGACGCGCAACGTCGCGGCCGCTGGCGTCGATCAAGGCGCGCAGGCCGATGCAACCCTTGCCCTCGCGCAGGCGGCGCAGGCCGGCCGACACCAGCGCACGGTTGTTGGTGTCCAACGGCACCAGATCGGCGACAGTGCCGACGGCCACCAGGTCCAGCAATACCGACAGATCCGGTTCGGCCCGTTCGGCGAAGGCGCCGCGCGCACGCAGCACGCCGCGCAAGGCCATCAGCACGTAGAAGATCACCCCGACCCCAGCCAGGGATTTGCTCGGGAAGCGATCGTTGGCCAGATTCGGATCGACGATCGCATCGGCCGGCGGCAATACCTCGCCAGGCAAGTGGTGGTCGGTGACCAGCACCGTCCAGCCGCGCGCCTTGGCGGCGGCCACGCCGGCGTGGCAGGCAATGCCGTGATCGACCGTGACCAGCAGATCCGGCTGCAATGCGGCCAGCTCCTCCACCAGTGCCGGCGACAGGCCGTAGCCATGCACCATGCGATTTGGCACGGCGTGATGCACATCCAGCGCGCCGAGCATGCGCAGGCCACGCACGCCGACCGCACAGGCGGTGGCGCCGTCGCAGTCGAAATCGCCGACCACCAGGATGCGCCGCTGCTGTGCGATCGCATCGGCCAGCAACTCGGCCGCAACGTCGCTGTTGTGCAGCAACTGCGGCGACAGCAATTGACCCAGGCGCGGGTGCGCGCCTTGCGTATCGGTGACGCCGCGCGCGGCATAGATGCGGCGCAGCAGCGGCAACATGGCATCGGGCCAGCTGCCGGCCTGCCCGGGCGGGCGCCGGACGATCCGCGGGGTTGAGGTCATTGCGCCAGCTGTACGCGCGGCTTGCGCCAGAAACGCCAGCGTTGCGCATGCGTCAGCGACACGGTTTCGCCATCCTGGAAATCCAGCACCAGCCGATCCAGTTCGCCACGCGCCATTGCCGCCAGCAACGGCGCCACCGCGTCGTCGCTGACCCGCTGCAGCGAGCGCAGATGGCGCAGGTCCACCAATGCATCCACGCGTTGTTCGCCCTGCGCATCGGCACCGGCGGCCAGCGCCAGCGCACGCAGCAGCGACTCGCGGCTGCGCACCTGACGGTGCGGCGAGCTCACCGCATGCGGCAGCGCGCCGCCGCCCCAGAACCACAGCGAATTGATCGCCGGTTTGCCGCTGGCCACGCGGCCCTCGTTCCAGGGATGCTGATGCAGCAGCACCTGCGCCTCGGTCAGCAAGGCACGCCAGCGCCGGCCGATCTCGCCGGCCGGCAGATGTTCGAACAGGTCGTCGCCGATCGCCAGATCCGGTGGCGCAAATTCCGGCAACGTGGCATCCGGCGACAGCCGCAGATACCAGCGCGCAGGCGTGGGCGCATCCAGCAGGAAGCCGGCATCGCCGAACATCGGCTTGAGGATGGGCAGCAACACTGCCAGATCCTCGGCAGTGGGGCCGAGCGCCTCGCCGTAGCCCATCAAGCGCGCGCCCTGCATATCCGGCACCACGTAGGCCGGATCGGCACGCACCCAGGTCGCACCGGCCGCATCGCCGGCATCGAGTTGGCGGGTCAACGCGGCCACCGGCCAGTGCGCTGGCGTCAGCGTGAAGTGGCGCTGCAGCTGCGCCACTTCGCCGGACTCGGCGCTTTGCTGATCGGCACGCGCCAGCGCGCGCGCCACCGGCGTGTCGCCCAGTTCACCGGGCAGGCGGCGTTTTTCCGGCAGCAGCAGCGTGGCGGTGGTCATCGGGCGGTGGCGTCGTTCAATCCCGGCCAATCAGTCCAGATAGGCAACGCTGACCACTTCGTACTCGCGCTGGCCGGCCGGCGCATCGATGGTGACCGAGTCGCCTTCCAGCTTGCCAATCAACGCACGTGCCAGCGGCGAGGAGATCGCGATCATGCCCAGCTTGATGTCCGCTTCCAGATCGCCAACGATCTGGTAGCGCTTCTCTTCGTCGGTTTCGGTGTCGGCCAGGGTCACCGTGGCGCCGAACACGATCTTGTTGCCGGCCGACAGCTTGGTGATGTCGATGATCTCGGCATGCGAGAGCTCGCCTTCCAGCTGCTTGATGCGGCCTTCGATGAAGCTTTGCTGCTCGCGCGCGGCGTGGTACTCGGCATTTTCCTTCAGATCGCCGTGCGCGCGCGCTTCGGCGATCGCGTTGATCACCGCCGGACGCTTGACCGACTTCAGCTGGTCCAGCTCTTCGCGCAGGCGCTGCGCGCCCTTTGCCGTCATGGGTGCTCTCATGCTTCCAACTCCTTGTGCAGTTCCTGCAGCGACCAGACAGGGCCGGTGCCGCGGAATTCCAGCGAATGCACCAGCGCCTTGGCGCCGGCAACAGTGGTCGAATAGGTCACGCGATGCTGCAACGCTTCACGCCGGATCGAGAACGAGTCGGAGATGGCGGCGCGACCTTCGGTGGTGTTGACGATATACACGATCTCGCCGTTCTTGATCGAATCGACGATATGCGGGCGCCCTTCGGCGACCTTGTTGACGATCTCGCAGCTCAGCCCGTTCTGCTGCAGCCAGGCACCGGTGCCGCGCGTGGCGACCAGCGTATAGCCACGCTCCACCAGCGCCTGCGCCACCGGCAACACGCGCTGCTTGTCCGGATCGCGCACCGATACGAACGCCTTGCCCACCGGCGGCGCCTTGATGCCGCCGGCCTCCTGCGCGCGCGCAAACGCGGCGCTGAAGCTGCGGCCCACACCCATCACCTCACCGGTGGAGCGCATCTCCGGCCCTAGGATCGGATCCACGCCCTGGAACTTGGCGAACGGGAAGATTGCCTCCTTCACCGAGTAATAGCCCGGCACGATCTCCTTGGTGGCGCCCTGCTCGGCCAGCGTCTTGCCGGCCATGCAGCGTGCGGCGATCTTGGCCAGCGGCATGCCGATCGCCTTGGACACGAACGGCACGGTGCGCGAGGCACGCGGGTTCACTTCCAGCAGGAACACCACATCGTCGCCGGCCTCGTTCACCTGCACCGCAAACTGGGTATTCATCAGGCCGACCACGTTCAGGCCTTCGGCCAGCATCACCACCTGACGGCGCAACTCGGCCTGGGTCTTGGGCGAGAGCGAATATGGCGGCAACGAGCAGGACGAATCGCCCGAATGCACGCCGGCCTCTTCGATGTGTTCCATCAACCCGCCGATCAGCACGTTGCCGTCCTTGTCGGCAATGATGTCCACGTCCACTTCCACCGCATTGTCGAGGAAGCGGTCCAGCAGCACCGGCGAATCGTTGGACACCTTGACCGCATCGCGCACATAGCGCGCCAGATCGGATTCGCCGTAGACGATCTCCATCGCGCGGCCGCCGAGCACGTAGCTCGGGCGCACCACCAGTGGGTAGCCGACTTCGCGCGCCAGCACCAGGGCTTCCTCGGCATTGCGGGCAATGCGGTTCGGCGGCTGCTTCAGGCCCAGCGTGTCGACCAGTTGCTGGAAGCGCTCGCGGTCTTCGGCCAGATCGATCGAATCGGGCGAGGTGCCGATCACCGGCACGCCATTGGCTTCCAGCGCGCGCGCCAGCTTCAGCGGGGTCTGGCCGCCGTACTGCACGATCACGCCCTTGGGTTTTTCCAGCTCGACGATTTCCAGCACGTCTTCCAGCGTCAGCGGCTCGAAGTACAGGCGGTCGGAGGTGTCGTAATCGGTGGACACGGTCTCCGGGTTGCAGTTGACCATGATGGTCTCGTAGCCGTCGTCGCGCAGCGCCAGCGCCGCATGCACGCAGCAGTAGTCGAACTCGATGCCCTGGCCGATGCGGTTGGGGCCACCGCCCAGGATCATGATCTTGTCGCGGTCGGTCGGCAGCGCCTCGCACTCGTCCTCGTAGGTCGAATACAGATACGCGGTGCTGGTGGCGAACTCGGCGGCGCAGGAATCCACGCGCTTGTAGACCGGGCGCACCTTCAACGCGCGACGCAGCGTGCGCACCGATTCTTCGTTGGTGCCGGTCAGCTCGGCCAGGCGCGCATCGGAGAAACCGGCGCGCTTGAGCGTGCGCAGACGCGCCGCATCCAGTGCCGGCATGCCGTCGTCGGCCAGTTGCTGCTCGTGGCTGATCAGTTCTTCGATCTGATCCAGGAACCACGGGTCGATGAACGACAGCGCATAGACATCGGCCACGCTCATGCCGGCGCGGAAGGCGTCGGCGACATAGAACAGACGCTCCGGACCCGGCGCCTTGAGCTCGCGCTTGAGCGCGGCGATGTCGTCTTCGCTGCTCAGATCCAGGCCGGTCGGGTCCAGCCCGATCTTGCCGGTTTCCAGCCCACGCAACGCCTTCTGCAGCGACTCCTGGAAGGTGCGGCCCATCGCCATCACCTCGCCCACCGACTTCATCTGGGTGGTCAGGCGCGCATCGGCCTGCGGGAACTTTTCGAACGCAAAGCGCGGAATCTTGGTGACCACGTAGTCGATCGACGGCTCGAACGAGGCCGGGGTCAGGCCACCGGTGATCTCGTTCTTCAATTCGTCCAGCGTGTAGCCCACCGCCAGCTTGGCGGCGACCTTGGCGATCGGGAAGCCGGTGGCCTTGGACGCCAGCGCCGAGGAGCGCGACACGCGCGGGTTCATCTCGATCACCACCACCCGGCCGGTGGTCGGGCTGATGCCGAACTGCACGTTGGAGCCGCCGGTGTCCACACCGATCTTGCGCAGCACCGCGATCGAGGCATCGCGCAGGCGCTGGTATTCCTTGTCGGTCAGCGTCTGTGCCGGCGCCACGGTGATCGAGTCGCCGGTATGCACGCCCATCGGGTCGAGGTTTTCGATCGCGCAGACGATGATGCAGTTGTCCGCGGTGTCGCGGACTACCTCCATCTCGAATTCCTTCCAGCCCAGCACCGATTCTTCCACCAGCACTTCGGTGGTCGGCGACAGTTCCAGGCCACGGCCGACGATCTCGATCAGCTCTTCGCGGTTGTAGGCGATGCCGCCGCCGCTGCCGCCCAGGGTGAAGCTGGGACGGATGATGGTGGGGTAGCCGACCCGGGTCTGGATATCCAGCGCCTCTTCCAGCGTGTGCGCCACTTCGGCGCGGGGGCAATCCAGGCCGATCTCGCCCATCGCCACGCGGAACAGCTCGCGGTCTTCGGCCATGCGGATGGCTTCGCGCTTGGCGCCGATCAGCTCGACGTTGTACTTCTCCAGCACGCCGTGGTCGGCCAGATCCAGCGCGCAGTTCAGCGCGGTCTGCCCGCCCATGGTCGGCAGCAGGGCGTCGGGCTGTTCCTTGGCGATGATCTTCTCGACCGTCTGCCAGTTGATCGGCTCGATGTACACCGCATCGGCCATATCCGGGTCGGTCATGATCGTGGCCGGATTGCTGTTGACCAGCACCACACGATAGCCCTCGTCGCGCAGCGCCTTGCACGCCTGCGCGCCGGAGTAGTCGAACTCGCAGGCCTGGCCGATGACGATCGGGCCGGCGCCGATGATCAGGATGGTTTTTAGGTCGGTGCGCTTTGGCATTTCTTTACTCGATTAGGAACATGCGGCGAGCCGCAGGTGCGGAAGAGTGGCCGCGGCGATCGCATCGCGGCGCGGCGTGATAGTGCATCGACTCGGCAGAGCCGAGCGCCGGGTTCATCCGGCAGATCCATAGCCCAGGGCGCGCAGGGTGTGCTGAAGCCATTGATACAGCCCGAAGGACGCGGCAAAGCTGCCCAGGATCAGCAGCCAGCCGATCGCGGAGGTCTTGCCCCAGCGACGGACCTTGTCCGGGTCGGTGTTCTGCATGCGATGGTGAAAGGACTCCCCTCCCGCCACATAGCCGACGCCGAAAACCAAGCACATCGGCACCAGCAAGGCCAGCTTCATGCCGCCGTGCAGCGTGATCGACTCGGCACCGGCGCGTGCCTGCTCCAGCGGCATCCACACGCCCCAATACGTCAGGGCGATGCCCATCAGCACGATCAGCACGCCCATCAAACGAGCGCTCATGCGCGCTTGGCATCCTTGGCCATCAACTCCACGAACCGATCGAACAACGGCCCCACATCGCGCGGGCCCGGCGAGGCTTCCGGGTGGCCCTGGAACGAGAACGCAGGGGCGTCGGTCAGCGCGATGCCCTGATTGGTGCCGTCGAACAGCGACCGATGGGTCACCCGCACATTGGCCGGCAGCGTGCTTTCGTCGACCGCAAAGCCATGGTTCTGCGAGGTGATCATCACCCGCCCGCCGTCCAGATCCTGCACCGGATGGTTGGCGCCGTGATGGCCGGTGGTCATCTTGACCGTACGCGCGCCGGCGGCCAGCGCCAGCAGCTGATGGCCCAGGCAGATACCGAAGGTGGGCACCTGCCTGGCGATCAGTTCCTGGATGGCGCTGATGGCGTAGTCGCAGGGCTCCGGGTCGCCCGGGCCGTTGGACAGGAACACGCCATCGGGCTGCATCGCCAGCACCTCGGCCACCGGCGTGCGCGCCGGCACCACGGTGACGTCGCACCCACGGTCGGCCAGCATGCGCAGGATGTTGAGCTTGACGCCGTAATCGTAAGCAACAACCTTGTGCTTCAGCTCGGCGCGCACGAACGTGTCGGAATCCAGATCCAGCGAGCCTTCCTGCCAGCGGTAGCTGGTCTGGGTGGAAACCACCTTGGCCAGGTCCATGCCCTTCAGGCCGGGGAAGCTGCGCGCGGCTTCCAGCGCCTTGGCGACATCGATCTCGCCGGCCATCAGTGCGCCGTTCTGGGCGCCCTTCTGCCGCAACAGGCGTGTCAGCTTGCGGGTGTCGATGCCGGAAATGGCCACCACACCGCGGGCCTGCAGCCACTCCGGCAGTGCGACTTCGCTGCGCCAGCTGCTGGGGCGACGCGGCACGTCGCGCACGATCAGGCCGGCGGCCCAGATCTTGCTGGCCTCGTCATCCTGATCGGTAAAGCCGGTGTTGCCGATATGCGGATAGGTCAGCGTGACCATCTGGCGGGCGTAGGAGGGATCGGTCAGGACTTCCTGGTAACCGGTCATGGCGGTGTTGAACACCACTTCGCCGACGGAAAGCCCGTTGGCGCCTACGGATTCGCCCTCGAACACGGTGCCGTCTTCGAGGACAAGGATTGCGGGTTGGGTCACGTGGGGGTCTCGCTCTGGCTGCCTGGGACTCCGATGCGCTTCCGGCCAAATTCCGGTTGCAGCAAAGCGCGGACGCGGTGCTGAGGACCGGTCCGACGCTGGTTCGGGCAAGCGAGAATTGTAAAGGCAAGTGTCCCGGCATGCCAGCCTGGAGAACACCGGTTGCCGTGGCGCCATCGCGATGGCGGGATGAATGCGCCACGGCGATCATTCGCCATTCACATGCGGCAACGCGCCCGGTTACAGCACCAGATCGCGCACGCGATAGCTGCCGGCCGGCTTGCCGAGCAGCCGCTTGGCCGCATGCAGGGCACCGCGCGCAAAGATGTCGCGGTTGGTGGCGCGGTGCACCAGCTCCACCCGCTCGCCCAGCCCGGTGAACTGCACCGTGTGCTCGCCGACGATGTCGCCGGCGCGCAGGCTGGCAAAGCGCGGCTGCGCGCCGCTGCCAGTGGCCGCCTCCCCCAGCGTCAGTGCGGTTCCGGAGGGTGCGTCCTGCTTGTGCACGTGATGCGCTTCGACGATGTCGCAATCCCAGCCCGGCAGGCTGCCGGCGGCACGCTCCACCAGTTCGGTCAGCACCGCAACGCCCAGGCTGAAGTTGGACGCCCACACCAACGGGATCTGTTGCGCGGCCTCCAGCAACGCGGCGCGCTGCGCTTCATCCAGGCCGGTGGTGCCGGACACCAGCGGTTTGCCGCGCTGCGCGCACAAGGCCAGGATCGGTGCGAAACCCTGCGGCAGGCTGAAGTCGATCGCCACATCGAAGGCCGGCGCACCGCCGAGTTCGCTGGCGGCGAAGTACGGCACGCCGTCCACCACGCGCTGCGAAGGCGAACGCCCCACCACCGCACCGACGACGTGCAGCGCCTCGTCTTCGGCAGCCAGGCGCAGCAATGCCTTGCCCATTCGCCCGGAGGCGCCGTGGATCAGAACTTTCACAGGAGACGTTGTCATGGCGGCAGGCTAGCTAGGCGGGGTGGGTTGTACAAGATAGCTGGGAATCGGGAATCGGGAATCGGGATTAGGGAATCGTTGGAGCCGGGAATCGGGATGGGGGATTAGGGAATCGTAAGAGCGGATGCGGGTGTGCGCGTTTTACGTGCTATGGCGCTTTGGCTTGGTGGCGTCCGTGGGGTGCGCGTGGTGGTCGGCACACAACGTAGCGAGCGGCCATGGGTTGGTGAGGGCTGCGCCACTGCACGTTGGTAAGGACATTGATGAGGACGCATGGCACACGCTGCAGCTGGCGCGGCTGCGGCCTTTGATCGCGCGATGGTGTTGGCGGCTCTCAGTCGCTTGCGCCGTGCAGGCGCTTGCTCCAGCTCTCTATTTCGCGGCGTTGCAGGCGGCGTGCGAATAGTGATTGCCACGACGGCACCAGCGGCAGCTGCAACACTTCGTTGATGGCGGCGACATCGACATCGCGCGCATACAACAACTGCTGCAGGCGCGACAGCGTCCATCGCGGATGCGGCCGCTGCTGCAGTGTCAGGGTATTGCCGGGCGCAACGAGGCCGGGCTGCAGCACGCGGTAATACCAACCGGTGCGGCCGGTGTCCTGCACGCGGCGCGCCATGTCGCGCAGGCCGAAACGGTCGGACAGCTTCCAGCATGGCTGACGCAGTTGCGACACTTCCACCACCGCCGTGCCCAATGCAAAGCGATCGCCCAGACAGACCTCGGCTTCGGTAAGGCCAAGGCTGCTCGGGTTCTCGCCGAATGCGCCGGCCGTCTCCAGCAACGCATGCGCACCGAGCTCGGCCTGCCAGGCGGCATAGTGATCGCGCGGATAGTGATGGATCGCCTTGTCCGGCCCGCCATGCACACGCCGGTCGCCCTGCTCGTCGCCCTGCAGACCGTCGGGACCGACGCGCAGCGTGCCGTCCACGGTCCGCTTGTCGATCGCGCTGCGGCTGCCGGGGCGGGTGAAGTCGTGTGCGACACCGATCGCGATGCTGTCGATGGTGATCACGAGCGCAGGCGCCTGCACGCCAGCGGCCTGCGTGCTCACGCGCCGTGCCCGGGCAATTCGGCCAGCGCCTCGCGCAGCACCTCGCCCAGGACCTGGATGCCGGCGTCGATCCTGTCGCCGGGCACGGTGACGAACGACAGACGCAGGGTATTGACCTGCGGCAGGGTGGCGTAGAACGGCGCGCCCGGCACGAACGCCACATTGCGCGCGATCGCACGCGCCAGCAGCGCGGTGCCGTCCAGCCCGGGCGGCAGGGTCACCCACAGGAACATGCCGCCTTCGGGGCGATTCCATTGCACCTGGGGCGGGAAATGCCGATCCAGTGCCTCCAGCATCAGGCTGCATTGACGCGCATACAGCGCGCGGATCTGCGGAATGTGCGTGTCCAGGAAATCGTCCTGCAACGTCTGGTGGACCACGCGCTGGGTGAACGAGGGCGTATGCAGATCGGCCGCCTGCTTGGCCTGGATCAGCTTGCCCAGCACCGCTTCGGGCGCGACCACGTAGCCCAGCCGCAACCCGGGCGCGAGCACCTTGGAGAACGAACCCATGTAGATCACGCCCTCCGGGTTGAGCGATAACAGGCTCGGCAATGGCTGGCCGCTGTAGTAAAGCTCGCCATACGGATCGTCTTCGACGATCGGCACACCCGCCTCCGCCGCCCGCGCCACCAGGGCCTGGCGGCGCACCAGCGGCAGCCGGCGACCGGTGGGGTTCTGGAAATTCGGCAGGCAATACAGAAAGCGCGCATCGGCCAGCACTGCAGGATCCAGCGCGTCCACCACCACCCCGTCCTCGTCCGAGGGCATGCCGACGAAGCTCGGCTGGAACAGCGAGAACGCCTGCAACGCGCCCAGGTAGCTCGGCGTTTCCACCAGCACCTTGCTGCCTTCGTCGATGAAGACCTTGCCGAGCAGGTCCAGACCCTGCTGCGAGCCGGTGGTGATCAACACCTGGCTGGGCCGGATGCTGGCGCCGTCGCGGCTCAGGCGTGCCGCTACCCATTCGCGCAGCGGCGCATAGCCTTCGGTGGGGCCGTATTGCAGCGCGGCCTGCGGCGCATCGCGCAGCACCTGATCGCTGGCCGCACGCATGCGCTCCACCGGAAAGGTGGCCGGCGACGGCAGCCCGCCGGCGAAGGAAATGACCTCCGGCCGCTCGGTCACCTTGAGGATTTCGCGAATCGCCGAACTGGTCAGCGCCTGCGCACGTCGGGAGATCTGGAAAGAGGTCGTCATCGCGCAAGCATAGCGAAGGCCCGTGGCCGACGCGCTGTGCACTGCAGCGTCGGCTACGCAACCCGGCCAGTGACGGTGTTGCTGCTGCACCGATCATTGCCACGCGTCACGACGCTCGCCTGGGTCGCAGTGGCGCGACCGAACACGCGATGCAGTGATGCCATGCACGCGCGTCGGCGCCAGCCGGCAAGGCAACCGCAGTACGCGCATCGCGCCGCGCAGGATGTCGCCTGCTTTTGCCAACGCGCTGCGTGCACAGGTCGGCCGGCCGGCGGGCCAGATCGGCCAGTGCCGATGACAGGCAGCGCTTCCGCGCGTCAGTGACGACGTGGCGGCGCCGGCCCGCAGCTGTCGCAGCCACCGCAGGCCGCGGCGTCCTGGGCGGCCGGCGGGGCCACGCGGCGACCCAGCGCCCGCATCCACGCAGGTCGCCCGTCGCGCAGCAGACCCAGTGCCAGCATGCCGCGCAGACGCCGCAGCGTGCCGGGGAATTGTTTCTTCATCACCACCCACAGACTGAGCAACACCGCCAGGGCGATGACCAGGTATTGCAGCGTGAGCGACAGATCCACCTCAGCCGGCTCCCAGCAGCACGGCCAGCTGGTAGGTCACCAGCGAGGCCAGGTAGGCCAGCGCGAACAGGTACACCGCGCTGACCGTCATCTGCTTCCACGAGTTGGTTTCGCGCTTGATCGTGGCCAGCGTGGAGATGCACATCGGCGCGTAGATGTACCAGACCAGCAGCGACAGCGCGGTGGCCAGCGACCAGCCATCGCTGATCAGCGGCGACAAGGCCTGCGCCGCGGCATCGTCATCGGCAGCCGACAGTGCGTACACGGTCGCCAGCGAGGCCACCGCCACTTCGCGCGCGGCCAGGCCGGGAATCAGCGCGATGCAGATCTGCCAGTTGAAGCCCAACGGCGCGAAGAAGATCGCCATCGCATGGCCGATGCGCCCGGCGAAGCTGTAATCGATCGCCGGCAAGGTGGCGTCGGCCGGCGCGGCCGGAAACGACAGCAGGAACCACAGCAGGATGGTCAGGGCCAGAATGATGCCGCCGACGCGCTTGAGGAAGATCAGCGCACGCTCCCACAGCCCCAGCGCCAGGTCGGGCAGATGCGGCAGGCGATAGGACGGCAGCTCCAGCATCAGCGGGTGCTCGCTCTTGTCGCGGCGCCACTTCTTCATTGTCCACGACACCAGCAGCGCGCTGACGATGGCCGCGGCATACAAGCCGAACAGGATCAGGCCCTGCTGGTTGAAGACGCCCCACACGGTCTTCTGCGGGATGAAGGCGCCGATCAGCAAGGCATACACCGGCAGGCGCGCCGAACACGTCATCAATGGCGCGACCATGATGGTGGCGAACCGGTCGCGCGGGTCCTGGATGCTGCGGGTGGACATGATGCCGGGCACCGCACAGGCGAAGCTCGACAGCAACGGGATGAACGAGCGCCCGGACAAGCCGGCGGCAGACATCATGCGGTCGAGCAGGAAGGCCGCGCGCGGCAGGTAGCCGGACTCCTCCAGCGCCAGGATGAAGGCGAACAGGATCAGGATCTGCGGCAGGAACTTGATCACCCCGCCCAGGCCAGTGATGATGCCGTCCTTGAGCAGGCTGTTGAGCGGGCCCTCCGGCAGCGTAGTGCCCGCCCACTCGCCCAGCATCGCGGTGCCGGCATCGATCAGGTCCATCACTGGGTTGGCCCAGGCATACACCGCCTGGAAGATCAGGAACATCACCACCGCCAGCGTGACCAGGCCCCAGAGCGGGTGAAGCAGCCAGCGGTCCAGCGCGTCGTCCACCCGCGAGGTCCGCGTCGGCATGGTCACAGCCGCACTCAGGATCTGCCGCACCTGCGCATGGTAGTTGCCATCTGCAGGCGGCGCGGCGCCCGGTGCCGCCAGGCTCGCGGCCTGCGCGTCGATGCGCTCGACCAGCGCCTTGGCGCCGCCGCGGCGCACCGCCACGGTTTCCACCACCGGCACCCCGAGCGCCTGTTCCAGCGCCGGCAGGTTGATGACGATGCCGCGCCGCTGCGCGGCGTCGACCATGTTCAAGGCCACGATCATCGGCCGGCCCAGCTCGCGCAGCTCCAGCGCAAAACGCAGATGCAGGCGCAGGTTGGTCGCATCCATCACGCAGACCAGCACGTCCGGCGCCGGTTCGCCGGGGTAGAAGCCCCGGCACAGGTCGCGGGTGATCGCCTCGTCCAGACTGGCCGGCTGCAGGCTGTAGGCGCCGGGCAGATCCAGCACCGCGAAGTCGCGCCCGGACGGCGCGCGGAAGTGTCCCTCCTTGCGTTCGACGGTGACGCCGGTGTAGTTGGCGACCTTCTGCCGGCTGCCGGTCAGCTGATTGAACAGCGCGGTCTTGCCGCTGTTGGGATTGCCCACCAACGCCAGCCGCAACGGAACGCTCGCCGCGCTCATGCCTGTGCTCCATCGACGCGTACCTGCACGCGTGCCGCCTCGCTGCGGCGCAGGGCGAACCGCGTGTAACCGACCTGTACCAGCAGTGGTTCGCGCCCGACCGGACCGGTCGCCAGCACCGTGACTTCTTCGCCAGCGACAAAGCCCAGTTCGCGCAGGCGCCGGGCGATCGTGTCGTTGGGGAGGCGATCCTCCACGGAATCCACGATGGCGGCGCGATGCAAGGGCATGTCGGACAGCGTCACAAAGACGGCCTGATTGTTAGGAATGGTTCTCAATTCTAGCATCGACGCACCGCGTCATGGCTCGGCCGACCCGTGCCGCTATCATGGTTCGCATCCCATTCATGGACGTTGACGCAATGCAGGACACCGGCTTGATCGTGGAAGACCAGGGAGCGGTCCGCACGTTGCGACTGCACCGCCCGGCGGTGCATAACGCCTTCGATGCGACCTTGATCGGCGCGCTCACCGAAGCCTTGCAGCAGGCCGGCCGGGCAGCGCAGATCCGCGTCGTCGTGATCACCGGTGCCGGCGTTGCGTTCTCTGCGGGCGCCGACCCGAACTGGATGCGCGGCATGGCCGGCGCCAGCGAGGCCGACAATGCAGCCGATGCGCTCGCCCTCGCGCGTTTGATGCGCACGCTGGACGAACTGCCCAAGCCGACCATCGCACGCGTCAACGGCGCGGCGTTCGGCGGCGGCGTGGGCCTGGTGGCGTGCTGCGATATCGCCATCGGCTGTACCGAGGCACGCTTCGGGCTGACCGAGAGCAAGCTCGGCCTGCTGCCGGCGGTGATTTCGCCGTATGTGATCGCAGCGATCGGCGCGCGCCAGGCACGGCGCTGGTTCGCCACTGCCGAGATCTTCGACGCGGCCACCGCGCAGCTGCTGGGCCTGTTGCATCAACTGGTGACCGCCGACCAGCTGGATATCGCGGTGGAGCGCCAGGTCCGCCTGTTGCTGGCGGCCGCCCCATTGGCCGCGGCCAGCGCCAAGGCGCTGGTGCGCGCGGTGCTGCCACCGATCGACCGCGACGCCATCGACGCTGCCAATGCCGCGTGGATCGCGCGCCTGCGCGTTTCCCCGGAAGGCCAGGAAGGCCTGGGCGCCTTCCTCGACAAGCGCAGCCCGGCCTGGGTGCCGGAGGGCGCGGCGTGAGCGACTTTGTCCGCATTGTCGAGGTCGGCCCGCGCGATGGCCTGCAGAATGAAACGACACCGATCGCCACCGCCGACAAGATCGCCTTGATCGATCAACTCTCCGCGACCGGGCTGCGCAGCATCGAGGCGACCAGCTTCGTCAGCCCGCGCTGGGTGCCGCAGCTGGCCGATGCGGCCGAGGTGTTCGCCGGCATCACCCAGGCGTCGGGCATCGCCTATCCGGTGCTGGTGCCGAACCTGCAGGGCTATGCGCGCGCACGCGCCGCCGGTGCGCAAGAGGTGGCGGTGTTCACCGCGGCGTCGGAGGCCTTCAATCGCACCAATACCAACGCCGGCATCGACGAATCGATCGCGCGCTTTCGGCCGATCCTGGAACAGGCCGCGCTCGACGGCGTGCGCGTGCGCGGTTACGTCTCCACCGTGCTGGGCTGCCCGTATCAGGGCGCGGTGCCGGTGGCCGACGTGGTCGATGTCGCGCAACGGCTGTACGCGCTGGGCTGCTACGAGATTTCGCTGGGCGACACCATCGGCGTCGGCACCCCGGCCAAGGCACGCCAGATGCTGGCCGCGGTGGCGCAGGCGGTACCGATGCCGGCATTGGCCGTGCACTTCCACGACACCTACGGCCAGGCGCTGGCCAACATCGCCGCCTGCCTGGAGCAAGGCGTGCGCGTGGTCGATGCGGCGGTGTCCGGTGCCGGCGGCTGCCCCTACGCCAAGGGC
Source organism: Xanthomonas arboricola (assembly GCF_002940665.1). Taxonomy (GTDB): domain Bacteria; phylum Pseudomonadota; class Gammaproteobacteria; order Xanthomonadales; family Xanthomonadaceae; genus Xanthomonas; species Xanthomonas arboricola_B. The sequence goes on from NZ_MIGY01000002.1 coordinate 904,495, forward strand.
GCCAGCGGCAATGTCGCCAGCGAAGATGTGGTGTATCTGCTGCATGGGCTGGGCATGCCGACCGGCATCGACCTGCCTGCCCTCGCCCGCACCGGCCGCTGGCTGGCGCAGTTGCTGGGCCGCGAGACCGGCAGCAAGGTCGGCAAAGCCTTGGCGGCCGCCGGCTGAGATTTCGGTCCCGCACACCGCCGCCACCGCCCGTGCATCTTCCAGGGCGGGCGCACAGACGCTTCGGCTAGAATCGCCGGCTGCGTCGTCACCCGTTCGCCTGCCGGCATCCACCGGCTTCCAGGATTTCCAAGGAACCACCGCATGCAGCCTTCTTCTGTTCTTGCCATCGTCACCGGCGGCGTTTCCGGCCTGGGCCTGGCCGTGGCGCAGCGCATCGTGGCCGACGGCGGCAAGGTCGCCCTGTTCGACGTCAACGCCGACAAGGCTGAGGCGGCGCTGGCGCTGCTCGGTGACGGCAACGCGCAGTATTTCGCCACCGACGTCACCGACGAGGCGCAGGTCGGCGCCAACGTGGCGCAGGCCGCGCAGGCACTGGGCGGGCTCAACCTGGCGGTGAACTGCGCCGGCATCCTGGGCTCGGGCCGCGTGCTCGGCAAGGAAGCGCCGATGCCACTGGCAACCTTCCGCACCACCGTGCTGGTCAACCTGGTTGGCAGCTTCAATGTCGCCAAGGCCGCGGCCGACGTGATGCAGCACAACAGTGCCGGCGACGACGGCGAGCGCGGCGTGATCATCAACACCGCGTCGGTGGCCGCCTACGAAGGCCAGATCGGCCAGGCCGCCTATGCCGCCAGCAAGGGTGGCGTGGTCGGCATGACCTTGCCGATGGCACGCGAGCTGGCCCGCTTCGGCATCCGCGTGATGACGATCGCACCGGGCGTGTTCTGGACCCCGATGGTGGACGGCATGCCCGAGGCGGTGCAGCAATCGCTGGCCGCGGCGATCCCGTTCCCCTCGCGCCTGGGCCAACCCGACGAGTACGCCGACACCGTCGCCTTCATCCTGCGCAATCGCTACCTCAATGGCGACGTGATTCGCCTGGACGGCGGCGTGCGGTTGGCGCCCAAGTAGCGGGGATTGGTGCGTCGGGATTAGGGATTCGCAACAGCACTGCTGCCCTCCCCGCCCGCTCCAGTCCTGCTTTGCTAATCCCTAATCCCAAATCACCAATCCCTGACTCTCCATGAAAGCTAACGACATCAAGAAAGGCAACGTCGTCGAATACAACGGCGGCATTTACCAGATCCGCGACATCGAGCGCAGCTCGCCGCAGGGCCGCGGTGGCAACGTGCGCTTCCGCTTCATCATGTACAGCGTGCCCGGTGGCGCCAAGCTGGACGCCAGCTTCGACGCCGACGACAACCTGCCGGAAGTGGAGTTGCTGCGTCGCCTGTCGACATTTTCGTACAAGGATGGCGAGGCGTTCGTGTTCATGGACGACGAGGATTTCACTCCCTATACGCTGGATGCTGACGTGATCGGCACCGATGCCGGCTACATCATCGACGGACTGACCGGCATCTACGTGCAGGTGATCGACGACCAGCCGGTGGCCGTGCAACTGCCGCAGACGGTGACGCTGGAAGTGGTCGAAACCCCGCCCGAACTCAAGGGCGGCACCGCCACCAAGCGGCCCAAGCCGGCCAAGCTCAATACCGGCCTGGAAATCATGGTGCCCGAGTACATCACCAACGGTGAGCGCGTGCTGGTCAACACCACCACCGGCGAATTCGCAGGCCGCGCCGACTGATGCGCAAGCTGGTCGCTGTGGTGACGCTGGGGCTGCTGGCTGCCTGCACGGCGCAACCGGCCCCGGCGCCGACAGCCACGCCCGCACCTGCGCCGGTGGCCTGCACCGATGCCAAGGTGGACGAGGAGTGGCTGCAACATCCGCCCGGCCTGTGCGGCATGCCGGAGGATGTGCGCACGCTGGTGGAGGACTACGACACATGCGAGCACTTCGCGGGCGAGGACCCGTACGACGCCGATCGTCGCCACGAGATCGAGGTGGCGATCGCGCAATTCTGCACGCCGGCACCGGCACGGCTTGCAAAGCTACTGAAGCAATACCGCAACAACGCGCGGGTCAGCGAGTGGCTGCGCAAGTATTCGGTGCAGGCGGATCTGCAACCGGCCGGCTGAGGTGCGTCGGCTGGTGTGACAGGTGCCAGCTGTGCAATGCGTCGTCCCTGGCAGGAGCACTGGGAACCGGGACTTACCGCTGCAGGCCACAGCGCCTACCTTCTCCCATCGGGAAAAGGTGGCGCAAAGCGCCGGATACGGGTACGGGCGAAGCCTCGTGCAGTTGGACCTATACGAGAGCTTCGGCCCGTACCCTCACCCCCCGCTCCGCGCCCCGGCCCGCGCTAGCAGCGCGGGCGCTCCAAGCCACACGCGCCAATGGCGCGCAAGCCGTGCCTTCTCGACCCGCAGGGAGAGGGCTGGTACCGCCCCCCGGCGTGGTCCGAATCGCTATTGCGCCTGCAGAGGTAGACCCATCTCCGACCGCATTTTGTCGGCAGCCGCATCACCGCGCGCTAGCTCGCGCAGGCGTGCGCGCAGGCGCTGCACATTCGCCTCGCCCTGCTCTAGTCCGGCGCGGACGTCGGCCGGCAGTTGCTGCCGCCCCAGCGCCTGCAGCTGTTTCCAGCCGTCGACCAGTACGCCGGTTTCCTGCGCCACGCGCACGCTCAGGTCTTGCTGCTCTTCCGCTTGCGGCAGCCCGTAACTGGCGCTGCCCAACAGCGTGGCCGGGTGACTGAGCTGGGCCTGCCGCGCGAACAGCGACTGCAGCTGACCCTGCACCGAGTCACGCCCGGCCGCGCCGGGCGTCAGCAGGCGCTTGAGCGCATCGCGCGCCCGCAATTCCTGGCGCCGCAGTGCGGCCTGTTCGAGCAACAACGCCGCAGCCGTCTCGCGTAGACCGCCGCGGTCGAACCACTGCGCACGCGCGTCCGCGCGCGCGTCCAGCCATTGCTCCACGCTGGTCTGCGGCACCGGCAGGCCGCGGCGGATCACCTCGAACATGGTCTGGTAATGCGCCGCCGCCGACTCAAAGTAATAGCCCTGCCGAATCGCCTGCGCAGGGTCGTCCAGCACCTGCATGTCGGCGATGCCGGCGCGCTGCAAGCGCTGCCTCACGCCGCGCGGGGTGATCGACGACAGCCGTGCCGCGGCCAGCCGCGGCACGCCGTCGTGCAGAAGCTTGAAGGTCTCCACCGCGCAGTTGTTGCCGATGAAGTAGTAGCGCCCGTCGTAACTCCAATGCACCTGCGCGGCACGTGCGAGCAGCGCGGCGATCTCCCCGCGCGTCAGTGTCAGCGGCACCGACGACAGCGCGCGCAGCTCGACCTTGGTGTATTCGTCCACGACCTGATTCAACGGCAATACGAACAGCCGCGAGGGATACGAGCCGGTCAGCCCGCGCCAGCTGGAAATCTGCACATCGCCGACGAAGGCGCGGAACGACAGCACGCGGTGATACTGCAGATCCAGACGGCAATCGGGACCGGGCGTGCGGCCAGGGGCACAGATCACCAGACGCAGCATGCTGTGGCCCCAGCGGCTCATCGGCTGCGCATTGCCCTCGGCCAGCAGGTAGTCCACCGCGTACACACGCGCTGGATCCAGTGCCAGCAGCGACATCGCGCCGGCATCGTTATCAGCCTGCAGGTACGGCAACGTCGTCTCGCAATGGGTTGCATTCGGCATGCCACCGACCTGCTCGGCGAACCAGGCGGCCAGCGCCGGACGCCGGCAGTGATAGTCGGCATCGAGCACGTAGTGTTCGAGATTCACCGCGACGAATTCGGCTGGGCTGCGCCGCTCGTAATCGTCGGGGCTGCGATCGCTGAACCGGTTTGCGCCGCGCCCGATCCGCCAGGGACGCACCTGCCAGCCGGCCAGATCGCGCAGCCGCGGGTCGCGCGACAGGCCGCCGTGCGCACCGCGGTCCAGCACATGCGCCAGTTCATGCACCACGGCGGCCATTGCCGCGCGCGTGGCCGGTGCGCCGGGGTCGGTCTGCGCAGCTGTCGCCTGCACGCTCCAGGCATCCAGCAGCGCACGATCGAGCAGGATGCGCCGGCCGATCGCGCGGCCATGCACGTGTGCCGGCAAATCCGTGCGCCACTGCAGCTGGATCGGTGCGTCGATGCGCTGCATCCAAGCCGGCGGCAGACGCTGCGCCACCTGTTCCATCAATGCGTGCGTGGCGTCGATCTGCGCCGCAGACAGGCCCTGCGGATCGACATAAATGCGTAATTCGGCCTGCGCCGCCGGTGCGATCGCTGCGGCCAGCCACAGCCACCAGCACCGGCGAGGAGAACTCACTGGGCCAGGATGGACTGCGCCAGTTCTAGGTCGCTGGACAGCCGCGCCGCATCGCTACGGCTGCGCAACTGCAGCAGCGCCGCTTCCAGCCGCGCGCCGCGGATCGCGCCATCGCTGGCGACGAAGCCGGCGGCATCTTCGCGTGCGTCGGCCACCACCTTGTCGTCGCCGGAACTGCTGCCGGAGGAATTGGACGAACCGGCCGACGATGCACCCGCCGAGGTTCCGGCCAGGCTGGATGCGAAGGCCGCCAGCGGCAGCAGCGTCAAAGCGCAAAACACGAGGGAGCGCATCATTGGCGTATCGATTCCATGTGAAGGTGGTGAAAGACTAACCGGCACGCGTGGCGGCAGGCGCGTCGTCCATCTCGAACAGCTTGCCGGGATTCAGCAAAAGATGAGGATCGAGCACATGTTTGATCCCGCGCATCAAGGCGATCTCCTCGGCCGAGCGGGTACTCCACAGGTAGGCTTTCTTGACCAGGCCGATGCCGTGTTCGGCAGAGATGCTGCCACCAAAACGCTGTAAGGCCTGCGCCAGCAACTTGGTCACCTGATCGCAGGCCGCCACGAAATCGGCCTGGCTGGTGTCGTCGGGCTTGAGCACGTTGATATGCAGGTTGCCGTCGCCGATATGGCCGAACCACACCACATCGAAATGCGGATACGCATCGTGCAGCAACGCCTGGGTTTCGGCCAGGAACGCCGGCATCGCCGAGATGCGCACCGACACGTCATTCTTGTACGGCGTGTAGCGCGCCAGCGCTTCGGTGATGCCTTCGCGCAGCCGCCACAGTTGCGCGGCCTGCGCATCGCTCTGGCTGATCACCCCATCGCTGACCCAGCCCTGCTCCATGCAGGTTTCGAATGCCGCCATCGCTGCGGCTTCCTGCGCCTCGTCGCCGGCAGCGAATTCGGTGACCACGTAATACGGATGCACCTGCGCAAACGGTGCCTGCGCGCCGTGCGCCAGCACGTGTTCGAGCGCGCGGTCGGTGAAGAATTCGAACGCCTCCAGCCGCAGCTGCGCGCGGAACGCGGCAAACACCTGCATCAGCACCTCGAACGAGGGCAGCGCCAGCAGCATCACGTTGCTGGGCGGCGGCGGATCGGTCAGTCGTAGCGTCGCTTCGACCACCACGCCGAGCGTGCCCTCGGAGCCGATCATCAAATGGCGGAAATCGTAGCCGCTGGAATTTTTCACCAGCGCGTTGTTGAGTTCCAGCAGTTCGCCGGCACCGGTGACCACCTTCAGGCCGGCCACCCAGTCGCGGGTATTGCCGTAGCGGATCACGCGGATGCCGCCGGCATTGGTGGCGATGTTGCCGCCGATCGAACACGAACCGCGCGCGGCGAAATCCACCGGATACACCAGCCCATGCTCGCGCGCGGCGTTGTGCACCGCTTCCAGCGGCATGCCGGCCTGGACGGTGAGCGTGCGATCTACCGCATTGAACTCCAGCGGCTTGTTCAGGCGCTCCAGGCTCAGCACCAGCTCGCCGTTGGCAGCCACTGCACCGCCGGACAGACCGGTGCGCCCGCCCGAAGGCACCACCGCAACCGCGTTCGCATTGGCCCAGCGCAGCACAGATTGCACCTCGTCCACCGCACCAGGCAAGGCGATCGCCAGCGGGTTGGGCGTCCAGCGCCGCGTCCAGTCGCGGCCGTAGTGTTCCAGGTCGGCCGGCTCGGTCTTCAAACGCAACGCGGGCACGGCCTGTTGCAACGAAAGGATGCGGGGATCGGTCATGGCACACGGCGCTGCGGTAGGAACCGCACAGCGTGCCAGTGCGCGCCAGCCTCGTCCAGTTGCACGGCGTGGCACCGCCGCGGCGTTGGATTCAGCTGAAACCGTTGCACCGCAAGGACTTTGCCTGCGCAGACACTGCGTTGCGGGTGCCCCATCGCGCGCCCCATCTGGCATAGTTGCCGACCCGATTGCTGCAATGCGCTCCCCCATGTCGCCGAAGAGAACCTCGTTTCCCAAGCAGGACATCCGCGTCCTTTTGCTGGAAGGCATCAGCCAGACGGCCGTGGATGTGTTCCGCGCCGCCGGTTATTCGCAGATCGAACTGCACGCCAAGTCGTTGCCGGAAGACGAGCTCATCGCGCGCATCGCCGAGGCGCATATCGTCGGCATCCGCTCGCGCACGCAGTTGAGCGCGGAGGTGCTGGCGCATGCCAAGCGGCTGATCGCAGTGGGCTGCTTCTGCATCGGCACCAATCAGGTCGATCTGGACGCGGCCGAGCTGGCCGGCATCCCGGTGTTCAACGCGCCCTACTCCAATACCCGCAGCGTGGCCGAGCTGGTCATCGCCGAGGCGATCCTGCTGTTGCGCGGCATCCCGCAGAAGAACGCCGAATGCCATCGCGGCGGGTGGTCCAAGTCGGCCGCCGGCAGCCACGAAACGCGCGGCAAGGTGCTTGGCATCGTCGGTTACGGGCATATCGGCACCCAGGTCGGCGTGCTGGCCGAGTCCCTGGGCATGCAGGTGATCTTCCACGACATCGAAACCAAGCTGTCGCTGGGCAACGCGCGCGCGGCGATCGATCTGGACGACCTGCTGGCACGCGCGGACGTGGTGACCCTGCATGTGCCGGAGACGCCGTCGACCAAGGACATGATCGGCGCGGCGGAAATCGCGCGCATGAAGCACGGCGCGCACCTGATCAACGCCTCGCGCGGCACAGTGATCGACATCGACGCACTGGACGCGGCGCTGAGCTCGGGCCAGATCGGCGGCGCGGCGGTGGACGTGTTCCCGATCGAGCCCAAGGGCAATGGCGATGCGTTCGAATCAAAGTTGATCGCGCACGACAACGTGATCCTGACCCCGCACGTCGGCGGCAGCACGCTGGAAGCGCAGGACAATATCGGCATCGAAGTGGCCGCCAAGCTGGTGCGCTACAGCGACAACGGCAGCACCCTGTCGGCGGTGAACTTCCCCGAGGTCACCCTGCCCGAGCACCCCGACAGCCTGCGTCTGCTGCATATCCACCGCAACGTGCCGGGCGTGCTGTCCAAGATCAACGAACTGTTCTCGCGCCACAACGTCAACATCGACGGCCAGTTCCTGCGCACCGACCCCAAGGTGGGATACGTGGTGATCGACGTCAGCGCCAGCGAGGCGCAGGCCACCGCGTTGAAGGAAGGCCTGGCCTTGATCGAAGGGACCTTGCGGACGCGCATTCTGTACTGAGCGGACTTTGTACTGAGGTGATCCCTTCTCCCAAGGGGAGAAGGTGGCCCGAAGGGCCGGATGAGGGGCGCTGCGGCCAACTTCGGCGCGTCTGCCATGGCAAACGCGTCGCCACGCGCCAGTAAGGGTGACTCGTAAACTGGCAGCCGATGCCTGGCCGCACTCTCCCCCAACCCCCGCTCCGCGCCCCGGCCCGCGCTTGCGGCGCGGGCGCTCCCAGGCACGCGCGCCCATGGCGCGCAGGCAGTGCTTTAGAACTCTAGTCAGCCGTACCCACCCCTCTCCCGACAGGAGAGGGGCTTTCGCAGACCTGAGCATGAAACAACGTCTCATCACTACTCAGGACTTCCAAGGCCATGACAGCGAATGGCCGAGGCAGCAGCGTGTGCGGGGATTGGCGGAGAGCGGCACACAGGGATGTGCCGCGGCGGCGAGTCAGACAGGATGTCTGACCGAGCCGAGCAGCCGATCGCCGGCCGCGCTGCTGCCGCCCACCGAAGCCAGTAAGTGACAGGCAGCACCAGCACTTGCGGCGCACGCGCCAGCGGTGCGCAAGCAGCGCCTGATTACCCCGACGAAAGGGGCTCTAACAAGCTGCTCAACGCGCGCGCGCCACCCACTTCTCGGCCATGCGACGCATCGACGGATCCAGCTGCGGATCGGCAAGCAGCTCGGCGACCGGGCGCCACGCCAGAGCCAGCGATTCCTCGCTGACCTCGAATGCCTCGTCCGCCCCAGCCACCACCACATAGCGCGCGTCGTAATGCCAATGCCCGGCCACCTCGCCGCGCGCGGGGATCCAGTGCCGGTCCAGGTCGAAGATGGCCGCGTCAGCCAGGCGCAAACCGGTCAATCCGGATTCCTCCTGCGCCTCGCGCAAGGCCACCTGCGCCAGGTCGCGGTCGCCGTCGGCGTGCCCGCCCAGCTGCAGCCAGCGTTGCAGCTTGCGGTGATGGGTCAGCAGCGTGCGCGTGCCATCGGCGCTGACCACCCACGCCGAGCCGGTAAAATGACCTTCGACACGCTCGCGCAGGAACGGGTTGGTGGCATCGTCCAGCAGTTGAGCGAACTGCTCGGCCAGCCCGGCTTCGTCCGGCCAGCGCGCGCGGTAGTCGGCCAATCGCTGTTGCAGGGTTGCATCCACCATCTGTCGTTCCCGGTCGCCCGTCGCGGGCCAGGCGGCCATTATCGCCATTCATGCTGCGTACGTGCTTGTCGTGAGCGTGTAGCTTTGGCAAGGTAGGCCGCTTGCCTGTCCCACCGGGACGCGGCGCACCACCTTCGCCCAGGCGCGCGCGCCTTAGCTTTGCCACTTAGGGATGTACCGAATGCTGAAGTCTCTGTTGAGGGTCAAACCGATCGAGCCCGCTGGACATGTCGACGGGGGCGAACCGGTCGAAGGCAGCCTGCAGGGCGAAGCCACCCTGCAACGCACCCTCACCGCCAAGCACCTGATCATGCTCGGCATCGGCGCGGTGATCGGCGCCGGCATCTTCGTGTTGACCGGCCAGGCTGCGGCCAACCACGCCGGCCCGGCGGTGATGCTGTCCTTCGTGTTCGCCGGCATCGCCTGTGCATTCGCCGGCCTGTGCTACGCAGAGTTCGCGGCGATGATGCCGGTGTCCGGCAGCGCCTATTCGTATTCATATGCCACCCTCGGCGAGGGCATTGCCTGGTTCATCGGCTGGTGCCTGGTGCTGGAATACCTGTTCGCCGGCTCCAGCGTTGCGGTCGGCTGGTCCGCCTACCTGATTAGTTTCCTGACCGGCACGCTCGGCTTGCCGTTCCCGGCGGAGCTGGCCGGCGCGCCACTGGCCTGGGACGGCCACAACTTTGTCAGCTCCGGCAACCTCATCAACCTGCCGGCCGTGCTGATCGTGGCGGCGGTGAGCATGCTGTGCTACGTCGGCGTCACCCAGTCGGCATTCGCCAATGCCATCGTGGTGGCGATCAAGGTCGTGGTGATCTGCCTGTTCGTCGGCTTCGGCATCGCCTATATCGACCCGGCCAACTGGCATCCCTTCATTCCGGAAAACACCGGGCCGGGCCAGTTCGGCTGGGACGGGGTGTTCCGCGCGGCATCCATCGTGTTCTTTTCCTATATCGGCTTCGATGCGGTCTCCACCTCCGCCGGCGAGACCAAGGATCCGCAGAAGAACATGCCGATCGGCATCCTGGTGTCGCTGGCGGTGTGCACCGTCATCTACATCATCGTCTGCGCGGTGCTGACCGGCCTGCTGCCCTACACCCAGCTCGGCACCGCCAAGCCGGTGGCCACCGCACTGGAAGCGCACCCGCAGCTGACCTGGCTCAAGACCGCCGTGGAGATCGGCGCGATCGCTGGCCTGTCCTCGGTGGTGCTGGTGATGCTGATGGCGCAGCCGCGCATCTTCTACACCATGGCCAAGGATGGGTTGATGCCCAGACTGTTTGGCAAGGTGCATCCGAAGTTCCATACCCCCTATGTCGGGACGATCTTCGTCGGCGTGGTCGCGGCGCTGCTGGCCGGGTTGATCCCGCTCAGCGTGCTGGGCGAGCTGGTGTCGATGGGCACCCTGCTCGCCTTCGCCACCGTGTGCGCCGGGGTCATGGTGCTGCGTTTCACCAAGCCGGATCTGCCGCGGCCGTTCCGGGTGCCGCTGGCGATGCTGATCTGCCCGCTGGGTGCGCTGGCCTGCCTGTTCCTGTTCTTCCAGGCGTTTCAGGAACACTGGAAGGTGTTTGTGGGCTGGACCATGATCGGCCTGGTCATCTATTTCGGTTATGGCATTCGCCATAGCCGGCTGGCCCGCAAGGCTTGATTGCGAGTCCCTCGCAACAGCCCGCACATCCCGCACACGCCCGCACCGCCACGTGCAGGGATTCAACAGGAACCGCTGCATGTTCAAGCAACTCTGGGCCACCAAACACCCGAACGCCAGCCATGAGGCGGCCGACGGGCTGGGCCTGCAACGCGCACTCGGGCCCTGGGGGCTGACCGCCCTGGGCATTGGGGCGGTGATCGGCGGCGGCATCTTCGTCATCACCGGCCAGGCCGCGGCCGACCACGCCGGGCCGGCGATCATGCTGTCGTTCGTGCTGGCCGCGGTGTGCTGCGCGTTCTGCGCGATGGCCTATGCCGAATTCGCCGCGATGGTGCCGGTGTCCGGCAGCGCCTACACCTATACCTATGCCACCTTCGGCGAACTGGCAGCCTGGTTCATCGGCTGGATGCTGGTGCTGGAGTATGGCGTCTCCGCCTCGGCGGTGGCGGTCAGCTGGACCGGCTATTTCCTCAGTCTGCTGGAGCATTTCGGCATCCACCTGCCGGCCGCCCTGGTCAGCGCGCCACTGGACGGCAAGCTGCAGCGCACCGGCGCGATCGCCAACCTGCCCGCCGCCGGTATCGTGCTGTTGCTGACCTGGTTGTGCTACGTGGGCATCCGCAAGTCGTCGGCGATGAACATGGCGATGGTGATCCTGAAGACCGGGCTGATCCTGCTGGTGATCGCGGTGGGCTGGAAGTATGTGGATACCGCCAACTGGCACCCGTTCATTCCGGCCAACGAAGGCCCGGGCAAGTACGGCATGGAAGGCGTGCTGCGCGGCGCGGCGATGGTGTTCTTCGCCTATATCGGCTTCGAGGCGGTGTCGGTGGCGGCGCAGGAGTCGCACCGCCCGCAACGCGACCTGCCGATCGGCATGATCCTGTCGCTGGTCATCTGCACCGTGCTCTACATCGCCATGGCGGCGGTGATGACCGGGCTGGTGCCCTACACCCTGCTCGGCACCGACGAGCCGGTGGTGACCGCGGTGGCGGCGCATCCGCAGCTGGCCTGGTTGCGCGTGGTGGTGGAAGTCGGCGCGCTGATCGGGCTGTCGTCGGTAGTGCTGGTGATGATCATCGGCCAGCCGCGCATCTTCATGATCATCGCGCGCGACGGGCTGCTGCCGTCGATCTTCACCCGTATCCATCCGAAGTACCGCACCCCGCACGTCAATACGGTGATTACCGGCGTGGGCATCGCCCTGCTGGCAGCGGTGTTCCCGCTGGATGTGCTGGGCGAGTTGACCTCGATGGGGACGCTGATCGCCTTCGCCGCGGTGTGCGCCGGCGTGCTGATCCTGCGTCGTACCCACCCGGAACTGCCGCGTCCGTTCCGCATGCCGGTGGCCTGGCTGATCTGCAGCGCCGGCGTGTTGAGCTGCCTGGCCCTGCTGTCGGCCATGACCCTGCATAACTGGATGTTGATGGGGGGATGGACGCTGGTCGGGCTGGTGGTTTATTTCGGCTACGGTTACCGCCACAGCCGTCTGCGCGAGGGTCGCTGAGCATATCCGTGGTTTGAGCGGATGGTAGAACGCCTGCGCGTTGGTCTATCGCAGAGCGGCTGATCTGGGCGGGCTGATCTGTAGCTTGGTTGGTGGGTGCTGGTCTGAGGCTTGGCTGCAGGGCCCTTGCCCGCCCACCATCGCAGGACACGCCGCAAGTACGTCCATGTAGGCTCTTACGCGGCATCCATGCCGCGTAAGGTCCCGCGACGGTGGGCGGGCAAGGACCTGTCGAGATAGTCGTACGCAGGGTTGCGAGCAGAGCATGCAGTGTGTTGCTCGGATAGCATCGCTTCCGATCCGGTTCCTGATTCAACCCGAGCAACAAGCAGCTTTCACAAGACCACCGATTCACTCTCTGGTGCGGTGTCCTCGCCGATTGCGGGACCGTGTGGCGGCATGGATGCCGCAACCGAGCCTACATGGACGTACTTGCGGCGTGTCCCGCAGGCGGTGAGGGCACCGCGCGCTCGACCGACCAGGCATTTGACCTGGCCTTCTGACTGCATCCAACAACAGACGACTGACGAAACCACCGCGCTCACTGCCATGCGCGCGCTCCTCACGTTTTGTAGGCCGATCTGGGTACTGGCGTGGCGGGAACAAAACCCTGCTGCGCTGCACCTGACCGTAATCCGGCGGGGCAGTAGAATAGGTCCATGAATGCGACCACTGCCCCCCTGCCCTACAGCGCTGCGCGTCTGCACGAGCTGGCGCACCTGCTGATCGGCAACATCCGCGAGCTGGCCCAGGCCGGCTGGACGCCGGCCACCAGCAGCAATTTCTCCCATCGCCTGGACGAACAGCACGCGGCGATCACCGTGTCAGGCCGCGACAAGGGCCGCCTGGTCGAAGAAGACATCATGGTGGTGGACTTCGACGGCCTGGCGGTCGGCCGTCCGTTGCGCCCGTCCGCAGAAACGCTGCTGCACACCCAGCTGTATCGCCGCTTTCCGGAGATCGGCTGCGTGCTGCACACGCACTCGCCGGTGCAGACCGTTGCCTCGCGGCTGTACGCCGGCAGCGGCGTGATCCGGCTGGAAGGCTATGAGCTGTTGAAAGCCTTCGAAGGCAACACCACGCATGAAACGGCAGTGGACGTGCCGGTGTTCGCCAACACGCAGGACATGCAGGTGCTGGCTGCGCAGGTCGAGGCCCTGCTGGACAAACAGAGCCTGTGGGGGTATCTCATCGAAGGGCACGGACTGTATGCCTGGGGCCGCAACATGGCCGAGGCACGCCGTCATCTGGAGGCCTTCGAATTCCTGCTGCATTGCGAACTCGAGCTGCTGAAGCTGCGCGGCCCGCGCTGAGCCCTCGCCACCTCCCCCTTTCCTTGTGAGCCAGATCGCCATGAGCCGACTTCGCATCTACAACGATTCCGATCCCAACCTGCCACAACTCGATAGCCGCGACAGCGAGCAGATTGCCGCCGAGCTGAGCAAGATCGGCGTGACCTTCGAGCGCTGGAAGGCCAATCAGCCCATCGAGCCGGGCGCATCACCCGAGCAGGTGATGGCCGCCTACCGCGAGGATATCGAGCGACTCAGCGCCGAGCGCGGGCTGAAGACCGTCGATGTGGTCAGCATCGCGCCGGACAATCCCAAGCGCGAGGAAATGCGCGCCAAGTTCCTGGACGAGCACTTCCACAAGGAAGACGAGGTGCGCTTCTTCGTCGCCGGCTCGGGCCAGTTCACGCTGCACGTGGACAACAAGGTCTACGAGATCGAATGCGTGAAGGACGACCTGATCGCGGTGCCCGACAGCACCCTGCACTGGTTCGACATGGGGCCGGAGCCGCACTTCGTGGCGATCCGCTTCTTCACCGAGCCCGATGGCTGGGTCGGCCACTTCACCGGCACCGAGATCGCCCAACAATTCCCCCGCTACGCCCCCGAGAAACCTCCAAAGGCCAGCTGACGATGACACGACCGCAAGCGATCCTCACCGATATCGAAGGCACCACCAGCAGCATCTCGTTCGTCAAGGACGTGTTGTTTCCGTATGCGCGCCGCGCCATGCCGGCCTACGTGCAGGAGCACGGCGGTCACCCGCAGGTGCGGCACTGGCTCAATCAGGTGGCCGACGAAATCGGCGAGGACGTGCCGGACGAGGTCCTGGTCAGCACCCTGCAGACCTGGATCGACGAGGATCGCAAGCACACCGCACTCAAGGCCCTGCAGGGGATGATCTGGAGCGACGGCTACAGGACCGCCGACTTCACTGCGCACATCTATGCCGATGCGGCGATCCAGCTGCAGGCCTGGCACGCGGCCGGCATCCCGCTGTACGTGTATTCGTCCGGCTCGGTGCCGGCGCAGAAGCTGTTCTTTGCCCATAGCGATGCCGGCGACCTGAGCGGGCTGGTCAGCGACTGGTTCGATACCGAGGTCGGCCCCAAGCGCGAGAGCGCCAGCTACCGCCGCATCGCCGAACGCATCGGCGTGCCGCCGGGCGAGATCCTGTTCCTGTCGGACGTGATCGAGGAGCTGGACGCCGCCAAGCGTGCAGGCATGCGCACTGCGTTGCTGGACCGTCTCGAGGACTACCCCACCCCACGTTCGGCCGACGAGATCGGCAGTCACCAGCGCGTGGAGAGTTTCACCAAGCTGGCGCTGTAAGCGCGGTAGACAACCGACTGCGCTCACCCTCGGGTGAGCGCAGTCGTTATTCGGTGCTGCATGCGCTCCTGATAGGTTGCGGTCCAAGCACGCCGTCCGCACCTGCCCGGCGGCATGTTCGCGCGGCGCTTGCAGGCTTGGGTCAGCGGGCCTCGACGATGCGGATGGGCGCGGCCTGGCATGCAAGGCCTGCTGCACGCCACGTGCTCTGCAAGATGTGCTTGACGCGGATCGATGGACGTTGTGCAGCGTCATGGCCTGTGTTGCGATTACTGCGCCTGCGCGCTCCACCCGTTCTCCCAGACCTCGGCGTTTGTCATGTCGCTGCATTCCCCCTTCGGACTGAACGCCTTGCTGCGGCGCCTGTCCTTGTTGATCGTCATCGTGGCCTTGATGGCCGGCTGTCATCCCGATGCCGGTGCCGCACTGCCGAACCAGGCGGCAGGCAAGGATGAGGTCGACCCGGTCGATCAGACTGCGCTTGCGCAGGCATTGAACGCGCTGCAGCCGCAGCGCCCCGGCGTGACCGACCTGTATGTGGTCGGCTTCGCCGGCGATGCCAGCGACGAGGTGTTTCGCAACGAGACGCTCTACCTCAGGCAGCTGTTCGAACAACGCTTCGATGCACGCGGCCGCGTGGTGACGCTGGTCAACAACCCGGACAATCTGGGCGAGCAGCCGTACGCGCCGCTGGCGACCTACGACAACCTCTACGACACGCTCGCCGCAATCGGCAAGCGCATGGATCGCAAGGAAGACGCGCTGCTGCTGTTCGTCACCACCCATGGCACAGAGGACCACACGCTGTACGTGCAGGTGGACCAGAACGAGGAGGACTTCATCAGCCCGCAGGATCTGCGCCAGGCATTGGACGATGCCGGCATCGGCAATCGCATCATCGTGCTGTCGGCGTGCTACTCGGGCGGCTTCATTCCGGCGCTGCGTTCGCCGGACACGCTGATCCTCACCGCCGCGCGTGCAGACCGGCCCTCGTTCGGCTGCGGCAACACCTCCAACGCGACCTACTTCGGCCAGGCCTGGCTGATCGATGCGATGAACCGCAGCGACGACCCGCTGGCCGCGTTCGATATGGCCAGGACAGCGATCACTGCGCGCGAGCAGCAGGAAGGCGAACTGCCGTCGTTGCCGCAGCAGTCGCTCGGCAAGCGCATCGCGCCGGTGCTGGCACGCTGGCGTGCAGGCCTGCATGCAGGCCCGGCCGTGGCCTACCCGTATCCGCCGCTGGAAACCGCTCCGGACGCCGGGCAGGATCTAGATCCAGAAGCAGATTCCGAGACGAAGTCGCTGGACAGCCCGATCAAGGCCAAGGTGCCGGCCGCAGCCGCCAGCCCACGCAAACCGTCGCCCGTGCCGGCACCAGCGACACCTTGACGATCGCCACGCGCTGAGACTAATTCTCATTTCGTCAGCGCTTGCGCAGCCTCGCTACACTCGCCCGGCCAGCCAGCGCACGCCAGCCAGCATTGATCCCCGCCAGCGCGCCATCGCCTGCCAGCCCGGATCCCAAAACGCCTCCCTTGTGGAGGCGTTTGTGTATCCGGCGATAGGGTTCAAGCGTGGTCCATGACGCGAACGAATCGACAGGACACCGCAGGGCCGCATGCATGCGCGACGGACTCCACACCGGAGCCCTCGCACCACGCACGCCTCCCCATCAGGGATCGGCGCGCTGCAAGCGATACACCGTGCGTGCGCCGTACTGCCCGGTCGGCAGCGATGCGCGCACGTCCACCGCATGCTCGCCCACCTCCAGCGTGGTCGGCAACGCGCCACGCCACAGATGCGTGGACGGCGTGGCCTCGGGCGAGCGGTCGTAGCCGCGCAATTGCTCGGCCGCATCGTCGCGCACGTTCTCGGCCAGCAGGCGCGGATCGGCGCGCTCCACCCGCTTCATCGGCTGCCATGCGCCATTGTCGATGCGCATCTCGACGAGGGTGTCGTCCTGGCCCATGAAGACGTTGGCGTAGATCCCCCAGGCCGCGTACGCGCCCTGGCGCAGCACCTTGGGCGCATGCAGCAGCAGTTGCGCGTCATCGGCCGAGCGTGCGACGTGATAGGCCAGCGTGTAGTCGCCGCCGGGCGCCACCTGCAGCACCGCGTACCCGTTGGGCGTGCCGTCGCTCATCGTCGCGTCGGGAATGCCGTCGGCATCCTTGGCACCGGACCAGAACGCACCGCAGGCCGCGCCGACGTTGTATTCGTGCAGCGGGCGGGCGCCCTGCCAACCTTCGTCGGCGCCGTGATCGACCTGTCGCTGGGTATGGCTGTGTGCGCTGAGCACCAGCACATGCGGAACATCCTTCAACAAGGCGAACAGGCGGCGACGATCGGCATGCCGGAAGGTCTCCTGCCCCGGCGCCGCGTCGAACAGCGGAATATGCATGCCCAGCACCAGCAGCCGCTCGCGCGGCAGCTGCGCCAGATAGGCCTTCAGGAACGCGAACTGGTCCTCGCGCAGGCCGCCCACATAGGCCGGTTTGCCGCCTGGCGTATAGATCACATCGTCCAGGAACACGAAGCTGGCATTGGCCTCTTCCACCGCATAGGTGTCCGGGCCGTAGACGGCACGCCAGCTGTCGAGCGAATGCGCATCGTCGCCCGCGTCGAGATTGAGATCGTGATTGCCCGGCACATGGAACCACGGCACGCCCAGCTGGGTGGTGACTTTGTTCAGGGCCGGGTACAGGCTCAGATCGTCGCTGACGATATCGCCCAACGTGGTGCCCAGCCTGGCCGAGGTCTTGCCGACGATCGGTGCCACGATATCGCGCTGGTAATAGCCCACGTCGGTCAGGCTGGCGGTCTGACTGTCGGCAAACACCAGCATCTGGAAGCCCTGCTTGCCGGCACTGGCGCGCGGGGTCAGCGCGAAATCCCAGTGCCGCGTGTTGCGCCCGGTCGCTGTGATGCCTGGGTAGTTGCGCTTGGCCGAGCCCTTGGGCGCGTAGTGACGCCAGAAACCCGGCAGTCCGTCGGCGGCTGGCACGAAGCTGCGCTCGCCCGGTTTGATCACGAACACCGTCTGCCCGTCGCGCACCGGCAGGCGGTAGCGGCCTTGCGCGTCGGTACGCACCAGCTGCTCGCCGTTGGAGACGGTGACATCGGCAATGCCGGGCTCATCGGCGCTGCGCCCGGCACGCCCGTCGCGTTCTTCGTAGACGGTGCCGTCGACCACGGCATCGCGCGCGTACGCGCTTCCCGCGAGCACACCCAGGGCCAACAGAGCGAAGCGAAGCTGCATGCGTTTTCCCGCGCGAAGATCGGCGGAAATTGTACCCGCCCTCGCCAGGCGCACGGCGCGAAAGACACGCCGACACATTCCGTAGGAGCGCACCCGGGCGCGACGGGCCTTACCGATAACGCCCATCGCGCCCGGGTGCGCTGCGACGCGACCGCGTTATTTGTGCCGCGACTCCAGCAACGCCACTGCGTCGCCCAGGCCCAGGCCGCGCGCGCGCAGCAGCACGATCAGGTGATACAGCAGGTCGGCCGACTCGCCGAGCAACTCGGCATCGCCCTGCACCACACCGGCAAGTGCAGTTTCCACGCCCTCCTCGCCCACCTTCTGCGCGATGCGGCGGATGCCCTGTTCGAACAGCTTGGTGGTGTAGCTGCCGTGCGGGCGCTGCTGCTCGCGCGTGGCGATCAAGGCATCCAGGCTGCCGAGGAACTGGCCGGGGGCGCCCGGAAAGCAGCTGGTGCGGCCCACATGGCAAGTCGGCCCGTGCGGGCGCGCCTGCACCAGCAACGTGTCGGCGTCGCAATCGGTCTCGATCGACACCACCCGCAACACGTTGCCCGAGCTCTCGCCCTTGGTCCACAGGCGCTGCTTGCTGCGGCTGAAGAAGGTCACTTCGCCACGCTGCTGCGTCACCGCCAGCGCTTCGGCGTTCATGTAGCCCAGCATCAACACGCGCAGGTTGTCGGCGTCCTGCACCACCACCGGCAACAGGCCGTCGGCCTTGCTCCAGTCCAGCGCGGCGAGCGCGTCGCCCGCTGTCATCTCGTCACTGCCCATCACGTACCTCGATCTGTTGCGCGCGCAGGAATTGCTTGAGTTCCGGGATCGGAATCGCGCCGCTGTGAAACACGCTTGCCGCCAGCGCGCCATCCACATCGGCCTGGTCGAACACGTCGGCAAAATGCTGCATCTCGCCCGCACCGCCGGAAGCGATCAGCGGCACGTGGCACAACGCGCGCACCTGACGCAGCTGCGCGATGTCGTAGCCGCGTCGCACTCCATCGTTGTCCATGCAGTTGAGCACGATCTCGCCGGCACCCAGGCGCTGCGCTTCGGCCACCCAGTCCAGGGTGCGCATCGGCAAGGCCTGGGTCTTGCTCGGGTCGCCGGTGTAGCGGCGCACGCGCCATTGCCCGTCCTGCTCGCGGATCGAGTCGACGCCGACCACCACGCACTGCACGCCAAAGGCGTCGGCCAGTTCGGAGATCAACTGCGGCCTGCCGAGCGCCGGCGAGTTGATCGAAATCTTGTCGGCACCGGCATGCAGCACCGCGCGCGCGGTTTCCACATCGCCGATGCCGCCGGCCACGCAGAACGGGATATCGATCAGCCGCGCCACCCGCTCGACCCAGGTGTAATCGACCGAACGCCCTTCCGGGCTGGCACCGATGTCGTAGAACACCAGCTCGTCTGCGCCCTGGTCGCGGTAGCGCAGCGCCAGTTCGACAATGTCGCCCATGTCGATGTGGTCGCGGAACTTGACGCCTTTGACCACGCGTCCATCGCGCACGTCCAGGCACGGAATGATGCGGCGGCTCAGCATGCCAATGCCTCCTTCAACACCAGATGCCCTTCCAGCAAGGCCTTGCCGAGCACGATGCCGGCGCAGCCGGCGGCCCTGGCGGCCGCGACATCGGCCAGGTTGCGCGCACCGCCGGACACCTGCACCTGCAACTGCGGCGCCAGCGTGCGCAGGTGCGCGTACAAATCCATGTTCGGGCCGGACAGCATGCCGTCGCGTGCGATGTCGGTGCACAGCAGATGCTGCAGGCCGGCCTGCGCGTAACGCACGGCCAACTGATCCAGCGTGGCCTCGGCAGCTTCGGTCCAGCCATGCACCGGCAACTGCCATACGCCGTCGGCGTCCTGGCGCGTGTCCAGCGCGATGGTCAGGCGGTCGGCGCCAAATTCCTGCAGCCATTCGATGACGCTGTCGGCCTGGCGCACCGCCAACGAGCCGATCACCACGCGTGCGGCGCCGGCATCGAGGATGCGCGCCACATCGGCGCGTGAGCGCACGCCACCGCCGGTCTGCACCCGCAAGCCGGTGGTACGGACGATCTCGCCGAGTGTGATGGCCAGCGTGTAACCACCGGCCTTTGCCGCATCCAGATCGACCAGATGCATCCACTGCGCGCCGGCATCGGCAAATGCCTGCGCGCGCGCCAGCACATCGTCGCCGTACTGCGTCTCGCGCGCGTAGTCGCCTTGCAGCAGGCGCACCACGCGGCCGTTGCGGATATCCAGCGCCGGGTAAACGGTGAAACTCATGGGAAGCTCATCTCAAGAAAATTGCGCAGGATGCGTGCACCGGCCTCGGCCGAACGCTCGGGGTGGAACTGCGCGCCGCAGCGCAGGCCTTGCTGCACCACCGCGGTGAACAGGCCGCCGTGATCGCAGGCTGCCACGGTGTCGGCCGTCACCGGCGCGGCATACCCATGCACGAAGTACGCGCTGGCACGCTCCGGCAAGCCGGCCAGCAGCGCGGACGCGCGCATCGGCACCAACTGATTCCAGCCCATATGCGGCACGCGGATGCCGAGCGCAGGCGTCATGTGACGCACGATGCCCGGCAGCAAGCCCAGGCAATCGACATCGCCTTCTTCGGAATGCTCGAACAGCAACTGCATCCCCAGGCAGATGCCGATCAGCGGCACCTGCAGTTGTCGCAACGGCTCGACCAGGCCCTGTGCGCGCAGGCGTGACATCGCCTCGGGCGCGGCACCGACGCCAGGCAGGATCACCCGCTGCGCGCCCTGCAACCCTGCTGCATCGCGGACCAGGCGCGCTTCCACGCCCAGCCGCTCCAACGCATAGCGCACCGAGCCCAGATTGGCGCCGCCGGCATCGATCAACGCGACATCGGTCATAGCGCACCCTTGGTGGTGGGCAACGTCGTGCCTTCGCGACGGATCGCCTGACGCAGCGCACGTGCCAGGGCCTTGAAGCAGGCTTCGACCTTGTGGTGATCGTTCTCGCCACGCACGCTCAGGTGCAGGTTCAAGCCAGAGGCATCGCAGATCGAGCGGAAGAAATGCGGCACCAGCTCGGTCGGCATGTCGCCCACGCGCTCGCGCTTGAACTCGCCTTCGAATACGAAGTACGGCCGGCCACTGAAATCCAGCGCGGCACTGGCGATGGTTTCGTCCATCGGCAACGTGAAGCCATGCTGCGCGGTGGCGCCGGCCACGCGCCACGGGCTGTCGTCGGGATCGAAGCCGTAACGGCCGATGCCGCGCTTGTCGCCCAGCGCCTCGCGCAGGGCTTGGCCCAGCGCCAGACCGGTGTCTTCGATGGTGTGGTGCTCGTCGATGTGCAGATCGCCTTCGGCGCGGATGTCCAGCGCAAAGCCGCCGTGCTTGCCGATCTGTTCCAGCATGTGGTCGAAGAACGGCAGGCCGGTGGCGGTCTTCGGCTCGGCCACACGGTCCAGATCCAGTTCGACGCGGATTTTGGTTTCCTTGGTGTTGCGTTGAACCACTGCGCGCCGTGGCGCATCGGCCAGCTCGTGTGCGATGCCGGGCCAGTCCCATTCGCCGCCGAACTCGTCGGTGCGCAGCTGGAAGCCACGGATATTGAGGTTCTGCGCGAACTGGATGTCGGTGATGCGGTCGCCCACCATTGCCGAGCGTGCCCAGTCGATCGTGCGGTCCTGCAGGTAAGGCACCATCAGGCCAACCCCGGGTTTGCGCGTGGGCGCGTTGTCGGCCGGCCAGCTGCAGTCGATCAACACCTCGCGGAACGCGATGCCCTGGCTGGCGAAGATCTGCAGCATCAGGTTGTTGGGGCCATCGAAGGACGCGCGCGGATAGCCGTCGCTGCCCAGCCCGTCCTGGTTGCTGACGATGACGAACTGATAGCCGGCATCGCGCAACTTCAGCATCGCCGGAATCACGTTGTCGACCAGGCGCAGTTTTTCGTAGGCGTCGATCTGGTAATCGGCCGGCTCGGTGATCAGCGTGCCGTCGCGGTCAACGAAAAGAATCGGGGTCATGCGGCGGCCTCCTGCTTGCGTTGCAGCGCGCTCAGCACGCGCTCGTTCTGTTCGGGCGTGCCCAGGGTGATGCGCAACGCGTCGGACAGCTGCGCAACCGCGCGTTGGTCGCGCACCACCACACCGGCCTCCAGCAGCGCCTGGAATGCCGCTTCGGCATCGTCGAAGCGCACCAGCAAGAAGTTGCCCTGCGAGGGATAGACCTGACGCACACCGGCCAGCTGCTCCAGCGCCTGGTGCACGCGTGTGCGCTCGCTGCGCACCTCGGCGATGCGCCGACGCGTGACCTCCAGCGCAGGCGCCGACAAGGCCTGCTCGGCCATTGCCGCGCACGGCGTCGGCACCGGGTATGGCGCCTGGCAGCGCCGCAGCAGGGCGATCAGCTCGGCGTTGGCGATCAGGCTGCCGATGCGCGCCGCTGCCAGCGCATGCGCCTTGGAGAGCGTGCGTAACACTGCCAGATTGTCGTAGCGCGCAAGCAGGCTCACTGCCGACGGCACATCGGAGAATTCGCCGTAGGCTTCGTCGACCACCACCAGCGCCTTGTCCTGCAGGGCCTGCACCGCGGTTTCGATGTCGTCCAGGGCAATCGCCGACCCGGCCGGGTTGGACGGCGAACATAGAAAGACCAACTTGGCCCGCGAGGCCAGCGCTGCCGCGACGATCGCGGCGATATCCGCGTGGAAACCTGCAGGCCCGTCCACCAGCGGCACTTCGGCCAGGGGTGCGTTCTGCAGGCGCGCGCACACCGCGTACATGCCGAACACCGGCGGGGTCACCACTACTGCATCGCGCCCGGGGACGCACAGGCCGCGCACCAGCAGATCGATCGCCTCGTCGCTGCCGCGGCCGATCAACAGCTGCTCGGGCGTACAGCCGTACAGCGCCGCCAGTGCGCTGCGCAGACCCTTGGGTTGCGGATCCGGGTAGCGCCGCGTGCTCGCGCCCGGGTCGGCCGGATTGCCCCAGGCCGACTCGTTGGCGTTGAGCCACACGTCGCCCTGCAAGGCGCTGGTGCGTGCCGACGAATAGCCGGCGAACGCACGCAGGTCCTCGCGCACCAGTTGCAGAATCGATGACGTGCTCATGCTGCCACCCCCATGCGCAAGGCCACTGCATTGGCGTGCGCATCCAGGCCTTCGGCGCGCGCCAGAATCAGCGCGCATGCGCCGATGCCGTCGATACCGGCCTTGCTGGCGGCCTGCACGCTGACCATGTTCTGAAAGCTGGCCACGCTCACGCCGCTGTAGGCGCGCGCCGCACCGCTGGTCGGCAACACGTGGTTGGTACCGCTGCAGTAGTCGCCCAGCGCTTCTGGCGTGTAATCGCCGAGAAACACCGAGCCGGCCGCTTCGACCTGGCTCAGCCACGCACGCGGTTCGCGTAGCGCGAGAATCAGATGTTCCGGTGCATAGCGGTTGCTGATCGCAAACGCATCGTCAAGCGTCTGCACCTTGATCAGGCGCGATTGCGCCAGCGCCTGGCGCGCGATCCCGGCGCGCGACAGTTGCGCCAGCTGGGCATCGAGTTCCACCTGCACTGCCGCGATCAGCGCATCGCTGTCGGACAGCAGCAGCACCTGCGAGTCCGGGCCGTGTTCGGCCTGCGACAGCAGATCGGCGGCAACGAAGGCCGGCTGCGCGCCGGCATCGGCGATCACCAGCACTTCGGATGGGCCGGCCGGCATGTCGATCGCCGCCGCGCCGGACTGCGCCACCTGCTGCTTGGCCTCGGTGACGAAGCTGTTGCCCGGGCCGAACAGCTTGTCGCAACTGGGAACCGATTCGGTGCCGTACGCCATTGCCGCAATCGCCTGCGCACCGCCGAGCTTGAACACGCGGCGCACGCCGGTCAGCTGCGCGGCGACCAGCACCGCCGGATCCACGCTGCCGTCCTTGCGCGGCGGCGTGCACAGCACCACCTCGCGACACCCGGCCAGACGCGCCGGCACACCCAGCATCAACGCAGTCGAGGGCAACGGCGCGCTGCCGGCCGGCACGTACAGGCCGACCCGGCCGATCGGCCGCACGATCTTTTCGCACACCACGCCCGGTGCGGTTTCCACCGCATAGCCGTCGCTCATGCCGGCGCGGTGGAAGCTGTCGATGCGCGCCACCGCATCCTGCATGGCCTGCCGCAGCTCCGGCGCCACCGCCGCTTGCGCGGCGGCGAATTCGTCCTGGCTCACCGCGAAGCTGTCCAGTGCCACGCCATCGAAACGCGCAGTGATCTCGCGCAGTGCGGCATCGCCGCGTGCGCGCACATCGGAAATAAGGGCAGCCACCGCCTCGCGCGTCTGCGTGGCCACGGTCTGCACCGGGCGGGTCAATGCCTGCGTCCGCGCAGCGGCGTCCAGTTGCGACCAATCGAGAATCTTCATGCCAGCGAGCGCTCCACCGTCAACACCATCAGACCTTGCGCACCTGCGCGTTCGAGTTCTTCCAAGCGTTGCCAGGTCACCGCCCCATGACACATGGTCTGCAGGCGCAACGCGCCGTTGCCGTCGTCGGGCAGCTGCACCAGCGGCTCGGCGTCGGGCAGCAGACGACGCAGTGCATCCACGTTGTCCTGCTCGGCACGGAACATCAGCAGCTTGCTATCGCGCAGCTTGAGCACGCCGTCCATGCGCCGCAGCAGCATCGCCAGCAGCGCGGTGCGTGCGTCGGCCGGCTCGCGGACCGCACCGGCCAGCACCGCTTCGCTCTCCATCACCAGCTCGACCGGCTTGAGCTGGTTGGCGGCCAGGGTGGCGCCGCTGGAGACCAGATCGCAGATCAGATCGGCGGTGCCCAGGCGCGGAGCGATTTCCACCGAGCCGGACAACTCCACCACTGCCGCGTCGATGCCCTGGCGCTGCAGCCAGTCGGCCAGGATCGCCGGGTAGCTGGTGGCGATGCGCTTGCCGGCCAGTTGCGCCACACCCTGCCAGTCCCACTCTTCCGGCACCGCGAGCATCAACCGGCACTGGCCGAACCCGACTCCGCGCACGGCGTGATACGCGGCCGGCAGGCCGTTGCGGCGGCGCTCGGATGCCTGCTCTTCGAGTTCGTTCTGGCCGACGATGCCCAGGTCGCAGACGCCATCGGCAATCAGGCCCGGGATGTCGTCGTCGCGCACCAGCAGCAGGTCCACCGGCAGCGATTCGCCGTAGCAGAACAGCTTGTCGCGGCTCTGTCGCCAGCTCAGCCCGCAGGCCGCCAGCAGGCTGCGCGCCGGTTCGGCCAGGCGGCCGCTCTTCTGGATGGCGATACGCAACCGGTCACGTGCCGGGGCTGCCGTGGAAGCACTCATCTTGTTCTCTCAGTGGGATTCGACAGGGCGCGACGATTGCTCGCGCAGGGCCTCGGCATAGCCGCCGGCACCATGTTCCAGGGTGCGCGCAACGCGCCCGATGGTGGTCACGCTGACCTGGGTCAGCTCGTGGATTTCGCGATACGGCACGCCCTTGATCAACAAGGGCACCACCCGCCAGCGGTCGGACATGGCCTCCAGCTCGGCGGGCGTGCACAGATCGCGCAGAAAGGCCTCGACCGCGCCGGGCTCCTTCAGGCATGCCAGCGCATCGGCCAGCATCTTGAGGGAGGCGGCGGCATCGGCACTTTCGCGGGGGGCAGGTCGTTGTTTCATTGCGTTAATGTAATAGCGTGTTAGTACGTTAACGCAAATGCGGACCATGGGACAGGTCCGACAGGCGAAGCGTTCAGGGAAGCCCCATGCCATGCGGCGGGTCAGAAACGACAAACCCACCGACACCGAGGTGCCAGTGGGTCTGTGCATGTTCCGGTAAGCGGTGAGCGCCACTCCCCATCTTTACCGACCTGGGGGCGCCATCACACTGCTTTTGGAGGCGTCAGTCGCCGTTGACGCCCCCGGCCACCAGCATTGCCCTGGCCTGCTCCAGCTCCACCAGCAAGGTGCTGGCCAGCTCGTCGCGGGCCACATCGAACTGCTGCTCGCGCACCAGGTCCTTGACCGCCACCACCCCGCGCGCCAGCTCGTCGTCGCCGGCCAGCACCACGAAGCGGATGCCCGCGCGTGCGGCGTACTGGAACTGCTTGCCGATCTTCTTCGGCTCCATCTGCACTTCGGTATTGATGCCGCCGATGCGCAGCCGGCGCGCGATATCCAGCGCGTCGTCCAGACGCGACTCGTCCATCAGCGCGACCATCGCGTGCACGCTGCTCTCGGCGATGCCCTGGATCAGGCCGGCCTCGCGCAGCTGCCAGAACAGCCGGGTCAGGCCGATCGAGATGCCCACACCGGGCAACTTGGACTTGGTGTAGTGGCTGGCCAGGCTGTCGTAACGGCCGCCCGAGCAGATCGAGCCGATCTGCGGGTGGTCGGTCAGCGTGGTCTCGTAGACCGTGCCGGTGTAGTAGTCCAGCCCGCGCGCGATCGAGAAGTTCAGGCAGTAGGCGCTCTCGGGCACGCCCAGCGCCTTGACCAGTTCCAGCACCTCGCGCAGCTCGGCGATGCCCTCGCCCAGCGTCGCGCTCGCAGCGGCCGAGGCGCTCAGCGCCTGCAGCTGCGCCAGCGCATCGGCATGCCCGTTCGAGCGCACCGCCACGAAGGCCAGGATCTTGTCGACCTGCGCGGCGGCGATGCCGAAACCTTCGCCCACTAGCGTGTCGCGCACGTAGTCGGCGCCGCGCTTGTCGATCTTGTCGACTTCGCGCAACACCGCCAGCTGCAGCTCGCCCTCGGCCACGCCCAGGCTTTCGAAGAAGCCGCGCAGCAGCTTGCGGTTGTTCAACTGCACCTTGAACGCGCCGATGCCCAGCTCGGCGAACACCGCGTGGATCACCGCCAGCACTTCGGCGTCGTAGCGGATGCTCAGCGCATCCTTGCCGATCACGTCGATGTCGCACTGGTAGAACTCGCGGAAACGTCCGCGCTGGGCACGCTCGCCGCGATACACGCGCTGCATCTGGTAGCGGCGGAACGGGAAGCTCAAGTCGTGCTCGTGCTCGGCCACGTAGCGGGCCAGCGGTACGGTGAGGTCGAAGCGCAGCGCCAGCTCCGGCAGACCGCCCTCGCCGCCTTCGTCTGCCGCGGCGGCGGCATTGGCCAGCGCGCCGGTGGACTGCACGAAGTACACCTGGCGCTCGGTCTCGCCGCCGGACTTGGTCAGCAACACGTCCGACAGCTCGAACACCGGGGTCTCGACCGGCAGGAACCCGAACCGCTCGTAGTTGCGGCGGATGACGTCCAGCATGCGCTGGAACGCGATCTGCTCGCGCGGCAGCAATTCCATGATGCCGGGCGGCGTACGGGGCTTGATCACGAGCGAAACTCCTGCAGGGCAATGTGGCGAACGCACAATTCTACCGGCTGGGCGGCCTCGCCGACCGCATGGCGTATCATTCGTACGCGTTCCAGCAGTGCGTGACCCATGTACCGGCAGCTTTCAGAACTCAGCACCACCTGCCCGGCGCCCAGCGCGGCCGCGCGCGGCGATGCGCGCGGTTCCGACTGCGCACTGTGCGCGGTCCGCGGCCGGGCCATTTGCGCAGCGCTGTCGCCGCAGGAAATGGAGGCGCTCGACCAGCCCACCACGACCCAGTCGTATGCGCCCGGCAGCACCCTGGTGCGCGCCGGCGACACCCGTCATCACGTCTACACGCTGACCTCCGGTGCGCTGCGCATGGTGCGCACGCTGGCCGACGGCCGCCGCCAGGTCACCGGCTTCGTGCTGCCCGGCGATTACGTGGGGCTGACCGAAACGCCGCAGCACCGCCACGATATCGAAGCCATCATCGACAGCCGGGTCTGCCGCACGCCAATGGCACAGATGCGCCAGTTACGTGAGCGCTATCCGCAGCTGGAACGCAAGCTGCTGCAGCGCGCCAGCATGGAACTCGCCGCCGCGCAGGACACCGGCCTGCTGCTGGCACGCCTGCAGCCCAGCGAACGGCTGGCGCATTTCCTGCTGCGCCTGGCCGCCCGCTCCACCCAGCCCGGCGCCAGCGGCGACACCGTGGCGCTGCCGATGAGCCGCAGCGATATTGCCGACCACCTCGGACTGACCGTGGAAACGGTGAGTCGCACCTTCACCAAACTCAAGCAACAGCAGTTGATCGCGCTGCCGCAGCTGCATCTGGTGCAGATCCTGGACTACGCGGCGCTGCGTGGCCTGGCGGGCGATACTGCCTGAAACGTGCCAGCTCGCAGAACCGATGCGACCAGCAAGCGCGTGTACCCACCGGCGCAAACGCGGTGGACGTTGGCATCACCAAACGCGGGATTCCTTGGGCGCCCGTCCGCACCAGATCACCGGCGACGCGTTGTGCCTCGCACAGCAGGCAAGCATCGCCGCGTGACTGATCCGCAGATCCGAACGCGATGCCAGCACGTCAGGCCGATCGCGCGATCGTCGCAGCCCGCGCCCTCTATAACGACTCAGCGACCGCCCACATTGGCGCTCGCCACCGACGCACCGCAGCCGCCGCCCAGCAGCCGCGATTGTCGCAGCCAGGCCCGGTCCGGGTAGTAGGCGAACACGAAGGCGCCTTCACGCAGGGTATCGATCAACTGTTTGGCGACCGCCGGGCGCACCGCCGGGCAGCCCAGGCTGCGGCCGAGCCGGCCCTGCGTGCGGATCACCGCCTCGCTGACATAGGGCGCGCCATGGATCACGATCGCGCGGTCGCGCGCATGGTCGTTGAAGCCGGGCTCCAGGCCCTTCAGCCGTAACGAATAGCCGTTGTGGCCGGTGTACGACTCCTGCGCGGTGAACGCGCCCAGGCTGGACTGGAAGCTGCCGTCGTCGTTGGAAAACTTCGCCGCCAGGTTGTTGCCGGTGTTGCGCCCATGCGCCACCCACTCCTGGAACAGCAGCCGCTGCCGCTGCAGATCGAACACCCATAGCCGGCGCTCGGTCGACGGCCGGCTGTAGTCGATGACGCTGAGCACGCGCTCGGCGCCCACCTGCTGGCGCTGCCGCGCGCATTGCAGTGCCTCGGCCGCCAGGGCCAGCACCTGGCGATCCAGCGACGGCGCCTGCCGCGCCAATGCATCGACCAGACCGATACGCGGTGCGCCCAGCCCCGGCAACGGCGCGGCGGAGATGGCATCGGCCGCACTGGCCGTTCCAGCCGCTGCCCCCCCGCACAACGCGGCGGCAACGGCGATCACTCGATAAGACATGCAACGACCCACATCGGACGCGGCGCCATGGCGGAACCGCACCTCCTACAAATAGCCGCATGTGCGGCACTTTCCAACCCCGGCAGGCTGAACGCGTTCGGTCAGGCCGCATCCGCAAGCAGGCGCTGCCGGAACGCCGCGTAGTCCGGCGCCAGCATTTCGGCATGCGCAGGACGCTGCAGCAACGCGGCCAGTGCCGGCGGCACCTCCACCTCCCGTCCGATCAGCGGCTCGACCACGCCCTCGAACTTGGCCGGATGCGCGGTGGCCGCCACCGCCCAGTCGCCGGTGCCGCCCTCGGCCCCTTCTGCGCGCAGTTGCTCTAGCACATGCACGGCGGTGGCGGTATGCGGGCAATGCACCTCGCCGTAGCGCGCAAAGCGTTGCTGCACGGTATGGCGGATCGCCGCATCGTCCACCGAGAGCGCACGGAAGGCCTCGCGCAACGCGGCATCGTCGCCCCGGTAGAGCCAGCGCAGCCGTTCGAAATTGCTCGGCGCGCCCACGTCCATCGCATTGGCCAGCGTGGCGATGCTGGGCTGCGGCGCGTAATCGTCGCCGGCAAAATAATCCGGCAACACATGATTGGCATTGGACGCCAGTGCGATACGGCCCAGCGGCACACCGAGCGCGCGCGCCAGGATCGCCGCCAGCCCGTTGCCCAGGTTGCCGGTGGGCACCACCAGATTCAGCGCCGCCCCCGCGCCGGCATGGTGCTGCAGGGCGGCGTGCGCGTAGTAACTCATCTGCGGCAGCAAGCGGCCCAGGCTGATGCTGTTGGCCGAACTCAGCGGCAGCTGCGCCTGCAGGTCGGCATCGTTCAGGGCCTGCTTGACCATCGCCTGGCAAGCGTCGAACGAGCCGGCCACGCGCAGGGCGTGGATGTTGTCGCCGAAGCAGCCCAGCTGATGCGCCTGGCGCGGCGACACGCGCCCGTCCGGATACAGCACCACCACGCGCAGACCCGGCTGGCGATGGAATGCCGCAGCCACCGCCGCGCCGGTGTCGCCGGAAGTGGCGACCAGGATGGTGAGCGGACGCTCTTCGGCACGGCGCAGACGGGTCAGGCAGGCCGCAAGAAAGCGCGCGCCAAAATCCTTGAACGCGGCGGTCGGGCCATGGAACAGCTCCAGCGCGTAGTCGCCGGGGGTGCCAAGGGCCACCAGGGGCGCCGGGAAGTCGAAGGCTTCGGCACAGATGGCCGGCAGCTCGGCCGCCAGCGCATCGCCGTCGAAGAACGGCTGCAGCAGCGTGGCGGCGGTGTCGGCCAGTGTGGTGCCGGCCGTCAGCGTGCGTGCCGACGGCAGGGTCTGCGGCACGTACAGCCCGCCATCGGGCGCCAGGCCGGCAGCAATCGCCTGGCTCAGGCTTGCGGCGGGCGCGCCGCCACGGGTGGAGAGGAAGTTCATGGTGACGACTCCAGACAAGACGAAGACGGGGCGTTGCCCGTGAATGGGAAGGCCGGACACTGCGGCATGGCCGCGCTGCGCCGCGGCGGCGCCCGGCAAGGGCAGCGCAGCGCTATGCTGCGCGCACCTTCCAGTGGAGCCGGCAGATGATCAAGGTCAGCGTGATGTACCCGTACCGCGACGGCGCCCGCTTCGACCATGCCTACTACCGCGACACGCACATGCCACTGGTGAGCGCGCGGATGGGCGCGGCCTGCCTGCGCTATACGGTGGACAAGGGCATCAGCGGCGGCGAACCGGGCAGCATCCCGCCCTTCATCGGCATGTGCCACATTTTTTGCGAATCGGTGGAAGCCTTCGGCGCCAGTTTCGGGCCGCATGCCGAGGAAATCCTCGGCGACATTCCCAACTACACCGATCTTGCGCCGGTGATGCAGATCAGCGAGGTGGTGGTCGGTTGAAGCGTGTCTTGCGCGCTGCACGGGCTGCCTGCCATGCGCGGGCGATCGATCGACACCGACATGCGCGCGATGGCTCATGCGAGCAACCGCGCGGCCGGGCTGGCGATCGGGGACACCCAGTGCTGGCTGTCCAGGCCCACGCCTGCGAATGCGGCTTGCACAGCGGCGGCCGCAGCTTCGGCGGCCGCGCGCGATGCGAACCAGGCGAACACGCTCGGGCCGGCGCCGGAGATGCTGGCACCCAATGCATCGTGATCCAGCGCGGCGTGCTTGGCAGCGGCAAAGCCGGCGATCAGCGGCGCGCGACGTGGTTCGACCAGCACATCGCGCAGGCCTGCACGCACCAGACCCGCATCGCCGGCATGGCAGCCGGCCAGTACCAAGGCCAGGTTGGTGCTCTGTGCGACGAACTCGCGCAGTTGATAGTCGCCGGCCAGGGCTTCGCGCGCGCGGCGGGTTTCCAGCACCGCATCCGGATGCACCAGCAGGCTGTGCCACGCCGCCGGCACGTTGATCGGCACCAGACGCTCCAGCGTGCACAACACCAGTCCGCCTAAAAACAACGGGCCCAGATTGTCGCCGTGACGACTGCCGCTGGCCACCGCCTCGCCATCGAGTGCGTGCTGGTAGAGCTGCTCGTTGCGCAGCGGCGCATCCAGCAGCGCATTGGCCGCCACCAGGGCCGCCACGCACGACGCTGCCGAGCCGCCCATGCCCGAACTCAGCGCGATGCCTTTGTCGATCTCGATCTCGAAACCGAACGGCAGCGCCAGCGCCGCGCGCAACGACATCAACGCTGCGCCCGCGGTATTGCGCACCGCATCCAGCGGCAGGGCGACGGTGGTGCCGCGGATGGCGGCGATGCGCACCACAGGCGCATCGATGCGCCGCACCGTGACGGTGTCGCCGACGCCGTCGATGGGATAGCCGAGCAGATCGAATCCCACCGCCACATTTGCCACCGAGGCCGGTGCGAAGGCGCGTGCCTGGCCAAGCTCGCGCGCTGCAATCGCCACCTGTTGCATCTCCGCAGACTGGTCTGCAACCGCCTGATTCACAAGCGTGCCCCCTCGCCCGCCGCCACCCGCAGCAGATCGGCAAACACGCCGGCCGCGGTGACTTCCGGGCCAGCGCCCGGGCCTTGCACCACCAACGGGTTTTCGCAGTAGCGACGCGTGGTGAACTGCACCACGTTGTCGGTCAGGCGCAGGTTGGCGAATGCGTGATCGGCCGGCAGTTCGACCAGCCCCACGCTCGGTGCGCGATCCGGCGGAAGCTGCGCGACATAGCGCAGCACATTGCCGCGTGCACGTGCATCGGCCAGGCGCTGCGCAAACGTCGCATCCACCTCATGCAGGCGCGCCATGAAATCGTCCACGCTGGCCTGACGCAGTGCTTCAGGCACCAGACTCTCGACCTGCACATCTTCCAGACTGATCTCGCGCCCGGCTTCGCGCGCCAGGATCACCAGCTTGCGCGCCACATCCACGCCGGACAGATCGTCGCGTGGATCCGGTTCGGTATAGCCCATGCCGCGCGCCTGCGTCACCAGTTCGGCGAACGGCACGCTGCCGTCGTACTTGTTGAACAGCCAGGCCAGGGTGCCGGAGAAGATGCCCTCGATCGAGGTCACCGCATCGCCGGTATCAACCAGATCGCGCAGCGTGGTGATCACCGGCAGCCCCGCGCCCACGGTGGCTTCGTAACGGAAGCGCGCGCCGCTGGCATCGGCCGCCGCACGGATCGCCTGATAGCGCTGCAACGGGCCGGAGCCGGCCTGTTTGTTCGGCGTCACCACATGGATGCCGGCAGCCAACCAGTCCGCATAGCGATCGGCCACTTCCGCGCTGCCGCTGCAATCGATGATCACCGTATGCGGCAGATGCGCGGATAACAGGTGCGTGGTGAAACGCTCCAGATCGGTCGCGGTGGCTGCGGAGGCGAAAGCATCGCGCCAGTAGCCGACCAGGCCGCGCTCGTCCAGCAGCATGCGGCCGCGCGAGACCACTGCGCGCAGGCGCAGGTCCAGGTTGGCCTTGCCCAGCAACTGCGGCTGCGCAATGCGCAACTGGTCCAGCAACGCCGCGCCCACGTTGCCCGGGCCAATCACGCCCACCGAGAACGTCTGCGGCGACAGCCAGAAGCCGGCATGCGCCGCGCGCAAGGCCTTGGTCGCATGCGCCGCGTCGATGGCCACCGAGATGTTGCGCTCCGACGAACCCTGCGCGATCGCCAGGATATTGACCTGCGCACGCCCCAGCGACTCGAACAGCCGCGCCGCCACACCCGGCTGCCCGGCCATGCCATCGCCCACTGCGGCGAGCACGCTGATGCCGGTGGTCAGCTGCACACGCTGCACCTGACCTACCGTGAGTTCATGCGCAAAGGCCTGCAGCAAGGCATTGCGTGCACGCTCGGATTCGTGCTGCTTGACCACGCAACAGATCGAATGCTCCGACGAGCCCTGCGAGATCATCACCACCGACACCTGCGCCGTGCGCAGCGCCGCGAACACCCGCTCGGCGGTGCCTGGCACGCCGATCAGGCCGGTGCCTTCCAGGTTGAGCACGGCCAGATCCGGGCTCAGCGTCAGCCCCTTGATCGGCCCGCTCACCGCGCTGCTGGCGGTGATGCGCGTACCCGGATGTTCGGGCTGGAAGGTGTTGCGGATGATGATCGGCAAGCCGCGCTCGATGGCCGGCGACATGGTCTGCGGGTGCACCACCTTGGCGCCGAAATAGGCCAGCTCGCAGGCTTCGTCGTAGCTCAGCGTTTCCAGCTGCACCGCTTCGGGCACCACGCGCGGGTCGGCCGACAGCACGCCATCCACGTCGGTCCAGATATGCAGCTCATCGGCATCGAACAAGGCCGCGAAGATCGCGCCGGAGTAATCGCTGCCGTTGCGCCCCAACGTGGTGATGCGGTCGGCGCGGTCGCGCGCCACAAACCCGGTGACCACCACGCGCGTCTGCGGATGCGCCTGGCGCCAGGTCGCAAGCCGCTGCGCGCTGGTGTCCCAGTCCACATCGACACCCAGTTCGCCGCGATTGACCACCAGCACATCGCGCGCATCCAGTACTGCGCAATCCTCGCCAAGCGCACGGAAATGGTCGCCCAGCAACTGCGCCGAATACACCTCGCCCAGGCCTTGCACGCGGTCGAGCACCTCGCGCGGCAGCTCGCCGATCACCGCCAATGCGCCCAGGATCTGCGACAGATGCTCGAAGCGCTCGTCCAGCCATTCCACCGTCGGCCCGGAATGCTCGCCCAGCAGGGCCACCGCCGCACCGCGATGGCGCGCCCGGGTTTCATGCCAGCGCTCGCGCCATTCGGGGCGGTTCTGCGCGGCCAGTTCGGCCAGCGCGATCAAGGCATCGGTCACCCCCTTCATCGCCGACACCACGGTGACCTGCACCGACTCGTCGCGTGCCAGCAACAGCTGCGCCACATGCCGGTAGCGCTCGGCATCGGCCACCGACGTGCCGCCAAATTTGTGCACGACGGTGCGCGCAGAGGACGCAAGAACAGCGGCGGGTTCGAACGAAACAACAGGCGATGACATCGACAGACCTCGTTAGGGAGGCCCCGTCCGCATCAGATGAGGGAGGAAAGCCCCCGCATCCTGATCCGGGTGCGGGGCCGTTGTTTTCGGAAGTTACGCGAAGACGACGGGCCGCACCGGGCGAATGGTGACGGTGGTAATGGTGGTGCTAATGCCGGCCACGCCCGCACCCGGCCGCAGCTGCGGCTGACAAGTGAACGAAGCGGTGGCGCAGGCGTTATGCATGTACGCAAAAGACATCACCGGGCTGAGGCCTGTCAAGCGCTGCGTGAATGGGCAGGCGCACGTGCTCGGCAAACAGAACAGAAAACCTTGCGGCTCAGGGATTTAAGCGACACGCTCGCAAGCAATTGATTGCTATGGAAACTTTTGGAGCGGCTTCAGTGGGTGGCGCTGCGCAGGTTTCGAGCATGGATTGGTGCAGTCGTACGACTTGGCTAATGCGATGCGGCTGAGGGATCGCTTGTGCGCGAGTGCATCACATCGCTGCCGGTGTCACTACGCCAAGCAACAGATCACTTCGGATCAGCAGTAGATGATCGCCATCGTCGCGACGCACTGTGGAAGTCAGCAAGCGCAGCAGAAAGATCAGCCAAGCACCTGAGGATTGAGCTGCCAGACCGAAAAGTTGAGCGCCGCCGCAAAGCTCACCCATGCCAGATACGGCACCAACAACCATGCCGCCATAGCCTGCTTCTTCGCAAACGCCCCGATGGTCGCCACCAGCACAAGCCACAACACCAGGATGTCAGCGAACGCCCACGCCCCCAGATGCCACGCAAAGAACAACCAACTCCACAGTCCGTTGAGCGCCAGCTGCACGACGAACAGTGTCAGCGCCACGCGCGCACCAGCCCATCCCCCACGGCGCCACACCAACCAAGCCGACACTGCCATCATCCCGTACAACACCGTCCACACGGGCCCGAACAACCACCCTGGCGGCGCCCATGACGGCCGCTGCAACTCCGCATAAAAGCTGGCGGCCTGGATCGAGGCCATTGCGCCCAGCGCGGCGACTGCGTAGCACAACACAAGCCAGCCGAGAAAGCCAAACCATTGCGATCTCGTTGTCATCGACATCTCCATGCAGACCTAGCGAGTGAGAGCAGCTCTTCAGGCATCCCACGAATGTCGGACACACTGCCACATTGACTGTCCAGGCGATGCAAACAGGGCAGAGACCTCTGATTACCGACGGATCAACTTTACGGGAGGCTGACATTAGCACCGGAGTCTAAACCCGATCCCTACTCAGGGCGGGGGGACGTCGCAGGTAACCCCAAGTCACCGAAACCGGTCACTAATGGATACAGTTCAAATTCTCGAGGATAGAGCCGCATCCATTTTTGCCGAAAATTTCTAGTAATCGATCCCAGAACTTTCTAACAACATTTATATCATTGATATCGCCATCACCTGATAAATAGCAAGAAATCATTTCATCACCTAAATCTGTACATTCAATTTTCGCGCCCATCCAAACCATGACTTTTTTGGCATGGTCATGGTCATTGATGTAGTCACCCCCGCCATTACCGTTTGGATTAGTCTTGAGAAGCAATTCAGAATATTCCTCCAGATTTTCTATTTCATTTACATCAAGCCAATCGCTCGGCACCAGTTGAACCAACCTTGCGATCAAACAGCAATACATGATCGAAACGGAGACTTGATGAAGAAATCTTTCGCCTCCACTCTGCGTAAACCCATCGAACCTACGAAAACACACTGGCATTTCGATTTTTGAGAGAACACTTAAGCTAAAGCAACCCGCATTTTAATTTCGTCAGTAATCACGCCAACCTCACAGGGTAGGGCTAGGACCATTACCTCCTATTAACGGTAACTTTATATTTAAAATGTCTTATGTGTTATTCAGCCGCCGCCGACAACACCCCCGTTACCATTGGGGATGCAACCAAGGAAAAGAAAATGCTTTGAACGCTGTATCACCTCAATGCGGTTGGACATCTCAAAAAATCAAATTGGCCCCCAGGAATACCAATTCACTCTTCGTCCCAAAATTTTCCAGGGGGAGCATATAACCCGCCCTCCAATACCGTGCACCAGCCGAACAATCTATTAAAAATATCTAAATCAATGATCTTGTAAATATTTCCTTCAATTCGCTCGATAGTTATTAGGCTGCGAGCATTATGGGTATATTGGCCTCCCGTGCCTGGAACCGCTCTTAGTTCGAACTCACCTCGATCCCAATCGGACACAGTTCCTGAAGACTCTGGAGCTGAGTCAGGAAAACTAATTTCGAAATCTCTGGAAATCTTGCAAACACAGGGTATCTTCTTTTGCTTCAATAATTCGTCGTTCGCCAGATTCATAGCAAAATCAATTTGTAGCTTCATCTTAGTGCACTCCTTGGAACAATTACATCACCTGAGAAGAACTTTTGAAAAACACCGATCGGACTAAAGTATTGCTTATTGTGCGGATCGCGGATAGCAACCACTGGAATTCCGTTTCTTGTTGTAACGCCGTCCACAACAACGAAATGTGAAAATCTGGAGCCTCCCGATTCATCAGTTATTCTTACGATAACAGGAGTTCCGTTTGAAGTGTATCTACTTAAATCAGCCACACTCCTATTCCCAAACGTGCTAGATGGAACACCTTCTGAACTCAGAAGATTCGCTGCATCGCGAGTGAATATTCCATCCGAAGAGGGTGGAATTTTCTTAATGAGAGAATCAATGTCCACCTCTTTCCCAAGAGTATTAAGAACCATGCCGCACGAGTTGTGGCCGCAAGTAGGTGTACTGCCCTGATTTAATAATAAACGGTCGCCATTTCTTGGAATGGAGGTGCTAACTAGCGGGTTCTTTCCTCCAGCAGCGATTTCATCGACGGCGGTTACCTTAGGGAAAATATCTCTGATCGTTCTCAATCTTCCCAATCCCGCCATCCCTAAGTCTGCAAGACTCAGGAATCTTGCATCAAATGCGTCAA
Organism: Xanthomonas arboricola; assembly: GCF_002940665.1. GTDB lineage: Bacteria > Pseudomonadota > Gammaproteobacteria > Xanthomonadales > Xanthomonadaceae > Xanthomonas > Xanthomonas arboricola_B. Next base: position 941,771 of record NZ_MIGY01000002.1, read on the forward strand.
GTCCAACGACAGGTTCGCCAGTAAAATAATTTATTGCAGTTCCGCTACTGAGCAAATCGCTCCATCCGGCCGCTGTTTGGCCAAGACCTGCCATCAGCTCGCCAGTCAGAAGCAAACTTCCTGACGCGCCCGGCTGAATATATTTCAGCTTATCTGCTAGGTCACCCATGCCCCCATAAAAAATCTCACCATACGTTGGAAATATTCTGCTTGAAACGCTTCCGGAATAAACGACGCCCCTTTCGCTGATGAAGAAACCCTGGTCTTCCCAATAAGACTCCATCGCCTTATCGTAATTTTCTTGCGTAAGCTTTCCTGCTGCTTTCAGTTCACTGGTGACTTTCTCGGAGTAAAGCCTCTTTTCTTCATCTCGAATATTATCAAGGGCAGTCAGCTTCTTCTCAGCATCGCAACCGTCTTCGCTTCCATGTTGGCACAGTGATTTAGCGAGCTTTAGATAATTGTTTTCTGATTCGGTAAGCCAGTTGTTCTCAACGGCATTTTTCGCAATATTTGCACCAATAGCCGAATCGGGTAGGCTGCCACCAGCTAAGCCGCCAGCGATGGCCCCAACCGCCTGCGATAGAGCCACCAGCATCTGCTTGTCCTGTTCCGGCAGCAGGTTCGGATTGAACTTCCCTGTTACCGGGTCGATGGCACGCGGATCATCGCCGTAGAACGTTTGAGTCAAGTACTTTGCAGCCAGCTCGCCACTGGCGCCTGCCAGTGCGCCGCTGCCCATGGACGCGCCGTTTACTTCGGCAAGCACCGCACCAAGTACCGCATGCGACACCAATTGCAATGCCGCGTTGGGGTTGCTGCCGTGGTTTGGGTCGAAAGTTCTGCCGATAAGCTGCGCCGCGTACGGTGCCAATGCGTTGCTGGCGACCTGGCCGGCGCCTTGGCCGGAGACGCCGCCCACCACAACGGTGGTCACCGCTTGCAGTGCACGGCTGTAGTCGCCGCCGATGCCCCAGTGCTGCTTCGCTTCGGAAGCGGCGCTGTACTCCGGGTTGCTCTGCATGAATACGTCACGACGCTGATCGGCTGTCAACGCGTTGAAGGCGTCTCGCTTTTCCTGCGTGTCGAGGCTTCCGATGTACGTCGCTTCAATGGAATCGGCCTTATGTTCTGCTGCGGCCGCAATGTCATCGCCAATCTGCTTGGCCGTGGTCATCACCGTGCCGGTCGCCGTCGCCATCGCCTGTTGCTCGCCCAGGATCTTGCGTACGTCAGGTAACGTCGCCACCGCCTCATGCGCGGCACTGGCATCGGTGTTGATGCCGGTAGCCGCGGCCGTGGTGGTCTTGCCGCCGATCTTGATGTTGCCTTCGGTCAACGTGGCGCGGGTATAGCTCGTGTCGCTGCCACTTTCACTCATCGGCACGCCCGGCATGAAGCTGCCGGTATTGGCCTTGCCGTAGTTGCCGTTGGCGATGTTGTTGCCGATGTCTCTGGACTGCTCACCAGCGGTCCGCTCGATCGGGTTGCCGTTGGCATCGGTTTGGTTGCCGGTACTGCCGAATCCTCCGCTGATGCTGCCAGAAGCGGCGCTGTAGTCCATCTGGTTTTTCAGATCGGTGAACGTCAGCGAGTCGGCGGTCAGTTCGCTGGCAACTGTATTGGTGCTGGCAATCGCGTCGCCGATCAGGTTCACATTGCCGGCGGTGACGTGGTAGCCGCCACTGCCTGCGAACAGACCGGACTGCTTGACCACCCCCTGATAGTTTCCATTCGCCTTGGCGCCGCTTGCGTACCCGCTGACATCCCATGCGGTGCCTGCGGAGATCTGGACGCGTCCACCAACGCTGCTTTCCTTGGATTGGATGTCCAGCTTGTCTTGCAGCGATTCGATGGTCAGGTCGCCACCGGCCTGCACATCGATCCGGTCGCCTTTGACCACTGCACCGCGCAGCGTGGTATCACCCTCTGACTTGAGCACGATGTTCTGGCTGACCAGCTGCGTGTTCTGCCAAGTGCTGCCGTCCACGTTCGATTTGTGGCTACCTGCACTGGCTTGGACATACGCGTACACACCGGTCTATGCACCAACCGATGCGCCAACGCCCACCTCGAACCCGGCATTGCTGCCCTTGCTCTGTTCGGTGTGCTGGAGCTGCCTGCTTCCAATACCAGATCGCGTGCCGAATCCAGGCTCAGCGTATCGCCCGCCTTGAGGTTGCCCTGCACGATATGCAGATCGCCTTCCGTGGTCTTCAGGCTAACATTGCCACCACCGGTGATGGTGGAGCCCTGCGAAATCTGGCCGCTGCTGTTGAAGCTGCTCTCGTTGGTGGCGAAGCCTACACCTGCTTCCACACTGAGCAGCGATCCGTTCTTGACCGCACTGCCCACTTGATACGCATTGGCTGCCGCTGCCATGCCTTGCATCGCGCCCAACCGCCCATCGGACTTTCGTGCATCGTCCACGTTGTTGATCAGGTCGATCAGCGGGGACTTGATGCGCGCAAAGGCACCGATTTTGAGGTCGTCGTCCTGCTGCGAGGCCGAGCTGCTCTGGTTGGCGGTCAGCAGCTGGATCGAGGCGGCGGTGATGTCCACGTCCTTGCCCGCGACCACGTTACTGGCCGACTGCGTGTACGTGCCACCTGCAGTCAGGCTGACATTACCGCCCAGGCTGCCGACATTGCTGGCCACCTGCGTGACCTGGGCGTTGTCGTCGAAATGGTTCTTCTTGTTGTAGCCGGCAAAACGCTCGGTATCGGAGATGACCACCGTGCCGATGCCCTTGCTGGTGGACTGATTGGTATTACCCAGGATGTCCTGGCTACTCTGGATGGTCAGGTCGCCTGCAGCACGCATGTTGACATTGCCTTGCGCCGCGATGTTGCTCGCGGTCAGCGTGATATCGCCTTGCATGGTGGTCAGGCTGGCATTGCCGCCCACCGACAGTGGGTGCGGGTGATGGTGTCGGTCTGGCCGTTGCCGGTGCCCTGCTGCTTGTAGTTGCCGTAAGGCAAGCCTGCGGCGTTGTTGAAACCCCAGCCCTTGCCGGTACTGGCATTGCCGCTGGACTGGGTGTTGTGAGCGACATCGAACACGATGTCCTTGCTGGCGAGCAGTAGCGCATTGCCCTCTGCGGACATCTGCGCGCCCTGGCTGGTGATCGAGCCATCGCTGGCGAGCAAGGTGAGGTTGCCGCCGGCGGCCAACTGGCTGACGCGCGCGTCGCTGGTGCTTTCATTCTGCGAGGCATTGGAGCGATGGCTGCTGGCCTGGATCACCACCGGGGTAATGGCAGCCATGGTGCCGGCCGCCGCACCTTCGGCATCGCGGCTGATCTTGCTCATGGTCGAGCCGGTGTCGACCATGTTCTTGGTGGTGGAATCGCGTGCGCTGCGGTACGACGCACCTGGGTCGTAGGTCACGCCCACCGAGAACCCGCTGGACTGGCTGGACTGGCTGGCCTGGTGATCGACCGTGTCCTGGCGCGCCAGCAGGGCGATGTCCTTGGCGGCCAGCGTCAGATCCTTGCCGGCACCGATGTCGGAGGCGGCGATGGTCAGCTGGTTGCCTGCGCTGACGACGAGATTGCCGTCCGTTGAACCGACCGACGATGCGACTTGGGTAACCGACTCGGTCGCGTTCTCGCTGTTGCTGCGCGCCTTGCTGTAGCCAATGCTGGCAACGCCGCCGCCAATGCCGCCGGTCAGGCCGGATCGCTTCTGGCTGAAGCTATGCGCTTCGCTGCTGATGTCCTGCGCTGACTCGATGGTGACATTGTTGCCTGCTGCCAGACGCACGTCGCCATTGGCAAGCACGGTTGAGCCGACCACTGCCACATCGTTACCGGCAGAGATATTGACGGACTCGCCACTCAGCGCCGTGCCGATTGCAAATGTGTCCTGCCACTCATCATGCGTGGTTGTGGTCTTGCTGGAGAACGTGCCCTTCTTCTTCTTGGTCATGTCCTGCACGGCGTCGTGCTGCTCGCTAGCGGCGAGCAGGTTGACGTCGTTGCCGGCAGCCAGGGTGATGCCTCCTTCCTTGGTGGCTGCCGATGCGGCGGTGAGGGTGATGTCGTTGCCGGCCTGCATCGCCAGGTTGCCGCCAGCGTTGAACTCGGTGCCGTGGACGGTTTCGTCGCTGGTCGCGGTGGTCTGCTTGAAGCGCTTGCGCGTTTCCAGCGTGTTGCTGGTGTCCACCGTGGTCAGCGTGCTGGCATTGATGTCGTTGCCGGCGCTGATGCCCAGACCCTTGCCGGCGTCCAGCTTGGCCGCGACCAGATTGACGTCGTTGCCGGCGCTGAGGATCAGGTTGCCGCCGGCAGTGAGCGCCTGCTGGTCGATGGTTTGCGTGGTCGTGGTGGTGGTGACGCGGGTCTTGCCGTTGCGGCTCTTGTAGCTGTTGGTTTCGGTCTCGTTGAGGACGGATTCGACGTTGAGGTTGTTGCCGGCTGCGGCAGTCAGATCGCCGCCGGCCTTGACGTCGGCCTGGCGGATGGTCAGGTCGTTGCCGGCGGTCAGTTGCAGGCTGTCGCCGGTGCTGATGTTGGTACGGGTGGCGACCTTGCCGTCGAGACCAGTGGTCGGGGTCAACGAGAGGTTGTTGCCCGCCTGCAGTGCGGCGCTGCCGCCGGCGTTGATGGTCACGCCATGCAATTGCAGGTCGTTGCCTGCAGACATCACCAGATCCTTACCAGTGGTCACCGACACGGCGTCGCCACCGCGCAGCAGACCGTTGTCGTTGCGCAACGCGCTGGGGGTGAGGCTGAGGTTGTTGCCTGCGATCAGTGCAGCGCTGCCGCCGGCCTGCACGCGGGTGCCGGTCAACGTCATGTCATTGCCTGCAAACAGTTGCAGCGTGTTGCTGGCGCTGATGCCGGACAGGATGCCAGCGCCATTGATGGCCTTGGATGCTTCGCTGACCAGGTTGTTGCCGGCCACCAGTGCCACATCGCGGCCCTGGATCTGGCCCTGGTTGAGCAGGTCGTTGCGCGCTTCCAGGGCAACGCTGCCAGTGCCGCCGATGCGGCCCTGGTTGAGCAGGTTGCCTGCGGTGATGCCGACGTCGGCGCCGGCAATCACGCCCTGGACGAAGCGTGCGGTCGGTATTGATCAGGTGATGACGGATCGCATCTAAATTGACTTAAGACGAAGCCATTGACATCGCTCGTAACGGGTAGCAATCTCTTGACTAAGGAGCGTAGAAACTCCTCTCATAGCGGTACCCACCTCCGTCAAACCGGTGGGTTTTTTGTGCCTGTACTTTGCAGGCGCAACCGACGCGACGCCTGCGTCGGGAGGGCGGCTAATACAACACTCCTTCGGGAGGAATACGCCCGCCGGCTATGAGCGGTTTCTAACCTCCCGACATCCCGTCGCTGATCAGCGACGGCACCTGTTCGTTCAGGAGGGCTTTGCCATGCGTCAACCGCCATCCCGCACCACTACCACCCGCAAGCGCGCAAAGCGTCAGCCAACCCGCGACGCGGTCTGCCGCATCGTCGAGACGCCGCTCACTCCGATGCTCACACCCGAACAGATCGCTGCCGCCAACGCAGCCGACCTCGCCAAACAACAACGTGCCCCACGCCGCCCACGTCCACCGCAGCAACTAACCGTCGGCTATGGCTATTACCCCGCTAGTAGCCAACGCATACCCACTCTCCGCCTGCGAGGTCGTTGGCTGGAGCAACTGGGCTTTACCATTGGCAGCAAACTCAATATCCGCATGCGCGATGGAGAGCTAGTCGTAAGCGTAGCGGACAAAGACTGAGTACGTGCCGCATAGCATGCGTACGACCCGCATCAAGCTCAGCGCGCATGCCAACAGGCTTTTATGCGCTCACGTTTCGCCGCAAAGAATAATAACGATGAAGCAGCCTGCTGTCGTCTTTCGTCTCACGCTCGACTAAACCGACTTACTTGACCGCTTATTGCGCACCATCGCCGCCTACGGCGACGTGATCGCTGTGACCGCACCGGATTGCCTGGATGCACAGACTTTTCCAACGATTGGCCAAGCCATCTATGAAGCAGCCAACACCGCACGTAACATTCTTGAGCAGCAACCGGAGCAGAAACAGTGAGAGCCATAGCGACAAATTAGCCACAACGTTCAGGTGATTCTGCCACTTAACTCTACCTTACGGCCCCAACAATGCCGCCTCGGCCTCACGCAAGAGGCCGATGACTTAATTTCTTAAGAAAAAATGCTTTTTCAGGCATAGGAATTGGACTTAGAACTTGGTTAATGCTCAGACTTGGGTAAACTTCACATCACGGCAAGCATTATTACGACCCAACATTAAACCAACCATCACATTTCAAAATAAACAGATTTTATAAAATCACCCTCCGGAGAAAATAATGAAACATCAATATCCGGAAGCACAGCGCCAAGATCGTCCCTCTCAATAACCAATCCATTATCAGCGGCTTTTTTTAGAAAATCTTCAAAATTTTCATCAAAAACTTTTATCCCACTTATCGAAACATTTGCCCCACTTACGAACTCAACGCCTTCAACAATATTTTTTTCCGAATAATATACGTGAGCCCTATGATTGAAGAAGTTATCGGTAGTATTTTTTGCAAGATAGTTTTTATTAAACTCATTAAATTCACCCAAAATTTCCCTTACCTTAGATCGATCCATTCCTTTTGAGATCGGGCCAACACTACAACTTAGTAGTTCAAAATTCATGATCATTTAACCTTAAAATCGTCGGGATTCAATGTCTTTGCGTAATCAATCATTTGCTGAATATGGCCATCATATTTTTTGCCAAATTTAGCTCTAATGTCATCAACGTCCATCTGTACAGCATCCATCAACCTGCCTTGATCAAGCAACTCCTTTTGCTTATCCCTGTAGGCCTGAGCACTCTTGGATCGTCCAAAGCTCGCAGTCAACTCGTGATCTTCAGGATCCATTTTAATGGCTGGACCTCCACCAGAGCCAATTGGGGCTCCTTTATAACAGTTTTGAGCAGGGCAGTGATGTGAATCAAGACCGTCTCCGGAAGGTTTACTAGTTTGTCGATGAGGGCCTCCAAGTTTTTCGTCCTTAACGAGATTTCCGGCATTATCAATCTTTTGGCCAATACCCTGCGAGCTTTCAAGAATACTCTTCGCGCCGGTGCCTGCAGTCGTAGCACCGATAGCGGCCATCATCGCATCGACACCCATTCCCGCCATCATGCTGCTGGCAGGCCTAACCGACTGAAGCTGCTCAGCGGTTTGCGCACCTAGGCCGTATGTACCAATGACCCTACCAAAAGGATCCACCAAGTACTGCTGTTTAGCGTTCTGAAGGAACTCTCCTGCGGCAGAGTTTTCGAAAAGCGTACTCGCGACCGTCTTGACCGGGCCGCCAGCAGCAGCCATCGCGACGTAGGCAAGCGCCATTGCTGTGTCTTGATCCAGCCAGTTGCTTGCCTTCTCAACGCCGCGACCACCACTCTCGATGACTCCGCTGACAAGCTGACCAGCGTGCAGGAGCCCACCGGACGATTTACCGACTACCTCTACCGTTGGAAGCTTCTCGACACCTCCAACAGCAACAAGAGGCTGTCCATCAGGACCAATGCTCTGTACATCTTCAACATAGACCCTGCCCACCATTCCAAGAAGAATCTTCTGATCCTCCAGGCCCAGCGCACCAAAACTCTTGCCGTATTCCTTCTGTGCCGATGCTTCAACCAGCGCCATGCCCGCCATGTTGCTGGCAACGCCAGGCGTTGTCAGCGCCGCCGCGAGACTCGCTGGATCCGCGCCATTCTTGATTGCCTCGTTGATCAGCGTACGCATGCCTTGCAGCAAAGCTTCGTCACCGCCTGCCATCTCACGCAAAGCGTCGGAGGCCAGCAGCTGTCGCTTACCGTCACGGTAGTCGTAATAGCCATATTGCTGGGAGGTGTTGGCGGCGATGGCGCCCGACGTGGCATCCCCCATCAGACCACCAGCGATCAGACCCAGGCCAATGCTGGCCAGGTTCATCGCTCCTTCGTGGGCTATACCATCGCCATCCAAGCCCTTATTGATGCTTGCTGATAGCTTGGTCAGGAATCCTTCGTTGGCAGCTACACCAGCAGCAGCGCCTAGAGCACTGCCCCCGCCTAGACTGGCCTGGAATACGCCTGCCAGTACCTGCGTTGCCATCTTGGCATTACCGCCATCGGACCACTGCTTCAGACTGGACTGAGCGGCGTCACGCCGCACCGCTGCTGCCGCACGCTCCTCATCGGTTGTAGCAGCTTGATAATCCTCGGCTGCGGCTTTGAGCTCTTCTGTTGCCGCATCACGCCGTGCAGCAATCACTTCCTTGGCAGTACGGAATCCGACTTCGCCTGCAACCTGGCTCAGCTCGACCTGTTCCTGCAACTTGTTCGTATCAATCGCTTTGACGCTATTGCCGTCAAGCATTGAGGCGCTACGTTCCAGACCTTCCAGGGCACTGAAATCCTTATTGCGTATCTCAATAGCACCAGCAGCAATGTCACTACGAGTAGTACTCGTTGCATTGCTATTGGCGCTGCCCAGAGCACTGAGTCCTGCACTTGCGGCGGATTGCGCCAATCCAGCACCACTGGTTCCCGCGCCGACACCGATGTTCGATGCCTTTGCCTTTGCTTCGTTTTGAAGATCTTCTACCGTCAGGCTGTCCGTGGACAGGCGATTGAGTGTCGCATCCGCGGCACTTGCAATTGCGCCGCCAACAAGGTGCGTATTGCCACCAACAGTGATATCAAATCCACCCTTGCCGGCCTGAATGCCGCTTTGTTCATTGACACTGGTGTAACTGTTGTTGACTTTCTGTTGGCTGTAGTTCGCACTACTGCCGCTAAAGCCCCACACCAGCGTCATGCCCGCCTGTTGCTGCTTGCTCTTGTAGTCGCTGGTGTCTTGCTCACTTTGGATCAGCAGGTTACCGCCAACGTCGGCAAGCACTTTGTCGCCGATTGCTTGTGCGCCCTTGATCGTAGTGTCGTTACCACTGATCAACGTCAACCTGTCGTTGGCGGTCACTACGCTCTCAGCGTGTACGTCACTATTGCCCTTGGCACTACCTTTACCCGCATAAGCAGTGAGATACACACCCGTCGTGGTACCAACGCTTACACCAATCTCACCACCCGCGTTCTTGTTCTCCGATTTATTGGTGTTGGTCTCCAGGTTGCTCAGCAAGTTCAGGTCGTTCGCCGCAGACAGCACGACATTTTCACCATTGATCTTGCTACCAATGACATTCAGATCGCCGCCTGTCGCTGCGATGGTGACGTTGCCGTCGCTCAGGATGCGACTACCGCCAGTGGTTTCCTCATGTGTTGTCGTCTTACTCGACGCACTGCTAGCTCCAATACCGATGCGTAAACTCACGCCCCCCATACTGCTGCCAGCGGCCGCAGCTGCCTGATACTCGGCCACGCCGTCGCTGACGGCGTAACCCGCCTTGGCGGCATAGAGTGCTTTTAGACGGTCATCCTCTACCTCTGAACCACGTTTAGTCGCGCTGTACGCCGCTTCCGCTGCTGCAACCACGCCCCCGGTCAGCCCCAACGTGATACCCGCACTCTGCTGCTTGGACGTCTGCACCGTATCCACGGTATTTTCTGCCGCGGCAATCGTGACTTCCTTGCCCACGATCGTAGTGCTGGTGGCACTCAGCACATCGCTGCCGGTAATGGCAACCTTGTTGCCGGCGGTCATTGTCACCGAGCCATCTGTACTGCCGACCAGGCTGCCGCTGTTGGTCACCTCGGTGACGTCCAGCCCATCGGTCTTTTTGGTGACGCCCAAAGCGACGCTGAATCCACCGCCGCCGTAGAGACCCGACTTCTTGACAGTCTTTTCGTGTTCCTCGCTGTGCGTGTTCTGCACCGTGTCCAGCGTGATGTTGTTGCCTGCGGCCAATACCACATCGCCGGTGCTGGCGACCTGCGCGCCTTGCGACAACAAATCGTTACCCGCCGCGATCTGCACCGTGTCGCCACTGAGCGTGGTGGTGACTGCTACATTGTCGTGCCACTCATCATGCGTGGTTGTGGTCTTGCTGGAGAACGTGCCCTTCTTCTTCTTGGTCATGTCCTGCACGGCGTCGTGCTGCTCGCTGGCGGCGAGCAGATTGACGTCGTTGCCGGCGGCCAGGGTGATGCCGCCTTCCTTGGTGGCTGCCGATGCGGCGGTGAGGGTGATGTCGTTGCCGGCCTGCATCGCCAGGTCGCCGCCAGCGTTGAACTCGGTGCCGTAGACGGTTTCGTCGCTGGTCGCGATGGTCTGCTTGAAGCGCTTGCGCGTTTCCAACGTGTTGCTGGTGTCCACCGTGGTCAGCGTGCTGGCATTGATGTCATTGCCGGCGCTTAGCCCCAAGCCCCTGCCGGCGTCCAGCTTGGCCGCGACCAGATTGACGTCGTTGCCGGCGCTGAGGATCAGGTTGCCGCCGGCAGTGAGCGCCTGCTGGTCGATGGTTTGCGTGGTCGTGGTGGTGGTGACGCGGGTCTTGCCGTTGCGGCTCTTGTAGCTGTTGGTTTCGGTCTCGTTGAGGACGGATTCGACGTTGAGGTTGTTGCCGGCTGCGGCAGTCAGATCGCCGCCGGCCTTGACGTCGGCCTGGCGGATGGTCAGGTCGTTGCCGGCGGTCAGTTGCAGGCTGTCGCCGGTGCTGATGTTGGTACGGGTGGCGACCTTGCCGTCCAGGCCGGTGGTTGGGGTCAGCGAAAGGTTGTTGCCTGCCTGCAGTGCGGCACTGCCGCCGGCGTTGATGGTCACGCCATGCAGTTGCAGGTCGTTGCCTGCAGACATCACCAGATCCTTGCCGGTGGTCATCGACACCACATCGCCGCCGCGCAGCAGGCCGTTGTCGTCGCGCAACGCGCTTGGGGTAAGGCTGAGGTTGTTGCCTGCGATCAACGCCGCGCTGCCATCGGCCTGCACGCGGGTGCCGGTCAACGTCATGTCATTGCCGGCCATCATCTGCAAGGTGTTGCTGGCGGTGATGCCCGACAGGATGCCGACACCGTTGATGGCCTTGGATGCTTCGCTGACCAGGTTGTTGCCGGCCACCAGTGCGACGTCGCGGCCCTGGATCTGGCCCTGGTTGAGCAGGTCGTTGCGCGCTTCCAGGGCAACGCTGCCAGTGCCGCTGATGCGGCCCTGGTTGAGCAGGTTGCCGGCGGTGACGCTGACGTCGGCGCCTGCGATGACGCCCTGGTTGCTCATGGCGTTGGTGGCGTTGAGCTCGACGTTGCCGCCGGCGATCAAGGCGCCATTGCCACGCAACTGCAGCGAGTTGGAAGCCAGATACACGACGGGCACCAGCACCTTCTGGCCCTGGTAGTCCTGCTCCACCATCCAGACGATGTCCTGCGTCAGCGCGGCCGCTTGTGCAGCGGTCAAGCCCACGCCCATGCTCAGCTGCAGCTGACCTGCGGCGGCCACGCCCGACTCCAGCAAGGCGCGGTACTGCGCCACGCCATCGGCGTAGTTGCCCAGATAGCGGCGGCCGGTGAGCTGAGTGATCTGGTCCAGCACCAGGCGCTGCTCGTAGAAGCCATCGCCTAGGCGGGTCTGGGTCCACTCCGGGTCAACACCCAGCTTGTCCAGCAAGAAGTCGCTGCTGATGAAGTTGTCGTAATTGACGAAGCGCGGGTCGGTCTCGATCAGGTAACGACGACCCGGGCCATTGCTGCGCCAGGCATTGATGCCGCTCAGCCCGTTGGCGGCACGGCCCATTGCGGTGAGATCGGTACCGGTGCCGCCGGATAGGCGATACAGCCCGCCAATGGGCAGATCGATCTGCGTCAGCGAGGTTTGCCCGCTACCCGCAATGGTGGTCACCGGAATGGTGGCCGGGTCGACGCGGGTGCGGCTGTCGGTTGCGACGGCAGTGACGCCGGTACCGGCCGCGGTGGCCTGCACGTCTGCCTGATCGACGCTGCTGCGCACAAGCCCGCTGTCGTTGGACGCGACAGGTGCAACCGACATCTTGACGATGCCACCCGATGTGGCCAGCGTGGCGTCCTGCGTGTTGGCGCCCACCTGGCTGCCTGCACTGCCGGTCGTGCCGGTGGCCACCCTGATGCTCGACGCGCCGCCGTTGGCACGGCCGATCACGGCCTGGCCGCCCACTCCACCGGCGCTTTGCGTGGCGCGTCCGGTCAAGCCCCCTTGTGCGCCGACACCATTCAACGAAGCACCGCTGATGCCACGACCGTCGCTGCCGACGGCACCATTGCTGATGTTGGCGCCGTTGATGCTCACACCTTGGCCACCGGTCATGCTGGCGCCCAGGGCGACGTAGCTGCTGCTGGTCGTCGACGAACTCAGTCGCTGATCTTCTTCCTCGTAGTAGCAAACGACCTTCTGTCCAACCGGCTGCATGCAGTCATTGGTGATCGCGGTGACGATGTGCTCCACATCGCTTTGCCGGACCACCTGATTCAATGCCAGCGCTTGGTTGAGCAGTTGCTCACCGCCATTGATCATTGCATCCGAGAGCCCCCCAAGACCTCGCTGATTGGCAGCAAACAGACCGGCTGCAGCGATGGTCGACGCATTATTTGTGACACTGCCCGACAGCAAGATGTTTCCACCCGCTGCAATCTTCCCCTCCGCACTTGCGGATGACAGCTGCTCCTGCTGGATCACCTGATAGTTGCGATAAATGCCAGGTGCGAGTCCTTTGTAGGGATACGGCGCCCGCGCGCCCTGCAGATTCCGGATCGCCTTGCCTTCGATGAGCTCGCCGCCGGAGTAGATATTGTCGCTACCAGGATCGGTCGACACGCTGGTCGTATTGATCACTCGCCGCCGATTATTCAGCTGGTTGGCCGCAATCAAAATGCTCCCATCGGCCTCGATACTGCCCGACAGGTTATTGACCACACCGGTCCGCGAGACCAAGGTACCGCCGCCATCCTGCGCGCCGCCGATGGCGATATTGCCCAGGCTGAAGATGCGCGCGTCGCGATTGAGCAGTTGATCGCGCACGATCAGATTCATGTTGCCGGTGGAACCGAGCAAGGCCGAGCCATAGGCTGCGTTGTCGGTCGCGCCGCCGAAGTCGGCGCCGTTCACCAATGTGCCGGTGTTCACCGAGACGTTGCCGCCGACGATGCTGCCGGTGTTGTTGATGCTGTTCGCCACCAGCGACAGCACGCCGTTGCCGGAGATACTTCCGGCGTTGTCGATGATGTTGCCGCCGTTGAGGCGGGTGTCATTGGACAGGATGGTGGCGCCCGCACGGTTGGTGATGCTGCCGGCCGTAATGTCCAGGCTGCGCGCAGCCTTGAGCGTGGACTCGTTGACCAGGCTCCCCCCGACGCGCAGGTTGAAATTACCGTTACTGGTAAGGTCTGCACCGGCGCGGTGGGTGTAGTCGCTACGCAAGGTCAGGTCCAGCAGGTTCTGCGCCAGGATGCTGCCGCCGCCATCGAACCCAACGGTATCGATCACCACATCGCCGGCGCCACCGGTCATGCTGCCGGCGCCAATCTTGCCACCCGCGTTGTTCAAGTTCTGCAGGTTCAGGCGGACTGCCTGCTCGGCTTTGATGGTGCCGTTCTGATTGTCTAGCGTGGCGCCTGCGCGCTGCAGCAGGAAGCTTGCGCCGGCATAGACGTTGCCGCCCTGGTTGTTCAAGCCATTGGTGTTGGCGATCAGGTCGCCGCCGGCGACCAGCTGGCCGCTGTTGTTGGCGATGCTGGCGGCATCGATCACCACGCTGCCGCGTCCACCGAGATTGCCGCCGCTGTTGGTCAATGCACCGCCGGTAGTGATGCGCGTCAGTCCGCCACCGTTGTTGACGATGCTGCCCTGGGTATTGTCGATGAGGCCACCCGATGCGGTCAGCGTGTTGCCGGCATCGAGCTGGCCGCCGCTGTTGAGCAACGCGCCGGCAACGGCAACGTTGAGATCGCGCCCCGCACTGAGCTTGCCGCCTTGGTGATTGTCCAGCTGGCCGCGTGCAGTAACGCTGAGGTCGCGCGCCGCTTGCAGACTGCCGCCGCTGCTGCCGATGTTTTCCGCAGTAATCACTGCGTCGCTGCCGGCACCGATCGTGCCGTTGCCGTTGTCCAGGCCACGATTGAGTTCGACGCGCAGGCTGCCACCCGCACCAGCGTTCGCGACCGCCTGCACAATGCCGCCGGCATTGCTGAGGCTGTCGGCACGCAAGGTCAGCGCACCACCGCTGGCCTGCAGCAAGCCGTTGCGGTTGTCGGCCGCGCCGGTACTTTGCACGTTCAATCCACGTGCCGAGACCGAACCACCGATGTTATTGAGGCCGGCAACGGTGAGTGCCGCATCGCCCGCTGCGGCAATCGCGCCGCCCTGGTTGTTCAACGCGCCACTGGCGTCCAGGTGCAGTTGCCCTTGCGTGAGGATGCGCCCACTGCTGTTGCCCAGCGCACTGCGGCTGGTGACCGACAGGACGCCGGTGCCGGCGTGTTCGATGCGCCCTTGTGAATTTTCCAGACTGGCTGCAGTGATGGTCAGATCCTGCGCATTGCTGGCCAGCGTGCCACCGGTGTTGTCGATCGCGCCGCCGATGCTGACGCGGGTCAGTCCATTGCCGCTTTGCACCAACCGCCCGCCGGCATTGCTCAGGCTGGCGCCGTCGATACTCAACTGGTTGGCCTGCATCTGGCCGGCGACGGCGTTGAGACGCCCGTTGTCGATGTTGCCGCCGGCCTGCACGGTGAGCGTGCCGCCGGCAAGCAGATCACCGCCACGATGATCGAGGTTGCCGCCGGTGGTCAGTGCGACATTGCCGGTTGCGCGTGTGCTGGCGCCCGCCAGCTGCAGTTGGCTGCCCTGCGCTGTGAGGTTGCCGCCAGCCAGCAGCTTGCCGGAGGCGCTGAGCTGGCGATCGGCGATCAGGCTCAGCGTGGGTCCGCTGCCGAGGCTGCCATCTGCGTTGATACCGGCGCCCACCGTGCCGGCGATGCTGATCTCACCCGCACGCAGGCTCAAGTTGCCCGAAGCGGTGGTCTGCCCGGCGTTCTCGATGCGTGCGCCCTGCAGATCCACCGTCGTACCGCTGACGGTGCCCTGCTGACGCAACACGGCGTCGCTGGTCAAGGTGAGCTGCTGAGCGCCGAGCTGGCCGGCCACACCCAGGTCGCCCCTGGAACGTAACTCCAGCGTGCTGCCAGCGCTCAAGTTGCCGCTCTGTGCCAGCGCGCCATCGGCCTGCGCCGAGAAGCTGCCTGCCGATGCGAGGCTGCCGCCGAGTTCCAGGTTGCCGCGGCTGATCAATGCGACATCGCCGCGCTCGCTGCCCAGCTGGCCGCTGCTGCTGACTTGCGCCGCTTCCACGCGCAAACCATTGCCGCCAATCAGGTCACCGCGATTGTCCACCGCTCCAGTGGCAATGACACCCAGGCGTTGCAAGCCGTAGGCCTGGCCGGTCTGGCGCAGCGACCCGACGCCCAAGGCGAGTTGATTGCCGGCGCGCACGGCGCCAGCATTGTCGAGCAAGCCGCCGATGGCGACCGTGGCGTCGCCCTGCGCGAGCAGCACGCCGCTGGCGGCATTGCTTGCGCTGGCTGCGGTGACGTTCAAGCTCTGACCAGCGACAACTTGCGCCGTATTCGTTAACACGCCACCTGCGCTCAGCACCACATTACGGTCGGCCTGCGCGACACCGGCAACCGCCAGGTCGCCGGTGCTGCGTAGATTCAAATCAGCGGCTGCATCGAGTGCGCCACGGCTGTCGATCGCGGCGCCGTCCAGGCTGATTGCACCGCCGCTTTGCAGCACGGCAGCCTGACCGGTGCCGATCTGCGCGCCGCGCAGGGTTGCATCGCCCGTCGCCACCGCCTGCCCGTTCATTGTCAGTGCGCGCTGTGCCTGCAGATCCAGTTGCGTTGCCGACTGCAGCGTGCCTGCGGCGGTGAGATCGCGCCTGACCTGTAGCGCGATCGATTGCGCCTTGAGTGAGCCGGCCTGCTGCAGATCGCCAACTGCAGTGGCCTGCAGTGTGGTCGCTGCGGCGACAACGCCTTGCAGCGTGATGTCGCCTTGGCTGATCAAGCTGACGTTGGCAGCTTCGCTACCGAGCTGGCCGCTGCTGCGTAAGCTGCCTGTCTCCACCTGCAGCGCATCCTTGGCAATGAGGTTGCCGCGGTTGTCCAGCGTGCCGGTGACCTTTGCGGTCAGTGCCTTGCCTGCAATCGCGGTACCGCCCTGGTCCATGTTGGCGGCGGTGATGCGCAGATCGCCGCCGCTCTGCAGGCTGCCGGCGTTCTGCAACGCGCCAGTGGTCAGCGTGACGCTGCCATCGGCCGCCAACACGCCGGCCGCCACGTTATCGATGTTGCCGGCCTGCACCGAAAGATCACGGCCGGCAATCACCTGGCTCGCGTTACTCAAGGTGTCGGTTGCGCTCAACACAACATCGCCATTGGCTTGCGCCACGCCTGCGAGCGCAAGCGCGCCCGTGCTGCGCAGGCGCAGGTCCGTGCCGGCGTCGAGCGTGCCACGGCTATCGATTGCCGCACCGCCGTCCAGGCTGATCGCGCCGACGCTTTTCAGCACGGCGTCGCGGCCGGTGGCGATGCTGTTGCCGCGCAGGTTGGCGTCACTGCCCGCCTGCGCCTGGCCGTTCAACGTCACGCTGCGCTGCGCCTGCAGATCCAACACCGACGCGGACTGCAGGGTTCCACCGGCAGTGAGATCGCCGCCGGCCTGCAATGTCACGGCCTGCGCGTTGAGCGAGCCGGCCTGCAGCAGATCCGTGCCAGCGGTGGCTTGCAGCGTGGTCGCCGCAGCCACCACACCGTGCAGATCGATCGCGTTCTGGCTGGTCAGCGTCAGTGCGCCGTTGACCGAGCCGAGTTGCCCGCTGCTGACGATGCTGTCGGCAGCGATGGCCAGGTCCTTGCCGGACACCAGCTGGCCAGCGTTCTCGAATGCGCCTGTCGAAGCGATCGACACCGCGTCGCCGCTATAGACACGTCCGCGTTGAAGCAATGTTCCGGTGTTCAGTGCAAGGCCACGCTCGCCATGCAGGCTGCCATTGTTTTCCAACACCCCGGCGACATCGACGCGCAGGTCGCGTAGTGCACCCAGGGTTGCCGTTGCGGCGTTGTTGGCACTGGCAGCCTGCACGTGCAGATCGCGTGCTGCGACGACTTGAGCGCCATTGTTCAACGCGCCCGCAGCGTTCAGCGCAAGGTCGCGCCCGCCCTGGACCACGCCAGCCAGTGCAAGATCACCGGCGCTACGCACGTTCAAATCGGTCGCCGCATCGAGCGAACCGCGGCTATCGATGGAGCCGCCATCCAGGGTGATGGCGGCTCCGCTCTGCAGCACTGCTGCAGCGCCTATCAGAACCGATGCGCCGGTGACGGTTGCCTCACCCGTACTCGATGCGTGTCCATTCAGGGCGAGCGTGCGCTGCGCCTGCAGATCTAACGTGGATGCCGATTGCACAGTGCCATTTGCAGTGAGGTCGCGCCCCGCCTGCAACGCGATCGACTGTGCCTTGAGCGAACCGGCCTGCTGCAAATCGCCGCCAGCAGTCGCACGCAATGCAGTGGCCGCTGCAACCACACCCTCGAGTTGCAGCGCATCTCGGCTGTTCAACGTGACATCGGCCCGCTCGCTACCCAACTGCCCACTGCTACGCAGCGTGGCCGCATCGACCTGCAACGCATCCTTGGCGATCAGATTGCCGCGATTGTCGAGCGTGCCTGCGATCGTCGCACGCAACGTGTTGCCCGCAGACGCGCTACCGCCCTGGTCCAGGCTTGCAGCGTTGATCTGCAGATCGCCACCGGCCTGCACGCGCCCGGCGTTGTTGAGCTGTGCCGTAGTGGTCAGGGCGATGTTGCCCTCGCCCGCCAACACACCGCTCGTGGTGTTGTCGAGGCTACCTGCCTGCAACGATAGATCGCGGCCTGCAAACACCTGCGCCGCGTTACTGAGCGCACCGGTGGCGTCCAAGCCCACGTCACGGCCGCCTTGTGCCACACCTGCCAGTGCCAGATCGCCCTGGCTGCGGATCTGCAGATCGCTGCCCGCGTCCAGCTTGCCGCGGCTGTCGATGGCTGCGCTGCCCAGCGCGATCGCTCCCGTGCTCTGCAACACCGCATCCTGGCTGGTTGTCAGTGTGGTGGCGCGCAGCGAAGCATCACCGCCAGCCTGGCCCTGGGCAGCAAATGTCAGAGCACGTTGTGCCTGCAGATCCAGCGTGGACGCTGATTGCAGGTTGCCAGCAGCGGTGAGATCACGCCCGGCACTCAATGCCAGCGACTGCGCTCTTAGCGACCCTGCCTGCTGCAGATCGCCAGCGGCGCTGGCCTGCAGCGTGCTCGCAGCGGCAACCACGCCTTGCAGCGCGATATCGCCCTGGCTGTCCAGACCAACACTTGCCGCTTCGCTGCCGAGTTGACCGCTGCTGCGCACGCTGCCGGCATCGATTTTTAGCGCGTTCCTGGCAATCACAGTGCCAGCGTTGTCGAATGACCCGCTCACAGCTGCCGAAAGCGTGTTGCCCGAGCTGGCGCTGCCGCTTTGCGTGAACGCGCCTGCGGTCAGCTGCAGATCGCTCGCCGCATACAGGCTGCCGGCATTGTGCAATGTGCCGGCCGTGCGCACGCGCGCACCGGCATCCGACGAAAACGCGCCACTTTGCGCGTTGCGCAACGAGGCTGCCTCCACATCCAGCGCGCCAGCTGCGATCACCTTCGCGCGGTTCTGCAGTGTTGCACCCGCCTGCAATGTGGCTGAGCCAGCGCTCTGCACGGTGCCGTCCAACGCGAGCTCGGCAGCACTGGTGATGCGCAGGTCGCCACCTGCATCGATGACACCGTTGTGCTCGACCGCTGCGCCACGCAATTGCACCGCGCTATCGCCGCGGAGCTGACCACGCTGACGCAGCGCGCCGTTCGCCTGCAAATCGATCGTGCCTGTCGAACCCACCACGGCATCGCTGACGAGTTCACCGCCTGCGGCGATCACCAACCCACCGGCGGTGGTCTGCAGGGTGCCGGAGAGTGCGGTGTCGCCGCCGCTGCGAAGATTCACGCTACCGGCGTTGACGATGCCCGAGACCTGCGCATCCGCTGCGGCGTCCAGGCCCAGGGCAGTACCTGCCACGGTGTTGCCGCTCAGCGCCAGAGCGCCGCGGCTGCGCAGCAGCGTCTCCCCACGCTGGCTGCCGATATCGCCACGACTGTCCAGCTGCGCCGCATCGACGGTCAGCGCATTGCCTGCAACGAACGTGCCGCTATTGACCAGACTACCTGCAACCGCCGCCTGCGCATCGCGTGCGGCCGCCAGACTGCCTGACGTGGTGACGGACGCTGCCTGGAGACGCAGATCGCGGCCGGCGTAGCCGCTACCGGCATTGTTCAACGCACCTACGCTGCGCAGTTCAAGATCGCCACCGGCAGACATTGCGCCGCGCTGTGCGATGTCGATACTCGCCGCATCGAGCGCCACTGCATCCGCTGCAATCAGCTGACCCTGCAGTTCCAGCCGACCGCCGGCTTGCACATCGGCACCCTGCCCGGCCTGCGCCAATCCACCCAGGCGCGCGTCGCCGCTGCTGTTCACGCGCAAGGCGGTGGCCGCGTCCAGGGTGCCCAGTGCATCGATCACGTTTGCATCCAGGCCAATGGCGTCGCCGCTCTGCAGCGTGCCGGTCAGGCCAATCTGCCCCGCACGCAGGGTTGCAGCGGTTGCCGCATAGGCCACACCGTTGCCGCGCAACACGCCATCGGCGCCCAGATCCAGCGCACCAGTCGTATGCAGGCTGCCATCGGCATTCAATTCCGAACCGAACAGACGGATGGCGCCGGCGCTGCTGCGGCCGCTGTGGCTCAACGTGCCGCTGGCTTGTGCATCCAGGGTACCGGCGGCGACCAGATCGCCTGCCAGGGTCATGCGCACGCCGCGCAGACGCACATCGCCTTGCTGCGAGCCGAGCACGCCGCGCTGGTCGAGGTCACCGGCTGCACGCACACCCATTCCATCGCGCGCCACCGCGGTCCCGCCCAGGCTCACCTGGCCCGCGCTGTCGATCTGCAGATCGCCACTCTGCGCCGCCAGGGTGCCGCGACTCACCACGCCGACACCGGCTTCGGTCGCAATCAGGCGAATACGGTCGGCATACATGCCGCCCAGCTGCGCCACGTCGATGCCGATCGACGGTGCCGCGCCATCGGTGCCCGGCACCACCTCCAGCAGCATGCCGTCATAATTGACCCGCCCTGCACCCGCGGCAGCGACCAGTTCCCTGGTCCAGATCGAGCCCTCCACGCTGAGCTGACGCGACAGCAGGTCCAGGCGATCCACATTGAACGCATCCAGACCGTTACTGCCGATACCCAGCGCACCGCCGGTGATGCTGAAGCCGTTCAACGCGCCATCGCTGCCCAGGTTGGGCGTGCCGGTGGTCAAGGTCACGCGCGAGGTGTTGAGAAATCCGCAGCCATCGCAGGAAATACCGTTCGGGTTTGCGATCACCAACTGCGCCTTGGCACCGGCGATTTCGGTGTACCCCTGCAAGCGGCTGCTGGCCGAAGTGACCTCGTTGAGGATCAGCGAGGCGGCACCGCTGCGTTGCAGATTGTCGTTGCCGGCGACATAGCCGCCCAGCTCGGTCTTGGAGATCTGCGCGCTGTTGTTGAGGATCAACCCGTTCGGGCCGACGTTGAAATTGCTGTAGCGGTTATGCGAGATGCCGCGCGCATTGGGCGCGACGATGTCCACCACCGGCACGCCATTGGCGGCGACCTGTTGACCGGGCGTCTGCCCGCCGGGATTCGGCGTTGGCGCCACCTGTGCCCAGGCCGGAAACGATGTCCAGGTGACCGTGCAGCACAGCAGCAACGCAAGCGCACGCTTGCTTTGTTCGGCCAGGTAAGCACGCATGCCCGTCGCTTCGGTGTCCATCGTTTCTCTCTCGCCACTGCTGGGCGTCATCAATCAACAGCGCGCTGCCGGCTGGCGGCGCGATCCATGTCAGAACTGGTAGATCACACGCGCGCCATACGCCGGCTGCGCACTTCCAAATCCGTCCGGGCGATGGATCGCCCAGCCTGCAAACGCATCGATGCTGGCACCGAACCAGCCGCCGCGCAGACCCACCGCGCCGCCCACCAGGCTGCGGCCGCGCAGGCCGCTGGCACTGGTGCCATCGATGCGACCGGCATCCAGGCCCAGGTACGGTGTCAGCCCGATCTGCTGGATCGGAAAACTCAAGGTGTTGCGCCAATACGCGCCTTTTTCCGCGCCCAAGGTCGCTTCGCCATCGAAGCCGCGCACGCTGTAGCGGCCCCCGATGGTGACGAATTCCGAGCCAAGCAACAGCTCGCCTGCGGTTTGCGCACGCAGGCTGCTTTCCCAGGCCATCGGCACCGGGCCCAGCTTGAACGGCGTGGCGGTGCTCACGTCCAGCGTGGTCACGCCATAACGGAATGTCGGGAACCCGATCTGCGGGTCGTAACCGGTCCACTGGCTGTTGAACCACGGCGTGCCACGCCGATGGGCGATGCGCACGTCCAACTGCATCGCCCCCAGATAGCGGCGATGAGTGAAGTAGAACTCCGCGCTGCTGGTATCACGACGCTGGATGCCGATCTCCACGCCATCCAGATAACTGCGCGCACGCCGCCGGCCAACCGTGACACCGGCCGAGGTCTTGCTGGTGCCGTTGCGATGCAAGACGCGCTGGATATCCAGCTGCGCGTTGCTGGATTCGCCGCTGGACTGGAAGGTCTGCAAGAATCCGTCCACGCGCTGGTGATAGCGGTACGACGAGGCCGACAACGCAAACGTCCACCAGCCCCACGGCAGGTTGTAACTAAGGCTGTTGCCGCGCGTGCCGCGCTCTTCGTCGCGCGTGGCCAGGTCATGGCTGTAGCCGACGCTGAGCAGATCGTTGAGACCCAACGGGTTGTCCAGCGAGAAATCCAGCCCGCTCTGCACGCGCCCGGTAGCCTCCACGCCCGAGTCGTCGGCATTGGCCACGCCACGCCAACGCCGACCATGCTGCAAGGTGATGACCAGATCCGATTCGCCCGGTGCCTCGCCCGGCGCGATGTCGATCTTGGCGTCCTGCGATGGCAGTCGCTTGAACTGCTCTACTGCCTGCTCGATCGCACGCAGGTCCAGCAGGTCGCCGTGCCGTAGCGGCAGCGCGCTCTTCCAGTGTTCGCCGCCGGTGTCGGAGACTACGCGCACCGCGCGCACGCGGCCGGGCATCAGTTCGAAACGCAGTTCGCCGCGCGAAAGATCCTGTTCGGGCACGCCGATGCGGGTGGTGACCAGGCCGCGCGCGACCAGCTGATCCAGGGCGCGACGGCGGATGATGTCGATACCCGCGCGACCGATGCAGCGGCCCTCATAACGACGCAGCGACGTCCACAACCACGCAAAGCGTGCACCGTCGTTCCCTGCACCGGACAGGCGCACGCGGGCGATCGGGAAACACAGTTCCTCCTTGGGCAGTATGGTGCTGCGGGCGTCCACGCGCTCGGCATCCTCGCGCGGGCCGGCGAAGGGTGCCTGTCGCTCCTGTTGCTGACGCCGCTGAATCTCCTCGGCCTGGCGCAATTGCTCCTGCCGATCCAGCGTTGTCGGTGCCGTCTGTTGTGCAGCCGCCAGCCCGGCGACAGCCCATAGGCAAGCCGCCAGCGCCGTTGGCGCCGAACGCATCCACATCTGTCCTGCCCCCTGTGCGGCGGGCCGCGCCTTGGCGCGCCGTCGCTCACACCGCTGTGCCTGGCCACCAAGACGGCGACGCAATCCTTGGGCACAACGAATGCGGCGCAACTGTGATGGAACGTGAAGAACCGGTCAACGCGCCATGTAGGGGCCACCCTGTAAGAAAAACCCGACCCATTTCAATTATGTGATGAATATCACTTAAAAAGTGGGCAAAAAATCTGGTCCCCGTACTCGCTGCAGTATTCCATCTCCGTCTCTTCCCGCGAACGTCCGTCAACGTGTCGCTAACATAGGTCAATGGAGCAATGACTTTGAATGCATATCTGACTGCCACTTCCACTTGCCACGCATCTGCCGTCGCTCGTACGTATTGGGTGGTGTCCGCCTGCCCAGACCTCAGCGGCCAGCAGCCCAATTGAAAGCCGATCCGCTGGCTCCATCAGATTCCCAGGAATAATTTGTGTGACATCAATCACATTTACAGCGGACTGATCCGATGAAGGTCGCGTTAAATTTGTGATGACGTGAGCTTTACGTGGGCATACGCAGTATCGCCTGTCGTCATACGCCTGGATCGCTAATGCACCGCCTCCTCCCCCAATTGCCGCAATCACGTGCGTCGCGGCTGTCCTGACCGCAGGGGCGCGGTCACTCCTCTGCTCAGCCTCGCATTGATTGCTGCATGTGTGCCCCAGGCGCACGGCGGCGAAGTGCGGCCGAGCAAGGTGACTGACGCCTCCATCGCCCGCACGCCCATGCAGCAGGCTGAGCAATTGCGCGGTCAGCAACGCTATGCAGATGCCTTGACCATTTACGAACGCGTACTGCGCGCGAACCCACGTGATCGCGGCGCCTATGCCATGCGTGCGGTCACGCTGAGCGACCTCGGCAGCGCACAGCTTGCGGCAGAGGCCGTATGGCGGCACCCGGACTGGTTCTCGCAGCAGGAGCGCGAGCGCATCGAGAACGATCGCGTCGCCCGTATGATCGGGTGGGCCAGCGCCGAGCCCATCGATGCGGCGCACCGCTATGCGGAGACCGATCAGGCCCTGGTCAATGTCGCCCGCATCGAACGCGACTCACCGCCGACGCTGACATGGGAAGCCACGCGGCTGCGCGTGGACAGCCTGGTCGCCCTCAACCAGCGTCAGCGCCATCGCGACGTCGTGGCCAACTATCAGGCGTTGAAGGCGGAAGGTATCGAGGTTCCCGCCTATGTATTGCCGACGGTCGGCGATTCGCTGATGGGCCTGCGTCGCCCGGCCGAGGCCGAAGCCGTGCTGCGGCAAGCCCTGCGGCACACCCCCGACGACTTCAATACGCAGCTGTTGCTGGGCTATGCCTTGCTGGAGCAGGAACGCTTCGATCTGGCGATGCCGCTGTTCGAAAAACTCGCGGCCACGCAGGCGCCGTGGCCGCGTCGCAACGGTGCGAGCAGCGGCTACGAAAACTGGGACCGCTTCAGCGCAGACATCGCCCTGGCTACCGCACGCTCGGCGGCGAACCACAATCGCGACGCAGACGTCCTGTTGCGCGAACGCGTGGCCATCGGCCCCGACAATGCGGAGCTGCAGGCGGCCCTGGCCTCGATCGAGTTCCGTCGCGGGCACCCCAGCACAGCACTGCAACGCAACGCGATGGCATTGACGCTGGATCCGCATCAGAAACAGGCACGCAGTGGCGTTGTCGAAGCGCAACGCGATCTGGATCGCCTGGATCTGGCCGATGCGACCTTTGCGCCGCTGCACAAGGAATATCCGGATGACGCCGGCCTGCAGCGGCTTGGCGCCTCGCTGGAACGTCAACGCGGCTGGCAGGTGCATCTCAGCCATGCGCGCGGCCGCAGCGACAACGACACCCTGACCAACAGCACCTCGCCGCTTGGCAACGACTTCGGCAGCACGTTGCTGGAAGCCGAATCGCCACTGCTCGGCGAGCGCTGGCGTGTGGGATTGCGTGCACGCGACGACTGGGCCGATTTCCAGGACACACGTGTGCGGTATCGCAGCTTTTGGCTGGGGACCCACTACCGCTACGACCGCCTGGATGTCAGTGCCTACGGCGGACGTGCGCTCGACGAATTCGATCGCGATGGCACCGCCTGGGCACTGGATGCCGGCTGGCGGTTTTCCGATGCCTGGTACGGCAGCCTGGCCTGGCGCACGCGCGATCCGGAAGCCTCTTTGCAGGCACGCCGCTTCGGCATCACCGGCGACAGCATCGGCGCCGCCCTGCGCTGGGCGCCCAACGACGAAAGCCGTTGGGAACTGCAGGCACGCCAGTTGCGCTACAGCGACGGCAATCGGCGCGATCAGCTGGATCTGTCCGGCAGCCAACGCCTGTGGGCCAGCCCGCATGTGCTGCTGGATGGCCTGTTCGCCGCCTCCACCGGGCGCGCCGAAGACGACCGCGCCGTCAATTACTTCAATCCGCGCCGCAACTCCGCGGTGGCCGCCGGCGTACGCATCGATCAGATCGGCTGGCGTCGCTACGACTACGCCTTCCGGCAACGGCTGGAGGTCAGCGTCGGGCCGACCTATCAGTCCGGCTTCGGCAGCCAGTGGGTGCCCAGCGCGGTCTACCGGCACCTGTGGTCGCTGGGCGACGGCAGTGCGCTGAGCTACGGCGTGAGCTGGTCGCGCCCGGTTTACGACGGCCAGCGCGAACAACAACTTGGATTCGACCTGGATTTCCGATGGGGAGGTACGCCTTGATCCGCCTGCCGCTGTTGCTGGTCGCCTTGCTGCTGATGACGTTTGCGTCCTCGGCGCAGGCCGGCCTGCTGGTGCTCAGCTACCACGATATTCGCGACGACGTCGCCGCCAAGGGCGATCCCGATCGTTATGCGGTGTCCACCAGCAACTTCGCCGCGCATCTGGATTGGCTGCGCTCGCACGCCTACCACCCGGTGAGCGTGCAGCAGGTCCTGGATGCACGTGCCGGCAAACGCGCCCTGCCCTCCAGGCCGGTGTTGCTGACCTTCGACGACGGCTTGCGCAGCGTCTACACGCGTGTGTTCCCGCTATTGCAGGCCTACGGCTATCCCGCGTTGGTCGCCCCCGTCACCAGCTGGGTCGAATTGCCCGCCGGCCAGGTGGTGCCCTACGGCCATCGCGATTTCACCCACGATGATTTCGTCACCTGGGCGCAGCTGCGCGAAATGCAAGGCAGCGGCCTGATCGAAATCGGCTCGCACAGCGATGACCTGCACAAGGGTATCGCCGGTAACCCGTTCGGCAATCAGACGCCGGCCGCGGTCACCCGTCGTTGGGAGGCGGGCAAGGGCTATGAAAGCGAGGCGGATTATCGCCAGCGCATCCAGACCGATCTTCGCCATAGCCGCGACGCGATCGTGGCGCATCTGGGCAAACCGCCGCGCGCCATGGTCTGGCCGTATGCCGCCTACAACCGCGCCAGCAACGCCATTGCCGCGCAACTGGGCATGACGCTCAGCTTCGACCTGGAAGGTCGTTCGCATGAAGCCGATATCGGCCAGCAGGGCCGCGACCGTGTGGACGGACAATCGCTGGCCAGCCTGGGTCGCCTGTTGCTGTTCAACAACCCCGATGTGCGCGACCTGGCCGGCGAACTGCGACGCGATCTGTCGCGCGATGGTCTGCGTGCGATCCAGATCGATCTGGATTATGTCTACGATCCGGATCCGGCGCAGCTGGAGCGCAACCTCGACATCCTGGTCCAGCGCGTCAAAGACATCGGCCCCAGCCATGTGTTCCTGCAGGCCTTCGCCGACCCGGATGGCGATGGCGCAGCCGATGCGTTGTATTTCCCCAACCGGCATCTGCCGATGCGCGCGGATCTGTTCGGGCGTGTGGCCTGGCAGCTGCGCACCCGTGCAGGCGTGCGCGTATTTGCCTGGCTACCGGTGCTGGGCTTCCATCTGCCAGATGCACGGCAGCAGGCCGCGCTGCAGATTCGCGGCAAGGACCCGAAAGATGTGCCACGCCTGGATCCGGGCAACCCGCGCACGCATCAGCTGGTCGCCGACATCTATGAAGACCTGGCCGCCAACACCTACTTCGAAGGCCTGTTGTTCCACGACGATGCCTACCTGCGCGACGACGAAGTGCCTGCCTACGGCAATGGCGATCCGACCAGGCGCACGCAGCAGCTGATCGGCTTCACCCAGGAACTGAAAGCAGCCGCCGAACGCTGGCGCCCCAAGCTGGTGACCGTGCGTAACCTGTTTGCGCAGCCTGTGCTGGAGCCGCACAGCGAAGCCTGGTTTGCGCAGCGCCTGGACGCCTTTGCATCGGCGTATGACTACACCGCGCTGATGGCCATGCCGTACATGGAGCAGGCAAACGACCCGCAGCACTGGCTGCAGCAATTAGCGCAGCGTGTCGGTCAGCAGCCGCATGGTTTCGAAAACACCATTTTCGAACTGCAGACCGTGGACTGGCGCACCGGCAAACCCTTGCCGAAAGGCGTCCTGCTCGAACACAGCAAGTTGCTCCTGGCTGCGGGCGTGCGCCACCTGGCGTACTACCCCGACGACTTCATCGGCGGCCACCCGTCTCTTCCCGAAGCGCGCGAGGCCATGTCGGCTCGGCAATTCCCATATATCGAGCGGTAACCGATGACGACCAGCCTCCTGTTGGGCGCTCTGTTCAACTTCGCGTTTTTCTATCCCATCATCATGGCGTTCTTCTGGATGATCGGAGGCACGTACTACTACCTGCGACGCGAACGCGGCAGGCCCGGTCCCTCGTCGCCGCCGCCGCTGGCCAGCGAGCCCTTCGTGTCGTTGCTGGTGCCCTGCTACAACGAGGCCAAACACGTCGGCGAAACCATCGCCGCAATGAGCGCGCAGAACTATCCGGATTTCGAGATCATCGCCATCAACGATGGCAGCAACGACAACACCGCCGAAGCGCTGGACGACCTCACCCACCAGCATCCGCGCCTGCGCGTGGTGCATCTGGAGCAGAACCACGGCAAGGCCAACGCGCTGCGTGTCGGCACGCTGGCGTCGCGCTCGGACTATCTGGTGTGCGTGGACGCCGACGCCATCCTGGACCCGAATGCCACCCGCTGGATGGTCGGCCACTTGATTTCCGGGCCGCGGGTCGGCGGCGTCACCGGCAACCCGCGCGTGCGTAATCGCACCACGCTGATGGGCCGCATGCAGGTGGGCGAATTTTCCGCCATCGTCGGGCTGATCAAGCGTGCGCAGCGCGTCTACGGACGCCTTTTCACGGTCTCCGGGGTGATCTGTGCGTTCCGACGCTCGGCACTGCACGGCGTCGGCTTCTGGTCCGACAACATGGTCACCGAAGACATCGACATCTCCTGGCGGCTGCAGCTCGACGACTGGGATATCCGCTACGAACCCAACGCGCTGTGCTGGATCCTGATGCCGGAAACCTTCCGCGGCCTGTGGATGCAGCGCCTGCGCTGGGCGCGCGGCGGTGTGGAAGTGTTGCTGAGCCATGGCCGCCGCGTGCTGTCCTGGCGCAGCCGACGCATGTGGGGCGTGCTGCTGGAATATGCACTCAGCCTGGCCTGGGCCTACACGATGCTCTTCATCATCGTGCTGTGGCTGCTCGGCAAGGTCATCGCGCTGCCGCCTGCGCTGTACGTCGATACCATCCTGCCGCGCTGGCATGGGTTGGTGCTGGCGGTGGTGTGCCTGATGCAGTTCGCCACCAGCCTGGTGATCGAACGCCGCTACGAAAAAGGCCTGGCGCGCCAGTTCTTCTGGGTGATCTGGTATCCGGTCGCCTTCTGGATGATCGGCATGCTCACCGCCGTCATCGCCTTCCCACGTGCCCTGCTCGCGCGTCGCAGCAAACGTGCCCGCTGGAAAAGCCCCGACCGAGGAATCCAATGACACCGCCCATCATCAACCTGCCGCAACGCCTCGGCCGCTCGCGCCGGCTCGCCTACGGTGCCGCCACCGCCGGCGCCTGGATGGTTTACTTCTATCTGTGGGCACCACTGGCAACGCTCATCGCCTGGTTCTTCGGCCTGCGCAGCGCCTACATGGAGCTGTACCTCAAGCACAACGCGCTGGACCCGTTCGCGCTGGGCGCCCTGCCGGTGATCGCACTGATGAGCGCCATCACCACCGTCGGCTGGGCCGAGTACAACCGCATCCGCTTCGCCAAGGCCGACCAGCGCAAACGCCGCCGCACCGTGCTCGAACCGGAAGTCGATCAACGCCTGGGTGTCCCCGAGCAGCTTGGTAGCCTGCTGCGTCATAGCCGTATTTCATCGGTGGCGATGGATAAGTTTGCACGGCCGGTGGGGGTGCGGGTGGTTAGGCATAGGTAGGCTGGATGACGGTAGCGCAGCGTTTGCTTCAAAGCCTTTTATGTCTACTGCAGACAGCAAACCGCTCTACTTCTCTACAACCACTAGAAATTTGGTGAATTCGTCGCTTTACCCAGCCCCGCTGGCAGTCAATCCTATACCAATATTTTTGCATCGCCAGTTATCTGAAAAATGCTCTAACAACTTGTTACCTCAGAAATAGATAAATGGCCATACTCGCACC
Source organism: Xanthomonas arboricola (assembly GCF_002940665.1). Taxonomy (GTDB): domain Bacteria; phylum Pseudomonadota; class Gammaproteobacteria; order Xanthomonadales; family Xanthomonadaceae; genus Xanthomonas; species Xanthomonas arboricola_B. The sequence continues at coordinate 970,931 of NZ_MIGY01000002.1, forward strand.
ATCATTTTTACGATGATCGCTTCGATAAAAAACCAGCATCAGCTCCAATTGAAAAAACCAATGTCACAGCTATAAATATCTCAATCTCGCACAGACACCGCAATTAGCCAAGCCAATTCTCACCCCATTACTTTAGCCCGGCCGGCATCAGGCCCTTGGCTTGCAGAAGCACCTCGAAGCCCTTCTTGCGGCGCTGGCCGCCGTCGACTTCCGTGCGCAGGTACTTAGCCGGCGGCGTGCCCTTGAAGGCCTCATCGCGCAGGAAGATCTCGGCGAACAGCCGGTCATTGGTCGCCTTGCGGTACATCGCTGCGTTGATCGTCAGCGACGTCGGGCGGTCGAACATGCGCGGCGCGGTACGCTTCCACACCTCGCGGATCTCGTAGGCCGTGGCGTTGCACGCCTGCATCACGGCAAACGGCAGCTGCTCGCGCTCCAACGCGCTGAACTGGCGGCCCAGCAGGTTGTCCGCGTCCACCGCGATACGAATCTGTCTCACGGGCTGCCCTCGCCTACGGGTGTGCCCTGCACCTGGCTGATCTCGTCCAGGTTGGCCTCGTAGAACTCCAGGCAGCGCTTGCGCCCGCGCGAGACGTCCAGCACCTGCTCCAGCGTGCCGTTCTTCACCCACGGGCAGCGCTGGGTCAGGCGCGGCTCGATCTGCACGTAGGTGCGTACCGGCACGGCAATCACCGCTGGCGCTGGCGTCACCACCACAGCGCGCGCCGGATCTTCGCGCGTGACGCCTTTGCGGCCGCATCCAGCCAGCAAGCCGACGATCGCAGCGATAGCGAACAGAGAGCGCAACATCAGTAGCCTCCCAGGCTGGGGCATGCCGCAGCCAGCGCCTGCAGTGCAGCGGTGCACTCGGCCGGGCGTTGGTCGTACTCGTGTTTGAATGCCTTGGCGCTGCGGTCCGCTGCGGTTTTGGCGGCTTCGGTCTTGTCACGCAGGCCTGCGTTGCGCTCCTGCAATACACGCAACTTCTCGGCTTCGGCGTTCAACTTGGCGGCGATCGTCGCCAGTGCGGCGTCCTTGTCGGCGTTGTTGCGCTCCAACTCGGCGCGTTTGAGCTGGGCCGCTTCCAGGGCTGCCGTACGGTCGCTTTGGCACTGCGCCACCTGGCGCGTCACCACGATCACCTGCTGGCCCTTGCGGTATGACGTGAGCGCAGCGATCGACAGCAGCGCGGCAAGACACGCGCAGACCACCTTGAGCCGGCTGCCCGGCTTGCGCAGCCAGGTCAGCGCATCGGCCGCCCAGCCGAAGACCAGCGCCACCAGCGCCTTGAGGAAGGCCAAAATATTCATCGTTCGCTCTCCCGGCGACGCCACGGGTAGATCAGCAACACCGTCAGGCTCACGCGAACCAGCAGCACGTACCAGGGCGTGGGCGTGTGCTGCGCCAAGTCGCGCAGGAAGATGCCCAGCATCCCCACAGCCAAGCCGATGAAGCAGGCACCACGCAGCTCCCAGGCCGCGCGGTCGCGCGCACGTTCGCCGGCATGAAAGGTGTGCAGCAACTGCCAGGTTGTGGCGCAGAACACCGCCAGCGTGCTGGCCAGGCTCAAAAGGTAGCCACTCATACAGCACCTCCCGCGCGCCCGGCCAAGCGGTCGGACCACTTCTGCAGTGCACCCAGTTAGTGCGGCAGCATCGGCTTGATGATGAAACCACTCAGCCCACTCACTGCGATGCCGATGCGGTGCACCGAGGGAAAGTAACTGGCCAGCGCCACCACGATCCAGCCGGCGGCCAGCGCGAAGCCCAGCACGAACAGCCCCAGCAAGCCCACGCGCAGCAGCAGCGTTAGCCACTGCACGCCCGGGCCGCCGTTGGGAGCGGACACCTTGCCCACGTCGATCTCGCTTAGCAGCAGTAGGCCAACCAGCGCGCCGACCACGGCCGCCAGAAACCATGACTGCGGAATGCCCAGGAACAGGTGCTCGCTGCCGGTGATCACCTCAGTGACCACCGCGCTGCCGGCGCTGGTCGCCACCAGCAACGCGGCCGACTTGAGCACCAGCGTGGCGCCGCCGTCCATCACCGGGCGATCCCCGCCAGCTCCCCGCCATCCCAAATGACCGCATCGCCCCAGAAGTTGCCGCCGTTCTCGTGCTTGGCAATCGCCTTGGCCAGCTAAAAGGCGGTAGCCGGCGCCTCCAAGTTGATACGCTGGTCCACGTCCACGCCTAGTGCAGTGGCGACCTGGCGCGCATAGGCGCCGCTGTCGTTCTCAACCGGTGGCGCCCAACGGTTGATGATGTCGCGCACCGTGCGCAAGCCGTGCTTGCGTTGATAGGTCAGCAGCGTCTTGACCAGCGCACGGAAGCCGTATTCGGGCGTATCGAACACAGCGAAGCGCGCCTCGCGTGCGCGTGCAGCCGCAATGCGATCTTCGCCCTGCCAGGCCACGCCCGTGCGATCGATGTTGCCTGGATTGTTGTTGCGGACGCCGCGCGGCGGGGCCATGTCTGATCCTTGAGTCAAGTCGAAGAGAGCCACCACCGCACACGCCACCCGGGCATCTGCGTGCGGTGGTGGATAAGGCTTAGGCGGCCACCGGCGCGGCAGTGCCCGGGGCCAGGCGCACCAGTACCGTGGCGGTGCCGTTGGCGGCTGCCTCGATGGCATAGCCAATGGCGTTGGTGTCGCCGGCGCCGCCAGCGGCAGAAATGGCCTGCTTGGCGTCGGCGTCCCAATTGACCGAAGCGCCGCGCGCGAAAACGGCGGCCGGCAGCTTGGGCAGTGCGAACACGCCTTCAACGTGTGCGGCGATCGTGTCGCCAATGGCGCCGTCGGTGACGGCGATGGCCACCAACTTGCCGTCGGCGATCACACCGCCACTGCTCACTGCGGCGGTCAAGGTCACGTCCAGCACGCGGCCGTCTTGATATGCGTTTTTCATGGGGAGTACTCCAGATGCGAGGAAACGCCGCACCGCGCCTGCGGTGCGGCAGGCGGCTTACTGGCCAGGGTTCTTGTAGATGCCGCGGTAGTCGGCAATGGCCGGCGCTGCATCCAGGCGCACCTTCAAGGCCACACCGTCCACGGTGAATCCCTCGTGCTGCTCCAGGTACGGCGTCTGGTTGCCGTCCAGGTAACCCACCACCAATGCGTCCACGTAGGCCGAGTTGGCCAGGCCGTACCACGCCTTCGGGTCTGCACCATCCAGGCGGCCGTCGCTCTCCACCTCGAAGGTGTTGCGCACGATGTTGGGAGTGGTCTGGTTGTTGGCCCCGCCCACCGCGTATTCGGCAGCGCGCACGGTCAGTGCCGCACCGGAGAGCGCCACAGGCGTCAGCAGCGTCTTCATCGGCACACGGATGATGTTGCCGTCGGCATCCTTCTGCAGTGCCATGCGCGCCTGCATCGCGCTGACGCTCTCGGTGGTGATGCCGGCGGCCGGCAGCAGGTTGCCGTGGTCCGCATGGAACAGCGTCTTGCCGTCGGCCAGCTTCGGGTTCTTGGTGATCAGGTCATACACCGCCTTGGCCAGCGTGCGCTTAGCGGCCTGGCCCATCTTGCGCGGCACGTCGCTGAAGATGCCCAGGTCATCATTGATGATGGCCTGGCGGGTGATGGTGAACAGCCGGCCCCAGGTGATGATCTGCATCGACTGCGACTGCTCGCTGAAGGTGCCCTGCTTGTGTTCGCCGCCTTCGCGCACCGGGAGTAGATCCGATAACGCGCCCAGGCCCACCAGATTGGTCGGCTTGAAGTCAGGCACGCTCACCGCGCGGGTGAACTCGCTGAAGCGCTCTTCCACTTCCTGGTAGCCCTGCAGCACCGAGCGGCGCGCGGCATCGCCCAGCAACGCGGGGAAATCCGACGTGGAATGGGTGAACGCCATGCCCACGATCTCGCGCCGGTCCATGCCGCGCGGATTCACGCCGGCCTGCACTAGGCACTCGCGCGCCATCTCGGCTAGCGAGTGGCCGCGGTACGGGTTGTCGCCGGTGGCCTGGGCAAGGCCCACGCGCGCCTGGATGGCATTGGTCATCGCCGCGCATACGTTGTCGCGCTGGTCGCCGCCAGCGACAACGCCGGCACGGCCGTTGAGCGGCTCACTGTTGCGGCCCATCAACGCCAGGATGTGGCGGCCCACGTTGTCGGGGGTCACCGCAGGGTCGGCCGCGGCAATGACGCCGTCCACGTAGGCACGGATCTCCGCATTGCCCATGTGAGGCTCGGCCATCGCCATGATGTCGGCGTTGCGGCCGCGCATCGCGACTAGCGCCGCTTGCGCGGCGGCCGCGGCGTCCGGCGCAGCAGCGACGACCGGTGCCAGTGCAGGCGCAGGCGGCGTAGCCGTGGTGGTGGAAGCACCCTGCCCGCCACCGGCGTTGGCGAGGATGCGGAGGTAGGTTTGTTGGGTCGTAGGATCCTCGATGTGGCCAACGACGGCCGTTGGGGTGGCCTCGGGAAGTGAGGCGAAAACGTTGGGGCTGAGCGCGGCGGCGATATGGCCGCGCAGCTGCGCGGCGACTGGCGCCGGCGCCTGGGTGATGGCCTGCAGGTAGCCGGTAAGCGCCACGACGGATGCGGCCTCGGCGCGGGCGGTGGCAACGGCGTCCGCCATGCGGTCGGCAAAGCCGAACTCCACCGCCTGCGCACCGGTGTACCAGTGGTCGGCGCCATCGGTGAGCAGCTGCTCTACCTCGGCGCGCTTGCCAGTCTTGGAGGCGTACGCCTCCAACATCGCGCCAGCATGTGCATCCAGCGCGGTGGCGTATTGACGGAACGAGGACGCATTGCCGGCGGCGATCGTGTGCGGCGCATGCACCATCAGCAGCGAGCTGGCGTACATCACCAGCTCATCGCCGGCCATAGCAATCAGCGAGGCAATCGAGGCGGCCTGGCCGTCCACGAATACCACCTTGTGCGCGGCGTGTTGCTTGAGCGCGTTGTAGATGGCCATGCCATCGGCCACCACGCCGCCGCCGCTGTTAATGCGCACATGGATCGTGCTGGCGGTGGTCTGGCCGATCTGCTCGGCCAACTGCAGCGAGAGACAGATTCAGACCACAGGCTGTCGCCAATGGTCCCGTAGATCATCACCTCGGCAACGTCGGTGGCGCGGGCTTCGATCTTGAGCAGGCACGGGCCGAGCGCCGGGCCGGCATCGGCAAGCACGCGGCCCAGTGCCGCGGTCAGTGCATGGGGTCGCATAGTCAGATGTCCCTCAACATGTCGCGCGAAAGGTCGGCGCGCGTTCGCGCGCGGGCTTCAGCAGGGGCCGGCGCGGCCGGCTGCAATTGCTGCTGCTGTTGCTGCTAGTCCTGGCGCTGGCGCAGCACTTCGTCGGGGTTGTTGCCGTACTGCAGCGTGTTCTGCTGCGGGCTCACCCAGCCGCGGTCCTCGGCCTCACCCTTGGCATAGGCCTCCTTGAGCGGGTCGATCCACGGCATGATCGGGCGCACGTAGGTGGAGGCGGCCAGATGGCGTAGCGTCCAGCCGCGCGGCATGCGCACCTTGCCGGACAGCACCGCCGCCTCGATAAAGCGCTGGCGCGTTGGCCGCACGAACAAGGCAATGAAGCGTTCGGCCAGCATCAGGTAGCTGCCCCACTTCTCCACCAGCTCCTGGCGCTGCGCCCAATACGTGCCGTTGTAATCCAACGACAAGCTGGAGTAGCTCACGCCGATGCCGCCGGCAGCGGCGCGTAACTGTTCTTTGCGCCAGGTCGCCGCGTTGGGGTTCGGGCGGTCGGTGCCCAGGCTCTCGATCGATTCGCCGGGCAGCAGGTCGTCAAAGATGGCGCCGGGCGCCATACGCAGTTCGCGCACTGGCATGCCCTGCTACATCATCGCCACACCGCCCAGCTCTTCGCCCGCCGGCTGGTAGATCTCGCCCGAACCCTTCTTGATCTGGAACGTCATCGACGCCGCCACCTTGGCCGCGATGCGCTCAGACTCTTCGTAGTCCTTGACGTCTTCAAAGCGTGACATCGCGCTGGCAAACACGCTCAAGCCGCGCACCTGGTGCAGGCGCTTGAGGTTGGCGATGCAGTGCATCACCTCGGCACTCACGCGCTTGGTCTCAGTGGTCCAGCCCAGCGGGTCGCCTGGGTGCTGCTTGTACACGTGGTAGGCCACCGGGCGGCCCCACGCGTTGCGCTCTACGCCCTGCAGGATGTTGCGGGCCGGGTCGTTTAAGTCTAGCGGCACCAGATCGGCCTCCAACATCTCGATGCTGTAAGGCACACCGCCGCCATGCTCCAGATACGGCACAACCCCGCTCAGGTCTTGGTAGAACGCCTCGCCATCACGCAGCCAGCTGCGTGCCAGCAACTGCTGGCACGCGCCATAGTCATGCGCGCGAGTCACTTCGGGCGCGTCCCACCACACGTCCCACAGCTCATCCAGCTGCAGCGCCAACTCGCGGTTGATCGGCTGGCCTGGCAGACGCGGTGCAGACAGTACGTCGATGCTCGAGCCAACGGTGCTCTGCACCAGCACGTTGAGTGCGTTGTCGGCCAGGTCCAGGTCGCGCTCAAGGTGGCGCGCCTGGTCGCGCAGCTGCCGGGCGTCCATGCCGGCGATCGCGTTACCGCTGCCCCAGTCACGCGCCAACTTGCGGCTCCGCGACGGACGGGTCACCTCATGGGCGCGTGCTAGTACGCGCAACTGCTCGTTGCGCTGCGCGAGCTCTGTTTCCTTAGCCGTGATGACATTGGCGGCGCGGGCCTCAATGGCACGCACGTTCCGGTCGTGGGAAATGGCGACGCTCAGCCGGTCGCGGGCAACAGCGGCGGTAGCCATCAAGTCCGGCCACCGAAATCAACCGTCGCCCAGCGAGCGCGACGGCCAGTACAGGCCAGCCGGTCTACAGCGGCCTGCCACTCCTGACGGCCCCTGCGGATCTCCGCCAGATCCGCGCGGGTGAGCATGCGCTCACCGAACCGAACGCTCTGCCCTAGCAGCACGGCAATTTCTGCCTGCTGGTATGTGGTGAGCATTTCCTGAGCCGTCTTCATGACGAGTCAGGCTAGGGATTGAGATCTCCCATAACTAGGCAAAACCTGCAACGAAGGCCTTCCCCAAACAACTGAAAATCATGGATTTTCTACAAAAGTTGTCTCCACCTTTGGCAGAATCGCTACACATGGTCAAAATTGGAAGTGTGAGCAGACAACAGCTGCTCGCATTGATCCAATGGGGATTTCTAGAACGCACCGATTCAAAATGCTATTCTCAGAGGGCAGGGGAAGATTTTCACCACAAGGAGCGTCATATGAAGTGGATTCATCGCGCAGCAGCACTCTCGTTGTTAGCACTTTCGCCTAGCCTGGTCAAAGCACAAGCGAACCAGGCTGCGCCGCAGGCTGTCACTGCAAGCGTCTGGGCCGACGTTCAACCGCAAATTCAGGCTTCCATACAAACTTTTGTAAACAAGCAGAAGAGATATCCAGGTCAAGACACGACGATCGTTGCGCGCGTTTCATACGAGCCAGCGACTAGACTTGTGATTATTGATCTTGGAAGGGGCTTTCTCCCCAAAACCATGACGAAATGGAAGGAGGGCTTTAGTCCAACTTATAACCAGGTCAGCCAGTACGGACACGACTTAGTCGACAATATATTTGATGTCTCGACAGTCACACTCCGCTTTGACGGCTTGTCCATCAATGAGATATTTCCAGATGATTTCCCCGTACAAGTTGCCAAGATTGAGTCACCCAACCCTCCATCCCCTCCGACCCTCTTATTAAACCCAGGGGGCGGATATTATTACAATCTAAAAAGTAAAAAATGGGTCACACAACAAGCCAAAGCCAACGAAATTGATGAGGACGTAATCACCTCAATCTTTGCATCATTGACTGATGACAAAATTAAATCTTATTGGCCATCCTTAACGTACAAACCCTACTTTTCCAATATTGTATTCAGCCGAGAGCTTGGCAACTATTGGGTTGAACCCATCAGCAAAGTATCTCATGAAAGGCTTGGCACAAGGTATTACACAAAGACACTATACCCTGACAAAAGCGCTACGTTGTGGAACATCTTCCCCCAGGGCACCGACGACACAGCGCGAAGCCATTTGCGCGAATGGGATGAAGATTATGCCGCCAGGGCGCTCTATGCGAACCTTTTGAATGCAGATTATCTTATCACCTTTCACACGAACGGTGGGTCGGCGGTGAAAAAAGGCATCGAAGTCGTGGTTCAGACCGGTAGCCCTGGCGCCCAACAACTTGGGAACAGCATTCTTTGCTATGCCAAAGAACAGATACATGCCGACCCCGCTTATAGCGACTTCAAAATTGCGGGAAGCGTTACTGAGTTAGATAAGATCGAAAACCGCCTAAGCACCATGCCAGCAGTTAGCATAGGCGTTGGATATACCACCGATGTTGCAGATGCCAACGCACTGAAAGATCAATTTTTTAGAGAAGCTTTCGCGAGAGCGATCGAGAAAGGATTGAGACTTCGGGCAGAGCCTTGCTCACCCTTTACATTGGTTAGCGTTGAGAACGCAACTACGGGCCCATGGCAGAGTGTTTATCCGAAACTCACCTACTCGGGCGACTTCGACGAATGGCTCCACGCCGAGACGACCTTCATCAGTTGCCCCACCAATGACTGCAAGGTAAAAAAGTTCTCCGAGGTTCACAACCCGGATAAAACCAATAAAACCATAGAACTGGACTTTTATTGCCCAGGACCTTTAAAGGCTCCTTTGACCTACATCGCCAAGACGAAAATCTTCGACAGATATAACGTGCAAGGTGGCGAAGTTCAGCATCAATACACTTGTAAAAATTAGTGTTTCCAAGCCCGGGCGCGCTAAGCGCCAGGGAGTTTTTAAGAGCCCGCTCTGTTGGAGCGGGCTTTCAGCCCGCCTGGAAACAACCTGTACAGATGAGCTCTGGACAAACCGTGTTTGGCGGCCACGGAAGCAACCGGCACGCCCGCGTCCAGGTCTGACTCGATGGCTTGCAAGTGATGGATCCTTTGTCTCGCAGGGAAGTATGGCCGTTCTCCTGCAAAGCACCCCAATATGGATTCTGCGAACGGCGCAGCGAGCTGACGGCTTATGCCGATGTCTCGCTGCATTGCGGAGATGATGCGCTCGCGAAGCTGATCCGCCGGTTTCTTTTGTTTTTCCATTAGAGCGACCACCCATCCCGTGCGAATCCGGTCACACGTGTCTGATGGAAACCTGCGGCTTCACGGGAATCCCCTGGTAACTTCGGAATGCACCGCAAATCCTGTTCAGAAGCGTTGACATCCTGATCGAACAATCCGTTCGTAGCCGGTTGATATTGTTTTTCCAGCATCACCCATTGGGACTCACGAGTCACATCAGCCTTCACTGCGGGCGCGAGCGACGCCCATATCGCATACACAGCCGTATCCAGCGGCTCGTTTCTCGCGCCCTTCGGCTTGATTCAATAACCTGACTCTTTGTCGTAGAACTCCACCGTAAGCCCCTTATGGTACGCCGGCAGCAGCGCGCCCGGATCTGGATTAATTGGATCCAGCACCTCATCACCACGGCCGCCTGGGAAGCGCAGCATGCGCGCTGTCAGATCCTCTGCCTGTCCTTCCGCCTCGGCCTTGTCCTTTGCCGTCAGCGCAGCGCTCAGCCAGCCGTAGACCATCGTTTTGAGCACTGAGGTGCCCACGCCCCAGACACCTACGCTGCGTGCCACCGTCTTGTCGCGATTGTTGACCTCGGTCTTTGCGGGGCGGTACACCGCGCGCTCCGACTTGCGTTCGTTGCGACCACGGATCAGGTACACCGTCTGCTTGATATAGCCGTTAGTCGTTTCCACGATGCGCGCCTGCCCGCTCTGGTTGACCAGCTGCTTCACGAACTGCGCCACTGTCTCGGTCCAGTTGCCGCCATCTAGCGCTATGGCGGTGATCGGCATATCGACGTCGCGCGTGGTCTTCCACGTGCCTCGCAGGTACTCGTCCGGCGACGGGCAGGTGTCGAGGATGGTCGGATCAAGATCGATCACCGCATAGTCCACCACCCAGCGGCGCTGGCCGCGACCGGTGGCAATCACCTGGATCTCGGCGCGGTCGTGCTGGAAGTCCACGCCCGCTGTCAGCACCAGGCCGCCCAGCGGAACGACGCCGCGGTGCACGCCAGGCTCGCCCAGCTTGGCCACCTCGTCTGCGTCCTGTTCCTGGCGCTCGCCCGCGAATGGCAGGCCGAGCTTGAGGTTGTGGAAGCCGGCGGCTTTATTCGGGTCACGGTCGGCCTCGGCCTTTGCATCGGCCAGGTCTTTCCACGACGACCCAAGGCCTAACGGCGCATATGCGGCCCACGCGTGGTAGCTGCGGTGATACAGGTCCGCATCGGGATTGGTCGGCTTCCAGTACGCGGTGCCGCCGTGCCCACGCTCGGCAAACATCAGATCCTTGTGGTGCTCCTCGATCACGCAGCCGCTCGCCAGGCAGGCAAAGGTGCCCGTCCTGGCGAAGTTCCGCGGCGACAGCGACGGACGCGCAGTCACCGAGCCGGTGCCAACTATCACCGCCGGCGGCGGCGCAAAACGTCCCGCAGGTGCCGCGTATGCGCTCGGACTGATAGCGCCGACGCTGGTGCAGACCGGCTACGGTGAGCGCGAAGGCCAGGCACCGCGCGCACTAGACCTGCAGCAGCCTCTCGGTACCGTCGTCGCTGGCGGCGTGAAGCATGCGATCGCGGCACCATGCCTGGTGCAGATGGGCCATGGCGAAGGAAAGACGCCGGGCAAGCGCTTCAGCCATGGCATCAACGACATCCAGGGGCCGATCGGAACGATCGTTGCCAGCGGTGGCGGCCAAGGCGTGATGACGGCTTTCCTGGAACAGGCGAATGGCGGCTTTTACGAAGGCGGCGGCCGCGATGCGCGCGAACCGATGAGCACCATCACCGCGACAGGCAGCCAGCAGCAACTCGCGACCGCGCACCTGATCACCATGCGCAAGAACGCACACGGACAGGATGCTGGCGAGCCGCTGGGCACGGTGTGCGCGGGCGCTGTGCACCACGGGATGATCGAGTGCACGCTCAGCGCAGAGCAGCAGGCCGGCGCGCTGCAGGTCGCCGCGTTCCTGGTGAAATACTACGGCACCGGCATCGGCGTGGATCTGCGTGAGCCGCTGGATACCGCGACGACGCGCGATCACATGGCACTGGTCAAGGTAACGATCCAGGGCACGCCGTACGTGATCGTCGACATCGGCCTGCGCATGCTCAAGCCGCACGAGCTGTTCCGCGCGCAGGGATTCCCCACCGGCTACCGGATCACGCACACCTCTGACGGCCGGGCAATCAGCACCAGCGCCGCCGTGCGCATGTGCGGCAACAGCGTCAGCCCGCCGCCGTTGGTCGCGCTTGCCCGGGCGAATCTCGATACAGCACCGCTACGGAGGCATGCATGCCCGCAACCGAGCCGCTGAATCTCGCCGGCAACGACTGGCTCAATGTTGCAAAGGCAGCCCACTACTGCGGCGTCTCCGAATCCCAGTTCCGCAAGAACGCCCTCGCCTATGGCCTCGCACCTCGGCGCTTTATGGGCAAACAACTCTACGAAAAGTCCGCGCTCTATGCGGCGATCCACGGCGCACATCAATGGCAGCAGTCTCACTCTACTGGCGCGGCAACGGTGCGTACCTCGACGGGCGACAGGCTGGCAAACGCTACCGGCTCTCCCTCGGCCGCCTCAGCACTCATGAGGCTGAAGAAATACGAGCAGCGAAAGAAACTGAGCTAACGCACGGCGTTCGCATCCTTGCGCGGCTGCCGCAAGTGAGCGCATACCTCGAGTGGTACCTGGATTGGTACGCCGCCGAGCATCCTACGACTGCGGGCAAAGCGCGTAGCGAGGTGAAGCGTTTTATTGCCAAGTTTGGTCACCGGCCGATCGACACACTGCGCCCGGTGGAAATGGAAGGCTACAAGCGCGACCGCCTTCTCACCGATAAGGCGGCGCCGGAAACCGTTGGCAAAGAGATCCGACGACTGCAGGCGGCATTTCGCCGCGGCATGGAGTGGAAAGAACTCGACGTCAACCCGCTCGAGAGGGTCAAAGCACCACGGGGTGTGCGCAGCGTTGCTGTCCGCTTTTATGACCGAGCCGCGATGCGAAAGCTCTACCGAGCGAATCCATCACGCGCGCCACTTTGGCTTTTCATGGCACACACTGGACTAAGCCGTGGTGAGGTGGCCAAGCTGCAGAAGTCATCGATACGGGGCAACAAGCTCATAATTGAGAGCGAGCCGGATGAAACCGGAAGTGGTCGGACCAAGTCTGGCAAATGGCGAGAGGTCCCGTTAAATCGCTACGCGCGGTGGGCTCTACGCAGACTTCCAGATCCTATTGTCCGCGTTCACAGGGATACCATCAGCGATTGGTTCGCTGAAGATGCACGTCGAGCTGGCATTGGCGGCAGTTTACACCGCCTTAGACATACCTTTTGCGCACACATGGTCATGGCCGGTGTGCCACTACGTCGGATACAAGTTCTTGCGGGCCACGCGGACTATGCAACAACTGAGAAATACTACGCGCACTTAACGCCAGACGGCAATGATGACGCCGTCCAGAAAATAAGGTTGTAGTCGCGGACAGTCTTAATTATTTCGACAAATAGTTTGAAAATTGAGTATACGATAAACCCAATTGATTTAAATCCAATCTCAGTCGGTAGGATTCAACCTCTCCAGAAGATTGGCAATAAGGATATATCTCAGATGAATTTCGCCTATGGTCAATCCACTCGTCATCACTGAACCTTGAGACAGAATCATCCTCATCACCCTCAAAATTCTCATCGTAAAATTCCTCGTCCAGTGACGCCGTGGACCAAGGAAATATTGCCTCTACGAGATCCTTTATCCCATAACCGGCATAGAGAAAAAATAATTCGCGAGCAACAATCTCATTTCCATCAGCGCCGTGTACGTAGACGGTAACGGGCGAGCGGCCAAGGGATTTATTAACCCATTTCTCTATGTCTACCGAAACCTTGCCACCCGTAATTACGTGCCGCATCAAGGGCTCATCCATAGCCAATGCCCTTGCTCGTTGTTGAGCCTTATCTCCATCGAAATATTTGACTAACGAAGACTTTGTTGCAACTCCAAAGACTTGGTCGATTGGAATTTTTATCTTCCACTTGGATCTTGTACGGGTCACGCTATCCGCAGTTACTGCCTCCCATACCGTAATACCGCGCTCGGGAAGATGCGCTACGATGATAACTGGAAGCGAGTGGCCCATCCAATAATCGAGGTGCACTAAGCTTCCGTAATACCAAAGACAGCCGTCCTTTTCTCTAAAATTACTGAGTCCGCATTTAACTTGCACCGCGACTAGGCGACCTGTCGGCTCACTTTCCACAAGTTCAATCTGGGCGTCGATACCCATGTCGGATATCGTCTGCTCGCGCCAAATCCAGTTGAAGTCTCTGACGACGACTGCCTCGACGGCATTGATGCCAACTCGCTCGGTTGTAGCGTAGCGCGCCATACGTCCTCAAGCAGTAGTCGCTTCCTATCTGAAGCAGTGATGGTTGTCCTACGAGCTGCGTGTGTCCACTGTAACCAGCGCCTGTGGATATGTGCCCTTATTAGCAAAATGGGCAGTACGCATGTCGAGCTAAGCGATTGATTCCTTGTGACCCCGGCCCGATTCGAACGGGCGACCTTCCCCTTAGGAGGGGGACGCTCTATCCAGCTGAGCTACGGGGCCAAGGTGGGCATTGTCGCACGATCGTTGCGATTGCCAAGCCGGTGGGCGGGCGGCGGAGCCTGCTAAAATCGGCGGCTACCGTGTTGCCGGTGCCCTGGCCGCCGCGCGACCGTCCCGACCTTTGGAGATCCCATGTCCGCTGACCTGCTCAAGGCGCTCGACCTCGCCGCGTCCAATTCCGGTACCTATCTTGGCGAGGCGACCTGGTCGCCGGCCACCGGTGCCGGGGTGCTGCAGCCGCTGAATCCGACCACCAACGCGGTAATCGCCGAGGTGCAGGCGACCACGCCGGAAGACTACGAGCTGATCGTCCAGCGCGCGCAGGCTGCCTTCAAGGTTTGGCGGACCACGCCGGCGCCGCGCCGTGGCGAAGCCGTTCGCCTGTGTGGCGAGGCGCTGCGTGCGCACAAGGATGCGCTGGGCTCGCTGGTGGCGCTGGAAATGGGCAAGAGCAAGCCCGAGGGCGATGGCGAGGTGCAGGAGATGATCGACATCGCCGACTTTGCGGTCGGCCAGAGCCGCATGCTGTACGGCTACACCATGCACTCGGAGCGGCCGGGCCACCGCATGTACGAGCAGTACCAGCCGCTGGGCCTGGTCGGCATCATCAGCGCGTTCAACTTCCCGGTGGCGGTGTGGGCATGGAATGCGTTCCTGGCGGCGATCTGCGGCGATATCTGCATCTGGAAGCCGTCCAACAAGACCCCGCTGACCGCGATCGCGACGATGAAGATCTGCAATGCGGCATTGAAGGACGCTGGCTTCCCGGACATCTTCTTCCTGATCAACGATGCCGGCACGGCGCTGTCGCAGAAACTGGTGGAAGACACCCGCATCCCGCTGATCAGCTTCACCGGCTCGACCCAGATCGGCCGCGTGGTTGCGGAAAAGGTCGCGCACCGCCTGGGCCGTTGCCTGCTGGAGCTGGGCGGCAACAACGCCATCATCCTGGACGACACCGCCGACCTGAAGCTGGCCATCCCGGGCATCGTGTTCGGCGCGGTGGGCACCGCCGGGCAGCGCTGCACCACCACCCGCCGCCTGATCGTGCACGCCTCGATCTACGACAACGTGCTGGCCACGCTGGTCAAGGCGTACAAGCAGCTCGACAGCAAGATCGGCGACCCGACCGACCCGGCAAACCTGATGGGCCCGCTCAACAGCCAGGGCGCGGTGGAGCAGTTCCTGGCCTCGATCGCCAAGGCCGAGGCCGCCGGCGGCACGGTCGAAGTGGGCGGCACCGCGATCGACCGCCCCGGCAACTTCGTGCTGCCGGCCATCATCACCGGGCTGCAGAACAGCGACGCAGTGGTGCAGCACGAGACCTTCGCGCCGATCCTGTACGTGATGAAGTACAGCACGCTGGACGAGGCAATCGAGCTGCAGAACGGTGTGCCGCAGGGCCTGTCGTCGTCGATCTTCACCCAGAACCTGAAGGCGGCCGAGAAGTTCCTGTCGGCGGCCGGCAGCGACTGCGGTATCGCCAACGTCAACATCGGCACCTCCGGTGCGGAGATCGGCGGCGCGTTCGGCGGCGAAAAGGAGACCGGCGGTGGCCGCGAATCCGGGTCGGATGCGTGGAAGGTCTACATGCGTCGCCAGACCAACACGATCAACTACTCCGACTCGCTGCCGCTGGCGCAGGGCATCAAGTTCGATCTCTGATCGACGTGCAGGCGCGCCGGGAGTTGAGCCGGCGCGCTGTCGTGAGCATGCCGGACCACGGCTGTTGCGCTGCGCCCGCGCCCGGCTTCCACAATCCCCAGCGGCCTGGTGCCGATATCCTGGTCGTGAGCGTGAACCGCGCGGCTGCGCCTTGCCTCGGCGCCCGACATTTTCATCGAGCGCTCGGCCGGGTGGCCAGACACGCAGCCCCGTCCATTCCCGTAAAAACCGGCCACGCACGGCGTCTGCCCGCAGACGGCACGCCATTCGGGCGGCGGCTCTGGGATAATCGGCCCACGCCAGCCGTCGGCTGCCGCCACTTCAGGAGTTCATGATGAACGTCGTCGTTCGACAGACCAGCGCCATGGCCATCGTCAGCCTGGTCTCGGGCATCCTCGGCTGGACGCTGATTCCGTTCCTCGGCAGCCTCTGCGCCATCATCACCGGCCATCTGGCGCGTGGTGAAATCCGCCGCAATCCGCAGGGGCTGGACGGCGACGGGCTGGCCATCGGCGGGCTGATTCTTGGCTGGTTGGCGGTTGCGCTGTGGGTGGCAGGGGTGGCGATCTTCATCCTGTTCTTCGGCGGCCTGGCCTGGCTTGCGGCCGCCAACAGTTGAGCATGGCCGCGCCCTCCTCCGCCCAACGCTTCAACGACCGCGTCGCGGCCTATGTGCGCTACCGGCCGAGCTATCCGCCGCAACTGCTGCGCTGGCTGCACGAAGCGCTGGGCGTGACGCCGGCCACCGCGGTGGCCGATATCGGTGCCGGCACCGGCATCTCCAGCCGGCTGTTTCTGGAGGCCGGTTATCCGGTCACAGCGGTGGAACCCAACCCGGCCATGCGCGAAGCCGCGCAGCAGTGGCTGGCGGAGTTCCCCAGGTTCCGGGCGGTCGACGGCACCGCCGAGGCCACCGGTCTGGCCGATGCCAGCGTCGGCTTGGTGTCTGCGGCGCAGGCCTTCCACTGGTTCGACGTGCAGGCCGTGCGCGCCGAGTGGGCACGCATCCTGCAGCCCGGCGGGCTGGCGGTGATCTACTGGAACAGCCGCGAGCTGGACACTACCGACTTCCTGCGCGGTTACGAGCAACTGCTGCTGGACTACGGCACCGACTATTCGGCCGTGGCCGAGCGCTATCAGGACGATGCCACCATGCAGGCGTGGTTCGGTGAGGGCTTCCGCGCGATGGCACGCTTTCCGAATGTGCAGCGGCTGGATTTCGATGCCTTGCGTGGCCGGCTGTTGTCGTCGTCCTATGCGCCGCTTGCGCACGACCCGCGCCATGCCCCAATGCTCTCCGCGCTGCGCACGCTGTTCGATGCGCATGCGCGCGACGGGCTGATCGATTTCCAATACCAGACCCGGGTCTTCGCCGGGGGATTGAACTGACCCGCATGTATTCGCTTGCCCGCCCCTTGCTGTTTTCCCTCGACGCCGAGCGCGCCCATGCGCTGGCATTGCGCTCCATCGATGCCGCCTACCGCACCGGCACCACGCCGCTGCTGGCCAAGCGTCCGGCGCCGCTGCCGACGCCGGCCTTCGGTCTGATGTTTCCCAATCCGGTCGGGCTCGGTGCCGGCCTGGACAAGAACGGCGAGCACATCGATGCGCTGCTTGCGCTGGGCTTTGGTTTTGTCGAGATCGGCACGGTGACGCCGCGGCCGCAGGAGGGCAACCCCAAGCCGCGCATGTTCCGCTTGCCGGAGTATCAAGCGGTGATCAATCGCATGGGCTTCAACAACCTGGGCGTGGATGTGCTGGTGGCCAACGTGCAACGCGCGCGTCGTCGCGGCGGCCTGCTCGGCATCAACATCGGCAAGAACAAGGACACGCCCAACGAGGAAGCGACCAGCGACTACCGCTATTGCATGGAACGCGTGTACCCGCTGGCCGACTACATCACCGTCAATATTTCTTCGCCCAACACCGCCGGCTTGCGCGAACTGCAGGAAGAACAGGCGCTGCGTCGGCTGATCGCCGATCTGCGCGACACCCAGGAAACCCTGGCCGCGCAACACGGCAAGCGCGTGCCGATGCTGGTGAAGGTGGCGCCGGACCTCAACGACCGCGACATCGATGCGGCCGCGCGCGTGCTGGCCGACCTGGCGGTGGATGGCGTGATCGCCACCAACACCACGGTGACCCGCACCCTGATCGCCAACCATCCGCTGGCTGCCGAGGCCGGCGGCCTGTCGGGCGCGCCGCTGCTGGGGCAATCCACGCTGGTGCTGCGCCGCCTGCGCGCACGCCTGCCCGAGTCGATTCCGTTGATCGGCGTGGGCGGCATCAACTCCGGTGCGGACGCGGTGGCCAAGATGGCGGCCGGCGCGACCCTGGTGCAGTGCTACAGCGGCCTGGTCTATCGCGGGCCCCCGCTGATCGGCGAATGCGTGGCGGCGATCCGTCGCCGCCGCGAAGCGCCCAGCGGCGGTGCGGTGTCGCCGCTATGAGCGAGGCAGCGCAGGCCGGCTGGCGCTTGAGCGAACACGCGCCACTGCGCGCGCTCAATACCTTTCATGTGGAGGCCACGGCGCGCTGGTTGCTCGGCATCCACGCACCCGATGCATTGCCGCAGGCGCTGGCAGCGCCGGAAATCGCCGGGCAACCGCTGCTGGTGTTGGGCAGCGGCAGCAACGTGCTGCTGGCCGGCGACCCGCCGGGCTGCGTGCTGTGTTTCGAAAACCGCGACATCGCCATCATTGCGCACCACGCCGACCATGCCATCGTGCGCGCCGGCGCAGGCGTCAACTGGCATGCGTTGGTGCTGTACTCGCTGCAGCAAGGCTTGTCGGGATTGGAGAATCTGGCCTTGATTCCCGGCACGGTCGGCGCCTGCCCGATCCAGAACATCGGCGCGTACGGCGCGCAGGTGGGCGACTTTATCCACGTGGTGGACGCCTTCGATCTGCACGCACGGCAGTTTGTGCGGCTGACCGCTGCCGAGTGCGCCTTCGCCTATCGCGACAGCGTGTTCAAGCGGCAGCCAGAGCGTTATCTGATCGTCGCGGTGGAATTCAATCTGCCGCTGCTGCACGAATTGCGGCTGGACTATGCAGGCATCCGCGAGGAACTGGCCAGCATGGGCGCCGAACTAGCCGGCGCCGCCGATGTGGCGCAGGCAGTGATCAACATCCGTCGGCGCAAACTGCCGGACCCGGATGTGCTCGGCAATGCCGGCAGCTTCTTCAAGAATCCGTTGCTGCCCAGCGAGCAGATTGCCGCACTGCAGGCCACCTTTGCCGATATGCCGGTGTATGCCGGCGAGCAATCCGGCCAGGGCAAGTTGTCGGCGGCCTGGTTGATCGAGCAGTGCGGCTGGAAAGGCCGGCGCGAGGGCGATGCCGGGGTGTCGCCGGACCATGCGCTGGTGCTGGTCAATTACGGCACCGCCAGCGGCGCGCAGCTGCTGGACTTTGCGCGGCGCGTTGCCGAATCGGTACGCGAGCGTTACTCGGTGATCCTGGAGCCGGAGCCGCGCATCATCGGAGCGCATTGGTGACAGCGCAGCAGGCATCACGACGTGCTGCGCTGTGGATGCTCACCAGTACCTTCGCCTTCGGCCTGATGGCCATCTGCATCCGGCTGGCGTCGGGCACGATCGCCACCACCGAAATCGCGTTCTTTCGCAATGCGTTCGGGCTGTTAGCGTTGTTGCCGCTGATCCTGCGCGCCGGCAAGGCGCTGCCGCGCACGCGGCAACTGCCGCAGTACCTGGCACGCACCTTGATCGGCCTGGCCTCGATGCTGTGCGGGTTCTGGGCGATCGGCCATTTGCCGTTGTCGCAGGCGATCTCGCTGTCGTATTCCACCCCGTTGTTCGTCACCGTGCTGGCTGTGGTATGGCTGCACGAACAGGTGCGCATGCGCCGTTGGCTGGCAGTGGCGGCAGGCTTTGTCGGCGTGCTGGTGATCCTGCGCCCGGGCTCGTCCACATTCACGCCCGGCCTGCTGATTGCGCTGCTGGCAGCGGTGATCAGCGCCGTGGTGGCAATCCAGATCAAGCAGCTCTCGCGTAGCGACGACTCGGACACCGTGGTGTTCTATACCTATGTGTTCTGGGTGCCGATGTCGCTGATTCCGGCGCTGTTTCAGTGGGCCTGGCCGCAGGGCATCGCCTGGCTGTGGCTGGTGGCCACTGGCATCTTCGGCACCGCCGGGCAGTTGTTCTGGACACGCGCGCTCAAGCTGGGCGAGGTTTCCGCACTGCAGCCGATCAGCTTCATGCAGCTGCCGCTGGTGGCGCTGCTGGGCTGGTGGCTCTTCGGCGAGGCGATCGAACGCCATACACTGATCGGTGCGGCTATCATCATCTGCGCCAACGTCTATATCGCCCATCGCGAAAGCGTGCTGGCACGTCGCGCCGCCACGCATGCCCCGGTGGAAGGCGCAAAACCGGGCGAATGATTGATCGTCCGCAGGCAGCCTCACCGGCGCAGGAGATGGTGGGGCGACGATGCCGACGTACACTGCGCTGTCCGCGCACCCCAGGCATCGACTGGATGATACGCACTTTCGTTGACTGCTCCAAGGTGAGATCGCATGCCGGTTCCAAGCAAAACCATCGGCCTGATCGGCGGCATGAGCTGGGAATCCACCCTGCCCTACTACCGCATCATCAACCAGCGGGTGCGCCAGGCCTGCGGCGGCCTGCACTCGGCCAAGCTGTTGCTGTACAGCGTCGATTTCCATGAGATCGAGCGCCTGCAACACGCCGGCGACTGGGACGGCGCAGGCCAGGCGATGGCGGCGGCGGCGCGCTCGCTGCATGCCGGCGGCGCCGACTTCCTGGTGCTGTGCACCAACACCATGCATTGCGTTGCCGATGCGATCACCTCCGCAACGCCGCTACCGTTGCTGCATATCGCCGATGCCACCGCCGATGCGTTGATTGTCGCGGACGTCACCCGGGTCGGGCTGCTCGGCACGCGTTTCACCATGGAACAGCCGTTCTATCGCGCGCGCCTGGCTGCGCGCGGCCTGCAGGTGCTGGTACCGCCGGCGGATGCACGCGTGCAACTGCATCGGGTGATCTACGACGAACTCTGCCAGGGCATCATCCTGCCGGAGTCGCGCGGCTATTTCCGCCAGGTCATGGCCGACCTCGGCCAGGATGGTGCGCAAGCGATCATCCTGGGCTGCACCGAGATTTCGCTGCTGGTGGACAGCGGCGATGCGCAGCTGCCGTTGTTCGACACCACCGCACTGCATGCCGACGCGGCCGCGCACGCAAGTGTGCACGACTGATCGGCAGCGAAGGCGCAGCCAACGCGCCTGTGCCGGCGAAGTCCCCAGTGCGTGGGTCTTCGTCGCAGAACACGTGCCTGCGCAGCGCAGGGGACCGGCTTGCGGAACCCTGACCGCCGGCCTGGCTGCCGGCGTGTTGCTCGGTTCGCTCAGCGCCGGGGCGATCAATCGCGCCTTCACGCCGCAGGAAATCGCCGACCATGCCTGGCGTCTGCCGTTCCTGGCCGGCGGCATCTTCGGCCTGCGTTCCGTGTATTTGCGGCGTTGGCTGCACGAAACGCCGGTGTTCGCCGAGCTGATGGCGATGCGGGCCGTCGCGCGCGAAACGCCGCTCAAGCTGGTGCTGCGCGATCATCCACGCAGTGTGGCGCTGTCGTTGTGGCTGACCTGGATGGTGGCAGCCGGCGTGCTGGTAGTGTCGTTGATGACACCGACGTTGCTGTAGCCGGCCTATGACATGATTCTGCTGGCCGTGATCGGCAGCGTGATCGGGCTGCAGTTGCGCCGCCAGGAGCGGGCAAGTCGTTGCTGAGTCAAAGGCGGCACCTGTGTTCGCCGCTCCTGGCAACCGCGCTTGCGCAGACCCCGTTCGACGTCGGCGCGGCCGTGCCCTCAGGCCGGAGTGAGATGGCGACGCCAATGCGGCCGCCGTGCGCCGCGAAACATCACCAGATACAGCCCGACCACCCACACCAGCGCAGCCGACCAGCCGCCCAGGATGTCGGAGGGGTAATGCACGCCCAGGTAGATTCGCGACACGCCGACCAGCATTGCGAACAGGCTGGCGGCGGTGGTCACCGGCCAGCGCCAGCGCGTGTTCCAGGCCAGCGCGATGACCACCGCGACGAGCGTCATCGAGCCCATCGCATGCCCGCTGGGAAAGCTGAAGGTGCTTTCTGGGGCGATCGATTCCCACAGGCTCGGGCGGTCGCGCTGGAAGACCTGCTTGGCGCCCATGTTCAACAAGGCCGAGCCACCAAAGCCGAGTGCGGCAAAGGTCCCCTCGCGCCAGCGCCGCAACATCAGCAAGACCAGCACGATGACGATATCGGCCGGGATCACGCCATATTGGTATCCGATCTTGGAAACCACCCCGAAAAACGCATCCAGGCGCGGCGTGGCGATGCTGCGCATGCTCCACAGCAAGGGCTCGTCGAAGTAGAAATTTTCCAGTTCGTGGACTTCGTCGGCCAGGTCGACGAACAACCCCAGCGGCAGCAGTACGCCGGCAAACAGCAACGCCATGCGCCACGCATTGCTGCGCAGCCACCCCCTGAAACCGGCCGGCGATTCAGCCGGCGCGGCGGACATAGGTACGTTCGACGTACTGATCGATCAGATCGATGAACTCGTAGGCGATGTTTTCGCCACGCAAGGTGACGCTTTTTTCGCCATCGATGAACACCGGTGCCGACGGCGCCTCGCCGGTGCCCGGCAACGAGATGCCGATATTGGCGTGGCGCGATTCGCCCGGCCCATTGACCACGCAGCCCATCACCGCCAGGGTCATGTTTTCCGCGCCGGGGTTGCTGATCTTCCACTCCGGCATCTTGGCGCGCACGTGGTTCTGCACCACGCCGGCCAGTTCCTGGAAGAACTCGGAGGTGGTGCGGCCGCAGCCCGGGCAGGCCGTGACCATTGGCGTGAAGGCGCGCTGGCCGGTGGTCTGCAGCAGTTCCTGCGCGACGATCACTTCCTGGGTGCGCGACTGGCCCGGTTCCGGCGTCAGCGAGATGCGGATGGTGTCGCCGATGCCCTCCTGCAGCAGCACGCTCAGCGCCGCAGCCGAGGCCACGATGCCCTTGCTGCCGATGCCGGCCTCGGTCAGGCCCAGATGCAGCGCAAAGTCGCAGCGGCTCGCCATGTCGCGATACACCGCGATCAGCTCCTGCACACCGGACACCTTGGCCGACAGGATGATGCGCTCGCGCGCCAGACCCAGTTCCACCGCGCGCTCGGCCGAATCCACTGCCGAACGGATCAGCGCCTCGCGCAGCACGCGCCCGGCATCCCAGGGCGTGTCGCGCTGCGAGTTCTCGTCCATCAGCTGCCCGGCCAGCGACTGGTCCAGCGAGCCCCAGTTGGCGCCGATGCGCACCGGCTTGTCGTACCTGATTGCGAACTCGATCAGCTGCGCGAACTGCAGATCCTTCTTCTTGCCGAAGCCGACATTGCCCGGATTAATCCGGTACTTGGCCAGGGCTTCGGCGCAGGCCGGCTCGGCGGCGAGCAGCTGATGGCCGTTGTAGTGGAAGTCGCCGATCAACGGCACCTCGATTCCCATCATGCGCAGCTTGTCGACGATGCGCGGAATGGCCGCGGCCGACTCGGCGTTGTTGACGGTCAGGCGCACCATTTCCGAGCCCGCGCGCCACAGGTCGGCCACCTGCTTGACGCTGCCGGCGATGTCGGCGGTATCGGTATTGGTCATCGACTGGACGACCACCGGGTGGCCGCCGCCCACGATCACGCTGCCGATCTTGACGGCCTGGGTGATGCGGCGCGGCCAGGCGGTGGCGTCGGCGGGAGGGGTTGGGCGAGTCACGGCGTCGTACATCGCGGTATTTTAGCCTGTCATCGGTCCGCTCACAGCTGAAGCGCTGCGCGGGCCGTCTTCCCTGCCGATGCGACGGTTTGTCGCAGGCCGCCACGCCCCCGAGCGCATAGCATTGCCGTGATGAATTCCTCAGACGCCTCCTTCCTGCGGACCCTGTGTAGCCTGCGCTGGCTGGCCACTGCCGGCCAGGCCGCCACCATCCTGGTCGCCACCGGACTCATGGGCCTGCACCTGCCGCAGCAACCCTTGTGGGCCGGCGTGGCCGCGCTGACGGTGTTCAACCTGTATGCGCAACTGCGGGTGGCCCACCGTGGCGCGGTCAGCCAGGCCACCGAATTCGGCCACATCCTGGTCGATGTCACCGTGCTGACCTGGATGGTGGGCTGGAGCGGCGGCATCGCCAACCCGTTCGGTTCGCTGTTCCTGGTCCTGATCGCGCTGGCCGCGCTGGCCCTGCCGCTGGGCTGGGCGATGGCGGTGGCGGCGTCCTGCGTGGCCGGCTATGTGATCAGTGCGGCGTTCGGCTTGCCGCTGCCCTACGGCAGCTTCGACCCGCTCAGCCTGCACATGTGGGGCATGGCGGCCAACTTCCTGCTGTCGACGGTGGTGGTACTGGCCTTCGCCACCCGGCTGGCCTTGTCGATGCGCGAACGCGAGCGCGAGATTTCCACGCTTCGCGAGCGCTTCGCACGCAACGAGGGCATCGTCGCGCTGGCCACACATGCGGCCTCGGTCGCGCATGAATTGAACACCCCGCTGGCGACGATGACCCTACTGGTGGACGACATCGCAGACCAGTGCGACCAGAGCGAATTGCGCGAGGACCTGGACACCCTGCGCGAGCTGCTGGTGCAGTGCCACGAGCGCGTGCTGGCCCTGGCCGCACCGGCCGACAACGGCCACCTCAGCCGCGAAGTGGCAGTCAAGGACGTCCTGGAACAATGGCGGCTGGTGCGCCCGACCATCGAGCTGCGCCGCAACGACGACGCACCGATGCGCCTGCTGCTGCAGCCCGGCGTCAGCCACCTGCTGATGGTGCTGCTCAACAATGCGGCCGATGCGGGCGAACGCGCCGGTCGGCCGCAGATCGATCTGACCCTGCGCGTGGAGCAGGACCATCTCAGCGGCGAAGTCCGCGATTACGGTCCAGGCTTCGACACCTCGCAGGCCATGTTGCCGGGCACCTTGTTCAACAGCGGCAAGCATGACGGCATGGGAGTGGGGCTGGCGCTCTCGCACGCCACCGTCGAGCGCCTGCAGGGCGAGTTGTGGATGCTGCCCGCCGAAGGCAGCGGCGCCCGCGTCGGTTTCCGTCTGCCGCTCTCCGAACACGAGGCACTCGCATGACAAGCACTCCCCTGCGCACCGGCCTGCTGGTCGATGACGACACCTTGTACCTGCGCACGCTGCAACGCAGCCTCGCCCGCCGTGGCGTGGAAACTGTGACCGCCACCGATGCGGCCAGTGCCCTGTCGACCGCACGCAGCGCCTTGCCCGATTTCGCCTTGATCGATCTCAAGCTCGGCCACGATTCCGGCCTGAGCCTGATCCAGCCGCTGCGCGAAATCCGCGCCGACATGCGCATCCTGCTGGTCACCGGTTACGCCAGCATCGCCACCGCCGTGGAGGCGATCAAGCTCGGTGCCGACGACTATCTCCCCAAGCCGGCCAACATCCCCACCATCATGCGGGCGCTGGGCGAAGAAGACGACGAACTGCCCGAGCCGGACGAAGAAGAAACCGCGCGGGAAATGATGACACCGCTCAGCCGCCTGCAGTGGGAGCACATCCAGCAGGCGCTGCACGAAACCGGCGGCAATGTCTCCGCTGCCGCACGCCTGCTCGGCATGCACCGCCGCTCGCTGCAGCGCAAGCTGACCAAGCGGCCAAGCCCGGGGCCGTTACGCGAGCCAGGGCGTTGAGACCTGGCAACGAAACGTTGAAGCGTGGCGTTTTTCAGGTGCTATTCCAGGCTTGATCCATTCAACCATGGCGTTGTTTTTTGGTTCGATCCGACGCTCAAGTCAAACGCTCGGTGAGTTGATTGCGCGGTGCCCTCACCGCTTGCGGGACACGCCGTGAATCCGTCCATGGAGGCTCCTTGGCGGCATCCATGCCGCCAAGGGTCCCGCAACCGGCAAGGACACCGCGCCAGAGAGTTGATCGGCTGCTTTCTTGAAAGCGTGTTGCTCGGCTCGCGGCAGCAGATGCGCTGTTTGTAGCTTGCGTGTTGAAAGCCCGTTTGCTGCTCGGCTTGCGACGCGAAAATGGTCAGAGGTTGATCGAACGCTTAGTAATCCGACCAGCGCACGTCCTGCGTCGCTTGCACTATGACACCGACCATCTCGACGGGTCCTTGCCCGCCCACCGTCGCGGGACCTTACGCGGCATGGACGCCGCGTAAGAGCCTACATGGACGTACTTGCGGCGTATCCCGCGATGGTGGGCGGGCAAGGGCCCTGCAGAAAGCCCGCAAATCGGAAGCTCTGCAAGTAACCCATCCACGCACCCCGAAAAAAACCAAAGACGCTGGCTGCAGGGCTTCAATCTCAACGTGGCCCGAACACGCTCGCCATGCGCGAGGTCGCGGCGATGCCATCGGCGCCCAGGATCAGGTTGCGGCCCCAGTCGCTGAGGCGCGTGGCGTTCCAGCCGATCGCGATATCCAGCGATTGCGTGCTGCTGTCGTTGCCCGACCACGACCAGCCCAGATAGCCGACGTTGTATTCGCGGGCACGGCGCATGATCGCCGCCTCGTCCACGTGCGCGCCGCGATGGTCTCCACCGAACTCGCCGATCACCAGCGCCAGCTTTTTATCGCGGAAAGCGCGCAGATAATTGTTGACCGTCGCATCGCTGCCGAACACTTCGTACATGTGCACGCTGAAGATCAGGTTGCGGCGACTGTCGCGCGCCAGCAAGGCGGCAGCGTTGTCGCGCATGTAGAACGTCCAGTCCTGCCCCCAGTTCGGGCCATCCACCATCAGTGCGTGGGTCAACCCGGGCTTGCGTAGTGCGGCGATCGCGGTTGCATGCCCGTTGACCCATTCGCTGGCGCTCAACTGATTGCCGAACGGCTCGTTGCCGATGTTGATGATGACGTGGTCTTCGTTGCCGATCAGCGCCTTGCGAATGCTGGTCCAGTACGCAGTGGCCTGGGGCAGACCGGCGGCGGCACCGTCTTCGCCATAGCCGGTGGTGTCGTGCACCTCCAGCACCGCGATCAAGCCCAGGCTCTTGCAACGCGCGATGATGCGCACCACGTCGGCCTCCGGCGTGCGGTTCCAGCGATAGCCGGAACTGAGCACGACACGCACACTGTTGGCGCCGGTGGCAGCGATGGCAGCCAGGGCCGCATCGGTACGGCTTGCGTACCAGGCATGCGGCAGATTGACGCCGCGCAAGACCACGGTGTTGCCATTGGACTCACGCAGCTGCGCGCCGGACACCGACAGCCCCGCGTGCGCGGCAGACGACAATGCCAGGCCTGCAACGACCAGCAGCATGCAGCTGGCGAAACGAGACAACGATGATTTCACGATCGATTTCCAGACAGTAGGTAGATGAGAAGCGACGGCATCGCTCACAGCGCGCGTGAACACTGTGTCAATCTTTTGCGTCAATCGATGTAACCCATGTCACATAACGAACAAGCGCAGAAAAAAAGTGCGCCGAACTTTGTTGTGGTCGACACAGGCAGGCGCGCCATCAGTGATCGGCCAGGCGACGCCGATGTTTAGTGGCCGGCGCGCCCGGCGCCGACTGCGGCGCCGAACAGTTGCTTGCCTCGGCCACACCTCAGCAGTCCGGAGCAATCGTCAAGCTGGCGCTTGGCCGTCGCTCACACCGTCGCGTCATGCCGTGGCCTGATGCCATCGCGTAGCTGTCGTCCCTGCAGCGGCTCAGTCGCAGCCATCGCGTGGCAAGCCCCGCTTCAACTGAACGGCGCCCAGCGCGATCGGTCAAGGGATTACGCTCCAGGCCGATAGAAGCGCATGCAATCCGCGCTCGCTCCCGCCAAGTCCCCTCCTCCGCCCGTGGTCGACGAGTCGACCCGGTTGTCCGTCCTGCGTGGCCTGTGCCTGCTGGACTCGCCGCCGGACCCGGTGTTCGAGACCATCGCCGCGATGGCCGCCCGCAACCTGAGCGCGGAAATCGCGCTGGTATCGCTGGTGGACGAGCATCGTCAGTGGTTCAAGGCCCGCATCGGCCTGGAACCGCAGGAAACGCCGCGTGACCAGGCGTTCTGCGCGCATGCGATCCGCGCCCCCGAGGTGATGGTGGTGCCCGACGCGCAACTGGATCCGCGCTTTTGCGACAACCCGCTGGTGCTGGGGCCACCCTTCATCCGCTTCTACGCCGGCGCGCCGCTGACGCTGCGCGACGGCCACCGCATCGGCACCTTGTGCGTGATCGGGACCAGCCCGCGCCCGGGCCTGGACGCCGAAGCGATCACCCAGCTGGAAGGCCTGCGCGACCTGGCGGTGCTGCGGGTGGAAAACCTGCGCAGCACCACCTACCGCGACGGGCCGACCGGGCTGCCCAATCGGTCGCGCTTTGCCGAAGACCTGGATGCCTGGCTGTCGCAACGCGACAGCGCGCCGGCCACCACTGCGGTGGCGGTCGACATCTGCGGCAGCGATTACTTCCGCGACATGGTCAAGGCGCTGGGCTGGGATTACGCCGACGGTTATGTGGCGATCGCCCAGCGTCGGCTGGCGGCGTATCTGCCCGCCGGCACCGCGCTGTATCGGCTGGACCCGACCACCTTCGGCTTTCTGGCCCAGGCCGAAACGCAGCGTCTGTCCGCGCTGTGCACCAAGGTCTCCAAGGCCTTTGCCGAGACGCTGGAACATCAGGGCATTCCGCATACCGCAGTGGCCTCGATCGGCGCGGTCTCGTTGCAGACCAGCTATGGCGCGGCCGACACCATCCGCTCGCTGACCACCTCGGTGGACATCTCGCGCGAACGCGGCGTGCCGTGGAGCATGTACGAGCGCAAGCACGACGTGGCCCAGCGCAACACCTTCCGCCTGCTGGCTTCCCTGCCCGCCGCGCTGGACAGCGCCAGCCAGCTGCGCCTGCACTACCAGCCACGCGTGGACCTGCACGATCACCGCTGCGTCGGAGTGGAGGCGCTGCTGCGCTGGCAGCATCCGATGATCGGCCCGGTGATGCCCGCCGACTTCGTGCCGATGGCCGAGAAGACCGCGTTGATCAACCGCATCACCGCCTGGGTCATCGACAACGGCATCGCCCAGGCCGCGCGCTGGCAGCAACAGGGCCTGGATTTCAACCTGGCCTTGAACGTGTCGGCCGCCGATCTGGACCGGCCCGGTTTCGTCGGCCTGCTGCGGCGTGGCCTGGAGCGCCACAACCTGGATCCGCGCCGGCTGGAAATCGAATTCACCGAAAGCGCGATGATCCGCCACCCCGAGCATCTGGCCGAGCAATTGGCGGCCATCGCGGCGCTGGGCGTGCATATCGCCATCGACGATTTCGGCACCGGCTACAGCAATTTCAGCTATCTCAAGCAGCTACCGGCCAGCTCGTTGAAGATCGATCAATCCTTCATCCGCTCGTTGCCGGACAACCGCACCGACCGCACCCTGGTACCGGCGATGATCCAGCTCGGCCACAGCCTGGGCCAGCGCGTGGTCGCCGAAGGCATCGAGTCGGCAGAGGCCTACACGCAGTTGCGTGCCTGGGGCTGCGACGAAGGCCAGGGCTACTGGATCGCCAAACCGATGCCGGCAGCGGCACTGGAAACCTGGCTGCAGACGCCGTGGTATGAGCAGTTCGAAGCGCCGGTCAACCTGCTCGCCGCAAGCCTGGCCGCAGCGAGGGTTTAAACGGAAGCAGTACAACATCCAAAACGCACGCTGCGCGACACCTGAGTGTCGCGCAGCATGCGCACAACCAATTTCAGCGGACTGGCTGGGCGATTACCAGAACACCGCGTACAGCGCGACCAGGATCACCACCACTCCGATCGCACCGACCTTGAAGCCCAGCGTGGTGCCGTAGGCCACATCGTCGGTGCGGATCAGGTCGCGCGCCTGGGTGGGCGCGGTCATCAACGAAACCAGCACCGCCAGCACCAGCGCCGCCACGAACACCACGCCGATGCGGTCCATGAACGGCAGTTCGGGCCAGGCGAACTTGAGCGCGAACGACAGCACCACCGAGCCGATCGCCGCGGTCAGTGCGCCGGCTTCGTTGGCGCGCTTCCAGAACAGGCCGAGCATGAAGATCACCACCACGCCAGGCGTGAAGAAGCCGGTGAATTCCTGGATGAACTGGAAGCCCTGATCGAAGTTGCCCAGCAGCGGCCGCGCGGTCAGGATGCCGATCACCACCGCCACGATGGCCACGATGCGACCCACGCGCACTAGCTGCTTCTGCTCGGTCTGCGGGCGGAACTTGGCGTAGAAATCCAGAGTGAAGATCGTCGCCACCGAGTTGATCTTGGAAGCCAGCGAGGCCACGATCGCCGCCACCAGCGCCGCGAACACCAGGCCCAGGATGCCGGTCGGCAACAGCTGCATCATGGTCGGATAGGCCTGGTCGGGCTTGGCCAGGTCCGGCGCCAGCACCACCGCGGCGATGCCCGGCACCACGATCACCAACGGCATCAGCAGCTTCAGGAACGCGGCGAACACCATGCCCTTCTGCGCCTCGCCGATGTTCTTGGCCGCCAGCGCGCGCTGGATGATGTACTGGTTGAAACCCCAGTAACTGATGTTCATCACCCACAGACCGCCCAGCAGCACGCTCAGGCCGGGCAGGTCCTTGTAGAACGGGTTGTCCTTGCTCAGGATCATGTGGAAGTGCTCCGGGTGCGCACTCCACAGATGCTTGAAGCCGGCCAGCACGCCGGCACCGTCGCCGATCCGTGCCAGGGTCAGCCCGGCCACCAGCAGGCCGCCCAGCACCAGCAGCGTGACCTGCACGATGTCGGTCAGCGCCACCGCCTTCAGACCGCCGTACAGCTGGTAGACCAGCGCGAATACGCCGATCAACGCCAGGGCCAGGGTCTGGTCCATGCCGGTGACCTGGCTGACCGCGATCGACCCCAGCCACAGGATCGAGGTGAGATTGACGAACACGTACAGCAGCAGCCAGAACACCGCCATCAGGGTGCGGATCCACTTGCCGTACCGCTGTTCCAGGAACTGCGGCATGGTGTAGATGCCGTTGCGCAGGAAGATCGGCAGGAAGAACTTGCCCACGATCAGCAGCGTCAGCGCCGCCATCCACTCGTAGGAGGCGATCGCCAGGCCGATCGCATAACCGGAACCGGCCATGCCGATGATCTGTTCGGCCGAGATGTTCGCGGCGATCAGCGAGGCGCCGATCGCCCACCACGGCAACGACTTGCTGGCAAGGAAGTAATCCTCGGCGCTCTTGCTGTGACCTGCCTTCTCGCGCGAGACCCACTGCGCGAGCACGAAGATGCCGGTCAGATAGACCAGCACAATCACGATATCCAACGTCGCCAAACCCACTGCACTCTCCTGTCTGGCTCTGGGCTGAGCGTCGTGGACCGGACAGGTCTGCAGACTGCCGCCGCCCGCACTACGTGCGTGGCAGCAGCGCGGCGAACCGCAGCTGCAGGCCGTCCCGGCCGATCGACGCGCGCGTCCCGCGGCGGCTGATGACACCACCGCTGAGGGTGGCCGCTGTAACACGTCGCCGGGGCCGGCGACGCATGTATGTGGTTCTTACCTGGGCATACCCGCAAGCGCGCCTGCGGGTGTGCTGCTTACTTGACCGGGCAGTCGAGCGTGACTTCGGCCTCGTTGAGTGCGCCCAGCGCGATCTTCGACACCGACAGGTCCAGCGCCGCAGCGCTTTCGATGCTGGCGACCTGGGTCAGCTTGGTCACATCCGCACCGGCCACTGCGAAGCACTTCAACGGCACGCCCACCACCTTCCACTGGCCTTGCGGCAGCGCGGCCAGAGTCTTCTGCGCATCGACGCGGCCGCCGCACTTGTCGCCACAGCCCACGCCCAGCCACACCGGCGCGGTCACCGCGCTATCGCGGCGCACGGTCAGCTGCAACTGAACATCGCCGTTGCTCTCACGCGAGACATCGACCGGCTTGCCAGACACCAGCAATACGCTGGAGGCCTTGGCACCGGACCAGACCAGACGCCGTGCATCTTCCTGCGCCTTGTGGTCGACCGCGGTTATCTTCAGGCTGCCATCGGACAGACCCACCGGCAGCGTAGTCGCCGGCATGTTGGCCTGGCCGGCATTGGACAGCTGCATCGCAATGCCCAGTGCCGGCTTGCCGCGCACGAAGTACACCCCGCCCACCGACTGCTCGCCGGACACGCCCGATTCCTCCGGCAACGCGGCCAGGTCGCCCTTGTCGGCATAGGTCAGGCCAAAGCCGAACTTGAACTGCGGGTCGTAATCCTTCTGCCCGACGTTGTTGGCGAACTGCACCGCGGTCTTGGGCCAGGAGAAGCTCAGCTTGCCCTTGAAGTCGTTCTGTACCGTGCCATCGGCCTTGCGCAGCAGCACGTCGGCAATGCCCTCACCTTCCGAACCCGGCAACCAGGCGGCGACGAAGGCATCGGCGGCGTTGATGTACTGGTTCATCCACAACGGGCGCCCGCTCAGGAACACCGCCACCACCGGGATGCCTTCGGCCTTGAGCTTCTTGATCAGCGCCAGCTCGCTCTCGTCGCCCGGCTTGTACAGCAGGGTGGCGATGTCGCCCTGGAACTCGGCGTACGGGTTCTCACCGAACACCACCACCGCCACGTCGGGCTTGGTCTTGTACGCACCATCGACTGCCAGCTCGGCCTTGCCGCCGGCAGCCTTGATCTGCTTGTCCAGGCCTTCCCAGATGGTGTTGCCATTGGGGTAGTCGCTGCGCTTGGTGCCGGTGCCCTGCCAGTTCAGCGTCCAGCCGCCGGACTGCTTGCCCATGTCGTTGGCGCCGTCGCCCAGCACCAGCACGCGCTTTTTCGGATCCAGCGGCAGGATGCCGGCCTGGTTCTTGAGCAGCACCAGCGACTCGCGCACCGCCTGGCGGGCGATCGCGCGGTGTTCCGGCGCGCCCAGCAATTCGTACTTGCCGCCGAGCGGGCGCTTGGACGGCTTGCCGGCTTCGAACAGGCCCAGGCGCAGCTTGACGCGCAGGATCCGGCGCACCGCATCGTCCAGGCGCTCGGCCGAGATCTGGCCCGACTTCACTGCCGCCAGTTCGGTCTCGTAGATGCCCTTCCAGCTGTCGGAGGCCATCGCCATGTCGACGCCGGCAATGAACGAGGCCGGGCAGTTTTCGTTGGTGCAGCCCTTGACCTGGCCGTGGCCATTCCAGTCGCCGACCACGAAGCCGCCGAAGTTCATGCGGCCCTTGAGCACGTCGGTCAGCATGACCTTGTTGCCGTGCATCTTCTCGCCGTTGAAGCTGTTGAACGAGGCCATCACCGTCTGCGCACCGGCCGCGATCGCCGGTGGGTAACCGGCCGCGTGGATATCGCGCATGGTGGCTTCGGACACCTTGGTGTCGCCCTGGTCCTTGCCGTCGGTGGTGCCGCCGTCGCCGACGAAATGCTTCACCGAGGAAATCACGTGGCTGCCGTCGAGGAACTGCGGGGTGCCGGGCACGCCCTGCACGCCTTCGACCATCTTGCCGGCGAAGCTGGCCACCACGTCCGGCGACTCGGAGTAGCCTTCGTAGCTGCGGCCCCAGCGGTCGTCCTGCGGCACCGCCACGGTCGGTGCGAAGGTCCACTCCATGCCGGTGACGCGGGTTTCGGCGGCGGTGACTTCGCCGATCTGCTTGATCAGCTCCGGGTTGCGCGTGGCACCCAGGCCGATGTTGTGCGGGAACAGCGTGGCGCCGACGATGTTGCTCTGGCCGTGCACCGCATCGATGCCGAAGATGATCGGAATCGCGTTGCCGCCCTTGGAGGTGTCCATCGACGCTTCATAGAAGGCGTCGGCCAGCTTCAACCATTCGGCCGGGCTGGCGTCGTACTTGCCGCCCGGATCGGAATTGCCGCCGGCCAGCACCGAGCCGATGCGGTACTTGCGCACATCGTCCGGGGTCATGCTGGCGATGTCGCCCTGGATGGTCTGCGCGACCTTCTCTTCGACGCTCATCTTGGCCATCACATCGGTGATGCGCTGCTCCAGGGCCTGGTCCTGGGCGAACGGCCACTTCGGCGACGGCCATTGGTCGGGATGGATCGTGGTGGACGCCTCGGCAGGTGCGGCGGCCGGCGCGGTCTTGCTCGCCTCGGCAGCGGTGTCCTTGCCTTGGCAGGCGGCCAGCATCAGCACCGCAGCGGCGGTGGCCAGAGAGAGGGCACGACGCGCGACAGGCGCGGCGGTACGACGAAGCAGCTTGTCCAAGATCCAGGTCTCCAGGTGGTTCTCCCCACGGCGATGCGTGACGCCGCAGGCCATTAGGCGGCGTACGCTTGCGTGATTCCCCTACCCTGTCAACAACGCGCGCTTGTATGCCAAACGACGGCCAACTTATTGACCCGGGCTATAGGCATGGAATACCGACAGCACCTGTCAAACCACGGCAAAGCGCTGAATCCGGTGCGGCGCTTGGACTTGCGTAGCGGCGCACTTTGCTGCAATGCACCACTGCGTGCGCTCCGCACTGCGCAGCCGCTGTCGCCAATGCGGGCAGTGCCGGGTTCGCCTGCGGCGCCATGTTCGAATGCGCGCCAACAGGTGAGCTCGCCGTCAAACACCTGTCATACCTCGGGCCTAGCGTGACCGGCTTGCCGATGCGCCACCGGCCATCGCTGATCGTCGTCTTTGCCTGGAGTTTCGATGTCTGCCTCCCCCGATCCTGCCCGCCGCCGCCTGATGCAGTTGCTGGCGTCCGTTCCGCTGTTGCCACTGGGCAGCGCCAGCGCCGCCGCCCTGCAACACCTCGGCGGCGCGGCACTGGCCGCACATCCGCTGCAGCCATCGGACAACCCGGCCCGGCTGGTGTCGGCCACCTTCCAGGGCATGCCGGCGCCCAGCCTGGCCAACCCGGCCGCGATGGCCACCACCACGGTGGGGTCGGCGCTGACGGTGGCGCGTAGCGATGGCAGCAACCAGCGTTATGCCCTGGCCTACCACCGGTTCTTCGTCACCGGCGACCAGGTGCCCGACGGCAAGGGCGGCACCGTGCTGGCCGGTGGCTATTACGACATCCAGCATCGGCCGATCATCGACCGCTCCAAACCCGGTGCCGAACGCCCGTTCTTTTCCGATTGCCCGGACGGCTCCTCGCTGCTGACCCTGCCCGATGCCAAGGTGCCCGGGGTCAAGGGCAACCACGTATTTGCGGTGGTGCAGTTCGAATACACCACCCGCGACCAGGCCGGCAACGACACCAACCGCCACCTGCCCGCGCCGATCGCGGTGCTGACGCTGGATCAGGACCCGGCCACCGGCAAGCTGTCGCTGGTGAAATACCACAACGTCGACACCGCGCCGGTGCACGGGCTGTGGACCACCTGCGGCGCCAGCCTGTCGCCATGGAATACCCACCTGTCCAGCGAAGAGTACGAACCCGACGCCACCGCGCTGGCCGGCAACACCCAGTTCCGCAGCTACAGCACGCATCTGTACGGCGACCCGGAAAAAGCCAACCCGTATCACTACGGCCACCTGCCCGAAATCACCGTGCACCCGGACGGCACCGGGAGCGTGCGCAAGCACTACTGCCTGGGCCGCATCTCGCACGAGCTGGTGCAGGTGATGCCCGACCAGCGCACCGTGCTGATGGGCGACGACGCCACCAATGGCGGTCTTTTCATGTTCATCGCCGACCGCAAGGCGGACCTGTCGGCCGGCACCTTGTACGTGGGCAAGTGGCAGCAGACCTCGGGCGTGGGCCCGGGCGCGGCCACGTTGCGCTGGATCAAGCTCGGCCACGCCACCAGTGCCGAGATCCAGGCCATGGCCGACCGCCTGACCGCCGCCGACATCCTCGACGTACATCTGAGCGACCCGGGCGATGCCTCGTTTACCAAGATCCCGTTCAACGGCACCTTCAACTGGATCCGCATCAAGCCGGGCATGGAGAAGGCGGCGACTTATCTGGAAACCCATCGCTACGCGGCGCTGGCCGGCGGCAGCCTGGGCTTCACCAAGCTCGAAGGCACCACCGTCAACGCGCGCGACAAGATCGCCTACATGGCGATGTCCTACATCGTCACCAGCATGCGCAACGGCTCGGGCGATGTGAAAGTGGAAGGCCCGGATGCGGGTGCGGTGTACGCCCTGAATCTGCGTGGCGGCCAGCGCGACAACCACGGCGCGCCGATCCACAGCGACTGGGTGCCGATCGACATGGCCGCACCGGCCGCACTCACCGGCCACGATCTGGCCAAGGCCGACGCGCTGGGCAACCTGGCCGACCCGGAACGGTTGGCCAACCCGGATAACCTCAAGTTCTCCGAAGCGCTACGCACCTTGTTCATCGGCGAAGACAGCAGCCTGCACGTGAACAATTTCCTATGGGCCTACAACGTGGACAGCGGCACGCTGACGCGGGTGCTGTCGGTGCCGGCCGGCGCCGAATCCACCGGCCTGCATGCGGTCGACCAGATCCACGGTTGGACCTACGTGATGAGCAATTTCCAGCATCCCGGCGACTGGGAAAGCCCGCTGCACGACACCGTCAAGGCCACGCTGGATCCGCTGATCCGCGCCAACTACAAGAACCGTTTCGGCGCAGCGGTGGGCTACCTCACCGGTGACCCGGTGGCGGTGAAGCTGGGCAAGGCGTAAGCGCCGCCGTTGCAGTTGCAGCGCTGCGTGACGCTGCAGCTGACACGTGCAGCGTGGCGTTCTCGCTGCTGTCGCAAGGCCGGTAGGAGCGCACCTGGGCGCGAGGAGCTTTGCCGGTATGCCTGTCGCGCCCGGGTGCGCTCCTACGGGTGAGGCCGACACGTGCAGCGTGGCGTTCTCGCTGCTGTCGCGATGCCGGTAGGAGCGCACCTGGGCGCGAGGAACTTTGCCGGTATGCCTGTCGCGCCCGGGGGCGCTCCTACGGGTGAGGCCGACACGTGCAGCGTGGCGTTCTCGCTGCTGTCGCAAGGCCGGCAGGAGCGCACCTGGGCGCGAGGAACTTTGCCGGTATGCCTGTCGCGCCCGGGGGCGCTCCTACGGGTGAGGCTCACACGTGCAGCGTGGCGTTCTCGCTGCTGTCGCAAGGCCGGTAGGAGCGCACCTGGGCGCGAGGAACTTTGCCGGTATGCCTGTCGCGCCCGGGGGCGCTCCTACGGGTGAGGCTCACACGTGCAGCGTGGCGTTCTCGCTGCTGTCGCGATGCCGGTAGGAGCGCACCTGGGCGCGAGGAGCTTTGCCGGTATGCCTGTCGCGCCCGGGGGCGCTCCTACGGGTGAGGCCGATGGATGTCTGGCCGTGTCGGTGAGAAGCGGATCAGACCGCAAGTGCCTGAGCGCGGTCAGGACTGCCGCAACTCCAGCGCCGCCATCACGATGGGCTTGGCCCATTCGGGCACCTGCGCCAATTCTTCGCGCGTTTGCGGGTACTGCAGGCCGTCGCGGTCCAGTTCCAGCACCAGCAGCGGCGCGACCTGCGCGGTCGCGTCGGCAGGCGCGCTGTTGTCGTAGACATGCAGCACCGACAGGTGCGGCAACAGCGCGATCAGGTTGGCGCGCGAGGCATCGTAACGCTCGCGGATCTTGTGCTCGGGGATGGCATGCCCGCCAGCGGCCACGCGCGCTGCCACACGTGCGATATGCAGCTCGACGCTCGACAAACCGCAAAACCAGATCGCCACCGTGTGCGTCGCGCAGGCCTGCCGCAGCAGGCGCGGGATGGTCGTGGCGCCCAGGGTGGTTTCGAATGCATAGTCGTGACCGGCGTCCACGGCCTGACGCAGCCGCCGCACACCTTCTTGCCAGGCCTGCGCATTGGCGTCTTCGGGTGACCAGCCCTGCTCCACCAGGTCCCGGGTGAACGCATCCGGGTTGAACCAGGTGGCGCCGTCTTCCCGCAGCAGACTGCCCAGCAGCGAACTTTTTCCAGCGCCGTTGACGCCGGCCAGCACCAGAATGTTTCCCACGGTTTAGAGCGACGGCCCCAGGGCGATCTTCCTGCCCCGGCGTGCCGGCTTGCCGATCACCTGGGCCAGACCTGCGCCATCGGTCACCGCCGCAAGATGCGCATCGAACCTGGTCTGCAATGCCTGCAGCGACTGCATGCGCGTCGAGGCAGCCGTCGCTGCGCTCGCCTGACTGACCAGCCGGCGATATTCCTCCGCGTCCACCACCACCGCCTCGGGATGGTTGTGGTTGGTGATGACCACCGCTCCATGCGAGCGCACCTTGCGCATCAGGCTGGGCCAGCCCTTCACCTTGATATCGGCGGCGGGAGATTTTTCGAGCTCGGGCAGATCCTGGAGGCGAGACATGGGACGGTCCTGCGCGCTGTGGTGACACCAGCCTACTCGCGATTCCCCATTTTGGGAAATTTGGCCATTTTGACCCCACATCATACCAGGCTTCCAGAAACGCAACGGGGCCCGCAGGCCCCGTTGTTGTCATGTCACCGCTGCGCAACAGGCTCAGCCGCGCAGCTTTGCCAGCAGTTCGCGTGTCACCGGGTCGGCCACGTCGGCCGACTCGCCCTTCAACGCCGGCAGCAACTGGCTGGCCAGCTGCTTGCCCAGTTCCACACCGAACTGGTCGAACGCATTGATGCCCCACATCACCGACTGCACGTAGACGCTGTGCTCGTACATCGAGATCAGCGCACCCAGCGCCTGCGGGGTCAGCGCATCGAGCAGGATCACCGTGCTCGGCCGGCCGCCCGGATAGCTGCGGTGCGGATCGCTGCTGTCCTGGCCGTTGGCCAGCGCTTCGGTCTGCGCCAACACGTTGGCCATCAGTGCGACATGGTTTTCCGCATACGGATCGTCGTTGTGCACGGTGCCGATGAAATCGGCCGGCACCACGCTGGTGCCCTGATGCAGCGCCTGGAAAAAGCTGTGCTGCACATCGGTGCCCGCACCGCCCCACCACACCGACACGGTATCGCTGTCCACTGCAGAACCGTCGAGCTTGACCCGCTTGCCCAGGCTTTCCATCACCAGCTGCTGCAGGTAGGCCGGCAGCAGCGCCAGGCGCTGGTCGTAGGTCATCACCGCATGCGTGGCGCTGCCCAGCAGGTTGCGGTTCCACACCGCAGTCAGGCCGTGCAGCACGGCGACGTTTTCTTCCAGCGGCGTGTTGAGCGCATGCGCGTCGAACTGCGCGGCGCCCTCCAGCAGTTGTTCGAAACGTTCGAAACCGATCGCCAAGGCGATCGGAAAACCCACCGCCGACCACAGCGAATAACGCCCGCCGACCCAGTCCCACATCGGCAGCACGCGGCTCGGCGCGATGTCGAAGACC
Organism: Xanthomonas arboricola; assembly: GCF_002940665.1. Lineage (GTDB taxonomy): Bacteria > Pseudomonadota > Gammaproteobacteria > Xanthomonadales > Xanthomonadaceae > Xanthomonas > Xanthomonas arboricola_B. Next base: position 1,009,500 of record NZ_MIGY01000002.1, read on the forward strand.
TTGGCGGCACGCTCGGGATTTGCGCTCACCGCGTACAGGCGCTCGCTGCCGCCCAACCAGGCGTGCAGGATGTTGCCGTTGAGCAGCGTCTCCTGCGTGCCGAAGGTCTTGGAGATCAGGATGCCGGCGGTGCGCGCCGGGTCCAGCGTCGCCAGCGTGCGCTGCATCGCCGCGCCGTCGACATTGGAGACGAAATGCACGCGCAAACGCGCACCCGACGGCGCACGCAAGGCATCGGCCACCAGCCGCGGACCCAGGTCCGAGCCGCCGATGCCGACGCTGACGATATCGGTGACGTCGGTGGCTTCCAGCTGGCCGATCAGCGCGCCCATGCGTTGGCGTACTTCCGCAGCGGTTGCATACGCTTCGGAGGCCACCGGCGCATCGGTCAGATCGCCGCGCAACGCGGTATGCAGCGCAGCGCGTTGTTCGGTGACATTGACCTGCTCGCCGCGGAAAAGGCGTTGGAACGCGCCGGCCAGATCACGCTCGCGCGCGATGGCGAACAAGGCATCGAGCGCGGCGCGGTCGTACTTCTGCCGCGCGAAGTTGAAATACAACGGACCGACCTGCCTGGCGTACTGCGTCGGCCGTTGCGGCTCGGCGACAAGCAATGCGGGGATGGCAGCGCCACGCAGGCGCTGAGCGTGGGCGTGAAGCGCGTCGAATCCGTTGGTATGTGTCATGCGGCCTGCGTGGGGATGCTGTGGTTGGTGTGGGTGATCTTGTTGCTCCCATCCACATATACCAGATTGGGCTTGAAGGTCTCGGCTTCGGCTTCGCTCATGCTGGCGAAAGCGGCCACAATGATCAGATCGCCCACCTGCACGTGACGCGCGGCGCCGCCGTTGAGCGAGATGATGCCGCTGCCTTCATCGGCACGGATGGCATAGGTGCTGAAACGCGCACCGTTGGTGACGTCCCAGATATGCACCTGTTCGAACTCACGGATACCGGTGGCTTCCAGCAGCAGGCCGTCGATGGCGATCGAGCCTTCGTAATTGAGCTCGGAATGGGTGACGGTGGCGCGGTGGATCTTGGCTTTCAACAGGGACAGGTGCATGACAGGCAACGGCAAAGGAAAGCCGGCATTTTAGCGGAAAGCGCCGGTGTCCACCGGCCTGCCCCACAACCGGTCGTGAGGGCTTCAGGCCGGCGCTGGACAAACGCGCCTGTGCGCCTGTGCGCCTGTGCGCCGGCAGCGTCGGTCACGCCTGATGCCGCGCCTGCAGCAGCGTTCGGACCGTTCAGAATTCCAGGTTGTCGATCAGCCGCGTGCTGCCCAGACGGGCGGCGACCAAGGCCACGCGCGCGCCACCATGGCTGTCGCCCGGCTCGCTCAGGTCGGGCAGCCGCACCACCGCGTAATCGACGCGGAAACCGGCCTGTTCCAGCGCCTGGGTGGCGGTATCTTCGACCTGCGCACGCGGCGTGCCGGCGGCGTAGCCGTCGCGCATCTGCAGCAGCACCTTGCGGATCCGGGTCGAACGCGGGCGCTCGTCGGCGGTCAGATACTGGTTGCGCGAACTCATCGCCAGGCCGTCGGCCTCGCGCACGATGCTGCCGCCCAGGATCTCGATCGGGAATGCCAGGTCGGCCACCATCTGGCGGATCACCGCCAGCTGCTGATAGTCCTTCTTGCCGAAGGCGGCCACGTCCGGCTGCACCTGATTGAACAGCCGCGCCACCACCGTGCACACGCCGTCGAAATGCCCCGGCCGGCACACCCCTTCCAGCACGTCGCTGACGCCCGGCGCATGGATCGGCGTGGCCCGTGCGGTACCGAGCGGATACATGGTGTCCACATCCGGCAGCCACAGCGCATCGCAGCCGGCGTCTTCCAGGCCGCGCAGGTCGGCTTCGGGCGTGCGCGGGTAACGCGCGAAGTCTTCGTTGGGGCCGAACTGGGTCGGATTGACGAACACGCTCGACACCACCCGATCGGCGTACTGGCGCGCCAGCATCACCAGCGAATAGTGGCCGGCATGCAGGTTGCCCATGGTCGGCACCAGCGCCACGCGCAAGCCCTCACGCTTCCAGCCGGTGACCAGCGCGCGCAGGGTGGAAAGATCGGTCAGGGTCTGGATCATGCGGCGTACGCGTGCGCTGCATCGGGGAAACTGCCGTCGCGCACGGCCTGGGCGTAAGCGCGTACCGCGCCCGCCACCGAGCCGCCTTCGGCGAGGAAATCCTTGACGAACTTGGGACGGCGATGGCCGCTGTCCAGGCCCAGCATGTCGTGCATCACCAGCACCTGGCCATCGCAGCCGGGGCCGGCGCCAATGCCGATGGTGGGCACGCCGAGCTCGGCGCTGACCTGTGCGGCGATCGGCGTGGGCACGCATTCCAGCACGATCAGGCTGGCGCCGGCATCGACAACGGCCTGCGCATCGCGGCGCAACTGCTCGCCGGCTTCGCCGCGCCCCTGCACCGTGTAACCGCCGAAACGCAGCACCGATTGCGGGGTCAGCCCCAGGTGCGAGCAGACCGGGATCTCGCGCTCGACCAGATAGCGGATCACCTCGAGCTTGTGCCCGGCGCCTTCGAGCTTGACCATCTCCGCGCCGGCCTGCAGCAGTCGGGTGGCAGCGTCCAGTGCGCGCTCCGGCGTGGCATCGGCCTGGAACGACAGATCGGCCACCAGCAACGCCCGCTCCAGCACCCGCGCCACCGCGGCGGTGTGGTAGACCATGTCGGCGGTGGTCACCGGCAAGGTGGAATCGTGCCCCTGCACCACCATGCCCAGCGAATCGCCGACCAGGATCAGGTCGACGCCGTTGGCATCGAAGGTCCGTGCGAATCCGGCGTCGTAGGCGGTCAACATGACCAGTTTTCGACCCTCGCGCTTGGCCTGCGCCAAGGCGGGCACGGTCCAGGGCTTGCTGTCGGTATGGCTGCTCATGAAGTCATTACGTGGGGTGATGAGCCGGCCATTATCTACCCAATCGGCTCCAGCCCACAGACCTCGATGGCCTGCAGGGCGTGCCGCACTGTTCCATGGCCCGGAATGACCGCCTCCGGAGCAAGCTCGGACAGCGGCAGCAGCGCAAAGGCGCGCGCCTGCAGATGCGGGTGCGGGACCTGCAGGCGTGGCAGGTCGATCACCTGATCGGCGTACAGCAGCAGATCCAGGTCCAGCGTGCGCGGGCCCCAGCGCTCGCCGTCGATACGCTGCCGGCCGAAGGCCTGCTCGATGCCGAGCAAGGCCTCCAGCAGTTGCAATGGCGCCAGCGCAGTGCGCAGCTGCGCCACCGCATTGATGAAATCGGGCTGGTCTTCGCGGCCCCAGGCCGGCGTGCGGTACAGGCGCGAGGCAGCAATCAGGGTGGATTGCGGCAGCTCGCCCAGTGCGGCGATGGCCGCGCGCACGCTGGCCTCGGCCGGACCCAGGTTGGCGCCCAGGCCGACGAAGGCGGTGTACACGCCCTACTCGCCTGCCGGTGCGCCGGTGCGACGGCGGCGACGGCGCCGCTTGCGCGGTGCACCTTCCTCGCCTTCGTGATCGGCCTGCGCGGTTTCGATCGCATCGACCAGTTCCTGGCCGGAGGACTTCTGCGCCTCGCGCCAGAACTCCACATCGGCGGCGTGATCGGCCGAGGCGAACTGGCGCAACACCAGGAAATCGAACGCGGCGCGGAAACGCGGATGCGACAAGGTGCGGAACACGCGCTTGCGCTGACGCGAGGAGAAGCGCGTCTGCAGCAGCCAGATTTCCTGCATCGGCAGCGAGAAACGGCGCGGCAGCGCCACGCGCTCGAGCTGATGCAGGGTGACCCGGTCGGCGGCGCGACGCTGCGCGTCTTCCGGCTGCACGCCCTGCGCCTGCAGGCCCATCAGGGTGCGGCAGAACGCCGGCCAGAGCAGCAGGGCGAACAGGAACGCCGGCGACACCGGCTCGTCGTTGGCCACGCGCGCATCGGTATTGCGCAGGCCTTCCAGCACCATGGCGCGCAATGCGCCACTGCGGTTGGAGCGCAATGCGGCCGCACTCTCCGGGAACAGCGCACCGAGCAGGCCGTAACGCTCCAGCCCCTCGAAACTGGCCACGCCATGCCCGGACAGGAACAGCTTGAGAATCTCTTCGAACAAGCGCGCCGGCGCGGCCTCGGACAACAGCCCGGCCAAGCGCGGGATGGGTTCTGCGGTGCCGGCTTCGATATCGAAGTTCAGCTTGGCCGCCAGACGCACCGCGCGCAGCATGCGCACTGGATCTTCCTGGTAGCGCAGCTCCGGGTCGCCGATCAACTTCATCAGGCGTGCCTGCACGTCCTCGAAGCCGCCGCAGTAGTCGCGTACCGAGAAATCCTCGATCGCGTAGTACAGCGCGTTGCAGGTGAAGTCGCGACGGATCGCATCGTCTTCGATGGTGCCGTAGACGTTGTCGCGCACCAACCGGCCGTTATCCAGTTCGCGGTCGCCGCTGCCGTCGTCGATGTTGGCGCGGAACGTGGCCACTTCGATGATCTCGCGGCCGAACACCACATGCGCCAGACGAAAGCGGCGGCCGATCAGGCGACAGTTGCGAAACAGCGCTTTGACTTCTTCCGGCGTGGCGCTGGTGGCCACGTCGAAATCCTTGGGATGGCCGCCGACCAGCAAATCGCGCACCGCGCCGCCGACCAGGTAGGCACCAAAGCCCGATTCGCGCAGGCGATACAGCACGCGCAATGCGTTGGGGCTGATGTCCTTGCGCGAGATGGTGTGCTGATCGCGTGGGATGACGCGCAGCGTGAACGGAGATGTAACTGAGGGTTCGATGATGGCGCTTCCGTCTTGTGTTGCAGGATTGCCCAACGGGTTTTAGCGCACTATACTAGCCCGCTGCACAAGACGCACCAAACGCTCCCTTCGTCTAATGGTTAGGACGTGGCCCTCTCAAGGCTAAAACAGGGGTTCGAGTCCCCTAGGGAGCACCACCGTCGTCTGACCGCAGAACGCCAAGACCCCGCATTGCGGGGTTTTTGCGTTATTGGCATGGGCAGTTGCCGGCGACCAGGTGACGCGCAATGGTCCTGTTCCCGGACTGGACAAACACTTCTCCCATGGCAGCGCCGTCGAGCCGATGCGCCGATTGGCTGGGGCCAGTTACGGCACCGTGCGCTGCGGGTTGGCCTTGCCGTCGATCGCGCACTTCGGCCCTGCAGCTGCGCGTCGTGCAACCTGGCGACGTCGCATGGGCTCGGCTCTTGTCGATCACCCCACTACAACCATCATGGACGGCCCGATCAAGACGTAGACCTGCGCGCCAGCGCGTCCGCATCGGCGCAGCGTGCGTCGGCCAGGCGCACCGGCACGGCAATGTCCTGCATGCCGACCCAGCGCAACGGCGCGCTCAGCGTAGACAGTTCGGTAACCGCAACATCGGTAAGCGTGGCAGACATCGAAAGGTCGCTGAAGGACAGGAAGGCAACCGCGCCTCAGGCGCGACCGGGAAACATCTGGAAGTACACGTCGATACCGGCATGCAGCGTTTGCGCCAGTTCGTCCTGATGCGTGTCGCCGCATAGCCGCCGACAATCGTCGCAATTGCTCAACAAGGCAGTTTCGACCAGTAGCGGCGAAATGTCCGGCGACGTCAATACCGCAAACCCGGCCTGCCCGACCTGGTCCCGATGCAGCCGCGTCACCTGCTGCAGCCGCCCGCGCATCAACTTGCCGAACGCACGCTGCCAGGCAACGCACGCTGCCAGGCAATGGCGCCGCTCAGCGACAGGTCGGCCGGCACCTGCGACCACACCGGATTGCTTGGCACCCGCAAACGGCGCGCGCTGCCGCCCATCTCGTTGGCGGCGTTCTTGCCGCCGTGGCGGGCGTCGATGGCGACCACGCAGGTGCGCAGCACTTGCCGCCGCCGCATCAGGCCCATCCCGGAGAGCGACGCGGCCGCCGTGTCGCTCGGAGCATGGAAGGTTCGGCATGGTAGCAAGGCAAACAACGCACTGCGGTGAGGGACGCGGCACGACGTGACCAGAAGGACCAGGGGACGAATAGTTATAGAGTAACAATTATCGCGCGACAGCAAACCCGCCGCGTCCCGCCCGCGTTCTTACGTCCACTCTCGCAGAAGAGCATCACGATGTCCCCTCATCTCCAACGGCTATATCGCCTGGCGCCACTGCATCGAGGTCGGCTGCGCCCAACCGCTGACCACCCATTTTATCGCCCAGCGGCTCGCGAGCCTGCGCGACCCGAACGACCACCACACCCAGCAATTTTTGCGTCGCTTGGGCGAACCTCATCACCGACGGGTGATTGGATGGTTTGAGTACGCCCAAACCGCGCTGAGCGCGCATCAATCCCTGCGACGCCGAAGGATGACAATTCAATTATCAATTAAACATTCTTCGACAAGACACATATCAGACCGTAAATAATCCAGAGAACTTACTCGATAAACTCCCCATGACGCTTTCACTCACGCCACGAAAAAGTCCGGATAACAAACGTTTTCGCTGGCGGCAAGTCAACCGATGGAGCCCATGGACGGGCCGGATCCAGTCCCAGTTTGGCTACGATCCTGTCGGTAGGGAGATCGACGGTGAGCCAACACGGCTAGAACTGGACGACGTCCGAGAACAACCGTAAACAGCGCCAAGAGGCGCCGCCGGAAAACCGGCACCACCTAAAGTCATTGCTGCCAGGCCTATTCACACGCATGCCGGCGAGTCAACACATTGGCGCGACGCGTATCAGTGAACTTGAACTCAGCCACTCACGCAACTACAGAGAAACACGTACCGTAGGCATGCCTGAATTGCAGGCTAGATAGTTCCCGGTCAAGGGAAAAAGGCGAAGTCATGGAAGTGAAGGCAAAGCTAGCAATCAAGACTTTAGGTGCCCTCGCCGCCGCAATGCTGGCAGGTATCGGATCGGCAAATGCCTGCTGTCCAGGCGATGGGACGGTTGCCAAGCTGGCTGCTACAGGACTAGGCGAGTCGGCACCACGTGCGACTAATCTGGCGGTAGATCCGACGTGGCGGATCTACGAATTTCAACGCGAAGGAATGCTGTATCTGCAGATCAACGATGCAAGTGGCGTGGTCCGTGGAGCAGTGGGCCGTGCAGGCGAGCTTCTCTGGGTCCTGCCGATGGGCAAGGACGTCAGTCGCATAGCAGTCTCGACATTGGTGGTCCCCGCAATAGCACAGTTGGTATATCAGACCGACAATTTCACCGTGCACCTGATCCCGAGCACATCTGGAGAGCGTTGGATCGTCACACGGACGAAGTGACCGATACCTGTTCGGCAACCAGAAAACTGAGGACCAACGCATGGCGGCGACGAAAAATACCGCCATGCGCTTTCAGTCGCGTCCGCAACTCGTTGCTTGCCTCGGGCGCATCACGATACACGACCTCCAATAGAGAGCTATCAGCGAAGATTCTGATCACCACACCCTGTGCGCTACGACCTCTCCATGCACGGGCCTGCACGAGATGCCGCTTCGCCTGCGGAAGCATCTCGAATGCGTTTAGCACGCATCGATAGGCCGCCAGTTGTAGCCCTAGTGAAAGATTGCCGCAGTTCCCGCGCAACGCGTGATGGATCTCCGTGTCGTAAAAGCGCGCCAGTGCCGGTGAGCGAAGCGCTTGATACACGCCATGAGTTTCGATCTCAAGCGGATACAGTCCGGCGACGTATTCGTGCAGCAGCTGCGACTCGATGACTCCCGCTCTGGTCATTTCCATGGCTGCAGCGTGGTGACCCCGCTCGCGTAGCTGAGCGACACATTCCTTGCGCAGTCGGTTGATGTGAACGTTGATATCGGAGTAGTCCACCACGCGGTTGCGAAGGGTGCGCTCAGCTGCGAGATAACCAGCTTGAGCGAACTGCAATGCTTCCAGCTTTACCTGGCCGTGGTTGCCAGCCTGGGCATATACGGAAGCCAGCTGCGAACCGAGGACAAATAGCCCTGTAGCAATGACGGCGATCAGCAGCTGGACGCTAAACAATTCCGAGTCGTAAGCGGCGATTCCGTACTTGGAGCGCGACAAGGCGGCAATAAGATTTGCCAGCAAAGCACCGGCCGCTGCTCCGCGCCAGCCGTAGCGGAGCGTCAAAACAATCGCCGGCCCAACCAGCGATACCATCAAGACCTGTCGTAGCAGCGGCTCCGGAACGACATTGGCAGTGCAGAACAAAGCTGCCATCGCCAACCCTGCGAATGTACTGTCACGTACGAGATTGTTGCGGGACTCGCTTTCTTTGCGCCGATGCCATAGCAGACCAGGTAACAGAAACATCAGGATGCCGAGATAGGACCCCAGCCATGTACGCAGCAGAATCTCCATGGGAGAACTGGCGACAGGACCGCCAAGCGTGGCATTTAGCGCCATGCCGCAAAGCGTGCTCCACAATGCCAGGAGCGCCATCAACGGAAGAATTGCATTGCGGGTCATCACGTTCGGCGTGTGCCGGCGAATCGCAGACACTGCCAGCGCGACTGCTGGTGCAAGCAAGAACGGACTCAGGTAAGCCCAAATCGGCGCGTAATCCCTGGTCTCCAGCATGGGGATGCGCAGCCAAAGCATGGCGGCAGCATCACCTGCGAGCAAGAACGGCCAACGACGATACGGCATGAATAGAAGAGACGCCGCTCTCAGACCGGCGGGTAGGTACCACTGATCGACAGACAAGTGCCAGACAAGCAGATAGACGACGCAATAGCCCAGAGTGAGAAGAAGCCCTTCCGCCAGTTCTCTAACAACTGCCATGCAACCACTCCCTGGTTCTTCGACGAATTCTGCCTAGTGTGAAGCCAATCGGCACATCGCGTATAGCTTAAGCGCACAGATCGCGAGAGTGACGGCGGCAGCTGGCGCGTACTGCTCCCAGACAACAAGTGTCTTGTACGACGATGATCCAATCCCCAACGAGGACGCGATCATGGGGGTAAGGTGAGAAACGCTCCTATAAGAAGGCCGCGCATTGCGCGGCCTTGGTCGTCTTCCATGCCGATATCAGCATAATAGAGAAGATCAGCCCTCCATCTGCTCGAGTTCTTTGCCCTTGGTCTCGTAGACGTACTTGAGCACGAAGAACACAGAGATGAAGGCGGCGACGGTGTAGATGCCGTAGGCGCCAGCCAGGCCGATGCTGCCGAGCAGGATCGGGAAGCTGACGGTGATGGCGAAGTTGGAGGTCCACTGCGCGGCACCGGCAATGGCCAGGCCCGAGCCGCGGATCTGGTTGGGGAACATCTCGCCCAGCATCACCCACATCACCGGCCCCCAGGAGGCATTGAAGAACACCACGTAGACGTTGGCCGCCACCAGCGCGAGCATGCCCATGGCGTCGGACATGGCGAGCTTGCCGTTGGGGTCCAGCGAGGCAGTGGCGAAGGCATAGGTCACCAGGGCCAGCGAGACCGCCATGCCAGCCGAGCCGATCCACAGCAGCGGCTTGCGGCCGATCTTGTCGACCAGCATCACCGTGACCAGGCAGGCGCCGATGCTGAGGCCGCCGGAGAGCACGTTGATCAGCAGTGCGTCCTGCTCGGAGAAGCCCACCGCCTGCCACAGCACGGCGCCGTAATAGAACACCACGTTGATGCCGACCAGTTGCTGGAACACCGCCAGACCCACGCCGATCCAGACGATCGGGCGGATCTTGCCGGTGGCCTTGTTGATGAGGTCGGAGAACTTGGGCTTGTGCTGGTCGGCCGACATCGAGGCGGAGATCTCGGCCAGCTTGGTCTGCGCGGCGGCGTTGCCGTACAGGCGCTTCAACACCACCAGCGCCTGCTCGCGGCGGCCCTTGACCACCAGGTAGCGCGGGCTTTCCGGGATGACCAGCAACAGCAACAGGAACAGCAGCGAGGGAATCGCCTGCATCCAGAACATCCAGCGCCAGGCGGCCTGCCCGGCCCATAGCGGCTCGGTGGAGGCGCCGGCGGCGTTGGCCAGCAGGTAGTTGCTCAAAAACGCGCAGAACAGCCCGCTGATGATGGCGATCTGCTGCATCGTGGCGAGCCGGCCGCGATAGCGCGCTGAGGCGACTTCGGCGATGTAGGCCGGCGAGATGACGCTGGCGGCGCCCACCGCAAAGCCGCCCATCACGCGAGCGAAGATGAAGAAGCCGGAACTGTGCGAGGCACCGGCGCCAATGGCCGAAAGCAGGAACAGCGCCGCAGAAATGATCAGGACCGCGCGGCGGCCCCAGCGGTCGGCCAGCCGGCCGGCAAAGAAGGCGCCGATGGCGCAACCCAGCAGCATCGAGGCGACTTCGAACCCGGTCTCGGCGGCGCTGGAATTGAAGGTCTGCTTCAGGCCGTCGACAGTGCCGTTGATCACGCCGCTATCGAAACCGAACAAAAAACCGCCGATCGTGGCTACGCAACTGATCAGGACGATAAAACGGGTGTTCTCACCGGCATCGGGGGCGCCGTTTACGGAGACACTGGACATGGATTCACCTGGAAGCATGCAAGGGAGCGGCCACCGGGGCGGCCGACATCGGCCGGCGACGCGCAGTGCGCCGCCGGCCACGGGACATCAACGCGTCAGATACTGGTTGATCAGGTTCTCGTAGGCTTCCTGACGGCCGCTGAGCTGCTTGGGTTCGTTGCCGGCGGCGTACTTGGCCACATCCACCAGCGTGCTGTTGCCGTTGGCGAAATCCGCGCCTGCACCGCTGTCGAAGCTGGCGTAGCGCTCGGCGCGCCACTGCTCCAGCGGCGAGGAGGTCAACAGCGCGTCGGCCACTTCCAGCCCGCGTGCGAACGCGTCCATGCCGCCGATATGCGCCAGGAACAGATCCTGCGGGTCGGACGACTCGCGGCGCACCTTGGCATCGAAGTTCAGACCGCCCGGTGCCAGCCCGCCCTGACGCAGCACCACCAGCATCGCGCCGACGGTGTCGTACAGATCGGTCGGGAACTGGTCGGTATCCCAGCCGTTCTGCGGGTTGCCGCGGTTGGCATCGATGCTGCCCAGCAGGCCGGCATCGGATGCCACCTGCAGGTCATGCTCGAAGCTGTGGCCCGACAGCGTGGCGTGGTTGGCTTCGATGTTGAGCTTGAAGTCCTGGTCCAGGCCGTGCTGGCGCAGGAAGCCGATCACCGTGGCGCTGTCGAAGTCGTACTGGTGCTTCATCGGCTCCATTGGTTTTGGCTCGATCAGGAAGTTGCCGGTGAAGCCGATCGCACGGCCGTAATCGCGTGCCAGGGTCAAAAAGCGCGCCATGTTGTCCTGCTCGCGCTTCATCTGGGTGTTGTGCAGGCAGGCGTAGCCTTCGCGGCCGCCCCAGAACACGTAGTTCTCGCCGCCCAGTTCCACCGTGGCATCGATCGCGGCCTTGACCTGCACCGCCGCACGCGCCACCACGTTGAAGTCCGGGTTGGTGGATGCGCCATTCATGTAACGCGGGTGCGAGAACAGGTTGGCGGTGCCCCACAGCAGCTTGACGCCGGTGTCGGCCTGGCGCTGCTTGGCGATGCCGACCATGTGCTTGAGGTTGCTCTGGTACTCGCCGATGTCGTCGGCATCGGGCGACAGATCCACGTCGTGGAAGCAGTAGTACGGCACGCCGAGCTTGGTGAAGAATTCGAACGCGGCATCGGCCTTGGCTTCGGCACGATTCAACGCGGTGTTGCCGATATCCCACGGGTAAGCGCGCGTGCCCGGGCCGAACGGATCGGCGCCGTTGCCGCAGAAGCTGTGCCAGTAGGCCACGGCAAAGCGCAGATGCTCGGCCATGGTCTTGTCGCCGATCTGCTTGTTGGCATCGTAGACCTTGAACGCCAGCGGGTTGTCCGAGTCGCGGCCTTCGAAGCCGATCTTGCCGATGCCGGGGAAGTACTCTTTGGCGCCGATGTAGACGGTGTTGCTCATGGGGTAAAACTCCTGTGCAAAGGCGAGGGGAGAGGGAAGGGTGTTGCAAGCAAGTGGTCAGTCACGCAGCGCAGCGATCGCGCATGCAGGGCGTCACCGCCGCCACCGGCGCGCACTCTCAATCAGCGCCGGAGACGGACGCCGGCACAGGGCCTGACTCACGCCGCGCAGAATGTTAGCGCTACCACAATCGCGACCGAAAAAAGCCGCGCGGTGGAGCGAAGCCGGAGATGCCATGCCGATCCCGAGTGAAGCGGTCTGCCCGACTTTACCCAGCCCGGCGCCGAAAGGCTTGCTGCGCTGCGAGATGTCCGCTGCGCCAACCACCTGCGGCACACCTGCCAGCCGTGATCGGTTCGCTGATGCCGCAGCACCGCCAAACCCGCGCTGAACGCCTCGCCCGCAAGCGGCCGACCGCGCATTCAGCCGCGCAAGCGCGGCGCCGGCTCGCCGCGCGCGGGGCAGCTACAATGGCCGGCTTATGACCGCTGTCCTGCCGCTGCCGCAACCCCTGGCCGACCCCGCGCCGCGCGACCCGCGCCAGCGGCTGCAGCGTGAGCAGTTGCGCCTGGGCAAACGCCTGCAGCGCCAGGTAGGCCAGGCGATTGCCGACTTCGGCATGATCGCCGCCGGCGACAAGATCATGGTGTGCCTGTCCGGCGGCAAGGACAGCTACACCTTGCTGGACATGCTGCTGCAGTTGCAGCGCAAGGCGCCGGTGCCGTTCACCCTGGTGGCGGTCAATCTGGACCAGAAGCAGCCCGACTTCCCCGCGCAGGTGCTGCCCACTTACCTGCGCGGGCTGAACGTACCGTTCGACATCGTCGAGCAGGACACCTATTCGGTGGTCAGCCGGGTGATTCCGGCCGGCAAGACCATGTGTTCGTTGTGCTCGCGGCTGCGGCGCGGCGCGCTGTACGCCTATGCGCAGGCGCATGGCGTGACCAAGATCGCGCTCGGCCACCATCGCGACGACATCGTGGCCACGTTCTTCATGAATCTGTTCCACCACGCCCGGCTTGCGGCGATGGCGCCCAAGCTGCGCAGCGACGACGGCGCGCATGTGGTGATCCGCCCGCTGGCCTATGTGCGCGAGGCCGATATCGCCGCCTACGCGCAGGCGCGCCAGTTCCCGATCATTCCGTGCAACCTGTGCGGCAGCCATGAAAACCTGCAGCGCCAGCAGGTCGGGCGGATGCTGCAGCAGTGGGACCGCGAGCAGCCCGGGCGGGTCGAGCAGATCGCCCGCGCGCTGGGCGATGTGCGGCCCGAGCAACTGGCCGACCGCACCCTGTTCGATTTCCTGTCGCTGGGCCATAGCGGCGATGCAGCACCGCCCGATCCTGATCCCGATTCCAGCGCCTGGCTGGCCGCCGGCGACAGCGCACACGACAGCGACTGACGCGGCCATCGCGGCGCCGGCAGTCTTTCCACCCTCCCCGTTTCTTCCTCCTCTTCGGTCCGACGCATGTTCTTTCGTAATCTCACTTTGTTCCGTTTCCCGACCACGCTGGATTTCTCCGAGATCGACACGCTGCTGCCGCAAGTGCAGCTCAAGCCGGTCGGCCCGCTGGAAATGAGCTCGCGCGGTTTCATCTCCCCGTTCGGCCGCGACGAGCAGGAAGTGCTTTCGCACCGTCTGGAAGACTTTCTCTGGCTCACCGTCGGTGGCGAGGACAAGATCCTGCCCGGCGCGGTGGTCAACGACCTGCTCGAGCGCAAGGTCGCCGAGATCGAAGAGAAGGAAGGCCGTCGCCCCGGCGGCAAGGCCCGCAAGCGCCTGAAGGACGACCTGATCCATGAGCTGTTGCCGCGCGCCTTCGTCAAGAGCTCGCGCACCGATGCCATCCTGGACCTGCAGCACGGCTACATCGCGGTCAACAGTTCCAGCCGCAAGAGCGGCGAGAACGTGATGAGCGAGATCCGCGGCGCGCTCGGCAGCTTCCCGGCGCTGCCGTTGAATGCCGAAGTCGCACCGCGTGCCATCCTCACCGGCTGGATCGCCGGCGAACCCTTGCCCGAAGGCCTGAGCCTGGGCGAAGAGTGCGAGATGAAGGACCCGATCGAAGGCGGCGCGGTGGTCAAGTGCCAGCACCAGGAACTGCGCGGCGACGAGATCGACAAGCACCTGGAAGCCGGCAAGCAGGTCACCAAGCTGGCACTGGTGCTGGACGACAATCTGTCGTTCGTGCTCGGCGACGATCTGGTGATCCGCAAGCTCAAGTTCCTCGATGGCGCACTGGACCAGCTCGAACACAGTGAAGACGACGGCGCACGCGCCGAACTCGATGCCCGCTTCGCGCTGATGAGCGCCGAAATCCGGCGCCTGTTCCTGCTGCTGGAAACCGCGTTGAAGCTGAGCAAGGCCGAGTAAGCGGAACGTCGAACGGTGGCGTCGTGTCGTCGCGATCGGATGCTCGAGTCAAACGCCCGGTGAGTCGAGCGCGCGGTGCCATCACCGCTCGCGGACACGCCGTGAATCCATCTGTGGAGTCTCCTTGGCGGCATCCATGCCGCCAAGGGTTCCGCAACCCGCGAGTACACCGCACCAGAAAGTTGGCCGCTTGATTGCTTGAAAGCGTCTTTCCTGGCTTGCGCTGCGCCAGGCAATGAAAAGTTTGCAGCTTGCGTGCTGAAAGCCTGTCCACCGCTCTGCATGCAAAAGGGGAGAAGCTGGTAGACGCACAGTGATCCGACCAGCGCAGGTCATGCCCTGTTTGCAAACATGCACACCGACCATCTCGACTGGCCCTTGCCCGCCCACCGTCGCGGGACCTTACGCGGCATGGATGCCGCGTAAGAGCCTACAAGGACGTACTTGCGGCGTGTCCCGCGATGGTGGGCGGGCAGGGGCCCTGCAGCCAGGCCGCAGATCATCCGCTCTACGATTGAGCTATCGCACGTGCGACTGCTTCAAAAGACCGACTATCTTGACTGGTCCTTGCCCGGCTACCGTCGCGGGACCTTACGTGGCATGGATGCCGCGTAAGCGCCTACAAGGACGTACTTGCGGCGTGTCCCGCGATGGTAGGCGGGCAAGGGCCCTGCAGCCAGGCCGCAGATCCGTCGATCTGCAGCTGATCTATCAGCGCTATCCAGGCCCTCGGGGCACGACACCCAAAGCACAGAGACTTGGCCGTGCTGGGCGGGCAAGGGGCCTGCAGCCAGGCCATAGATCTACCGACGTCGGCTGCACCCACCTGGCGGTGGGCTGCGTCGTTTGCCAGCCGCTCAAAGAAGTAGCGCCAGCATCGAATGCATCAATTGCCCGGTCTCACCACCTGACACATCGCAGCGCTATCCTGTGCCCATGTTCAAGCCCGTCCGCCGCCTTGTCGCGCCCGCCCCGCAGGTTGTCGAACGCGATTGCCTGCGTCTGCAATTGGACGGGCGCGAGATCGCGGTGCTGCGTGTGCGCGACCCGCGTGCGCGGCGCGTCAAGCTCAGCGTGGACGAACGCGGCGCGCGGCTGACCTTGCCGCTGCGCGCAAGCCTGGTGGCCGGCGAACGCTTTCTGCAGGCGCATCTGGACTGGCTGAGCATCCAGTTGTCGCGTTATCAGCAGGTCGATGCGTTTCCGGCGCTGGAGCGTGGCGTGCCGGGGTTGTTGCCGTTACGCGGGGCCTTGTTGCCGCTCAGCTGGCACGACGGGCGCTATGCACGCATCGAGGTTACCGATGACGGCGCGCAGTTCCATGTGCCGCCCCGCCTGGGCGATGCAGGTTTGCGCCGCACGCTGAAAGAATTCTACGAAGCGCAGGCGCGCGCCGATGTCGGCCGCTGGTTGCCCACCTATCTGCCCGGCCTGCCGCGCGCACCGGCGCGGGTGCGGCTGAAGGTGATGTCCTCGCAGTGGGGCTCGCTGGCACCGGATGGCTCGATGGCGCTGGATCTGGCGCTGGTGCTCGGCCGCCCGTCCGCGTTCGAGTACGTGCTGGTGCACGAGCTCTGCCATCTGCTGCAGGCCAACCACTCGCCCGCGTTCTGGGCCGAGGTGGAACGGCGCTTCCCCGCCTGGCGCGACGAACGCAGCTATTTCCACGAGCACGGCCGCCAGCTCAAGGCGCAGCTGCGGCGGTTGTTGCAGGTGGAGTGAGGCAGGTCGTCGCGATGCAGTTGGCATCGCTGGCGCTACCTGCCGGTGGTGCCGGCACTGAGGTCTGCTGTCGCATGCAAGGCAACAAGCACGAACGTCAGCGGCGTGGCATCGCGCAGGACGCATGCATGCATTCCACGCATCACGTGTGCGGCGGCGGCAACGACGCCAGAAAACCATTGATCACCGCCGCCACCGCGTCCGGTGCTTCCATGTGCACATGGTGCGTGCCCGGCAACAACTGCAGGCGTGCATCGCGCATCAGCGCGACGCGGTGATCGCGCAAGGCATCGGGAAAGTACACCTGCGCCGGCGTGGCGAAGATGGCCTGGGTCGGGCAGGCGATGGAGGCCAGCAGCACGTCGATCTGCGCTTCGGTCATGCGGATCGCAGTGGGCAAGGTCAGGCGCGGGTCGCTGCACCAGCTATAGCCGCCTTCGACCGCGCACACGCCGCGCTCCACCAGCAGCCGCGCGGCCGGTTCGCTGAGCTGGTTGGCCATCATGCGTGCGCGCACCGGCATCTCCATCGACGGAAACACCCGCAACGGCCGCTGCGCCAGCGTGCGCGCCGAGGCTACCGCGTCGCGCAGACGGGTGGCGGTGCTCTCGACCGGCTCGGCCAGCGCGCCCAGCGCCTCGATCGCGATCAGTGCCTCGATGCGTTCCGGCGCCGCAGCGGCCAGCAGGCTGGCAACGCCGCCGCCCAGCGAATGCCCGAGCACGCTGAAGCGCTCCCAGCCCAGACCATCGGCCACCTGCAGCAGGATCGCGATTGCGCTGCTGAGCGTGTACTCGGCGCCGATGGGCAGCCACGCGCTATGGCCGTGACCGGGCAGATCCAGCAACACCAGATCCAGGTCCTGCGCGTGCAGATGCGCGCTCAGCGGCAGGAAGCTGGCGGCATTGTCGAGCCAGCCATGCAGCGCCAGCACCCGGCGCGGGCCACGTTCGGGATTGCGCAGCCCGGTGACCCGGCCAATCGCCAGGTCGCACGCAAACGGCTCCAACTTCACGCGCGTCGCGCCAACGCGGCCAGTGCCTGCGCATGCGCCGGGCTGGCGTTGAGGCAGGGGATATAGCTGAGCGTGGCGCCGCGTTCGGCCAGCGTTTCGGCAAAGCCCAGCGCCACTTCTTCCAGGGTTTCCAGGCAGTCGGTGGCAAAACCCGGGCAGACCAGGTCGAAGCTGCGCACGCCGCCTTCGGCCAGTTTCCACAAGGTCGGTTCGGCGTACGGCTGCAGCCAGCGTTCCGAACCGAAGCGCGACTGGTAGCCCATCTGCCATTCGTCCGCGCCCAGGCCGAGCGCGGTGACGATGGCCTGCGCGCTGCGCTCGCATTGCTGAGGATACGGGTCGCCGGCATTGGCCACGCGCTGCGGCAGGCCGTGGAAGGAGAACATCAGCTTCTCGCTGCGCCCGTGCGCCTGCCAGTGCGCGCGGATCGAATCGGCGATCGCCGCGACCCAGCCGGCGTCTTCGCAATAGTCCTGGATCACCTCCACCGCGATCTCCGGCGCACTCGGGCGCCAGGCATCGATCACGTCCTGGATCGAGGCGGTGGTGGTGGTGGAATACTGCGGATACAGCGGCAGCACCACGATGCGTCTGATACCGCGCGCGCGCAGACCATCCAGCGTCTTGCGCAGCGCCGGGGCGCCATAGCGCATGGCCCACTCCACGTGCCAGTCCGGCATGACCTCTTTCAGGCCCTCGGCCAGACGGCGCGTGTACACCGCCAGCGGCGAGCCGTCCGGCAGCCAGACCTTGGCGTACTTCTCGGCCGATTTGGGCCCGCGGATCGGCAGGATCACCCCATACAGCAGCGGCTTCCAGAACAGCGGCGGGATCGCCACCACGCGGCGGTCGCTGAGGAACTCGGCCAGGTAACGGCGCACGGCCGGGGCGGTGGGCGACTCGGGGGTGCCGAGATTGACGACCAGCAGGGCGGTATCGGGGGGGGTGTTCATGCGTCCCATTCTGGCAGAGCGCAGCGGTGCTGCCGAGGACAGCGCATTGATCGCTCCCATTGACCGCCTCTGACACCCCCGGCTGCGCTCACCACCGATTCATTGCGCCACCACTAACGTCGCGCCATTGCTATCTTTGACGATTGTCCTTTGGAGCTTGTCATGCCTCGTCTGTCGCGCCTGGCCCTATTGTTGTCGCTGACCTTCGCCGCCGGCCATGCCGTCGCTGGCCCGGAAGAGGACCAGCGCGCGCGTAACGCGGTGCGCGTGCTCAACGAGATCATGAAGATTCCCGAGCAGGCGATCCCGGACAAGCTGCTCGACGAAGCGCGCGCCATCGTGGTCATCCCGGACACGCTCAAGGCCGGGCTGGTGATCGGCGGCCGGCGCGGGCACGGCCTGATGTCGATGAAAAACGCCGACGGCAGCTGGTCGCAGCCGGTGTTCGTCAAGCTCACCGGCGGCAGCATCGGCTTCCAGGCCGGCGTGCAGTCCTCCGACGTGGTGCTGGTGTTCCGCAACGACCGTAGCCTGGACAACATCGTCAACGGCAAGTTCACCCTCGGGGCCGATGCCGGCGTGGCCGCCGGCCCGGTCGGCCGCAATGCCGCCGCCGCCACCGACGGCCAGCTCAAGGCCGAAATCTGGTCGTGGTCGCGCGCCCGGGGCCTGTTCGCCGGCGTGGCGCTGGACGGCGCGGTGCTGCAGATCGACGATGCCGCCGACCTCAACGCCTACGGTGGCGGCGCCACCCCGCGCATGATCTTCGAAGGGCGCACCAACGAGCGTGCCTCCACCGACGTGACCGCCTTCCGCGACCGCCTGGAAGAGGCGACCTACACCGCACGCGCCAATCGCGGTACCGATGGCAGTGCCGACGACGCGTCCGGCGCGCCGCGTCCGGCAACGCCGCCACCGGCACAGGCGGCCGCTACGCCGCCGCCGGCGGTCAACGAGGCCAGCACCGTGCCGATGCAGCCCAGCACGACGCCACCGCCGCAGCAGGGCTTCCAGCCGCTGTCCGATGGCGAAATCCGCACCGAATCGCTGGACGGCAACCGCTGACGGGCTGTCATCCCCCTGCGCGGTGCGCTGGGGTATCCTGCGTGCTCCTTCTTCTTCAGCAAGCGAGCAGATCATGGGCGGTTTCAGCATTTGGCACTGGCTGATCGTGCTGGTGATCGTGTTGCTGGTGTTCGGTACCAAGCGGCTCACCAGCGGTGCCAAGGATCTCGGCAGCGCGGTCAAAGAATTCAAGAAAGGCATGCACGACGACGACAAGCCGGCCGGCAAGCTCGGTGACGACACCCGCACGGCCGAACAGGCACGGCAGGCGCAGGCCGAGCGCGACGCGCGTTGATCCGGAGCGGCGTCGGTGTTTGACATAGGTGTTGGCGAACTGACGCTGATTGCGATCGTCGCCCTGGTCGTGCTCGGTCCCGAGCGCCTGCCCAAGGCGGCCCGGTTTGCCGGACTGTGGGTGCGCCGCGCGCGCATGCAGTGGGATTCGGTCAAGCAGGAACTGGAGCGCGAGCTGGAAGCCGAAGAGCTCAAGCGTAGCCTGCAGGATGTGCAGGCCTCGCTGCGCGAAGCCGAAGACCAGCTGCGCAACAAGCAGCAGCATCTGGAGCAGGGCGCCCGCGCGCTGCACGACGAGGTCGGGCGCGATATCGATATCCGCAGCCCGGCCACACCGGTGGCGACGCCGCTGGAGCTGGCGCATGCGGATCTGTCTGCCGGGGCGACCGCCGCGTCGGCAGGAGGTGGCGCGGACGCGCCTGAATCTGCGGCGCCGGTCATTGCGCAGGCCCAGCCGATTGCGCCGGCACCGCATCAAACGGTGGTACCGGCCCCGCATGCCGCGCATACCACCAGCGCACAGACACCGGTGAGCGCGACGCCGATCGAGCCGGGCACCGCGACGCCGCTGGCCGGGCCGGGCAAGATCCAGGAGAAACCGCCGTGAGCCTGTTCGACGACGCACAGGCCGAAAGCAGTCTGATCGAGCATCTGGTCGAATTGCGTGCGCGCCTGGTGCGCGCCCTGATCGGCCTGGGCGTGGTGCTGCTGGCGTTGCTGCCATTTTCGCGGGCGATCTATTCGTGGCTGGCCGCGCCGCTGATTTCGCAGCTGCCGCTGGGGCAGACGATGATCGCGATGAATCCGGCCGGCGCGTTCTTCGCACCGCTCAAGCTGACCTTCTTCGTGGCGGTGTTCGTCAGTGTGCCGTGGCTGCTGTACCAGGCCTGGGCCTTCGTGGCGCCGGGCCTGTACCAGCGCGAAAAGAAACTCGCATTCCCCTTGCTGGCCTCGGCGGTGGCGCTGTTCTACATCGGCTGCGCATTCGCGTATTTCCTGGTGTTGCCGGCGGTGTTCCACTTTTTGACCACGTTCAAGCCGGACGTGATTGCCATTACCCCGGACGCCAATTCGTACCTGGATTTCGTGCTGGCGATCTTCTTCGCCTTCGGTGCGAGTTTCGAACTGCCGGTGGCGCTGGTGATCCTGGTGCTGCTGGGCTGGGTCAGCCCCAAGCAGCTGAGCGAAGGCCGCGGCTATGCCATCGTCGGGATCTTCATCCTGGCTGCGGTGCTCACCCCGCCGGACGTGGTCTCGCAGCTGATGCTGGCCATCCCGATGTGCCTGCTCTACGAGCTGGGCATCATCGCCTCGCGTGCGGTGGGGCCCAAGCCCGCCTAGCGCCTTGGCTGCAGGCGCGCGCCGACATGCATGCAGGTGCGCAACCCGGCATCGCCCCGGACGCAATCACCCACGTAGGAGCGCACCCGGGCGCGACTGGGCTTTCCCGAGGAAGGCTTCGTCGCGCCCAGGTGCGCTCCTACGGAGCGAGGGCCTGCGGCGGCAACCACATCCCCGGTCAATACGATCAGGCCGCGAACACGTCCGGGCGCGAGGGCGGGGCCGGCCGGGCGACGGCGCCGTCGTGGCTGAACATCTGCTTCCAGGCGGCGTAGACCGAGCCGGCGAACACCGGCATCAGCACCGCCATCAGCAGCAGCTGGGCCAGCCACATCGCCACGGTCTGGCCGGCCACCAGGCCGACGATCAGCGCCACGATCATCACCGCGAAATAGATCGCGAAGATGGCGATGAAGGCCAGCACGAAGAACACCAGCATCGCCGGCAGGTTGTGCAGGCTGGCGCGCAGGCTCTCGCGCAGCGCATGACCGCCGGTACTGCGGTCGAACATCACCTGCGGCGGCATCACGAACAGTGCCAGCGTCATCGCCGCGAAGGTGGCGATGGTCAGCAGCAGCCACAGCAGGATGCGGCCGGCCGGCAGGCTGGCGGCCAATTGCTCGATCTGCACCGGGTCCGGCTGCGCGCCGGACTGGCTGATCTGGTTGATCTTGATCATCACCTCGGACAACTGCTGCAGCCCGCTGGCGCCGATCATCACCAGCAGCAGCACGCCCAGCAGCAGGCCGGCGATCAGCTGCGGCAGCAGCGACACCAGCAGATGCGGCGCGCGGCCGTCCTGCAGGCCGTGCAGCAGATGCGACGGCTTGGCGATGCGGCCTTCGTCGACCTCGCGGATCGCCCACAGCAGGCCGCCCATGAACAGCGGGCCGGCCAGCACCAGCAGGAACTGCAGGGCCGGGCCCAGCAGCGGCACCAGCACCGACAGCGACACCACCAGGGTGGCCGCCACGCTCCAGATCACCCCCAGCGAGCCAAGCGCCAGCGGCGCCCGCTTCAACAGCGAGAAACCGGTCAACAGCCATTCTGCGCCGGCAGACGCCGGCACCTTGCGGATTTCGCTCATTCCCATTCCGGATCGATACGCACCGGACCACCCGGCGTGGCGCGATTATCGCTGCTTTTGCGTGTGTGCGGCGGGATGAGCGTTCACTGTTTGCAGGCCGCGTGCGTGATGCACGAACCGGCGCAGCAGCTTGCGGGCGATCGGCGCGGCGGTGACCTCGCGGGCCACCGTGCGGGCGCAGTGCCCGTGGCGGGCGATGCACTCGGCGCGCGCCTGCACATAGCCGCGCATGTGGTGGGTGGCGAACTCGGGGTGGAACTGCACGCCCCAGGTGGCCTGCCCCCAGCGGAAGGCATGGCAGCGGTCCTGCCGCGAATGCGCCAGCACGATGGCGCCATCCGGGGCGCGCACCACCGTCTGCAGATGCGTGGCATGCGCCGGGAAGTGCGCCGGCAAGCCGGCAAACAACGGGTCCTGCTCGGCTGGCGGGTGCAATTCCAGCGCGATGGTGCCGGACTCGCGCCCGGCCGGGTTGTAGTCGACTTCGCCACCCAGCGCGTGCGCCAGCAGCTGGTGCCCGTAGCAGATGCCCAGCAGCGGCATGCCCTGGTGGGCGGCATCGCGCAGCCATGCGGCACTGCGCTCGCTCCAGTCGGCACGGTCGGTGACGTAGGCGGCCGAGCCGCTGACGATGGTGCCGGCAAAGCCGCCGCGGTCGGGCAGGCGGCCGCCGTTGGCGACGTCGATGGCGACGGTCTCATGCTCGGCCAGCCCGGCCGCGACCCGGATCCAGTGCCGAAAACGGCCGTATCGCTTCATCTCCGGCACGGGATGCCCGGTTTCGATGATCAGGAACGGCAGGGCGGACATGCGGACGAAGATCCAGCAGCGACGGATGCGCCCGATTGTAGGCAGCACCGGCCGGTTTTTTTCAATTGGCGTGCCAACGCATGCAGCTAAGGTTATGCCGAATGGCTATGTGCTGATGGCTGGGGTTGGTTACCTGCGCTGTGTAGATGTAAGAGCAGTGATGGCTGAGATGGTTTGTGCCACGTCGGTTCCCGACTCGGTTGCCGCGGTGATCGTGCGCCGCTGATCTGGTTGTACTCGGCCGTGCCGTGTAGTTGGTCAATGGTGATGCCTGGTCCCTGCCAATGGCGGCATGTGCGTGCCGACGTACCCTCATCCGCCCGTCGGGCACCTTCTCCCGGTGGGAGAAGGGAGCAAACGGTGGGAGAGCTGGGCGCCTCTCCCGCCGGGGCCAGCGGGCACGGCTTGCGCGCCACTGGCGCGCGTGCCTTGGAGCGCCCGCGTCGCAAACGCGCGCCGGGGCGCGGAGCGGGGGTTGGGATGAGGGATCGCCTGTGCCGACAACAGTGCACGTCCCAGGCGATCGGCCTAGTCCCGCGGCGGCAACACCGACAATACCTCTTCCACCGTGGTCAGCCCGGCGGCGACCTTTTCCAGGCCGGTGCGCCGCAGCGTACGCAAGCCCTCGCCACGCGCGGCGTGGCTGAAGCTGGCCAGGTCGGTGTCGGCGCGGATCAGGCTGCGCAGGCGCGGGTTCACCGGCAGCAACTCGTACAGGCCGACACGGCCCAGATAGCCAGTGCGGCGGCATTCCAGGCAGCCGACCGGCGCATGCACGTTCAGCACCTCCGGCAGCGCTTCGCCCGGCTCGCGGATCGCCGCCCACTCATCGTCGCTGAGCGTGTGCGGGCGCTTGCAGTGCACGCACAGGGTGCGTACCAGCCGCTGCGCCAGCACCCCGTTGAGCGTGGACGCCACCAGGTAATGCGGCACGCCCAGGTCCAGCAGACGGGTGATCGCCGAGGCGGCGTCGTTGGTGTGCAGCGTGGACAGCACCAGATGCCCGGTCAGCGAGGCCTGCACCGCCATCTGCGCGGTCTCCAGGTCGCGGATTTCGCCGATCATGATGATGTCCGGGTCCTGGCGCAGCAGCGTGCGCACGCCGCTGGCAAAATCCAGGTCGATGTTCTGTTGCACCTGCATCTGGTTGAACTCGGGCGCGATCATTTCGATCGGGTCCTCCACGCTGCACACGTTCACGTCCGGCGTGGCCAGGCGCTTGAGCGTGGAATACAGCGTGGTGGTCTTGCCCGAGCCGGTCGGGCCGGTGACCAGCACGATGCCGTGCGGGCGCTCGACCAGCGCGCTCCAGCCGGCGGCCTCTTCCGGGCTGAAGCCGAGCTGCTCGATGCTCTTGAACGCCGAATCCGGGTCGAAGATGCGCATCACGCACTTCTCGCCGAACGCGGTGGGCATCGTGGACAGGCGCATTTCCACCTCGCGCCCACCCGGCGACCGGGTCTTGATGCGGCCGTCCTGCGGGCGGCGGCGTTCGGCCAGGTCCATGCGGCCGAGCACCTTGATGCGGCTGACCACTGCGGTCATCACCGACGGCGGTACTTCCAGCACCTTGTGCAGCACCCCGTCGATGCGGAAGCGCATTCGCCCGGCCTCGCGACGCGGCTCCAGATGGATGTCGCTGGCGCGCTGTTCGTAGGCGTACTGCAGCAGCCAGTCGACGATATGCACGATGTGGTGGTCGTCGGCATTGACGTCGCCGGCGCGGCCCAGTTCCACCAGCTGCTCGAAACTGGGCAGGCCGGCACCCGGTTCGGCGCTGCGCACATCGCCGCGCGCACCGCGCACCGACTGGGTCACGCCGAAGAACTCCATCGTGTAGCGATGCAGGTCCAGCGGGTTGATCAGTGCCAGCTCAATGCGACGCCGGCTCAGATGCTGCACGTCGGCCAGCCATTCCAGCGCCAGCGGCTCGCTGGTGGCGATCAGCACGCGCTCGGCATCCAGCGCCAGCGGCAGGATGCGGTGGCGGCGCGCATACGCATGCGAGACAACACCGGTGACCGCGGCCACATCGATGCGGGTGGGATCGATGCGCAGATAGCGCAGGCCGGTGCGGGTGGCCAGCCATTCGGTCAGCCGTTCCAGCCCGAGTTCGCCGGCCGGCGGCTGCGCGGCATGCAGCTTGAGATTGGACAGCAGCACCAGCGGATGCACCTCGCTGGCATTGCGCACGCCGGCGGCGGAGAACTGCACGCGCTCGTGTTCGTGCGGCACCACCATGCCATCGGCGAGCAACGCGGCAGCCACCGGGTCGAACATCAACCGGCCGCGCGGCAGGATCGCCGCTGCGCTGTCTGGATCGGCCGTACGCCGCTGTTCCATGTTCGATGTTCCCCTGCAGCGGTGCTCCGCGGCAAAGCGCTGCGGGTCGGCCGGTATACTAGCGCACCCCTTCCGCACGGCCTTTGCTGCATGTCCGATTCCCGGCGCGTTCCAATCACTTTCCAGGGCCTGATCCAGACCCTCAACCAGTACTGGGCCGAGCAAGGCTGTGTGCTGATCCAGCCGCTGGACCTGGAAGTGGGCGCAGGCACGTTCCATCCGGCCACCTTCCTGCGCGCACTGGGACCGGAGCCGTGGAATGCGGCCTACGTGCAGCCCTCGCGCCGCCCCACCGACGGCCGCTACGGCGAAAACCCCAACCGCCTGCAGCGCTATTACCAGTACCAGGTGGCGATGAAGCCCAACCCGGACAACATCCAGGACCTGTACCTGGGGTCGCTCAAGGCCCTGGGTATCGATCCGCTGGTGCACGACCTGCGCTTTGTCGAAGACAACTGGGAATCGCCGACGCTCGGCGCCTGGGGCCTGGGCTGGGAAGTCTGGCTCAACGGCATGGAAGTCACCCAGTTCACCTACTTCCAGCAGGCCGGCGGACTGGAATGCAAGCCGGTGCTTGGCGAGATCACCTACGGGCTGGAACGGCTGTGCATGTACCTGCAGAGCTGCGACAACGTCTACGACCTGGTGTGGACCTACGGCCCGGACGGCACGCCGGTGAGCTACGGCGATGTCTATCACCAGAACGAGGTGGAGCACAGCGCCTACAACTTCGAGCATGCCAACGTGGCCGAGCTGTTCCATCGCTTCGACGCCTGCGAAGCCGAAGCCAGGCACCTGGTCGAGGTCGGCCTGCCGCTGCCGGCCTACGAGCAGGTCACCAAGGCCAGCCATGCGTTCAACCTGCTGGATGCGCGCCGCGCGATCAGCGTGACCGAACGCCAGCGTTACATCCTGCGCGTGCGTGCGCTGGCGCAGGGCGTGGCACAGGCGTATTACGCACAACGCGAGAAGCTGGGCTTTCCCGGGGTGAAGAAGTAACCGAGCCCTCTCCCCCGGGAGAGGGGTTGGGGTGAGGGTACGGAGGCGCAGCCCTCCTGCACCCAGACTCCCCAGAGCTTCGCCCGTACCCTCATCCGCCCCTTCGGGGCACCTTCCTCCCGGTGGGAGAAGGGACCCGCAAGCCCCTCTCCCCTCGGGAAAGGGATTGGGGTGAGGGGACGAGGCGCAGCCCTCCTGCACCCAGACTCCACAGAGCTTCGCCCGTACCCTCATCCGCCCCCTCGGGGCACCTTCTCCCGACCGGAGAAGGGAACACGTAAAGGTCCACGTCTTATGAGCGAACAACTTCCCCTGCTGATCGAACTGGGCACCGAAGAGCTGCCGGTCAAGGCGCTGCCGGGTCTGGCGCAGGCTTTCTTCGATGGCGTGCTGCACGGTCTGGAAAAGCGCGGCGTCGCGGTCACCCGTGGCGATGCCAAGCCGCTGTCCACGCCGCGCCGCCTGGCGGTGCTGCTGCCGGGCGTGGCCACCGAGCAACCCGAGCAGCGCTCGGAAGTGCTGGGGCCGTATCTCAACATCGCGCTGGATGCCGAGGGCAAGCCGACCAAGGCGCTGGCCGGTTTCGCGGCCAAGGCCGGGATCGACTGGACCGCGCTGGAGCGCACCAGCGACGCCAAGGGCGAGCGCTTCGTGCACCGCGCGGTGACGCCGGGCGCGCGCACCGCCGACCTGCTGCCCGACATCCTGCGCGAGGCGATCGCCGCGATGCCGATCCCCAAGCCGATGCGCTGGGGCGCGCACGAATACGCCTTTGCGCGGCCGGTGCAGTGGCTGGTGCTGCTGTTCGGCGACAGCGTGGTTCCGGCCGAGCTGCTGGGCGTGCGCGGCGATCGCCTCAGCCGCGGGCACCGTTTCATGCATCAGGGCGAGGTGTCGCTGGCGGCACCGGGCGATTACATCGAGGCCTTGCGCGCGGCGCATGTGCTGGTGGATGCGGACGCACGCCGTGCGCGCATCGTCGAAGAGGTCGAAGCCGCCGCCAGGCAGGCCGGCGGCAGTGCGCGCATCAGCGACGACAACCTGGAGCAGGTGGTCAACCTGGTCGAATGGCCGTCGGCGGTGCTGTGCAGCTTCGAGCACGACTTCCTGGCGGTGCCGCAGGAAGCGCTGATCGAAACCATGGAGATCAACCAGAAATTCTTCCCGGTGCTGGACGACGGCGGCAAGCTGACCGAGCAGTTCATCGGCATCGCCAATATCGCCTCCAAGGACGTGGCCGAAGTCGCCAAGGGCTACGAGCGGGTGATCCGTCCGCGTTTTGCCGATGCCAAGTTCTTCTTCGACGAAGACCTCAAGCAGGGCCTGGAGGCGATGGGCGCCGGTCTGGCCAGCGTCACCTATCAGGCCAAGCTGGGCACGGTGGCCGACAAGGTCGCGCGCGTGGCGGCGCTGGCCGAAGCGATCGCGCCGCAAGTGGGCGCCGATCCGGCGCAGGCGCGTCGCGCCGCGGACTTGGCCAAGAACGACCTGCAGTCGCGCATGGTCAATGAATTCCCGGAGCTGCAGGGCATTGCCGGGCGCCATTACGCCAAGGCTGCCAACGAGCCCAGCGAGATTGCGCTGGCGATCGACGAGGCCTACCAGCCGCGCTTTGCCGGCGACGACGTCGCACTGTCGCCGTTGGGCAAGGTACTGGCGATTGCCGAACGATTGGATACGTTGGCTGGCGGCTTTGCGGCCGGTCTGAAGCCGACCGGCAACAAGGATCCGTTTGCGTTGCGGCGTAATGCGTTGGGGTTGGCGCGGACGGTGATTGAGTCGGGGTTTGATCTGGATTTGAAAAAGCTGCTTGTAGAGGCTAGAAATCAGATCAATGTCCAAGCAAGTGCCAGACAATTGCTTAAAACAGAAACTGCGATCACCAAGGCAAAGGATGCTGGTGCTGCTTTGCCGCCATCTGTTGAAAAAGAAGCACATAACACGTTGGCGCAGGCGGGTCAGGATGCAGAGATTTTCGACTTCATCCTCGACCGCCTACGCGGCTACTACGCAGACAAGGGCGTGCCTGCCACGCACTTCAATGCGGTTGCCGCCTTGTTCTCGGTCGCGCCCGAAGGCGCTCCTGCAGCGCTCGGCGTAGGAGCGCACCTGGGCGCGACCCACGGCTCCCTCTACGACTTCGACCGCCGCATCGACGCGATCGGCATCTTCGCCACGCTGCCCGAAGCCGAAGCCCTGGCCGCAGCCAACAAGCGCATCCGCAACATCCTGCGCAAGGTCGACGACGAGATCCCCCGCGATATCGACACCAGCCTGCTGCGCGAACCGGCCGAGGAGGCCCTGGCCGAAGCGGTGGAAGCGGCCATCGGCGATACCGGCGATGCGCTGCACCGGCACGACTACGTCGCCGTGCTCGCACGCCTGGCGCGGTTGCGCCCGCAGGTGGACGCGTTCTTCGACGGGGTAATGGTCAACGCCGAGGACGCGCAACTGCGCGCCAATCGCCTGGCCCTACTGAAAAAGCTCGGCGACCGCCTCGGCAGCGTCGCCGCCATCGAGCATCTGTCCAGCTGATGGCCGCGTCCGCCGGCGCGGTGCACTGGCAGACCGCGCAGGCCGCGTTGGCACGCCGCGACCTGGGTGTGGCGGCGTCTGCGTTGCAGGCGCTGCTGGACGTGGAGCCGGCGCATGTGTCGGCCCGCGTGCTGCTGGCCGGCACCGTGCTGGCCAATGGCAGGATGCGCGAGGCGGTTGTGCAGCTGCGGCTGGCCGCAGGCGATCTCGGCGACGATGTGGCGATGCGTTGCCGCGTGGCGCAGGCCTTGTTGCGTGTCGGCGAGCATCGCGCACTGCATGCCTTGCTGCGGCACCCATCGGTGACGCAGTGCCAGGACGGCGCGACCTTGGCCTTGCTCGCGCACGTGCATCAGTCGCTGGGCGAACATGGCGACGCACTGGCGATGATGCAGCGTGCGCAGGCGTGCGGATTCGATGGGCCGGATTTCCGGTTTTTTTTAGCGGTGCAGTTGCAATTCAATGGTCGCCTCGACGAAGCGGCGCAGGCGCTGGAGCATGCGCTGGCGCACACGCCCGGCTATGGCCGCGCGGCGTTGACGCGTGCGCGCCTGCGCCGGCAGAGCGCCAGCAGCAACCATGTCGCGCAACTGCGTCGGCAGCTGCAGCTCGCCAAGCCCGACAGCGAAGATCGCGCCGGGCTGGCGTTCGCGCTGTACAAGGAGCTGGAAGACCTTGGTCAGACCGATGCCGCCTGGGACGCGCTACAGCATGGCAACGCGGTGATGCATGCGCGCCTGCGTCACGATGCCGACGCCGAGGCGGCGCTGTACGCGCAGCTGGGTGCGTTGGCCGACCAGGGCCTGTTCGCCGCGCAGCAAGCCGCTGCCGCGCACGGGCCGCAACCGATCTTCGTGCTCGGTTTGCCGCGCTCGGGCACCACGGTGCTGGAGCGGATGCTGGGCAATCATTCTCAGGTGGTGTCGGCTGGCGAGTTGAGCGACTTCGGCCATCAACTGCGTTGGGGCGCCGATCAGGCCGGTCGTAGCCTGCTGGATGCGCATCTGCTGCAGGCGCTGCCGACGCTGGACTACGCGCAGATCGGCGCGCGTTACCTGGAACAGACGCAATGGCGGGCCGGATCGGCACGCTGGTACATCGACAAGTTACCGGCCAACGCAGTGGCGATCGGCGCGATCGCGCGCGCCCTGCCGGGGGCATTGATCGTGCACCTGGTACGCGAGCCGATGGCGGTGTGCTTCTCCAATTACCGCGCGCTGTTCGGCGACTCCTACGCCTACAGCTACGACCTGCGTACGCTGGCGCGCCACTATCAGGCCTATCATGGCTTGATGGCGCAGTGGCGCGCGGCATTACCGGGCCGGGTGATCGATGTGGACTATGCGCAGATGGTGCGCGATCCATCCACGGTGTTGCAGCAGTTGATGGCGCGCTGTGGGCTGCAGATCGAGCCCGGGCAGAGCGATATCACCCGCAATGCGGCCGCGTCGGCCACGCTGAGCAGCGTGCAGGTGCGCGAAGGCGTGCATGGGCGCAACGTGGAAGAGTGGCGGCGCTATGCCACGCAGCTGGAACCGCTGCGGCAGGCCTTGTTGCATGCCGGCCTGATCCAGACCGACGCACGCTGACAACGGCCAGCGGAACGACGCGGGCACGCCGCCGCGACGCATGCAGTGTGCCCACAAGCGAAGTGCCTGCGTATCGCCCGCTTCGTCTGCGCACCTTTTCGGCTACTCCAAGTTCGCCTACTCGCGGCAGCGCGGACCCCGACCGCTCGATCCAAAATACTTGTCCTGGAAATGCCGGCGGCAGCCCCATGGCTGCCGCCGGCAGATACCGCCTGTGCTGACTCAGTGCGCGCCGAAACGCCAGTTGAGCTCCAGCATGTAGGACCGCCCGTAACCGGTGTAGTTGAAGATGTTGTAGTACGGATAGCTGGTGTAGGTGCGGTCGCGCGGCGGCCGGGTGTCGGCCAGGTTGTTGACCGTGGCGGTCAGCGAGATGTCGTCGTTGACCGCGTAGTCCAGCGTGGCATTGAGCGTGGTCCACGCACCGACCTTGCGTGCACCTTCCACCGCATAGCCATCGGTGCTCTGCTGTGCGGTGAAGTTGGGCGTACGTCCGTAACGCTGGCCGAACAAGGTGGTGGTCCACGCATCCTTCTGCCAGGTGATCGAGGCATTGGTGATGCTGCGGAACTCGGAAGAGAAGAATGGCTCGCTCAGCAGGTCGCGCACCGGGTCTTGCGGGAACTGCTGACTTTCATGCTTGAGCGTCAGGTTGTATTGCGCGTCGAACACAAACAGGCCCCAGGCGTCGGTAGCGAGGTTGTAGGTCGCCTTGGTCAGCACGCCGGAGATTTCCTCGTTGGAAATATTGACCGGATTGATCCGGATGTTGCTCAGGCGATTGGGTACCGGCGCATCGGCGGCCGTGCGATCGATGCGCGACAGCACGTCGACGCAGGTCGGCGAGTTGATATCCAGCGCGCCGAGCCGGCAGGCCGATTCGTTCTGCAGCAAGGCATCGGTGCTCAGGTCGCTGACCTTGTCATCGATCTTGATGTTGTAGTAATCGGCATTGACGCTGAAGCTTGCGCTCGGCGACCACACCACGCCGGCACCCCAGGACTTTGCGGTGATCGACTTCAGATCCGCATTGCCGGACCGACGGCCCTGGATGCTGGTGCCGCCATAGGTGCAGTCGGCGATCGGCACGTTGGGTTCTTCGAGTGCGCAACGGTAGTAATCGTTGACGCCCTGGAAGAAACCGCTGTCGCCGGCGAACGAGAACGCCATGTCCGGTGCCTTGAACGCGGTGGCGTAGTTGCCGCGGAACAGCAGCGAATCGATCGGACGGAATTCCAGCGCGGCCTTGTAGGTGAACTTGGAATCGCCGCCGCCGCCCTGGTTCTTGTAGTCGTCGTAACGGCCCGACAGATTGGCGGTCAAGGTGCTCAGGATCGGCACCCGCATTTCGAAGGCGGCCGCCCAGTTCTCGCGCTTGCCGCTGCCCTGGGTGCCGGTCAGCTGGTAGAAGTCGCCGGCGATCACGCGTGGGTCGGTCGGGTTGGTCCAGTACTGATTACCGGCCTGTACCACAGCGGCGACGCCGACCGCACCGGCCGGCAGGTTGAACAACTCGGTGTTGGTCAGCTGCAGGTTGACGTTCTGGGTCCAGGTCCGGGACTTGGTGCGGATTTCGTCGTTGAAGCTGCGGTACTGCGCTGGCGTCAAGGCGCGATAGAAGTTGGCATCGTTGGGCGAATAGATCGGGTAGCCGTAGTACTCGCCCTGCGGAGCGCCAAGGAACTGTTCGCGGAAGAAATCTTCGATGCGGTCGGCCAGCGGCCACTGCTGACGGCTTTCGATGCGATACTCCGAGCGTGCGTAGTAGGCATCGTAGGTCCAGTTGCTGGCACCCAGGCCGCCTTTCAGGCCAAGCGCGATGTTGTAGGAATCGGCAGTCTGGCGGTCGTTGTTGAAGTTTTGATTGCCGGTTTCTTCCGGCGCAAAGATGCGTTGATAGCTTTCGAGCTGCTGGCTGTCCTGATTGTAGAAATAACCGCCGGTATCGGACGAGGTCTGCCAGAAGCGGGGTCCACTATTGACCTCGACCTTGGTGCGATTGAGCAGCACGGTCGAGTACAGCTCGACGTTGTCGTTGAAGGCATAGCTCAGGTTGGCATAGCCGCTGGCGCTGCGTTCCTTGTTGAGGATGCTGGCGTAGCCCGGCTCGGTGCGACTGCTGCAGAAATTGCCGCGGTTGGCACGGTTGTCGTACTGCACCGAGCCATTGAACAGCGGTCCCAATGCGGCGCAGTTTTGGGCGCCCGGGTCGATATAGGTGGTTGGCAGGTTATGCAAGGCAATGCGTGAGCCGTAACGCAGGGTCGGGTCCGGATTGTCGCTGGTGGAATCGAAATCGCGGCGCTGGTAGCCGTAGATCGGATCCTGATTGTTGAGCTGCAGGCCCCACACGATGTTGGCTCCACCGATCTCGTTGCCGCCGGTGAGCTGAAAGCGCTGGTTGTTGCCGCCACCACCGTCGTAGGTGCCCATGCGGTAATTCATCTGCACGCCGTCCATGCGCTTTTTCAGAATGATGTTGACCACACCGGCGATTGCGCTGGAGCCGTAGATCGAGGACTGGTTGCCCGGCGCCACGTCGATGCGTTCGACCATGCCCACCGGCACGCTGGCCAGGTCGACGAAATTGCTCTGACCGTTGTAGAGCAGCGGGTAGTCGGCCATCGGCCGGCCGTCGATCAGCACCAGGGTGAAGCCGGGATCCAGGCCGAGCAGGCTCAGCGATTTGGCGCCGGCGGTGAAGCCGCCACTGAACTGGCCATCCTGGACCGAGCCGGTGGCCATCGGTTGCGAGCGCAGCACGTCGTAGACGTCCTTGAAGCCGCGGCGCTGGATGTCCTGGGCGGTAATTGAAAACACCGGTGTCGCGGTTTCGACCTGGGACCGGGGGATTAACGACCCTGTCACCGTGACCTTGTCCAGTTGAGTCACTTCACCTGAATCCTGTGCCATCGCAAGCGATGGCATGGTCAGGGCGGTGCACACGGCGGTGACCAGCAAATGACGCTTCATGAAACGCACCTCTCTCTCCAAAGGTATGAACGGGCGCGCGGCAATTGGGGGGCCACACGCAATGGGTGTCAACGAAACGTTAACAACGTGCCGACTGTACCGAGTTCTGTCCGATGCCGTATAGGCGTGCTTCTTCAGTTTTTTTGGCCCTTCACGCCCAGGCTAGGTATCCTTGGGCGATGCTTAAAGCCGCGTTTGCTCTCTCCCTGCTGTGCACCCTGTTCGTTCCGCTGCAAGCGGTTGCCCGGGCGACCATCGATAAGATCGAAATCAAGGGCTTGGACGACGACGCCGATGCCGAGATGATCGAGAACATCGAGGTCTCCCTGTCTCTGTATGAG
Source organism: Xanthomonas arboricola (assembly GCF_002940665.1). GTDB lineage: Bacteria > Pseudomonadota > Gammaproteobacteria > Xanthomonadales > Xanthomonadaceae > Xanthomonas > Xanthomonas arboricola_B. Next base: position 1,042,773 of record NZ_MIGY01000002.1, read on the forward strand.
GCCGTCGGCAAGGAGCAGGGCGAGTCGCGACTGGAGTATCTGCTGGCGCAGGCCGAACGGCAGACGCGCGAAGCACTGGAACCGTTCGGCTATTACTCGCCGACCATCGATCTGGCCGCGCCGCGCACCGGCGACAAGGTGACGGTGGTGATCACCGTGGAGCGCGGCGAGCCGGTACGCGTGCGGCAGTCGCACATCTCCATCACCGGCTGGGCCGAGCAGGACCGTTACCTGGGCCAGGATCTCAAGCAGTTCGAACCGCGCGAAGGCCAGGTCTTCAGCCACCCGCAATACGAAGCGAGCAAGGTGCGCATCACCCGCCGGCTGGCCGAGCGCGGTTACTTCGATGCCGACTTCACCCAGCGCCGCGTCGCGGTGACGCGCGCCGAGCACGCCGCCGATATCGATCTGAACTGGGACAGCGGCCGCCGCTACGACATGGGCAAGGTGCGCTTCGACTACGACTATTTCCGTCCCGGCCTGTTCGAGCCGTTGGTGTATTGGGACGAGGGCAGCTACTACCACGAAGGCAAGCTGGATCGCCTGCGCGAGTCGCTGACCAAGCTGGATTACTTCAGCACGATCGATATCCAGCCCAAGCCGGAAGAAGCCGACGACCAGGGTCGGGTGCCGGTGGATGTGAAGCTCACCCGCGCCAAGCGCACCGTCTACACCTCCGGCTTGAGCTACGGCAGCGAGAGCGGCGCCGGTGTGCGTGGCGGCGTGGAGCGGCGCTACGTCAATTCGCGCGGCCACAAGATGGACACCCAGCTGGATTACGCGCAGAACCGCAAGAGCCTGACCACCAGTTACCGCGTGCCGGCATTCCGCTGGCTGGATGGCTGGTACACCGCGTCGGCGCGGCTCTATGACGAGCAGACCGACTACATCGACCTGCGCAACGTCAAACTCACTGGCAGCCGCAGCGGCCAGATCAACGAGCGCTGGAGTGCGATCGCCTCGATCAATGCCCTGCGCGAGCGCTGGCGGTTCAGCAGCGGCAGCGATTTCACCGATGCGGTCTACGAGACCTCCACGCTGATCTATCCACAGTTGCAGGTCAATTACGTCAATGTCGACGACCGCCTGTTCCCGCGCAGCGGCGTGTCCGGGCAGGCATTCATCCGCGGCGGTGCCGAAGGCGCCGGCTCGGATACCAATTTCGGCCAGCTCTACGGCCAGCTGCGCTGGTTCCTGGGGGCCGGCGACAACGGCCGGGTGATCCTGCGTGGCGAAGGCGGGACCACCTGGACCAGCGACCTGGTGGCGATGCCGCCGAGCCTGCGCTTCTTTGCCGGCGGCGCCAACAGCATCCGCGGCTATGCCTTCCGCGAAGTCGGCCCGCGCACCCCCAAGCCGGACGAATTCGCCCTCGGTGCCAAGCACGTGGTCACTGCCAGCGCCGAGTACGAGCATTACCTCAAGGGCGGCCCCTGGGGCGGCGCGGTGTTCGTGGATAGCGGCAGCGCCTTCGACGACACGCCCGACTGGCACACCGGTATCGGCTTCGGCCTGCGCTGGCGCTCGCCGGTGGGCCCGGTGCGCGTGGACATCGCGCACGGCCTGAACGACCCCGACTCCCAGTTCCAGCTCTACATCGATATCGGGGCCAACCTGTGAGCACACCGACGCCGCCCCCCGCACCGCGCCGCGCGCGTTTCTACCGCCGCCGCCGCTTCTGGGTGGGCTCCGGGCTGACCGTGCTGGGCCTGGTGTTGCTGGCGCTGATCGCGGTGTACTGGCTGCTGCAGACCGTGGCCGGGCGCGACGTGTTGCTGGCGCAGGTGACCGCGCGCCTGCCGGTCGGTGCCACCTTTACCTACGGCAAGGTCGAAGGCCCGGTGGCCGGCCCGCTGACCTTGCGCGATGTCGACTTCCGCTATCAGGACATCCACTTCACCGCCGAGCGCGTGTACCTGGAACCGGACCTGCGCCCGCTGCTCGGGCGCAAGCTGCAGCTGGATGCGGTGCAGGTCAGCAATGCCACCTTGAATCTGGGCAAGAGCGAGGAGCCGTTCACGCTGCCGAGCTGGCCCGAATCGCTGCCGCAGATCAACGTGCCGCTGGCGATCCAGGCCGACAAGATCGCCGTGGAGAATCTGCGCATCACCCAGCTGCAGCAGCCGATGATCGTCCTGCATAAGGTGCAGGGCGGGCTGGAAGTGGCCACCGGCGAACTGCGCACGCGCAATCTGGCGATCGATACCGACATGGGCGACTTCCGCCTGCACGGCGACTACGTGCCAAACGACGATTACCGCGCCGACCTCACCGCCACTGCGGTGCTGCCGGCCGCACGCGGGCGCACCCCGGCCAGCCTGGGGCTGGTGGCACGCGGCGATCTGGACAAGATGGAAGTGGCCATCGCCGGCCGCGCGCCGGCACCGCTGCAGGCCAGCCTGGTGTTCACCGGACGCGACGATCCGACCTGGGCCTTCAAGGCCGTCACCGACGCGCTGGATACCTCGCTGCTGATGCCGGCCACCGACGGGCAGTACGCCGCGCCGGCCACACCGATCGCGCTGAACCTGCAGGCCTCCGGCAAGGGCGGCAACGCCGACCTGCAAGGCAGCGTCAGGCAGGGCGAGTTGAGCGCCACCTTGCAGCCCTCGCACATCAGCCTGCTGAACCAGGTCATCACCGTCGCGCCGTTGGTGATCGATGCCTTCGAAGGCCGCGCGCAGTTGCGTGGGACTGCCGATTTTCGCGATGCGCAGAATCCGAGCTTCCGTTTTGCGGTCAACGCCAGCGGCCTGCGCTTCACCCCGACGCCGGACCCGGCCACCCCCAATGCGCCGGTGGTGCCGGTGCAATTGGTCGACGCGCGGCTGGGCGTGGCCGGTAACCTGAAGGCGTGGGCGGCAATCGGTCGCGCCACGCTGGAGCGCGACGGGCAGCAGGCTGCGCTGGTGTTCGACAGCCGCGGCAACGATCAACGTGCGCAGCTCAAGCAGGTGCAGGCCAAGACCCCGGGCGGCGCACTGGATCTCACCGGCGAAGTGGGCTGGACCCCGGAGCTGCAGTGGGATGTCACTGCCCAACTGGCTAAGTTCGATCCGGGCTACTTCGCGCCGGGCTGGAACGGCAATCTCTCCGGCAAGGTCGCTTCCAAGGGCCGCCAGTTGCCGGCACCGGCCGGTGGCGTGTCGCCGGGCTTCGAGGCCACGGCGGATATCCCGAGCCTGACCGGCCAGCTGCGTCAACGCGCGCTGTCGGCCAACGGCAAGTTCGCCCTGCGTGGTGAACAGGGCGAGGGACAATTGCAGCTGTCGCTGGGCAATAGCCGCATCACTGCCAAGGGCAAGGTCGGCGACCAGCTGGATATCGCCGCGCAACTGCAGCCGCTGCAGCTGGACGATGTCTTGCCCGGCGCCACCGGTACGATGCGCGGGCAGCTGCAGGTCAACGGCCGTCGCGACGCGCCCGACATCACCGCCGACCTCGTCGGCAACGGCTTGCGCTGGAACGACTACAGCGCGCAGAGCATCAGCTTGCGCGGGCGTCTGCCATGGCGCGGCAGCGACGGGCAGCTGGCCTTGCAGGGCACCGCAATCGAAGCCGGTGTGGTGCTGGACAGCGTGCGCGTGCAGGCACGCGGTGCGGTGGAAGCGCTGCGCCTGGATGCCGCTATCGCCAACAGCATGGCCAACGTCGCGCTGCAGGGCGATGTCCGTCGCACTGGCGAGCGCTGGCAGGGCCAGGTCGCCACGCTGCGGATCGCACCGGCCAAGGGCGATGCCTGGGCGCTGCGCCAGCCGGCGCAGTTCAGCACCGATGGCGCGGCATTTACCCTGTCCGACACCTGCCTGGGCGCGGCCACCGGCGGCGCGCTGTGCGCCAGCGCCAACTGGCCGCGCGACGGCATGGTGGTGCACGGCGATGCACTGCCGCTGTCGCTGGTGCAGCCGTGGCTACCCAAGCAGCAGGGGCGGCAGATCTATCTACGCGGCGAGCTTGCGCTCGATGGCAGCTTCAAGCCGCGCGGCAATGCCTGGGAAGGCTCGTTCCGCATCGCCTCGCCCGAAGGCGGCATCCGCCTGGGCGAAACCCGCTACGCGGCGGTGGCCGGCAATCCCAATCGCGGCGAATTGCTGCGCTACGACCAGTTCAGCGTGCAGGCCGATTTCACCCCGCAGCAGATCCAGGCCAAGCTGGGCATCGGCTTCCAGGGTGCCGGCTTTGTCGATGCCAAGTTCAACACCGGCTGGGATGCGTACGCGCCGCTCAACGGCGAGCTGTATCTCAATATGTCGCGGCTGTACTGGCTGGAGCTGGTGGTGGCCGATGTGGTGCAGCCCAAGGGCCTGGTCGAAGGCCATGTGAGCCTGCGCGGCACCCGCGACAAACCGCTGCTGGGCGGCGATGCCACCTTGAGCAATTTCACTGCCGAATATCCGTCGATGGGTTTGACCCTGAGCGAGGGCAAGGGCCGCTTCGACGCATTGCCGGATGGCTCGGCCAAGATCACCGCCTCGGCCAAGTCGGGGCAGGGTACGCTCAACATCGACGGCGGGCTGTCGTGGTTCGGCAGCAGCACGCCGTTGCTGCTGAATATCCGCGGCGAGAACGTGCTGGCCTACAACACCAGCGAGTTGCGCATCATCGCCAACCCGGACATGCAGTTCGGCATCACCGACAACACCATGCAACTGCGTGGCAAGGTCACCGTGCCCGAAGCCGACATCGACCTGGAACGCCTGGATCGCGGTACCTCGGTATCCGAGGACGTGGTGGTGCTGGACCCGGTGGATCCGGAAGAAGCGCCTGCCTCGCCGCTGGATATGGACCTGGCCATCGTGCTTGGCGACAAGGTCAACATGAGCGGCTTCGGCTTGAAGGGCGGCTTGAGCGGGCAGATGCAGATCCGTGCGCGCCCGGGTCGCGAGATGACCGCCAACGGCGGGCTGGACGTGCGCGGCCGCTACAAGGCCTACGGTCAGGACCTGACCATCAGCCGCGGCCAGCTGACCTGGAACAACAACATCGTTTCCGACCCGCGCGTAAGCCTGCGCGCCGAGCGCAAGGTCGGCGATGTCACCGCCGGTATCGACGTCAGCGGCCGCGCCGAATCGCCGCGCGCCGATGTGTGGTCCGAGCCGGCGATGTCGCAATCCGAAGCACTGTCGTACCTGGTGCTCGGCCGCGGCCTGTCCACCGCCAGCAGCGACGAAACCCAGCAGGTCAGCGCCGCCTCGGCCGCCCTGTCGGCCGGTAGCAGCCTGATCGCCTCGCAGATCGGCGCCAAGCTCGGCCTGGACGAAGCGGGGGTGAGCGAATCCAGCACCGTCGGCTCGGTGGTGGGCTTCGGCAAGTACCTTTCGCCAAAACTCTACGTTGGCTACGGCGTCTCGATGGTCGGCAGCGGCTCGGTCTTGACACTGAAATACTTGCTCAGCCGCGGCTTCGATATCGAAGCCGAATCCAGCACGGTGGAGACCAAGGGCTCGGTGAACTGGCGGCGGGAGAAGTAACCGCCACTCGTGCATCGGCGCATCGACGGTGTGTGGTGTTGTATTGCGTCAGGTCAGGACATGACGCAATGCGGATGTCCGGGATGTCCGGGATGTTCGGCCGTGTGTAAGGCATGGCCAGGTCGAGCGCTGCGGTTATCTAGAACCGGCCCGCGACGTTGCGGGCAGGGCACGCCGGCATCGTGCAGGCATTACGCACTCTTTATGCGCGCACGCCAGGGTGCAGATAGCCCCTTTATGCCCGGCAGGCCTACCTTGGCACTCCCGCACTGTGGTGCGTTGAGTCGAACACGATGTGTATCCTGATTTTGCAAGGTCCGCAGGCCGATCCGGCGCCGTTGTTGCCGATGCAGTTGCCCGAGTGTGCTGGCCGAACGTTGCGCATGCTGGCGTATGCGGATGTCGATAGCTTGATCGCTGGGTTACAGGCCGCTGGTGCCGATGTCGAGGTGGAGCTGGTGTTGTTGGACTCAGGAGATCTTTCGCCGTCCGCGCATGTGCATGCGAAAACCTTACGCGCCGCATTGGATGCGCTACCCACGCCCTATATTGAGCTGCACACCGATGCAGCGCAGGAGCTGGAGCCGTGGCTGCATCCGCAGCATGCGCCGCTGGCGGTGGTGATTACGCCGCACGATGCGCCGCGCGCCTATGCGATGTCGCTGGGTATTGCGGCGCGTTGTCTGCCGTCGCTGTGCGCGCCCTTGCGCGCCGCCGCCTGAGGAAGCCGCCATGTCGATCATGATCGTGCGTGGGCCGGAGGCGGCGATGCCGCTGGTGCGTGGGCCGCAGCCGTTGCCGCGGGCCGTCATTCGGCAGCTGGTGCAGTGTGCCGGCGACGCGGGCAAGACGGTGGCCTTGCGTGCCTGCGGGTCGGAGCAGGATCTGCTGGATGCCTTGCGCGTGGCCGGGCAGGCGCGGATGGAAATCGCGCTGATCGATCCGGGCAGCTGCGTGGACAGTGAGCGCCTGCACCATGTGCTCAGCGCGTTGCCGTATCCGTTCGTGGAGGCTCACGACGATAGCGTAGACCGTCCGGAGCGTTGCCTGCCGGAGGGGTTCGGGCAACGCATTGCGACGGTGCGCGGTTACTGCGCGCAGAGCTATCTACTCGGGCTGGAAATCGCGTTGGAACATCTGGGCTGCACGGAGATCCAGGGCGATGTCCACGTCGGTACCTGAGTTGCGCCAGCTGCATTACTTCGCCGACTACGAAGGTTACTGCGACGGTCGGCCGGTGCTGTGGGGGGCAACTGGCCCACAGCGTGGACGTGCCTGCCGATGGCGTGCTGGATGCAGCGGGGCTGGTCACTGCGTTGCGCCGCCGTGCGGCCGAGGCGCACGGGCTGGAAGCGGGGCAGATCCGCTTGTGCCAAGTCACGCGCCTGTAGCCGCGTTACACACAACGACGCCACCCGAAGGTGGCGCCGTCGTTCTGCCGTGATTGCGCGTCGCTCGACGCAGATCACATGGGTTGACGCTTACTTGGCGGGGCTGGCCTCCGGCACGAACTTGGTCAGCTGGTTGGCCGTTGCGGCAGTACCGAAGTTGAAGCGGCCGTAGCCGGCGCCCCAGTACAGCGCACCGTCCACGATGGACGGCGAGCTGATCACCGAGCCGGTGGCGTCGTGGTTCCACAGCGTGGCGCCGGTGTCGGTGTCGAGGGCGACCATGTTGCCGGCCATCGAACCGGCGTAGAGCAGGTTCGGCGACACCGTCAGCGAGCCCTGGCCGCCGGCCGGCACGTTCGGATTCACGCGGTTGATGCCGGGCACCTTGACCTGCCACTTGATCTTGCCGGTGGCGGCATCCAGCGCCGCCCAGGAGCCGCCGTTGTGGCTCTGGGTGTTCGCAGGTCCCAGCGTATAGGTGGCGTTGGTGCTGTTGTTGATGGCCACATACACCTGCGACTTGTACGGGTCGAACGCGGTGCCCCACTCGACGCCGCCGGTGGTGCCGCCGGGGCCGACCTGGGTCGACCACACCTTGGCACCGGTCTTGGCGTCGAAGGCCCAGTAGATGCCGCTCTTCTGCCCTGCGCCGACCAGCTGCTGCGCCTTGCCGTCGCGCCACACGGTAAACAGCTGCACGCCGGCGCCGCCGAAGTCGTAATCGGGCCCGGTCAGGTTGGTTGCCTGGGTGTTCGGGCACAGGCCATTGGTGGGCGCCACGATGCACGACAGGTTCCAGGCGTCGTAGCCCTGTGCACGGTCGGCCCAGACCAGCTTGCCGGTGTCCAGATTCAGCGAGACCACCGAGTCGACGTAGTTGTCCGGCGCCATGCACGCCAGTTCGTCCTGCACGGTGAGTTCGCTGCCGCGGTAGGAGCGCGCGTTGGAGACGCAGTTACCCACGCTGGCGGGAATGTTGTAGTTGTTGCCGGTGCCGAAATACAGGCGGCGGCTGATCGGGTCGATCGCCACCTGGCCCCACACCGATGCGCCGGTATAGCCCTCGGGCACGTTATAGAACTGCCACACCTTCTTGCCGGTGTTCAGATCCAGCGCCACCACGCTGCCGCGGAAACTGAAGGTGTGGGTCGGATCGAGATTGCCCCAGTCGCCGGAGGACACGGGCACGTAAACGCGGTTGCCGTAGATGACCGGCGAAGAGGTGATGCGCGCCTGCGGGTTGGCTTCGGCGGTGGTCTTCCACAGCAGCTTGCCGGTCTTCTTGTCGATGGCCAGCACGGTGCCGGCGGCCTGGTCGCCGACGATGATGCTGTTGGCGCTGATGGCCGGGGTATTGCGCGTCACCGAGTTGGCATTGCCGGTGTAGTCGGACAGCTTGGCCTGCCAGTTCGGCTTGCCGGTCTGGGTGTCGACGCTATACAGCGTGCCGCCCCAGTCGGGCACGTACAGCGTTCCACCTTCCACGCTCGGCGTGGCCGAGATGTCGCCGGTGGTGGTCAGGGTCCAGGCCGGCTTGAGCGTGCTGGCAGTGGTGCGATTGATCTTCCACTCGCCCGGCGCGAAGCGCTGGTTCAAGTAGCCGCCACCGGCGGTGGTCTAGCTGCTGGGGCTGGCGAACGGCAGTTGATTGCCGAAGCTGCGCCAGATCTGGCCGGAGCGTGCGAAAGCCTGGGTATCCAGCGACGATACCGACTGTTGTGCGGTTGCGGGGCCGGCCTGGGCAAAGGCCACTGCGCTGGCAAGCAGGCAGGGAACGAGCGTCAAACTGCGAAATCGCAAGCGGCGAATTGAATGTGTCATCACGGCATGTCCATAGATGGAAGGAAGCGCTGGATCCCCCCAGATCTGCCGAGGGAAGATGGCCGATTGTGGCGACCGTGCAACACAGCAAGGTCGCCGCATTCATTCAGCGGTCGGGTCCGCTCGCATCTGGTGCCACCAGCTCGAAAAAATTGCGTTCAGCACGCTCGTTATTCGCACAAATGGTGATGATTCACCGTCGATGGCGCCATTGCGATAGAAAAAATGATTGGTCGCGGCGTGTGTGTATTTGCCAGCAAATCAATGGTCTGCAAAAAGTAACCAGGAAATGTTGCGCTACCTTGTGAGGTTGGCCACTGTGTTGAACAGAGCGCCTCACCCCGCGGGGCGAGAAGGCACGGTTTGCGCGCCACCGGCGCGCGTGCCTTGGAGCGCCCGCGTCGCAAACGCGGGCCGGGGCGCGGAGCGGGGGTTGGGGTAAGGGTACGGGGCGAAGCTTCTGCGTCGTCAAAATGCACGAGGCTTCGCACGTACCCTCACCCGCCCCTTCGGGGCACCTTCTCCCGCTGGGAGAAGGGAATAGGCATGTACGGCTACGTTATCCGGGGTGCGTCATGCGCTTTGAGGCGAGGGCACGGCGGTGTGCACTGCAGCGGGAGCGATCAGCGCCAACTGCGCGATCGCATCCTGCACCACCTCCGCCACCGTGGCGTCCACATCCACCGACACCACATCGGCTTCGTCCAACGGCAATTCCAGGGTCTGCAACTGGCTATCCAGCAGGCTGGCCGGCATGAAGTGGCCGGCGCGTGCGCTCAGGCGTGCGGCGATGACATGCGGGGCCGCGTGCAGGAACACGAAGCGGATCGGGATGCCGCTGCGGCGCAGCAATTGACGGTGCGTGCCGCGCAAGCCCGAGAACGCGAGCACCACCGATTCGCCGGCCTCTACGCAGTCGCGCAGGGTGGCGGCCAGCAACTCCACCCACGGCAGACGCATCGCATCGGTGAGTGGCTGGCCTGCAGCCATCTGCGCGCGCGCGGCCACGCTGTGATAGTCGTCGGCATCCAGAAAGCGGTATCCGTAATGCGCTGCCAGGGCCTGTGCGATGGTGGTCTTGCCGCTGCCGGAAACGCCCATCACCACGATGGCCACGGGTGAAGCGGACGCGGGTGTAGCGGGGGAGGCGGTGTCCATCACGTCAGGTTATATCTCCGGATCGATTCGGCATTCTGCCGGATTTCACGTTGGCGGCAGCCGATGCGTGGTGTAGCGTCGGCGCTCCTCGCCAGGTGCGCGGGCCGCCCAGCGTAACGGGGCGCTCGGCCGGGTTCAACGCACTCCAAGGTCTGCCGATGACGTCATCGCCTGCAAGGTCTCCTGCATCGGCGCGCCTGCGCTGGCGCGAAAAGCTGGGCTACGGCGCCGGCGATCTGGGCCTGAATCTGTACTGGGCCAACATCTCCGCATTCCTGTTGATCTTCTACACCGACACCATGCATCTGCCGGCAGCGGCGGTGGGCACGATGATCCTGTTGACCAAGATCGCCGATGCGATCGCCGATCCGGCGATGGGTGCACTGGCCGATCGCACGCGCAGCCGCTGGGGCAAATTCCGTCCGTATCTGTTGTGGGGCGCCGTGCCGATGGCGGTGACCGGCGTGCTCGCCTACACCACGCCGGCGCTGGATCAGAACGGGCGCATGTGGTGGGCCACGATCAGCTTCCTGGTGATGATGCTGGCCTACACGGTGGTGAGCATTCCGTACTCGGCATTGTCCGGCGTGATCACTGCCGACAGCAGCCAGCGCACCAGCTTGATCAGCCTGCGCTTCATCGCCGCGTTCGCCGGCACCACGTTGGTGAATTACTGCACCCTGGATCTGGTGGCCTGGTTCGGCGCCGGCAACGATGCGCTGGGCTGGCAGCGCACCATGATGCTGTACGGCGCGGTGGCGGTGGCGCTGTTCGTCACCGTGGCGCTGACCACGCGCGAGCGCGTACAGCCACCGCCGCAACAGCGCACGCCGATCCGCCGGGATATCGCCGACCTGCTGCAGAACAAGCCGTGGTGCGTGCTGTTCGTGCTGTCGCTGATCATCATGATCACCATTGTCATGCGCGGTGGGGCGGGCGTGTATTACCTCAAGTACTACGTGCAGCGGCCGGACCTGACCGGGCTGTTTCTGGGCGGCTATTCGGTGTCGCTGGCAGTGGGCGCGGCGATCACGCCCTTGCTGACACGGCATTGGGACAAGCGCCAGTTGATGACCGCGCTGATGGCGGTGGTGGGCGTGTTGAGTTGCCTGATGTTTTTCATTCCTGCCGATGCGGTGTGGGCGATCTTTGCGCTGAACATGCTGATCGGGCTGGCATTGGGGCCGAAGTCGCCGCTGGCATTTTCGATGTATGCCGACAGCGCTGACTACACCGAATGGCGCACCGGCCGGCGCGCCACCGCGATGACCTTCGCCGCCGCGACCTTCTCGCAAAAGCTCGGTGGCGCGCTGGCGTCGGCCGGCATCGCCTGGGTGCTGGCGGGCATGGGCTATGTGGCCAACAGTGCGCAGTCGGCGGGGTCGTTGACCGGTATCGTGCTGCTGCTGACGGTGATCCCGGGCGCGGTGGCGCTGCTGGCAGCCTGGACCATGCGTTTCTATCCGCTCGATGATGGCTTGTTGCGCCGCATCCAACACGAACTGGCCGCGCGCAAGCGCGACGAACCGGAGCACCGTTGACCGTGTCTGCACTCTCCCACGCCGATTCCAGTTCCACGTCCAACGACGATCTCTCCTCGTTGCTGGCGCCCAGCGCCGACGGCACGCGCTATGCGCTCTACAGCCCCACCGCGATGCCGAACGCGGGCGGGTTCTTGTGGAACCGCCGCATGATGCTGCAGCTGACCTGCCGTGGTTACGCCACCGGGCAGTTCATGCAGCCGGAGCCGGCCAAATACGCGCATGCGCCGCTGCTGGAAGCGCGCAACTTCATGATGCCCGAACAGCCGTACTACGCGCATCATCCCGGGCGCTTCTTCTATCTCAAGGACGAAGACAGCGGTGCGTTGTATTCAGTGCCGCACGAGCCGGTGCGTGCAACGCCGGAACAGTTCGAGTTCTCGGCGGGCAAGCACGATGTGCGCTGGCGGGTGCGCCACGACGGCATCGTGGTGGACCTGTGCGTGGCGTTGCCCACCGACGATGCGGTGGAGCTGTGGGAATGCCGCGTGCATAACCAGTCCGGGCGTACGCGCCGGCTCAGCCTGTACCCCTACTTTCCGATCGGCTACATGTCGTGGATGCATCAGGGCGGCGCTTACGAGCCGGCGCTGGGCGGTATCGTCTGCCGTAGCGTGGCGCCGTACCAGAAGGTGGACGATTATTTCCGTCAGCGCGATTTCAAGGACTGCACCTTCCTGCTGCACGAGCAGCCGCCGGTGGCCTGGGATGCGCAGCAGATGGCCTTCGAAGGCGAGGGCGGCCTGCATGCGCCCTCGGCCATCCAGGCCGAGCAGCTGGGCAACAGCGATGCGCACTACGAGAACCCGGCCGCCGCGTTGCAGTATCGGCTGACGCTGGACGCCGATGCGGCACGCGTCTATCGCTTCGCGTTCGGGCCGGCGCGGGACGACGCAGAAATCGCCGCGCTGCGGGCGCGTTATCTGTCCGAAGCCGGCTTTGCCGCCGCCGCGCGCGATTACGCGCAGTATCTGCAGGGCGGGCAGGGCTGTGCACAGATCGCCACGCCCGATCCGGCCCTGGACAATCTGGTCAATCATTGGTTGCCGCGGCAGGTGTTCTATCACGGCGATGTCAATCGCCTGACCACCGATCCGCAGACGCGCAACTATCTGCAGGACCACATGGGCATGGCCTACCTGCAGCCGGCCACCGCACGCGCGGCGTTGTTGCACGCACTCTCGCAGCAGGAGCCCAGCGGTGCGATGCCGGACGGCATCCTGCTGGTGGAAGGCGCCGAGCTGAAATACATCAACCAGGTGCCGCATACCGATCACTGCGTGTGGTTGCCGATCTTCCTGAGCGCCTATGTGGCCGAAACCGGCGATGCCAGCGTGCTCGATGCGGTGGTCCGCACGCACGATGGACAGGCGCTCAGCGTGGCCGAGCGACTGGATGCGGCGATGCAGTGGCTGCTGGACGCGCGCGATGCACGTGGCTTGAGTTTCATCGCGCAGGGCGATTGGTGCGACCCGATGAACATGGTCGGATGGCGCGGCAAGGGTGTGTCCGGCTGGCTTACCGTGGCCACCGCGTATGCGCTGCGGCTGTGGTCGGGCATCTGTGCAGCGCATGGGCGAAGCGCGCAGGCGGACACGTTTGCGCAGGCCGTACAGGCGATCAACGCCGATGCCAACCGCGAACTGTGGGACGGCAACTGGTATGCGCGCGGCATCACCGACGATGGCGTGCGTTTCGGTATCGCCGAGGATGTGGAGGGACGCATCTATCTCAATCCGCAGAGCTTTGCGCTGCTGGCCGGCACCGCCGATAGCGCGCAGCGCGAAGCCTTGCTGGAGGCGGTGCGCGAGCAGCTGCATACGCCGTACGGCCCGGTGATGCTGGCCCCGGCCTACACGCGGATGCGCGATGACGTGGGCCGGTTGACGCAGAAGTGGCCGGGCGCTGCGGAAAACGGCGCGGTCTACAACCACGCGGCGGCGTTCTACCTGTACAGCCTGTACCAGATCGGCGAAGCCGACCGCGCTTGGGAGATCCTGCGCGCGCTGCTGCCCGGCCCCACCCGCGAGGACGTGCTGCAGCGTGGTCACCTGCCGGTGTCGTTGCCCAACTACTACCGCGGTGCCTGGCACCAGTACCCGCGCACGGCCGGGCGTTCCAGCCAGCTGTTCAACACCGGCACGGTGGCCTGGGTGTATCGCTGCGTGCTGGAAGGTCTGTTCGGCCTGGTCGGCGAAGGCGATGCATTGGCGATCCGCCCGCAGCTGCCCTCGCACTGGCCGCAGGCGCGGGCGACGCGCCAGTTCCGCGGTGCGCAGTTCGAGGTGACGCTGACGCGTGAACCGGGGCGTCGCGACATCGAGGTACTGGTGGACGGCGAAGCCAGCCCGGATCGGCGCGTTCACGACATCGCGGCTGGCCGCACCTATCAGGTGCAGGTGCGCCTGCCTGGCTAGGGGAGGGTGACAAGCCGTAGCGCCGGTCTGGTGGTGAGCGCCGCGGCAGCATCAGCGCCTCGTCTTGTTGGATGCAGTCAAACGCCTGGCCGGCCGAGGGCGCGGTGCCCTCACCGCTTGCAGGACACGCCGTGAATCCGTCGACGGAGGCCCCTTGGCGGCATCCATGCCGCCAAGGGGCCCGCAATCGGTGAGGACACCGCACCAGGAAGTTGGTCGGCCGTTTGGTGAAAACTGCTTGTTGCAAGCCTTGCGCTGGTTCGCCGTAAGTTTTGTAGGTTGCCTGCTGAAAATCTGTCGTTTGCCAGGCGCGACGGATGATTCGCACGCATCACGACTCAAACAACGGTGCGTCACGCTCTGCTTGCAACCACATACCGACCATCTCGCCTGGTCCTTGCCCGCTCACCGTCGCGTAAGAGCCTACATGGACGTACTTGCGGCGTGTCCTGCGATGGTGGGCGGGCAAGGGCCCTGCAATCAGGCCCCAGATCAGCCGCTCTGTAGCCCAGCCGCAGCCCAGCCGCCCAGCAGCGAAGGCCCAGATCATCCGCTCTGCATAGACAGCCCGAAGGCGTTTTATCAGCCGCTCCAAGAGCGACACACAAAACGGCTGGGCGCACTATCAGGTGGGCACAGCCGTCGTCCGGCGCAGCATCCACCACACGCTCTACGCCACTGACCGCACAGAACCCCAGCGTCCTCGATGCACCTTTTCCCACTCGAGCTGCGCCAAGGGTCAAGCCGTGTCCCGCTGTTGCGATTCCCTATTCCCGATTCCCCAATCCCCAATCCCCAATCCCCACTGCGTAAACTCCCAGGCTCGCGAAGCGCCGCCTAGGAACGCCCCTTGGTATCAAGCTGGATCCTGCTGCTGGTTTCCGTCGGCTATGCCGCGCTGCTGTTCGGCGTGGCGTGGTGGGGCGACCGCCGCCCGCTGTATCCGGAGCGGCCTTGGCTGCGGCCGGCGGTCTACAGCCTGGCGCTGGCGGTGTACTGCTCGTCGTGGACCTTCTACGGCGCGGTCGGCTCGGCGGTGCGCAACGGCATCGGCTATCTGCCGATCTACCTGGGCCCGCTGCTGTTGCTGCTGTTCGGCTGGCGCATCATCGAGCGGCTGGCGCTGATCGCACGTGCCGAAAACACCGTCTCCATCGCCGATTTCATTTCTTCGCGCTATGGCCGCTCGCGGCGGCTGGCGGCGTTGGTGGCGGTGATCGCGCTGGTCGGCATCGTTCCGTATCTGGCGCTGCAGTACAAGGCAGTGGCAATGAGCCTGGAGGTGCTGACCGGGCATAGCAGCGCCGGGCGCGGCATCTTTGCCGATCCGGCGTTGTACGTGGCGCTGCTGATGGCCTTGTTTGCGACCTTGTTCGGCACCCGCCAGGTCGATGCCACCGAACATCACCGCGGCATGATGCTGGCGATCGCGCTGGAGTCGGTGATCAAGTTGGTCGCCATCGTCGCAGTGGGCCTGTTCGCCTGGGTGTGGCTGAGCGATCACCAGATGCCCATCGCCGACTCGGCGCGCACCTTGTTCGAGCACACCCCGTCGATGGGGTTCATTTCGCAAACCTTGCTGAGCTTTCTGGCGGTTATCTGCCTGCCGCGCCAGTTCCATGTGGCGGTGGTGGAATGCAGCGACGTGGGCGACATCCGTCGCGCGCGCTGGTGGTTCGGCGCCTATCTGGTGATCATCTCGGCGATGGTCATGCCGATCGCATCGGCCGGCATGGCCCTGTTCGGCAAGGGCAGCACGGTGGTCGACGACGCGGTGGTGCTGGCGCTGCCGCTGAGTCAGGGCAATACCGTGCTGGCATTGGTGGCCTATGTGGGCGGGTTTTCCGCCGCCACCGGCATGGTGATCGTGGCCAGCATCGCGTTGGCCACCATGATCAGCAACGACCTGGTGATGCCGGTGCTGCTGCGCCGCCGTGGCAGCGCCGATGCGCGCGCGGCAGTGGCGTCGCGGGTGTTGTGGATCCGTCGCGTCGCCATCCTGTTGCTGGCGTTGATCGCCTACGGCTACCACCGCAGCGTGGCCAACGACACCACCTTGGCGGCCTACGGCCTGATGGCCTTTGCGGCAGTGGCGCAGTTCGCCCCCGGCGTGATCGGCGGGCTGTACTGGCGCGGGGCCAGCCGCAGGGGCGTGGAGACCGGCATGGTGCTGGGCTTCATGACCTGGATCTACACGCTGCTGCTGCCGGCTGCCACGCGCGCAGGATGGATGCAGCCGGACTGGCTGGTGGACGGGCCGTTCGGCATCGCCTGGTTGCAGCCGCAGCAGCTGTTCGGCATGCGTGGCTGGGACCCGCTGGCGCACGGCACGTTCTGGTCGCTGCTGATCAATGTCGGCGCAATGATGCTGGTTTCCGCACGCTGGCGCCCCGGGGTGGACGAACGCCTGCGCGCCGCCCCATTCCTGGACCCGTACGCACAGCGTCCGGCGGTGGCCGGCGACTGGCCCGGGCATGTGCGCGTTGCCGACCTGCAGGCCCTGGCCGAGCGCGTGGTGGGCGAGCGGCATGCGCACCGCGCCTTCGTCGACCAGGCGGCGCTGCTGGAGCGCGAGCTGCAACCCAGCGTGGTAGCCGATCGCGCCTGGGTGCAGTTCACCGAACGCCTGCTGGCCGCCTCGATCGGTGCGGCCTCCGCACGCCTGGTGCTGACCAGCCTGTTGCGCGGCTCGGGCATGGACCTGGGCGAGGTGGTGGCGGTGCTGGACGAGGCCGGCCAGGAGCTGCGCTTCAATCGCGAAATCCTGTCCACCACGCTGGAAAACATCAGCGCGGCGGTCAGCGTGGTCGACCCGGAAATGCGCCTGACCGCCTGGAACCGCCGCTATCAGCAGCTGTTCGGCTATCCGGACGGGATGCTGTATGTCGGCCGCCCGGTGGCGGATCTGATCCGCTACAACGCCGAGCGCGGCGAGCTGGGCGAGGGCGATATCGAAGATCAGATCGATCGCCGTATCCGTCACATGCGCGCCGGCTCGCCGCATGTGTTCGAGCGCACCCGCAGCGACGGCAAGGTGATCGAGATGCGCGGCCAGGCGCTGCCCGGCGGCGGTTATGTCACCAGCTACAACGACATCACCGACTACAAGCGCGCCGAACGCGCGCTGCTGGACGCCAACGAGAACCTGGAACAGCGCGTGGCCGACCGCTCGCGCGAGGCCGAGCTGGCGCAGCAATCCAAGACGCGCTTTCTGGCTGCGATCAGCCACGACGTGTTGCAGCCGCTCAATGCCGCGCGGCTGTTCGCCTCGGCCCTGCGCGAGAGCCATCAGAACAACGAGGAGCAACGCCACCTGGCCGAGCGCGTGGATGCCTCGCTGCGCGCGGCCGAGGAGTTGCTCGATGGCCTGCTCGACGTCTCGCGGCTGGACGCCGGCGGCCTGCGGCCCACGGTCGAGGATTTCGATGCCAGCGCGTTGATGCACGAACTGGCCGCGCAGTATGCGCCGGTGGCGTCCAGCCGCGGCCTGCAGCTGCAGGTGCATTGCCGCCCATTGTGGGTGCGCAGCGACCGCCGGCTGCTGCGCCGGGTGATGCAGAACTTCCTCGCCAATGCGCTGCGCTACACGCGCCAGGGCCGCATCGTGCTGGGCATGCGCGGCCGCGGCGACCAGGTGGAGCTGCAGGTATGGGATACCGGCCCGGGCATTCCCGAGCACCACATGCGGCAGATCTTCGAAGAATTCCGCCGCTATCAGCAGCCGTTCGACTGGGGCGAGCAGGGCCTGGGGCTGGGCCTGTCGATCTGCCAGCGCATCTCGCGCCTGCTCGACCACGACCTGAGCGCGCGCAGCCAGGTCGGCCGCGGCAGCATGTTTTCGATCCTGCTGCCACGTGTGGCGGCAGTCCCGCTGCCGCCGGCAAGGCCGGTGGCCGTTGCGCGCGCGCTGCCCAGCGGCGATTCGCTGGCGGGCCTGCGCGTGCTGTGCGTGGACAACGACCGCGAAATCCTCGACGGCATGCGCGCGCTGCTCGGTCGCTGGCAGGTGGAGGTGATCACCGCCAGCACGGTGGATCAGGCGCTGGAACGCGCGCGCGAACAACCGGACCTGATGCTGGTCGATTACCACCTGCACGACCGGCTCGATGGCCTGGACACGCTGGATGCGCTGCAGGCCGTCGCCACCGCACCGATTGCCGGCGCCCTGCTCACCGCCGATGGTCGCGACGAACTCAAGCAACTGGCGCGTGCGCGTGGCTATCGCCTGCTGACCAAACCGGTGAAGCCGGCCTCGCTACGCGCGTTCCTGAGTGCGCATCACGATGCGAAAACGCGCTGACGGGTGCGACTGCAGCGTAGGAGCGTGCCTGCGCGCGATTGGGCGTTACCGATAACGCTCCGTCGCGCGCAGGCACGCTCCTACGAGGGGAGGTGCTTACGCTGCGCCGCTCAGGTGTTCGTAGAGGATGACGCTGCCGACGATCACCAGGATCAAGCCGCCGAGGATCTCGGCGCGCTTGCCGATCAGGTTGCCGAGCACGCGGCCCAGCATGACGCCTGCAGTGACCATGCTGAAGGTGCACAGCCCGACCACCACCGCCACCACGCCGATATGCACGTCCAGAAACGCCAGGCTCACGCCGACCGCCATCGCATCGATGCTGGTGGCAAAACCGGTGGTGGCCAGGGCCAGCAAACCATGCCGTTTCGGCGTCTCGGACGTTGCTTCTTCAGCGTCGTCCGCATCGTGTCGCAGCCCGGCCACGATCATGTGCGTGCCCAGCGCACCGAGCAGCACGAACGCGATCCAGTGGTCGTAGTCGGACACATAACTGGACGCGGCGCGCCCCAGCAGCCAGCCGATCACCGGGGTGATCGCCTCGATGCAGCCGAAGATCAAGCCGGCGCGTAGCGCATCGCGCCACTGTGGCTTGCGCATCGCCGCGCCCTTGCCGATCGCCGCGGCAAACGCATCGGTCGACATCGCGAAACCGATCAAAACAATGGAAAAAGGGGACATCGGCATTCTCGGGTTGGGCACGGTCACAACGACATGCGCCCGCGCCAACCGTCGTCGTGCACGCATGCCGTTGGTCTCGCCAAACCGGAACTGGTTGCCTGCACCACGGCGCAACGGCCGAGTATGTTGATGCAGGCGCTCCCGACGATGCGAAAGCAGGCTACTCCCCAAGGGGCGCGCAGTGTACCAACGCATGGCCGCTTCCGGTGCGTCTGCGCTGCACGCGAAGGTCGGCCTGATCTTTATAGCCATGGCTATTGCGACCAGGGGTGAGGCGGTTTTTTGCCTTGTTTTCAGGCGTGAGAGCCAGGAAGGCATGTCCACGCAACGGCGCGATGCGGCGCCCGATAGCCTTGGCTATAGCGACGAACGGTCTGCATGCCGGTGAAGCAGGCAGCGGAAAACGCAGGGAAAGCCGCTGATGTGGGGTGTGCTGCAAGCAGCGCGAGAGGGGAACGTCATGTCTGGATGCGCGTGCATGCGCCAGCGCCTGCTTCGTGCTGTCTTTCAGGACGTCGTGCCGGAGTGCAGCGATCGGCAACCATGCCGCGATCTCCATGGCGTCTCGATTTGCACGGCTTGCGGGTACTGGCGAAGCGGTTGGGATGGAGTGCGATGGCCAGGCTGCCATCGCAGCACTGCGGAAACAGCGCGTAGCGCCCCACGCACGGGGTCGGCCGCGCTGCGGGAGGAACGCAGAAGTCAGCCTTTGGACGCGCGCGACAGCAGACACCGGCACCAACGCAGATTCCCGGCGCGTGCCGCGGCTACATCAACGCGGCGGAGATCTCCGCCGTCGCCGCACACAGGGCCTGCAAGGCCGCGTGCGGGCCGACCAGCTCCGGGCGACGTGCGATGAACGGCACGGTGAGCGTATAGCTCGCACTGCCGCGTTGCAGGATCGGTGCGGTCAGGTCGACCACGCCCACCACCGCTTCGCTGGGCTGCATGGCGTAGCCATCGTTGCGCGCCTGCGCCGCGGCCGCCAGGAACTGCGCACGCTCGAACGGCACCTCGCCGGCGTCGAGCATGTCCAGCCAGCGCGCCTGCACCTCCGGCTGCTGGAACGCGAACAGCACCAGCCCGGAGCTGGAATGGGTCAGCGGCCGGCGATGGCCCGGGCGCACCACCAGGCCCAGGTCGCTGGGCACGTCCATCTGCGCGATCACCACGATCTGGTCGCCGGACGGCGCCACCAGGTGGCAGGGCTGATAGATCGCATCGGCCAGCCGCCGCATCACCGGCAATGCCGCTTCGCTGATGCTTTGCACCTGCGGCTGCTGCATGCCGAGCATGAACAGCCGATTGGTCAGCACGTAGTCGCCCTCGCCGTCGCGGGTGAGATAGCCGCGCTCCTCCAGCACCTGCAGCATGCGGAAGATCTCCCCGCGCGAGCGCCCGATGCCCTGCGAGATCGCGCCCATGCTCATCGGCTGCGCCTGGCGGGCAAGCAGCTCGAGAATGTCCAGACCCTTGTCAAGGGCAGGGGCGCGGTACTTGGCGGGTTCGGTGCTCATCCGTTTGCGGCTCCAGGCAAGGCTGCGGCGCGCCAGCGTACAGGCATCGCGGGCAGCGGTGAGATATGGCGCTTGCGTGCAAATATAAACAAAGATTTTATATTTGCATGGCGCTGGCGTGCGCAGTACGCTCGCCGCACAGCAACGCAAGCGCCACAGCCTTGGGAGGGGATCGGTCGCATGCATCACAGTGACATTGCCGCGTCGCCGCGCGGCAACCTGGCGCGTACCGCCATGGTTCCCCTGTTGTTGATCGTCAGCCTGTTCTTCTTGTGGGGCATGGCCAACAACCTCAACGACATCCTGATCAAGCAGTTCAAGAAGGCCTTCGAGCTGACCGATCTGCAGGCAGGGCTGGTCCAGAGCGCGTTCTACCTGGGCTATTTCGTGTTCGCGATGCCGGCGGCGATGTTCATGCGCCGCTACAGCTACAAGGCGGCCGTGGTGCTGGGCCTGCTGCTGTATGCCTGCGGCGCGTTCCTGTTCTATCCGGCCGCGCAGGTGCACACCTACTGGCTGTTCCTGCTGGCCTTGTTCGTCATCGCCAGCGGCCTGGCGTTCCTGGAAACCACCGCCAACCCGCTGGTGACCGTGCTCGGCCCGGCAGAAGGCGCGGCGCGGCGCTTGAACCTGGCCCAGGCATTCAACCCGTTGGGCTCGATCACCGGCGTGCTGGTCGGCCAGCACTTCATTTTCTCCGGGGTGGAACACACCCCGGCCGAGCTGGCGGCGATGACGCCGGCCGCGCGCGCTGCGTTCTTCGCCACCGAATCGGCGGCAGTGCAGACGCCGTACCTGGTGATCGGCGTGGTGGTGGTGCTGTGGGCGATCCTGATCGCGCTGGTGCGCTTTCCCACCGGCGATGCCGGCGTGGGCGAGGCTGCGCCCAGGCGTGCACGCTTCGGCGAGTTGCTGCGCAACCGGCTGTTCGTGTTTTCGGTGGTGGCGCAGTTCTTCTACGTGGGCGCGCAGGTCGGTATCTGGAGCTATCTGATCCGTTACCTGCAGGACGCGGTGCCGGGCACGCCGGAAAAAACCGCCGCCACCTACCTCACCATCTCGCTGGTGCTGTTCATGGCCGGCCGCTTCATCGGCACCGCGCTGTTGCGCTACCTGGCGCCGGCCAGATTGCTGGCGAGTTTTGCCACGATCAATCTGGTGTTGTGCGCCGTTGCCATCGCGTTGCCGGGGTGGACCGGGTTGTACGCGCTGGTGGCTGCAAGCGTGTTCATGTCGGTGATGTTTCCGACCATCTTTGCGCTGGGCCTGGATGGCATGCACGACGATGCGCGCAAGCTGGGCTCGTCGTTGCTGGTGATGTCCATCATCGGTGGCGCGCTGCTCACGGCGGTGATGGGCGCGGTGTCGGACATGGCCGGTATCCACTGGGCGATGGTGGTGCCGGGCGGCTGCTTTGCGGTGATCCTGCTGTTCGCGTTGCGCGCACGCCGCGCTGCGCCGGTAGTTGCAGGAGCGGGCGCATGAGCACGCGGCGTCTGTGCTACGTGCTGGATCTGCACGACGACCCGCAGTTGATCGCCGAGTACGAGCGTTGGCATCGGCCCGGCGAGGTCTGGCCGGAAGTGGTGGCCTCATTGCAGCAGGCCGGCATCGAGGAGCTGGAGATCTTTCGCAGCGGCGACCGCCTGGTGATGCTGATGCAGGTCGGCGAAGACTACGATCCGGCGGCCAAGGCGGCGCGGGATGCGGCCGATCCGCGCATCCAGGCCTGGGAAGACTTGATGTGGCGGTTTCAAAAGCCGTTGCCTGGCAGTGCGCCGGGAGAGAAGTGGCGCGAGGCCGGGCGGATTTTTGCCTTGAGTGCGGCGGTTGAAGCGGCGCAGGGTTAGGGTGTTGCCCTGAGTTTTTTGCGGATGTGGTGCATCCGCAGTGGGGCGTTGGTCTTGGGTATCTTTGCTGCTGCGCTGGCGCCGAGCATTAAAGCAGGGTGTCTTTGCAGGCACATCGTGAGTGGCGCTGCGCTGCGTAGCGAAGGCGTGACAGCTGCATCGCATATGCCCCAACCAGAAGCGGCCTCGGTCGCGATCAGGCATCGGGAAAGCCCGTCGCGGCTTGAGCCGCTCCTACAGATTCTGCGATCAGGTGATGCAGCGCGTTGGGTCACGCCTTCGCCGCGGCCAGGTCTTTGATCCATAGGCGGCCGTCAGGGTGGCGGAATTGTGCGATCTGGAGCCTTCGTGTGCGTGCTCCATGCAAAAGCGGCCTCCGTCGCGATCAGGCAATCGGGAAAGCCCGTCGCGGCTGGAGCCGCCCTACCGATTCTGCGATCCAGGAGATGCGGTGCGTTGGATTACGCCTTCGCTGCAGCCAGGTCCTCGACCCAGAAGCGGCCGTCTGGGTAGCTGAATTCCGCGATGGAGGCCGGGTGCATCTCGGCGGAGAAGCCGGCGGCTTGCGGGGCCAGGTAGCGGCCGTGCCGGATGCGCACCGGGTCCAGGAAGTGCTGGTGCAGGTGGTCGACGAATTCGATCGCGCGGTCTTCCATCTTGCCGGTGATGGCGACGAAGTCGGCCATGGCCAGGTGTTGCACCAGCTCGCACAGGCCGACGCCGCCGGCATGCGGAAACACGCGGATGTTGAACTTGGCGGCCAGCAGCAGGATGGCGAGGTTTTCGTTGACGCCGCCCACGCGCGCGGCGTCGATCTGGATCAGGTCCACCGCGCCGGCCTGCAGCAGCTGCTTGAACACCACGCGGTTCTGGGTGTGTTCGCCGGTGGAGACCGGCACCGGGGTGATGCCCTGGCGGATCGCGGCGTGGCCGAGAACGTCGTCCGGGCTGGTCGGTTCCTCGATCCAGGCGATGTCGAATTCGGCCAGCTGGCGCATCCAGTCGATCGCCGGGCTCACGTCCCAGCGCTGGTTGGCATCCACCGCCATCGCGATATCCGGGCCGATCGCCTCACGCGCCAGGCGGCAGCGGCGGATGTCGTCCTGCACGTTGGCACCGACCTTGAGCTTGATGGTGCGGAAGCCGTCGGCGACGGCTTCTTTGGCCAGCCGCACCAGCTTTTCGTCGGAGTAGCCGAGCCAGCCGGGCGAGGTGGTGTAGGCGGGATAGCCCTGTTCGATCAGCGTGGCGATGCGTTGCGCACGCTGCGGTTGCGCAGCGCGCAGGATTGCCAGCGCTTCGTCGCGGGTGAGCGCGTCGGTGAGGTAGCGGAAGTCGATGGTGTCGACCAGCTGTTCCGGGCTGAGCTCGGCGATGTAGCGCCACAGCGGCTTTTTCGCCGCGCGCGCGGCCAGGTCCCAGGCGGCATTGATCACCGCGCCGATCGCCATGTGCATCACGCCCTTTTCCGGGCCCAGCCAGCGCAGCTGCGAGTCGTTGGTGAGCCGGCGCGCGAACGCGCCCAGATCTTCAATGACTTCCTCGACCGACAGGCCGACCACGTGCTCGGCCAGTGCGGCCACCGCGGCGGTCTGCACATCGTTGCCGCGGCCGATGGTGAACACCAGGCCGTAGCCGGCCAGGTCATCCGGCGCATCGGTACGCAGCACGACGTAGGCGGCCGAGTAATCCGGATCCGGATTCATCGCATCCGACCCATCCAGCTCGCGCGAGGTAGGGAAGCGGACGTCGTGGGTGTCGAGGGCGATGATGGTGCTCATGGAAGTCCTGGGCGATGGAAACGGAAAATGGGAAAACTGGCAAAAAAAACGTAAGCAACGCAGTGCGCTTGAGCCCCTCTCCCCCCGGGAGAGGGGTGAGGTGAGGGTACGGACGCGGAGCGCCGACTATGTTGAAGCGCTGCAGGTACGCATGCGTTTGCAACGCAGATCAACGAACAACACAGATCAACGCATCACTGCACGACCAACTGCGTGTGGATACCAACGCGCGACAGCGCCTGGAAGTTCAACGCTCTCGCACGCCGCTTGAAAAATTTGCGCATGACACATCAACACACATGCCGACATGTCACGCCTGACGACAAACGCACATCGCGACGAACTGCTTGGATATGTCGTTACGTACCCTCACCCCGATCCCCGCTACGCGCCCCGGCCCGCGCTTGCGGCGCGGGCGCACCAACGCACGCGCGCCAGTGGCGCGCAAGCCGTGCCTTAGTGCCCCGGTGGCAGAGGGGCTTTAGGCAGCATCACGCGGATGCGCCACCACCGGCTGGCGCTGGCGGCCCAGGCCTTCGATCTCCAGCTCCATCACGTCGCCCGGCTTCAGGTACACCGGCGGCTTCTGGCCCAGGCCCACGCCCGGCGGGGTGCCGGTGCTGATCACATCGCCCGGCATCAGCGTCATGTAGCGGCTGATGTGGCTGACCAGTTCGGCCACGCCGAACACCATCGTGCGGGTGCTGCCGTTCTGGTAGCGGTGGCCATTGACCTCCAGCCACATCGACAGGTTCTGCGGGTCGGCGATTTCATCGCGAGTGACCAGCCACGGGCCGATCGGACCGAAGGTGTCGGCGCTCTTGCCCTTGACCCACTGGCCGCCATGTTCGAGCTGGAATTCGCGCTCGGACAAATCGTTGATCACCGCGTAGCCGGCGACGTGGTTCAGTGCTTCGTCCACCGCCACATCGCGCGCCACATCGCCGATCACCACGCCCAGTTCCACTTCCCAGTCGCTCTTGACCGAGCCACGCGGGATGATCACGGTGTCGTTGGGGCCGGTCACCGCAGTGGTGGCCTTCATGAAAAGGATCGGCATCTTGGGCACATCCATGCCCGATTCGGCCGCGTGGTCGGCGTAGTTCAACCCCACGCAGATGAACTTGCCGATCTGCCCCACTGCGGCGCCATAACGCAGCTCGCCTTCGAGCAGCGGCAGCGTGGACACGTCCAGCGCACGCAGTTTGTCCAGGCCGGCATTGGTGATGTGCGCGCCGGCCACATCGTCGATCACGCCGCTCAAATCGCGGATGCGGCCTTCGCCATCGATCAGGCCAGGACGTTCCTGGCCGGGGGCGCCAACGCGTACGAGTTTCATGCAGTCTTCCTTTGCAGGTGAGGAATGGAGCGGCCAGCAACGCTAGCGCGCATGCATCAGGTGGATAAGGACGGCGTGCTCAAGTCAAGCAAATACAAGTCGCATCCGGCACTGGCCGCCCACGTTGCGGTGCGCGGCACGGCGGTGCGTTGGCGCGCTCAGTTGGACCAGCCGCCATCGATGATGTGCGTCTGGCCGGTGGTGAACGACGATTCGTCCGAGGCCAGGTAAACCACCAGCTGCGCGATCTCGCGCGGGTCGCCCAGGCGGCCCATCGGCTGGCGATCGGTGAAGCTCTTCCACACCGCCTGTTCGTCGCCGCCCAGCGCCTTGACGCGCTGGCCCAGCGACGGCGTCTTGATGGTGCCGGGGCAGATCGCGTTGCAACGCACGCCCTGGGCCACGTAATCGGCGGCAATGGCCTTGCTCAAGCCGATCACGGCGGCCTTGGTCACGCCATAGACGAAGCGGTTGGGCACGCCCTTGATGCTGGAGGCCACCGAGGACATGTTGATGATGCTGCCGCGGCCGCGTTCGAGCATGCCTGGCAGTACCGCCTTGCAGGTGTAGTACATCGCATCGACGTTGATCGAGAACGAGCGCCGCCAGGCCGGCTCGTCGCAATCGAGAATGCTGCCCTGGTGCACGAAGCCGGCGCAGTTGAACAGCACATCGAACGGGCCGTGCGCCGCGACCAGCGCGGCAACCGCCGACGCGTCGGTGACATCCAGCAGCTGGGTGGTGATGGCCTCCGATTCGGCCGCCAGCGCCTGCAGGGCAGCGGCGTCGATATCGGTGGCGATCACCTGCGCACCGGCGCGTGCGCAGGCCAGCGCGCTTTCGCGGCCGATGCCGGCGCCGGCGGCGGTGATCAGGCAGCGCTTGCCATGCAGGCGGTCGTTGGGAGTTGCAGGGATCGAGACAGTCATACCGAAGAGGTTCCGTAGGTGGGGGCCGCCGGCCGTGGCAGACGATAGAACGTGCGTGCGTTGTCGCCGAACACCGCTCCGGCATGGCCGTCGGCGTGTGTGGCGACCAGCTGCTGTGCGATGTCGAACCACTGCGCGTAATCGGCGCGCTGGGTCAGCACCGGCCAGTCGCTGCCCCACAGCACACGCTGCGGGCCGAAGCGTGCGAACAGATGCGCGACATACGGTGCCAGCGCCTCCACGCCGGCGCCGCGCGCTGCTTCGGTGAGCAGACCGGAGAGTTTGCAGTGCATGTTGGGATGCTGCGCCAGCGCGGCCATGCCGGCGGCCCAGGCGACGAATTCGCCTGCGGCGATCTGCGGCTTGCCGCCGTGATCGATGACCACGCGCAGCTGCGGATGGCGCTCCAGGCGTGCCTGCAGCGCCGGCACATGCACGCTGCGGATCAGGGCGTCGAAGGCCAGGTCGTGCGCGAGCAGCGCGTCGAAGGCGGCATCCAGTTCGGGTTGGGCCAGCCATTGCACATCGGCGATGTCCTGCACCATCGGGCGCAGGCCCTTGAGCACGCCGTCGCCGGCTTGCACCAGCGCGTCGATGCGCGCGGCCGCGTCCGGCGCGGCGAAATCGACCCAACCCACCACGCCGGCAACGCGCGTATCGGCGCGCGCCAGCTCGAACAGGTAACGGGTTTCGGCCTCGGTCGCGGCGGCCTGCACCACCACCACGCGGTCGACATCGGCAGCGTCCAGCGCCTGGCCGATATCGGCCGGGCCGAAGTCGCGATACAGCGGCGCCAGCTCGGGCGTCAGCCAGTGGTAATCGCCACGGGCCAGCTGCCAGAAATGCAGGTGCGCGTCGATGCGGCTCATGGCGTGGGCAGGTCCGCATCGAGCAGGCCGTCATCGCGCAGGCGCTGCCACAACGCCGGTGCGATCGCCGCCTGCAGGCGCGCGGCGGCCGATTGCACCTCGGCCACCGTCCGCATGCCGGCCACCACCGTGGTCACCGCCGGGTGTGCCAGCGGAAACTGCAACGCCGCCGCGCCGATATCCACCTCGAGCGCTGCGCAGGCTGCGTACAGGCGCTGGGCATGCTGCAGGGTGGCGGCGTCGACCGGGGCGTAGTTGTAGGTGGCGCCGGGGCTGCGCGCGTCGCTGAGCAGGCCGGAGCTGTAGGGCCCGGCCGACAGGATCGCCACGTTGCGCTGCTGCGCCTGCTCGAGCAGGGCGCGGGCGCCGTGCTGTTCCAGCAGCGTGTAGCGGCCGGCCAGCATCACGCAGTCGAGCGGAAAGCGTGGCAGCACCTCCAGTGCCACGTCCTGCTCGTTGACGCCCAGCCCGATCGCCCCGCAGGCACCGGTTGCCTTCAGCTCCGCCATCGCCGGCAAGGCCTCCTCCAAGGCCTGGCGCAGCACGTTGGCGTGGTTGTCGCCGTGGGTCAGCGCACCGATGTCGTGCAACAGCAGCACGTCGATGTAGTCGGTGCCCAGGCGCTCCAGGCTGGAGGCGAACGCGCGCCGCACGCCATCGGCGCTGTAGTCGAACACGGCGCGGCGGCCCGCCACCGCAAAGCCGTCGCGCCCGGCCGCGGCCTGCGCATCGTCGTAGATGCAGCGGCCGACCTTGGTCGACAGCGTGTACGCGCCGCGCGGCACGCCGGCCAGGCCACGGCCCAGGCGGGTCTCGCTCAGCCCGTAGCCGTAGTACGGCGCGGTATCGAAGTGGCGGATGCCGGCCTCGCACGCAGCCGCCACGGCGGCCAGGGCCTGACCCTCGTCGACCTCGGCATACAGATTGCCGATCGGCGCGGCGCCAAAACCCAATGCCGGGAGCTGCACGTCGGTACTGCCCAGCCGCTGCCGCGCAATGGTCACGCCGCACGCTCCGCGCAGCTGGCGGTCGCCGAACAGGTGCTGACGCAATCGTTGAAGCAGTCACTGGGCATCGCAACGTCCACCAGCCGGCCGGTGCCGGACTGTTCGCATATGAATATCGCAATCATAAGTGAACAGATCACGCTGCAGTGCAGCATTGCAGCTGGTGGTGTTCAGCACGTGCGACATGTGTGGATTCCAGCACCCTTGCCCGATCGCGAGCTCCATATGCCGCAGCAGCTGATCTATGTCGAAATCCGTAGCTGGCATGAGCGCTTCCTATAACGCCGCCTGCGCGGTTGCCCCGGTCCGATACCTGGGGCTAGATACCAGCCCGTCCCGCACGAACGCGCACCCATGCCAACCACCACCCGCCGGGACCTGTTCAAGGTGCTTGCCGCCGGCGCCGTTGTCGCCCCGCTGTCGCCGGCCGCACTGGCGGGCGACGCGCGCGCGGCCTGCACCGGCACCCCGCAGTGGGCGCGCGGTATCGAAGGCCAGCGCAAGGCAGACCTGGGCAACGGCACTTACCTCAATCCCATCGTGGCCGGCGATCACCCCGACCCCACCATCCTCAAGGATGGCGACGACTACTACATGACGTTTTCGTCGTTCCTTTCCTATCCGGGCATCGTGCTGTGGCATTCCACCGACCTGGTCAACTGGACGCCGCTCGGCCCGGCGCTGCGCAAGCAGCTGGGCACGATCTGGGCACTGGACCTGTGCAAGCACAATGGCCGCTATTTCATCTATATCCCGGCCAATCCGGACGACACCGGCTGGTCGATCTTCGTGATCTGGGCCGACGACATCCGCGGACCCTGGAGCGACCCGATCGATCTGCAGATCGCCGGCTGCATCGACCCCGGCCATGTGCTGGGCGAGGACGGCAAGCGCTACCTGTTCGTCAACGGCATCCGCAAGGTGCGCCTGCGCGACGACGGCCTGGCCACCGACGGGCAGGTGGAACCGGCCTACGCGCCCTGGCGCTATCCCGACGACTGGATCGTGGAGAACTTTGCCCCCGAAGGCCCCAAGCTGACCTGGCACAACGGCTGGCTGTACCTGGTCACCGCGGTCGGCGGCACCGCCGGTCCGGTCACCGGGCATATGGTCATCGCCGCGCGTGCGCGCTCGGTGCATGGGCCATGGGAGCACTGCCCACACAACCCGCTGGTGCGCACCCAGTCCGAACAGGAGCCGTGGTGGTCGCGCGGGCATGCCACGCTGGTGGAAGGCCCGCGTGGCGACTGGTGGATGGTCTATCACGGCTACGAAAACGGCTTCCGCACGCTGGGCCGGCAGACCCTGCTGGAGCCGATCGAGTGGACCGCCGATGGCTGGTTCCGCGCCACCGGTGGCGATCTGTCCAGGCGATTGCGCACGCCTGCGCGCGCAAACGCCACCGGCAACGCGGCGCTCAGCGGTTTCGCCTTGTCGGACGATTTTTCCAGCGACAGGTTCGGCACCCAATGGAGCCTGCATGCGCCCGGGCCCGGCGAGCAGGCGCGCGTGCAACGGGCAGATCGGTCGCTCACGCTGGCCTGTTCCGGCAGCTCACCGGCCGACAGCTCGCCACTGACCTGCGGCGTCCCCGATCGCGCCTACGTCACCGAGGTCTCGCTGGAGCTCACCGGCAATGCCGAAGGCGGCCTGTGCTGTTCTACGACCACAAGGCCTTCGTGCGCATCGGCGTTACACCCGGCACCATCAGGACCTGCGCGTACCCGGAAGAACTGCGAGGGGCACGCGCGCCCAACACGCACCGACGCATCCGCCTGCGTCTGAGCAACGATGCGCATGTGGTGGCCTTCGACTGTTCGCTTGACGAGGGCCGCAGGGGATCCGCCACCCCACGCGCATGGAAATGTCCGGCCTTCACCACAACGTGTTCGGCACCTTCCTGAGCCTGCAGCTCGACATCCACGCCGCGCAGCAGCGGCAGTGGTGTTGCGCGATTTCAGATGTCGCGCGTTGCGCGGAGTGCGGTCCTGCCGCACGCAACGCTTCCGGCAAACGGCGGGGCCCGGGGGGACCCCGCCGTCAGACCTAGAGCGGCTGACAAAACCTAACTGCGCAGTAGGTGTAATGGCCGCTGTCAGCCGCAGCAGTAGCAGACGTTGCCCTGTCCCAGGTCGCCGCCGAACTCCGGACATTCGGCTTTGCAGGCCCACGCACTACACGACTCGGTTTTCGGCTGTGCGTTATCGACCGCCATCACCTGGAACGCACCGAAACCGGTACTGGCCAGGAACGTGGCCGCCATCAACGCCGTCCGCAAGGTACCCCAACGCTTCTTCATGGATTACTCCTTCACCGTTGCCAAAGCCGCTGGCGCATCCGTGCGGCGCAAGGCGGCGACCAGGTCCTGCACCTGCTCCGTGGTATCGAAGACGCCAAGACGGGAATGGCGCACGCGCCCCTGCCCGTCGATGGCCATCAGCAGTGGCACGTTGCGCGCGCGAAACAGCATCAACGCGCGACGGTCGGTCAACGTGACCACCGGAAAATCGAAGCCATGCACATGCGCATAGCGCGCAGCCTGCGCCGCGTCGCACTGGCACACGCCGAGCAGCTGCGCGCGGCCGGGCAGATTGGCCTGTAACTGCTGCGCTGCATGCAGCACGGTGGGTGCCGAGCGCTGGCAGTACGGGCAGGTGGTGGTGAAGAAGAACAGCACCTGCGCCTGTCCCTGCGGCACGCCGAGCAGATGACGCTGGCCTTCGGTATCGGTGACCTCAATGCGCGGCACGTACATGCCGTCGTACGGCGCGCTGATGCGGGCCTGCAACAATTGCTGCTGCGCGCGCAGCTGCTTGTTCTGCCATGCCAGCACGGCGATCAATGCACAGGCAATCAGCAGCCCGATCCAGAGCCAGGGAAAACGTCGCGCCATGCCAGCTCCAGTAGCGTCACCAAGTCCGAGCCTTGCCCAGGCATGAGCTAATGGTCAATGGTGATATCGACAACTGGGATGCCGCGCGGTGCACGGCTGTGGAGGCGGTCACGCCGCTGCGCTTGGGCCTGCCAGTCCTGCAGCAGTTGGCGGGGGATCGATTGCGCAACTGCGACGCGGCGTGCCGATCAGCGACATACGCCGGGTCACGGGAGGGGCGCGTCCATGCGCGAAACGATAGACGCGTGGCCTGCCGCCGAGCGCACGCAAGCAACGCCGGCGTCGCTCGATGCTGACATGCAGCGTGGCCCCGACGCGCCTGCAGCAGCAGGCAGATACGCGTTCGGCTAGCGGGTGCTGGCCACGTCGGTCACTCGACGCCGCGTACGAACAGCAGCTCCAGATCGCGCATCGGCACGAAGTCGGCTTGCCTGAACTGGAAGGTCAGCGGGTCGATCTTTTTCAGCGCACCGTCGAAGCACAGGCTGAGAATGTCGCTTGCGGCCTGCTTGCGGATGGTCAGCTGGAAGTCCTTGATCGGGCCGTTCCAGTTCCTGCCGGTGGTCAGCACATAGCGCAGGTTGGCCCAGCCCAGGCCGTGCGCACGCTCGCGCCGCCGCATGCTGGCCTTGGTGGCCGGTTCGACGCAGGTGCTCTTTGCATACGACTCCAGCAGGAACGCGCTGCTCTGCGGCACGCCGGTGGACAGGCTGGGCGCGTAGGCATGCCGGATCTGCACGCTGCCGCGTGCGGGAAAGACCTGTTGCCAGACGAAGTACTCGCTGAGCGTGAAGCGTGGTTGCTGGTCCTTGTCGATCCAGCGCGCCGGCAACGGCTTGCGCCCTCTCGGCACGTCGCCCGACTCGGCGAACGCCGCGATATCGTCGGTGCTCCAACCGGTTGCGGCCAACGCTTTGGAGATGTCGCTGCCATCGTCCAGCAGCACCACCAGCTTGCGCGTGGTGGTCACCGGCTTGCCGTCCACCCACAGCTTGAAATCGGTCAGCTCGCTGTGATCGGCCATGCCGAAATACATCGGCGGCATCGGGAAGGCGATCGGCACGCTCAACGCGCGCGCGCTGTGGTTGGTGAACACGTAGTCGACCTGCACCCGCTCCTCGCTGAGCAGCAGCGCTTCCTTGTCCATGCTGATATCGGGCTGATGCAACAGCCGGATCGTGCCGTTGTCGTCGCCGAAGCTGCTGTCGTTGGCCTGCGCACTGCCGCAGCCGAGCGCGGCCAGCGCAAGGATCAGCCCAAGCGGACTGCGCGGAAAAGAAAATGGCTGCATGGATCCCCTGGAGACCGGCACGCACCGACGCGCCGCAGGCGCACAGCATGCCACGCAGCTGCCAATACCGCAGCGCGGGCATGCACGACATCAACCGCTCATGGCGTAGAGTCGCACGCCCCGCGCCTCCAATCCCACGCTCCGATGCCGTCCTACGTTTTCCTGCTGGCGGTCGCCGCCTGCCTGGTGCTGCCGCTGCAAGACGGCCTCGCTGCTGCGCCCGAGCGCAGCGAGCCTGCCGGCGTTGTCCCAAGCTGCACGGCCGATGCATACAGCAGTTGTCCGTCCTGGATGCCGTCGCAGCGGGAGATGCGCACGGTGCTTGCCGATTACTTCTGCGATGCCGCCGATCGCGGGCTGGTCCGGCCACGCGTGAGTCGCGTGGTGCGCGCCGAGACCTCCCAGATCACCTGCGCTGCCCTGGGTCCGGAACCGGATTCCAATATCGTCTGTGGAGGCGATATGCATTTCATTGGCCCCGACGGCCGTACCGATTTCGTCACCTTCAGCCCGACCATGCATCGTCAGGACGATGGGCGCTATGCGATCTACGAAGGCGAGGACGACAACGAAGACGCGGTGTGGCACGTGCCATCCCCACAAAGCGCGTCCAAGGTCTGCACGGGCCAGCCGTTGCGCTGATTGCCGTCTGCGCAGATGACCTCACGCGACGCGTCGCTGCGGCGATCGGTCTACGCACTGCAGGCCGGCTGACGAATCCGCTCAGTCTTCTTCGGGCGGCGGCAGCACGATGCCGTCGGCATCGATAGCGAGCTTGCCGGCCATCAGCACCGCCTGGGTGCGGTTGGTGACGCCCAGCTTGCGCAGGATCGCGGTGACGTGCGCCTTGATGGTGGCCTCGGACACGCCCAGATCGTAGGCGATCTGCTTGTTGAGGCGTCCGGCGCCGAGCATCTGCAGTACGCGGAACTGTTGCGGAGTGAGATCGCGCAGGCGCTGGCCCACTTCGCGTTCCTCGCTGTCGGTCGGCGGCAGGTTCTGCGCTTCGGCCGGGATCCAGCGCTCGCCATCGAGCACCGTGGCCAGGGCCCGGCCGATGGTGTCCGAATCGGCGGATTTGGGGATGAACCCGAACGCGCCATGGTCGATCGCACGCCGCATCACCGTCGGTTCTTCGCGCGCCGACACCACCACAACCGGCAGCTGCGGGTGCAGCGAGCGCATGTGCACCAGCGCGCTGAATCCCTGCGCGCCCGGCATATTGAGATCCATCAACAACAGATCGGCGTCCGGTTGCGCATCGGCCAGGGTGTACAGCGCATCCACCGTGTCGGCCTCGAACAACTGCACCCCCGGCATCACACGCTGCACTGCCCCGCGCAAGGCCTCACGGAACAGGGGATGGTCATCGGCGATCAGCAGGGTGGTCATTGAGGGGCCGGGAATCGGGAATTGGGAGTGGGGAATCGGGAATCGCAAAGGCAACAGCGAAGGCAGCAAGGCAAGCAACAGCAAGACGGCGACGGCGAGGTAACGGCGACGTCAGTGTGACGGGGTTGAAAATCAAGATCTGCAGTGGAGAGGAGTGGGCCGGGGACCGCTTTTATGAGTCCCCAATCCGAACATTTACTCCCCGCTCCTCAGGGAACGGCTCTAACCATTCCCCACTCCCGATTCCCCATTCCCGACGCGCGTCAGCGCGCCAACCGTTCGCTCACCAACGAATCCACCACCGACGGGTCGGCCAGGGTCGAGGTGTCGCCGAGTTGGTCGGGTGCGTTTTCCGCGATCTTGCGCAGGATGCGGCGCATGATCTTGCCCGAGCGGGTCTTGGGCAGGCCCGGTGCCCATTGCAAATGATCCGGCGAGGCGATCGGACCGATTTCCTTGCGCACCCAGGTCAACAGTTCCTTGTGCAGTTCCTCGCTCGGGGTTTCGCCGGCGATCAGGGTGACATAGGCATAGATGCCCTGGCCCTTGACGTCGTGCGGGAAGCCGACCACGGCCGCTTCGGCGACCTTCGGGTGCGAGACCAGCGCGCTTTCCACCTCGGCGGTGCCGATGCGGTGGCCGGAGACGTTGATCACATCGTCCACGCGGCCGGTGATCCAGTAATAGCCATCGGCATCGCGGCGGCAGCCGTCGCCGGTGAAGTAGCTGCCCGGATAGGTGCGGAAGTAGGTGTCGATGAAGCGCTGATGGTCGCCATAGACCGAGCGCATCTGGCCTGGCCACGAATCCAGCAGCACCAGGTTGCCTTCGGTGGCGCCTTCCAGGATCTTGCCTTCGGCATCCACCAGCGCCGGCTGCACGCCGAAGAACGGCAGGGTGGCCGAACCCGGCTTGAGATCGACCGCGCCGGCCAGCGGCGAGATCAGGATGCCGCCGGTTTCGGTCTGCCACCAGGTGTCCACGATCGGGCAGCGACTGTCGCCGACCACCTCGTAGTACCAGCGCCAGGCTTCCGGATTGATCGGCTCGCCGACACTGCCGAGCAGGCGCAGGCTCTTGCGCGAGGTCTTCTTGACCGGCTCCTCGCCGTCGCGCATCAGTGCGCGGATCGCGGTAGGCGCGGTGTAGAAGATGCTGACCTTGTGCTTGTCGATCACTTCCCAGAAACGCGACACGGTCGGGTAATTGGGCACGCCTTCGAACATCACTGCGGTGGCGCCGTTGGCGAGCGGGCCGTAGACGATGTAGCTGTGGCCGGTGACCCAGCCTACATCGGCGGTGCACCAATAGATGTCGTCCTCGCGCAGGTCGAACACCACTTCGTGCGTGTAGCTGGCAAACAGCAGGTAGCCGGCGGTGGTGTGCAGCACGCCCTTGGGCTTGCCGGTGGAGCCGGAGGTGTAGAGGATGAACAACGGATCTTCCGCGTTCATGCGCTCGGGCTCGCACTCGGCCGGCTGGCCGTCGACCACATCGTGGAACCAGCGATCACGCGGTGCCTGCATCTCGACCGCACCACCGGTGTGACGCACAACGAGTACCGTTTCCACGGTGTTGGTGCCGGGCAGTTTCAGCGCCGCATCGACATTGGCCTTGAGCGGAATCTTCTTGCCGCCGCGCAGGCCTTCGTCGGCGGTGATGATCAGCTTGCTCTGGCAATCGATCACACGGTCGGCGATCGAATTGGCGGCAAACCCGCCGAACACCACCGAGTGCACCGCACCGATGCGCGCGCAGGCGAGCATGGCCACGGCGGCATCGACGATCATCGGCAGGTAGATGGTGACCCGGTCGCCCTTCTTGACGCCCAGGTTACGCAGCGCATTGCCGAGCTTGCAGACGCGCTCGTACAGCTCGCGATAGGTGACCGGATAGGACTGCGCATCCGGGCTGTCGGGCTCGAACAACAGCGCGGTCTTGTCGCCGCGCGTGGCCAGCTGGCGGTCCAGGCAGTTGACGCTGGCATTGAGCTCGCCATCGCCGAACCAGCGGATATGGAAATCCTCCAGCGCGTAGCTGACGTCCTTCACCTGGGTGGGTTGCTTGAACCATTCCAGCCGCTGTGCGGCCTTGCCCCAGAATTGCTCGGGGTGTTCGATCGATTCGCGATACAGCGTTGCGTACTGCTCGCGCGTAATGCGCGCATTGGCGGCGAACGCGGGATCGACGGGATAAACCTCAGCCATGGCACCCTCACTTGCGATGAACTTGTCGGAAGAGGACGTTGCGGCTGCCCTCGGTAGACAATCAGTGTGCCGTATCCATTCTGTCCCGGCGTTCAACCGGGCCTTAGACCTTGGTCTTACCTGCCGCAGCGCGTGATCCGCAATCCGTTGCCGGCCCTGGTGCGACGATCGGTCACCTTGTGGAATGCTGCGCTGCAGCTACGACCAAAGGCGAATAGGCTGCAAAGCGCGGACTGCCTCACGCTCCGCACAGCATCGCCATCAAGCGCGAGGCCATATCGGGGAGAGGGGTCCATGACACACCGTACTGTACCGTTAGTGCGCCATCCGCTGGCGGCTGCCTTGTTTGTGGCCAGTCTCCTGCCGGGCGTGGCGTTCGCGCAGACCGCCAAGGAAAAGGCGCTGGAAGCGCGCATCGCCGAGCTCGAGCGTCAGGTCCAGCTGCTGGTGTCTGCGCAACAACAGCAGCAGGGCCAGATCACGCAGACGCAGAGCCAGGTGACCGAGGTGCGTGCCGCACAGGCGCAGGCACCTGCCGCGCCGGCGGTGCCGGCCGGCAAGCGGCCGATCCAGCTGACCAGCATCACACCCAATGCAGCGGCGGGGACGACGTTCCGCTACGGTGGTTTCATCAAGGCCGACTTCATGACCACCCGCACCTCCGACGGCGCATTGCCCGAAGGCGCGGTGGGGCGCTACCTGTACATCCCGACCCAGACGCCGGTCGGTGGCCAGGCCTCGAGCACCGACACCGACTTCCACGCCAAGTTCTCGCGCTTCAACCTGGGCGTGGACACGGTCACCGAAAACGGCGACAAGATCACCGGCTTCATCGAGCTGGATTTCTTCGGCAACGCGCTGGCCAACCAGGTCAACAATCTGTACGGCGGCACCTTGCGACACGCCTACATGAGCTGGAACAACTGGCTGGCCGGCCAGACCTGGTCCAACTTCATCGATGCGACCATCCTGCCCGAGGCGGCCGATATCGTCGGGCCGACCGACGGCGCGCTGTTCAGCCGTCAGGCCCAGATCCGCTATACCCGCGGCGCCTTCAGCGTGTCGGCGGAAAACCCCGAGACGCTGACCACGCCCTACCAGGGCGGCAACACCATCCTGGCCTCCGACCATGGCGCGATGCCGGACCTGACCGCGCGCTACAACTGGAAGGGCACCTGGGGCACGTTCGGCCTGTCGGCGATCGCGCGGCAGTACCGCACGCGTAGCGCGCTGACCAACGACACCGACTTCGGCGGCGCGATTGCCGGCGGCGGCCGCTGGATCATCAATTCCAACAACGATCTGCGTTACCAGCTCAGCTACGGCGAGGGCCTGGGGCGCTACCTGGGCCTGGGCAACGGCTCGGATGTGGAGATCGACATGGACGGCAATATCCAGACTGTCAGCACGATCGCCGGCTGGGTGGCCTGGCGCCACGACTACAACGCCAAGCTGCGCAGCACGATCATGTATTCGCGCGTGAACTACGACCACGACATCGCCAATACCGGCGCGCTTGCGAGCAAATCCCAGCAGAGCATCCGCGCCAACGTGTTCTATTCGCCGTTGCCCAAGGTCGATGTGGGTGCGGAGCTGATGTACGGCCGTCGCGAAGCCGAAAATGGCGACAGCGGCGACATCTCGCGCATGCAATTCACCACCAAGTACAGCTTCTAGTTTTTGCCACTGGCGGCTCGTTCCACTGCGGTGGGACGGGCGAGGCCACCGTCATTTTACCCGCGCTCTACCAGGAGACAGACAATGACCGTCTCGAATGACGCATTGATCGCCAAGATCGATGCCAATCCGAAGTACCACGCACTCAAGCGCCAGCGCAATACGCTGGGCTGGACCCTCACCGTGCTGATGTTGCTGGCCTATTACGGCTACATCGGCCTGATCGCCTTCGACAAGGCCTTCCTGGCCAGACCGATCGGCAACGGCGTGACCTCAATCGGCATCCCGATCGCGATCGGGGTGATGGTCTTCACCATCGCCATCACCGCCATCTACGTGCGTCGCGCCAACAACACCTACGACCAGCTGACCGCGCAGATCCTCGAGGACGCCCGCAAATGAGCAAGTATTCGCGCCTTCTCCTGATTCTGGCCGGCCTGATGCCGGCCGGCATCGCGCTGGCAGCCGGTGGCGACCTCGGCCAGGTCGACAAGCAGCCCACCAACTGGGTGGCGATCGGCATGTTCGCCTTCTTCGTGTTGGGCACCTTGTGGATCACCAAGTGGGCGGCCAGCAAGACCCGCTCGGCGTCGGACTTCTACACCGCCGGCGGCGGCATCACCGGCTTCCAGAACGGCCTGGCGATCGCCGGCGATTACATGTCCGCCGCCTCGTTTCTGGGCATCACCGCAGCGGTGATGGCCAATGGCTACGACGGCCTGATCTATGCGATCGGCTTTCTGGTCGGCTGGCCGATCCTGACCTTCCTGATGGCCGAGCGGCTGCGCAACCTCGGCAAGTACACCTTCGCCGACGTGGCCGGCTACCGCTTCGCGCCGACCGCCATCCGCAGCTTTGCCGCATCGGGCACGCTGGTGGTGGTGCTGTTCTATCTGATCGCGCAGATGGTCGGTGCCGGCGCCTTGATCAAGCTGTTGTTCGGCCTGGACTACTGGGTGGCGGTGACCCTGGTCGGCGTGCTGATGATGGTCTATGTGCTGTTCGGCGGCATGACCGCCACGACATGGGTGCAGATCATCAAGGCGGTGCTGCTGCTGACCGGCGTGACCTTCATGGCGGTGGCGATCATGTGGCACTTCAACTTCAGCTTCGAGGCGCTGTTTGCCGAGGGCGTGCGGGTGAAGACCGCGATCGCGGCCAATGGCGGTGCATCGCCCGAGGACGCAGCCAAGGCTGGCCTGTCGATCATGGGGCCGGGCGGTTTCGTGAAAGACCCGATCTCGGCGATCTCGTTCGGCATGGCGCTGATGTTCGGCACCGCGGGCCTGCCGCATATCCTGATGCGCTTTTTCACCGTTCCCAATGCCAAGCAGGCGCGCAAGTCGGTGCTGTGGGCCACCACCTGGATCGGCTATTTCTACATCCTGATCTTCATCATCGGCTTCGGTGCGATCGCACTGGTGCTGACCAACCCGCAGTTTGCCGATGTCGCCACCGGCACCATCCATGGCGGCAAGGGCGCGGCCAACATGGCGGCGGTGCTGGTCGGCAATGCAGTGGGCGGCAACGTGTTCATGGGCTTCATCTCGGCGGTGGCCTTCGCCACCATCCTGGCGGTGGTCGCAGGCCTGACCCTGTCCGGCGCCTCGGCGGTGTCGCACGACCTGTACGCCACGGTGATCAAGAAGGGCAATCCGGCGCCGGGTTCGGAGCTGAAGGTCTCGCGTGCCACCACCCTGGTGCTGGGCGTGATCGCGGTGCTGCTGGGCATCGTGTTCGAGAAGCAGAACGTGGCCTTCATGGTGTCGCTGGCATTCGCCATCGCGGCCTCGGCCAATTTCCCGGTGCTGATCCTGTCCCTGCTGTGGAAGAACTGCACCACCCGTGGTGCGGTGGTCGGCGGCTTCCTGGGTCTGATCTCCTCGCTGGTGCTGACGGTGCTGTCGCCGTCGGTGTGGGTGGACACGCTGGGCAATGCAGCCGGCTCGGCGCCATTCCCGTACACCTCGCCGGCGCTATTCTCGATGACGATCGGTTTTGTCGGCATCTGGCTGTTCTCGATCCTGGATCGCAGCCCGCAGGCCGCCAACGAACGTGCCGCATTCAAGGCGCAGCAGATCCGTGCCGAAACCGGCCTGGGCGCCACCGGTGCATCCGGCCACTGAGGACCAGCGGTCAAGTGATACGCAAACGCCGGCCTCGTGCCGGCGTTTTGCATGTTGGCCGTCACGATCGAGGCACCCCGTGGCCAACCGCGACGTCGTGCCGTGTGAAGAGCGTTTGTGCGCCAACGTCGACCCACGCGATCCACGCAGCAGTAGCGCAATCAGGACCGGGTGGTCAGACCGCGGCCATGATGGAACGCCCCGGGCGTCATGGCCGGATGGGCGTGCCGGACTGACTGGCGGGGCCACGGTACCATTGGTGGTTTGAACCACGGTCCGCGCCACGCCATGAAGATTGCCTCCTGGAACGTCAACTCGCTCAACGTGCGCCTGCCGCACCTGCAACAGTGGCTGGGCACGTTCGCGCCCGACGTGGTCGGCATCCAGGAAACCAAGCTGGAAGACCACAAGTTTCCGGATGCGGCGCTGGCCGCTGCCGGCTATCGCAGCGTGTTCTGCGGGCAGAAGACCTACAACGGCGTGGCGATCCTGTCGCGCTCGCCGGCGCTGGACGTGCAGATGGGCATCCCCGGTTTCGACGACGTGCAGCAGCGCGTGATCGCCGCCACCGTCGATGGCGTGCGCATCGTCAACCTGTATGTGGTCAACGGCCAGGACGTGGGCACCGACAAGTACGCCTACAAGCTGCACTGGCTGGCCGCGGTGCACGACTGGCTGGCGCAGGAACT
Source organism: Xanthomonas arboricola (assembly GCF_002940665.1). Classification (GTDB taxonomy): domain Bacteria; phylum Pseudomonadota; class Gammaproteobacteria; order Xanthomonadales; family Xanthomonadaceae; genus Xanthomonas; species Xanthomonas arboricola_B. Next base: position 1,083,120 of record NZ_MIGY01000002.1, read on the forward strand.
GCACAAGTATCCGCAGCTGGTGGTGCTGGGCGACTTCAACATCGCCCCGGATGCGCGCGATGTGCACGATCCGGCGGTGTGGAACGAGCACCACATCCTCACCTCCACCGCCGAGCGCGCCGCGCTGGAACAACTGCTGGCGCTGGGCCTGCACGATGCGTTCCGGCTGCATCACGACGCCGCCGAGCAGTTCAGCTGGTGGGATTACCGCCAGGCCGGATTCCGCCGCAATCTGGGCCTGCGCATCGATCTGACCCTGGTCTCGGAGGCCTTGCGCGCACGCGCGGTGGAGTCGGGCATCGATCGCGAACCGCGCACCTGGGAGCGTCCGAGCGACCATGCGCCGGCCTGGGTACGCCTGGCCGAGGCGGGCGCATGAGCGAGCGGCACCTGCGGCGTAGCACGCACAAGATCGGTGATGTCACCCTGGGGCCGGTGCATCGGCTGAGTTGCCACTGCGGCGCGGTGCAGATCGATCTGGATCTGCCGCACGGCCTGCTCGATCCACGCCGTTGCGATTGCTCGATGTGCCGCCGCCGCGGCGCCATCGTCGCCTCGGTGACGCTAGATGGCCTGCACGTGCTGCAGGGCGAAGACGTGCTGCGGCTGTATCAGTTCAACACGCACGCGGCGGCGCATTACTTCTGCGGCGTGTGCGGTATCTACACGCATCATCGGCGGCGTTCCAATCCCAACCAGTACGGCTACAACGTCGGTTGCCTGGAAGGCGTCAATCCCTACGCGTTGAATATCGCCGTGCCGGTGGAAGACGGGGTGCACCATCCATCCGATCGTGCTCCGGCCGATGGCTGAAACGACAACGCCCGGGCGAGCCCGGGCGTTGGATGGTCCAGCGTTGTACGCGTCGTTAGCGCACGCGTCCACGCGTAAACAGATTGACGATCGCCAGCAGGATCACCGCGCCCACCAATGACCACACAAAGGTCCACAACGTGATGGCCTGATTGATCCCGCCACCGAACAGGAACCCGGCGATCAGCGCGCCGACGATGCCCACCACAATATTCAGGATGATGCCTTGCTGCGCATCGCGACGCATGATGATGCTGGCCAGCCACCCCACGATGCCGCCGACGATCAACCAGATGATGATGCCCATGGTGCCGAACTCCTCATGCGATTGCACCGGAAGTAGTGCATGGGCGCCATTCAACGCAGATGGGCGTGAAGTGACTGTCGAGCGCGGTCGCACGCGCATGCGGCTGTTGTGCTTGGTGCACGGAGCGTGACAGCGCACGCAAGCTGGCGGATCGGTCCGGTGCAACTGTGGCTGCGTCCGCACCGGCCTGGCGAGCGCGGCGAACCACAGGCGCGTGAACTGTTGGGCCAGGCCCTGGCCCTGGAACCGGCCCGGGTGCCGCTGCTGCGTGACGAGCGCGGGCGGCCTTCGCTGCAACCGGCCTTGCCCGACCGGGACACTGGCTGGAGCCACAGCGGCGGCTATCTGCTGGTCGGCCTGGGGCAGGGCGTGCGGCTGGGCGTGGACCTGGAACGCATCCGCGCGCGCGCGCGTTTGCTGGAGATCGCGCAGCGATTTTTCCATGCAGATGAAATCGCGCTGCTGGCCGGCCTGGAGCCGGACGCGCAGCAGGCGCTGTTTTTCCGCCTGTGGTGTGCCAAGGAAGCGCTGCTCAAGGCGTACGGGCATGGCCTGTCGTTTGGCCTGCATCGGCTCGCCTACGCAGTGGCGCCCGACGGCGCATTGCGGTTGCAGTGGTGCGACCCGGCGCTTGGCCAAGCCGCGCGATGGCAGTTGCACGAATGGTGGGCCGCACCGGACTGCCGCGCGGCACTGGCGTTCTATCCGTTGCCGACCGAATAGGCGCGGCGATCGATTCACCGCCTGTCTGCAGCGCAGGTGTGCGCTGCGTCCTGGACCGGAATGCGGGATATGCCGGCCGTGGGGTCCTGCCGCGGCCGGCCCGACCGGCGTCTCAGGCACGTTCCCGCCGCGCCGCCGCGTGCGGCAAAATCGGCTGACGGAACAGCACCACCCCATCAGGATCACGCAGCGTCACCGAGACAAGGTGTGCCACAGCAGCGGATGATCCTGCCCACGCACCCATGTGGTCCACGCCACCATCGCCAGCATGCACGGCATGCATGCACCTGCACGCCAGCCAGCTGCGATAATCGCGGCATGAACGATGCCGCACTTCCCCCCGATGTAGCCGCTGCGCTGGCCGACGGCCTGCAGGCCCAATCCCTGGATGCGGCCTTCGCCGCGCCGTTGTTGCGCTATCTGACGCTGCTGGTGCGTTGGAACAAGACCTACAACCTCACCGCCGTGCGCGACCCGCGCGAGATGGTCACCCGCCATCTGCTCGATTCGCTGGCCATGCAGCCCTACATCGCCAGCGGCACGCTGGCCGATCTGGGCACCGGCCCCGGCCTGCCCGGCATCCCGCTGGCGATCACCCGCCCGCAGCTGCAGGTGACCCTGGTGGAAAGCAACGGCAAGAAGGCCCGCTTCATGCGCGAGGCGCTACGCCAGCTGGCGCTGGGCAACGCACGCGTGGCCGAGTCGCGCGCCGAGGCGCTGGACGAGCCGGCCGCCTACGACCATCTCACCGCGCGGGCGCTGGATACGCTGGCCGGCATCATTGAGGTCGGCGGCCACCTGCTGCGCCCGGGCGGCAGCCTGCTGGCGATGAAGGGCATCTACCCGCACGAAGAGATCGCCGCACTGCCCGCCGGCTGGACGGTGGGCGAGGTGCATCCGCTGCAGGTGCCCGGCCTGGACGGGGAGCGGCATCTGGTGGTGGTGCGCAAGGCAGGCTGAAGCGGCCGGCCTGTCCGGTCGCGCGCGTTCACTCCCCAATCCTCAATCCCCAATCCCCAATCCCCACGCTGGGACTTCCGGCCCATGGCAGCTGCCGCCCGGGCTGCCATGATCGAACGTTCGATCCGAACGCAGGCCGCCCGCACGTGACATCTCCTCTTGCCGCCGCACTCTCGCTCGCCCTGCTGGGCGCAAGCCTTGCCGCCACCTCGGCGCAGGCCGCCGCACCGGCACCAGTAGCGCCTGCCACGCTGACCGCCGAGCGCCCCGCCGATGCGCGCTTCCGCGCCATCTACGAAAAAGAATGGAGCTGGCGCCAGGCCGAGACCGGCCAGGCCGACGAAGACAGCGACACCACCGGCGACAATACCCATCTGCCCGATGTCGGCCCGGCCGCGCAGCAGGCGCGCCTGGCGGTATGGGACGGCGTGCTCAAGCAGCTCGACGGCATCGACCCGACACAGCTCTCGCCCGCCAACCAGGTCAACTACGCCATCTACCGCCCGCAGGTGGAAAACCTCGCCGCCGAGGTGCGCCTGCGCCTGTACGAGATGCCGTTCAATTCGGACAGCTCGTTCTGGTCCAACCTCGGCTTCATGGCGCAGCGGCCGATGAAGACCGCTGCCGAGTACCGCGCCTACATCGCGCGCCTCAACGATGTGCCGCGCTACTTCGACCAGCAGACCGCCAACATGCGCGCCGGCCTGGCGCGCGGGTTCAGCGTGCCGCGCGCGGTGCTGGATGGCCGCGACGTTTCCATCGCCACCGTGGCCGATGTCAAAGATCCCACCGGGTCCAGCTTCTACGCGCCGTTCAAGCAGCTGCCGGCGCAGATGTCCGCCGCCGAACAGGCGCAGTTGCGCGCACAGGCCAAGGCCGCGCTCAGCACGGCCGTGCTGCCGGCGTACGCCAGGCTGCTGAGTTTCTTCCGCGACGAATACATGCCCAAGGCGCGCACCACGCTGGCGGCCGAAGCGCTGCCCGAGGGCAAGGCGTTCTATCGCCAGCAGATCCGCGAATACACCACGCTGGACCTGACCCCGGAGCAGATCCACACGATCGGCCTGGACGAGGTGGCGCGCATCCAGGCGCAGATGGACGCGATCATCCAGCAGGTCGGCTTCAAGGGCAGCTTCGCGCAGTTCCTGACCTTCCTGCGCACCGACCCGCAGTTCTACGCCAAGACCCCGCAGGAACTGCTCGATCGCGCCGCGTGGATCTCCAAGCGGGTGGACGGGCAGGTCGGCAGGTTCATCGGCACGCTGCCGCGCGGGCGCTTCACCATCAAGCCGGTGCCGGACGATATCGCCCCGTTCTGGACCGCCGGCCGCGGCGGCGCCACCACCTACTGGGTCAACACCTACAACCTGCCGTCGCGGCCGTTGTACAACCTGCCGGCGCTGACCCTGCACGAGTCCTCGCCCGGGCATTCGCTGCAGGGCTCGCTGGCGCTGGAGCAGGGCGACCAGCCGGCGTTTCGCCGCGAAAACTATATCTCCGCCTATGGAGAAGGCTGGGCGCTGTACACCGAGAAGCTCGGCCAGGAGATGGGCATCTACGAGACCCCGTACGAGGAATTCGGCCGGCTCACCTACGAAATGTGGCGCGCCTGCCGGCTGGTGATCGACACCGGCGTGCACCACGACGGCTGGAGCCGCGAGCAGGCGCTGGCTTACCTGCGCGAGCGCACCGCGCTGAGCGAGCACGAGGTCACCACCGAGGTGGACCGCTACATCTCCTGGCCCGGCCAGGCGCTGAGCTACAAGCTGGGCGAGATCAGCATCGTCAAGCTGCGTGCCGAGGCCGAACAGGAGCTGGGCGACCGCTTCGACATCAAGGCCTTCCACGACGCGGTGCTGAAGCAGGGCTCGGTGACCTTGCCGGTGCTGGAGCAGCAGGTGCGCGCGTTTATCGCCGCGAGCAAGGCGCGCCCGGCAACGTCCAAGCCCAGCGCCGCCGCGCCCTGACCCAGGCCAACGGTCCGCTCCACGTAGGAGCGGACCCGGCCGCGACGCCGTGCCGACCCTGGCGCCGTCATGGCCTCGATCCCAGTTCCAGGTAATCGTCGGCAGCTTCTCGCCCTCCCGGGCGCTGTCTGCGAACAACCAGCTGTAGGCGGAGTGCCATCGAGCTGACCAGGACGGCGTCGCGGCCAGGTCCGCTCCTACGACGCTGCGTGCCAGGCCGTGCATGCGATTGTGTAACTGCCCGGCCCCCGGATACGCATGCGCCGATGTTGCTGCGTCTCGCCCGCCTGTTGCGTCTGATGGCGCTGGCCAAACGGTCCGCTCCACGTAGGAGCGGACCCGGCCGCGACGCCGTCCCGACCCTGGCGCCGTCCTGGCTTGAATCATCAGGTGATCGCTGGCGACCGACGTTACGCGCGCTGTGCGCGCGCAACCGGCATCCTGGTGTGATGCCATCGATTTGACCGGACGGCGTCGCGGCCAGGTCCGCTCCTACGACGCTGCGTGCCAGGCCGTGCATGCGATTGTGTAACTCCCCCGGCCCCGATACGCTGCGCCCATGCTGCTGCGTCGCGCCCGCCTGTTGCACCCCTTGCTGCGCCTGATGGCGCTGGCGGTGCTGGCCATGGGCGTGTTGGTCGCACCGGTGGCCTGCGCGCTGGGCGATGTGCATGCGCTGGCGCACGACCAGATGCACCTGGAAGACACCGCGCCGCACGGTCATGACGGCGCCGACGAAGGCGATGCCGGCGAGCGCGATGGGGCCGGCCTGATGCACGCCCTGATGCATAGCGGCTACTGCCACGGCCAGAATCCGGCCGTCTTGCCGGCGCTGGCCTGGCTGCCGCTGTCCACGCACACGCAGGCCCAGCCCGTGGCCGTGCTTGCGTACTACCGCTCGCATCTGAGCGAGACCGGATTGCGTCCCCCGATCGCGGCCTGATGCATCGCCGGCAGCTGCCGGCCTGTCCATCGATCCCGATTCCGGAGACACCCTCATGTGGTTGCGACTGACGGCACTTGCCGTCTTCGCGGTCGTGCCGTGCGCCATGGCGCAGGACGTACCGCCCAAGCCCGTGCTGACCCTGGACGACGCCATCGCGCGCGTCGCCCGGCAGCACCCCGACCTGCGTCTGGCCGATGGTCAGCGCGCGGTCCTCACCGCCGACGCCGAGCGCGACGCGTTGCGTCCGCCGTTGCGCATCGGCGCCGAACTGGAAAACGTGTTCGGCAGCGGCCCGACCCGCGCGCTGGACCAGGCCGAACTCACCGTCACCCTGGCTGGCGTGCTGGAACGTGGCGGCAAGCTGGACGCGCGCCGCACCCTGGCCCAGGCACGCATCGACGCACTTGCACCGCAGCGGGCGCTGGCGCGCCTGGACGTGCTGGCCGAAGTCGCCCTGCGCTATCTGTCCATCGGCATGGCCGCGCAACGGCATGCGGCCGCGCTGGAAACCCTGGCCCAGCGCCAACGCACCGTCAGTGCCGCGCGCCAGCGGCTACAGGCCGGCGCATCGCCCGAATCGGTGCTGCTGACCGCCCAGGCCCTGCAGGCGCGCGCGGAACTAGAGCGCGATCGCGCCCAGCAGGAGCTGCTGGCCGCACGCCGCCAGCTGGCGGTGCTGTGGGGCCAGCGCACGCCGGACTTTGGCGATGTCACCGGCGACCCATTGCAGCTGCCGGCGATTCCCGAGTTCGAGGTGCTGGCGCAGCTGCTCGATGCCACCCCCGAACTGGCGCGCTTGACTGGTGAGCAGCGCGTGCGCGAGGCACGGGTGCGGCTGGCACGCAGCCAGGCACGCCCGGACCTGGACTGGCAGGTGGGCGTGCGCCGGCTCGAAGCCAACGACGCCACCGCACTGCTGGGCAGCGTCTCGCTGGCGTTGGGCAGCGCCGCGCGTGCGCAACCGGAGATCCGCGCCGCCGAAGCTGAGCTGTCGTTACTGGAGATCGAACGCCAATCGCAGGCACTGACGCTCTACACCACGCTGGCCGACGCGCATGGCCGCTACCGCGCCGCGCAGCTGGAAGTGGCGCGCATGCGCAGCGATGTGTTGCCCGCACTTGCGCGCGCCGATGCCGCCGCCGAGCGCGCGTACCGCGCCGGCGCCACCAGTTATCTGGACTGGGCGCAGCTGCAGGCACAGCGCAGCGATGCACGCCAGCAGCAATTGGCTGCCGCGTTGGAAGCGCAGACCGCATTGATCGAGATCCAGCGCCTGACCGGGCAGCCGTTCGTGGCCGACAGCGCTACGCAGGTGGGGCCATGAGCGCTACCTCCGCTGCGCGTTTTCGCCCTGCCTGCCTGCGTCCGCCTGGATCTGTTGTGCCGGCATCGGTATCGACGCCGGCAAGCGCGTCGGCATCCAGCAGGCGCCAAGCGCTGCTCGCGCCTAACACGCACCCAAGGCATCCGGCGCACATCTTCTTCGTTCGTTCGCCCGACGCACAGCGTCGGCGCCAGCCAGGATTTTCTTCGATGACACGTTTTCTGATCGCGCCGCTGTTGCTGGCGCTGCTGCTGGGCGGCTGCGGCCGCAACGGCGAACAATCGCAGGACCACGCAACGCCCGGCGCCGAGGGCGGTGCCGACGCCCATGGCGAGGAAGCCGAAAAAGGCGCGCACGGCGGGCGCCTGCTGCGCCAGGACGGCGACAGCGTGGAGCTGGCGATTGCCGAAGACGGCACGCCGCCGACCTATCGCGCCTGGCTGTACCACGACGGCAAGCCTTTGTCGCCCGGCGCCGGCAGTGTCGAAGTGCGCCTGACCCGGCTCGGTGGCATCAACGAAGTGCATCGGTTGCGCGCGCGCGACGATGGCAGCCTGTTGGCCGACAGCACGGTCGGCGAGCCGCATTCGTTCGATGTGGAGGTGCGCGCCACCGTGCAGGGCAAGTCGCATCGCTGGGCCTATCCCAGCTATGAAGGGCGCACCACCATCGCGGCCAAAATCGCGCAGGACGCCGGCATCCGGGTCGCGCCGGTCGGTGCCGGCAGCATCGCCGACCAGCACGAGGTGCAAGGCCTGCTGACGCCGGCAGAAGGTGCGCAGGCGCAGGCCGCCGCGCGCTTTCCCGGGCCGGTGCGCAGCCTGCGCGTCAACGTCGGCGACCAGGTGCGTGCCGGCCAGGTGCTGGCCACGGTGGAGAGCAATCTGAGCCTGACCACGTATTCGGTCAGCGCACCGATCAGCGGCACCGTGCTCGCCCGCAACGCCAGCCTGGGCAGCAACGCCAGCGAAGGCCAGGCGTTGTTCGAGATTGCCGACCTGTCGCGCTTGTGGGTGGATCTGCATATCTTCGGCGCCGATGCCGGCCACATCACCGCTGGCGCACCGGTGACGGTGACCCGCATCAGCGATGGCGTGGTGACGCAGACCACGTTGGAGCGCGTGTTGCCGGGCACGGCCACCGCGAGTCAGAGCACGGTGGCGCGCGCGGTGTTGCGCAACGACGACGGTCTGTGGCGGCCGGGTTCGGCGGTGAAGGCGCAGGTGACGGTGGCGCAGCAGCCGGCGGCAATGGTGGTGCCGGTGGGGGCCTTGCAGCAGTTTCGCGACTGGGAGGTGGTGTTCGTGCGGGTGGGGGATGTGTACGAGGTGCGGCCGGTGAAGTTGGGCGCGCGCGATGCACGGCAGGTGCAGGTGGTGTCGGGTTTGACGGCCGGGGATACGGTGGTGGTGGAGCAGAGCTATCTGGTGAAGGCGGACATCGAGAAGTCGGGGGCGTCGCATGATCATTGATCGCTGCGCTTCCGGATTGCGTCTGCCTCGACCGCAAGCGCGTGCTTGCGAACAGCTCGTCCATTCTTCGGTGAAACCTTTTTTACGTCATCCACGCGCTCACGTCGCAGGCGATCACACACGCAACCGGGTGAGAATCTGCGCGGCGAAGACCGGATGCGCCGGGGGCGATCGCGATGTTGGCGGAGGTCGGGACCCCGGCTGCAGTGCCGCCGGCCGACGGCAGCCCGCTGCGATTGCGCAGGCGTCGTGCGTGCGTACGCACGCACTGATCGGTGTGGCTGCGCACGCCGTTGCGCCGAGTGTGCGCGGAGGTGTGCGTCATGCTTACTAACATCATTCGGTTTGCGATCGCGCAGCGGTGGTTGATGCTGGCGTTGACGGCGGTGTTGATTGCGATCGGGGCGTGGAGTTTTTCGCGCCTGCCGATCGATGCCACCCCGGACATCACCAATGTGCAGGTGCAGGTCAACACGGCCGCGCCGGGGTACTCGCCGTTGGAGTCGGAGCAGCGGGTGACGTTTCCGCTGGAGACGGTGTTGGCGGGCTTGCCGGGGCTGGAATCCACACGCTCGTTGTCGCGCTACGGCTTGTCGCAGGTGACGGCGGTCTTTGCCGATGGCACGGACCTGTATTTTGCGCGGCAGCAGGTGGCCGAGCGGCTGCAGCAGGTCAAGTCGCAGCTGCCGGCCGAGTTGGAGCCGCAGCTGGGGCCGATCGCGACCGGCCTGGGCGAGATCTTCATGTACACGGTCGAAGCCAAACCGAATGCGCGCAAGCCCGATGGCAGTGCGTGGACGGCCACCGATCTGCGCACCCTGCAGGATTGGGTGGTGCGCCCGCAGTTGCGCACTGTGCCCGGCGTCACCGAGGTCAATACCATCGGCGGCTACGCGCGGCAGATCCACATCACCCCGGACCCGGCACGCCTGGTCGCACTGGGTTTCACGCTGGACGATGTCGCGCGCGCGGTGGAGGCGAACAATCGCAACATCGGCGCCGGCTATATCGAACGCAACGGCCAGCAGTTCCTGGTGCGGGTGCCGGGGCAGGTGGACGACATCGTGCAGATCGGGGCGATCGTGCTGGATCGGCGGCAAGGCGTGCCGATCCGGGTGCGCGATGTGGCGCAGGTCGGCGAGGGGCGCGCGTTGCGCACCGGGGCGGCCACCCAGGACGGCACCGAAGTGGTGCTCGGCACGGTGTTCATGCTGGTCGGCGCCAATAGCCGCACCGTGGCGCAGGCCGCAGCGCAGCGGCTGGAAGTGGCCAATGCCAGCTTGCCGGCCGGCGTGCAGGCGGTGCCGGTCTACGATCGCACCGCGCTGGTGGACCGCACCATCGCTACCGTCGCCAAGAACCTGATCGAAGGCGCGTTGCTGGTGATCGTGGTGCTGTTCCTGCTGCTGGGCAATGTGCGCGCGGCCCTGATCACCGCGGCGGTGATCCCGCTGGCGATGTTGTTCACCCTCACCGGCATGCTGCGCGGTGGCGTGTCCGGCAACCTGATGAGTCTGGGTGCGCTGGATTTCGGCCTGATCGTCGATGGCGCGGTGATCATCGTGGAGAACTGCCTGCGCCGCTTCGGGCAGGCGCAATTGCGGCTGGGGCGGGTGCTCGAGCGCGACGAGCGTTTCGAACTGACCGCCGAAGCCACCGCAGAGGTGATCCGGCCCAGCCTGTTCGGACTGGGCATCATCACGGCGGTGTATCTGCCGGTGTTCGCACTCACCGGTATCGAAGGCAAGATGTTCCATCCGATGGCGATCACCGTGGTGCTGGCGCTGACCGGCGCGATGCTGCTGTCGCTCACTTTTGTCCCCGCAGCGGTCGCCTTGTTGCTCGGCGGCAAGGTGGCTGAGCACGAGAACCGCGCGATGCGCTGGGCGCGCGGCGTGTATGCGCCCTTGCTGGAGCGCGCGCTGCGTCACGGCCGTTGGGTCGGTCTCGGCGCGGTGGCGGCGGTGGCGCTGTGCGCGGTGTTGGCCACGCGCCTGGGCAGCGAATTCATCCCGAACCTGGACGAGGGCGATATCGCGCTGCACGCCTTGCGCATTCCCGGCACCAGCCTGGAACAGGCCATCACCATGCAATCCACGCTGGAAAAACGCATCAAGCAGTTTCCGGAGGTGGCGCATGTGTTCGGCAAGCTCGGCACTGCCGAAGTGGCGACCGATCCGATGCCGCCGTCGGTGGCCGATACGTTCTTGATCATGCATCCGCGCGCGCGGTGGCCGGACCCGCGCAAACCCAAGGCGCAGTTGGTAGCCGAGATCGAGCAGGCGGTGAAGCAGCTGCCCGGCAACAACTACGAGTTCACCCAGCCGATCCAGATGCGCATGAACGAGCTGATTTCCGGCGTGCGCGCGGATGTGGCGATCAAGGTCTACGGCGATGACCTGGACACCCTGGTCACGCTGGGGCAACGCGTGCAGCAAGTCGCCAGCACGGTGCCGGGCGCGGCCGACGTGAGCCTGGAGCAGGCCACCGGCCTGCCGATGCTGGCGGTGGTGCCCGATCGTGCCGCACTGGCCGGGTACGGGCTCAATCCCGGCGTGGTGCAGGACACGGTGTCGGCGGCGGTGGGTGGGCAGGCGTCCGGGCAGTTGTTCGAAGGCGACCGCCGGTTCGACATTGTGGTGCGCCTGCCCGAAGGCCTGCGTCAGGACCCGACGGCGTTGGCCGATCTGCCGATACCGCTGCGTGGCGATGGCGAGCGCGCCGATGTCGACGAGTCCAGCCGCGCGGCTGGTTGGCGGAGTGGCGAACCGATCACGGTGCCGCTGCGCGAGGTTGCAAGGATCGCAACCGTACTCGGGCCCAACCAGATCAATCGCGAAGACGGCAAGCGCCGCATCGTGATCACCGCCAATGTGCGCGACCGCGACCTGGGCGGATTCGTGGCCGAGGTGCAGCAGCGCGTGCAGGCCGAGGTCGTGCTGCCCACCGGCTACTGGATCGGCTACGGCGGCACCTTCGAGCAACTGATCTCCGCCGGCCAGCGCCTTGCCTGGGTGGTGCCGGGCACCTTGTTGCTGATCTTCGCGCTGCTGTACTGGTCGTTCGGTTCGCTGCGCGATGCGCTGGTGGTGTTCAGCGGCGTGCCGCTGGCGCTGACCGGCGGCGTGGTGGCGCTGGCGCTGCGCGGCCTGGCGTTGTCGATCTCCGCGGGTGTCGGCTTTATCGCGCTGTCGGGGGTGGCGGTGCTCAACGGCCTGGTGATGATCGCCTTCGTGCGCAGCCTGCGGGCCGAGGGCATGTCGCTGGAGCAGGCCTTACGCGAAGGCGCGCTGAGCCGGCTGCGCCCGGTGCTGATGACCGCGTTGGTGGCCGCACTGGGCTTTGTGCCGATGGCCTTCAATGTCGGCGCCGGGGCCGAGGTGCAGCGCCCGCTGGCCACGGTGGTGATCGGCGGCATCGTCTCGTCCACCTTGCTGACCCTGCTGGTGCTGCCGGTGCTGTATCGCTGGCTGCACCGCGAGCGGGCGGGGCCTGCCCGTGCGGGCTAAGTGCTTGCGGCACATAGGAAAGCCGTGCATAATGCGCGGCTCGCTGTGCCCGGATCGCTCTGGATGGCGGCACCCAGCGCGATGGGGTTGCCGGCTTGTTCCCAGCGTAAGTTCTTGATTCCCAACGTTGCGTGGCAGCTTGACGCTGTCGGGGCCGCCGCTCCCCAGGCTATGGGTGGCAATTCATTTATCGAGGTGCGTAATGTCCCGCGTATGCCAAGTGTCCGGCAAGCGTGTGCAGACGGGTAACAACGTCTCCCACGCAAACAACAGAACCCGTCGTCGCTTCCTGCCCAACCTGCACGAGCGTCGCTTCTGGGTCGCCAGCGAGAACCGTTGGGTGAAGCTCCGTGTCTCCGCGCATGCATTGCGCACCATCGACAAGAACGGGATTGATGCCGTTCTGAAAGAGCTGCGTGCGCGCGGCGAAAAGGTCTGAGGAGTAAGCAGTCATGGCAAAAGGCAAGCGTGACAAGATTCGTATGATTTCCTCGGCCGCTACCGGCCACTTCTACACCACGGACAAGAACAAGAAAAACACTCCGGGGAAGATGGAAATGATGAAATACGACCCGGTCGTGCGTAAGCACGTGATGTACAAGGAAGGCAAGATCAAGTAATCCACCGATTACCCGATCTGCATTCCAGCAAACACCCGCCGAAAGGCGGGTGTTTGCGTTTGGGGAGCGTTGCGGGGTTTGATTGCGACAATGGTCGGCGTGCACTCCCCTCTCCCTCCGGGAGAGGGGTTGGGGTGAGGACACGGGGCGAAGCCACTCGCGGTGGTTGGAGCACCAGAGGCTTCGCACGTACCCTCAGCCGCCCCTGCGGGGCACCTTCACCCGATGGGAGAAGGGAGCGAGACCTCGTTTTTCCGATTGCACGCACCGTCAGTGGCTTGCAGTTCGAGGCGAAGCAGCCGGCGTTTCACTTCTGAAGGCGCGTGACGACGCGTTTTACATCGCAGGCGGTGACCGTTCTCCGAGGCGCCCCTCATCCGCCCCTGCGGGGCACCTTCACCCGATGGGAGAAGGAAGCACAGCTGCAGCCGCGCGCGCAATTGCGTATCCAGGCGCGGATACGCCCGCTGCGCATTGCCTTCGAACACTTGGCGCTTGTCGGCGTCGGAAAGCGCCAATGCATCGAGGTAGCGCTTGATGTCGTCGAAGTACTGGCCAGTTTGTGGGCCGATGCCGCGCACCGCACCGACCATCTCCGGGACAGGACCGCTACGCCATCCAGGGCGTCCACCCTGGTGCCGGTTGGCAGCAATGCGCCACACCAGGAGCCGGCGATGTCGGTAAACGCCAGCACTCGGTGCAGCGGTGCCGGGCATGCCGGACCCATTGCGTTCACGCACCGGGCCGTCAGAATCGGAGCCTTCTTGAGAACGGATCGCTGATGCTGCCTGACTGGTTGCAAGGGACCTGGCTGCTGGCGCTGGACTGGGTGATTCGCCTGGCCGCGCTGTTGTGGATTCCGGCCCGCACCACGCCGGGTGCGGCGCGCAGCTGGTTGCTGCTGATCGGCTTCGTGCCGGTGGTCGGCCTGCCGCTGTATCTGCTGTTCGGCCACCCATGGTTGTCGCGGGTGCGGGTGCAGCGCCAGGCCACCGCCTCACAGGTGATTCGCGAGCAGCAACTGCCCCTGCACGCCTTGCGCTGGACCCCGCAGGCGGACACCAGCAGCGCCGAGGTGGTGCCGCTGATCGAACGCCAGGGCGATTTCATGCCCACGCTGGGCAATGCGGTGGAACTGCTGGACGACTACACGCAGTCGCTGCAGGCCTTGATCGCCGCGATCGACACGGCGCAAAAACGCGTGCATCTGCTGTATTACCTGATGTTCGACGACGCGGTGGGCGATGCGGTGGTTGCCGCACTGCTGCGCGCCGGTGCGCGTGGCGTGCGCTGCCGCGTGCTGCTGGATGCGGTAGGCGCCAAGCGCGGTCTGCGCCACTATCGCAAACGGCTGCAGGCCGGTGGGGTGGACGTGCTGGCGGTGTTGCCCGGCGGCCTGCGCTGGCGCCGCAGCGGGCGCATGGATCTGCGCAACCATCGCAAGATTGCGGTGATCGACAATCAGGTGGGCTTTGTCGGCTCGCAGAATCTGGCCGAGGCCGGCTTCATCGACGGGGTGCCCAATCGCGAGCTGGTGGCGCGCGTGCGCGGGCCGGTGGTCAATCATCTGGAAGCGGTGTTCGCCAGCGACTGGTTCACCGAAACCGGACAGCGTCTGGACGTATGGCCGGATGCGTCGGTGTGCGAGGCCAACATCGCCACGCAGTTGCTGCCCAGCGGGCCGGCGTATCCGTTCGAAAACGCGCGCGATGCGATCAACGCGGTGATCCATCTGGCGCGGCGCAAGGTGGTTCTGGTGACGCCGTATTTCGTTCCCGACGAAGCCTTGCTCAGCGCGTTGCGCATTGCCGCGGTGTCGGGCGTGGATGTGCAGCTGATCCTGTCGGAGAGCAACAACCAGATCCTGGCGGCCTGGGCGCAGGAGGCGTATTTCGAAGAGCTGCTGCGCTGCGGGGTCAAGATCGCGCTGTATCGCCCGCACTTCCTGCATGCCAAGCACTTGAGCATGGATGAGGACATCGCGCTGGTCGGCTCGATCAACCTGGATATCCGCTCGTTCGCGCTCAACGCCGAGATCGGCATGCTCTGCTACGACCAGGGCGTGGTGCAGCGGCTGCGTGCGATCGAGCAGGATTATCTGGCCAATGCACGCCAGCTGGAGCTGGAGCAGTGGCGCACGCGCCCGGCCTGGCGCCGCAGCCGCGAAGGCATTGCGCGCCTGGCCGATGCGTTGATGTAGAGGTTGCGTGTGTACCCGGTCCGTGCGGATGCAGTGCCCATAAGGCATGGGGTGATGCCTGCGGCGGCAGGTGTCGTGGTGATTAGGCGGCCTGCGCCGGCAAGCTCCCGTTGGGTGCGCGCGTGCCCGCGTTCGAACGGACGCGTCAGGCGACCGGCACGTCTGCGTGGCTATCCCGGCCATCGCGGCGGGCATGGCCGCTGTCATCGGTGCGGCGCGACGCATCGCCTACAATCGCCGGATGAATGAACTGCGTGATCCCGGCGATGCAGTGATCGCCATCGTTGGCGGTGGCGCATCCGGTGTGCTGGTGGCGCTGCAGCTGTTGCGTCAGGCCGTGGCGCCGGTGCAGATCGTGCTCATCGAGCCGCACGCGGTGCTGGGCGAGGGCGTGGCGTACTCCACCGTGCGGCCGGAACATCTGCTCAATGTGCCCGCCGCGCGGATGAGTGCGTTGGTGGAGGCGCCGCAGGATTTCGTCGATTACCTGCGTGCGCACGCCTGCTGCCCGGAGCTGGAGGACGCGCAGCTGCCGCAGCACTTCGTCGGGCGCAGGCACTACGCGCCCTACTTGCGCGATCGTCTGCAGGCCGCGCGGGTGCAGGGGCCGGCGACGCTCACCGTTCACAGCGCCCGCGTGCAGAGGTTGCAAACCGATGCCGATGGCGCGCTGTTGCAGCTCGACGATGGACAGACCGTGCAGGCCAACAGCGTGGTGCTGGCGGTAGGCAATGCGTTGCGGCCGTTGCCGCTGCGCGGGGCCACCGGCCTGTCGGCAGCGCAGCGGGTGGAAGCCTGGGATACCGACGCAATCGCCGCGTTGCCGCAGGACGCGGCGGTGTGCATCGTCGGCTCGGGACTGAGCATGGCCGACACGGTGGTGACGCTGGCCGCGCAGGCGCATCGCGGGGCGGTGCACGTGGTGTCGCGGCATGGGCTGCTGCCGTTGCCGCAGGCGCACTGCGTGGCGGCGGACTTCGATCCGCAACCGTTGCTGGCGCTGTCGCTGCGTGCGCGGATGCGCAGCTTGCGGCAGCATGCGCGGGTTGCGGTGGCGCAGGGCCTGCCCTGGCAGAGCGTGATGGAGCGTTTGCGCCCGTTGAGTCAGGCCCTGTGGCAAACGCTGTCGGTTGCCGACCAACGCCGCTTCCTGCGCCACGTGGTGCGCTATTGGGATGTGCATCGTCACCGCATCGCCGCGCCGGTGCATGCGCAACTGCAGGCGATGCGCGCGCGCGGACAATTGCAGCTGCATCGCGCGCGGCTGGATGTGGCATTCCAGGCCGGCGCGTGCGTGCGGGTCAGTGCCGGCGCCAGTGCAGGGCATGCCTTGCAGCTGGATGTGCAGACGCTGGTCAACGCCACCGGCGTGGAAATGCGCGTGCAGGCAATGCGCAACCCGCTGCTGCAGCAGCTGCTGGGGCAGGGCATTGCGGTAGCCGGTCCGCATGGGATCGGGGTGGATACCGATGCCGATGGCTGTCTGATCGATGCCGATGGGCATGCCAATCCGCGCTTGCGGGTGATCGGCAGCCTGCGGATCGGGTCGTTTTGGGAAAGCCTGGCAGTGCCGGAGTTGCGTGAGCAGGCAACGGCGATTGCGCGGGACCTGTTGGAATTGCCGGGGCGGTGAGGGGCGGTGTTCCCTTCTCCCGCCGGGAGAAGGCGGTGCGTCGCGGCGGATGAGGGTACGAGCGAAGCCCCGCATTCCCAACCGCTTCATCGCAATCTCAGCCGCAGCGACGCCACAACCGGTAAAATGCGGCGGTGGATGTCTCTCATTTGCTCGATCATTTAAACCCCGCCCAGCGCGAGGCCGTTTCCGCGCCGCCGGGGCACTACCTCGTGCTGGCCGGCGCCGGCTCCGGCAAGACGCGCGTGCTGATCCATCGCATCGCCTGGCTCAATGAAGTCCAGGGCGTGCCCAACCACGGCATCTTCGCGGTGACCTTCACCAACAAGGCCGCCGGCGAAATGCGCCACCGCACCGACCTGCAGCTGCGCAACGGCAGCCGCGGGATGTGGATCGGCACCTTCCATGGGCTGGCGCACCGGTTGTTGCGCCTGCACTGGCAGGATGCGCGGCTGCCGGAAGGCTTCCAGGTCATGGACAGCGACGACCAGCTGCGGCTGGTCAAGCGCGTGGTGCAGGCGCTGGAGCTGGATGAGGGCAAGTATCCGCCCAAGCAGATGAGCTGGTGGATCAACGAGCAGAAGGACGAAGGCCGTCGTCCGCAGCATATCCAGCCCGAGCCCAACGACGACTGGACCGAGGTGCGCCGGCAGGTCTACGCCGCCTACCAGGAACGTTGCGACCGCTCCGGCCTGCTGGACTTTGCCGAGTTGCTGCTGCGCGCGCACGAACTGCTGCGCGATACCCCGGCCTTGCTGGCGCATTACCGTGCGCGCTTCCGCGAGATCCTGGTCGACGAGTTCCAGGACACCAACGCCATCCAGTATGCCTTCGTGCGCGTGCTGGCCGGCGAGACCGGCCACGTGTTCGTGGTCGGCGACGACGACCAGGCCATCTACGGCTGGCGCGGCGCCAAGGTCGAGAACGTGCAGCGCTTCCTGAAGGATTTCCCCGGCGCGCAGACCGTGCGGCTGGAGCAGAACTACCGCTCCAGCGCCAATATCCTGGGCGCGGCCAATGCGGTGATCGCGCACAACCCGGACCGGATCGGCAAGCAGCTGTGGACCGATTCCGGCGACGGCGATCCGATCGATCTGTATGCGGCCTACAACGAGGTCGACGAGGCGCGCTATGTGGTCGAGCGCGCGCGGCAGTGGGTGCGCGACGGCGGCAGTTACGGCGAAGTGGCGGTGCTGTATCGCAGCAACGCGCAGTCGCGCGCGCTGGAAGAAGCGCTGATTTCCGAACAGCTGCCGTATCGCGTGTATGGCGGCATGCGCTTCTTTGAGCGTGCCGAAATCAAGGACGCGTTGGCGTATCTGCGCCTGCTCACCAACCGCAGCGACGATGCCGCGTTCGAGCGCGCAGTCAATACGCCGACGCGTGGCATCGGCGATCGCACGCTGGATGAAGTGCGTCGCCTGGCACGCGCCAATGCGTTGTCGCTATGGGAAGCGGCGATGCTGTCGACGCAGGAAAACACACTGGCCGCCCGCGCCCGCAATGCGCTGGCCGCGTTCCTGAGCCTGGTCGGCCAGCTGCATGCCGAAACCGGGCAGATGGAACTGGCCGAACGCATCGACCATGTGCTGATGCGCTCGGGCCTGCGCGAACATTGGGCCAAGGAAAGCCGCAGCGGGCTGGATTCGGAATCGCGTACCGAGAACCTGGACGAACTGGTGTCGGTGGCCTCGCGCTTCACCCGCCCGGACGATGAAGACAGCCAGGGCATGACCGAGCTGGTCGCCTTCCTGGCCTACGCCTCGCTGGAGGCCGGCGAAGGCCAGGCGCAGGCCGGCGAAGAGGGCGTGCAGCTGATGACGCTGCATTCGGCCAAGGGCCTGGAATTTCCCATCGTGTTCCTGGTCGGCCTGGAAGATGGCCTGTTCCCGAGCGCACGCTCGCTGGAAGAAAGCGGCCGGCTGGAAGAAGAGCGCCGCCTGGCCTATGTGGGCATCACCCGCGCGCGCCAGAAGCTGGTGCTGTGCTACGCCGAATCGCGGCGCATCCACGGCCAGGACAACTACAACGTGCCCTCGCGTTTTCTGCGCGAGATTCCGCGCGAGTTGCTGCACGAGGTGCGCCCGAAAGTGCAGGTCTCACGCACTGCCTCGCTGGGCGCAGCTCGCGGCGGACCGGTGCATGGCGTGGTCGAAGCCGCACCGATCAAGCTCGGTGCCAATGTCGAACACCCCACCTTCGGCGGCGGCGTGGTCGTGGACTACGAAGGCGCCGGCGCGCATGCGCGCGTGCAGGTGCAGTTCGACGACGTCGGCGCCAAGTGGCTGGTCATGGCGTATGCGAATTTGACGGTGATGTAAGCGTTTCTTCTATTACTAGGATAAGCACCGTAGTAGCCGCCGCTAATTGGACGACGAGGCGTTTCCTTCTCCCAACGGGAGAAGGTGGCGCGCAGCGCCGGATGAGGGTACGTCGTGGCGATATAACGCCACACGCCTGTACAGACTTAGTCTTGCAGACAGGCAAAACGTTGCTTCTTATAATGCCTGGAACGCTGATCTCGCATGCAATGCAGTCGAGGAGATATCGATGCGCTCGGCGACGCTGGCAGTGGCGATGAGAAAATTTCGACAGCACGGAGCGAGGCAATGATGGTGGAAGCTACTATAAAAGCTTTTGTGGAAGCCTCGATTTCTGCGGAGGAATTTGAACGGAGTATTCAGTCCGATGCATCCTTTGAACGTCTTCTAAAGAATGAAGTGCGACTGCCTGCCTACATCCAGGAAGCTGATCTCTACACGCATCTGATCAGTCAAGACTACAGCCGGATCGGTTCTGTCTACAATGTTCAACAACTACTTTGCAGCTTCTTGAAGAAACACGAGATTGCGCATATTTGCAGTGAAAAATATGGCGAATTATTCGAGTTGACGCTGAAAGTTCAGCCTAAATGGCTTGATCTTCCAGCGTGGTACTTTTCCCGCGCTATCGATGGTGAAGGCGCTAGCAAGGGGAAGGCGCTGGTGGGGATGTTGAAGAAGAAGATCGCGCAGGATTTTCGCTTCTTGAAAGCTGCACCGAAGTGGTTGCAAAGTCCCGATTGGCCCTTTGTTGAAGGAAGACCGTTGGTGTTTGTAGGGCAGATCGACATTGGCAGTCTTCGTCACGACACGGCGCAGCTGTACATTTTCTATGATGAGCACACTGGAACATTCGTAACTTCCAGCCAATCCTGTTAAAGGCTGTTGGTCTGGGCAATATAGCGGTCAGCGAAAGCTTCAATATGATGCGCACACGTGCGACGCATCCGACACCCAAGGTGCGGTCGTAAACTGGACATCTGACTGTCCTTGCGGACGCGCCGTTGTGCGCTGCCCGATGCATCACCGCGTCATCCATGACACCCTGCGATCGAATCGGACGCAGAGGAACACACGAGCGGATGTGCATAAAATGAGGCCAGCAGGCGAGCTCTACAATCCTGCTTGAGTGCTACTGCAACCCAGCAGCAGAATTGATCCGCATCAAGGTCGACGTCGCTGCACCCTGTCAGGCTGCCATTACCGGCGATGCAGCCGGTCACTTCGGAGGTCACCATGTACAAACGTATCCTGATCGCCATCGATGCGTCCGAGTTGTCGCATCGTGGTTTGTTTCAGGGCCTCGAGCTGGCCAAGGCGACGGGCGCGAAAGTGGATATCGTCACCGTGTCCGAGCCGTGGGCGATGGGCATGTACGACGCGATGGGCTGGAGCGTGGGCTACGAGGCAAGTCCGGAGTACCGCAAGGAGCGGGAAGCTGCCGCAGAAAAGATCCTGCGCCCGGCGCTGGAACTGGCGGCCGCAGCCAACATCAAGGCCACGTCGCGTCACGTGCTGGACCGCTTCGCCGCCGAAGGCATCGTGCAGACCGCCAAGGAGTGCAACAGCGACCTGATCATTATGACCTCGCACGGCCGCCGTGGCATGCGCCGCATGCTGCTCGGCAGCCAGACGGTGGAGGTGCTCACGCATAGCTCGATTCCGGTGCTGGTGATCCGCTGATCGTCGGATGTTCTGCTGCGCAACGACACGCTCGGTACATCCCACGCTCAAGTCGCACGCTCTGTCGTAGGAGCGCGCCCGAGCGCGACGAGGCATTACCGGTAACGCCCCATCACGCGCAGGCACGCTCCTACGCCGATTGAGGGGCGTTTCTACACTGGCTCGGGCTGAGCGGCAACGCGGCCGGTCGGCCGTGCAACACGCCGTAACGCGTCGGTACGCAAGGGTGCGAGGTGCATCAGCGGCATGCCGGCACGCACCGGCATGTCAGCCCGGTGCGTTTGCTGGCTCAGCTCGCGCATGAAGCGCCACACCGGCATGTAGTGTCCGCGGCGTGGCGCATGTGGCGGCGGTGCGGCGCGGCACTGGCGGCGCCATTGTATCGGCGGCATGCCGAAACGCTGCTGGAAACAGCGTTGAAACTGCCGCTCCGATGCAAAGCCCATTTCATACAGCAACCAGGTCAGGCTGCACTCCGGGTAGGCCTGCAGATAACGGTACGCGGTGTACAGGCGCTGCGCGCGGATATGGCTGGCCACGCCCCCGCGCGACTGGAACAGCCGGTACAACGACGCACGCGACAGCCCGAACGCCTGCTGCAGGGACTCGGTACCGAGCTCGGCCTCACCGATGTGCTGCTCGATGTAGGCCAGCAGATCGACCATCAGCGGCGCAGGTGCCACCCCCGATGCCGATGCCTGCGGGACGATGGCGCTGTAATCGCTGGTGTTGCTCATGCGGGTGCTGCCTGCGGCCCACTCCCCGGGGCCTGTCACCTGATCAACCGAGAAAAGCTGCGCCAACCCATCATCGGCTTTCGTGAACCCGGCGCTGCGTCACGCATTAGTGCGATCGACCGCGATCCAGGCCAACCGGCCGGCCCTGTCCTCGATGCGCCACCGCGCTCCGGTCGCCAATGCGGGATACTGCGCTTCCACGCAGGCGAGATGGACCGGATGTCCGAGCTGCCGATCACCGAGTTGTTGCAGGCCTGGCAGCGCGACATACCCGGCGCGAGCGACGCATTGGCGCGGCAGGTCTACGAGGTGCTGCGCGCCACCGCATTGCGCGAGCTGCGGCGCGATGCGCGTGCCGGCCTGCAGGCAACCGAACTGGTGCACGAGGCCTGGATGCGACTGGAGCAAGGCCAGCAGGGGTTTCGCTCGCGCGCGCATTTCTATGCAGTAGCGGCATTGCAGATGCGTCATCTGCTGGTGGATCTGGCGCGGCAGCAGGCCAGTGCCAAGCGGCTTGGGCAGGCAGTGACCTTGACGATCAGCTTGTCCGACAGCGCGCCGCGGCCGGAGGCCTTGATGGTGGTCGCCGATGCCTTCGACAAGCTGGCGCGGGTGGACGAGCGCAAGGCCAAGGCCTTCGCGCTGACCGAGCTGGTGGGTTTCAGCGTGGCCGAGGCGGCCGAGCAACTGGAGGTGTCGGTGCCGACGCTGGAGCGCGACCTGCGCTTTGCACGCGTGTGGCTGGCGGCGCAGCTGTGAGCAGTGCCGCCACCTCCTGGCAGCGGCTGGAGGCCTTGTTCCATCATGCGTGCCTGCTGCCGGTGGAGGCGCGCCAGGCATTCGCGCGTGCGCAGGCCGGCGACGATGCGGTCCTGCGCGATGAGTTGCTGGCGATGCTGGCGGTGGAAGCGCAGGCCACCCTGCGCGTGCGTGCGCCGCTGCAACAGGCCGCCGCGGCACTGCGCGCGCCGCTGCCGGAACTGCCTGCCGGCACGCGCTTCGGTGCATGGGCGATCGACCGCCTGATCGGCGCCGGCGGCATGGGCCAGGTCTATCTGGGCCATCGCGCCGACGGTGCCTACGAGCGCGAGGTGGCGATCAAGCTGGTGGCCGCCGAAGCCCTGGATGCGCAGGGCCGCGCCTTGTTCGAATTCGAATGCCGGCTGCTGGCGCAGATGGTGCACCCGGCGATCGCGCAGATCCACGACGTCGGCACCGACGCGCACGGCCGTCCGTATCTGGTGATGGAGTATCTGCGCGGCGAGCCGATCACCCGGTGGTGCGATGCGCATCTGCTGTCGCTGCAGGCGCGCGTGTTGCTGATGCTGCGGGTGGGCGAGGCGGTGCAGCACGCGCATCAGAAAGGCGTGATCCATCGCGATCTCAAACCGAGCAATGTGCTAGTCAGCGCGGTCGACGGGCGACCGATGCCGGGCGTGATCGATTTCGGCATCGCCATCGATGTGTCCAACCCCGGCATGATCTCCGCGCATGGTCGCGGCACGCCCGGCTACATGAGCCCGGAGCAGGCGCGCGGCGCGCCGGAGGTGGACGCACGCAGCGATATCTATGCGCTGGGTGCGATGTTCTACGAACTGAGTTGCGGGCTGACCCCGGTGGCAGACCGCGACGGCGTGCCGCAGCCGCCATCGCAGCGGGTGGCGGCAGTGCCGGCCGATGCGCGCGCGCGGATCTGCGCGGCGCGTGCGACCACCCACGGCAAGCTGCAGGATCGGCTGCGCGATGGCCTGGATGCGATCGTGCTGCGCGCGTTGGCGCCGGAACCGGGCGCGCGCTACGCGTCGGTGTCGGCCTTGCTGGACGATCTGCACCGCTGGCTGGACGGTTATCCGCCACGCGCACTGCAGGCCGGCGGCTGGTTGCGGCTGCGCAAGTTCACCCAGCGCCATCGCAGTGGCGTGCTGGCCGGTGGGCTGGCATCGATTGCGCTGATCGGCGGTCTGGGCGCCACGTTGTGGTCGCAGCAGCAGGCCGCACGCGATGCGCAACGCGCGCAGGTCACCGGCGACTTCATGAGCTCGGTGCTGTCCAGCGTGGACCCGGGCATTGCGCAGGGTCTGGACAAGACGCTGATGCTGCGCGTGCTGCAGCAGGCCTCGCAGCGCGCCGCGCGTGAGTTGGCCGATCAGCCGGACGCGCGCACGCAAGTGGAGCTGACCCTGGGCCGCACACTGATCGCGCTGGGCGATTACCCGCAGGCGATGCTGCATCTGCGTACCGCCCAGGCATTGGCGCAGCAGCACACCGGCGCGGCCAGCGTGCCGGCCCTGAAAGCGGCCTGCATGCTCGGCCAGGCGCTCGCCGGCGCCGGCAAGGCGAACGAAGCCGAACAGGCGCTACGCCAAGGCATGGCGCAGGCGGCACGCGGCAACGCAGAACAGCAGGCGCTGGGCAACGAGATGCGTGCGCGGCTGGCCTGGGCGTTGCGCGACCAGGGCCGCATGGCCGATGCCATGGCAGAGAGCCGGCACGCCTATGTCGCCGCGCTGGCCAACGCCGCCACCACTGCAGATCAACGCATCGATGCCGGCAATGTCCATGCCGGCATCCTGGCCGAGGTCGGCCAGCTGGTGCCGGCGATTGCCCTGCAGCGCAGCTTGCTGCGCGAGCGCATCGCCATGCGCGGGCCGGAGCACCCCCTGGTGCTGTCGATGCGCAACAGCCTGGCGGTGTTCTTGCTGATGCAGCGCGATTTTGCCGCTGCCGAAGCCGAACTGGCCTCGCTGCTGCGCCTGACCCGCAAGCTCTACGGCGACAACGCCGCCGACACCTTGATGGTGGAAAGCAACCTGGCCCACGCATTGCGGCAGCAGGGCAAGCTGGCAGAAGCCGGCCCGCATTACCGCGCAACACTGGAGCGTGCGAGCGCCCTGTTTGGCGACGATGCGCCGGCCACCATCACCTATCGCAGCAACCATGCGTTCTGGCTATTGGACGATGGCCAGCTGGATGCCTCGCTGGCCGAACAGCGCGCTGCGCTCGCGACATCCCTACGCGTGTTGGGCCGTGCGCATCCACAGACCGCCGAGATCCTGCGCGGCCTGTCCGAAGCCGAGCGCAGGCTCGGCCAGATGGCCGCCGCGCGCGATCACGCCGAGCAGGCGCTGCAGATTCTGACCGGCATCTACGGCGATGCCGTAGAACCCTTGCGTGCCGTACGCCAGACCTTGGCGCTGGTCGCACCGGCCAAGGCGCTTCCTGCGACTTCCAGCGTAGAAACCACCACCTCGGTTGCGCAACGCTGAGATCAAGCGTCGGGTCGGCCAAGTGCCGCCGGCCGACAGCCGCCGCAGGGCGACAGCACAGGCAATCCCTGTCGCCATGCGGCGGCGTACCGAAACCGGCGGGCCATCTCGCCCGGCATCAGCCACACAAGGCGGACGTCACCGAACCAGCGCCCCAAGACCCGCCAGGTTTACGCTCTACGAATCCCGAATCCCGAATCCCGAATCACCAGCTATACAGCTTCCAATACACCTTGTTGACCTTGTCCTTCTCCGCATCGGTATGCCCGTCGTGATCGCGGTCGTATAGGAAGTAGGGCGCACCGCGGGCAGGCGTTACCCGCACCATTTCCAGCTGTCCATTGACGCGGTACTCGTCGACCTTGTCGCCGTTGCCCATGGTCTTGCTGGTGACATCCGCACCGGCCGGCACGTCGCCGACCGCACCGCTGGTGGCGCAGCCGCCGAGCAGCAGCAACGGCAGCAGCAAAAGACTCGCTCTCTTCATTGTCGTCATCCGTTCTAGGTCGTCGGCAAGTATGCGCTGGCACGGTGTGGCGTGAGTGTGCAGCGTAGAATTGGCGCATGAGCAGATTAGTCCTGATCGACGGGTCCAGTTACCTGTACCGCGCGTTCCACGCGCTTCCGCCGCTGACCAATGCCCAGGGCGAGCCTACCGGGGCCTTGTTCGGCGTGGTCAACATGCTGCGCGCCACCTTGAAGGAACGCCCGGCCTATGTCGCGTTCGTGGTGGATGCGCCAGGCAAGACCTTCCGCGACGACCTGTATGCCGACTACAAGGCCAATCGCCCGTCGATGCCCGACGACCTGCGCGCGCAGGTGCAGCCGATGTGCGACATCGTGCATGCGCTGGGCATCGACATCCTGCGCATCGATGGCGTGGAGGCCGACGATGTGATCGGCACGCTGGCCCTGCAGGCGGCCGCCGATGGCCTGAGCGTGACCATCTCCACCGGCGACAAGGACTTTGCCCAGCTGGTGCGCCCGGGCATCGAACTGGTCAACACCATGAGCGGCAGCCGCATGGATTCGGACGAGGCGGTGATCGCCAAGTTCGGCGTGCGCCCCGACCAGATCGTCGACCTGCTGGCGCTGATGGGCGACACCGTGGACAACGTGCCCGGCGTGGAGAAGTGCGGCCCCAAGACCGCCGCCAAATGGCTGGCCGAATACGCGTCGCTCGATGGCGTGATCGCCAACGCCGACAAGATCAAGGGCAAGATCGGCGACAACCTGCGCGCCGCATTGCCACGGCTGCCGCTCAACCGCGAACTGGTCACCATCAAGACCGACGTGACCCTGGCCAGCGGCCCGTGCGCGCTGGACCTGCGCGAGCCCAACGCCGAAACGCTGGCGGTGCTGTACGCACGCTACGGCTTCACCCAGGCGCTGCGCGAACTCGGCGGTGCCGTCGCCCAGGCCGGCCTGCCGACCGAGCCGGTGGCACTCGGCGCTGCCGCAGCCAGCGCCCGCACCGAACCCGGCCGCGCGCGCGGCACCGGCTTTGTGTCCGGCCCGGTCAGTGCCCCGGTGGAAGTGGACCCCGCGCTGTCGGCGCCCGGCCAGTACGACACCATCCTGACCCAGGAACAGCTCGACAGCTGGATCGTGCGCCTGCGCGCCGCCGGCCAGTTTGCCTTCGATACCGAAACCGACAGCCTGGATCCGCTGCAGGCCGACCTGATCGGCCTGAGCGTGGCGGCCGAGCCCGGCCAGGCGGCGTATCTTCCGTTCGGCCACAACTTCCCCGGCGCCCCGGCCCAGCTCGACCGTGCCCAGGCGCTGGCGCAACTGGCGCCGCTGCTCACCGACCCTGCGGTGCGCAAGCTCGGCCAGCACGGCAAGTACGACCTGCACGTGATGCGCCGGCACGGCATCGCCCTGGCCGGCTACAGCGACGACACCCTGCTGGAGAGCTTCGTGCTCAATTCCGGCAGCGCCCGCCACGACATGGACAGCCTGGCCAAGCGCTACCTGGGCTACGACACGGTCAAGTACGAAGACGTCTGCGGCAAGGGCACCAAGCAGATCCCGTTTGCCCAGATCAGCCTGGAAGACGCCACCCGCTACGCCGCCGAAGATGCCGACATCACCCTGCGCCTGCACCAGGTGCTAAGCCCCAGGCTGGCCGCCGAGCCGGGTTTGGAGCGTGTCTACCGCACGATCGAGATGCCGCTGGTGGAAGTGCTGGCACGCATCGAAGCCAACGGCGTATGCGTGGACGCGACCGAACTGCGCCGCCAGAGCGCGGACCTGTCCAAGCGCATGCTTGCCGCCCAGCAGAAAGCCACCGAGCTGGCCGGGCGCACTTTCAACCTGGATTCGCCCAAGCAGCTGCAGGCGCTGCTGTTCGACGAGCTCAAGCTCCCCGCCGTGGTCAAGACGCCCAAGGGCCAGCCCTCGACCAACGAGGAGGCACTGGAAGCCATTGCCGACCAGCACGAGCTGCCGCGTGTGATCCTGGAGTACCGCGGTCTGACCAAGCTGCGCAGCACCTACACCGACAAGCTGCCGGAGATGATCCACCCGCAGTCCGGACGCGTGCACACCAGCTACCACCAGGCCGGCGCCGCCACCGGGCGGCTGTCCTCGTCCGATCCCAATCTGCAGAACATCCCGATCCGCACCGAAGACGGTCGCCGCATCCGCCGCGCCTTCGTCGCCCCGGCCGGACGCAAGCTGGTCGCCTGCGACTATTCGCAGATCGAGCTGCGTATCATGGCGCACCTGTCCGGCGACCCCGGCCTGGTCGGCGCGTTCGAGTCCGGCGCCGACGTACACCGCGCAACCGCCGCCGAGGTGTTCGGCCGCACCATCGACACCGTCAGCGCTGACGAGCGCCGCGCCGCCAAGGCAATCAACTTCGGACTGATGTACGGCATGAGCGCCTTCGGCCTGGCCCGCCAGCTGGGTATCGGCCGTGGCGAGGCGCAGGACTACATCGCGCTGTACTTCAGCCGTTACCCAGGCGTACGCGATTTCATGGAAACCACCCGCCAGCAGGCACGAGACAAGGGCTATGTGGAGACGGTGTTCGGCCGCCGGCTGTATCTGGACTTCATCAATGCCGGCAGCCAAGGCCAGCGGGCCGGCGCCGAGCGCGCCGCCATCAACGCACCGATGCAGGGCACCGCAGCCGACATCATCAAACGCGCCATGGTCAGCGTGGACGGCTGGATTGCCGACCACGCCGAGCGGGCGCTGATGATCCTGCAGGTGCACGACGAACTGGTGTTCGAAGCCGAGACCGATTTCGTCGATACGCTGCTGAGCGAAGTGACCACGCGCATGTCGGCCGCTGCCGAATTACGCGTGCCCCTTGTGGTGGATTGCGGCGTTGGCGATAACTGGGACCAGGCGCACTGACGCAGCAGATCAGGCTGATATGCTGAATGTGCAGACCAGACATAATGCGCGTCGCGCATATGCTGATGGAATGAATAAGCGTTAAATTCTACATTTTTTTAACAGCTATCTTCACGATCCATCAATGTAGAAAATGGTGTTATATCCCTCGACGGGCGCAACGCCTGTCGGCAGATCTCTCCCATCCCCTGGAGCAGATCTCGGAGCGGAAACTACTCCCCAAGTTTTCCGTTCCCTGGCCCCGCCGACCTCCCCCTGGTCTGCGGGGCTTTTTATTGTTCGGCCTCCAGTTATTTTGCTACGCAACATAACCGGTTCATCGGATTGCACCATTCACTGCTAGCCTTGGCAATCACAAATTTAAATAGGCTTGATTTATTCAATTAATCAACACAGCGTCTCATCAATGCTATGTTTTCTATATTGACGGCTTCAACCCAGCCAGTCGCGCGGAACCAGATAGTCCATCAGCCGTGCCTCTGCGCTGCCCGGTTCCGGGGTGAAGCCATACTCCCAGCGCACCTGCGGGGGCAGGCTCATCAAGATACTTTCGGCCCGCCCGCCACTCTGCAGGCCGAATAGCGTGCCGCGGTCATACACCAAGTTGAACTCCACATAGCGGCCACGGCGATAGAGCTGGAACTCGCGCTCGCGTTCGCCATAGGGCGTGTCCTTGCGGCGCTCGACGATCGGCAGGTAGGCATCCAGGAAGCCATCGCCAACCGCGCGCTGGTAGGCGAAGTCGCGTTCGAAATCCTGACCCAGGTCGTCGAAGAACAGCCCGCCCACGCCACGCGTCTCGTTGCGGTGACGCAGGAAGAAATAATCGTCGCACCAACGCTTGTGCGCTGCATAGCGCTCCTCGCCGAATGGCGCGCATAGCGCTTGCGCGGTGCGGTGCCAGTGCAGCACGTCCTCGTCGACCGGATAGAACGGGGTCAGATCGAAGCCGCCACCGAACCAGGCCGCTACCACTTCGCCATCGCGCTCTGCGCGGAAGTAGCGCACATTGGCGTGCGTGGTGGGGACGTGCGGATTGTGTGGATGGAACACCAGCGACACGCCGCAGGCGCGCCATGTCGCCCCCGCCAGCTCGGGCCGATGTGCGCTGGCCGAAGGCGGCAGGCGCGAGCCGGACACATCTGAAAACCCGATGCCGGCCTGCTCGAACACCGCCCCATCGCGCAGGACGCGGGTGCGTCCCCCGCCGCCCTCCTCGCGCTGCCACAGGTCTTCGGCAAAACGCGCGCTGCCATCGATGGCTTCCACGGCAGTGCAGATACGGTCCTGCAGGCCGGTCAAATAATCCCGTACACGGTCGAATTCGTTCATGCCACGATTCTAAGCGCTGCATCGCACTTCATGCAGTCGGGCAAACGCGCCCATTTGTCGCAGGGCCAGGCGGTACATCGTGTGGGCATAGGGTGCCTGACCAGTCAGGCTTTGCCGCGTAAGATCCCGCGACGGTGAGCGGACAAGGACCCGTCGCGCTGGTCGGCGCGCATGGTTTTCAACAAAAACAGCGGGCAACCGGTGCGGCGTCCTCGCCACGCCCCCGACTCACCGAGCTTGTGATTCAAGCCCGTACCGTGTCCAACCGTCGCCACGGCTCGAAGTCTCTATTCCCTCATGCGTTGCGCCTGCGCGCGGCAGTAAATTCGGCGCGCACTGCAGGCGTGCACAACCGCCATGCCAGCGCTGCGTGGAGACAGCCGATTGCCACCACGCCCAGGCCTGTCAGCAGTAACGCTGCCTGGCGGGTCGCCTGCAGGCGTGCCTGCAGCTGCGGCCACTCGGGGCTGTGCACGACATCGGCAGGCAGCATCGCCTGCACACCCTCGAACAGCGGCCCGATCAACGCCAGGGCACCGACATTGAGCAATCCTGTCCCCAGCAACACCGCCACGAACCCGACCCGTGCCCACTCGCGTCGCTGCAGCAAGGCCCAGCTCAGCCCTGCGAAGACCACCGACAGCACCATGCCTATGACGGACAATGACAACGCATGATCGATCAACCACTGCAACGAGGCGGGCAGGGTGATTCCTTCGGGCAAGCCCAGCGCTGCCGCGTCGGGCATCAGCACGATCATCACGATCTGCAGCAGGTTCGACAGTGCACTGACGACACCCAGCAACAGGGACACCCATGCCAACGGCGTGAGGAAGCCGCCGCGCGGGCGAGGTCCCGGCGTCGGCGCGCTCATTGCAGCGATGCGATATGGGCGGCCACGGCGGCCTGGCCTGGAGGATCCAAGGCCGGCTGCAGCTGCGCGTACCAACCCGGCAGCGCGTCGGCGGGCAGGCACTGGCGCAGCAACGGTGTGCTGCGTTCCAGGAAGGCTTCGAAGAAGGGCAGCCCGCGCATGTAGAGGAAGTGGCTGTCGGTGATCGACATGCCTGCGTAGGCCTCGCGCAACCACTCCAGATGCGGCAGCGTGTGTGCGCCGTGGCCGGCCCGGGTCAGCGCGGTGAGGAAACTGGTGCGTGCGGTGGCCGGCGAGGTGGAGCGCTCCTGCGCGTTCAAGTCATCGAAAGTCAGCAACCACTGCTCGCCACGATCGATCTCGTTGCACATCACCGAGGTGGTCGCCAACTGCAGTGCATTGTGCGCGGTGGGCTCGAGCTCGTACAGCGCCAGCCAGTGCGGGTACGCCTCGCGATAGCGGTCCAGCGCGCTCAACGCCAGCGCGCACAGGCGTTGCGCGTCGGCACCCAGGTGCAGTTGTGCCTGCGCAGCGTTGTAGGCGCCCAGCTGATCGCCGTGCTGGAACAGGGTCAGTGCGGGCTGCAGTGCCGGCTCGATCCCGACATCGGTATCGGTGTCATCGGCGGCAGCAACCGGCGCTGCGGTCGGTTCGGCTCGGGGTGTCTTCGCCACCGGGGTCTTGCGTCCAAACAAACGGTCCCACAGGCCCATCGCGATTACCTTCTGCGCGCGACAAAGTGGAAACCGCCGCGGTGCCGGCGGCGCTCCGGTCGGGCGGCGGGCCGGCAGAGGGGACGCGCAATGCGCCAGCGATTCTGCCGATCCTGCGCCAAGCTTAGGGCCAGTTGCGTACGTACAGGTGAGTGCCAGGCATGGTGTGGCGTGGTGATGCGCAACGCAGGAGCGCATCACGCGTGCAACATGGCTGACCTGGTGCTTGCTGCAAGATGCGGCCGCCGCCGCACGACATGTCACCGGGCGGGCGATGCATCACGCATCGCCCGCCCGCAGCGGCATGGCTTACGGCTTCACCTGCTCATTGAACAGTTTGAGGATGCGCTTGTATTCGTCCAGCCACGAATCGGCACGCGTAAAGCCGTGGCGTTCCAGCGGATACGGCGCCACCTGCCAGTTGTCCTTGCGGAGCTCCATCAACTTCTGGGTCATGTCGACCGAGTCCTTGAAGAACACGTTGTCGTCGATCATGCCGTGCGCGATCAGCAGATGGTCGCGCAGTCCGTCGGCATAGTTGATCGGCGACGAGGTCTTGTACGCGTCGGGGTCGAGTTCGGGCGTGTTGAGGATGTTGGAGGTGTACTCGTGGTTGTACTGCATCCAGTCACCGACCGGACGCAATGCCGCGCCTGCCTTGAAGGTGCCTGGGCTGCGGAACAGCGCCATATAGGTCATGAAGCCGCCGTACGAGCCGCCGTAGATGCCGGCGCGCGCGCGGTCACCCTGCTTCTGCGTCGCCAGCCACTCCAGCCCGTCCAGATAGTCTTCCAGCTCCGGATGGCCCATGTTGCGGTAGATCGCGGTGCGCCAGTCGCGTCCGTAGCCTTCCGAGGCGCGGTAGTCCAGATCCAGCACGATGTAGCCCTGCTGCACCAGCAGGTTGTGGAACATCTGCTCGCGGAAGTACGGCGTATAGCGTTGCGAGACGTTCTGCAGATAGCCCGCGCCATGCACGAACATCACGATCGGATATTGCTTGCCGGGCTCGGGGTTCTGCGGCCCGTAGTACTTGCCCCACACCGTGCCGGCGCCATGCCGGGATGGTACCTGCACATACTGCGGCGCGATCCACGGCTGCGCCTTGAAGGCGGGCGTGCGGGTGTCGGTCAGCAGCGTGGCCTGGCCGCCTGCGGCCGGCACTACCGCCAGCTGCGGTGGCAGGTAGCTGCCTGAGTAACGCACCAGCAACTGCTGCCCGTTTGGCGACAGGCTGAAGCCTTCCACGCCATTCAGTGCGGTGACCTCGGTGAGCTGGTCGCTGCCCAGATCCAGCTTGCACACCTCGTAATCGCCCGGCCATTTCTGATTGCACAGGAAGAACATGCTGCTGCCGTCTGCGCTGGGCACCGGCATCGACACTTCCCACTTGCCGCGGGTACGCCGGCGCGGCTTGCCGTTGCCTTCCACGGTGTACAGCTGCGAATAGCCGGATTCTTCCGACAGCAACCACAGCGTGCGGTTGTCGGGCAGCCAGCCGAAGTCGTTGAAGTCCCAGTTGATCCAGGCACTGTCGCTCAGGCGATGCCGCGGCTGCAACGTGGCATTGGCCAGGTCCACGCTGGCGATCCAACGGTCCTTGTTGTCCACCGCGCGAATCTCCACCGCCACATTGCGCCCGTCATCGCTCCAGTGCACCGCCGGCCCGCTGCCGTCGCCGTCGCTTTCCACACGGACGGCGCGGTTGCCCTTGAGCGCGTCGCGCTTGGCGGCCTTGCGCAGCGCGGCCAGCGGGTCGGTGGCGATACCCGGCAGGGTGTCGAAGGACAGCGGTCTTGCAGTGCCGGCACCGACATCGACCAACCATAGCGCATGCGCCACCGGCGCATTGCGACCGACGCGGGTGCGCACCTCCTGGAATTCCTCGTAGCCGGATTCGGTCACGTACTTGGGCATCTTGCCGGCGTGGCCCTCTTCGGCAGCCTTGGCCTGGGTGACCACCAGCAGATGGCGGCCGTCCGGCGACAACGCGCTGTCGACGATCTCCACCTCATCGCCCAGGTACACCGGCGCTGCCGCACGTGTGGCATCGGCGCGGCGCCAGATGTCTTCCTGCGTGCGTAACGCATCGCGCTGCTCACGGTCGTGCCGCAGCGTGGCCAGCGTGGCCAGTTGCTGCGCGCGCAACACATCAGCCTTGGGCGCAGCGTTGGGATCGCGCTCGGCCTTGACCACCGCAACCTGCGCAGTGCCGCCGTCGGCACGCCAGTGGTACCAGTCGTTGCCCGCGCGCCAGATCGCGCCGCCATCGCTGGCAAATTGCGGCCGCGATTCGACCTCGTTGCTGCGGGTCAGCTGGGTCAGCGCGCCAGAGCGCAAATCGCGCAGGAAGATGTCGCCATTGCGCGCAAACAGCATGCGCTGGCGGGCCGCGTCGTAGCTCGGGTTATCCGCATCCAGGCCGGCACGTGCGTTGTCGGCCACGCGTTCGGCGGTGCCGCCGCCAGCGCCCTGGCGATAGGTGTCGCGCACCGGGGAACCGTTGCGTTTGAGCAGGTATTGCACCTGTTTGCCGTCCCACTGCCACCAGGCCTGATCCACCGACGGCCCGATCCAGTCCGGATCGGCCATTACCTGTTCGATGGTGAGCGGTGTGGCCGATTGCGCATGCGCGGTGACAGCCAGCAACAACAAGGACAGCGGCAACAATCTGGGCATCGGTGACAACTGGACGCAACGAGGAGCGGACAAGCCTAGCAGCTCGCTTCCACCGGGGGCTTGGGCCACAGGTCATGTACGCGGTGGGGCGAGTGCGTCATCGAAGAGGCGAGGCGTCGGCGGGTGGCGGACGCGACAACATGCGTGGTATGCAGCTTGACCCGAAGGGCGCGTGCGCCGTGCGGCGGCGGGACGAAGTCTTCATTTTCCATCGCAGGCGACGGGTGCTGCAGCTTCTGCCACGCATTGCGTTCTGCGCTGCCATCTGCGGCCCGAGCGACCGCGTCAGACCTGATGCGCTGCAAGTGCCCGCTTGGGCGACCTGGCCGTCGATGCCGGCAACGCGCCTGAAAACGCAGTGTGTTCCGCGGCGATGGCCGCGCACTCCGCGCACCGCGTCCACGCGCGAGCTCGCCAATGTCACCGTAGCGGCTCGATGCACGCGCGCCACACCACGCAGCTGCAAAGCCGTGGAAATCTGCTTCGCGCCGGCCTTGGCCGAGGTTCCGAAGTTCGGCCACCGCCGCGTAGCCGGAAACCTCCCGACTTGCCAGCAGGGCAGGTGGCGGCCAAGCTAGCGCGCTTTTGCGATTGCCGGTTCCCATGTCCAGCCTGCCTGTTCCTGCCGTTTCCCACCCGATGGCCGTCGGCGCGCCCGGCCGGCCGCTGGCCTGGCGCGCGGGGCAGCCGGTCGATCTGGCCACCTTCATTGCACACGTGCATGGCCTGGCCCAGCAGCTGCCGGACGGTCGCCACGCGGTGAATCTGTGCGAGGACCGCTATCGCTTCATGGTCGCGTTCTATGCCTGCGCGTTGCGGGGGCAGGTGTCGCTGCTGCCGTCCTCGCGCGCGCCGGCCGTGGTCGGCGAAGTGCAGGCGCGGCATGCCGATGCATACTGCCTGGGCGATCTGGCGCTGGAACTGGCACCGCCGCGTTACTGGCAGCTGCCGGCCGAGTTGCCGCAGGCCGAGGGCCAGATTCCGCAGCTGGCCGACGACGCCCTGGTGGCCATCGGCTTCACCTCCGGCAGCACCGGCAGCCCGCAACCCAACCCCAAGACCTGGGGCAGCTTTCTGACCAGCACGCGCCAGGATCTGGTCGCGCTGGAGAGCCTGTGGGCGCACACCGATGCGGTGCCGCACGTGGTCGCCACGGTGCCGCCGCAGCACATGTACGGCATGGAATTGTCGGTCCTGCTGCCGATGGTGACCGAGCTTGCGGTGCATGCGGGCCGCCCGTTCTTCCCGGACGATGTGGCGCGCGCGCTGTCGGACATTCCTGCCCCGCGCGTGCTGGTGACCACGCCGGTGCATCTGCGCGCGCTGGTCGAATCCGGCGTGGCGCTGCCGCCGCTGGTCGGCATCGTCTCGGCCACCGCGCCGTTGGCGCAGGAGGTGGCCGCTGCCGCCGAGGCGCGATTTGGCGGCGAGGTGCGCGAGATGTTCGGCTCCACCGAGACTTGCGTGTTCGCCGTGCGCCGCACCGCACTGGAGGCGGCGTGGACACCGTTGCCCGGTGTGCGCCTGGAAACGCAGGCGGCGGGCACCTTGGTGCACGCACCGCATCTGGCCACGCCGGTGCTGCTGGCCGACATGATGGACGTGGCCGCCGACGGCCGCTTCCAGGTCCGCGGCCGGCAGGCCGATCTGCTGGAAATCGCCGGCAAACGCGCCTCGCTGGCCGATCTGACCCGTCGCCTGCTGGCCATCCCCGGCGTCGTCGACGGCACTATCGTGCAACTCGTGCCCGACCCCGGTCAGGCGGTCGGCCGCATCGCCGCACTGGTGGTCGCCCCGACCCTGGACGAAGCGCAGATCCTTGCCGCCCTGCGCGTCAGCGTCGATCCGGTGTTCCTGCCGCGGCGCCTGCGCAAACTCGCCGCCCTGCCGCGCAACGAAACCGGCAAGCTGCCACGCGATGTGGTGCTGGGTTTGCTCAACGGCTGAGTACAGGTCCCGCCACGGAGCCTTGCTGCTGCGTGGCGGCAGCGGGCATCAGAACCGACGCCCGCAGTCACTCACCCATGCACCCCATCGATCTCCACCGCCAGCTCGTCGCGGCAGATCACTGCGTGCAGCAGCAGACGCGGCACCGCATCGCCGAAGCGGGCGTTCAGGGCTTGCGCGACCTTGGGCAGGTCGTCCTGCTCGCGCACGTAGACCTTCAGGCGGGTGCCGGCGCCGAACTGTGCGGGCAGGGTGGGGGCGTGCTGGCGTGCGGCGCCGAGCAGGGCGTCGAAGTTGGCGAAGGTCTCTTCCAGCTGCGCCAGCAACTGGCCGGTGTGCATCGAGGCATGCCCGACCACGGCGGCGGTGCCTGACAGCAGCAGCGGCATGTCGCTGCCGGCTGGCGGCAGCATGGCGCGCGCGAAACTCGGCGGCTGCGGGCCGTATTGGCGCGGGTAGTTATAGGCGCTGACCTGGCGAGGATTTTCCAGCGGGGTGCCGGCGTCGCTGGCGGCCAGCCAATAGATCTGGATGATGCGCTCGGCATCGCAGCGTCCCACCGCGGTGGCGGCCGGCAACTGCGCATTGTCGAAGGCGCCCAGGCCGCGCGCACGGCCTACGCAGAACTGCCGGTAGCGTTCGCGGTCGCCACTGCCCAGGGTGATGGCATCCAGATAGTTCCAGATACGCAGCAGGCGCGGGGTCTGGCTGCCGGTGACGAAGGCGGTGATCTCCGCATAGGCCCTGGCGGCGGCGGCTTCGATATCGACATCCTGCTCGTCGATTTCGATCACGCCGAACTGCAGGCGGCCGTCGCTGGCCCAGGCGATGTTGCCATCGCGGCCACTGTGCACCGCTGCATCGCTGCGCCACACCTCCAGCACGTCGGCTTGATACGGTTGCAGCGGCACGCGCAGGTAGCGCGGGTCGTCCAGGCGCGGCGCCGCAGTGCCGAAGCCGAACACGGCCAGCACCTGCGGATCGGCCAGCAGGGCAGACGGGTCGGTCTGATCGACATAGTCGACCTGCAGGCGGGGATGGCGCACGGTGTGCGTGGTCTGGGCCTGGGAAGCGGTCATCGCGTGTCTCGTTGTTGCGTGTCGCGTTGTAAGGTGTCGCCGTCAAAGCCGAGCGTGGCCTGACGCCGGCGTTGGCGCCAGGACTGCCAGGCGCGCGGCATCATCGACAAGGTGGTCAGTGCATAGATGGCGCGGAATGCGCGCAGGCGCAGGCGCACCTTGGGGCTGTCGAACACATCGCCGGCCAGCATCGCCACCACCGCCTGTTCGATCTGCCAGGTGTTCTGCGGTTGCGCGAACAGGGCGCGCATGGTCGGCGAGGTGAAGCGGTAGATGAACCACTTGAACTCGTCCACGCCGCGCTTGAGCTCGCGCTGCAAGGCGCGCTGCAGTTTTGCCTCGTGCTGCGGCATGCGCAGGGCCTGGTCCACCATGGCCGCACCGCGCTCGGCGCTGTGCATGGCCAGGAACACGCCCGACGAAAACATCGGGTCGACGAAAGTGTAGGCATCGCCGAGCATCAGCCAACGTGGCCCGGACATGCGTGTGCATTCGTAGGCGTAGTTGCCGGTGGCATGCACCGGTGCCACGCGTTCGGCGCCGAGCATGCGCGCGTTGAGCTCGGCGTTGAGCGCGAGCGTGCGCATGAAGAAGGCCTCGCTGTCGCCTTTGCGGGTCTTCATGTACTCCGGGTAGCAGACCGCGCCCACGCTCATGATGTCGTCCGGCAACGGGATCAGCCACATCCAGCCGTGCGCGTGGCGGTAGATGCTGATGTTGCCGGCATCTTCGCCCGGTCGGCGCGTCACGCCGCGGAAGTGGCTGAACAGCGCGGCCGATTGATGCCTGGCATTGGCGCGTTTGAGCTTGAAGCGGGTGCCCAGGAAGGTGTCGCGGCCGCTGGCATCGAGCAGATAGCGCGGACGGAACTGCTGCACACCCGCCACGCCTCGTGCCTGCAGCACCGGCTGCTGCCCATCGAACTGCACCGCTTCGACCATGACCTGATCGCGCGCATCCACGCCCACCGCCCGCGCGCGCTCGAACAGCACCTGGTCGAACTGCGCACGCGGCACCTGGAAGGCGAAATCGGCCTTGGCATCCAGCGCATGCGAAAAACGGAAGGTGTTGTAGCCGCCGCTGTCGTTGGGAAAGTCCGCGCCGCGCTTGAGCACGCCGATGCTGCGCACGTCTTCCAACACGCCCAGGCGTTCGAGAATCGGCATGTTCATCGGCAGCAGCGACTCGCCGATATGGAAGCGCGGGTGCTGCGCTTTCTCCAGCAAGGTCACCTGCCAGCCCTGCTGGGCCAGCACGATGGCGGCCGCGCAGCCCGCCGGCCCGCCGCCGATGATCAGCACATCCGGGCACTCGGGTCCGGGAGCCGACCCGGCTGCCGGCTTGGCGGTCGGGGTAGGGCCAACAGCGGTGGAAGTCATCCTGGAGCGAACCTGCAGCGGGCGAGCGTCATGCAGTCATGATAGCCTGACCGGCGGCCCGGACCGGTATGCCGGCCGCCGGATCGCTGTTGCAGACCGATCGACACCCTCGCCGATGCGGCCGCAAGGCCGGCGTGGCGAGTGCTCGGAATCGGCCCGCACGGCAACGTACACTGTCCGTGGTTCCGCAGCATCGCCCACGCCAACCTGACGGTTGGCTGCGCCGCTGTGGTGGTTGCCCTGAAATTTCGCTGCGAATCTGTCGCCCGACCCTCACCTGGAAGCTCTCTGGATGTCCTCGCAAACCGCTGCCGAACGTGAACTGGCCGAACTCCTGGTCGAAAGTCTGAACCTGGAAGACGTCCAGCCCGCCGACATCGACCCGGAGGCGCCGTTGTTCAACACCGGGCTGGGACTGGATTCGATCGACGCGCTGGAACTGGCGCTGGCGATCAGCAAGCGCTATGGCTTCCAGCTGCGCTCGGACAATGACGAGAACCGTCGCATCTTCGCGTCGCTGCGCGCATTGTCGGCGCATGTCGAAGCCAACAA
This sequence comes from Xanthomonas arboricola, assembly GCF_002940665.1. Classification (GTDB taxonomy): domain Bacteria; phylum Pseudomonadota; class Gammaproteobacteria; order Xanthomonadales; family Xanthomonadaceae; genus Xanthomonas; species Xanthomonas arboricola_B. The sequence continues at coordinate 1,121,522 of NZ_MIGY01000002.1, forward strand.
GACCGTCTGAGGTTGCGACCGCCGCGTCCGGCGATGCGCCCCCGTGGGTGCTGGGGCTGGGCGTGTTGCTGGCGGTGGCGTATTCGCCGCTGGCGCATTGGGCCAACGCCAGCCATCGCCCGGAACTGGCCGTCATCGCCGGCGCCTTGCTGGTGCTGATGGTGCTGATCGAACCGATGGCCGCGCGCCGGGCCTGGGCCTGGACGCTGGGCGTGCTGACCTTGCTGGGCCTGAGCGCGTTGTGGCACTCGCCGTACGCGATGCTGGTGCTGGCCGCGCCGCCGGTGGTGTTCACCGGCTGGGTCGCCTGGTTCTTCGGCCGCAGCCTGCGCCGTGGGCGCACGCCGCTGATCAGCCGCATTGTCGAAGGGCTGTATCGCCAGGCCGGCATGCCGATCACTGCGGAGCAATACCGCTATACGCGTCGTCTCACCCTGGCCTGGGCGCTGCTGCTGTGCGCGCTGACCCTGGTCAACCTGGTGCTGGGCCTGTGCGCCGAACCCAGTGGCGTGCTGGCGCAACTGGGCTACGTCTCGCCGCTGCCGATCAGCGACGCGCGCGCGTCGTTGTTCGCCAATCTGCTGGCGTACGGGGTGGTTGGCGGGTTCTTTATAGGCGAATATCTATTGCGCGGCCGCTGGTTTCCACAGCGCCCCTATCGTAATCTGCCAGACTTCTTGCGCCAGATGGCGCGGCTCGGGCCGGAATTCTGGCGCGATCTGCTGCGCTGAGTGCGTGGCCAGGGGCAGCGACGTACGTGCACATTTTCGGGGACAATACAAAAATGCCGTTGGCAAGGATGCCGTCGCGCCTGGCGTGGGCCGTGTTCAATCTGTTGCAGCTGGCCTTCACGCTGACGTTTACCGCTGGCGGAATCGTCTATGCCCTGGCGTTGCTGGCGATCACGCGCGATGCCGACCGCCTGCTGCGCATGGGCGCCTGGATGTGGTCGCCGGTGCTGTTTCGCGGCGCCGGTGCCAAGGTGATCGTGGAAGGCCGCGAGCGCGTGGACTGGTCCAGGAACTATCTGTTCGTCAGCAACCACCAGTCGGTCATCGATATCTGCGCGTTGTTCTACGCCTTGCCGGTGCCGCTGCGGTTCCTGCTCAAGGACGAAATGCTCAAGGTACCGTTCGTGAACTGGTATGCGCGCGCCACCGGCATGCTGTTCCTGGACCGCGACAGCCGGCGTGCCGGGGCGATGGTGCGCCGGCAGGCCGCCGCCCTGCTGCGCGAGGGCAAGCAGCTGTGTCTGTTTCCCGAAGGCACCCGCAGCCGCAGCGGCGCATTATTGCCGTTCAAGGCCGGGCTGTTGCAGGCCGCTATCGATGCTGGCGTACAGGTGGTGCCGGTGGCGGTGGATGGCTGCGGCAAGGTGCTGCCGGTGGAGGGTGTGTTCAGGGTGCGCCCGGGCATCATCCGTGTACGCATCGGCGCGCCGATTCGGGTGACCGGGCCGGACGCGCCGGACCGCCAGCAATTGACCGAGCAGGCACACAACGCCGTGGCTGCGATGCTTCAACCCAGGATCTGAGTTACCCGCTTATGGATTTCGTCGTGCCGCATGATCATCCCTGCCTGCCCGGGCACTTTCCGGGACGCCCCGTGGTGCCTGGCGTGGTCGTGCTCGACCATGTGCTGCAGGCGCTGGAAGCTGCGTATGGCCCACGTGCCGCGGCACGCCTGCCGCAGGTGAAGTTCGTGCAGCCGTTGCTGCCCGGGCAGACGGCATCGGTCACGCTGGACGGCGTGGGCCCGCGTTGGCGCTTTCGCGTGCAGCGCGCCGACGAGCTGCTGGTCAGCGGCGAAGTGGTGGCGGAGGCGGCGCGATGAGCAGTCAGTGGAAGCAACGCCCGGAAGGCGGTGGACGTTTCGCGCTGTGGCTGATCCGCGGCATCGCCCAGCATGCCGGGCGCGCGGTGGGACGCGCGCTGCTGTACCCGATCACGCTGTACTTCCTGCTGGTGCGTGGGCCCGAGCGCAGCGCCTCGCGAGCCTATCTGACGCGCGTGCTGGATCGCCCGGCCACGCTGCGCGATGTGGCGCGGCATATCCACACCTTCGCCTCGACGATTCTGGACCGCGTGTACATGCTGTGCGGGCAGATGCAGCGCTTCCGGGTCGACATCACCGGGCTGGATCAGCTGCATACGCAGATGGATCGCGGCCGTGGCGTGCTGATCTTCGGCTCGCACCTGGGCAGTTTCGATGCGCTGCGGGTGCTGGCCACCGAACGGCCGGACGTACAGGTCAAGGTGGTGCTGGACAAGGCGCACAACCGCGCCATGACCGAACTGCTGGGCGCGCTGAATCCCCAGCTGGCCGCCAACATCATCGACGCCGGCATGGACGCGACCTCGATCGTCATGGCGATCAAGGACGCCACCGACGCCGGTGCGCTGGTGGCGCTGCTGATCGATCGCCCGCGCGAGGGCGACCCGGCGTTGCCGGCGACGTTCCTCGGTCGCAACGCGATGTTCCCGACCTCGCCGTGGCTGATCGCCGCAGCGCTGAAGGTGCCGGTGGTGCTGGCGTTCGGCCTGTATCGCGGCGGCAATCATTACGAGCTGGCGTTCGAGACCTTCAGCGAAGGCCTGGACGTGCCGCGTCGCCAGCGCGCGCCGGTGCTGGCGGTGCTCATGCGCGATTACGCGGCCAGGCTGGAACATTACACACGCTACGCGCCGTATAACTGGTTCAACTTCTACGATTTCTGGAACACCCACCATGCCGATGTGCCGCACCCTGCCGTGGATGCTGATACTGCTGTTCAGCGCCGCACCGCTATGCGCCGCACCGCCTGAGACGCTGGACGTCGGCCAGGTGCTGCAGCGCCTGGCGCGCCCCGCACCGGTCAGCACCGAGTTCGTCGAACTGCGTGGCTCGGCCCTGCTGAAGACGCCGCTGCGCGTGCAGGGCCATTACCGTCGCCCGGATGCGCAGACCCTGGTGCGCGAGGTCAGCACGCCGTATCGCGAGACCACCACGTTGCAGGGTGACGAAGGCGTACTGGAGCGCGAAGGCAAATCGCCGCGGCGTTTTTCGCTGAGCCGGGTGCCGGAGCTGGTCGGCTTGAAGTCCGGCTTCGGCGCGTTGCTGGCCGGCGACCGCGCGCTGCTGGAGCAGCACTACCGCATCAGCGGGCAGGGCCAGCCGCAGGCCTGGCAACTGACGCTGCAGCCCAAGGACGCTGCCGTGGCCAAGCAGGTGCGCGAGTTGCGACTGTACGGACGCACTGATGAGTTGCGCTGCATCGAAAGCGTGCCGGCCAAGGGCGAGGTGCAACGCACGCTGCTGGCCGCTGCAGCGCGCGAGGCCGCACGCGTGACCGATGCGGCGGCCCTGACCACGCTGTGCCACGGGTCGGGCGCGTGACGCAGCGCGCCTTCGGCGCAGGCAAGGCGCTTGCACAACCCGATGCCGCGCGCGCGGCCGGTGGACGTTCCGCTGGCACAGCGAGGCGTGCGCATGGCGTTTAAGTTGAACGCAAACCGCCGCATCGGCCTGGCGCTGCTGTGGCTGGCGTTGCTGGCGGTGGCCGGGTTCTGGTTGAGCGAGACGCTCAAGGTCACCGGCGATCTGCGTAAGTTCATGCCCGCCCCGCGCACGCCGGCGCAGAAACTGCTGATCGAAGAACTCGGCGAAGGCCCCGGCTCGCGCCTGTTGCTGATGGCGCTATCCAACAGCGAACCGGCCACGCTGGCCGCGCAGTCGCAGGCCCTGCAGCAGGCCCTGGCCGCACAACCGCAGCTGTTTGAGCTGGTCGGCAATGGCGGCACTGCGGGGCTGGATGCGATCCCCGAGCGCCTGCTGCCGTATCGCTATCTGCTCAACGACAGCTTCGACACCACGGCGCTGGATGCACACACCCTGCAAGCGGCCTTGCAGTCGCGCGTGCAGGATCTGGGGTCGCCTGCGGCCGCGCTCGTGGAGCCGTTGCTGCCGCGCGACCCCACGCTGGAAGTGCTGCATCTGGCCGAAACCCTGCAACCTGCAGCGGCGCCGCAGACGCGCAACCAGGTGTGGTTCGACCGTGCCGGTACCTCGGCCTTGCTGGTCGTGCAGACGCGTGCGGCCGGCTTCGATCCCACCGGCCAGCAACTGGCCTACGACGCGGTGCAGGCGGCCTTCGCCAAGGTCGGCAAGGGCAGCACGACCCGGCTTACCTTGACCGGCCCCGGCGCATTTGCCGTGGAAATCACCGCGCGCACGCAGGGCGAGGCGCAGTGGATCGGTACGCTGGATACGGTGGGACTGGTGGTGTTGCTGCTGGTGGCCTATCGCAGCTGGAAGATTCCGGTGCTCGGCGTGCTGCCGTTGGCCAGTGCCGGCCTGGCCGGTCTGGCGGCAGTGGCGCTGTTGTTCGATGGCGTGCACGGCATCACCGTGGCATTCGGCTTCACTTTGATCGGCGTGGTGCAGGACTATCCGATCCACCTGTTCAGTCATCAGCGCCCGGGTCTGGATCCACGCGACAACGCGCGCCATCTGTGGCCGACGCTGGCCACCGGCGTGGTGTCCACCTGCATTGCCTATGTGACTTTCCTGTTCTCCGGTGTGGACGGCTTGCGGCAGCTGGCGGTGTTCACCATCGCCGGGCTGGCGACCGCCGCGATCACCACCCGTTGGCTGCTGCCATCGTTGATCGACCCGGCGCCGCGCGACTACGCCGATTCGCGCATGCTCGCCGCGCTGTGGCGCGGCATTGCGCGCCTGCCGCGGCCGCGCATCAGCCTGGCGGTGATTGCGCTGATCGGCATCGCGGTGATCGCGTTCGCGCCGGGGCAGTTCTGGCAGAACGATCTGTCGAAATTGACCCCAGTGCCGCCCAAGGCGTTGGCGCAGGACACGCATCTGCGCCAGGAACTGGGTGCCCCCGACGTGCGTTACGTGCTCGCGCTGCCTGCCGCCAACGACGAGGCGGCCCTGCAGGCCAGCGAGCAGTTGCGCCCGCGCCTGGATGCGCTGGTGCGCGACGGCGCATTGACCGGTTACGACATGGCCGCACGCTATCTGCCCAGCATCAAGACCCAGCGTGCGCGCCAGGCCGCGTTGCCGGATGCGTCGCAAGCGCGCGCATCGACCGACGCTGCGGTGGCCACCACGCCGTTTCGCAGCGATGCGTTTGCGCCGTTCCTGCAGGACCTGGACGCTGCCAAGCGCGCCGCGCCGCTGTTGCCGAAGGACCTGGCCGGCTCGCCGCTGGCAACGTCGGTCGGTGGGCTGCTGCTGGGCCGCGGCGATCGCAGCACTGCGTTGGTGTCGTTGACCGGCTTGCGCGATCCATCGGTACTGGCGGCTGCCGTGCAAGGCAGCGGGGCGCAGTTGCTGGATCTCAAGGATGCGTCCGAATCCCTGGTTGCCGCGTATCGCGGGCGTGTGCTCGGCGCGCTGGCGTTGGCCGCGCTGCTGCTGGCGGTGACGGTGGCGATCGCGTTGCGCAGCCCGCGCCGGATCGTGCGCGTATTGCTGCCGATGGCGTTGACCACGCTGCTGATCCTGGCGATCCTGCGCGGCATGGGGGTGGAGCTCAATCTGTTCCATCTGATCGCGCTGATCCTGGCGGCAGGTCTGGGCCTGGATTACGCGTTGTTCTTCGACCATGCCGGCGACGATCACGCCGACCAGCTGCGCACCCTGCATGCGCTGATCGTGTGCAGCCTGATGACCTTGCTGGTGTTCGCGTTGCTGGCTGCGTCCAGCATCCCGGTGTTGCGTGCGATCGGCAGCACGGTGGCGCTGGGGGTGTTGTTCAATTTCATCCTGGCCTTGCTGGTGTCGCGCGAGCCGGCGCTGGAGCGCGCAAGAAACGGAGAGGCACATGCAGGGACGTGAGGCGATTGCGGCGCTGATTCCGCATCAGGGCAGCATGTGCCTGTGGGAGGAGGTGCTGGAATGGGATGCGCAGCGCATCGTGTTGCGCAGTGATGCCCATCGCAGCGATACGCATCCACTGCGTTGCAACGGGCGCCTGCGTGCGCTGCATCTATGCGAATACGGTGCACAAGCCATGGCCGTGCACGGCGGCTTGCTCGGCCGGGACTCGGGCAAGCCGGTGCGCCCGGGCATGCTGGTGGCGCTGCGCGCAGTGGACCTGCACGTCGCGTATCTGGACGACCTTCCCGATGCGATCATCTGCGAGGCGCAGGTATTGATGCAGGGCGAGGACAGCCAGCAATACAGTTTTCGCCTGAGCCACGGTGCGCAATTGCTCGCCGAAGGGCGCGCCACGGTGATGCTGGGCGCTGCGCAGGCCACCCAGGCCCTGTAGAGGGGCGGCAGCGCGCGATGAAGCGTGACCGCTGACGCCGCATCGCGCACAAGTACGCTCCTACATGATGTGGGCGATCAATGCTGGCGATCTATTCCTGCGCTTGCTGCGAGTCGTTAGGATGAGGCTCTTTCCGCCGTCGTGTCTGCGGCTTTCATCGAGGCTTCCATGAGCACTTCCATTCCACAGCGCCGCGCACTCGTCACCGGCGGCAGCGGCGATCTTGGTGGTGCGATCTGCCGTCAGTTGGCGGCGCAGGGGCGCCATGTGATCGTGCATGCCAACCGCAACATCGCCCGCGCCGATGCCGTGGTCGCAGCGATCGTGGCAGACGGCGGCAGCGCCCAGGCGGTGGCATTCGACGTGGCCGATGCGCAGGCCAGCGCGGTGGCGTTGGCGAGCCTGCTGGAGGCCGGCCCGATCCAGATCGTGGTCAACAACGCCGGCATCCACGACGATGCGCCGATGGCCGGCATGAGCGCCGAACAGTGGCATCGGGTCATCGACGTGTCGCTGCACGGGTTCTTCAACGTCACCCAGCCGCTGCTGCTGCCGATGGCGCGTACGCGCTGGGGCCGCATCGTCAGCGTGTCGTCGGTGGCGGCAGTGCTGGGCAATCGCGGGCAGACCAATTACGCCGCGGCCAAGGCCGCCTTGCATGGTGCTAGCAAATCGCTGTCGCGCGAGATGGCCAGCCGCGGCATCGCGGTCAACGTGGTCGCGCCAGGCGTGATCGAAAGCGAGATGGTCGGCGAAAGCTTCGCCCCGGAAGTGATCAAGCAACTGGTGCCGGCCGGCCGCGTCGGCAAGCCCGAAGAAGTGGCCGCATTGGTCGCGTTCCTGTGTTCGGAGTCAGCCGGTTACATCAACGGCCAGGTCATCGGCATCAATGGTGGAATGGGCTGAGGGCGGGTGATCTGCTGGTTTGCTGCGGGGTCCTTGCCCGCCCACCATCGCAGGACACGCTGCAAGTACGTCCTTGTAAGCTCTTACGCGGCATCCATGCCGCGTAAGGTCCCGCGACGGTGGGCGGGCAAGGACCAGTCGAGATGGTCGGTGTGCATGGTGCAAGCAATGCACGCTGCGCGGCTCTTCGATGAGGTGCGGTCTAGGATCAGCTCAGTTTCATCGGAACACTGCGCTGCACATCGACAGCAGTGCATACCGAATTAGCCACCGGTCTCGTCGATCCTCATGACCAGATCGCGCTCGTGCGCACCGCGCGCGGCACTGCAATGCACCGACACGGTATTGCCATTGGCACGCAGGCGGCCGTCGACATACAGGCCATCGCCGCGATCGTGATACGACGCCGTCCAGTTGTAGATGCTGGCGCCTTGTGCAAGGTAATGGGTTTCAGCGGCACGCCGACACACAGGAACCAGGTCGCTACCGTTCATCAGCAGCGGTTCGGGGACGTATTGCACGATGTTTTGCGCCACAGCCTGCGTACTGATCGCGCCGGCGATTGCCAGGACAAGCGGATAGAACAGACTTCGATACATGGCTCACCTCCTGTGAGTGCGGATGCCCGAAGTATAGGTGCTAGGTTTGAATGCAGAAACGCACGCGCCGTTGCCGACGCGATTCTAAAACTCACGCCGCGTCGGCGTACCAGGCGGCGGTGAGGATCGGCTCGCCGATGGCGTTGGCGGTCAAGGCGTCCAACCCATGGTCCGGCAGTGCGGGATGGCGCTGGCGTGCCTGCTGCAGGATCTCGCGTGCCAGCACCGCCATCTGCGCCACGTTGCTGTGGAGGCGTGCGGCAAAGGCGTCGTCGCCGAGGGTGGCGTTCAAGGCGCCGTTGAGTTCGTTGAACCAGCCGATCAGGTACTGATCGAGCAGGCGCCCATCGTCGGCGGCCAGGCCTTGTGCAGCGTTGTGCTGGCCCCAGTCGTGCAGCACACGTTGCATCGCCAGATTCATGTCGCGCGCATAGAAGAAATCCGACTTCATGCGCGAGAGCAGGCTGAGGTCGGCGATGCGTCCGCTGCAGAACAGCGGCGCCAGCAACGACCAGTAGTAGGTGTAATCCCAGATCACCTTGACCGGCATGACCTGCGCGTCGCCGAACAGCGCGTACTGGTCCTGATACAGGGTCAGGGTGTTTTCGTAGAACGAGAAATACAGCTGCTGATACAGCTCCACATACGGGCTGAGCGATCTGCCGGCGCGGTCGCGGCCGATCAGTTCGCAGATGTAGGTGTTGGAAATCGCAATGAAGTCGCTGCCGGGCGAATAGAACGGGTCCAGGAACAAACCCGCTTCGCCGGTCAGCGCCCAGCGTTGCGGCGAGAACACCTGCTTGCAGCCATAAGAGAAGTTGCGCAGGAACAGGAAGTCCTGCAGCCGGTAGTCGGCCTTGTCGAGCGTGGCGGCGACCTGCGGCTGGTGCGTGCGCAACCAGGCCATCGCCTTGGCGTGGGTGTTCATGGTGTCCAGCGGGTGCATCGACGCATCGCAGACGATGCCCAGCGAATGCGCGCCGGACGACAGCGGAATCAGCCAGAACCAGTAGCCCGGCCCGCACATGTGGTTGGTCGAGCGCCAGCGGTCCGGCGGCGTGCAGCGCTGCAGCCAGCTGCTGTCCTGCGACCAGACATTGGGGTCGATCAGGCCTTCCACGCGCCACCACACCGCATTGGCGTCGTGCGCATTGTCCTGCGCCAGGCCGAGCTTGCGCTTGAGCAGGCCGGCGCGGCCGCTGGCATCCACCACCCAGCGTGCGCTCAGCGTGCCGGCCTCGCCCGCGCGCTCGTAGCGCACGGTGTGGTCGGCCTGGTCATCGGACAGGTCCACGCCCTTGACGCTGCAGCTGTCGACAAACGTGATGCCCTGCGCGCGGGCGCGCTCGCCGAGGAAATTTTCGAAGCGGCCGCGATCGATCTGCCACGACGGGGTCGGCAGGATCTGGCTGACGCCCAGCTCGGTGCAGCGGTCGATGTCCTCGCGCTTGTCGGAGAAGAAGAAGCGGAAACCGAACTTGCGGATCTGCTCGGTCTCCAGATGCTCGCGCAAACCCAATACCTCGGCGAAGTAGTGCGCGCCGATCTCCACCGTGGACTCGCCCACCTTGAACGCCGCCTCGCGCACCGGGTGCGCACGGCGCTCCAGCACGGTGATCGCCAGTTCCGGATCGCGTTGGCGTAGCTGCAGGGCCAGACTCAGTCCGGCCAGGCCACCACCGGTGATAACGACGTCGGCACGCTGTGCATTCATGGGGATGGCTTGCTCTTGGTAATCGCCGGCACAGTAGCAAATTCGCCGTCAGCGTCGTCGATCAGCACCGGGTTGGCGCGCACGCGGCGGTACTCGCGCCAGATATGCCCGTAGCTCCAGGCCTGGACCACCACATGCGAGGTGATTTCCCACAGATCGCGCACCAGGCGGAAATGGCTCTTGCGGAACGTGCCCGGCGAGGTGCCGGCGTAGCGGGTCTCGATCGGCACCGCGACCACGCGCGCGCCGGCCTGGCGTGCGGCGGAAATCAGCAGTTGCGCTTCGAATACGAAGCCCTCGCCGGGCACCTCGGGCAGGGTGAACACCGAGGCCGGATACAGGCGCTGGCCGCTCTGGCTGTCGACCAGCTGGAAGCCGCAGGCCCAGGCGATGCCCCAGTCGCCGAAATCGTTGCCGATGCGGCGGATGGTGGGCTGGGTGGCGCGCTTGCGCATGCGTGCACCGACGATGACGCAGCCGGGATGGCGGTTGGCCGCGGCCAACAGACGCGGAAAATCGGCGGCCTTGTGCTGGCCGTCGCCGTCCATGGTCATCACGGCGCGCATGCCCATCCGCTGCGCCTGCGCAAACCCGCTGCGCAACGCGGCGCCCTTGCCCTTGCGCTGCGGATGCCGGATCAAGGTGATCGGCAGGCCGGCGATGCAATCGGCGGTGCCATCGTCGGACCCGTCGTCGATCACGATCACGTTGGAGCAATAGGTCAGTGCATCGTTGACCACTTCGCGGATGCGCAGCGACTCGTTCAGCGCCGGCACCAGGATCGCGGTGTCGTCGCGGGTCAGTGGCTGCCGGCTCACTGCTGGAGCTCCACGCGCAACACCCGCCCCGGGCCGGCGTACAGCGCCACGCGCTCGCCGCCAGCGGCGATCAGGTCGAACAGCGGCAGCATCGGCGCCATCGCATTGCAGGCGACATGTCGCGACAGCGGCCCCTCGCCCGGCGAGGGCGTGCCGTCGTCCAGCCGCGCCCGCAGCTGCAGCTTTCCGGGCTGGCCGGGCACGCCCAGCACCAGCGCACCGCCGAGCAGCCCCTGGCTGGGGGCGACCCGGCCCAGCGGCCCGACCGAACGGGCGTCGTAGCCGGCCAGCAGCACCGCTTCCATGCCGGCGGCGCGCTGGACCAGCGCCTCCAGCAGGCCTTGCGCGAAGCTGCCCAGGCTGGCGCTGATCGCGGTGGCCGGGGTCATCGCCCCGGCGCCGATGGTCCAGTAGCCGGCCGCGGCGTTGTGCACCGAGTTGTGGAACTTGGTCGGCGAGATTGCCGTGGGGTCGCTGGCCAGGGTGCTGCACATGTAGTCGGAGATGGCCAGATCGCCGTACGTGGAAGTGAAGATCGACGGCAGGCTGGCCGGCTCGCGCCCGGCGGCGGTGCAGGCGGCCAGCGCGGCCTCCAGCGAGACCGCCACCGTGTCCGGTGCGCGGCGGCGCTCGTTGGCGGCCAGCAGCTGCGGCGCCGGGCGTGCCCCGGTGTCGTGCAGCGCGCCGCCGCGCACGAACGCCGCAGCGGCGTCCCAGCTCGGCAGGCCCTGGGTCCAGAAGCCGATCCCCTCGATGGTGGCAGCCAGCATCAGCGGGCCCGCCCGAACAGCAGCGAGCAGTTGTTGCCGCCAAAACCGAAGGAGTTGTTCATTGCGTAATCGATCTTGGAATGGGCATTGTCGAAACGGATCTGCGGGCCGCAGGCCGGGTCGGGCACTTCGCTGTTGAGCGTGCCCGGCAGCACGCCGTCGCGCAGCGCCAGCAGCGCGATCACCGACTCGACGATGCCGGCTGCGCCCAGCGTGTGGCCGGTCCAGGCCTTGGTCGAGCTGGCGTGCAGGGTGGCCGGGAAGATCGCCGCCACCGCGGCGGCTTCGACGCTGTCGTTGGCCGGGGTGGCAGTGCCGTGCAGGTTCAGATAGCCCACCGCGGCCGGCGCCAGGCCTGCGCGCTCGAGCGCGCCGCGCATCGCCAGCTGCGCGCCCAGGCCGTGCGGATGCGGGGCGGACATATGGTGTGCATCGCTGGATTCGCCATAGCCGTACAGCCACAGCGTTGCGTCCGGCACAGCGGCGGTGCGTTCGAGCAGGGCAAAGCCGCCGGCCTCGCCCAGGCTCAGGCCGACCCGGCGCGCATCGAACGGCTGGCACAGCTCAGGTGCCACCACCTGCAGCGAGTTGAAGCCGAACAGCACGCTGCCGCACAAGGTATCCACGCCGCCGACCAGGGCGGCATCCACCACCCCGGCGTCGATCAGGCGCGCGGCCTGGGCAAACACCTTGGCGCTGGACGAACAGGCGGTGGCCACGGTCACGCTCGGGCCGCGCAGGCCGGTGGCGTGCTGCACGAAGTCGCCCAGCGAATGCGGGGTGTGCACGATCGGGCGATCCAGGTCGTCGGGAAAGCGCGCGCCGTCGGCGTCTTCGACCAGCCGCGTGTAGGCCTCTTCGCTGGCGCCGATGCTGGAGGTGGAGGTGCCGATGATCACTGCCACGCGCTCGGCGCCGTAGCGCTGCGCGGCGGCCTGCACCGCCTCGGCCATGCCGTCCTGCTGCAGGGCCAGCCAGGCCAGACGATTGTTGCGGCAGTCCCAGCCTTGCAGGGCCTCCGGCAGCACGACGTCTTCCACGCCGTCGACGCGGCCGATCCAGCACGGCAGCGGCTGCGGGCCGAAATCGTTGCGACGCATGCCGCTGCGGCGAGCAGCCAGGGCGGCGGCCTGGGCATCGCGCCCGGCGCCGAGCGCGGTGGTGGAGGTAAAAGCGGTGACGGCGACCGGGGCCATCTGGGACGAATGCTGCGCTTGGCTCACGGTGGTCCGGCTGGCAAGAAGTGGGCTCAGTATATCGATGGCGGGTCCGCTTCCCGTCGATGGCGCAACTGAACGTGCCGGTCATGTCGCTGACGCGGCTGGGGTTTTCGCGCGTTGCCGCGCTTTCGCCATCGGCGCAATTGGGACACAATCCTGCGACACACTTGCCGATCGAGCGCGACCACGCGCGCATGCACGCCTACGTCTACAAAAGCCAACGCAAGCAGGACACCTTCGTCTATCTCGCCACGCGCGACGACTTCTCCGGTCTTCCCGCCGCCGTGCACGCGCAGCTGGCGCCGTTCGCGTTCGTGCTGGAGGTTGCGTTGACGCCGCAGCGCCGTCTGGCGCAGGCCGACGTGGCCACGGTGCGCGAAGCGCTCGCCAAGCACGGCTTCTACCTGCAACTGCCCAAGACGGTGGTGCTGGCGGGCGAGTGCGACTATGACTGAGGCGGCACGGGCCGCACGCTTGCGGGCTGCAGCGCTGGCTGGCGCGGCCGGCGTGGCGTTGTCGTTGCTGGGCGGCATCGGCGGCGGTGTTGCCGCGGTGACGCTGTGGCTGGCGCAGCCGGCGTTCGCGCTGGCGGTGTCGTGGGCGCGCGGCAGCCGCGCACTGCCCAGCCGGCCGCGCGCGGCCGCGCACGCCCTGCCGCCGCTGTTGACGGTCTGGGGCGTGGGCCTGCTGGTGTTGGCCGCCCTGATCAGCTGGCCGCTGACCGCCCTGCGCGACAGCGGCAGCCTGGCCGCCGCGTTGGCCTTGAGTGTGGCCGTCAGCGCCGCGCTGCTCGGGCTGTGGCGGACCTGGCCGCTGTGGGGCGAGGTCGAACGTGATGGCGGCGCCCTGGCGCCGCGCTGGCATGCGCTGGCGACGCAGGAGTTGCACGCCTGGCGCGGCCTGCTGGCCGCTGCCCTGGTGCTGGCGATGTGCACGCTGGTGGTGGCGCTGGCCTGGCCGGGCTGGTTGTCGAGCAGCCTGCGCTGGAGTCTGGCGATCGCGGCCAGCGTGCTGCTGCCCGCTGCCCACCTGCTGTTGCAACGCACCGCCGCCCCGGCGCGCAGCGATGCCCCGGCGGCCTTGCAGGCGGCCGATTTCTTTTCCGAAGCGGCGGCCGAGCCGCGTCCGCTGGAGCCGGTGGCCCAGCACCAACTGGTGCCCGAACTGTTCGAGGCCGCGCGCAGCGGGCGCGTGGACCGCGCGCTGCAATTGCTCGACGCCGGCGCCGACCCGCAGGCAATGCCGTTGCCGGAGTGGCGCGACCAACGCAGCCTGCCCGCGCTGGCCGCGGTGCTGCCGGATCTGCGCCTGCTGCGCGAACTGATCGTGCGCCGTGTCGACGTCAACCAGCCGCACCGCGGCATGACCCCGTTGCTGGCCGCCACCCGCGACAGCTGGCACGGCCGCCCGGACGCGGTGATGACGCTGCTGGCCAACGGCGCGGACCCGCGCGCCAGCGACAACGACGGCAACACGCCGCTGCATCACGCGGTGCGCAGTTCCGACCCGGGCGTGGCCGCGCTGCTGCGCGATGCCGCCGCCGAGCTCGACGCGCTCAACAACGAAGGCCACTCGCCGCTGGCGATGGCCTGCCAGGTCGGCAACTGGCGGCTGGCCAAGTTCCTGCTGGAACGCGGCGCGCATTCCGAGCCGGACGGTGGCGCGCCGGTGCTGCTGGCGGCGGCCGGCACCGAGGAAGACGACCCGGCCGGCGTGCAACTGCTGCTCAAGCACAAGGCGCGCGTGGATGCGCGCGACCGCCAACGCCGCAGTGCCCTGCACGAAGCCGCCCTGGCCGGGCACGGCGACATCGTCGAGGCGCTGCTGGCGGCCGGCGCCAATCTGGAAGCGCGCGATCTGCTTGGCCGTACGCCGTGGCTGGATGCGGCGCGGCAGGCGCGCAGCGGCGTGCTCGAACGCCTGGTCGCGCGCAAGGCCGATGTGCTGGCCATCGACGGCGAGGGCCGCAATGCGGTGATGCTGGCCTGCGCCGCCGACAGTGTGTCGCCGGCCCTGATCCGGCGCCTGCTCGACCTGCAGGTGCCGGCCGACAGCACCGACGCGCACGGCCGGCGCGCGGTGGATGTTGCCGCCGAAGCCGGGCGCTGGGCGATCGTGCAACTGCTCGATCCCGGCTATCCATTGCCGGCGGCGGTCAGTGATGCGCAGGGCGAGACCCCCGGCGTTGCGCTGCTGCCCGACCGCCCGCCGTTGGTGCTGCTGCGCGAAGGCCTGCAGTTCGGTCAACGCGACGGGCTGGTCGCACTGGCCCGCCTGTGCGGCCCGGAAGAACTTGGCGGTCTGCTGCACGACGCGCACCTGGCCTTGAACGCCGATGCGGTGGACTGGCTGCTGCGCCACGGTGCCGATGCCGAGGTGCGCGATGCCTGCGGCGATGTGCCGATGTTTGCGCTGCTCTCGCGGGGCGTGGAAGCGGTGCCGGCGCTGCAGGCGCTGCTGCGCCATGGCGTGTCGCCGGCCGGTGCCGGCGGTCTGACACGGCTGCTCAGCGCCTGCGTGCAGCACGATGCGGCATCGCGCGGGCTGGAACAGTTCGCGCTGGAACTGCTCGAACGCGGCGCCGACCCGTTCGCCGCGTCGGCCGCCGGCGATCCGCCCTTGTCGCTGGCGGTGCGGCTGGGCTGGCTGCGCCTGCAGCAGTGGTTGCTGGAACACGGCGTGGACCGCGAGGCGCGCGACAGCCACGGCATGACCGCGCTGCATCTGGCCACCGCGCTGGGCCGCGAGGCATCGCTGAAGTTGCTGGTCAAGCAGGGCGCCTCGCCGGAAGCGCGCGCTGCCGACGGACAGACCCCGCTGGGCGTGGCGCTGTCGATCGGCCGCCGCGACCTGGCCGACTGGCTGGACTGGCGCATCTGGTCGCTGCCACACCGCAGCCTGCGCGAGGCGGATGTGCCGGCCGCCGCGATGGTCGGCGACACCGATGCGGTGCGGCGCCTGATCGATCTTGGCCTGCCGGTCGATGCCATCGATGCGCAGGGCTGCACCGCGCTGCTGCGCGCCGCCGGCGGCGGCCATCTGGGCGTGGTGGCGCATCTGCTCGATCGCCACGCATACCCGCAACGCGCAGCCAATAGCGGCGCCACGCCGTTGTCGGCGGCGGTGAGCATGCGTCAGACCGAGATCGTGGCCGCGTTGCTGCAGGCCGGTGCGCAGATCGAGCATCGCCTGCCCGGCGGCGTCACCGTGCTGATGCTGGCCTGTGCGCTGGGCCTGCCGGATATTGTGGCGCGCCTGCTCACTGCGGCCGCCGATGTGCACGCCAACGACGACCAGGGTCTGGCGCCGCTGCATTGCGCCGCGCTGTATGGCTTCACCGCGCGCGACAAGAGCCGCCTGCTGGCCTTGCTGGATACCTTGCTGCTGGCCGGCGCCGACCCGGACTATCTGGCCGGTGGCCGGGTCAGCGCCTTGTTGCTGGTGCTGGGTGCGCGCGCCGAGCCGGGCACTGCCTGCGACGAGCAGGTGGTACTGGCCGGCGTCGAACGCCTGCTCGACGAAGACGTGTCGCTGGATGTGGCCGATCAACGCGGCTTTGGCCCGTTGCACCTGGCCGCGCTGCACGGTCTGCCGTTGCTGGTGCAGCGCCTGCTGCGTGCCGGTGCCGATGCCGACCGCCGCGACGCGCTCAACCGTACCCCGCGCGAGATCGCGATCATGCGCGGCTTCATCGATGTGGCCGGCCAGTTCGAACCCGCCTTGCCGGGTGTGTCCTCGATGGCGCGCTTTTTGCGCGAAGGCCGCTGAGCCAGCGCGGCGGCGCACCGCTGCGGGTGCTGTTCGTGTGCAGCCGCAACCGCCTGCGCAGCCCCACCGCCGAGCGCGTGTTCGCCGACTGGCCGGGCGTGCAGACGCAATCGGCCGGGCTGGCCGCCGATGCGCAGGTGCAGCTCACCCCGGAGCTGTTGCATGAAGCGCAACTGGTGCTGGTGATGGAGCGTCGCCATCTGCAGCTGCTGCGCAAACGCTTCGCCGCGCATCTGCGCCATTGCCGGGTGATCTGCCTGCAGATTCCCGACGACTACGCGTACATGGATCCGGCACTGATCCGTCGCCTGGAACACACGGTGCCACCGTTGCTGCGCCTGCCGGCGCAGTCGTAACCTGATCCCGACACCGCGCATGCAAGACTGGGTTTTTCCTCGCACGAAGGAAGCGCCTCTACGATGAGCGTGCGTATCGAGGACCACGCCATGCTGGGCAATTGCCACAGCGCGGCTCTGGTCGACCACCGCGGCACCATCGACTGGCTCTGTCTGCCACGTTTCGACTCCGATGCGTTTTTCGCATCCCTGCTGGGCGATGAGCAGCATGGGCAATGGGCATTGTCGCCGGCTGGCGACTTTCGCAGCGAACGCGCCTACGAGGACGACAGTCTGGTGCTGTGCACGCGCATGCGCACCGACACCGGCACGGTGGAACTGGTCGACTTCATGGTCGCCAGCGACGAAGGCGACGGCCACCAGCATCTGGTGCGGATCGTGCGGTGCGTGCAGGGCGAGGTGCCGATGCACATGCGCCTGACCTTTCGCTTCAACTATGGCCGTACCGTGCCATGGGTGACGCACATCGATGGTGGCATCCGCGCCATTGCCGGCCCCGACCAGCTTGCCCTGCGCTCGCCGCAGGCGCTGCACGGCGAGGACATGGGCACCGAAACCGACTTCACGCTGCGTCAGGGCGAGAGTACCTGGTTTCTGCTCAGCCACGGCCTGTCGCATCAGCCCACGCCGGCGGCGATCGATCCGGAACAGGCGCTGCAACGCACGACCGCGTTCTGGCATGGCTGGGCGCGTCGCTGCACCGATGTCGGCCCCTGGACCGCGCAGGTGCGTCGCTCGTTGGTGGTGTTGAAAGGGCTCAGCTATCTACCGACCGGCGGCATCGTCGCTGCGCCCACTGCATCACTGCCGGAGCATCTGGGCGGCACCCGCAACTGGGACTACCGCTACTGCTGGCTGCGCGATTCGGTGTTCACGCTGATTGCCTTGCTGCAGGCCGGGTACCGCGATGAAGCAGGGGCCTTCCGCGATTGGGTGCAACGCGCCATCGCCGGTTCGCCGGATCAGCTGCAGGCGCTCTACGGCATCGCCGGTGAGCGCCGGCTGCAGGAATGGGAAGCGCACTGGCTGCCCGGCTATGAAAATTCCGGCCCGGTGCGTATCGGCAACGGTGCGGTGGATCAGTTCCAGCTCGACGTCTACGGCGAGCTGATCGGCGCGTTGCATTACGCGCGCGAAAAGGGCGTGGCGCCGCCGTCCGATGACGAGGGCTCGTCGGCATCGTTGCTGGAGAAGGTGCTGGAGACGCTGGAAACGGTGTGGCGCCTGCCCGACGAAGGCATCTGGGAAATCCGCGACGAGCGCCGTCATTTCGTGCATTCCAAGGTGATGGCCTGGCTGGCATTCGATTGCGGCGCGCGCGATGGCATCACCGACGCCGATGCGGCCAAGCGCGCGCATTGGGGCCGCATCGCCGACGATATCCGCGCCGAAGTGCTTGAAAAGGGCGTGCACCCGGACGGTCATTTCGTGCAGAGCTACGGCTCCGATCGCCTGGATGCGGCGTTGTTGCTGATCCCGATCGTGGGATTCCTGCCGGCCGATGATCCGCGCATCGCCGCGACCGCCGATGTGATCGCACGCGATCTGACCATTGATGGATTGGTCGAACGCTATCGCGCCGACGACAGCGCCGACGGCTTGCCGGCCGGCGAGGGCACCTTTCTTGCCTGCAGCTTCTGGCTGGTGGAAAACTACGCCCTGCTCGGGCGCACCGAGCAGGCACGTGTCCTGCTCGAACGTCTGCTCGGGCTGTGCAACGACGTGGGCCTGCTCGCCGAAGAGTACGACCCGCGCAGCAAACGCATGCTTGGCAACTTCCCGCAAGGGTATTCCCACGTGGCTCTGGTCAATGCGGCATTGCGCCTGCACGGACGCATGGGCGAAGAGGAAACACATCCATGAACGAACAAGCCACAACCCCGCCGTGCATCATCGTGGTGTTCGGTGCGCGCGGCGATCTGACCAGGCGCCTGGTGATGCCGGCGCTGTACAACCTGCGTCGTTCCGGCGCACTGGGCGAGCAGTTCGCTATCGTCGGCATGGATCACGGCGATATCAGCGAGCGTTCGTGGCGCACGATGATGGGCCAGTCGATGACCGCCCTGCTCAGCAGCCGCGATGCCGAATTCCAGACCGACGAGTTCGATACCGGCACCTGGGAATGGCTGCGCGAGCGCATGCATTATCTGCGCGGCGATTTCACCGACCTGGGCGCCTATCAAACCTTGGATGCCGCACTGGAAAAACTGCACAAGCGCTACGGCACCCAGGGCAACGTGCTGTTTTACCTGGCCACCGCCGCGCGCTTCTTCGAGCCGGTATTGCTCAACCTGGGCGGCGCCGGGCTGGTCAAGCAACGCGAGGGCGAGGGCTGGCGTCGGGTCATCGTGGAAAAACCGTTCGGCCACGATCTGCCCAGCGCCGTCGCGCTCAACGCCACCGTCGCCAAGGTCCTGCACGAGGATCAGGTGTTCCGCATCGACCATTTCCTCGGCAAGGAAACCGTGCAGAACATCCTGGCGTTCCGCTTCGCCAATGGCCTGTTCGAGCCGGTGTGGAACCGCGACCGCATCGACCATGTGCAGATCACCGCCGCCGAAACCATCGGGGTGGAAGGGCGCGGACGTTTCTACGATCCCACCGGCTGTCTGCGCGACATGGTGCCCAATCACCTGTTCCAGTTGCTGGCGATGATTGCGATGGAACCGCCGGCCGCGTTCACCACCGAAGCGATGCATCGGCGCCGCGCCGAAGTGATCGAAGCGGTGCGCCCGATCAAGCCCGAAGACGTGGTGCGCGGCCAGTACGCCTCCGGTGCGGTGAGCCGCAGCGCAGTGCCGGGGTATCGCGAAGAAGACACGGTGCCGGAAGATTCGGAAACCGAAACCTACGTGGCGATGAAACTGCAGGTCGACACCTGGCGCTGGGCCGGCGTGCCGTTCTACCTGCGCACCGGCAAGCGTTTGCGCGAGCGCACCACCGAGATCGCGATCCGCTTCAAGCCTGCGCCGCTGGCGCCGTTCCGCAGCACCGAGGTGGGCGGTTACGGCCCCGACTGGCTGGTGCTGCATATCCAGCCCGACGAAGGCATTTCGCTGCAGTTCGATGTCAAGCGCCCAGGCGCGCAGGTCAGTCTGGCACCGGTGCGCATGGACTTCCGCTACCGCGACTGGTTCCCCAAGGAATACACGGTGGGCTACGAGCGTTTGCTGCAGGACTGCATGAATGGCGAAGCCGGCCTGTTCCAGGACGCGGCAATGGTGGAAGGTGCCTGGCGCATCGTGCAACCGATCCTGGACGCCTGGAAGCAACCGCCCAGCGACTTCCCCAACTATGCCGCCGGCAGCGCTGGCCCATCGGCTGCCGATGCCTTGCTGGCCATGAACGGCGGACACGCCTGGCGCGCGCTCACCCCGGGCCGTAAGCCACCGCCGCGGCGCGCACCGGAAGCGCGTGGCAGCGCCACGACGCCGATCAAGAAAGCCACCGGCAAATCTGCCAAGAAGGTCGCCAAGGTCACCAAGGCGCCAGCCAAAAAGGTCAGCAAGGCGCCAGCCAGACGCGCATCCGCGGCTTCAGCAAGACCATCGCAGGATGCGGCTACGGCGCCTAGCAGCGCGGCCAAGAAAGCCGTGGGCAAACGCGCAACCGGCAAGGTCGCAAAGACCGCCGGCAAAACCGCGGCGGGCAAGGGCGCAGCGAAGACGTCGGCCAGCAAGACCGCAGCGCGTACACCACGCCGCTGACGGAGGCGAGCGGCATACAGCCGCCGCAGCTCCACGTAGGAGCGTGCCTGCGCGCGACGGGCTTTATCGGTAATGCCTGGTCGCGCGCAGGCACGCTCCTACGAAACCCTCAGCGATCCTGCGTGGTGGGCGCGGGTTCGGCCTTCACGTCGGCCTCGAACAGATTCATCAGATCCGTGCGTGCGTCGCGCGAGGTCTGGATCACCTTGGCTTCGTCGTCATAGACCAGGTGTTGGCGATGCAGTAACTCTTCGTCGTGCTGGCGGAACCGTTTGACGTGATCCCTGGCGACCGCTTCGCCCAGTCCGAGCGAGGTCAGCACGCGTTCGCTCAGTTCCAGGCTGGAGGCAAACACCTCGCGAAACGGTTCGGCGCCCAGGTCCATCAGTTTCCAGGCGTGCTGGCGATTGCGTGCACGTGCCAGCACGGTGGCCTGCGGGTACAGGCGGCGGATCAGCCGCACCGTCTTGATGTTGGTCTCCGGGTCGTCCACCGCGATCACGAACACCTTGATGCGATCGGCGCCGGCGGCGCGCAACAGTTCCGGTCGCGTGGGGTCGCCGTAGTACAGCTGGCTGCCGAAGCGGCGCAGATCTTCCACGGTGTCCGGATTGTGTTCCAGTGCCACGAACGGCACATGCCGCGCGGTGAGCAGGCGCGCGACCACCTGACCGAAGCGGCCCATGCCGGCGACCAGCACCTTGGGCGTCTGCGCATCGATGGTGTCGAACGGGCGGTCGGACTTGGGCGCATGCAGCCGCAGCGGCCCGTTGAGGATGCGCTGCATGCCGAGCAGCAACAGCGGCGTCAGCGCCATCGACACGCCGACGATGGCCACCAACCGGTCGTGGTTGGCGCGCTCCAGCAAGCCGACCCGATCGGCCTCGTTGAACACCACGAAGGCGAACTCGCCGCCCAGCCACAACACGCTGCCCAGCATCAGGCTGCTGCGCAGCGGCAGCCTGGCCACGCTGCCGATGCCGACCAGCAGCGAGAACTTCACCACCAGCAGGATCGCCACGCCGCTGGCGATCAACCAGGGCTCGGCGACCACCCGGTTCAGATCGATCCCCATGCCCACCGAGATGAAGAACAGCCCCAGCAGCAATCCTTCGAACGGCTCGATCTGCGATTCGAGCTCGTGGCGGAATTCCGAATCGGCCAGCAGCACACCAGCCAGAAACGCGCCCAGGCTGGCGCTCAATCCGGCTTCCTGCATGATCCATGCGGTGCCCAGCACCACCAGCAAGGCGCTGGCGGTGAACACTTCCGGCATGCGCGTGCGCGCCACCATGTTGAACAGATAGCGCAGCACGAAGCGTCCGCACAGGATCACCAGCGCCAGTGCCGCGACCGCCTTGGCCACGTCCGGCCACGCCAGCGTGGCGTTCTTGCTGCCGCCGAGCAACGGAATCGCCGCCAGCAACGGAATGGCGATCAGATCCTGAAACAGCAGGATGGCGAACGCCAGGCGCCCGTAGTCGCTATTGAGCGCCTTGCGTTCGGCCAGCAGCTGCAGGCCCACCGCGGTGGACGACAACGCCAGCGCCACGCCGACGATCAACGCGCTTTTCCAGCCCAGGTTGCCGAGCATCAGCAGGCCACCCAGGATCAGCGTGGTCACCACCACCTGGGTGGCGCCGGCACCGAACACCGAATGACGCATCACCTTCAGGCGGGCCGGCGACAGTTCCAGGCCGATCACGAACAGCAGCATCACCACGCCGATTTCGGCCGCGCCGCTGATGCGCTCGGCATCCTGCACCACGCCCACGCCATCGGGCCCGAGCACCACACCGGCGACCAGATAGGCCAACACCGCGCCCAGGCCGAAGCGCTTGAACACCGGCACCGCCACGATGGCGGCCAGCATCAGCACCAGAGCCAGTTCCAGACCACCGCTATGCATGCGCGCTCTCCGTTGAGGGACGCATTATGCCGCCCGCAGCGACATGTCGGCCTGGATCAGCGTGTGCTGCCTGCCACACTGCAGGCGATCGCCATCGAACGCCGGGGCATCCTGCGCGACATACGCGCCATCTTCCGGCTGCTCCCCATGTGGATCTGCCGCAGGTGCGCGTGCTGCGTCCGACGCCCGGCCGCCCGATCGAGCGCTTGAAGCCATGCCGTGCACGGTCGCCTGGACGCGCGCTGAGCGCCGCCCGCGCAGGGCATTGACCAAGGCGGCGCAGGCGCGCAGACTGCGCCGCGCCGCCGCCCGGACCACCGGCCGGTGCGCACTCTCGGAGCCCTTTTCATGTCCAGCGACAGTCACCCTAGACCCGGGTCGATGACCCAGCTGGCGCGCGCCTGAGACGTCAAGGTTCGCCGGCTGTCATCGACGACGGTCGTCACCAGGCGAACCCCATGTACAACGAAACCCTGCGCCTTGCCCAAGGCGTCGATGCCTTGATCGCACCCATCGCCGACTTCAACACGGCCGATGCGGTGGAATACCTCAACACCCTCGGCCGCGACGAGGCCGCACAGGTGCTGGCCGCGTTGCCGCAGCCGCGTGCGGTGAAATTGCTCGAACAACCCGAGCTGCACGCCGCCAGCGCGCTGGTCGCGCTGCTGCCGGCCGAGCAGGCCGCATCCCTGCTCGGGCAGATGGCCGACGACCGCGCCACCGACATCTTCCACGGCCTGGATGCCGACCAGCGCGCGCCACTGCTGTGGTTGCTCAGTGCCGAGGCGCGGCTGTCGATCCAGGCGTTGATGCGCTACCCGCCCAATACCGCCGGCGCGCTGATGACCACCGAGTTCGTGGCGGTGCCGGCCGACTGGACGGTGGGCCGCACCCTGCAGCACATCCGCGAGGTGGAGCGCAGCCGCGAGACGGTCTATGCGATCTATCTGCTCGATCCGCACAGCCGCGTGCTGACCCAGGTGGTCACCATGCGCCGGCTGATCACCGGCGCGCCGGACGCGTCGATCCTGGAGGTGGCACAGGTCAACCCGCCGGTCACGGTGGACCCGGCGCTGGACCAGGAAGAAGTCGCCCGCCTGATCCGCCGCCACGACCTGCTGGCGATCCCGGTGGTGGATGCCCATGGCCATGTGCTCGGCATCGTCACCGTGGACGATGTGCTGGATGCATTGATCGCCGAGTCCACCGAGGACGTGCACAAGTTCGGCGGCATGGAGGCGCTGGACAAGCCCTACATGCAGATCGGCTTCGGCCAGATGATCAAGAAGCGCGCCGGTTGGCTGAGCGTGCTGTTCCTGGGCGAAATGCTCACCGCCAGCGCGATGCAGCACTTCGAGGACGAGTTGTCCAAGGCGGTGGTGCTGACCCTGTTCATTCCGCTGATCATGAGCTCCGGCGGTAACTCCGGCTCGCAGGCCACCTCGCTGCTGATCCGCTCGCTGGCACTGCGCGAACTGCGCCTGGGCGACTGGTGGAAGGTGGCGCTGCGCGAGCTGCCGACCGGGCTGACCCTGGGCACCATCCTGGGCATCCTGGCGATCGTGCGCATCACCATCTGGCAGACCGCCGGCCTGTACGACTACGGCCCGCACTGGCAGATGGTGGCGCTGACCATCGGCGCGGCGCTGATCGGCATTGTCACCTTCGGCTCGCTGTCCGGCTCGATGCTGCCGTTCGTGCTGCAGCGGCTCGGCTTCGATCCGGCCAGCGCCTCGGCCCCGTTCGTGGCCACGCTGGTGGATGTCACCGGGTTGGTGATCTATTTCAGCATTGCTGCCGCGATCCTCAGCGGCACCTTGTTGTAGCGCAGCGGGAAGGGGGCGGGGTGCGCGGACAGTTGCGCCCCGCCATGTCCTGGATGAGGACTGCGATGGTCGAGGTGCCGCATGTGTTGCGGCACCTCTGACCTGATGGCTGACTCCGCGACCGGCACCAGGCGTCGCGCGGCATGTGCAGGCTCGGGTCCGTAGTGCCTGGTCCACCGCGCATCGCTGCACGGCAGGCCATGCAGCGATGCGCAACAGCGATCGCATCAGAAGGTCACGTACAGCGTGGCACGCAGGTTGCGCCCCGGTTCGCTGTAGCGACCGATGCCGTCGTCGGTGGCATAGCCGTACAGATAGAAATCGCCGCGGGTGACATTGCGGATGCGCGCCCACTGGTAGTAGCGCTCGTCGAACAGGTTGTAGACGCCGAGATTGACGCGCACGTGCGCGTTGAAGCGGTAGCTGCCGAACAGGTCGACTACGCTGTAGGCGTCGCTGAGGAACGGCTCGGCCGCAGCGCCGAAGATATCGTTCTCGACGTTGACGTCCTTGGCCTGCTTGGCCAGCGCGTGGGTGATGTTGGCGGTGACACGCAGGCGCTCGTCCAGGCCCTGCCAGCTCAGGCCGAGCACGCCGCGATCCGGATTGATGCTGTCCAGCGGGCGGCCATCTTCCAGCTCGCCCTGATTGTGGGTCCATGCCGCGCGCAGCAGCCAGGCGTCGCCGAGCTTGAACTGCGCATCCAGTTCCACGCCCTTGACCTGGACCTGACCGACGTTGAGCAGCGTGGTGTAGGCGTAGCCGTTGCGCGTGGTGCACACGCCGCGGGTACAGGTCTGGTAGAGCGTGCCGGCATCGGTGGTGACCGTCTCGCTCTGGATGAAGTCGTCGTAGCGGTCGCGGAACACCGACAGGCCCACGCGCGCCCAGTCGCTTTCCCAGCGCCAGCCCAGTTCCAGGTTGAGGCTGCGCTCGGCTTCGAGCGCGGGGTTGGCGGCCACCGTCGGCACGTTTACGGTGGCCCCTGTGTCCAGCCGGGTCAGTGCGGTGATGCTGGTCGGGGCGTACATCTCGGCGGTGGTCGGCGCCCGGAAGCCGCGCCCGGCCTGGAACCACAACGTCTGCTGCGGGGTGAACGCGTAGCTGATGCCGGCCTGCCAGGTCGGCGAGGCGAAGGTCACCTCGCGCACCGTGCCGGTGACGTCGACGAAGGTGGACGACAGCGTCGGCGCGTAGCGGTAGTGGTCGTAGCGCGCACCCAGGGTGAGCTGCAGGCGGTCGTCGAGCAGGCCGATGCGGTCGCGCAGGTACACGCTCCATGTGTCGGCATCGGTCTTGGGCACCTGCGCCGGGTCGACGGTGGCGGTGTCCAGCGTGCCGGCGTTGTTCCAGCGGTAGTCGATCGCGCTGAAATCGATGCTGCGGCGCTGCCAGGCCGCCCCGTACAGCAGCGCTTGCGACCACCCGCTTCCCTGCAGCCGCTTGTCGAAGTCGACCGCGAGGCGGTCCAGGGTCTGCTCGGTGTCGCGGTCCTCGGCACGGCGACACGGCAGCGCCACCGTGCAGCGGGTGGTGGCAGCGGTGGCCGGGGTGCTCGAGCTGCCGCTCTGGGTGAGGATGCGGGTGGTGCCGCGGCTGTCGGTCTGCTGGCGGTCGAGCTGCGCCTCCATGGTGTCGAACAAGGTGTTGTCGGCGTTCCAGATATAGCGCAGGCCATAGCGGTCACGGTCGTTGCTGTCTTCGCCGATGCGCTCGGCGTAGCTGGGCGCGCTGACGCGGCTCAGGTTGTCGACCCGGTTCTGCGAGCGATTGCGTTCGTACACCACGCCGATGCGGTGCTGCGCATTCGGCACCACGTCGAGCTTGGCCAGCACGTTGTCGCTCTGGCTGTCGACCGGGTCGGGCGTGCGCCGCGCGCTGCCGGTGTCGATGTCGGTGCTGGAGTACCAGCCTTCCGATTCGTGGCCCTCGCGGCGGGTGTAGGTCAACATCGATTCGACGATGCCGCTGCGGTTGGCGACGGTGAGGTTGCCGAGCAATTGGTCGTTATGGCCGGTGTAGCCGGTCTTCAGGCCGACATAACTGTCGTTGCCCTGTGCCTTGAGGTAGTCGTAGGGATCCTTGGTGGTGAACACCACCGCGCCACCGAGCGCGCCGCTGCCGGCACTGATGGAGTCGGCGCCCTTGACGATGTCCACGCGCTTGAGCGAATCGACGTCCACGCCGCCGCGGCCGGCGCGGAAGAACTCGTAGTCGCGCGCGGTCTCCACGCCCTCGGCCATCGACAGGCCATCGATGGTCATCGCCACCCGGTCGCCTTCCAGGCCGCGGATATTGAAGCCGTTCTCGCCGAAGCGGCCCATGTCGGCGATGCTGACGCCGGGGATGTAACGCACCAGGTCTTCCATGCTCTCGGCTTGCTCCTGCTGCAGCTGCGCGGTGTCGAGGGTGGTGACGTTCTGGTTGCTGGAGGCGCGCTTGTCGCGCGCGGCCTTCACTTCGACCGGGTCGAAGGTGGTGGCGTCGGCGGGTGCCTGTTCGGCATGCAGCGGGAAGGCCAGGCCAGCGGCGATCGCCAGGGCCAGCAGGGTCGGTGTCGAGGTCATCGTGGAGTCCACAGTCAGGAAAGAGGGAGGGGCGCCGGAAGGCGCGCACCTGGCTGCGGGCGGCAAGAGCGGTCGCGTGGCTGGGTGGGCCCGCCGGTGGCGGGCCAGGGGCGCGGGCGCCAAGGCCCGCATCAGCAGGTCAGTCGGCCCGGGCCGACGTGGTGGCCGGCGCTGGCGGCGGCAACGCGGCATCGCCGGCATCGACCACGCCGTCGTGGTTACGGTCGACGCGGGCGAAGGTGCGCAGCCCCGAGGCCTGATATTCGGCAAAGCTCATGCGCTGGTCCTTGTCGGTATCGAGCACGGTGAAACGCACATGCACCTGGCGGTCGTCGGCCTGCTCGAGCGCGGTAAGGCGGCGGTTGAGGCGGTCCTCGAACTCCACCCGGTACTCGTCCAGCGACAGCGCCGCGTTGCGGTCGCCGTCGGCACTGGCGAACTGCGCTGCGCGCAGGTCCGCGTACTCCTTGCGGCCCACCTTGTCGTCGCCGTTTTCGTCGTACAGCGCGACAAAGCCCTCGGCCGAGCCGCTGTCGGGCATGCCCGGGCGGCCACCGTCGCGATCGAAGGCGAGCGTCCGCTCGGTGCCGGCCTCCTTGGCCGCCGCCTCCAGCGCCGCCTGGCCGCGCGTCCAGTCCTGCGCCCCGGTGGCATCGAATTCGGCGCGCGACACCTGCCCGTCGCCGTCGATATCGAGTGCGGCAAAACGGGTCCGGCCCTGTGCCGCCTGAGCGCCGCGTTCCTGCTCCAGCGCACGCTGGCGGCGCTGGCGGAACTCGGCCACGTACTCGTCCTCGTCGACGCTGCCGTCGTGGTTGCGGTCGGTGGCGTCGAAGCGGGCGCGGCGGAAGGCCGCGAAGTCGGCGGCGGTAATGCGGCCGTCGTGGTCGTCGTCATGCTGGGTGATGAAGGCTTGCACGTTGTTGCCGTGCCCGCCGAGCAGCGGGCGCGGGTCGGACTGGGCGATTGCGGTCGCAGGAAGCAGCAGCGCGCACAGGCACGCGCCGGCCAGGGAGCCAGGGTTCATGGGTTGCCTCTTGAGGAAAAAAACGGTGCCGGGCCGTGGCGCTGGCTGGGCCTGCAGGCGGATCGGTGGGCCGGGCGGATGCGCCGCGCCGGTGGCGTCATGCTGGTGGGGCAATGCAACCGCCGCAGCGGCTGCGCGGCGCTATGGCTCCAGCACCTGGAAGGTGAGCGTGGTGCTGTTGCTGTACTCGCGCACCGGGGCATCGGGCGGGGCCGGGGTGCGGTGGCGGGTCAGCGCCAGCCAGGTGCCGGCGCGGTCCAGTTGCAGGGTGGCGCGGCCCGCTGCGTCGGTGGTCACGCTGACCTGCGCCGGCTTGCGGTCGGAGGTCCAGACCGCCTCGCTGATGTCCACGCTCTGCCTGGCCAGCGGCACGCCGTCGTACTGCACCGTGAAGGCGAAGGTCTCGCCGACGTACAGGTCGTTTGGATGCGTTACCGGCACCAGCTCCAGCCCGCGGTTGCGCGGCGCCAGTGCGCGTCGATCGGGTTTGCCGACGCTCAGATAGGTTTCCGCCAGGGTGCGCGACTGGAAACTGGCGATCAGCGTGGCGCCCTTGGGCATGGCTACGTTCGGGTCGCGCACGGTCTGCCGTTTGCCGTCCAGCTCCCAGGTGCGGAACTGCGCACCCACGCGCAGGCCGGTGCTGACCCGATAGGTGCCGGGCTGTTTGCCCAGGGTGTGTTCGACCACGGTGCGGGTGTCGAGCGGCTGCACCCGGGCCGGTTCGACATCGCGACCGTCGGGCCCGGTGATGCTGAAGTGGCTCTGGTCGAAGGCCGCTTCCGGGACGAAAAAGGTCTCGGCGAAGGCCGCGTCCAGGGTCACCGTCTGGCCGGGCTGGGGCGCGAAGGTGTTGGGTGCCAGATAAGGGGTGTGCGCAGAGGCGGACGCAGCGAGCAGCAGCGCCGACAAGGTCAGCAGTTTCATTGGGGGGCCCTGTTCCGAGTGGGTCGCTGGCGGAGGGCGCGGGGCGGCGCAGGAAGCTGGCTGACCACGGGATATTAACGAAAATGCGAATCGTTCACAACAAATAAGGGGCGGTGCGTCGCTGTTCTGTGCCGCGCGATCGATGACGTGCGCTCGGGCCGACGTGTACCGTGTCCGTTTCTCCGCGTCTCTTTTAGCCATGAGTACCTACCACCTGCAGCAGGTCTTTCGCCCCACCACCGTGGCGGTGGTGGGCGGCAGTCCGCGTGATCGCTCGGCCGGGCGGGCGGTGGTGCGCAACCTGCGCGCAGCCGGGTTTGCCGGGCAGATCGGCTGGGTGAGCCCGCGCTACAGCGAGATCGATGGCGTGCGCACGGTGGCGCGGCTGACCGATCTGGCCTGGGTGCCGGACCTGGTGGTGATCACCGCGCCGGCGCGCATCGTGCCGCGCATCGTGTCGATCGCGGCGCGACGCGGGGTGGCCGCGGCAATCATCCTCACCGCCGGGCTGGGCAGTGGCCCCGGCTCGCCGGCTGCGCGGATGGAGGCGGCCGCGCGCGCCAAGGGCATGCGCATCCTCGGCCCGCACTGCCTGGGCGTGATCGCCCCGCATGCGCGGCTCAATGCCAGCATCGCTGCGCATTGCCCGCAGGCCGGCGACCTGGCGCTGATTTCCGAATCCAGCGCGATTGCCGCCGCACTGGTGGAATGGGGCGTGGCGCGCTCGGTGGGGTTCTCGGCGGTGGTGTCGCTGGGCGATACGCTGGATGTGGATTTCGGCGATCTGCTCGACTACTTCGCCACCGACTACCGCACCCGCGCGATCCTGCTGTATGTCGAACGCATCGGCGATGCGCGCAAGTTCATGTCGGCCGCACGCGCCGCCGCGCGCGCCAAGCCGGTGGTGGTGGTCAAGTCCGGGCGCCAGTTCCGCATCAATCCCAATGCCGACACCCATGCGCAGGCGCTGGCCGGCTCGGATGCGGTGTATGGCGCGGCATTCGCGCGTGCCGGTCTGTTGCGGGTGGGCGCGCTGGACGAATTGTTCGCCGCCGCCGAAACCCTGGGCCGGCTCGGCAGTTTTCCCGGCCGGCGGCTGGCCATCCTCAGCAATGGCGGCGGGGTGGGGCAGCTGGCGGTGGACCAGTTGGTGCTGCGCGGCGGCACCCTGGCCGAGCTGTCGGCCAAGACGCTGGAGCGGCTGGATCAATCGCTGCCGCAGGGCTGGTCGCGCAGCAATCCGGTCGACATCATCGTCGATGCCGACGGGCCGCGTTATGCCGCGGCGATCGAAGCCTTGCTGGACGACCCCGAGAACGACGCACTGCTGGTGGTCAACGTGCCCACCGCATTCACCTCCTCGGCCGATGCGGCCAAGGCGCTGACCCGCGCGCTGGACCAACGCAACCGCCACCAGCGCGAAAAGCCGGTGTTCGCGGTATGGCTGGGCCAGGACGATGCGGCGATTGCCGCACTCAATGCCGCGCGCGTGCCCACCTTTGCGACCGAATCGGACGCGGTGCGCGGCTTCACCCACCTGGTGCGCTACCGCGAGGCGCAGGCGGCGTTGATGGAGACCCCGCCCAGCCTGCCGGAAGATTTCGTGGTGGATGCCGGCATCGCCCGCGCGCTGGTGGAGGAGGCGCTGGCCGCGGGCCAGCGCTGGCTGGATCCGGTGGCCACCAACCGGCTGCTGGCCGCCTACGGCATCCCGATCGTGCCGCTGCAGGTGGCCGCCACCGCCAACGAGGCCGCCTTGCTGGCCGACCCGTTACTGGCCGTCGGCCGCACGGTGACCTTGAAGGTGCTGTCCAGCGACATCGCGCACAAGTCCGATGTCGACGGCGTACGCCTGAACCTGTCCAGCGTGGCGGCGGTGCGCGAAGCGGCGACCGGCATCCTGGCGCGTGCGCGCACCGCGCACCCCAAGGCGGTGATCGATGGGGTGATCGTGCAGCCCACGGTGCTGCGGCCCAAGGCGCGCGAATTGATCGCAGGGATCGCCGACGACCCGGTGTTCGGCCCGGCGATCGTGTTCGGGCGCGGCGGCACTGCGGTGGAAGTGATCAACGACCGCGAGCTGGCGCTGCCGCCGCTGGACCTGCGTCTGGCCCACGAACTGATCGGGCGCACGCGGGTGTCGCGCATCCTCAAGGCCTACCGCGACGTGCCGGCCGCCGACGAGCGCGCGGTGGCATTGGTGCTGGTCAAGCTGGCGCAGCTGGCTGCCGACATCCCCGAGATCACCGAGCTGGATATCAACCCGCTGCTGGCCGACCGCGATGGCGTGATTGCGCTGGACGCGCGCGTGGCGGTGGCACCGGCGCGCAAGCTGCACAAGGGGCGCGGTCATCCGCGCTTTGCGATCTTTCCGTATCCGAAGGAATGGGAGCGCCAGATCGGGCTGGGCGATGGCACGCACGCGCTGGTGCGCCCGGTGCGCCCCGAGGACGATGCATTGTTCCGCGCGTTCTTCGCGCGGGTGACCGACGAAGACCTGCGGCTGCGCTTCTTCCAGTTGGTCAAGCATTTCAGCCACGAATTCATCGCGCGGCTGACCCAGCTCGATTACGCGCGCTCGATCGCGCTGGTGGCCATCGACCCCAAGACCGGCGACATGCTCGGCGCGGTGCGGCTGCATGCCGACGCCGACTACGAGCGTGGCGAGTACGGCATCCTGATCCGCTCCGACCTCAAGGGCCACGGCATCGGCTGGCAGCTGATGCGCATCATGATCGAGTACGCGCGCTGGCTGGGCCTGAAGCAGATCGAAGGCCAGGTGCTGCGCGAGAACCGCACCATGCTGGCAATGTGCCAGAGCCTGGGCTTCGGGGTCCGCCCGGATCCGGACGATGCGACCCTGATGGCGGTGACACTCCCTATAATGGGCGAGCCACGCCCGGCCTGACCTTGCGTCACGCCGCGGTCCCCCATCCTCCACCGCATGCCGGATCTGCCGGGCCCCGCCCTGGCCGGTTGCTCCGGCTGTCGTCTCGGCCCGCCTGGGAGTGTCAATGTTTCGCGATTTCAGAATGTCGTTCTTGGTCACAGCGATCTGCCTGGGCCTGGCTGCCTGGTGGGGTCATACCTCCGCGATGGGCATCTGGCAGGCGCTGTGGCTGTGCCTGGTGCTGAGCGTGCTGGAGGTGTCGTTGTCGTTCGACAACGCGGTGGTCAACGCCGGCGTGCTCAAGCACATGAATGCGTTCTGGCAGAAGCTGTTCCTCACCGTCGGCATCCTGATCGCGGTGTTCGGCATGCGCCTGGTGTTTCCGATCGTGATCGTGTCGGTGGCCACCGGCATGGGTCTGGTGCCGGTGATGCAGATGGCGCTGAAGGAGCCGGACCGCTACAGCCAGGTACTGACCGACAACTACCCGTCCATCGCCGCCTTCGGTGGCATGTTCCTGCTGCTGGTGTTCCTGAACTTCCTGTTCGACCAGGAGCGCAAGCTGCACTGGCTCGGGCCGGTGGAACGGCTGGTCGGCAAGCTGGGCAAGGCCGATGCGATGTCGGTGATCGTGGCGGTGTCGGTGCTGCTGGGCACCAAGCTGTTCCTGCCTGACGAAATCTTCCAGAGCGTGCTGTTCGCCGGCCTGGGCGGCATCCTGCTGTACCTGCTGGTCGGCAGCGTGGACGCGCTGTTCGAGGCCGAAGAGGGCGAGGACGGCATGGGCCCGGCCAAGCGCTCGGGTATTGCCGCCTTCCTGTACCTGGAAGTGCTGGACGCCTCGTTCTCGTTCGACGGGGTGATCGGCGCGTTCGCGATCACCCGCGATGTGGTGATCATCATGCTGGGCCTGGCGATCGGCGCGATGTTCGTGCGTTCGATGACGGTCTATCTGGTGCACAAGGGCACGCTGGACGAGTTCGTGTTCCTGGAGCACGGCGCCCATTACGCCATCGGCGTGCTGGCGATCATCATGCTGGTCGGCACCGTATACCACGTGCCGGAAGTGCTGACCGGCCTGATCGGCGTGGCCTTCATCGCCGCCTCGGTGTGGTCGTCGATCCGCTACCGCAAGCGCCACCATATCGGCCCGACCGAGATCTGATTGCTGCGCACGGGCAGCGCGCAAGGCGTCACGCCGTTTACTTGAGAGCGGCTGACAGCGCCTTCGTGGCCATCGGACCGGCGTCGCTGGTTCTGTGGCTTGGCTGCAGGGCTCTTGCCTGCCCACCCTCGACGCAGTGAGTTGCTGCAGGGCCCTTGTCCGCCCACCATCGCGGGACACGCCGCAAGTACGTCCATGTAGGCTCTGGCGCGGCATCCATGCCGCTCAAGGTTCCGCGACGGTGGGCGGACAAGGACCAGTCGAGATGGTCGGTGTGCACGGGTGGAGCCGTGTTTGATGCGCGTTGTTCGATCATGACGCGCCGGCTCAGCGTCCGACGCGCAATGCGCTACAGCAGCTTTCACGCGACCACCGACCAACTTTCTGGTGCGGTGTCCTCGCCGATTGCGGGACCGTTGGCGGCATGGATGCCGCCATCGAGCCCCCAGGGACGGGTTCACGGCGTGTCCCGCGAGCGGTGAGGGCACCGCACCCTCGACCTAAAGTCGGCAGGGCGAGTTTCCTCCCGTCGCCGGGGCCAGAGCAGGCGCCCCAGGCGTGGGGTGCCGCCTGAGGCAGTCACGGCCAAGCGCGACCGGCCTCAGCATCGATGGGTGTCGCAGCCGACCCAACCGGACCCAACCGGTCGACAGAATTGCCGTTTCGGGCCTTGACTGCGCACTCAGATTGGGCAGTCCGTGGCGGCGAATCGACCGTTCGTCAGATGGCGCTTTGCACCACAAGGGTTTACGGGCTTTTCCCACATTATGTGTTGACCCCTCATGGGTACCCCACTATCTTGGGGGAGTCGGTGGTTGGCTGCCCCAAGCAGCTGGACCTGAAAGAGCACGATCTGCAGTCGGTATGCGGTCGATCAGCCTCCTCGCCGCAACCGCATTCGGTGTCATCCAGCCATCCATGGCAATGCCGTGGCGCGGACTGCGTGGGCCGATGGGGTTGCGGTTGTTTCGCCACCGACCACTGCGCGACAGCACACCGCGCGGTGGCGGCCGTGGAATCTCCGGGAAGGAGATGGCTGGTGAAGGCGATGCCGCCGCAGACCGTGGGTCTTGCGTGCTGGTCGTCGCGCACCGCCATCGCTGTCCAGGGAATCCGGTCGCAGCCCGTCCCCAGCCGGGTTCGTGTGCCTACGCATGGAGGACGCATGACCACCAACGACACCTTTGCCGCGATCGCCGCCGGTACCGCAACACCCACCAGCGTTCCCGCCAGTGTCGCCGCGCCCGGTTGCGGCGCGCCGGAATTGACCGACCCGTCGGATATCGTGCCGCCTCCCCGCCAAGCCATTGCAATGCACGCACAGACCATCGAAGAACAAGCCGTCGCCACCTGGATCACCAAGGAAGCCGGCAACCGCCGGATCCCGTTCGAGCCGGAGCGCCTGGAGCGCGCCATCGACCAGATCCATGCCGACTTCCCGCAGCTGGACGTGTCCGACTACAAGCGCTCGGTGTTCGGCTTCGTCGACCGCAAGGACAGCGTCAACGCCGACGACCTGGTCGACCATCTGATCCGCGAGGCCGAGGCCCGCGTCGATCTGACCACCCCGGAGTGGGAGCACTTTGCCGCGCGCCTGTACCTGCGCCGCCTGTACAAGCGCGCCAGCCGCAACCGCTTCTACGACGCCAGCCAGAAGTACGGCTCGTTCGTCGGCCTGCAGGAGAGCCTGGCCGACCGCAATGTCTATTCCAACGACATCCTGCGCCGCTACTCCAAGGACGAACTGATCGAAGCCGGCAAGATGATCGAGCCCGAGCGCGACAAGCTGTTCGCCTACAACGGCCTGTACCTGCTGGCCACGCGCTACCTGGCCACCGACAACTCGCGCGGCGTGTTCGAGCTGCCGCAGGAGCGTTGGCTGACCATCGCGCTGTACCTGATGCAGGACGAGATCGGCAACGGCAAGGGCAGCCGCGAGCGCCGCATGCAGCTGGTCGGCGAGGCCTACTGGGCGCTGTCCAACCTGTACATGACCGTGGCCACCCCGACCCTGGCCAATGCCGGCAAGGTCGGCGGCCAGCTGTCGAGCTGCTTCATCGACACCGTCGACGACAGCCTGCAGGGCATCTACGACTCCAATACCGACGTGGCGCGCGTGTCCAAGCACGGCGGCGGCGTGGGCGCGTATCTGGGCTATGTGCGTTCGTCCGGTTCGGCGATCCGCGGGGTGTCCAATTCCTCCGGCGGCGTGGTGCCGTGGATCAAGCAGCTCAACAACACTGCGGTGTCGGTGGATCAGCTGGGCCAGCGCAAGGGCGCCATCGCGGTCTATCTGGACATCTTCCACCGCGACATCGAGTCGTTCCTGGATCTGCGCCTGAACAACGGCGACCAGCGCCTGCGCGCGCACGACGTGTTCACCTCGGTGTGCATCCCCGACCTGTTCATGGAAGCGGTCGAGCGTCGCGGCGACTGGTATCTGTTCGATCCGCACGAAGTGAAGCGGATCAAGGGCTGGTACCTGCAGGACTTCTTTGATGAGAAGAAGGGCGACGCCAACAGCAGCTTCCGTCGCAAGTACGAGGAAGTGGTCGCCGACGAGCGCATCACCCGCAAGACGGTCAAGGCGATCGAGATCTTCAAGCGCATCATGGTCAGCCAGCTGGAAACCGGCAACCCGTTCATGTTCTATCGCGATGAGGTCAATCGCAAGAACCCGAACAAGCACGAGGGCATGGTCTATTCGTCCAACCTGTGCACCGAGATCCTGCAGAACATGAGCCCGACGCGGATGATGCAGGAGATCATCAGCGGCAATCAGATCGTCACCACCAAGAAGGCCGGCGACTTCGTCGTGTGCAACCTGTCCTCGATCAACCTGGGCCGTGCGATCACCGTGCAGGCAGACCAGGCCGATCTGCTGGGCGCCGACGTGCTGGAGCGCTTGATCCCGATCCAGGTGCGCATGCTCGACAACGTGATCGATCTGAACCAGTTGCCGGTGCCGCAGGCCACCATCACCAACCAGAAGTACCGCGCCATCGGCCTGGGCACCTTCGGCTGGCACCATCTGCTGGCGCAGAAATCCATCCACTGGAATGCCACCGAAGCCGAGGACTACAGCGACGAGCTGTACGAGCGCATCAACTATCTGACCGTCCAGGCGAGCATGGAGCTGGCCAAGGAAAAGGGCACCTACAGCGTGTTCCGCGGCAGCGACTGGCACACCGGCGAGTACTTCCGTGCGCGCGACTACAACAGCCCGCAGTGGCTGGAGCTGTCCGCGCAGGTGGCCGTCAACGGCGTGCGCAATGCCTGGATGCTGGCGGTTGCGCCGAACATGAGCACCGCGCAGATCGCCGGCTCCACCGCCTCGATCGACCCGATCTACAGCGCGTTCTACTACGAAGAGAAGAAGGACTTCCGTCGTCCGGTCGCCGCACCTGGCCTGTCGCTGGAAACCTGGCCGTACTACGAAAAGGGCGCCTACAAGGTCGACCAGTTCGCCAGCGTGCGCCAGAACGCGCGTCGCCAGCGGCATATCGACCAGTCGATCAGCTTCAATTTCTACGTGCCCAGCACCATCCGTGCGAGCACCTTGCTGGACCTGCACATGACGGCCTGGCGCGAAGGCCTGAAGACCACGTACTACGTGCGCTCCAACGACATCGACATCAGCGAATGCGAGTGGTGTAGCAGCTAAGCGCATTCGCGCTTCGCTTCCACGGTTCGCGTTGCGAACCGTGGACCCTGCTTCATCAGCTCCCACACCCCGCGCCCTCGGCGCGCCCCCTGACTCAGGGGGCTTTCCTCCAGAACCATCGCTGCCGTCGTCCTTGATGCGCGCGCGCGACGCCTGAAATACGAGTAGAGACCCATGTCCGCAACACCGCTTGAGCGCATCAAGATCCTGGAGCCGCGTCACCCGAATCGCTCCACCGCCATCATCAATGGCCAGACGTCCGGCATCCTCAACTGGAACGACATCCCGTACCCGTCCTTCTATCGGGCCTACAAGGAGCTGTCGACCAACTTCTGGATCCCAGACGAAGTGGACATGAAGGGCGACGCACGCCAGTACAACGAGCTGTCGGCGCGCGAGAAGAATGCCTACGACTCGATCATCGGCCTGCTGGCAACGCTGGATTCGCCGCAGACGCGCTTCATCTACAACGTCGCCGAATACATCACCGACCCGGCTGCGCATGCCAATGCCGCGATCATCGGCCAGCAGGAAGTGATCCATAACGAGAGCTACAGCTACGTGCTGGCCTCGATCACCGGCCTGGCCGATCAGAATCGCGTGTTCGAGATCGCGCGTACGCATCCGACCATCATCAAGCGCAATGCGCCGATCATGGGCGCCTACGAAGACTTCATGCGCGACAAGACGGCCGAAACACTGATCCGCGCGCTGATCCAGTCCTCGATCCTGGAAGGCATCAACTTCTATTCCGGCTTTGCGTATTTCTACAATCTGGTGCGCCAGAACCGCATGACCGGCACCGGCAAGATCATCAGCTTCATCAACCGTGACGAGCTGGCCCATTCCAAGTTCATCAGCGAGCTGATTCGCGCCATCATCGGCGAGAACCAGGCATTGCAGGGCGACCAGCTCACCGATTACGTGCACAAGGCGTTCGAGCACGCAATCGACCTGGAAACCCAGTGGACCGCCGAAGTGCTGGACGGCATCGACGGCATCGACGTCGACGAGATGATCCGCTACGTGAAGTACCGCGCCAACAAGATGGCCGGCATGCTCGGCATCGAGAAGCTGTACGAAGGCGCCAACGACAACGTGATGCCGTGGATCAAGGCCTACGCCGACAACTTCACCGAGACCAAGACCGACTTCTTCGAAATGCGCAACGCCTCGTACAAGAAGACCAACTCGGACAACGGCTTCGACGATCTGTGAGGCGGAACTATCAACACTTCTCTGTAATTTTACCTACAAGTACGGGGGCACCATGAGCAAGCGATTGGATCCACGCATCTCGTCTAGTCGCATGCGACTTGAGAACCCGTACGCGCACATGGAAGAAATTGAGGCGTGCTGGCAAGCGGGCAATGACCAGAATCGGTATCGATTTGCGAGTTCGGACGGTAAGGCCTTCTCTACAAAGAAAAGCCATAGCTTTGAGTCGATAGAGGCACAAGCTAAAGAGTTGCAACGCGCGATTTGGAAGAAGCGGACAGATCTCGGGCTTAGCCAGAACGTGCACCCGATTGACGTCTTAGACCCGCAGCTTGCCGCGGAGCTTCTGGGCTTCGACTTCACCCTTCATTCTAGTCTTGGTTGGATGATCAACGGCAACCGCCAAGTTTCGGTCGCGGGCATGATTAATCAATCGACTCGATCCATCCAAATCGCAATGGACGCTGACCCAAGAGTCATGCGTTTTACTGCGGCTCATGAGATCGGCCACGCAATTCTTCATCCTGATCAAACAGAGCTACATCGGGATCAGCCATTAGACGGAGTTAGGCAAGCGCGCAATCGAACCGAACTTGAGGCAGACAAGTTCGCGACCTACTTTTTGCTGCCAGAGAAGCTTCTCACCGAAGAATTTAAGTCTCGCTTCCTGGGTGTTTTTGCCCTCGATGAGCAGACCGCATTTGCTCTACTGAGTAAGCCTATTTTCAAAGTGATTGAAGCTCTTCCGACTCTTCGTCACATCTCTAGGAAGCTTGCGAGTGCGACTTATTACAACGGCTCCCCCTTCGTATCGTTGTCCGAGTCTTTTGGAGTCAGCGTCGAAGCAATGGCCATTCGACTCGAAGAACTGAAACTCGTTATTGAGTGATTGCTTCTCCGAGATGCACATCCTCCTCGCCCACACTTCGCTCAGCGGCAATACGCGTGATGTCGCGCGTGCGATCCACGCGCGCTGCGAGGAACTGGGTCATGCTGTGACTTGGATCGATGCAGATATCCAGACGCTGGCGCAGGCGTGCCCGGACGGCGCCGTGCATGATCTCTACATCCTCGGCAGCTGGAGCATCAATGCCGGACGCACGCCGCCGGAGATGAAGTGTTTCATCGAGGAGCTCGTCGCCGCGGTCGGCAAGCCGGAGCGCCTGGCAGTGTTTGGCACCGGCGAGACGCAGTGGGGCGAGGAGAACTACTGCGGCGCGGCTCGGCGTATGGCCGCATTCTTCGGCACGCGCTACCCGCGGCTTGAGATCGAACAGATGCCCCACGGCGAACGCGACGCCACCAAGATCCAACGCTGGACCGACCACATTCTTGCCTGTACAGAGACATCCCCCCATGCAAACTCTCCACGCCTCCACGCCTGACGACTACGTCGCCGCCCTGGCTGCGCATCCGCGCTTACTGGTCGACTACTACAAGGACAATTGCCCGGGTTGCAAGATGCTCGACATGTCGCTGACCAAGTTCGCCGCAAGCGAGGACGCTGCGGGCGTCGCACTACTCAAGGTGAAGCTGGAAGTGGTTGGCGAGGAGTTCTTTCGCAGCCTGGGCCTGCGGCAGACGCCGACCTTAGCGCTGTTCAAGGACGGCAGCGAGGTGGCACGCCTGCCCGGCTTCCAGTCGCCGGCGCAGGTGGAAACCGCGGTCAAGACCAGCCTCTGAGCCACCGTGGCGCGCAGCCGCCTGCGGTTGCAGGTCATCGCATCGGAAAGGTAGCTGCATGCCGCCGCCTAAGCGAGCGAGCGCGACGCAATCTGATGCTCGCGTAGGAGCGGCCCCGGCCGCGACCGCCGTCCCGACAAACCCCATCGTGCACCCGGCAGTACACGCGACAGCCACGCCGCATGCCACCATCGGCCAACCCTCTCACAGCAACATCGCGCACGCGCAGCGTCGACACGATGGCTGCCAATCGCCGCTGCGCTACGTTCCGGCGTACGCCGCTGCGACCGCCTATCCTGTCGGTGCCAGGCTGCTGCAATCGCCCTGGCACGCAGTGCCCCCTTCCCTGGAAACCCCGCATGTCAGACAGCCTGCAGACCCAGCCACCGACCGAAGTCCGCATGGCCGAGATCGTGTTCCCCAACCATACCAACCACATGGGCACGCTGTTCGGTGGGCAGGCGCTGGCGTGGATGGACAAGGCCGCCTTCCTGGCGGCATCGCGCTATGCGCGCCGTGCGGTAGTGACCGCGCGCTCGGACCAGGTGGATTTCAAGCTGCCGATCCGTCAGGGCCAGATGGTGGAAACCATCGCGCGGGTGGTGTCGGTGGGGCGCAGTTCGATCAAGGTGGAAGTGGAACTGATCGCCGAGGATCTGCTCAGCGGCGCACGCGAGCTGTGCACCCGCGGCCACTTCGTGATGATCGCGCTCGGCGACGACGGCAAGCCGACCACGGTGCCGCCGCTGTTCGTTACCGGCGACTGACGGCGGTCATTCCTCGACCTCGCGGTCCTCGCGCTTGGTTTCCGCCATCGCCTCGGGCTCCAGCTCTTCGGCGCTGCGATTGAGTTTGACGAAGACGCCCCAGGCGATCAGCAGCAGCGCCGCGCACAGGCCCACTGCCGCCGCATACGGCAGCTTGGCGGGGTCGTCGTGCATCAGCTCGAAGATCGACACCAGCGTCTCGATCGCCAGCGCAATCACGATCACCACGAAGAACCGCGACAGGTAGCGGCGCACACGCGTAGGGCCGCTGACCTTGACGTCGCGCAGGATCTCTTCCTCGAAGATGGTCTGGCCCAGTTCCAGCGTCACCAGCGCCACGGTGAGCAGGCCGATCGCCTCCAGCACCACGTTGAAGCGGTCGCGCACCACCATGTCGCCGCCGGGGGTAAAGCCATGCCACAGCTCCAGTGCGGCCATCGCCACCAGACCCGCCGCGCACAGCACGAAAAACGCCAGGATCACGAAATGACCGGCACGGAACAGGTGGCTGAGCAGCTTCATCGGAGGCGACACGGGCGAGGGGAGGCAGAGCATCGTGTGCACCGCGTCGTGATGGCGCGAAGGCAGTGGCAACATCCACGTCGGAGGCATCGCATTGCGGAGGTATCGCGTGAGGTGTGTCGACGCCTCGCGCCAAGGCGACGCATGCGCCTGATCGAAGCAGGCCCCAGCGGCCGGTTGTTTGCGCAGATTGCCAGATCGGGGCCACAAGGGTGCCAACTAGCTGCGACCTCCGCTACCCGAGGTGCAAGCCGCGCCCAAAAGAAAAGCCGGTAGCCGGAGCGCACCCTTCCCCACCGGGGACGGTGCCCGCAGAGCGGATGGGGTACCGTCTACACGTATCCCTGCCGCACCCGCACGCCAACCTCAGCTATGCCGCAACACCTGATACGCCTGCAGATGCACATTCGCCGCCATCAGCAGCGGCGCATTGCGCCCTGTCTCGCGCACCCGCTTCAACATGTCGCCGACGATCTGCGCCGCTTCCACCTCCTGGCCGGCTTCCAGGTCGCGCAGCATCGAGGCCTTCAGCGGCGAATCCACCTGCAACAAGGTCTGCAGCGCCTTGGCGCGCGCAGCTTCCGGAATCGGCTGCCCGGCCGCATCGGCGGCCCACAGGCATTCGTTGTACAAGCCGTTGATCAACGCACGCCCGTCGTCGGTGGCCACGATCGCCCCGACCGGCGCACGCATCAGGCAGGTGGCCGCCGCCAGCGCGGTGAGGAAGCTGTACTTGATCCACTGCTCCTGCGCGATCTGCTCGCTGGCCACATGATCGATGCCGGCCTGCGCGCAGGCCGCCGCAAGCGCCTGCACCCGCGCGGACGCGGCGCCGCCATCGCGCTCGCCGAAGGTCATCGCCGCCGGCTTGCCCAGGTGCAGGATCTGCCCGTGCTCGCCCTTGGTCGCGCTGATGAAGCACAGCCCGCCCAGCACCCGTGCTGCACCGAAATGCTCGTCCAGCGCCGCGTAATGGCGCAGGCCGTTGAGGATCGGCAGCACCGTGGTGTGCTCGCCCACCGCCGGCGCAATCGCCTCGATCGCGCTGTCCAGGTCGTAGGCCTTGCAGCTGAGGATCACTAGATCGAACGGCCGCTGCGCCACCAGGGCCGGCAGGTCCTGCGCGGTGACATGCGCCACCGGCAGATCCGCATCGCCCAACGGACTGCGGATGCGCAGGCCATCGGCCTGCAGCTGCGCCGCGCGCGCGTCGCGCACCAGAAAGGTCACATCGACACCGGCCTGCGCCAGACGTCCGCCGAAATAACCGCCGGTACCGCCGGCGCCGAGGATGAGGATACGCATCGCCATCGTCATCAGCTCCGTAAACCCACGCCACGGCGCAGCAGCCACAGCGCCAGCGCGCTGAGGACCGCGACAAAGCCCAGCATCAGCGCGTAGGCGACCCAGATCGGCACGTCGGAGCTGCCGAGCAGGCCGTAGCGGAACGCGTTGACCATGTAGAAGATCGGGTTGGCGTGGGTGGCCGCTTCGGCCCATGGCGGCAGCAACTTCACCGAGTAGAACACGCCGCCCAGATAGGTCAGCGGGGTCAGGATGAAGGTCGGCACGATCGCCACGTCGTCGAACTTCTTGGCG
Organism: Xanthomonas arboricola; assembly: GCF_002940665.1. Lineage (GTDB taxonomy): Bacteria > Pseudomonadota > Gammaproteobacteria > Xanthomonadales > Xanthomonadaceae > Xanthomonas > Xanthomonas arboricola_B. Next base: position 1,163,415 of record NZ_MIGY01000002.1, read on the forward strand.
TACACCGCGTTGACGAAGCCGGCCAGCGAGAAGATGGTCGCACCCAGCAGCACCGTGGTCAGCGTGACCAGCGGATGCGGGATACGCACAGGCGTAAAGAACATCGCGATGATCAGCACCAACGCCCCGACCATCACCCCACGCAGCACCGCGCCGGAGACGTAGCCCCACAGGATCACCCAGTTGGGCATCGGGCTGACCAGCAGCTCTTCCACGTGCCGGCCGAACTTGGCGCCGAAGAAGCTGGAGGAGATGTTGCCGTAGCTGTTCTGGATCACGCTCATCATCACCAGGCCCGGCACGATGAACTGCATGTACGAGTAGCCGCCCATGTCGCCCACGCGCGAGCCGATCAGCCCGCCGAAGATCAAGAAGTACAGCGTCATGGTGATGGCCGGCGGCACCAGGGTCTGGCCCCAGATGCGCAGGATGCGCTGCACTTCGCGGCGCACGATGGTGCCCAGCGCAATCCAGTTGCGGCGCGCATTGGTGGGTTCGGTCACGGTGCGGATCTCGTTCATGGCTGGCCTCCGCTGCGCGGCTGCGCGGGCGGTGTGCCGTTGGGGGCGACAGGCGTGGGGGCGCTGGCCGGTACCGGGGCGTCACCGGTCAGGCGCACGAACAGTTCTTCCAGGCGATTGCTCTTGGTGCGCATCGAGCGTACCCGGATGCCGGCGCTGCCGAGCGTGGCGAACACGCGGTTGAGGTCCATCGCGCGCGGCATGTCCAGGTCCAGCGTGTGGCCATCGATGGCGGTGAGCGTGGTGCCTTCGATCATCGGCAGTTCGGCCGGCAGGGCGCCGTCGATATCGAACAGGAAGCCTTCCACGTCCAGCTTGGCCAGCAGCTCGCGCATCGGCCCCTGGGTGACGATCTGGCCGTGGTTGATGATGGCCAGGTTGCGGCACAGGTGCTCGGCTTCTTCCAGGTAATGCGTGGTCAGGATGATGGTGGTGCCGGCGGCGTTGATCTCCTTGAGCACGCGCCACATGTCGCGGCGGATCTCGATGTCCACGCCGGCAGTGGGCTCGTCCAGGATCAGCAGGCGCGGCTGGGTCATCATGGCGCGGGCGATCATCAGCCGGCGCTTCATGCCGCCGGACAGCGTGCGGCTCATCACCTGGGCCTTTTCCCACAGGTGCGAGCGGCGCAGCTCCGCTTCGGCCAGGCGCTCGGCCTCGGCGCGCGGCATGCCGTAGAAACCGGCGTAATTGACCAGGATGTCGAAGGGTTTTTCGAATAGATTGAAGTTGACCTCCTGCGGGACCAGGCCGATCAGGCGCATCGCATCGCTGCGATGGCCGACCAGGTCGGTGCCGAACACTTCCACCTGGCCGGCGGACAGGTTCACCAGCGAGCTGATGATGCCGATCAGGGTGGATTTGCCGGCGCCGTTGGGGCCGAGCAGGGCAAAGAAATCGCCTGGCGCCACATCCAGCGAAACGCCCTTGAGCGCCTGGGTGCCGTTGTCGTAGGTCTTGCGCAGATCGCACACACGCAGCGCGGGTGCGGTGATCGGAGATGGAGAATTCAAGATGTTCCTTCGCGTCAGCGTGACGGCGCAGCGAGTTGCAGGCCGTTATTATAGAAGCCCGCGGGGGCAAGCCCCGATCACAGACTGTCCCAAATACGTTCGTGCCCGTTCAATTCCCCCTCAAGCTTGTCGACCGGCGCATGATTGCGCCCACCGTGGCCCACTGCCAGTTCCTGCGTGACGACGGCCAGCCGCTGGATTTCCAGCCCGGGCAGTTCATCCAGATCCATTTCGATGCCGCCGACGGTACGCCGACCAAGCGCAGCTATTCGCTGGCGACCATCCACGACCATGCGTTCGGACCGGGCGAGGCAGTGGATATCGCGGTGAGCTTCGTGCCCGGCGGCTCGGCCACCGCGCTGTTCGAAGGCCTGCAGATCGGCGACCAGTTGCAGGCCAGCGGTCCCTACGGACGCTTCTGCCTGCCGCCGGGCGACCACAACCGGCGTTATGTGCTGATCGCCACCGGTACCGGCGTCACCCCATACCGGTCGATGCTGCCGCTGCTGGCCGAGGCGATCGCCACCCGCGGCGTGCAGGTGCTGCTGCTGCAGGGCGCACGCATGCCGGCCGAGCTGTTGTACGGCGAGGACTTCCGTGCGTTTGCCGATGCGCATCCGCAATTCCGCTATGTGCCGTGTTTTTCGCGCGCACTGCCCGAGCAGCCGCATGCGGATGTGCGCCAGGGTTACGTGCAGCAGCAGCTGGCCGAATGCGCGCCCGACGCGCAGGGCGATATCGCCTACCTGTGCGGCAACCCGGACATGGTGGACAGCTGCATCGAGGCGTTGAAGGCCGCCGGCCTGCCGAACGCGCAGATCCGCCGCGAGAAATACGTCAGCCCGGCGCCGGCGAAAACCTGAGCCAATCCACGGTGCCGGGCTGGCTTGCTCGGCAACTGCCGATCGCGCCGGTGCGCCGGCGCCGACGCGTTCAAGCCCCTCGACAGCATCGCGATGCTGTCCCGGTCATCCCTCTCGCCCACTGTGCGCTGCTGCAGTCGCATCCTGTGCTCCGGCGTGGTGCAACTGGAGCCACTGCTGTTCGGGCTCTCGCTGACCGCTTCCGCGCTGACTACTGCAGGGCGACGAATGTAGCGCGCTGCCGAATCGTCAGGCCGCAGCCCGCGCCGCTGGCGGGCGCTGCAATTCGACGGTGATGTGCACCAGTTCTTCGTGGATCTGCAAGGCAGTGCGGACCAGGTCCGCATCGATGTTGGCCGCCGTGACCAGACTGACGACGCAGGCATAACGATCGCTGCCCACGCGCCAGACATGCAGGTCGCCGATGTCGATGGCATGCGGCAGCTCGGCGATGACCTGCTTCACTTCTTCCACCACCGGCGCATCCATCTCCGCATCCAGCAGCACGCGGCCGGTACTGCGCAGCAGCCCCCCCGCCCACACGGCGACCAGCACCGCGCCGACCATGCCCATGATCGGATCCAGCCAGGTCACGCCCCAGTACATGCCGGCAAGCAGCGCGACAATCGCCAGGACCGAGGTCGCCGCGTCGGCCATCACGTGCAGATACGCGGCACGCAAGTTGAGATCGGCATGCCCATCGTGGTGATGACCATGACCATGACCATGACCGTCATGCGCGTGGTCGTGGCCGTGGTGATGGCCATGCGAGTCGCGTAACCACCAGGCGCAAATCAGGTTGACCAGCAGGCCGATGACGGCAATGACGGTGGCTTCCTGGTACTGGATGGGCTTGGGCGAGAACAGCCGTTCCAGCGACTGGAACGCCATCAGGCCGGCCACGCCCAACAGCAGGATGGCGCTGGTATAGCCCCCGAGCACTTCGACCTTCCAGGTGCCGAAGCTGAAACGCAGGTCGTTGGCATTGCGCCGCGCGAAGCGGTAGGCGAACAGTGCCAGCCCCAGCGCCAGCGCGTGCGAGCTCATATGCCAGCCATCGGCGAGCAGGGCCATGGAGTTGAGCGTCCAGCCGCCGACGATCTCTACCACCATCATGACTACGGTCAGGATGACGGCCTTGCGAGTGCTGCGCTCGGCAAGCGGATTAGCGCTGGCGAATGTGTGCGACTGCGCGCAGTGCGGCGCGGCGTGCGTGATCGACATCGGAAGGGGCTCTGGCTACGATACCCCCCTATGGTATCTCACATACCCCCAGGGGGTATACGGCAATGGCGCATCTGAATCAGGAAAAATCCAAACTGCTCGCCCGCGTGCGCAGGATCCGTGGGCAAGTGGAGGGGTTGGAGAAAGCCCTGGCGCAGGACGTGGACTGCACCGCGTTGCTGACGCAGGTGGCGGCGTTTCGTGGCGCTGCGCAGGGCTTGATGGTCGAGCTGCTCAGCGAGCACTTGAAGCACCATGTCGCGGCACCGGAGGCGCTGGGTGAGCGCGAACTGGCGGTAGACGACATCACCGCCATTCTCAAGACCTATCTCAAGTAAGGGCTGTCATCAAAACGACTGCGCTCACCGTTGGGTAAGCGCGGCCGTTGCCCGGAATCGGCATGTGCCACTCGTGCACTGCGGTTCCTACGCGCTGTCTGCACCCGCTGGTCACTGCGCGCTACGTCTTTTTTGCCGCTTCAAGTCCTGCACATCGGGTCGATGCGATCACGCCGATTCGCTTTTTACCTTGTGCGCTGCGCGGACTGAGCGACTGCAAGCATGCGTTGGACCTTGGGGTGTGTGCCTGCAGTGTCCTGCGGCGATGCGCGCGACGTGCCGCAACGCACGCATGACGCCCCCGATGTCGCGAACGATGCACGGTCGGGACGTCGCGCCGAACTGCGCGTATGGCTGCGCGCACGGAATCCACCCTCAACGCCTCGCCTGATTGCAGGCGCGATGGCGTGCTGGGCGCTCAGCGCGCCGACGGCTCCAGCGTCATCAGCACCACATCGTTGCTGCGCATCGGCACGCGGATCTCCACCACGCCATCGGCGCCGACGTGCACGCGCCGGTCCTGCTCGGGCGTGTCGCGCGTGGCCTGCTGCAACTGCGCCAGGTCATTGGGCATGCCCATGTCGATGTACAGCGACAGCGGATCGTTGCGCCGGTAGCCGGTCTTGCGCACCTGCAGCCGATAGTTGCCGGCCGACACGTGCGCCAGGCGGAACACCAGCGCTGGGCTGTCTGTGTTCGGCACCTGTTTGGTAGAGAACGGGGTATTGCTCACCGCCTGCTGCCAATCCCAGACCAGTGCGGCGATGCGCTGGCCATCCACCGCCGCAAACGCATGCGCATCGCGCAGCGGAACATTGCGGCCCTTGAGCGCGTTCAGATACTTGTAGGCAAACCACGCCGGCTTGCGGATACCCTCGCGATTCACCAGCCCGAAGCCGCCATGGAAGCCGGGTTCTTCGAACAGATCGGTGTAGGTCCAGTAACTCATGCCCTGCACAAGGCCTTGCACCTGCTTGAGCTTGGTCAGGATGTAGGGCGCGTTGATGCAGCTGTCATGGACGAAATCGCGCGGCGTATAGCTGCTGCCCCACTCGGTGAAATACAGCGGCAGATCCGAAACGGCGAGGCCTGGATCTGCGCACGCACGCGGCGCACATCGCCGACGATGGCATCCGGCAATGCCGACAGCTTGACGTCCTGTTTGCCGTCTTCATCGAGAAAGCCGCCCTCCACGCCATAGGTATGCGTGGTGACGGAGTCGATCGGTAGTTTGTTCTTGGCAACGAAGGCCAGCAGTTCCGGCACCCAGTCCGCACCGGCGGTGGACGGGCCGCCGACGCGCAGTTGCGGATCGATCGCCTTGATCGTGCGTGCGGTGTTCGCATACAGGTCGAAGTAGGCCTGCTGGTCGGCGTTCTCCCAGAAGTCCTTGAGGTTGGGCACGTTCCATACCTCGAAGTACCACTGCCGCACCTCGTCGGCGCCATAGCGTGCACGGATGTGGCGCACGTACGCATCAATCAGCTGCGTCCACTTGGCCGGGTCCGGATGCGAAGTGTTGCCCTTCCAGTAGAAGAGCGTCTGCTCGGAGGTCTTCATCGCGCCGGGCGTAAAGCCCAACTCGACGAACGGACGGATGCGCTTGGCCAGCAGCGCATCGTAGAGCCGATCCAGCTTGGTCCAATCCTAGAAGAGCGTGCCGTCGACGTCTTTCACCGTGCCGAGCACGTCATGGAACACATCATGGAAGCGGATATAGCGAAACCCCAGCTCCTGTACCGCCGGAACCAGCTGCGCCTGGCTGTCGCTGCGGATCAAGGTGCCGGGAAAGTCCGAGCCGATCGACAGATCGTAGAAACGGTCGACTGGTTCGCCGGCGGTGGCCAGATCCAGTTGGATCGTGCGAGGCGCAGGTGCTGCCTGCTGTGCCACGGCAGAGGTCGTCATGCAGCCGCTCAGTGCAATTGCCAACCAGATCTTCAGACGCATCACCGCTTCCGCCAATGTTCGATCGCAGAGCGTGGCCCAGCTCCGGCCCGGTGCTGCGGACCGGCGTGCTTGGTCTTCCTGCTGCCGTCGTCGCGTGGCGATGGGTAGGGACCGCATGCGGTCGAATGTGTAAAGGGTGCTTGACATACGGCCGTGCCAGGTGCATCGTGCCTGTCAAGTTGACTTGACAGGCGAAGGGAATGCGTCAGCAGCATCGGCAATGGAATTGCATACCGGCATGGTCGTCGCAGCGGCCGCTGCGTAGCGATGCCTGGATGGGGGACAGTGGCCTGCCAGTGCGCACATCGGCGCACGCGAGGCACCGCGCATGACCCGCTGCAGACGCAATGCGCTACTGGCGCTCTGTCTGGGAGCCGGCCTGCTCGCCGTGGGTGCGCTCGGCCATTGGCGGCTGCTGCCGCTGACTGCCCACCTTGCCGGGCTCTGTGCGGGCGTGGGCGTGTCCTGCCTGTTGCTGGCGCTGCTGCTCTGGCTGTCGCGCGGCAGCCTGCGCGACAGCACGCGGCCGGCACTGGCGCGGCGCTATCACCGCGAATTCGGCGTGCCGATGGGGTTGTATGTGGTGGTGATGCTGTTCTGGAGATATTTGCTTGCGCATGTGGATCCGAGCTGGGCGCGCGTGCTGATCGCCCTGTTGCCGGCCGTGCTGGTCGCCCTGGTGATCCGCGCGGTGGCGCGCTACGTACGCGATTCGGACGAGATGCAGCGGCGCATCGAACTGGAGTCGATCGCCATCGCCGCCGGCCTGGTCAGCGGCGCGTACATGACCGGCGGATTCCTGCAGGCGGCCCAGTTGATCGACATCCCCGCGACGGTGGCGATGTTGTGGGTGTTTCCGATGTTGTGCGCCATCTACGGCGTCACCAAAAGCATCAATGCCCGACGGTTCGAATGAATAGCCGGGTGCGCGAATTGCGCGAGGCCAGCGGCTGGTCGCAAGGCGAGTTGGGCGAACGCCTGGGCGTATCGCGGCAGACCATCAATGCGCTGGAGACCGGCAAGTACGATCCCAGTCTGCCGTTGGCATTTCGCATCGCGCGTCTGTTCGGGGAATCGATCGAGCACGTCTTTCTTTACGAAGACGGGCAGTAGCCGCTCCGGTCACACCCGACCGGATGCGGCGTCAGGGGACAGGAACTATCAGGAGAGATGGTGAACATGGTGAAGCAACCCACACTGGTGGCGGCGCTGCTGATCGCATTGCTGGCAACCGGATGTCAGCGCGCGGACAAACCGGCTGAAAACGCAGCTCCTGCGGCCAAGGCTGACGCGGCGCCCGGCAGCGCGCAGCCGCGTGCAGCCAAGCCGCAGACCGGCACCGCCGCAGGCAATCGTTACGGCACGCTGCAATTTGCACCGTGCACGCTGAGTTCCGGCAGCGCGGCCGGCAATATCGAGGCGCAATGCGCCAGCCTGCGCGTGCCGGAAAACCCGGCCGCGCCGACCGGGCGCAGCATCGATCTGAAGATCGCCTGGCTGGAAAGCGAGGCCGGCGCCGGCAGCACGCCGGATCCGGTGTTTTTCATTGCCGGTGGGCCGGGGCAATCGGCCACCCAGGTCGCCGCGATCGTGGAGATGGGGCTGCATGAAGTCCGCAAGCAGCGCGACATCTTCCTGGTCGATCAGCGCGGTACCGGCGGTTCGCATCCGCTTGCGTGCCGCGATGCCGCCGGCAAGCCGCTCGTACTGGAAAACAGCAGCGCTGCCACCGCCGAGCAATTGACCGACTACGCACGCCAGTGTGCACAAGGGCTGCGCAACGATGCCGATCCGCGTTATTACACCACCAGTGAAGCCATTGGCGACCTGGATGCGGTGCGCGCCGCACTGGGCGTGCAGACGCTCAATCTGGTTGGCGGCTCCTACGGTACCCGGGTCGCACAGCAGTATGCGGCGCGCTATCGGCAACACACACGCACGCTGGTGATCGATGGCGTGGCGCCAAACGATCTGGTGATCGGCGGCGAGTTCGCGCGGACGTTCGAAGATGCGATCGCGTTGCAGGCCACGCAATGCCGCAAGGAAGCGGCATGCGCCAAACGCTTTCCGGTGGACACGCGCACACAGCTGCGGCAGGTGGTGGAGCGTCTGCGTCAGGCGCCGGTTGCGGTGGATTACCGCGACCCGCGCACCGGTGAACTGCACCACGAGCAGGTGACGGCCGATACCGTGGTCGGCCTGGCGTTCGGGTTTTCGTATGCGCCGGAAACCGCCTCGTTGTTGCCGCTGGTGCTGGACGAAGCGGCGGCAGGGCGTTATGCCTCGCTGATGGCACTGGCGCAGATGAGCGCATCGGACATGTCCGACCAGATGAACCGCCCGATGCAATGGTCGGTGCTGTGCAGCGAAGACGCCGGTCGCTACACGCCGCCAGCCGGCAAGGACGACACCTTGCTGGGGGCGGAAGTGGCGCAGATGTTCTTCGCACCCTGCAAGGCCTGGCCGACCAAGCCGGCCCCGGCTGCCGACGCCGCACCGTTCAGATCCGACGTGCCGGTGCTGTTGCTGTCGGGCGAGCTGGATCCGGTGACGCCGCCGCGCTATGCCGAGCGTGTGCTGCAGGGCCTGCCCAATGGCCGTCACCTGGTGGCGCCGGGGCAGGGCCACGGGGTGTTTCGATTGGGCTGCATGCCCAAGGTGTTGGGCCAGTTCCTGCAGTCCGCCAATGCCAAGGCACTGGATGCACAGTGCGTGGCCAGCCTCAACAACGTGCCCGCGTTTACCTCGTTCAACGGATGGGAACCATGAGCCGCACCGACCACGCCACGGAGGCGCACGCATGATCGTCGTCGACAAGTTGCACAAGTCGTTCAAGACCAAGACCGGGCTGGTGAAGGCGGTCGATGGGGTCAGTTTCAGTGCTGCCGACGGCCAGATCACCGGCCTGCTCGGCCCCAACGGTGCCGGCAAGACCACCACCTTGCGCATGCTCTACACGCTGATGTCGCCCGACCAGGGCAGCGTCACGGTGGACGGCGTGGATGCCGCCCGCGACCCGGTGACGGTGCGGCGCGCGCTGGGCGTGTTGCCGGATGCGCGCGGGGTCTACAAGCGGCTGACCGCGCGCGAGAACATCGCCTATTTCGGCGAGCTGCATGGCCTGTCGCGGGCGCGGATCGCCGAGCGCACGCGCCTGCTGTCGGCGGCGCTGGACATGGACGACATTCTCGACCGTCAGACCGAAGGCTTCAGCCAGGGCCAGCGCACCAAGACCGCGATTGCGCGCGCGCTGGTGCACGACCCGCGCAACGTCATCCTCGACGAGCCCACCAACGGGCTGGATGTGATGACCACGCGCGCTATGCGCGGCTTTCTGCAGGAGCTGCGTGCCGAAGGGCGCTGCGTGATCTTTTCCAGCCACATCATGCAGGAGGTGGCGGCGCTGTGCGATCGCATCGTCATCGTCGCCAAGGGCACGGTGGTGGCCTGCGGCAGCGCCGACGAACTGCGCGCCAGCACCGGTGAAAGCAACCTGGAAGACGCCTTCGTCAAGGCGATCGGCTCGGACGAGGGACTGCACGCATGAGCACCACATCGTTGTTGTCCACATTATGGACGGTGCTGCGCAAGGAATTGCGCGACATCGGCCGCGATCGCCGTACGCTCGCACTGGCCTTGCTGCTGTCGCCATTGCTGTATCCGGTCCTGATCCTGGGCATGGGCGCACTGAGCGAAAGCCGCGTGCGTACGCAGATCGACAAGCCGTTGGAGATCCCCATGCTCGGGCGCGAGAACGCGCCCAATCTGGTGCGGTTCCTGGCCGCGCAGGGGCTCAATGCGGTCGATGCGCCGGCCGATCTGACCGCCGCGATCCGCAATCAGGATGTGGATGTGGCACTGCGCATCAGCGACAGCTATGCCGACGATTGGCGCGCCGGGCGCCCGGCCCTGGTGGAGGTCATCAAGGACAGCACACGGCGCGAGGCCGACGTGCCGAGCCTGCGCCTGCAGGCCGCACTCGGCAGCTATAGCCAGCAGGTCGGTGCACTGCGCCTGCTGGCGCGCGGCATCGATGCGCAGGTGGGCAGGCCACTGGAAATCGCCGCGCAGGACCTGGCCACCGCCGAAGCCAAGCGCGGGCAGATGATGGCGATGCTGCTGCCGGTGCTGCTGGTGATCACCTCGTTCCTGGGCGGCGCCTCGCTGATCCTGGATGCCACTGCCGGCGAGCGCGAACGCCAGTCGCTGGAACCCTTGCTGGCCACCCCGGCGCCGCGCAGTGCGATCGTCAGCGGCAAGATCGCCGCCGCCTGCGTGGTCGGCATGGTGTCGCTGTTGCTGACCCTGCTGGCCTTCAAGTTGAGTGCGCAGCTGTCCACCTCGACCCTGGGCCGCCAGCTCAACGTCGGCTTCGTGCCGATGCTGCAGATGCTGTTCATCCTGGTGCCGATGCTGTTCATCGGCACGTCGCTGCTGACCTATCTGGCCGCCGCGGCCAAGAGCATGAAGGAAGCGCAGGCGCATATGACCTGGCTGTTGCTGCTGCCGATGCTGCCGGGCTATGCGCTGATGGCGTATCCGTTGAAGACGCAGCTATGGCATTTCGCGGTGCCGTTTCTGGCGCAGAATCAGATGCTGCTCAAGGTGATCCGCCATGAGCAGATCACTGCGCAGACCTGGGCGGTGTACCTGCTGGCGGGCTTCGGTGTGGCCGCGGTGCTGTGGTACGCGGCGGTGCGTCGCTATCATCAGGAACGGTTGGCGATTTCCGGTTGATGCATCTTCTCCCACCGGGAGAAGCCGGCGCGTGGCGCCGGATGAGGGCGCGGATCGCCCGCCTGTACGAATGCGCGATTACTGATGCTGATGCTGATTGAACGTCGTTGTCTGCGCAGTGCGTGACGTCCACTCTGTCGCCGTACCCTCACCCCAACCCCTCTCCCGCAGGAGAGGGGCTTACAGTTCCTTCTCGGAATGTGAGGGGCCTAGTGTCCCTTCTCCCCTCGGGAGAAGGTGCCCGAAGGGCGGATGAGGGGACGGATCACCAGCGAACAAAAAGCCCGCATCGCTGCGGGCTTTTTGTTTGGTGCCCGATCGCCGGGAGTGCAGTGCATCGATCATCGGCAGCCATCAGCAATCAATCAACAAACGATCGACCAATCAAGCGATCAACGACCAAGCGATCAAGCAAGCAATCAATCAAGCAAGCAAGCAATCAAGCAACCAACGGACTCACTCCGCCGCATGCAGAACTACTCGATCGCCCAACGCTCCACTCAACCGCCCGGGTTGAACGACAGCGTGCGCCGCGTGGTCACCGGTGCGGCCACCGGCTCGAAGCGCCAGCGTTTGACCGCATTGAGCGCTTCGCGGTCGAACACGCGTGGCGGGGTGGCGCGCAACACACGTGAGGCGGTGATCGAGCCGTCGGTGCCGACGGTGATCTCCACCAGCACTTCGCCGGAAGTGCCGGCGCGCAGCGCTTCCGGCGGGTAACGCGGTGCCGGGGTGCTGATCGGGCGCAGCGACTGCGCGGCCGGTGCAGCTGCGGCGGCCGCCGGTGCCGGGCGCGGGGCGGCTGGAGTGGGTGCCGGGACCTCGGCCTGACGGCGCGTGGCGGCTTGGCGTTCGGCCTCTGCGCTCTGCTGGCGGGCGGTTTCCTGTTGCGCGGCGATCTGCTGCGCAGCGGCCGCCTCGCGGGTCTGCTGCTCGGCCAGACGCTTCTGCTCGGCGGCCTGCTTGGCCTTGTCCTCGACCAGCTTCTTGGCCTGCTCGGCATCCTGTTCGGAGCGGCTGGCGGCGGTCTTCATGCCGTTTTCAAGGCCGCTCTTCAGGCGCGGCAGTGCCGGTGCCTTGGCGTCGACCTTTTCGATCAGCGCGATCAGGCGCTGCGCCTCGGGGAATTCTTCGCGGCTGATGCCCTGTTCGGCGGCGATCAGCGTGTACGGCAGCAGATCGGTCAGCGCGCTGTTGACGGTGGCGTCCTGCGGCTGCTTTTCACGCAAGGCCAGGTAGTACTCCACCGCGTTGTCGCCGGCCGGGGCGTACATGCGGTTGTCCTGCAAGGCCTTGGTGGCCGATGCGCGCAACTGGTCGGCGGCCATCGATTGCACCTGCGGCGACACCGCCGTGGCCGGCGTCGGCGCGGTGGCCGGTGCCGCAGGCGTGGCGCCGGTGGCAGGCGCGGTGGTGGCGGCCTTGTCGTCCTGCTTGGAGCAGGCGGCCAGGCCGACCAACAAAATGACCGGCGCGATCCGGCGTGCCATACGGCCCTGTGTCAGATCCAACATGCGTCCCCCTTACCCCGATTGCGAAAGATGCTGCGGCGAGGCCGGCCATTGTTCCCGCAATGGACGGCAAAGCGGCAATCTAGCATTGCTGGGGTGGTCTAAGCCAAGGCAGGCGCCTTCCGCGCGCGAAATTCATTCCGCCCCGGTAGCCAGCGCCGCATCGGCCGGCAGCCCTGTGGCCGGCTCGGGCAGCGGCGGCGCAGGGCAGTAGCGGCGCAGAAAGTCCGCATGCGCAGGCAGGCGTGCCAGTGCGGCATCGACCCGCGTGCGGATGCTCTCCAGGAAATGACGGAGCTCGGCATCGCCCATCAGGTCGGCCACCGGGTGATGCTGCTTCGGCGTGATGCCCTGGCCCAGCATCACCTGCACCCAGGAATTTTCCGCAAACAGCTCGTTGGCCTGGTGGAACACCCGCCCGCTCTGGCGGAACAACTCCACCCGATGACGCAGCGTGTCGGGGATGTCCATCGCCGCGCAATCGCGCCAGAACGGCGTGTCGCGGCGGTCGGTGGCGTGGTAATGCAGGATCACGAAATCGCGGATATGGGTGATTTCGGCGGCGGCCTGGCGGTTGTATTCGGCAATGTCGACATCGTTGATGACCTGCGGGAAGGTCTGCATCAGCCGGATGATGCCGCGCTGGATCAGATGGATGTTGGTCGATTCCAACGGCTCCAGGAAGCCGCTGGCCAGCCCCAGCGCCACGCAGTTCTTTTCCCACACCCGATGCCGCTGATTGGGCGTGAAGCGCAGTGCGCGCGGCTGGGTCAGTGCGCGGCCGCTGAGATTGCGCTGCAGCGCCTGCGCGGCGCTGTCCTGGTCCATGTAGCGGCTGGAGTACACGATGCCGTTGCCGACCCGGTGCTGCAGCGGAATGCGCCACATCCAGCCCGCCCGATCGGCGCGCGAGCGGGTGTAGGGCACCGGCGCGCCGACCGACTCGGTCTGCACCGCCAGCGCGCTGTCGGCGAACAGCCACTGCGACCAATCGTCCGTGCCCACGCCCAGCGTCTTGCCGATCAGCAGGCCGGCAAAGCCGGTGCAATCCAGGAACAGGTCGCCTTCCACCCGCGTGCCGTTGTCCAGCATCAACGCGGTGAGATAGCCGCTGTGTGGGTCGGTCTCCACGTTGCCGATGCGGCCTTCGATACGCTGCACGCCGAAGCCTTCGCTGAAGCGGCGCAGGAAGCGCGCGTACAGGCCGGCATCCAGGTGATAGGCGTAGTTCATTCCGCCATTGGGCAGATGCGCAAAGCGGCCTTCCTGCGCGGCGCGCAGTTCCAGGCAGTAGTCGCCGAAGTCGCGCGCCACGCCACGCTGCCGGCCCTTCAACCAGAAATGATGAAAGCCCGCGCTCCAGTGATCGGTGCCGGTGTGGCCGAAGGAGTGGATGTAGTGCCGGTCCACGTCGCGCCAGTGTTCAAAGCCGATGCCCAGCTTGATGGTGGCCTGCGTGGCGGCCATGAACGCGGCCTCGTCGATCTCCAGCAGGCGGTGGAAGGTGACCAGGCTGGGGATGGTGGCTTCGCCCACGCCCACCGTGCCGATCTCGTCCGATTCCACCAGCACGATCTGCAGGTGCCGGCCCAGCACTTTGGATAACGCGGCGGCGGCCATCCAGCCGGCGGTGCCGCCACCGGCGATGACGACGCGGCGTACCGGGCGCTGTTGTGGGTCGGAAGGGGCGGTGTCGGTCATCGGGTCAGATCCTCAGCGATTCAGGCGTTGCAGCAATCGTGCGCGCAGGCTGCGGGCACGGGCCTCGTCCATCGGCGCCAGGACGCCGCGCGCGGACTCCGGCATGTATGCGGCGGTGTCCGCATCGGCGTCGAACACATAATGGTCGAACACGTCCTGCCAGATGGCGCGCTGTTCGGCGGGCAGGTCGCGAAGGGTGAGCAGCGCCAGCATCAGCGCGTTCATCGGCGAATCCATGTAGGCCGGGCTCTGCCGCCACCAGAAATTCACCAATACGTTGAACGGCGTCAGCGCTTCGACGTGATGCCACCACATGCTGGGAATGAACAGCGCATCGCCCGGTTCCAGCTCGGCCGCCAGCGCGTGTTCCAGCGCCTGCGCAAAGCGTGGAAAGCGCTGCAGGTCCGGCGCGGCGATATCGACCAGGCTGACCGGCTGCCCCGCAGGGGTGAGATCGAGCGGGCCGATATACAGATTCGCCAGTTGCTGCGGCGGAAACAGGGTGAAGCGGCGGCGCCCGGCGACCACGCAGGCCAGGTTGTCGGGCAGGTCCTGGTGGGCGGCGATGCGGGTGCGGTTGCCGATCCAGATACTGGCCAGCGGCTGCGCCTGCGGCAGGGCGATCGGGTTGTGCGCGCGCAGGCCGGGCAGGTAGGTGTCCAGCGTGGTGGACCCGACATAGATCGCCGGGGGTTGCGGGTTGTGCAGATCGCGCAGCAGGGTCTCCAGCACCACGCTCAGCGGCACGCGTTCGGGGCGGAAATTGAAGCCGCTCATGTCCGCGTTGTAGAAGAAGCGCCCGCCGATGTCCGGCGGGCCGACCTGCGCCACCACTGCCTCGCCGCGATCGAAACCGCGCAGGTAGGCGACCGCCGCCTGCGCAGAGGTCGCGCCGGCCTGCGCCAGTGGCCAGTCGCGCACCAGCCCGCGCAACACCAGGGGCGTGGTGGAGCGCAGCACGGCCGGGTCCAGCTGCTGTGGGTCCAGCCCGTGCCGTTCTTCGATGGCGCGCGGCTCAGCCAGCATGACGGCGCTGCATGCGGTCGAGCAGATGGCGGAACTGCGCGATCGAGGCCACCGCCATGTACAGCGGTTCCAGATCGCCATGCCGGTGCAAATCGAGCAAGGCCGCATCGTCGAGTGCGCGCAGGCGCTCTTCGTGCACGGCGTAGAGCCCGCTAAGACGGCATTCCAGGCCGTTCTGCAGCGTGGCCTCGAACACGAACGGTTCGAGCAAATCGTAGCCAAGCAAGCGTGCGACGAAGGCCTCGCTCGCCGCCAGGCCATCGTGCAAGGTGCGCAACACCTGGCTGATGTGGTCGAGAAACTCGCTGGTGCCGCCGTGTTCGCGGAACAGCACTTCCCCTTCGCTGCGGCTGATGCGCGGGCTGTCCAGATCCACGTGCACCATCGGCCCGTCCGCTTGCTCGCCGATCGAAAACGGTTGCCGCTGGATCGCCAGCGGCACGTACGGCGCATCCCAGCGTGCGCCGTCCAGGAACAGGTTTTCGCCCAGGCGCAATCCCAGCAACGCCAGCGGCCGAAAACTGCGCTCGCCGCTGCGATGGAACACGATCGGGTATTGCGCCTGCAGTTGGCGAAATTCCTGCGGAAAGGTCGCGGCCGACATCACGTCATCGCCGAAGGCGGCGCCGTGCGCGGTGATCACGCGCAGATCGCAGTGATCGAGATTGTTCAACAACACGGCATTGGTCATGGGGAAGCCACATCACGCGGGGCGCGTGGCCCATGTTTGGACAGTGACCCTTCGCGTGGCAAGTGCCGGATGCAACAACTCCGGTCGGCACGTCGGAAGGCCATGCAAGCGTCCCGGCAGGCGCGCTGCCGGGACGCTTGGTGAAGCAGTGGCATCACCAGAACTTGTAGCGTACACCCAGCATGTAGCGCGGGCCGGTCTGGGTGGCGTAGATGATCTGGTTCGGGTGCCGGCCGTGCTGACGCTGCACCTCGTCGGTGAGGTTGATCGCCTCCAGGCTCAGCGACAGGTTTTCGGTCCACTGGTAGCCGATGCTCAGATCCAGCTGGCCATAGGCTTCGGTATAGACCGGATTGGGCTGGCCGCTGCCATCGAAGCGCGCGGCCAGGAATTCGTCGCGCCAGTTGTAGGCCGCACGCACCTGCCACTTGTCCCTGTCGTAGAAGCCGACCACGTTGGCCGAATCGCTCAGCCCTTCCAGCGCGAACTGCTCGCCGATCACATAGTTGTCGTACGTCAGACCGGAGTCGACCATGGTGTAGTTGGCCGACACGCCGAAGCCGCTGGCGCCGAACATGTGCTGCAGGTTGAACTCCCAACCGTCCAGCGAGGCCGAGCGCTGGTTGGCCGGCGCGGTGATGGCGAAGTTGGCTACCGGATCGCCCGGCTGCCCGCTGATCACACCGGTGGCGTTGCCGTTGGAATCGTCCTGCCCGCGCACCACACCGGGCGCACCGCCGCGGTTGCGGAAGATGTAGTTGCGGATGCAGGTCAGGTCGGCCGAAGCGCAGCCGTTGCCCAGCGCTTCGTTCCAGTACGCACCACCCACCGGCGTGTTCAATCCCAGCGAGGCATCGTTGCGCGTGGTCACGCCGATGTAGTTGTCGATGTTCTTGCGGAAGAAGCCCACCGAAGCGTAGCTGGCATCGCTGTAGTACCACTCCAGCGACAGGTCGATATTGTGCGAGAGCAGCGGCTTCAGGCCGGGGTTGCCTTCCTGGCCGGTGCCGCCCTCCAGGCGCGCGATCTGGTTGAGCGTCTGCCCGCCCTGGATATCGCCCCAGCCGGGCCGGCCGATGGTTTCACCGTAGCTGCCGCGCAGCACCAGATCCTCGGTGAGCTTGAAGCTCAGGTCCAGGCTGGGCAGCCAGTACTCGTACTTGCCGCTGCCGCTGGCGAACGCAGAGTCGGCCAGGCGGATCGGCAACTCGTTGTTGGCGACCCAGTCGATGCCCACTGCCACCGGCACCAGCGCCTGCGCGTCCACCTTGGTTTCTTCGTAGCGCACACCGGCGGCCAGGCTGATCGGCACGCGCAGATCGTCCCAGCTGTTGTTCCACTGCAGGTAGGCGTTCTTGGATTTTTCGGTCACGCGGCGGTCGGTGGTGAATACCGGCGAGGTACGGTACAGCGCCTCGTCGCCGGCCACCTGCGCGGCAGCCTGGCGAGCACGTTCGAAGTCGAACAGGAACAGCTGGTTGAACTGCGCCGGATTGCCGCTGCCGTCGATCGCATCGAAGTACTGCGCGAACGAACTGGGGATCCACAGATCGTCCGGATAATCGGCCGCGGTGCCGGCACCGCCCCAGGTGTCGCGCTGCACGTTGGAGAACGCCGAGCGGTTCTTGACCTCGGTGCTGCCGATGCCGAACTTCAACTGCGAATAGTTTTCGAAGGTGAAGTCGCCGTTGACCTGGGCCTGGTCGATCTCCGACTTCATGTAGCTGTTGCGGAACGCCGAGCCGGTGACCAGCGTGCGCGACGGATCCAGCCCGGTCAGGCCAAAGCCCAGCTGCTGCTGCAACACCGGGAAATCCTTGCTGAAATCCACCACCGAGGTGCCGCGGTAAAAACCGGACACGCCCAGCGAGTTGCTCGAGCCGTACGGGCTGTCCGCGCCGGCTTCGGCGGTGGAGCGGTGGATGTCGAAGTTGAGCTTGAACTGATCGTTGACCGCCCAATCCACGTTGAAACCCAGCGACTTGTTCTGGTTGCGCGTGGCCGCATTGGAGCCGGCGGTGGCCAGATCGCTGGTGGCTGGATTGACGATTTCCGAATAGGTCACCGGCCCGGCGACCGGGCCATTGGTCCAGGCGCTGGCCGACGGCCCATAGTTGAACCACACCGACATCTCGTTGCGCTGCTGCTGGATCTTGTTTTCCGAATAGGTGTAATCCAGCGTCGTGGTGACGTTGTCCAGCGGCTTGTACTGCAGCGTCAACTGGCCGTTGGTACGTTGGCGCTCCACGCCGACCACGCGGTAGTTGAGGTTCTGCGGCACCGAATAGATATCGTTCGGGCCGGGGCGGTTGACGATGTTCTCCGAGCCCGGCGTACCCGGCTGCGGGATGGTGCCGTAGGCGGTGGAATCGCCGCGGAACGAACGCCAGCCGTTGGGCACGCCGACCTGGCTGTAGCCGAAGTCGCGTTCCTGGTAGCTACCGCTCAGCGACACGCCGAAGCGTCCGTCGGCCGAGGTGTTGCTGAAGATGCCGGAGATTTCCGGTGTCAGCGAATCGCCCTGCAGGCGTCCGGGCAGATTCTCGTTGGAACTGTCGTGCACGCCCTTGAGGCCAACGTTGGCATGCAGGCCCGGGTTGTCCAGCGGCCGGGCCGTCTTGATGTTGATGGTCGCACCGATGCCGCCGGTGGGCGTGCTGGCGCGGCTGGTCTTGAACACCTCAATGCCGGAGATCGACTCCGATGCGAGGTTGGCGAAGTCGAACGCGCGCGAGTTGGAGGCGTTGGATTCCTCGATGCTGGCGCCCGGCATCTGCCGGCCGTTCAACAGCACCAGGTTGAAGTCCGGCCCGACGCCGCGCACGGTGACGCGCGAGCCTTCGCCCAGCGAACGGTCGATCGACACGCCGCTGATGCGTTGCAGCGACTCGGCCAGATTGGTATCGGGGAACTTGCCGATGTCCTCGGCCACGATGCCGTCGACGATGCCTTGCGCGTCGCGCTTGACGTTCATCGACGAGGTCAGGCTGCCACGGATACCGGTGACCTGCACCGCATCGAGCGTGGCGGGATCGGCCTGGCCCGCGCCGGGGACGGTGGATGCGGACTGCGGTGCCGGCGCGGTCTGCGCGGCCAGTGGCGTCGACAGGGCAAACAGCAGGGCAGACGTCAGACGCCGCGTGCGCGGCAGGGTGCGTGGCTCTCTCACGATGATTTCTTCCCCAAATGAAGATAAGCCGGCCCCAGGCGGGACAGGCGAAGGTCGATGAAACAATCGAGCATTTGTGAGCGCAGCCTTAACCAAGTCAACTTGCACTGCAGCATCGGCCACGAGCCAATCGCGTCACACATCGTTCCAATCAGCGCTACGGCAGGCGCACGCGCAGGTAGCTGGCTTGGTCGTACTATCGGCCGTCAAGGCGCGCGGCCGCGTGCCATCCCCTGCCGAACTGGAGCGCACGATGATCGACCTGTACTACTGGCCCACCCCCAATGGCCACAAGGTCACCTTGTTCCTGGAAGAAGCCGGGCTGGAGTACACGCTCAAGCCGGTCAACATCGGCAAGGGCGAGCAGTTCGAGCCGGCCTTCCTGCAGATTTCGCCCAACAACAAGATGCCGGCGATCGTCGACCACGCACCGTCCGATGGCGGCCCCGCGCAGAGCGTGTTCGAATCCGGCGCCATCCTGCTGTATCTGGCCGAGAAGACCGGCCGCTTCTTGCCGCGCGACGCGCGCGGCCGCATTGCCGCGCTGGAATGGCTGTTCTGGCAGATGGGCGGGCTGGGGCCGATGAGCGGCCAGATGGGCCACTTCAGCGTCTATGCGCCGGAAAAGATTCCCTACGCGATCGAACGCTACAACGCCGAGGTGCGTCGCCTGCATGGCGTGCTCGACAAGCGCCTGGCCGAGCACGCGTTCCTGGCCGGCCCGGAGTACGGCATCGCCGACATGGCCAGCTATCCCTGGATCGAGGTTTATGGCGACCTCCGCCCCGATTACGCCGAGTTCCCGCATCTGAAGCGCTGGCACGACGCCATCGCCGCGCGCCCGGCAACGCAACGTGCGTATGCGCTGAAGGAGCAGGTCAACCCCAACGCCGGCAAGCCGCTGAGCGAGGAAGAGCGCAAGCATCTGTTCGGCAAGCGCTGAGGGTGCAGTAGCAAAAAAAGCGCACGTACAGCAATTCAACACGGCGCCTGAGCCCCGCTCCCGCCGGGAGAGGGGTTGGGGTGAGGGTGCGGTCCGCGCGCTTTAGCGCCGCGTGCACAAAATGGCAGGACCTCCACGCGCGCCATCAGCCGCCGCGCTTCTCAAACACCCCACGCGCCCGCATCCTGTGCGTTATCTCACGACAGGATCTTCGATGCGCGCCCTGCTCGCCGCCCTTGCCCTCATGCTCAGCACGACCGCCACCGCCCACGCCGAAAAACTCACCCTCGACGCCATCACCGGCCCGTTGCCGTTGTCCGGCCCGACGTTGATGAAACCCAAGGTCGCCCCTGACGGCTCGCGGGTGAGTTTCCTGCGCGGCAAGGACAGCGACCGCAATCAACTGGATCTGTGGGAGTACGACATCGCCAGCGGCCAGACCCGCCTGCTGGTCGATTCCAAAATCGTCCTGCCCGGTACCGAAACGCTCAGCGATGTCGAAAAGGCCCGCCGCGAGCGCCAACGCATCGCTGCCTTCGCCGGCATCGTCGATTACCAATGGGCGCCGGATGCACATGCATTGTTGTTCCCGCTCGGTGGCGAGCTGTATCTGTACGACCTGCGCAAGACCGGTGCGGCGGCAGTGCGCAAGCTCACCCACGGTGAAGGCTTCGCCACCGACGCCAAGCTCTCGCCCAGGGGCGGTTTCGTCAGCTTCGTGCGGCAGCGCAACCTGTGGGTGATCGATCTGGCCAGCGGCAACCAATTGCAGCTCACCAGCGACGGCAGCGAGACCATCGGCAACGGCGTGGCCGAGTTCGTCGCCGACGAGGAAATGGATCGCCACACCGGCTACTGGTGGGCGCCGGACGACTCGGCGATCGCCTTCGCGCGTATCGACGAATCCGGCGTGCCGGTGCAAAAGCGCCCGGAAGTCTATGCCGACCATACCGAGGTCATCAGCCAGCGCTATCCGCAGGCCGGCCAACCCAACGTGGCCGTGCGACTGGGTGTGATCGCACCGCGCGCCAATGCCGCGCCGCGCTGGATCGAGCTGGGCAATAACCCCGATATCTATCTGGCACGGGTGGATTGGCGCGATGCGCAGCGGCTGACCTTCCAGCGCCAGTCGCGCGACCAGAAAACCCTCGAGTTGATCGAAACCACGCTGGCCAGCGGCAAGCAACGCGTGCTGATCACCGAGACCTCGCCGACCTGGGTGCCGCTCCACAACGATCTACGTTTTCTCAAGGACGGTCGCTTCATCTGGACCTCCGAGCGCAGCGGCTACGAGCATCTGTACGTGGCATCGGAAGATGGCCGCACGCTCACGCCGCTGACCTCCGGCGCCTGGGTGGTCGATGCACTGCTCGCCGTCGATGAGCAGGCCGGCACGGTGTATTTTTCCGCCAGCAAGGAATCGCCGACCCAGGCCCACCTCTACGCCGTGCCGCTGGCCGGCGGTGCGATCGAACAACGTTCGACAACCCACGGCACGCACGCCGCCAGTTTCGCCGGCAATGCCAGCGTGTATGTCGATACCTGGTCCAACACCGCCACGCCGCCGCAGATCGAGCTGTTCCATGCCAATGGCGAAAAGATCGCCACATTGCTTAATAACGACCTGGCCGATCCGCAACATCCTTACGCCAGATACCGCGATGCGCAGCGCCCGGTGGAATTCGGCACGCTCACTGCTGCCGACGGCACCACGTCGCTGCAGTATCGGCTGATCAAACCGGACAACTTCGACCCGGCCAAGCGCTATCCGGTGGTGGTGTACGTGTATGGCGGCCCCGCCGCGCAGACCGTGCTCGATGCCTGGCCGAGCCGTGGCGATGCGCTGTTCGATCAGTACCTTGCCCAGCGCGGTTATGTGGTGTTCTCGCTGGACAACCGCGGCACGCCGCGGCGTGGCCGCGCCTTCGGTGGCGCGTTGTACGGCAGGCAGGGCACGGTGGAAGTGGACGACCAGCTGCAAGGCGTGGCCTGGCTCAAGGCGCAGCGCTGGGTCGATCCCACGCGCATCGGCGTGCAGGGCTGGTCCAACGGCGGCTACATGACGCTGATGCTGCTGGCCAGGCACAGCGAGGCCTATGCCTGCGGTGTGGCCGGCGCACCGGTTACCGACTGGGGGCTGTACGACACCCATTACACCGAGCGTTACATGGACCTGCCGGCCGGCAATGCCGACGGCTATCGCGCCGCACGCATTGCCACTCATCTGGATGGCATGCGCGCCAAGCTGCTGCTGATCCACGGCATGGCCGACGACAACGTGCTGTTCACCAACTCCACCGCGCTGATGAGCGCGTTGCAGGCGCGCGGCACCGCCTTCGAATTGATGACCTATCCCGGCGCCAAGCACGGCTTGTCCGGCAGCACTGCCTTGCATCGTTACAAGACCGCAGAGGCCTTCATCCAGCGCTGTCTGACGCCCTGAGCGGCCGACAACCGGGTGCCAGGGGCGCGCGAACAGCAATGGTAAAGTGGCCGCCGATGCCTAGCATCGGCGACATCCGGCGACATCCGGCGACATCCGGCGGCGTTGGTCGCGCGGTGGCGTTGTTCGTCGCTTGCCCCACCTGCAGTCGTGCGCCAACCGCTGGTCTACAAGGACGTTGCCATGTCATCGCCGCCGCCGATTCCCGCTGCATCGCCCCGCACGCTGCAATCGCCCAACGTCTGGAGCCGGCACTGGAAGTGGATCGTCCCCGGCATCGGCGTGGCGCTGTTCCTGCTGCTGGCCTTGGCGATTGGCGGGTTGCTCTCGGTGGTTGCCGCAACGCTGAAGTCCAGCGATGTGTACCGCGATGCGCTTCGCATCGCGCGTGCCGATGCGCGCGTGACCCGGGCGCTGGGGACACCGGTCGAGGACGCGTTCCTGCCCAGTGGCAGCATCCGCTACACCGGTCAGGCAGGAGATGCCCGCTTCAGCGTGGACCTGCACGGGCCGCGCGGCGAGGGAAGCCTGCAGGTGGACGCCACCCGCAGGCACGGGCAATGGCGCTACCAAACGCTGACATTCGCCAGCGGACAGGCCGATCCAATCAACCTGGTAGCTGACCCGCAAGCGCCGCCGCAACCCCGCGGGCCATGACCTAAGACGCATTGCCGCCACCGCTGCGGATGGGTAGGGTCGCGCTACTCAACTTGCGGATCCGCCCCATGAAACCACTCGTTCTCGCCGTTGCGCTGGCGCTCGGTGCTTCGCTGCCATTGCAGGCACAGCCCGGTGAAACCGCGCAGGCCCAGCCCGTCACGCCGGCCTGGGTGCAGACCAGCAACGGCTACGCACAGATCCTGCTGAACGCGCAGGCGCCGTTCCAGCCCGAATACGCCAGTTTCTTCGGCGTGCCCGGCTACGACGACCAGGTCATCGACCTGGGGCCAAACAACACCGCGCGCTACCGCGATGCGATGAGCAAGGCGCGCGCTGCGTTGCAGGCCAAGCTGGCCACCGAGCGCGACGTCAATGTGCGCCAGGACCTGCAGATCATGATCGCTGCGGCCGAGCAGAACATCGCAGGCAGCGAACTCAACGAGCGCTATCTGCTGCCGTGGAACGACGCCCCACAGCTGGTCTTCAGCGGCCTCAATGGATTGCTGTCCGACCAGACCGTGCCCGAGCGCCGCGCCAAGGCGCTGGACCGCCTCAAGCGCTACGTCGGCCTAGTGCCGGGCAGCACGCCGACCACCACGCTGGCCCGCCAGCGCTACGAAGAACAGCTTGGCAACACCGCCTTGCTGCAGCCCACCCGGCGCGAAGTGGAGCAGGCGCTGGCGAATGTGGATACCTACGTCGCCGGCATCGGCGAGTTGTTTGTCAAGTACAAGATCGCCGGCGGTGACGAAGCGCTCAAGGCGATGTCCACCCAGTTGAAGGATTACGCCAACTGGACCCGCACCACTGTGTTGCCGAAGGCGCGCAAGGACACCCGCCTGCCCGAACCGCTGTATGCCTTCCAGCTCGAGCAGGTCGGCATCGATATCGGCCCGCAGCAGCTGATCCAGCGCGCGCAGCTGGAATTCATGGAAACCCGCTCGGCGATGCGTCAGCTGGCGCCGCTGGTGGCCAAGGCCAAGGGCGTGCAGGGCAGCGATTATGTGCAGGTGATCCGTGCGCTCAAGGGCAACAAGATCGCCGATGACCAGCTGGAAACCCACTACCGCAGCGTGATCGACCGGATCGACCCGATCATCCGTCAGCAGCGCATCGTCGATGTGCCCAACCGCCCGATGCAGATGCGCCTGGGCAGTGCGGCCGAAAGTGCTGCGCAACCGGCGCCGCACTTCCTGCCGGCACCGCTGATCGGCAATACCGGCCAGCAGGGCCAGTTCGTGCTGCCGCTGGGCAACCCGACCGCAGACGGCGCCAAGAAGGAACAGTACGACGACTTCAACTTCGGCTCGGCCGCTTGGACGCTCAGCGCGCACGAAGGCCGCCCCGGACACGAGCTGCAGTTCACCGTCATGGTCGAACGCGGCGTGTCGCTGGCGCGCAGCCTATTTGCGTTCAACTCGGTCAACGTCGAAGGCTGGGCGCTGTATGCCGAAGCCGAAATGGTCCCGTACGAACCGCTCGACGGTCAGCTGATCGCCCTGCAGTTCCGCCTGCTGCGCGCCGCCCGCGCGATGCTCGACCCGATGCTCAACCTTGGCCTGATCGACCGCGAACGCGCACGCCAGGTGCTCGAAGACGACGTCGGCCTCTCGCCAGCGATGGCTCGCCAGGAACTGGACCGCTACACCGTCCGCGCCCCCGGCCAGGCCGGCAGCTACTTCTACGGCTACACCCGCATCCTCGAACTGCGCATGCGCACCGAGCTGGTCCTGGGCAAGAAGTTCGACCGCCTGGCCTTCAACAACTTCCTGCTCGACCAGGGCCTGCTGCCGCCGGACCAGCTCGCCAAGGCGGTGGAAACGCAGTTCATTCCGGGGCAGCAGGGCAAGCGCTAAGCGATTCGAGGCTGTGTAATGAATCAGGGCGCGATGGAGCTTGAAGGAGCCCGCCATCGCGCCCTGCTGCAGTGCTGCCTTCGCAAATGCTTTCGAATCCTTGTGGCTCGCCTCAGCGCGTCAGAGGCGGCATATCCGGTGCCGCGCGCTGCGGTGCCCCCGCCGGCACCCAGATCGCCATGCCCGCCGCGCGCTTCTGGGTGGTCGGGATGCCGATGCCCAGCCCGCCGCCGACGCGGCCGCCGTAGCTGCCGCCGCCGACCGACAGGCCGCCGCCGGAGCGTTCCGAGCCCACGCCGACGATGACCACGCCGTTGGCGCCGAGCTTGGCGGCCTCACGCTTGAGACGTTGCACGGCCGCATCGGTCTGGCCCTGGGTGCCGAAGCCGGCAGCGCTGGTGGATTCGAGCTGGGCGATCTCCACCGAGCCGGCCGGTGCGTTGGAATATACCTGCACCAGCGCCGGGTCGATCGGCGCGCGCGCCTGGCCCAGCATCACCTTGGAACTGCTGGCGCAACCGGCCAGGAGCATGGCTAGCGCAGCGGCGATGACGACATGCTTGTTCATGGTGCGGGCCCTGTTGACGACGATGATGGCGATGATCCGGCGCCTGGACTGAATCGCTCCGGACTTTGCCGCACCCTAGCCGTGCCCACGTGAGGCTACCGCCAAGCCGCCATTGGTCAGGGTGACCATCTGCCCACAGCGTCTTGGCGGGCGCGGCGCTAAGCTGATGCCATTCTTTAAATGGCGAGGTGGCACGTGGGATTGATCAGCCTGCTGTGGGGCATTGTGGCGCTGCTGTGGATGGTGCTGGCCTTCATCCCGCTGCTGGGCTGGGGCAACTGGTTCCTGATTCCGTTCGCGGCGGTGGGCGCGCTGATCGCGGCGATCGCGCTGCTGTTCACCTCGGCCGGCAATCGCGGGCGTGCCAAGACCGGTCTGCTGCTCAACGGCCTGGTGATCGTGGTCGGGGTGGTTCGTCTGAGCCTGGGCGGTGGCGTGATCTAGCACGCGGCATTGCCTTCCAAGCAGGCCGCGCGATCTCGAAGCGCCGTGTACCTGCTGGCGATGGAGACGATCGACGCGTGGCACCGCCGCCAGCCGGGCGCACTCTCTATGGTGAGCTGACCGCGTGGTCCAGGCGGATCGCGCTGGCGTGAATCAATGCGATCCGGCCCGTTGCAGCGCTGCGACACAGCGTCGCAGCGCGTCCGGCGACGGGTCGCGGGCGTAAACTTGCGGGCTGCTGACAGGAGCCCCCGATGGCCCATCCCCACTACCGTCCCCGGCGCATGCGCCACGATGCGTTCTCGCGTCGCCTGATGCGCGAAAACACGCTGACCACCGATGACCTGATCTGGCCGGTGTTCGTGCATGAGTTGTCCGGCCGCGCGCCGATCGCTTCGATGCCCGGCGTCGAGCGTCTGTCGTTGGACGAGTTGCTGCGCGAAGCCGAAGCGGCCCTGGAGCTGGGTATTCCGGTGATCGACCTGTTCCCGGTGATCGACCCCGCCGGCAAGAGCCTGGACGCGGCCGAGGCGTGGAATCCGGACGGCCTGGCGCAGCGTGCGGTACGTGCGCTGAAAGCGCGGTTTCCCGAACTCGGCATCATGACCGACGTGGCGCTGGACCCGTACACCACGCACGGCCAGGACGGCATCATCGACGCCAAGGGCTATGTGCTCAACGAGATCACCGTCGAGGCGTTGGTCAGGCAATCGCTGTCGCATGCCGAAGCCGGTGTGGACATCATTTCGCCGTCGGACATGATGGATGGCCGCATCGGTGCGATCCGTCGCGCGCTGGACGCGCAGGACCACCTCAACGTGCGCATCATGGCCTACTCGGCCAAGTACGCCTCGGCGTTCTACGGCCCGTTCCGCGATGCGGTCGGCAGCGCCGGCAATCTGGGCAAGGCCGACAAGACCACCTATCAGATGGACCCGGCCAACAGCGACGAGGCCATGCGCGAGATCGGGCTGGACCTGGAAGAGGGCGCGGACATGGTGATGGTCAAGCCGGGCATGCCGTACCTGGACGTGGTGCGGCGGGTAAAGCAGGAATTCCGCGTGCCGACCTTCGCCTATCAGGTCAGCGGCGAGTACGCGATGCTCAAGGCCGCCGCCGCCAATGGCTGGCTGGACGAACGCAAGTGCGTGCTGGAAGCGCTGATGGCGTTCAAGCGCGCCGGCGCCGATGGCGTGCTGACCTATTTCTCGCCGCAGGTGGCGCGCTGGTTGCGGGAAGGCTGAGTGCGGTGAGGCGGTGCTGTGACGCCTCCCAGGCGGGTAATCGGCACTTGCAGGCTTGGCGTGATTCGAAAGACGCAATGATCCCGCAGGCCGCGTTCTCTCGCGGCCTGCGCTTCGTGCGGCGTGCTGCAATCTGCTGGATGAGCAAGGATCGTGCAGCGCAGGCAGCTTTGGTCAGTCTGCCTTCCGCGGATGCGGGTACCGGCGTCGCTGCAATGAACGAGTGACAGGCCCATCGTTGCGTGATCGCGTCGCGTCAATGACGCAAGCCTCGAATCGCCACGCAAACTGCGATAACGATTCTCATCTACAATGGCGGGCCCACTGTTGCAGGCTGCTCGCGCGTGCTCAAGACCGCCCTGTTCCAATTGCACTGGCTGCTCGGCATCACGGCCGGGCTGGTGCTGTCGGTGATGGGGCTGACCGGCGCGTTGATGTCCTTCGAAGACGAGATCGTGCGGCTGGCCAATCCGGCCATCGCACAGCTGGCACAACGGCATACGGCAGGCGAGCGGCCATTGCCGGTGAATGTGCTGCTGCGCCGGCTCGATCTGGATCGACAACAGGCGGTCACCCGCATGCTGATCGATCCGACCGGCAAGCGCCCGTCCACCGCACGCCTGGCCGGCAAGGGCGGCGGCCGGGTGTATTTCGATCCGTATACCGGGGAGAAGGTTGCCGCTCCGCGGCTGAGCGGCGCGTTTGCCTTTATCGAGGACCTGCATCGCCATCTGACCGCGGGCAAGCGCGGCCAGGCGGTGACCGGTGCAAGCACCCTGATCCTGCTGTTCTTCTGCGCCTCCGGCCTGTATCTGCGTTGGCCGCGACGCTGGTGGAGTCTGCGCACCTGGTGGGCGGTGGAGTGGCGACGGCAGGGGCGCAGTTTTCTGTGGAGCCTGCATGCGGTGTTCGGCACCTGGTGTCTGCTGGTGTACCTGCTAGTGGCGCTGACCGGGCTGACCTGGTCCTACAACTGGTACCGCGACGGCGTGGTGGCCTTGCTCGGCACCGAGCCGGCGATGCGTGGCGACGGGCGCGATCATCGCCCCGCCACGGTGGATTTCGCAGCCGTGCAGCGCACCCTGGATGCCATCCCGGGCACGCACGGCACGGCACTGGACCTACGTATTCCGCCGCGTGCGGGTCAGCCGCTGAGCGTACGGTTCCTGCCCGATCATCCCGACCACGATCGCGCCTACGACAATCTGGAGATCGAGCCGGGCAGCGGTGCGTTGCTGCGTCGTCAGGACTATGCACTGCTGCCGCGCGGCCAGCAGTTGCTGGTGAGCATGTTTCCGCTGCACTCGGGCAGTTTCTTCGGGCTGCCGGGCCGCATCGTGGTGATGCTGGCCAGTGTCGGCATGTCGGTGTTCTTCGTGACCGGTTGGATGCTGTATCTGGATCGCCGCCGCAAGAAGCGCGCGCTGCGTGCCGCGCGCGATGTCCTGCACGGTGCACCTGCGGCCTCGCAAGCCGAGCCGTGGTTGATCGGGTTCGCCAGCCAGAGCGGGTTTGCCGAACGGCTGGCCTGGCAGGCGGCCGGGCATCTGCAGGCCGCCGGTCTGCCGGTGCAGGTGCGCTCGCTGGCACAGCTCACCGCGCAGCATCTGCAGGGCTCACGGCATGCCTTGTTCGTGGTCAGCACCTTCGGCGATGGCGAGCCGCCGGACACCGCGCGCAGCTTCGAGCGCGAACTGTTGCGCCAGCGCATGACGCTGTCGCAGCTGACCTATGCCGTGCTGGCCCTGGGCGACCGCCAGTACGCGCAGTTCTGCGGGTTTTCGCGACGCATCGAGCAGTGGTTGCAGGCGCAAGGCGCGCAGCCATTGTTTCCGGCAGTGGAGATGGACAACACCGATCCGCAGGCCCTGGCGCAATGGCATGCGCAATTGGCGCAGATTGCCGGTGCGCCGGTGGCCGCCGTGCCGCTGGCACGCCCGACGCTGCTGCACTGGACGTTGGCGGCGCGCACGCATCTCAACCCGGGTAGCGAGGGAGCACCGATCTGGCAGACCGATCTGCTGCCACCGTCCGGCACGCAGTGGCAGGCCGGCGACATTCTCGAAGTGCAGCCGGCGCACGCCTATACGCACGTCCGCGCGTGCCTGGCTGCGTGGGGACTGCCGCCCGACGCGCTGGTGCATGTCGATGCGCAGTTGCTGCCGCTGCAGCAGGCCGTTGCCGAGCGCGTGCTGCCGGAGCCGCCCACGCGCCCGCCAACGCCGCATCCGGATCCACAGAGCTGGCTGGATGCCTGCGCCTGGCTGCCGACCCGCGACTACTCGCTGGCCAGCGTGCCGGCCGATGGCCTCGCGACTGCAGTGGTACGCCTGACCAAAGGTACCGACGGCAGCCCCGGCCTGGGCTCGGGCTGGCTGATCTGCCACGCACCCGTCGGTGGGCAGATACGCGCGCGGTTGCGCACCAACCCCGGCTTCCACCGCGTCGAACAGGCGCCGATGGTGTTGATCGGCAACGGCACCGGTATCGCCGGCTTGCGCAGTCTGCTGCGCGAGGCCGAGCTGGCCGGCGTGCACGGACATTGGCTGCTGTTCGGCGAACGGCAGGCCGCGCACGATGGTCTGTTTGCCGACGAACTCCAGGCCTGGCAGGCGCGTGGCCATCTGCAGCAGCTGGACCGGGTGTTCTCGCGCGACCAGGCGCACAAGCGCTACGTGCAGCATCACTTGCGCGAGACCGGCGACACCTTGCGCCACTGGATCGATCGCGGTGCGGTGATCCATGTCTGCGGCAGCCTGGACAGCATGGCGCGTGAGGTCGATGCCACACTGCGCGAATTGCTGGGCGAGGCGCGGCTGGAGTCGCTGACCGCAGCGGGACGTTATCGGCGCGATGTGTATTGAGCGCGGCCGTCGCCACTGCATGGCTGCGTTGGAGCGCTAACAAAAAATCTAGCGCGCAGTCGTCAGGCGGGATTTGGAAGTTTCGGAAGAACCGTAGTAAACGACTTGGACATGCTGTTTTCGAGCATCGACCGCGCCTGCCTTGCGGTGAGCACAGTGGTGTTTGTGGGCTGCATTTTGCTGGATGCAGTCGAGAGCCTGGTTGATCGAGGGCGCGATGCCCTCACCACTTCCGGGACATGCCTTGAATCCGTCCAAGGGTCCCGCAACCGGTAAGGACAGCACGCCTGCCAAGTTGGTCGTGCACTGATGGAACTGCAAAAAGCGGGATGACTTAAGCGAGGTGATGCAACGCAGCGGCCGGGTCGCTTGTATGCATAGGTGCATGGATATGCAGTGATAAGGGAAAACCCAATTGCGTCACTGTCCGCATCCGACGGAAAACGCTGTTTGAAATCAGACCACGTCTGCCAGATCACAAGGATCATGCAACCACCGCTGCATCTGACCGCCGGCTGCCGCTCCCGCTTCTGACCATGCATACCGACCATCTCGACTGGCCCTTGCCCGTTCACCGTCGCGGGACCTTACGCGGCATGGATGCCGCGTAAGAGCCTACAAGGAGGTACTTGCGGCGTGTCCCGCGATGGTGGGCGGGCGAGGGCCCTGCGACCAAGCTTCAGATCAGCAGCCCTACAGTCAAACCTCAGATCAGCATCCCTGCAGCGTGACCCAGATCATCCGCTCTACAACAGCTTGGCGCGAAGTCGTATTCCCGGCAGCTCCTGGCCCGAGTCTGCGCACTCACCCATCCTCAACGGCAGCTCGTATCTCCATCCACCGCCGGCGCCTTCATCCGATAGATGTCCAACTGCCCCGCACGTGGTGCGCGCGCACTGCCGGTCACCAGCAACTCGCCTGGCTTGGCCGCATCCACCACCGCACCGAAGGTGCGTTCCTGCGGCCCGTTGAACGACAGCGGCAATGCCTGGCCCACGGTGTAATGGCCGTTGTTGCAGGTCGCCAGCAATAACTGGCTGGGACCATCCTGTTGGCCGCGTGCCCACACCAGCCCCCGTCCATCGCCAAGCCAGGCCGCATCCAGCTCGTCGGCAGCGCTGTTGATATCGCTCAGCGCCACCGGCGCGATGAAGGCCTGCCCCTCCCAGCGCGCCACGAAGATGTCCATGCCGCCGGCGCCGCCGTGGCCGTCGCTGGCGAACCACAGGCGCGTGCCGTCCAGTGACAGTGTCGGGGAACGCTCGTCGCCGCGGCTGTTGATCGCCGCGCCCAGCGATTGCACCGCACCGATCCGGCCCTGCGCGTCCACCGGCGCGCGATACAGGTCGGCGCCGCCGTCACCGCCAGGCCGGGTGGAGGCAAACAGCAGCCAGCGGCCATCGGCACTGAACAGCGGGGAGGTCTCGTCCTGCGCGGTGTTGATCGGCAGCACGTCTGCGTTCTGCCAGCGCCCGCCGCTCAACCGGGCCTGCCACAGATCCCAGCCCCCGCTGCCGCCGGCGCGGTCGCTGGCCCAGACGATGCGTTGCCCGTCCGGACTCAGCGTGGCGCGCGCTTCGTTGGCCGGGGTGGAGACCACGCCCATGCCTTCGATGCCGAATTCGGCAAGCCCCGACGCGGCGGGGACGCAGAGTAAACTTGCCGCCAGCGCGAGCAGTGTCCATCGAAGTTGCATGCGGGGTTCCTGCCTCAAGTCGCGCACAGTCTAGTCAACCAGAGAGCGTTTCATGCCCGTATCCCGTTATGCCGTGTTCGGTCACCCCGTCGCCCATTCGCTGTCGCCGGCCATCCATGCCGACTTCGGGAAGCAGACCGGCATCGCGCTGGACTACACCGCCATCGACGCACCGCCGGAAGAGTTCGCTGCCGCGCTGGAGCGCTTCGCCGACGAAGGCGGCAAGGGCGCAAACGTCACCCTGCCGCTGAAGGAAGCCGCCTTCGGGTTGTCGGCCAGCCTGAGCGATCGCGCGCGTCTGGCCGGTGCGGTCAACACGCTGGTGCGCAACGACGGGCAGTGGCAGGGCGACAACACCGATGGCGCCGGCCTGGTGCGTGATCTGACCGACCGCCACGGGCTGGATCTGCGTGGTCGCCGAGTGCTGCTGCTCGGCGCCGGTGGTGCCGCGCGCGGCGTGGCGCCGGCGCTGCTGGAAGCGGGCATCACCGAGATGGTGGTGGTGAACCGCTCGCCCGAGCGCGCCGATGCCTTGTGCGATGCGCTCGGCGAACCGGGGCGGGTGGTCTCGCGCTACATCGAAGACCTGCGCGATCTGGGCGACTTCGAACTGATCGTCAACGCCACCGCGGCTGGGCGCGATCGCGACGCCGGTGCGTTCGCCATGCCGCTGGGCCTGGTCAACAGCCTCACCGCAGCGGTCGATCTCAACTATGGCGCCACCGCCATCGCATTCCTGGCCTGGGCACGCGCGGCGCAATGCCGCTACGCCGTCGATGGCCTGGGCATGCTGGTGGAGCAGGCCGCCGAGAGTTTCTCGCTGTGGCACGGGGTGCGCCCGGACACCGACCCGGTCTACGCCGCGCTGCGCGCGCGCGAGGCCCTTCTGGTCAGTGCCGACTGAGGTGGGCAGCGTCACCGCCACCGATATCCTGCTGACGCTGGTCACCAGCCTGCTGTCGCGCGTGCCGATGCTGATCGCGTTGCTGCTCGGGCTGGTTCTGCTGTGGCGTGCCTCGCAAAGCACGTTGCGGCGTACCGGGCTGGCCGCGCTCTGGCTGCTGCTGGGCTGCCTGTTTGCCGAGGTTGCCTTCCAGGCGATTCCGATGCTGTTGCTGCAGCAAGGCAATGTGCGTCAGATCAGCATGGTGGCCAGCATCGCCCACTTCGTGCTGATGGCGGTGCAAGGCGTGGGCATCGGCGTGCTGGTGTGGACGCTGGCAGGCAGCCTGCAACGCGTGCCGCCCGCCGCCGGCCCGCGCCCATGATTCCGCTCAAAGCCATCGCCCTGGTGGTGGTCGGGCTGGTCAGTGCCGGGCAGGGCGGGTGGACGCTGCTGCATCCGCAGGCGCTGGCTGCGGTCAATCGCGGTGGCCTGCTGTATGAACGCTTCGGGCCCGCTGGCGTGGGCGCCGGCATGTTGCTGATGGGCGTCGCAATGGTAGTCATCGGACTGGTATGGGCGCGCCATGCATGGCCGCCGCGGACGCAAGGCCGCTGACACGTGGCGCGACGTTGCCTGCTCGTTGCAGGCAGCGCAGGGTGATTGGGTCGGCATCCATTGCGCGACCTTTCGGGCCAGGACGTGCGGCCAGTGCCCGCCGGCGATGAGCGGATCCGACGCATGCAGTGGCCGTGCAGCGTGCGTACCCGGGACCAGGCTGGCGGTGGCGCCGCCCCGCGCCAGCAAACACGTTCAGCCGAGTGCCACGCCGGTCGCAGGCGTTGCGCCGGTCCGTGCGAAAATAGCGCGATGAATGAAGTCGCCCCACCGGCCGCGCCGTCGGCGCCCGTTCCCACCCAGCGTGTTCTGACCGACCCGATCAAGGCCGGCATCCGCGAGGCCTACGCAAAGCTGCAGGCCAACACGCCCGGCTTCGCCACACGGCGGGCGCAGAGCCAGATGATCGGCCTGGTCTCGCGCGCACTGGCCACCTCCGGCGGCATCGGCATTGCCGAGGCGCCAACCGGTGTGGGCAAGAGCCTGGGCTATCTCACCGCCGGCGTGCCGATCGCGCTGGCCACCAAGAAAAAACTGGTCATCAGCACCGGCACCGTGGCGCTGCAGTCGCAGTTGGTGGAGCGCGACATCCCGGCCTTCCTCACGGCCACCGGGCTGCAAGCCACCGTCGCGCTGGCCAAGGGCCGTACCCGCTACCTGTGCACGCGCAACGCTGCCGAGCTGCAGGGCGAAGCCAGCCAGGAAGGCATGTTCGACGATGAGCAGGCGCTCTACGACCGCCCGCTCAGCCCGGCCGACGCGGATCTGGCCAAGCGCCTGGCCAAGGCCTACGCCGAGCGCAGCTGGAACGGCGATCTGGACGATGCGCCGGAACAGATCTCGGTGCCGCTGCGCCTGCGCATCACCACGCCGGCCTCCGGCTGTGCCGGTCGCCGCTGCAGCTACGCCGCGCAATGCCCGGTGCTGAAGGCGCGCACCGACGTGCGCGAAGCGCAGATCGTGGTCACCAACCATGCATTGCTGCTGTCGTCGCTGTCGCTGGGCGACGCCGAAAACGGCCAGCCATTGATCGCCCCGCCCGCCGACATGCTGCTGGTGCTCGACGAAGGCCATCACATCGCCGGTGTGGCGATCGACCAGGGCGCCGCCAACCTGCCATTGGACGAGATGGCCAAGCGCACCGGCCGGTTGCAGATCCTCATCGCTGCCGCCTACCGCGCGGTGGACAAGGACAAGCTCGGCAACCTGCTGCCCAACGAGGCGATCGAGGTGGCTGCGCGCGTGTCCAAGCTGCTCAAGGCCTTCCACGCCGAGGTCGAACGTGTGTGGAAGCCCGAGCCCGGCGAGCGCGATCCCTTGTGGCGTGCGGCCAACGGCAAGCTGCCGCCGCAATGGGGCCCGGCGATCGAAGAACTCGGCGAAGAAACCCGCGCGTTGTTCAACTGGGTGCATGCCGCACACAGTGCGATCGCCAAGGGCAAGCAGGACGACTCGGCGCGCGAACGCCTGCAGCGCAGCCTCGGCCTGGCCCTGGAGATGGCCGAGCAGCAACACAATCTGTGGAGCGGCTGGCGGCGCGAGGACAAGGAAGGCCAGCCGCCGATGGCCCGCTGGATCACCCTGTCGCGCGATGGCGATCTGATCTGCCATTGCTCGCCGGTGTCGGCCGCGCAGGTGCTGCGCACGATGATCTGGAACGAAGTGGATTCGGTGGTGATGACCTCGGCCACCTTGACCGGTGGCGGCGATTTCCAATCGTTCGCCATCGACAACGGCCTGCCCGATCACGCCGAGATGGCCTCGCTGGCCTCACCGTTCGACTTGCCCAACCAGGCCGAGTTGATCGTGCCCAATTTCCCGGTCACTCCCGACGATCGCGAAGGCCACCCGAAGGAAGTCGCACGTTACCTGGTGCGCGAACTCGACTGGACCGCCAAGGGCAGCATCGTGCTGTTCACCTCGCGCTGGAAGATGGAAAAGGTCGCCGACCTGATGCCGCTGGCGCAGCGCAACCGCGTACTGGTGCAGGGCGAGGGCAACAAGTCGCAACTGATCACCGAGCACATGCGCCGCATCGCCGCCGGCGAGGGCTCGGTGCTGTTTGGCCTGAACTCCTTCGGCGAAGGCCTGGACCTGCCCGGCGATGCCTGCACCACCGTGGTCATCACCCAGGTGCCGTTTGCGGTGCCGACCGACCCGCAGACCTCGACCTTGAGCGAATGGCTGGAAAGCCGCGGCCACAATGCCTTCAACCTGATCGCCATCCCGCACGCGCTGCGCACGCTCACGCAGTTTGCAGGCCGCTTGATCCGCAGCTCCAGCGACCACGGCCGCGTGATCATCCTCGACTCGCGCCTGCTGACACGTCGCTATGGCAAACGCATCATCGACGCGCTTCCGCCGTTCAAGCGGGTGATCGGGCGTTGATCGATCACTGCTGCAGTGATGCAGTGGCCCGCTGACAAGCAGCAACCTGCATCTGCGGCGCTGCATGACCGACGCATGGCGTCCGCCATTCGCACCCTGACGAGCGCAGTGCCACGACAGTGCTGATTGATGCTGCAGCTGCATCTTGAATGCGAGGCGCAGTGCATCCTGCCCGGAACGTCAGCTCGACCTAAAACGGATGCAAGACGAAGACGTTTGACCACCACCCCGAACGTTTGCAACCTCGTATCGCAGCATCAGCTTGTTCCCGCCGCACTTGCGTCCATGCAGACGAAGACGGTCTGTGGATCATTGCTCGCCTATCTGCAACCTGCTGCCGGGGCATTTAGCGATACATATCACGCAACGCACCCACCATCATGTTTGCCTATCGCAGCGATCATAACTAACGACTTCTCACGCTTCGGTCTGCTGGCGATGATTCAGCTCCCTCAAACGAGCTGACGCCATGCGCCCTGGATCCCTCATGGTGCTAGCCCTGCTAGCCCCGACGCTGATCGCCCCGCCGGCTTTCGCCCAATCCGCTCTGACCCGCGACAACGGCGCCAAGGTCGGTGACAACCAGAATTCGCAGACTGCCGGGGCCAATGGCCCGGCCCTGCTGCAGGACGTGCAACTGATCCAGAAGCTGCAGCGCTTCGATCGCGAGCGCATTCCCGAGCGCGTGGTGCATGCACGCGGCACCGGCGTCAAAGGCGAGTTCACCGCCACCGCCGATCTGTCCAGCCTGACCAAGGCCAAGGTGTTCAGTGCCGGCGAAAAGACCCCGGTGTTCGTGCGCTTTTCCTCGGTGGTGCACGGCAACCACTCGCCGGAAACGTTGCGCGACCCGCACGGCTTCGCCACCAAGTTCTACACCAGCGAAGGCAACTGGGATCTGGTCGGCAACAACTTCCCGACCTTCTTCATCCGCGATGCGATCAAGTTCCCCGACATGGTCCACGCGTTCAAGCCGGACCCGCGCACCAACCTGGACGACGATTCGCGCCGCTTCGATTTCTTCTCGCACGTGCCCGAAGGCACCCGCACGCTGACGCTGCTGTACTCCAACGAAGGCACCCCCGCCGGCTACCGCTTCATGGATGGCAACGGTGTGCACGCCTACAAGCTGGTCAATGCGCAGGGCGAAGTGCACTACGTCAAGTTCCACTGGAAGACGCTGCAGGGCATCAAGAACCTCGACCCCAAGCAGGTCGCCGCCGTCCAGGCCAAGGACTACAGCCACCTGACCAACGATCTGGTCGGTGCGATCAAGAAGGGCGACTTCCCGAAGTGGGACCTGTACGTACAGGTACTCAAGCCGGAAGACCTGGCCAAGTTCGATTTCGATCCGCTGGACGCTACCAAGATCTGGCCGGACGTACCGGAGCAGAAGGTCGGCCAGATGGTGTTGAACAAGAACGTCGACAACTTCTTCCAGGAAACCGAGCAGGTCGCAATGGCGCCGGCCAACCTGGTGCCGGGCATCGAGCCGTCGGAAGACCGCCTGTTACAGGGTCGCATCTTTTCCTACGCCGACACCCAGCTGTATCGCATCGGTGCCAACGGCCTGAACCTGCCGGTCAACCGTCCGCGTGTGGCCGTCAACAACGGCAACCAGGATGGCGAAGGCAACAACGGGCACACCACCAGCGGCGTGAACTACGAGCCGAGCCGCTTGGAGCCGCGTCCGCAGGACACCGCCGCGCGTTACAGCGCGTTGCCGCTGTCGGGCACCACCCAGCAGGCCAAAATCACCCGCGAGCAGAACTTCAAGCAGGCCGGTGAGCTGTATCGGTCCTACAGCAAGAAGGATCGTGCCGATCTGGTGCAGAGTTTCGGCGAGTCGCTGGCCACCACCGACACCGAGAGCAAGCACATCCTGCTGTCGTTCCTGTACAAGGCCGACCCCGAGTACGGCACTGGCGTGACGCGTGTCGCCAAGGGCGACCTGGCCCGGGTCAAGCAGCTGGCCTCCAGCCTGCAGGACTGATCCACCCACGGCATCGCGGCCTGTGCCGCGGTGCCGTTTTCGCTACCGGGAGAGCCATATGCGCACCCTGCTGTTTCTGATGCTTGGCACCCTGTCTGCGGCTGCCAACGCCGCCTCGCCCGCATCTGTCTCCACCAGCGCCACGACTGCCACCGCCGACCCGGCGCAGATCAAGCTGCAGCTGCGCGAGTACTTCTTCGACGCGGCACGCGAAGGGCGGCAGGACATGCTGGCCGAGTTCATCCGCTCGCACTACGACCTCAACACCCGTGATGAGAAGGGCTACACCGCCCTGATCCTGGCGGCCTATCACGGCCAGCGCCCGGCAGTGGAGCAGTTGCTCAGCGCCGGTGCCGACCCGTGTGTGCAGGACAAGCGCGGGAATACCGCGCTGATGGGTGCGATCTTCAAGGGCGAGTTGGGCATCGCCAAGCGCCTGATGCAGGCCGACTGCGCGCCGGACCAGCGCAACAACGCCGGCCAGACCGCGGCGATGTACGCCGCGCTGTTCCAGCGGACCGACGTGCTCAAGGATCTGGCCGCCAAGGGCGCGGACCTCAGCCTCAAGGACGGGCAGGGCAACGATGTGACCAAGCTGCAACGCGGCGAGTTTGCGACGTCCCCGGCGCGCTGAGCGCGCCAGTCATGCGTGGCGGGCAGTCATGTGTGACGCCAGGCGTCAGCAAACTCGCATGCGCCATGCGGCCGATGCCGATGCCGGTGCCAGTTCGGCCGCCAATGCCGGCGTGAGCCATCGGTAATGCTTGCTGCAGGGTGCCGCACCGTAGTGCACCGGCCAGCCGCCTGCAGTCCGCATCCGAGCGGTTTGCACGCATAGCGCTCGGCCACTTTCAACACGCTGTACGTAGTTGCGACGCCAGCTCGTCACGGCGGCCGTTGGGTGAGTCGCTGATCGCCATCGCCTGAGTCCTGCACCTCGATATCCGGCGCCTTGGTGGCCTCGCTCGCAGCATCCCATCGCGCGCGCTGACGCCACCGGTGCGTGCCAGCGACCACCAGTTTCGCTATGGCCACCTATGCGGTTGCCGGTTGGCCGGTGCGCGCCCTAGATATCGCGCACGGTTGATCCCGAATCTGTTGATTGCTGGCCGACGCGCCGAAACTGCCTTGGCTGGCTGCCGAAAAGTGCGGTCACCGCCCCGTCGGTTTTCTGCCGCAGGTGCGTTGGATCTCCGGCGGAAGCGGTGATTTTTCCGCCACTGCGTCAGGAGTTTCCTGACGGCAAAACCTTTGTGCGCCAAGGCTTTGACATAAATCTGAGCGCGCGCTGACTTGCTTAAAATCTGTTCCCGAAAACCGCAAAAAACAGTTCAAGAAAGCGCTGCGAACGCCGATGCTTCCGCTATCGCACACTGGAACCCCCGGACCATGAAGCTCGATCCCTCCATCCCTTTCCTGATGTCCCTGTTGGCCATGGTGCTGTGCACTGCCACTGCCGTGGTCGCCCTGGTGTTCGGTCAGGTACACGTGCTAGCTACTTCGTGGAGCTTCTACACCGTGCTGGGCACCGCCCTGATCACCCTGGTCGCCTCGTATCACGCCCTCGGCAAGCCGTTGAGCGCCGAAGAGCGTGTGGGCTTCCGCAACCTGTAACTGCAGATCCCGTCCAGGCGCCGTGCACTGAGCCGGCACTGGACGAAAGAAGCTCCGCTGATCACTGATGATGCACCGCGTTCGGCCGGCATCGGCGGACGCCACCAGACACTGCGCATCTGCAGCGATGCCCGCCCGTTAACGCGGAGCCGGCGAGCGGGAGGAACGACAGCAGCGCCAGCGCGATATCGTTCGCCCCCTGCCGGTGCACAAGCAGCTGTGATGCCGGCCGGCGAAGCGTGCCACCTGCGCAATCCAAAACGCGCGTCGTGCTCGAATTCGGTCAGCCGATACGGGGCAATTACACGGTGCAATGAAGGGGTGGTCCTGCAGCGCGCTTCGGCAGATCGGCCTGGCAGCATGCCGCGCCGCGCGCGGCAGATTCGCCGACACCCGTGTAAGCTGTTGATCCTGCTCCGCATTCCGATGGCTGCTCGCTGTAGCCACATGTCGATGACCGCTTCCGCCGATCGCTACGCCGCCTCCCTGCGTCTGTCCGTCGCTCCGATGATGGACTGGACCGACCGCCATTGCCGGGTTTTCCATCGCCTGTTGGCACCCTCGGCACGGCTGTATACCGAGATGGTGCACGCCAATGCGGTGATCCATGGCGATCGCGCGCGGTTGATCGGCTTCGATCCGGTCGAACACCCGCTGGCGCTACAACTGGGCGGCAGCGAGCCGGCACTGCTTGCGCAGGCCGCGGCGATCGCGCAGGAGTGGGGCTACGACGAGATCAACCTCAATTGCGGCTGCCCGTCCGATCGCGTGCAGGCCGGGCGCTTCGGTGCCTGCCTGATGCGCGAGCCGGCGCTGGTCGCCGACTGTGTTGCCGCCATGTGTGCGGCGACCACGCTGCCGATCACGGTCAAATGCCGCCTCGGCGTGGACGACGATGACGACTACGCCGTCTTCGCCAGTTTCGTCGACCAAGTGGCCGTAGCCGGCGCGGCCATGGTGGTGGTACATGCCCGCAACGCGTGGCTCAAGGGCCTGTCGCCCAAGGAAAACCGCGAAGTGCCGCCGCTGCGTTACGACTGGGCGTATCGCCTCAAGCAGGAGCGCCCCGCGTTGCCGGTGGTGCTCAATGGCGGCATTGCGGCGGTGGAAACCGCAATGGAGCACCTGCACCAGACCGACGGCGTCATGCTCGGCCGCGCCGCCTACCACGACCCCTACCTGCTGCATCGCCTGGATGCGGCCCTCAATCAGCGTACAGAGCAACCGCGCGACCACTTGCTGCGCGCCTTGCGGCCCTACGTCGAGTCCCAACTGGAACACGGCCTGGCATTGAAGCACATGACCCGGCACGTGCTGGGGCTGTTCCATGGCCAGCCGGGCGGACGCGCGTTCCGGCAGGTCCTGAGCGAGGGCGCGCACCGACCCGGTGCCGGTTGGGAGTTGGTCGAGCAGGCCATGCAGCGCACCGACACCCAGGCCTGGCGCGTGGTGGCCTGAACTGGTCTGTGGCTTGCATTACCTGAACCGGCATATCCGTTGACCGCATTCGGCAGCGATGTCGCCCGTCAGGCCCGACGGCGGAATCCAGGGCAAAGCGCCTTTCCATGCACGTCCGGGATTCATTTCACTGAACAGCGTTAACACAAAGCTAAAAAGTTCAGATGGGATTCACCCCGAAAAATCAAGAATTTGGGTCTATTCTCGGGCTCGACCATGCTGGCACCGGTGGTTGGTTTCACGAATTTTGAATGTTCCTGAACAACCCGCTAGGATTCATTGTGACCCAGCCGTTCTGCCGCGCTCGCTATGTCGTCCTGGTTGCCCTTGGGGTAGCCATGGCAACGCCGTCGGCATGGGGACAGGGATATCCGATGTCGCATGCGGGACGCGAGGCGTTGCCGCCATCGGCGCGCGGCAATGGACGCACGCTCTCGGACACCATCCGGCAGGTGCAACGGTCCACCGGTGGACAGATCCTCAGCGCCGAACGCGTGCCGTTCGATGGGGGCAATCTCAACCGGGTCAAGTACATGAAGGATGGCCGTGTGCACACCGTGTACGAGTCGGAACAGATGCAGGCCGCGCCGCCACGCAGCCAGGCGCCACTCGATGTGCCACCACGCGACGATAACCACTAGGCGTAGATAGTTCTGCGTTCAGTCTTATAAATCCCCCGGCCATTGGCCGACAACGTAACTAGGGAGAGTGCATGCGTATCCTTTTGGTCGAAGACGAAGCTCCGCTGCGCGAGACCCTTGCCGCGCGTCTGAAGCGTGAAGGCTTTGCTGTCGACGCTGCACAAGACGGCGAAGAAGGCCTGTACATGGGCCGCGAAGTCCCGTTCGATGTCGGCATCATCGATCTCGGCCTGCCCAAAATGTCGGGCATGGAACTGATCAAGGCGCTGCGCGATGAGGGTAAGAAGTTCCCGGTGCTGATCCTGACTGCGCGTTCGAGCTGGCAGGACAAGGTCGAAGGGCTCAAGCAGGGTGCCGACGATTACCTGGTCAAGCCGTTTCATGTCGAAGAGCTGCTGGCGCGCGTCAATGCG
Organism: Xanthomonas arboricola; assembly: GCF_002940665.1. Classification (GTDB taxonomy): domain Bacteria; phylum Pseudomonadota; class Gammaproteobacteria; order Xanthomonadales; family Xanthomonadaceae; genus Xanthomonas; species Xanthomonas arboricola_B. The sequence continues at coordinate 1,204,885 of NZ_MIGY01000002.1, forward strand.
CTGCTGCGGCGCGCGGCGGGCTGGAGCAAGCCGACCCTGGAATGCGGCCCGGTCGCGCTGGATCTGGCAGCGCAGACGGTCAGCGTCAATGGCGCCAACGTGGATCTGACCAGTTACGAGTACAAAGTGCTCGAGTACCTGATGATGCATGCCGGCGAACTGGTCTCCAAGGCCGATCTGACCGAGCACATCTATCAGCAGGATTTCGATCGCGATTCGAACGTGCTGGAAGTATTCATCGGGCGCCTGCGCAAGAAGCTCGATCCCGATGGTGAGCTCAAGCCGATCGAGACGGTACGCGGTCGCGGCTATCGTTTCGCCATTCCGCGTACAGAAGGCTGAGTCCGCGCATCGGCAAGCAGGAAGATCAGGTGCCGGGCCGCTCTAAGTGGTATAGACGCTGGCGGCCGCGCTCCCTGCAGGCCCGCCAATTGCTGGCCGCCAGCCTCAGTCTGGTGGCCTTCCTTGCACTGGCGGGTTATGCGCTGGATGTCGCGTTTGCCGACACCGCCGAAAAGAATCTGCGCGAGCGGCTGAAGAACTACGCCTCTGCGTACGCCGCCAATATCGATTTTGTCCGCGACGGCTCGCTGTATATCGGCGGCCAGCCGCCGGATCCGCGTTTCGATGTGCCCGGCGGCGGGCTGTACGTGGAAGTCGTGCGCCCGGACGAGAGCTGGACCTCGATGTCGGCCGAAGGCCCGAACATTCCGCACGGGCGCATGCTCGAGCCACGCCAGGAAGAGTTCATCGGCCCGCTGGAGATGACCCAGATCGACGGCAGCGTGGGCCAGCTGTACCGCTACGGCCTGGGCGTGAGTTACGTCGAGCGCGAACACGGCGGCGAGATTCCGTACACCATCTACGTGATGGAAGATGCGCGCTCGATGGGCGCGCAGCTGCGCGTGTTCCGTGGCGCGGTGTGGTTCTATCTCGGCAGTGCCGGTGTGGTGCTGCTGGTGCTGCAGGCGTTTATCCTGCAGTGGAGCCTGCGTCCGCTGCGGCGGGTCATCAACGAGTTGACCAAGGTGCAGCGCGGCGAGATTCAGCGCATGAGCGAACAACACCCGCGCGAGCTGGAGCCGCTGACCGAAAGCATCAACGCCTTCATCGAGAGCGAGCGCGACAATCTGGACCGCCAGCGCAATACGCTGGCCGATCTCGCACACAGCCTCAAGACGCCGATCGCGGTATTGCGCACCCAGCTCGATAGCGGCCAGTCCGAGCGCGATCTCCACGAGGAGATGGATGTGCAGCTGCGCCGCATGAACGATCTGGTGTCCTACCAGCTCGCACGCGCGGCTTCCAGCGGGCACAAGCTGTTTGCCGCGCCGCTGCCGATCGAGTCGACCGCCGAAGAGATCGTGCGCGGATTGGAGAAGGTCTATTCGGTCAAGGGCGTGTTGTGCGAGTTCGATATTTCGCCCGACGCGCGCTTCCATGGCGAGCCGGGCGATCTGCAGGAACTGCTGGGCAACCTGCTGGAAAATGGCTTCAAGTGGGCACGCAGCCGCGTGCTGCTGACCGCACAGCCCGGTCCTACCACCGGCAGCCGTCGTGCCGGATTGATCCTGTCGGTGGAAGACGATGGCCCCGGTATCGCGCCGGAAGATGTGGCCAAGATCCTGCAGCGTGGCGTGCGTGGCGACGAGCGCGTGCAAGGCCACGGCATCGGCATGTCGATCGTGCAGGATCTGATCAAGGCCTACCGCGGCGAGCTGCAGGTGGTGCGCTCGCAGGAACTGGGCGGCGCCCGCTTCGACGTGACCCTGCCGCCGGGACTGTGACCGGCCTGCGCTGCGGAATGAACCCGTGGTCAACGTCGCAGCGCATTCCGACAACCGTTTAACGCCCCGCGCGTTGGCTTGACCATACTGAGCCGCTTCCAGGCTGTTGCGATGGAGAGCTGCATGTTCGAGCGCAATGCACAGATGCGTTGGCTCAGCGCGCGTCCAGTGGGCGCGCCCGGCCGTCACCGCTGGCAGCTGGCATCGCTGTTGGCGGGCTGTGCCTTCGCCATGTCGTGCAGTGCTGCCCATTCGGCACTGACGCCGGCACAGACGCGCTGGCTGCAGCGTGCGACCTACGGCGTAGATACCGACAGCGTAGCGCAGCTGCAGCGGCTCGGTCCCAGGCGCTACGGCAGGTTGCTGTTGCAAGACAGCGACGATGCGGCATTGCCAGCGCCGATCCATGCACAACTGCAGCAATTCGATGCATTGCACACGCCCCTGCCGACCTTGCTGACGCAGTACGAGGCCGACAAGATCCGCCTGCAAGACATGCCCGATGGCGAGGAAAAGACCGCCTTGCGCAAGGCGTGGCAGGCGCGTGGCGGGCAGATGCTGACCCAGGCGCGCCAGGCACAGCTGTTGCGTGCGGTGTATGCGCCGGAGCAGACGCGCGAGCAGCTGGTGTGGTTCTGGCTCAACCATTTCAGCGTGTACGCCGACAAGGGGCGGGTGAAATGGATGGTGGCCGATTACATGGAAAATGCGATCCGCCCGCATGCCACCGGCAAGTTTGCCGACCTGGTGATGGCGACGCTAGAAAGCCCGGCGATGCTGGAATATCTGGACAACGCCAAGAACGCCAGAGGCAAGATCAACGAAAATTACGCGCGCGAACTGATGGAGTTGCATACGCTTGGCGTGCATGGCGGTTACAGCCAGCAGGATGTGCAGCAACTGGCACTGATCCTCACCGGTGCCGGCCTGGTGCCGGTCAAGGCCGAGGGCGTTCCGCCCCTGTCGACTGCTGCGCCGGGGCAGTCGCAGGTGGTGCGCAAGGGGCTGTTCGAATTCAATCCTGCGCGTCATCAACCCGGCGACAAGACCTTGCTGGGCCAGCGCATCGCCGCGGGCGGGCTGGATGAGATCGAGCGTGCGGTGCAGCTGTTGGTGCGGCAGCCGGCATGCGCGCAGTTCGTGTCGCAGCGTCTGGCCGAGTATTTTGTCAGCGACAAGCCGCCGGCCGCGCTGGTCGAGCGCATGGCGAACACGTTTCGACGCAGCGATGGCGACATCGCCAGCGTCATGCAGGCCATGCTGGACTCGGCGGAGTTTGCGCAGGCGCAACCGCGCAAGTTCAAGGACCCGAACCGGTTCGTGGTTTCGGCGATGCGGCTGGCGTACGAGGGCCAGCCGGTGGTCAATGCCGCGCCAATGGTGAGCTGGGTGCAGCAACTCGGCGGGCCGCTGTTCGGGCGCATCACCCCCGATGGCTGGTCGCTGCAATCGCAGGCATGGACCAGCTCCGGGCAACTGGCGCGGCGCTTCGAGGTGGCGCGTGCGCTGGGTGGCGGGCCCAAGCAACTGTTCCGCTTGGATGGCAATAACGACACGCCACTGCCGGCGCTGACCCAGATCGACATGCGCCCATCGTACCGCTGGGCCGCACCGTCGCTGTCCAGTGCCACGCGTGATGCCCTGGGGCAGGCGCGTTCGCCCGCAGAGTGGAATGGATTCCTGCTGTCATCGCCGGACTTCAACTATCGCTGATTCGAACGTCGCCGATGCAACGGCTGCCGAGTCAACGCCTGCTGTTTCAACAGTCTATTGGCGACCATCGCCATGGGAGCGCGCCATGCAACGACGTCAATTTCTGCTTGCTTCCGCAGCGGCCGCGAGTCTGCCCTGGAGCGGTCGCCTGTTTGCTGCGCCACGCGACAGCGCGCGCATGCTGGTGGTGTTTCTGCGTGGCGGCTACGACAGCAACAATCTGCTGGTGCCGCATGCCAGCGATTTTTATTACCAGGCGCGCCCGACCCTGGCGATCGCACGACCGGATGCGGCCAATCCGAACAGTGCCGTTGCGCTGGATGCGCAATGGGGTCTCAACCCGGTGATGCGCGATGCGCTGTTGCCGCTGTGGCAACGCCAGCAATTGGCATTCGTGCCGTTTGCCGGCACCGACGATCTGTCGCGCAGTCACTTCGAGACCCAGGACGATATCGAATCCGGACAGGCCGGCCGCCAGCGCCGCGATTATCGTTCCGGCTTCATGGCGCGCCTGTCGGGTGTGCTGAGCGGAGTGCCTGCGATTGCCTTTACCGATTCCTTGCCGCTGACCTTCCAGGGCGGCGGCGACTTGCCCAATGTGTCGTTGCGGGGCATCGGCAAGGGCGGTCTGGATGCGCGTCAGGCGCAGATCCTGTCGCAGATGTACGACGCGACGCCGCTGGCAGCGGCCGCGCGCGAAGGACTGGCCCTGCGTCGGCAGGTCACCGCGCAGCTGCGCGAAGAGATGGAGCAGGCCGGTCGCGGCGCCGCCAGTGCGCGCTCCTTCGCCGACGAAACCCGGCGCATGGCAAGCCTGATGCGCGAGCGTTATCGGCTGGGCTTTGTCGATGTCGGCGGCTGGGACACGCACGCCAATCAGGGCAGTGTCGAAGGCGGCCTGGCGAACAATCTGCGCAATCTGGGCGAAGGGCTGGCGGCGTACGCCGACGCCCTGGGACCGGCATGGAAGGACACCGTGGTGGTGGTGCTGTCCGAGTTCGGCCGCACCTTTCGCGAAAACGGCAGCAAGGGCACCGATCACGGGCACGGCACCGCCTACTGGGTGCTGGGTGGCAGCGTGCGCGGCGGTCGGATCGCGGGCGAGCAGGTCGCCGTTGCGCAGGCGCAACTGCTGCAGAACCGCGATTACCCGGTGCTCACCAATTACCGCAGCCTGTTCGGCGGTGTATTGAGTCGGTTGTGGGGATTGTCGCCTGCGCAGTTGGAACGGGTGTTTCCCGGTGCCAGGCCGCGCGATCTTGGGCTAGTGTGAATGCCTGGCAATGCGCTGGCGATGTCGATCCGTCTCGCGTTCGGCATCGCGCATTGTGGTGGTCAGTCGGTTGGAACGCATGCGATTGATGCGGGCTAGAGCATTGCATGACGACAGCCCAAGTCATGCAGGCGTGTCACCACACCATCAGCGCTGCGCTGACGATGCAAACGGCGAAGGTCCATAAAAACGCGTCAGCTGCGCAGCGACATCCGGCATGACGCGCGCCAGCAGCTGCGGCGCGGAGAAGTGGTATTCGCTCACCACCGCGAAGAACTCTTCCGGCGCTTCGGCGGCATACGGGTCGATCTCGGTGTCTTCGCCTGCATCGACGCGTTGGCAGAACGTATCGAAGGCGCGCTGGAAATCGCGTGCCCAGGCGCGTTGCGCATCGCGCGGCAGCGGCGGGGTGCCGTCGAGGGCGCCATCCAGCGCATCGAGCTTGTGCGCCATCTCATGCACGATCACGTTGAAGCCGGCCTGCGGGTCGTCCAGGTCGGCCTGCACATCGGCCCAGCTGACGATCAGCGGGCCTTGCTCCCAGGCCTCGCCGATCAGGGTGTCGTCCCAGGCATGCATCACCCCGGCCGCATCCATGTGCGTGCGCTGCACGCGGAACGCGTCCGGGTAGACGATCAGCTGCGACCAGCCACGCCAGCCGGCCGCGCCGATGGTCAGCAGCGGCAGGCAACACATGGCCGCCAGCAGGACGTGATCGTGCGGTTGCAGCCGCAGCCCGTCGAGCGGAGAAATGGTCTTTTGCTGCAGGAACTGCGCGGTCAAGGCGCGCAGACGGTGCTGGCGGGACGGGTCGAGCGCAGCGACCCAGGCACAGCGGCGGCTGACCGGCAGCCATAACGCATCGGGAACATCGGGGGGCGGCCGGCGTAGCCGGCGCAACAACCACTGGATCAGCGGAACATGCCCGGCAGGAAGCTATGCCAGCGCGGCATCATGCGCATGCGTGGGAACAGGCCGTCGCCGTCGCTGCCACCGCCGCCGGTGGCCGGCGCGGGCTTGTGCGCGGGCGCGCGCGACGCGGTTGCTGGCTCGCCGTTGGGGGTTCTGCCGCGGGCCGCCGAGTTGCTGCTGACGCAGCTCTCATGATCGCCATCGGCCAGCTGGTCCGATGCCAGCGCGGCAAGCGGAGCCAACAACAGAAGCAGGCAAACCGTGATTCGGCGCATCGTCCACATCCAGGGCAAGCGGCGTGAGTCGCCGATCATAACGTGCTTTTCACTCCCTCACGCAAGCCAGGGTGGGCGGGTGCGGACGCTTGGCGCATACTTTCACGGATCGATTTGGGGACTTGCCGTGGATGACCGCGCCTTGCTGGCCAAACTTGCGAGCGGCCGGCTATCCGGCGATGCGCTGGCGCGCGATGCCGGGCTGACCCGTGCGGCGGTGTGGAAGCGCATCCAGAATCTGCGCGCGGCCGGAGTCGACATCGACGGGCGGGCCGGGGACGGCTACCGCCTGGCGGCGCCGCTGGACCTGCTGGACGACGCGCGCATTCGTGCGGCGATGTCGGCCGATGCGCTGGCAGGCCTGGCTGCGCTGGAGATCGCCTGGACGCTGGAATCCACCAACACCAGCTTGCTGGCGCGCCCGGCGCCGGAGCGGGGCGTGGCGGTGCTGCTGGCCGAGCGGCAGACCGGCGGGCGCGGCCGGCGCGGGCGCCAATGGACCTCGCCGCTGGGTGCGCACATCTATCTGTCGGCCTCGCGCCGTTTCAGCGGCGGGCTGGGCCAGTTGGCCGGGCTCAGCCTAGCCGTGGGTGTGGCGGTGGCCGAAGCATTGCGTGATTGCGGTTTTACCAATGTCGGGCTGAAGTGGCCCAACGATCTGCTGGCGCGCCAGCGCAAGCTGGGCGGCCTGCTGATCGAAGGCGGCGGCGAAATGGCCGGCAACGCGCGCGCGGTGATCGGGCTGGGTTTGAACGTACATATGCCAGCTGCGGCCGCCGCTGCGATCGATCAACCATGGATGGATCTGGACACGCTGGCCGGCCGCACGGTATCGCGCGAGACCGTGGTGGCTGCGGTGTTGTCCGCGCTGCTGCCGGCGCTGGAGTTGTTCGAGGCGCAGGGGCTGGCCCCATTCCTGAGCCGCTATGCGGCATTGGACGTGTTGAGCGGGCGCGCAGTGCAGGTCGAGGAGGCCGGCACCCGGCATCGCGGCATTGCGCTTGGCCTGGCTGCCGACGGCGCGTTGCGGGTGCAACTGGGCCAGACGGTGCGGCTGTTCCACTCCGGAGAAGTGAGCGTGAGACCTGCATGAGCGAGTGGTTGTTCGACCTTGGGAATTCGCGGTTCAAGTACGCACCGCTGCAGGGCGACCGCGCCGGCGATGTGCAGGCCTGGCCGCACGGTGCCGAGGCGATGGATGCGGCCGCGTTGTCGGCCTTGCCCACCGGGCGTATTGCGCATGTGGCCAGCGTGGCTGCGCCGGCGTTGACGCAGCGCATGCTCGGCTGCCTGCGCGAGCGCTTCCAACAGGTGCGCATCGTGCGGACCGCGGCCGAATGCGCCGGCATCCGCATCGCCTACGCAGACCCGAACCGCTTCGGGGTGGATCGCTTCCTGGCGCTGCTGGGCGCGCGCGGCGACGCACCGGTGCTGGTGGCCGGCGTGGGCACCGCGTTGACCATCGACGTACTCGGCGCCGATGGACGGCACCACGGCGGACGCATTGCCGCCTCGCCGACCACCATGCGCGAAGCGCTGCATGCGCGTGCGGTGCAGTTGCCGGCCAGTGGCGGGGCCTATGTCGAGCTGGCCGACGACACCGACGACGCACTGACCTCCGGCTGCGATGGCGCCGCAGTGGCGCTGATCGAGCGCAGCCTGCAGCATGCGCAACGCAGCCTGGGGGTGCCGGTGCAGCTGCTGGTGCACGGGGGCGGCGCGCCGCCGTTGTTGCCGTTGTTGCCCGGTGCCAGTTTCCGCGCGGCGCTGGTGCTGGATGGGCTGGCGACCTGGGCGAGGTCTGCGCTGGCGCCTTGAATGGCGAGCTACGCAATTGCTAAGAGCACGCGGCGGGCGCGGCCGTGAGGCCGAACCGGTGGTACTCGTACACTGCGCCAGCGTCTGGCGTCGGCAGCAAGTCGACGAGCCCTCGCCCATTGTCACTGACCCCCTCTTAGAATCCATTGCATGTACGTACGCGCATTCATCGTTGTCCTGATCGTCCTCAATGCCGGTGTGGCGTTGTGGTGGGCGTTGCAACCGGCACCGATAGCAGTGGCTGCACCGCCGCAGCCGGCCGGTGTGGCGCGCTTGGAAGTGCTGCCGAGCACTGCGACAGCAACGAGGCCCGCAGCGGCAGGCGAGGCAGGCACGACCCCGGCAGCTTCGGACGCCACGCCGACCGCACCATCGGATGCACCGGTATCGACATCGACATCGACGGCACCAGCGGCAGCGTCTTCGTCGCCAGCTGCGGCCGCCGCGAAGGGGACCGATACGCTGCAGTCATCGGCACAGGTTCCAGCGCCAGCCAAGGTCGCTCCAACACCGAACGAGGTTGCAGCAGCTGCGATCAAGCCATCGCCAGCGGCACCTACCCCGGCCGCTGCGCCCGAGCGCTGTGCCAGCCTGGGGCCGTACGCGGCGCGCGCCGACGCCGATGCCGCGCTGGCGCGCCTGCGTGGTCAGGCCACGCGCACCAGCGTGCGCGAGGACAAGGACGCGGGGATCAGTACGTTCCGGGTGATGCTGCCCAACGTCGGCGATCGTGCAGCGGCGCAGGCCTTGGTCAAGCGCATCGCCGCCGCCGGCATGGGCGACTACTACGTGATTGCCCAGGGTGAGAACAACACCATCGCGCTGGGGCAGTACCAGAGTCGCGAGCGTGCCGAGCGACGTCAGGCCAGCCTGGTCGGCGCGGGGTTCCCGGCGCAATTGCTGCCCAGCGGCTCCGGGCAATCGCGCTGGTGGATCGATGTGCGCAGCGCGGCCGCGATCGGCACATTGCAGGGCACCGCGGGCGCGGCGCGTCAGCGGTCGCTAGATTGCGCCGCGCTGCGCTAGAATGCGCACCGGCGCGCAACGCGCCTGCCTTTGCCGGCATAGCTCAGTTGGTAGAGCAACCGCCTTGTAAGCGGTAGGTCCCCAGTTCGAATCCGGGTGCCGGCACCACGAAGGTCTGCGTTCCATTCCGGAATGTCCGTGTAGCTCGGTACCGGCTGCGTTATTGGGTCAGCGTCCCCAGAACGCCTCCGTTTTCCCGGGTTCGATTGGTCGAGAGCAGGCATCTGCTCGCAGCACGCGAATTGCTTGCGCCAGTGCTGCTGCCTGCGCGCAGTACGCGCAGCAACTCAGGCCGGGCGACCGGCCGATAGCAGTTTCAGTGCGGCCTTGTCGGCGTCGGCATGGGTGGCCTGGCCGCGCAGGCGTTCGGCCAGCGCTGCAACGACGATGGCGTGGGCCTGACGAAGCACGCTGTCCGCATCGGCGCTGGCATCCACGACGTGCTTCCCCGGCAACTGCAACTGCGCAAAGATGCTGCGGCAGCGTTCCAGGTTGTCCTGGGTTTCGAAGTGATTGGGTGCATCGCCGCGGGCGCGGATACGCGCCAGGCCGGTGGGTGGGGGCAGGTCGAGCAGCAGCAGCACGTCCGGGCGCGGCGCGAAGGCGTTGCGCTCCAGCAGATCGTCCAGCGGCAGGCCGGCGGCGCCCTGGTAGGCGATCATCGAGGGGAAGTAGCGGTCCAGGATCACGATGTCGCCGCGTGCCAGCGCCGGTGCGATCAGGGTGTCCACGTGCTCGTGACGGTCGCGGATCAGCAGCTCGGCTTCTTCGTCCGCGCTGAGGCGGCCGGTGGCGGCGGACTGGCGCAGCTGGGTGCCCCACGGGCCATTAGTCGGTTCCTTGCTCAGCACCACGCGCGCGCCGGCCGCTTCCAGCGTGGTGGCCAGGCTGCGGGCGAGGGTGGTCTTGCCGGCGCCGTCGATGCCTTCGATCGCGATCAGCAGACCGCCGGGCTTCAGTTCGATTGTCATCGCGCTACTTTATCCGATCGTGGTGCTGGATCAGCACTCGGGCATCGGTATGGGCGTTGCCCTGCAGCAGCCCATACCGGCGCATCGGGTATCGGCTGCGCGTCACCGATGGCGGCGCCGCTGCCGCGCGTCGATGCCTGTGCCAGACGGCTTGACGAACGGTCTGTCCAACGCATTGCCGGGCGCGCACGACAACTGCAGCATGATCGCCGATGCAGGCTGCACTGGCCGCCTACTGCCGGTGCGATTGCCTATGCCGCATGACCGGCATGTCCTGTGCGATGTCGGGAACGTCCCGATGCCCTGGTTATTGATCGCGCGCCATACTGAACAAGTCAGGCAAAGCGCTCGAATGTATGACGTTCGCGTCGCGCGTCTGGCATCAAGGAAGATGGACGCGTCGCCGCCACCCTAGAGGCGGCATCCCCCGCGTGACGCCCTTTTCAGGCACCGTCGTGACCGGATTCCTTGTTTTTCTCGCTCGCCGACCACGTCGGCAATGCCACGTACGCGCCCGATCAGCTGGTCGCCGAGGTGTAACGATAGGACAGCAGCGACTTCACCAGGAACGTGATCTGGGTGGCCGAGCGTGCATCCACGCGCATGACCGGGATGCGGAAGCCTTCGGCCACCAGGGCGTCGCGGAACGGCGGCAGCAGGAAGTCCTGCATGTCGTCGGTCATGGTGATGCCCACTGCCAGGCTTGCCGCAGGTGCGATCTGCGAAAACTCGCGCAGCAATGCCAGGGTGGCTTCGCGCATCTGCGGATCGCGCGCGCTGACCAGCACGATCACGCCCAACGCGCCGTCGCACACCAGCGGCCACATGAAATCCAGGTACTTCTGCCCGGGCACGCCGTAGACGTGCAGCAACTCGCCGTCCTCCAGTTCGATCGAGCTGTAGTCCAGCGCGACCGTGGTGTAGGTCTTGTCGCCGTAGGCATCCTGGCTGAGCGGCATCTCGGTGCTGACCGGCTCCACGTCCGAGATGGCGCGTACGGCGGTGGTCTTGCCGGCGCCCATGCCGCCAACGAACACCAGTTTGTTGGCCGGAACACTCATGACTGCGCCTGAAAGAGAGAGAGGCCAAAGCGACGTGCGACCCAGGAGAAAAACCGGGAATTGCTGCTGTCCGGACGGGGCTGCGTTGCAGGCACGGCAATCTCCGCAATCTGGGCAAGGCCGCTGGCGAGTGCAGCGGCGAACAGGCATTCCACCGTTTGCAGCGGTAGCTTGCAAGCCTTGGCCAGCGCCTGCGGGCGCCACGGGCGCGCATGCAGGTGGGCAATGGCAAGCAGTTGCGCCGGCGAACTGGTCTCGGCGCTCAGCTCCGGCCATTGCCGCAACTGCAGCGCATGGCTGGGTTCGACCGCCGGCAGCGCGGGGCGCAGGTGATCGGGCAGGGCGAAATACAGCGCTTCGAACGAAATACGTTGGCTCAGTGCGCTGTCGGCGGCGTCCGGTGCAACCTGCCAACCGGGGCGATCCAGGGCCGCGAGCAGCTCGGACAAGGCAATGCCGGCGGGAAGCTGCACGCAGCCGTTGGCCGGGTCCACGCGTATCTGTAATTGCGCGTTGCGCAACAGTGCCGCGGCGGCACCGAATTCGCCGCGGCAATGGCGGATCAGCAGGGCCGGCTCGGCAACCTGCGCGTGCGCGGAGGAGGACAGCAGCACGCGCATCTGCTCGTTGAGTTCGCGCACGGTGGCACCGTGCTTGAGCCAGGCGCCGCCGACCGGTGCTCGCGACACCACCAGCACCCGCACGGGTTGCCCTTGCAAGGCCTGCCAGGCGGCCAGCCCGTCGGCGCTTTCCAGCCCCAGCACCACCACGTCGGCGGCGTGGTGCGGCCATTGTCCCAACTGCACGTCGATGCGTTCGGCCAGCAGCAACGAGCACGCCAGTTTCAGGCGCGTGGTGTGCAGCAGGTCCAGGCCGGCCGTGGCGACCCGCATGGTGTGAATGGGTGAGGTCATGACATGGCGCCGCGTCGGCGCGGAGAAGGTGCGGTGCCTGCCGATGCGGACCGGCAGGCCGGGCAGGCGACGCGCGTGCGCCGCCTGGTGGGCATCAACCGAAATCCAGGGTCTTCTCGAACGCCTTGAGTTCGTGACGGGCCATGGCCAGATTGGCCTTGGCGCGATCCAGTACGACATACAGGAACAACGTGCCGTTGCTCTCCAGCGGGCGCAGCAGGTGGTACTGACGCGCCAGGGTGATCAGGATGTCTTCGATGGTGTCGTTGAGGCCGAGCTGCTCGGCGATACGGCGCTTGGCACGCACCACTTCGGTATTGCCGGCCGCGGCAAGTTCCAGGTTGAGATCGGTGCCGCCGGTCATGCCCAGCGCCATGCCGCTGTCGCTATCGACCAGGGCAGCACCGACGAAGCCGGCGATCGAATGCAGGTGTTCCAGATTGAGTTTTGACACGGGTCGTCCTTACGAGCGGTGAGAAATCAGTGCACTGGCGCAAGCACGAACAGTGCCAAGCGCTCAGTTCGTCGGCGGCGCCAGCGCTGTCGCCAGGCGGCCGGCGCAGTCGCGCGCATTGAACAGCAGCGCCGCGGCGTTGAGGTCGCTGCCGCCCACCGCAGTGAGCGTCAACGGTCTGTCGGCGCGAATGCGGATCAGCACCAGCTGCCCGCCACGCGTACTGACGGTGGCGTAATCGGCTTCGCTCAGACCGGATTCGCGCGCCAGGGTCTCGCCCAGGGTCAGGAACGAGTTGGCCATCGCTGCCAGACGGCGAGCATCCACGTCCAGGCTGGATTGCTCGGCGATGGCACGCCCGTCGGCAGTGGACAGCATCAACAGACGGATACCCGGCTCGCGCTCGATGGTCTGCGCAAACTCGCGCCCGATGCGCAGCAGATCGTAGTGATGCGACGCCCGCGCGACCTCGCCCACGGCAGCCTTGACGACCTGGTTGACGGCGTTATGCGGCATGAAATCCTCCCCTTGTACGAAACCCGCTGCGCGATGAAAGACCCTGTCGATGACACCGGGACCCGCGCTGGCGGGCGAACAGTAGCATCGGCACCTTCGGCCATCGTCATAGCAGCCCCAATCTCTTAACTGTGCGGCCAGACAAGCACAGCCCGCAAAGCGCAGATACGCCACAAACTGCCCAACCACGTCACTTCGAGCAGCCATCGGGAACGCGTTGCCGCCGCCAAGCGGCCGCGGCCGGCACCTGGTAGCGCCACGGCGGACTGCATCGCACCTGCACTGCGGCGTTGCGCCTGCCGTCCGTGCCGGTCCGACCTTTGCCCGCCACGCAGTATCGGCCGCACTTTGGATTGCTGCAGTGGCAGATGCGATTGCGTGATCGGTGACGCACGCCGGGCGCCGTGCTGCGCTGCCGCGCGTCAGTGCGCGAGCCGGCGACTAGACTTCAGCGCTTTCTCGATGCTGGAGCAATGCATGGCGACGCAGTACCTGCCGATTTCCCTGATTGGCGTTCCCACCGACATCGGTGCCGGCCACCGTGGTGCGCGGATGGGGCCGGAGGCGTTGCGCATCGCCGGGCTGCAGGAGGCCTTGATCGGCCGCGGCGTGGAGGTGCGCGATCTGGGCAATCTGGATGGCCCGCGCAATCCCTGGCAGGCCCCGCAGGCCGGCTACCGCCATCTGGACGAGGTGGTGGCCTGGAACCAGGCGCTGATGGAGGCCAGCTATGCGCAGCTGCGCGCCGGCCGCATGCCGATCATGCTCGGTGGCGACCACTGCCTGGGCATTGGCTCGATCACCGCCGTGGCCAAGTACTGCCGCGAGCAGCAACGCCCGCTGCGGGTGCTGTGGCTGGATGCGCACTCGGACTTCAATACCAGCGAGGTGACGCCGTCGGGCAATGTGCATGGCATGCCGGTGGCCTGCCTGTGCGGGCTGGGCCCGCAGGCGCTGACGCATCTGGGCGGCAGCGCACCGGCATTGTTGCCCGAGCAGGTGCGGCAGATCGGCATCCGCTCGGTGGACCCCGAGGAGAAGCGCCTGATCAAGCAGCACCGCATCGATGTCTACGACATGCGCTACATCGACGAGGCCGGCATGAAGCGCACCATGGAGACCGCCCTGCAGGGCATGAGCGAGGATACTCATCTGCATGTGAGCTTCGATGTGGATTTCCTGGACCCGAGCATCGCGCCGGGCGTGGGCACCACCGTGCCGGGTGGGCCCAATTACCGCGAAGCGCAGCTGGTGATGGAAATGATCGCCGACACCGGACGCATGGGATCACTGGACATCGTCGAGCTCAATCCGGTGCTGGACAGCCGCAACGCCACCGCCGAGCTGGCGGTGGATCTGGTCGAGAGCCTGTTCGGCAAGTCGACACTGATGCGAGATTGATCGATCGCTGAACGCAGCACACCACGTTCACATCAAATCCACGGCCGCGCAGTCAGATTTGGCGCCAGACACGGTGCGTCTGCACCGAACGCAGAACTGAGGAAGACCGATGAAGCGACTGCTGACACTGATGGTACTGGGCCTGTTTTCGGCCGGTGTGATGACTGGCTGCAATACCATGGCCGGCGCCGGCAAGGACATGCAGGGCGCAGGCGAGAAGGTCGAAAAGAAGGCCGACAATTGCAGCGACGGTAAGTGCTGATCCTTGCGTTTTGTTTGAACCCTAGTTGTTTGATTTGATTGATCTGCGGCAAGCCGCCGCTTTACCCACGAAGGAGTCTGTTATGAAGCGTGCAATTGTGCTGCTGGTGCTGTCGGTGTTGTCGGTCGGTATGCTGTCGGGTTGCAACACCGTCGCAGGTGCCGGCAAGGACGTGCAGGGCGCTGGCGAGAAGGTGGAAGACGCTGCGCGCAAGTAATCTAGCGCTGCATGCAGAAAAACGGGCCGCAAGGCCCGTTTTTTTTGCCCGAGTTTTTTGCGCAAGCAGGGCTGCGCAATGACGCGCCCGGGCATGCAACGGCGCGGCCAGGGCGAAAAGCTGCGCCAAAGCGTCGGCAACCGTTCAGTGCGGTGATTACGGGTTTGACGGTTTTTGATCCACAGCGAACGGCGCCCTGGGCAACCTGCGCGCACGGTCAATCGCGACCGCACCAGCGGAGTCGACGCAATGAATACCGACATCATTTCCGGCAAGTGGACCCAGCTCAAAGGCAAGGCGCAGGCCAAGTGGGGCGACCTCACCGACGACGATTTCAAGGTTGCCGAAGGCAATGCCGAGTATCTGCAGGGCAAGCTCCAGGAGCGCTACGGTTGGGACCGCGATCGCGCCCAGAGTGAAGTGCGCGCCTTCGAAAAGTCGTTGCGCGACGACACCTGACGGTGCCGCGCAATCGCGCTTGCCCGAGGTGGTGAGCGCAACTGCACACAACGGGCCGCTCGACGCGGCCCGTTGCGCGTCTGCCGCCGATGCCGGCAGCGACAGCCGCAAGACAGCGCCGCAGCCATGCCAAGGGCACGGAACCGCTAAACTTGCGTGCTGACTCCCTGGCCTTACGCAGATGACCACTCGCGTCCTTACCGGCATCACCACCTCCGGCACCCCGCATCTGGGCAATTACGTCGGTGCGATCCGCCCGGCCATCCAGGCCAGTGCGGCTGCCGATGCGGAAAGCTTCTACTTCCTGGCCGACCTGCACAGCCTGATCAAGGCGCAGGACCCGGCGCGGACGCAGCGCTCCACGCTGGAGATCGCCGCCAGCTGGCTGGCCTGCGGCCTGGACCCGGAAACGGTGGGGTTCTATCGCCAGTCCGATGTGCCGGAGACCACCGAATTGCTGTGGCTGCTGACCTGCGTGGCCGGCAAGGGCATCCTCAACCGCGCGCATGCCTACAAGGCGGCGGTGGACAAGAATCGCGCCGATGGCGAAGACGATGACGCGGGCGTGACCGCCGGCTTGTTCATGTACCCGGTGCTGATGGCCGCAGACATCCTGATCTTCAACGCGCACAAGGTGCCGGTGGGACGCGACCAGATCCAGCATATCGAGATGGCGCGCGATTTCGCCCAGCGCTTCAACCACGTGTATGGCCGCGACTTTTTCACCCTGCCCGAGGCGGTGATCGACGAGCAGGTCTCGACCTTGCCGGGTCTGGACGGCCGCAAGATGAGCAAGAGCTACGGCAACACGATTCCGCTGTTCGCCCCGCGCGAGGAATTGCGCAAGCTGGTGTTCTCCATCCTCACCGATTCGCGCGCGCCGGGCGAGGCCAAGGACACGCAGGGGTCGGCATTGTTCCAGCTGTACCAGGCCTTCGCCACGCCGCAGGAAACAGCGGCCTTTGCGCAGGCCTTTGCCGATGGCATCGGCTGGGGCGATGCAAAGCAACGGCTGTTCGAGCGTATCGATCAGGAAATCGCACCGCTGCGCACGCGCTATGAGGCGCTGATGGCCGAGCCGGGCAAGATCGAGGCGATTCTGCGCGCCGGTGGTGCACGTCTGCGCGCGCGCTACGCAACGCCGTTTCTGGCCGAGCTACGGGCTGCGGTGGGTCTGCGCGACCTGTCCGGCCAGGGCGATGCGGCTGCGACGCCGGTGAGCGAGAAGAGCGCGCCTCCGGTGTTCAAGCAGTATCGCGAGAGCGACGGGCAGTTCTATTTCAAGTTGAACGATGGCGCCGGTGCCTTGCTGCTGCAGAGCGAGGGCTTCGCCTCGCCACGCGATGCGGGCCAGCTGATTGCGCGGCTGAAGCAGGCCGAGCAGGGCAGCGACCTGCAATTGCCGGGCCTGCATGCGCAGGTGGGGGCGGACGTGATCCTGGCGGCGCTGCGCGTGTTGCGCGAGGCGTAACGACACCCGTGGAGCCGGGGTGGCTAGACTGTGGCCTCTCGCATAGCCGTGGGGAAGCAATGACAGCGACCGCCGATTCCAGCATCCACACCATCGACACCGGCTTTGGCGGTGTGCAGTTCGATGCGGCGTACCTGATCGTCGAGGCGCAACGTGGCGCCTTCGTCGATTGCGGTACTTCGCTGTCGGTGCCGCAGATGCTGGCCGCATTGCAGTCGGCCGGGCTGACGCCGGCGCAGGTGGACTGGCTGATCCTGACCCACGTGCATCTGGATCACGCCGGCGGAGCGGGAGCGTTGCTGCAGCACCTACCCAATGCGCGGGTGCTGGTGCATCCGCGCGGCGCGCCGCACATGATCGATCCCACCCGGCTGATCGCCGGCGCCACGGCGGTGTACGGCGAGGCGGAAATGGCGCGCAGTTATGGCGCGATCGTGCCGGTGCCGGCCGAGCGCGTGGTGGAAGCGGCCGACGGACAGACCGTGATGCTGGGCGAGCGCGCGCTGCGCACCATCGAGACGCCGGGCCACGCACGACATCACCTGTGCGTGTGGGATGCGCGCAGCCGCAGCTGGTTCACTGGCGACACCTTCGGCCTGTCGTATCGCCAGCTCGATAGCGCGCAAGGCGCCTTCATCCTGCCGACCTCCTCGCCGGTACAGTTCGAGCCGGAGGCGATGCTGCACTCGATCGCGCGGCTGATGGAGACCGCGCCGCAGGCGATGTATCTCACCCATTACGGCCGGGTCGAATCGCCGGCACCGCTGGCGCAGGCGCTGGTCGAGCAGATCCATGCGATGACCGCCATCGCGCTGGACTGCGCGCAGCGTGCGGACCGCCATCGCTACATGGTGGCGGCGCTGACCGACCTGTATCTGCAGCGCGCCCGCCTGCACGGCTGCCGGCTGGACGATGCGCGCGTGGCGCAGTTGCTGGGTACCGATATCGAACTCAACGCGCAGGGCCTGGCGTGCTGGCTGGATCGCGCGAAGCGTACCAATTAGCGCCAAACACCCCCCACTCGAACGCTGTAGCGGGTCGTCGCATCGTTCGGCGACAGTCAAAAGCCTAGTCCGTCGAGCGCGCGGTGCCCTCACCGCTTGCGTGACACGCCGTAAATCCGTCCGTGGAGGCGTGGTGGCGGCCTCCATGCCGCCACACGGTCCCGCAACCGGCAAGGACACCGCACCAGAGAGTTGGTCGGCTGCTTTTGAAAGCTTGTTGCTCGGCTAGCGGTAATAGCTGAGACGTTTTAAGTTGCGTGTTGAAGCCTGTCTGCTGCTCGGCTTGCAATAGGAATCTGGTGAGGCGCTAGTCGAACGAACAAGTGATCCGACCAGCGCAGGTCATGCCCCGCTTGCAACCATGCACACCGACCATCCCGACGGGTCCTTGCCCGCTCACCGTCGCGGGACCTTACGCGGCATGGATGCCGCGTAAGAGCCTACAAGGATGTACTTGCGGCGTGTCCCACGATGGTGGGCGGGCAAGGGCCTTGCAGCCAAGCCGCAGATCCGCCGCCCTGCAACCGATCTATCCGCACTGCACAGGCTCCGGAAAACAATGCCAAAACAATCGAGACCTTGAACCGTAACCGTGTTTGCGCGCGATCAGAGGCTCGATTCAAAAGCTCGGTGAGTCGAAGGCGCGATGCCATCACCACGCACGGGACAGGCCGTACACCCGCCCATTGAACTCGTGACAGCATCCATGCAGCCCAAGGGGCCTGCTAGAAAGGAAGACATCGCGTTTGCCAACGCGGGTCGAAGCGCTCCCGTGGCGGCCGCGCGCTTGTAAACTGTGAGTCATCTACCTGTTGCAAGGCCATGCCGTGAATCCGATGCGCATCCTGTTGTTGTCCGCCTGCCTGTTCGTGGGAGGCGTGGCGCAGGCCGCCAACGATCTGCCCGGTAGCGGCATCGACGCCGAAGCGTTGTCGCGGCATGTGCGCCTGCTGGCCTCGGATGAGTTCGAGGGCCGGGCGCCGGCCAGTGCCGGCGAGCAGCGCACGGTCGATTACCTGGTCGAGCAGTTCAAGGCTGCCGGCTTGCAGCCGGGCGGCGAGCAGGGCGGTTGGACCCAGGCGGTGCCGTTGGTACGCGCCCAGGTCGATGGCCCGGTGCGCGCCAGCCTGCGTGTCGGCGGCAAGACCCAGGCGCTGGTCAATGGCACCGATGTGACCCTGCAGAGCCTGCGTCCGCAGGACGCGGTGCGCTTGAAGAATGCACCGCTGGTGTTCGTGGGCTACGGCATCAGCGCGCCGGAGCGGCAGTGGGACGACTACAAGGGCGTGGACCTGCGCGGCAAGATCGCGGTGGTGCTGATCAACGATGCCGACTTCGAATCCAGCCAGCCTGGCGCCTTCGACGGCAAGGCGGTGACCTACTACGGCCGCTGGACCTACAAGTACGAAGAGGCGGCGCGTCGCGGTGCCGCCGGCGTGTTGATCGTGCACGAGACCGCGCCGGCCGCGTACGGCTGGGCGACGGTGCAGAGTTCGGGCCTGTCGCCGTTGTTCGATATCGAACGCAGCGATGCCGATGCAAAGGCGCAGCACGTACCGGTGCGTGGCTGGATGCAGCAGGCGTTGGCGGTGTCGCTGTTCCAGCGCGCCGGGCTGGATTTTGCGCAGGCCAAGCAGCGCGCGCAGCAGCGCGACTTCGCGCCGATGGTGTTGGGCGATGCGACGCTGTCGGTGGATTTCAAGCTCAAGCGCGAGCGCGTGGTCACCCATAACGTGGTGGCCAAGCTCACCGGCAGCCAGCATCCGGACGAGACGGTGATCTTCTCCGCGCACTGGGATGCGTTCGGCGTGGGCAAGGCCGATGCCGGCGGCGACACGGTGCGGCGTGGCGCGGTGGACAACGCTACCGGCGTGGCCAGCGTGCTGGAACTGGCGCGCGTGTTCGCGGCCGGCCCCAAGCCGCAGCGCACGCTGTATTTCATCGCGTTGACGGCGGAAGAGAAGGGCCTGCTTGGCGCCAACTATTACGCCGCGCATCCGCTGGCGCCGCTGGACAAGACCGTGGCGGTGCTCAACATGGAGATGTTCAGCCCCGATGGCCCCACCCGCGATATCGCCTCGTGGGGACGCGGACGGGTGTCGCTGGAAGGCGATCTGGAAACCGCGGCCAAGGCGCGCGGCCGCAGCTATTCGCCGGACCCGAATCTGGAAGCGGGCTTCTTCTACCGCGCCGACCATTTCGCCTTTGCGCGCATGGGCGTGCCGGCGATCACTGCCGGTCCCGGGCTGGACATGCTCGACGGCGGCGTGGCGGCCGGTAAGGCGCTGCGCGACAAGTATTTTGCCGAGTGCTATCACCAGCCCTGCGATCGCTGGACGCCGCAATGGGACGCCAGCGGCCACGCGGCCGACACCACCCTGGTCTACGACGTCGGCGTGGCGCTGGCCAACGGCCGGCAGTGGCCGAGCTGGCAGGACGGTTCGGAGTTCAAGGCGATCCGCGCCGGCAGCGACGCCGCACGCAAGTAGGGCCAGCGGTGTGCAAACGCCTGGTGCTTTCGAGCCCGGGCATCGAACGCCCGGCGCTGCAAGCGTTCATTGCATCCGGCCGTTGCGTGGCGGTTGGTCGAGCCGGCTTGCGGCGATCGCGCCGCCTATGTGCGGCACGGATAGCGCTTGGCCAGCGCGCGTACGATCAACGCAGGTGCGGCCTCGTCCAGGCGCGCATCGGGCAGCGCGCCGATATCGGCGATGATCGCCTGCAGATCCGGCGGGCCGCTCTTGCCGGCAGGCATGCACCATTGCGTGCGGTAACTGCTGCTGGCGACGCCAAGCAGGTAAGCGCCGGCGCGGTTTGCCGAGAGCATGACCTTGAGTTCGGTTTGTTCGGGCGAGATCTCCGGCGCCAACGAACCGTCCAGCCCGGCCTCGAGGAGCTTGCGCCCGCTCGGTTCCCAGGGCTCGGGGACGCGTGCCAACGCATTGGCCGATAGCACGGTCAGGACGGCCAAGGTCAACCAGGGGACGCGACGCTGCATATGCACTCCGATCTGAGGATCAATGCGCACCATAGCGCGGCAGGCGCTTGGGCGTACGACGTTGGCGTGGGCAGGTGATCTAGAATTGAAGCTTCCGCTGCACTTGGCAATCTCCGATGTCCTCTTCACACGATGCTGCTGCGCCTGCGCGCAATGGCCTAGTCGTTGTCGCTCTGTTGCTGGTCTATGTGGTCTGGGGCTCGACCTATCTGGCGATCCGCTTTGCGTTGGAAGGCGGCGCGCTGCCGCTGACCATGGTGTCCGGGGCGCGCTTCATCGTGGCCGGCACGGCGTTGTATGCGGTGTTGCGCTGGCGCGGTGTGGCTGCGCCGACGCGCGCGCAGTGGAAGAATGTGGCGATGATGGGCGCGGCCTTGTTGCTGCTGGGCAACGGCATGGTGGTGCTGGCCGAGCGCAGCGTGTCGTCCGGCCTGGCCGCCACCTCGGTGGCATCGGTGCCGCTGTGGATGGCCCTGTTCGGCGCCCTGCGCGGGCAACATGCCAGCCGTGGCGAATGGCTGGGCATCGTGATCGGCTTTCTGGGCGTGGTCTGGCTCAACGCCGGCAGCAGCCTGACCGCCACGCCGGGCGGGCTGGTGTTGCTGCTGATCGCGCCGATCGGCTGGGCATTCGGCTCGGTCTGGTCGCGCGGACGCGACCTGCCGTCGCCGTTCATGACTGCCGCCGGGCAGATGCTGTGCGGCGGTGTGTTGCTGGTCAGCACTGGCCTGCTGATCGGCGAGCGCCCGCACAGCCTGCCGACCTCGCAGGGGCTGCTGGCCGTGGCGTACCTGTGCGTGTTCGGCTCGATCGTGGCGTTTACCGCCTACGTGTGGCTGCTGCATCACGTGCGCCCGGCGTTGGCCGGCAGCTACGCCTACGTCAACCCGGTGATTGCGGTGGCGTTGGGCGCCTGGCTCGGGCATGAGCGTTTCAGCGCGCATGACATCGGTGCGATGGCGGTGATCCTGTCCGGCGTGCTGGTGGTGACCCTGGCCAAGGCGCGGCGATGACGGCGGTCTCGCCGATCGAGGCGCGTCGCGGGTTGTTGATCACTGCATCGTCCTTCGTGATCTGGGGACTGGTGCCGCTGTATTGGCATCTGCTCAAGGCGGTGCCGTCGCTGCAGATCATCGCGCACCGCATCGTCTGGAGCGCGCTGCTGGTGGTGGGGTGGTTGCTGGCCAGCTCGGGCCTGCGCTGGTGGCGCGAGATCGTCGCGCAGCCGCGCGCGTTGTGGATGCTGGCGGGCAGCAGCGTGGCGATCGCGTTCAACTGGGGGCTGTACATCTGGGCGATCAACGCCGGGCACGTGATCGAAGCCAGCCTGGGCTATTTCATCAATCCGCTGCTGAGCGTGTTGCTGGGCGTGCTGGTGCTGAAGGAACGCCTGCAGCGCATCCAGTGGGTGGCGGTGGTGTGTGCGGCGGCGGGCGTGCTGTGGCTGACCCTGGATGCCGGTGCGCCGCCATGGATTGCGCTGGGGCTGGCATTGTCGTTCGGTGCCTACGGCCTGCTGCGCAAGCTGGTGGCGGTGGATCCGGTGGCGGGGCTGGGCGTGGAAAGCGTGTACCTGTTGGTGCCGGCGCTGCTGCTGGCGGGCTGGGGCGAGCAGGGCCATGGCGGCGCCTTTCTGAGCGGCTGGGACCTGCGTACCGATCTGCTGCTGATCTTGGGCGGCGTGCTGACCGCGGTGCCGCTGATCGGGTTTGCGTATGGCGTGCGGCGGATTCCGCTGTCGCTGGTGGGCATCCTGCAATACATCGCGCCGAGCCTGCAGTTGCTGCTGGGCGTGTGGTTCTTCCACGAGCCGTTCGATCAGGGGCGCGCGATCGGATTTGCCGCGATCTGGTTGGGACTGCTGCTGTTCGTCGGCGATAGCCTGTGGCGGCAGCGGCGGCCGGTGGTGGTGACGCCTTAAGCATCGGCCGCTGCGCGATCCGGGCGATCGCGCAGCGGCTGCGTTGCGCGGTGGGCAGCAGCGCGGTTGCCTGCTTCGGCAGCCTGCCGGTGCGCCGCCCCCGTCCGGATGCAGAGCGAGCAACCAGACTCCTGCGCTCACCGCCGCGCGGGCGCAGGCACTGCCCGTATCGGTATGCCATTCATGCAGGTCCGTTCGGAGCGCACGGTCCGCTCCTACCTCACGACCGTTGCCGACGTCTGTCCGCCGCTCTCAGCCGCGCGGCGCCACCGCCGGTGTCGCCACCGCCAGCGTGGAGGTCGGCAGTGCCTGCGGCGCGGGGCAGTGGCCTGGATCCTGTTGCGTCTGCGCCAGCCACTGGTCGATCGGCCCACCGAGCAGGTCCAATCGCAGCGGCAGGCTCAGATGGGTTTCGCCAGGCAGCTCGACGTAGTGCGCGCGCGGGTTGGCCAGCGCCAGCGCACGCCCATGCGCGACCGGAATGTGCTGATCGGCATCGCCATGCACCAGCAGCACGCAGCTACGGGTGTCGGCCAAGGCCTGCGTGACGTCGACGTGGTCCAGGTCCAGCTGCAGCTGGCGGTCGGCGGCGGCGATCACCGCATCGATATTCTGGTCGGCATAGCGCCAGCGCGCATACGCGGCCACCGCCTGCCCACGCCAGCCGCTGGGTTGGCTGGCGAGCAGGTGCGGGACCATGTCGCGGATGCCGCGCCCGGCGTTGGCGAAGGATTCCATCGCCACCACGCCGGTCACGCGCGGCCCAAGCTTGTCGGCGGCGAACAGCGCGGTGGCGGCACCGTAGGAAATGCCGAACAGGTACAGCGGGCCGCGGATCTCGCCGCGCGGTTGCAGCGCATCGAGCACGTCGATGACGTCGTCGGATTCACGCGTCCCGTACCCGGAGGGGCCACCGCCGGAATGGCCGTGGTTGCGCAGGTCGATGGTGATCACCCGGTAGCCGGCCTGCGCCAGTTCCAGCGACCACGGCAGCAGCGAATCGCCATCCATCATCCAGCCATGCAGCAGCACCACGGTGCCGCGCGGCGTCGGCGGCGTCGGCGGGGTCGCGGTTGGCAGCTTGAAACTGAAATCGACATCCAGCGCATGCGCCGGATCGTGGCGCTGGCTGAGATAGCGGTAGTGCATGGCGTACTGGCCGGGGTCGATCGCGCGCCAGAAGATCGGCACCTGATCGCGGGTGACCACATGCCCGCTGCGGTTGGGCACCGTGGCGATGGTGGCAGCAATGCGCTCGGCATCCAGCAACGGCGAGGTACCGCCGGGCGCGACCAGGCGCTCGCTGAGCGAGGTGGAGGACGAGGAACAGCCGGCCAGCCACAGGCAGGCGCAGGCCAGCAGAATCAGGCGCGTCATGGACAAGATCGATGGATGCAACGGCCGGCCAGCCTACGACCTGCCCGCTCCGCGCATCTACCGCAGTGCAGTGACAAAACGATGACAGCCCGCATTAGGTTCAGCCGCAGCAGCCGCACTCCCTCTGCCTTGGCTGTCACCATTCCCCACTCCCGATTCCCCATTCCCGGGCGGGCCAGCGGCCCGCCTAAACCTCACGCAACGCCGTCGTGATCGGCAACCGCGCCGCGCGCAAGGCCGGGAACAGCCCGCCGACCAGCCCAATGCCCAGCGCCCATTTCAGCCCGCTCCACAACAACTCCGGCGAGACCTTGAACTGGAACACGATCTGGCTGAAGTTGCTGCCCAACGTGGACACGCTGTAACCATTGAAGATGGCCCAGGCGATCAGGCCACCGAGCAAGCCGCCCAGCAGCGCCAGCAGCATGGTCTCCAGCATCAGCGCCATGACCACCGGCGTGCCGCGAAAACCGATCGCGCGCATGGTGGCGATCTCGCGCGCCCGCGTCGCCACCGCCGCATACATGGTGTTGAGCGCGCCGAACACCGCGCCCACCGCCATGATCGCGCCGATCACCGTGCCCAGGATGCTGATCAATCTGTTCAAGCCGCCGCCCTGTTTGCCGTAGTAGGCACGCGTGGTTTCCACATCCAGCTTGAGCCGCGGATCGGCGGCCATGGCGGTCTTGAACTGGCTGAAACCGGCCTTGCCGGTGGTGCGCACACTGATCGACTGGTAGGCACTGCGGTTGTAGGTGGTGGCCAGCGTCTGCGCATCGGTCCACAGCTCCGAATCGTGCGCATCGCCGGAGGCGAAGACGCCGACCACGGTCCATTGCTGGCTGCCGAGGGCGAGCGTTTTGCCCAGCTCCAGTCCGCGGAACTGAGTCAACGCGCCCTTGCCGACCACCATCTCACGCAGGCCGGGGGTGAAGCGCCGGCCCTGCACCAGCTTGACCTTGTCGTGCACCGCCCAGGCCTGTTCGCCCACGCCACGCAGTTGCGCGTTGACGTCGGTGCCATCGGATCTGGAGGCGATGTTGACCACCTGCGAGAGTTCCGGCGACAGCAGCGGGCGGCCTCTGGCATCGGCGGCGATGCCGGGCAGGCTGCCGATCAGCGGCACCAGGTCGCGGGTGATCACCGAGTTGGTTTCCGCTTGCGAGCCGCCGCGCAGAACAATCGCGGTGGTGTCGTCGCCGGTGCTGTTGAGCGTGGCCTGAAACCCCTGGCCCATCGCCAGCATCGCCACCAGCACGCCGACCACACCGGCGATGCCGACCACGATCACCGAGCTGGCACCCCAGCGTTGCGGCAGCGTGGCGATGCCGATACGTGCAGCGGCCAACGACAGCCGGCCGCTGCGCGTGACAACCAGCCACACCGCCAGCAAGGCGGCGGCGACCAGCACGCCGATCCACGGCAGCGCGATCCACACGGCCAACCCGACGGCCAGCGACACGACCGACAGCAGATTGACCAGACGGTTCTTCCATTGGGTTTGCATTTGCCTGCTCCTGTCAGCGGCCGGCGAGGGCATCGACGATCTTCAAGCGCTGCGCGCGTCGCGCCGGCAGCACACCCACCACGATGCCGATGCCGGCCATCAGGCCCAGCCCGACCAACCAGGTCTGCAGCGGCACGCCCTGCACCGGCATCACCCCGCCGCTGCGTGCGGCCACCAGCGGGATCACCAGCGACGCCAGACCCATGCCGATCAACCCGCCCAGGCCGATCAACAGCACCGACTCCACCATCACCAGACTCAACACGGTGCGGTCCTGAAAGCCCAGCGTCTTGAGCGTGGCCAGCTCCGGTATGCGCTCGCGCACCGCCTGCGCCATGGTGTTGCCGGTCAGCAGCAACAAGGTGAAGAACACCGCGGCCATGATCGAGGTGACGATCAGGCCGATATCGGCGAACTGTTTGATGAAGGCCTGCTGGAACGCCGATTCGGTCTGCGACTTGGTTTCATGATCGGAGTTGGCCGACAACGCGTCGATCGCCTGCGCCACGCGCGAGGCCTGGTCGGCACTGCGCAACGTCACGGTGTACCAGCTGACCTTGCTCTTGATGTAGTCGTTGGACTCGTCGAAGTATTTCCAGTTCATCATCAACTGGCGTTCCTGGTTGGCCGCCACCGCGCGGTCCTTCATGCGGAAGATGCCGACCAGTTGCAGCGGCCAGTCGTTGCTGCCGCCACGCGGGAAGATGGTGGCCTGCAGCGGAATGGTGTCGCCGATCTTCCAGCCATTGGCCTTGGCCAGGGTCTCGCCGACGATGGCGCCGGTGCGCGTGGTCTGGAACGCCTTGAGCTGCTCCCTGGGCAGTTCGTACTCGCTGTAGACGTCGAAGAAGTTGGGCGCCACCGAGAAGTTGGGGAAGAAGTTCTTCAGGTCGCGATAAATACCGCCGAACCACATCGCCGAGGTCACATCGCGCACGCCCGGCACGCTGCGGATCTGCGATTCCAGGCTGATCGGCAGTGATTGCGTAATCGACAAACGCGAAGCGACCACCAGCCGGTCCACACCGCTGACATTGCCGCCGGAAGTGAAGGCCACGCGCACCGAATCGAGCATGCCGAACAGCAGGAACGCCGCTACAACCGACAGCAACGTCAACAAGGTGCGGGTCTTGCTGCGGAACAGCTGCGCCCACACCAACGAGAGATACTTCATGGCATCACTCCCTTAGAGCGCGAGCGGCGCTTCGGCCAGCTCGCCCTTGTCCAGATGGATGGTATGGGTGGCGTACTCGGCCGCCTTGGGGTCGTGGGTGACCATCACGATGGTCTTGCCGTGTTCGCGATTGAGTTCCTGCAGCAGGCGCAGGATCTCCTCGGCGTTGTGGCGGTCCAGATCGCCAGTGGGTTCGTCGCAGATCAGGAAGGTGGGGTCGGACACGATCGCCCGCGCAATCGCCACGCGTTGCTGCTGGCCACCGGACAGCTCGCTGGGCTTGTGGTTGCGGCGTTCCTGCAGGCCGACCAGGGTCAGGGCGATTTCCGCATTGCGCTTGCGCTGCGCGGCGTTGAGCGCGGTGAGCAGCAACGGCAGCTCCACATTCTTTTGCGCGGTGAGCATCGGCATCAGGTTGTAGAACTGGAACACGAAGCCGACGTGGTGACTGCGCCAGGTCGCGAGCTGGCCGCCGCTCATGCGGTCGATGCGCTCGCCCTGGATCTCGATCTCGCCACCGCTGGGGTTGTCCAGCCCGCCGATCAGATTGAGCAAGGTGGTCTTGCCCGAACCGGACGGGCCCATCAACGCAACGAAGTCGCCGCTGGCGATCTCCAGGTCGATGCCGTGCAGCACCTGCACCTGCTCGGGGCCGCGTTGGTAGGTCTTGGTGATGTTGCGCAAGCTGACGAGAGTGGTCATGGCGACTCCTGACGGTGCAATGGAAGAAGGCAAGCGCGGTGCGGCATGGCGACCGCGATTGCATGGGGCGGCAACACGACAACACGGCGATGCGGTGACGGTGACGGTGAGGCGGCAAGACGGTGCGAGGCTGGATGACGACAGACCTAACTGCTGGGTGACTGCGCCAGGACGCATGGCGGCGACAGGCCAGGCGGCCAGGTCTGCACTGATCGATGCCGACGCTGGATGTGGATCACCAACGTCACCGTAATCGTGGCTACGTGGTTGCATCGCTCTGCGCGATCACAGCGCCATCCAGCTGCCACGAGCGCATCAGCCACTGCTGCCACTGTGGGCGCCGCGCTCCCCGGAGCGGCGTCGCTGCCCACGCGGTGACTGCAGTTGCCGGCGCAGCTATTCGGTAGCGCCCGCTTCCGCTTCGGCTACCGTGTCGCCGTCCTTCAGGCTTTGCGGCGGATCCAGCACCACGCTGTCGCCCGCCTGCAGCCCCGACACCACCTGGCGGTCCTCGCCCATCACCATCCCGGGAGTGACCGTCTTCATGCTGACGGTGCTGCGCTCGCCGACCACGAACGCGACCGTGCGCGTGTCGCGTTCGACCAGCGCTGCAGCCGGCACGCGCACGCCCTGCGGCTTGCGGGTTTCCTGCGCGTTGGCCCGTTCCAGAAAGCTCACCCGTACGCCCATTTCCGGCACGATGCGCGGGTCCTTGAGCTTGAACGCCACGCGCACCTTCACCGTGGCCTTGCCGCGGTCGGCGGTGGGAATAATGGCGATCACCTCCCCGGGAATCTTCCAGTCCGGATAGGCATTGAGCACCGCCTCCACCGGCATCTTCGGCTGCACGCGACCGATATAGGACTCGCCCACTTCCACCTCGATTTCCAGCGATTCCATATCCACGATGGTGCCGATGCCGGTGCGGGTGAAGCCACCGCCGGCCGACAGCGGCGAGACGATTTCGCCGGGTTGCGCGGCCTTGGCGGTGACCACGCCGGCAAACGGCGCACGCACCACGTTGAAGTCCGAGCGGATCGCCGAGATCGCCAGCTGGTCCGATGCCACGCGCACATTGCGTTGCGCATTCTGCAGCTGTGCGCGCAAGGCATCGCGCTGTGCGGTGGCTTGCTCGTACTGCGAGCGCGACACCAGTTGCGCGCTGACCAGCGATTGCAGCCGCGTCGCATCGGCATTGGCCACCGCCAGTTGCGCCTGCATGTTGTCGACCTGGCTGCGCGCGGCCGACAGCTGCGATGCCGACAGCGTGCGCTGCGCATCGGCATCCAGCGGGTCCAGCGTGGCCATCACCTGGCCTTGTTCGACGCGCATGCCTTCTTCGATCATCACCTCGCGCACCTTGCCGGTGACCTGTGCCGACACCGTGGCCATGCGCCGCGCCACCACGTAGCCCGATGCGTCCAGCACCGAGGCGCTGCTGCTGCCGGCGCTGATCGCCACCACCGGTGCGGTCTGCACCTTTGCCGCCGGGCGGCGGGTGAACCACCACGCCGCGGCCGCCAGCAGCACGACGATGACCACGGCCGCGACGATCCAGACGCCGCGCCGTGCAGGTTCAGGGGCGGCAGGACGCTGGCGGTCGATACGCAGTTGCTTGAGCAGATCGGCAGAAGTATTCATCGATGACCAGGACGGGATGCTGCGCGAAATGTGACCGGCCGCGGGCGTCGCCGCAAGCTGCCGGAAGTCACCAATACGGTTATGGCGACGAACGGTAGCGCGACCAACGCTGCTGCGAGGTGCTGCGCAGCATGCGACCGCAGCGGCGGCATCCACCAGTGACAGCTGTCACCTGCCGTGCATGACAGCGGCAACTGGCCGGGCTTTCCAGGATGGGCGAGGCTGCAGCATCCTCATGCTGCCGGAACCCCCATGCGCTGCGTCCATTGCTGTCGTTGGTCTGCGCGATCGCCCAGGTCAGTGCTGCGCATGACCACCGCGAGCAGGTGCAGCGCAGATGCATGAGCGCACTGGTTCGCAGCGACCTGCAGCAGCGCGCGCGCAGCCGGGCCCGGCAGTGGCAGAATCCGATCACCCACATGGACCCACCCCGATGCGTGTGTCGCTACCCGCCTGGCTTCGCCCCGCCGCCAATTCGCAGGTTGCCGCGCGGCTGGCGCAGGGCCAGTCGCCATGGATGGATGGCGTGCATCTGCTGTGGTCGAGCTGGGTGTTCGTGGTGCCGGTGTTTTCCTCGCGGGGGTACGACAGCACCTGGCTGCTGTGCACGCTGTTGTCGTATCCGGCGTTTCTGCTGCTGTACGCGCGCATGTTGCTGGCGCCACGCGGCACCCTGTATCGCTACGCCTGGGCGATGGGTGTGCTGAGTGCCGCGTTGCTGCCGGTGTATCCCTCGGGGATCAGCTATTTCGTCTTCGCCTGCCTGAGCCTGCGCCCGTCCACACGGCATGCCCTATGGCGGCACTTCGCGATACTGGTGGTGATGAACGTGCTCTACCTGGGCTGGGCGCACTGGCTGGGAATGCACCTGCAATCGCTGGTGTGGTTGCCGGTGTCGGTACTGGGCATGGCCGCGGTCGGGGCGGTGTACAGCATCAACGAACGCAAGGACGCGTTGTTGCGCCTGTCGCAGGACGAGGTACGCCGGCTGGCCGCCACCGCCGAGCGCGAACGTATCGGCCGCGACCTGCACGATCTGCTCGGCCATACCTTGTCGCTGGTGGCGCTCAAATCCGATCTGGCCGCGCGCCTGATCGAGCGCGATCCGCACGCCGCGCGTGGCGAGATCGATGCGGTGGCGCAGATTTCGCGCGATGCCCTGGCGCAGGTGCGGCGCGCGGTCACCGGCATTCGCGCCGCCGGCCTGGTGGCCGAGCTGGCGTCGGCGCGGGTGTTGCTGGACATGGACGGCATCGTGCTGGAATACGAGCTGGAAACGCTGGCATTGCCGCCGGAATACGAAACCGTACTGGCACTGGTGGTGCGCGAAGCGGCCACCAATGTGCAACGGCATGCGCAGGCCAGGCGGATGCGCGTGAGCCTGCGCGCGCAGCGCGACCAGGCAGTGCTGGACATCACCGACGACGGGCGGGGCGGGGTGATCGTGCCCGGCAATGGCCTGGACGGCATGCGCACGCGTCTGCACGGCCTGGGCGGTGCGTTGGAGGTGGACGCGCTGCCACGCGGCATGCACCTGCGCGCCAGCGTGCCGTTGCCGCAGCCCACGCTGGCGACGGCGCAGCCGCCATTGCCGGTGCCGCTGCTGCCGCAGTCGCGTTGATCGCGCGCACGCCCGCTGCGTTTCACGAAATGCACGGCGGGCACCACCACTGCTATCGTGCGCCACCGTTGTCTGCATACGAGCGCGCGCAATGATCCGGGTGTTGCTGGCCGAAGACCAGGCGCTGCTGCGTGGCGCATTGGTCGCCTTGCTTGGACTGGAAGACGATATCGAGGTGGTCGGCAACGCGGGCGATGGCGAAAGTGCCTGGCGCGACCTGCAACGCCTGCAGCCGGACGTGCTGATCACCGATATCGAAATGCCCGGCCTGACCGGCCTGGAGCTGGCTCAGCGCATCCAGCGTCAAGCGCTGCCGGTGCGGGTGATGATTGTCACCACCTTCGCCCGCGCCGGTTTCTTGCGCCGCGCGCTGGATGCCGGGGTGGCGGCGTATCTGCTCAAGGACGCGCCGGCCGAACAACTGGTCAGCGCACTGCGTCAGGTGCAACGTGGCGGGCGGGTGATCGACCCGCAACTGGCCCTGGACGCCTGGGTGGAAGCCGATCCCCTGAGCGAACGCGAGCGCACGGTGTTGCGGCTGGCGGGCGAAGGCCGCTCTGCCAGCGAGATCGCGCAGCAGTTGCAGTTGTCGCATGGCACGGTGCGCAATTACCTGTCCGAATGCATCGGCAAGCTGGGCGTGGCCAATCGCATCGAAGCGTATCGGCTGGCGCGGCAGAAAGGCTGGCTGTGATGCGTCTGACGCAGACGCGTCGCGCTGTCAGCGAGCGCAACCCCGGATCGCACGGGCTGTGCATTGCCGCGTATCGATCGTGCCTTGCCGCAACCTGCAGCGATTCCAAATAAAGCGAAAAGCATGCCACGCGGGCGCGGGTACACTGCCGGGCCAGAACGATCCCCTGCGAGCGAACGGCATGAAATCTCTGTGGCTGTTGGGTCTACTGATGGTATGCGCATTCAACGCGTCTGCCGAGCAGTTCAAGATCCTGGTGGCGGCGATTCCCAACCAGTATCACCACGACTATATCCCGGTCGCCAAGCCGCAGTTCGAAGCGATGGCGCGCAAGCATTACGTCGAGTTGGTGTGGGCGTGGAATGCCAAGGCCTTCGATGGCGATCTATCGCAATATGCGGCGATCGTGCTGCTCAATACGCCGGCCACCGATCTGGATCCCACGCAGCGTGCGAACTTTCAGGCCTACGTGCGCAACGGTGGCGGCGTGGTGGCGGTGCACAAGGCATTTGCGATCAAGCGCGGCGACTGGGAGTGGTACGACCACCTGATCGGCCGCTCGTTCCGCACCCATCCATACATGCAGACCGCGATGGTCGACGTGGTGGACGCCGGCTTCCCGGCCACTGCCGGCCTGCCCAGGCGCTGGGTGTGGACCGACGAATGGTACGAATACGATCCGCCGTACAGCGATGACCTGGTCACGCTGCTGACGGTGGACGAAACCAGTTACGACCCCAGCTTGATCTGGCCAGGTCAGGTCGCCAAGGGCATGGGCAGGCAGCACCCGGTGGCGTGGTACCACCACTTCGAAGGTGGCCGCGTGTTCGCCACCGCGCTCGGCCATCTGGCCGAGGCCTACAACGACCCGCGTTATCTGGAGCATCTGTATGGCGGGATTTACTGGGCTGCCACCGGCAAGGGCATCGAAGCATCCGCGCCAGCGGCCAAGACCAAACGCCAGCATTAAGCACTAGCCCCTCTCCCGCCGGGAGAGGGGTTGGGGAGAGGGGTTGGGGTGAGGGTAAGGGGCAAAGCCGCTCCAGACGGCGGTGAACCCGATGCTTCGTCCCCGCAGCCGCCCCTGCGGGGCACCTTCTCCCGGCGGGACAAGGGAGCCCAGACCCATCCATCAACGTGCAGACCGCTCGCCACGTGCCATGCTGGAAAACACGCCATCGCGGCGCACCCAGGCATGGAACAGCGCCGCGCTCAGATGCCCCAGCACGGTGGCGAACAACAGGTACGCCAACCAGCCATGCGCGCTACGCAACCAGGCGTACAGCGCAGGATCGTGCGGCGCGATCGCCGGCAGGTTCGCGCCCGGCCACAGCACGACCGGATAAGCACCGGCCGACAGCATCGCCCAGCCGATCAACGGCATGCCCAGCATCAGCGCATACAACAACCAGTGCGAGGCGATCGCGGCGGCCTTCTGCCAGTCCGGCAAGTCGGCCGGCAGCGGCGGCGGACGGTTGCGCAGGCGATTGATCAGGCGCAACACCGCAAGGATCAGGATCGCGATCCCCAAGGGACGATGCAGATCGATCAACCACGGCCGCTGCGTCACCGAAGCCACCATGCCCACGCCAACGAACAGCATGGTCAGGATCATCGCGGCCATCAACCAATGCAGCACGCGTGCGGGCAGATTGAAGTGCGTGCGGCTGCTCATTGGTGTGCTCCCTGGCCGGTGGCGGCGCCGCCTGTGCCATTGGCGATCTCCCGCTCGCGCCGGTTGAACGATTGCGAGTACACCGACGAGCGCGCTGCCAGGATCGGGTCGTTCGATCCGGCGATGCCCTTGGGCAGGATCAGCGGGTCGTAATTCAGGTCGCGGCACGGGCCGGTGGCCTGCGGCTGGGCATGATCGATCGACACCGTGCCGGCCACGATCTGCTTGCGGCCTTCCGGCCATGGCTGCGAGGGATCGTCCACTGCATCGCCCGGTTCGGCCACGGTCAGCACCATGTCCCAACGCAGCGGTCCCTGCGCCAGGCGCGTGTCCAGATCGGTGGCAAGGAAATCGCCATCGGCCTGCGCGCGCTGCTCGGCGCTGAGTTCCTGGAACGGCGTATGCGGACGCATCGACCAGCGGATGTAGCGCTCGCGACCATCGGCGGCAATCGCGCGGAACGCATTCACTCCGTTGTACTGCGTGTTGGCCCAGCTGTTGGACCACGCTGCGGTCTTGGCCCACCGCTGGAACTTGGCCGCTTCCGGATACTGCTTGCCGAACGCGGCCAGCTTGGCCGGATCGGGCTTGCCGGTGGCCGGGTCCGGCCTGGAGGCTACATTCAATGCCTGGAAGCCGGCCGGCGTGGCCACCACGAAGAACGGAAAACTGTTCATCGCGGTGCGCCATTCCTGCCCGTCGTCGCTGTGCAACAGCAATGCCATGCTGCGTACGCGGGCCGCGCCATCGGCGCCATGCGGGTCGCCGCCGCCGATCGACATGCGCCCGAGCACCGGCGTGCTGGCCTGGCTGAAGATGCGTGCCGACGACAACCAGGTGGCCTTGCCGCTGGCCTTGAATTCCCCGCTCACACACACGCCCTTGGTATGCGCGCGGCGAAAGCCCGGATGCGGCGGCCCGCTGGCTTCGATGGTGTCGGTCATGCGCGCGGCGGTGAGCCGGTCGCCACCGATCCAGTCGGCGGTCCAGGCGAACGCAACCGCCAGGCCGCCGGCAATCGCGGCGATCCCCAGCAAGGGCGCCACGCGGACGCGTCCATGCTGTGGCGGTGGGGAAGGAGGTGGCAAGGTCATGGCTGGCTCCAGTGGTCGGTGCGGTGAGTGGTCGATGCAGTGAGACGACGTGCAGGCCGACTTATTCCCGTGATCGCCCAGGCGTCGTGGCACGCGCATCAATCGTGGGAATAGTCCACGCTCCAGCGCGTCTACTGTGTGATGCCACCACCAAACCTGCCGATGGATGCTCTGGACGATGACCAACTGCGTGCCGTGCTGCCGGCGCTGCGTCGCTTCGCGCGCTCGCTGAGCGGCGAGTCCGCCAGCGCCGACGACCTGGTGCAGGCCACGCTGGAACGTGCGCTGCGGCGTTGGCGCACCCGCCATACCGCCGAGGCCCTGCAGCCGTGGCTGTTCGCCATCCTGTACCGGCAGTTTCTGGACGGGCAGCGACGCGCCGCGCGCTGGCAGCGCGTGGTGGGCTTGTTCGCGCCGCAGCAGCCCAGCCAGTCCGCATCGGCCGAGCAGGTGCACGACGGCCGCGCCATGCTGGCCAGCCTGGCGTTGCTGCCGCCGGAACAGCGCGCCTTGCTGCTCCTGGTCAGCGTGGAGGGTTTCAGCTACCGCGAGGTGGCCGACACCCTCGGCATCCCGATCGGCACGGTGATGTCGCGGCTGTCGCGTGCGCGCGAACGCCTGCGCGCATTGAACGAAGGCCACGTGCGCCATGTACCCGCATTGAGGATCCTGAAATGACCAGTACCCCGCCGCCTGACGAACACGCACTGCACGCCTATGTCGATGGCCGGCTGGAGCCGGCGCAACGCGCAGCGGTGGCCGCCTGGTTGCAGGCGCACCCGGCGCAGGCTGCACGCGTGGCGGGCTGGAAACGCGATGCCGAAGCGCTGCGCGCCGCGCATGCCGGCCTGGAGTCGGAGATGGCCACGCTGGCGCTGACGCCTGCGGCACTCCGCCGTGGCCTGCAGCAACGCCGCCGGGTCCTGGCTGCCATGGCCGTCAGTTGCGTGCTGGCGCTGGGCCTGGGCACCGGGCTGGGCTGGCAGTTGCGCGAAAGCCGGTTCGCCAGCCAGCGCGTGCCGATGGCCGATGCGGTGGCCGCCTACCGCCTGTTTGCCGATGCCGACGCGCATCCAGGCGTTGCGTTGGACGTGCAGCGCCGCGCGGAGTTGGAACCGTGGTTGCGCACGCATTTCGGCCATGCCGGTGTGGTGCCGGATCTGCGCGTGCAGGGCTATGTGCTGCGCGGCGGGCAGTTGCTTTCCACACCCGAAGGCGCGGCAGCGATGCTGGTCTACAGCGATGCCGACGGCGCGCGTATCGGCCTGTATCTGCGTCCGCGCAGCGGGCCGATGCCCACCGGCGAACGTCGCGATGGCCGTCTACTGGCGCAGTACTGGGCCGAAGGCGAGACCGCGTTTGCGCTGGTCGGCCCGGCGACGCAGACACGCATGCGCACGATCGCGCCGTTGCTGCGCAGCCAGGGATGACCGGCGCGACCTGAGGCGCGTGCTGATGGCGCGCGCTGCGTGGGCGGCGGGCTCAGCCGCCGTAGCGTTGCTGAAGCATCGCAAAGGCCGAGCGCAGCGCCAGCGCCTCGCCGCCAGCGGGGCGGCCGGGGCGGTCGCTGTCGTTCCAGGCGTACACGTCCAGATGCGCCCACAGCTGGCCCGGCGCGACAAAGCGCTCCAGGTACAGCGCGGCGGTGACCGCGCCGGCCATGCGCGAGCCGGCGTTGGCCATGTCGGCGACATGGCTGTTGAGGTAACGCAGGTACGGGCGCCATAGCGGCATGCGCCAGACCGGGTCGCGGGTCTGCTCGCCGGCACTCAGCCAGGCCTGTGCCAGCGCATCGTCGTTGGCGAACAGCGCGGGCAGGTCCGGTCCCAGGGCGATGCGTGCGGCACCGGTGAGCGTTGCGAAATCCAGGATCAGATCGGGGCGCTGCTCGGTGGCGTAGCTCAGCGCATCGCACAGCACCAGGCGGCCTTCGGCATCGGTGTTGTCCACTTCCACCGTGACGCCGGCGCGGGTGGTGATGACCTCGCCCGGGCGGAACGCATCCGGGCCGACGGCATTTTCCACCGCCGCAATCAACAGGGTCAGTCGCACCGGCAGCTGCTGCGCCATCACCAGGCCGGCCAGCGCCAAGGCATGCGCCGCGCCGCCCATGTCCTTTTTCATGTTGCGCATGCCATCGGCCGGCTTCAGATCCAGTCCACCGGTGTCGAAGCACACGCCCTTGCCGACCAGCACCAGATGCGGATGCGCCGCATCGCCCCATTGCAGCTGGATCAGCCGCGGCGCCCGGTGCGAGGCGCGCCCGACCGCGTGGATGGTGGGGAAGTTCTGCGCCAGCAATTGCTCGCCGACGATGGCATTGACCTGGGCGGCGTGCGTTTGCGCCAGTGCGCGCGTGGCCTCTTCCAGATGCTGCGGGCCCATGTCCTCGGTCGGGGTGTTGACCCAGTCGCGCACGCGGATGCAGGCCTCGATCAAGGCACGTGTCTGTGGCGCCGGCGTGGCGGCCAGTTCGGCCGGTACGCGCGGCACCTTGCGGTAGCGCGAGAAGCGGTACGCACCCAGGCCCCAGCCCAGATGCAGCAGTGCCTGCTCGTTCTCGCTCAGCGTGTTGGCCAGGGTCCAGCGGCTGGCCGGCGGCAGCGCCATCGGTGCATGCGCGTAGGCGTAGGCATCGGCGCGGTCGCCGATGCCCAGCACCGCGCCGGCCAGTCCCTGTTCGCCCGGCAACAACAGCACGCTGCCCGGCGCGGCATCGAACCGTTGCGCCTGTGCCCACGACAGCACGCGCGTGGGCTGCTCGGCGCACCAACGTGCAAAGCCTTCGCGGTCGAGCACATGCAGTGGCAAGGCTGCGGCGTTGGGATCGATGAAACCGGTGAGCTGCGACATGGAAATCCTCGGAAGCGGCGCCCGGCGCCGAGCAAAAAGTGGCTCAGGCGGGAAGACGGATGCCGGCGTGTGCGGCGCCAGGGTGCGGCTGCTGCGCGTCCAGCCAATCGGCCAGCCCGGTCATGGAGTCGAACTCCAGATCCGGCTGCTGGGTCGGGTGCGACCACTGCGCTCCATCGCGATTGATCCAGCAGGCGCGCAGCCCGGCATCCAGCGCGCCCAGCACGTCCATGCGCACGTGGTCGCCCACATGCAGCACCTGCGCCGGCGGCACCTCCAGGCGCGCGCATGCGGCCAGGAAAATGCTTGGATCCGGCTTGGCGCTGCCGTGCTCACGCGAGCCCAGCTGAAACGCAAAGTGATGCATCAGCCCGATGCGCTGCAGATCGGCATTGCCGTTGCTGAGCGCTGCCACCGGCACATGCGCGGCGATACGCGCCAGCGCGTCCAGCGCATCCGGGTAGCACTCCACCTGGTTGCGCGCGGCGTAGAAGACCTCATACGCAGGCTCCAGCAAGGCCAGGTCGCCGCCGCTCTCGCGCAACGCCATTTCCAGCGTCAACCGCCGCAGCGCGCTAAGATCGTGGTGCAGGTGCGGGTTGTCGGCAAAGCTGCGCTCGCGCAGGTCGCGCATCGCCTCCACCGGGAACCGCTCGGCGGTAACCGGACTGTGCTCGCGCATCCAGTCGTACACCACCTGATCGATCCGCGCCCCGATCGGCGCAAAGGGCCACAACGTGTCGTCGAGGTCGAGGGTGATGGCGCTGATGTGGAAGCTCATCGCGCGATTGTAATGCCGGGAATGGGGAGTCGGGAATCAAGAATGGCTAGAGCGCAGCCACTGCCCTTGCGACTCCCGAATCCCAACTCCCGATTCCCCGCTACTCCAGCAGCCTGGCCCAACGCTGCATTGCTTCCACCCGACTCAGCACCATCTTGATGCAGACCAGCAGCGGTACCGCCAGCAGCAGGCCGACCATGCCCCACAGCCAGCCGAACAGCATCAGCGCCAGGATCAGCATCAACGGCGAGATCGCCATGCGGCGGCCGAGCACGATCGGGGTGACCACCTGGCCTTCGATGGTGTGCAGCGCCAGGTACAGGATCGCCGGCAGCATCGCCGACAGGGTGGTGCGGAATTCCACAAAGCCCATCAGCAGCATCAGCATGACGCCGATCAACGGGCCCACGTACGGCGCGAAATTGAGCAGCGCCACCACCGTGCCCCACAGCAGCGCTTCGGGCAGCGGAATCTTGAGCGCATAGAGAATGCCGGCGAAGATCAGCCCGACCAGCGTATTGATCACGCTGATGGTGAGCACGTAGCGCGAGACCTCGCGCTCGATATCCAGCATGATTTCGGTGGTGAAGCGTTGTTGCTGTCGATTGGGCAGCAAGGCGATCGCGTGCCGTTGCAGGCTTTCGCCGTAGACCATGAAAAAGAACGTCAGCAGCACCACCGCGAGCACCGAGGCAGCCAGTTTCGGCGTGCGCACCAGTGCCTTGTAGGGGTCATCCATCTGTGTGCGCACGATCTGCACACTGCGCTGGCCGTCGCCGCCGGCAGCGCGTGCAAAGTTTTCCGCGGCCTGGTTGGCCTGCATCACCGGCTTGGTGAAATCGCGCACGTCGCGCGCAATCTGGCGCATCTGCCTGGGCGCCTGCTGCACCCATTCGGCTGCCGGCCCGGCCAGTTGCGCGGCCAGTGTCACGGTACCGGCAAGGCCCAGGCACAGCACCAACAAGGCGCCGAGAAAGCGTGGGATATACAGCTTGCGCAGACCGCGCAGGATGGGGTTGCCGATCAAGGCAAAGAACGCCGCCAGCATCACCGGCAGGATAATCGTCTGTGCAGCCCACAGCGTGTAACCGACCGCCAGCGTGGCCAGCACCACCAACGAGACCGGTGCGCGTGGGCGCGGTGCCGGCGGCGGCGGGAGCGATTCTGCCGCAACGGCAGCATCCATTAAATCGACGGGAAGAGTCATGCGCGCCCTGGCAGCAGACTGGCGTGCTGCCAGCGGTGCGCCATTATCAGCCTAGCGCGTCAACGCAGCGCACAGAGGGCGTGCGGATAACGTAGTCCTCGACAGCGTCGGTGGCGGGCTCTGCCGCACAGTGGATGACAGATCCGTCAGCGTGATCCCGAGCGATGGCTCGGGAACGGATCCTCAGGCGACGCGATCGACCGCCGCATGCACCACCGTCACCGGTGGATCGGCAGCGACCTCTTCGGCGCTGTCCGCGGCGCGTTCGGCCTGCTCGGAAGCCTCTTGCGCACGATGTGCGGTGAACAGGGCAGAGATCGTGCTGATCATCTGCAGAATCTTCGGGATGCCGCCCAGCTTGCTGGCAATGCTGCCCAATGCCGCCTGTGGTTCGTTACGGCCGGTGACAAAACCCAATCCGAAACCAACGACCACGATCCGCAACGGAGACCACCCGGCACGCCAGGTATCACGCAACTCTCCCCAATGCAGGCGCGTTTCCTGTGCGCGCCCTTCCACCAGAAACTCTGCGCGTTCGACGCGTTGACGCAAGGTGCCAAACTTCATGTGCGTGCTCCATCGACAGCCGATGCGTGGGCATCGTCGTCGTCGCTGCTGTCATCAAAGATGCCCAGCTTGATCAGCTGACGACGTGTTGCATTCAAGCCGGTGTGGTCGAAGTAGAAGAACACCCGCCATGCCGCAATGCCGGTGACCAACAAACTGGCCAACGCGGTAAAGAACATCGCCTGGAACCACGACAGACCGGCACGTTGCAGCAGCGCAATAATCGCACCTGCCAGCAACAACCACGACGACGCACCAAAGACCACGGCAACACATGCCCAGGCCAGTCCGCGCCCGAAGGCACTGCGTGCAAGTTGCAAGTCGGCCGACACCAGCCGGCGCAACGCGCGGCTGGTGTCCTTGGCCGAGCCAAGCGTTGCACGGCCGGCTGCGCCGACCGCACGTACGCTTTCGTCCAGTCCCGGCGTCTCCGGCCGCGCGTTGGGCGCGTCGGAAGCGGCAGCTGTAGAGGCCTGATCGCTCACGACTTAGTTGTCGTTGCTACGTGCCAGCTTGGCGATGATCCAACCGGTCGCAAATGCCACACCAAATGCGGCCAGCGGACGCTCCCGGATCAGATCGGTTGCACTGTCCAGCAGGTCGTTCCCCTTGCTGACCAGCACATCGAGCTGTTCCTTGGCAGCGGCGCCGCCGAACTCTGCAGCAGCCATGCCGGCCAGTGCGGTATCGGAAAGCTCTGCCTTGACATTGGCGCGACCGAGCTTGAGCTCATCGCCTGCAGCGCTGGTGGCGCCTTTGACTGCTTCGCCTGCGGCGCTGGCGGCAGACTTCAGGTGGGTGCTGGCTTCGCTCAGATTTTCTTTCAGCTGGTCGGTATTGGTGGGGCTCATGCGATATCTCCTTCGGTCATTGATGGCAGCCGCGATAGCATGCGGGCGTGGTGCAGCAATAGCATCGCTGCGGTGTAGGAGGTGTTAGTGCACGCCGATGACAGTGCACGCCACGTCAACGCATCAACGCGTCGTACTGCGCGTTGCCACGCAGGATGCGCACGACCAACTGCTGCGGTTTGCGCTGGAAATTGGCGCGCCAGCTGGCCAGATCGGCAAATTCGCCGACGCTGCTGGCCACGATCACATCGCCGCTGACCAGACCGTTGGCTGCGGCACGACCGCCGCGCTTGACCTCGCTGACCATGACGCCGGTAATCCCGGACTGGCGCAGCGACTCGGGCAGATCCATGAAGATGGCGCCGCCCAGACGTGGGTCGAGCATGTCGCCGGTGACCGCGCGATCCTGCTCTTTCAAGGTGGCGGTGAGCTTGAGCGGTTTGCCGTCGCGACGAATCTCCAGCCGCACCGCACTACCCACCGCCTGCAGACCTTCATAGTTGTGCAGCGCCTCTGCGCTGTCCACGCGTTGGTCGTTGGCGGCCACCACGACATCGCCCGGCTGTACGCCTGCAGCGGCGGCAGCGGACCCTGGCAGCACGCGCGTCACCAGGGCGCCGCGCAACGAATCCACGCCCAGGCCCTGCAGCATCTGCTGGGTGAGGTTCTGGGTCTCCAGTCCCAGCGTGCCGCGCACCACCACGCCCTTGGTCACCAACTGCTCCACCACATTGCGCGCCAGGTTGGACGGAATCGCCAGGCCCAGGCCGATATTGCCGGCCATGCTGCCTTGTGGATTGAAGCTGGCGGTATTGATGCCCACCAGCTGGCCCTGGAGATTGACCAGCGCGCCGCCGGAATTGCCCGGATTGATCGAGGCATCGGTCTGGATGAAGTTCTGATAGCCCAGTCCGCGAATACCGCTGCGGCCCACCGCCGAGACGATGCCGGAGGTGACCGTCTGGGTGAAGCCGAACGGGTTGCCGATCGCCACCACGAAGTCGCCCACGCGCAGCGCATTGCTGTCGGCCAGCTTGATGTCGGTGAGGTTATCGGCCTTGATGCGGATCAGCGCGATATCGGTATCGGCATCGGAACCGATGAAATCGGCCTTGACCGTGCGCCCGTCGCCGAGCGTGACCTGCACATCGTCGGCATTTTCGATGACGTGGTGATTGGTCAGCACATAGCCTTTTTGCGCATCGATGATCACGCCCGAACCCAGCGACTCGTTGATGCGGTCCTGCGGCACCTGCGGAAACAGCCGGCGCAGGATCGGGTCGTTGAAGAACGGGTTGCGCACGCGCACCACTTGCTTGGTATTGACACTCACCACTGCCGGCATTGCCTGTTGCAGCATCGGCGCCAGCGACGGCACCGGTTGCCCGGCGACGGCAGCCGGCAACGCGGCGGCTGCGGGCAAGGTAAAGGCGGTGGCGGCACCGGCCGGTGTGGCCTCGGCGCGGTTGTCCATCCAGGCATTGATGCCGGTGGCGGCAAATCCGCCGAAGGCAGCGGCCAGGGAAAGGGTCAGCAAGGTGGGCAGCGGGCGCATGCAACGGGTCCGGGTTACACGGTGGAAGAGGAATAGGGCGTCTGACTGCGTAAATCAAGCTGAACGAGAGTGCCAGCGGGCAATTTAACGCTTGGTGAAAGCGCCGCCGATCCCTTCCCGTCGCTGCGTTGACAGTCGCTTGAGCCCGGCGTAGCGTCCGCTTGATCCGATGCCTGTTCAGCATACGCATGCCGCTGCGCATCGCCCGCTTTTTCAGCACTGGTGCCCTTAAGGAGGGTTTATGAGCAACGGCAATGGTGTAACGGCAACCCTGTCCGACGCTGTCGATAGCGTCAAGAGCAGCGCCACTGAACTGGGCGAGGCCATCGCCAGCACCACCGGCGACGCGGTGGCCAGCGTGCAGGACGCGGCCGGCACGGCGGTGGCACAGGTCAAGACCCGCGTCGCCAAGGCCCGCAAGGCGGTGGTCAAGGTCGAACGGCGCGTCGTCGAAAAGGCTGGCGATGCAGCCACCACGGTCAAGCGCAGCGTGGCCAAGACCAAGCGCTCGCTGGTGTCGAGCAAGGAGGCCGCCAAGGACAAGTTGACCGCCACCAAGGACGCCGCCAAGCAGAAGCTCGCATCCACCAAGGATGCAGCCAAGCAGAAGCTGAGCAGCACCACCGATGCCGCTAAAAAGAAGCTGGCCGACACCAAGGCCAGCACCAAGCAGAAGCTGGAAACCGCCAAGGCCAATGCCAAGGCCGAAGCGGCAACGCTGAGTGCCAAGACCGCTGCCAAGAGCGCAGCGCGCAAGAGCGCGGTGGCCACGCTGGGCGCGCGCGCGGCAGCAAAGAAGGCTGCCGCCAAGTCGGCCCCGGTCAAGAAGCCGGTCGCCAAGGCCATCGTCAAGCCCGCCGCCAAGAAGGCACCGGTGGCCAAGCAGACCGCCACCAGACAAGTCGCAGTGAAAAAGGCCCCGCCCAAGAAGGCGGTGACCAAGACCACCCTGAAGAAAGCCGCCAAGGTCACCAAGACCCCGGCCACGCGCGCAGTGGCCAAGACCACCGCTGCCCGCAAGGCCGTCGGCAAGAAAGTGGCCAAACGCGTGACGCGCTGATACTGCAACACCAAGATGGCATTGCACGCTGGCAAGGCGTGGGCAGTGCAAACTGACAAAGGCCGCCGCTGTTCGTACAGCGGCGGCCTTTGTCGTAGTTTGATCGCTAACGATGCGATCGCTTTCTTGTTGCGCTCATGTGATCGGCCAAGTGATTGGATCTGACATCTGAACCAGATTGGGCATCTCGTCCGTATCAATTGCCAGATGCGGGATATGGAGCCCCTCTCCCCACGGAGCGAGAAGGCAAGGCCTGCGCGCCGTGGCGCGCGTGCCTTGGAGCGCCCGTGCCGCAAGCGAAAGCTGGGGTGAGGCGCCGGCCAAGTTCGCGTGTCGTTCCGGAGTCGCGAGGCTTCGCCCGCGCCCTCATCCGCCCCTGCGGGGCACCTTCTCCCGGTGGGAGAAGGAAACTAGAAGCCATCGCTTCCGATAATCCGATTCCCGATTCCCCAATCCCAGCTACTTCATACCCTCGACCAACTGCTCGGCGCCCTTGCGAATACCTGCCTTTGCCGCGTCGTAGGCACCCAGGCTGGCCTTGATGTTCATTGCGCTCGGATACTGTTTTTCGACATAGGCGGCGAGCAGGCGGTTGCTCTGCGCGTCGAAGATTTCCACCGCGTAGCTGGCCGAGCCGGAGAATGCGCCCTCCTTGCCGCGTGCGGCCTGCACCGCGTTATAGGAACCGCCGCCCAGATCCACCTTCATGAAAGTGCCCAGCACTCGCTTGCTGGGTTTGGCACCGGTCAGGCTGATGCGCACGCGCAAGGTGTCGCGATCGGCCACCGTGGCGCGCTGCCAACGCCGCCCGATCGCATTGCCGAATTGCTGCTGCATGTAATCGGCCAGCATGCGTTTGTCCTGCTCGGGAACGTCTTCGAACTGCGCGTCCGGACCGCGATAGATGGTGACCGGCTCGACCAGTGCGGCGCGGTAGCGCGTCCAATCCACCTCGCTCTGATAGGCGTACGGCATGCGGTCACCACGGCTGCCATCATGCGGGCGCAGATAGCTCGAAGACGGCAACTGACTGTAGGGCATCGGGCGCGTACTGGCACAACCGATCAGCGTCACGCCGACAATCAGCAACGCGCAGCAACGGACAGGGAAATGGGGCGACATGGGCAAATACCTGGAAAGTGGAGCAGATGGGGGCAATCGCGCGCGACCGAGGCCGCGCGCTCAATGCATCAGATAACTGGCCACCGCCAGCGCGGACACCATCGCGGCGGCAGTGAGCAACGCACCGCTTTTGGCCAACTGCCGCAGCCGGCGCGCCTGACGTGCGCTGCGGATGTCAGGCAGCCCGCTCCAGATGTCGCGATTGCGCGTGCCGGTGCGGCCACAGCGGAAGTCCAGTAGGGGCACGTCGGCCACAGGAGCAGGGGCAACGCTGTCGTTGGCAGCCGTAGGTGGTGCCAGCAGCGAAACGGCGGCGGAGGGAGGAAGCGGGATGGAACGGATCGAGTGAAACATCACCATGCATCCTGGATGCGTGCGGTGAGTGCACTGTAGGCAGCGGATGTTGGAAACTTATTGGGTTGGGCGATGGACGATTGCCGCGCGCCGTGT
The DNA here is from genome assembly GCF_002940665.1 of Xanthomonas arboricola. Lineage (GTDB taxonomy): Bacteria > Pseudomonadota > Gammaproteobacteria > Xanthomonadales > Xanthomonadaceae > Xanthomonas > Xanthomonas arboricola_B. Next base: position 1,249,269 of record NZ_MIGY01000002.1, read on the forward strand.
GCGTTCAGCCGGTGTGGCGCATGCCCTCGCTGGCGAACACCACGCGCACGCACAGGCCGCGGCCCTCGTGGCCTTCGCAGGTTTCGATGGTGGCTTGGTGCAGGCGCGCGATACCGGCAACCAGCGACAGCCCGATCCCGCTGCCCTGCACCTGGCTGCCGGCAATCCGGTAGAAACGTTCGAAGATGGACGCGTGGGCACTTTCCGGCACGCCGGGGCCGTCATCGCTGACCTGGACGAACGGATGCAGCGCATCGGCGCGCAGGCAATAGCCGCAACTCACTTCCACCATGCCGTAGGGCCGACCATAGCGGATGGCGTTGTCGACCAGATTGCGGATCAGGATGCCCACCGCATCCACATCGCAACGCAGCAGGCACGGCGATGCCTCCACCTGCAGATTGATGTGGCGGGCATCGGCCTGCACGCTGAATTCGTCCAGCACATGCGAGATCAGTTCGCCCATGTCCATCTGCTGGTACGTCGCCGAACTGATGCCTGCATCCAGCCGCGCCAGATCCAGCAGTTGCTCGGCCAGGCGGTTGCTGCGGCGCGCGGTTTCCAGCAGCTGCTGCAGCGCCGCGTCCTTGGCTTCCAGCGTGGGCGCGCGCAGCGCGACCTCGGCGTAGGCATGCAGCGCGGACAGCGGCGTGCGCAGTTCATGCGCGGCGTCGGCCACGAAATCGCGTTCGGCCTGCACGGTTTTTTCCACGCGGGCCAGCAGGGAATTGAAGGAGCCGATCAGCGGACGAATCTCGTCCGGCACCTGCGCCAGCGGCACCGGTTCGGTCTCCAGCCCGGTGCGTTGCGCGATGGCGCCGGAAATGGCGCGCAGCGGTGCGAGCGAGGTGCGTACCGCCCACCACACCAGCACACCCAGGACGCCCAGTTGCAAGGTGTTGAGCACCATCGCAATCAAGGTCTGCTTGAAACTCATCCGCGAGGAGACATTGCCGATCGGGGTATGCACGTCGACCGCAGCCGACGGTTCCGGTGGCGTATCGAAGCGGTGCTCCAGCGCGTCGGGCAGGGCGCTGATCAGCTGGTCGCCGAACATGTTGAGCTCCTGCTCGAACACGCTGTGCTGGCCCTGGGTGACCAGGGCGACCAGGATCCACAGGGAAGTGGACCAGCTCAACAACACGATCGCGGCCAGCGCCGCCAGCATGCGCGCCTGCAGCGATTTCATTCGGGCGCCTTGCCGACCATGTAGCCCTGGCCATACACCGTGGAGATCAGCTCATCGCCCAGCTTGCGTCTCAGCTGGTGCACGTACACCGCAATCATGTTGCTGCCGCCTTCGGACGGACCGCCGTAGACGCCTTCTTCCAGTTGATCCTTGGTGACCACACGCCCAGCGCGCTCCATCAGTGCCAGCAGCAGGCGATATTCGTGCGAGCTCAGTGCCACCCACTTGCCGTCCCGGGTGACCTTGCGGTTGCTCGGGTCCACGCAGACATCGCCCTGCGCGAGCAACGGCACCACGCGGCCCTGGCTGCGTCGGGTGATCGCACGCAATCGCGCCATCAGCTCGTCAAACTGGAATGGCTTGACTAGGTAGTCGTCGGCGCCGGCATCCAGGCCGCGGATGCGGTCGGTCAGCTGGCCGCGCGCAGTCAACGCGATCACCGGCGTGGCGTCGTAATGGCCGCGCATGAAGCGGATCACCGTCAGCCCGGACTCGCCCGGAAGGCCGATATCCAGCAGTACTGCGGTGTAGCGGTGGTCCACCAGCACGGTCTTGGCGGCGTTGGCGCTGCCGACGTGGTCGATAGTCCAAGACTGCTGGCGGACGCCATCGCAGATCGCGTTGGCCAGCATGGTGTCGTCTTCGACAAGCAGCAGGTGCATAGGTGTTCCGCCGGGCTCAGGGCCAGTCCGAGATCCGCAGCACTGTCGGAGATGGTCGTTAGGCAAATATTAGTGCATGGCCCGACAGTCCGTTGCAGCGCCGCTCATCGCGCAGGGTCCAGCCAGGCGGCGCACACGCTAGCGCTGCAAGATGGCGCGCAACGCCGCTTCCAGGCGGACGTACTGAAAGCGGAAGCCGGCATCCAGGGCGCGTTGCGGCAGCACGCGCTGGCTGATCAGCAGCAGCTCGGCCATTTCGCCGAAACCCAGGCGCAGCAGGCCGGCTGGTAGCGCCAGCAGCGCCGGGCGATGCAGCACGTGGGCGAGGGTGCGCGCAAACTCGGTATTGGTGACCGGGGTCGGCGCGGTGGCGTTGTAGGCACCGGCTTGGCCCTGTTCCAGCAACCACAGCAGCAACGCCACCATGTCGGCCCGATGGATCCAGCTCATCCAGTGCCGGCCATCGCCGAACGGGCCGCCGCCGCCAAAGCGAAACGCCGGCAGCATACGGGCCAGGCCGCCGCCGCCAAAGCGAAACGCCGGCAGCATACGGGCCAGGGCGCCGCCGTCGCGATCGAGCACGATGCCGGTGCGGACCCAACTCACGCGCGGGCCGAGCGCGGCGATCCTGGTCGCTTCGGCCTCCCAGTCACGGCACAACTGTGCAGAGAAATCGTCGCCGGCGCGGTCTGCCTCGGTCAGGATGCTGTCGCCACGCTCGCCGTAATAGCCCACCGCCGAGCCGGAAATCAGCACCGACGGGCGCTGTTCGGCCGGCTGCTGCGCGATCCAGGCGTGCAGCTGGCCGGTCATGCCCAAGCGCGACGCGCGGAAGCGCTGCTTGCGCGCATCGGTCCAGCGGCCGGCAGCCAGCGGCTCGCCCGCCAGATTGATGACCGCATCGGCCTGCACGCCGTCCAGCGTGTCCACCACAGTCATGCCGGGCAGGCGACGCGCTGCGCGCCGCAGGTCGCGGGTCAGCACGCAGACCTGGTGCCCGGCCTGCACGAGTGCCGGACACAAGGCCTGGCCGATGAAGCCGGTGCCACCGGTGATGAGCAACTGCATGGGCATTCCTGCGCAGAATCGATGCGGCACGATAGGCCAGCGCCGCCTGCTGCGAAGTGAAGTCACTACTGCACGTGCTGTGTTGGCCGCGTGTGGCAACAGGATGGCGAACGGACGTAGGGCGCGCCGGACCGACAAGCCCCAAACGCAAACGCGCCGGGCAGGCCGGCGCGTCGGATGGGTGCCGATGCAACAGGCTCAGCGCGAGGAGGATACCGCGTGGGCACGCTCGAAGTGCGCCGACACCACGCGCCGGCTTTCTTCCAGATGCTGTTTGACCGGCGCGCTTTCGGCGGCGGGCAGCAGTTCGGCATCGATGATCTTGATGGTGTCGCCGTGATCGCTGACCATCGTGCGCAGGAAGGCATTGCGGTATGCGTCCTTGCCATCGGGCAAGGTCAATGTCTTTGCCAGTGCATCCACTGCCGCCTTGCCCTTGGCGCGCATTGCATCGGCACGGGGGTTGCCGGTGGCACCCAGCGCCTTGCTCTTTTCCAGGTCGGCTTCGTGGTCGTGCAGCAGCTGCTTGGCAAACGTGTCGGTCGCACCGCCAAGATCCTGCGCAATGGCTTGCTTGGCCAGCGCGATTTCGTTTTCATCCAGCGCCGCCAGCACGCCGAGCACGGCGGCGTCGCCCTTGGCCAATTCGGCCGCACCGGTTCCGCTAATCGGTGCGGCAGTGGGTTTGGGCGATACTGCCGGCGCAGTACGCGATGCATCGCCGCCGGGTCGATCGCAAGCGGTAAGGGAAAGCACGGCAAGGAGCGATGTCGCGACAAGAAGGGATTTCATGGAGATCCTAAAAAATGCGGCCAACGTAGCCGACGGGGAAATGCAAAGGAGCCGCTACGCGGCTCCGGTGATGCGAGGATCGGCGCCTGCCGATCAAGCCATCTGCGGCTGGATGACAGAGCCGAGGCCAAGCGGCCTGGCCGGCGCGCGCACCGTGTCCTGTGCGGTGCGGCACACACGCGCCATGCGTGCAGTGCGCTCGCGAATCAGCGCGTGTTCGCTGGTCGGGGCACTGCCCAGCAGGCTGGCAATATGGAAGCCTAGGATGTCCTCCGCGCGGTCGCCTTGGTCGCTGACGATGTGCGGAACCAGCCGCTCCAATCGCTCCAGCTCCTGCTGCACTTGATACGGGGTTTTCATGGTGCTCTCCAATAAGTAACGGTCCTGCTCGATATTTGCCTGCTCAGCTATTACGTGTACCCAGCCGCTGCCAGCAATCGGTTGCCAATTGCTCGTAGTTGGACTGTGTGCTGGATGAGATGAAGTGATGCTCCAGGCGGTCGCGAAACAGGCGCAGACGTTCCTGATCGCTCGACCGCGGCGCCTGCAGGTAGATGTCGCAGGCCATTTTCACCACCGGAGACAATTCGCTGAACTTGCCTGCACCCAGGTTGCCCTGCGCGTGTCGCGCCTGCCAATGCGCGATCTCGGCTTGTACATCGATGACGGATGGGTCTCTGCTCATGACTTCGCGTAGTCCGGGTTAAACAATTTGACATGCAGGGTAACTGTGGCTGTGTCAACGAATGATCATCGAACCCGACCATTCAACGAACGGTGGCAGTGTGCGCTTAACTGGTCAGCTCGCGGCTGCGCCTCTACACACTGTGTATGCACTCCATGGCACGCGCAGGATGGCTGCGATCGAATCCGCATCGATATGTTGAGCAGTGGTCAGCAATCGATTGCATTACCCGAAACACCGGCAATTCAGGCCTATGCATTGCCAGTGCGGACCAGCGCATGGCTGCGTTGAAGCTGGAGAAGCATGCATGCAACGCCGCAATTTACGGAAGATTCTGAATCGTTCCACACCCGTGTAACGTCTGATGCTTAGGATGCGGGATGACGTTATGGAGATGAGTACTCAGGATGCAGGACAGCGAAATCAGTCGTAAGGCGCAACCCGCAAGCGGTACCCCCGAAGCACGCGTGTGGTGGCATGCCCTGGTCGAACTACGTGGGGGACGTGTCGCCATCAGTTTGATCGTCGTCCTCGTGATTGTGTTTGCGTTCTATTTGACGCTGAAATAAGCCGTTTTTTTTCGGTGCTGGCGTGACGCCGTATAGCACCCACAGGCGTCTCGGCTGTTTGGGCAAGCCGACAACGGCACGCGGCTTGACGCTGCGAGGGGAGGCGCGATGGCCTACAAGCAGTACTGCCGAGTCGTGGGGCATGTCACTCGGCCGCTGCCCGAGCACGGCCACGAGCGTGTCACGCACGCCTGGGTCTGCGGCGAAATTGCACGGTTGCTAGACGTGCACGGCGCGGGCCAAGCCAGTGATCGTACCGCCACAAGGCATGCTGGTGCGGGGGCCGTGTTTCATGTACCCGATGAGACCCTAACGACGGAACAGGCGCATGGACTGGGTATCGACGATGCTGCGGACGTGCTGGGAGGCATCGTGCCGCATGCCTTCCTGGCGACAAAGGTAATCGGCCATCCGCTGATTGCCGACCACGCAACCACCATCGCCGGTTGGAACCAGACGCTTGCCACCGCGCTGAAGCCGGCCACATTGGCCGGCTATACGGTGTTTTCGCGCATGGATGCCCTGCATGCGTTGGAGATCCTGCTACCCGATGGCGGCGTGCGACTCAAGTTGCCGACCGGCGTTGGGGGCAATGGTCAATGGCGTATCGCCGGCGCAGCGCAACTCGCACAGCTGCTGGACAGCCTGCCGGAGGACTACCTGGGGACGCATGGCGCGGTACTGGAGCGCAACATCCTGCGACCCGTGACACACAGCGTGGGTGAGCTATGCGTCGCCGGCATTCAGATCGCCTATTACGGGACGCAATGCAACGTGCGCAATGCGCAGGATGAACAGGTCTACGGCGGCTCATCGCTGCATGTGTATCGCGGATCGCTCGAGGCACTGGCCATGACTGCATTGCCGTCCCTGCAACAGCGCGTGATCGAGCAAGCCTGCAGATACGATCGATTTATCACCGCCGCCTATCCTGAAGTACACATCTCGCGGCGCAATTACGATGTGGTCAGTGGCAGCGATGGGCAGGCCGGTTCGGTCTGCGGGGTGCTGGAGCAATCCTGGCGCGTTGGCGGCGCGACACCGGCCGAGCTCGCCGCGATCTCCAGCTTTCAGGATGACGCCAACCTGCAATGGGTGCGTGCATCCACGCATGAGATCTATCAGGGCGAACCGCCCGCGGATGCGCAGATCTACTACCGTGCAGAGCGCGCCGGGCCGGGTCCGCGCTTCAAATACAGGAGGGTATTCACCACCTAATGGAAGCCAAACTTTCCAGCATCCAGATTCCGGTCGACCGGGACGAACTCAGCGGTACCTTGCTGACGCCTACCGGCATTCCGGCAGTGTTATTCGTGCACGGCTGGGGCGGCAACCAACACCACAGCCTGGTGCGCGCGCGCGAAGCGGTGGGCTTGGGCTGCATCTGCATGACCTTCGATCTGCGCGGTCACGAAGGCTACGCATCGATGCGCCGGAGCGTGACACGCGCGCAGAACCTGGACGACATCAAGGCCGCCTACGATCAGCTTGCCGGCCTGCCGTATGTCGATCCGCAGTCGATCGCGGTGGTCGGGCTCAGTTACGGCGGCTACCTGTCGGCATTGCTGACGCGCGAACGTCCGGTGGAATGGCTGGCGTTGCGTTCGCCCGCGCTCTACAAGGACGAGCACTGGGATCGCCCCAAGGTGAGCCTCAACGCGGATCCGGAACTGATGGACTATCGGCAACGCGTACTGACCCCCGACGACAACATCGCCCTGGCCGCCTGTGCCGATTACAGGGGCGATGTGCTGTTGGTGGAGGCGCAACACGATGTGATCGTGCCGCATCCGGTATTGCGCAACTACGCCGATGCCTTCGTCAGTGCGCGTTCGCTGAGTGCGCGTGTGATTGCCGGTGCCGATCACGCATTGAGCGTCAAGGAGCACCAGCAGGAGTACACGCGCATGCTGATCGACTGGCTGACCGAGATGGTGGTGGGTCGGCGTATCGCCCTAGCCAAGGAAGTGGTGGCTGCGCGCAAGCAGATGCTCAAGCAGCAACAGGGCGATATGACGTCGGCGCCGGGGCAGAATGCACGCGAATTCCGTGGCGATATCCGTGCAGTGGAAAACAGCTCCAGCTGAGTCGTGCGCACACTGCGCCGCAGTGTGTCTGGCGCTGCTTTCGACAAAAAATAACGGGCCGATCGGCCCGTTATTTTTAAGCCTCAGCGTGGCTTGCGCCAGGCTATCGCGCTCTAGACGCGCGGGTCGGTCGGGTTGCGCCGCGCGGTCTCGTCGTGACGCTCGGAATCGAACGCCTCGCGTACCGCATGTTTGGCCTTTTCCCAGCTCAGACGTGAGTTGGACTTGAAACGGTCCCAGCCATCGCCCAGGTCACGCTCCAGATGGTCGTCCCATTGGCGGCCGGCATGTAGCTGACGTGCCTGCATGCCATAACGGTAGGCGGGGCGATAGTCGTCGTAGGAATACTCGGCATCACGATAGTCCGCGCTGTCGAAGCGGCCTTCATAGTGCGTATCGCCCTCGCGGTAGACGCTGTGCGTGCGATCAGCGCGCTCCCAGGCGTCGCGGGCGGCGAGTCGCGCCTCGTCCCACTCCAGCCGCGATTCGCCGCGATTGCGTGGCCACTCGCCGGCCAGGGTCGCTTCGGTTTCCTCCCAGGTGCTGGTCGGACGCGTTTCGCGCGCCTGCAGGCCAAAACCGTAGACGGTGGCGTAATCGCGATCGTAATCGGTGCCTTGCTTGTAGTAAGGACGGTTGTGATGTTCCTGGCGCCAGTATTCGGCCTCCACGGTCGGGTCCAGCCGCTCGGCCACGCCCTTGCCGGCTGCAGCGCCTGCCACTACGCCAACGGCAGCACCGATCAAGGTGCCCAGCGGACCGAACACGGTGCCGGCCAGTGCGCCCGCGGCAGCGCCGCCTGCGATACCACCTACACCCACACCCACCGGATGCGAACCAGGTGCACCGGAGATCGGGTCACGATTCAGATCCTGCGCTTCGGCCTTGCGTTCCTGCTTGTCGAGAGGGGTGTCGTGGTTGCTCATGTCGTCTCCGGGGTAGCTGTAGGTGCGTCTGTCGAGCAGATCGCGAACGTGGCGCCACCTTGGCCAGACAGGAGTGAAACGCGTGTGCTTGGATGTGAGTGTCGTCGCGACAAGACTGAACTGTGCATGCGCCGTCATAGATGAGGCTGCTGATGCCAGCGTGCAAAGACGCACGCGAGCAAGGGCGTACGACAGATCGCTGGATTGGCCAGTGGCGTTACGTCACTGGCGCCGTGGAGAGTGGCTACTAGCCCATCAGCCGGTAACGCCAAGATTGTTTTCTACAACGCCAGGCTCTTGAACGGCACTACGGACAACGGCTGCAAGGGTATGGACGCACTCACAGTGCTTGCATGCGGCTTGATCCCTGCGCTGGCAGCAAGACTGCATCGCGCAACGACCGAGCATCACCGATGAAAGCGCAACAGACTGGTCGCTTCCGAGCTCAAGCCATCGTTACCCGCCGTGCGTGCCCAACGTGCGTGCGCCGGTCAGTATCATGCGCAGCATCTGCGAGATCTGCTCGATCAACTCGGGGTCTTTTTCCGGCGGCGAGTCCATCGCCACCGCGCCCATCGCAAACACCAGCCGGGTGATCGCCTTGGACACCAGCGCCGGTGCATGCAGCTTGGCGTTGTCGGCGGCGGCCAGACGGATCAGGTCCACCCGCAGCTCGTCTTCGAAATAGCTGAGTTCGCGCTCCACTGCCTGCTTGAACGCATCCGAGCCCACCGCCCCCTCGCGCAGCAGCACGTGCAGCAATTTGTCGTCGGCGCGCAGCTGTTCCATGAAGGCTTCGACCGACACGCGGATGACGCTGCGGTCGGTGGAGGTGGCGCGCTGGCGGGCCTGGCCGATGATGGTACGCAACGAACGCCCGGCCAGATCGATCAAGGCCACCGCCAGCTCGTCCATGTCGCGGAACTGGCGATAGAAGCTGTTCGGCGCGATGCCGGCTTCGCGTGCCACTTCACGCAGGCTCAGCGTGGACAGGCTGCGGTGCGGTCCGATCAGCGACAGCGCCGCAGCGATCAGATCCTCGCGTGAAATCGCCGGCTTGCGTGACGGCGGCGCGTCGTGGGAAGGCAGTGCGATGGAGGTCATGGGACGGCAGCCGGGCGTGGGCCTGAATCATAGCCCCTCTGGTCGATATACAACTGTATACACGGCTGTGCATGCATGCGTATAGTGCGATCCATGAACCTGGCATCTCCTCCCAAGTCCAAGTCACCGTTGTCGACACGTCTGGCGCGCCGGCTGGTGTCGCCGCAGTTGTTCGATTTCTGGGCGACCCGGCTCAATCCCCTGTGGACGCTGGAACGGCCGATGGCCCGCCTGGTCGCGCGTACGGCGGCCAGCAGCAATGCGGTGACCCTGGTGCTGCGGCCCAATGGCCACTGGCGGGGCCTGCAGGCCGGTCAGCACGTGAGCCTGGGCGTGGAGATCGAAGGCCGCCGCCTGCTCCGCAGCTACAGCCCGACCGTGCTGGCCGATGGCCGCCTGGCGATTACCGTCAAGGCGATCGAAGGTGGGCTGGTCAGCCTCTACCTGGCCGGCGCTGCGCCGATCGGAACGGTGGTGTCGCTGGATCCGGCCTTCGGCGACATGCTGTTGCCGACCGCCCCGACGCCGCTGTTGCTGCTGGCTGCCGGCTCGGGCATCACCCCGATGCGCGCGTTGCTGCAGGCCGCCGCGCAAGCCGGCATGCCGATGGACGTGGACCTGCTGTACTGGGTGCGCCAGCGCGACGAAGCCTGCTTCGTCGATGAATTCGAGGCAATGGCCGCCGCATATCCGCGCTTGCGCGTACGGTTGCTGGCCACACGCGAAGGCACCGCGCCGGCTGCACGCATCGATACCTATCCGTTGGAGCAGATCGCCGATCTCTCCGCCCGTCACGTCATGGTCTGCGGCCCGGGCGGTTTCGTGCAGGCTGCGCGTGCGCGCCTGCAGGGCCGCGTGGCCGCGTTCCAGGCCGAAGCCTTCAGCGTGCCGACGCTGGAAGACGGCGAAGCCGGTGACGTGCAGGTCCAGCTGTCACGCAGCGGCCGTACGCTCAGCCTGCCGCGCGGCCAGTCGCTGCTGGAAGGGCTGGAAGCGCAAGGCCTGCGTCCGAAACACGGCTGCCGCATGGGCATCTGCAACAGCTGCGCCTGCGCGCGCCAGTCCGGGACCACACGCCACCTGTTGACCGGTGAGCGCAGCAACGAACCCACCGCACAGGTCCGCCTGTGCATCAGTGCCCCGAGCACTGACCTGATCCTGGATCTGTAAGGAATCTTCATGAGCCGAGTCCACAACCGTGCCCTGTCCGCTGCCGAACTGCAGTCCTTCGGCGACGAACTCGATGCCATCCGCGCCCGCGTCCAGGCCCAGGTCGGCGCCGCCGACGCGCGTTACATCCGCCGCATCGTGGCGGCGGTGCGCTGGACCGGCGTGGCCGGTCGCGCGCTGCTGTTCCTGGGCGCCTTCGTGCACAGCGTGCTGATCCCGGCGTGGATCGCCGGCGTGGTGCTGCTGACCCTGTCCAAGATCCTGGAGAACATGGAGCTGGGCCACAATGTCATGCACGGCCAGTACGACTGGATGGGCGACCCGCAGCTCAACGGCAACACCTACGAGTGGGACATCGTCGCCACCGGCGACAACTGGCGCAAGACGCACAACTTCAAGCACCACACCTACACCAACGTGCGCGGCATGGACGACGACATCGGCTACGGCCTGCTGCGCATCTTCCCCGAGCAGCGCTGGCGTCCGTTCTACCTGCTGCAGCCGTTCGTGGCGGTGTTCTTCGCGCTGCTGTTCGAGTGGGGCGTGGCGATCCAGGACCTGCGCCTGGGCCGCTGGTTCGCCGGCAAGATGAAGGCGGCCGAATTGCGCGCCTCGTTCCTGCCGGTCGGCCGCAAGATGGGCCGCCAGATGCTCAAGGACTACATCGTGTTCCCGCTGCTGGCCGGCCCCTTCTTCCTGACCGTGCTGCTGGGCAACCTGGCCGCCAACGTGCTGCGCAGCATCTGGACCTTCGTGATCATCTTCTGCGGCCACTTCACCGCCGATGCGGAAGTGTTCCCGAAGGAGTCGATCCGCAACGAGTCGCGCGGCCACTGGTATCTGCGTCAGCTGCGGGGTTCCTCGAACCTCACCGGCGGCAAGCTGATGAACGTGCTGTCGGGCAATCTGAGCCACCAGATCGAGCATCACTTCTACCCGGACCTGCCGGCCAACCGCTACGCGCAGATTGCGGTCCAGGTGAAGCAGGTCTGTGCGCGCTACGGCCAGCACTACAACACCGGCTCGCTGCCGCGCCAGTTCGGCCAGGTGATGTGGCGGATCGTGCGGCACGCGTTCCCGAGCCGGCCCAAGCCGTTACGCCGCCAACGCGAAGGCGCCCTGCAGAGCGCCTGATCGAAAGGGCCGCCATTGGCGGCCTTTTTTTGGGGTGCAGTCAGTCCCTGCCGGATCGCCACACGAGATTGCGCCTTGCCGGGTGCTCAGCATCGGTGCTTGCGGCAGGGGTGAACTCAAAGCGGTAGCGCCAGCTCGGGCAACACGCTTTCGGGCAATTTGAGCTTGCGTGCGGGTGAGATCAGCACCTGCGCTGCGATTCGAGAATGCCGTGCGCGCACAACGTTTATTACGGTGCCCGGATCGTCGTGGCTGTTGGTCGACTGCGCGTTCTGACAGCCCCGGTCAGCAGGGTGCCGTACTGGCGCTGGTCATTGCGCGGCGCCGCGCATCAGCGCGTGGTAGGCGATGAAGCCGGTAGCCGGCAGCGCGCGCGAGAACAGCCAGCCCTGGGCCAGATCCACGCCGTGTGCACGCAGATAGTCCAGCTGCTCCTGTCGTTCCACGCCTTCGGCAATGGTGCGCAACTGCAGCGTCTTGGCCATGTCGATGATGTGCGAGGTCACCGCGCTGGTGGCCGAGTGGGTGCCGATGGTGTCCACGAAGGACTTGTCGATCTTCAGTGCATCCAGGGGCAACCCCTGCAGGTACTGCAGGCTCGAATAGCCCGTGCCGAAGTCGTCGATTGACACCGTGTGGCCGGCACCGCGCAGGTGGATGATGGTGGCGCGTGCCGCTTCGATGTCCATCAGGCTGCGTTCGGTCGCTTCCACCCACAACTGCCCGCTGTCCACGCTGGTGCCGTGCAGCGCCTGGGCAAGCACGGTTTGCACACGGCCGCTCTTGATGTCTTCGGCGGAGACATTGATAGCCACGTGCAGGGAGGGTTCGGTCGCCAGGGTGGGGCCGAGGTCGCGGATGACTTCAGCCACCACCAGATCGGTGATCGGCAGGATCAAGCCGCTTTCTTCGGCCAGCGGAATGAAGGCATCGGGCGGGATAAGCACGCCATCGGGTTGCTGCCAGCGCACCAGCGCCTCGGCACCGACGCAGGCGCCGGTGTCGAGTGCGATGATCGGCTGGTAATGCACGACGAACTCATTGCGCTGGACTGCAATTTCAAGCCGTGCCAGCGGCGACAATCGCCGCCGCGATATCCAGATCACCAGGCTGACCAACAGCAGGGCCAGCGCAGTGCCGACCGGTACCACTTGCAGCCGTGCGGCCGCCAGCGGCCCGCGTAGATACGCTATGGGCTCGGTGACGACCGCGGCCCAGTCGCCGCGGCGGTCGCGGCCGGACAGTGCTTGGGCATCTGCGCCGGTGCCGGATGCATCGGCCGGCGGTGCGATCAGCAACTGCTCGGCGGCGGTGCCGGTACTGCTCAGTATCTGCCCGTCCGGCGTGCCGATCGCCAACTGCAGGCCGGGCGGCAGGTTGATGTCGGTCAGTGTGTTCGGATTGATCAGGACGTTGTAGTCCCGCAGCTGCAAGGCCATCAGCAGATGCTGCGGATTGGCCAGCGGGCGCAGCCGCGTGGTGACGGCAATGCCGCGCTTGACCACGAAATCGGCAGTGGTGTGTGCAACGGCCTCGGGCGATGGCCCCCACGAGGTGCAGCGCAACCGGCCCTGCTGGATGTATCCCAGTTCGACGATGTAATGACTGGCCAGCACCAGTGCGCGCATCTGCGCCAGATGCGATGGGGAGCAGGGCGGCAGCTGCGATGCGGCCATGCTCAATAGAGCGCCATGCGCCTCGTCGAAGGCGGTATCGGTGCGCCGGATCGACAGTGCCGCGAGCTGCGCGAGTTTGCTTTCCTCGCGGTCCAGCGCCAGCCGCCATGCCAAGTAGTAGGACAGGCTGATCGGAAGTGCTGCGCATAGCAGCACAAGCAACACGGTCACACTGATGATGCGTTGACGCTTCACCTCACCACCCGCATCTGCGTGGAGGCGAGCTTACGCACAACAGCCCGAGCAGCGCAGCGCTGGCGCGCAGCGCCCTATGAACGGCACGGCGCACCTGCGCCGCATCCGGAGGTGCCGCACGAAGACGGTGGAGACGGTGACGGTGGACGGGTGAGGTTGCACGTCGCGAATGTACGACAGACACATGGGTTGCGCGCGTCCGGGGAGCGAAGCGGATGTGATTTTCTGCAGATGACAGTGGCGGGGACGTGGCAATCGGCCTCGTCAATGGATTCACGCGCCCGCACAAGGCGGCGCGCTAGGGTCGGGCCGTCTGTGCTCCCACGCGGGAGCCGCGGCGCCACCCGGCTCCGTGCAAGGCACTCTCTCTGGAGGAATCACCATGACAACGCAGAAAGAACGCGTCGGCGGCACCGATGCAGTGCCGATCTTCAAGATGCAGGAAACCACCCGCGATGGCGAGCTGACCAAGTATGTGGTCGGGGACACCGGGGTCGCCTTCGACAGTCTGGAGGGCGCGCAGGCTGCGGCCAAGGATCTGGGCGCCCTCAACGGTTGAGTCGGCCTGCAATCCGGTCGCCAGTCGTCCATTACCAGATAGGCCAGGGTTGGTCGTCGAGGGCGTGATGCTCTCACCGCGTGCGGGACACGCCGCGCATCGTCCGTGGAAGCTCCGTGGCGGCATCCATGCCGTCGAGGGTCCGGCAACCGGTAAGGGCGCCGCACCAGCAAGTTGTCGGCTGCCCACCATTGCAGGACCTTATGCGGCATGGATGCCGCACAAGGTCCTGCAATGACGTAGTTGCGCCGTGTCCCGCGACGGTAGGCGGGCGGCAAGGGCACTGCGACCAAGCCACAGCTCAGCCGCTCTAGCGTTGGTCTAGCTCTACAGCTGATCGATCGTTGCAACCAGTTCCCTGGAGATACAAGACCTTCGCTGGTCGAAGGTGCGGGTTCTCGCCGGAGTGGTGCAGCCTGCCTCGTCGGCTCGGCACAAAAATCAGGGAAGTGGCTGCTCCGTCAGTCGCCCGGTGTGCGGGGTGTGGATCAGCGGGGCCAGATCGAAGCCCTGTTCGCGCGCATGCGCCAGATAGGCCTGGGTGATGTTTTCGTCCAGCTGCGGCAGCCTTGCCAGCAGCCACAGGTACTTGCGGTCGGGGCCGCCGACCAGCGCGGCGGTGTAGTCCGCATCGATGCGCATCACCCAGTAATCGCCTTTGGTGAAAGGAATCCAGCGCAGGCCTTCGGGCAGGAAGGTGACCTCCAGTCGCGCGTTGCTGTCATCGATGGCGCGCGCCTCGCCGATTGCTTCTTTCAACTCGCCCTCGGCGGCCAGGCAGCGGTTCTGTACCCGCACCGTGCCATCGTCCTGCAGCGAATAGTGCGCCGACACATCGGTGCAATCGGCATCTTCGAAGCGAATCGGCAGCCGTGCGATTTCGTACCAGGTGCCCAGATAGCGATTCAGGTCCAGGGACGGGACGGTGACTAGGTCGGGAAGTCGGCTCATGGCGGCCTCTGCGCAGTGGTGTGGCGGACGTTGTACGTGCATCGCCATGAAATGGATGTTGCGACGCTGAAGAGAGCGTGTGGACGTACCGGCAAATGCTGTGCTGCCCGATAGCGGCAAGCGCACGCGTTTTGCCGCCGAGCCAGTAGCGGACAGCCGGGCGATGGATGAAGCGGGTGACCGCACGGTGTCCCGAACTCCTTAGCGTCCTAACGGAACGGCGCGGCATCGTTGTACGGCGGACGAATGCCGTCGCGTCGACGCGCTTGGATCAGGCGCTGCTATGCCGCGCTTGCCGTACCCATGGCACGATCCAGTTTGCGGTAGCCGATGGCCTCGGTCAGATGCCCGGTGGCAATGGCTGCACTGTCGTCGAGATCGGCAATGGTGCGGGCCACGCGCAGGATGCGATGCATCGAGCGCGCGGACAGCTGCAGATGTTCGATGGCGCGTTCCAGCAGCACCTGATCGTCGCCCTGCAGGCGACAGTGGTGATCGGTCTGAGCCTGATCCAGTTGTGCATTGGGTGCACCGGCACGCGCGAGTTGCCGTCGGCGCGCGGCGACCACGCGCGTACGCATGCTGACGCTGTTTTCGCCGACTTCACCGCTGCGCAAGGCTTGCGGGGGCAGTCGCGGTACTTCGACATGCAGATCGATCCGGTCCAGCAATGGGCCGGAGATGCGGCTTCGATAGCGGCGGATGCTGTCGCTGCTGCAGCGGCAACGCCCGCTGCCATCGCCGGCCCATCCGCACGGGCATGGGTTCATGGCAGCAACCAGCTGGAAACGTGCCGGGAAATCCAGGCTGCGCGCTGCGCGCGAGATCGTCACCAGGCCCGACTCCAAGGGCTCGCGCAACACTTCCAGGGTCTGCCGCTGCCACTCTGGGAGCTCGTCCAGGAACAGTACGCCGTTGTGGGCCAGCGAGATCTCGCCTGGGCGTGGATGCGTACCTCCACCGACCAAGGCGACCGCACTGGCGGTGTGATGCGGGGCTCGGTAGGGCCGCTGTCGCCAGCGTGCCAGATCCAGCCCGCGGCCGCTGACCGAGGTAATGGCAGCGGTTTCCAGTGCCTCGGCTTCGCTGGATTCCGGCAACAGGCCGGGCAGGCGCGAGGCGAGCAGGGTCTTGCCGCAGCCCGGGCTGCCGACCAACAACAAATGGTGAGCACCGGCGGCGGCGATCTCCAATGCGCGACGTGCGTGCGGCTGGCCACGGACATCGGCCATGTCCGGCAGCGCACGCGCGCCGAGCGCCGGGATCGCCATTTCGGCAGCAGGCGCCCGTTGGCTGCCGTTGAGCGCGGCGCAGACTTCCAGCAGCGTACGCGCGGTGAAGGCTTCGACGTGTCCGGCGATGGCCGCTTCGGCGCCATTGGCCAGCGGTACGATCAGCCGTCGCCCGGCTTGCGCGGCAGCCAGGGCGGCCGGCAACACGCCATCGACGCCGCGCAACTCGCCGGTCAGTGCGAGCTCGCCGAGAAATTCGTAATCGGCCAGGGTTTGGCGATCGATCTGCCCGCTGGCGGCCAGGATGCCGAGGGCGATCGGCAGGTCGAAGCGGCCGCCTTCCTTGGGTAGATCGGCCGGGGCCAGGTTGATGGTGATGCGGCGGGCAGGAAATTCGAATTGCGCGCACAACAGCGCCGCACGGACGCGTTCGCGCGATTCGCGCACCGCGGCCTCGGGCAGGCCCACGATCTGGGTGGAGGGAAGCCCGCCGGAGAGATGCACTTCCACCCGAACCTCAGGCGCATGCACCCCCACGCGGGCACGGCTGTGCACCAGCGCCAGACTCATGGTGGAAGGCCCTGATCAGGGAGTGACAGGTGGCGCTGCGGGCGGCGTCGCGGGCGCGCGGGCTTCCAGCGCGGCCACGGCCTGTTCCAGCGCGTCGAGTTTTGCGCGCGTGCGCAGCAGCACCGCGCGCTGCACGTCGAACTCTTCGCGGGTGACCAGGTCCAGCTTGCCCAGGCCGGCCTGCAGCGCGCCCTTGAAGGTGCTTTGCAATTCTTCGCGCGATTGGCGCAGGCCCGGCGGCACCAGGTCGCTGAGGCGGCGGGCGAGGTCGTCGAGCTGGTTGAAATCGATCATGGGTGTTCTCCGCAGGTCCGTAGGGAGCCTAATGCAGGCCGGGACACGCGGGACATCGGCAAGGCAGTCGGCAAGCGGTAAGGATAGTCCCATTCGGCTGTCGGCCGCGGCGACGGCCGTACGCTGCGGGGTGAGTGTTACGGCCGTCCACGGTATGCTGCGCGCCCTGTCATGCCGCTGGATCTGCACCGATGAAAATGATCATGGCCATCGTCAAACCGTTCAAGCTCGACGATGTGCGCGAAGCGCTCGCCGGCTGCGGGGTGGCTGGCATCACGGTGACCGAGGTCAAGGGCTTCGGGCGCCAGAAGGGGCATACCGAGCTGTATCGCGGTGCCGAATACGTGGTCGATTTCCTGCCCAAGGTGAAGATCGAAGTGGCGGTGACCGACGACCAGGCCGAGCGCGTGGTCGAAGCCATCGTGACCGCGGCCGGGACCGGAAAGATCGGCGACGGCAAGGTGTTCGTCTACGACCTGGGCAGTGTGGTGCGGATCCGTACCGGCGAGTTGGACAGCGACGCGCTGTAAGGCGTCAGCGGGCAGCGCCTTCGGTCGACATTGCGCCGTTGGTGCCTGGGCGATTGGCCGATTGCTGAGATGTCGCAGCTATCGCACAAGCCATCGGAAGATTGCCGCGACGCGGCGCCATGGCGTCCACAGTTGCATCGTCGGTCACTCGCCACTCGTGGGCAGGCGGCATCTGGCTGTCGACGCGTCTGCGACACGGTGCGCCGGAGCTCAACTTCAGCCGAGCAGCTGGTCCGCTACAGGACCCGAGCGGTGCCACGCCACGCAGCGCGCTCATACCATTTCAATACCGAAGATCGGATCCGCCACCTGAGGCAGCGTCGGCATCCACGTGATGCCCGTGATCCAGCTCCTAGCTGGCGGTTTGGTTCAAAATCTTTCGAGACCGGTCCTGCTTGTCCCCACGGGACGACTTGCCTACTCTAGCACCTAATACCATTTCAATACCGGAGTTAGGGGATGAAGCGACGCGATAGGAAGTCGGGCTTGCGCCCGCTCTCGCTCTGGCTGGCAGCGGGCCTGGCAGCGGCGACAGTCCCCGCACTGGCGCAGCCGGTCACCCAGCCGGCGATCTTCCCCGCGCCGGTCGCAATCACGCTGGAGAGCGGCACGGTCACGCTGGGGCAATCAGTGGTGCTGGTGGTGGCGCCGGGCGCAGATCCGGAGTCGGTCGCGTTGGTACGCCGCATCCTCGGTACGGCCGGCGTCGCCAAGATCGCCACCGCGGCGCGTCTGCCGGCAACACTCGACCGGCCGCACATCGTGCTCGGCACCGGCGAGGCGGCAGTGGTGCGCGATGCGCTGAGCCGCAGCAAGGCGGTGCAGGACACCCACAAGGAGGGCTATACGCTCGCCAGCGTGGCGCTCGGCACCGGCAGCCTGATCACGCTGGCCGGTCATGACAACGACGGGCTGTTCCATGCGGCGCAGACGCTGCGCCAGCTGGTCGAGCGCCCGGCCATTCCGACCCTGGCGATCCAGGATCATCCGGCGATGCCGATCCGCGGCACCATCGAAGGCTTCTACGGCGCGCCATGGTCGATGGCCGACCGCAGCAAGCACATCGAGTTTCTCGCCCGCAGCAAGGCCAATACCTTCATCTACAGCCCCAAGGACGACCCGTACGCGCGCGACCGCTGGCGCGACGCATATCCGGCCGCGACGCTGAAGGCGCTGGGCAAGCTGGCGGCCACCGCCAAGCGCAACCATGTCGACTTCGTCTATGCGATCTCGCCGGGGCCGACTGTGTGCTTCTCCGATCCGGCCGACGCCGAGGCGCTGCTGCGCAAGTTCGATGCCTTCCGCGCGCTGGGTGTGCGCAGCTTCTACGTGGCGCTGGACGATATCGAATACACCAAGTGGAACTGCGAGCGCGACAAGGCCACCTTCGGCGATTCCGGTGCGCAGGCGGCTGGCATCGCGCAGTCGCATCTGCTCAACCTGGTGCAGGCCGATCTGGTCGCCCGCCACGATGCAGCCTCGGAACTGATCATGGTGCCGACCGAGTACTACGACGCCAAGGAAAGCCCGTACAAGCAAGCGCTGCGCAAACACCTGGACCCGAAGATCGTGGTGCAGTGGACCGGCACCGACGTGGTGCCGCCGGCCATTTCCATTCCCGATGCACGTGCGGCGACCAAGGCGTTCGGTCGCAAGACGCTGCTGTGGGACAACTACCCGGTCAACGATTTCGAAACCTCGGCCGGGCGCTTGCTGATGGCGCCGTATGCGCGCCGCGAGGCCGGCCTGTCGGCGGAATTGTCCGGCATCGTCTCCAACCCGATGAATCAGGAAGTGCCCAGCCGGGTCGCGGTGATGGGGCTGACCGCCTTCGCATGGAACGACACCGGCTACGACGCCCAGCGCACCTGGCATGCGGCCGCACGCGACCTGGCCGGTGGCGATGCGCAGTTGACCGCTGCGCTGCTGACCTTCTTCGATACCCAGCATCTGGCGCCGACCTTCGGCAGCCAGCCGTGGCAGGAACAGGCGCCGCGGCTGAAGGCGGTGCTCGACCAGGTGCGCGAGACGATTGCGTCGGGCGATGCGGCAGCGCGTAGCCAGGCCATCGCCGAGCTGGCGCGTACGGCCGATGTGTTCGCGGCGGCGCCGCAGAGCATTCGCGCAGGCGTGGCCGACAAGGGCTTTGCGGAGCAATCGCGCCCCTGGCTGGAGGCGATGGAAGGCTGGGGCCGCGCGCTGCAACAGACCGCGGCCGGCCTGGATGCCGCCAATCGCGGTGACGCGCAGGCGGCAGTTGCGTTTGCCGATGCCAAGCGCATCGCTGCCGACGCCGCAGCGATCCCCTCGATCCCCGGCGCCACGCGCTTCGGTGGCCCGGTCAAGATCGCCGATGGCGTGCTGGACCGCTTCGTCGCCGACGCGCCGCAACTGATCGCCTACCGCGCGCCGGCGGCAGCCGAAGCGGCCGGCGTGCAGTGAGGAGCCGGGGCGGCGACCGGTCGACGGGTTAGCCGCCTGGAGGGCGCCGCCGGTGCACGGCATCGGCGCGTACCCCTGTCCACTGCTGTTCCTCCGCGCCGTTGCGCGGCACCCTGGCGACTGCTCGCCAGGGCGATCGGCGCACCGTTGGCGTGGCATCGAGATGGGCAGGCTTGCAGCCCGGTGGGCGTGGCCCGCGTCGCCGGATCAGCATGCGGGACGCAGATCGATATGCGTTGTTGCGCTGGTGCCGGTGCTGGATGCAGGGCGTGGTTGCACGTCACCGGCCAGGCATCGCGCCCGGCGCGCGCTGCCTTGGCGGCGGGTGGCCGCGGCCTGCCGGTCAGCGGGTTTCAGTCGGCACTGGTTGGCTGCGCATCGCGCTTCAGGTGCCGATACAGCCGCTTCCAGCCGCCGCGGATGGTGCGTACCCAGCGCGGCTCGGCGCTGCGTGCGGCCTCGTCGGCGGTCGGCGCGATCCCGGCCAGACGCTGGCGCATCTTCTGGAAATTGGCCACGTCGCTGCGCTGCAGTTGACGCGCCAGCAGGCCGCGCCGCAACCAGCGCGGGAAGCGCCAGGCCGAGGTGAAGTCGATCAATACCGGCACGCCGGCACTGATCACCACATTGGTGCCGTGCAGATCGTTGTGGGTGATGCCGACGGCGTGCAGGCGGCGCAGCGCCTGCTGCAGCTGCTGGAACACCTCCTGGCCGACCACCGCGCTGGCGCTGAGGGTGTCGCCCGGAATGAACTCCATGCCCAGCGCCAGCCCGCCCAGCGTGCCGAGCAGGGCCGGCGCATGCCGCCAGCCGTGCAGTCGGGCCAGCATCTTGGCCTCGTGCCGCACCATCAGCCGCGCGATCGGCGCCAGCAGCGTACGGCGGTAGCGGCTGTAGTCCTTGACCACCGCCAGTTGCCCATCCAGATGCGCGCGATAGACGTTTGGCTCGAGCAACCGGGTGCCCTGCTTGAGCAGCACGGGCGTGACGATTTGCAGGCTGGAAGTGTCCAGCGGCTGGTAATGCATGGCAAGTCTCCGGACCTTGGCGGCGCGGAGGACTCACGCGTCTGGCAGGGTTCACGATGATCGCGAGGGATCGGTCCGGCGGATTTTAGAACTTGCGAGTACTGAAATTACATTTGTTTAACAAATGAAATGTTCCGGACATGGAACAGCCTTGCTATTCGAGCGGTTGAAGCACTCGGATTTTGCAAAATCACCGGATCGGACGGCATGCGGGAGCGCTCTGCCGATGCACTGGGCGGCCACACGCGGCACCACGGCCGCGGTGCGATCTCGCTCGATCGCAATGGGAGCTGGCGATCGGCTCGCGGCGGATCGGTAGTGGCGGAACATGTCGAAGCTCACCCCGGCAGAGTGCGGTTGGACATGCGTGTCGCCGCTTCTTGACAGGCAATGAGACTCCAGACACTGTGCGCGCTGCGGTCAGGGGGCTGCATCACGCGCGCGTCGCGCACATCCACGCCGGTGTGCACGGCCGGTGCCTTGGGCATTGCAGTGATGCGGGGACGCCCCCGGAGAGATGACAGCAAGTGCGCCACTTCCAGACGCCGTCGGGTTCGCCCGTGCGCGCACGGATGCGGGAACGATGGGGGACCACTCATGGGGAATATGATGAAAAGGACTGCAACACTGCTATTGGCCTGCACGGCGCTTGGCGTCACGGCACAGGCTTCAGCGCAATCGCTGTCGCGCGGCTGGGACAGCTACCGGCAGCAGCAAAAGCAGCCGCAGGCCGGTACGCAGGAGGCCCCTGCGCCGGCAGCGCCGCAGTCGCGTCCGTCGCAAGCCGGCGGCGCGCCGACCGACGTCGGTGGAAGCGGAAGTGCAGGTGTGGTCGACCAGACCGGCGGATTTGCCACCGTCACGGCGCAGACGCCTGCGGTAGATGCGCCGCCTGCGCCGGCGTACGCAGCAGCGCCAGTACCAGCAACGGGCACTGCGCGGACCGAGCAATCGCGTATCGACAGCGGCGCGTTTATCAGCGTGCAGCGTGGTAGGGGCGAGGTGTTCAGTGGCTACAAGCAGGACATGCTTGGCCTCAGTGCCGGCTATCGCTGGCGTGCCGGCTCGGTGACGTTGATCGGGCTCGAGGGATCGGTTGGGCGCCTGGACCGCGGAGACTCGACCGACGATGTCTTTATTCCAGCAGTGAAGTTTGGCGGCATCGGCGGTACGGCCCGCTTCAACTTTGGTGACACTCCACTGTTTGCTGTGGTGCGTATTGGCTCATGGTATGCGGAGGTCGCAGAAATGAGTGATGAAATCTACGGTGGCTACGCGAGCCTCGGCCTGGGCGTCGATATCGGCAAGCACGCGAGTGTGAGCGCGATGTACACCAACTACATTTACGCCAACGATTACTATGACTACGCCGAAGACACCACCATCAATCGTGCCGAAGCACTGAACGCGGCACTCGAAGTCCGCTTCTAATGTAAGCGAACGATCCAGGAACGGCGGGCGGCAGCGTGCGCCCTTCTGCTCCAGATGTAGTTCAACAGCGACTTGGCAGACGGCAATTCTGTTTGAGGCCGCACCTTGTAGCCGCGCCGCATACGGTCATTGGCGTTGCACGGGTATCCATGCGGGTTGTTGTAGTGTCACGGTCAACGCATTGACTCAGCCGTTGGCGAGGGCAGATGGACGCATTGGCGCAGTTTTTGACGGACGAGCAGGACCCAACGGCAGTGGGCAGGATCCTGCCCAAGGTCACCGAGTTGCTGACTCGCGACGAGCAGGTCGAGTACATCGCCGTGCAGAAGAAGATGGTGATGAACCTGTCACCTGACGCGGTGGTGCTGACCAACCGCAGGTTCATTGTGGTCTACCCGAAACTGTTCGGCATGACGTTTCGCGATTTCCCCTGGCGCGAGGTGCTCGATGTGCACATGAGCGAACAGATGCTCGGGGCCACCATCATGTGCCGCACCACGCAGGGCGCGTACGCATCCATCGATAGCCTTCCAAAAAAGCAGGCGCGGCGCGTGTATGCCTATGCGCAGCAGGTGGAAGAATCGGCCTACGAAAAACGCCAGCAGCTGGAATTCGACAAGTTGCGCGCGTCGGCCGGCGGTGTGGTGGTGCACGCTCCTGCAGCGCAGGGTGCGGTGCCTTCGGCTCCGCCGATCGCGGTGGCCGTCACCGATGATCCGATGCAGGTGCTGAGCAAGCTCAAGCAGCTATTGGATGCGGGTTTGGTCACGCAGGAAGAATTCGACGCCAAAAAAGCCGAGGTGTTGGCACGGCTGTAAGGCTGCTGACAGATTCAGCAGGTAGCCGTCAGCTGGCGGGGATTGCACGGCCCAAGAATGCCTGACAAGACGTAGCGAGCAGTCGTAAGCCGTGCGGACGGTGCGCCTAGAACCGGAGCGTACGGCGTCGTGCATGCCGATTCCGAGCACCGGCCGTGCCAAGCGGTGCACGCAGTGGATCGGGAAGTCGCTTCAAGCGGCGGTCTGCGGTGCTCTGCGCTTGCCGCAGCATGCGCGCAGACCGCTACGCCGGTCGTGGGGTGCCAGGCTACGGCATTTAAGACCGGCACGTGATCGTCGTCGGGCCGGCGCAGTCGCTGCGCGGCGCCGCTTGCCGCATGGACATGGCGGCTGCTCCGCGCCTGTCATGTCCATCTGGCGACCGTTCACCTTGTGCCGCTGGCAGTCTTACTCGCCCAGCGCCTTGGCCACGAACGGCGGCGCGACCAGCACGCCGGTGTGCAGGTGCGCGGTGTAGTACAGCGTCTCGAAGCCCTTGGCCTGTGCGGCGTCCTGGCGGAAGGCGAACTCGGCGTTGGCCTGCTTGCTGGCCATGGTCACGCTCCACCAGCCGGTGGGGTAGCACGGCTGCGGGAAGGGCAGGGTCTTGAACGACTGGAAACCGGCCTTGCCCATTTCGGTGCGCATTTCCTTGATCAGTTCCAGCAGCGCCAGCGGCGACTCGGACTGCTGCACCAGGATGCCGTCGTCCTTCAATGCCTTGAAGCAGCTCTCGTAGAATGCCTTGTTGAACAGGCCTTCGGCCGGGCCGACCGGGTCGGTGGAGTCGACGATCACGATATCCACGCTGCCGGCCGGGCAGTTGGCCATGTAGGCCACGCCGTCGTCGAACAGCAACTCGGCACGCGTATCGTGGTTGGAATCGCACAGCTCGGGGAAGTACTTCTCCGACATGCGGGTGACCTGCTCGTCGATGTCGCACTGGGTGGCGCTTTCCACGCCCGGGTGCTTGAGCACCTCGCGCAGGGTGCCGCAGTCGCCGCCGCCGATGATCACCACGCGCTTGGGCGCGGGATGGGTGAACAGCGCCGGGTGGCTGATCATCTCGTGATAGAAGAAATTGTCGCGGCTGGTCAGCATCACCGCGCCGTCGATCAGCATCAGCTTGCCCCAGTCGGTGGTCTGGTAGATCTCGATCTTCTGGAACGGGGACTGCACCTCGTCCAGCTTGCCGCTGATGCGGAAGCCGATCGCCGAGCCGGTGGGCTGGAAGTGTTCGATGTACCAGTTGTCGTTGGCGCTCATGCAAAGTCCTGAAAGATGGGGCTGTTCCTTCTCCCACCGGGAAAAGGTGGCGCAAAGCGCCGGATGAGGGTCGGGCGCAGCCGCGCACAGACAAGCTGCTGGCGGTTATGCCGAACCCTCGCCAACCCCGCTCCAACCGGGAGAGGGGCGTGAAGTCGGCGCGGATTGTAACGGACCCTGCGCGTGCCAGGCGTTACACTTCACGCCCTTTTTGTCCCAGCCGAGTCAGCGAAATGAGCGATTGGTCCCTCGACCAAGCCCGCAAGACCTATTCGATCCCGCATTGGGCCGACGGGTATTTCGATGTGAACGACGCCGGACATGTGGTGGTCACACCGACCAGCGACGGTCCGTCGGTGTCGTTGCCCGAGGTGGTGGACGCCGCGCGCGCGGCCGGCGCCAAGCTGCCGCTGCTGGTGCGTTTCCCGGACATCCTGGGCCAGCGCCTTGGCAAGTTGCAGGCGGCGTTCGCGCAGGCGCAGTCCGAATGGGATTACGCCGGCGGCTATACGGCCGTGTACCCGATCAAGGTCAACCAGCATCGGGGCGTGGCCGGCACCCTGGCGTCGCACCATGGTGAGGGCTTCGGCCTGGAAGCGGGCAGCAAGCCGGAGCTGATGGCGGTGCTGGCGCTGTCGCGCCCGGGTGGGCTGATCGTCTGCAACGGCTATAAGGACCGCGAATACATCCGCCTGGCGCTGATCGGCCGCAAGCTCGGCCTGCAGACCTTCATCGTCATCGAAAAGCCCTCCGAGCTGAAGCTGGTGCTGGAAGAGGCGCGCGCACTGGACGTCAAGCCGGGTCTGGGCGTGCGCATGCGCCTGGCTTCGCTTGGCGCGGGCAAGTGGCAGAACAGCGGTGGCGACAAGGCCAAGTTCGGGCTGTCGCCGCGCCAGGTGCTGGACCTGTGGAAGACGCTGCGCGATACCGAGTACGCCGACAGCCTGAACCTGCTGCACTTCCATATGGGTTCGCAGATCTCCAATGTGCGCGACATCGCCAACGGCATGCGCGAGGCCACGCGCTACTTCGTGGAGCTGTCGCGGCTGGGCGCGCGGATCAGCCACGTGGATGTCGGCGGCGGTCTGGGCATCGATTACGAAGGCACGCGCTCGCGCAGCTATTGCTCGATCAACTACGGCCTGCATTCCTACGCCAGCAACATCGTGCAGCCCCTGGCCAGCGCCTGTGAAGAGCACGGCCTGGCTCCGCCGCGCATCGTCACCGAATGCGGCCGCGCGATGACCGCCCACCACGCGGTGTTGATCGCCAACGTGTCCGAAGTGGAGCAGGCGCCGGAAGGCCGCGTACCGGACACGCACGATGACGAGCCGGCAGCGATCCGCCACCTGCGCGAGATCCATGACGAGCTCGATGTGCGCCCGGCGGTGGAACTGTTTCAGGAGGCGCAGCACTTCCATGCCGAAGGCCTGAGTGCCTACGCATTGGGCCAGATCGACCTGACCCACCGCGCACGTATCGACGACCTGTTCTATGCGATCGCCCACGGCGTACGTGCACGCCTGAGCTTCGACGAAAAGAGCCATCGCCCGGTGCTGGACGAGCTCAACGAGCGGCTGGTGGACAAGTATTTCGTCAATTTCAGCGTGTTCGAGTCGATTCCGGATGTGTGGGCGATCGATCAGGTGTTCCCGATCGTGCCGATCGAGCGCTTGAACGAAGCGCCGCAGCGGCGCGGCATCATCGCCGACATGACCTGCGACTCCGACGGCATGGTCAAGACCTACGTCGAGAACGAAAGCCTGGACAGCTCGATGCCGCTGCATGCGTTGAATCCGGGGCAGAGCTATCGCATCGGCTTCTTCCTGGTCGGTGCCTACCAGGAAATCCTGGGCGATATCCATAACCTGTTCGGCGATACCGATGCGGTGGAAGTGGCCGTGGACGGCGACGGCTACCGCATCGCGCAGCAGCGCCGCGGCGATACCACCGATGTGATGCTGGACTACGTGGGCTATCAGCTGGACACGCTACGTGCGACCTATGCCGAGCGCATCGCCGCCGCGCAGCTATCGCCCGAGCGCGCACAGGAATTGAGCGACGCACTGGAAGCAGGGTTGACCGGTTACACCTACCTGTCCGACGAACCGTTGGGCTGAGGCACTGCGCGCTGCGGCCGATGCCGTGGCGCGCCGTTGTGTTTCCCCTCTGCACGCAATGCATTGAAGAGACGGCCCACGGCACAGCTGTGCGGCCGGATGTGGCGTGCCTCCGGAGCGACCCCGGTGCCATTGCCGGATACCATGACTTCTGCACGCCTTGGCCGAGGCTGGCAACGTGTTGCCCCAGCGGCGGCGTGCGACGACGCATCGGCATGTACGACGCTGTTCTCGCTGCAGCGGGCAGTGCGTCTGGGTGCGTTCGCGAAGGACTACGGCGCCAGCTTGCCGCGACGGGCCAGCCGAACACAGCTGCCGTCTGACCATCTGGCCGATGCGGTGCTCGCCGGTCCGCGCTGCGTCAGATAGACGGGACCGGCAACGCAGAACGCCGACGCCTGTTGCAGACCTGGAACGACACCGCCGCAGCCCTGCCGGAGCCGGCCACGCTGCTGCGCGGCATGCTGCAGTGTGCCGCGCTGATGCTGGCGGCGACGCGTCGGGCCGGTCAGGCTGGCCAACGCGCTGGGGCGGGCTGGCATCGGCCGGGATAGACGTGCCGAGCGCTTCTTCCAGCTGCAGCAGGCACCGCACGATTGGCTGTTCCCGCAGATATCGGTGGCAATGCATCACGGCGGCGTCGGCACCACCGGTGCGGTGCTGGCTGCGGGGATTCCGTCGGTGGTGTTGGCGTTCGGCGACGACCAGCCGTTCTGGGCGCATTGCCTGGGTCGCCCCGCCGGCTCGCACGGGTCGGGTTGCAGCCGGACACCTTGGCCGACGCCGGTACCGGCGTCGCCGCCTCGGCGGATGCTGCACAATCGGGCTCCCTCGGTCTTGCATCGTCCGTATGCGCTATCCCGCTCTCGATCTACTGCGTGGCATCGCCATTGTCTGGGTGATGTTGTTCCATTCCTTCGTGGTCGGCGGTCTGGGGCCGAACTGGGCGTGGTTGTCGCGCTACGGATGGATGGGCGTGGACCTGTTCTTCGTGCTAAGCGGTTTTCTGATCGGCACGCAGGTGCTGAAGCCGCTGGCGCGCGGGCAGCGCGTGGACTTCAAGCAGTTCTATCTGCGCAGGGCGTTTCGCATCCTGCCGGCGTTCTTAGTGGTGCTGGCGATCTACATGGCGTGGCCGGACTTTCGCGAGTCGCCCGGGCTGGCACCGTGGTGGATGTTCGTCACCTTCACCCTGAACCTGTTCGTCGATTACGGCCGCGATGCCGCGTTCTCGCACGCCTGGTCGCTGTGCGTGGAAGAACATTTCTATCTGGTATTTCCGTTGCTGGCGACGCTGCTGCTGCGTCGGCCCTCGGCCACACGCTTTGGCGTGCTCTGCGTGCTGGTCGTGGTTGCCGGCACCGCGCTGCGTGCCGGCATCTGGTGGCACAACACTGCCCTGGACAGCGCTGGCGTCGGTCTGCAGCGCAACTGGTTCATCGAAGACATCTATTACCCGACCTGGAATCGTCTGGACGGTCTGCTGGCCGGTGTCGTGCTGGCGGTGCTGAAGGTGTTTCGCCCCATGACGTGGCAACGGCTGCAGCAGCACGGCAACGCCATCCTGTGTGCCGGCGTGGCGATTCTGGCACTGGCACTGTGGCTGTTCCGCGAGCGCACCGGCCTGCTCGGCAATGCGGTGGGCTGGCCGGTGCTGTCGCTGGGGCTGGCCTTGTTGGTTCTGGCCGGCACCGCCAGCAGCGGTGTGTTTGGCGGCTTGCGCGTGCCGGGCGCGGCATGGCTGGCGGCCATCTCCTACAGCCTGTATCTGACCCACAAGGCCGTCTTCCATCTCACCCAGGGCTGGTTCGGGCCGGCGCTGGAGGGGCGGGGCGTGCTGGCATTTGCGGTGTATGGGCTGGTGGCGGTGCTGGGCGGCGCGCTGTTGCACTACGCGGTGGAGCGCCCGTTCCTGCAACTGCGCGACAAGATGCTACGGCCAGGCGCGCAGCCGTTGGCTGCCGCCGATCGCGGCTGACCAGGCGGAGCAAAACGCCGCGCAATGCGCGGCGTTGTCGTCATCCCTGGCGGTGCGCCGGTTGCAGCGCCGCACCCAGCTTGGATGCGGCGCGATCTGCTCACGCGCCGGCCGCCACACCATCGGATCGCGGCGCGACCGAGGCACTGGCGTTGCAGGCCCTCGTCACTGCGCGTCGCGCGCCACCTGGAAACCGGCAAACGACTGCGTGACCGGCATGATTTCCAGCCGATTGATGTTCAGATGCGCTGGCAGGCTGGCGACGTAGTAGATCTGCTCGGCGATGTCCTCGGCGGTCATCGGGGTGGCGCCGCGGTACAGCGTGTCCGAGGCGGCCTGGTTGCCGCCGGTGCGCACCAGGGTGAATTCGGTTTCGGCCATGCCCGGTTCGATCGAGGTCACGCGCACGCCGGTGCCGTGCAGGTCCGCGCGCAGGCCCAGCGAAAACTGCTGCACGAACGCCTTAGTGCCGCCGTACACGTTGCCGCCGGTGTAGGGGTAGGTCGCCGCGACCGAGGCGATGTTGATGATGGCGCCACGGCGCTCGATCAGTGTGGGCAGCAGCCGGTGCGTCAGCGTCACCAGTGCGGTCACGTTGGTGTCGATCATCTGCTGCCACTGGGTCAGGTCGGCCTGCTGCGCGGGCGCGGTGCCCAGCGCCAACCCGGCGTTGTTAACCAGCACATCGATGCCGGTGAAGTCGGCCGGCAGCGCGTCGATCGCTGCCGACAAGGCCTGCGCATCGCGCATGTCGAAGGCGGCGGTATGCACCTGACCGGCGGGCAGTTCGGCAGCCAAGGCATCCAGGCGCTCGGCGCGGCGACCGGTGGCGATGACTTTCCAGCCGGCGGCGGCAAAACGGCGCACGGCAGCGCTGCCAAATCCGGAAGTGGCACCGGTGATCAGAACAGTCTTGGACATGGGGATAACTCCTGCGAACAAGGGGATGAGGCGAAGGGGTCAGGGTGTGGTGGCAGGACCAGGTGTGTTGGCCTGGGCGCGAAGCGCGCGCAACCCTGCCTCACTGAGCGGCTCGCGCGTCACTACGCGGCCGTGTCGCACCTGCAGGAGCAAATACGGTGCTTCTGCGGCGCCGGGTGCGGTGTCGCCGGTGCTCGCGGCGGTTGGCAGGGCGATCACCAGCTCGCCATCGATCCAGTCCGCGGCCACCGGGGCGGTCCGTCCGGGAAACAGCACCTCGAGGGGCAATGCCGGCGGCGCGGTGTCGCAGGCGCCGATGACGACGCGATCCAGCAATACCTGCGCCTGCTCCACGCGCCAATCGGCCCGATAGCCACGCCAGTTTGCACTGCAACTGCCCAGCGCCTGCCGCGCATGCGCTACGAAACGTTGCCAGGTGGCCTGGTCGTCCAGCACCGGCGCCAATGGCTCGGCCAGCAGTGCCGCGTCCTGCCCGTCGATCCGGATGCGGTCGGGAATCTGCTCGGTGGCGTGCGCCGCGCCGATCAGTCCCCACCACAACCACAGGCCGGCGGCGCGCTGCAGCACGGCGGCTACTGCGCCTTGATCGCAATGGCGGGCAAGCCGCTACCGGTCAGTTTCTGCTTGGCTTCGGCCAGTTCGCCGGCGCTGCCGTACGGCCCCATGCGCACGCGGTAAACGGTTTTGCCGCTGATGTCGGCCGATTCGACGCGTGCGGCCAGGCCCATCATCGCCAGCTTGGCCTTGGTCGATTCGGCATCCCCGGAGGCGCCGAACGAGCCGGCCTGCAGGATGTAGCGGGTGTTGTCCGTCACTGCGGCGGGGGATGCCGGCGTGGCAGCTGCTGCTGCCGCAGTCGGCTTCGGCGCAGCCGTTGCAGCTGGCGTGGTGAGCGCCGCAGTGCTGGCCGGCGCCGGCGTGGCGGCCGGACGCGTTGGGGCGGCCTCCGCCAACGGCTTCGGCGCGCTGGCTGCAGTTTCGTTCAACGGAACCGGCACGCTGGCCGCCGGCGTGGCTGCCGCCACGCTCGCAGCCGGCGCAGGCGCGACCGGCTTGCCTTCCAGCGCTGCGCGCGCACGTGCGGCTTCTTCGGCGCGCGCACTGGCCGCCAGTTCGGCATCGGACATCTGCACTTCCTTGCCCGGCAGCAAGGTATAGAAGTCGTACTGGGTTTGCGCATCGCCGGGCTTGGCTTGCGGTTTGGGCGGTTGCGCGCTGGGCTTGGGGAGCTCGGCCGGCGTATCCACGTCGGCATCGGCCACCGGTTCGGGCTGCGCGTCGGGGTTGGCGCGCGGGCCTACGCGCAGGAAGCCGTCGCCGTCCTTCTTGAACAGGTTGGGCGCGGCCAGAAAGATCACTGCCGCAATCGCAGCGCCCGCCACCAACCACACCCAACCGGGGGTGCCATTGCTGGTATTGCGTCGCGCCTGACTCTTACCGCGTCGTGCTGCCATCTACCACTTCTCCGAATCACGTCGTTGCGGGCCATGCGGCCCGGCTTACATCTTTTCTGGGGCGCTGACGCCAAGCAGTTCCAGGCCGTTGGCGAGTACCTGCTGCGTGGCGACGGCGAGGGTGAGCTTGGCGTCGCGCTCTGCGGCATCGTCCACCAGCAGTTTGGTGTTGTGATACCACGTGTGGAAGGCGTGCGCCAATTCACGCAGGTATTGCGCGATCTGGTACGGCTCCAGCGTCTGCCCGGCGATTTCCACCACCTCCGCATAGCGCGACAGCTCGACCATGACGTTGAGCGAGTGCTCGTCGTCCAGGCGCGCCAGCTCGGCCAGTCCATGCGCCTGCTCGTACTTGTAGCCCTTCTCCTGCGCCTGCCGCAGCACGCTGCAGACGCGGGCATGCGCGTACTGCACGTAGAACACCGGGTTGTCGTTGCTCTGCTGACGCGCCAGGTCGATGTCGAAGGTGAGCTGCGAGTCGGGCTTGCGCGCGATCAGGAACCAGCGCACCGCATCGGCGCTGGTTTCTTCGATCAGATCGCGCAGGGTGACGTAGCTGCCGGCACGCTTGGACAGTTTCACTTCCTCGCCGCCGCGCATCACCGTGACCATCTGGTGCAGCACGTACTCCGGCCAGCCTTGCGGGATGCCCAGTTCCAGCGCCTGCAGGCCGGCGCGCACGCGCGTCAGCGAGCCGTGGTGATCGGCCCCCAGTTCGGTGATCGCGCGCTCGTAGCCGCGCTGCCACTTGGTCAGGTGATAGGCCACGTCCGGCACGAAGTAGGTGTAGGTGCCGTCGGACTTGCGCATCACCCGGTCCTTGTCGTCGCCGAACTCGGTGGACTTCAACCACAACGCGCCGCCTTCCTCGTAGGTATGGCCGGAGGCGATCAGCTTCTGCACCGCCTCTTCGACCTTGCCGTCCTTGTACAGCGAGCTTTCGAGGAAATAGATATCGAAATCGACGCGGAACGCGGCCAGGTCGTGGTTCTGCTCGTTGCGCAGATAGGCCACGGCAAAGCGACGGATCGCGTCGAAATCGGCAGGGTCCTTGCCTCCGGTGACCAGATGGCCTTCCAGGTCGACGGTGTCGCCGGCCAGGTAGGCGTTGGCCACATCGGCGATGTAATCGCCGCGATAGCCATTCTCCGGCCAGCCGTCGCTGTCGGGGATGAGCCCTTGCGCGCGCGCCTGCACCGACAAGGCCAGGTTCTCGATCTGCACGCCAGCATCGTTGTAGTAGAACTCGCGCTTGACGTTCCAGCCGTTGGCATCGAGCACGCGCGCCAGGCTGTCGCCGATCGCCGCTGCGCGGCCGTGGCCGACGTGCAGCGGGCCGGTCGGGTTGGCCGAGACGTATTCCACGCCCACCGAGCGGCCATTGCCGGCCAGCCCGCGACCGTAGTCGTGGCCCTGCTTGAGCACATGCGCCACTTCGCGTTGGTAGGCGGTGGGGGCGAGATGGAAGTTGATGAAGCCCGGACCGGCGATCTCCACCTTGGCCACGTCGTCGCTGGCCGGCAATGCGGCGACCAGCGCCTGGGCCAGCGCGCGCGGATTGCTGCGCGCCGGCTTGGCCAGCAGCATCGCGGCATTGGTGGCAAAGTCGCCGTGCTCGCGCGTCTTGGGTCGCTCGACCACGAAATCCGGCGGCAGGGTGTCGGCAGGCAGGGTGCCGTTGGCGCGCAAGGCTTCAATGCCTTGGCCGATCAATGCGCGGAGTTGGGCTTTCACGTGGGATCTGCTTGGAACGAAACCACCGATTTTACCCGACCGCGCGCCCCGCGGTCGGGCCGATGGTTCAGGTCACCGCCACCGTGTCATCCCAGCCAGCCGCGCTCGGCCAGCGAGACCGGACGCCCGTCGCCGATCACGAAGTGGTCCAGCAGGCGGATATCCACCAGCTCCAAGGCATCCAGCAGACGCCGGGTGACCGCGTGGTCGGCCTCGGACGGTTCCCGATTGCCAGACGGATGGTTGTGCCCGACGATCACCGCCGCGGCATTGTGCAGTAGCGCCCGCCGCACCACTTCGCGTGGATGGATGTCGGCCCCGTCGATGGTGCCGGTGAACAGTTCCTCGAAGGCGATGGCGTGATGGCGGGTATCCAGGTACAGCGCCGCGAACACTTCGTAGGAGCGGGCACGCAGCCGTTGCGAAAAGTAACGGCCGACGCTGGGCGGGTCGCTGAGCGCGTCGCCGCGTTCCAGTGCGCTCAGCAGGTGGCGGTGCGACAGCTCCAGCGCCGCACTGAGCTTGCAGGCCGAGGCCGGACCCAGGCCGGGCAGGCGCGCCAGGGCGGGTGCCGTGCGATCCAGCAGTACGCGCAGCGGGCCGTGGCGAAGCAGCAGGTCGCGCCCGGTCTGGACGGCGTCCTGGCCGCGCAGGCCGGAGCCGACAAAGATCGCCAACAGCTCGGCATCGGACAGGGCAGGGGCCCCGCGCGCCAGAAGTTTCTCGCGCGGGCGTTCGTGGGTGGGCCAGTCGTGAATGTGCATATGGCGAGATTGCCGGTGCTCATCGCTCACGCCTATCAGACCGGACGGGGGCATCGGCTAATCTAGTTGTCCTTGTAACCGTAGGACGACTCCGACGTGATCGGCTCCACTCAGGCCCGCCCCTTGGACGGACAGCGCTTGCTGCTGTGCGTCGGCGGAGGCATTGCCGCTTACAAATCGCTCGAACTGGTCCGTCGCCTGCGCGACGCCGGTGCGCAGGTGCAGGTCGCCATGACCGGCGGCGCGCAACAATTCGTTACCCCGCTCAGCTTCCAGGCGCTGTCCGGGCAGCCCACCCGCACCACGTTGTGGGACAGTGCCGCCGAGCAGGCGATGGGACATATCGAACTGGCGCGCTGGGCCGATCAGGTGATCGTCGCCCCGGCCACGGCCGACCTGCTGGCGCGTCTGGCGCATGGTCTGGCCGATGACCTGGTCAGCACGCTGTGCCTGGCCACCACTGCGCCGCTGACCGTGGCCCCGGCAATGAACCACCGCATGTGGCTGCACCCGGCCACGCAGGCGAATATGGCGAGCCTGTCGGCACGCGGCGTGCGCGTGGTCGGTCCCGATGACGGCCCGCTGGCCGAAGGCGAGTCCGGCCCCGGTCGGCTGGCCGAGCCGGCGGCGATCATCGCCGCCCTGGTCGGCGGTGCCGGTGCTGTCAGTGCCATGCTGCTCGCCTCCAAGAGTGCTGCTGCGCCTGCGTTCGTGCCCAGCAGCGCGCAACTGGACGGCCTGCGCATCGTGATCAGTGCAGGCCCCACCTTCGAGGACCTGGACCCGGTGCGCTACGTGGGCAACCGTAGCAGCGGCAAGATGGGCTATGCCCTGGCCGCTGCCGCCGCCAGCCAGGGCGCCGACGTGGTGCTGGTCAGCGGCCCGGTGCACCAGACCACTCCGGCCGGCGTCCGGCGGATCGACGTGCGCTCGGCTGCGCAGATGCGCGATGCGGTGCTCGACGCGTTCCCGGCCGACATCTACATCGGTGCCGCTGCAGTGGCCGACTACACCCCCAAGCGGGTGGTCGCGCAGAAGATCAAGAAGACCGGCGAGACGCTGACCCTGGACCTGGTGCGCACGCCGGACATCCTGGCCGAGGTCGCCGCGCAGACCGGCGCGCTGAAGCTGGTGGTCGGTTTTGCCGCCGAAACGCACGACGTGGAGCATTACGCGCGTGGCAAGCTGGCCGCCAAACGGCTGGACCTGATCATCGCCAACCAGGTGGGGATCGAAGGCGGCGGCTTCGAAAGCGACAACAACGCCGCCACCGCCTATTGGCAGGGCGGCGAGCGCGTCTTTCCCAGCAGCAGCAAGACCGAATTGGCCGACCAGCTGTTGGCCCTGATCGCGGAGAGATTGCAGGCATGAGCACCCCGACCCAGTCCCTGCAGGTGAAGCTGCTCGACCCGCGCTTCGGCGACCTGTGGCCGCTGCCGGCCTACGCCACCGACGCCAGCGCAGGCATGGACCTGCGCGCCGCGCTGGAAGCGCCAATGACGCTGGAGCCCGGCGATGCGGCGCTGATTCCCAGCGGCATTGCGATCCATCTGGCCGACCCGCAGCTGTGCGCAGTGATCCTGCCGCGCTCGGGCCTGGGCCATCGCCACGGCATCGTGCTCGGCAATGGCACCGGGCTCATCGATGCCGATTACCAGGGGCCGCTGCTGATCAGCACCTGGAATCGCGGCCGTGAGGCCTTCACCATCGAGCCGGGCGACCGCATCGCACAGCTGGTGATCCTGCCGATCGTGCGCGTGGGCTTGCAAGTGGTGGATACTTTCGTCGACAGCGCGCGGGGAGCGGGTGGATTCGGCCACACCGGCGTGCGCTGACGGGGGACGTCACATGAGCAAGGCGAACGAGCGCAGGCAGTCGATGTCCAGCGTGCGTACGAGTGGTCCGGTGTTGGGGGCGGCGTTATTGCTGCTGGCCGCCTGGTTCGGCTGGAGCAGCTACGCGCAATGGCGCCAGGATGCGGTTGCGCAGGACTTGGAACGGGCGCGCGACCGCGCCGTGCAGGACGTCAGCCAGGCCATGACCCAACAGGCCAGCCAGCTCGATGCCATGCTCAAGCAGCCGCAGGTCATCGCCGCGCTGGCCAATGGCGACGCGCTGGCCGCCGCCTCGATCATCCGCGAGCGCTTCAAGGGCGCCGAGGATGTGCAGGTCTTGTCCGGCGATCTCACCGCCGCCTACGACAATCCCGGGGACTTCGGCTACGCGCGGCTGAGCCTGCTCGAGTCGGCACTGTTGGCCGAGCGTGCGCAGGTGCACGTGGTGCGCGATGTCAAGCAGGTCCGTCTCGGTGTGGCGGCAGCAGTACGACTGGGCGCACAGCCAGCGGTGGCGTATGCGCGCCTGCCGCTGTTGCGCCTGACCGGCCCGCTGGATGCGATCGCAGTGCCCGGCAGCGCGTACCTGGCCTTGCGCCAGGGCAGCTACAACGTCGCCCAGCAAGGCGATGCGGTGCTGGCCGATGCTGCCGAAACCCTGGCCAGGCCATTGGGTGACAGCGGCCTGCGTGTGGCCGCCGCGGTGCCGCAACGCGATGACGGCCCGTTGGGTCTGGGCGCCGTTGGCTGCGCCATCGTGGCCGCGCTGCTGCTCGTCATCGCGGTGCTGTTGGTACTGGCCAGCCGTGGCCGCGTCGCCTTGCCGCGCCGCCGCGTGGCCGGCGAGTCGATCGCCGACGAACCGACCTTCAGCCAGAGCCTGCAGCACGACGCCAGTGTCGCCAGCCAAGCGCGCGCGCTGGACACAGATGCGCCGGCCGCGCCGTCGGCGCTGGTGCCGGCCGTGCAGGTCGCCACCGAGATGTTCCGCGCTTACGACATCCGTGGCGTGGTCGGCAAGGACCTCAACCCCGGCGTCGCCGCGTTGATCGGCCAGGCCATCGGCAGCGTGATGCAGGCGCAGGGCCTGCGCGAGGTGGTGGTCGGCCGCGATGGACGGCTGTCGGGCCCGGAACTTGCCAACGGCCTGATCGACGGCCTGCGCCGCGCCGGCTGCCAGGTGATCGATATCGGCTTGGCGCCCACCCCGGTGGTGTACTTCGGGGCCTACGAACTGCGCGCCGGCAGCTGCGTGGCGGTCACCGGCAGCCACAATCCGCCCGACTACAACGGCTTCAAGATCGTGATCGGTGGCGAGACCCTGTCCGGGGCGGCGATCGCCGAACTGCACCAGCGCATCAACGAAGGCCGCCTGCACACCGCGGCAGCGCCTGGCGATGTGGAACAGCGCGACATCAGCGATGCCTACATCCAGCGCATCGCCGACGACGTGCAGCTGGACCGCCCGATCAAGGTGGTGGTGGATGCCGGCAACGGCGTGGCCGGCGATATCGCGCCGCGCCTGTTGGAAGCCATCGGCGCCGAGGTCATTCCGTTGTACTGCGAGATCGACGGCACCTTCCCCAATCATCATCCCGACCCGAGCGAGCCGCACAACCTCGACGATCTGGTGAAGATGGTGCAGCGCTTCGATGCCGATATCGGCGTGGCCTTCGATGGCGATGCCGATCGTCTGGGCGTGGTCACCAAGCAAGGCGCGATGGTGTTCCCGGACCGCTTGCTGATGCTGTTCGCCGCCGATGTGCTGCAGCGCAATCCCGGCGCGTTGGTGATCTACGACGTCAAGTGCACCGGCAAACTGTCCGACTACGTGCTGCGCAATGGCGGCAGCCCGTTGATGTGGAAGACCGGGCATTCGCTGATCAAGGCCAAGATGCGCGAGACCGACGCCGAACTGGCTGGCGAGATGAGCGGGCACTTCTTCTTCAAGGAGCGCTGGTACGGTTTCGATGATGGTATCTATGCGGCCGCACGCCTGCTGGAAATCCTGGCCCAGCGCGAGCAGACCCCGTCCGAGGTGTTGGACGCCTTGCCCGAAAGCGTGTCCACGCCGGAAATCAAGGTGCCGGTAGACGGCGATGCGCATGCACTGGTCGCGCGCTTTGTCGAACGTGCGCAGGCTGGCGAGGAATCGCCGTTCGAATTGGCCCGGCTGTCGACAATCGACGGGCTGCGCGCGGACTTCGCCGACGGTTGGGGCCTGGTGCGTGCCTCCAACACCACGCCGATCCTGGTGCTGCGCTTCGAGGCCGACACCGAAGCCGCATTGCAGCGGATTCGCGGGTTGTTCCGCAGCCAGTTGCAGGCCCTGCTGCCGGACCATCCGCTGGAGTTTTGATCGACCGCTGCGCACCGGTCGACTGCTCTGCCGGCATGCCGGCAGAGCAGATCGTGGCGCCGTAGTTACCGCCCACACCGTGTTCGACGCTGGCAGAGAGACGATCACCGCAACGCGCAGCCCGCCCTGACCGACGTCAGACGTCGCCCGAACAGACGCCGCTTGGACAGATATCCCGCGAAGCTGACAGGCGACAACGCGCATCTGTACGTCTGGCTCGCGCCGGTCAGACGCCAGTGATCACGTCACCTGCCTTCCAGACCCGGCATGCGTGCGCGATCATCCGGCACAGGAATCGCGGCGCCGTTTGCAGCGTTGTCGTGCAACAGCCAGACCGCATCCCAGTAAGGATATCCACCGATCTGCGCGGCCAGCCCTGCCCGTAGTGGCAACGCCACCAGCGAGCGCGCGAACTGTCGATGGTCGTCATCCAGCCCCAGCGCCGACGCCTGCATCTGCGGCTGCCACACCGTCCCGCCACGGCCGCGCGCGCGATTGATCGCCTCGGCCGCCGCCTGTCGCGCAACGGCAGCCAGTTGCAGCAGCGCGGCCTTTCCCGGTGCCTGCAACAGCGCACACCAACTGTCCGGCAGCAGCACCCAGCACAGCAACTGCGCACCCTGCCAATGACCGGCCGCTGCGAGGCTGGCCGCGGCTGCCCGCGCGCAACGCCAGTCGGCAAACAGGGGTACCTGCTGATGCGTGTATAGCCGCAGGTGCCAATGCACCGCAATCGGCGCCGACTCGGACAACGGACGATGGAGGAGCGCGCTGGACATAGGCACAGCATGCCGACGAGCAAACAGCCGCGGCGTCGGCCACGCGCCTCATCCCGGGTCGGTGACCATCGCATCGCGACGTACGGAAAAACGCATCGACCCCCAGCTATCGGGCGCCTGGCGTTATCCACCGCAACACAGAGCCGTGCAGCCTGCTCCATCAGCTCAGCTACGCAGCCAGCATCGCCTCAAAGCCCGGAAACGTGGAGCAGGAGTGCCGCACTTGCGACTCCCCAATCCCGACTCCCCAATCCCCGCTCAATGCACCGCCCGATCCCGCTTCCAGCCGCGATGCTTCACATCCAGATACAGGCTGTAGAACGCGGTAAACGCCGGAAACAGGTTTTGCAGTACGCCCACCGAATCCTGCTTGGCCGAGAACACGAAGTAGCTCAGCGTCATCAGGCTGCCGACCACGCTCATGTACCAGAACATGCGCGGGATCACCGGCTTGCCGGCGCGCTTGGAGGCGACAAACTGCACCAGCCAGCGGCCCCCGAACATCAGTGCGCCCACATAGCCGATCAGCTTCCAGCCGGTGACATGCAGGCCGGTCCAGTACAGCCAGGTCAGCGGTTGGTCCAGCCAATGCAGTTCCATCAGCGCTCCTGCACCACGGTGCGCTTGCTGCGGGTGATCAACCATGCAACGCCGCGCAGGTCGCGGATGCCGACCAGCGCGCGATTGAGGTTGTTGTACTTGGACACGCCGGCGGTGCGATGACGGTGATGCACCGGCACGCTCACCGTGCGCCAGCCGGCGCGCTGCATCAACGCCGGCAGATAGCGATGCATATGATCGAAGTAGGGCAGATCCAGGAACGCCTCGCGCTCGAACAGCTTGATGCCGCAGCCGGTATCGGGGGTGTTGTCGTGCAGCATGCGCGCACGGATCGCGTTGGCCCACTTGCTGGCCCAGCGCTTGGACCCCGAATCCTGGCGATTGACCCGCCAGCCGGCGAACAGCTTCACCTGCGCTTCGGCGCTGGCGCGTGCGGTCAGCAGTTTGGGAATGTCGGCCGGATCGTTCTGGCCGTCGCCATCGAGCGTGGCGATCCAGCTCGCGCGGGCGGCCTTGACGCCGTTGCGTACCGCCGTGCTCTGACCGCTCTGGGTCACGTGGTGCAGCACGCGCAGTTCCGGCGTGGTGCTCTTCAGGCCTTGCAGCACCGCCAGGGTGTCGTCGCGGGAGTGGTCGTCGACATAGACGATCTCGAACGCCACCAGCCCGCGCAAGGCGGCGACGATTTCGCCGACCAGCGCGGCGACGTTATCGCGCTCGTTGAACACCGGGACGACAACGGAAAGCTGAGGGTGGCTCATGGATTCGTGGTGGCCAGATGACGGCGGAGCGAAAAAGATCGCGCATTGTGCCCTGACTGTCTGAGTCAGGCATGAAGCGAACGTGTGCCCTAGGCGCGATCGCCAAAATAACTGCGGCACCAGTCCACCACCTGCGGCAGGCCGCGCTCAACCGGGGTGGCCGGCTCGAAGCCGAAGGCGGCGCGCGCGCGCTGCGTATCGGCCATGGTGCGGACCATGTCGCCCGGCTGCATCGGCCGGTAGACCTTCTCGGCCGGGCGCCCGGCCGCCTGGGCGATCACGTCGATGAAGTATTCCAGCTCCACCGGGGTGTGGTTGCCCAGGTTGAACACCCGGTGCGGCACCGGCTCGCTGCCGGGCGTGTCCAGCGCGCCCAGCACGCCGGCCACGATGTCGTCGACGAAGGTGAAATCGCGCTGCATCCTGCCGTGGTTGAAGACCTCGATCGGCCGCCCCGCCAGCACCGCGCGGCTGAAGATCAGCGGCGCCATGTCTGGCCGGCCCCACGGCCCGTACACGGTGAAAAACCGTAGCCCGGTCGCGCGCAGGCCGTACAGCTGCGCATAGGTATAGCCCATCAATTCGTTGGCGGCCTTGGTCGCCGCATACAGCGAGCGCGGCTGGTCCACGCGCTGGTCCTCGGAAAATGGCGGGGTGGCCGAATCGCCGTATACCGAACTGCTCGACGCATACACCAGATGCTGCACGCCGCGGTGCCGGCACAGTTCGAGCATGTTGACGAAGCCGACCAGGTTGCTGTCGACGTAGGCGGACGGATTTTCCAGCGAGTAACGCACCCCGGCCTGCGCGGCCAGGTGCACCACGCGCGTGGGCCGGATCTCGTCGAACAGCGCAGCCATGCCGTCGCGGTCGGTCAGATCCAGTGTGCGGATATCGATACCCGGGCACAGCGCCGCCACCCGGTCGCGCTTGAGCTGCGGGTCGTAATAGCTGTTGTAGTTGTCCAGGCCCACCACCGACTCGCCGCGCGCAGCCAGCGCGCGGCAGGTGTAGGCCCCGATGAAACCGGCGGCGCCGGTGACGAGAATGGTCATTGCAGTGGTCCTGGAGATATCGGAAGCAGGCGAGCAGGCAGGCGGCGCTCAGAACAGCCCGAAGCGCTTTTGGCGACGTCGACGCGATCAAACGCCATGATGTCCCCCAATCCCTTTCGCCACGTCCAGAGGTATGGCGTCGGAGACGACTTTGTGCGGAACTGCCAAGATCGGCCCCAGATGCTGCTCGATATGTGCGCTGATCTGCTCGATGCAGTCACCGCCGTGTGCCGGCTCGAATTGCTTTTCCTGCGCATGCAGCAGCAGCGTGCTGCCGCCCGGGCTGATCTGGTCGTCTTCACTGCTCATGGGTTGCTCCGGTTGATGGCAGCGCCTGATCACGTGCGCGCACTCACCCCAGACTGAGCGGTGCTTCGCTGGCCAGCGTTGCCTTGCGTTCGGCGCTGAACGCCCACCATGGCCGCGGCGCCTCGCCTTGCATGAAGCGCGTGATCGACAGGAACACGTCGATCACGCAGGGGTCGTGCAGCACGCCGGTGCGCAGGCACAGCTGCGCATACATGTCGTAGGCATCGCGACCGCGCAACTGCGCGGCAACCCGGATGCCGATCCGCTGCAGATCCTTTTCGCAGGCCGGCCCCACGTTCGGCAGGTCGGTCAGACGCAGCAGGTGCTTGCGATCGACCTTGGCGGGATTCATTGCCGGGGATGCTCCTGGTGCGTGCACACAGGCTCAGCTGCGCTGCAGGCGCAGGCGTTCGAGCACGCCGTCCAGCGTGTCCAGGTCGGTGTAGTGGATCACCAGCTTGCCCTTGCCGCCGCGGCCGTGGTTGAACACCACCTTGGTGCCCAGCGATTCGGACAGTTCGGTTTCCAGCGAGGCGATATCGGCCTGCGGCGCGGCGGCGGCCGGCTTGCCCTTGCGCAATGCGCCGGGCACCTTGCCGGCGGCGAACTGCTGCGCACGGTGTTCGACCTCGCGTACCGACCAGCCCTGGTCGGCCGCTTCCTGCGCCAGCTTGCTGGCCAGCTCCGGCGCCAGGGTGAGCAGCGCACGCGCATGGCCCATTTCCAGACGGCGGGTTTCCAGCAGCACGCGGATCGCCACCGGCAATTCCAGCAGCCGCAGCAGGTTGGACACCGACGCACGCGAGCGGCCCACCGCACCGGCGGCCTCGGCGTGGGTCAGCGAAAATTCGTCGATCAGGCGCTGCAGCGCCTGCGCTTCTTCCAGCGGGTTGAGGTCTTCGCGCTGGATGTTCTCGATCAGCGCCATCGCGATGACGGTGCGGTCGTCCAGCTCGCGCACCACCACCGGAACCTCGCTCA
This sequence comes from Xanthomonas arboricola, assembly GCF_002940665.1. Taxonomy (GTDB): domain Bacteria; phylum Pseudomonadota; class Gammaproteobacteria; order Xanthomonadales; family Xanthomonadaceae; genus Xanthomonas; species Xanthomonas arboricola_B. The sequence continues at coordinate 1,291,279 of NZ_MIGY01000002.1, forward strand.
GCCCGGCCAGCTGCGAGGCGCGCCAGCGACGCTCGCCGGCCACGATCTCGAACTGCCCCGGCGCCAGCTCGCGCGCCACGATCGGCTGGATCACCCCCTGCGCCTTGATCGACTCCGCCAGCTCGGCCAGCTTGACCTCGTCCATCTCCTTGCGCGGCTGGTACTTGCCCGGCTGCAACTGGGTAACCGGCAACTGGCGCAGGCTGTCGCCCGGCTGCAATGCTTCCTCGCTGTTTGCGCTGGGCGCCGCTGCGGCGGCCGCGCCCTTCGGCCCTAGCAGCGCTTCCAGGCCACGGCCCAGACCGCGCTTCTTTGCGGGGATCGGCTTGTTCATCAGACGGTCTCCACGGGCCGGTAGGCCTTGTTGCGGTCGTTCTGGCGGCGCACGATTTCGCCGGCCAGCCCCAGGTAGGCCACGCCACCGCGCGAGGTGCGGTCGTAACCGACGATGCTCTGGCCATGGCTGGGCGCCTCGGCCAGGCGCACGTTGCGCGGCACGATGGTACGGAACACCTTGTCGCCGAAATGCTCGGTCAGCTCGGCCGACACCGCGTTGGCCAGGTTGTTGCGGATGTCGAACATCGTGCGCAGCACGCCTTCGATTTCCAGCGCCGGATTGAGGTTTGCGCGCAACGCCTCAATGGTTTCCAGCAGCGCGGTCAGTCCTTCCAGCGCGTAATACTCGCACTGCATCGGCACGATGATCGAGTCGGCCGCGGTCAGGGCATTGAGCGTCAGCAGCGACAACGCCGGCGGGCAGTCGATCAGGATGAAGTCGTACTCGTCGCGGATCGGCGCCAGGGCGCGCTTGAGCCGCTGCTCGCGCTCGTCCTGATCCATCAGCTGGATCTCGGCAGCGGTCAGGTCGATGTTGCCCGGCAGCAGGTCGAAGCCTTCCGGTGCGGTGACCCGGATTTCGGCAGCGGTGTTTTCGCCCAGCAACAGGTCGCAGGTCGAGGCGGCCACATCGCGCTTGTCGATGCCGCTGCCCATGGTGGCGTTGCCCTGCGAGTCCAGATCCACCAGCAGCACACGCTTGGGCGCGCGCGCCAGGCCGGCCGCCAGATTGACCGCAGTCGTGGTCTTGCCGACGCCGCCTTTCTGGTTGGCAATGGCGATGATCCGGGCCATGCGGGAGAGCCTCGTGGGCAGGGAGTAGGACCGGCCATTATGCGGGCAGGGCGTCGGATCGGGAAATGCCGCACGCGGCGGTGCGCCGCACGGGCCGGAATGACGGCTGCGCCGGTCAGCCGGTGGGCGCCGCGCCGGCCGGCGGCTCCTTCATCGCCCGGTAGCGCTGCAGGATGTCGGCGATCTCGCCGTCCAGCGCCACCCGCTGCTGCTCGAAGCTGGTCTGCAGACGCAATTGCGCCATCAGCTCGCGATGGCGTTGCTGGATGTCGGCGGCCAGCTTGTCGGCCACCGCCTGGCCGGCCAGTTCGCGGTCGCCGGCGCTGCGCAGCATGCTGGCCAGCCCTTCGCGCAGGCTGGTCACGTTGAAACGCGCGGTGTGGATGTTGTTGTCGACGATGGCGATGCGCTCGTTGAACACCCGGCGCAGGTCGTCCTCGCTCTGGTAGGACATCAACATCGCCTGGTCGGTGCGCTGGCGCATCTGCTCGGCGGCCAGGTCGGCCTGGCGTTGCTGCTCGCTGGCTGCGGCGGCGGCGCGCTCGTCGCTGCTCATGGCGCGCTGCACTTCGGCGCTGCGCAGGCCGCTCTTGGCGTTGAATTCGTCACGTGCCTGATTGACCGCCTCCGGCGGCAGCGTATCGCTGCACACCCGGGCGCCGTTCTGATTCCAGCAATACAGCTTCTTGGCGGCCGGCTTGTCCTGCGCGATGGCAGGCGCAGCGGCCACGGCTGCCGCAACGGCGGCGAGTAACGCCAAACGGATGTGTCTCGGCATCATTGCAGCCCCCTGTCGCCTGCCGTCAGCCCGTGGTGCCGGTGCCGTAGCGGCCACGATAGGCCAGCAGCGGTTCCCGGAAGCCCACAAGGTCGGCGTTTCCTGCCGCAAAAGCAAGCAGGTCGCCCAGATTGGCCACCGCGATCACCGGGATGCCGGCCTCGGCCGCCACCGCCTGCGCAGCCGACCGACGATCCTGCTCGGAGGCGATCTCCTGCCGGTCCAGCGCCACCACGATCCCGGACGGAATGCCGCCGGCACCCCGGATGATGCCCAGCGCCTCACGGATCGCGGTGCCGGCGGTGATCACGTCGTCGACGATCAGCACCTTGCGCCCCTCAAGCGGCGCACCGATCAGGCTGCCGCCCTCGCCATGGTCCTTGGCTTCCTTGCGGTTGAACGCCAGCGGCAGATCGCGCCCGCGCCCGGCGTAGGCGCAGGCCAGCGCGGTCGCCAGCGGAATGCCCTTGTAGGCCGGCCCGAACAGCAGATCGAACTCCACCCCGGCCGCATCGATCGCATCGGCGTAGCACTGCGCCAGCTGCGCGGTCTTGGCGCCCGAATCGAAGCGTCCGGCATTGAAGAAATACGGGCTGAGCCGCCCGGACTTGAGCGTGAACTCGCCAAAGCGCAAGGCATCGGCGCCCAGGGCCAGCTGCAGGAAGCGGGTGCGGTGGTCGGTCATGGTGACGAGATTGGGGAGTGGGGATTCGGGATTGGAAAGCATAGCCGGTCGCGCCTTGCTGCATCCGCTGATGCGGTACGCTTTCACGAATCTCCAATCCCCATTCCCGAATCCCGGCTCTTCATCCATGCGCATCATCAGTTTCAACGCCAACGGCCTGCGCTCGGCCGTCACCAAGGGTTTCTTCGAGTGGTTTGCCGACCAGGACGCCGACGTGCTGTGCGTGCAGGAAACCAAGGCCCAGGAGCATCAGCTGGCCGGCCCCGAGTTCCTGCCCAGCGGCTACAAGGCCTGGTTCCGCGACGCCAGCACCAAGAAGGGCTACAGCGGCGTGGCCATCTACAGCAGGCGCGAACCCGATGACGTGCGCACCGCGCTGGGCTGGCCGGAGTTCGACGAGGAAGGCCGCTATGTCGAAGCGCGCTTCGGCAACCTGAGCGTGGTGTCCTTCTATATCCCGTCCGGCTCGTCGGGCGAGTTGCGCCAGGGCTACAAGTTCCAGGTGATGGAATGGCTGCGGCCGATCCTGGAGCAGTGGCTGGCCAGCGGCCGGCAGTACGTGCTGTGCGGCGACTGGAACATCGTGCGCTCGGCGCTGGACATCAAGAACTGGAAATCCAACCAGAAGAATTCCGGCTGCCTGCCGCCCGAGCGCGACTGGCTGAACGGCCTGTGCGCCGATGCGCTGGAAGACGCCAGCGCCGCCAGCGGCCGCGGCTGGGTCGATACCTACCGCGTGCTGCATCCCCAGGGCCAGGACTACACCTGGTGGAGCAACCGCGGCGCGGCGCGCACCAACAATGTCGGTTGGCGCATCGACTACCAACTGGTCACCCCCGGCCTGCGCGACAAGGTGAAGGCCTGCTCCATCTACCGCGAGCAGCGCTTCTCCGACCACGCGCCGTACCTCGTGGATTACGCCGAGTGAGTCAGGTCACCAAGCCACGTCGGCGCTGGCAGCAAGTACTGACTAACCTGCGCCAGCGCAAAGTGCTGGCGATGCTGCTGCTGGGCTTCAGTTCCGGTCTGCCGTTGTATCTGGTTGGCAACACGCTCGGCTTCTGGATGCGCAAGCAAGGCATCGAGCTGGACACGATCGGTTTCCTGTCCTGGGTAGGCCTGGCTTACACCATGAAGTTCTTATGGGCACCGATTGTCGACAAGACGGACGTGCCGCTGCTGGGCCGATTGGGACGCCGCCGCGGCTGGATGCTGCTATCGCAGGCGGTCGTGGCGACGGGCCTGGTTGGCATGGCGCTGGTCCAGCCCAAGGGCGGCCAGATACTGGTGATGGGCGTCGCCTGGGAACACTTGGTGGTGTTCGGCGTAATGGCGGTGGTGGTTGCCTTTGCCTCCGCTACCCAGGACATCGTCATCGACGCGTGGCGCATTGAAAGTGCCGACAATAGTGAGCAACTCGGCCTGCTGACCTCTGCGTCGGCACTAGGCTATCGCTCGGCCCTGTTAGTCACCGATGCGCTGATCCTGATCATCGCCGCACGCGTCGGCTGGCAAGTGTCGTATGAAGTCATGGCAGCGCTGATGGTGCTGGGTGTGATCGCCGTAACGATGGCAGGTGAGCCGGCTCGCGAAGTCATCGCCGTACAAACGCAGGCTGCGTCGCTATGGACGCCGCGGGGGCTGTTCGACGCCATCGCCGGGCCCTTTCTCGCCTTCATTCGTGAGCACCGCAGTGGCGCAATCCTGATCCTGGTAGCCATCAGCGTCTATCGCATGGCCGATTTCGTGATGGGGCCGATGGCCAACCCATTCTACGTCGACCTCGGCTTGTCCGAGGATACCGTCGGTGCCATCCGTGGCTCGGTGGGTCTGGTTGCCACGTTCGTCGGCATTGCAGCGGCCGGTCTGGTCTCGGTGCGTTGGGGAGTGCTTGCGACCTTGATGGCTGGTGCAGTATTGGGTCCCTGTTCGAATCTGGCATTTGCATGGCTGGCCTATGTCGGGCCGGACACAAGCAAATTTGCAGTGGCGATGGCAATCGATAACTTCGCCAACGGCTTTGCCGGAACCGCGCTGATCGCCTACATGTCCAGCCTCACGAGTTTTGGCTATACCGCAACTCAGTACGCTTTACTGAGCTCGTTCTATGCCATGCCGGGCAAGGCGCTGAAAGGCTTCTCGGGCTGGTCGGTCCAGGCATTGTCACAGGGACGAACCCTGCTGGAAGGGTATGCCTTGTTCTTCGTCGGGACAGCGCTGGTTGCGATCCCCGTAGTGATCCTGTGCGGGATGCTTATCCTGCAGCAGCGCCGGCACACTGCCGCAGCTTGACGGTTGCAGGTGGCCCAGGCGCTGCGGGATGATCATCCAACGCGCCGGGAACCTTGCGAATAGGGAGTAGGCATGACCGATCTGGTGTTGCGGGACATCGATCCATTGCTGGTGGACAGGATCCGTCGCATCTCCGTCGCACGCGGCTGGACCCAGCACCAGACCGTGATGCATCTGCTCGAACAGGGCCTGTTCGCCAGCGAATACGAAGTCACCGGCGGCCTGCAACACCCGGAAGTCGATGCCCTGGCCGAAGCGATTGCCGCGCTCAAGGCGCTACCGGCAGGAAATGGTCCGTAGCACTGAAAACGGTCGGCCAGCGCTTCGCGTGCGAATCCATTAGGCGCGAGGATGTTACGAATGCGGATGATCGAGCCGATCCAGGCCGCTCACGCCGGATGGATCGCTCCCAGCAACCGCGCCCCGGCCGCCCCGGTTACCGACGGTAGATTGGCTGCACGGCCTGCGAGCAGCTCCGCGGCCAACCACGCAAACCCCATTGCTTCCAGATAGTCCGGATCCAGCCCATGCCGCGCGCTGGATTCCACCACCACGCCCGGCAATCGCGCCGCCAGTCGTGCCATCAACACCGGATTGCGCACCCCGCCACCGCACACCAGCACCCGGCGGGTATCGGGCTGCAGCCGCAGCAACGCGTCGGCGACGCTGGCCGCGGTCAGTTCGAGCAGGGTTGCCTGTACATCGGCCGCGCACAGCGCCACGTCTCCCAGCGACCGCATCGCCTGCATCGCCCAGTCCAGATGGAATTGCTCGCGTCCGGTGCTCTTGGGCGGCGCCAGCGCAAACCACGGGTCGGCCAGCAATGCCTGCAGCAGCGCCGTATCGACTCGCCCGCTGGCGGCAAACGCGCCATCGGCATCGAACGACGTGCCTTGATGCCGCTGGCACCAGCTGTCCAGCAACGCATTGGCCGGGCCGGTATCGAAGCCCCGCACCGCGCCATCGCGCGGGATCAGCGTCAGGTTGCCGATGCCGCCCAGATTGAGCATCGCGCGGTCTTCGTCGCCCGCGCCCAGCATGGCCAGATGGAAGGCCGGCATCAGCGGCGCGCCCTGACCGCCGGCGGCCACATCGCGCCGGCGGAAATCGGCTACCGTGGTGATGCCGGTGTGCTCGGCGATCCGGCTGGCATCGCCGATCTGCCAGGTGAAGGCCGGATCGGCCTTGGGTCGATGCCGAATGGTCTGTCCGTGCGAACCGATTGCGCGAACCTGCGCACGCGCGATGCCGCTGTCGCGGATCAGTTGATTGGCCGCGGACGCAAACGCCAGCCCCACCTGCGCATCCAGTTGCCCGAGCGCATCGATGGCGATCAGCTCGGCGCCCTGGCCCAGCATCACCAGCGTTTCGCGCAGCTGCGGCTCCCAGGCCACCGTCGTGCCGGCAACCAGTTCGCAGCGGCGATGGCTGTCGTCGGCGAAGCGCACCAGCGCGGCATCGATGCCATCGGCGCTGGTGCCCGACATCAGGCCAAGGTAGAGCGGGGATTCCAGGTGTTCCGGAGCAGGCATGCCAGAGCCAGTTGCCAGTGGTCGTGCAGCTTGTGCAGCCAGGGTGGGAGAGTCAACCGGCCCTGCACGCATCGCGGTTGAATGATCGACGATGCGCTCGCCAGGCAAGCGCTCCATTCACGGTGCCGACTGTCGTCTCGGCACCACGGCTTCCACTCGCCGCTGGCAGGAATCCTGCGCCAGCGGCGGCGACGCGTAAGCTAAATACCGCTTCGCGAACCGGTGCACAGCCGTCCGATCGGCGAGCGCCAGGCCGGCGGCGAGTCAGCCGCACCCACTCAACCGCGTGGCTTGCCCTTGGCAGGCTTGCCGGCGTCGGCGTAGATCAACTTCTCCATGCCTTCGATACGCGCCAGCGCCGGCGCCGTCTGCGCGCGGAACGCGGCCAGCTCGGCGCCCTGCAATGGCTCGGGCGGCGGCATGGTCACCGACATCGGGTTGCGCTGCTGCCCGGCGACGCGGAACTCGTAGTGCAGATGCGGGCCGGTCGCCAGGCCGGTCATGCCGACATAGCCGATCACCGTTCCCTGGTTGATGCGCTGGCCGGCCTTGATCTTCCCGAAGCGCGACATGTGCCCGTACAGCGTGCTGAAGTTCTTGCCGTGGTCCAGGACCACCACATTGCCGTAGCCGCGCTGGGTCCCGACGAACACCACCCGCGCGTCACCAGCGGCCATGATCGGCGTGCCCGACGCTGCCGCGTAGTCCACACCCTTGTGCATGCGCATCGTGCCCAGCACCGGATGCTTGCGTGCGCCAAAGGTCGAGCTGATGCGGCTGTAAGCCACCGGCATCCGGATGAAGCTCTTCTTCAACGGCCGGCCGGTGATGTCGAAATACTCGGCCGGCTTGCCGGCACGCTCGAAGCGGAAACCGGTGTAGGTCTTGCCGCCGGTGGTAAAGGTCGCCGCCAGGATGTCGCCGGTATTGATCCGCTCGCCCTCGCGCCAGGTCTCGTCCATCACCACGCTGAAACGATCGCCCGGCTGCAGATCCTTGTCGAAGTCGATGTCGTACTTGAAGATCTCGTCGGTCATGGTCGCCACCGCCGCCGGCGACAGCCCCGACTTGCCGGCCGAGGCGTACAGGGAGCTACTGATTTCCCCGCTTGCCACCACCGTGCGCGTGGTCGTGGCCCGCTCGGTGACGTTCTCGCGCACGCTGTCGCCCAGCAGGCGCAACTCCACACGGTGGCTGTCGTCGCGGTCGAAGCGCAATGCGCGCAGTTCGCCCGGCGTGGGCATATCGAAGGCGAGCTCGGCGCCAGGACGCAGCTTGGTCAGCGCCTCCTTGGTGCCCGGATGCGCCAGCACCTGGTACATCACCGTGGTCGGGATTCCCAACTCGCCGAACAAGGTGCTCAGCGTCTGCCCTGATTTGACCTGCAGAATTTCCCAATCGGTGCTCGGCGCCAGCTGCTTGCGGCTCGGAACCAACGGCGGCAGCGGCAGGGCCAGCGTGGAATGACTGGACAGCGGGGTATCGATGGCATTGGAGAAGCCCGGCACGATCGTGGCCACCAGCGCACCAATGGTCGCGAACAGGCTCGCATGGATCCAATGACGGCGCGTCCATTGGTCGTTGAAGGCCGCCGGAAGATGCGCCTTGAGCTTGCGATGCAGGGCAGTGTCGTGGAGGACGTGGAGGCGCTCGTGAAAGCGCTGCTTGCGTGCACGGCCCTGCTCTGAGTTCTGCATCGTTCAAATTCCTCGCTGGCTCGAAGTACGAGCCCAATCGCCGGTACCATAGACAGCCTGTAACAGCGCGTCAAACCATTGAGCCTGTTCGCTATTTTCATTTGGCGCGGAATTAACCTGCGTTTAACATCGTTCACGTTGTTGACGGCAAATGCCGCTGGAGTTTGTGGTTGGCCACTCTCGAAGAATCCCTCGCACTCATCGGTCGCGGCACCGAGGAGATCCTCAAGCTCGATCAGCTCGAAGCGCGGCTGAAATCAGGCGTGCCATTGCGGGTGAAGGCGGGGTTCGATCCCACCGCGCCGGATCTGCATCTGGGCCACACCGTCCTGCTCAACAAGATGCGGCAGTTCCAGCAGCTCGGGCACCAGGTGATCTTCCTGATCGGTGACTTCACCGGCATGATCGGCGACCCGAGCGGCAAGAACGTCACCCGCAAGCCGCTTAGCCGCGACGATGTGCTGGCCAACGCGCGCACCTACGAGGAGCAGGTCTTCAAGATTCTGGACCGCGAACGCACCGAGGTGCGCTTTAACTCCGAGTGGTTCGGCCAGATGAGCGCGGCGGACATGATCAAGCTGTCCGCGCAGCACACGGTGGCGCGCATGCTCGAGCGCGACGACTTCGCCAAGCGCTTCAACGGCCAGCAGCCGATCGCCATCCACGAGTTCCTGTATCCGCTGGTCCAGGGCTACGATTCGGTCGCCCTGAAGGCGGATGTCGAATTGGGCGGTACCGACCAGAAGTTCAACCTGTTGATGGGCCGTGGCCTGCAGGAGCACTACGGCCAGGCGCCGCAGGTCGTGTTGACCATGCCGCTGCTGGAAGGCTTGGACGGCGTGGCCAAGATGTCCAAGTCGCTGGGCAACTACATCGGCATCAACGAGCCGGCCATCGACATCGTCACCAAGACCATGAAGATCGGCGACGAGCTGACCTGGCGCTGGATCGATCTGCTGTCTTTCGACATTAGCGTGGCCGAAGCAGAGCGGCTGAAGGCCCAGGTCGCCTCGGGCGAACTGCACCCGCGTGAGGTCAAATTGCGGCTGGCGCGCGAACTCACCGCACGTTTCCACGACGCTGCTACTGCAGAGCAGGCCATCGCCGGCTGGCACGCGGTAGTGACAGGGCAGGGCGATACCAGCCTGCTGCCGCTGCAGGAGGTCGCTGTACCCGCCGAAGGTCTGCGCATCGCAAGCCTGCTTACCGCAGCCGGCCTGACGCCGAGTAATTCGGAAGCTACGCGCAAGCTCAAGGAGCGGGCGGTCAAGATCGATGGTGAAGTGGTCGAAGATCCGGCGCGCCAATTCGGGCCAGGTTTTGAAGGTGTCATCCAGGTGGGTAAACGCAATTTCGCCCGCGTGGCGCTGATCAGCGGCTGATCAGCCGCAGGGTTGCTGCACGGCGGCAAGTTCCGCTGTGCGATGACATCTATATAGAGGCGCGCAACGTCTGAATTGGATCGGCGGCTTGCCGTGGTGCACTGTAAGGACATGCCACTGCGGCCGAGAAGAAAATCGTGAAAATTTTTTCACAAAACCCTTCCCAAACTCTTCGGTTGGGCCTATAGTTCGCCTCCCCCGACGCAACGGCCCCGCAAACGCGGAACCAGAGCGGAAAGGGTTCGAAAATTCCCTGATTTAGGGTGTTGACGAAACGAAAAAGCCGGCTATGATGAGCGGCTCGCTACACGGAAAGACGCTACGGCGGATTGAGGTGCAGCGGCGGCAACTTCCTCTTCACGAGGGGTTGACGAAGATGAAAAGCCTGCTAATATGGCCGGCTCGCTTCGCAGAAAACCTTCGGGTCGAAACGAAGCAGCGTCAATCGCCTCGAAATGAGGTGTTGACGGCAAGAAAAAGTCCGCTATAATGGGCGGCTCGCTTCGACGGAAACGACGAAGCTGACGGGAACGGCGCTGAGGCCACTTCCCAATGTTCTTTGACAGTGTGCGCAGGTAATTTGTGCGGACGCCTGCAGGAAGGATGATTGTCCATCTTGCAGACGTTTAATCAAAATGCAACATATTAATTGCTTTGCAAGCGATAAGTTGCCAGTGGTTGAACTTCTGCAGCTAAAGTAATTTGCCTTCGGGCATGTAATTTTAAGTGAAGAGTTTGATCCTGGCTCAGAGTGAACGCTGGCGGCAGGCCTAACACATGCAAGTCGAACGGCAGCACAGTAAGAGCTTGCTCTTATGGGTGGCGAGTGGCGGACGGGTGAGGAATACATCGGAATCTACTCTTTCGTGGGGGATAACGTAGGGAAACTTACGCTAATACCGCATACGACCTACGGGTGAAAGCGGAGGACCTTCGGGCTTCGCGCGATTGAATGAGCCGATGTCGGATTAGCTAGTTGGCGGGGTAAAGGCCCACCAAGGCGACGATCCGTAGCTGGTCTGAGAGGATGATCAGCCACACTGGAACTGAGACACGGTCCAGACTCCTACGGGAGGCAGCAGTGGGGAATATTGGACAATGGGCGCAAGCCTGATCCAGCCATGCCGCGTGGGTGAAGAAGGCCTTCGGGTTGTAAAGCCCTTTTGTTGGGAAAGAAAAGCAGTCGGTTAATACCCGATTGTTCTGACGGTACCCAAAGAATAAGCACCGGCTAACTTCGTGCCAGCAGCCGCGGTAATACGAAGGGTGCAAGCGTTACTCGGAATTACTGGGCGTAAAGCGTGCGTAGGTGGTGGTTTAAGTCTGTTGTGAAAGCCCTGGGCTCAACCTGGGAATTGCAGTGGATACTGGGTCACTAGAGTGTGGTAGAGGGTAGCGGAATTCCCGGTGTAGCAGTGAAATGCGTAGAGATCGGGAGGAACATCCGTGGCGAAGGCGGCTACCTGGACCAACACTGACACTGAGGCACGAAAGCGTGGGGAGCAAACAGGATTAGATACCCTGGTAGTCCACGCCCTAAACGATGCGAACTGGATGTTGGGTGCAATTTGGCACGCAGTATCGAAGCTAACGCGTTAAGTTCGCCGCCTGGGGAGTACGGTCGCAAGACTGAAACTCAAAGGAATTGACGGGGGCCCGCACAAGCGGTGGAGTATGTGGTTTAATTCGATGCAACGCGAAGAACCTTACCTGGTCTTGACATCCACGGAACTTTCCAGAGATGGATTGGTGCCTTCGGGAACCGTGAGACAGGTGCTGCATGGCTGTCGTCAGCTCGTGTCGTGAGATGTTGGGTTAAGTCCCGCAACGAGCGCAACCCTTGTCCTTAGTTGCCAGCACGTAATGGTGGGAACTCTAAGGAGACCGCCGGTGACAAACCGGAGGAAGGTGGGGATGACGTCAAGTCATCATGGCCCTTACGACCAGGGCTACACACGTACTACAATGGTAAGGACAGAGGGCTGCAAACCCGCGAGGGTAAGCCAATCCCAGAAACCCTATCTCAGTCCGGATTGGAGTCTGCAACTCGACTCCATGAAGTCGGAATCGCTAGTAATCGCAGATCAGCATTGCTGCGGTGAATACGTTCCCGGGCCTTGTACACACCGCCCGTCACACCATGGGAGTTTGTTGCACCAGAAGCAGGTAGCTTAACCTTCGGGAGGGCGCTTGCCACGGTGTGGCCGATGACTGGGGTGAAGTCGTAACAAGGTAGCCGTATCGGAAGGTGCGGCTGGATCACCTCCTTTTGAGCATGACGTCATCGTCTTGCGGGCGTCCTCACAAATTACCTGCATTCAGAGATTCATACCGGCACAGGCTGGTATGCGAAGTCCCTTTTGGGGCCTTAGCTCAGCTGGGAGAGCGCCTGCTTTGCAAGCAGGGGGTCGTCGGTTCGATCCCGACAGGCTCCACCATAGTGAGTGAAAAGACTTCGGGTCTGTAGCTCAGGTGGTTAGAGCGCACCCCTGATAAGGGTGAGGTCGGTAGTTCGAGTCTACCCAGACCCACCACTCTGAATGTAGTGCACACTTAAGAATTTATATGGATCAGCGTTGAGGCTGATACATGTTCTTTTATAACTTGTGACGTAGCGAGCGTTTGAGATATCTATCTAAACGTGTCGTTGAGGCTAAGGCGGGGACTTCGAGTCCCTAAATAATTGAGTCGTATGTTCGCGTTGGTGGCTTTGTACCCCACACAACACGGCATGTAGCTCCGAGGCAACTTGGGGTTATATGGTCAAGCGAATAAGCGCACACGGTGGATGCCTAGGCGGTCAGAGGCGATGAAGGACGTGGTAGCCTGCGAAAAGTGTCGGGGAGCTGGCAACAAGCTTTGATCCGGCAATATCCGAATGGGGAAACCCACTGCTTCGGCAGTATCCTGCAGTGAATTCATAGCTGCTGGAAGCGAACCCGGTGAACTGAAATATCTAAGTAACCGGAGGAAAAGAAATCAACCGAGATTCCCTAAGTAGTGACGAGCGAACGGGGAGCAGCCCTTAAGCTGGAATGGCTTTAGAAAAACAATCTGGAAAGATTGGCCATAGAAGGTGATAGCCCTGTATTTAAAAGGGCCACTCCAGTGAAGACGAGTAGGGCGGGGCACGTGAAACCCTGTCTGAATATGGGGGGACCATCCTCCAAGGCTAAATACTCCTGACCGACCGATAGTGAACCAGTACCGTGAGGGAAAGGCGAAAAGAACCCCGGAGAGGGGAGTGAAATAGATCCTGAAACCGTGTGCGTACAAGCAGTAGGAGCTCGCAAGAGTGACTGCGTACCTTTTGTATAATGGGTCAGCGACTTACTGTTCGTGGCAAGCTTAACCGTATAGGGGAGGCGAAGGGAAACCGAGTCTGATAAGGGCGCATAGTCGCGGGCAGTAGACCCGAAACCGGGTGATCTAGTCATGGCCAGGGTGAAGGTGCCGTAACAGGTACTGGAGGCCCGAACCCACGTCTGTTGCAAAAGACGGGGATGAGCTGTGATTAGGAGTGAAAAGCTAATCGAACCCGGAGATAGCTGGTTCTCCTCGAAAGCTATTTAGGTAGCGCCTCGGACGAATACTACTGGGGGTAGAGCACTGTTATGGCTAGGGGGTCATCGCGACTTACCAAACCATTGCAAACTCCGAATACCAGTACGTACTATCCGGGAGACACACGGCGGGTGCTAACGTCCGTCGTGAAAAGGGAAACAACCCAGACCCACAGCTAAGGTCCCAAATTCACTGCTAAGTGGAAAACGATGTGGAAAGGCATAGACAGCCAGGAGGTTGGCTTAGAAGCAGCCACCCTTTAAAGAAAGCGTAATAGCTCACTGGTCGAGTCGGTCTGCGCGGAAGATTTAACGGGGCTAAGCAGTGAACCGAAGCTTGGGGTGCATAAAACTTGTTTTATGCGCGGTAGAGGAGCGTTCCGTAAGCCTGCGAAGGTGGATTGAGAAGTCTGCTGGAGGTATCGGAAGTGCGAATGCTGACATGAGTAACGATAATGCGGGTGAAAAGCCCGCACGCCGAAAGCCCAAGGTTTCCTTGCGCAACGTTAATCGACGCAGGGTTAGTCGGTCCCTAAGGCGAGGGCGAAAGCCGTAGTCGATGGGAAGCAGGTTAATATTCCTGCACCTCGCGTGAGTGCGATGGAGGGACGGAGAAGGTTAGGTGTACCGGGCGTTGGTTGTCCCGGGGAAAGGCGGTAGGTTTGGATCTTTGGCAAATCCGGGATCCTTTAAGACCGAGCACCGAGACGAGCCTTTATGGCGAAGTCACTGATACCACGCTTCCAGGAAAAGCTCCTAAGCTTCAGCTCACGAAGACCGTACCGTAAACCGACACAGGTGGGTAGGATGAGAATTCTCAGGCGCTTGAGAGAACTCGGGTGAAGGAACTAGGCAACATGGCACCGTAACTTCGGGAGAAGGTGCACCCTTTTTGGTGGCTCATGCGAGCTATAGCTGAAGAGGGTCGCAGAAACCAGGCCGCTGCGACTGTTTATCAAAAACACAGCACTCTGCAAACACGAAAGTGGACGTATAGGGTGTGACGCCTGCCCGGTGCTGGAAGGTTAATTGATGGGGTCAGCCGCAAGGCGAAGCTCTTGATCGAAGCCCCAGTAAACGGCGGCCGTAACTATAACGGTCCTAAGGTAGCGAAATTCCTTGTCGGGTAAGTTCCGACCTGCACGAATGGCGTAACGACAGCGGCGCTGTCTCCACCCGAGACTCAGTGAAATTGAAATCGCTGTGAAGATGCAGCGTTCCCGTGGCAAGACGGAAAGACCCCGTGAACCTTTACTATAGCTTTACACTGAACGTTGAGTTCGTCTGTGTAGGATAGGTGGGAGGCTATGAAACTGTGGCGCTAGCTGCAGTGGAGCCATCCTTGAAATACCACCCTGTCGTGCTTGACGTTCTAACCTAGATCCGTTATCCGGATCAGGGACCGTGTATGGTGGGTAGTTTGACTGGGGCGGTCTCCTCCTAAAGAGTAACGGAGGAGCACGAAGGTACGCTCAGCGCGGTCGGACATCGCGCACTGTGTGCAAAGGCATAAGCGTGCTTGACTGCAAGATCGACGGATCAAGCAGGTACGAAAGTAGGTCTTAGTGATCCGGTGGTTCTGTATGGAAGGGCCATCGCTCAACGGATAAAAGGTACTCCGGGGATAACAGGCTGATACCGCCCAAGAGTTCATATCGACGGCGGTGTTTGGCACCTCGATGTCGGCTCATCACATCCTGGGGCTGTAGTCGGTCCCAAGGGTATGGCTGTTCGCCATTTAAAGTGGTACGCGAGCTGGGTTCAGAACGTCGTGAGACAGTTCGGTCCCTATCTGCCATGGGCGTTGGAAGTTTGAGAGGGGCTGCTCCTAGTACGAGAGGACCGGAGTGGACGAACCTCTGGTGTTCCGGTTGTCACGCCAGTGGCATTGCCGGGTAGCTATGTTCGGAAGCGATAACCGCTGAAAGCATCTAAGCGGGAAGCGCGCCTCAAGATGAGACTTCCCGGGGCACAAGCCCCCTAAAGGAACCATATAGACTATGTGGTTGATAGGTCAGGTGTGTAAGTACAGCAATGTATTGAGCTAACTGATACTAATGATCCGTGCGGCTTGACCATATAACCTCAAGTTGCCTTGGTCCCAACGAACGTTGGTAGATCACCAAACGCAAGCTACGTCACAAGTTACCTATGCGAGACGAGCGCTGTGAAGCGCTGCTCCAACCGTCTCCCTGGTGAAATTAGCGCTGTGGAACCACCCGATCCCATCCCGAACTCGGAAGTGAAACGCAGCTGCGCCGATGGTAGTGTGGCTCAAGCCATGCGAGAGTAGGTCATCGCCAGGGGCTTTACCCGAAACCCTCCATCCAACAGGATGGGGGGTTTCTTTTTGCGCGACATTTGGCTGCGAAAAGACACATCAAAGGCCAAACGTCCTAATCTCACTACAGGTCTCGGATGCCCAAAGCGCACGCCCGGCACCGCAACGCCGCTGGGGCAACGAGCTGGATTTACTGCCGTTGGCCACCATATTGATCCGTGCCGGCGTACCGCCGGCCTGGATGATTGGAGACCTGCATGCCCGAGCTGCCCGAAGTCGAAACTACCTTGCGTGGCCTGGCACCGCATCTGGTCGGCCAACGCATCCATGGCGTCATCCTGCGGCGTCCCGACCTACGCTGGCCCATCCCAGAACAGATCGAGCGCTTGTTGCCAAACGCGACCATTACCGATGTACGTCGCCGGGCCAAATACCTGTTGATCGATACCGATGCCGGCGGCAGCGTGCTGCTGCATCTTGGAATGTCCGGAAGTCTGCGCGTATTACCCGGCGATACGCCGCCGCGAGCGCACGATCATGTGGATATCAGCCTGCAGAATGGCCGTGTCCTGCGCTTCAACGATCCGCGTCGGTTCGGTTGCCTGCTATGGCAGAACAATGCACACGTGCATGATCTGCTGGCAGCACTTGGCCCGGAACCATTATCGGATACATTTACTGGCGATTATCTGCATGCGCTGGCGCGTGGCCGGCGCGCGGCGGTGAAAACCTTTCTGATGGATCAGGCCGTTGTCGTCGGCGTGGGAAACATCTATGCGGCAGAAAGCCTGCATCGTGCGGGAATCAGCCCATTACGCGAAGCCGGGAAGGTGTCATTGGAACGTTATCGGCGCCTGGCCACAGCAGTGAAAGATATCCTCGGCTACGCCATCCAGCGCGGCGGAACCACGCTGCGCGATTTCATCAGCCCGGACGGGGCGCCCGGTTACTTCGAGCAGGAACTCACGGTGTATGGGCGCGAGGGTGAAACCTGCAAGCAGTGTGGACGTGTGTTGAAACACGCCACGATCGGGCAACGCGCGACGGTGTGGTGCAGCAATTGCCAGCGTTGAATGCCGGCCACGTGACCCACACTGATCGAAACACCAACCTCCAGTTCTGGATCAGTGACGACCGCTGGCCAGTAGCCCTCGGATAACAGCAAACGGCGCGCTTAGAGCCGCAGTGGCCGATTGCTTAATGGTGCGTTGCCGTGCATCGCGCCACAATCGTGACGTCCTGCGATTGGAGTCGTCCATGCCTGCCTCACTGCGCTACTTTATGCCGATCATGCTTGTGGGTGCATCAGCGTTGCCGCTGGCAACAGGCGCATGCGCGGATGAGCTTGCGTCCAACACCAAACCTGCAGTTGAGCGCATCCAGTTGCACAACGGGGTTGTTGAACTCAGTGCTACGCCCGCGTTCGGTGGGCGCGTGCTGTCCTTCAATTTGCGTGGACACCCCAACGTGTTGAAGACGGGTGAGGCGGTTGATCAGCAGCCCGCGCCAGAAGTATCCGCGACTGCCGGCGATATCCCGTACCTCGGCCACGATGTCTGGGTGGGGCCGCAGAGTCAGTGGTGGATGCACCAACAGGTCAACCCGACACGCAAGGCGGCCACCGCGGTTTGGCCACCGGATCCGTATCTGTCGTTGGCAACCACACGTGCAGTCACACGTAGTGGCGATCAACTGATCCTGGAAGGCGTGCCTAGTCCAGTCACCGGCGTGCAGCTACGCAAGCGGGTGGCTCTTTCATCCACGCGTGCCGATACCGTCGAGGTGGAAGCAATCGCTCGGAATATTCGCAAGGAGCCGATCGCCTGGGATCTGTGGTTCAACACGCGGGTCGCCGCGGGCACGCGTGTATTCGTACCGGTGGCCAATGCAGCTGATGTCCGTGTTCAGCCGCCGACCGAGGCCGGCACGGTTGCGCCGACCTACCGGCATCAAGGCGGTGTGTTTGCATTGCGTGCCGATGCACGACAGGACGGTCTGATTCAGCGCGGCAAAGTGTTGTTGCAGCCTTCGGCAGGCTGGATGGCGGGCTTTGCGGGCGACCAGGTGCTGGTGATCCGCTTTGCGCATCAGCCGCTGTCTGCGATCCATCCGGAGCAAGGGCAGGTGGAGCTGTACCTGGACGCGCCGCCGCAGCACCCCGAGCGCGGACTGCTGGAAATGGAAGTGCACGCACCGTACCGGCAGCTGGCGCCGGGCGAGCGCATGCAGGCGAGCGAGCAATGGACCTTGCTGCGCTATCCCGGGCCCGACGCGCAGCAGGCGCAACAACAGTTCCTGTGCAGCAAGGCGCAGGAGCTGCAGCTGACCAATGCGTGTGCGCCTTCTTCTGCGGCGCCTTGACCTGCGCATTCACCTGCGTGCCGCGCTGTGGCTATGATGGCGGCCATTCCCTGAGCAGACCGATGCGCATGCAACGACGCCACTTCCTGAAGAATGCCGCCGCCGCATTGGCCGCGCTCGGTTTGCCGGCGCTGCCGCAGTGGGCGTTGGCGGCCACGGCCGTTGGTCTGCGTCGCCTGGGGCAGCCGCAACCATTCGACTATGGCTGGCTCAAGGGGCAGGCGCGTGCGTTGGCCACGGCGCCTTACAAGAGCCATAAGCAGCTGCTTCCGGGGTCGTTGGAAGCGTTGAACTGGGATCAATACCAGTCGATCCGCTACCGCCAGGACCATGCGCTATGGGCCGACGGCAATGGCAAGTTCCAGGCGAAGTTCTTCCATCTGGGGCTGTACTTCCATACCCCCGTGCATATCTACGACATCGTCGACGGCCAGGCGCAGCAACTTGCGTACGACCCGGCGGCGTTCGATTACGGCAGCAGCGGGCTGGGCGGCAAGCAGTTGCCCAAGGACCTGGGCTTTGCCGGGTTCCGTCTCAACACGCGCAAGGACACCGATCGCGATTTCTCGGCCTTCCTGGGTGCGAGCTATTTCCGTGCGGTCGGCAAGGAAGGCCAGTACGGGCAGTCGGCGCGCGGGCTGGCGATCGATACCGGCACCGGCGGGCCGGAGGAGTTCCCGGACTTCATCGCCTATTACCTGGAACAGCCGGCCGACGATTCGAACACCGTGGTGGTGTACGGGCTACTGGACTCGCCCAGCGTTGCCGGCGCGTATCGTTTCGCCATCACCAATGGCGAGGTGCTGGTGATGGAGATCGACAGCGCGCTCTACCCGCGCAAGACCATCGAACGGCTGGGCATCGGTCCGTGCACCAGCATGTATCAGGTCGGCGAAAACGATCGCCGCATGGACTGGGACTGGCGGCCGGAAATCCACGACACCGATGGCCTGGCGATGTGGACCGGCGGCGGCGAGTGGATCTGGCGGCCGTTGTGCAACCCGCCGCAGCTGCGCTTCAACATGTTCGTCGATGAGAACCCGCGCGGGTTCGGCCTGCTGCAGCGCGATCGCAACTTCGACCATTACCAGGACGACGGCGTGTTCTACGAGAAGCGCCCCTGCCTGTGGGTGGAACCCAAGAGCGGCTGGGGCAAGGGCTCGGTACAGCTGGTCGAGATTCCGACCGTGGACGAAACCTTCGACAACATCGTGGCGTTCTGGAATCCGCAGGAAAAGCCGCAGCCGGGGCAGGAGTTGCTGATGGGGTACCGGTTGTATTGGGGCGCGCATCCGCCGGCCAGCTCGCCGCTGGCGCATTGCGTGGCCACCCGCACCGGCCTGGGCGGCATCGTCGGGCAGAAGCGCAGCCACTTTTCGTGGCGGTTTGCGGTGGATTTCGCCGGAGGCGAGCTGACCGCGTTGACCAAGGACCCGAAAGCCAAGGTCGAGGCCATCATCCAGGTGTCGCGTGGCAGCACCGAGATCGTGTCCGCGCGTCCGCTGCATGAGCTCAAGGGCTATCGGGCGATGTTCGATCTGGTGCCGCCGGATGACGGTACCCAGCAGATCGACATCCGTCTGTTCCTGCGCGCCAACGGCAAGCCGCTGACCGAAACCTGGCTGTACCAGTGGACGCCGCCACCGGCGAGCGAGCGCAAGGTCTACTAGCGCACAGGCACGTCGCGCGCCCGATAAGGTGCGCGATTGTCAGGCAGGTGCGGATGTTGCAGTGACGACAGGCCGCGGATTTCGAATGTCGAGCGTGGCTGCGTTGCAGCCGCATAGTCGATGATGCGTCGCCCAGGCGCCGCGGACTCAGGCCGACGTCGAGCTGTTGACCAACTGCATGCGCGCACGCGGGCGCACGCAGGCCAGATCCACCCGGAAGCAGGTGCCGTCCTTGTCGCTGAGGATACGCAGTTCGCCCTGATGGGCGCGGGCGATCTGGGCGGCCATATGCAGGCCCAGATCCACTTCGGGCAAGGCGCGTCCGCCGGTATGCACGTGGGTGGAGGCGTGCAGCACGTCGAGCCGGCGCGGATCGATCCCGTCCAGATTGCAGACCTCGATGCGCAGGCGGCCCTGCTCGGTGACCGCGATCGCCTTGATCAGCGAGCTCTGTTGTCCCTGCACCACGGCGTTGATCATCAGGCTGCCGAACATCTGCGCCAGGCGCACCGCATCGCCATGCACCGGCTCGTCGATGGCCACATGCGTGGACAGCACTTGGTTCGGGTACGCGGCACGGGTTTCGTCCACAACCTGGGACAAGGCATCGAGCAGATCGCTGCCATTGCCGTAATCCAGTTGCAGCCAGTCGCGTTCGATACCGTGCGCGAAATCGCTGGCGAAGTCGATCAGTTCTTCCATGCGCCGCAGGCTGCGCTGCATCGACCGGATCGCACCGCCCTGGCGTTGGTTGAGCGGGTCGATCGCCAGCATGTCCACCACCGCATGCATGGACTGCAGCGGGTTGCGCAGATCATGGCCAAGGATGCCGATGAATTCTTCGCGCAGGCGGGCGGAGGCGCCGATACGCCCCAGCTCGCGGCGCGCACGCCGCGATTCCTGCGCGCTCTCTTCGGCGCGTTGTTCGGCCTGGATCTGCGCTGCCAGCAGTTGCGCCAGCAGCTCGACCTTTTCCACCATCGGCGCATCCATGACGCGCGGCAGGGGGTCCAGCGCGCACAAGGTGCCGAACACGCTGCCGTCGTCGAACTTGATCGGCACCGAGACATAGCTTTCGAAGCCGTACAGCTGCGGCGTGGGGTGGTCGCGGAAGACCGGGTGCTCGGAGGCATGGCCGAACCACAACGCGTTGCCCTGGGTGCGCACGCTGTCGCAGAAGGTGGTGACCAGGGGCAGCTCGTCACCCGGCGCCAGGCCGAACGACAGGTCGTCACGGACCTGGCAGGTGATCCAGCGCGTATCGGTCACGCGCGCAACGGCAGCGAACCCCATGCCGGTCAGACGGGTGAGAATGGTCAGGACATCGGGCACCGACGATAGCCGGCCAACGCGCGCGACATCTGCGCGTAACTCGGGGGGAAGCGGATCCATGGGTGCCTCCCGACAAGTGGATGGTCGCCATTTTACAGGACTGCTGTGCCCTGGTTGCGCGTGGACCGCTGCAACGGCATGGCAACGATACGCTTGTTGCTGTGTGGCGGACATACGGCCGATAGCAAATGCCCGCAAGGGTTAGTGACGCATCACAAGCAGCATGCCGGAACCGCGTGCTGGCGAGATTGCGGCTGAATTCTTCAGCCGGTCACCACGCGGGTTACCTGTCCGACGAGCCCGGCGGCGGCAGCGGCAGCGCGATCTGCAGCGGGTCGATGCGGCCTTCGCCACGCATGATCTTCTTGAACTCGGCGCGGCTGACCGACACGTAGCGTTCGTTGCCGCCGATCTCCACCTGCGGGCCGTCCTGCACCGCGTGCCCCTGCGCATCCACGCGCACGGTCATGGTGGCCTTGCTGCCGCTGTGGCAGATGGTCTTGATCTCCTCCAGCTCGTCGGCCCAGGCCAGCAGAAACTGGCTGCCCTCGAACAGCTCGCCGCGGAAGTCGGTGCGCAGGCCGTAACACAGCACCGGAACACGCAGACGGTCGACCACCTCGCTCAACTGCCAGACCTGACCACGGTTGAGGAACTGCGCCTCGTCCACCAGCACGCAATGCAGAGCGCCCTCGGCCTGGATGTCGCGTTCGATCAGCTGCTGCAACTCGGTGCCGCGATCGAAGGTGCGCCCGTCCGCGCGCAGGCCGATCCGCGAGGCCACCACGCCGCTGCCGGCGCGGTGATCGAGCTTGGGCGTGAGGATCAAGGTGCGCATGCCGCGTTCGCGGTAGTTGTGCGCCGACTGCAGCAAGGTGGTGGTCTTGCCGGCATTCATTGCCGAGTAGTAGAAGTAGAGCTTGGCCATCGGTGGATTTTAGCGGGCCGGGCAGCTTGCGGTGACAGCCATCTGCATGAACCGGCGGCGCAGGCCTGCCCGACGCGGCGCCGGTACAATGGCCTGCTCTGTTGGAAGCCTCTATGCACGGTCTCAATCCCCCGCAAAGCGCCGCAGTGCTGCACTGCGAAGGTCCCTTGTTGGTGCTGGCCGGTGCCGGCAGCGGCAAGACGCGCGTGATCGTGGAGAAGATCGCGCACCTGATCGCCACTGGCCGCTACCCGGCCAAGCGCATCGCGGCGATCACCTTTACCAACAAGTCGGCCAAGGAAATGCGCGAGCGTGTGGCCAAGCGCATCCGTGGCGATGGCGCCGATGGCCTGACCATCTGCACCTTCCACGCGCTGGGACTGAAGTTCCTGCAGATCGAGCACGCCGCTGCCGGCTTGAAGCGCGGCTTTTCGATCTTCGATTCCGACGATGCCGCCGCCCAGATCAAGGACCTGATGCACGGCGCCAAGCCCGATGCGATCGAGGATGCCAAGAACCTGATTTCGCGCGCCAAAAATGCCGGCCTGTCCCCCGAGCAGGCGATGGCGGCGGCACGCAGCAATCGCGAAAAGGAAGCCGCCAGCCTGTACGAGCGCTATCAGGCGCGGCTGACCACCTTCAACGCGGTGGACTTCGACGATCTGATCCGCCTGCCGGTGCAGATCCTGGAGGCCAACGAAGAGATCGTGATGGGCTGGCGCGAGCGCATCGGCTACCTGCTGGTGGACGAGTGCCAGGACACCAACGATGCACAGTACCGCCTGCTGAAAATGCTGGCCGGGCCGCGCGGCAACTTCACCTGCGTGGGCGACGACGATCAGAGCATCTACGCCTGGCGGGGTGCCAATCCGGAAAACCTGCAGCAGATGGGGCGCGATTATCCGGCGCTGCAAATCATCAAGCTGGAACAGAACTACCGTTGCTCCAACCGCGTGCTGCGTGCGGCCAATGCCTTGATCGCGCACAACCCGCACGAGCACTTGAAGACGCTGTGGAGCGACCAGGCCGACGGCGAGCGCATCCGCGTGTGGGAATGCCGCGACAGCGAGCACGAAGCGGAAAAGGTTGCCGCCGAGATCTCGTTCCTGGGTACCGCCAAGCAGGTGCCGTGGAGCGATTTCTGCATCCTGTTCCGCGGCAATTTTCAATCGCGGCCGCTGGAAAAAGCGCTGCAGCTGCTGCGCGTGCCGTATCACCTGACCGGTGGCACCGCGTTTTTGGAGCGGCAGGAAGTCAAGGACGTGCTGTCGTGGCTGCGGCTGATCGTCAATCCCGAAGATGACGCGGCGTTTTTGCGCGCAGTGCAGTCGCCCAAGCGCGAGGTCGGTGCGACCTCGCTGGCGCGGTTGGCCGAGCTTGCCAGTGCGAAGGCGGTACCGATGTCGCGCGCGGCCGAGTCGATGGGCGCGCTGCAGCATCTGCCGCCGCGTGCGGCCAATGGCCTGAGTGCGTTCACCGATATCCTGCGCGATATGCGCGAGCATTCGGCCAGGCTGCCGGCGGGGGAACTGGTACGCATGCTGGCCGACAGATCCGGCCTGCTCAACGACCTGCGCAATCAATCCAAGGACGAAATCGGCTTCCAGCGCCGCAAGCGCAACCTCGACGAGCTGGCCGAGTGGTTCGAAGGCGGGCCGCGTGGCGCAAGTGCCAGCGATCTGGCCGCGCAGCTGGCGCTGCTGTCGCGCAACGACAAGGACGACGGCGGCAACCAGGTGCGCATGATGACCATGCACGCCTCCAAGGGCCTGGAATTCCGTTACGTGTTCATCGTCGGCTGCGAAGACGGCGTGCTGCCGCATGAAGTGAGCCTGGAAGAAGGCAACCTGCAGGAAGAACGCCGCCTGCTGTATGTAGGCATTACCCGTGCCAAGGAGCAGCTGTGGATGAGCCACAGCAAACTGACGCGCAAATTCGGCGAGCACGTGCGGCTCAAGCCCAGCCGCTTCTTCGACGAGATCCCGGCCGAAGAATTGCAGCGCGATGGCGCCGACCCGGTGGCCGATGCCGAGCGCAAGAAAGAGCGCGCCAGCGCAGGATTGGCGGCGATCCAGGCGTTGTTCGACTAGCGGTTGTTGCGTGCGCACGGGCTTGCCAGCGCCACGCCTGCACGGCAGTCTGGTTGGCCCTGATGCCGGAGTGCGCCGTGACTGTCGTGATCGAAACCCCGCGTTTGCGCCTGCGTACGTTGGATCCCGAGCGCGATGCCGACGCAGTGCTGACGCTGGTCAACGACCCCGGCTTCATCGCCGGCATCAACGATCGCGGTGTGCGCACCCGCGAGCAGGCGCGTGATCATCTGCGTGAGTGGGCGCAGGCGCACCAGGAAAGATACGGCTTTGCGCACTGGGCGGTGGAAACGCGCGCCGAAGGGACGTTTGCCGGCACATTGGGGTTGTTGTGCCGTGACACCTTGCCGGTGCCGCATATCGGCTTTGCATTGCTGCCCGAGCATCGCGGCAAGGGCTATGTCAGCGAAGCCGGGCGCGCGGTGCTGGACCATGCGCGCGATGTGCTGGGGTTGCCGCAGCTGTGCGCGATCGTGTCGCCGGACAATGCCGATTCGATTCGCGCGCTGGAAAAACTCGGATTGCAGCGGCAAGGCCTGCGCATGTTGAGCCAGGAGGCCGATCCGGTGCTGTATTACACGATCGCGCTCGCTCCGGCCGACATGGACAGCCGGGCAGGCCTGCGGCACCCTGGCGACGACGCTCACCGCTGAATGCGGCCGACACAACGCAGCAAACAATCGTCAGCGCCGTATGGGGGCGCGGAAGCACGCGGTGGGCGAACGGCGCAGGAGACTGCGCCCATCACCGCACCTGCCTGGCGATGAGCGCAGTCGTTGTGTCGCTCGCCCCAACAAGGACACTCGCATGCCATTGCTGGTCAACGCCTATTCCACGCTGCGCGACCCCGTGTGGCCGGATTTCCTGCCGCGCACCGCCGTGCAGCACCGCGACCACACCGATCCGGAACTGGCCACGCATCTGCATGGCTTCGTCGGCTACGTGAATCAGGCCGGCGACGGCCAGATGACCCAGCCGCGCTATCACCTGATGCGGCACGTGCAGCGGGTGCGCCAGCACTTCAGCTTCGAAGTCGACGATGCGGCGTTCGGGGAATTGGCGCAGTGGGCCGAGCAGGCCAACGCAGTGTGTTTCCTGGCCGACGGCAGCGTGCGCGATCCGCACGGGCGGGTGCTGATCAGCCAGGGCGAGCCGGCGATCGATGAGCAGGCGCAGGTGCCGTATCCGCCGGATGCGTTGCAGCGGCGTGCGCAGCAACTTGCGCAGCTGACCGCGCAAGGCATCCGCGTGCCACCCAGCCTGCCGCCGGTGCCTGGCGAGGCCGAAGCGCGGGTGCGCGATGCGGCGGCGGTGACGCAGCGCATGCTGGCGTTGTTTGCGGTGGCCTTGCGCGCGGAGATGCTGGCGGCCGGCGATACGCCACCCGCATTGGAAGACATGGACGCCCGCCTGCCCGGCGTGGCGGCGGCACTGTCGCCGCAGGAGCGCGCCTTTTTTGGTCAACCCGCGCCGGAGCCGCAGCAGCTCGCCAACTTCGGCTGGCGCTACGAGAGCCTGGCCGTGCTGCAGTGGGCTCTGGGGCTGGCCGAGGCGCTGCCGGAGCCGACCAACCTGTGCGATGTGCCCCTGGCTGCCCAGCGCGCGCTGGAGCATGCCGAAGCCGCGACGCGGCCGTCGCTGACGCTACGGCCGGTGCCCGAACTGCTGGATGCGCTGGACCGGAACTTGCGCCTGCATTGGGCGGTGCGCCAGGCCGGCCAGAGCGAGCAACCGCCACCGGCCGGCATCGTGCCGGGCGTGGTCTACGAGCGTCATTATACCCTCAACTGGCTGCTGCACTTCGAAGACGCCGACTGGGACGAGGTAGATACGCCGACGTAAGCCGGCCGGCCGCAGGTTGCGCCGTCACTGCGCGGCAAGCGCGTCGTCTCGGGGTCTGGCCGCTCGTTGCGTGCTTCGCGCTCCGCGCAGGCGTCGATGTGAAGCGGGCATCTCCATGAGCGAACCGTCGCGCTAGGCGCCAGCCGCCTCCAGGCGCGCCTGCACGGCGGCCAGCGCATCCTGCAGCTCGGCGACGGTGGCTTCCAGCGTTTGTACGCGCGCTTCCAGCGCGCTGCTGTCGGCGTTGCTGCGGGGGCCTGGCGCAGCAGCGCGTGCCGCCGCGGCCTGCAACGCCTCCACATCCAGCTCGCCGCTGAGCAGGTGCGCATAGCGCTCTTCGCGCTGGCCGCTGGCAAGTGGCAGTTGCACGGCCAGGCCGCGCTGGATCAGCCGGTCCAGATGATGGCGCACGTCGTCGGCATCGTTGAAGCGCGCCAGCCGCTCGCTGCGCGCGAACAGCTCGCCCAGCGTCTGCGGGCCGCGCAGCAGCAACAGACCGATCAGGGCCACCTGCTGGCGGGTCAGGTCCAGCACGCTGCCCAGCCGGTGCTCATAACGCTCGGCGCGCGAGGAGAACTGTTGGCGGACCAGCCCCAGGGTTTCGAGTTGACGCAGGGCGTGATGCACCACGCCGGTCTGCAGGTTCAGCACCGGCTCGCGTGCGGTCTTCTGGTTGGCGGCTACCTGCGCGGCGTTGACCGTGAGCGGATACGCATCCGGCGTGGTCGCCTCTTTTTCGATCAGGCAGCCGAGCACGCGGGCCTGGGCGGTATCGAGGACGGGCGGGGAAGGTGCATCTGTCATGGGGGCGACTCCGGGCAATCAGCGCACAAGGATATGCCGATCCTGCGTCGGCATTGTTCCGGCTGCGATCCCGCGCGGGCGTCCAGATCGGCAGCGGCATCGAAGACGCCGTCAGGCGCCGAGACTGTCGTGGCAGGCGCACGAGGCACTCATGCATCGCCAGGAAATCCCACGGTGGCGATCTCGCCGTGCGTGCGCAGGCGCCACTGCCCGCAGCAGTGTCGTGTGCCGGAGCGGGCGGTACGGCGCGAACCCGCTAAAATCGCGGCCTTCATTGCCGCTCCTGTCCTGGTGGATGCCATGCGCCCCTCGCTTTACGCCCCGTTGTCCCTGCTCGCCTGCACCGCGCTGGCCCTGAGCGCCTGCAAACCCGGCGACAAGGAGCCGGCGCAGCGCGCGCAGGACGCCGCCGTGTCCGCCAATGCGGCCGCCGGCGCCGCCGCAGCCAGGACTGCTACGCCGCCCGTAGCCGCCACCGCGCTGGCCGGCGACGACAACCTCAACGCGGTGCTGTGGATGCAGCGCTCGGAGGAATACCGCGCGGTGGCCGAGCAGACCTACCGCGCCGCTGCCGACAAACTGGACGCCGCACTCAAGCAGCCCAACTGGGACGCGCTGGTGCCCGAAGAACGCGGCAATGCCGCCACCGGGCTGAAGCCGGCGGTGGTGCTGGACGTGGACGAGACGGTGCTGGACAACTCGCCCTACCAGGCGCGCCTGCTGCGCGACGGCAAGGAATACGACGAGGTGAGCTGGGACCAGTGGGTGGCGGAGAAGAAGGCCACCGCGATCCCGGGCGTGGTGGATTTCGCCAAGGCCGCCAACGCCCGCGGCATCACCCTGGTCTACATCTCCAACCGCGCCGTGCACCTGAAGGACGCCACGCTGGCCAACCTGCGCAGCGTCGGGCTGCCGGTGGCCGATGACAGCGTGTTTCTGGGCCTTGGCACCGTGGTCCAGGGCTGCGAGCAGAACGGTAGCGAGAAGAACTGCCGGCGCCAGCTGGCCGGCCAGACCTACCGCGTGCTGATGCAGTTTGGCGACCAGCTGGGCGACTTCGTGCAGGTCACCGCCAATACCGGCCAGGCGCGTGGCGCGCTGCTGCAGCAGTACCACGACTGGTTCGGCGAGCGCTGGTGGATGCTGCCCAACCCCAGCTACGGCGGCTGGGAGCCGGCGCAGTTCAACAACGACTTCGCCCAGCCCTGGCAGCAGCGCCACGCTGCCAAGCGCGCCGCGCTGGAGGTGGCCCGATGAGCCGCGCCCCGCTGTCGCTGGCCGCGCATGAGCGGCTGATCTTCGCGCTGGATGTGCCCGGCCACCACGAGGCGATCGCCTGGGTCGACCGGTTGGGCGAGTCGGTGTCCTTCTACAAGATCGGCATGGAACTGCTGGCCTCCGGCGAGTATTTCCAGGTGCTCGACGCCCTGGCCAGGCGCGACAAGCGCGTGTTCGTGGACCTGAAGTTCTTCGACATCCCCGCCACCGTGGCCGGCACCATCCGCCGCCTGGCGCAGTGGCCGGTGAGCTATTGCACCGTGCACGGCTGGCACGCCGGCATGCTGCAGGCGGCCGCCGAGGCCAACCACGGCGACATGCGCCTGCTGGCGGTGACGGTGCTGACTTCGATGGGCCGGGCGGACCTGGCGGCGATGGGCATCGACCGCGAGCCGGTGGAGGTGGTGGTGGAGCGCGCGCTGGCCGCACAGGCCGCCGGCATCGACGGGGTGATCGCCTCCGGCCAGGAGGCCGGCCCGATCCGGCGCGCCACCGGATCTGCGTTTTCGATCGTTTGCCCCGGCATCCGCCCCGGCGGCCCGGTCGGCGACGACCAGCAACGTACCGTGGGTGTGGCGCAGGCCTTCCACGATGGCGCCGATGCCATCGTGGTCGGCCGGCCGATCCGCCTGGCTGCCGATCCGGCCGCCGCGGCGAATGCGATCCAGGCAGAAATCCAGGCAGTGCTGCGACCGGGGCAGTACTGACGGGACACGGGGCTGGCGCGCGCTGCGCGCCGCGCAAACAAGCGAAATCAATAAGTTAAAGCGATAGAATTAAAGTGTTGCTTTAACGTTAAAGCCTGCGTACGATGCCCTCGTCCGATGTCAGTCGGAAGCTGTGCCACTCATTGTCCACCGGGCTTGTCCCGGTTTTCGAAGGGATCGGGCCTTGTGCCCGGTCCTTTTTTTTGCCTGCCGATCGGTGCTTACGGCAATTGCGGCGGTCGTGCCGTCGCTCAGCGCGGCGCCGCCGCCTTGCAGTAGCGATCGATGAACTGCTGGTGGGTCGGCATGACGTCCACGCAGTGGCCGATGGTCTGCGCCACGCTGGCTAGGAAGCGTTCGGCGTCGTGATCGGGCACCTGGTCCACTAGCGGGTGGTAGCCCCGCGGCAGGATGCCCTGGCCGACCATCACCTGCACCCAGCTGATCTCGGCGAACATCTCCTCGGCATTGCGGTAGAAGCGCCCGCTGTCGCGGAACAGGTCCAGCGTGGTCTGCAGCTCCGGGGTGATTGGCATCGTGCGGCAGTGGCGCCAGAACGCGCTGTCGTCGCGCTCGGTGGCGTGGTAGTGGAGCACCAGGAAATCGCGGATGCGGTCGAACTCGAACGCCAGCCGGTCGTTGTAGCGCTGCACCAGCACCGGGCTGATGCCCTCGCGCGGGAACAGCTCCAGCAGCCTGGAAATGCCGGCCTGGATCAGATGGATGCTGGTCGATTCCAGCGGTTCCAGGAAGCCGCTGGCCAGGCCCAGCGCCACCACGTTGCGGTTCCAGAACTGCTTGCGCCGGCCTGTGGTGAAGCGCAGCGGGCGCGGGTCGGCCAACGGCTTGCCCTCCAGGTTGGCGAGTAGCGTGGCGGCGGCTTCGTCGTCGCTGATGTGCGCGCTGGAGTACACATAGCCGTTGCCGGTGCGGTGCTGCAGCGGGATGCGCCACTGCCAGCCGGCCGCGCGCGCGGTGGAGCGCGTGTACGGCGTGGGCGGGCCGACGTTTTCGCTCGGCACCGCCAGGGCGCGGTCGCACGGCAGCCAATGGGTGAAGTCGTGGTAGCCGGTATGCAGTGCTTCTTCGATCAACAGCCCACGGAAGCCAGAGCAGTCGATGAACAGGTCGCCGCCGACGACCTGCCCGGACGCCAGCTGCAGCGCTT
The DNA here is from genome assembly GCF_002940665.1 of Xanthomonas arboricola. Taxonomy (GTDB): domain Bacteria; phylum Pseudomonadota; class Gammaproteobacteria; order Xanthomonadales; family Xanthomonadaceae; genus Xanthomonas; species Xanthomonas arboricola_B. Next base: position 1,320,800 of record NZ_MIGY01000002.1, read on the forward strand.
GCACGTGGCCGCTGTCCGCATGCAGCCGTACCTGCTCGACCAGGCCTTCGATACGGGTGACGCCGCGCTGTTCGGCGTAAGTGCGCAAGAAGCGCGCGTACTGCGTGGCGTCGAAGTGATACGCGTAGGCGATATTGGCCAGCGGCGAATTGGCCGGCACATCGCCGGCCGAGGTCATGAACTTGCCGCGCATCGCAGCCACGGTGTTGAGCGTATAGGTGCCCAGCGGCTGCGCCTTGCCGCGCGCGCGTTGCTTGATCCAGTACTGGTGGAACGGCAGCAGCCCGAGCGGGTGCCCGATCTGGGTGCCGAAGCCATGGATGTACGACGTGCCGGGCCGCTGCCAGTCGACGAACTCGATGCCGAGCTTGAAGCTGCCCTGGGTCTGGCGGACGAACTCGGCTTCGTCGATGCCGAGCAGATTGTTGAAGGCCTTGATGTGCGGCACGGTGGCCTCGCCGACGCCGACAGTGCCGAGCTGTTCGGATTCGATCAGCTGCACCTTGAAGCCGGGGCCAAGTACGCGCGCGAAGGCCGCGGCGGCCATCCAGCCAGCGGTGCCACCGCCGACGATGACGATATTGCGAAGCGGAGCGGGGATCATGGAAGTCCGGTCCTGAGAAGGATAGAGGCCGCCAACAAAACGTCCGTGATCATTGCCAGGCGGTTGCAATCGATACGCGGGGCAGCATGCATCACGTGCACACCGTTATGTCGCACGCACCTGTGTAACGCACCCAACAGACAACCGCCCGCTACGTTTTGTTCGCCACTTGAAAGCTGACAGGCGAACGGGGCCACGCGGCCCCGTTCGACTCACGCGCATGCAGACGCATGCGCGTGCATGTTGCAGTGGATCAGAACTTTGCGCCCACTTCGAAAATCACGCTGCGTGGCACGTAGCTGATCTCGCCGTCGTTGACCACGGTGATGTCCGGCTCCAGCCGACCATTGCTGCCGAAGCTGTTGTACTGGTACTGGGTGAAGTTCTTGAAATCGAACACGTTGAGCACGTTTACCCGTGCGGTCAGCTTGAAGTCGCCAGCCACGGTGAAGTCCTTGGTGGCCTGTAGATCCACGGTGCGGTAGCCCCAGATCTTGCCGCCCAGCAGGAACTTGCCGTTGCCCGGCGGAGTGACGCCGACCTGCTGGCATGTGCCGCCATCGGGATCGGTGAAGCCGTAGCAGGCAATCGTGTTGATCGGCTCGGGCGTGGCCAGCACCAGCTTGGCACCGAAGGTGACGCCCCACGGACCATCCAGCGAGCCGGAGGCCACGAAGCGGTGCGCCGAGACCGCATCGGACTTCACGAACGGATAGTCGCGGATGGTGGCCTTGTCGAATGCAAACGGCTCGTCGATGTTGCGGTTCTGGCGCGCGCTGGTATGCGTGTACGCCAGGTTCAAGCCCCAACCCGATTCCTTGGTGTAGGGCTTTTCCGCCGACAGCAACACCTGGCTGCTGCGCTGCTCCAGACCGTTGTAGCCGATGATGGTGTTGCGATAGCCCGGCACCGGCTCGCCCCACGGCACGCTACCGTTGGCATCGAAGTAAGCACCGTTCGGATAGCGGTTGACCAGGCTCATCACCAGCCCGTCATAGGACAGGATGCGCTGGAAGGTGACATCGGTCAGCCAGTCGCCGACCTGGTTGCTGATGCCGATGCTGTACTGGTCGCTGTACGGGGTCTTGAGCTTGTTCTTGAACATGAAAAGCTCGGAGCTGTCGCTGGTGCCGGGGATCGTGTTGAGCTGATCGATGCCGGTGAGAAACGCCGGATTCCAAGGCGCACAGGCGCGGTCGTCGCGGAAGCAGCCCTGGCCGCTGGCGGCATCGCTGAAGTACACCACCACCGGCGACAGCGCGGCCTTGACCGATTCCAGCGCGAGCTGTTCGAACAGGTTGCGGTCGTAGGAACGGCCTGCGCCACCGTGGATCACTGCCGCCTCATCGCCGAACAGGTCGTAGGAGAAGCCCAGACGCGGTGCCCAGGCGTCCTTGAAGTTCTTGCGGTTGTTGCCGGTACTGATGTAATCGGCAACGTTGACGCCGCTGGGCAGCAGGCGGTTGGCCCACGGCTGGCCGGGGTTTTCCGGGTCGTCGGAATACAGCGCATCCACGAACGGCTGCGAGGTCACGAAGTCGGTATAGGCCGGGGTGTCTTCGTAGTCGTAGCGCACGCCGATGTTGATCATCAGCTTGTCGGTGGCGGCCCAGTCGTCCTGCAGATAAATGCCGTACTGCTTGGACGGCGACTCGACTACCGGCAGCTGACCGGGGTTGTCAAACGCGCGGATGTAGCGCACCTGGAACGGCACCGGCGCCACGCCGTTCTGGCCGACTTCATAGCTGAACTGCGGATTGAGCGAGCTCGATTCGCGCGAGGTCAGCTTGATGTCGCGATAGGTCACACCGGTCTTGATGGTGTGCTCGCCATGCCACTGCAGTGCGTTGAAGGTCAGATCGTTCTGGAACGACCAACCCTTCTGGCTACGCAACTTGAAGTCTTCGCCACTGGCAGCGCCGGTGTTGAGAAACACCCATTGGCGCGGATCGGCCTGGGTGCGGTCGATGTAGGTGTAGATGGAGCCGTTGCCGACACCGCGCGGCGTCGGCACATTGCGCGAATCTTCGGTGGTGAGGATGGCTTCGTTGAACCAGCTGTCGGCACTGTGCTGCCAACGCAGGCTGGTGCGCTTGTCCTTGTTGATCTTGTCCACCGCGCGGTCGGGCGCGTTCTGGCCGCCCACATTGCTGACCTGGGTTTCGTCGCGATACTGCGTGGCCAGTTCGATGCGATCGTTGTCGGTCGGTTCGAAGTCGATCTTGCCGAAATACAGATCTTCGGTGAACGGCATGTTGGACGCGCCGTATTGGTCGCGCAGGTTCGACGGCAGCAGGCCGACGAACGGTGCCGCTTCGGCACTGGGCTGCACGCTCTTGGGCGCGACATTGTCCTTGCCTTCGTAGGCGAAGAAGAAATGCATGCGGTCCTGGATCAGTGGGCCGCCGATCGCAAAACCATATTCCTTGGTCTGCGAATCGACCTTGCCATCGGCTTCGTCCGGGCGTTGTTTGCGCAGGTCCTGATTGGTGAAGCGGTAGAACGCTTCGCCATGGAACTCGTTGGTGCCGGACTTGGTTGCCGCGGTGATCGCTGCGCCGCTGATCTGGCCGTATTCGGCCTTGTAGTTGGAGGTGACGACCTTGTACTCACCGATCGCCAGCTGCGGGAACGGGTTGCCCTGGGTCTCGTCCTGGCCGGCAATACCGCCACCGGAGACATAGCTCTTCTGGCTCACGCCATCGATGTACAGATTGCTGGAGCTGGCGTTGGACGCACCGCCGCGCAACTTGGTGTTGCCGTCCTGGTCGATGGTGAACACCATGCCCGGCACGGTGTCGGCAAATTCCAGGAAGTTGCGCGTGGCCTGCGGCAGCTGTTGGATCTGGCGCAGCGACACCGTGTTACCCACCTCCGAGGTCTTGACGTCGCGAATCATCGGCGCGCTGACCGTCACCGTGTCCAGTGTGGTCGCGTCGCCGGCGGGCGCTGCGGCCGCCTCGGTGCCGAGATCGACGGTGGCGCTGGAGGCCACCGACAGGGTCACCGTGCGGCTGGCGCCGTTGGATTCGACCTTGTAGGTGCCCGGCTGCAGACCGACGATGGTGTAGTTGCCGTTGGCATTGACCGGTGCGCGTCGCACCGAGCCGGTGGCGAGATTGGTGACGACGACCTCGCTGCCGCTTTGCGCGGAAGCGACCTGGCCGCGCAACGTGGCGTTGCTGGACTGAGCCATGGCCGGGGTGGTGGCGAACAACGAGGCAGCCAGGGCGCAGCACAACAGGCTACGTGCCGGCAGGGTGGAGACGGTGCGGTGAGTCTTCATGACTTTCCCCCTCCCAGGGGTAAAGCGCGAACCAGTGAAGTGACTGGCGCGTCAGGTTGGTGCTTGGTGTGGATGGAACGGGTACAGCGGGCAACAGACAGCAGGGACGACAAACAACAAAAACGATCGCCAACGGGAGCGTGCTGTCTGCAGCATCGTTCGCATCGCGCGTCGCGCCTCAGGAACACACCTCAATCGGGACAATGAACAACCATGCAGGCGGCCCCGCCCCATTGCCGTGGGGCCGTGCAGCGTCGGCAGCGGGTGCGGCACCGGCGCCGAGACGCCGGATGCCGCCAACGCAGCCGTTACCAGATGATGCGGGCACTCATGAACAAGGTCCGTGGCGGAGTGGACATCGCGCCGTACTGGTTGATGCTCACGCGCGGGTCGTACGTGCCGGCGCTGCCCCAGTCGATGCTGTACTGATCGTAGTTGCGGAAGTTCAGCGCATTGATCAGATCGCCGCGCACCTGCACCGTCACCGCATCGGTGATGTGCATGTCCTTGGACAACGACAGGTCCAGCTGGCGGGTGCCGAAGATGTCGCCGCCGGCGATGAACTTGCCGCCGGGCGCATCCACCGAGACCACGCGGATGTTGTCCGAACTCGGGCCGCCGTACTGGTCGTAAGAGATCGCCTCGTTGCGCGGCGGCACCGTGGCCAGGGTCAGCTTGGCCGAGCCGCTGATGCCCCAGAACAGGTCGTAGATGCCGGTGAGCACCAGGCGGTGGCGCGGCACCGCGTTGAGGTCCAGGAACGGATAGTCGGCAATGGTGGCCGCATCGAATCCGTAGCGATCGTCGTTGCCGCGATTGCCGCGCGCGCGCGAGAAGGTGTACGCCGCGGTCAGGCCCCAGCCGCTTTCCTGCGTATAGGCCTTGTCCGCCGACAGCAGCAGCTGGCCGGTCTTGGTCTCCACGCCGTTGTTGCCGATGATCAGGTTGCCGAAGCCGCGGGGCGTCTGTCCGAATGCCTGGCCGCCGTTCTGGAAGAAATCGCCGTTGGCATAGCGGTTGCCCAGGGTGAAGATGAAACCGTCCTTGCTGTGGATGTAGGACACCGTGGCCGAGGTGTTCCAGTCGCCCAGCTGGGTACGCAGGCCCAGCGAATACTGGTCCGCATACGGCGTCTTCAGATCGTTGTTGAGCAGGTCGATTTCGCCGTTGCGCACGCGCGCATCGACCAGGTTGCCCAGGCTGTCGGGATTGCTCACATAGGTCGGATCGAAGGCGGTGCAGGTACCCGGCGCCGGGACGCAGTTGGTGGGCCCGGCAAAGCGGATCGTGTACTGCGCCAGCGCGGATTTGATCTGCTCCAGGCCCATCACGTCGAACAGGTTGCGGTCGTAGCTGCGGCCGGCACCGCCGAACAGCACCAGCGACTCGTCGCCACGGAAGTCGTAGGAAAAGCCCAGGCGCGGTGCGAAGTTGTTGTTGTCCTGTTTGCGATTGCGCCCGTTGCTGATGTAGTCGTTGATATCCACCCCGCCCTTGGCGAGCTGCTCGGCGTAGGTGGCGCTCACGGCCGGATCGGTGCCGGGGCCGTTGAAGGCCGCCACCACTTCCGGCGGGGTCACGTTGTTCAGGTACGAGGGAATCTTTTCGCCATCCCAGCGCACGCCAAGATTCAACTGCAGCTTGTCGTTGACGTCCCAATCGTCCTGGATGTACAGGCCCAGCTGCTTGCTGGTGGTGGTCACCGACGGCGCGGCACCGGCGAACGGCAGGTTGAAGCGCACCTGGTAGGGAATGGCCGAGGTGCCCGTGCCATCGCCCACCGCGTAGTAGAACGACGGGTTGGCCGCAGAGTTCTCGCTCTGGGTCAGCTCCACTTCCTTGTACTTCACGCCCATCTTGATGACGTGATTGCCGTGCCACTCGAGGTTGTTGAAGGTCAGATCGTTCTGGAAGCTGGGGCCTTTCTGGCCCTTGCGCTGGATCGCCAGGCCGCTGGTGGCGCCGTCGTTGAGCAGCACGTCGTCTTCGGCGATGCCGCGCGTGTACACGCTCTGGCTGCCCACGGTGTAGGCGGTAGGATTGAACAGGATGTCTTCATAAGACACGCGCGCTTCGTTGACGTAGCGCTCGCCGTAATGCTGCCAGCGCAGGTCGACGCGTTTTTCGGTGTTGAGGTTGATCTTGGAGGCGATCGCAGTGGTCTGGCCGCCGACGCTGTCGCGGCTTTCCTCGTCGCGGTACTTGCCGGTGAGCTCCAGGCGGTCGTTCTGGCCGACGTCCCAGTCGACCTTGCCGAAGTACAAATCTTCGTTGAACGGACGGGTGACCGAGCCGAGCCGGCTCTGCACGCCGGCCGGCAGGTCGTCGCTGAGCGCGCTGAAGCGGTCGGGCACGGCGACCGGATCGGCCGAAACCTCGAAGCCCTTGCCTTCGTAGCTGAAGAAGAAATGCGCCTTGTCCTGCACGATCGGCCCGCTCAGCGCGAAGCCGTATTCGTCCTGGTGGGTCTTGCGCTTGCTGCCATCGGAGTTGGGCGCGCCGGCGCGTTCGTCGGGCTGGCGCGCGCGGAAATCGGTATTGCTGGTGCGCCCGAAGATCTCGCCGTGGAATTCATTGCCGCCGGACTTGGTCGAGGCCACGATCGCCGCCGAACCGACCTGGTCGAACTCGGCCTTGTAGTTGGAGGTGATGACCTTGTACTCGCCGATGGCCAGCTGCGGGAACGGGTTGCCCGCGCTCTGCTCCTGCCCGGACACGCCGCCGAACAGGTAGCTCTTCTGGCCGACGCCGTCGATGTACACGTTCACCGCCGAGCTGCCCTGCGCGCCGCCGCGGATCTGGCTGTTGCCGTTGGAGTTGGTCTCGAACTGCATGCCCGGCACGGTGTCGGCGAACTCCAGGAAGTTGCGCGTCAGCTGCGGCACCGTGCTGATCTGTTTCAGCGACACATTGGTGCCCACTTCGGAGGTCTTGACCTCCTGCAGCGTGGTGGCGGTGACCTGCACCGCGTCCAGCGTGGTGGCATCGCCGGCAGGCGCCGCCGCCGCGCCGCCGCCCAGGTTCAAGGTGACCGACGAGGCCACCGACAGGGTCACGGTCTGCTCGCTGCCGGGGCCGGCGTCCACCTTGTAGGTGCCCGGCGGCAGGCCGACCAGCGCGTAGCTGCCGTCGGCACCGGTAGGCACGCGGCGGACGGCGCCGTTGGCGACATTGGTCGCGGTCACGGTGGTGCCGGCCTGTGCCGCGGCGACCTGGCCGCGCAAGGTGGCGTTGCTGGACTGGGCCATGGCGGGCGTGCTGGCCAGCAACGAGGCGGCCAGCGCACAGCACAACAGGCTGCGCGCTGGCAGGGTGGAGACGGTGCGGTAATTCTTCATGACTTTCCCCCTCCCAGGGGTAAAGCGCGAACCAGCGGAGTGACTGGCGCGTCGGTACGGCGTAAAGCGGAACAGCTGGCAACAACGGCAGGGACTGCAAGCAACACACGTGCGGCAACGCGCGGTGGCGCGTCTCAGGGGGGAGGCGCCGCACGCGGCGCGCTGGACGCGCGCACGATCAGTTCGGGAACCATCTCGGAAAACGCCGGTGGTACGGCGTCGGCGGGCGGGGCAGGCGCATCGATCAGTTGCTGACCCAGCAACAGCTGCAATGCACGTGCGCCCAGCCCGGCGATATCCACCCGCATGGTGGTCAGCGCCGGCAGCACGTAGCGCGCCATCGGCACGTCGTCGAAGCCGGCCAGCGCGATGTCCTGCGGCACCTTCAGCCCCGCATGGCCGAGCGCGAACAGGCAGCCCAGCGCCATCATGTCGTTGGCCGCGAACACCGCATCCGGGCGCGCGTCCTGCGCCAGCGTCTGGCCGGCACGGTAGCCGGACTCTTCGTCGAAGTTGCCCGGCAGCACCCAGGGCTGCGCCTGCGCATCCAGCGCCAGCTCGTCGCGGTAGCCGCGCAGACGCTCGTGCGCATCGAAGTTGTCGGCCGGCCCGGCGATGAAGGCGATGCGGCGGTGGCCGCTGTCGCGCAGATGTCGCGTCATCGTCCGCGCGCCGCCGTAGTTGTCCACGTTGAGCACCGGGCGCTGGCTGGCCGTGCCGGCGCAGTTGAGCAGCACCGCCGGCAGGCCGCCGGGCAGGGCGTCCTCATGCACGCCGGAGTCGCCTAGCGACGGCGACATCACCACCACCCCGTCCACGCGTCCGGGCAGGCGTTCCAGCGCCCGGCGCTGCGCCTGCGGGTCACCGTGCGAGCTGGACACCAGCAGGTGGTAGCCCTGCTCGCGCGCCACCTGGTCGATGCCGCGGATCAGTTCGGAAAAGAATTCGCCATGCAGGTCCGGCAACACCACCCCGATGGTGTGGGTGCGCCGGCTGCTGAGGCTGCGCGCGGCGTGATGCGGGATGTAATGCAGCGCACGGGCCACCTGCAGCACGCGCTCGCGCACCGACTCGGCCACATGCTGATGCCCATTCATGGTGCGCGAGACCGTCGCCACCGACACCTGCGCTTCGCGCGCGACGTCCTTGATGGTGACGCTACCGCCTTCGGAGCGTGGCCGACTCATGGCGAAACCTCTAGAACAATGCGGTATGCACCGCACGCCGGAAAGGGGCGCACGGTCCGCTGGCGCAGAACGTTCGTGTCACACGTGCACATGAATGACATCGGCCCCAACCGATGGCGACCTCAGAGCGAGATGGCGCGCACGCTAGCAGGAACTGCAAGCGCTTACATGATGCGCTGCAGCATTGGGCCAAACGCTGGTGGCACAAGGGCTTGGCAGCATCGTCTGGACAAGTTTGTCCGGAGGGGACAACGCCGGTCAACATCGGACACTGGACGGCAATATGCCCGGAACTACGAAAAACTAACGTTTTCAGAACCGTACCCGGGCGCACGGTGGGGGCGCGCCTTGCCGCCAACGCATTCAGACAGCAAGATGCGCCGATCGATCAGGGGAACAGCGTGCGCATGTCGCCATCCACCGTCCGCGCCGGCCGGTTCCAGTCCATCGCGTGGGTGCTGTTGGCAGCGCTCTGCCTGGGCAGCTGCCAGCGCGCCGACAACACCACTGCCTTGCCAGGCGCCAGCGCCGAGCCGGCCGCGGCGATGCAGTCGATGACCCTGCCACTGCGGCGCAACGACCTGGTCGCCTATGCGCGGATCCGGGTCACCCCCGCGCAGTACACCCAGCTGGAGGCGGCCTGGCGCAGCGGTGCCAGCCGTTGGCCGCTGACCGAGCTGCCGCTGCCCAACGAGGTCGGCAGCCTGCTCGGCAGCTTGTCCGCGCCCGGCGCCGAGCGCCAGCTGCAGCAGGCCTTCGATGCGCAGCTGGCCGGCCAGTCGCAGGGCATCCGCCAGGCCGCGCAGTCGCTGGGCCAGTTCGGCGTGCAATACCTGCGCAGCCGCAGCGATTATCAGTCCGAGCAACGCGCCCACTACGTGCAACTGGTCGATGCCTTGAGCGACTGGGCCGCCACTGCGCCGCTGGCCGATCGCGCGCGCGCCAGGGCCAGCATCGCCGACCTGGTAACCGCCGCCCGCGCCACCGGCATCGGTTCGGACGCCGATCTGCAGCGTTTGGGGATGGAAGAGAGCCTGCGCCGGCTGGGGCCGTTCTGGGCCGCGGCCAAGCAGGTGCTGGAGCGTTACGGCCTGTCGCTGGACAGCAGCCTGGATGCGTTGCGCACCGGCCTGATCAGGCAGGACGGCGACCGCGCCCAGGTGCGGCTGCGCTATCCGCTGGCCGCGCACGACATCGACCTCAGCATCGGCCTGATCAAGCGCGAGGGTCACTGGTACCAGCAGCAGACCCAGGACGAGGTGCAGGCGCTGCTCGGCGCCGCGCCGGTGGCGCCCGTACCCGACGCCGCTGCAACGCCTGACACCCCGGCGGCCGCGCCCGCCACGCCCGCCGCCACCGGGCAAGGCCCCGCTAGGCGATAATGACCGTGATGCCAGACCAGAATCCCCTGCCGTTCCCGGACGGCCAGCCCGCCCCGCCCAGCGCCGCCGCCGATCTCGGTGCCCCGGCCGCCGCATTGCCGACCGCCGTACCGGTTCCGCCGGACGCTGCACCGTCGATCGCGCCCGCCGTCGCCGTCGCCCGCAGCGCCAAACGCCCATGGTGGGCGCGCCTGCTCGGCCGCCTGGCCGACCCCTGGCTGAGCCTGACCATCGAACCGGATCAGCCGAGCCGCTACGACGACGGCACGCCGGTGGTCTACGTGCTGGAAGACTACGGCCTGTCCAGCGCCCTGATCCTGGACAAGGCCTGCCGCGAGGCCGGGCTGCCCTCGCCACTGGTGCCGCTGCCGGGCGACCCGCTGCAGCGCAAACGCGCCTACCTGGCGCTGTCGCGGCGCAGCAGCAGCAATTCGCTGATCCCCGAGCAGCGCGGCGGCAAGACCCATTCGGATTCGCTGGCCAAGCTGCTGCAGGCGCATCGCGTGCGCGCCGACCTGGACGTGCATCTGGTGCCGGTGTCGATCTTCGTGGGCCGCGCACCCGACAAGCAGAGCGGCTGGTTCGCGGTGCTGTTCTCGGAAAACTGGGCGCTGGTCGGCCGCTTCCGGCGGCTGCTGGCGGTGCTGCTCAATGGCCGCACCACCATCGTGCGCTTCGCCCCGCCGATCTCGCTGCGCCAGACCATGGCCGAGGGCCTGCCGCCCGAGCGCACCCTGCGCAAGCTGCAGCGGGTGTTGCGCACCCACTTCCGGCGCATCCGCGAGGCGGTGATCGGGCCGGACCTGTCCACCCGCCGCCTGCTGGTGGACCAGGTGCTGGCGGCCGACTCGGTACGCGAGGCCATCGCCACCCAGGCCAAGCGCGACAACTCCAAGCCGGTCGATGCCTGGCGCAAGGCGCATGCCTACGCCTGGGAAATCGCCGCCGACTATTCCAGCCCGGTGGTGCGCTCGGCCAGCTTTCTGCTCACCCATGTGTGGAACCGCATCTACGCCGGCGTGCTGGTGCATCACCTGGACAAGCTCAAGCAGGCCGCGCCCGGGCACGAAGTGGTCTACGTGCCCAGCCACCGCAGCCACATGGATTACCTGCTGCTGAGCTACCTGCTGTACGAACGCGGCATCGTGCCGCCGCACATCGTGGCCGGCATCAACCTCAACCTGCCGGTGGTCGGCACGCTGCTGCGCAAGGGTGGCGCGTTCTTCATCCGCCGCTCGATCAAGGGCAATGCGCTGTATTCGGCGGTGCTGAGCGAATACGTCGCCCAGCTGGTGGCCGGCGGTTACTCGATCGAATACTTCGTCGAAGGCGGGCGCTCGCGCACCGGGCGTCTGCTGCAGCCCAAGGGCGGCATGATCGCGATGACGCTGCGCGCCTACCTGCGCCAGCCGCGCAAGCCGGTGCTGTTCCAGCCGGTCTACATCGGCTACGAGAAGCTGATGGAAGGCAACAGCTACTTGGACGAGCTCACCGGCCGGCCCAAGGAGAAGGAATCCATCTGGGGCCTGCTGTGGTCCATCCCCAAGGTGCTCAAGCAGAACTACGGCCAGGTGGTGGTGAACTTCGGCGAGCCGATCGCGCTCAACGACGTGCTGGCCAGGCACGCACCCGACTGGGACGGCCAACCGCTGCCCGACGACGAAAAACCCACCTGGCTGGCGCCGGCGGTGGACACGCTGTCCACCCAGATCCAGACCCGCATCAACTGCGCCGCCGACGTCAACCCGATCAACCTGCTGGCGCTGGCGCTGCTGTCCACGCCCAAGCACGCAATGGGCGAGGCCGACCTGATCGCGCAGATCGAGCTGTGCAAGAAGCTGCTGGCGGAGATGCCGTATTCGAACCGCGTCACCGTCACCCCGCACACCCCGGCGCGCATCATCACCCACGCCGAAGAGATCAACGTGCTGACGCGTGTGTCGCATCCGCTGGGCGATGTGCTGAGCGTCAGCGGCGACACCGCGGTGTTGCTGAGCTACTTCCGCAACAATGTGCTGCACCTGTTCACGGCGTCGTCGTGGGTGGCGTGCTGCTTCCAGAACAACCGCCGCATGAGCCGTGCAGGCCTGCTGCGCCTGGGGCGTACCGTGTACCCGTTCCTGCAGGCAGAGTTGTTCCTGCCGTGGAGCGAGGACCGCTTTGCCGAACGCATCGAGCAGACCATCGACATGTTCGTGCGCGAAGGCCTGCTGCTCAACGTCGCCGACGACGATGGCGGCGTGCTGACCCGCAACACCGGGCAGACCGACGAGGTGTTCCGCCTGCGTGCGATTGGCCATTCGCTGCAGCAGGCCTTCGAGCGCTATTACATCGCCATTTCGGTGCTGGTGAAGAACGGCCCCGGCGTGCTCGGTGCCGGCGAACTGGAAAGCCTGTGCCAACAGGCCGCGCAACGCCTGAGCCTGTTGTACGCCCCGGCCGCCCCGGAGTTCTTCGACAAGACCCTGTTCCGCAGCTTCATCCAGAAACTGCGCGAGCTGCGCCTGGTGTGGCCGGACGAGAACAGCAAGCTGCTGTTCGACGAGCGCCTGGATGCCTGGGCCAAGGACGCCAAGTTCATCCTCGGCCGCGAATTGCGCCACACCATCGAGCGGGTCAGCCCCGAAGCGGTAAAGCCGGATGTGGTGCTGCCGCCGGCCGGGTAAGGCGGCGGTACAAATGCCATCGTCTCCCTGCAGTGGGTGATGCGGGCAATGGCAGCGCACCAGCAGGGAAGCGCAGGTGCGCACGACGCCTCCCTTCTCCCTCCGGGAGAAGGTGCCCGAAGGGCGGATGAGGGCCGGTGAGCACGCAAACCGCCCGGCGCTGCAGCGGACCAGATTCACTCCCGGCGTTGTTCACCCACGCCCGCAACTTCACACAGCAGTTCCGTTCGTTTCATCCCCCTCTTGCAGCCGTGCCGATAGCATCGCACCACCTTTCATCACGATCGGGTGCGTTGGACCATAGGCGTGCCCGGCAGGAGATCTCCATGCGCGCAGCCATCTACACCCAATTCGGCGACCCGGCCAAGGTGCTCGAACCCGGTCAACGGCCTATTCCGCAGCCCGGCAAGGGCCAGGTGCGCATCGCGATGCGTCGCTCACCCATCCACAACCACGACCTGTGGACGGTGCGCGGCAATTACGGCTACAAGCCCGAGCTTCCCGCGATCGGCGGCAGCGAAGCGGCCGGCGTGATCGACGCCCTCGGCGAAGGCGTCCAAGGCCTGCAGACCGGCCAGCGCGTGGTCGCCGCCGGCGTGCACGAAAGCTGGGCGGAATTTTTCCTGGCCGACGCGTCCGGCGTGGTGCCGCTGCCCGACGCACTCGATGACGAGCGCGGTTGCCAGTTGATCGCCATGCCGCTGAGCGCGCTGATGCTGATCGAGTTCCTGCAGGTCGAAAAAGGCGACTGGATCGTGCAGAACACCGCCAACGGCGCGGTCGGCAAGACGGTCGCCATGCTCGCCGCCGCGCGCGGCATCAACGTGGTCAACCTGGTGCGCCGCGACGCCGGCGTGGAGGAGCTGCAGGCACTGGGCATCGGTAACGCGGTCTCCACCGCCCGGGCCGGGAGGGCTGGCAGGACCGCGTGCGCGCGCTGGTCGGCGAGGCGCCGATCGTGCGCGCCATCGACTCGGTGGCCGGCAGCGCGGCCGGCGAGCTGATGGGGTTGCTTGCCGAGGGTGGCGAGCTGATCTCGTTCGGCTCGATGACCGGCGAGCCGCTGCAGATCTCCAGCGGCGATGTGATCTTCAAGCAGGCCAGCGTGCGCGGCTTCTGGGGCAACAAGGTCATGGCCGCCACCACGCCCGAAGACAAGCGCCGCATGATCGGCGAACTGCTCAAGGCCGCCGTCGATGGCAGCCTGGTCCTGCCGGTGGAAGCGGTGTTCGACCTAGAAGATGCAGGCAAGGCGGCCGCGGCAAGCGCCGAACCGGGCCGCCGCGGCAAGATCCTGCTACGCGCAGGCTGAGGACGGAGGCAACAGGTCGTCTGACGAAATCGGAGCCTGAAGCGTACGAGCTGAGGCGCCCGCACGTCCGCTGACGGGAACAAACGTCCGAAACGGTTACCCAGATCGGCCGAAGAGATCGGCAATTCTCCAAGGCCGGCATATCAAGCCCCTCTCCCCTCGGGACGAAGAGGCACTGCTAGCGCGCCACTGGCGCGCGTGCCTTGGAGTGCCCGCGCCGGAAGACGTGGGCCGGGGCGCGGAGCGGGGGTTGGGGTGAGGGTACGGCCCAAGCGACCAACGCGACGAGCCTCAGCTCAAGCCGGCGGCCGCACGCACCAACCTCAAGCCGGCTCGTCAGGCACCAGCTCCATTTCCAACCGTGTGATGCAGTCCTTGAGATGCAGCTTGCGCTTCTTCAAGCGCTTCATCTGCAGCTCGTCCTCCATGTTCGCGGGCACGCGCTGGATCTCCTCGTCCAACGCGCGGTGGGCGCGCCGCAACTCGGCGATCTGCTCGGCGATCTCGGCGGGTGAGAGAGTTTCCACGGCTCCGAGCATACACAACCACGGGCCGGCCGCGTCACCCGTGCTTGCCAAGCCGCCCGTGGCTGCCAAGCCGCCCGTGGCTGCGACAATGCCTGCGCGCCCCTGGGGAAAGGGCGGCGCGCCTGATCCCATCATTGCCGCGCGGCCACGGCCGTCGAGAAAGGAGTCTTTACGATGCGTTTGCGTTCTTCCCTGCTGGCCCTGAGCCTGCTCACCGCCGCCAACCTGGCCAGCGCCGCCGACGTCGCCAAGTACGACGGCTTCCTGTGCTGCAACCTGCGCACCGATGGCAGCTGGATCAGCGACAGCAACTACGCCGAAGACGGCAAGCGCATGCTTCCCGTCGGCACCCCGGTCAGCGTCACCGGTTTCGGCCGCAACCGCGTCAACCTCACGATCGCTGGCGAAAATCAGTCAATCGGCAACGATTACAGCCGCGACCTGGACAACACCGCCTTCGCCGCCCGCTATGTCGTCACCGCCGACCCCAAGCTCAGGCTCGCCACCTTCCCGCCCAAGATCCGCCAGGCCATCAATGACGGCAAGCTCACCGGCGGCATGACCCGCGAACAGCTGCTGATGGCCGTCGGCTACCCGATCAGCAGCGAAAACCCGAATCTCGAAGCCTCGCTATGGCGCTACTGGCGCGACAGCTTCTCCGAGTACCAGGTGCAGTTCGGCCCCAGCGGCAAGCTGGTCAAGGTGACGGCCGATCCGCAGTTGATGAATCTGGTTTGGCTGCCGTGATAATCACCGGTGGAGGCGAAAGATGCCTCCACCTTTTTAAGCTGCATCGTTGAGTTGCTGTGACGCGCATGGCTTGTGATTTATGTGGCTCTGTGGCGCGTAACGAATGCGTGCTCGCAGGGATTCCATGATCCGTGCCGGAATCACTTCCCACATAGCAGGTCAGCTCAAAAATCGAGGTTTTCTTGACTAGTAATAAAGCAATATTTTTATCTATCATCTTTGGCTGTTTGTCTGGTTGCGCAACTGGATCGGTGAGAATGATAGGCGCAGCTACCAACTATAAGAGTGGTAGCTGTGAGGTGATGGTCTATCAAACAAAGAGTCAGGCGATAGAGAGTGGCCTGAAAAAAGAAGTATGCGTTGTTGAAGGAAGTAGTGCATTTAGCTTCGATCACAGCATTGAAGGCGCCATCAAAAACAACGTCAAGAAAGTCTGCCAGTGCGGGGTTAGCCGCGCCTACGTTGAATCGGGTCACACCGAATCTCATATGGGAGTCAAAGGTGTGTCGTATATAAACTTGATCGGTTTTGAATGAATCAGAGGCCACGCCGTAGTTGCGGGCTGGGCACCTTGAGGTGACAGCCTGAGGTGTTGCCGCAGTTACTGTGCCAAGTTCGATCCTGAAAGATCATCGGGCGTCAGCGTCTGCTTCAAGATGGTCTCCAGCTGCTCAGCCAATAGATCAAAACAGAAAGCCAGCGCATCCATGCTGACATGCGGCTCATTGAAATGTCTGGCGATCGTATTGCGTGGCCGTGCCAACGTGCCCAGCAGGCGTAAATGATCGCGCGTCTGCAACAAGCGAAGCTGCGCGTCTTCCGGCAGCAGGTAATACCCGAACAGAGACTGCTCCATGCTCACTCCTCCGGAACAGGCTCCCGCCGCACGATGCGGCGGGATGCCGGGAGGTTAGCAACCGCAGACAGTCGGCGGGCTTATTTCCCTTGCGGGTCTTGTATTCGCCGCCCTCCCGGCGTGGAGACGCCGAGCATGTGCCCAAACATCAGGCACAAAAAACCACCGCTTGACGGGGGTGGTACCGCTGTCTACGGAGTTGCTACGCTCCTCAAGGGAGTGTGCTACTGACGCATGGAGTAGTCAAGATGCAGGCATGGAATTCTCGTGCTCTTTGGATTATCAATGTCGTGTCGCAAAGATACAGTTATTAATATCCAGAAATTTCAGCTCAGCGGAATACTTGTGTGAATCTAATGCGCCAACTGATAAAGCGGAAATGGTGTGAATGCAAAAAATCATGGAATCGAAAAGCATTCCCATACGATTCGATCTCAGGCCTCAGTTAATGACAAGCTTCACAAGCAAGACGCTAGAATTCTTCTTCTGCCAACCGGCCGCCAAAGACCGAAGCTCACATGCAACGACATCCGGACCTGTATCCCAACGACGATAACGGCCACACCCTCTGGCACATTGCCCAGCAAGGCGTGGATTTATCGAAGCGGCGCGAGATTGCGTTCTCCGTGGTCTTCCCCACGAAGGAGTCGGCACTGGAGTTCTCGGTGATGCTGCTGCGCTTCGAGCAAAAGGTGCGTTGCTGCCACTATCCAGAAAACACCGCGTTTCCGATGGACGTGACGGTGTATCCGACCATCGTGCCGTCGTACAAGGCGATTTCTGCGTTCGAGGAAGAGCTGGCCGTGGAGGCCAAGCCCCTGGGTGGCCTGAATGACGGCTGGGAGTTTTCCGTGGATGACAAGGACGCCTGACGCAGCCCGTGTGCGAGAGCCGGCGATGCAGTCACTGCATCGCTGAGCTCGTTGCACCCTTACCGCGTCACCGCTGTGACTGCGGTACGCGGCGCAGCTGCGACACGTCGTAGCCCATGGCGGCGATGCGTTGGACAGCCTGCTGATAGTCGGCATCGGACACCTGCGGGGTACGCGCCATGTACCAGACGTAATCGCGCTTGCTGCGCGCCACGATGGTCTGCGCATACTCCGCATCCCGCCAGGCGATCACGTATTCGGCCTTGAACGGCCAGAAGAACTGCATGCTCCACAGCGCGCCATTGCCTTCCTTCGCCACCTGGCCGATCGGATGCATGGACTTGAGCGGCGCCTGGAAGCTGCCCTTGCGGTAGGTGAAGGTGGTCTGGATGCGGCCATCCGGCCGCAGCGCATAGCGCTCCACGGCATCATAGGCCTTGCGCTCGGGCCGGGTGGGAATGTGCGCGATGACGTACCAGTCGCCCATGAAGCGCGGCACGTCAACAGTGTCTGCGCGGGGCAGTGCAGCGCGTGAATCGCTTGCGCTAGCATTCCCGTAGACCGCAAGCGCGAGTGACAACAGCATCGAACGATGTTGCATGGGAACCTCCATCAAAAGAGCACGTACATGGCCTACGTAGCTGCAATGCGCTTGGATGCAGCCCCATGCGATGCAGTTCCGGCCCGGGCGCAAGCTTGCCCCTCTGTGCCAGTGACATGACGGTACCGTGCGAGAAGTCGTGGCAGCGTGTCGTCATCGTCTCGCCAGTTCTGGCGAACAGAGGCCGATCTTGTGCCTGCCTGCGTACCGGTGTGATAGCGTCTCGCCCCTCTATGAACACGGGTGATTGTCCATGCAGCAGTCGCTGACGCTGGCAAACTATCTGCAAACGCACTTCGTCGACAAGCCAACGTTCGCATCGCTTGCCGGCATTACGGTCGATCGGCTCGATGCGCTTCTGGAAGCGGATGCCATACCCAAACCGACGTATACGTGCGACGGACATTCCATCCGTTCGGCGGCGTTTGGAGTCACACACATCGACGAGCGCCTTGTGGGCGACTACTTCCGTCCCGAATGCAGGAAATGGGTGGACATCGCTGACCGAGCCGCAAAGGGGGGCGCGCGTGATGCCGTGCTTGCGGCATTGGGTCGGGAATTGGAGACAGGGTTGCGCGCGCACATCGAGGACACGGATGCCATCGAAAAAAAGATCCAGGGATTCATCCCCTATTTTCTTGATGGCACCTTTGGCCTGTGCGTGGCAGACCCGTCCCTCGGCATGGAGATCGCCAGGAAGGAAATGCTCCAGGAACGGCTGACATCGCTGACCGAGGCCGGCAGTAATCCCGCGCCGGAGGAGATTGGCAGGGACGCACTCTTGCAACTCATCGATGCCTACGCAGACTCGGCAATGCCATTCTCCCCGGTCGAGTACGTACGTAGCAGCAGAAAGCGCCTTGTGGACGATCTGCGTCCCTTGGTGGCCATGCGCAAGGCGTGAGGCGTGCGCGATGGAGACAAGGCCTGAGTGGCTGGCTACACAAAGCATGCAATGCAGTATCGACGCGCCACAGGACGCTCCCTGGAGGATCGCCTGTCAGCGGCAACGAGCGGGCCATGGCTCAATTGCCTTGGCGCCAGCCAATGACTAGCGTCTGCAACTGACCGCACAGCGGCGACCATTCACCAAGGCGACACCGCTCCCTCCCCATACGGATAAATCGTCGCGATCTTTCCATCCGCATCGTGCTCCAGCGGTGCCATCTTGATGCTGCGCAGATGCGTCTGCCCGCCCGACAAGACAGCATCGTGATAGAACAGGTACCACTGGCCGTCGAACAGGCAGATGGAGTGATGCGTGGTCCAGCCGACCACTGGGGCGAGCAGCACGCCCTGGTAGGCGAATGGCCCGTAGGGGGTATCGCTGGTGGCGTAGCAGATGCGGTGGGTGTCGCCGGTGGAGTAGGACAGGTAATAGCGGCCGGCGTGGTGGTGGACCCAGGGGCCTTCGAAGAAGCGGCGGGCATGGTCGCCGGCGCGTAATGGTGTGCCGTGTTCGTCGAGGATGACGATCTCGCGGGTGGGTTCGGCCAGTTGCGTCATGTCCTCGCGCAGGCGCGCGACGCGTGGGCCGAGTGCGGGTGCGTCGTCTGCGGGTTCCTGGTTGGTTTGGTCGTAGACGTTGTCGCGGTAGTGCTGCAGCTGGCCGCCCCAGATGCCGCCGAAGTACAGGTAATGCGCGCCGTCGTGGTCGGCAAATACCGCCGGGTCGATCGAGTAGGTGCCGGCGATGGGCTCGGCTGCGGCGACGAACGGGCCTTGCGGGCCATCGCCGACCGCCACGCCGATCTGGAAGAGGCCGTCGGCCCGCTTGGCGGGAAAATACAGATAGGTCTTGCCGCCACGCTGCGCGGCATCCGGTGCCCACATCTGGCGCTGTGCCCACGGCACGTCGCGCACGTGCAGCACTTGCCCGAGGTCTTCCACCGGTGCACCGGGATGGGCCATGCGGAAGACGTGGTAGTCGGCCATGTCGAAGTGCGAGCCGTCGTCGCTGAAGGCAACGCCGGCATCGATGTCGTGCGAGGGGTAGATGTACAACGCGCCGTCGAACACGTGTGCGGAAGGGTCGGCGGTATAGAGGTGGGTGACCAGCGGTGCGGAAATGGCGGTGCGCGCCAGCGCCTGCAGTGCAGCGGTGTGCAGTTCATCGGACATGCGCGTACCTGTGCATGAGGTGGGAGAGAGGGCATCAACTGGCTGCGAGCGCTGCGCTGCGTCGGCGCAGGCCCAGCTCGTGTTCGATGCGGGTTTCCAGCGGCTTGTCGATTTCGTACAGCGCCAGCAACGCGGTGCCGAGCAGGAACGGGATGGACGCATACACGCTGATGGTCAGGCGAATGCCGCTCGTCACGGCATCGCTCTGCTGCGGCAGGGCGGCGTCGTAGCCACAGAAGGCCAGGATGCCGGCGACCAGCGCGCCGCCGACGCTCAGGCCGATCTTCAGGCCGCACAACATCGCCGAAAAAATGATCGCGGTGGCGCGGCGGTGATTCTTCCATTCCGAGTAGTCGGCCACGTCGGCGATCATCGCCCACAGCAGCGGGATGGTGATGCCGTAGAAGAAGCCGTGCAGCACGTAGGAGGCGAACACCCAGCCGATCGCAGTCGGCGGATACACGTAGAACGCCAGCAGAAACACGGTGGAGATCAGCAGCGCGCCGCCGAACACGTTGCGCTTGCCGTAGCGATCGGCCAGCCGCTTGGAAAAACCGATGCCCACGATCATCGCCAGGATGCCGCCGGCGCTGAACACGCTGAAGGCCGAGGTTGGTGCGTCCTGCGGCCATTGCAGCGCGCTCAGGCCGGCGCCGGTGAGCACGCTGTTGATCGCCGCGATGAAGCGGTTGAACCCGGCGTGGTCGAGGAACAGCGTCAATGCGTTCGCGTCGAGGGTGTACTTGAAGTAGTAGATGTACATCCCGCCCTTCATGGCGAGATTGATGAAGACCAGGATGGTCAGCGACAGCATCACCAGCCAGGGTTTGTTGCGGACCAGATCGGTGAGGTCCTGGCGCACGCTGCTGCGTTGTTCGCTGATCGGCAGCACGCGCTCGCGCGTGGTGAAGAAGGTGATCAGAAAGCACAGCGTGCCGACGGCGGCGAACAGCGCCATGGTGTTGCGAAAGCCCTGTGCCTTGTCGCCATTGCCCAGGATCAGCACCAGCGGCAGCAACAGCACCTGGATGATGAACTGCGCGAAGGTCACCGCCAGAAAGCGATAGGCCGACAAGCTGTTGCGCTGTTCCATGCTGCCGGTGAGCACGCCGCTCAATGCCGAGTACGGCAGGTTGTTGGCCACGTACACCAGCATCAGCAGCGTGTAGGTGGCGAAGGCGTAGGCGATCTTGCCCTGCTCGCCGAGTGCTGGCGTGTTGAACGCGGCCAGCGACAAGGCACCGAACGGCACTGCCGTCCACAGGATCCACGGGCGGAACTTGCCCCAGCGCGTGCGGGTGCGGTCGGCCAGGATGCCGATGATGGGCGTGAACACGAACGCGCCGAGCATGCCCACCACGAAGATCAGGGTGGCGGCCACACCTGCCGGGATGCGGAACACATCGGTATAGAAGAACGCCAGGAAGGTGACCAGCGTCTGGAAGATCAGGTTGGCCGCCAGGTCGCCCAGGCTGTAGCCGATCTTTTCGCGCAAGGAGAGCTGTTGTGAGCGATCGTTCATGAGGTGGGGCGGGGCTCAGGGAGTGCTGCGGAAAACGCCGCGGCGCGCGCCAGGCTGCCGGTCGCGATGGGAGGTGATCGCGACCGGCGGACACAGCACTCAAAAGGTACCGCGGATGCCGAGCATGACCGTGCGCCCGGGCTCGTACAGATCGTAGGTGGCGTTGGGCCAGGCGTAGGTGGTGCGCAGCGGCTCGTCGGTGAGGTTGGTGACGTTGAGGGTGATCTGCGGCTTGGACGGCAGCGACTCCAGCGTGTAGCTGGCAGACAGATCCAGCTGCCCGCGCGCATCGGCGTTGAGGCGCGCGTAGGGAATGCCGTTCTGGTTGGCGCCGGAGATCACCATGTCGTCGTTCCAGGTGTAGGACAGGCGCACCGAGGCGGCGTCCTTTTCCCAGTACACGGTGCCGTTCCACAGGTTGGGTGCGACGCCGACCGCCACTGCGGGGATGCCTTCGCCTTCGGAGGATTGGGTGACATGGGTGTAGTTCACGCTGAAGCCCAGGCCGTCGACCAGCCGGTCCAGCGGTTGCACCCAGATCGCCTCGGTGCCGCGGATGTTGAGCACGCCGTCGGCGTTGACCTGGGTCTGGACATCCACGGTGGCCGCATTCGGGCCGCCGCGCTGGTCCAGGCCGGCCTGCTGGATCGGCAGCAGGCTCTCGTACGGCACGCCCAGGTCGTTGAAGGGAATGCGCCGCACGCCGTTGACGGTGAAGCCGCTGATGCGCTTGTTGAACAACGTCAGGCCCACATAGCCTTCGCCGCCGGTGTACCACTCGCCACCAAAATCCACGTTGGTGGACAGATACGGCGCCAGGTTCGGATTGCCCTGGGTTGCGGTCTGCGCGGAGGGGTCGCTGAAGTTGGTGTTGGGCAGCATCGCGCTGGGGTCGGGCCGGGTGAGCGTGCGCGAGCTGGACAGGCGCAGCACCACGTTGTCGGCCACGTCCCAGGCGGCGTTGAACGAGGGCAGGGTTTCCTTGTAGTCCGAATCCAGCACCTGGATGCGGCGGATGCCGTTGATGGTGACCGGGCCGGTGATGGTCTGGTCGGTGGTCACGTAGCGCACGCCGGCATTGAAGCGCAGCGTGCGGTTCCACACTTCGGTTTCCGCGTTGGTTTCGATGTAGAAACCCCAGTTTTTTTCGCGGATGCCGCCGGCCGAGGCGCCGGTGTTGGCGGAGTTGGTCTCCGGTGCGGAATCGCGCAGTGCGTAATAGTTGGTGTCGGCCAGGAAGCGGTTGAAATCGGCAGTGATGAAGCCATCCGGGCCGGGGCGTAGATAACCGGCCAGCGCCGCATTCGGGATTGCCGAGCCGGGGCCGCCGTTGCAGACAGTGCCGCCGCCACCGCGGCACACCACCTGTTCCCAGGCGATGCTGTTGTCGAAGCCGCGGATGGTGCGCTCGGCCTGGTCGTAGGCGGCGCCGATCTTGATGTTGCGCTTGTCTTCGCCGAACTGCAGGTCGGCGCGTGCACCACGGGTTTCGGTCACGCGTTTTTCGTTCTGGATATTGACCCGGCCACCGCTCCAGCCCCAGCCCAGATTGGGGTCGTTGAGATCGAGCGGGCTGCTGATCGAGGGGCGGTCGCCGCCTTCGTTGCGGTAATCGACGGTGGTGAACGGCGAGGTCACCAGAATGCTGGGCGACTCGCGCTCCAGCCAGCTGCGCGTGGCATTGGCCTGCACGTTGAGCTTGATGTCCTGATCGGCACCGAACAACAGTTCTGCACCCGGATTGACGCTCCAGAACTTGACCTCCTCGCGATACGGGCGCGCTTCCAGGAAGTACTGCGCATTGGCAAACGTGGCACTGGTGACCACGTTGTTCTGGTCCAGCTGCATGCCGAGCGGGATCATGTTGCCGTTGCGGCCGATCAGATTCATGCTGATCCGCTCGGTGGTCCGCTCGGCTTCCGAATACAGCGTGTCCAGGTAGAAATGCAGGCTGTCGGACGGGCGCCATTCCAGCGACATCACCGAGGCATCGCGGTCGCGATCGCCATTCATGTAGACGCTGCGGCCCAGCCGTGGAATCAGCGCGTCGCTGATCTGGTCGATGCTCAGGCCCGGGTTGCGCGCCAGCAGCCAGGCCGCATCGATGGTCTCGCCGGTGGTCAGGCCGTTGCCGGCGGTGGCCGGCACGCGGTCGGGAATGCGCCAGTTGCCGCCGCCATTGACGTTGCACGCGGCCGGCTGATTGGTGGCCGGGGTGCCGGCAGGCGGGGTGAGACCGCATTGGGTGTAGGTGAGGCCGGGATTGGTCCAGCCCACGCTTTCGAAGCCGCGCACGCCCAGCTTGCCGCGCACCGAGGCCACGCCCAGCAATGCGCCGAAGGTGCCTTGCTCGTTGGTCCAGCTGCCCATGAAGGCGCCGCGCGGGGTGGTCTTTTCGCTGGTGCTGTTCCAGTCCGCCTGGGCCTGATAGGTGAAGTGCACGCCGGGGCGATCGAACGGGCGCGCGCTGCGCATGTCCACCACGCCGGAGACGCCGCCTTCGAGCATGCTGGCGGTCGGCGTCTTGCTGACGGTGAGCTGGGTGAAGAACTCGGTGGGAAACAGGTTCAGATCGACTTCGCGGTTCTGGTTCTGCGCGTTCAGGCCGATCGAGGCGGTGGCGATGCTGGCGCCGTTGAGTGTGGTCTTGGTGAAGCTGGTGCCCAGGCCGCGGATGGCGATGTTGAGGCCCTCGCCATTGACGTCGCGCGAGAGCTGCACGCCGGGGATGCGGTTGAGCGACTCGGCGATGTTCATGTCCGGGAACTTGCCGATGTCCTCGGCAAACACGGTGTCGGCAAAGCCCACCGAGTCGCGCTTGGCGTCGGTGGAAAACTGGATGCTGCGTCGGTAGCCGGACACAGTGACGGTGTCGAGCTGGGTCACCGCATCGCTGCTGGCAGCGGCGGCCGCGGGCGGTTGTGCGGGGGCGGCAGCGCTGTCGGCAGCGCTGGACTGTGCCCAGGCGGCAGTGCTGGCCATGCCCAGCAGGATGGGGCCCAACGCGCAGGACA
The DNA here is from genome assembly GCF_002940665.1 of Xanthomonas arboricola. GTDB lineage: Bacteria > Pseudomonadota > Gammaproteobacteria > Xanthomonadales > Xanthomonadaceae > Xanthomonas > Xanthomonas arboricola_B. Next base: position 1,344,838 of record NZ_MIGY01000002.1, read on the forward strand.
ACGCGGTTCGTGCGTAGCTGTTCTTCACCGTAATCCCTTCCCTAACAGGTGAGCAGATGTCCCACGCATCGCCCCTGCGCAGGGAGTGCCGCTGCCGATCAGCGGCGCGGCGATGGTGCGATGGGGGAGACGGGCGATCAGCGGTGGCCGATGTTAGCGCTACCAAATTCAGAACATCACGCTGCAGGGCAACATAGGCGACGGAAGGCATCGCGGCGGGTGCGACAGTGGCACTGATCGAAACCGTGTCGGCCGCGGACGGCGCACCGGCGTGCTGCACTGCGCGATGGTTTTTGCCCGGCAGCGTGATAATGGTAGCGCTATCACCCGTGGCGCGAGGCCACCTTCGTGCAGGTGCAGTGCTCGATGAATCGAACCGAAGAACGCGGCAACCAGCCGCCGGGCTGTACTCGACACGCGGCAGCGCGCTGCAGTGGTCGTTGCGCGATTGCCCATCGCACACTGCGTCCAGCAGCGCTGTGGCGCTCGCGCACATGAGCGAGTTACCGCAAGCGGCTGCCGCTGCCGGCACGCTGGCGCGCCTGGGCCGTATGCGTTGGCGCGTCTGCGCACTGCTGCTTGCCGCCACCACCATCAACTATGTCGACCGCCAGGTGCTGGGCGTGCTGGCGCCGTTTCTGCAGACGCAGATCGGCTGGAACGAGATCCAGTACGGCTACATCGTCACCGCGTTTCAGGCCGCCTACGCGCTGGGCCTGTTGTGCAGCGGTGCGGTGATCGACCGCTTCGGCACGCGCGTCGGTTACGCGCTGGCGATCGGCATCTGGAGCCTGGCGGCAATGGGGCACGCGCTGGCCACCAGCATGGTGGGCTTTGCGATCGCGCGCTTCTTTCTGGGGCTGGGCGAGTCCGGCAACTTCCCCGCTGCGCTGAAGACGGTGGCCGAGTGGTTTCCGCGTCGCGAGCGCGCACTGGCCACCGGCATCTTCAATTCCGGCTCCAATATCGGTGCAATCGTCGCACCGTTGCTGGTGCCGCTGATCGCCACCGCCTGGGGCTGGCAGGCGGCATTCCTGTTCACCGGCGTGCTCAGCGCCACCTGGCTGCTGGTGTGGTGGCTCAGCTATCACCCGCCCGAGCAGCAACCGGGCCTGTCGGCGGCAGAGCTGGCGCATATCCGCAGCGATGCGCACGCGCCGGTGCAGCGGCGGCTGTCGTGGTTGCAGGTGCTGCGGCACCGGCAGGCCTGGGCGTTCGTGCTGGGCAAGTTCATCACCGACCCGATCTGGTGGTTCTTCCTGTTCTGGCTGCCCAAGTTCCTGCATGCCGAATACGGCTTGAGTCTGTTGCAACTGGGCGCGCCGTTGATCGTGATCTTTGTGCTGGCCGATATCGGCAGCATTGCCGGCGGCTGGGTCGCCGGGCGCTTCATCGCGCGCGGCTGGAGCGTCAACCGCGCACGCAAGAGCGCAATGCTGATCTGCGCACTCTCGGTGGTGCCGATCGTGTTCGCCGCACGCGCCGATAACCTGTGGCTGGCGGTTGGCCTGATCGGCCTGGCCACCGCTGCGCACCAGGGGTGGTCGGCCAATCTGTTCACGCTGCCGTCGGACATGTTTCCACGCCACGCGGTCGCCACCGTGGTCGGCATCGGCGGCTTTGCCGGCGCGGTCGGTGGGATGCTGATCGCCACCTTCATCGGGTTCCTGCTGCAGGCGACCGGCAGTTATGTGCCGGTGTTCCTGATGGCAGGCTCGGCGTATCTGCTGGCGCTGGCGGTGGTGCACATGCTGGTGCCACGCTTGGCGCCGGCGCAGCTGCCGGCAGATGCCGCACCGACAGCCAACGCATCTTCCTGAGGGGATCATCATGCAACTACGCACACTGGCAGTGGGGTTGTTGTTGGCGGCGAACGCCGCAACGCTTGCGCAGGCCGCACCGCTGGCTTCCGGCGCGCCCAAGTTCCTGGGCAGCGCCTACAGTCCGCAACAGTCCCCGGGATTTGCGCAGTACTGGAACAAGCTCACGCCGGAGAACAGCGGCAAGTGGGGCAGCGTGGAAGCGGTGCGCGACCAGATGGACTGGAGCGGGCTGGATGCCGCCCACCGGCTGGCCAAGGCCAACGGCATGCCGTTCCAGATGCACGTGATGGTATGGGGCAATCAGCAGCCGGAGTGGATCAAGTCGCTGCGGCCGGCCGAGCAGCGCCGCGAGATCGAGCAGTGGTTTGCCGCGGTGGCGCAGCGCTACCCGGATATCGACCTGCTGGAAGTGGTCAACGAGCCGCTCAACGACCCGCCCAGCAAGGACGACACCGGTGGCGGCAACTACCTGCAGGCCTTGGGCGGCGACGGCGCCAGCGGCTGGGAGTGGGTGCTGCAGTCGTTCCGGCTGGCGCGCCAGCACTTTCCACGTGCGCGGCTGATGATCAACGACTACAGCATCACCAACAGCCCCCAGGCCACGCAGAAATACCTGCAGATCGTGCAGCTGCTGCAGCGCGAGCAACTGGTCGATGCGATCGGCGTGCAGGAGCATGCCTTCGAAACCACCCCGAATGTGGCGATGTCGGTGCACCGCGACAATCTCGATGCACTGGCCGCGACCGGCTTGCCGATCTACATCACCGAGTTCGACCTGGACGGGCCCACCGATGCGCAGCAGCTGGCCGCCTACCAACGTGTGTTCCCGGTGTTCTGGGAGCACCCCGGCGTGCGCGGCATCACGCTGTGGGGCTTTCGTCCCGGCCTGTGGCGCGACAAGGAAGCGGCCTACCTGATCCGTGCCGATGGCACCGAGCGGCCGGCGCTGACTTGGCTGCGCGATTACGTTGCCAGCCACGGCGCGGCGCGGTGATCCCGGTGCCCTGCTTTTTTCCTGCCCGTTCGGCGACCGACTGATGCCTACCTCCATTCCGCTGACCCTGCACGCCGACCGCCTGTTGCCCGCCGACCCCGGCACGCGTGCGATCGCGCGCCGCCTGTACGCGCAGATCGCCGCACTGCCGATCATCAGCCCGCACGGCCATACCGATCCGGCGTGGTTCGCTACCGACGCGCCGTTCGCCAATGCCACCGCGTTGTTGCTGGTGCCGGATCACTACGTGTTCCGCATGCTCTACAGCCAGGGCATCGCACTGGATGCCTTGGGAATTGCGCGTGCGGATGGATCGCGCGCGGCGGTGGACCCGCGTGCGGCATGGCGCGTGTTCGCCGCGCACTACCACCTGCTGCGGGGCACGCCCTCTGCGTTGTGGTTGAATCATGTCTTCCATGAGGTGTTCGATCTGCGCATCCGGCTGGATGCCGGCACTGCCGATCAGTACTACGACCACATCACCGCTGCGCTGCAGACGCCGGCATTCCGCCCGCGTGCCCTGTTCGCGCGCTTCAACATCGAGGTGATTGCCACCACCGAGTCGCCGCTGGACACGCTGCAGCACCACGCGGCCATTGCCGACAGCGGCTGGAAGGGGCGCGTGCTCACCGCATACCGCCCGGACCCGGTGGTCGACCCGGAGCACGAGCAGTTTGCCGGCGCGCTGCAGCAGTTCGGCGCGCTCACCGGCGAGGATGTGCTGAGCTGGCCAGGCTATCTGCGTGCGCACCGGCAGCGCCGCACGTTCTTTGCCGCGCATGGCACCACCTCGACCGACCACGGCCACCCCAGCGCGGCCACCGCCGATCTGTCGCCGGCCGAGGCGCAACGCCTGTTCGATACCGTGGTGCGCGGTGCCGCCACGCCGGCACAGGCGGAGCTGTTCCGCGCGCAGGTGCTGACCGAGATGGCGGCGATGAGCCTGGACGATGGCCTGGTGATGCAGCTGCACCCGGGCTGCTTTCGCAACCACAACCGGCAGCTATTCCAGACCTTCGGACGCGACAAGGGCGCCGATATTCCGATGCGCACCGACTACGTGCACGCGCTCAAGCCCTTGCTGGACCGGTTCGGCAACGACCCGCGCCTGCGCCTGATCGTGTTCACCCTGGACGAAACCAGCTACAGCCGCGAGCTGGCGCCACTGGCCGGGCATTACCCGTCGCTGCTGCTGGGGCCGGCATGGTGGTTCCATGACGCGCCGGAGGGCATGTGGCGCTTCCGCGAGCAGACCCTGGCCAGCGCCGGTTTCTACAACACCGTGGGTTTCAACGACGATACCCGCGCCTTCCTGTCGATTCCGGCACGACACGATGTGGCGCGGCGCGTGGACAGCGCGTTTCTCGCCAAGCTGGTCGCCGAGCATCGGCTGGATGAGGACGAGGCGGTCGAGGTTGCGATCGATCTGGCGTATCGCTTGCCCAAGCAAGCCTACAAGCTGTGAGGCTGAGCGAGGCAGCACGCAGCGATGCCTGCACGCCTGCACGTGGGGCGGGATGGGCCACGCATACGCGCATGGTCGAAGCGAGGCGCGATATGACGCACACGGGCATGCAGGCGAGGGTGATGCGCGCGCGCAGGGACTGCGCACGCCTTGCACGTGTCGCGATGCTTTGCATCTGCGTGGTAGTGTCCGCGCTGGCAGCGCCACCGGCCTCGACCCCGCCGCCACGCGAGCGTGTCTCGCTCAACGCGCAATGGCGCTTCCATCGCGGCGATCCTCCAGGCAATCGGCAAATCCTGGACTATGACATCCGCCCGCACGTGCTACGCAGCGAAGACGGCAAGGTGGCCGACGCGCAGCCCGAGCAGGCGCAGCGCCTCGATGCCGCCGCAACACGCGTGCTCAAGCCGTGGATCCTGCCTACGGCCAATGCGTTGATTGCAGACCCGGCAAAGCGCCATGTCCGCCCGCCCGGCCACCCTGGCAGCAGCGTCGCCTTCGTGCAGCCGCAGTTCGACGACAGCAGTTGGGAGCGCGTGGATCTACCGCACGATTGGGCCATCGCCGGGCCGTTCCTTGCCGATGGTCCCTACGGTGGCATGGGGCGCCTGCCAAGCTGGGGCGTGGGTTGGTATCGCAAGAACCTGGACATCCCCGCCAGCGATCGCGGGCGCGCGCTGTTTCTGGATCTCGATGGCGCGATGGCCTATGCCACGGTCTGGCTCAACGGCAAGCTGGTCGGCGGCTGGCCGTACGGCTACAGCTCCTGGCGCGTGGACCTGAGCCCCTACGTGGTGTTTGGTGCGCGCAACCAGCTGGCGATCCGCCTGGACAACCCGCCCGACTCGGCGCGTTGGTATCCGGGCGGCGGGCTGTATCGCAATGTGTGGCTGACCAAAGCTGCGCCGCTGCATGTGGCGCACTGGGGCACGCAGCTCACCACGCCGCAGGTGTCGGCCGACACCGCGCAGGTGCAGCTGGCCGTCACGCTGGACAATGCCGCGCGCAGCGCGGTGCAGGCGCAGGTCAGCACCGCGATCTATGTGCTGGACGATGCACGCGGCACGCGCAGCGGCGAGCCGGTCGCGCGCGTCGCGGCCATGCAGGTTGCGGTTCCTGCCGGTGGCAGCGCACGCGTGCAGGGCAGCACGCAGATCGACCGCCCGCGTCTGTGGGGCCCGCCGCCGACCCAGCGCCCGCACCGCTATATCGCGGTGACCGAGGTCAGTCAGGACGGGCACGTGGTGGATCGCTACGAAACACCGTTCGGCATCCGCAGCATCGTGTTCGATGCCGACCAGGGCCTGCTGGTCAACGGCGAACACGTGCCGATTCGTGGCGTGAACAATCATCACGATCTCGGTGCGCTGGGTGCGGCGTTCAACCTGCGCGCCGCCGAGCGGCAACTGCAGTTGCTGCAGCAGATGGGCGCCAATGCCGTCCGCATGAGCCATAACCCGCCCGCGCCGGAGCTGCTGGAGCTGACCGACCGCATGGGCCTGCTGGTGGTGGACGAGGTGTTCGACAGTTGGGAAATGAAGAAGACCCCGCTGGATTTCCACCTGGTGTTCCCGCAATGGCACGAACCGGACCTGCGCGCGATGCTGCGGCGCGACCGCAATCATCCCTCGGTGATGCTGTGGAGCGTCGGTAACGAAGTCGGTGAGCAGTACACCGGTGAGCAGGGTGCGGCGATCGAACGCACACTGCACGCCATCGTGCACGAGGAAGACCCCACGCGCCCTGCCACGTTGGCGATGAACTACGCCTCGCCCGAGATGCCGTTGCCCGCTGCGCTGGATGTCATCAGCCTCAATTACCAGGGCGAAGGCATCCGCGACACGCCGGAATTCGCAGGCACCGAGCGCATCCGCAAACAACCGCAGTATCCCGCGTTCCATGGCAGGTTCCCGCACAAGCCCATTCTCAGCAGCGAGACCGCCTCGGCGTTGAGCAGCCGCGGTGTGTATCTGTTTCCGGTGACGCCGGACACCAGCGCGCCGGTGCGCGATGGACGCGGCGGCGATTCGGTCGCGCACCAGGTCAGCGCCTACGAACTGCATGCGGTGGACTTCGGCGCCAGCGCCGACAAGGTGTTCGCGGCACAGGACCAGCATCGGTATGTCGCCGGCGAATTCGTCTGGACCGGCTTCGATTATCTGGGCGAGCCCACGCCGTACTACAGCTCGCGCAGTTCGTACTCCGGCATCTTCGATCTGGCCGGTTTTCCCAAGGATCGCTACTGGCTCTATCAATCGCGTTGGCGCCCCGACCTGCCGATGGCGCATCTGCTGCCGCACTGGACCTGGCCCGGCCGCGAGGGGCAGGTCACGCCGGTGCATGTGTTCACCTCCGGCGACGAGGCCGAGCTGTTCGTCAATGGCGTCTCGCAGGGGCGCAAGCGCAAGGGTCCGCTGCAGTACCGGCTGCGCTGGGACGCGGTGGTCTACCAGCCCGGCGAGCTGCGCGTGCAGGCGTACAAGGAAGGTAAACCCTGGGCCGACGACCGCGTGCAAACCGCCGGCAGCGCCGCGCGCATGCAGGTCACGCCGGACCGCAGCAGCATCCGTGGCGACGGGCAGGATCTAAGTTTCGTCACCGTGCGTTTGCTCGATCGCGCAGGACGCCCTGCGCCGACCGCCGGCGACCGCCTGCGTTTCCGCATCGACGGCCCGGGCGAGCTGGTCGCCACCGACAACGGCGATCCCACCAACCTGGAATCCTTCGCCGCGCCGCAGCGCAATGCGTTCAATGGGTTGTGCCTGGCGATCGTGCGTGCCAAGCCCGGCGCGCGTGGCACCATCACGCTGCATGTGGACTCCGACAGCTTGCAAGCGGCCAGTGCGCAGGTGGTGGTGGAGTGATGGAATTCCCGATCACGCTATACCTGCGGGACCTGCACAGGAATCCGGCGATGCAGCACACCCACAATCGCCCAGCAGCGCGCTTGCGTTTTGTTCTGGCCCTGATCGGCGCTGTCATGGCAGTGCCGGCCTTGGCTGACTGCGACACCCGCAGCACCTCGCTCAGGCACGCCTACGCCGATGGCTTTCTGATCGGCACCGCCGTCAATGCCGACATCGTCTCCGGCAAGGACGCCGCCTCTGCCGCACTGGTCGCCTGCCACTTCAATGCCGTCACTGCCGAGAACGTGATGAAGGCCGAAGTGGTCGCCCCGCGCCCGGGCGTGTCCGACTTCAGCGCGGCCGACGCCTTCGTCGCCTATGGACGCGATCACGCCATGTTCGTGGTCGGCCATACCCTGGTCTGGCACAACCAGACGCCGGACTGGTTCTTCACCACCGCTGATGGCCGGCCCAATACGCCGGCACAGCAACTGGAGCGCATGCGCCAGCATATTGCGTTGGTGGCGGGTCGTTATGCCGGCAAGGTGCAGGCCTGGGACGTGGTCAACGAGATCATCGACGAAGACGGCAGTTACCGCCCCACCAACTGGGTGCAGCGCGTGGGCGATGGCGACACCGTGGTGCGCAACGCCTTCGCCTTTGCTCAACGGTATGCGCCGAATGCGGAGCTCTATTACAACGATTTCAACGCATGGCGGCCGAGCAAGCGCGATGGCATCGTGCGCATGGTCAGGATGCTGCAGCAATCCGGCATCCGCATCGATGGCGTCGGCATGCAGGGACACTGGGGGCTCAACTATCCCAGCCTGCGCGATATCGAAGACGCCATCGATGCCTACGCCGCGCTCGGCATCAAGGTCATGATCACCGAGCTGGACATCGACGTGTTGCCGCTGACCAGGGAAGGCCAGGTCATCGGGACGGGGCTCGCACACAAGCAGTTCCAGCTGCCGGAATTCAAGCGCTTTCTCGACCCGTATCGCCAGGGCTTGCCACCGCAGGTGCAGGCGCAGCTGCGCGATCGCTACGCCGCGTTGTTTGCGCTGTTCTGGCGCAAGCGCGACAAGCTTGCACGCGTCAGCGTGTGGGGTGTCAGCGACGGCATGTCATGGAAGAACGATTACCCCGTGCCGGGCCGTACCAACTATCCGCTGTTGTTCGATCGCAATTACCAGCCCAAACCGGCGCTGGATGCGGTGTTGGCGGTACCCGCGCACGCGAGCGAGCGCTAGCACGGCCGCCGGCGTGCGCAGCAGGCCTGCACACGCATGCTGGCATCATGGCCCGACTTCGTTACTGGACTGACCGATGCGCTTGCCGCCCTATCTGCTGTTGGCTGTTCCGCTACTGGCAATCCTCGCCGCCTGCACCAGGAAGGAGGTGCCGCCACCGCGCTTTGCCGCGATCGGGCATCTGCAGAGCTTCGATCGCAGCTTCAGCGACGTGGTTGCCGGCGATGCGCGCATCGAGAAGCTCAGCGAAGGCTTCACCTGGTCAGAAGGCCCGGCCTGGGTCCGCAACGGTGGCTATCTGCTGTTCACCGATGTGCCGGAAAACACGCTCTATCGCTGGTCCGAAGACGCAGGCCTGTCGGTGCTGCTGTCGCCATCCGGCTACAGCGGCCCGGACCAGGCCACGCTGCGCGAAGCCGGTGCCAACGGGCTGTATGCCGAGCCGGGCGGTACCGTGTTGCTGGCCGATTCCGGCACGCGCATCGTCGCCAGGCTCGACCCGGCCACGCGCAAGAAGACGCCGCTGGCGACGCAGTTCGACGGCCGTCGCTTCAACAGCCCCAACGATCTGGTCCGCCGCAGCGATGGTGTGGTGTTCTTCACCGATCCGCCGTACGGCCTGAAGGGCATGAACGATTCGCCGGTCAAGCAGCTGCGCTACAACGGCGTCTACCGGCTGGACACCGACGGCAGCGTGCACCTGCTGGACGACAGCCTCAGCCTTCCCAATGGCATCGCACTGTCGCCGGATGCGCGCACCCTGTACGTGGCCAATTCCGATCCGGACCGCCCGATCTGGATGGCCTACACGCTCGACGCAGCCGGTGCGGTGACCGGCAAGCGCGTGTTCGCCGACGCCTCCGATCTGGTGGCCAAGGACGCGCCCGGCCTGCCCGACGGCATGGCGGTCTCCGCCGACGGCCACCTGTTCGCCACCGGCCCCGGCGGCGTCATCGTGTTCGCCCCCGACGGCCGCAGGCTGGGCCGCATCGAAACCGGCGAGCCCATCTCCAACTGCGCCTTCGGCAACGACGGCCATACGCTGTACATGACCTCCCACGCGATGCTGGCGCGGGTGCGGGTCAAGGCGCTTGGCTTGGAGTTCGCGCAATCGCCGCTTTAGTAGGAGCGGCCCTGGCCGCGATGGAGCTTTACCCATCGCCCTGTGTTGCAAATCGTTCTGCTTTCAGCAGTCACAACAGCTGATGGGTGCGATGTGCTGACTGACCAGGTTTCGTAGCAGGCAACCTTGAATTCTTGGGTCCAGAACTCTAGACTCGCACCCTAAGTGGACTGGGGGTTCCCGGTCGGCGTCATAGCCTCGGTGAGATCACCGGGGCTTTTCGCTTTCTGGCAGCGGGAAAATTTTCAGGCCCCAGCCTTCATAGTCGACACCCAATTGACGCCGGCCTTGCTTGCAGAAGAATTTTCGCTGCAGCACGTCGAATGCGCGATTGGGATGATCCGGGCGGAGTACCGATAGCCCGATGGGCCGCGCAACGAGGTCAGCCAGTTGCAAGCCAGATGAGTTGGCCTTTTTGTCCGCAAAGACGATGGTAAAGGGAAGTTGCCGGCCCCAGCGGTTTGCGTCGTCGCAGATCCCGCCTGAATTCCAGCTCCAGATCGCGGTCTTCCTTCTTGCCACGGCATTCAACCACCACGTGCGTTGCAACATCGTCCTGCTTCTTTTCTTGCATCAGTTCGAAAAGTGTTTCCAGGCAGAATGCAAGCGCCAGGTGGTAGGGGTTGTCTGCGGTCTGGGCTTTTTCCTTCAGCCGTGTCTTGTCGATGACACAGCTGATCAGGATGAAGTTATGCAGCTCGATGATTCCCGTCAGCTCGTCCAGAAAAATCGTCTTTTCCAACCGATCACTGAAGCGGAAATGTCCCTTTTCCTTGCGGATGTCATGCTCGTGAAGAATCACCACGTCATGCCCGAAATGCCTGAACTTGAATGACTCAATGGCGGGAACCACGTGTTGCGCGTAGTGGCCTTTGTGGAAGACACGCAATGCCAGCACAAACACCGGATAGTTGGGATCTACAGACTCCAGGCCGTGGTCGCCGCTTTCATCGACATAGACGATGTAATTGCTGTAACGCGAGTCGGCAGCTGCCAGCAGTGGCGGTGTCGCCGGCTCGCCTCCCGCCTGTACCAATGGCAGCGAAAATTGCCCGGCAACGCCAGGCATCGTTAATGGCGGGTTATCTGATCCACGTTTTGGCATGACCACTCCCTGGCGCTGCACATTGAACAACGATGCAGCAGATTAGATCCGCATCTGCACAGGCACAATCTTCAAGCATGTCTCTCGCAGCATGCCGTACGCGGGCGTCAGCATGGCCTACCGCGTGCTGCCTCCGTGCAGTACCAACACATCATCCAGCTCCGGCCCGCCGCCACGGTTGCCGCTGCCCGCCACGATGTATAGATCGCCGCCGACCGTTGCGGCCTGGGTGCCGTGGCGTCCTTGCGGCAACGCAGCCAGCGTCTGCCAGGTGGAGGTGGCCGGGTCGTAGGCTTCGACGTCATCGTGCGCCTTGACCTGGCGCGTGCTCTCGCCGCCCATGACCAGCACCTGGCCATGGCGCGCAATGGCCGCGGCACCGGCGCGCGGCGTCGGCAGTGCGGCCGGGGCAACGCTCCAGGTGCCGCGCTGGATGTCATACACATCGACTTCGGAAATCGTCTGCGCCAAGGTGTTGCCGCTCTCGTGCGATGACCTGCGGCCACCGGCCGCATACAGCTTGCCGTCGAGCACCACCGCATGGAAATGATCGCGCGCACGCGGTGCGTCGGCCAGCTGCGTCCATTGCTGCGTCCTGGTGTCGAACGCATCCAGCCACGGCACATAACCGCTCATGTGGCCGCGCGTGTTGCCGCCCACCAGGTACAGCACGCCGGCGTGCGCCACCGCGCCTGCCGCGCCGCGGCGACGGCCCTCGGGAATCTCCGCACCCACTTGCCAGCGGTCGGTGGTGGGGTCGTAGATCAACAGGTGGGTAAGCGCCGCTTCTTCCGGGTAGTCGCCGGTCAGGCCGCCGACGAAGTAGATCTTCCCCGACGACACCACTGCCTGTGCGTGGCTGACCGCCAGCGGCGGCGTGCTGCCCTTGGACCAGCGCCGTGTTGTGGTGTCGAAGATGTCCAGCGGCCGGTCATCGCGCCCTCCGATCAGATAGAGACGATCGCCGACCGACACCAGGCTGTTCTCGTGCCGTGCATGCGGCCTGCCTTCGCCGGTAATGGTTTTCCATTGCAATGCGTGCCGAGCTTGTAGCGATGCAGGTGCCTGCACCGCCGTCTCGGCAAACGCGGGTGAGCATGCAGACATGGCCAATACAAAAGCCACACGTAACGCGTTTGCTGACAGGGTCATGGACGGCTGCTACCTGAGCGCAGGGAATGCCGAGTGTAGCGACATCGCCGCAATACGGTTTGCAAGGAAAATGCCGGATTCTTTCAGGCACAAAAAAAAGCGCGCACGCCGTAGCGAACTGAGCCGATGCACTCGTTTGGTTGCCCGGTTATGGCATCAGCACAAGGAACGCAGCACCTGATTCAAGCAACGCACGCGTCGATCCGCACAAGAGCGTGCCGGTGAAGCCGCAACGCGCAACACAGGGCGGCGCGCATCATCGAAGAGTCATTGCAACACCATCGACAGCAGCCACGTGCAAAGGCAGACATACGCCAGCAATCCAAGGCTTGCGGCCAGGGTGGTCCGCATGATCGCCGACTCCTGCCCCACCAGTTTGACCGCGGCCGCCGCAATGGCGATCGATTGCGGCGAGACCAGTTTCGCCATCACGCCACCGGCGGTGTTGGCGGCCACCAGCAACGCGGCAGGCACGCCGATCTGTGCCGCCGTCACTGCCTGGAGGTGCGCAAACAGCGTATTGCTGTTGACCACCGAGCCGGTGATGAACACCCCCATCCAGCCGATGACCGGCGACAGCAACGGAAACACGCCTCCTGCCTGGGCCAGCGCCAGCCCGATGGACGAGGACGCGCCGGAGTAATTGGTGACATAGGCCACCGCCATCACCAGCGACACGGTGGCCAGCGGCTTCCACATCTCCTTCGCCGACTGGACCAGTTCGCCCGTTGCCGAGCGCAGGTTCAGGCGCGGCGACAGTAGCACCGTGAGCACCGCTGCGATCAGGATCGCCGTGCCGGAGGCGTTGAGCCAACCGACGTTCCACACCGCAGGCAGCGTACGCACGCTGGCGACCAATGGCGGCACTTCCTGCACGCGTTGATCGAGCAGGCCGATGGGCAGACGCAGCACCGTGTCGGCAAGCGCGCCGTCTGCGGCAAACAGCGCCTTGAACGCAGGCAGGCTCCATACCAGGATCGCGCCGGTCAACATGTAGAACGGCGACCATGCCAGCAGCACCTGCGTGAGCGTCCAGCGCTGGGCGGAGCACGGCGGGGCCTGCGCCTCGCGGTAGATGCGCTTGGGGCGCCAGAACCGCATGAACAGTGCCAGCCCGCCCATGCCGGCCAAGGGTCCGAGAATGTCCACCAGTTCCGGCCCCAGCAGAGACAGCGTCAACGTCTGCACGCCACTGAACACCACGCCGACAAACAGCAGCACCGGCCAGGTCTCGCGCACGCCACGCCAACCATCGAGCATCGCCACCAGCCCCGCCGGTACCAACAGTGCGCAGACCTGCACCAGCACCATCAGCATCAGCGACATCTCGTCCAGGCGCACGCCACCTTGCTGTGCACCGACCAGCACCGGGATGCCGATCGCCCCGTAGGCGCCCGCCGCGCCGTTGGCGAGCAGGCACAGCATCGCCGCCTTGAGCGGACGGAAGCCCAGCTCCACCAGCAGCGCCGCACAGATGGCGATCGGCACGCCGAACCCCGCTGCGCCTTCCAGGAAGCCGCCGAAGCAGAACGCGATCAGCAGCACCTGGATGCGCTGGTCTTCGGACACCGTGGCAATGCTGCCGCGGATCACCTCGAACTTGCCGCTGCGGATGGCCAGCTTGTACAGCCACACCGCCATCAGCACGATAAAACCGATCGGGAAGATACCGTTGGCGATGCCCAACAGCGCGGCGCCCACGATGCTGGCCATCGGCATGCCGAACACCAACGACGACACCGCCACCGAGACCAGTACGGCCAGCGACGCGGCGGTCAGCCCCTTGAGCCGCAGCACCGTCAGTGCCAGCAAAAACAACAGCACCGGCAAGGCGGCCAGCAAGGCCGACAGGTTGGCGTTACCGAGCGGGTCGTAGAGTTGTTGCCACATGGTCGAACCTGCGCGAGTGGTGAACGGAAAAGGTGACGCTAAGCTGTCGGCACACGATTCGCGCACGGGGAACCGGCAGCGAAGTCGGCGAGGTTGCGCAAGGTGATCTCGGAGATCTCCTGCAGCGCCTCGGCAGTGAAGAATCCCTGGTGCCCGGTCACCAGCACATTGGGGAAGGTCATCAGGCGCTGAAACACCTCGTCGTCGATGATCTCGCCCGAGCGGTCCTGAAAGAACAATGCGTTTTCCTGCTCGTAGACATCGATGGCAAGATGGCCCAGCTGGCGGGACTTGAGCGCGCGGATCACCGCATCGGTATCCACCAGCCCACCGCGTGAGGTGTTGACCAGCATCGCACCCGGCTTCATCGACGCCAGCGACGCGTCATTGATCAGGTACTGGGTCGCCGGTGTCAGCGGGCAGTGCAGCGAGACGATGTCCGAGCGAGCCAATAGCGTCTCCAGCTCGACCCGCTGCCCGAGCGTCTCGAACCCCGGCGTGGGATAGGGGTCAAAGCCCAGCACGCTGCAGCCCATTCCCTGAAAAATACGTGCAGTCGCCAGCCCGATCTTGCCCAGCCCGATCAGGCCCACCGTCTTGCCGCGCAAGGTGCGGCCGAGCAGGCCATCGAGCATGAAGTTGCCCTCGCGTACGCGGTTGTAGGCGCGGTGCGTCTGCCGGTTGAGCGTCATGACCAGCGCCAGGGTGTGCTCGGCCACCGCCTCGGGCGAGTAGGCCGGCACGCGTGCCACGAACAGCCCGAGTGCCGCAGCCGCAGCAAGATCCACATTGTTGAAACCGGCGCAGCGCAGCAGCACTGCGCGCACGCCGGCCGCGTGCAGTGCCTGCAGCACGGGCGCGTCGAGCTGGTCGTTGACGAAGACGCAGACCACTTCGCACCCCTGCGCCAACGTTGCCGTCTGCAGGTTGAGCGATGCCTCGAAGTAGACGAACTCGACTGCGTATTCCACGCCCAGGCGTAGTTTCGCTTCGTCGAGAAAGCGCTTGTCGTAAGGGCGGGTGCTGAAGACAGCCAGTTTCATGCAGAGAACTCCATAGGTGCACGAACAAGGTAGCCTACCAACCCCGCGTCTTCCACCGCGCTTGGCCAAACGTCGCGACTGCGACCAGCAGTGGCCATCGGGAAATCACACCGGTACCGAGGTCCGCTGCTGTACGTCGCGCACCGACACAACGCGAGTGCGCCTGTGTGCAAGGGTTTGGCGGTGGAGTTCCGATGTGTTAACCGGCGATCAATACAGCGCGCCGATCACGGAGCCACACGCGTCCGCTTGCTTTCGCCACGGCAACGGTCGGAGCAGTACTTCACCTCGTCCCACACGCGCTCCCACTTCTTGCGCCAACGAAACGGCCGCCCGCATTGCATGCAGGGTTTTTCCGGCAACTCGTGTTTCTTGCGCATGGCCATGCGGAGCTTGAACCTAACCGAACCTGGGCGGGGGTCGTGGATAGGGCCAAGCATGTCATGGCGAGCGACGCGATGCAGATGCCATTGCAGGCAAGAAGCTGCTGAACAAGGGTGGCGGACGATGCGCAGTTAGCAGACAGGTTACAAGGAGTCGGCAGACCTTGCGGTCTTCGCGCACCGCCAGCGGTAAAGCGAGCGCGCCTGCCCATGCGATAAGTCGGGAAAAAGAAGCGCCGACATCGTGCAAGGGGCGCTGGTGCGACTTGTGGTTTCGGACTGTCAAATTCGGCTGTGGAATGTGCCGCAGCACAGGGATCTTGCTATTCGCCAATGCGGCGAGTCAAGACAGCACGGCACGGTTCCCAACCGATCTTTCGTATCTGGCGTATCGTTGCGCCCAAAGACGGCTTCGTTATCCCACTACGAGAAAGCGATGACTTCCACTGCTGAAACGCCAGACCGTACGATCCCACTGCTCCCCGGTCGCTCGATCGAACGTACGCTCGCCTTCTATCGGCGGCTGGGCTTTGTCGGTGACGCGCACCCGCACGATGCGGGCTACGCGATCCTCACGCGTGGCGATGTGGAGCTGCATTTCTTCGCGCACCCGGATCTTGACCCTGCTGCCTGCTATGCGGGCTGCTACATCCGGGTTGGCGATGTCGATGCGGTCTACGCCGCCATGCGTGCCGCGCAGCTACCGGCGCACGGCATCCCCAGGCTCGATGCTGTCAGCGACAAGCCGTGGGGGATGCGGGAATTTGCGCTTGTCGATGAAAACGGCAATCTGATCAGGATTGGGCAGGTAATCGGTAACTAGGCGTCCAATCGCCTGCATCTGCATACCTGCACAGCCGGAACAGGCCATCGACCAGGTGGCACGATGTACACGCTGCCAGAGATCGCACGATGCAGGCATCGGACCCTGTCGGCATGCGATGGCAACCGGCGATGCGTTTGCCGTGCATCACCTTGCATCGATTGCCAGCTGTATCTGCGCCGGTGTTGCAGTGCCCAGCGCAGCGTAGGCACCGCGCAATGCCTCCACAAAACGCGCATCGCCAGAGAGCGAAGCGAACACTGCATCCACGGTGAGGAATGCCGCGATGTCATGGCTGGCATCGCCGGTGGTCGAACGGCCGATGTCGCTGAGGACTTCGCCCAGCGGATCGACCAAGGCCACCCCGTTGGCCGCCTGCCTGCGCACGAATTGCAACCACGCCGCTACCGGAATGCAGAGCCGGTCGATCCGTCGCCCGGCATCCAATGCATCACTGATCGCGCTGAGCAGGCGCACCGGGATCTTCTGCGAGCCGTCCCAGGCGATCTGAGCGAGCAGGTGGCGGATGGCGGGGTTGCGGAAGCGGGCCAGGATGGCATCGATGTAGTGCTGCGGGTCGAAGCCCGGCATGGGCTGCAGGGTGGGGGCGATGTCCGCGCGCATCAGGGCTTCGACAAAGGCGGCCAGTTGCCGGTGGTGCATGGCGTCGGCGACCGTCTCCAGACCGAGCAGGCTGCCGAGATAGGCGAGTGCGGAATGCGGGCCATTGAGCAGGCGCAGTTTGGCGCGTGCGTAGCCGGCGATATCGTCGCTGAGAATCACGCCTGCGCGCTCGAGCGCGGGGCGGCCGTTGCAGAAGCGATCTTCGATCACCCACTGGCTGTAGCGCTCGCGCTGGATCGGCCAGGCGTCGTGCAAGCCGGTTTGCGCTTGCACATTTGCGCGCAGCGCGTCGTCGGTGGCGGGGGTGATGCTGTCGACCATCGAACGCGGAAAGTTGACTTGGCGGTCGATCCATGCAGCAAGTGCTGGATCGTGTTGCTGGGTGAGCCGCAATACCGCGCTGCGCAGCAGGCTGCCGTTGTCGGGCAGGTTGTCGCAGCTGAGCACGGTGAACGGTGCGCTGCCTTGCTGCCTGCGCTGTTGCAGGCCGGCGACCAGATAGCCGATGGCGCTGCGCGGTGTGCCGGGGCTGGCGATGTCGTGCACGATGTCGGGATGGGCCAGGTCGAGCGTGTCGCCGGCCAGGCAATAGCCTTTTTCGGTGACGGTGAGGGTGACCAGGCGCACGGCGGGATCGGCCAGGCGCGCGAGCACGGCGGCGGGTTCGTCGGCGGCGCACAGCACCTCGCGGATGGCGCCGATGATGCGCAGCTGCGGGTGCTCGTCGAGCAAGGCGAGGGTGTACAGGCCGTCTTGCGGACGCAGGGCGTCGCGCACGCCCGCGCTGTGTAGCGACACGGCGCAGATGGCCCAGCTGGGGTCCTGCGCGAGCAGGTCGTCGAGGTAGACGGCCTGGTGGGCGCGGTGGAAGGCGCCAGCGCCCAGATGGACGATGCCGATGGTGGTGTGTTTGGGGTTGTAGCTGGGAGGGAGGACGGTGGTTGGCAGATGGGAGAGCGTTGCGATGGAGAGCGTTGGAATTGGCATGGGTTTTTGTTTGGAATCGTGGGGGTGCTGCAAGTTCGCCTGTGGCCGTACCCTCACCAACCCCCGCTCCGCGCCCCGGCCCACGTCTTGCGACGCGGGCGCTCCAGGGCACGCGCGCCAGTGGCGCCCAAGCGGTGCCTCTTCGCCCCGGCGGGAGAGGGGCTTTAGGGGAATCGCGGCTGGGGGCTTCTTTGCCCATGTCCGCATGGCGTGGGTGTCGGCATTTGCTACTTGTCGGTGACGGTGAAGCGCTGCTTGTTGCGGATGTCTGCGCTGGAAGCGCCGATCTGTATTTCGTAGTCGCCTGGGTCCACCGCGTAGGCCTTGCGCTGGTCGTCGTAGATGCGCAGGGCATCTTGCGCCTTGAGGGTGAAGCGCAGCTGGCGTTGTTCGCCGGGTTGCAGGGTGATGCGCTGGAAGCCGCGCAGTTCCTTGATGGCGCGTTCGCGTTGCGGCTTGAGCGGATGCAGATACAGCTGCACCACTTCATCGCCTGCGCGTTGGCCGGTGTTCTTCAGCGTGACCGTTGCCGTGAGCGTGCCATCGGCTGCAACCGTGGTGCGGTCCAGCTGCAGATCCGAATAGGCGAATTGCGTGTACGACAGGCCGTGGCCGAACGGGTACAGCGGCTTGCCGTCGAAGTAGCGATAGGTGCGGCCGCGCATGGCGTAATCGTCGAAGGCGGGCAGGCGCTCGTCTTCCTTGTAGAAGGTGATCGGCAGGCGGCCGCCGGGACTGGCCTGGCCGAACAGCACATCGCCGACCGCGCTGCCGCCGCGTTGGCCGGGATACCAGGCCAACAGGATCGCGGGCACGTGGTGCTGCGCCCAGTCGATCGCCAGCGCAGAGCCGGTGGTCAGCACCGCAACCACCGGCGTGCCGGTGGCCTGCAGTGCCTGCAGCAATTCGCGCTGCGGTTTGGGCAGGCGGGTGTCGGTGCGGTCGCCGCCGGCAAAGCCAGGATAGTTGACGTCCATCTCTTCGCCTTCGACATCGCCGGTGAGCCCGCCGACGAACACCACCACCTCGGCGTTGCGTGCGGCGTCCACCGCTTCCTGCAGCGGCGGTTTGGCGCCGGGCATGCGCCAGGCCAGACGCACGCCGGCATCGCGCGTGGCCTCGAAGTATTCCACGCGCAGGTCGTAGGCCTTGCCGGCTTCCAGCGCAACGCTGGCATTGCCGCCGCGCATGCGCGGGGCCTCGCCCCATTGATCGATGAGCAGCTTGCCGTCCAGAAACAGGCGCACGCCATCGTCGGCGGCGATCTGCAGCTCGTAGGTGCCCGACACCGGCGGCAGCAGCTGGCCATGCCAGCGCACGCTGAAGTCGTCCTTGGCCAGTGCACGGTCGGCCTGCAGTTCACCGCGGCCGACGGCATCGTCGGTAGGCGCATTGCGGTCCCAGCGGAAGGCGATGCGCGGGTCGATACGGGTCAGCACCGGCTGGCCGGCCAACGCACGTCCACGGAAGTATTCACCGGTGAGGCCGTTCTGCTTGGCATCTGGCGCCGGGCGCAGATAGCGGGTGTCGATCGGTGCCGCGGCATTGGGGTCTTCGCGCCCTTCCACCAGATCGCTGCCGCGCGCGTAGACCACCTGTGCCTGCGGTGCGGCGTCGCGGATGCCTTGCAGGATGGTGACCGGCGCGGCTGGCGTGCCGTAGTAATTGCCCAGCAGCGACATCGGGTCGTCGGCGGTGGGGCCGATCACGGCGATGCGCTTGAGCGTGGGTTTGAGCGGCAGCAGGCCGTCGTTCTTTAGCAGCACCAGCGATTCGCGCGCGGTGCGGCGGGCCAGTGCATCGTGCTCTGGCGATTGATTCACCGTCGCAGGAATCTGCGCCCAGGGCACCCTGGCCGGCGGGTCGAACATGCCCAGCCGCATGCGCGTGGTCATCAGGCGCTTGAGCGCGGTGTCGATGCTGGCCTCGTCGATCAAGCCGGCGCGCACCGCCGCCGGCAATGCGGCGTAGGTGTCGCCGCAGTCCAGGTCGGTGCCGTGCTTGACGCCGAGCGCGGCAGCGGCCTCGGGCGTGGGCACGATCTTGTGGTTCTGCCAGATATCGCGGATGGCGGCGCAGTCGCTGACGATGTAGCCATCGAAGCCCCAGTCGCGGCGCAGGATGCCTTCCAGCCGCGTGCTGGCCGAGGCGGACTCGCCATTGACGCGGTTGTAGGCGCCCATCACTGCGGCGACCTTGCCTTCCTGCACCAGGGCCTGGAACGCAGGCAGATAGGTTTCATGGAGATCGCGCTCGCTGGGATGCACGTCGAAGTGGTGACGGTCGGCCTCCGGGCCGCTGTGCACGGCGAAGTGCTTGGCGGTGGCATCGAGCTTGCGGTACGGCCCTTGCTGCGCCTGCAGGCCCTGCACGAAGGTCACGCCCATGCGCGCGGTCAGAAACGGGTCTTCGCCATAGGTTTCCTGCCCGCGGCCCCAGCGTGGATCGCGGAAGATGTTGATGTTGGGCGACCAGAAGGTGAGCCCCTGGTAGCGCTTGTGCTCGCCGCGCGCCAGAAAGGCGTGGTGCTTGGCGCGCGCTTCGTCGCTGATGGCGGTGGCCACCTCGGCCATCAATGGGGTGTCGAACGTAGCAGCCAGGCCGATCGCCTGCGGAAACACGGTGGCGCCGCCGGCACGCGCCACGCCGTGCAGCGCTTCGTTCCACCAATCGTATTCGGGCACCTGCAGGCGCGGGATCGCCGGGGCGGCGTTCTGCATCTGCGCGGCCTTTTCTTCCAGCGTCATGCGCGACACCAGGTCGGCCGCACGTGCGTCGAAAGGGCGTTGGGTGTCCAGATACGGCGGCGGCGTTGCGGCCTGCGTGCCGGTGGCGGCAAGCGCCATCGCCAGCAGTAGCCCGCGCACACGTGGGCGACGTCGGGCGGTTGCAAGGTGGGCGGGGTGCGAATGCATGGTCAGTCCTCCTGGGTGCGGTGCGGTTCCAGCTGGGCAAACGGCCCGATCATGCTGCCGACGAAGCCGCCGGCCTGTGCGGTGCTGAGCATGCCCGCAGCATCGTTGCGGCGTAGCGACTGCCAGCCGCGCCCATCGGCATCGAAGGCGAAGCTGTACGCGCCGCCATCGCCGCTGATCTGCAGGCGCAGCTGCGCCGTTGTGGGGACGCGGGTGCGTGCGAGCGTGGTGGTTCTTGCGCCCTCGCGCTTGTCGAGGAAGACGTCCAGCGCATCGCCGTTGCGTCGTACGCCCAGCGCATACCACGCATTGGAATTCTGCAAGACGGCGAGTCCGGCACTGATGCCGGCCTGCGTGGGTACCGCCAGCGCGGTGCTCGCGGCGAAGCGCGTGTGTTGCTGGCGCCGTGCGAGGAAGGCGGGTGTGGTTGTGCTATCCAACCCCTGCGCCCTGGCATGCAGGGTCAACCAACCGGTGCGTGCGCTTAGATCGGCCACCTCATGTTTGGGCACACGCAGATATAGCCACTCGCGCTGCAGCGACGTGCCGGCAAAGTCGTCGCGCCAAGTGAAGTTGCCCGACAACGGCGCTTGATCGGCCGATGTCTTGGCGCCGCGCGGGCTCTGTGCGACATACGGAACCGGCTGACCGGCCGGCAGGATCGACGGCCAGCCATCGCGCCAGTGCACCGGTAGCAGGAAGGTCTCGCGCCCGGTGTTGTAGCGTTCGCCCGCATACGGGCGGCTGGCCAGGAACACCGCCCACCAGTGCCCGTCCGGTGTGTCCACCAGATCCACATGCCCGGCATTGCTGACCGGGTGTGCGCGATTGGCCGGCAGGTCGCGTTGGGTCAAAATCGGATTGTGCGGCGATGCCTCGAACGGCCCCCACACAGTGCGGCTGCGCAGCACCACCTGCGAATGCTGCGGCCCAGTGCCGCCTTCGGCACACGAGAGGTAATACCAACCGTCGCGTCGGTACAGATGCGGGCCTTCGATCCAGATCGGCTTGCTGGCCAGATCCACCCCGCCGTTGAGCACCACCTTGCGCGGGCCGACCGGTTGATTGCTGGCGAGGTCGAAGCGCTGCATCCAGATCGCACGGTGGCCTTCGTACAACGGCGTACCTTCCGGCGGGCCGTTGTTGAGCAGGTAGGCGCTGCCGTCCGTATCGAAGAACAACGACGGGTCGATGCCGTCGATGCCCGGCAACCACGTCAGTGCCGACCATGGGCCTGCGGGATTGCTGGCGCTGGCAATGAAGTTGCCGCCGCTGTCGACCGAGGTCCCCACGACATAGAAACGCCCGGCATGATGACGGATGCTGGCAGCGAACATGCCGCGCGACACGCCCAGCCCGTCGTAGTCGAGCTGCTTGCGGCGCTCGACCACATTGCCGATCTGCGTCCAGTGCACCAGGTCGGTACTCTCGAACACCGGGATCGCCGGGAAATACGCAAACGTGGAATTGACCAGGTAATAGCGCTCGCCCACGCGCGTCACGCTGGGGTCCGGGTAGAACCCGGCCAGCACCGGGTTGCGGTAGTGGCCGGGCGGCAACGGCGTGGCGAACACCGCATCGTCGCCGCGATATTCGAACCAGTCGAAGGCGACATCGGCCTGCGCCTGCGCCTGCGCTTGCGCGCGCGCAGGCGCGGCCACCGCAAGCAGCAGTGCCGCAAGCGCGGCCGGCAGCAGACGCATCACCAGTCCCACATCGCGCCGTCTTCCAGGCGCGCAACCGGCAACTGCTTGGGCACGTAGGGATACTTCGCGGCCAGCGCTTCGTCGATGTCCACGCCATGCCCGGGCGTTTCGCCGCAATGCAGGCGGCCATCGCGGAACACGTAATCGTGCGGGAACACCGCGTTGGCCGCGTCGGAATGGAACATGTATTCCTGGATGCCGAAGTTGGGTACCCAGGTGTCGAAGTGCAATGCCGCGCCCATGCACACCGGCGACAGGTCGGTGGCGCCGTGGAAGCCGGTGCGCACCTGATGCAGCGCGGCGAAATCGGCCAGCCGGCGCACATGGGTGATGCCGCCGGCGTGGACGATCGTAGTGCGGATGTAGTCGATCAGCTGCTGCTCGATCAGGTGCTTGCAATCCCACAGCGAATTGAACACCTCGCCCACCGCCAATGGCGTCACCGTGTGCTGGCGGATCACTTCGAACGCGCGCTGGTTTTCTGCAGGGGTGGCGTCTTCCAGCCAGAACAACCGGTACGGTTCCAGGTCGCGGCCCAGGCGCGCTGCCTCGATGGGAGTGAGCCGGTGGTGCGCGTCGTGGAGCAGTTCGATCTCGTCGCCGTGGTCGTTGCGCAATTGCGCAAACAGCTTCGGCACCACGCCGAGATAACGTGGCGTGGACCACACCGTTTCGCTCGGTAGTTCGCTCTCGGCCGGCTCATACGGTTTGCCGCCGCTGGAAATGCCGTAGGTCTTCTTGATGCCGGGCACGCCGCACTGCGCGCGGATGGCGATGAAGCCCAGCTCGCGGAAGCGGCCGACCTCATCGCTGGTTTCGGCGATATCGCGGCCATTGGCATGGCCGTACACCAGCGCGCCCTCGCGCGAGCGCCCGCCGAGCAGCTGATACAACGGCAGGCCGGCCATCTTGCCCAGGATGTCCCACAAGGCCACGTCCACCGCGGCGATCGCGCTCATAGTCACCGGGCCGCGCCGCCAGTACGCGCCGCGGTAGAAGAACTGCCAGATGTCTTCGATACGGCCGGCATCGCGGCCGATCAGGTTCGGCACCAGGTGTTCCTGCAAATACGCCGCCACCGCCAGTTCGCGGCCATTGAGCGTGGCATCGCCCAGCCCGGTGATGCCCGAGCGGGTACGGATCTTCAAGGTGACGAAGTTGCGGCCCGGGCAGGTGACGATGACGCGCGCCTCGACGATCTCGCGATCGCGGGCCGAGCCTTGCAGCGGAGCAGGGGAGTCGGGAGTCTGTGACATCGTGGTCTCGCTCAGGGAGAAGTGGCAGCAGTGAGGGGGAGTTCGAATGGGCCGGCCGGCAGGCCGCTGCGGTCGTACAGGGTGCACACCGGGCTGTCGGCCCAGCAGTAGCGCACGCGCGTGACGGCCAGGCCGGTGGGAATGCGCAGGCTGATGGTGTGGTCGTGCAAGCTGGCAACGGCATAGCGACAGCTGTTGGGCGCGGCGCCGCACAGCTCGAACCCGATCGGCGCATCGGCGCCATAGCTGAGCAAGGCGGTGTCCACATCGTCGAAGGCGATGCGCACGCTGTCGGCTTCGCGCTGGGCGCCGCGCGGCACCGGGCCGGAGGGCGCAAGCGCTTCGCCATACACCGCACGCCTTGCCGCGCGCGCCAGGCGCCGGCCCAGCTCCTGCTTGTTGGCCGGATGGATGTCGTAGCGGTCGCCGATGTCGATCGCCACCGCAAGGCCCGCATGCGCATCGTTGGCGACGAAGCGGCGCTGTGCCTCGCGCAGTTGCGCCCAGCCGCTGTCGACCGGCTGGGTGGGCGGCGCGCCATAGTTGGCCAGTTGCACGATCAGCAGCGGCAACTGCGCACCGAAGCGCTGCCGCCAATCGCGTTGCCATGCAGCGAGCAAGGCCGGGTAATGCACCGCATCGCCGGCATTGGATTCCCCCTGGTACCACAGCACGCCACGCAGGCCGAGCTGGCCGAGCGGGGCGATCATGCCGTTGTACAAGGTGGTCAGCCCGGCCGCCGACGACCACGGCGCGCGCGGTGGCGAGCCCAGTTGCGGCGGCACGATGCGGTACTGCCAGGGCGCATCCAGGGGCAGCGTGCTGCCATCGGCGAACTGCAGCGCACGCGATTGCGCATCGCTCAGCAGCCCACCGCGCCGATAGGTGTTGAGCACATTGAGCACGATGCTGTTGCGCCCGGCATGCAGGCGGCCGCGCGGCACGCTGTAGCGACGCGGCTGGTCGGCACCGTAACTGCTGCCCACGCCGCGCCCGTTGACCCAGGTCTGGTCCAGCTCGTCCACCGGCCCGAGCAGCAAGCTGGCGTCCTGTGCGGCCTGCGCCGGCGTCAGCTCCACGCTGGTGCGGTACCAGACCATGCCGTTGAACCCGACCAGCTGCGGCACGCCCCAGTCGTCCCATGCGCCCAATGCCGCCGGTGCGGTTTGCCAGGCGCCGGGCGCATCCGCTTGCCAGGGCTCGCCTTCGCCGTGCGCATGCCACCAGGCCTCCCACAGCGCGCCCCACTGCGGCGCGGCATCCACCGGGTCGCGTGCATAACGCGCCAGTACATCCAGCGCCGGGCCGTCGTCGCCGGCAGCGCGCAGTGCCTTGTCGCCGATCCAGGCCTGCAGTTGCGAGCCGCCCCAGGAGGCATTGATCAGGCCCATCGGCACATCGACGGTCTTCTGCAACTCACGCGCGAAGTAATAGCAGGCCGCAGAAAACTCCTTCACCGTCTCCGGCGTGGTGCGCTGCCATGCGGCAGTGCCACCGAAGCGGCGCTGCGGCGTCGGGCTGGACTGCGCCGGCACCTTGAACATGCGGATGCGCGGGTTGTCGGCATCGGCAATCTCGCTGCGTGAATCCAAGGTGCGATGCACCTGCAATTCCATGTTGGACTGGCCCGAGCACAGCCACACGTCGCCGATCAGCACGTCGTCGACCTGCTGCGTCACACCGGTGCTGGTGCGTGCGCTCAAGGTGTACGGGCCACCTGCGGCGTGCGCAGGCAGGCGCGCTTCCCAGTGGCCTTGCCGATCTGCGCGTGCCTGCACCTGCTGCGCATCCAGTTGCACGCTCACGCGCGTGCCAGGGGGTGCATCGCCCCACACGCGGATCGGCGCATCGCGCTGCAACACCACATGCTCCTGAAACAGCGCATGCAGCAACGGCGCGTCGGCCGCCTGCGCCAGGCGCGGCAGCAGCGCTGCGCAGAGCGCTGCCATGACGACCGTCGAACTGCGCGCGCTCATTTCGGATTCCCCGGCGCATACGGAAACTGCAATGCCTGGTAATACGCCAACGGATGCGCCGGTGGCGCCGTGCCGGCCGGCAACGGCCGCCCGGACACGTTCTGGAAGTAGGCGATGCTGGCATCGCGCCACCATTGCGCTTCGTCCTGCTGGATCGCCAGGAAACTGGCCACCTGCCGGTAACGCGGCGGATCGATCCTGCCGGCCAGGCCCTGCCAAGTCGCGCGCATGGCACGCACCTCGTCCACGCCGTGGTCGTAACGCCACACCAGCTCGTCCCACAGCGGCCGTCCGGAGGCCATGCGGTGCTCCCAGGGTACATGGTGGAACCACAGCAGGTAATGCTCCGGCACACGCTGCACATCGCCGAACACGCGTGCCACCGGCTTGGCGTATTGCGCCACCGCATTGCTGCCGCTGGCACTGCGATCGAAACCGATGCCGTTACGGTCGGCGCGGTGGTAGTAGACCGGGTCCCAGTCTGGGCGCTCGCTGCCCGCATCCCACGGTGCTGGGCCGTAGTGATGGCCGCGCCCCATCAGGTGATGCAGGCCGAGCGGGGTCATGTAGTCCACCACCGCTTCGCGCGAGCGCAGCAGCATGTCGACCACGGGCGTCACCACGTCAGCATCGTTGGAGAACGTCATGCGCACCCACTCCTGCGCGACTGCCTGCGGCGACAATTGCGGGTTCCACGCCAGCCGCCCGTACGCATACCAGTTGGCCTGATCGAAGATCGAGCCGCTCCAGTTGCGGTCCGCACCGATGTTGGCCACCCCGGCAATGCCGGTCAGCCGCGTGCGGCCGGCATCCTTGAACAGGCTGCCATCCACGGTCCTGGCCACCGTCGAGCCCTTGCCGCGCGCATGGGTGTCGGCCTGCAGGGTTTCGGCAAACAGCGTGCCCAGGTAGGCCAGATGGGTGGAAAAGCCCAGATACTCCTTGGTGATCTGGAACTCCGGCATCAACGGCGTCTTGCGCATCGCGCCGAACAGCGGATGGAACGGCTCGCGCGGCTGGAAGTCGATCGCCCCGTTCTTGACCTGCACGATCACGTTGTCGCGGAACTGGCCATCCAGCGGCAGGAACTCGCTGTACGCCTGCTTGGCGCGATCGTCCGGCTGCGCATGCGAATAGACGAACGCGCGCCACATCACCACGCCCCCGTGCGGCGCCAGCGCGTCGGCCAGCAGATTGGCGCCATCGGCATGGCTGCGCCCGTAGTCCTGCGGGCCGGGCTGGCCTTCGGAGTTGGCCTTGACCAACAAACCGCCGAAGTCCGGAATGCGTGCATAGATCTCGTCGGCTTTGTTGCGCCACCACTGCCGCACCTGCGGATCCAGCGGGTCGGCGGTCTTCAGGCCACCGATCTCGATCGGCGCGCTGAAACGCGCGCTGAGAAACACCCGGATGCCGTAGGGACGAAACACCTTGGCCAGTGCCGCCGCCTTGTCCAGATACTGCGGCGTCAGGCTCCAGGCCTTGGCATTGACATTGTTGAGCACGCTGCCGTTGATGCCCAGCGATGCATTGGCGCGCGCGTAGTCGGTATAGCGCGGATCCAGATACCCCGGCAGGGTCTGCCAGTTCCATAACGAGGCGCCGGCGTAGCCGCGCTCGACCACCCCGTCCAGGTTGTCCCAGTGGTTGAGCATGCGCAGTTGCAACCGCGGCGACTCGCGCAGGTCCAGCGCGGCCAGCGACTGGCCGGTCTGCAGCAGGCGCAGGAAGTGGAATGCCCCATACAGCGCACCGATATCGCTGCCGCCGACGATGGCGGTGATGCGATGCCCGTCCGCGCGGACACTGCGGATCAGATAGCCCTCGCGGCCCAGGCCGGCGGTCTGCAGGTTCAACGCCGCGATCTGCGGCGCTGCGGCCGCACCCAGCAAGATCGCACCATCGCGTGTGACCGTGGCGGACGACTGCGGCGCAGCACCAAGCAGGCCCGACAGTCCACGCTGCAATTCCTCGCGTGCAGCCTGCAGACTCGGCGAGTCGCCGGCGACGATCAACTCGCTTGCGCTGCCACGCAACTGCGCCGCGTCAGCCATCCGGTGGTAGCGCAACCATAACTCGTAGCCGTCCTCGGCCCGCGCGCCGGCACTGGCCAGCATCAATCCACACAGCAGCGTCATCGCCAGCCACCACGGATGCGCCAATGCAGCGCAATACGCGACGCAGCGCCGCATTGCACGCGCGCTCATGCGGCATGCTCCAGCGACATCGCCGCACGCGGCGGCGTATCGCCGCTCTGCCTGCTTCCCGGTACCATGCGTCGCATCGTCACGCACGCAGTCGACGCTTGCGTTATTGCAGCGGGTTGTGTGCATCGTGCAGGTTCGCCACCCACTTGAAGAGGCCACGCTTGGAGAAGGTCAGGAAATCGGTCCGCCGCACCAGCCGCGCGACCACCATCGACGAGGTGGCGGCGCTGGCGAAGGTTTCGCCGATGACGGTCTCGCGCGTGGTCAACAACAACGGCAGCGTGCGCGATGCCACCCGCGCACGCGTGCTGCGCGCGGTCGACAAGCTGGGTTACACGCCCAATCTGGCGGCCAGCGCCCTGGCCGCCGCGCAGAGCACGCGCATCGCGTTGATCTACAGCGATCCCAGCGGTGCCTACCTGCGTGAGTTGCTGCTGGGCGTGTTGCGGGTTGCCTCGCGCACGCCGATCCAGCTGGTGATCGATTGCTGGGACGACCTGGATGCCGACGCCGAGCGCCGTGCCGCGCGCAAGCTCGCCAAGGGCGTGGCCGGGGTGATCCTGCCGCCGCCGCTGTGCGAATCCAAGGCCGCGGTACTGGAACTGGTACGCGCCAAGGTGCCGGTGGTGGCGATCGCCTCCAACCACTTCAGTCCGGATGTGGCCTGCGTGCGCATCGACGAATTCGCCGCCGCCAAGGAGATCACCGAGCATCTGATCGCGCAGGGCCACACGCGTATCGGCTACATCGCCGGGCATCCCAACCTGTCCGCCAGCACGCGTCGCTTCGAAGGGTTCCAGGCGGCGCTGGCCGATGCGGGCCTGCGGCTGGATCGGCATCTGGTGCAGCCGGGCGACTACACCTACAAATCCGGCCTGGTCGCTGCGGAAAAACTGCTGGCGCGCAAACGCCGCCCCAGCGCCATCTTCGCCAGCAACGACGACATGGCCGCCGCCGCGATCTCGGTCGCGCATCGGCGCGGGCTGGATGTGCCGCGCGATCTGTCGGTGGTCGGCTTCGACGACACCTCCGCGGCCACTGCGGTATGGCCAGAACTCACCACCGTGCAGCAGCCCATCGCCGCCATGGCCGACGCTGCGCTGGACATCCTGCTGAAGACGATTCGCGCCAAGGAGCGCACGGCGAAGATGGTCGATCATGTGGTCGCGCACCTGCTGGTCAAGCGGGATTCGGTGGCCGCACCGGCAGCGCCGGATGCAACGGAACAGCAATGACACCGCACGCGGTTGTGCGCGCAGGCTGCCGGTGATCGCCTGCGCGTGCAGGCGACCATCGGCACAACATCAACGCGTCAGATACTGGTTGATCAGGTTCTCGTAGGCTTCCTGACGGCCGCTGAGCTGCTTGGGTGCGTTACCGGCGGCGTACTTGGCCACATCCACCAGCGTGCTGCTGCCGTTGGCGAAGTCCGCGCCCGCACCGCTGTCGAAGCTGGCGTAACGCTCGGCGCGCCACTGCTCCAGCAGCGAGGAGGTCAGCAGCGCATTGGCCACTTCCAGCCCGCGTGCAAACGCGTCCATGCCGCCGATATGCGCCAGGAACAGATCCTGCGGGTCGGACGACTCGCGACGCACCTTGGCATCGAAGTTCAGCCCGCCCGGTGCCAGCCCGCCCTGACGCAGCACCACCAGCATCGCGCCGACGGTGTCGTACAGGTCGGTCGGGAACTGATCGGTGTCCCAGCCGTTCTGCGGGTTGCCGCGGTTGGCATCGATGCTGCCCAGCAGGCCGGCATCGGATGCCACCTGCAGGTCGTGCTCGAAGCTGTGGCCCGACAGCGTGGCGTGGTTGGCTTCGATGTTGAGCTTGAAGTCCTGGTCCAGGCCGTGCTGGCGCAGGAAGCCGATCACCGTGGCGCTGTCGAAGTCGTACTGGTGCTTCATCGGCTCCATTGGTTTTGGCTCGATCAGGAAGTTGCCGGTAAAGCCGATCGCGCGGCCGTAGTCGCGCGCCAGGGTGAGGAAGCGCGCCATATTGTCCTGCTCGCGCTTCATCTGGGTGTTGTGCAGGCAGGCATAGCCTTCGCGGCCGCCCCAGAACACGTAGTTTTCGCCGCCCAGCTCGACGGTGGCATCGATCGCGGCCTTGACCTGCACCGCCGCACGCGCGACGACATTGAAATCAGGGTTGGTCGACGCACCATTCATGTAACGCGGGTGCGAGAACAGGTTGGCGGTGCCCCACAGCAGCTTGACGCCGGTGTCGGCCTGGCGCTGCTTGGCGATGCCGACCATGTGCTTGAGGTTGCTCTGGTACTCACCGATGTCGTCGGCATCGGGCGACAGGTCGATGTCGTGGAAGCAGTAGTACGGCACGCCGAGCTTGGTGAAGAACTCGAACGCGGCATCGGCCTTGGCTTCGGCGCGATTCAACGCGGTGTTGCCGATATCCCACGGGTACGCGCGCGTGCCCGGGCCGAACGGATCGGCGCCGTTGCCGCAGAAGCTGTGCCAGTAGGCCACGGCAAAGCGCAGATGCTCGGCCATGGTCTTGTCGCCGATCTGCTTGTTGGCGTCGTAGACCTTGAACGCCAGCGGGTTGTCCGAGTCGCGGCCTTCGAAGCCGATCTTGCCGATACCGGGGAAATATTCCTTGGCGCCGATGTAGACGGTGTTGCTCATGGGGTGGAATGTCCTTGCTGCTGGGGGAGTTGTAGAAAGCGTGTCGATCAGCCGGCGTAGAGCGGGCTGACCACATGCAGGTGCTTGAGGAAGTGCTGGTAGTGCTGCTGATACTGGGCCACGCGCTGCGGATCCGGGCGCGCCGACAGGCTGTCGTCGACCTGCAGATGCTCCAGCACCACATCCGACAACGCGTGCGTACCGCCGTCATCGCGATCGCAGGCCCACAAGGCCTGCAGCGCGGCACCGAAGGCAGCGCCTTCGGGCTGGGTCGGCACCACGACCTGCAGGTTGAAGATATCGGCCACCATCTGCCGCCACTGCGCGCTCTTGCTGCCGCCGCCGGTGAGCAGGATGGTGTCGAACTGCAGACCCGCCGCAACGAAGGCATCGAAGCCGTTGCGCAGGCTGTAGGTCGCCCCTTCCATCGCGGCGCGGTAGAAATGCGCCGGGGTGGTGTTGTGCAGGTCCATGCCGAACAGGCAGCCGCGGGCGGCCGGCAAGTCCGGGGTGCGCTCGCCGTTGAAGAACGGCAGCAGTACCAGGCCATCGGCGCCGGGCGTGGTGCTGGCGATCAAGGCGTCGGTCTGTTCGCGGGTTATCGAGAACATGCGCATCACCGCCTCGGTGGCGACGGTGCAGTTCATGGTGCAGATCAGCGGCAGCCAGCCGCCGCTGGACGAGCAGAACGCGGCCCAGCGTGCCTCGTCGTCCACCACCGGGTGATCGGCGTAGGCGAACAAGGTGCCCGAAGTGCCCAGGCTCATGGTCAGACGCCCCGGCACCACGTTGCCGGTGCCGATGGCGGCCATCATGTTGTCGCCGCCGCCGGTGGTGACACGCACGCCGGCCGGCAGATTCAAGGCATCGGCGGCTGCGTCGGACAAGGCATAGACCGCGCCGGTCTCCACCAGCGGCGGCAATGCCTCGCGCAGGTCGCGTTGTGCGTCCACCGCGCCGAGCATGCGCTCGGACCACTGCCGCGTGCGCACGTCCAGCCAGCCGGTGCCGGAGGCATCGCCGACTTCGGCAAAGCGCTCGCCGGTGAGCCAGAAGTTCACGTAGTCGTGCGGCAGCATCACCGTGGTCATCGCCGCATACGCCTCGGGGCGATGCTTGCGCGTCCACGGCAGCTTGGAGGCGGTGTAGCCGGCCATGATCGGGTTGCCGGCGGTGGCCACGCTGCCCGCGGCGCCGCCCACCGCATCCATGATTTCCTCGCATTCCAGTGCGGTGCTGGTATCGCACCACAGCTTCACCGGTGCGGTGACGCTGCCATCGGCGGCCACCGGCACAAAGCCGTGCTGCTGGCCGGAGACCGAGATGCCACGCACCTGCGCACGCTGCTCGCCATCGAGCTGCGCGAAGCAATGCACGATGCCGTCGATCCACCACTGCGCCTGTTGTTCGCGGGTGCCGTCGTCGCGGCTGATCAGTTCCATCGGCGCGGCGATCGTGGCGACCACGGCGCGCTCCTGCGGATCGTAGGCCACCAGCTTGACGCTCTGCGTGCCCACATCCAGTCCTACGTACAAGCTCATTGCGTCACCAATCGGTTGTTGTTGAGGCCCACCAGCCGGGTGCGGCCGGCACCCAGTTCCAGGTCCAGGGTCTGCCCTGCGTAAGACAGTTGATAGCGCCCGCCCCGCTCGCTGTGCACGCGTGCCTGCTGCAGGCGGCCGCCCTCCCAGTGCAGGTCCACGCTGGCACCGCCGCGCACGCGCAAGCCACGCACACTGCCGCGCGGCCATGCCTTGGGCAAGGCAGGCAGCAGGAACACGCTGCCGCCCCAGCTTTGCAGCAGCATTTCGGTGATGCCGGCGGTACCTCCAAAGTTGCCGTCGATCTGGAACGGCGGATGCGCGTCGAACAGATTCGGGTAGGTGCGCTCGGGCGAGATCAGCAGTTGCAGGATGCGGTAGGCATGCTCGCCATCGGCCAGCCGTGCCCACAGATTCAGCCGCCAGCCGATACCCCAGCCGGTGGTGTTATCGCCGCGCGTTTCCAGCGTGCGCTTGGCCGCAGCGGCAAGCTCGGGCGTATCGCGCAGATTGATCTGGCTCGAAGGATGCAAGGCATACAGATGCGAGACATGGCGGTGATGGATCTCCGGTGCCTGCATGTCCCAGTCCTGTTGCCACTCCTGCAATTGCCCCGCCTTGCCGATGCGGTTGGGCGGCAATTGCTCGCGCAGCGTGCTCAGCTGTTGCGCGAAGGCATCGTCGACCTTGAGCAGCTTGCTCATCGCGATGCATTGGGCGAACAGATCGCGCAGCAGCTGCGCATCCATGGTGGGGCCGGCACATAGCGCGGCGTTGAACGGATGCTGGTTTTCCGGCGACATCGACGGGTTGGTCACCATCGCGCCGGTCTGCGGGTCGCGCACCAGCGTGGCGACGAAGAACTCCGCCGCGCCCTTGAACAAGGGGTAGATCCTGCCCAGATAGGCACAGTCGCGGCCGTAATCCCAGCGGTCCCACAACTGCTGCAGCAGCCAGACGCCGCCCATCGGCCACAGGCTCCACTTGGCGCCATCGATCGGCCCGGCCTGGCGCCACAAATCGGTGTTGTTGTGTACCACCCAACCCGGTGCGTCGTACATCGCACGTGCGGTGCGCGCGCCGGTCTTGGCCAGATCGAACAACATGGATTCCAGCGGTTCGACGCACTCGTGCAGCGCGTTGGCCTCGCTGGGCCAGTAGTTCATCTCGGTGTTGATGTTGATGGTGTACTTGCTTTCCCACGGCGGCTGCATCAGGTCGTTCCAGATGCCCTGCAGATTGGCCGGCTGGGTGCCGGGCCGCGAGCTGCAGATCAGCAGGTAACAGCCGAACTGGTGATACAGCGCGGCCAGCGCCGGGTCGTTGCCCTGCGCAAAACGCTGCACGCGCTCGTCGGTAGGCAGTGCCGCCGCCTCGCTGGTGCCGAGATCGATCGCCACGCGCCGGAACAGCCGCTGGTGATCGGCCAGATGCGCACGCAGCACTGCGGCGTAGTCCAGCTTGCCCGCCTTCTGCATGCTTGCTGCGGTCAATGCCAGCGGATCGCCATCGACTGCATCAAAGCGTTGGTAGCTGGTGGCGGCGGTGAGCAGCAGCACCACTTCATCCGCGGCGTCGATGCGCAGGCGGTCGCGCAGCCCGCTGAGCGTGCCGCCCTTGACCTGCGGCAACACGCGCAAGGCAAAACGCAGCTTGCCGTCGATGCCGGCAAAGCTGCCGTTGCGGCCGCTAAACAGCAGCCCGCCCTGCTCCACCGTGACCGCGCCGGTCTGCGGGCTGTCGATGCCCACGCGCAGGGAAATCGCGTGTGGCCGATCGCAGGACAGGCGCACCACGATGCATTGCGACTGCGCCGACACGAACACTTCGCGCTTGTGCACAGCACCGCCGGAGCGGAACGTGGTGGTGGCCACGCCGGTATCCAGATCGAGCTGGCGGCGGTACTCGCTGATGCCGTCGGCACGATCGAAATCCAGCAACAGATCGCCCAGCGGTTGATACGGCATCTGCTTGAGCGGACGCGAGAGCATCTTGGCGTCGGCCAGGGTTTCGGCTTCGGCATAGCGCCCGGCAAACACGAGCGCGCGCACCTGTGGCAAGGCCGCCAGCGCGTCGGGGCTGGTGGCATCGTACGGGCCACCTGCGTACAGCGTGTCCTCGTTGAGTTGCAGGCGCTCGTGGGCAATACCGCCCCACACCATCGCGCCCAGCCGGCCGTTGCCGACCGGCAGCGCCTGCACCCACTCGTTGGCCGGTTCGCGGTACCACAGCTGCAAGGCATCGCCCGCAGCAACGGCAGGCAACGATTGCTCGCCGGCAGCCTTGACCGGCGCAGCAATGGCGGACGCAGCCGGCGCAGCGCCCAGCGCCGCGAGTGCGGCACCGGTTGCCTTGCAGACTTCCCTGCGGGTCAGCACGTGCACCACCGTGCTGCATGACCGGACCTGCACGCCCTAGCCTTGCGGCGATCCGGCATCTGCGCACTCACTGACTGACAACGAGTTGCGATCATCGACGACGCGCTTTGCCGGACGCAATCTTGCGCTGCAACACGCTGACCGGATTACCGTCGTACTGGATGCTGGCATCGGTCCTGGGCTCCAGCGCACCGGCGTCCTCGCGCGGGCCGTCGACAAAGCGCACATTGACGGTGCGCTTGGCCTGCATGCCGGTCCAGCTGCCTTCGCGCTTGCCGATGCTCAGCTCGCCCTTGGCCTGGTTCCAGCTCAGCGGAATGCGGCTGAACTCGCCCTTCTCGTAGCCATAGCCCTTGCCGTCGTCCTCATACAGCGAGAACTGGCCGTCGGCACCGGTGTAGACCACCACGGTGAGCGGCGCATCCGGCTTCTGATCCACGTATTCCTGCACCGGGCCGGTCGGCACGATGGAACCGGCGCGCACGAACAACGGCATGCGCTCGATCGGCGCGGCCGCCTCGATGCTCTGGCCGCCTTCGTAGCGCTTGCCGGTGGCGAAATCCAGCCAGCTGCTGCCGGCCGGCAGATAGACCTGACGCGAGGTGGCGCCGAAGCGGGTCACCGGTGCAACCAGGAAGGCCGGCCCGAACAGATACTGGTCGTTGATGTCGCGGACCTTGGGGTCGTTCGGGAAGTCCATCATCATGCCGCGCATGATCACGCCATCGCGCTGATAGGTGTCGCCGGCCAGGCTGTAGATGTACGGCAGCAGCGCGTAACGCAGGCGGTTGTAGTACGCCATGCTGTCGTAGAACGGCGTGCCTTCCGGGGCGATGTTCCAGATCTCGCGGTACGGGAACTGGCCGTGCGAGCGGAAGATCGGCACGAATGCGCCGAACTGGAACCAGCGCGTGTTGAGTTCGCGCCATTCCGGCAGGTGCGCCGGGTCCTGGTTCTCGTAGCGCTTCTCCACCGCAAAGCCGCCGATGTCGAAGGTCCAGTTGGGCAGGCCCGACAGCGCCATGTTGACGCCACCGGAGATCTGGTCGCGCATGTCGTCCCAGCGCGAGACGATGTCGCCGCTCCACACTGCCACCGCATTGCGCTGGGTGCCGGCATAGCCCTTGCGCGAGAGGATGAACACGCGCTTGTCGTCGGCCGCACGGTCGCCCACGTACACACCATGGGTGTGCGGCAGCGGGTAGGAATTGAAGTATTCGGTAGACGAGCCCAGCGCGTTTGGCGTGGTGCGCGCCTTGCGCTCGCCGATGTCCAGGTTGGAATGCACGTCCGGTTCGTCGGCGTCCATCCACCACGCATCGAAGCCCTTGCTGTTGAGCTTTTCGTTGACCTGGCGCCAGTAGATCGCCTGCGCCTTTTCCGAATACGGATCGTAGAACGAGTTCTTGTAGCCCTTGCCGATCCAGTCCAGCTCACCCACTTCCACGTTGCGCTTGAACATGAAACCGGCCGCGTCCAGTTCCTTGTAGTTGGCGGTGGTGGGATAGAACTTGGGCCAGATCGAAATCATGATCTGCGCATGCATGTCGTGCACCGCCTTGACCATGCCGTCCGGATCGGGGAAATGCTGCGGGTCGAAATCGTGCGAGCCCCAGGCATTTTCGGGCCAGTACGACCAATCCAGCACGATGTTGTCCAGCGACAACTTGCGCTTGCGGTATTCGGCCACTGCGCCGACCAACTCGTCCTGGCTCTTGTAACGCTCGCGGCTCTGCCAGAAGCCGTAGGCCCACTTGGGCAGCATCACCGACTTGCCGGTGAGCTCGCGGTAGCCGGCCACAGCCTGATCGTAGGAATCGGCGGAGACGAAGTAGTAGTCGATCATCTGGCCGGCTTCGGACCACAGCGACAGGTCCTTCGCTTCGGCGGCCGGCAGCGGGTCGCGGTGCAGCAGCGCGATGTAGCTGGGGTCGATCAGGTCCCATTCGACCTTGACGGTGTGGCGCGTGCCCGGCTCCAGATCCAGCTTGAACTCGTGATTCCACGGATTCCAGTTCTGGCGCCAGCGATCGACGACCAGCTTGCCGTCCACGTACAGCTTGGCGTACTCGCTCGAATACAGCGAGAAGGTGTGCTCGCCACCGGTGAGCGCTTCGATCTCGCCCTCCCAGGTGACCTGCATGCGGCTGTCCTTGTCCTTGGTGATCGCCTTCTTCGGATACTTGGTCAGGTCGCTGAGATACTGGTAGTTCACCTCGCTCTCGCGACGCTCGACGATCTGCTTGCCGTTGATCGCATAACGCGCGGTCAGCGCACCGGCCTTGCCCTTGGCGTCATACAACTTCAACGTCTTGGGCAGCGGCTGCAGGCCGCGCGGGTCGCCCAGGCGGCTGATCGAGTTGTTGTCCCACAGCAGGCCGTAGTTACGGCTGGACACCAGGTACGGCACCGCCATGTCGATATTGTTCTGCTGCAACTCGATGTTGCGGCCCTTCTGGTTCATCCAGCCCTGCTGGTGCTGGCCGAAGCCGTACAGCGCTTCGTCGTCGGGCGACTGGAAGCGCTGACGCACGCTCAGGTACTGCTTGCCCTCCACTTTCAGCGGCGCAAAACTGCGCCCGCCGGCAACCTCCGACAACACCGGCTTGCCATTGGCATCGGCGAAGCTGACATGGCCATCGACGGTGGACACGGTGGCGGTGACCTTGCCGGTCTTTAGCTGCACGCTGTCGCCCTGCTCGGCCAGCTGGAAGTTGCCATCGCCCTGCACCGGCACGCGCATCAGGCTGGGGCTGCGCGCGAAGTCGCCGTCCGGGTCGGCACTGACGCGGATGATGCCGGCATCGACCACCTGCAGACGCACCGGCGCGGCGCCCTTGGCGCTCGGCACCACGGTGACGCCATCGGCGGCCTTGCGCACTTCCTGCGCGTGCGCGGCATTGGCCAGCAAGGCCAGCGACAACGCCAGGCACTGCGCAAGCGGTGTACGTCGGGTGGCAGGTGCATGGCCGGCGGAACGGTTGATGGTTTGCATGTTCACTCCCTTGGAATTACGAAACGCTGCCGCGGGGGCGGCAACGCATGGGTTCATTGCGTTCGACCTGGAAGCCGGCCTGCTGCGCAGCGATCTGGCTGCGCAGCAAGTGGCCGTGCAGGTTTACTTGTAGGTGGCCAGCTTGATCTTCAGCAGCTGCGGCGCGCTGGAAAAATTGACGCCGTAATCGGTCTGGTCGCCGTTCCAGTTGCGCTCGAACTTCCAGTCGCTGCCGTCGTAGACGCCTTCCTCGACGCGGTCGTAGAGCATGTTGGCGGTCGCCTCGCTGGCCGGATGCAGGGTCACGCGCACGTGGTATCCGGTGACCAGGAACTCGTCAGGGCCGAGCTCGGCGATCAAGGCCGCGCCGATCGGCTCGGGGTTGCCCGGCGGTTCGCCCTTGAACCAGAACTGCGGCACGCCGTAGGTGATGGTGGCGCCCCAACGTTCGTTGAGCTGCAGCTCCTGCACCGCCTGGCCGGGTTCTTCGGCAGTGCCGTGCAGCTTGCCTTCGGACGCGGCTTTGGCGAACGGACGCATGCCGCGCTTGACCAGCTCGAAACCCAGCGCGAACGGGGCCAGGGTTTCCTCGTTGACGTGCTTGGCGCCCAGCGGATAGTTGGAATAACGCGTGTAGTCCATGCCGAACGCCGACCAGCCGATGCCGTCGTGGCCCAGCGCGGGGAACAGATAGCGCGCGTATTCCGGGCGGTTGCCGGTTTCGGCGACGAACAGCGCATTGTCCGGGCGAGCGTAGCGCTCCAGTACCGTGGTGTAGGTACGGTACTCGGGCATGTAGATGTCCGGCGCCAGCAGGTCGATATGCGGGCCGGCGGCCTTCCACACATCCAGCACGTTGTCGGTGGGGCCACCGCTGGCGTACTGGCCGGGCTGGCCGGGATTGAACGGGCCACGCAGTGCGGCGTTGACGTACATCGGCAGCGGGTATTCGGCCTTGCCGGCTTCGGCCACCTGGTCGATGTAGCGACCGATCGACCAGGCATGGAAGATCTCGTCCGCATCGGCACCGAACACCTGTGCCCAGCTGCCCGGCTGCTTGTTCAGGCGCTTGAGCAGCGCTTCCGGCACCGGGCCGTCGAACAGCTGCTGCGCCATCGGCGAGAAGTCGCGCACGCTGCCGTAGGTGCCCGGCTCGTTCTCGGGCTGGATCATGATCACGGTGTGCTGCGGATCGACCTGCTTCAAATGCTGCATGAAGGCGACAAAGGCCTTGCGGTCGGCATCCAGGGTGGCCTGCGCATGCGGCGACAGCGACCCGATCGCCTTGCCCTCGCGCGTCACCACGCGTGGGAAGCGCTGGTTGTCGGTCTTGACCCAATGCGGCGCATACGCCGGGCCGTTGTTCTTCCAGGTCGCAAACCACAGCAGCACCAGCCGCACCTTGTGCTCGCGTGCCTGCGTGAGCAGCGTATCGACGAAGGAGAAATCGAACTTGCCTTCTTCCGGCTCGACCTGCTCCCAGGCGATCGGCACCTGCACGGTATTGGGGCCCAGCACCTGCATCGCCGGCCACACCTTGTCCATCACGCCGGGATAGTTGCTGGAGTTGTTGACCTGCGCGCCCAGGATCAGGAACGGCGCACCATCGACCATCAATGCGTGCTTGCCGTCCTTGCTGACGAACTGCGGCATCGGCGTCTGCGCAGCCGGCGCCGCTGCCGTGGCAGGCGCGGTCGCTGCGCTACCGGCAGTCGGTGCGACTGCGGCCGGTTTGGCTTTGTCGTCCTGCTCGCCGGATTGGCACGCCGCCAGGGCCAGCGTCAGCGCGGACAGCAGCAGCGGACGCAGGCAACGGCGTGCAGGGGAAGGAGCGATCACACGTGCAACGGGGG
The DNA here is from genome assembly GCF_002940665.1 of Xanthomonas arboricola. GTDB lineage: Bacteria > Pseudomonadota > Gammaproteobacteria > Xanthomonadales > Xanthomonadaceae > Xanthomonas > Xanthomonas arboricola_B. Next base: position 1,383,818 of record NZ_MIGY01000002.1, read on the forward strand.
AATGCATGGACATAGGACTCCGTGTCACCAGGTATCGGTGCGGAAGGGGGAAACGGGAAGCTGTTCGCGATTGACCAGGTTGGCGTCGTCCGGGTTTTCGCTCCAGCCGTAGCGCACCGCGACCGGTGCAGCCACCGCGTCGCTGCGCACGATCACCCGATCGCCCTCGATGCGCGCGGTGGCCGGATGGAAGTGTTTGTCGGCACCGGCGACGCGGAAGCCCTGCACTTCGTCACCGTTATGCGCCTGCAACGCACTGCCTTGCAGATCGAAGCTCAGCACGGCCTGGCCCTGGGCAAAGCGCGCCTGCTCGAACACCGGCGCGCTGTACACCAGCGTTTCGCCGTACGCCACATGACGTGCAGCAAGCGCAAGGCGATGGCCGACATCGTGCTTGTTGGTGGGATGGATATCGGTGGGGTTGCCGATATCGATGATCACCGCCTGCCCGGTCGCCGGCAGCGCCAGCGTCTTGGACTGCGACTCGCGCAACAGTGCCCACGGGCTCAGCTCGCCCTTGTCGCCGCCGGCCTTGAAGTTGGCCAGCTGCACCCACAGGAACGGCAGCGTTTTCGCGCCGCGTTCGGCGCGCCATTGCTGGATCATCGCAGCGAACTGTTGGCGATACTTCAGCGCGCCGGTGTCGCTGGCATTGGTTTCGCCCTGGTACCAGATCACGCCCTTGACCGGGAACGGCTGCAGCGGATGGATCATCTGGTTGTACAGCAGCGTGGGCAGCTGATTCTTGTTGTCGACCAGCGACACGCGCACGGCGGCCGGGCGGAACTTCCAGCCGCCCAACGCGCGTTTGGCACCGGCGCTGGTCTGCACGAAGCGCTGCTCGTCCGGACCGTGCATGCCGCCACCGCCACTGAGATCTTCCACCCGCACCGCGATGTGGTTGACCCCTGCATGCAAGGCCGAAGCCGGCACGCTGTAGACGCGCGGCAGGTTCCATTGCTTTTCGGTCGTGCCGACCTGCTGGCCATTGACGTAGGTGATGTCCGAATCGTCGATCTGCCCCACGCCCAGCGTGATACCGGTCTTGGCGTCGGCAGCGCTCAAGGTGACGGTAGTGCGATACCAGGCGATTCCGTCCATGCCGTCATAGCCGCTGGACTCCCATTGCTGAGTGGTCGGGATGCTGTCCCAGTCGCTGTCGTCGAACGTCGCTTCGCGCCACTGCGGCATCTCGCCATCCACCTTGGGCCAGCGCGCGATGCGCTTGCCGGTGGCGGCCCGCGCGGCGGCATCGCGCTGCTTGATCGCCTCGATCGCGCCCTGGTTCTGCCCGGCATTCAAGCCCAACGAGGCTGCATCCATCCACGCCTCGATCGCGCTGCCGCCCCAGGTGCTGTTGACGATGCCGATCGGCACGCCGGCACTGGTGCGCAGCTCTTTGGCGAAGAAATAGCCGACCGCAGTGAACTCGCCGGCGTTGTCCGGCGTGGCGGCCTTCCAGTCGCCGCCGGTCAGGCGCGCTTCCGGCTGCAACGACCACGACTTGGGCACCTTGAAGTGCCGCAACTGCGGGTCGTTGGCGGCGGCCACCGCCTGCGGGCCATCGCTGGCCTGCGCCAACGGCCACTCCATGTTCGATTGACCGCTGGCCAGCCACACATCGCCGACCAGCACATCGCGCACCTGCAACTGGCCGCCGTCGCCCTGCACGCTCAGCACATAGGGGCCACCGGCGGTGTGCGCGGGCAGGCTGACCTTCCACTGGCCCCTGGCATCGGCCTTGGCGGTGGCATGCTTGCCGTCAAAGCTGACCGTGATGGCGGCATTGGGCGCGGCCCAGCCCCACACCGGCATCGCCTGGTCGCGCTGCAGCACCGCGCCATCGCTGAACAACATCGGCAAACTCGGTTGCGCCAGTGCGGCGGGGCTGGCCAGGACAAGGCCCAACAGGCAGCCACGGCGGATAAGGGAAGCGGTCATGCAGTGATCTCCAGAAGCGGCGCGGCCACTCGCGCGGCGATGCGACGGCGCCTGCCGCCATGCTCGGTAAGACAGCGCGCTGACGCGCACAGGCACGCAGCGCTCATCGTGGGTCGCCGTAGAAGATGCCACGCCCACCGGTGGCGAAGTACACGCGCCCCGGGATGCGCGGATCGCCGGTGACGCTGTAGGGCTTGCCGAACCGGTGCGCGTCGTCGTTGATGCGCAACCACTGCGCGCCGTCGTCGTCGGAGCGGAACACCCCATCCACTCCCTCGACGCGGCCGGCCAGATACAGCACCGGCGGTGCGTCCTCGCGCAGTGCCTTGCCGATGCCCAGCGAACGCGCCTCGTCCGGCTTGGACAAGGTCTGCAAACGCCCATCCTGCCAGCGCATCACGCCCAGCGCGGGGCTGGCCAGATACACCACCCCCGCCCGCCACGGATCCGGACGCAGCTGCGGACGCGCACGTTCATCGCGCGCCGGGCTGCCGACCTGCGCGCCGGTGTCGCGAAAGGTCTCTGCGCCATCGCGGCTCTCGTACAAGCGCCCGCTGGCGGTATCCACTGCGTACCAGCGCCGCGCATCGACGCGATCGGCCACCGCCACCGCAGTCTCTGGCAGCCCCTGCAAACGCTGCCAGTGCTTGCCGAAATCGCCGGTGCGCCAGCTGCCGCCCTTGTCCGGCGCCCACACCACCTGCGAGGCATCGGCGGCGATAGCGATGTTGCCGGCGCCCTGCCCGGCGGGCGGCTCGCTGGCGAACACCGTCCACTGCGCGCCGCCATCGCGCGAAAAGAGCGCACGGATCTCGTTGTTGCGGCGGTCGCGCACGGTACCGCTGCGCACCACCCACTGCGCGGCCTGCCCGGCGGCATCGATGCTCTCGCCATTGGTCAGGCGCGGGCCGGCGTACTGCAGCTGCGCACGCTCCAGATCGTCGTGCCGGAAGCCGTCGATATCGCCCAGCGCACTGAGCAGGTGCGCGCCTTGCATCGGGCTGAGCAGATCCAGCGGCACGGTCTCTTCCAGCCCGCGGTCCTGGAACCACCACTGCAACGGCCGCTGCTGCCTGGCGAAATCCTGCAGATTGCGCGAGGCCCAGATGCCGTAGCCGGTAACGAACAGCGCGTGGTTGCTGTCGAACGGATCGATCGCCAGCGCGCCCATCCAGTGTGGCGTGGCCTGCGCGGTCCACGGCGCTGCGCTGTGATCGAACTGCGCGCCCGCCAGCAACGGCGTCCAGCTGCGGCCGCCGTCGACGCTGCGGAACAGCTCATCGCGCGGGCTACGACGGCGGAAGGTGCTGGCCAGCAGCACCTGCGGCTGTTGCGGATCCACCGCCACCGCGCCCCAGCCGAAGCCATCGCCGCCGGCCGGCTGCGCGATCGGGCTGATCTCGCTCCAGCGCGCCTGCGCCGGGGTGTATTTCCACAGCGCGCCGCCGGCCATCAGGTCCGGCCCGGGCTGGTCGCCGTAGCTCAGGTACCACTGCCCATCGCTGCCGCCGGCCATGTGACTGGGACGCAGGCCCTTGGGCTGCCCGGCCACCGCCGACCAGCTGCGACCGGCGTCGTCGGAAACATACACACTGGTCTGCGCGGTGGACACGCCGACATAGATACGCGGCGTCGGCCGGCCGGCGCGGCCGCTGGCGGCATCGAAGACGACAAAGGCGATGCCCACCGCCTGCTCGCGTCCGACATGATTGCGCGCCGTCGCGCCCGCCAATGCCTCGGCGGGAAATGCGTCCACCCGCGCCCAGTGCGCGCCGCGATCGTCGCTGCGCCACAGCCCTGCATCGCGTGAGCCCAGCAACAGCACACGACCATCGTGCGGGTCCACCGCCAGCCGTTCGCCGTTGGAACGACCCAGTTGGTTGCCGCCGAGTTTGAACGGCAACTCGGCACGCTCGAAGCTGCGGCCGCGGTCGAACGAGCGCAGCACCGCGGCATTGCCGGCGCGCTCGTGCATGTAGGTGCCCGCGGCTAGGTACAGCGCCTGCGGGTCGGCAGGATCGACCGCAAACGCGTCGATCCCCATCAGATTCCAGTCGTCGGCGCCCAGCCAGTCGGTCAACGCCACCCACTGCTGCGCGCGCGCATCCCAGCGGTACGCACCACCGACATCGGTACGTGCATACGCAAGATCGCGCTCGGCGGGATGAAACAGCACACCGGTGACGAATCCGCCACCGCCGATGGCGACGCTGCGCCATTGGTAGGGCCCCTGCACCGCCGGGTCGGCAGCCTGCAGCGGCAGGATCGAAAGCGACAACAGCAGCAGCAGTGCCAGACACATACGGACCGGCCACATCGCTGCGGTAACGCGGCGCACAGTAGGCGGATCGATCACGACGATCATTCCTCCGGCTCCCCTTGCGATCGACGGCATGCCGTCGATAGGAAAAACACCGGCCCGACGGGCTGCCTGCACAGCTCGCCGGACCGGAGACGCACTTCCTACGGCGCGTTCTACAGGCTGGCCCGCAATGTCAGGCCATACCGACGATCGTTGATCACGAAGTCGCGGTAGCGCGACTCGGTGCCCAGATAGCTTTCGCGACGGGTATCGAGCAGATTCACGCCATCGAGCGAAATCGACCACACATCATTGATGTTGAAGCGCAACGAGGCATCCAGCTGGCCGAAGCCCTTGTTATAGACCGGCAGGTTGCCGGTGCCGTTGCCCGCGGTGGTCACCAGCCAGTCGCTGCGCCAGTTGTAGGCCACACGGCCCTGGAAGCGCGAGGTTTCGTAGCTGAGGATCGCGTTGTAGCTGTTCTTGGACAGGCCTTCCAGCGGCACGGTCAGCGCCTGGCCGTTGGTGTCGGTGGCGGTGGGGCTCGGTGCCTCGCTGTCGACATAGGTGTAGTTGGTCTGCAGGCCGAAGCCGCTCAGCCAGCCCGGCAGGAAGTCGAAGAACTGCGTGTAGCCCAGTTCCGCACCGCGGATCTTGCCGGCATCGCCATTGACCGGACGGGTGATCTGCCAGACCTGGCCGTCGTAGACTTCGTTGAAGACGGCGTTGGCGATGAAGCCTTCGACCTTCTTGTAGAACAAGGTGCCGTACATCATCGAGCCCTGGCCGAAGTACCACTCCAGCGCGGTATCGAACTGGTCGGCCTTGACCGCTTCCAGACTCGGGTTGCCCGCGGTACCGGTGAAGGTCGAGGCACCATTGGAGGTACCGGTGCTCAGGCTCAGGTTCGGGTTGAGCCGGTCGAAGGTCGGGCGAGAGATACCGCGCGAAGCCGCAAAACGCCACTGCAGCTGATCGCTCAGCATCCAGCGCAGGTTCAAGCTCGGCAGCACGTCGGTATAGGTCTGCTGCGCATCCACCGGGATCAGTCCGCCGCCTTCGCTGTCGGTCCCGGTACGCACGCCCTGCGAGCCCACCTCGGTCCGCACCACGCGCACGCCGATGTTGCCGTCGAACGGAATCCAGTCGCTGTCCACGCCGAAGCGCAGCACGCCATAGGCCGCGTAGGTCTTCTCGTTCTGCGTATTGATGTTGTTGGGCGCAAACTCCAGCGGGCTGGCACCGAAGGTGGCCAGGGTCTGTTCGTAGTTGGCGACCGCCGAATCGGCAGCCGTCAGCGTACGGCCGAAGGTGCTGCTCTCACCACGGAAGAAGTCGGTGATCGGGTTGGACACCAGACCGATGCTCGGGTACTGCGAGAATGGTGTGCCCGAGCAATCGTTGATGCACATGAAGCGCCAGACGTTGCCCTTGGTCTCGGCATCGCGGTCGGTGTAACGCACGCCAGCCTTGAAGCTGCGCGCGAAGTCGCTGTCGAAGGCCAGATCCATGTCGGCGCGCCAGGCGAACTCGGTGCCCTTGTTGTCGTCCTTGTTGTCCAGGTGCCAACGCCAGCCGTCGTAGTTGTTGGCATCGGCCAGATAGCCTTCCGCGCCGCTGGCATCGGTCACCGACAGGCGCGGCAGATCGCCACGGAAGTCGACATTGAACTGCGGGCTGGTGTCCTGCCCGGTGGCGATGATGTAGCGCGTGCCCTTGGTGGTGGCATCGACATACTGGAAGTCGGTGCTCAGGGTCAGCTTCTCGTTGACCGTCCACTTGGCGCCCAGCGAGTAATCGGTGGTCACCGAATGCCGCTCTGTCAGGCTGGTGTTGGACTCGGTCGGCACGTTCTGGAACGAGCCATTGACGAACTCGTTGCGGTCGTTGACCTGGATGCCCGGCAAGCCCTGCATCGGGTTGCCGCCGGTCAGGGCGAAGAACGAATAATCGTGCCAGCTGAAGTCGTAATCCGAACGCAGCACCTGCGTGTAGACCTCGACCGAGTCGTTCGGACGCCACTGCATCGCAAACGCACCGGTCTTGCGCTCGCGCTCGCCAACGGTGGTGTTGATGCCGGCGCCGTGCGGCACAGAAACTTCCTGGCCTTCATAGCCCGGCAGATCGGTCTGCGTGTACCACGGCTCGATCGAGATGGTGTCCTGGCGGAACGGACTCTTCTGCTGCGAATAATTCACGAGCAGGCCGATCTCGCCGATGCCGGTCTGCCAGCGATCGCTGAACAGGCCCGAGAACGCCGGCTTGCCGTCGTCGGCCAGGTCGTAATAGTTGTACTGCACGCTGCCGGCGATCTTGCGGCCGTCGTAGTCGAACGGCAGGCGCGTGCGCAGGTCGACGGTGCCGCCCAGGCCACCTTCGATCATGTCGGCCGAGGGATTCTTGTAGACATTGACGCCGCCGAGCAATTCGGCCGACACGTCCTCGAAGCTCAGGCCGCGGCCATCGTTGGCGGTGAAGATGTCACGGCCATTGAGCTCGGTGCGCACCTGGGTCAGGCCGCGGATGGCGATCGAGCTGCCTTCGCCATAGTTGCGTGAGATCTGGATACCGGAAATACGCTGTAGCGCTTCGGCGACGTTGTTGTCGGGCAGCTTGCCGATGTCTTCGGCAACGATCGAATCGACGATCTGCTCGGCGTTCTGCTTGACCAGCTGCGCCTTGGTGACGCTGCTGCGCGTGCCGGTGACCTGCACGGTGTCGAGTTGCTGGGTGGTGGAGTCCTGAGCCGGAGCGGCAGTGGTGGTCGCGTCCTGCGCATAGGCCTGCGCGCTCAGCAGCGTGGCCACACTGAGGGCCATCACGGAGCGGCGGAAATCACGGATCGAACGCTGACCCACAGTCCGGCCTGCCGGAATGTGGCGATGTTGCACTGACATGGTGCTCCCTCCCAGGACGCATGTACTTCTAATTTTTTAGCGGGTCGGTGCGCGAACGCCCTGCCCGTCGTTGGTGCTGGCCCGCATCCGCCCACGACCGGAAGGCCGGGCGGTTGCAATGCGTGGTAATCCTGACAAGGCGTACCTAGCGGCTGCGGCCGGAGCATAGGGCGGCGCCGTCGTGCCACACCAATGAAATATTCCTGGAAAGCTATTCGTAAAAACTATAGCAACCCCGACAAACCCGCCGGGTCTGGCATTGCCGACCCGGCGGGCCGGATCGGCAAAAGCGGGCTCAACTCCGCGAGCCCGGACACAGCAGTTCCGTGACGGCCTGCGCTTACCAGTTCATGCGCAGCACCAGCGAGTAGCGCCGGTCGTTGACGAAGGAAGAGCGCGTATACAGACGCCGATCCACTTCACCGCCTTCGTAGGAGGTCGGCCCCATCAGCACCTTGGTCACCGTGTTGGTCAGGTTGTTGGCCTGCACGCCCAGTTGCAGGTGCGCGTTGAAGCGGTAGAAGAACGAGCCGTCGAGCTGGCCGTAGTCGTCGGCCCAGGTGGGCAGACGGGTGGACGCATCGCTGGTGGTCAGCAGGTAGCGCGAGCGCCAGTTGTAGGCCAGGCGCAGCGACAACGGCCCCTTCTCGTAGATGCCGGCCAGGTTGTAGCTGCGCCGCGACAGGCCTTCCAGCGGCAGCTCGACCCCGGTGACGGTGGTATTGGTGTACGGGTCGGTGGCGGTGTTGGCACCGCCCTGGCTGTCGACGAAGGTGAAGTTGGCATTGACGCCGAACCCGCTCAGCCAGCCCGGCAGCTGGTCGAAGAACTGGGTATAGCCCAGCTCCGCGCCGCGGATGGTGCCCTCGTCCATGTTGTACGGGCGTGTCACCAGCCAGGGGCGGTTGTCGTAGATCTCGCTGCGGGTCTGGGTGGAGAAGTAGTCCTTGACCTTCTTGTAGAACAGCGTGGCGTACAGCATGTCGCTGGTGTCGAAGTACCACTCCAGCGCAGTGTCGAACTGGTTGGCCACCATCGGCTTGAGGTTCGGGTTGCCGGCGGTGCCGACAAAATCGGTCGCCTGGCCGGCGTCGTTGGTTTCCACGTTGAGCAATACATACGGCTGCAACTGGGTGTAGTCCGGGCGCGCCATCGCCTTGGAGGCGGCAAAGCGCCACTGCAGGCTGTCGGTGAAGCGCAGGCGCAGGTTCAGGCTGGGCAGTACGTTGGTGTAGCTGCCCTGCGAGTTGTTCTCGAAGTACTGCCCGGTGTAGCGCGCCTGCAGTTCCGGCGAGACATTGAGCCCGGCCAGGTTCTGGAACTGGCCGAAACCTTCGGCCTGGGTCTTGGTCTGCACCACGCGGATGCCGATGTTGCCATCCACCGGCACGCCCCAGGCCTCGTCGTTGCCGAAGTACAGCGCCGCGTAGGCGGCCTGGGTGCGTTCGTGCTGCCGGTTGGTGTCCTGCGGCTGATAGGTGTCCGGCGCCCAGCCGTAGCCGCGTAGCGCCACGATCTGCTGGATCATCTGCGAGGCCGAGGCGTAGTTGTTGACCAGGCCGCTGTTGGGCACCACCAGCGTGGTCGGCACGTTCACGCCGCCACGGAAGAAGTCGGAGAAGGTGAACAACGACGACTGGTCGGTCATGAACTCGGACATGTTGGCCAGGCCGTTGCTGGTGCCCGGAATGGCGGCCCAGTTGTCGGAGATCACGCCCCAGTTGTAGCCGGAATTCTTGTTGATCTGGTTGCGGTCGGTGGCGCGCATGCCGAAGCGCGCAAAGCGCAGCCAGCTGCTGTCATCGAAGGTGTATTCCAGATCCACGCGCGTGGACAGCTGACGCCCGCGGTTCTTGCCCAGGTGGTCCATCGCCGCCGCCCAGAAGTAGTTGGACGGGTCCTGGGTGAAGGCCGGGTTGGCGATCTGCACGCTGGGATACCTGCCCGACACGTCATACGACAGGCCCGGCAGATAGGTCGCACTGAACACGGTGAAATCCAGCTGTTCGTTCTCCGACTCCACCAGCTGCATATCGCCCTTGATCTGCAGGTTGTCGTTGAAGAAATGGCTGAAGCCCACCGACATGTCGGTGGTGGTGGTGCGCTGTTCGGAATAGCGGTTGTCGGTGTTGAAGCGCACGCCGTCGCCGGTGAGCACCCCGCGCCACGAGCTGGACACCGGCGAGCCGCGCAGGAAGCCGCCGCGATCGTCGTAGTCGAAGGTCGTGCCTGGCGCCGGCGTGATGCTGTTGTTGCTGTCGTTGAAGAACGCGGCGCGCTCCTGCCAGTTCATGTCGTAGCGCGAGCGCAGGAACTGCGCATAGATCTCGGTGGCATCGCTGGGCCTCCACTGGAACGCCGCCGCGATCCCGTCGCGCTTGCGCTCGAAATCCAGCTGACGCCAGTTCACCCCGCCCGGCACGAACACTTCGCTGCGCCCGCTGCCGGCCAGCACGGCCTCATCGGTCCGCCGCACATACGGCTCCACCTGGATGCCGTCCGAGCGCGTGGCCAGCTCCGAATGCGCCACATCGATCATGAAGCCCATTTCGCCGATGCCGGTGTTCCAGCGGTCGCTGAACAGGAACGAGGCCGACGGTTTGTACTTCTTGCTCATGTCGCCGTAGTTGACATCGACGTTGCCGCCGACGATCCGGCCCGGATTGTCGAACGGCATGCGCGTGCGCAGATTGACCGTGCCGCCCAGCCCCCCTTCGATGATTTCCGCCGAGGGGTTCTTGTAGACGTCCACACCGGCCATCAACTCGGCCGGCACGTCTTCGAAGCTCAGGCCGCGGCCGCTGGCGGCGCTGAAGATGTCGCGCCCGTTGAGTTCGCCGCGCACCTGGGTCAGGCCGCGGATCATCACGCCGCTGCCTTCGGCGGAGAAATGGTCAGGGTCGCTGCGTGCGGCGAAGTGATCGATGGTCACGCCGCTGACGCGCTGCAGGGTTTCGGTGACGCTGCGGTCGGGCAAGGCGCCGATGTCCTCGGCACTGACCGAATCCACGATCTGGCTGGCATCGCGCTTGATCACCTGCGACTTGATCAGGCTGGCGCGCACGCCGCGCACTTCCACCGTATCCAGATCCACCGCGCTGCCGGCGGTCTTGCCGGCCGGGGCGGTCGGGGCGGTCGGGGACGGTTGCGTCTGTTGTGCGTACACCGGTGCGGCGAGCAACAGCCCGATGCCCACCGCCATGGCGGAATGACGCAAACGCGGGGTACGACGTGCGTGCACGCCCGTCCCTGCCGAGGCATGGCTTGAAAACTTGTACATCTGAATCCCTCCCAGGACGCAAGACGACTGAAGACTGGTTGTCGCGGCACCGTCAACGGGCCACATGATCGTGCAGGACGCGGACGTCGCCGCCCGGCTCCACTTCTCACTGCATGGCGGCTTGGCCGCCGATCACCTGCCCGACTTCACGTGCGCTTCAGCGTGCGATCTGGCTCACAGATATAGGCGCGTGGTCTAGCGCCAGCCAATGAAAAATTCACAGCCTGGTATGCCGTGCCGGAATACAAATGGAAGAGCCCGCTTAAGCAGTGGATTCCGGCCCGCGCAGACCGGGGTACAAACGCCGCGCGGTGGTGCGCAGCGCCTGCAGAATGCGCTCGGCCCCAGGCGGCAGGATGTAATCGCGCCGCCGGATGATGCCGAACGACTCCATGCGGACGCCCAGCTCGATCGGCAGCACGGTCAGCAGCTTGGCCTGGATCAGCGGCGCCACCGACTCCACCGGCAAGGCGGTCAGCATGTCGGTGCCGCGCAGCAGCGTGGAGGTCACCGGCAGCGACGAGGTCTCGATCGCATTGGTCGGCGTCTGCACGCCGTGCTCCATGAACATCGAATCCAGCCGCGCGCGCAGCACGCTGTCGGCCGGCGGCAGGATCCAGCCATGCCGCACCAGATCCGCATGCTGCAGGCCGGCCCGGCTGGCCAGCGGGTGGCCGGCACGCGCGATCACCGAATGCGGCTCATCGGCCAGCGGCTCGAACTCCAGCTCGCCCACGCCCTCCGGCCCCAGGATGCGGCCGATCACGATGTCCAGCTGGCCGTCCAGCAACTTGGCCACCAGCGGGCGGCTGTAGTCCATTTCCACCCGCACCAGGATGTCGGGGAACTCGCGCTTGACCTCGGCGATCGCCTGCGGCACCAGGTTGGTGCCCGGATTGACCACCGTACCGATCGAGGCCTGGCCCATCCTCCCGGCGCGCAGCGCGGCGATTTCCTCCTGCGCCCGTCCGATCTCCGACATCGCCGCACGCGCACGCCGGATCAGCACATGGCCGTACCAGGTGGGCTCCACCCCGCGGGCATGCCGCTCGAACAGTTTCACCCCCAGCATGTCTTCCATTTCCGCCAGCAGCTTGGAAGCGGCCGGTTGGGTCATGCTGGCAGCCTCGGCCGCGCGCAGCACCGAGCGTTGTTCGTGCAGATGCAGCAGCAGCAGGAGCTGGCGCGTCTTGAGGCGGGCAGCGTTGAACCAGGGAGTGCCGGAATTTGCCATGGGGTATCGCCACGCAGCTGTATTCGTAGGAGGAATAGAATATGCCGAAAATTTCATTTGCAGCACATATCTCCCCGCGCGAGGCTATCGAACGCCGCAGCAGGAGCCCCTACCTCCCGGGCGCGGCCAGAACAGACGTGACCCATCTTCCACGAGATGGCAACACGCACGCCATGATTGCGGAGGTGGACGACGATGACGGCAACTTGCCGGCCAATTGCAGGCCGTTGGAGTGCGCACGCAAGTGCCGCAGCCACCTCGTCGCGGCTGCCTGCCGCCCTCCGCGCGCTGCTATGCAGCGCTGCAACTTCCCCCGACGCTGGCGCCCATCCGGACGCCGACGGCCGCTTTCCGCTCTATCGCGAGTAACACGATGACCTCAGACACCACCGCCAGCCTGTTCGCCCTGCCGCTGATCGCCATCCTGCGTGGCATCACGCCGGAAGAAACGCTCGACCATGTCGGTGCACTGATCGACGCCGGCTTCGACGCGATCGAGATCCCGCTCAATTCGCCGCGCTGGGCCGAGAGCATCGCCCTGGCCCAGCAGACCTACGGCGAGCGCGCCTGGATCGGCGCCGGCACCGTGCTACGCAACGACGATGTCGACACCCTGGCCGAGATCGGTGCGCGCTTCATCGTCACCCCGAATACGCGCCCGTCGCTGATCCGCCATGCGGTGTCGCGCGGGCTCACCGTGGTCGCCGGTTTCGCCACCGCCAGCGAGGCGTTCGACGCCATCGATGCCGGCGCCACGATCCTGAAGCTGTTCCCCGCAGCCACCTATGGCGCCGCGCATGTGCGCGCGCTGCGCTCGGTGCTGCCCAAGCACATTCCGGTCTACGTGGTCGGCGGCGTCAGCCCGCAGACCCTGGCCGGCTTCCTTGCCCAGGGCGCCGCCGGTGCCGGCATCGGTGGCGAACTGTACAAACCCGCGCAATCGCTCGAAACGACCCAGACGCATGCACGCGCCTTCGTGCAGGCCTACCAGGAACTGCAAGGATGAAGATCACCCGCCTCACCACCTACCACGCCGCACCGCGCTGGCTGTTCCTCAAGGTCGAAACCGACGAGGGCATCACCGGCTGGGGAGAGCCGGTCATCGAAGGCCGTGCGCGCTCGGTGGAAGCCGCCGTGCACGAACTGGCCGGCTACGTCATCGGCAAGGATCCGGCACGCATCAACGACCTGTGGCAGACCATGTACCGCGCCGGTTTCTACCGTGGCGGCGCCATCCTGATGAGCGCCATCGCCGGTATCGACCAGGCCTTGTGGGACATCAAGGGCAAGGCCCTTGGCGTGCCGGTGTACGAGCTGCTGGGCGGGCTGGTGCGCGACCGCATGAAGACCTATCGCTGGGTCGGCGGCGACCGCCCGGGCGCGATCATCCAGCAGATCACCGACTACCGTGCGCTGGGCTTTGACACCTTCAAGTTCAACGGCACCGAGGAAATGAAGCTGATCGACAGCGCGCGCGCGGTCGATGCGGCGGTGGTCAAGGTCGCCGAGATCCGCGAAGCCTTCGGCAACAGCATCGACTTCGGCATCGACTTCCACGGCCGCGTCGGCGCACCGATGGCCAAGGCGCTGCTGCGCGAGCTGGAGCCGTTCAAGCCGCTGTTCGTCGAGGAACCGGTGCTGGCCGAACAGGCCGAGTACTACCCGCGCCTGGCCGCGAGCACCTCGATTCCGCTGGCGGCCGGCGAGCGCATGTTCTCGCGCTTCGAATTCAAGAACGTGCTGTGCGCCGGCGGTATCGGGATGGTGCAGCCGGACCTGTCGCATGCCGGCGGCATCACCGAGTGCGTCAAGATCGCCGCGATGGCCGAAGCCTACGATGTCGGCTTCGCCCCGCACTGCCCGCTCGGGCCGATCGCGCTGGCTGCCTGCCTGCACGTGGACTTCGTTTCGCACAACGCGGTGCTGCAGGAACAGAGCATCGGCATCCACTACAACGAAGGCGCCGACCTGCTCGATTACGTCATCAATAAAGACGATTTTCAGTGTATCGATGGCAGTATCGCCGCGCTGCCCAAGCCCGGGCTCGGTGTGGAGATCGACGAAGACATGCTCAAGCGCGCAAACGAAAATCCGCCGGACTGGCGCAACCCGGTCTGGCGTCACAGCGATGGCAGCATCGCCGAATGGTGAGCACGCCCGAACACACCGCCGTGCTGGCGGTCGACAGCCGCTGCACGCATGGCGAAGGCGTGCTGTGGTGTGAGCAACGTGAAGCGCTGTACTGGGTGGACATCAGCGAGAAGCGCCTGTGGCGGCATCATCCGCACAGCGCGCGCACGCAGTACTGGACGCTGCCGGACCGCCCCGGTTGCCTCGGCCTGATGGACGACGGCCGCGTGCTGATCGCGCTGGCCAAGTCGATCTGCATCGCCGACCCGGACAACGCCGACGCCGACACGCTGCCGCTCGAGCACCTGGCCGACATCGAAGCCGACAACCCGCACACGCGCAGCAACGACGGCCGCGCCGACCGCAACGGCAACCTCGTGTTCGGCACCATGGACGAGCACGACCACAAGGCTGCGCGCGGCGCGATGTACCAGTTCTCGCTGCGCCACGGCCTGCGTGCGTTGCCGCTGCCGGGCGTGTCGATCCCCAACTCGATCTGCTTCAGCCCCGACGGCCGCACGCTGTATTACTGCGACTCGCTGCGCCCGCAGATCCTGTGCTGCGATTACGACGCCGCCACTGCGCAGACCAGCAACGTGCGCGTGTTCACCACGCTGGACCGCGACGATGCCGAGCCGGACGGCTCCATCATCGACAGCGAGGGCCATCTGTGGAATGCGCAGTGGCGCGCCTGGCGCGTGGTGCGTTACCGCCCGGACGGCAGCATCGAGCGCATCGTGCAGTTGCCGGTCAAGCACCCCACCTGCAGCGCCTTCGGCGGCGCCGCGCTGGACCGCCTGCACGTGATCAGCTCGCGCCTGGACCACAGCGCCGACGAACTGGCCCGCACCCCGGAAGCCGGCGGCCTGTACGTCTGCGACGTGCCGATCAGCGGCCTGCACGAGAGTCGGGTGGCCAGCGCATGATCGCGATCGACTGGGGCACCAGCAGCCTGCGCGGCTATCTGCTCGCTGCCGACGGCACGGTAGTGGAGCAACGCCGCGGCAGCGGCGGCATCCTGGCCTGCCAGGGCCGCTTCGCCGAAGCGCTGAGCACGCTGGTCGACGGCTGGGACGGCCCGCTGCTGCTGTCGGGCATGATCGGCAGCCGCAATGGCTGGGTCGAGCAGGCCTATCTGCCCTGCCCGGCCGATACCGCCGCCCTGGCGCAGGCGATGCGCAGCTACACCGACCTGCTGCCCGGCCGCACGCTGTGGTTCGTCCCCGGCGTGAGCACCGGCGGGCACCGCGGTGTGCCCGATGTCATGCGTGGCGAGGAAACCCAGCTGGTCGGCCTGATCGCCGCACTCGGCGACGGCGAGCACGTCGCCTGCCTGCCCGGCACCCACAGCAAGTGGGCGCAGATCGCCAACGGGCAACTGACCGGTTTTGCCACCGTCATGACCGGCGAGCTGTATGCGGTGCTGCGCCAGCACAGCATCCTGGGCAAGCTGATGCAGGACGACCCTGCAGACCTGGACACCGACGCCTTCGCGCAAGGCGTCGACCGCAGCGCCGACCCTGGCGGCCTCAGCCACCACCTGTTCGGCGCCCGCACGCTGGGCCTGTTCGACCGCCTCGCCGCCACCGCGCTGCCGTCCTACCTTTCAGGCCTGCTGATCGGCCACGAACTGCGCGACCAGTGCGGCACTCACGCCAGCGTGCACCTGGTCGGCAGCCCCGGGCTGGCGCAACGCTACGCGCTGGCGCTGGCGCAGTTGGGCGTGCAGACGCAGCTGCATCCGGAAGATCTGGCTGCGACGGGATTGTTCGCGCTGGCCAGGCAACGCGGGCTGGCCTGACCGGAGACGGTCAGGCCCGCGCCGAGCGCCCAGGGCTGGAGGCCGACACATCCCGGCCAACCCCACACCGGCCACCGGACTGCTTTAGAATTGACAGGCTAAACGCCGGATTCCGCCATGCCTTTTGTTGTCACCGAAAACTGCATCAAGTGCAAATACACCGACTGCGTCGAGGTCTGTCCGGTGGATTGCTTCCACGTCGGCCCGAATTTTCTGGTCATCGACCCGGATGAGTGCATCGACTGCACGCTGTGCGAGCCGGAATGCCCGGCCAATGCGATCTACCCGGAAGACGACGTCCCGGCAGGCCAGGAAGGCTTCGTGGCGCTCAACGCCGAGCTGGCCAAGGCCTGGCCGGTGCTGACCGTGCGCCAGGAGCCGCTGCCCGATGCCGCCGAGTGGGACGGCAAACCCAACAAGCTGCCACTGCTGCAACGCTGAATCAGCGCCCGGCAGCATCCAGCCGGGCACCCATGCAGCAAAAACGCAGAACGGGCGCCCGAAGCGCCCGTTCTGCCGTCTGCGATGGCTGCAGCGGCCTCAGCCGCCCAGCTTGCCCTTCAACGCCGTGATGACCGCCACCGGCGCTGCCGCCGTGGCCGGCATGCCGCGCGGATCCACCGCCGACACATAGCTGCCGGCGTCGACCTTCACCACGCGCACCAGGAAGCTGGACCCCTCGTAGCTCACGTCGTAGGAACCGAGCATCTGCGCCTTGCTGGCGATGGTCAGGCCGGGGATGTCGGCCAGCGCCGCGCCGACCTTGGCGAACACCGCGTCGCGCTCGCCCGGCACGGTGAAGCCGCTGTTGGCGCTGGCAGACGGCGGCGCCGAGGCATTCTGCTGTGCGGTCGATGCCAGCGTCGGCACCTTCATCGCACCGGAGGTGTCGGGCAGGTTCAGATCCGGCGGCACTTCCAGCGGACGGGCTTCCGGGGCCAGCGCGTAGTCACCGCGTGCGCCCTTGTGGAACCAGCTGCAACCGCTCGTGGCGGCGACGGTGGCGGTCGCCAGCAACGCGAGCGAGAGCACGCGGACGGGGGAAACGGAATGACGCATCGATAGATCTCCTGGGTCAGGCCGCGAGCATTTCGCGGCTGGAAAGCGCTTCCAACGCAACAGCGTCGGCGGCAAGGCGGTCGGCGGCAGGCTGGTGCGCCGCAGAGAGGGGCAGTAACGGCAGACGCAGGCCGTGCCCGATCCCGGCGCGCTGCAGCAGCGCCTTGACCGGGATGGGATTGGATTCGATCCCGCAGAAACTGTGGTACTCGCTCAGGCGTGCGTCCCACATGGTGGCGCCTTCGCGCTGGCCGTCGCGGGCCAGATCGCACAGCCGCCGATACGCCGACGGCAACGCGTTGGACGCCACCGAAATCAGCCCGTCGGCACCGGACAGCATCGCCTGCGCGGCGCTACCGTCGTCGCCGCTGAGCACTGCGAAGGACTCGCTGCGCAGCGCCACCAGCGCGGCGACGCGCTCCGGTTCGCTGCGCGCTTCCTTGATGCCGACGATGTTCGGATGGCCGACCAGCGCGGCAACCGTCTCCGGCAACAGGTCGCATCCGGTGCGCCCGGGCACGTTGTACAGCACCACCGGCAGCCCGCCGTTGTCGGCAACCGCCAAAAAATGCGCCTGCAGGCCGGCCTGGGTCGGACGCACGTAAGGCGGCGTCACCACCAGCGCGTACCGCGCGCCCAGCGCCGCAGCACGCTGCGTCTGCGCAATGGTCTTGGCGGTGCCCGACAGGCCGGTACCGGCCAGCACCGGCACGCGGCCGGCCACCTGCGCAACCGCGGCGCGCAACAAGGTGTCGTACTCCTCGTCGCTCAATGCGGCGGCCTCGCCGGTGGAACCGGCGACGACGATTCCCTGCACGCCGCCGTGCAGTTGCTGTTCCAGCAACCGCCGCCAGGCATCCAGGTCGAGTGCGCCGTCCGGACCGAAAGGGGTCGCCAGCGCGGTGATGATGCCGGAAAGGGACAAGATTCTGCTGCTCTTACGTGACAGGAAAGGCCCGCGCGCACGCGGGTTGTGGCCGCCTGCATGTTACTTGCGGCGCGAAACCACGGGCAAGTATGCTGGTCACCGCCAGGGCGCCTGCCCGGGCGGCCATTCAGCCTGATGCAATGCCGGAAGCCCCTTTGACCGACTCGACTCCCCGGCCTTCGCCGACCGAAAACCACCTCCTGATCAACGCCTACACGACGCATCCGGAGTCCCCCCTGTTGCCCGTCACCCGCCGCATCGCCGACAGCGGCTGCAATCTCGTGGACGCCCGCCTGGCTACGGTGGGGCGCGATGTCTCGGTCACCGCCCTGGCCACCGGCTCCTGGGATTCGGTCGCCAAGCTCGAAGCGATGCTGACCCGGCTCGAGCGCGAGGAAGGCCTGAAGCTGGTGTGGTACCGCACCGGCCCCAAGCAGACCCAGTCCAACCTGCTGCCCTACATCGTCGAAGTCATCGCCGCCGACAAGCCGGGCATCCTGTTCCAGCTGGCCGACTTCTTCGACCGCCAGGGCATCACCATCGAGAACCTGCAGAGCACGCGCTACCGCGCCATGCAGACCGGCGCGGAGATGTTCTCTGCGCAGGTGACGATCGGCGTGCCGGCCAACATGCACATCGCCGCGCTGCGCGATGATTTCCTGGAATTCTGTGATCACCTCAATCTCGACGCGATCATGGACCCGATGAAGTTCTGAGGCAGACGTTCCGATGGCCATTGCCCTTTCCGCGCTGAAACAGATGTTCGCGCACATCCGCTCCGAGACCGACTGGAATCTCGACGGGCCGTTGCGTTGGGAATATTTCTTCGCCGACCCGGCGCAGCAACCGCTGCAACACCTCGCCGAGCAACTGACCCAGGACGGCTATCGGGTCATCGACATCTTCCTGGGCGAACGCGACGAAGACGATGGCGACGACGAGGAATCGTACTTCCTGCACGTGGACAAGCTGGAACAGCACACCATCGAGTCGCTGAATCAGCGCAATGCGCAGTTCGATGCGCTTGCCAAACGTTTCCATGTAGCTGCTTATGATGGGATGGACGTCGGTCCGGCATGACCGCGCCGTACGCCCCTCCACTTAGGGCTGAGCAACGATGACCGACGCTGTATTCGAACTACCCGCTGCAAGCTTGGACCTGCCACTGTCGCTGTCCGGCGGCACCCAGACCACGCTGCGCGGCTACGCCGGCAAATGGGTGGTGCTGTATTTCTATCCGAAGGACAGCACGCCCGGCTGCACCACCGAAGGCCTGGACTTCAACGCACTGCTGCCGCAGTTCACACAGGCCGGCGCGGTCGTGCTGGGTGTCTCGCGCGACTCGGTGAAGTCGCACGACAACTTCTGCGCCAAGCAGGGGTTCGCCTTCCCGCTGATCAGCGATGGCGAGCAGGCCCTGTGCCGCGCCTTCGATGTGATCAAGGAAAAGAACATGTACGGCAAGCAGGTGCTGGGGATCGAACGCAGCACCTTCCTGCTGTCACCCGAGGGGGCCGTGGTGCAGGCCTGGCGCAAGGTCAAGGTCGCCGGCCATGCCGACGCCGTGCTGGCCGCGTTGAAGGCGCACGCCGGACAGTGATGCCCCCTGGTTTCCCGTGTCCTCCATCACCCTGCCCCGCAGGCGTGATGGCTCGCCCCTGCTCCATCACTTGGAAGACCCAATGACCCAAGGCAAGCGCATCTACGTGCTGGACACCAACGTGCTGATGCACGATCCCACAGCGCTGTTCAAATTCGAGGAACACGATGTGTTCCTGCCGATGCAGGTGATCGAGGAACTCGACAACGCCAAGAAGGGCACGTCCGAAGTCAGCCGCAATGCGCGCCAGGTCAGCCGCTTCCTGGACGAACTGCTGGAGAACACCAACGCCGAGCAGATCCAGGCCGGCATCCTGCTCAGCCATCCGCAGGGTATCCAGCTCAAGGGCCAGGCGGCGATCGGCCGGCTGTACTTCCAGATCCACCCGATCGACCCGGGCCGCACCTTCGGCGCAATGGTCCCGGACAACAAGATCCTGGCCTCGGTGCTGGCGCTGTGCGAAGAGCATCCGGATGTGCCGGTCATTCTGGTGTCCAAGGACATCAACCTGCGCATCAAGGCCTACATCAGCGGCCTGAACGCGGAGGACTACCAGAACGATCGCGCGCTGGACGACTTCAGCCTGCTGTTCACCGGCGCCATCGAGCTGCCGGACAACTTCTGGGAAAAGCACAATCAGGACCTGCGCAGCTGGAACGAGCGTGGCCGCACCCATTACGAGATCGTGCTGGCCGACGACGAAGACTGGTATCCGAACCAGTACCTGTATCTGCCGGGCGAGGATGAAGTGGAACTGCGCGTTGCCAAGGTCGGCGGCGGCAAGGCCACGCTGTGCCTGGTCGATGATTTCCGCAGCGGCCAGCACGCGGTCTGGGGCATCGTGGCGCGCAACCGCGAGCAGAACTTCGCGCTCAACGCCTTGATGGACCCGGAGATCGACTTCGTCACCCTGCTCGGCACCGCCGGTACCGGCAAGACCCTGCTCGCGCTGGCCGCCGGCCTGGCGCAGACGATGGATCAGCAGCGTTACCGCGAAATCATCATGACCCGCGCTACCGTCAGCGTCGGCGAAGACATCGGCTTCCTGCCCGGTACCGAAGAGGAAAAGATGACGCCGTGGATGGGCGCGCTGACCGACAACCTGGAAGTGCTCACTCACAACCAGGACGGCGGCTCCTGGGGGCGTGCGGCCACCAACGACCTGCTCGCCAGCCGCATCAAGATCCGTTCGATGAACTTCATGCGCGGGCGCACCTTCCTGTCGCGCTACCTGATCCTGGACGAGGCCCAGAACCTCACGCCCAAGCAGATGAAGACGCTGATCACCCGTGCCGGCCCCGGCACCAAGATCGTGTGCCTGGGCAACGTCGAACAGATCGACACGCCCTACCTCACCGAGACAACTTCCGGCCTGACCTACGCGGTGGACCGCTTCAAGGCCTGGCCGCACAGCGCGCATATCACGCTGCGTCGCGGCGAGCGTTCGCGCCTGGCCGACTTTGCCTCGGAGGTGCTGTGATGCACATGCTGCGCGGCGCTGCGGCGCTTGCCGTCATGGCACTGGTCGGTTGCGCGACCGCGCCGCCGCCAGCAAGCGTGCCGACCAACCTCAAGAACGGGCAGTCCTGGGTCATCACCCGCCAGGGCATTGCCGAGCAGGTGCTGGACACCTGCTCGCGCGACAGCCCGGCGCGGCATCCGGGCCAGGTCACCGGCTACTGGACACCGAGCCAGCAGCAGATCGAACAGCTCGAATCCAGGCAGGATGCCTTGACCCCGACCATCCCCGAGCCGCGCGATTTCGACCGCCAGTACGTGGGTGTGGTGATCCAGGGCCAGCAGCTGATCTACATCAATGCCTTCAGGCTGCCCAACGATCCGCCAGTGAAGCCGGCCAAGGAAGCGATCCGGGTGTGCGACGGCGGCAGTGCCTTCTGGGGCGCGCTGTACGACCCGCAAACCGGCGCGTTTTCGCAGGTCGCCGTCAACGGCACACCCTGACCGGCGATGGGAATCCTGCTGCCGCGCTGGGTCTGGATGGGCGCGGTGGCATTGTCGGGCGTGGCCGGCATGGTCAACGTGGTCGGCTACCTGGGCTCAGAGCACCAGGTGGTCAGCCACCTCACCGGTACCACCAGCCTGCTCGGCGTGGCCCTGGTGCAGAACAGCGCGCCGGAGATCGGTTTTCTCTGGGGCATCCTGATCGCCTTCTGCGCAGGCGCCATGCTCAGCGGCCTGATCATCCAGGACGATGTCCTGCGGCTGGGGCAGCGCTACGGTGCGGCGCTGCTGCTCGAAGCGTTGCTGTTGCTGGCTGCGATCCCGCTGTTCAAGCTGCACCATGTCGGCGGCGCGCTGGTCGCCGCAGGCGCCTGCGGCCTGCAGAACGCCATGGCCACCACCCTCAGTGGCGCGGCGGTCCGCACCACCCATCTGAGCGGCATGTTCACCGACCTGGGCATCGGCCTGGGGCACCTGCTGCGCGGGCGCCCGCTGCAGGTGCGCCGGCTCACGCTGAGCGGACTGATCATCGGCGGCTTTCTCGGCGGCAGCATGCTCGGCACCTGGCTGTTCCAACGCTGGCACTATGACGCGCTCTACCTGCCGGCCGGCCTCACCGGATTGACCGGTGCAGGCTATGTTGGCTACCTGCAATGGCGTCGCTGGCGTACGCGATGATCCGCACAACCACCAGGCAGCAGGGCAGACTCCACGCATGACCACGTCCAGCACGCTGTGCGCCCTGACCATCGCCGGCTCCGATTCCGGCGGTGGTGCCGGCATCCAGGCCGACCTCAAGACCTTCGCCGCGCACCGTGTGCACGGCCTGTCGGCGATCGCCGCACTGACCGCGCAGAACACGCGCGCCGTCACCGCGGTGCATCTCCCGCCGATCGCGTTTTTGCAGGCGCAGGTCGATGCCTGCTTTGCCGATTTCCAGATTCAGGCGGTCAAGCTTGGCATGCTCGCCAATGCCGAGGTCATCCATTGCGTGGCCGATCTGCTTGAAACCCATCGCCCACCGTTCGTGGTGCTCGACCCGGTGATGGTGTCCACCAGTGGCGCCCGCCTGCTCGAAGATGCGGCGCTGGAGGCCCTGCGCGCGCGCCTGCTGCCGCTGGCCACGCTGATCACACCGGATACGCCCGAAGCCGAGCTGCTGACCGGCCGCCGTATCGACGATGCCGATGCCGCCGAGCACGCCACCGCCGCCCTGCTCGAACTCGGTGCCAACGCGGTGCTGCTCAAGGGCGGCCACCTGCACGAGGGCACGCGGGTGATCGACCGCTTCGATGACGGCGTCATCCAGGACGTGTTCATGCATCCGCGCCTGCAGGTCGATGCGCACGGTACCGGCTGCAGCCTGTCGGCGGCCATTGCCGCGCAGCTGTGCCAGGGCCTGTCCCTGCGCAATGCCTGCGAAGCGGCAATCGACTACGTCGCGCGCGCCATCGGCCTCGGCCATAGCCCCGGTCACGGCGAGGTGCTGGTGCTGGACCATTTCGGCGCCGCGCCCAGCCCATGAGCGTGCAGGCCAGCACGCTTGCCGTCGCCGCCGCGGATGGACACGCCTGGCAGGTGCTGCGCCACGCACCGGCGCGGCCGATCGCCAGCCTGCTGTGGCTGCCGGCACTGGGCGTTGCTGCGCGACACTACCAGCCGTTCGCGCACGCCCTGGCTTGCGCCGGCATCGCGGTG
This sequence comes from Xanthomonas arboricola, assembly GCF_002940665.1. Classification (GTDB taxonomy): domain Bacteria; phylum Pseudomonadota; class Gammaproteobacteria; order Xanthomonadales; family Xanthomonadaceae; genus Xanthomonas; species Xanthomonas arboricola_B. The sequence goes on from NZ_MIGY01000002.1 coordinate 1,406,650, forward strand.
TATCTGCACGAGTGGCGCGGCCATGGCAGCAGCACCCTGCGCCCCTCGCGCCAGCACGACTGGGGCTATCGCACGCTGCTTGCCGACGATATCCCCGCCAGCCGGGCGCTGCTCGACCTGCATGACCCGCAGCTGCCGTGCATGCTGGGCGGTCACAGCCTCGGCGGCCAACTGGCTTGCTGCCATGCCGCGTTGCAGCCCACACGGATTGCGCAGCTGTGGCTGGTCGCCAGCGGCTCGCCGTACTGGCGCAATTTTCCGGTACCGATGCGCTACGGCCTGCCACTGATCTTCCGGCTGCTGCCATGGCTGGCACGCACGCAAGGCGTGCTGCATGGACGAACGCTCGGTTTCGGCGGCACCGAGGCGCGCAGCCTGCTCGCCGATTGGGCGCAGGTCGGTCGCAGCAATCGTTATCGTGCGGCCGGCACGTCGTGGGATCTCGAGCAGGCGCTGGGCCAGCTCGAGATGCCGATCAGTGCAGTGACCTTCGCACGCGATCGCTTCGGCCCGCCCGGCGCCTTGCAAGCCTTGCTGCAGAAAATGCCGCAGGCACGCGTCGAACTCGTCGCCTTGGACGATGCGCAACTGGGCGCGCGCAGCGATCACTTCGCCTGGATGAAGACGCCTGCCGCCGTGGCCGCTGCGCTGCGCCGGCGTCTTGGCGATGAGGGTAGCGACAATCGAATGTCACAAAGGGATTGACGAGGACTCCGGGCATCCGCATAATTCCGCTCCTGACGACGCGCCCGTAGCTCAGTTGGATAGAGTACCTGGCTACGAACCAGGCGGTCGGGAGTTCGAATCTCTCCGGGCGCACCATCTTCAGAAACAACAAGAGACAGCCTTCAACCGCTGTCTTTTTAGTTACAAAGGTCCGATCGCACCGCGAAGGACCTGCAAGTTAGGAATGCAAGTCAAAACAAGATAATGCGCCCGTAGCTCAGTTGGATAGAGTACCTGGCTACGAACCAGGCGGTCGGGAGTTCGAATCTCTCCGGGCGCACCAATCTTGAAGAAAACGACCAGCTTGCTGGTCTTTTTTTTGCCTGTCGTTCGAGTGCACGGCGTGGCTGCGCTGGTACGCAGCGAACATGACGCAGCAACTGTCAAAGACCAGCATGTGCGCCGCAAACACCGCGTCACTGCGGTCAGGCCATCGCACCCAGCGCATCGGTCCGGGCAACCACCGCCACCGGCAGCAGCGAGGTCACCGGATGCCCGGCGTCGCGCCACGCATCCAGCCCACCCAGCAACGGCCGCACGTCGCGATATCCGCGCTCGCGCATCCGACCGGCCAACCACGCCGCCGACACCTCGTCCGGACACGCGCAGTAGATCACCACACTGCGATCGCGCGGCACGCTGGCCAGGATCTGCGCGAGCTGACGCTCGTCGGCGAACACCGCGCCGGGAATCGTGTACGGCTGCAGATCGCGATGGCCCGGCGCCCGGATATCCAGAACTGTCGGCCGTAGCGCTTGGTCGCCATCGAGCAGCGGCACCAGCTCCTCCACCGCGATACGCGCATGCTCCAGCGAGCGCAGCAAGACCTGCCTCCGCCACCAACGCCAGCCGACATAGCAGGCCAGCGACACGGCCAGCACGACAACCGCCCCGGACCCCAGATCGGACAGCAATGCGAGCACGCCCTGCACCTGGTGCGCAAACAGCGCGCCCAGGCTCAGCCCGACCAACGCCCACAGCGACGCACCCAGGGCGTCGTAGCGCAGGAACGCCGCCGGGCGCACCCGCATCGCACCGGCCATCGGCACCGAGACCATCGACAGACCGGGCACGAACTTGGCCACCGTCAATACCCGCACACCCCAGCGCGAGAAGAACCGCTCGGTCTTTTTCATGCAGGTATCGCGTGACAGCGACAGCCGGCACAGCGACTGCAAGGTGCGATTGCCGAAACGGCGGCCGGCCAGATACCAGGCCAGGTCGCCGAGCAGACTCGCCAGCACCGATACTGCCAATGCCGTCAATCCGGCCAGCCATGCATCGCTCCCGCCCTGCAGCGCGTAGCTAGCACCGACCAGCACCAGGGTCGGCAGCGCTGGCACCGGCAGGCCCAGTGACAACGCCAGCACGTTGGCAAACACCAGCGCCAATCCGTACTGTTCGATCAAGCCTTGCATGCGGCGACCCTGCGCGACGGCGAGGGCCCATTATCCGCCCTTCCTCACACGCGCGACTGCCCGGCGGCGGCGGAACGATACGTTTCGGCAAGCGACTGCAGCCAGCCATCGAACAGTCCCTCCCGACGTAGTGCGCGCCGCCACCAGCCCAGTGCCTCGCCCTCCTCGCCCGGCCGCCATGCCAGGTAGAAGGTTTCGTCGGGTTTGCGGGTTTCCACCTGCAGCTCGCACAGCCTGCCGTCCTGCAGCGCGCCGCGCGCATACGGCTCGGGCAGAAAGCCGTAGCCGGCACCGGCCAGCTGCAGTTGCAGCTTGGCCTGCATGTCCGGCACGGTGAGCACATCGCGCGCGGAGAGCAGGCCCACCGTGCGTGGCAGCAGACGCCGCGCCGAATCCGCCACCGCGATCGCACGGTGTTCGGCCAGCTCGGCCGCGCCCAGGGTGCCGGCGCCCGCCAGCGGATGCGTGGAGGCCACCGCGAACACGAAGCGCAGCGTGCCGATCGCCTCGGCGACATAGCCGCCACCGCTCGGCCCCTCGCCCGCCGCCACGATCAGATCCACGCGCCGATCCAGCAGCGCCTCCCAGCTGCCGGACAACGATTCGCTCAACGCGCGCAGGCGGGTGCTGTCGGCCACCGTGTAGAAGTCCAGGATCTGCGCCTGCAGCAAGGCCACCGGCAGGATCGCATCCAGCCCGATCGCAAAGTCCGACTCCCAACCCGAGGCCACCCGCCGTACCCGCACCTCCAGCTCCTGCGCGGCCCGCAGCAGCTGCCGCCCTTCGCGCAGCAACTCACGCCCGGCCTGGGTCGGTGTCGCCTTCGGACCGACCCGTGCGAACAGCTGCACGCCCAGATCGTCCTCCAGCTTGGAGACCGTGTAGGAAATCGTCGACGGCACCTTGAACAACACCTTGGCCGCGGCCGTGAACGAGCCGCGGCGGTCGATCGCATCCAGGATCTGCAACGCTTCCAGGCTGATCTTCATTATTCGATTTTTTCGATGATAACGACCAAATCTACTCGCTTTTTGACGCCGATGCGGAAGTAGAGACTACCCATCAAGTGGCCGGAACACCGATTCACTCCCGGCAACACCGACCCTTTCAAGGAGAAGCAGCATGCTGAATGTCCGCAAGAGCGAAACCCGTGGCCGCGCCGAACACGGCTGGCTGTCCTCGCGTCACACCTTCTCCTTCGCCAGTTACCACGACCCGCGCCACATGGGGGTCGGCCCGCTGCGGGTGATCAACGAAGACAAGGTGTCTCCAGGCGAAGGCTTCGGCACCCACGCCCACCGCGACATGGAGATCATCTCCTACGTCCTGGGCGGCGCACTGGAGCACAAGGACAGCATGGGCACCGGCTCGGTCCTGCACTACGGCGATGTGCAGCGCATGAGCGCCGGCAGCGGCGTCACCCACAGCGAGTTCAATCACTCCGCCAGCGAACCGGTGCACTTCCTGCAGATCTGGGTGATACCCGAACGCAACGGCATCGAGCCCAGCTACGAGGAAAAGCATTTCGATACCGACAGCAAGCGTAACCAGCTGCGCCTGATCGCCTCACCCGGTGGCGAGGACGGCTCGCTGCGCCTGCACCAGGATGCGCGCCTGTATGCCTCGATCCTCGATGGTCAGGTGCGTCTGCAGCAGCCACTGGCCGAAGGCCGCATCGGCTACGTGCAGGTGGCGCGCGGCAGCTTGCGCGTCAACGGCCAGGCGTTGTCGGCCGGTGATGCGCTGCAGATCACCGACGAGCCGGAGATCGTGCTGGCCGATGCACGCGATGCAGAAGTAGTGGTGTTCGATCTGCCGAAGTAAGAGCGACTGACAGAACGACTGCGTAGCCACCAGGCGGGCGCGGCCGGTACTCGGATTGCTGCGCGCCGTCCGCACCGCCTGACGACTGCTCGCTACGTTTTGCTAACCGCTCCAAGCGCCCCCCGCCCAACGTGCAGCGTGCTGCAGACAAGCCCACACGCTGCGGGCTGGGACTTTGCCCACATCAAGAAGCCCGCTTCCGGCGGGCTCTTTGTGCTCGATCAAAGTTGCAAGCAAGGCGCGGGCGATGACGCATGCTACGCATGACGCAGTCGCGTCCACACCGCCGCACAGCACTGCATCACTGCGCGGGGATCACGCAGCCTGTGGCCGGGCAGGCCTGGCAAGCGGTTGGACCGGGGACTCACTCTGTACGGCAGCGGCCTCTGTGCCGTCATCGCCATCGCCATTGACCAAGGCAAACAGCGCATCGGCATCTGCTTCCAGTACACGCGCCGAGCGTGCCAGATTGTCGACCATCTGCGCCTGATCGCGCGCCTGCACACCGATCGATTGCAGCGCGGTGTTGGCGGTGGAAATATCCCGCGCCTGCTCCTGACTGGCAGCGGCAATCTGCTCCACGGTCTCAGTGACCCGCAGCACCGAGCTGACCATGTCCTGCATCACCATCCCGGCCTGCTCGGCCAGGCGCGAACCATCGCCCGCCTGGTTGGTCGCGTTGTCGATCAAGCCACGGATTTCCTTCGCCGAGACGCTACAGCGCTGCGCCAGGCTACGCACTTCGGTCGCTACCACGGCAAATCCACGCCCCTGCTCGCCAGCGCGCGCCGCTTCCACGGCTGCATTCAGGGCCAGGATATTGGTCTGGAACGCAATGCCGTCGATCACCTCGATGATCTGGCCGATGCGATCGGTGGCCAAGCGAATGCCGGCAGTGGTCTTGACCATGTCGGCGATGACGGTGGCGCCGCGTCGCGCAACATCGGCCGATGCCTCGGCCATGCGCTGCGCCGAACCTGCGCTGTCGGAATTGGTGCGTACGGTTTCTGCCAGTTGATCGATGGTGAACGAGGTCTGCGCCACGGCCGCCGACTGCGTGGACGACCGGCTCACCAGCTCCTGATTGCTGACCGAAATATGGTGCGACTCGCGTTGCACGTTCTGCGCGACGCTCATGGTCTGCTGCATCAACCGACGCATGCGCTCGGCCGAGCGCACCTGGCCGGTGACATCGGTGGCGTACTTGACCACCTTGTACGGGCGCCCGGATACATCCAGGATCGGGTTGTAGGACGCCTGGATCCATACCGAACTCCCGTCCTTGCGCAGCCGCCGGTAGCGGCCCGCGTCGAACTGCCCGCGCGCCAGCTTCGCCCAGAAATTCCGATAGTCTTCGGAGGCGCCGTAGCTTGCGTCCACAAAGACGCGGTGATGCTGGCCGATCGCCTCCTCGGCGGAGTACCCCAAAATGGCCAGGAAGTTCTCGTTGGCACTGAGTACACGCCCCTCCAGATCGAACTCGATCACGCCCATCACCTTGTCGATGGCCTGGATGCGTCCATCGGCATCGGCCGAATCGATCACCTGACGGGTCACGTCGGTCGCGTACTTGACCACCTTGTACGGCCGCCCGTGCTCGTCGAGTACCGGGTTGTAGGACGCCTGGATCCACACCTCGCTGCCGTCCTTGCCAATGCGCTTGTAGCGGCCGGCATCGAACGCGCCGCGCCCGAGCGACTCCCAGAACGCACGATAGGCCGCGGACTGACGCGTTTGCGTGTCCACGAACATGCCGTGATGCTTGCCGCGGATCTCGTCGAGCCGGTAGCCCATGACGGCAAGGAAATTCTCGTTGGCATCGAGCACCGTGCCATCCAGCGAGAACTCGATGACCGCCATGACCTTGTCGATCGCCTCGATGCGGCCTTCGAAATCGGCGGTCTGACGCACCTGCGCGGTGATGTCGGTGGCGTATTTGATCACCCGATAGGCCTTGCCCGCGCGATCCAGCAACGGGTTGTACGAGGCGTTGATCCATACTTCGCGCCCGTTCTTGTCCAGGCGGCAGAACCGCCCGGCATTGAAGTCGCCGTGACGCAGCGCCTGCCAGAACTGTCGATAGCTTTCGCTGTCGCGATCCCCGGAGGTCACGAACATGCGGTGATGCTGACCGACGACCTCGTCCAGCCGATAACCCATCAGGGACAGGAAGTTCTGGTTCGCATGCAGGATGCGGCCATCAAGATCGAACTCGATCACCGCCATCACCCGGTCCACCGCATCGGCCTTGTGCTGCAGCCCACGGCTCCGGAAAGAAAACAGGCGTCCAAGCAGCGGCGGTAGGCGCATGGGGTCGAGATCCGAGAGAGGTGTCACAGCCTTAGCGACCCACGCCTGGGTTACTTGAATCGCTGCCTGCCGCGCGTTTGTGGCAATTCAGACGGTGCCGCCGGTGTTGCTGCCGGTCGTGCACGGTTGCCGTCAGCACACCCCTCACCTACCCTTCGACACAAATGAAAACGCCCGCAAATCAGCGATTTGCGGGCGTTTAGAACACTGGCGGAGCGAGAGGGATTCGAACCCTCGATAGAGTTTTTGACCCTATACTCCCTTAGCAGGGGAGCCCCTTCAGCCGCTCGGGCATCGCTCCAGTTTTTTTGCGTCCTGCCGCGTTGTCCGTTGCAGGCCGCGAAGAATACCGGGTAAGAGGGGCTAACGTAAACCCTTTATGACGATCAATTCGAAGAATCGTCGCCGTGATGCGCACCGGACGCGACCGGCTCATCCCCACGCTGGATCCGCTGATAGATTTCTTCGCGGTGTACGGCAACATCTTTCGGTGCGGTGATGCCGATACGCACCTGATTACCCTTGACGCCGAGCACGGTCACAGTGACCGAGTCGCCGATCATCAAGGTTTCGCCTACCCGGCGAGTGAGGATCAACATTGTGCAAATCTCCTGGAACCGGTGGGTTTCCCACCAGCATCGGCGGCCTGCGGACAAGGCGCGCCCTAGGTAAAGGGAATAGACCGGAAATGGTAGCGGGACACCCTGCCAACCAGCAAGGCATACCAGGACAGGTGTTCAGCCCAAGTGTTGCTTGACCCAGGAGGGCACGCCTTCCAGCGCGGTCGCAAGGGCGGGACCATCCTCGCCACCACCCTGGGCGAGATCCGGACGACCGCCGCCCTTGCCACCGATCTGACTGGCGATATGGGCGAGGAGTTCCCCCGCTTTGACCTTGCCGGTTGGGCTTCCGTTCACGCCGGCTACGAGCGCAACCTTGCCGGCAGCAGCGCCTGCCAACACGACGACCGAATCGCCCAACTGCTGCTTGAGACGATCCATTGCATCGCGCAAGGCCTTGGCGTCGAAGCCCTCCAGACGCACGGCAATCACCTTGACTCCCGCCACATCAACAGCGTTGGAACCCAGGTCTGCAGTCGCGCCGGAGGCCAACTTGGCCTTGAGCGACTCCAGCTCACGCTCAAGCCGCTTCTGACGCTCGGTGAGCGCGCGAACCTTGTCGACTACCTCGGTGGCGTTGCCGCCGAGCAGGCTGGCCGCCTCGTGCAGACGTCGCTCTTCATCGGCAACATGGTCCAGCGCACCCTGCCCGGTCACCGCCTCGATACGACGCACGCCCGAGGACACACCGCCTTCGGAGGTGATCTTGAACAAGCCGATGTCGCCGGTGCGGGTGACATGGGTGCCCCCGCAGAGCTCGGTGGAATAGCCACCCATCTTCAGCACGCGCACGTTCTCACCGTACTTTTCGCCGAACAGAGCCATCGCGCCGAAATCCAGCGCCTCCTGCATGGCCATGTTGTGCACTTCGACACTGTGGTTGGTGCGCACCTCGGCATTGACCTTGCGTTCGATCACAGCGAGCTCTTCTGACGTGATCGGCTGGAAGTGCGAGAAGTCGAACCGCAACCGGTCCGGCGCAACCAACGAACCCTTCTGCTGCACGTGGGTGCCCAGCACCTCGCGCAAGGCCGCATGCAGCAGATGCGTGGCCGAGTGGTTGAGGATGGTCTTGCCGCGACGCTGCACGTCGATCCCGCCCGCCAGCACATCGCCCAATACGAGCGCACCTTCGGCGATGCGCCCCACATGGCCATGAAACTGACCGGCAAACTTCTGGGTGTCGGCGATCTCGATGGAGACATCGCTGCCGCTCAACTGGCCGCTATCGCCGACCTGACCACCGGACTCGGCGTAGAACGGCGTGCGATCGGTGAACACGATGACCTCGTCGCCGGCTTCCGCCCGCTCGACCGGGCGGCCCTGCTTTAGCAACGCAACGACCTTGAGCGCATCGGCGTCGTAGGCCTCGTAGCCCAGAAACACCGTCGGCGACATGGTGGCGACCAGATCGGCCGGCAATGCGACGCCGCCACCGAACTTGCCGGCGGCACGCGCGGTCTCGCGCTGACGCTCCATGGCGAACTCGAAGCCTTCCATGTCCACGCGCAAGCCGCGCTCGCGTGCGATATCGGAGGTCAGATCGACCGGAAATCCGTAGGTATCGAAGAGGCGGAACGCATCGGCACCGGGAATCACTTCCTGCGCGCGTGCGGCGACGTCGTCGAAGATCTTCATGCCGGCGTCCAGCGTCTCGGCAAAGCGCTCTTCTTCGGCCAGCAACGCGCGCGCAACGGTCTCCCGCGCGACCACCAGTTCTGGATAGGCCTCGCCCATCAGCTCGACCAGGGTCGGCACCATCTTGCTGAAGAACGGCTGGCGCACCCCCAGCATCCAGCCGTGCCGCAGCGCACGCCGGATGATCCGGCGCAGCACATAACCGCGGCCTTCATTGGACGGCAGCACACCGTCGACGATCAGGAACGAACAGGCGCGGATGTGATCGGCGATCACCCGCAGCGACTTGTTCTCCAGATCGGCGACGCCGGTCAGCGCGCTGGCCTTGCCGATCAAGGCCTGGAACAGATCGATCTCGTAGTTGGTATGCACATGCTGCAGGATCGCAGCCAGGCGCTCCAGGCCCATGCCGGTATCCACGCACGGGGCCGGCAACGGCACCAAGGTGCCGTCGGGCTGGCGGTCGAACTGCATGAAGACCAGGTTCCAGATCTCGATGAAGCGATCGCCATCCTCGTCCGGCGAACCGGGCGGACCACCGGCGATATGGTCGCCATGATCGAAGAAGATCTCGGTGCACGGGCCGCACGGGCCGGTATCGGCCATCTGCCAGAAGTTGTCCGACGCGTATGGCGCGCCCTTGTTGTCGCCGATGCGCACGATGCGGCTTTCCGGAATGCCGATCATGTCGCGCCACAACGCGAAGGCTTCTTCGTCGGTGTGGTAGACCGTGACCAGCAGCCGCTCGGCCGGCAACTTCCAGACATGGGTCAGCAACTCCCAGGCCCAGCTGATGGCGTGCTTCTTGAAATAGTCGCCGAACGACCAGTTGCCCAGCATCTCGAAGAAGGTGTGATGGCGCGCGGTGTAGCCGACCGAGTCCAGATCGTTGTGCTTGCCGCCGGCACGCAGGCAGCGCTGCACGTCGGCCGCGCGCACATAACTGCGCTTCTCCGCACCGAGGAAGACGTCCTTGAACTGGACCATGCCGGAATTGGTGAACAGCAAGGTCGGGTCGTTGCCCGGCACCAGCGGTGCGGATGGCACGATGGTGTGGCCTTTGCCCTCGAAAAACGCGAGGAAGTCACTACGGATCTGGGAAGTGCTGAATTTGGCGGGTGCGTTCATGTGCTGGCATTGGGCGGGCGGTAGTCCCGGTCACCCAATGAGATGTGGGCGCAGATGAGCGGAACAACCTGAAACCACGAAGGGTAGCAGGCCTGACGCCCTCAGTCCTCAAGGTCGAAGCGCGTGGCGCTCCGAATGCTGTTGCCATCAAAACCACGCCGGGCCAGCAGATCGGCGGCCTTGCGCCGTTGCGGCAGATCGGTTGGACCCTGGTCGCCAAAGCGACGGCGGATTAGATCACGTGCGTTTTCGGTCCAGTCGCCTTCAAATGTCGCCATTGCGGCGCTGATGGCATCGCTGTCCAGGCCATGGGTGCCGAGTTCGGCGCGGATATGCAGTGGGCCGTAGCCCGAGCCTGCACGATTGCGTACGACCGAGGCCGCAAAACGGGTGTCGTCCTGCCAACCCTCGTCCGCCAGGCGCTCCACGGCCGCCTGGGCAGCGTCCGGCTCGATACCGCGCGCCAGCAGCTTGCGATTCAATTCTTTGCGCGAATGCTCGCGCCGCACCAGTAATCCCAGTGCACGTTGGACCGGCGTCTGTTCCTTGAACCGGCGTCCCCGCTTTGGCGCGGGCTGTTGCTCGTCCATCGTGGGTGTCCCAAGTACCAAAATCACACAACCTCAATGCGCCATCCATGGCGCCTGCCCTCCTGGCCTTCGATAGATCTACCGCGGGAAGCAACGGCACTGACTCCGCCGTCCCCGCGATAGAAAACCTGCCGCAGCCATCAGCGCTGCCGGCCCCCCATCAGGCGGACGCGGCAGGCAGGCAGAATGGGGTGGCCCACTCGGACGTCCCGGTTCGCGCTTGCCGCCACACCTGCCTGATGACGACTCGTCCCGCGCTGCCTGGCGGCTGTTATTCCTTCTCGACGTCGTCGCCGGCTTCGCGCGGCGCTTCGGCCGGCTGGAACTTCTCGCGCAGTTCGGCTTCCAGCCGCACCGCGACCTGCGGGTTGTCGCGCAGATAGCCGCGCGCGTTGTCCTTGCCCTGCCCGATGCGTTCTTCGCCGTAGCTGTACCAGGCGCCGGCTTTTTCGACCAGTTTGGCTTCCACGCCCATGTCGATCAGCTCACCCTCGCGACTGATGCCTTCGCCGTAGAGGATTTCGGTCACGACCTGCTTGAACGGAGGCGCCAGCTTGTTCTTGACCACCTTGATCTTGGTCTGATTGCCGATGATTTCGTCGCCCTTCTTGATTGCGCCGATACGACGGATATCCAGACGGACCGACGCGTAGAACTTCAGCGCGTTGCCGCCGGTGGTCACTTCCGGACTCTGGCCCGGCATCATCACCCCGATCTTGTGGCGAAGCTGGTTGATGAAGACCACCAGCGTGTTGGAACGCTTGATGTTGCCGGTCAGCTTGCGCAGCGCCTGGCTCATCAGGCGGGCCTGCAGACCCGGCAACTGATCACCCATTTCGCCTTCGATTTCGGCCTTCGGGGTCAGCGCGGCGACCGAGTCGACCACCACGATGTCCACCGAACCGGAACGCACCAGCATGTCGGCGATCTCCAGCGCCTGTTCACCGGTATCCGGCTGCGACAGCAGCAGGTCGTCGACATTGACGCCCAGCTTGGCGGCGTAGATCGGGTCCAGCGCATGCTCGGCGTCGATGAAGGCTGCGGTGCCACCCTTTTTCTGGCACTCGGCAATCGCCTGCAGGGTCAGGGTGGTCTTGCCGGACGATTCCGGACCGTAGATTTCGACCACACGGCCCTTGGGCAGGCCGCCGATCCCCAGCGCGATGTCCAACATCAGCGAGCCGGTCGGAATGACTTCGACGGCCTCGATCACACGGTCGCCCATGCGCATCACCGAGCCCTTGCCGAATTGCTTTTCGATCTGGCTCAGTGCGGCGGAAAGGGCGCGCTTCTTGTTCTCATCCATCTGGGTGATCCTTGTCAGTGATTTCGGTGTAGGGCTAATGTAACGGCGGTGTATCGCACAGGCTGAGACTGGCTGCGACATACTCAGATTAGAGTGGTGACCATGGCGGTGGCAGCGGGGAATCCTGCATTACCAACTCGGGATAACGCCATTACGCCCATCGGCGCAGCGCTCAACGATTCGGCCTCAGCAGCCCGCAATACAGGCCTTCGATCGCGAAATCCTGGTCCGGCAACACTTCGATCGGCGCATAGTCCGGGTTGCGCGGCAGCAGGCGGATACGGTCCTTGCCGATCTTCAACAGCTTGACCGTGATCTCCTCATCGATCCGCGCCACCACGATCTGCCCCGAACGCGCGTCGCGGGTGCGGTGCACCCCGATCAGGTCGCCATTGAAGATGCCTTCGTCGCGCATCGAGTCGCCCTGTACCTTGAGCAGATAGTCCGGCGACGGCGAGAAGAACACCCGATCCAGCACCACGAAGTCGTCCGAGCCGATATCCGCGCCGATCGGCAGGCCTGCCGCCACGCGCCCCAGCACCGGCAGGCGCAGGACATCGTCGCGCATCGGTTCGTTTGCAGCGGCAGGTGGGGTGCGCGACTGGGCGCCCTGCCCGGCCAAGCGGATGCCGCGGGCCTGGCCGGGGACGCGACGGATCGCACCGGCCTGTTCCAATGCCTCCAGATGGTATTGCGCGCCGCGTACCCCCTTGAAGCCGAAGGCGCGCGCGATCTCGGTCTGCGAGGGCGGGACGCCATCGGCATCGATGCGCTCGGCGATCAAGGCCAGGATTGCTTGCTGGGTATCGGTCAGGTCCATGGTTAGTAGTATTACTACTAACTGGCGCCCGCGCAATAGCCGTGTGATGCGCGATGCGCGGTTATGCAATCGTGGCGACACGCGCGTCGCGTCTAACGGCGGCTCCGCCAGATGGAGAACAGGATCCAGACGCCGCAGATCGCTGCGCCGATGAAACCACCGACCCCCAACGCAAGTAGCCAGCGGCTGGCACTGCCACCGACACTGTTCATGACGATCGACGAGCCGATCACCAGCGCAGCAGTCACGATCCCCATGGTGAGCCGGTTGGCCGCGCGATCAACCTGTTCGCCGAACTCGCGCAAGGCACGCGTTTCGATCTGCAGTTGCAGCTTGCCGCGTCGTGCGGCCTGCAGCAGCCGTTTGAGATCGCGTGGCAGATCGCCGATCAGGTCGATCGCACCGGTCACGGTGCGACGGCTGCGCCGCAGCATCGCGCTCGGCGCATAACGCTGCAGCACCACGCGTTCGAGATACGGTCGCGCCTCGGTGGCCATGTCGAAATCCGGATCGAGCTGACGGCCCATGCCTTCGAGCGTGAGAAACGCCTTGATCATCAACGCCAGATCCGACGGCAGGGTCAACCCGTGATCGCGCAGGATCGAGGTCACATCGCCCAGCATCGCGCCGATGCGCAGCTCTTTCAGCGGCACTCCGCGGTACTCGTCGACGAAGGCGCCGATATCCTGCTGCAGTCGCGACTCATCGATCTCCAGGCTGGTGCCGGCCCATTCCAGCAGTACGTCGATGACCGCTTCGGCGTCGTAGCTGACCATGCCATGCAGCAGTTGCGCGACCTGGAAGCGACGCTGCTCGGAAATGCGTCCGACCATGCCGAAATCGATGACGGCGATGCGCCCGTCGCGCAGATAAAAGATGTTGCCCGGATGCGGGTCGGCGTGGAAACAGCCATCATGCAGCACCATCTTCAGCACGATCCCGGCACCGGTACGTGCGAGCGCCTTGCGGTCCAGGCCTGCCGCATCCACAGCCGCCAGATCCCGCCCCGGGATGCCATCGATGAATTCCTGCACGTTGAGCGATTCGCAGGTCCACTGCCAATAGACGGACGGCACCACCACCTGGGAGTCGTTGGCGAAATTGGCTGCGATGCGCTCGGCATTGCGACACTCGGCGGCGAAATCGAGTTCGCGCCGCAAGGAGACGGTGAATTGCTGCACCACTTCAGCGGGGCGATAACGCTTGAGATCGGGCGCACGCGTTTCCACGATTTCCGCCAGGCGTGCCAGCAGCCGCAGATCCGCATCGATCACATCGCCGATGCCGGGGCGGCGGATCTTCAGCACCACCGGTGTGCCATCGGCCAGCCAGGCGCGATGCGTCTGCGCCAGCGACGCCGCAGCCAAAGGCTGTTCGTCCAGGCGTGCGAACACGCTTCCCGGCTCCGCGCCCAGGGCTGCGACCAGTTGCGGGCGGATCTGTTCGAACGGTAGCGCAGGCACTGCGTTCTGCAGCTCGCTCAGCTCTTCGATCCACTCCGGCGGCAGCAGGTCCACACGCGTGGCCAGCACCTGTCCCAGCTTGACGAAGGTCGGCCCGAGTTCCTCGAGCGCGCGCCGCACCCGCATCGCCGCAGACATGCGCAGGCGGCCCTCGGCGTTGTGCCAGTGCAGCAGCTTGCCGGCGCGCTCGAGCACGTCGGCCAGGCCGATGCGACGCACCACATCGCCGAATCCATAACGGATCAGCACCGCAGCGATTTCCTGCAGCCGCCCAAGGTCCCGAACGGTGCCGAGTGCTTCCCACATCAGCGCACCGCCTGCGATTGCGCTGCGGCACCGGGCTCTATCGCATTCATGTGCATCGCTGCCCGCCTGGCGTAGCTGGAAGTGCGCATTGACCATGCACCACCACGCGCAATGCCGGTGGCTGCATGATCGCTCGCGCACAAGACCGCGCACTGACCGGCCACCTCGAGCATCGGCTGCGGGACGGCTGCGCGCCGATCACCCAGCAACGCCAGCACGCTGCCAGCAGATCGGTGCGGGGCGGACAACAACAACGCGTGAGCGGAAAGCGGCAGCATTGGCACGCAGGTTGGCAACGAGACCTTGTTTGTAGCCCATCTGCACGTGCCTGTCGCGTCCTGGGCGCCTGCGGGCTTAGCCGAGGTTGCGCTGACGCATGGATCTTGGTGCCGATGATCGAGGCTGGAAACACTGCTGGCAGAACCTGCGGAGCGCACAACGAACGCACTGCCATCAAGGCTGCATTGCAGCCACGTACCAAATGCGCAATCGCTCACTGTCCAAGAGAATCGCCGCAGCCAGAGTCACGCGCTTCGCAGCATGGCGCGCGCGCCGTCTTCCGCACCGGGACTAGAGCAGTGCGCTCAGGCCCCGCAGCGCGGCGACCACGGTCTGACGACGCACTGCATCGCGATCGCCAGCGAAGTGGAACAACTGCGCAGTGGCATAGCCGCCACGCCGCTTCCAGCCGATCCATACCGTGCCGACCGGCTTGTCCTCACTGCCGCCACCCGGCCCGGCGATGCCGGTCACTGCCACCGCGATGCTCGCACCGGAGTTGACCAGCGCGCCGGACACCATTTCGATCACCGTTTCGCGACTGACCGCACCATGCACTTCCAGCGTGTGCGGCCGCACACCCAGCAAGGCCTGCTTGGCCTCGTAGCTGTAAGCGGCCATGCCGCAATCGAACCAGTGCGAGGATCCCGCTACATCGGTGACCGCCTTGGCGATCCAGCCACCGGTACAGCTCTCGGCAGTGACCAGGCGCTCACGCGCGGCAAGCAGTTGCTGACCAAGGTGTTCGGCCAGCTGCTGCAGTTCGGAATCGGCGGACATGGACATGGGCACGACGAATGAAGAAGCAACCGACGTTTTAGCCGAATTTGCCGCGCCTGTCTGCGCTGGCGCCCATCCCGCGCCAGCGCAGACGGGGCCGGGGTTCAGTGGCGGTATGCAGCCAATGGCAGCAGGCATCGGTAGCGCTGGCGGCCGGATCGCAACGGTGTCGGCGGCGATGGCCGACATTCTTATGCCTGCACAGATACCCATCCGGTCGCGCAAACAAACGGGATGCCAGGACCGAGACCGACGCACGATCGCCGCCGCCGGCACCCTGACAACGGCGATCCGCACGGCCGGCGCAAGCCGACCGTGTACCGATCACGACTCCCAGTCTTCTCGACGATCGGGCAGCATCGCGCGCAGTGGCGCACCGTCGTCGCCGGCAGCCAGGCGCTCGGCCTCGACCATCGGCAGGTCCACATCCAGCAACCAGCCGTCCTCGTCTGACTGCTCGCCGCGCACCACTTCCAGTTGATGCAACTTGGAGCGCAGACGGCCGGCGGACGGCGGCAACCGCAATTGCCCGGTCACATGACGCAGATCCAGTCGCTGCCCGAGCGCGTGCTGCAACTCCTGCAGCCCGCGCCCGTCGCGCGCAGAAACCCACACGCGTTCGCGCCGCGCCTGGTCGGGAATGCCGTCCTGCGCATCGTGACGCACCTGCGCGCCTTCGATCTTGTCGATCTTGTTGAACACCAGCAGTTGCGGCAAATCGCCTGCGCCCACCGCGTGCAACACCTCATCGACCTGCTGGATGCGTTCCTCGCGCAGCGGGTCGGCCGCATCGACGATATGCAACAACAGATCGGCGTCGCGCGCCTCGGACAAGGTCGAACGGAATGCGGCGACCAGCTGGTGCGGCAGATCGCGCACGAAGCCGACCGTATCGGCCAGGATCGCACTGCCACCGGGCAACGCGATGCGGCGCACGGTGGGATCGAGCGTGGCGAACAACTGGTCGGCCACGTAGGCCTCCGCACCGGTCAAGGCGTTGAACAGCGTGGATTTGCCGGCGTTGGTATAACCGACCAACGCAATCCGCGGCAGCTCGCTGCGCATGCGCGCACGCCGCATCTGGGTGCGCTGCACCTCGACCTTTTCCAGCCGCTGCTGCAACTGCTCCACCCGCTTCTGGAGCAGGCGGCGGTCGGTTTCCAGCTGGGTTTCGCCAGGGCCGCGCAGGCCGATCGAACCACCGCGCTGACGCTCCAGGTGGGTCCAGCCGCGTACCAGGCGGGTGGCCATGTGGCGCAACTGCGCCAGCTCCACCTGCAGCTTGCCCTCGTGGCTGCGTGCCCGTTGCGCGAAGATGTCCAGGATCAGGCCGGTGCGGTCGATCACGCGCCGCTCCAGATAGCGCTCCAGATTGCGCTCCTGACCGGGCGACAAGGTGTGGTTGACCAGCACCAGATCCGCGCCGGTGGCCTCGGCGGCGGCCTTGATCTCTTCCAGCTTGCCGCTGCCGATCAAGGTCGACGGGTTCGGTTTGTCGATACGTGCGGTGAGCGTGGCCGCCACCGTGGCGCCCGCCGACTTGGCAAGGTCGGCGAACTCCTCCAGCACATCCTCTTCGGCAGGCCCACCGGAATGGGTCTGAATCAACAACGCGTGTTCACCCTTGCGGGAGCGATCAAACACGCACTACTCCATTACTGCTCGACGTCGTCATCTTCCGCCTGGTTGCCTTCATTGGATTGCACATACCCACCACCCGGTCCCACGCGCACATTGCGCGCCGGCACGACCGTGGAGATGGCGTGCTTGTAGACCATCTGACTCACGGTGTTGCGCAGCAGGACCACAAACTGGTCGAACGACTCGATCGTGCCCTGTAGCTTGATGCCGTTGACCAGATACACAGAGACCGGCACCCGCTCGCGCCGCAGCGCATTGAGGAATGGGTCCTGTAAAGATTGCCCCTTAGCCATCGAAAACTCCTCTTCATTATTGTTCTTATAGTCCCGGTCGACACCCGCCATCCCCAGCTGGCCCCGGAAACGGGATGTTACACGCCTGAAGCCTGCCGCACAGCGGGACGTTGGCCGAGGAAGTCGACAAGTGCGCTTTCCAATCGATGGCGGTCATGCTCCGGGTCGAACCAGCGCGCGTCGAGCTCGCCACGTAGCCAGGTGAGCTGGCGCTTGGCCAGCTGACGGGTGGCCTGCACCGCCCTATCGCGGAAGTCGGCCAGGCTGCCGGCCCCATCCAGATACTCCCAGGCCTGGCGATACCCAACGGCGCGCACCGCTGGCAGATCCAGCGGCGCAGCGACTGCACGCAAGCGCGGCAGGGCCCGCAGGCGTTCCACTTCGGCCAGGAAATCCTGGGCCAGCATCGTGTCCAGGCGCTGTTCGATGCGTGCATGCAGCACCGCGCGCTCGCGCGGCGCCAGCACCACCTTCAGTACCCGCACCGGCAAGCGCGGGCCCGGCGGTCGCGCCTGCCAGTAGCTGATCGGCCGGCCGCTGATCCGGTAGACCTCCAGCGCGCGCTGGATCCGTTGCGGATCGGTGGTATGGATGCGCGCCGCCGCAACAGGGTCGACGTCCGCCAGTTTTGCGTGCATCCGGGCCCAGCCAAGCTGCCCGGCTTCGGCTGCGATTGCCGAGCGCACCGCCGGGTCGGCCTCGGGCAACTGCGACAGCCCCTCCAGCAAGGCGCGGAAGTACAGCCCGGTGCCGCCGGCCAGAATCGGCAGCTTGCCGCGCGCCACGATCTGCTCGATCGCCTGCCGCGCATCGCTGGCAAATTCCGCCGCCGAGTAGATCTGCCAGGGATCGCGCAGATCGATCAGGTGGTGTGGCACCGCCGCGCGCATCGCGGCATCCGGCTTAGCCGCACCGATGTCCAAGCCGCGGTACACCAGCGCCGAATCGACGCTGACGATCTCGCCGTTCCAGCGCTGCGCGGCGTCCAGTGCCAGCGCGGTCTTGCCGCTGGCGGTGGGGCCCATCAGTGCGATCGCCAGCGGGCGGCGGTCGGCCGGCATCAGTCCTCGTCCGGCCAACGAACGCTCGGTGCCGCAGGCGCGTTCACGCGCGGCAGCGGAATCGCCGCCATCGCGTTCCACACCTTCAGAGCATCCACGGTGGCGGCCACATCGTGCGCGCGCAGCAGCATCGCGCCGTGCTGGGCGGCGAGCAGATGCGCGGCGACAGAGCCGTATACGCGCTCTGCGGCGACCTGGCGCCCAGTCAGCTCACCGATGCTGCGCTTGCGCGACAGCCCCGCCAGGATCGGCAGGCCGAACTCCTGCAGGCGCTGCAACTGCGCCAGCACGGTCAGATTGTGCGTAGTGGTCTTGTCGAAGCCGAAACCCGGGTCGAGGATCAACCGGCGCTTGTCGATCCCGGCCATTTCGGCCGCGAAGATGCGCTCGGCGAGGAAGCGATGCACCTCGGCCACCACGTCGTCGTAGTGCGGCGCGTCCTGCATCGCATGCGGCGCGCTGCGTGCATGCATCAACACCACCGGCACCCGCAATTCGGCCGCAGCATCCAGCGCACCCGGCGAGCGCAGCGCATGCACGTCGTTGATCATGCCGGCGCCGGCCGCAACCGCCGCGCGCATCACTTCCGGCTTGAAGGTGTCCACACTGATCGGCACAGTGGTCTGCTGCGCCAATGCCTGGATCACCGGGATCACGCGCTGCAGTTCTTCCTCCAGCGACACCGGCGTGGCGCCGGGACGGGTGGATTCGCCACCGATATCCAGCACCGCAGCGCCCTGCTCGACCAGACCCAGGCCATGCGCGATGGCGGCCTCGCAGCTGGCGTGCTGGCCGCCGTCGGAAAACGAGTCCGGCGTGACATTGACGATCCCCATCACCTGCGGCGCGTCCAGTCGCAGCACGCGACCGGCGCAATCCAGCTTGAGGGCGGTGTCGAACATCGGTGGTGTCTCCTTGGATGGTTGCGGTAAGCGCTGACCGGGCGATGCGGCCCTACAACGCATCAAGGCCGGGAATCGCTTCCCGGCCTTGATGAATGCGCCTGCAGCTGGGCGATGCGCGGCGTTACAGCTGCTCGGCCGGCCCGGCAATCGGCGGCAACGGACGCGGGCTGCCCTTGTCGTTGTTGTTGCCGCCGTCCTTGTCGGACTTGCCCCAACCCGCCGGCGGCGGCGGCTCGCGACCTTCCATGATGGCATCGATCTGCGGCACGTCGATGGTCTCGTACTGCAGCAGCAGCTGCGACATCGCATGCAGCTTGTCCAGATTCTCTGTGAGGATGGCTTTGGTCTTGCTGTAGGCCTTGTCCAGGATCGAGCGCACCACTTCGTCGATCATGCGCGCGGTCTCGTCGGAGACGTTCTTGTGCTGTGTCACCGAACGCCCCAGGAACACCTCGTCTTCCTCCTCGCCGTAGGCCACCGGGCCCAGCTCGTCGGACAGGCCCCACTTGGTG
This sequence comes from Xanthomonas arboricola, assembly GCF_002940665.1. Taxonomy (GTDB): domain Bacteria; phylum Pseudomonadota; class Gammaproteobacteria; order Xanthomonadales; family Xanthomonadaceae; genus Xanthomonas; species Xanthomonas arboricola_B. Next base: position 1,426,270 of record NZ_MIGY01000002.1, read on the forward strand.
ACCATGTTGCGCGCCATCTTGGTCGCACGCTCGATGTCGTTGGACGCGCCGGTGGTGACCTTGTCGCCGCCGAAGATCAGCTCTTCCGCCACGCGGCCGCCGTACAGCGAGCAGAGCTGGGATTCGATTGCCACCCGATTCATCGAGTACCGATCGCCTTCCGGCAGATACATCGTCACGCCCAGGGCGCGACCGCGCGGAATGATCGTGACCTTGTAGACCGGGTCGTGCTCGGGCACCAGGCGGCCGACGATGGCATGGCCTGCCTCGTGATACGCGGTGAGCGTCTTCTCGTCCTCGCTCATGGCCATCGAGCGGCGCTCGGCACCCATGAGAATCTTGTCGCGGGCACGGTCGAAATGGTCCATGCGGACTTCCTTCTCGCTGCCACGCGCGGCAAACAACGCCGCCTCGTTACACAGGTTGGCCAGGTCGGCACCGGAGAAGCCCGGGGTGCCGCGTGCGATGACCATCGGCACCACGTCGTCGGCCAACGGCAGCTTGCGCATGTGCACGCGCAGGATCTGCTCGCGGCCCTTGACGTCCGGCAGGCCGACCACGACCTGGCGATCGAAACGACCCGGACGCAGCAACGCCGGATCCAGCACGTCGGGGCGGTTGGTCGCAGCGATCACGATCACGCCTTCGCCGCCTTCGAAACCGTCCATTTCGACCAGCAACTGGTTCAGGGTCTGCTCGCGCTCGTCATGCCCGCCGCCGAGCCCGGCGCCGCGATGACGACCCACTGCATCGATTTCGTCGATAAAGATGATGCACGGTGCATGCTTCTTGGCCTGCTCGAACATGTCGCGCACACGGCTGGCACCCACGCCGACGAACATTTCCACGAAATCCGAGCCGGAAATGCTGAAGAACGGCACCTTGGCTTCGCCGGCGATCGCCTTGGCGAGCAGCGTCTTACCGGTACCGGGCGGTCCGACCATCAGCACGCCGCGCGGAATCTTGCCGCCCAGCTTGGTGAACTTGGTCGGGTCGCGCAGGAAGTCGACCAGCTCGCCAACCTCTTCCTTGGCCTCGTCACAACCGGCAACGTCGGCAAACGTGATCTTGACCTGATCCTCGCCCTGCAGCTTGGCGCGCGACTTGCCGAAGCTCATCGCGCCCTTGGCGCCACCGCCACCGCCCTGCATCTGGCGCATGATGAACAGCCAGAAGCCGATGATCAGGATGACCGGCAGAAAGTTGAGCACCAACGACCAGAAGCCCGGCCCGGTGGAGGGCTTCTGGCGGGTCATCTCGATGTTCTTGCTATACAACACGTCGACCAGCTTGTCGTCGCGCGGACCGTAGACGGTGGCTTCGCTGCCGTCGGTACGCTTGAAGCGGATCGCGTTGACCGCCAGGTTGGTCTCGTCGGTGTAGTCCACCGATTTGACGCGTCCGGAGTCCACTTCCTTCAGGAACTGGGTGTAGGTAATCGAGTCGGGGCCGACACCGCCCGCCATCCGCGGCGAGAAGCTCTGGAAGACGACCATCAGCACAACCGCGACGACCACCCACAGCAGCAGATTCTTGGTCAAGTCGTTCATCCTCATTGGCTCCGGTGCCCTCTACTCTTCAATTCTTGAAACACGGTGGTCATTGGCAGCTTACTTGATCTGGACACGCTTGCCCTGACCGAGCGCATAAACTTCCGGGGAGCGCTTGCGCGAGGCCGCCGGTTTGCGAATCGTCACCTTGTCATAGCGGCGGCGAAGCTCACGAATGTAGTCGTCGGACCCGACACCCTGGAACAGCTTGATCAGGAACGCCCCGCCCGGTTTGAGGTGGGCGTCGGCAAATTCCATCGCCAGTTCCGCAAGGTGCATCATCCGCGGTTGGTCGACCGCATCCATGCCACTCTTATTGGGGGCCATATCGGACAGCACAAGGTCCACCGGCACATCGCCCAGCATCGCCTCGAAATCCGATAGGACGGTTTGCTCCCTGAAGTCGCCATGAAGGAACTCCACGCCGGCAAGCGGCGGCATCTCCAGGATATCCAGCGCCACGACACGGCCGCTGTCGCCCATGGACTTGCGTACTTGTTGCGACCAGCCGCCTGGTGCGGCGCCCAGGTCGACCACCACCATGCCCGGCTTGAGCAGACGGTCGCGCTGGAGCAGTTCTTCCAGTTTGTAGGCCGCGCGCGAACGCATGCCTTCGGCCTGCGCCTTCTTGACGAACGGATCGGCGAAGTGTTCCTTGAGCCAGCGCTGGCTGCTTTTACTACGGGAAGGCATCGGCAAAGGGGTCTGTACGGGTCGCCATGATACCCTGAACACCCTTTGCTGCCCTTTGATCCTGCATGTCCATTGTTCTCACCTCCGCCCAGAACCGTTTCCTGCGCGGCCAGGCCCACGATCTCAAGGCACTGCTGCAGACCGGCGGAAAAGGGGTCACGCCGGCATTTCTGGCCGAACTCGAGGACGTGCTCGAGCGCCACGAACTGATCAAGGTGAAGGTGACATCGGAGGATCGCCAGGCCCGTGACGCCATGATCGCCCAACTGACCGAGCAGACCGGCAGCGCGCTGGTGCAGCGGATCGGCCACGTCGCCATCCTGTACCGCCCCAGCAAGGAAAAGCGCCAGATCGTGCTGCCGCGCGGCTGACCCGACAGGTTCGACATGCCTTTAAGCCAGGAACACCCCGACTACACCTATGCGCTGCGCGCGGCCGATGGCCGCCATGCCAAGGTGAACGACCAGATTCTGCAACGCAGTTTCATCCTGATGCCCGACGAGCTGGTGGAAGGCTGGCCGGTCTCCGCCCTGGAGCAACTCCAGGTCGCGCACATGGACGCGGTGCTGGCGCTTGCCCCGGCGGTGATTCTGCTCGGTACCGGCGAGCGGCAGCAGTTTCCGAAGACGGACGTACTGGCAGCCTGCCTGACCCGCGGCATCGGCCTGGAAGCGATGACCAACGCGGCCGCGGCGCGCACCTACAACGTGCTGGCCAGCGAAGGCCGCCGGGTGGCGTTGGCGATGATTCTGGAAGGCCGGGATTAGGGAGTCGGGATTGGGGATTCGCAACTGCGGGCTCGAGCAGATGCCGCTCTCATGCCAACAGCAGGAGCGACACCCCAAGCAATCTTCAGGCCGCTAGAACGCATCTTCCACGCGGCACCATCAGCCCAGCGCCGTTGCCGTTGCGAATCCCAAATCCCCAATCCCCAATCACTTCTTAGGCAGATACAACAGCGGATCCACCGGCTTGCCGTTGTAGCGAATCTCGAAGTGCAACATGTCGCGGGCAGCGCCGCTGCGCCCCATTTCGGCGATCTGCTGACCGGCCTTGACGCTCTGGCCTTCGTTGAGCAGACGCTTGCGATTGTGCCCGTAGGCGGACAGCCACTGGTCGTTGTGCTTGATGATGATCAGCTCGCCGTAGCCGACCAGGCCGGCGCCGGAGTACACCACCACGCCATCGGCCGCGGCACGCACCGCCTGCCCGCTGGCGCCGGCGATGTCCACGCCCTGTTTGGTGGTCTCGCCGGTGACGAAGGTGCCGACCACCACGCCATCGGCCGGCCAGCGCCACGGAAATCCGCTACTGACCGGTGCTGCGATCGGAGCGCTCGGGCGCGGCGGAACCACCGTACCGGCGGTAGAGGTGCTGCCGCCCGGTCTGCTGGCTCCGGGCGGGTAGAGCTTGAGGGTCTGGCCGGGGTAGATAGTGTTCGGTGAGGACAGGCCATTCCAGGCTGCCAGATCCGGCGCGGTGATGTTGGTGCGGCGCGAGATGGCGTACAGCGTGTCACCGCGTTGGACGGTGACGGTCGCACCCGGGCGCGGCACCGACGGACGCGGTGCTGCGGACGGACGCGCGGACGACGAACCGCCGCCGGCTCCAGGCGAACGCGTCACCGTGGCGCTGCTGCAGGCGCCCAGCCCGACGGCAAGTGCGAGCAGGACCGCTGTCTTACATACCGAATTCATCTGCAACTTGCTCATCCGTTGGTTGTCTTCCACACCAGCCACCCCGCTCCCACCGCCAAGACGGCCATGGCCACCCAGCCCAGCGGCTCGATCCAGCGATGCAACGCGGCCTCGGCACGCGCCCCACCCAACCGGATCGCGCCGGCCACCAGATACACGCGCTTGCCGCGCCCGACCAACATGCTGGCGATGAAAGGCAGGATCGGCACGCCGACCACGCCCGAGGCCCAGGTAAAGATCTTCAACGGGATTGGGGTAAAGCCCACCAGCACCAGCGCCCAGAAGGCCTTCCACGGCGAATCGGCGACCAGCGTGCGCAGCGTCTCGATCTGCGCCTGGATCTTCGCACTCCAGCCCAGCCATTCGATCAGCGGCTGTAGTGCGGCGAAGGCGAAATGGCCCAGCAGATAGCCGACCAGCGCGCCGCAGACCGAGCCGATCAGGCTCAGGGTGGCGAACCACAAGGCGCGCCTGGGTTCGGCCAGCGACATCGGCGCCAGCATCACCTCCGGCGGCACCGGAAAGATGAAACCCTCCACGAAACTGAGGCCGGTCAGTAGCGCCGGAGCGCGGCGATGACGCGACCAACGGATGGCCACGTCGTACAACGGCCCGAAGATCTTCATCGAGAAACTCTCATGGATTCAATCCAGCATGCCCGACAACAGCGGGACGAACGTGACCGGCGCCAGAACCTGCTGTTCGATCGCGCCGTCGGCACTGCGCGTAAGTTGCACCAGCGACTGCGACGAGGCACCACCGACCGGTGCGACCAGCCGCCCGCCGACCGCCAATTGGTCGACCAGCGCATCGACCAGCGCCGGCGCGGCGGCGGTGACCACAATGGCATCGTAGGGGCCGTGTTCGGGCCAGCCGATGCGGCCATCGTCGTGCTTGCTGCGCACGTTCATGCCCAGGTGCCGGAAGCGCTTGCGCGCCTGCCGCAGCAGATCGCCGATGCGCTCGACCGTGTACACCTCCAGCCCCAGCGCGGCCAGGATGGCCCCCTGGTAGCCGGAACCGGTGCCCACTTCGAGCACCTTGGTCGGGCCGACCTGCAGCACCGCCTCGGTCATGCGCGCGACCACCCAGGGCTGCGAAATGGTCTGGCCGTGGCCGATCGGCAAGGCCGTGTCTTCGTAAGCGCGCGAGGCCAGCGCTTCGTCGATGAACAGATGGCGCGGCACGGTACGCATCGCGTTGAGCGTGGCCTCGTCCTGGATGCCGGCCTCGCGCAGGCGCTCGACCAGCCGGTCGCGCACGCGCTGGGAGGTCATGCCGATCCCGACCGATTCCGGTTGCAGACGCAGCCTCGGCGTCATGCCGGTGTATCCAGCGCGGCGGTCAAGCCGCCCACCCAGCCGGCCACCGTTTCCAACGCCTGATAGCGGGTCAGATCGACATGGATGGGGGTGACCGAGATATGCCCGGTGCGCACGGCATGGAAGTCGGTGCCGGCGCCGGCGTCCTGCTCCGGCCCGGCCGGGCCGATCCAGTACACGGTGCGGCCGCGCGGGTCGCGCTGCGGCACGCAGGGCTCGGAACGGTGGCGGTTGCCCAGCCGGGTGACCTCGAAACCAAGCACATCCGACCAAGCCAGGTCCGGCACGTTGACGTTGAGGATGGTGTCGGCAGGCAGCGGATCGGCCTTCAGCCGCGCCACGATCTCCACCGCGGCGCGCGCGGCGGTCTCGTAGTGATGCGCCTGGTGATTGTGCGTCACCAGCGAGACCGCCACCGCCGGCAGGCCGAGGAAACGGCCTTCCATCGCGGCGGACACGGTGCCCGAATAGATCACGTCGTCGCCGAGATTGGCCGAGTTGTTGATGCCGGAGACCACGATATCCGGGTCGTAATCGAGCATGCCGGTCAGCGCCAGATGCACGCAGTCGGTCGGCGTGCCGGCCACTGCGCAGGTCTGCGCGTCGATGCGGCGGGTGCGGATCGGCACATCCAGCGTCAGCGAATTGCTGGCGCCGGAGCGGTCGCGGTCGGGCGCGACCACCATCACTTCATGACCGGCATGGCGCAGCGCCTCGGCCAAAATCTGGATGCCGGGGGCGTCGACACCGTCGTCGTTGCTAACCAGTACGCGCATGGGACTCCTCGGAAAACCGGGCCATGATACCGGATGCGTCCGCGCCCTTCGCGCTTGATCTTCGCTTGCACCTGAGGTTGGGCACGTTACGCTGTGAGCATGTCCCATCCCGAAGACGAAGACGACGGCGCGCTGTTCCGCGCAGCGATCGGCGCGGTCAAGCCGATTCGTGAAGTCGCCCCACCGGCCAATGCCAAGCCGCGCCCCAAGCCGCGCGCACGCATGGCCGAGCGCGACGATGCGGAAGCGCACACCGAATTCGCGCGTCTGCTGCGCGACAGTGCGCCGCTGGAGGCCGGCGATACCGCCAGCTATCGGCGCGAGAATCTTCCCACCCGATTGTTTCAGCGACTCAAGCGTGGTCAGTTTTCGATCCAGGACGAACTGGATCTGCATGGCGCCACCGCCGCGCAGGCCGAATCCCTGCTGCGGCAGTTTCTGATCGAAGCACATGCACACGAACATGGCTGCGTGCGCATCATCCACGGCAAGGGGCTGCAGTCGGACACTGGCGCGCCGGTGTTGAAAAACCTGATGGATCGTCTGCTGCGTCAGCGCAACGACGTGCTGGCGTTCCATTCGGCGCCGGCCACGCAAGGTGGCACCGGGGCGTTGCTGGTGTTGCTGGCGCGGCGTTAGGGCCGATTGGGTAATGGGTCGCCGATGTAGGCATGCGCTTGCGCAAAGGATGCGTCAATGGGCAGGCCTGTCGCGGCCAGGTCCGCTCCTACGGCGGTGACGTGTGTGCCGGGTGGCCAACGACAGCCGAACAGGCTAGGCGTCGGGACGCGTGTTGGCGTTGAGACGGCCGGCGTCGCTGACCTCGCCGAGTTCCCACAGCACCGCGGTGGCGTAGCAGCCCGGCGGCAGTGCGAATTCGATCTGCAGGCTTTCGGCATCCCGCCAGCGATACTCCAGCTGCTGCGGACGCAAGCGCAGTGCACGGCGCTCCTGCTTCAAGCCCGCAGCTTCCAGCCCTTGACGCAGCGCTTCCGATTGCGGATCGGACAACGCGCCCTGCTCCACCGCCGCAGCTTGGTCGGTCGAACGCAGCTCGCCTGCGCCCCACAACGGCCCGCTGGGATGGATATCGAAGCGCGCCAGGCGCTCCGCCAGTACATCGTTGAACGGCTCCGGGCCGAACACGCTGCGTGAGCCATCCAGCATCCACGCCTCGCCATCCAGCGCGGTATCCCAGCTGCCCTGCTCCACGCGTGCGGTGAGCACGCGATTGAACAATGCCGAGCGCGCCGCCGACAGCAGCATCGAGCGTTGATCGTTGCGCAGCCGCCGCCTGGATGCCGGCGCCGCTGACAAGGTGCCGTCGGCATTGGACACATAACCGAACATCGCCAGCGCGGACGCTACGTTGCCGCCATCGCGGCCGAAACGCTGTTCGCCAAACCAGTTGGGGATACCGCGCGCGGCGATCGCCTGCAGACGCTGTTCGATCGCCGCGCGCTCGCCCTGCACCTGGCGCAACGTCAACCCGAAACGATTGCCCAGCAGTGCGCCGCGTTGCAGCTTGCGGTTGTGCCAGGTGCTGGCGATGACCTGCATCTCATCGTCGTCGAGCGTGGCAAGCTGCGGCGCGATGCGCTTGGGCAGATGCACGCTGAAGCGCTGCGTGGTCACCGCATGGCGGTCCTTCAGCCCGGCGTAGCTGACGCCCATCTCGGCGATTCCGGCCCACTGCGCGAGTTTCTTCGCGATATAGGCGGTGTTCTGCCCGCGCTTGCGGATGGTGAGCAACAGGTGCTCGCCCTCGCCGGTGGGCTCGAAAGCCGGCAGCTCATCGACCTGAAAATCTTCGGGCGTGCTGCGCATCGCCGCGCCGAGGACCGCAGCGCCATGCGCGCGCGGCAGAACAAAGGTGTCGCTCATGCTGTGGTTTACCTTCGCGCCGACAGGTCGTGCGCTGTGTGCCGAATGCTTCGGCGCGGTGGTGTCGCGGTGCAACGCCAAGACGAGCTCGGCGCAGGTAACCGCGATCTGGAGCGGCTGCAACACCTGGCCGGCAGTGTAGACGGCATGCTCGGCACTGCAGGGTATGCGTGACAATCGCCGTGCCCGGCAACGTCGCACCACCGACGGTAAGCGCAGGCGTTTGTCAGCCGCAGTCAGCCAGCGATCTTGCCGAGCAAGACCGCCGCTTGCGCGGCGATGCCCTCGCTGCGGCCGGTGAAGCCGAGTTTTTCGCTGGTGGTGGCCTTGACGCTGACTGCATCGAGTTCGATCGCCAGCAGGCCTGCGATACGTTCGCGCATCGCCAGCGCGTGCGGGCCGATCTTGGGACGCTCGCAGATCACGGTGACGTCGGCATTGCCGACGCGCCAGCCGCGCTCGCGCAGCAAGTGATCGCAATGCTGCAGGAACTGCGCGCTGTCGGCATCCTTCCAGCGCGCATCGGACGGCGGAAAGTGCTGGCCGATATCGCCCAGCGCCAGGGCGCCCAGCATCGCATCGCACAGCGCATGCAACACCACGTCGCCATCGCTGTGCGCAAGCACGCCATGGCTATGCACGACGCGCACGCCGCCCAGCATCACGTGATCGCCCGCACCGAACGCGTGCACGTCGTAGCCCTGACCGATTCGAAAATTGAAAGACATGGAGAATCCGTGGTGATTAGGGAGCGTCGGCGTCGTGGTGCGCGCCAGCGGACACCGCATCGTTGCGGCCAACGACCGCCCCGGCGCGCAGAGCGGTTGCAGGCGACAAGGCATCCACTGCCACGCCGCGGCGCGCCAGTTCGAATTCGAAGCGCGCCAGATCCGTTGGCGTGGTCACCTTGAAGTTGTCTTCGGCACCTTCCACCAGCAACGGGCGCAATCCCAGCCGCTCCATCGCCATCGCCTCGTCGGTCACGTCCACCCCGGCCGCCGACGCCTCGGTGAGGCCGCGGATCAGTTGATGGCGACGGAACAGCTGCGGAGTCAGCGCACGCCACAGCCGCTCGCGCGGTTCGGTGGCATCGATGCCGCCATCGTCGCCGGCACGCTTGAGCGTGTCGCGCACCGGCGCAGCCAGGATCGCGCCGACCGGATCGCCGCGGCCGATTTCCAGCAGGCGCTCCAGATCGGCCAAGGCGAGATTGGGCCGCGCGGCATCGTGCACCAGCACGAAGTCATCGGCACGCACGCTCTCGGGCAAGGCCAGCAATCCGGCCAGCACCGATGCCGCACGTGTCCCGCCGCCGACGCAGGTCAGCACCGGCTTGCCCTGCACCGAGGTCCAGCCTGGCCAATCCGCATCGTCGGGGACGATGGCCACCACGATGCCGGCCACCACCGGATGCGCGGCAAGCGCCGCCAGCGTGTAGGCCATCAGCGGTTGCCCGGCGGCGGCCAGATATTGCTTGGGGGTCTGCCCACCAAAGCGCGTACCGCGCCCGGCGGCCGGCACGATCGCCCAGATCGAACCGGTCATGGCTGTTCCGCCGGAGCGTCAGGCTCGACGGGGGCAGCGGACGGCGCGGCCACTGCGGGCGGTAGCGGCGGTGCATCCTCGACCACGCGATAGAACGTCTCGCCCGGTTTGATCATGCCCAGCTCGCTGCGCGCGCGCTCTTCGATTGCCGCCTCGCCGTCCTTCAAATCCTTCACCTCTGCTGCCAACGCCTGGTTGCGTTGGCGCAGACCTTCGTTGTCCTGTGTCTGATGCGCGACCTGGGCTTCCAGCATCATGACTTCGCCGGAGTTCCCAGGCCCGAACCAGAAGCGGTACTGCAGCCAAGCCAGCAGCACCGCCAGCACCAGCAGTAGCCAGCGCCAGTTGCGCACGGCTTATCGCTTGATCGAAACGAACGCGTCGCGGCCGGCGTAACGCGCGCCGGAGCCCAGCGCCTGCTCGATGCGCAGCAACTGGTTGTACTTGGCGACGCGATCGCTGCGGCACAGCGAGCCGGTCTTGATCTGCGTGGCGGTGGTGGCCACGGCGATGTCGGCGATGGTGGTGTCTTCGGTTTCGCCCGAGCGGTGCGAGACGATCGAGGCATAGTTGGCCGCATGCGCCATCGCGATGGCTTCCAGCGTCTCGGTCAGCGTGCCGATCTGGTTGACCTTGATCAGGATCGCGTTGGCGGTGCCCGAGTCGATGCCCTGCTTGAAGATCTTCGGGTTGGTGACGAACAGATCGTCGCCGACCAGCTGCACCTTCTTGCCGACGCGGTCGGTGAGCAGCTTCCAGCCGGCCCAGTCGTCCTCGGCCAGGCCGTCTTCGATGCTGATGATCGGGTACTGCGCGACCCAGTCGGCCAGGAAATCGACGAACTGTTCGCTGGTCAGGCGCTTGTTCTCGCCGACCAGGTTGTACTTGCCGTTGTCGTAGAACTCGCTGGAGGCCACGTCCAGGCCCAGCAGCACGTCTTCGCCCGCGGTGTAGCCCGCCTTGCCGATCGCTTCGAGGATGGTGTCCAGCGCTTCGACATTGCTGCGGAAGTCCGGCGCAAAGCCGCCTTCGTCGCCCACTGCCGTGCTCAGGCCATGGCTCTTGAGCACCGACTTGAGCGCGTGGAAGATTTCGGTACCGGCACGCAGCGCTTCGGAGAACGAGCTGCAGCCGACCGGCAACACCATGAACTCCTGGAAGTCGACATTGTTGTCGGCATGCGCGCCGCCGTTGATGATGTTCATCATCGGCACCGGCAGTGCCACATCCGATTCGGTGATGGTGGACAGGTACTGCCACAGCGGCTGCTTGCGCGAGGCGGCCACGGCATGCGCGGCGGCCAGCGACACACCCAGCAGCGCGTTCGCGCCCAGGCGGCCCTTGTTCTCGGTGCCGTCCAGGTCGATCAGGCGGCGGTCCAGACCCTGCTGGTCGGCTGCGTCGAGGCCCTTGAGCGTCTCGGCGATGGTGCCGTTGACGTTCTGCACCGCGTGCAGCACGCCCTTGCCCAGGTAGCGGGTCTTGTCGCCATCGCGCAGTTCCACCGCTTCCTTGGTGCCGGTCGAGGCGCCCGAGGGCACGGCAGCGCGGCCGAACGAGCCGTTGTCCAGCGTGACTTCGGCCTCCAGCGTGGGATTGCCGCGGGAGTCGAGGATTTCGCGGGCGAGGATCTTGGCGATAGTGGTCATAGGTCGATCGGTTACCAGTAAGGGGGAAGTACACCGGAAACAAGCTGCCGGATTATCGCCGCAGGACTGCGGCTTGCCAAATGGCGTGATCGCGCGGCCTGGCGATGACGATACGTCAGAACGCCGCTGCGGCGCGTGGCCGGTGGTACGGAGTCCGCTGCTGCCGTGTCAGCTTCCGCTGTCGCAGGCGACATCGCTGTGGGAGCCGGCACACCGCGCATCCGCACCTGCAGCGGCAACGGACCACGCAGCACGGACCGCGCGCTCCACTGCCTTGCCTGATCAGACGCCTTGCTCGAGAAAGCCGTGACGCTTGGTGATGGAGTCCAGCGCCAGCAGCGTCTCCAGCAGGGCCTCCATCTTGTCCAGCGGCCAGGCGTTGGGGCCGTCCGACAAGGCCTTGGACGGGTCCGGATGGGTTTCGGCAAACAGGCCGGAAATACCCACCGCTACCGCCGCGCGCGCCAGCACCGGCACGAATTCGCGCTGACCGCCGGAACTGCTGCCCTGCCCGCCCGGCAACTGCACCGAATGGGTGGCATCGAACACCACCGGGCAACCGGTGTCGCGCATGACGCTCAGCGAGCGCATGTCGCTGACCAGATTGTTGTACCCGAACGAGGCGCCACGTTCGCAGACCATGATCTGCGCGTTGCCGGTCGACTTGGCCTTGTCCACCACCGGCTTCATGTCCCACGGCGACAGGAACTGGCCCTTCTTGATGTTGACCGGCTTGCCGGCGGCGCAGACGTTCTTGATGAAGTCGGTCTGGCGCACCAGGAAGGCCGGGGTCTGCAGCACGTCGACGACGGCGGCGACCTCGTTCATCGGGGTGTACTCGTGCACATCGGTCAGTACCGGCACGCCGATCTGCTGTTTCACCGCCTCCAGCACCTTCAGGCCTTCTTCCAGGCCCGGGCCGCGGAAGCTGGTGCCGGAGGTGCGGTTGGCCTTGTCGAAGCTGGACTTGAAGATGAAGTTGATCCCCAGCTTGCCGGTGATCTCCTTCAGCTTGCCGGCCACGTCGAGCTGCAACTGCATCGACTCGATCACGCAGGGGCCGGCGATCAGGAACAACGGCTGATCCAGGCCAACGTCAAAGTCACAGAGTTTCATCAGGTCACCTATTGATTAAAGCCCCTCTCCCGCCGGGAGAGGGGTTGGGGTGAGGGTACGGTTGCGAAGCACTGCTGAAGTGCGATGGTTTTGCCCTGGCTGACGCGTGGCGACGCGTTCATCATGGCTGCCACCTCTCATTGTGTTGCGGCGCCCCTCATCCGGCGCTACGCGCCACCTTCTCCCGGGGGGAGAAGGAAACCCTCACGCACGCGCTTCCTTCAGCAGTTTTCCGCCCGCCTTCTTCTCGCGCGCAGCGCGCACGAAGCCGATGAACAGTGGATGCCCATCGCGCGGGGTGGACAGGAACTCCGGATGCGCCTGGCAGGCCAGAAACCACGGGTGCGCATCGCGCGACAGCTCGACCATCTCCACCAGCGTGTCGTCCATCGACTTGCCGGAGATCACCAGGCCGGCGTCCTCCAGCTGGGTGCGGTAGCGGTTGTTGAACTCGTAGCGGTGACGGTGACGCTCGGCGACCACGTCCTTGCCGTACACCTCGCGCACCAGCGTGCCCGGCTTGAGCCGCTGCTCCTGCAGGCCCAGCCGCATGGTGCCGCCCAGGTCGGACTTCTCGTCGCGCTTTTCGACTTCGCCGCTGGCGGTGCGCCATTCGGTGATCAGGCCGATTACCGGGTGCGGCGACTGGCGATCGTTCTCGGTGCTGTTGGCTGCGTCCAGATCGGCCACGTGGCGGGCATAGTCCACCACCGCCGCCTGCATGCCGTAGCAGATGCCGAAGTACGGCACCTTGTGCTCACGGGCGTACTTGGAGGTGAGCACCTTGCCTTCGAAGCCACGATCGCCGAAGCCGCCCGGCACCAGAATGCCGTCGATATCCTGCAGCGCCGCCATGTCGCTCCCTTCCAGATCCTGCGCCTCCAGCCACTTCAGGTTGACCTTGGTGCGCTGGCGCAGGCCGCCGTGCCGCAGCGCTTCGGCCACCGACTTGTAGGCATCCTGGTGATCGACGTACTTGCCGACCACCGCAATGGTGACCTCGTCCAGCGGATGCTTGACCGCATCCACCACCGCAGCCCATTCGGACAGGTCGGGCGCAGCCACCTTGTCGCGCAGCTTGAACTGATCGATGACCAGTTCGTCCAGGCCCTGGCGACGCAGCTCCAGCGGCATGCCGTACAGCACATCGATGTCGGGGCAGCTGATCACCGCGCGCTCGGAAACGTTGGTGAACAACGCGATCTTGCGGCGCTCCGAATCCGGCACCGCCTGCTCGGAACGGCACAGCAGCACGTCCGGCTGGATACCGATCGAGCGCAGCTCCTTGACCGAGTGCTGGGTCGGCTTGGTCTTCAACTCACCGGCGGCGGCGATGTACGGCACCAGGGTAAGGTGCATGAACATGGCCTTCTCGGCACCACGCTCGGTGCGTACCTGGCGGATCGCTTCCAGGAACGGCAGCGACTCGATGTCGCCGACAGTGCCGCCGATCTCGATCAGCGCCACGTCGAACCCGGCGGTAGCCTCGTCGATGCAACGGCGAATCTCGTCGGTGATGTGCGGGATCACCTGCACGGTGGCGCCCAGATAATCGCCGCGACGCTCCTTGCGGATCACGTTCTCGTAGATCCGGCCGGTGGTGACCGAGTTCTTGCGCGACAACCGCGTGCGCACGTAACGCTCGTAGTGACCCAGATCCAGGTCGGTCTCGGCGCCGTCGTCGGTGACGTAGACCTCGCCATGCTGGAACGGGCTCATCGTGCCCGGATCCACATTGATGTAGGGATCCAGCTTCATCATCGTGACCTTCAGGCCACGCGCTTCCAGAATGGAGGCAAGCGAAGCGGCGGCAATGCCCTTGCCTAGCGAGGACACCACGCCGCCGGTAACAAAAATCAGGGGGGTCATGGGGCTTGAAGCCTCCCGGAAAGCCATAGTTTAGCGGGTGACGGGCGAATGCCCAAGGGTTGCGTGACGATCATGTCGCCACAGCGGCAAAGAACGCGCCGTGCATGGCGCACAAATGCAGACGCCCCGGCCGAAGCCGGGGCGTCCGTGTGGCGTATTGCCGACCCGAGATGGAATCAGCGCGCCGGCTTTTCTTCTTCCTCTTCCTCGCGCGGAGCAGTGTCGGCCTTGGGCTTGTGCGCCGCTGCGGCAGCACGGCGCTCGGCCTTGCGCTCGGCTTCGGTCTTGGCCTTGGCGTCGTCGGCCTTCTGCGCACTGGCGCCGGCGTCCTGCCCGCTCTGCTGAGGAGCCGCCTGGGCCAGGGCAGGAAGCGCGGCCACTGCGGCAGCACCGAGGGTGAGCATCAGGATGTGCTTGAACTTCATGGTGTCCTCCGGGTTCGGTGACATCCTCAGGTGGGGACGTTTGATTCCGAATCCAATGCCAGGGTATCCATCCGCACCCCGCCCTGCACTGAACGCCGGGCGCGTGCAAAAAATCGCCTCAGCCCCCACACTTGCGCGTCGTTTCACGTGCCAACGAGATGCATGAACACCCGTTATAACGCCGCCGATATTGAAGTGCTGTCGGGCCTGGACCCGGTCAAACGCCGCCCTGGCATGTATACCGACACTGCGCGCCCGAACCATCTGGCGCAGGAAGTGATCGACAACTCGGTCGACGAGGCGCTGGCCGGTCACGCCAGGCAGGTCGAAGTGACCCTGTATAAGGACGGCAGCTGCGAGGTGTCCGACGACGGTCGCGGCATGCCGGTGGACATGCACCCGGAAGAGAAGATTCCCGGTGTCGAGCTGATCCTGACCCGGCTGCATGCCGGCGGCAAGTTCAACAACCGCAACTACACCTTCTCCGGCGGCCTGCATGGCGTGGGCGTGAGCGTGGTCAATGCGCTGTCGACCAAGGTCGAGCTGTTCATCAAACGCGAAGGCAGCGAGCACCGCATGGAGTTCCGCGATGGCCACGCCGCCTCCAAGCTGGAAGTGGTCGGCACCGTCGGCAAGAAGAACACGGGCACGCGGCTGCGCTTCTGGGCCGATCCAACGTATTTCGACACGCCCAAGTTCAACGTGCGCGCGCTGCGCCATCTGCTGCGCGCCAAGGCGGTGCTGTGTCCCGGCCTGACCGTCAAGCTGCACGACGAGGCCACCGGCGAGCAGGACAGCTGGTACTTCGAGAACGGCCTGCGCGATTACCTCAAGGGCGAGATGGCCGAGCACGAGATGCTGCCGGCCGACCTGTTTGCAGGCAGCCTGAAGAAAGATACCGAAATCGTCGACTGGGCCGCGGCCTGGGTGCCGGAAGGCGAGCTGGTGCAGGAAAGCTACGTCAACCTGATCCCGACCGCGCAGCACGGCACCCACGTCAACGGCCTGCGATCGGGGCTGACCGATGCGCTGCGCGAGTTCTGCGACTTCCGCAACCTGCTGCCGCGCGGGGTCAAGCTGGCACCGGAAGACGTGTGGGACCGGGTCACCTTCGTGCTGAGCCTGAAGATGACCGACCCGCAGTTCTCCGGGCAGACCAAGGAACGCCTGTCCTCGCGCCAGGCCGCCGGCTTCATCGAAGGCGCCGCGCACGATGCCTTCAGCCTGTATCTGAATCAGAACGTTGAGATCGGCGAGAAGATCGCGCAGATCGCCATCGACCGCGCCAGTGCGCGCCTGAAGACCGAAAAGCAGATCGTCCGCAAGAAGGTCACCCAGGGCCCGGCCCTGCCCGGCAAGCTGGCCGACTGCATCAGCCAGGATCTGTCGCGTACCGAATTGTTCCTGGTCGAGGGCGACTCGGCCGGCGGCTCGGCCAAGCAGGCGCGCGACAAGGACTTCCAGGCGATCCTGCCGCTGCGCGGCAAGATCCTCAATACCTGGGAAGTGGCATCGGGCAGCGTACTGGCCTCCGAGGAAGTGCATAACCTGGCGATCGCGATCGGCTGCGACCCGGGCAAGGACGACATCACCGGGCTGCGCTACGGCAAGGTGGTGATCCTGGCCGACGCCGATTCCGACGGCCTGCATATCGCGACCCTGCTGACCGCGCTGTTCCTGCAGCATTTCCCGGCGCTGGTCGCGGCCGGCCATGTGTTCGTGGCGATGCCGCCGTTATTCCGCGTGGACGTAGGCAAGCAGGTGTTCTATGCGCTAGACGAGGAGGAAAAGACCACGCTGCTGGACAAGATCGCGCGCGAGAAGCTCAAGGGCCAGGTCAGCGTCACCCGCTTCAAGGGCCTGGGCGAGATGAATCCGCAGCAGCTGCGCGAATCGACCATCCATCCGGACACGCGTCGCCTGGTGCAGCTGACCATCGACGATGGCGAACAGACCCGCTCGCTGATGGACATGTTGCTGGCGAAAAAGCGCGCCGGCGACCGCAAGCAGTGGTTGGAGACCAAGGGCGACCTGGCGTCGCTGGAGGTTTAAGAACCTCTGGAAGCTTTAAGCCCCTCTCCTGTCGGGAGAGGGGTTGGGGTGAGGGTACGGGCGAAGCCATTGGGCAAGTAATCGCACGAGGCTTCGCCCCGTCCCCTGATCCGCCCCTGCGGGGCACCTTCTCCCGAGGGCAGAAGAAGGCGTCTGCGGCGGCCGCCAAGCCCGTGCCACTGCCGGCCGATGCCAGCGTGCGGCAAAGCACCCGCGTGGGCGCACGCACGCTGAGTTACACCGCAACCGTCGGTACGCTGCCGGTGCGCGATGCGCAGGGCAGGACCACCGGCGAGGTGGTGTTCACCGCCTACACCGTCGATGGCAAGGACCGCCCGGTGACCTTCGCGCTGAATGGCGGGCCCGGTGCGTCGTCGGTGTATCTGAACATGGGCGCGATCGGACCCAAGGTGGTCGGTTTCGGCGCCGAAGGCGACAGCGCCTCCGCGCCGGCGGCATTGCGCGATAACCCCGGCACCTGGCTGGACTTCACCGACCTGGTGTTCATCGACCCGGTCGGCACCGGCTTCAGCCGCGCCCTGATCGGCGACGACGAGGCCAAGAAGCAGTTCTACAACCCGCAGGCCGACGTGGAATATCTCTCGCGCGTGGTCTACGACTGGTTGCTCAAGAACCGCCGCCTGCAGGCGCGCAAGTACCTGGTCGGCGAAAGTTACGGCGGCTTCCGCGGTCCGCGCATCACCCAGTACCTGCAGACCCGGCTGGGCGTGGCGATGAACGGCGTGGTGCTGGTGTCGCCGTATCTCAATCCCACCCTGGACGACAACAGCGATGTGTCGCCGCTGGCCTGGATGATGACGCTGCCCTCGATCGCCGCCGCGCATCTGGAACGCCAGGGCCAGCTCAGCGACACGGCGATGCGCCAGGTGATCGCTTACACCTGCGGCGACTACGCGGTGGCGCTGATGAAGGGCCGCACCGACCCGCAGGCGACCGAAGCGATGCTGCAGCAGGTCGCCCGCATGACCGGACTGGACGCGACCTATGTGCGCCGCTCCGGCGGACGACTGGACACCCAGGCGTACCTGCGCGAGGTGTTCCGCGACAAGGGCGAGCTGGGCAGCCGCTACGATTCCAACGTGACCGCGTTCGACCCTTTCCCCAACGATCCGGAGCAGCGCGCCAACGACCCGCTGCTGGACAGCATCATCGCGCCGACCACCACCGCGATGGTGGACTTCGTCACCCGTGTGGTCGGCTGGAAGGTCGATGCGCGTTATCAGGCGCTCAATTACGACGTCAACAAGCTATGGGACTGGAACGACGAACTGCGCAAGGGTGCGGTCACCCAGCTGCGCCAGTCGGTGGCGATCGACCCCAAGCTGCGCGTGTTGATCGCGCATGGCTGGAACGACCTCTCCTGCCCGTTCATGGGCTCGGTGCTGACGGTGGACCAGATGCCGACGATGGGCAGCGACCCCAAGCGCGTGCAGGTCCGCGAATATCCCGGCGGCCACATGTTCTACAACCGTACCGACAGCCAGGCCGCGTTCCGCAACGACGTCAGGACGATGTACGAAACACGCTGAGCACCGCCATCGCCGGCCGAACACGCGGCCGGCGATGCATCAAGGCAGCGGCGAGCAGACACGCAGCTGGCCGCGACGCCACCCAGCAGCGCAATGAGCTTCCCCACCGCCGCGCACCCGGCTTGCTCCCGTCAATCCGAAGGGGCAACAGGCGCCGCTGAATCAATCAGCCGCGCGCGTCAGAACGCGCCGCACCAGCTGCTACGAATCCCGAATCCCGAATCACCATTCCCGATTCCCGATTCCCGATTCCCGATTCCCGATTCCCCATTCACAACGCGCCAGCCCGAACAGCCTCCACATTCCACCCCAGCCACCCGTAAACCCGATAGCGCGCAATGCCCAGGTACTCGTGCAAGGCGACATCGGCCACGGTGAAGTTGTAGCTCTGCGGCAACCACGCCCAGGACGCGGTCAACCAGTCCGACCGCACCGGCGTGGCGTCGATGCCGAAATGGCGGAAGTACAGCTCGGCACGCCGCAGATGCGTGGCCGAGGACACCAGCACGACCCGCTCGGGGCGGTACTGGCGCAGCAATGGCTGGCTGAACTGCGCGTTCTGCCAGGTGTTCATGCTGGACGGCTCCATGATCAGGTCGGCCTGCGCGATGCCCAGCCCGATCAGCACCTTTCGATACACCACCGCCTCGGACAGACCCAGCCCGCGCGCGTCGCCGCCGCTGATCTCGATCTTGCAGTCGCCGCCATGCGCACGGCATTGCCGGTACAGCCGCGCCGACTCGACGATGCGGCCGTAGGCGAACATGTTGGCCTCGGCGGTGGCATCGGGGCCATCCGGCCGCACCGTGCCGGCGCCCAGCAGCACGATCATGTTACGCGCGCGCCAGTCGTTGAAATCGTTGACGCCGGTCTGCTGCAGCCCGTGCAGCATCCAGCCCGCCAACGGGCCGCAGCCCACCAGCAGCAACAACGCCAGCGTGGCTGCCGCCAGCGCGCGCGCACTGCGCAGCCAGCGCCGGCGGCCGAGCAGCCAGGACAGCAGGAACAGCACGCACACCAGCGCAAGCATCATCGGCGCGTTTCCTCAGGCAGGACGCGTTGGCACATCAGGGTCGAACGGGACAGCCTGCGACCGGGCACTCCGTCGTTGGCACGCATGCTCGCCGACCGAGGTGACCGCAGCGCGACATCGCTCAGGTCCAGCCGAACCATTCGAAGCAGCGCAGGATCAGATACGCCACCCCGCCCGCGGCCGGGATGGTCAGGATCCAGGCCCAGACGATGCGCTCGATCACGCCCAGCCGCAGCGAGCGGGGGTTCTTGGCGAAGCCCACACCCATGATCGCGGTGGAGATGCTGTGCGTGGTCGACACCGGCATGCCGAAGTGCGCGGCCACGGTCAGCACGGTTGCCGAGCTGGTTTCTGCGGCGAAGCCGTGGATGGGATGCAGCTTGACCATCTTGTGGCCGAGCGTCTTGATGATCTTCCAGCCGCCCGAGGCGGTGCCGGCGGCCATCACCACCGCACAGGTCAGCACGATCCACATTGGAATGCCGGCGCCGGCGGCCAGGCCGGTGCCCGGATGCAGGAACGACAGCCAGCTTGGCAGATCGTCCAATGCGCCGGCCGACTGCGCGCCGATCAGGGTCATGGCGATGATGCCCATGGTCTTCTGCGCGTCGTTGTGGCCGTGGGCATAGCCCATGTAGGCGGCCGAGGCGATCTGCGCCTTGCCGAAGAACGCATTGACCCAGCGCGGCCGCGCCAGCCGCCCGATCGGCCCGCCCAGTCGGGCCATGCCGGCGATGATAGCCCACAGCAGCAGCATCACCACGATACCGAGCAGGAAGCCGGCGATCGGCGAGGTGATCATCGGCACGAACACCTTCCACAACAGGCCCTTGTTCTTGGCCCAGTTGCCGATGTTTTCCGACCAGATCAACGCATTCCAGTTGTTGTGCGCGGCCGCCAGCCCGGCGCCGCACAGCCCGCCGATCAAGGCGTGCGAGGACGACGAGGGCAGGCCCTTCCACCAGGTGATCAGGTTCCAAATGATGCCCCCCAGCAGCGCGCACAGGATCACCTGCGGGGTGACCTCCACCACGTCGGTGTTGAGCAGGCCGGAGGCGATCGTCAACGCCACCGCGGTGCCGGTGAGCGCGCCGATCAGGTTCATGCCGGCCGCCAGCATCACCGCCCAGCCCGGCGACAGTACCTTGGTGGCGACCACGGTGGCGATGGAGTTGGCGGTGTCGTGGAAGCCGTTGATGAACTCGAACACCAACGCCGCCAGGATCACCACCAGAACTAGGGTAAGCACGCGGCGACCTCAGCTGTTCTTCAATACGATCTGGTACACCACCACCCCTGCCTCGCGGCAACGGTCGATGGCCTTTTCCAGAATCTCGAAGAATTCCTTGAGCAGGAACATCTGCAGCGTGTCCAGGCGGCCGGAGTAGATGTCGCGATACAGCTCGAGCATCAGCCGGTCGGCTTCGTTTTCCAGCATGCGCAGCTTGTCGTTGAGCGCGGTCATGCGATCGATGTTCATCTGCGGCAGGTCGGTCACCATCTCCACCACCACGACGGCAGCCTGTTCCAGCATCGCCGCGCGCGGGGCGAAGTCGATGTGCTCCAGATGCTTGGTGGCCAGCGAGTACCGGTCGGCAAACTTCTCGACCTGCTTGGGAATCTTGTACAGCGCCGAGCCCAGCGCTTCGATGTCCTCGCGCTCGATCGGGGTCATGAAGCTGTCCACCAGCGCCTGGCCGATCTTGTCCGAGGCGGCGCGCTCGCGCAGGCGGGCCAGCTTGAAGGCGTCCAGCGCGGGTTGGCGGTCGGACGTGCGCATCATGGCGTGCAAGGCCTTGGTGCTGTCGTAGGCGGCCTGCGCCGCTTCGTTCAGAAGCGCATAGAACTGCTTGCCGGAACCGAAGATGGTCTGCAACGAGAACATGGGTGGAGAACTTCCTGCCGTCGAGGGAGAGACGGACGCCGAGCGCGAATTATGACCGTTCCATGACCTGTCTGGGTATCTCGGTCGCGCAAGCGGCCTTCACATGGGCATTTCCCGGTTCGAACCACCCTGTGGTTTGCTAACATGCTCCCGCGCCTTCGGGTGCACCCTATGGAAGACGACCCTATATTCCCCCGTTGCCGCCCCGCCGTTGCGCGCGCCGGCCAACCCAGTGCTCGCCCGCCCTCCCCTTCACTGACCGGGGAAGACGCCCGTGGTTGAGTTTCTGATCGTCATTGCGCTGATCTTGTTGAACGGCTTCTTCGCGATGTCGGAAATGTCCCTGATGACCTCGCGCAAGAGCCGCCTGAAGCAGATGGCCGGCTCCAGCAAGCGTGCCGCGCGCGCACTTGCGCTGGCCGAAAGCCCGGAAAACTTCCTGTCCACGGTGCAGATCGGCATCACCCTGATCGGCATCCTGACCGGCGTGTTCGGTGGCGAGGCGATCGGCGAGGCCATCAGCAGCTGGCTGCAGGGGCTGTTCCCGGCACTGTCGGCCTCGTTCGAACTGGTCGGCAAGCCGCGCCCGTATTCGGTGGTGATCGGCAGCACGCTGGCGGTGGCCCTGATCACCTTCCTGACGCTGATCTTCGGCGAGCTGGTGCCCAAGCGGCTGGCGTTGCGCAACTCCGAGGACATCGCCGGGGTGGTCGCAGTGCCGATGGCCTGGCTGGCCAAGATCGCCGCGCCCGGCGTGTGGGTGCTGGCGCGCTCGACCCGGCTGGTGCTGCGCATGCTCGGCATGGGCAAGGACGAATCGGCATCGGTGACCGAAGAGGAGATCCGCATGCTGGTGGCCGAAAGCCACGAGGCCGGCGTGATCGATGCGCACGAGCGCGACATGATGAATCGCGTGATGCGGCTGGGCGACCGCACCGCCGACAGCCTGATGACGCCGCGCAACCGCATCGCCTGGCTGGATGCCAATGCCGAGCCCGAACGCAATCTGCTGGTGATGCGCGAACACGAATTCTCGCGCTACCCGGTCTACCGCGGCAGCGACCAGGACATCGCCGGCGTGCTGGAGGTCAAGTCGCTGGTCACGCGCATGGACGGACACGGCGCGCATCTGTTCCAGGCCCTGCGCGACACCTTGTTCGTGTCCGAATCCACGCATGCGATGAAGCTGCTGGAGATCTTCCGCGAAGAACAGCAGTCGATGGCGCTGGTAGTGGACGAATACGGCGAAATCCGTGGGCTGGTGACCATCAGCGACCTGATGGGCGCGGTGGTCGGCCGCTTGCAGGCGGTGGAAAACACCGACGAGGATGCGCTGGTGGTCACGCGCGGCGACGGCTCGCTGTTGATCGACGGCTCGCTGCCGGTGGAAGAACTGCGCGAGGTGCTGGGCGCCGAACTGCCGGAAGCCGACGAAGGCGACTACCACACCCTCGCCGGCCTGTGCATCTACTACTTCGGCCGCATCCCGCAGGCCGGCGAATTCTTCGATTGGGCTGGCTGGCGCATCGAGATCGTCGATCTGGATGGCGCGCGCGTGGACAAGCTGCTGCTGAGCCGCGTCGGCGACGAGGGCAGCGATGACATCGTCGGATAACGGCGTACCGCCATCGGATGGAGCGGACGGCGCGCAGATGCGCTATCGCAACGAAGGCATCCGCAGCCTGCTGGCGGCCTTCAGCGAGGGCGATCGGGAGCATGTGCTGCGGGTGCGCGAGATTCTGGCCGATCTGCAGCAGAGCGCGTTCGGGGTGTTTCTGTTCCTGGCGATCCTGCCGTCGTTCATTCCCATCCCTGGCGTGGCTGGCGGTATCAGCGGCCCGCTGACGGTGCTGATCGGATTGCAGATGGTGTGCTGCCTGCGCAAGCCGTGGGTGCCGCGTTTCATCGGTGAGCGCGGGCCGCGCCGCAGCACCGGCCAGCGTTTCGTCGCGCGACTTGCGCCGACGCTGCAACGCCTGGACCGGCTGCTCAAGCCACGCCTGCACGGCATGCTGGACCGGATTCCGGCGCAGATGTTCACCGGCGTGCTGCTGGTGCTGGTCGGCATCTTGCTGACGCTGCCGATTCCGTTCACCAATTACATCTTCGGGCTGATCCTGCTGCTGTTTGCGCTGGCCCTGCTCGAGCGCGACGGCGCATTGCTGCTGGTGGGCTGGGCCGCTGCGCTGATCTCGGTGGCGGTGTTCGGCGTCACCTCGGACCAGTTGCTGGAGCTGATCCGCGGTTGGTGGCCGGCCGCCTGGCGCTGAGCGCGCGACGACCGGCGCACCTGGAGCGCGCTTACTTCAGATCGACCACGCGGTTGTCCGACAGGCTGCCGGTATCGTCGGTCACGGCCGCCATCACGAAATACAGCGCCTTGCCCAGCAGCCCGCTCGGGCCATCCCAGTACTCGGCCGATTCGGCGCGCACATGGATCAGACGCAGGTTCGGGTCGTCCTTGCCACCCGGGAAAAACACCTTCATCGCCGGCGACCACAGCTGCTCGATCTTGGCGCGGTCATCGACCAGGCGTGCGGTACCGGCAACCGACACGTAGCTGTTCTTCGAGGCCGAGGCATAGGCCACGTTGACGCGCGGGTCGGCGGCGATTTCGGCCACCTTCGGGCTGTCGGCGGCGGTGGCGAACCACAGGTCGCCATCGAATTCGACTTCCTGCGTGCCCAACGGCCGGCTCACCAACTTGCCGTCGGCCGACACGGTCGTGAACATCGCGATGTCCACGCCGCGGATCAATTCCGCCAACTGCTTGATGCTCTCGCTGCGTTCCTGAAATTGCATGCTGGTGTTCCCAATGGAGGTGCACGCATCTGAGCCGATCGCCGCGCAAAGCGACGTGAATCACGCAGGGCTCACGTCCAGCTCGCGGCAAGCCAGTGCGGCGATTTCGAACGAACGCAAACGCGCAGCATGGTCGTAGATATTGGCGGTGAACAGCAGCTCGTCCGGCGTGTGGCGCTCGATGAACTTGGCCACGCCCTGCGCGATCTGCCCGGCATCGCCCAGTACCGTGCACGCCAACGCACGCTCGACACCGTCACGCTCGTGCGGCTGCCAGAAGCTGTCGATGTCGTCGACCGGCGCGGGAATCTTGCCGGGCTTGCCGCGACGCAGGTTGACGAAGCTCTGCTGCTGGGTGGTGAACAGGCGGCGTGCCTGCGCTTCGGTCTCCGCGGCCACCACATTCAGGGCCAGCATCACATGCGGCCTGGCCAACTGCGCGGACGGGCGGAATTCGCGGCGGTAGATCGCCACCGCCTCGTCCATCGCATCGGGCGCGAAATGCGAGGCGAACGCGAACGACAAGCCCATCGCCGCGGCCAGCCGCGCACTGAACAGGCTGGAACCCAGCAGCCACACCGGCACGTCGAGGCCGCCCCCCGGCACCGCCTGCACCAGTTGCCCCGGCACCACCGGCGCGAAGTAGCGCAACAGCTCGGCCACGTCCTGCGGGAAATGGTCGGCGCTGTCGAAATAGCGGCGCAGGGCGCGCGCGGTCGGCTGGTCGGTGCCGGGCGCGCGGCCCAGGCCCAGGTCGATGCGCTGCGGATACAACGAGGCCAACGTGCCGAACTGTTCGGCCACCTGCAGCGGCGCATGGTTGGGCAGCATGATGCCGCCGGCGCCGACGCGGATGGTCTTCGTGCCGCCGGCGACATGGCCGATCAACACTGCGGTGGCGGCGCTGGCGATGCCCGGCATGTTGTGGTGCTCGGCCAGCCAGTAACGCTGGTAGCCCCAGCGCTCGGCGTGCTGGGCCAGATCGAGCATGTTGGCGAAGGCGTGGGTGGTGTCGCTGCCTTCGCAGACCGGCGCCAGGTCGAGCACGGAAATGGGCGTCATCGGATGACTCCGGGGAATGAGTGATGTGCAACAGATGGGGCTGGCCAGGCGGCTTTGCCACCTGCCGAGGTGGCGCTGGGGGGGATTACAGCATTTCAGTGGCCGAACAGCGCGCGGCGTCGCTTGACTCCGTTTCCGGCCCACCGCACGGTGCTGCGCGGATCGAGCGACTTCCGGCCGGTGCCGCAGTGACGGCAGATCCGCCTGCCTGCGCAGGACGGATGCCTGTGGGTTGTTCGACCTGTCCCGGCCCCCTGCACCGGCTCCGGGCCGATCGGTGACGGTATCGCGGCCGCGCCATGATGGTGACCGGCGCCATCGATCGCGCAATCCGATCAGGCCGACGGTCCCAGCACCTCGTGCAGCTTTCCGCTGAACTCGCCCAGCGTAAACGGCTTGGCGATCATGCTCATGCCTTCGGCAAGAAACTCGCCGCGATCGCGCGCGGTTTCCGCATAGCCGGTCATGAAGATCACCGGCAGATCGCGCCGCGACTGCCGCGCGATCTCTGCCAACTGGCGCCCGTTGAGTCCGGGCAGGCCGACATCGGTCACCAGCAGATCGATCCGCCGTTGCGAGGCCAGGATCGGCAGCGCCGCATCGGCGTCGGCCACCACATCGGCTTCATAACCCAACTCGTTGAGCAGTTCGGTCACCAGCAGCCGCACCTGCTCGTCGTCTTCCACCACCAGCACCTGCTGGCCGCGCCCGGCGACCACCGCGCCGGCTTGCGGTTGCGGCGCCAGCGCTTGCGGATGGAGACCGGCAGGCAGGTACAGGCTCACCGTGGTGCCCTTCCCCAACTCGGACTCCACCCACACCTGCCCGTTGGACTGTTGCATGAAGCCGTAGATCATCGACATGCCCAGGCCGGTGCCCTGCCCGATCGGCTTGGTGGTGTAGAACGGTTCGAACACACGCTCCAGCACATCGGCCGGCATGCCGACGCCGCTGTCTGTCACCGACACCACCGCGTAACTGCCCGGTGCCAGCGTCACCCCGCGCCCGAGCTCCAGCGGCTGCCCTTCGACCTGCAACTGCCGGGTGGCGATGCGCAACTGCCCGCCAGCGGGCATCGCATCGCGGGCATTGATCGCCAGATTGAGCAGCGCGCTTTCCAGCTGGTTTTCGTCGACATACGCCTGCGGCAGGTCGGCCTGCAGGTCGGTTTCCAGATGCACCGATTCGCCCAGCGTGCGCGCCAGCAGTTCCTGCAGCGATACCACCAGATCGTTCAGATGCAGATGCCGCGCTTCCAGCGACTGCCGGCGCGAGAACGCCAGCAGCCGCTGCGTCAGTGCGGCCGCGCGCAAGGCCGATGCCGACGCCACATCCAGAAAGCGGCCCAGCCCCTCGGTGCGGCCTTGATCGATGCGCAGGCGCGCCAGGTCCAGCGCCGACAGGATCCCGGTCAGCATGTTGTTGAAGTCGTGTGCGATGCCGCCGGTCAGCTGGCCCACCGCTTCCATTTTCTGCGCCTGGCGCAACGCCGCTTCGCTGGACTCGCGTGCCAGCATCTGCTGCTGCAGCTCGGCGGTGCGCTCGGCCACCTTGACCTCGAGCAGGCTGGCTTGCTGCTGGATCGACTCCAGCGCAAGCGCACGCGCGGTGATGTCGGTGGCAAACACATGAAAGCCGTCCACCTTGCCGTCCGCAGCCAGGCGCGGCATATAGCGGATCTCCGCATCGCGCCGACGCCCGTCGGCGTGCGGCCAGCTGGCCTCCACCGTCAATGCCTGCCCGGCCAGTGCGGCTTCGATCCAGGCGCGACGCTCCTGCACCACCGCAGGTCCGACCACGTCCACCAACGGACGCCCTATCACATCGGCAGGCGGGATGCCGATCCAGTCTTCATACGACCGGTTGGCAAACCGGTACACCAGGTTCTTGTCGATGAAGGCAATCAGCACCGGCAGTGCGTCGGTGACGCGGCGCAGCTCGGCCTCGCTCGACATCAACGCCGCCTTGTTTTCGGCCAACTGCGCCATCTGGTCGCGGATCACGAACTGCTTCTGTCGCGATCGCAATGCGGTGGAAATCGCGCTCAGCAATGAAGACGAACTCAGCGGCCGTTCCAGCTCGATGACGTTGGTGACTTCCGGCGGCAGCGTGGCCTGACGCCCACGATGAGTGCCGCGCGGCGCACGCAGCAGCACGAACGGAATATCCGACCATGCGGCCTGACTCTGCAGGACGTGCGAGAGCTGCTGCAGATCGCCGCCGACCGCCTCTTCGGTCAACACCACCACGCCAGAGGCATCGAGCAGGTCGTCCGCCAGCGCAACCAGCGAGCCGTACACCCGGCGCGTCAGCCCGCGCTGACCGACGATCCCGGCAATGCTCTCCGCATCGCGGCCGAATGGCGCGATGATGTGGACGATGGATCCATCCGGATCACAGGTAGTCAAGTGGACGATCCAGCAACGGCGTATCGTCCCCAACGAAATGCGGAGTACCGGTCAGCACGCCGTGGAATTTCTCCAGCGGCTCGCTCAGGTGGATACCGCTCGTCCCGATGCGCAACTCGCGGATCGAATCCTCATGCGCGCCACTGCGGTTCTTGATCACCGACAAGGCCTTGCGGATGCGCCCTTGCGCTTCGAAGAAGCGGAACAGGATGACGGTATCGGCCATGTAGGAGATGTTGAGGTTGCCGGTGGACATCGTGCCGACCAGGCCGTGCTGCGGATTGACCAGGAATGTGGTTACACCGCTCTGGTTGAGGTACGACAACAACTCGTGCATCTGCAGCATCAGCTGTTTTTCCTGCGGCATCGAGGTGAGATAGCCGTTGAGGCTATCGATCACCAGCACGCGGCAGTCGCGCTGTTCCACACTGGCGCGCACCGCCCAGGCAAATTCGCCCGGGGTCAGCTCGGCCGGATCCATCTGATGCAATTCCAGCAGACCCGCGTCCAGATACTTGCGCAGGTCCATGCCCAGGCTCTCGGCTCGCGTCAGCAAGGTACCGGTGCGCTCGTCGAACTCCAGGATGCAGCAATGCTCGCCGCGCTCGCAGGCGGCGGCCACGTACTGCAGCGCGATGTTGGTCTTGCCGGAACCGGCAGGCCCGGTCAGCAGCGTGCTGGTACCGCGCAGCGGCCCGCCGTGCAACAGCGCATCGACACGCTCCACGCCACTGGACACCAGATCGCCAACGAACGGCACATGGTGATCGGAGGCGATCAGGCGCGGAAAGATCCGCATGCCGCCGGTGGTGATGGTGATGTCGTGGTAGCCAGCGATGAAATCCACGCCGCGCAGTTTCTGCACCTGCATGCGCCGACGCGCCGCACCGAAATCCAACGTCATGCGTTCCAGCGAAATCACCCCATGGCACAGACTGTGCAGATGCGCATCGCGTTGGCCGTTCTCGCCGGTGAGGTCGTCTACCAGAAACAAGGTGATGTTGCGCGGCGCAAAGAACTGCTTGAGCGCCAGCACCTGGCGCCGATAGCGCAGCGAGTCCTGTGCCAGCAGGCGCAACTCGGACAACGAGTCGAATACCACCCGTGTCGGCTTGACCCGATCGACCTCTGCCTGGATCAGCTTGATGGTGCCATCCAGCTCCGTTTCCCACGGATGCAGAATGGACTGCTGGCGTCCATCGCCCAGGAACGCTTCGGCCGATGCCAGCTCGAAGATATGCAGCGCATCCAACGACCAGTCATGCGACGCAGCCACTTCGGTGAGCTCGTCGATGGTCTCCGACAAGGTCACGTACAGACAACTCTCGTCCTTGGCAGCGCCATCGAGCAGGAACTGCAGTGCCATGGTGGTCTTGCCCGAGCCGGGCTGGCCCTCCAGCAAGTACAGGCGGTTGGCCGGCAGGCCGCCGCGCAGAATGGTGTCAAGCCCTGTCGTACCAGTCGTAATGCGGTTTGCGATCATCGGCTTCAGATTTCCCATAGGCTTAAATTTATCACGGGCGCGTGATCGACCGCTGCGCGCCACTGAATGGATCAGATTGCTTGGCGCGGCTTGAGCGCTGGCGATACCGCCATGGTGCCGTGACCTGCGCCGCGCTTGATGCCGGTTGCGACACGTTCGTCACGCGCCCAGGCCTAGCGTTGCACCTGAAGTGCATCGCATGGTTGCGATCGCTCGAGGACAGCGGTGAATCACGCATCATGCAGCGCCCGTATCCTGTTGGTCGAAGACGACGATGCCATTCGTGCGCTGACCGCAGATATCCTGAGTGACGAGGGCTATCGGGTCACCGCTTCTTCCGACGCCGAGCAGGCACTGGAGCAGCTCAACCATGCGCGTCCGTTCGATCTGCTGCTCTCGGACATCTGCCTGCCTGGCATGAACGGGCGCGACCTGGCAGACAACGCGCGCCGCCTGTACCCCGCCTTGCCTGTCGTGTTCATGACCGGCTACGCCGGTTCCATCGCCAAGCGCGCGGATTTTCTGGATACCGGCATGCGGCTGCTGACCAAGCCGTTTTCATTGCGCGACCTGTTGGGCATCGTGCAAACCGCGCTGTAGGCAAGCCGTCCGGGTTGTCGCCACGCCTGCATGCACGCTTCAGGGCGATCCGCGCTCCAGCAATTGCGCCACGCGGCGTTCCAGGTCCACCGCCAGAAACGGCTTGGTCAGCACCTCCATGCCCTCCTCCAGCTGCCCCGCGCCCACTGCCGCCGTTGCCGCGTAGCCGGTGACGAACAGCACCGGCAGCGTCGGTCGGTGCTGTCGCCCCGCGTCGGCAACCTGACGCCCGTTCAATCCGCCGGTCAGCCCGACGTCGGTCACCAGCAGATCGATCGTCTCCTGCGAGCGCAGGCGCTCCACCGCCGCGCTACCTTCTGCCGTCTCGATGACGCGGTAACCCGCTTCGCTCAGCACCTCGGACATCAGCACGCGGATCGGGGTTTCATCTTCCACCAGCAGCACCGTGCAACGCTGCGCCACCGAGCGCAGCGGTTGCTCGGTCGCCGGCACCACCTCATCGTGCGCCAGCACGCCATTGAAGCGCGGCAGGTACAACGCCATCGTGGTGCCGACGCCCACCTCCGAATCGATCCGCACGTGGCCGCCGGACTGGCGGGTGAACCCGTAGATCATCGACAGCCCCAGACCGGTGCCCTGCCCGATCGGCTTGGTGGTGAAGAACGGCTCGAACACCTTGGACATCACGTCGGCGCTCATGCCGGTGCCGGTGTCCTGCACGCTCAGGCATACGTACTCGCCGATCGGCAGCTCCAGCTGCTGAGCGGCGCCGGCCTCCAGCAAACGGTTGGCGACAGCGATGGTGAGCTCGCCGCCATCGGGCATCGCATCGCGCGCGTTGATGCACAGGTTCAATAGCGCGTTTTCCAGCTGTGGCGCATCCACCAGCACTTTCCAGGCGTCGGTTGCAGGACGCAGCCGCAACGCAATCGAGGGGCCCAGCGTGCGCGCGATGATGTCATGCATGCCCTGCACCAGTGCCTGCACCTCCAGCGCGGTGGGCGCCAGGGTCTGCCGGCGCGAAAACGCCAGCAGTCGCTGGGTCAACGCGGTGGCGCGCGCGGCGCTGGATTGCGCCATCTCCACATAGCGCTCCAGACGATCGTACTTGCCCTGCTCGATTCGCGCCTGCAGCAGCTCCAGGCCGACGCTGATCGCCGTCAGCAGGTTGTTGAAGTCGTGCGCCAACCCGCCGGTCAGCTGACCGACCGCCTCCATCTTCTGACTCTGGCGCAGCTTTTCCTCGGCCAGCAGCAGCGCCGCGCTGCGTTCGCGCACGCGCTCTTCCAGCGTTTCGGTCAACTGACGCAGCTGCTGTTCGGCCAGCCGCTTGTCGGTGATGTCGGCAGCGGTGCCGAACCACTCCACGATCTGCTCGCGCTCGTCCAGCAAGGGGATCGCGCGCATCAGGGTCCACCCCACCTGCTGATTGGCATCCAGCACGCGATACTCCACATCCAGCCCGGTCTTGTTGATGATCGAATGCGCAATGGCTTCGGACAGCCGCGCACGATCGTCCGGGTGCACCATCTCCTGCTGCCAGTTCAAGCTTGCCGAGAGCGCATCGCTCAGCGCCCCCTCGCCAACCAGTTGGCGAAGCTCGCGCCAGTCGGCGGTGGCCGAAAAGATCGATTGCGAGGATGCACGCACCAGCGCATCCAGCCGGCGCTCGCTCGCGCGCAGGGCTTCGCTGGCCAGCCGCTCGGCGGTACGGTCGCGCAACACCTTGACAAAGCCGATAGCCGCGCCGGTTTCTTCACGTAGCACCATCAGCGAACCGTTCGCCCAGAACCGCTGGCCGGACTTGCGCACGTGCCAGCGCTCGTCCATGCCGCTACCGCTTTCCAGCGCCGCCGCTGCCTCGATCAGGATCTGCCGGCGCTCCACATCCTCTGGGGTAAAGGTGCGCTCCAGCGTCTGGCCCAGCATCTCAGTCTCGCTCCATCCCAGAATGCGCTGTGCACCCTCGTTCCAGGACGTCACCAAGCCGTGCAAATCGGTTGCGATGATCGCGTAGTCCATCACGCTGTCCAGGATCTGCCGGTTGCGCACTTCCGCCTCGCGCACCGCGCGTTCCAGGCCGATGCGGTCGGTTATGTCCAGGCCCTGCACGAAGATGCCGGAAACGGTGCCGTCGGCACCGGCAATCGGCTGATAGACCAGATCCAGCAGGCGCGGCTCCACCGCGCCGCCGGGCTCGGCCTGCACGTTGTAGGCGAGCGCATTGGCCGCATAGGCGCGTCCGGACTGATACACCTCGTCCAGGCGGTGCAGATGCCCCTGCTCGACCATATCCGGCAAGGCTTCGGCCAGCGGCTTGCCGATCACGTCGCGGTGCCCGATCAGGCGCGAATAGCACGGGTTGGCGAACTCCACCCGATGCTGCGGACCGCTGAGGAACGCCATGAACATCGGCGCCTGCTCGAACAACCGGATCAGCCGCTCGTGCTCATCGGCAAGACGGTTTTGCGCCACCTTGCGGTCGGTGACTTCGTTGGTGACGCAGAACGCGCCGCCCACACGCCCATCGTCCAGATAGATCGGCGAGAACGAGAACGTCCACCAGGTGTCTTCCGGCGTGCCATAGCGGTTCATGCCGATCGGCACCTCCTCGAAGCGCGAGGCGCGCCCCGCGAACGCGGCTTCGATCGGCGCACGCACCGCCCCCCATGCATCGGCCCACAACTCCCGCAGCGGCGCGCCCAGCGCATGCGGTT
The DNA here is from genome assembly GCF_002940665.1 of Xanthomonas arboricola. Lineage (GTDB taxonomy): Bacteria > Pseudomonadota > Gammaproteobacteria > Xanthomonadales > Xanthomonadaceae > Xanthomonas > Xanthomonas arboricola_B. The sequence continues at coordinate 1,458,349 of NZ_MIGY01000002.1, forward strand.
GCCGCGGCCCCAGGATCGGCGCATAGGCATCGTTGTAGAAAAAGGTCAGCGCATCGCCCCACACCACATACATGCTTTCCGGCGAGCTGAGCATCAGGCTGACAGCATTGCGCAGCGGCGACGGCCACTGCGCACTCGGCCCCAGCGGCGTTGCGGCCCAATCGTAGGCGCGCACGGCCTGCGCCATGGCGCTCTCGCCATAAGGAAACGACGCACTCATGCGGCGCCCAGGCGTGCTGCCGTCCAGCGGCAGTCGTCGTATGCGCGGTACGCAACGCGGTGCGCAGCCAGCTTACCAATCACACAAACAAGCATTTTTTCCGAACCATTGAACAAGACTCAAAGGGCCAACGCCGCGCATCGCCGACTGGCAGGACCGGATAGGCCGACATGCCGGCCTGACCTGCAACCAACGCCATCCGGCGTCGCCGTTGGCGCCCTGCACGGCATGCAGCGCCCGCCTAAGTTACAACACTCACGTGACGATGCGTCCCGATTGCGTGCAGGCCCCACCACGGCGCGCGTTGCTGCGCGGCACCCGTCAGATCCCTCGCCGTGGCGCGCAGGCGATGTTCCGTGGTGCGCGTGCCCGGATAAAATCGCAAGATGGCCGAAAGGCGTGGCACGGTGACGCAGATGCAGGATCGCGACGTACTCATTCATCCTCTGGCTGCGGTGGCACCGGGGTATTTGGCCAACCATGCTGCACGGGTCTTCAATCGTCTGGTAGATGCGCAACTGCGACCGCACGGCATGTCGCTGGCCCTGATCGGGCCGGTCATGCTGTTGTCCTGGAAAGGGCCGATGCTGCAACGCGACCTGGTGATCGACTCGGCAGTCAAGCAGCCGGCAATGGTGGCCCTGCTGGACAAGCTGGAGGGCCTGGAGCTGGTCAAGCGCTCGCCGACGCCGCAGGACCGCCGCGCTGCGGTGGTCTCGCTCACACCCCGCGGACGCAAGATCGCCGCCATCGGCGGCCAGATACTGATCGATCTGAATGCCGATGCGCTGAAGGACTTCGCACCCGAGGAAGCACAGCAGACTGTCGCGTTCATGCAGCGCCTGATCGTCAATCTGGAGCAGCGCGACCAGGACATGTAATATCACGCCTGATATTTATTCCTCGGGTGATCCGTCATGTCGCGTCGCATCCTCATCACCGGCGCAAGCGTCGCCGGCAACACCGTGGCTTGGGCGCTCGCCCAGCGGGGATTTGACGTCAGCGTCGTCGAGCAGGCCGCGCAGTTTCGCGATGGCGGGCAGAACATCGACGTGCGCGGCGTCGGCCGCGAGGTCCTGCAGCGAATGGACCTGGAGCAGGCCGCACTCGAGCACGGCACCGGCGAGGAAGGCACCGCCTGGGTCGACGAACACGGCCATGCGGTGGCGACCTTCAAGACCGACGACATCGACGGCGATGGCCCGACCGCAGAACTGGAAATCCTGCGCGGCGACCTCGCCCGCCTGATCTACGATGCCGCCCGCCAGAAAGCCGAGTATCGGTTCGGCGACCGCATCGCCGGCATCGACGACGACGGCGATGCGGCCACCGTCCGCTTCCGCAGCGGACGCCGCGACCGCTTCGATGCCGTCATCGTCGCCGAAGGCGTCGGCTCGGCCACACGCGAGATGCTGTTCCCCGACGAGAACGACCCGCGCTGGATGGATCTGACCATTGCCTACTTCACCATCGCACGCACCGCCGACGATGACCGCCTATGGCGCTGGTATCACACCACCGGCGGGCGCAGCATCTCGCTGCGCCCGGACCAGCACGGCACCACGCGCGCCATGCTGTCGCTGCAGAAGGTTTCCGAGGGCGAGCAGGACTGGGACATGGCAACCCAAAAGGCCTATCTGCGCGAACGCTTCACCGACGCCGGTTGGCAGGCTGCGCGGGTTTTGGACGGCATGGACACCACCGACGATTTCTACTTCGATGCCTTGCGGCAGGTGCGCATGCCGCGCTGGCACGCTGACCGCGTCGTGCTGACCGGCGACGCTGCCTGGTGCGCAACCCCGCTGGCCGGCATCGGCGCCACCCTGGCGGTCACCGGCGGCTACGTGCTGGCCAACGAGATCGCACGCGCGGCGACGCTGGAACAGGCCTTTGCCGCCTACGCCGACGCCATGCGGCCGATGGTGGAACAAGGCCAGGGCGTGCCGAAGATCGGCCCGCGCCTGATGAATCCGCATAGCCGCCTCGGCATCCAGCTGCTGCACGGCGCACTGAAATTCGCCAGCCAACCCAGCATCCAGAACATTGCCGCCAAGCTGATGACGCCGTCGATGAAGGCGCCGGATCTGTCGCGCTATGACTGAAGCGGTCTAGATCGGTGGCGCTGCTGACGTAGCGGCACTCTGTGTCTGTACTACATCGACACCCGCAAGTGGCCGCAGCCCCTCGCAGCGGCCGTCGCAACGACTCGGCGACCCGCCAAGACCGATCCGCCTGTTGCCGACGCCGACCGGCGCTGCAGCACTGCCAGGCGGCCGGGCTTGGCGGCTTGCGACTTCGATCGCCCTGGCCTGGCGGCAGTGCGAAGCCAACCGTAGATGAATCCCACCGTGGCGAGCGGTTTCATTTCTGATGGCGCAGGCCGCTAACGAACACGTCGAGACATCCTTCGTGCAGCGGTCACGCTGCCGACCCCATCGGTGTCCCGGGCGCATCGCCTCCCAGCTGTTGCTGGGACTCTTCCTGCTTTTCCGCTAGCCGGATCACCGATCAAACTCCCTATGCCACTGCTTTCGAATCTGCGCATCGGTCAGCGCCTGGCCCTCGGCTTCCTCGCGATCATTGTCCTGATGGTGATCCTCACCGTCGTCGGCATCCAGCGCGTGCGCAGCATCCACCAGCAGCTCACCGCCATCAACGAAGTCAACAGCGTCAAGCAACGCTACGCGATCAATTTCCGCGGCAGCGTGCACGACCGTGCGATCGCCCTGCGCGATGTCGTGCTGCTGGACGACCCGGCAGAGCGGCACACGGCAGAGCAATCGATCGACAAGCTCGCCGCGGACTACACCCGCTCGGCGCAGCCGCTGGACGACATGATCGCGGCCTCCAAGGACGCCGAAGAAAAGGCCATCCTCCAACGCATCAAGGCCGTCGAACAGCGCACCATGCCGCTGATCGCGCAGGTGCGTGCATTCCGCGATGGCGCCGACAAGCCGCATGCCGAACAACGCCTGCTGCAGCAAGCGCGCCCCGCCTTCGTCGCCTGGCTGGCCAGCATCAACGCGTTCATCGACCTGCAGGAAGCCAAGAACCGCGCGGCCGCCAAAGACGCGGTGACCACCGCGCGTGGCTTTGCCATGCTGATGGTGGTTTCCACCATCATCGCCTTGCTGCTGGGCGCAACCATTGCGTTGTTGCTGACGCGCAGCGTGGTGCTGCCCTTGCGCCAGTCGCTGCGGCTGGCAGAGCGCATCAACGATGGCGATCTGCGCAGCCAGGACCTGCCCACCAGCAAGGACGAATCCGGCCAGCTGCTGCGCGCCATGCAACAGATGCAGCGCCGCCTGCAGGATGTGATCTCCGCCCAGCGCAACATGGCGGCCCGCCACGATGCCGGCGAGATCAGCTATCGCACCGACGCCCGGCAGTTCCCCGGCGAGTACGGGCACATGGTGCAGGACACCAACACACTGGTGCATGCGCATGTGCAGACCCAACTGCGCATCACCGAGGTCATGGGCAGCTATGCGATCGGCGACCTGGCTCCCGAAATCGAACAATATCCCGGCGAAAAAGCCGCCATCACCGCCACCATGCAGCAGGTGAAGCAGAACCTGCAGGCCATCAACGCGCAGATCCAGCAGCTCACCCAGGCTGCGTGCGCCGGCAACTTCGCGCTGCGCGGCCAGCCGGAAAAATTCGAGCACGACTTCCGCCTGATGGTGGAAAACCTCAACACCATGATGGCCACCTCCGACACCAACCTGGCCAGGTTCTCCGACCTGCTGCGCTGCATTGCCGATGGCGACCTGACCGTGCGCATGAGCGGCAACTTCCACGGCGTGTTCGCCTCCATGCGCGACGATGCCAACAGCACCGTGCATCTCCTGACCGACATCGTCACGCATATCCAGACCACCTCCAACAGCATCGGTTTTGCCGCCGAAGACATCGCCAGTGGCAACCAGGAACTGTCCCGCCGCAGCGAACAGCAGGCCGCCAGCCTGGAAGAAACTGCCGCCTCGATGGAAGAGCTGACCTCCACCGTCAAGCAGAATGCCGAGCATGCCGGCCGCGCCAATCAGCTTGCGCTGGGCGCCGCCGCCATCGCCTCGGAAGGACGCGACGTGGTTGGCCAGGTCATCGAACAGATGTCCGGCATCGAGGCCTCGTCCAGGCGTATCGCCGACATCATCTCGGTCATCGACGGCATCGCCTTCCAGACCAACATCCTGGCCCTCAATGCCGCCGTCGAGGCCGCACGCGCCGGCGAACAGGGCCGCGGATTCGCCGTGGTCGCCTCGGAAGTGCGCACCCTTTCGCACCGCTCATCGGACGCCGCCAAGGAGATCAAACGCCTGATCGACGACTCCGTGCAGCGCGTCGCCGACGGTGCAACGCTGGTGCACAAGGCCGGCACCACCATGGGCGAAGTCGTCACCAGCGTCCAGCATGTCACCGACATCATGGGCCACATCTCCGCCGCCTCACAGGAACAGGCCGGCGGCATCGAGCAGGTCAACCTGACCATCGCCCAGATGGACGAAACCACCCAGCAGAACGTCAGCCTGGTCGAAGCCGCGAGCACGGCGGCACGTTCGCTGGAAGCGCATTCGACCCAGCTGACGCGGGCGGTTGAGGTGTTCAAGGTCAATGCGTCGGTGATCTGACTGGCCGGTAGCGCGATCTGCTCGCGGCGAGACGGACCAGGGCTGACTTCGGGCGATCGGTGATGCCAACCTGCGCTGCCCGCCTCCGGATTCCTGCGCGGTTGGTGTGGAAGCCGATGGCGGCAGCGCATCGGCAGTCAGGGCCGAGGTGGATCGGCCACTGATGCGCTCGGTCACGAAAAAATCCCGGTTCCATGGTCATGCATTGTCGTTCCCGGGCGCATTGATCAATTGACGCGCCTGTCGCTGCCAGCTCTCGCGCATGGCTGACACCTGTGCGAACGCATCTTGGCAACGTGACGCTGCATCATACTGATGTGATCGCTACATCCGCGCAGCGCGCTGAGGACATCAGCGACCATCTCCACTACACACGAGCATGACCACCGCCATGGAACGTATCCGCTTCCTCCGCATGCCAGTGCTTGCAACGCTTTTTGTCATCTCGCTTGCCGCGTGTGCGGCGTCTGGCCCCGTCACCAGCCAGCCCATCGAAGGCCCGGTGCGGCTGGGAGAAATCGCAGCGGTCGATGGCCCCAGGGTACGCCCCGACCACGTCATCGAAGACAGCCGTTGCCCATCCGATGTGCAATGTGTGGTGGCCGGCCGATTGATCCTCAGGGCGACCGTGCTCGGCGGCGGCTGGTCCAAACAGGTCGATCTCACCCTTGGCGTTCCGATACCTGTTGCCGATGGCCAATTGACGTTGCTTGCTGCCACGCCCGCACCAGCAAACTCAGCAGCGGCCTATGTAGCCGACATGCGCTTCACCTTCAGTTTTCAGGGTGGCCGCTGATCAAATAATTGCTTCCACTTCAGATCCGAGGCGATGTAGCGCGAGCGCGAGGCCAGCAGCAGAGCATTCTAGGATTGCCCTCTCGCCGGGGCAAAGCAGTGCTCCATTCGATCTGTCCATGCTGCCAGCTGCTCAAACGTGTCAGCCTCGATGGGGCTTGGTCATTGTCGACGACGCTTGCTGCCTGCAGGTCGCTCAACGCATCCACCACCGTTGTCATCCATTGCTCGTTCAACTCTCCCAAATTTTCCAAAACGCCGTGGGAAGCGCCTAGCGCATCCGGATCCACATGCCGTTGGTGGTGCTATGTGCCAGTCGTCGCAAACGCAGCCGAGCTACCAAGTGATGCCGGCTTCAAGCACAGCGTTTGCCTGACAGACGTCAGCAGGCACCGGTAGCCAATGCAGCTTCTGCAACATGGCACCATCGCCTGAAAACATACCTGCACGCTAGACCGCACGCGTCGCCTTTGGCTGGGCCCGATACGACGTCCGGATCATGCTCCAGAGCCTGAAGGAGCTCCTGCCTCCATTCCTCTTCGTACGCGCAGCCTTCGTGCGCGCAGCAATCCATGCCCTCTGGCACAGGACGCTTGTCGCTCCTGTTGCTACCGTTCGAGAACTTACTCAATCCTTCTTCCAGCATGTTTCAACAAGGCTCCCCAAGCGCACATCCCCGCCCGGTCTTTTCTGCAATGGGACATCCTTTGGCACGAATCGCAGCGATCGCGGCCATCCTCGCGCTGGCGCATTACCGCTGGATGCAGTTTCCCTGGCGTATGCCGCTTGTTGGCATTGTAGGTATCGCATTGGTTTGGCTCGAAACGCGCTCGTTGAGCGCCTGCGGGCTCCAACACCGGCCATTGCGCGCCTGGTTCGGCTGGACGCTGCTGCTGCTCGCGCTCGTCGTCGGCTTCGTCAACCCGGTCATGCAGCCGTTGATCGACGCGCTAACCGGGACCAAGGCCGACTACAGCGGCTACGGCGCTCTGCTTGGCAACTTCAACGCTGCCGCCCACCTGGCAGGCGGCGCCTGGCTCAGCGCCGCGCTTGGTGAAGAGCTGGTCTTCCGCGCATTCTTGATGCACCACCTCGATCACCTGCTGGGCCGCCATCGTGGGGGACAGGTGATGGCGGCAGTGGCAGGGGGAGCACTCTTTGGCGTGATGCACCTTACCCAAGGCATCTCGGGGGTGCTGCTGACCGGACTCGTCGGCGCGTTGTTTGGCTACGTCTACCTGCGATCAGGACGCAACCTCCGGGCGATGATCCTGGCGCATGGGTTGATCGATACGTGGGGCATTGCGACGCTATATCTGGGTTGGTACTAGCGGGCACCCACCACGATCCACTTGCTTGGGCACCTAACTGCCAGGAAATCCTTCGCCCGCCATCCGCAGATGCTGTGCGATGGCGACTTGCCCTCCCCTGCATGAGCAGACTGCCCAGACATGACCACCGTTAACGTGCTCTCGATCGTTCAAGCGCAGCTGGACGCCTACAACGTCAAGGATATCGACGCGTTGCTGGCGACCTATGCTGACGATGCCGAGCATTACGCCTTGCACGGACCACAGCTGGCCAAGGGGCATGCCATGCTTCGCGAGCGGTTTCTCACCCGCTTTCAAGAGCCGGACCTGCATGCGCGGCTGTTGTCGCGGACCGTCGTCGGCAACATCGTCGTCGATTCGGAACTCATCACCCGCAGCTTTCCTGACGGGATCAGTCGTCTTGAGATGCTGTGCATCTACGAGGTGGTCGATGGGAAAATCCAGAGAGCCTCATTCGCTACCGGCGCACGCATTGGCGCCACACCGGCTCCATGAAACGTTCCAGCTGATCGGCTCGTGCCGTGCGCCTTTTTCAGCCTGGCCGCGGAAAATGCGATTGAAGGCATTCTGGTTTCCAGTGCACCGCCCCTTGGCATTAGCAAATAACAGGCCAGCGCAGTGGTTGCATGCGTCAAGCAGCCAATGCGAGCTTTGCCTTGCCACCGACGCTGCGTGAACTGTTCGCAACACTCTCCACCAGAGCGCTCGCCTGATCTTCAAGTGCGCGGGCGGACGACGCCATGGTGTCAACGAGAGCGGAATTCTGCTGCGTCGCTGCATCCATCTGCGAGATGGTTTGATTGATCTGCTCGATGCCAGCGCTCTGCTCGTGACTGGCCGCGGCGATGCCACTCATGATGTCGTTGACCTGCTTCACCGAGGAAAGCAACTCTTCCATGGCCTTGCCCGCCACGTTGACCTGCTCCGCCCCCTGACCCACCTTGGCACCCGAATCGGCGATCAGGTCGCGAATCTCCTTGGCGGCCATGGTGCAGCGCTGGGCGAGGCTGCGCACCTCGGAAGCGACGACCGCAAAGCCACGCCCCTGCTCGCCTGCCCGTGCCGCTTCCACGGCCGCATTCAGCGCAAGGATATTGGTTTGAAACGCGATGCCGTCGATGACGGTAATGATTTCGCCGATCTTCCGCGACGACGCCTGGATCGCCGCCATGGTGCTGACGACACCATTGACCAACTCACCGCCGTGCAAGGCGGTCTCTGCGGCCTTGCTCGCCAGGGAATTGGCCTGACGCGCACCCTCAGCGTTCTTGCGAACGATGCTGGTCATCTCCTCCATGGAACTTGCAGTCTCTTCGAGGGCGGCCGCCTGCTGTTCCGTGCGCCGCGACAGGTCGTCGTTGCTGCGCACGATATCGCCTGCCGCAGTGCTGAGCGTGTTCGCCACCTCGCCCAGCTGACGTCCGGCTTCCACGTCCATCAATGCTCCAACTGCGCGCAAAGGCGTGCCATCTGCCGCGCGCTTGGTCAGACCGCGCGCGCGGAACCATCGGTACTGGCCGTTCTTGAGCTGCAGGCGATACTCGATATCGAAGTTGGTGCGGCCGCTGCGATCGTTCAAATGCGCCGCGAATGCGTTGAGAGAACGCTCCTTGTCTTCCGGGTGAAGCCGTGACGCCCAGCTATCGAGCACATTGGGGAACTCCTGCTCGGACTCGAAGCCAAGGAGGTGGCGGAACTGCTGCGACCACCAGAACTCGTTGTTCGGATTGATCGGGTCACCCGCGATCACGCTCATGTCCCACAAGCCATCGCTGAGCATCTGTGAGCCGAGCTCGAAGCGCGTCAGGGTGATGTCGAGGAACTGCTCCCGCTCACGGCGCTCGGTGATGTCGGTGAGCGAACCGGCCACACGCAGCGGCACGCCCTGCGCATCGCGCTCGGTGGTGCCGAAAGCCCGGAACCAGCGGTACTCGCCGGACTTCAGACGCAAGCGGTTTTCGACGTCATAGGGTGTTCGACCACTGCGATCGGCAAGGTGCGCCGCGAAGGCATCTAGCGTCGGCTGCTTGTCATCCGGGTGCAGACACGCGACCCAACTGTCCAGGACATTGGGAAAATCCTGTTCTGAAGCAAAGCCCAGCAGCCGACGCATCTGAGGCGACCACCACACAGGGCTGTCGGGATGACTGGGATCTCCGGCAATCACACCAATATCCCAAAGTCCGTCGGTCGTACCGCTGGCGACCAGCTCGAAGCGGCCCTCCAGATGGCGCAACGCGATCGTCGCGTCTTCCACCTGGGCCCTGGCCAGATCACGCTCCTGCTGAGCCGCACACAAGCGCTCGGCCATCTTCTTGAGAAGCACAGCCGACCCGTTGTTGGGCCATTGCGCACTGCCACCTTTCAACGTGGCATCAACCGCTTTGGTCAGTGCTTCCACCTTGTGGCTGTCGGAGAAAAACATAGCGACCTCTGCTGCTTGCGTTGGGTATGCGTCCCTAGCGGCAACGATCGGCGTTTCTTGATGGCCCTGTCTCTATCTAGCAACCTGCACGCGTCGAGCATTCAGCTGGACACGATCAGCAACACGGGTGCATGGGGATGCCGTCTGTCGCTCCTTTCCAAACGGGGCGGTGTGGCCCTGGCATGCCACACTGGTCGCCACAGTTGCTCGATGATTCATCAGAACCTTCGTCTGGCATCTGCGATCCGGGGGCGCTCCAGCCCCACGGATGCATATGCACTGCATTACACGCTCACGCAGCGAGAACTGCTAGAGGCCGGCTGGCTCGTGGATCGGGCAGCGATTGAACTCGGAGCGGAATCGGCGCGATGCTGCCATCACGATACGGCGCGCCCGGTTGATCGCGCCCAGCGGCCGGTGAGCGGCTAGAGCATGCCACGGCGAGAAGGCGATACGGTCTTCCAACTGCAGCGATTTCTCCCCGTCCCAGCCGGCCTGACGTTCGACGACTACGCGCGCTACCGCCACAAAGGGGCTGATGGATTCGGACCACTCTACCGACGCATCCTCAAGCGGCATCTTTTCCACATCTCGACACAGCTGCACGCGCAGCTCCCACTCGGCCGGGCTGGCCAGGGTGCTGATGGAGTGATGAACGGCCTCACGCTGCGCATCCTGAGAGTCGCCCACTGCCTGACCGTCGAGTTCAATGAGGTTTCTGGACACCGGCGCAAGCGAGAACTTGGCGATGTAGCGCCCGTAGAGGAACGGCACCTGCGAAAAAAACGTCTCGCCCAGCGGATGAATTTGCGGCTGTCCGCCCATCTGCTTGATGCTGCCACTTCCCCCGCCGATCTTTTCAAGGGTGTTCTCGACCCCCCGGAGCACTTTCGAAAGAGCTGCCTTGGCGCGTGGCGCTTTTTCCGTGGTCGTTGCGAGGACGCGGAAATTACGCAGAAACCCATCGGGACCCGGGGTAGTGAACGAAGGGCCATTGACCATCAAGAAATCCTGACTGTGCTTCTCGTCCCCACCCTCGACGCGCTCACCGCTCACACCCAACACCTTCAGCGCCAAGGCACGCGGGGTCGAGACAGCATCGCTCAGTTGCTCTGCAGGTGGCGATGACAGGCGGATGTAGGCAGCGTATTGCCCGGGCTCTGCGAACAGGCCTTGTCGTAGCTCTTCGGGGAGATCGTTGAAGACGGTGAGTCTGGCGGTGAACAGGCCCTGCCCTTTCGCATGGACCGCGCGGTGCGCATGCCCTTCCTTTTCGGCCACGGTCATTGCCATGTCGACGAACAGCGATTCCAGGGAACGAATGGTTTCCTGCTCACTGACGCTGGGCGTTTCCAGATCGGGGCGGTATTCGACGGGCGCGTTCATGAAGTTCCTGGCTTTATGGCTGGTGAAGCCAATGTGCTCCACCTGCTGTTTACGCTCCGTCGAAGCCAAAAAACGGCAACGCTCGATGATGCACAGGCCTGTTCCGCCTGGCCCTTGCAAAGCGCAGTCACCAGTGGGCAGGCGATCCAGCCCACGCCCGGCATTCCGCTCGCCGCCTGAAGAGCACATTTGATAAGCCGGCAATCAAGCACTGCCTGGAGATCGACGGGAACACGATGGCCAAACGACCAACAGCCGGTCTTGGTGCGGCTCGATGATGCGGGATGCGCATGCGCGCGGTTCCTCTGCATGCCTCCTGCTATCCACTCGGCCAGAATCGCCTATCTCAATTTGAATCAACGATTTATGAGCAAGTGGCGGAGAGAGTGGGATCGGATCACCTCCGAATTAACCCATTCAATCCGTTGCAGAAAGCGTGCTCGGCAGGTTTCCTGTCAATGTTTCCTCGATCATAACGCCGGGCCTGACTCGATTGCTAGCGCCCGCTTGCCATCGGCAAGTTGCTGACGCCATTGTCTGTCTGCATAAACTCGGACCTCACAGGCATGAGCAACTCAAACAGCCCGCTTGAAGCACGTGTCGCCGTGTTGGTCGATTACTCCCGTTGCCTCAGCGGACCATGTGCTTCTACAAACGACAAATCGGCGACGCCGACCCAGTTGAAGTCTTTCCTATTCGTCAATTGGCATAACTGCCATCGAATTTCTTCGCGTATTCAAATTTGTGAAATGCAGCCACAAGCGAGCTCTTGCGTAAGCACCGTTTCTTGGTTGGATGAGGGCTTACCCAACACAGGAGCACCCATGCACCACCAAACGCAAATCCAAGTCGCCAGCCGCCTGCTCGGCCACCTCCTCCAGCAACACACCACACGCCTTCCCCCGAACCAAGTCGAGGACATCCAATACGCGCTCGATTTGGCGGCAGAGTTGCTACGGCTCGGCGCGCCAGGGCCGGCCAGTCAAACCCAGGCGTCAGCCATGGCACCTTCTCAACCCATCCTCGTCAAACGAGCGGCCGTGGATCGCAGCGTCGTGCCGACCATGCCTACCTCCATTGAGGAGTGGCGAGAGGCGCGCAAGAAGAAGGACAAGGACAATGTCCCCCGCCCCAAGGAGCCCATTGGGATTGAACGCGCAGACTTGCGCCCTCGCCCTCGCGCCTGCCGCTAGGGCCCAAGGAAGAAAGCCCCGCATCTGCGGGGCTTTCGATATCCATCAGGGCCGCGGCCGGCGGCGTGTTGGTTGCGGCGCTGGCACTGACACTGGCATCGGCGAAGGCTTGGGCATAGCTGGAGTAGCGTTAATCGGCGCAACAGAGCGAGAAACGGAATCGAACTCTGGACTGGCAAGCATCGCCTCGCTCCACTGCTCCACCTGAGCGGCGCGGATCTCAATCTCGTTCTCGTCGTCGTTCCACCGCTGCTCGGAGACCGCTGCCCGGGTTGTCGCCAGTTCGGCTGTGCGCTTTTCCAGGACGGCCAACCGCCGTCCTCGTCGCTTTTCCCATTCTTGAGAGGACCACTCGCCATCGGGGCGAGGATGGTCGCCGTTGAACTGCTCCCATGCTTGCTCAGCCAGGTGGAAGAGCTTCTCGGCACGCCCCAAGGCTCTGGTTCGTTGGGCGAACTTCACCGCGCTGCGCTTGAGGCGGCCCAGTCGTTCAACCAGCCCATCAAGCCCTCGGCGAAGGTCGGCGTTGTCGACAAACGTCGCCGTTTGCGCCGTCCAGTTCCGCAACAGTCGCTGGGTTGCCACCAACACCAGGTCGGACCGAGTCGAGAGGATCTCTGCAAGGTCACGAGCCGCTTCCATGACCAACTCACCGATGGAGCGCATTGGTCGAGGTTCCATCTCTTCTGCAGACCAACCAAGCGCTTCGGACAGGCGCATGCCTCGAAGCCCGTGGATTTCCAATCCAGGCAAAGAGGTCGGGAGATCGTTCCTGGAGCCAGTCCGGCGTCGACGGTCACGCTGCGCCTGGTTATGGCTATGACCATTGGAGCCCGGAACTGCCCTGCCCTCTTGCTCGGCTTGAGCGAGCAACTGTTCAAAGGCTTCCTCGTTCTCTCGAACGATGCGCTCGTTCTCAGCGGCACGGTCGGTCATCACCCCCCTACGAGCCAATGCCGTGGCGGTCTTGCCCATGTGTTTCGTGGGCTGCCGGGACAGCACCATGGCTTCGGCCCAGTCACCGCGAGCCAGAGCATCTTCGGCCTGCACTTCGAGGCGGCGGTGGTCGACCCGAGCATCGATGCCGGCAGCGGCCAAGTGCTCATTGATCGTGGAGGCGAATGTGTGGCGAACCCATTCGATCTCGATCTTCCCAGACGCGCCGCCATCCAACTCCCGCGTCTTCTCGGCAAAGCCGTCGCTGGTCAACCGCCGCGTGGTGGCGAGGAGGTGGACGTGATGGTTCAGGCCGTCACGGGAGCCCGGCGAGTGGATGCTGGCTTGCACAGCAAACCCGTAGCGGGCGACCAGCGCTTGGCCAATGGCCACAGCGAGATCGGACCGTTGTTCGTCATTGAGCTCGTGGGGCAAGGCGACCTCGAACTCGCGGGCCACCACCGAGTTCTTGCGGTTCTCCGCCGCCTCGGCTTTCGGCCAGAGCTCCCCAGGGATCAACGCCCAGTCGGGCGCGTCCTGGGGGACCAGGCAGATGGTCTCCACGACACCACCGCGGCGGCGGTAGTCGTGGCGCTGGCCGGTGAGGTGATCGATAAGAAGCAGGCCAGCCCGATAAGCGGCTGCGGCCACAGCAGAGTCGCCGCGGGAACGACTAAAAACTTTGACGCGAGAGTGGTAGATGGCCATGCAGAGCTCCGGATGAGGTTGCTCTCTTTATGCCGTGGCTTTTGATTTGCGCAAGCGCGGAGCGCTTGGGGGTCCGGGGGCGTAGCACCTGGCGCGCGCTATGTCGCAGACATTGCATCAGTGCGCTCTTGCTTGTTCTTAAAAGCTCTTGTTTTTAAGATCTTTTCAGTTTCGGCGACACGAAAAATTCGGAGCCGCTGGAAACTTGACGGGACGCTTTTGCCTGGTTCACTCAAAGCAGGACTACCGGAGCAACGCATGACCACCACCAATCACTATCACGATCAAATTCAACGCGCCACGGAACGACTGGCTCAACTTCAAGCGAAGGAGCTTTTAGCCAATCAGCGTCATGCAGTGAAAGCGAAGGAAATGAAGCGCCGCGAGGAGAGCAAACGACGCAAGCGGGTGGCAGAGATTGTTTTCCTTGCAGGGGCAGAAGCGCTAGAGGACAACGAGTTGTTAGGCGCATTGCTGGCCCACGTGGAAAATCGAAATGATCACCCAACTCGAGATCACGCTCGTTCGCTTGGGGCGTTGCGGATGACCATCACCAGTGCCGACGAAAGCGCAAGAACGCACTGAGCGTAGTCGCCAGCTCTTCCTATGCGCGCACGCCGCATAGTTGCGGCAGTCCAAAAGTTGAGCTACAACATGTCTGCCAGTGGGGCATCCCCCGGTGTTGTGCCCGCATAGCCTCTAGGCTCCGGGTGCCCGAGGTTCTCCTCTAGCAGGCTGCTGAAATACCGCCCACCTCGATAGACTATTCGGTACGACCCAACGGATGCCCCTTCATGCGCGGAACCGAC